>NZ_RYZR01000001.1 GCF_003977615.1 Dyella dinghuensis
CCGTGCTGGCGTGGTTGGGCAGCGAGAAAGGCATCGTGGCAACACCGCACGCTCAGCGCAGCGTGGCGCGCCTGCTGGTGCGGTTTGTCGACGGTGCGCCGTTGAACCTCATCCAGTTGCTCGACACGGTAGAGCAGTCGCTGGGTACGCCGGTGCAGACGGCGGTCAAACGCGAAGACGAACAGGCTTTCGCACTCGCCAATGGCAGCAACCTGATGTTCTGCGAAGACGCAGCCCGCCGCATCCAGCGTGCGCTCGATGCCGATAAGAGCATCGCCGATTTCCACGTTCGCCTCGAACACCAGGAAAGTCTGCATCCGCACGATGCGGTGGCTTACGCCAGCAAAGGTGTCGAGGGCGGATACGGCGCAGAGCGTCCGAAATCGCGTTAAGCCGGTAAGGCGGCTACCATGGTGAATTCGCATCGTGGATCAGGAATTCGCGTGAAGATTCGTTTTGGCCTTTTGATGTTCGGCGCCGTCGCGCTGGCCGGTTGCAGCTGGATGCCCCATTTCGGGAAGAGCAAGCCGCCCGTGCAGGAAACGCTGATGAAGTCGCTGACGGGCGAAGTGGATTTCAGCGCGGTGTCGTCATTGCCACCCGATGCGGTGCTTGAAGTGACCCTCTCCGACGTCAGTCGTCAGGATGCTCCGGCACGTGTCATCGCCAACGACACCATCTCTCCGGTCGGCGCTTCCCCGGCGAGCTTCGTGCTGACATACGAACCGAAGGATCTTGGCGACGGCGTGGACTTCGCCGTATCGGCACGCATCCATCAAGGCGGCAAGTTGCTGGCCATCAGCGACACGCGCGTGAGCGTTTTGGGACGCTCGGGTAACGCTGGTCCGGTACAAGTGGTCTTGACGCCTGTTCAATGAACAGGCGTCGTCGTTCATTCGGTTGGGCGCTTATCGGTCGAATGTCAGCCGCTGACCACGCACCGCATCGTTTACCGTCGAACCGTCCCACACGCGCTGTCCGTTGACGAACGTCATCGCAATCGAGCTGCTGAACGTATAGCCCTCGAACGGCGACCAGCCGCATTTGGATAGCACTTCCTCGCGAACGACCGTATGCGGTTTGCGTGGATCGACCAGCGTGAGGTCGGCGGCGTAGCCTTCGCGCAGATAGCCGCGTTCGTGAACATTGAACAGCTGCGCAGGTGCGTGGCACACCGCTTCGACCACGCGTTCCAGCGTCAGCTTGCCTTCGGTTACGCGCTGAATCGCCGCTTGCAACGCGTACTGCACCAGCGGCAGGCCCGACGGCGCCTTGTCATAAAGCTGGGCTTTTTCTTCCAGCAAGTGCGGAGCATGGTCGGTCGCCAGCACGTCGATGCGACTTTCAGCGACAGCCTTGATGATCGCTTCGCGATCCGCCGCCGTTTTCACGGCCGGATTGCACTTGATCAGGAAACCCAGGCGTTCGTAGTCCTCATCGCTGAAATGCAGGAAATGCACGCAGGTTTCGGCGGTGATTTTCTTGCCCTTGATCGGGCCGGGCTGGAACAACGCCAGTTCGTCCGCGGTGGAGATATGCAGAACATGCAAGCGAGTGCCGTGCTTCTGCGCCAGTGAAATCGCCAGTCGCGTGGATTTGATGCAGGCTTCGCGTGAGCGGATCAACGGGTGTTCGCGTGCGGGGATGTTGTCGCCGTACTTCTCATGCGCCTTGGCGAGATTGGCGTCGATCATCGGCGTGTCTTCGCAATGCGTGATGATCGGCGTCGGTGCATCGCGGAAAATGGCGTCCAGCGTTTCCGGGTTGTCCACCAGCATGTTGCCGGTGGATGCGCCCATGAACACCTTGATGCCCGGCGCGGCCTTCGGGTCCAGCGCGCGAATGGCTTCCAGGTTGTCGTTGCTGGCGCCCATATAGAAGGCGTAGTTCACCACCGACACTTCCGCGGCACGGCTGTACTTGGCTTCCAGCGATTCGCGATCCAGTGCTGGCGGCTTGGTGTTGGGCATTTCCATGAAGCTGGTGATGCCGCCCGCCGCGCAAGCGCGGGATTCGTGAGCAATATCAGCCTTGTGCGTCAGTCCTGGTTCGCGGAAATGGACCTGGTCGTCGATCATGCCTGGCAGCAGCCACAGGCCGGTGGCATCGATCACCTGTTCGCCAGGACGCGCGTCCAGACTGTCGCCGATCTTCTCGATGCGGCCATTCTTCACACGCAGATCGGCGTGAAATCGGCGGCCTTCATTGACCAGTTCGGCGTTTTTTATCAGCCAGTCAGTGGACATGCGAATCTCCAGGGTTACGGCAAGAGGGGAGGTGGAAATGTTCGGGAACCGGATCGTTGCCGCCGGTGCACAGCGGCTGACAGCGTAATATGCGCCATCCTGCCAACACGCTTCCACGCCACGGACCGAAGCGTGTCACGGCAATCCGTGCATAATCGGAGCAACTGGGGTAAAAGCGACAACGCTGTCCGAGCAGGGGGCTCATGAATCGCTTATAGACGCGAAGAAAGAATAGGATCAGTCGACTCACGGCGTTCACGTTGCCGAAACTACCTGCGGCACTTAATGCGTGAGTATTCCAGAAGGATGGTTGCCGGTGTAAGCCTATTGAGCTATAACACCCGGCCGCCACGGCCAAAATGGTGAAGGTAAATGGCGAAAACCACGCGTAATCCGTCCGCTGCCAAGAAGGCACCAAAAGGAAAGGCTGCGGGTAAGGGCAATGAAGCCAAGGTCAGCAAGGCCAAGGTCGCTCCAGCCAAGTCCGCGAAGAAAACCGCGCCTGCGAAAAAGGCTGCGGTGAAGAAAGCGCCGGCCAAAGCGGTCGCGAAGAAGGCCCCGCCAGCTAAGAAGGTCGTCGCCAAGAAACCCGCTCCAGCTCCCAAGCCGCAAACGAAGAAGGCCGAACCGGCCAAGAAAGTCGCCGCGCCGCCGCACGCCAAGCATGCTGCACCCGCAAAGCCGGCACCGGTAAAGAAAGTGGAAGAAAAAGTGGCCGCAAAGCCGGCGGCGAAGCCCGCACCGGCACCGGCCAAGCCAGCGCCCGCAAAGAAAGCCGCGGCACCAGCCTCATCGCACCAACCCAAGCACGCCGAACCTGCTCAGGCGACCCCCCGCCCCATTGGGGGCAAGGTAGCCAGCGCCGTCGGAACGACGGGAAAGGTGGCTTCGGCCACGGCGCATTCCTCGACCAAGCAACAGAAGACCCCGCAGTCCTCAATGAATAGTTCCGCTACCACTCTCGACAATGGTGTAACCCGCGAAGACGGCCGCTACGCGCTGCCCACGACGACCAACATCGACCTTCCCAAGGGTTACCGTCCTTCCAATGACGAGGAGTACATGAATCCTCGTCACCTGGCCTATTTCCGCAACAAGCTCCGTGAATGGCGCGAGCAGCTGGTGGAAGAATCCCGCCAGACGATGGAAAACCTGCGCGACGAGGTGCGTGATGTTGGCGACGAAGCCGAACGCGCCACCCGCGAGACCGAAAACTCGCTCGAGCTTCGCACCCGCGACCGCTACCGCAAGCTGATCTCCAAGATCGACAAGGCGCTGCGTCGTATTGAAGAGGGCCGTTATGGCTTCTGCGAAGAGACCGATGAGGAAATCGGTCTGGAGCGTCTCGATGCGCGTCCGATTGCTACGCTGTCGCTGGATGCGCAGGAGCGTCGCGAACATTTGCAGAAGCAGATGGGTGATTGATCGCGTCGGGGCGCGTTAGCGTTCTGAAATGTACAAAAGCCCCGTCGATGGACGGGGCTTTTTGTTTGTATGGGCTCAGTTTGTGAGTTAGTTGGGGTTTGCCGATCATCTTTTCCGGGTTCGCGCGAACATTTTGATATCGCGAGATTGCCGCTTGCGCAGCGGGCGTTTCGACTGCCTGCCGGCAGCCGGGTCACTTTTCTTTGTTGGCCCAAAGAAAAGTAACCCAAAGAAATGGCCTTAAAGGCTCACTGCAATGGCTGGATAGAAACCTGGAGGGCTTGTGCCCGCATGAGGCGTTACGTTTCAAATATGCCGCATCGCTACACCGCAACACGCTGTGCTCTGAGGGCTTAGAGCATGATTTGCATGTTTCCAGTGAACATCTGGCATCGCCAGTTTGCCGCCTACGCAGCGGGCGTTTCGTCTGCCTGCCGGCAGCCGAGTCACTTTTCTTTGTTGGCCCAAAGAAAAGTAACCCAAAGAAATGGCCTGAAAGGCTCGCGGCATTAGCTGGATAGAAACCCGAAAAGTTCGTAGCTACACGAAACGTTAGGTTCCAAATACGCCGTTCGGCTACACCGCAACGCGCTGTGGGCCTAAGGGCTCAAAGCGCACGGTTGTTGCGATCTAGGCACGCGTCACACGCTTTAAGCCCTCACCGTTTGAGAGTCGCGGTATAGCGGGTTCGTGTAGGCAAGCACGCGAGATATTTGGCTGGTGGCGAACTTCTATGCTTGTTGACCTCAACAACAAGAGCCTTAGAGGCCATTTCTTTGGGTTACTTTTCTTTGGGCCAGCAAAGAAAAGTGACTCGGGCCTCGGCAGAGGCACGAAACGCTCGCTGCGTAAGCGGCACACTCGCGACAGCACAACACAAACGACCCAAGCGCAAACTCAAAAACGATAACTACAACTGCGCAGCCGCATAAGCCTTCAACTTCACCAACATCGCCGCCAACCCATTCGACCGCGTCGGCGACAAATGCTTCGCCAACCCAATCGTCTGAATAAACGTAGGTTCCGTCGCGACAATCTCCGCAGCAGAACGATCCGAATACACACGCAGCACCAGCGCGATCAACCCCGACACGATGGCCGAATCGCTGGTCGCTTCGAAATGCATGCGCGATGCATCGCCACTCGGCACCAGCCACACCATCGACTGGCAGCCGTGCACGCGGTATTCCTCGGTTTTGTATGCCTCGGGGAAAGGCGGAAGCTGCTTGCCGAGGTCGATCAGATATTGGTAGCGCTCGGTCCAGTCGCCGAAGAAGGCAAATTCGTCGGCGATATCCTGTTGGGCCTGTTCGGCGCTGGCGTTGGCAATCATATTCATGCGCCTATTATCGCGCGGATCGCCTGACTGCGCCGAAATCGCCGTCGGTCAATGCTTTACGACGCTCCAGCGCGTGCCCTGGGCGCCGTCTTCGATCACCACGCCCATGGCGCTCAATTCGTCGCGGATGGCGTCGGCACGGGCGAAATCGCGTGCGGCGCGTGCGCTGCGGCGTTCTTCCAACAGTGCTTCCACGCGGCTGGCGTCGACCGTATTGCCGCCTGCCTGCTTGAACCATGCTTCGGGATCGTCCTGCAAAAGACCCAGCACCAGACCGCCGCCGAGTAATGCCACTTTGTTGGCGGGCGAGGGCGTTTGCCGCGCGGTATCGGCAAGCATCGAGAGTTCGGCGAGCGCCTGCGGTGTATTCAGGTCATCGCATAGTGCAGCTTCGAGGCGCTCCGGCACAGGCAACGGCTGTGTCGTATCGATGGCGACGTCGTTGAGTTCGCGCAGTACGCGATACCAGCCATCGAGCGTGCTGATCGCCTGCGCGACCGCGGCGTCGGACCAATCCAACGGCTGGCGGTAATGGCCACGCAGCAGCAAAAGGCGCAGCGCTTCCGGCGGATGTTTTTTCACCAGCTCATGCACGTGAAGTACGTTGCCCAGCGACTTGGACATCTTGCGGCCGTCGAACGTAAGCATGCCGTTGTGCATCCAGAAGCGCGCGAAGACCTTGCCGCCATGGGCACAGGTCGATTGTGCGATTTCGTTTTCGTGATGCGGGAAGAGCAGATCCGTGCCGCCGGCATGGATGTCGATGGTCTCGCCCAGATGCGCGGCGCTCATGGCTGAGCATTCGATATGCCAACCAGGTCGCCCGCGGCCCCAGGGGCTATCCCAACCGGGAAGTTCCGGCGTGGAAGGTTTCCACAGCACGAAATCCATAGGGTTCTTTTTGTAGGGCGCCACTTCCACGCGTGCGCCGGCGATCATGTCGTCGGTATCGCGGCCTGACAGCGCGCCATAGGCCGAGTACGAGTCCACATCGAACAAGACATGGCCGTCGGCAGCATAGGCGTGGCCGTTGGCGATCAGCGCCTGGATCATCGTGATGATCTGCGTGATATGCGCCGTGGCTTTGGGTTCGATATCGGGTGCAGCAATCCCCAGCGCGCCCATGTCGCCCCGATATACGTCGGTGAAGCGCTCGGTGATCTGGCTGATCGGCACGCCTTGTTCGAGCGCGGCGGCATTGATCTTGTCGTCTACGTCCGTGATGTTGCGGGCGTAAACCACACCCGGGTAATGGCGGCGCAACAGCTTCACCAGTACGTCGAAGACCACCGGCCCGCGCGCATTGCCGATATGCACGTAGCTATACACCGTCGGTCCGCACAGATACACGGTCACCCGGTTCGGATCGAGCGGCGAAAACGGCTCGGTACGGCGGCTGAGACTGTTGTAGAGCGAGATCGGCATGGTCTGTCCCGAGGTCGGTGAAGCGGGTTAGTCGATCATCTTAACAAGGTCCACGAGCCCTGCTGGGGACTCAAATAGCCAATCCCTTTGTAAAGCTGTGTATTGGCCCCTGAATGCGACATTTAGTTGCGGTACTTCTAAGCGTGGATTCAGCGTGAATTTGCTGCAATTTGAAGCATGCGCAAATTGCGCCCATTTCGCCCCACAGGGGGAGGTTTCAGTGAATAAGAAGATGCTGTTGGTTCCACTGCTTGCTCTGGCCGTCGTCTCGGCCGGCGCGGCAGCGCAGGACAGTGGTTATCCGCCGCCGCCCCCGCCGCCGGATGCTGGCGGTCCGCCGCCCGGTCCCGGCCCAGGCCCCCAGGGTGCGCCTGACAATGCGCACACTGCCTGGGCGGATGTGTTGCGCGTGGATCCGGTTTATGGCGTGGTACGCAGCGCGCAGCCGCAGTGCTACAACCAGCAAGTCGTGCAGCAGAATCCAGGTAATACCACTGCAGGCACCGTGCTTGGCGCGGTCGTCGGCGGCGTGCTTGGCAGCACCATTGGGCATGGTCGCGGCAACACGGCGGCTACCGTGGGTGGCGCGGTGATTGGCGGTGCGGTCGGTAACTCAGTCGCCAGCAATGGCAGCACCACGGTGAGCAATCAGACGGTCTGCCAGCAGGGCCAAGTGGTCGATCAGCGCCAGATCATCGGTTATGACGTCGAATACCGTTATCACGGTGACGTCTACATGTCCCGCTTGAGCTACGACCCGGGCGAGCGCCTGCGCGTGCGTGTGAGTGTTTCGCCGGCTGACTGATTCATTCAGTCCGGTCATATCGAAGGCGATCGTGCCCCGGCACGGTCGCCTTTAATTTTTTGTTGCGTGGCAGCGAAAATCCGGTCATCATGGATATTCAACCACCCGGAACACTCATGTCCGCAGCCGTCTATACCGCTACCGTGTTTACCAGCGCCCGCATGGCTGCTGGGATGACATCGCGTGCGCGTCGACCGCTGGACCGACATTTGGCCGGGTAGGCTGTCGCCACGTTGCATGTGTATTACGACGACAAAACCCGGCCCTTGCGCCGGGTTTTTTGCTTTTTCGGAATGGAGTTAACGATGTCGCTTCGTCATTTCATCACCACCCAGGATTACAGCCGCGCCGAAATCGATGCGCTGCTTGAGGAAGCTGCGGCGTTCAAGCGTTCGCCGCGCGGTCAACAGCTCGCCGGCAAATCGGTGGCCTTGTTGTTCTTCAATCCGTCGATGCGCACACGCACCAGTTTTGAACTCGGTGCGTTTCATCTTGGTGGTCACGCCATCGTGCTGTCACCGGGCAAAGATGCATGGCCGATCGAATTTCGTCCTGGCGTGGTGATGGACGGCGAAGCGGAAGAGCACATCGCCGAAGTGGCGCGCGTGCTGAGCCGCTATGTCGACCTAATCGCCGTGCGCGCTTTTCCGAAATTCCAGGATTGGTCGGTCGATCGCGAAGACAGCGTTATCAAGGCCTTTGCGCAATATGCGACGGTGCCGGTGATCAACATGGAAACGATCACGCATCCCTGCCAGGAACTCGCTCACGCACTGGCACTGAAAGAACGTTTCGGCGATCTGAAAGGCCGCAAATACGTGCTGACGTGGACGTACCACACCAAGCCGCTCAACACCGCCGTCGCCAATTCGGCATTGTTGATTGCCACGAAGATGGGCATGGACGTTACGTTGCTTTGCCCCACACCCGACTATGTGCTCGACGAACGCTACATGGCTTTCGGCGAGCAGAACGCGAAAGAGAATGGCGGATCGCTCAAAGTCAGCCACAACATCGAAGAGGCCTATCGCGGCGCCGATGTGGTCTACGCCAAGAGCTGGGGTGCCTTGCCGTTCTTCGGCCATTGGGAAAACGAAAAGCCGATTCGCGACGCGAACAAGCACTTCATCGTCGATGAGGCCAAGATGGCGCTGACCAACAACGGCGTCTTCAGTCACTGCCTGCCGTTGCGCCGAAACATCAAGGCAACCGATGCGGTGATGGATTCGCCAGCATGCATCGCCATCGACGAAGCCGAAAACCGCTTGCACGTGCAGAAAGCGGTGATGGCATCGCTGATCGCGCAACGCTGATTTTTCGGGACGGCGCATGTATCTGCCCAAGTCTTTCCACGAAACGCGCATCGACGTGCTGCATGCGCTGATCCGCGACTATCCGTTTGCCACGGTCGTCATGAACGGCGCGGATGGATTGACGGCGAACCACCTGCCGTTCGAGCTGGTGAGCGATACGTTGCTGCACGGTCACGTCGCGCGCGGCAATGAATTGGCGAAAGCCGATGGTGCGGAAGTGCTGGTGATCTTCCAGGCGGCCGATGGCTACATCAGTCCCAACTGGTACCCAAGCAAGCACGAGACCGGCCGCGAAGTGCCTACATGGAATTATGCCGTCGTGCACCTGCATGGGCGGCTGCATGTGACAAACGACAAGGCATGGCTGCGTGATTTTCTCGAGCGGTTGACCAATCGTCACGAGGCGACACAACCCAAGCCGTGGCATGTGTCCGATGCGCCGGAAGATCACATCGAATCCATGCTCGGTGCGATTTGTGGCCTGGAGATTTCCATCGATCGCATCGTCGGAAAATTCAAGCTCAATCAGAACCATCCTGCCGCCAATCGCGCGGGTGTTGTCAAAGGTCTGGGCGAGCGTGCCGATGAACGCGATGCCGAGCTGGCGGAATTGATGAAACAGGCTGAGGAACGTCGCGATGGCAAGTAAGCAGCATCAATATCCGGTCGCCGTTGTCTGGACCGGCAATCACGGCACGGGCACCAAGACCTATCAAGGCTACGGTCGCGAGCACGAGATACGCGTTGCCGGTAAGCCGGTGATAGCGGGTTCATCCGATGCCGCGTTTCGCGGCGATGGCTCGAAGCACAATCCGGAAGACATGTTCGTCGCAGCGCTTTCCAGCTGCCACATGCTTTGGTATTTGCATCTTGCGGCCGTCGCTGGCGTGGTGGTGACGGCTTATCACGATGAAGCCGTAGGCACGCTCGAAGAGAGCAGCAACGACGGCCGATTCACTGAAGTCGTGCTTCGCCCCACGGTAACCATCACCGCCGATAGCGACCCCAAGCGTGCCGTCAGCGTGCATGACGACGCGCATCATGCCTGCTTTCTCGCCAACTCCGTCAATTTCCCCGTGCGTTGTGAACCGCACATTGTCATCGAATCTGTGTAAACACACTCTTTTGGATTCCGCATCATGAGCAAAGACATCGTCCTCGCATTCTCCGGTGGCCTCGACACCAGCTTCTGCATCCCCTATCTGCAAAAACAGGGTTGGGCTGTGCATACCGTGTTCGCCGACACGGGCGGTGTCGACGCGGAGGAACGCGCCTTTATCGAAGCGCGTGCAAAGGAATTGAAGGCAGCCAGCCATGTCACCGTCGATGGCGGCCCGGCAATCTGGAGCGGCTTTGTGAAGCCCTTCGTGTGGGCGGGCGAGGGCTATCAGGGGCAATATCCGTTGCTTGTGTCCGATCGCTATCTCATCGTCGACGCTGCACTGAGGCGTTGCGCCGAATTGGGCACCAAGGCCATCGCGCATGGCTGCACGGGCATGGGTAACGATCAGGTGCGTTTCGATCTCGCCGTGAAGGCGCAAGGCGATTACGAAATCGTTGCGCCGATCCGCGAGATCCAGAAAGAACACACCGAGGTGCGCGCCTACGAGCAGAAGTACCTGGAGGATCTCGGCTTTGGCGTTCGCGCCAAGCAGAAGGCCTACACCATCAATGAAAATCTGCTGGGCCTGACCATGTCTGGCGGCGAGATCGATCGCTGGCAGGCGCCAGGAGAAGGTGCTATTGGCTGGTGCAAGCCGCGTTCGGAATGGCCGTCCAAACCGCTGCGTCTGAAGATCAGCTTCGTCGATGGCGAAGCGGTCGCACTCGATGGCGAAAAAATGCCGGGTCACAAGATGCTCGCCAAGCTCAATAGCTTGCTGGCGCAGTACGGCGTGGGTCGCGGCATTTATACCGGCGATACCACGATCGGTCTGAAAGGCCGCATCATTTTTGAAGCGCCCGGTCTAACGGCGTTGTTGGTGGCGCATCGAGCACTGGAAGAAGCCGTGCTCACGAAGCAGCAAAACCGCTTCAAGCCGGAGATCGCGCGCAAGTGGGTGGAGCTGGTTTACGAAGGCTTCTTCCACGATCCGCTGAAGACCGATCTGGAAGCGTTCCTCGCGTCGAGCCAGGCGACCGTCAATGGCGACGTTACGCTGGAAACTTCGGGCGGCATCATCAACGCTGTTGCCATCGAATCCAAGCACATCCTCAACGCGAAGGGCGCGACGTACGCCCAGGCCGCCGATTGGGGCGTTGCCGAAGCGGAAGGCTTCATCAAGTTGTTCGGCATGAGCAGCACGTTGTGGGCCGAGGTCAACCGGGGATGAGTGCCTTGCTGGATGCAACGCTGAAACATTTGAACGCGCTGGTCAGCTATGACACGCGCAATCCACCGCGTGAAATTGGCACCGGCGGTATCTTCGACTACCTGCGCGAACAGCTGCCTGATTTCAACGTGACGGTCACGGATCAAGGTGCAGGCGCCGTCACGTTGTACGCCGTGCGCGGCAAGCCGAAGTACCTGTTCAACGTGCATCTGGATACGGTGCCTGATTCGCCGCACTGGACGAGCGATCCGCATACTCTTCGAGTTACCGAAGACAAGGCCATTGGTCTTGGCGCGTGCGACATCAAAGGTGCTGCCGCCGCATTACTCGCGACGGCACAAAGCAGCAAGGGCGATATGGCGTTGCTGCTTACCACAGATGAAGAAGCGAACGATCCACGTTGCATCGCAGCTTTTCTGCACGACAAACCGTCTTATGAGGCGATCATCGTCGCCGAGCCGACGCGCTGCGAGGCGGTGTTGGCGCATCGTGGCATTCATTCGGTACAGATGAGCTTTGCCGGGCAGGCCGGTCACGCCTCGGGCGAACAGCGGCCCAGCGACAGCGCCTTGCATCAAACCGTTCGCTGGGGTGCCGCAGCGCTGGATTACGTCGAGCGTCAATCGCATGAACGTTTCGGTGGTTTGACCGGGCTGCGCTTCAACATCGGCCGTGTCGAGGGTGGCATCAAGGCCAACATCATCGCGCCGACATCGGAAGTGCGTTTCGGCTTCCGCCCATTGCCGAGCATGGATCCGGATCACCTGCTGGAAACGTTCCGCACACTGGTCGAGCCGCAACCGACCAAGTTCACCGAACTATTCCGCGGTGTATCGCTTCCCGCCGGGGACATCGCCACTGCCGAAACACGGCGACTTGCTGCACGCGACATTGCCGATGAGCTTGGCATTCCCGTCGGCAACGCCGTGAATTTCTGGACTGAAGCCGCGCTGTTCTCGGCAGGCGGTTACATTTCATTCGTCTACGGTCCTGGCGATATCGCACAGGCGCATACCGCCGACGAATGGGTGTCGCTTGATCAACTGAAAAATTACGCCGAAACCATTTACGGGATTGTTAACCGTGGAAGCGCATAAGAACACCCGTCAGACCATTGTGCGCCTGCTCTCTGCGATGGGCAGCGCCAAGGAAATCCAACAGTACCTCAAGCGATTCTCACAGCTGGATGCCAAGCGCTTCGCCGTGGTGAAAGTCGGCGGCGCGGTACTTCGCGATGAATTGTCCGATCTCACCTCGTCGCTGACCTTCCTGCAGCAAGTGGGTTTGACACCGATCGTGTTGCACGGCGCGGGCCCGCAGCTGGATGAAGAGCTGCAAGCAGCAGGCATCACGAAGCAGACCGTCAACGGCTTGCGCGTGACATCGCCCAAGGCGCTCGGAATCGTGCGCCGTGTGTTTCAGCAGCAGAATCTTCGCCTCGTCGAAGCGTTGCAGGCGATGGATACGCGTGCCACGTCGGTGCCTTCCGGTGTCTTCATGTCCAGTTTCCTGGATAAAGACGTCTACGGCATGGTGGGCAAGGTCGACAGCATTAATCTTGCACCGATTGAGGCAAGCCTTCGCGCGGGTTCGATTCCTGTCATTGCCAGCCTCGGCGAAACGGACGAAGGTCAGTTTCTCAACATCAACGCCGACTTCGCCGCGAACGATCTGGTACGCGTGCTGCAGCCGTACAAGATCGTCTTCCTCACCGGCACCGGCGGTTTGCTGGACGATCAAGGCCAGGTTATCGATTCGATCAACCTGAGTACGGAATACGAACATCTGATGGCGCAGCCGTGGATCAACGGCGGCATGCGCGTCAAGATCGAGCAGATTGCCGACCTCCTGCAGAGCCTGCCGCTCACGTCTTCGGTGTCGATCACGCGGCCGGCTGAGCTTGCGAAGGAACTGTTCACGCACAAGGGTTCGGGCACGCTCGTGCGTCGCGGCGAGAAAGTCTTCCGTTTCGAGAGTTGGGAAGGCGTTGACCTTGAACGCATGCGCTCGCTGATCGAATCGAGTTTCGGCCGCAAAGTGGTCGATGATTACTTTGAGCGCACCACGCCGTATCGCGTCTACGTCAGCGAGAACTATCGTGTCGCGATGATCCTTACGCAGGAAAGTGGGTTGGTCTATCTCGATAAGTTTGCCGTGCTGGACGATGCGCAAGGCGAAGGTCTTGGCCGTGCCGTCTGGTTGGTGATGCGCGAAGAAAACCCGAGCCTGTTCTGGCGTTCGCGCCACGGCAATCAGATCAATCATTTCTATTACGCCGAATCCGATGGTTGCTACAAACAGGAGCGCTGGAAAGTGTTCTGGTACGGCCTGAGCGATTTCGACACGATTGCACGTTGCGTGGACCACTGCGCCGTGCGTCAACCGACGCTGGTGGATTGAGCAGTCATGGCGACAACAAAAAAACGCATCGGCATTGTAGGCGCGCGTGGTCACACGGGTGCCGAGCTGATTCGATTGGTGGCCGCGCATCCGGCGTTGGAATTGGCGTATGTATCGTCGCGCGAGCTCGACGGTCAGCGCGTGGATGCGCACGTGTCCGACTACAAGGGCGATCTGCATTACAGCTCGCCCGCGCACGAAGATTTGCCCGGACTCGATGCGGATGTGGTCGTGCTGGCGTTGCCGAACGGCAAGGCATCTGTCTGTGTGGAGGCATTCGATGCTGCCGGAAAATATCCCGTCATCGTCGATTTATCCGCCGACTATCGCTTTGACAACGACTGGTACTACAGCCTGCCGGAGCTGACCCGCAACAAGTGGCGCGGAGAAAAGCGCATCAGCAATCCAGGTTGTTATGCGACGGCCATCCAGCTTTCCGTCGCTCCGCTCAAGGATGTGCTGGCGGCTCCGCCTGTGTGCTTTGGCGTATCGGGTTACTCGGGGGCAGGAACGACACCGTCCGACAAGAACAACCCCGAGAAGCTCCGCGACAACCTGATGCCGTACTCGCTGACCGGGCATATGCATGAGAAAGAAGCGAGCCGCCATCTTGGTGTCCCAGTCGAATTCATGCCGCACGTGGCACCGCATTTCCGTGGACTGACCGTGACCACGAATCTTTACTTGTCGCGTGCTCTCAAGCGTGAAGATGTGCTGGCAAGATTCCAGTATGCCTATGAAGGCGAGAAGCTGGTACGCGTCGTGGACGAGGCACCATGGGTCAGTCAGATCGCCAACAAGCATCACGCTGAAGTCGGCGGTTTTGCGATGTCCGCCGACGGCAAACGCGTTGTTATCGTGGCGACATTGGACAACCTGCTCAAAGGCGCCGCGACGCAAGCCATGCAGAACATCAATCGCGCCATCGGTGTGGATGAATACACCGCCATACCCGTGTAAACGGTCGATTCGTCGACCGTCGTCAAATCGTTTCAGGAGAGAACCCGCGCATGAGCGATCTTCTTTGGCAAAAAGCCGGTGTCGAAACCAACGCCAGGATCATGAAATTCCTCGCCGGCGACGACGTGTTGCTGGACCGCGAATTTTTTCTGCACGACATCACGGCGAGCAAAGCGCACGTCGAAGGTCTCGCCAATATTGGCGTAGTCAGCGCGCAGGAAGCGCTGGATCTCAAACGGGAATTGGATGCATTGGCTGAGGATTTTCGTGCCGGGCGATTCATTCTTGATGAGCGCTACGAAGACGGTCATTCGGCCATCGAGGCTCGCCTGACGGAGCGCCTCGGCGACGCCGGACGTCGCGTGCACACAGGGCGCAGCCGTAATGATCAGATTCTGGTTGCCACGCGGTTGTGGCTGAAGGACGCGCTTGCGGCGCTCGAAGTGCATTGCCGCGCCATCGCCGAGGTTTGCTTGCAACGGGCCGCACAACCGGCCATCCCACTACCGGGCTACACCCATCTGCAGCGCGCCGTCGTTTCGTCGACGGCCATGTGGTTTGCTGGATTCGCCGAAGGCTTCGTCGACAATGCTTGGCGCGCACGTCAGACATCCGCATGGATCGATGCGAACCCTTTGGGAACCGCAGCAGGCTACGGCGTGAACCTGCCGCTTGACCGTGCGCATACGACCAAAGCACTGGGTTTCGCACGCATGCAGATCTCACCCATCTACGCGCAGCTATCGCGCGGGAAATTCGAGATGGCCGCGATGGAAGCGTTGAGCAGTGCGCTGCTTGATACCCGGCGTTTGGCGTGGGATCTGTCGTTGTTCACGACCGCCGAGTTCAACTTCGTTTCGCTGCCTTCCGAGTACACGACGGGCAGCTCCATCATGCCAAACAAACGCAATCCGGATGTCGTGGAGTTGCTGCGTGCGTCGTACGCCACGGTGGCGGCGTCGCGCTGCGAAATCGAACAGCTTCTTTCGTTGCCGACGGGTTATCAGCGCGATCTGCAATTCTCGAAGGGTTCGCTATTCCACGGTGTTACGCATGGTCTTGCTGCACTGGAGTTGCTCCCGGATTTGCTCGCACGCATGCAGTGGAATGAATCGGTGATGCGCGCCGCCATCGAGCCTGCGATGTATGCCACTGATGTCGCCATCGAGCAGGCGGCGGCAGGTGTACCGTTCCGCGATGCCTATCGTGCTGCCGCCGAAGCTGCGACAGCGGCCGGGCAGGGGCGTACTCCTGAGGCAAGCCTTGCGGCACGTACGTCACCGGGTGCAGGCAACGATCTTCACCTTGAAGCGCTGAAAGAACGGCTCGCTCATCTCTCACACTGACAAAACGCCCATGACCGCCACCAGCATTGCCAACGCCGAACATTATTCGTGGGGCCAGGCGTGCGATGGCTGGCACTTGCTGGCAACCGACGATCTGAGCGTGATCGAGGAACGCATGCCTCCGGGCAGCTTCGAGCAGCGCCATTTCCACACGCGCTCACGTCAGTTCTTTTATGTGCTCGATGGTGAAGCGACGCTGGAGCTTGATGGCGTCACCCATCGTCTGCAACGCGGTGACGGTTTGCATGTACCACCTGAGGTCGCCCATCAGGTGCGCAACGATGGTTCCGCAGATGTGCGGTTTATAGTTATCTCCGCGCCAAAAGCCCATGGCGATCGTGTGGCGGCTCCCTTGGCGTCACGGGCGTCATGACCGCTACGTGCCCGTTGCCCGAACGCGCGCTGCCTGCATGGAGGCGGGCTGTGCTGAAGGTCGGCAGTAATCTGCTTGCGGCCGATGGCGGTGGGCTGACGACGCAGTACGCGCGAGCGCTGGCGGCTTTCATCGCGGCGAGTCAGGCGTCCGGACGCGAGGTCGTGCTGGTTTCATCGGGGGCCGTCGCTGCAGGCCGCGCCATGATGCGCGAACGCATCGCACCGGATGGTGGTCTCGCTGCACGACAGGCGCTGGCTGCGCTGGGTCAGGCGCCGATGATCGCGCTGTGGCAGAGCCTGTCCGAGCGTCCCGTAGCGCAAGTGTTGTTGACGCACGACGATTTGCGTAATCGACGTCGCTATCTCAACGCGCGCGCCACACTGCGCGAACTGCTTGCGCTAGGTGTTTTGCCGGTCGTCAACGAAAACGACACTGTAGCGGTGGATGAACTCAAACTCGGTGACAATGACAACCTCGCGGCCATCGTCGCCGCGCTCGTGGATGCGGATTTGCTGCTGATTGCGTCCGACGTCGACGCACTCTATAACGCCGATCCGCGACGCAATCCCGACGCAGAACCCATCGGCCACATTCCGCAGCTCACACCCGCGGTGATGGCGATGGCGACAGGCAGCAGCACGAGCGTTGGTACCGGTGGCATGCGCACGAAACTCGAAGCCGCTACCAAGGCAGCCAGCGCGGGTATACGCACCGTATTGTTTGGTGGGCGCGATGCCTCCACCGTGGAAGCCCTTCAGCAAGGGCGGTTGCGGGGCACGTTGATCGACGTCGCGGGCAATCGCATGCAAGCGCGCAAATATTGGCTGCGGCATGCGCCAGCCGGGAGTGGCCGCATACGTGTGGATGCGGGCGCGGCGAAGGCTATTGCAGGCGGGCGAGCGTCATTGCTTCCAGGCGGCATTCTGGGTGCTGTGGGTGATTTTCATCGCGGCGATCTGGTTGAAATCGTCGATGCCGACGATCGCCCGATTGCACGCGGGCTGAGCCAGTACGCAGCCGCTGAAGTTTTACGTCTGGCGGGTCGTCATAGCCGCGATATCGAGACGTTGCTGGGTTACAGCTATGGTGCAGAGATCGTGCATCGCGATGACCTGGCTACCGTGGTGGATCCGGAAATTACCGAGGGAGAGGTAAAGGCATGAGCGATATTCGCACGCTGGCGTTGGCCTGCCGTGATGCCGCGCAGGTGATGTTCACGCTCGACACCGAGACAAAGCGCAAGTTGCTGCAGGATATGGCTGCTGCGCTGGATGCCGAAAGCGAATCGATTCTTGCCGCTAACGCGCTTGACTTGCAGCAAGCGTCATCCAAAGGCGTGCAAGGCGCGATGCTGGACCGCTTGCGTCTGGATGAAGCGCGGGTGGCCGCTATCGCCAATGCGGTGCGTGAGATTGCCACCTTGCCCGACCCGGTTGGTCTGGTCACGCGTTGTGAGACGCGTCCCAACGGTCTTTCCGTAGAGCGCGTGCGCATTCCTCTCGGTGTGATCGCGATGATCTATGAGGCTCGCCCGAACGTCACGGCAGACGCCGCCGCGTTATGTCTGATGGCAGGAAACGCTGTGATTTTGCGCGGCGGTTCGGAAGCGCTGCATTCCAACGTTGCGATTGCCAATGTGTTGCGCGAGGTACTGGAAAGGAATCATGTTCCTCAAGCGGCGTTGACGTTGGTCGAAGACCTGCGGCGCGAGACGATGGTCGAGCTGTTGCAACTGAGTGATATCGTCGACCTGGCGATTCCTCGCGGTGGCGAAGGCCTGATCCGTTTTGTCGCCGAGCATGCGCGCGTGCCGGTGATCAAGCATTACAAGGGTGTCTGTCATTTGTTTGTCGATGCGACAGCGGATGAGGCGTTGGCGCTTGACCTGCTCGTCGATGGAAAGACGTCGCGCCCCGGCGTGTGCAACGCGCTGGAGACGCTCCTGGTGCATCGCGATGTCGCTGCATCGTTTTTGCCGAAAGCTGCGCAGGCACTTTTGCATCACGGCGTGGAGCTTCGCGGTTGCGAACGGTCGCGCGCCATCGTGGCCGGGATGCGCGCGGCCAGCGACGACGATTACGCGGCAGAGTTTCTCGATCTCATTCTCGCCATCCGTATCGTCGACGATCTCGGTGCGGCGATCGGGCATATCCAGCGCTTCGGTTCCGATCACACGGAAGTCATCGTCACGCGCGATGACAGATCTGTCGCGCACTTTGTCCGGGCCATTCGTTCCGCCGTCGTGATGGTGAATGCGTCTTCACGTTTCTCTGACGGTGGCGAGCTTGGGTTAGGTGCTGAAATCGGCATTTCGACCACGCGCCTGCACGCTTACGGGCCGATGGGCGCCGAAGCACTGACGGTCGAACGATTCGTGGTACGCGGCGACGGACAGGTGCGTCACCCGACAAGCAAGCTGTCCTAACGCATGACGTAACGCTCAAGCCCCGTAGCTTCTTGCCGATATCCGAGTGAGCTCATGGCAATGAAGGGAGGGGCTGTGAATATCGACAAATTCAAGCAAGAGCATGTCTATGTAATGAACTCGGTGGGCACCCTGCGCGAACTCGTGCAGGCAGGTGTGACTGATCATGCGGAAGAAATCGTCGCGCAGCTACTGGCGATGACCGGCGCGATCAAGCTGCATCTTGCGGCCGAGGATCGCGTACTTTATCCGGCGCTGGCCAACGCGCCCGATCCGTTGGTCGCGCAGACCAGCCGTATGTTCCAACAGGAGATGGGCGGTCTGGCCGAAACCTTGACGGGGTTCGTGTCGCGCTGGAATCTCGCTGCGAAAATCTCGCAGAATCCGCAAGGATTCCGCGACGAAGCCAACGCAGTGTTCAAGGCGTTGCACATGCGCGTGCAGCGTGAGAATCGCGAGCTTTATCCGATGGCCGAAGCGATTTGATGATGAGGAACGGGCGCGCAAAGCGTGCCTGTTTCGTTATCGCTTGTCGTGCCAGCGCCGGACCGCCTCGGCAAATGCGAGGCAGTCGGCGAAGCGGTTGTACAACGGTGCTGGCGAGATGCGGATCACGTCCGGTTCGCGCCAATCGCCGATGATGCCGTTGTCGGTGAGGTAGTCAAACAGCGAACGCCCTTGCGTGCGGCCACCGAGCACGCGAATGGAAAGCTGCGCACCGCGGCGCTCGGGGTCCGCCGGCGTCACGATGTCGAGCACATCGGACAATTGCGTGCGCACCAGCCATTCCAGATAGCCGGTCAGTTGCAACGATTTTTCGCGCAGGCGTCGCATACCGGCGCGATGGAAAATCTCCAGCGAGACGCGCATCGGCACCAGCGCAAGAATCGGCGGGTTGGAAAGCTGCCAGCCATCTGCGCCGGGTGTGGGTACGAACTCCGGCCCCATCTGGAAGCGCGTGGTCTTGTCGTGCCCCCACCAACCGGCAAAGCGCGGCAACGCCGCTTTCGCGTGGCGCGCGTGCACGAACGCGCCACCGACTGCACCGGGACCGGAATTGAGATATTTGTAGCTGCACCAGATGGCGAAATCTGCGCCGCTGTCATGCAATTGCAGTGGCAGGTTGCCCACCGCGTGAGCGAGATCGAAGCCCACTGTGCAGCCATGCTTGTGCGCGAGATCTGTAATGGCCTTCAGATCGAACGCCTGACCGGTGCGGTATTGCACGCCGGGCAACATCACCAACGCAATGCGCGATCCGTGTTCGTTGAGCGTGCGTTCGATGTGCGCCATCGAAATCGTGCCGTTGGGTTCATCGCCTTCGATTTCGATCAGCGACAACGTAGGGCTGAAACCGTGGTAACGAATCTGCGATTCGAGCGCGTAGCGATCGGTCGGAAACGCACCGGCTTCCATCAGAATCGCGTGGCGGTCCGGCGTGGGACGATAGAAACTCACCATCATCAGGTGCAGATTCACGCCCAGCGTGTTCATCGCCACGACTTCTTCAGGTTGCGCGCCGACGACTTCTGCCAGGTGGTCGCGCACAAACTCGTGGTAATCCATCCACGGCAGGCGGCCTTTGAAATGGCCCTCTACGCCCAGTTCGCCCCAGTAATTCAATTCCGCCTCAATCGCTTCCTTCACCGCGCGTGGTTGCAGGCCGAGCGAGTTGCCGCAGAAGTAATGCGTTTCGCCGTGTTCGTGCGGCGGAATCAGAAACTCGTCGCGAAAGGCGCGCAGCGGATCAGCAGCGTCGCGGGCTCGGGCCCAGGCGGCGGTGGCTTCGAAGGGTGCGGACATCGGGGGCATTCCAGCTGGGTTGTCCCAAACCTACGGGACGAGATGGAAACGCCCCGGTATGACCGGGGCGTCCGTATCGTTTAACTGTTCAAGCTGACCGCAAGCGCATTGCAGCCTTTATCGAACGACGCCATCCACGCCGAGCCAGCCTGGCTCGATGTCGGGCGTGCACAGCGCAGCTGGATCGCATGACCGTTGCGGAACCAGTAACGCTCCAGGTACGTGTAGCCCACGCCGCTTTCGCTGGCGGTGTAGATGAAGCTGTTCTGATCGCCCGTCGCGCTTGCAACCGGCGCGTAGTCTTTCATGTCCCTGGCTTTGGACACGGAATTGCTGACGTAACCGTTGAAGCTCTGCAGATCGGTGACCTGCTTGATCGTGACGCTTACGCGCGCGAGCGTATCGTTCTTGCTTGGCGATGGATCGGGCACCTGGAACACGCGAACTTCCGGATCGCCATCCACCTGCATGATGCCGACCCAGCTCGACGGTGTGCTGAAGTGCACGCTGCCAGAGGCCATGGAGACATCGTCCGCCTGCGCCACCGCGATACTCGCGACGACCAGCGCGGCAGCCACGATCATGTAACGCCTGAATTTCATGCGTGCTCCTGTTCCGGTTCGGAAGTGAAGCGTTGCAGCGGCAGTCCGAGCCACTCCAGCGCCGTGCCATGGAAAAGGCGGGCGCGGTTCCGATCGTCCAGTTTCAGCGACTCGATGCCGCTGCCCGGTTCCTGCTCCCCCAGCGGGAAAGGATAGTCGGTACCGAGCATCACGCGCTCGACCCCGGTCACATCCAGCAGATAACGCAGGGCCTGCGGATCGTGCACACAGGAATCGAAGTACAAGCGCTTGAGGTATTCGCGCGGATTGCGCGGGTTGTCGGTCGCGACCAGATCAGGACGCATGCGAAAACCATGCTCGATGCGGCCGATGGTCCAGGGGAAGCTGCCGCCGCCGTGCGCCAGCATTACGCGCAGCTTGGGCAGGCGTTCCAGCACGCCGCCAAAAGCCAGGCAGCACGCGGCACGCGATTGCTCGGCGGGCATGCCGACCAGCCACGGCATCCAATACTTGGGCATCGTGGATGCACCCATCATGTCCCACGGATGCACCATGATCGCCGCGCCCATGTCGGCCGCGGCCTCGAAGAACGGAAACAGCTCCGGCGCATCCAGGTTCCACTCGTTGCAATGCGAGCCGATCTGCACGCCGCACAAACCCAGTTCATCGATGCAGCGTTCCAGCTCGCGAATCGCCAGTTCCGGCGACTGCAGCGGCACGGTGCCGATGCCGGCGTAGTGCCTGGAATAATCGCGGCACACGGCGCCCATGTGATCGTTGAGATGGCGATGCAGTTCCAGTGCTTGATAACCCGGCGCCCAATAGGAGAACAGCACGGGCACCGTGGAAATGACCTGCACATTCACGCCGAAGCGAGCGTAATCGTTGATGCGGTGCTGCGGATCGAAGGACGACTCCCACACCTCGCGGAAAAACTTGCCGTCCTTGTAGATGCGATGACGACCATCCGTATGCGTCATCACCGGAAACGCATCGTTGCCGTACTTGGCCGCCAGGTTGGGCCAGTCGGGCGGAAGAATATGGGCGTGGGTGTCGATTTTCAGCATCCGCCTATTTTAGCGTCAGCTGCACCCTCAACATTAAGATTTGTTCACCAAGGGCTGCTGGGCGGCCGCCGACTCCTGTGGGCCGCGCCCCACCACGTGGGCCAGCGTGTTGACGTTGTCGACCAGACGGTCGCTGATGCGGCCAAGCTGCTCGGCCCGGGCTTTGTCTTCGGCCATGGCCAACAGCGTATACAGGCTGCGCTGCAGCTGGCGCAGATCCGGGGCGGGTGGGGGTACCTTGTTATCTCGCAGTGCAACAGCCAGCGTATGCAGGTTCGACGCGGCGTGTTCGATGAAATTGGTGACTTCGGCCTGCTCGGGCAAATTGTCGCAATCGTGCAGCAAGGCCTCCAGCGTCATCGCCGTACGCGCCAGGCGATTGCTGTTGAGGAAAAGGGTATTGGCCAATTCCAGCAACGCGAGCGGAGTAGCGGGCTCGCCGCGCATGCGTTCAAGGGAGGCCTGGGCATTGGTGCGTGCCGTGCGCACTGCCGTGCGCGCTTCGCGATGCGCCTCGCGCCGGTCCGGTCGTGCGAGGGCACGCAGGTAATCGGCGTAGGCGGAAAGCAGCTCCGACAGCGCTGCGCGTGCGCGGCCACGCTCCCATGTCGGCCATGCCACATAGGCGAGCAAGGCCATGCCGCTGCCGAGTGCTGTGTTGATGACGCGATCCATCACGGCATCGCCAGAGTTCACGCCTTCAAACGACAACAGAATCACCACGGTGCCGGTCAGTGCCGCCACGGCGACGCCGTAGTGCGCTGTAGCGAGATAACGGAACGCCATGCAAAGCACAGCCATCAAGGCGAGGTGCGTCCAGAAATCGTGTCGCGTGAAGTGCAGCAATGCGGTCGTCAGCAACAGACCGAGAATGGTGCCGACCACACGCAGCAAACCGAAATTGAAGGTGGCTGCGAAGTCGGGACGCAGCACGATGGCCGCTGTCATCGGCAACCAGTAACCGTGCGGCAGATTCCAGATGCGCGATACAAGCAATGCGACGGTGAGACACACCGCGCAACGCATCGCATGGCGAAACGCCACGGAGTGCGTTGTCAGGTTTGCGCGCATCGTGGCAAGCGCCGAGCTGCCACGCAGTACTCTGGGCAAGCCCGTTTCTGCCGTTTCCGCGCGCTCTTCGCCGGTCGTGCCCGCCCAATTGGCGTTACGCACCGCGGCGGCCAACTGACCGGATAGTGCATGGATGTGCGCAGCCACGCTGTCGTGGCGCGTTTTGCCATCGAGCAACGCGCGTTCGCTGGCCTGCAGTGTTTGCAAGGCGCGCGAAGCCTGTTCGGGCGAATCGCCGCTTTCCAGCGCATCGGCAATCGCATCGAGCACGCGCGCGGCATCGCTGCGAAACATGGCGTGGATGCCCTCGGCGCCGCGCATGTCTGTCATTGCTACCAGTTCCAGGCGAATGCGTTCGGCAAGTTCCAGCAACACGGCGAACGCTTCCATCGCACGGCCGCGCGCGTGGTGACGACCGAGCAACGTTTGCTGCAGTGTCGTCATGGCGTCGGTAAGGGCAGGCGCATCGGCGTCGTTGTGCACCTCTTGCTTGGCGAACGAAGCGAGGCCGCGATACACCGTGGCAAGCGCGTGCCGTTCCGGACCGTAGCGTTGCAAGGGCCATGCGGCGATGGAAAACAATGCGAGCAACAAGCCGCCGGAGAAGATCAATCCTGCACCGATCAATGCGTGGTCGATCGTCGTTGGCGTCGCTGCTGTGATAACCAGCAGGATCATGCTGGTCATACCCACGCGTGCGATGTCGGTGCCGAATACCACCAGCAAGCCACCGAAGAATCCGCACGCGGCCATCGCAATCAAGATCAAAGGCAAGTTGCCGCCGATCAAAAAACCGCAAAGCGATGCTGCACCGGCGGCGAGCGATGCCAGGAAAAGCTGCGTCAAGCGCTGGCGATAGGGGCCGGGCTGATCGGAAAACATGGTGTCCAGCGCGCCGGCGCCGATCGCGAGCCCCGCTTCCTCGTGGCCGGTCATATAGCCAATCGCCAACGGCAGCACGACCGCTGCGGTATTGCGCACTACCACCCACAACGGCACATCCGGCCGCTTGGCCGTCGTCAGGCTTTGCAGCACGCTCGTGCGTAGCGAATAGGCTTGCGTGGACATGGCGGGGGACTATGTCGGCGATGCACTGATTCTGCATCACGGACATAGCGGTTGTCGTTACCTCCACGAACGAAAACGGCGTCGCGGGATGGCGACGCCGTTCGTATGAAACAGGGAACGTGGTTTTCTCAGGAAGCGCGGCCGGCAAACTCGCCCGTCAACGTATTCACCCACACCTTCTCGTCATTGGTGATGTATTCGGGTACCTGGATTTCCAGGCCCGTCTCGAGCTTGGCGGGCTTGGTGCGCTTGGTTGCACTGGCGCCTTTGAGTTCCGGTGCGGTGTCGACCACCGTCAGCGTCACGCTGGTCGGGATTTGCAGGCCTACCGGCGCATCGTCGATCAGCTGCACGTAATAGCCTTCCACGCCTTCGACAATGTAACCGGCGTTGTCGCCAACCAGCGCGGCGTCCAGCATGTATTGGGTGTAATCCTCCGCATCCATGAACACGAACGCTTCACCGTCCATGTACGAGAAGTTGGACGGACGGCGCACGAGATCCATTTCTTTCAGATCGTCGTCTGCGCGCAGGCTCAGATCGAACTTGCGGCCGCCGGGAATCGAATACAGCGTGAAGCGGAAGGTGACGTTGCCGCCACGTGCGGTCGGTGAGCTGCGTTCGATATCGCGCACCTGGTAAACGGTGCCTTCGTGTTCGACTACGTTACCTTTCTTGACGTCGGAAGCTTTCATGGATGTTGGTCGGATGAGTGTGTGATGGTTTGGATTCGTCATTCCGGCGTAGGCCGGAATCCAGTGACTAAGAGGTAGAAAGAGCGAATAGTTAGTGCGCTTCGCGCGAGTATTTAACTGGATTCCGGCCTGCGCCGGAATGACGTCGACGTTACTTAGCGCCTCGAGGACGCCGATGCTTTTCGTAGCTTATTTCGGCTGCAGACGCACCGCGCCATCGAGGCGAATCGTTTCGCCATTGATGTACCGGTTGCCAAGGATGAAAGCGACCGTCGACGCAAACTCATCCGGCTTGCCCAAGCGCGAAGGGAACGGGATCGATGCGGAGAGCGATTCCTGCACTTGCGGTGGCATGCCATCGACCATCGGCGTCCAGAAAATGCCCGGTGCGATGGTCGCAACACGAATGCCGAAGCGCGACAACTCACGCGCCATCGGCAACGTCATGCCAACCACGCCACCCTTGGATGCCGAATAAGCGGCCTGACCGATCTGGCCTTCGTACGCCGCAACGCTGGCGGTGTTGATGATCACGCCGCGCTCGCCATCGTCACCGGCTTCGTTGTTCTGCATCAGTGCGGCACCCGCTTTGGCAACGTTGAAGCTGCCGACGAGATTCACCATCACCGTCGAGGCGAACGTACCCAGCGGCATCGGGCCTTCCTTGCCCAACACACGGCCGGCACCGAGGATGCCAGCGCAGTTCATGATCACGTTCAGGCCACCCATGGCATCCCGCGCTGCGGCCACGTTGGCGGTGACGCCGTCTTCGGAGGTGACGTCCGTGCGGAAGAAACGGGCGTTGCCGCCCAATGCCTTGGCGGCTTCCTGGCCCTTTTCTTCATTGACATCGAACAGGGCGACATGGCCACCGTTGGTGACCAGAAGTTGTGCGACCGCATGGCCGAGACCGGAGGCGCCGCCAGTGATGATTGCCTTGACCTGATTGAGCTGCATTGGGATGTCCGGGGAGCTAAAAACCGCCATGGTAACGCACCGGCCCGGGGCTCGCGCCAGCCCCGCCAAGATCCTGAACGGCCTGCCATTTTTCGACGGAACATTCACGTTGCATTCGGGAGGCTGACGCAATCTTGATAGGCGTATCGCGGTCATGACTTCGCGACGGCGCCAAGATTGGATCAATGGATGGCGGCGCCGATCACAAGGAGAGAGTGTCCATGCGATTCCCGTGCAGTTGAATTAACGAGGAGTACGACATGAAGAAGCAATTAGGGAAGCAGATCGGCATGCTCGCCGCTTGCGGTGTGATGTTGGTCGCATCGCAGATGGCGTTCGCCCAATACGGCCCACCGGGCCCACCCCCGCCGAGTCGCCAGGGTCCGCCTCCGGGGCGTGGTTGGAGCCATCAGGGCTGGTATCACCGGGGCGGCTATGTTCCGCGGCAGTATCGTGGCGGCCACTACGTAGTAAACGATTGGCGCACGTATCGCCTGCCGCCGCCGCGCCCGGGCTATCACTACATCCGCAGCGATAATGGCGACTTCCTGCTGGCGGCCATCGCCACCGGCGCGATCATCAGCATCGTCGCAAACAGCCGCTGAGCAAGCTGTTCGCATCAGTCAAATGGGCCGTTGCGCAAGCAATGGCCCATTTGCGTTTCAGTGCGGCGATGCCTGCAGGATGTCCTGCAGCTCGCGCGAATCGGCAAGCGACGAAAATGTGCGAATCGGTACGGGTGGATTTGTCGGAGTTTGCAACTCCTTCTGCCATACACCGACATCCCACCATTGCCCTAGCTTGTAGCCGGATTTGGGCCACACGCCTGCAGGTGTGAAACCCATCGCTTCGTGCAGCGACACGCTGACTTCACCCGGCATGGTGATGACACCCACCGCCTGATTGATGCCTTGCAAACGCATCACGTCCAGCAACACACCGTAAAGATGACCCGCAATGCCGCGACGTCGCGCATTGGCATGCACATAGATGGATGTCTCGGCAATCCAGTCGTACGCAGCACGTTCGCGAAATCGTGTGGCGTACGCGTAGGCGAGCACCTCGCCATGTTCTTCCCAAACCAGCCAGGGATAGTGCTGCAGCCGGTTGACGATACGCTGGCGCATCGCCTCGACACCGGGAAGTTCGGTTTCGAAAGTGATGGCGCTGCCGGTGACTGCGGGCGCGTAAATCGCGTGGATGGTATCGGCGTCGTCGGCGCGGGCGGTGCGGATCATGTCATGTATTTCCAGTTGCGTTGTTTGCCTTCGGCCAGCCACTCTATCGTTGTTGCAACACGCTTTGCTCGCGTCGCATCGGTTTTGGCGTCGTTGATCCACTCGACATATTCGCGCTGGCAACTTGGGCTGAAAGCGTCGTACGTCTTGCGTGCCGATGCATTTTTCTTCAGTTGTACCGCTAAATCATCCGGGGTTTTCGGCGGCGGCTTGGGCGCGGTCTTCGGACGTTCTTTCTTGATGCCGGCGTCGTTCAAGGCCATCGCCTTGCGTATATACCCGGTCAGCTCCTTCTTGCCTGGCAGATCCTTCACCGATGTGATTTTGCCGAAACTACCGGCGCCTTCTTCAGGTTCTTTCCCTGCAATGTTCTTGTAGTTCCAGAAGCCGAAGCTGCAGTGGTGCTTGAATGCGGCCATCGAGCACATCATGGCGCCCTTGTAGCCGAAATGCGGAAAGCCCCATTTGATGTTTTCTTCTACGTCAGGGCAGGCGGCATGCACGATGGCGCGGAGGTGTTCGAGGATCGGGTGTGCGAATTCGGCAGATCGTTCGATGTAAGCGTCGACACGCGGATCGCGGCTGGACATGGCGTCGATCTCCGTCTTTTCCCAAGTGCGGATAATGCCAAATCAAACCGCCCTAACGCACGCTTCTTAGGAATGCCTACAGCTCGCGAATGAAGAACCGATCGCAGCTGAAGTGGCCGGTGCCACCCATGGGCGCCTTGATGGGCTGGAACCCGTGTTTGCGGTACAGAGTTTGCGCAGCGTCCATGCCGGTAAGGGTTTCCAGATAGCAGCGCTTGAACTGGAGCTCGCGTGCCGCATCAAGGCAACGTTGCATCATGCTTGCGCCGGCGCCAATCCCGCGCGCTTCGGGCAGGAAGTACATCTTGCGCAGCTCGCAGACGTCGGCGTCGCCGCCATCCAATGGTGCAATACCGCCGCCGCCGATCACTTTGCCATCGCGTTCCACCACGAAGTACACGCAGCGCGCACGCGAGTACGACGCATGCATGTCGTCAACCTCGGCATCATGGATGGCGAAACCCGGACCATCCGCTCCGAATTCCGGCATCACCGTACGGATGATGGAAGCCACCGCAGCGTTGTCGCGCGGCTCGATTGGGCGAATAAGGTAATCAGTCATGGGCGAAACTCGACGGGGAAAACGCAGCGTAATGGCCTGCGCCGAGTTGGCAATGTGCCGGTGGTCAGGCGGCCGTACGTGCGCGGGTCACGCGGCTGGCGGTGGGCTTGCCCAACTGCGCGGCCAGCCATGCGCCGGTGGCGACCAGCAGATCCAGATTGATGCCGGTTTCCAGGCCAAGGCCTTCAAGCATGTAGACCACATCTTCGCTTGCGACGTTGCCGGTGGCGCCTTTGGCGTATGGGCAACCGCCTGTGCCGGAGACAGCGCTATCGACCACGCGCACACCTTCTTCCAGACACGCGAGAATATTGGCAAGTGCCTGGCCGTAGGTGTCGTGGAAATGCACGGCGAGCGCATGCATCGGTACTTCCTGCGCGACCGCCAGCAACATGGCGCGCGCTTTGGCGGGGGTGCCCACACCGATCGTGTCGCCGAGCGAGATTTCGTAGCAGCCCATGTCGTAGAGACGCTTCGCCACGCTCACGACATCCGCGACCGGCACTTCGCCTTGATACGGGCAACCCAGCACGGTCGACACATAGCCACGCACTTTTACGCCGTCGGCCTTGGCGTGTTCCAGAATCGGCTGGAAACGCGTCAGCGAATCGGCAATCGATGCATTGATGTTCGTGCGGTTGAAGGCTTCCGATGCAGCTGTAAATACGGACACGTCCGTTGCGCCAACCGCGCGTGCGGCGCGATAGCCTTGTTCGTTCGGCACAAGCACCGGATAGCTCACGCCCGGCACCTTGCGAATGCGGCGGAACACTTCCTCGGCATCGGCCAGCTGCGGTACCCAGCGCGCACTCACGAAGCTGGTCGCTTCGATCGTTTTCAACCCGGTAGCGGATAAGCGATCGACCAACGCAATCTTCACTTCCGGCGGAAGCAACGTCTTCTCGTTCTGCAGCCCATCGCGGGCGCCGACTTCGACAATACGAACGAAGGAGTTGTTTCGAGTATCCATGAGCATCCGTCTACGACTGTGGCGCCTGGCAGGTGGGCTGCATAGGTACTGGGTTGATTCTGAGCCGCGCATCGGTGAGTACCGCGCACACGGCTTCGCGTTGCGCGAAAGCACCTGCGTTGGTCGTCACTCGATAAAACTGCGCTTGCATGAAGGCCGTGTCTCGGGTTGAAAGGCGGGTAAGGAAGTCTTGTATGTCTCGGGTAATTAATTCGTAAAACGCACCAGCACGGCGTCCGCTTCCACAAATTCACCTTGTGCCGCACTCACACTTTCAATGGTGCCCGCGCGCGGCGCCTTCAAGGCGAGCTCCATTTTCATGGCTTCCATGACGAGCAATTCCTGGCCTTCTTCGACCTTATCGCCCGCCTTGGCCTTTACTAAAACGATGCGGCCGGGCATCGGCGCAATGATCTGGTTGCCGCCGCTGCCTTCTTTGGATTCCCACGCAAAGGCAGCTGTGCGCACGAAAGCGTAGCGCTGGCCGTTGGCGTCGTGCAGTGACACGCGTTGTGCGTCGGCGTAGACAGGCAGCCGAATGCCTTCGTCGTTGAATCTTGCGCTCAACGCGCCGTCGTTCAGGCGCGCGCCGTGCACGTTGCAATGAGCGTCACCATGTTGCAGCTGGTAGCTACCGTCGTGACCGTGCGCTTCGATGTCATAGCGCTGGTCGCGTAACGAAAGCGCAACAATGCGCTTGCCCGCGTGACCGATACGCCACGCATCGGCACTGGCCCAGGGTGAATGCGGATCGCTGCCGTGTACGGCCTCGCGCGCAACCATCACTTCGTCGTTGAGCAAAACGGCGGTCGCCGCGGCGAACAAAGCCTGATCCGAGGGCGGTGTATCGCCGGTGAGGAATTCATCCAGATGACGATCGAGGTAACCGGTGTCGATGCGCCCTTCGATGACGACGGGATGACGGACGAGCCGCTCGAGAAACGCAATGTTCGATTTCGGTCCGACGATATCGCATTGAGCCAACGCTTCGCGCATACGTTGCAAAGCTTGCGTGCGATCGGTGTCGTACACGATCAGCTTGGCGATCATCGGATCATAAAAAATCGTTACCGTATCGCCTTCGATCACGCCGCCATCCAGGCGCACGTGGCGTGAGGGTGCAGGCAACGTCAGCGTGCGCAGCTTGCCGGAGCCGGGCAGGAAGTTCTGATCGGGGTCTTCTGCGTACAGGCGTACTTCGATCGCATGACCGTGTGCGTGAATCTGATCTTGCCGCAGCGGCAGCGCTTCACCGGCGGCCACGCGTAACTGCCACTCGACCAGATCCAAACCTAGCGTTTCTTCCGTTACCGGGTGCTCGACCTGCAGGCGGGTGTTCATCTCCATGAAGAAGAACGTGCCGTCCTGCGCCACGATGAATTCGACCGTGCCAGCGCCGACGTAATCGACGGCTTTCGCCGCCGCGACGGCAGCCTCGCCCATCGCCTTGCGGCGTTCGGCGTTGAGGAAAGGCGAGGGCGTTTCTTCCAGCACCTTTTGGTACCGGCGCTGCGCGGAGCATTCGCGCTCGTTCAGATGAATGACGTTGCCCTGCGTGTCGCCAAATACCTGAAATTCGATGTGGCGCGGATGGTCGACGTAGCGTTCGAGAATGACGCGCGTATCGCCGAACGAACTGGCCGCCTCGCGCTGTGCGGAAGCGAGCGCATCGGCGAATTCCTTCTCCGCGCGCACGATGCGCATGCCTTTGCCGCCGCCACCCGCGGCCGCCTTGATCATCAACGGAAAACCGGTCTTCCGCGCTTGCTCGGCGAGAAAGTCCGTATCCTGATTGTCGCCGTGATAACCGGGCACCAACGGCACCTGATGTTTTTCCATCAGCGCCTTGGCGGCGGCTTTGGAGCCCATCGCGTCGATGCTTTCCGGGCGCGGGCCGATAAAGGCGATGCCCGCGTCGGTGCACGCACGCGCGAAACCCGTGTTCTCGGAAAGAAAACCGTAACCGGGGTGAATGGCTTGGGCACCGGATTTTTTGGCGACGTCCAGAATAACGTCGCCGCGCAGATACGAATCCGCCGGGCGCGGGCCGCCGATGGGCCATGCCTCATCCGCCAGGCGCACGTGCTGCGCGTCTTTGTCCGCCTCCGAGTACACGGCAATGGTGTGAATGCCGAGTCGGCGACAGGTGCGGATTACGCGGCAGGCGATCTCGCCGCGGTTGGCAATCAGGACGCGCTCGAACATGCTCAATCCTTACGGGCGTACGGGGGCTGCAAAGCCGATAAAACTAGCAGAAGTGTAGGGTTTAGCCGATGCGCGGCGCAGCATGGTAGCGCGCTGCGGCGTATTCGCCTTCCCATTCATCCAGTGAAACGTCGGGCCTGCCGGCCCCGCGTTCGGCTCATTCGTCAGCTGCCGGTCGACCAGCTCGGTGCGCGTTTGTCGAGGAAGGCACTCAGTCCTTCCTGGCCTTCCTTTGAAACACGAAGGCGCGCGATCAGTGCTGCATTTTCCTGGTCGACGCGTTCGGCTTCGCGTTCCGTAAAACCATGCATGCCGAACGCAAGCGTCTTGGCTTCATGCTGCGCAGTGGGTCCGGCTTTGCCGAGTTGCTTGAGCAGTTGGTAGACCGAATCGTCCAGATGCTCGGCATCCACAGTCTGATGAAGCAGGCCGATCTGCGTCGCCATCGTGCTATCGAAGATTTCCCCGGTAAGGAACAGACGGCGTGCCTGACGCAAACCGATGGCAGCAATCACATAGGGCGAGATCACCGCAGGTACCAGACCGAGCTTGACCTCGGTGAGCCCAAACTTGGCCGTCGTCACGCCGATGGCGATATCGCAGCACGCAATCAGGCCGACGCCGCCGCCATAGGCCGGTCCGTTGATGCGCGCGATGGTTGGCTTGGGCAGGAATTGCAGCGTGCGCATCAGGGCCGCCAGGCGCAGGGAATCCTCGCGGTTTTCCGCTTCACTGGCTTTGGCCATGCCCTGCATCCAGTTCAGATCGGCACCAGCGGAAAAACTTGCGCCCACGCCGGTCAAAACCACTACGCGTACCGATGGATCGCTGCTTGCGGCGTGCAGGGCCGCGGTCAGTTCGGCAATCAACCGGTCGTCAAAAGCGTTGTGCACCTTGGGCCGGTTGAGGCGGAGTTCGCGAATGCCGGCATGGTCGGCAATCTGTACGGCGTGGCTCATGGGAAAAGTCCGTCCTGGGGAGCAAACCCGGCCATCTTAACCATTGCCCATGAAAGATGACGCTGCGATGCACTAGATGCGAAAAGAGGTTACAATGCGAACCATTCTTGTTTAGAAGTATAACAACCGTGCGCCTGTCCGACCTGCCGAAAGGTGCTTCTGCAGTGGTTGAACGAGTCGAAGATGCCCATCCCAACGATCCCATTGCGCAGCGTCTGCGCGATCTGGGCTTTGTCACGGGTGAAAACGTGCGACTGGTGGCGCGCGGGCCGATCGGCAAGGATCCGCTTCTGATTCAGATCGGTTCCACCCGTTTTGCCCTGCGCCGCAGCGAAGCGGAGCGTGTCAGTGTCACGGTGCAGGAGAAGGTCGCATGAGCGCCGGTACGCTGCGCATTGCTCTCGTTGGCAACCCGAACTGCGGCAAGACCGCACTGTTCAATCAGCTGACGGGCGCGCGCCAGAAAGTCGCCAATTACGCGGGCGTGACGGTAGAGCGCAAGGAAGGGCGATTTACCGCACCCTCCGGACGCGTGCTGCAGATTCTGGATTTGCCCGGTACTTACAGCTTCGATGCCGTCAGTCCCGATGAGCAGATCACGCGCAACGTGCTCGAAGGCAATTATCCGGGTGAAGAAGCGCCGGAATTGATCGTTTGCGTTGCGGACGCGACCAATCTTCGCTTGCATCTGCGCTTCGTGCTTGAAGTGAAGCGTCTTGGCCGTCCGGTCGTGCTCGCATTGAACATGATGGATACAGCGCGTCGTCGCGGCATCCACATCGATGTCGAACAGTTGCAGCAACGTCTCGGCTTGCCGGTCGTGGAAACCATTGCGGTCAAGCGTGGTGGCGCACGTGCGCTGATCGAACGCGTGGACAGCGAAGTGCCGGTCGCCGCGCCTGCGCAACCGGATGACGCGGAGAGCCGTGCGGGCCTGCATGTGCAAGTGCGTGAGATTCTCGCCGCAACCGTGAACATGCCGCGCCAGACGGCAGCACTCGATGATGCGTTAGATCGCTGGGCGTTGCACCCTGTCTTTGGCCTGGCGATTCTCGCCGTCGTGATGTTCATGGTGTTCCAGGCCGTGTATTCGTTCGGCAAACCCATGAGCGATGCCATCGGCGATGGTTTCGACTGGCTTGGTGCGCATCTGGCGATCTGGCTGCCGGCCGGTCCCATACAGGGCCTGCTGAAAGACGGCATCTGCACGGGTCTGGGCACGGTGCTCGGTTTTCTGCCCGAAATCCTCGTGCTGTTCTTCTTTATCCTTACGCTCGAAGAAACCGGCTATTTGCCGCGCGCGGCATTCCTGCTCGATCGCATGATGCTGTCGGTGGGATTGACCGGTCGCTCTTTCATTCCATTGCTGTCGAGCTTCGCATGCGCCATTCCCGGCATTATGGGTACGCGCAGCATTCAGGACCCGCGCGATCGCCTCACCACGATTCTTGTCGCACCATTGATGACTTGCTCGGCACGTTTGCCGGTGTACGCGCTGTTGATCGGAGCGTTCATCCCGATGCATCGCGTGATGGGCATCTTCAACCTTCAAGGTCTGGTGCTGTTCGCGCTATATGTCGCCGGCATCCTGGGCGCCATGGCAGTGGGTTGGGTGATCAAGCGTATGCGCCGCGATCAAAGCGAACACGCGTTGCTGATGGAGTTGCCCTCGTATCGTTTACCGCAGCCGCGCGACGTCGTCATCGGCTTGTATGAGCGCGGCGCGATTTTTCTCAAGCGCCTGACAGGCGTGATTCTCGCGTTGACCGTGATTATGTGGGCGATCTCGACCTTTCCGTCGGCGCCTGCTGGCGCGACGGGTCCGGCCATCGATTACAGCATTGCCGGTTACCTCGGCCGCGGGCTGCAGTACATTTTTGCGCCGCTAGGATTCAACTGGCAGATCAGCCTGTCGCTGATTCCTGCGTTCGCCGCGCGCGAAACGGCAGTAGCCGCGCTGGCCACGGTGTATGCGGTGGGAGGCAATGCGGAAGCGGGCGGTCTGGCGCATGCACTCACCGCGAATTTTTCACTGCCGAGCGCACTGTCGCTGCTGGTGTGGTTTGCGTTTGCACCGCAATGCATGTCGACGCTGGCCGTCATTCGCCGCGAGACCAATTCATGGCGTAACGTAGCCATCTCGTTTAGCTACATGTTCGTGGTGGCGTACGCAGCGTCGCTGATCACCTATCAGGTGGCGAGGTTCTTCCTGTGAGCACGGGTCTGCTGATTCAGTACGTGGTGATCGGTCTGGTCGTACTGGCCAGCGCGCTTTATGCGTTTCGCAAACTGGCGCCGCTCCTGACCAACCGCTGGCTCGCCGCTGCGTCGATTCAGTTCAATCAGCCCAATCACGCCGCGTGGTTGCGTGCGCTGGGCCGCCGGATGCAACCCAAGCAGGCGACGGGCAGCTGCAGCGACGGATGCAGCACCTGTGGCGCTTGCGGTCCTAAGCCGCCGGCTGCTGCGAAGAGCGACACGATTCCGCTCGAATTCCGTCCGTACAAACGCTAAGCGCAAAAGAAAAGCGCATGGGCATTGCACCCATGCGCTTCGTTTCCAACATCGGCTTTAATTACGCTTTACCACGGCGTGCCGCCGGCATAGTCGCTGCTCATGGTGCTTTCAAGCTGCGACAGAATGCTTGAGTTGGTGGTGGTCATGCCCAGTTCGCGATTCTCCGTAAGCGACGCGCTGGAGAAGTTCTCCGAACCGACAAACGCCAACGCGTTGGATGTGCCGTAATCGGCCACGATCGCCTTGGCATGGATGTACAACGCGGTGTCGTTGTCCGGGTAGGTGCTGATGTTCACGCCGGCCTTTTGCAGTGCGTTGAACTCGCTTTCGTACTCGTTATCGTCGTTGGTCATCACGACCGTCACGCTGACGCCAGCCTTGGCCGCATTTTCCAATGCGTCGACGATGGCGGTGTCGCTCATCTCTTCGTTTTCCACCAGCAGGCTGGTCTTCGCATTGTTGATGATGCTGAGCAATGAACTCTGCGAATTGGTCGGGCTCCACACCAGATCCACACCGTTGGATGGTGTGACGGATTCGTGCGCGTAGTCCTTGGCGAATGTCGCTTCGATCGCAGCGATGTCGGTCGCATTGTTCTGGATAATCGCGAAATCGCGCGTGGTGCTGTAGTAACGGCTGGTGAGGTTGGCCGTCATGACGGCTGCCTGTGCGTTGGCGGTCGCGCTGTCGATCACGATCGACTTCTCGTGCGTCGCTTCATACTTGGTGTAAGCCCACACGACAGCCACGCCGCAATTCTTGAGCTGATCATAGGCGGCCGTGTTGTTGCTCTTCTCGTCGTTCACGTCGAGGATCACGCGAACCTTCACGCCGCTGGATTCGGCCGAGCACAGCAGGCCTTGCGCGGTGGTGTCCTGCAACTCGTACATGGTCATGTCGATGGTCGACTTGGCCGCCGAGATCAGGTTGTAGATAGGCTGAAAGCCTTGATCCGGAAAAATCACCAGCGTTTGCGTGGTGGTTTGCGCAGCGGCGGGCATGGTTGCGCCGAACGCGCATGCACATACCAACGCAGCAGAAAGCATCGTCTTTGCAAAAGAACGTTCACTCTTCATGTTCAATCCTTATGTAGTCGGAAGGTATTCACGCATCTCCCTGCGTCATCGACTGCCGCTCTCCCTGGGCGGCTTCAGCCTGACCGGTCCCCCCGGTCATCCCCTCGGTGCAGCACGTGTGCACGTCGGCCGAAGCGGCGATAACAGCGGTTATGCATGACACGAATCTTTCTACTGGATGGCAACGCGAATCGCGTTTAAGCAACGTGTGCCTTCGTCACGTTGGGGTGAACGTGTATGTTTTGTTGATGCACGAAGCGCGGAGTCGACGCTTGCATGTGGTTGACGTAAGCGAAGCAAACCATCGCGATCGAGATGGCTTGCATTTCGCTTTATATGGCGTCGAATTTGAGCATCTGCTTGTGTGCTTTGAATGGAACTGTGATCGCCATCGTGAATGCGCTTTCGTTGCGCTGATCAAAGAAACAAGAAGTCGATGTGAAGTCGATCACTACATTCGGAACACGCCGTAGCGTTGCTGCTCTATCGGTGCGTTGAGCGATGCCGAAATGGCAAGCCCCAAAACACGCCGCGTGTCGGCGGGATCGATGATGCCATCGTCCCAAAGGCGTGCGCTGGCGTAATAGGGATGCCCCTGCCGCTCGTACTGTTCGCGAATCGGCGTCTTGAAGGCTTCTTCTTCTTCAGTGCTCCAGGTTTTTCCCGAAGCTTCAATGCCATCGCGCTTGACGGTAGCGAGCACACTGGCGGCTTGTTCGCCGCCCATCACGCTGATGCGCGCATTCGGCCACATCCAGAGGAAGCGTCCGCCATAAGCACGGCCGCACATCGCATAGTTGCCCGCGCCGAAACTGCCGCCGATGACCACCGTGAATTTCGGTACGTGCGAACACGCCACGGCCGTGACCATTTTCGCGCCGTCTTTGGCGATGCCGGCGTTTTCATATTTCTTGCCGACCATGAAGCCGGTGATATTCTGCAAAAACACCAGCGGCACATTGCGCTGGTTGCACAGCTCGATAAAGTGCGCGCCCTTGAGCGCCGATTCGGAAAACAGAATGCCATTGTTGGCGATGATGCCGACGGGATAACCGTGGATATGCGCGAAGCCGCATACCAGCGTCTTGCCGTAGCGCGCCTTGAATTCATGGAATTCGGAGCCGTCGACGATGCGCGCAATCACCTCGCGGATGTCGAACGGGCGGCGCGTGTCCTGCGGAATCACACCGTAAAGCTCTTCCGCCGCATAACGCGGCTCGACCGGTGTGCGCAGAGCCAGCGGCATAGGCTTGTTGCGATTGAGGCTGGCGACGATGTCGCGAGCGATCGACAACGCATGCGCATCGCTTTCGGCAAAGTGATCGGCCACGCCGGATATCGACGTATGCACATCGGCCCCTCCGAGCGCTTCGGCATCCACCACTTCGCCCGTAGCCGCTTTGACCAGCGGCGGACCGCCCAGGAAGATCGTCCCTTGTTCGCGCACGATGATGGTTTCATCGCTCATCGCCGGAACGTAGGCGCCACCGGCTGTGCAGGAACCCATCACCACGGCGATTTGCGGAATGCCAAGGGCCGACATGCGCGCCTGGTTGTAGAAGATGCGCCCGAAGTGCTCCTTGTCGGGAAAAACTTCGTCCTGCATGGGCAGGAACGCGCCGCCTGAGTCGACGAGATAAATGCAGGGCAGGCGATTTTCCAGTGCCACTTCCTGCGCGCGGAGATGCTTCTTGACGGTGATGGGGAAGTACGTGCCGCCTTTGACCGTGGCGTCGTTGGCGACCACGACCACCTCGACACCTTGCACGCGACCGATGCCGGTGATGATGCCCGCGGCGGGTGCTGCATCGTCGTACATGCCGTGTGCCGCGAGCGGCGATAGCTCAAGGAAAGGCGAACCCGGGTCAAGCAGCGCGCGGATGCGTTCGCGCGGTAACAGCTTGCCGCGGGCGGTGTGCTTTTCACGCGCTTTGGCACCGCCGCCTTCGGCAGCACGCGTCATCTCACGATGCAGATCGTCAACAAGCGAACGCAGTTGCGCGCTGCTGGCCTGAAACTCGGCGGAGCGGGGGTCGATTTGCGAGGTGATAACGCTCATGGATGGCTGCTGCACGCTTCTGGACAAGGCGTCGATGATAACGGTGAGCGCATACCCTCTGCATAACGGGACGCACGAGATGACCCACTTGCATAAAAGGGCCGGCCACAAAAAAACCGGCCGCCAGAGGCGGCCGGTTTTCTGTAACCCTGCAACGAAGGATTAGTTACCCTTCGAGGACGACGCCGGAGCTGCGCTCTTCATGGCATTGGCCGCAGCGGTCGAAGCAGCAGCCGGAGCAGCAGCAGCCGTGGAGGCCGGAGCAGCAGCCGGAGCAGCGGTCGAAGCCGGAGCAGCAGCGGTGGTTGCGGAGGCAGCAGCCTTCTGAGCCTGATCAGCAGCCTGCGAAGCAGCTTGCTGAGCCTGGTCAGCCGACTTCTGTGCGTCCTGCGCGGCATCCTGCGCGCCATTGCTGCAAGCCGCCAGCAGCGCGACAAGCGCGGAGGCGAGAAGGGTACGCGTGAACTTCATGTTGGAATCTCCTTAGCCGTGGAATTGCCAATTGGCCGCATATTAATAGCGCTTTCACATGAACGGCGCTACCAGTTTCATCAAACAACTTTCATTCGGCATTAACACCGGACCGGCGTTTCGACGCCGGCCGGTGGTCGGCACTTAGTCCAGACGTTCAATAGCGATAGCGGTTGCTTCGCCGCCACCGATGCACAAAGACGCCACGCCGCGACGCAAACCGCGTGTTTTCAAGGCGTTGAGCAAGGTCACGACCAGGCGGGAGCCGCTGGCGCCAATGGGATGGCCAAGCGCGCAGGCCCCACCGTTGACGTTGAGCTTGTCGTGCGGAATGCCCAGCTCGCGCATCGGTGCCATGGCCACCACGGCGAAGGCTTCATTGACCTCGAACAGGTCGACATCGCTTACTTTCCAGCCAGCCTTTTCCAGCACTTTGCTGATGGCCGAGACGGGCGCAGTCGTAAACCACTCCGGTTCCTGCGAGTGCGTGGCGTGCGCGACGATCTTTGCAAGCGGCTTTACGCCACGTGCCTTGGCGTCGTCGGCCGACAAGAGAACAACCGCCGCCGCACCGTCGGAAATGCTCGACGAGCTGGCTGCGGTGATGGTGCCGTTTTCTTTGCGGAACGCAGGTTTGAGCGAAGGAATCTTTGCGATGTCGGAACGGCCAGGCTGCTCGTCGGTATCGACCACCACGTCGCCTTTGCGGCCGGACACCGTGACCGGCACGATTTCATCCGCGAAAGCACCGGAGGCCTGTGCGGCCAGAGCGCGCTTCACCGATTCGGTGGCGAACGCATCCTGCTCTTCACGGGTGAAGTGATATTTGTCGGCGCACAGTTCGCCGAACACACCCATCGCCTTGCCGTCGTAAGGATTGGTCAAACCGTCCCACGCCATATGATCGACCAGCTGGCCGTCGCCGTAACGAATGCCGACGCGTGCATTGACCATGTGCGGTGCGTTGGTCATCGATTCCATGCCGCCTGCCACCACAATCGCGGCCGACCCGGCTTTGATCAGATCGTGACCGAACATGATGGCCTTCATGCCTGAACCACAGACTTTGTTGACCGTAGTGCAGCCGGTCGCCGGCGGCAAACCGGCGTGCAAGGCCGCCTGCCTTGCGGGAGCCTGACCAAGATTGGCCGGCAGTACGCAGCCCATGATCACTTCGTTCACATCGCTTGCCGCGAGACCGGCTTGTTCGAGCGCTGCGCGAATGGCCGTCGCACCAAGCTTGGGGCTGGGCACGCCCGTGAACTGGCCGAGGAATGAGCCAATAGCGGTGCGTTTGGCACCGACGATAACAACGCTGACGTCCGACATAAGGGATCTCCGGGGGAGCTTTAGGCGCATGCGCCAAATGAAATAACTTGCGGATTATCGCAGTGAATGGCGCATGGCAGCAAACGTAAAAAATTGTGAGAAATCACTATGCTCCGGCGCGCTTTGGTTGTGACAAACTGAGCCCATAAGCTATTGGCGGACATTGCATTTCAGGGGGCAGTGAATCCGCTTGGGTCGGGGTCCAATCTGATTAGCGAAAAGGGGGGATGTTTTATGGCAAACGGACTGCATGCATGGCGTCGCCGTGACTTGGCGGTATTGATTCCTTTGGCGCTCAGTTTGAGTGCGTGTGGCGGTGGCGGCAGTAACAGCAATGTCCAGTCGCCGTCGCCGTCGTCGAGCGGCGTTACCGTGACGCCTCAGCAGTCAACCGCGCAGATTGACGAGACGAATGCCGTTGCAGCGCATAAGGCAGGGTTTACCGGTACCGGCGTCATCATTGGCATCGTCGACAGCGGCATCATGCCCAACAATCCAGCCATTGCCGGACGTGTGCTGCAAGAATTCATTGACGTCGATCCGTCGAGCAACAACACCAGCATTCCCGACGTGGTCGGTCACGGTACGTGGGTATCGCAAATTGCGGCCGGTGTGCCTTACCAGAAGTTTGCTGGCGGTATCGCACCCGGAGCAGACCTGGTTTCTGCACGCATCATCGACGACAACGCACCGGACGATAATGGTTCGACTGCGCCAACTCAGGTGACGCCTTCCGATGCCACGCCTTTAGGCCAGGTCAATCAGCAATTGATCAGCGCTGGCGTACAGATCATGAACAATTCATGGGGCGGCATCTCATGGAGCAGTACTGATACGGCCACTACCGCGGCCTTCGACGCGGCCTATGCGCCGTTTGTCGAGCAGCACAATGGCTTGGTGGTGTTTGCAGCAGGCAACGACTCGCAAGCCAATCCGAGCACGATCGCTGCGCTGCCATCCATCACGACGGATACTGCACTTCAGCAGGGCTGGCTTGTAGCCGTCGCGCTCAACAGCAACAGTCCCACTCAGCTAGATAGCTATTCGAACATGTGCGGCATTGCCATGAAGTATTGCCTTGCTGCGCCGGGCGACGTTGTCGTGCTCGATAAGGACACCCTTGCCAGTACCACCAATCCTACTTACTACCTGGTGGAAGGCACATCATTTGCTGCCCCGCAGATATCGGGTGCGGCAGCGCTCGTATGGCAGGCGTATCCGTATTTCCCCAATTATTTAGTAGCCGAAACATTGCTCGGTACGGCGACGCCGCTGGGCGGCTCGCAACCGAATCCGACATTCGGCTACGGTGCACTCAATGTGGGTGCAGCGGTCAACGGCCCGGAGCAATTCAACTGGCAGAATGTGGAAGTAGGATTTACCGGCACATCGAGCTGGAACAATCCCATCTCCGGTCCATATGGTTTGACGTTCGACGGTACTGGCACGCTCAACCTCACGCAGCCGTCGACCTACGCAGGATTGACTACCGTAAACGGCGGCACTCTCAATGCAGTGACATTGGGTACGGGCGGTGCAGTGATTAACGGTAGCGGCGTTCTCGCTGTGCAGGGCAATTCCACGACGTCTGCTTCGATTGGTGGAAGTGTCAACAACAACGGCGGGACGATGGTCGTTGGCAATACCAATCTGGCCCTCAATGGCAATTACAAGCAGGAGGGTGGCGCGTTCAACGTGTCGCTTGGCTCCGTGTTGCAAATAACGGGCAGCGCCACACTGACAGCTGGTTCAGGGGGTAGCAACCCCAAGGTTTATGTCTACAGCACCGATGCGGGTTACACCTATACAAAGGGCTCGACGACGATTACGCCCATCCTGACGGCTTCCCAAGGGTTAACCGGAACGTTTTCAGGCGGATGGTCTGGCGCCGCTCCGCTGGCTCTCCAGGCATCGCTGTCTTACGACCCCAACGATGTCTACTTGAATGTCACGAGCGTCAATCTGATGCAGCTTCAAGGCATGTCGTATTCGGCGCAGACATTCGCCGCCGCGGCACGCGTGCAGAACGCTTTCAATGCGATCAATGACACGGCGACTTCTTCGGCACAGGCGCTACCCAGCAGCTTCGTGAACAGTGCCGGCGCGATTCAGCACATCTCCAGCACTACGGAAATGCAGCAATCGCTGGATAGTTTGTCCGGCCAAATGTACGCCGCCAGCGCAGCGATGACATTCGAAGCGATCGATGCTGACACGCGTGCCTTGTCCGATCGCTTCGATGCGTTGTTAGACGCGCCGCAGCAGTTCAACATGAACAAGTTTCAAGCCTGGTCCCAGAACATCGGCTATCAGGGCAACATGTCGCGTGCCGGCTTCGACAGCATGGGCGTTGACCTCAACGGCATGATGGTCGGTGGTGATCGCGGCTTCGGCAACGGTGGGGTGATGGGCTACGCGCTCAGCCAGAGCCAAGGTCTGGGTAGCGTCGCGCAAGAAGCGGATCAAGGCTTCAGCCATTCGATGGAAGGCATGCTCTACGGCGGCTTCATCCAGAACAACTGGTACGTCATGGGCCGCGTCGGTGCAGGTACCGATTGGCAGGATACGCGCCGTGAACTGCAACTGGGCGGTCAATTCGCCGGTGTGTCCAGTTTCAGCAATGGCCGTTACGACGTGGCATACAGCGAAAGCGGCTATCGATTCAATGCAGGCAACTGGAAATTCACGCCGTACGTCAACGCCGAGTATGCGTACATCGAACGCGATGGCTTCAACGAGCTTGGCGGCGATGGTTTCGGACTCTCGTCCAACCAGCAAAACATCGAGCGCTGGCAGGCGGGCGTCGGTATGCGCAGTTCGCGTCAGTGGAACATGTCCAACGGCAGCACTTTGACGCTGCAGACTCGCTTGCTTTGGGAAGATGCACTATCCATGCGCGGCGTGTTGCCGAATGCCAGCTTCGAAGCGTTGCAGCAATGGTCACCGGTGGAAGGCATTGGCGTTTCGCGCTACGGCGGCATCGCCGGACTTTCGCTCGACTGGCGCTTCTCCAAGCGCTCCAACCTCTCGCTTGGCGTGGACGAATACGACGCACAACACGAACATTCGACGATGAGTACGTTGAACTACAGCCTGCATTTCTAATCATCGATGCAGGAACGAAAAAGCCCGCCATTGGCGGGCTTTTTCGTTCGCGAAGAAACCGGATATCAGGCCTTGCCATGGAACAATTCGCGGCCGATCAGCATGCGGCGAATTTCATTCGTACCCGCACCGATTTCATACAGCTTGGCATCACGCAGCAAACGCCCAGCGGGAAATTCGTTGATATACCCGTTGCCGCCCAATGTCTGGATCGCTTCGAGCGCCACCTTCACCGCGCTTTCCGACGCATTGAGCAGACAGGCCGCTGGATCGATACGCGATTTCACACCCGCGTCGAAACCGCGCGCCACCATGTAGGCAAAACCGCGTGAACTTTGCAGCGCGGTATACATATCGGCAATCTTCGCCTGCATCACGCCGAACGTACCGATCGGTGCGTTGAACTGCTTTCGCTCGCGCACGTAGGGAAGTGCCAGATCCAGCGCTGCCTGCATCAGGCCGATCGGGCCGCCGGAAAGCACAAGGCGTTCCGTATCCAGGCCACTCATCAGAACGCGCACGCCTTCGTTCACTTCACCCACGATGTTTTCCGCGGGAATTTCGCAATCCTCGAAAACCAGTTCGCAGGTGTTGGAGCCGCGCATGCCCAGCTTGTCGAGCTTCTGCGCAGTGCTGAAGCCCTTCATGCCCTTTTCGACGATGAATGCCGTCATGCAGCGGCTGCCTGCAACACGCGGTGCCGTGCGCATGTAGACCAGCAGTACATCCGCATCGGGACCATTGGTGATCCACATCTTCGAGCCGTTGGCGACCCAGACGTCGCCGCGCTGTTCGGCCTTGCATGTCATCGAGCCCACGACGTCGGAGCCAGCGCCCGGCTCGCTCATGGCGAGCGCGCCGACATGTTCGCCCGTGCACAGCTTGGGAATGTATTTGCGGCGTTGCGCTTCGTTGCCGTTGTGGAAAATATTCTGCACGCACAGATTGGAGTGCGCGCCATAGGAAAGACCCACCGAGCCGGACGCGCGCGAGATCTCTTCCATCGCCACCATGTGCGCGAGGAAGCCCATGCCGCTACCGCCGTATTCTTCCGGGATGGTGATGCCCAGCAGGCCCATGTCGCCCATCTTGCGCCACAGGTCGTGCGGAAATTGATTCTCGCGATCGATGTGATCGGCCCGCGGCGCGATCTCCTTTTCCGCGAATCCGTGCACGCTCTCGCGCAGCAGATCGATCTCTTCACCGAGTGGAAACGGGCGCATTGCAAACTCCTGGGGACGGGATTTAAGCCCCTCGATTGTAGCGCAGGCCCGCTTTCAGACCCTGACGCGTCGCGGCATGGGCGCTGCGGCGGGGTTAACCCGCCGCCTTAACCCATTCTGGGAAGGGGTGGGCATGCATTACTGCACTTTGGCCACATCGCCCTTCATGATCACGCCGGACATCAGAAAGCCCACATGGCATTCGTAATTCTGGCTGTCACGGTATTCATTGCCGTAGTTGCTGACGATGTTCACGACGGCATTGGCGCCGGCTCTTTTCGCTTCATCCTGCAAGCTGATCAATGCCGATTGCAGCGCCCAATCGCATGTCGGTTGGTCTTTCTTGCCGAAGGCATTCGTCTTGCGATTGATCTCGACATCGCGCAAGACAACCGTGACCTGACCGTTCGGCTGATTGCCCGCGAGGTAGAACTTCACCGTGCCGTCGAGCTTGCCGCTTTGCGTGGCCGCGGCGATGGCATTGGCAAACGGATAGTGCTCGATCTTATCGCCGGCCAGCGTAAGACCGGGTGCGATGACAGACAACAGCAACATCAGGCTCAAGGTTTTCGCTTTCATGCAGATCGATCTCCTCAGATGTGTTTGGTCATACGCACTCAACACAAGCCACCATTCACCGCCAGCACCTGGCGTGTGATGTAGCCCGCTTCCGGGCTCAGCAGAAATTGCACGGCGGCAGCGACCTCGTCGGCGGTGCCTGCGCGCTGCATCGGAATCACTTTCAGGATTTCTTCCAGCGGCACGTCGTCGCTGATCATGTCGGTATCGATCAGTCCGGGCGCGACGCAATTGACGGTGATCTTGCGCTTGGCTAATTCGACCGCGAGTGCTTTCGCGGCACCCATCACGCCGGCCTTGGATGCACTGTAATTCACCTGGCCGCGATTGCCGATCAAGCCGGAAACAGACGTGATGCATACGATGCGTCCCGCGCTTCGTCGGCGAATCATCGGCATGACCAGCGGATGCAGCACGTTGTAGAAACCATCGAGATTGGTGCGCAGCACCTGATCCCAATCCTCGTCGCTCAACGCAGGAAACGCACCGTCGCGTGTAAGACCTGCATTGCAGACCACACCGTAATAGGCGCCATGGGCTTCAACGTCGGCTTCCAATGCGGCGACGCATGCGGTGCGATTGGAGATATCGAATTGCAGGATGCGCGCGTGCCGTCCCAGCTGTTCAATCGACGCACGCACCTGTTCGGCCTCATCGCGACGACTGCGGCAATGCAGAACCAGATCGTAGCCTGCCTGCGCAAGCCGCAAGGCGATCGCCCGGCCAATGCCGCGGCTGGAACCCGTGACGAGAACCGTCTCAGACATGCGTTGCCTCTCCAGCAATCTGTTCGAAAAATGCGTCGGCATTGCGTGGCCGGTAAACCGTCAGGCGCGCTTCGGCGTGAATACCGGGTGCATCGATGTGGCAGGTGAAAACGCCCATGCCATGTTCGTCATGGAAGGAGCGTTCGGCCTCTACCAGCAACCGGGTACCCAACGGAAACGCTTCCACATTGCATACATACTGGCGCGTACCAAGCAGAAAGCCCAGCTGCACCGGTTCGTGCACTTCGCGTGCGTGACAGCCTGCCCATGCGGCGATGCTCTGCGCCATCAACTCGACGCCCACCCACGCGGGCAGGCTGCCATCGGCATCGACAAACAAACCATCCGATTGCACGGTCTTTACGCAAACAATGCGCTCGCCTTCAACGTGCTCGATGCTGTCGAGGAGAATCATTTCGCCAGCATGGGGCACCAGGTCGGCGAGGGGCCATGTGCTCATGCCGGATCTCCGAAGATCAGACACGCATTGTTGCCGCCAAACGCGAACGAGTTGCTCATCAGGAACCGGCGACCCTCGGCAGGCAAATGGCTGCCGACGTGCGTGAAATTCAGCCGCGGGAGTGCGGGGTCGGCATCGCCGTCCCACACATGCGGTGGCAGGCGGCGTTCGGCATGGTTGTCCATCAAGCTCAACCAGCAGAAGGCGGCTTCGAGCGCGCCGGCTGCGGCGAGCGTATGGCCGGTCAGCGATTTCGTGGAAGAGCAGGGCACGCTTTGCGCAAACGTCGAAGCGACGGCGAGGCTTTCCATGCTGTCGTTATGCTCGGTGGCGGTGCCGTGCAGGTTGATGTAATCGATCTGCGCTGCGTCGAGTTCCGCATTGCGCAACGCAGCCAGCATCGCCTTTTGCGCACCCGTTCCTTCCGGGTCCGGTGACGACATGTGGTAGGCATCCGAACTGGCGCCGCCACCCAGCAGTTGCACCGCGGATTTCTCGTGCGTCATCAAAAAGACCACGGCGGCTTCACCGATATTGATGCCGCGTCGATTCACGGAGAAAGGATCGCAACGCTGCAAATCGACCGCTTCCAGCGCATGAAAACCGTTGATGGCCAAACGGCACAGCGTGTCCACGCCACCGCATACGACCGCATCGCAAAGGCCAAGACGCAGCAGGCGCTGCGCACTCAGCAATGCACGCGCGCCCGATGTGCATGCCGTGGAAATGCTGTAGCACGGACCGGCGAGTTCCAGCCATTCGGCCAGAAATTCAGCGGGTGCACCGAGTTCCTGATGGGCGTAGCGATAATCGGCAGGCCACTGGCCATTGCGTCGATAGGCACCGATGCCGTGCGTCGCTTCCTCGATACCGGTCGTGCTTGTGCCGAGTACGACGCCGATACGGCCGTGGCCATAACGCGAGATAGCTGCGCGTATATCCGATTCGATTTCCTTCGCGGCTGCTAGCAGCAGCTGGTTGTTTCGGTTGTTGCGGCGGTTGGCGAGTTTCGCGGGGATTGATGGCAACGGTGCCTGCACGCTTCCCATTGGAGGAGCGTGGCCGGGAATCCATCCAGCCTCAGGTCGAATGCATGAGTCATCACCCGCGAACAACGCTTCGGATACCGCGGACTTTCCCGCGCCGAGATTGCAGACCACACCGAGGGCGTTGAGGTAGGTATTCATGTGAAGAGCATTGCTGCGAAAGTTCGCGCGAAAGAGCGTTGAGCTTGCGCGATAGGGAAGTTCTCCTCACCGTCATTCCGGCGCAGGCCGGAATCCAGTGTCCCCAGTGTCGAACCAGACGATCGCCAGTGCGCGCGCCTACCGCCTAGGCGAGCAACGTGGCGATACAACACCAATGAGGCAATACAGTCACTGGATTCCGGCCTGCGCCGGAATGACGATGAGGTGAGCGTGCGGCTACGCGGATAGAGAAGTGTCATGGCTGCGGCTTCCTCACCGCTGCATTCACCAGCGTCTCTGCACGCTGCCCAGGCGGAGGCGGTGCGCGCAAACCCCAGCGCTCCATCAAACCGAAATCTTTGGAACGGCTCCACCACAGGTAAGGGAACGACACGTTCTCAGGGCCAAACTGAAAGCCCTGCCGACGCAACATCTCCAGATATTCCTCCGCCGTCTTCTGCACGTCCATCGGATGCCGGAAGAACCAGCGAATCACCCATGTGTCGATATAAGCCTTGGTGGATTCGGCAAAAAGCAGCAAACCGCCAGGCTTGAGCACGCGCCAGAATTCAGCCAGCGCACGCTCCTGTTCCACCAGATGATGAAATGTCTGGTGACAGAACACGATATCCACGCTCGCATCCGGCAGCGGAATCTGCGCGCAATCGGCGGTGAACAGTTCGGCGTTGATGCCTTCACGCGCCGCCTCAGCGCGCGAAAGGTCGATGCTGTGAGGATCGGCATCCAGCCCCAACAGACGCACCGGCTGAAACGCATCCCGCAAAAAGCGGAACGATTTGCCCTGACCACAGCCAACATCCAGCAAGCTCCCGCCTTGCGGCAGCGGTTCGCCAATCAAACGCTTCAGGTCGTTGATTGCCACGCGCAGCACATGATGCTGCCACGTATGACTGCGCAGGAAATGAAACCCGATACGGGTTTCCTCGACATAGGTTGGGCTTGCGTAATTCATGTCGCGACCGAAGAAGATTTGTGCGAAACATCGCGCAGTCGGCGTTCGACTGCATCCGTAAATACCGTTGGCGATACCAGCTGCATCTCACCGGTGTCGAGCTTCACCGCAACCTGCGAGGTGCTTGCACGTGTCAAGCGTTGGCCGGTGGCGGCATCCTGAATCAGGTAGTGGATCAACAGACGGTTCTGCCATTCGATGAGATCGGCGCGGGCCGTCAGGCGTTGCCCGAAGCGCGCAGCCTGCACGTAGCGCAATTGCAGATCGATCACCGGCCAGGCATAGCCGGACTCTTTCATCTGCGTATAGTTATGGCCGATGTCGTCGAGCAGCGCGCAGCGGGCGACTTCCAGATACTTCACGTAATGGCCGTGCCATACCACGTCCATCGAATCGACGTCGTAGAACGGCACCAGAATATCGACCGTGGTATGCAGTACACCGCTACGACGCATCGTTGGCTCCCGGTTCGGCTGATTGCCAATACGCATAGAAATTGAACCACTGGCGAGGTGCCATCAGGCACTGCTGCGCCAGATGATCGGCATAACGCTGTATCCATGCCTGGATCGTGGCATCCCGCTTGCCGCGCTCCCACTGCGCTTTATCAAGAAACGGATCGAGAATGATGCGGTAACGGCCATCCACTTTCAGGCAGCACAGCAGATTCACCGGGCAGCGAAGCAGTCCTGCCATCAGCCATGGTCCCTGAGGGAAGGCGGCGGCATGCCCAAGAAAATCCACCACAACGCGACGACCATCATGCAGCGGTACGCGGTCTCCCGCGATCGCCAGCCATTCGCCGCGTTCGATCCGCTGCGACAAATCCATCATCATCGCGGTATCCAGTTCGCTCACCTGGATCAAACGCATGCTTTTATCGCCCGCTTCGCCTAGCAGGCGATTGAACTGCGCGACATGCCGGTTATGTACCAGCACATTGAGCGGCACCTGTTCGCCCAGCTCTGCCATCGCGCGGCATACATCCGGATTACCCAGATGCGTGACCACCAGAATCTCCCCACGCCCGCCGAGGTGACTACGTATCAACCGACTACGCACACCCGACGGATCCACCAGCTGCACCTGTTCGAAACGCAGATAACCGCGCCATACGTCCAGGCGATCGAGCAGATTGTCGGCAAACGCGATGAATTGGCGATACACGCTGCCGAGCGACGGATTCAGCGACGAGCGCCCGCTCCATTCGGCCAGATACGACTGGTATTGCCGGATATTCCGGCGCGCCGTACGCGCCGATACAAAGAAGTACAGCACGATCAGGTAAAGCACTGGCGTGAGAATGCGACGCCCCAGCACGCGCACGCCGAATGCCGTCAGCCGCATCAGAAAGAGACTGCCGCGCTCCTTGTGCGTAGACCAATGACGTTCGTGCACAACCTGCTCGTTCATGTATCGGCGCTCCATGCCAAACGACCTGAGGAATAAGCCTTATCGCCGTCGCGATAAGCGAAATGCAATTTGTGACGCGCGGCATCGTGACGAAGCGTGAGATCGGCGCGGTCGCCGGGACGCATCAGCTGCTGGAACTTCAGCGCTTCCATGGCGTTGCAACGTAACGGTGTGCCAAGCCGCGTGGAAGCGAGCGACAACGCCCAGGCAACCTGTACGGCGCCCGGTAAAACCGGCGCTTGCGGAAAGTGGCCCGGAAAATAGACGAGATCGAGCGGCACGCGCAGCGACAATGTCCACACGCCGTCGTCCTCGTGCTCTTCCGTTAGCTCGACATCCCGCGGAAGAGGGGACTGCAACAACGCGTCCATCTGCGCTGCGGTAACCAGCCTTGGCATATCGTCGAACAATCGGAATGTCAGCGGTTCGCCCTGATATCCCGCAGTCTGCAGATGTTCCTGCAAAGTATTCACCACACCTTGGCGTCCATGACGGCAAAGCGCATCGACACCGCCGCGGTTGAATGCGACCAGTGCGCCGGGCGTGGACGCGCTGGCATAACCGCACTGCGCATCGTCCACCCAGGCGTGGGTGCGCAAATGTCTGGCGATGTGCGCCAAATCCACCATCACGCCATGGCCCTCAAGCGCTTGCGCAACAGCCATTCGCCGGCAAACAGCGTGCCCATGATGAAATACACCAGCAGGCCGTTGTAAAGCGTCCACCATGACAGCGGTGCCCACAGCGTCAGCGCCGCCGACACCACACCATTGAAGACGAAAAAGGCCACCCACACCCACGTGACTTTGCGTGTGTAGGGAATGGCCGCATCCGGAAGATCGGGCTCGCGCACGCGTGCGATGCGCTCGATCAACGGCGGTCCGTAAACAAGGCTGAGGCCGAAGGCACACAGTAAAAGTGCGCTGATCAATGTGGGATACCAGCGTTCCAGCGCATCGTTGCCGCTGAAGGCAAGCAACGCGCAATACGTCAGCGCTGCGCCCAGCATAAGTTTTCCGCCAGGTTGCTTCAGCAGCGCTGGCGCGCGAATCAGCCAGATCGCACCCAGCACCAACGCGAACATCGGCGGCGGCACGCGATCCATGCCGAAATACACCACGAAGGGGTAGAGCACCCCCACCAGCGGCAACAGGATGGACGTCAGCTTTTGCATGCGTCCTGCTGTGCCTGCACGAAGGCGGCGAGACTGGCGACGGTGGTGAAGTGCTGGCGCGCATCCTTCGAATCGGACGCGATGCGAATGTCGTAGCGTTTCTGCAACGCCAGCGCCAGTTCCAATGCATCCACCGAATCGAGGCCGAGGCCTTCGCCGAACAGTGGCTGATCCGGTGGAATGTCGTCGACAGCGACGTCCTCCAGATTGAGGGTGTCGATAATCAGTTGAGCGATTTCCTGCTGCAAGGCATTCACGATGACGAAAGCTCCTTGAGGAAAAGACGGTGAAGGTGTTCGTTGAGTCGGCGCGATGCAATCGGCAACGATGCATCGGACGTAAAGGATTCCGGCGCAATGTCCTGGCCCACGCGCAGTGTCACCTGTACGCGCCTTTCCGGAATGCGATACCACGGCTCGGCTTTCGTCAGCGTGGTGGGCTTGACCGTGATGAAGACGGGTGTGATGGTGCGCGCGCCGCGCAAGGCGATGGCGGCGGCTCCGCGATGAAATACGGGTGGTTTGTTGGGTTTGGTGCGCGTGCCTTCCGGAAAAACAATCAATGTTTCGCCGGCACGCAACGCGTCGGCCGCGCGTTCCAGCATATCGGGGCTGCCGTTGTTGCTGATGTAGTGCGCACGAATGACCGGGCCGCGTGTGAACGGATTGCGCCACATGCTTTCCTTCACCACGCAATTGGTGTTGCGGATGTGCGCGATGAGAAACACCACGTCGATCAGCGACGGATGATTGGCGATGATCATCTGACCGGGTTGGCCTAGGCGTTCGGCGCCGACGAAGTCGTACTTCAACACGCCGCTGCGATACATAAACTGCACGTGCAGCCAGAACGCCTTGCTGATGGCATGACGCGCGCGCCGCCGGCGCGTTGCGGTATCGCCGGGCAGCAAACCCAGCAGTGGCAGCACGATCACACGCAAGATGAGGCCGCCCAATCCGAACAGCACAAAGCTCGCACCGGTGGCGAAGAGCCGCCAGACGTAGTTGCCGGCGCTTGAGCGCCTTACCGGACTCGCTGCCAGGTCCATCGACGCGTCTTCCATGTATGAATCAATGTGTTGCTTTGGCCATGCAGGGCGCGCACAAGATCCAGCGCGTGCGGCCATTCGCTTGCCGCAGAACCTTCCCCGGCGGGCTCCAGGCGCAGTTCCCAGTGTTGCCCAGTCTGCGTGTTGTCGCCCTCCTGGATTTTCCCCACTTTAATAGCCAGAGCATACGAAAACGGCACATCGTCGATCCAGCTGTCGTAGGCGGCCGGAGGACGTTCTTCGGCGATCACGACCAGCGCGGCGGCCGCGCCGTCTTCGAGCAGCGTGGCTACTTCCACCATGGCATGCTCGAACGTATCAGCCTCGCCTGCGATGGCGACAGATTCCCCGTGTTGCCCGCGCAGAATCGACCATTGGCCAGCGATGGCGTTGTGCACCGAAAGGCCGAACTGTGTGGGGGAGAGCGGCTGTTCATCGGCCACTTCGCTGAGCAGCGCGAACGTGCGTGGCGTTTCGCCATGGCGTGAAGCGAACACGAACGGCAACTGTTCGTTCTCGCCGCAAAGCGGCCATGCGACGTGCATGGTCATGCGCGCGAGGCGGCTGAGACGGCGGCGCTGCATGGCCGGAAGAAAATCGCAGGCCGGTTGCTCGTTGTTGTCGGGCAGATGAGTAGGTTGATGTGCCCACGCTTCCCACACTTCGTGAGTGTCGAGGGTGGGAGCCCAAGCTTGGTACTGGTCAATGCGAAAGCGCATCAACTTACCTCTCGCCTCAACGTCGCCCCACCGTCATTCCGGCGCAGGCCGGAATCCAGTGTCGCGGCGCTCCGCCAAGTACGCAACGCGCTTTTATGTCGTGTGCTTCGCACGTCATTTTCGACTGGATTCCGGCCTGCGCCGGAATGACGGTAAGGCATGTGGAGGGCGACCGGGCACATCAACGCAGCGCCTTGAAAATCAGCGATGTATTTATACCCCCAAACGCGAAGTTGTTATTCATCACATACTCCGCCTCCATCGCGCGACCCGAGCCGATGATGTAATCCAGCTCAGCACAAGCCGGATCCGGCTCGCTGAGATTGATCGTCGGCGCAAACCAGCCATTGCGCATCATCTCCACCGCCCACCACGATTCCAGCGCGCCGCACGCGCCCAGCGTGTGGCCGACATAACTTTTCATCGAGCTGATAGGAACGCGTGCACCAAGCACATTGGCAGTAGCATGGCTTTCCGCAATATCGCCGCGATCGGTAGCCGTGCCATGTGCACTGACGTAACCGATCGCTTCCGCCGAAAGCTGCGCATCCTGCAACGCTATCTGCATCGCAGTCGCCATTGTTTCGCTGGTCGGCTGCGTGATGTGATTGCCATCGGAGTTGCAGCCGAAGCCGATCACCTCGGCGTAGATGCGCGCACCGCGAGCTAGCGCATGTTCGTATTCTTCCAACACCAGAGTCGCAGCGCCTTCACCGACGACCAGGCCATCGCGTGTGCGATCGAACGGACGCGGCGTCAGACTTGCCTCATCGTTGCGGGTGCTGGTGGCAAACAACGTATCGAACACGGCGACACCGGGTCCGGAAAGTTCCTCTGCGCCGCCGCACAACATCAGCTTCTGCTTGCCCGCCTGGATCGTTTCGTAGCCGTAACCGATCGCCTGACTCCCCGACGTGCACGCACTGGACGTCGGCAGAATGCGGCCTTTCAACCCGAAGAATACGCCGACATTCACCGCCGTCGTATGCGCCATCATCTGCACGTAGCTCGTTGCCGTCACGCCTTGCATCGAGCCGGTTTCCAGCATGCGGCCCATCACGCGTACAGGCTCGATGCTGCCGCCGGACGATCCATAGGCCACACCCATGCGTCCGTCACTGATATTCGGGTCGCCATGCAGCCCCGCATCGCGCAATGCGCGTTCGCTCGCCGCAACAGCCAGCTGCGCAACGCGGCCCATCGAGCGCAGATGTTTGCGCGGCCAATCGGGCAATTTGAAATCGTCGACAGGACAACCGAGCCGGCTATTCAGCGAATCGAAGAAATCCCACTCCGGCATCTTGCGCACGGCATTGCGGCCTTCGCGCAAGCGCGATTCGATCTGCGACCAATCATGTCCCAGCGGCGTAATGCCACCCATGCCGGTGATAACGACACGCTTCATCGGCAATAGCTCCATGCCACGTACATCATGTTCATGAGAATGTTTTCCGTTGCGTCACGCTGGCCGGAACCAGCAGCGCAGTAAAGCCAATACCCAAAAGCAAAGTAAGACCGAAGCCGCGCAGCGCCGGCATGGAGCTCAAGGCCAGCAGCCCGAACGACAGCAACGCGGTGATGGCCGAAAGCAGCACGCTTGCATACATCGCGCCCGGGCGGTGCGCGACATGCGGCTCGCCTTCGCGCAGAAAAACGGCGTAGTTGGCGCCTACGCCCAGCACCAGCATCAATGCCATCCAATGGAAAAGCGTGAGCGGTTGATGCAGATAGCCGAGCACGGCTAGCGTCAGCGCGATGCCGAATACGGGCGGCGCCAGCACGCGCGGTACATCGCTTAATCCATAGCGCCACGCGAATACGGGCACGATCAGCACGATCGCAGCCAACAACCACACGCTGGCGTAGCGGCGGTAGCGGCCGAACAGGTCGGAAATGCTCGCAGGCTTGTCGACGAGCGTGACACCGGGAAGGTTCGCGGCGGCACTCTGCAGCGCCGTGCTGGGAACATCGCCTTGTGGAAGAACGAGTGATGCAGCGCCACCGTGTCCGTCTTCACCCATCCATAGATATCGGAATGGTGTGGCAAGCGGTGTCTTCAGCCATGCATGCAATTCAAGCGTTGTGCCGGGCCAAGCCTGCAACCACGATGTGATATCGGCATCGCGAAAACCTGCACCGCTCAACCATTGACGCATGCGATCCGGCTGCGAAAACAGAGGCTCCAGCAGCGCCTGATTCGCGCGCTGACGTTGTTGCGAAGGCACCATGCCGGCCAATCCGAGCCAGCCCTGCATATGCCCGCTGTCCACCAGCGGTTGCAGGCGTTGTTCCAGTGCCTCTTCGCGTTGCAACACCTGTTCTTCATCGGCACCTTGCACGAGGTAAAACTGCGTGCCGTTGCCGAGGCCGGTGATGTCGCGTATCTGCGCTTCCTGCGATGCCAGCGACGCAGGCGGTGCGACGAGCAAGTGCACATCATCGTCGTGACGCAGCTGCCACCAGCCGGGAATGGCGAGCAACAGCAGAAGGATGGCGATCACCGCGCCGCGGTAACCATGCGCAAAGCGGGAGACTGTGCTTTGCAGTGCGAGCGCGATGCGAACCGAAGGCGAGGACAGTGGCTTGGCGGGTCGTTGCACCAATGCGGGTAGTAACCAGAACACGCTCACGCATGCGACGGTCATACCGGTCATTGCAAAACACGCCATTTGTCGCAGCGCCGAGAACGGCACCAGGCCCAGCAACGCGTAACCAAGTAGCGACGTACCCAGCGCGAGCAGCAGGGCAGGGCGGACCTGACGCAAACCCTTGCGTGGTTCCCATGCGTCGCCTGCATTGGCGCGCGCACTCAGATATTGGATGGAATAATCCACCGCTTCACCCAGCAACGCAGCACCGAACACCAACGTCAGCAAATAAATTTGCCCGAAGACCAGCACGCTCATCGTGGTGGCAGCGACAATGCCGATGGCCGTGGAAAGAAATGCGAGCAGAAGTGGCCCTGGTGACCGGAATACGGCCAGCAACAGCAAAGCGATGCCGATCGTCGAGACGAGGCCGACCATGTGCACATCATGTTCCGCACCGGCACGTGCCGCGGCGGCATAAAACAACGCACCCGTGCGCAATACATTCGTGCCGGGCTGGTCGTGTTCAACATCGCGTTCCACCTGGTTCAGCGCGCTGAGTGCGCGTTTCTGGATCGCATCGTCATACGACGAACCGTTGAGCGTTGCAGTCACCAGCACATACGTCGCGTTGTCGCGATGCACTGTCAGCAGATTGTCTTCCGGCACCAGCGGCGAGCGGCTCCACGGTTGTTGATCCAGCCAATGTTGCAGCCAGCCGAATGGATCGTCTTGCAGGCGCGTGCCGACGCCCGTGCTGAAAGGTTCGTTGACACGTTGCGCAAGTGCCTGCGCCGGGTTGTAACCAGGCTGTGCGAGCGCGGTGCGATCCGCATCGGCCAACAACGTGAAACGATGTGCGAGATATGGCGCGATCATTTGCTGCAGATCGAAAGGCGGCAGTTCCGCCGTGACCGAGGCAAACACATTGTTCTTCGATAACGCACGGCCAAGTTCACGCGCCGCCGCTTTGGCGCGATCGTCGTCGGCGTTAGCCACCAGCAAAATCACGCGGTCGCCGTTGGCGTGCGCAAGACGCTGTGCAGCTACTTCGGCCATTGGGTTGCGCTCTGTTGCGGGCAACATGGCCAGCAGGTCGGTCTGGATGGGCGAACGGTCGCGGCCGAACAGCAGCCACGCGCCAAGCAGGGCGATCAGCAGCGTTGCCGCAACAAACCCACCCGCGCGCAGCCACAGACCTCGTTGATTCATGGCAGACCGAGCGCTTGCTTTTCCAGCGCGCTAAGCGGCCCCGCATCGCGTGCATCCGTCATGCGAATGTCGGTCTGCGTGCCGTCCTGCATCGAGATATGAATGCCTTGCAGAAACGTGCCGCCATCCAGCTCAATGCCCTTGAGCACCTGCGCCACACGCGCCTGCTTGGGCGTGAAGTGCAGGGTCCACTGTGCGGCGGTGCCATCGGCAGTGACATCGAACTGACGCATCACCGCATCGAGCTGGCCCGCAAGCATCGATTGCAACATCTGCGAAATCTGGCTGACGCCACGTTCATTGCGTACCGGTTGCGCATGGCCGGCCGCATCGATGCTCATCGTCTTGCTGCCTGTTAGCGCAAGAGTCTGCTGATAGGGCTGCTGTACTTGCCACAACATGCCATGGCCAGCGACGAACAGAAGTTGTCCGCTGCTGCTCTGTGGCTGCGTCAATGCGGGATTTTTTCGCTCTTGCGTAAAGCCTGCGCGCACTGCTGTGTGCTGGCTCAGTTGTGCGAGCACGCCATGCAGCAGATCCGTCGACGAACTTTGCGCATGCGCATTCAAACCAACGCAAAGAAGTAACAACACAGCAAAGTGCCGAAGACTTCTGCAAAGCCAAAACGCACCCCCTCCCCTGCGAGCAGGGGAGGGTTGGGGAGGGGTAACGCAAACTTGCGAAAAAGCGTGAAAAGCGCGTCCCCCACCCAACCTCCCCCTGCAAGCAGGGGGAGGGGAAACAGCCATTACGGTGACACGACTTACGCAGCCCATGCAGATCTCCTGCGCTTGCGCCACAACAGCATCGGCGCGCGCGGGAGCATGCCTAGCAAAAGGCGTGTATGCATCGCGGAAATACGCAGGTTGTCGTGCAGCATGCGGAAATGGGAAAGACCGTTTTCCGGGTAGATTACCCGCGTCGGCATGTTGCGAACTTGAACGCCACGCCACATCAGCCGTACCGCCACTTCCGTATCGAAATCCATACGTGCAGGCAACGGCGCACGATCGATCTCGGCGCACGTTTCTTCGATGGGATACAGGCGATACCCACACATCGAATCACGCAGCGTGAACGAGAGCGTTTCCATCCATACGCACACATGCGTCACGTAACGGCCGTAGAGGCGCGCACGCGGCACGCTTTCATCGAAAATCGGCTGTCCGCAAATCAGTGCACGCGGGTGATCGCGGCCTGCTGCAAGAAAGCGCGGTACATCATCCGCGTTGTGCTGACCGTCTGCATCGATTTGCAGCGCATGCGAGTAACCGGCATCGCGCGCTGCGATAAGCCCCGCCGTCAACGCACGACCCTTGCCGCCATTGCGGGGCAGACGTATGAGTTGCACCGCCGGTTCGCTTTGCGCAAGGGCCTGCAGCACCGCGCGCGTCGCGTCGTCGCTGCCGTCATCGACGATAACTACTGGCAGCCCATGCGCACGCAAGGCGTGCACGGTTTCGGTGATAGTGTCTTTGTGGTTGTAGATCGGAATGAGTGCGCAGGGATGAAAACTTTCCCCGATGGATGCTTGCGCCAAAGGCATGGAGGGCCGTCCGCTGCGCTTAGTGTGTCAGCAGCGAGCGAACAGTGGCGACCACATCGCCAACCGTCCGCACGTTCTTGAAGTCCTCGGGCTTGATACGCATGCCGGTCATGTCCTGCACTTGAATGGCAAGATCCACCGCGTCGATGCTGTCCAGTTCAAGATCGGTGAACAGGTGCGTATCCGGTTTGACCCGTGACGGGTCGATCTCGAAGGTCTCGCGCAACACATCCTTCAACCTGCTCAGGATGTCCTCGTCGCTGATACCCGTTTCCATGATTGCGCTCATACACGCCAGCCTACTCTTGCGATCCTGCGATCTCTACGCGCCCCGCCGACCACAGATTGCCGAACTTGGACAGGATGTCCAAGCACACGACAGCCGGATGACGCAGGCCGCGAAGACGCTCGATTTGTTCCCTAACCCGTTGACCGGGCCCCCTGAGCTTTGCCAACGCTGGCAACGCCTTACAACATTTTTTCTTGCGAATGAGTCTAGCAGAACTGTTACAGATTTCGGGTTTCCGGAGCGTGGTGTGGCGTAAAAAAACGCTGGCCCTGAGGGCGGCGTTTTCAACACTCTCTGGTGTAGTTTTTGAGGGGAGTGCCACAACAAACGGAAGTGTGTCGCTACACCCTCACCGTCATTCCGGCGCAGGCCGGAATCCAGTGGCGGCAGTGCATGATCTTCGCGAGGCACAGGTCAAGCTTCTCGACACTGGATTCCGGCCTGCGCCGGAATGACGGTCAAAAACGCCCATGGCACGCCAAATAAAAAAGCCGCCGGTCACCCGGCGGCTTTTTCATCAAACAACCCACGCGAATTACTGCCCGCGCATACGGCCAGCGAAGCGCGTACCACCATTGCCCATGTGCGGCAGCTTGATCTTGCCGATGGACTCGATGCGCTCTTCCGCCAGACGATCCGCAGCCTTATAGGTTGCCACGTTCTCCGACTTGCTGATCTCGAAGATACGACCGAGGTTGTAGTAGATCGTCCGCATCATGCGCATGGCGCGTTCGCGGTTGTAGCCGTCGATTTCCAGCGACACGTTCATCACGCCACCCGCGTTCACGGCATAGTCCGGCGCATACAGCACGCCGCGGCGGGTCAGTTCGTCGCCGATGGCGTCATTGGCGAGCTGGTTGTTCGCCGCGCCGCAGATGATCTTCGCCTTGATGCGGTCGATGGTCTGCTCGTTGACGGTGCCGCCCAGTGCGCAGGGCGAGTACACGTCGGCGTCGACGTCGTAGATTTCGTCCAGGCCCACGGCTTCGCAGCCCAGCTCATCCACGCAACGCTGCACGGCGTCTTTGTTGATGTCGGTGACGAACACCTTCGCGCCCTGTTCGCGCAGCAGCTTGATGAACTCGCTGCCCACGTGGCCGGCGCCTTGCACGGCGTAGCTGTACTTGCCCACGTCTTCGTTGCCGTGGCGGAAGTTCAGCGCGGCCATCAGGCCCTGCAGCGTGCCGTACGCGGTGAACGGCGACGGATCGCCCGAACCGCCGTGCACCTGATGCACGCCGGTCACGTATTCGGTTTCGCGGAACACATATTCCATGTCGTTCACGTCGATACCCACGTCTTCCGCCGTGATGTAACGGCCGTTGAGCGAGTTGACGAAACGGCCGAACGCGCGGAACAGCGCTTCGGACTTGTCTTTCGACGGATCGCCGATGATCACCGCCTTGCCACCGCCCAGGTTCAGGCCGGCGACTGCGTTCTTGTAGGTCATACCGCGCGAGAGGCGCAGCACGTCGTTCACGGCATCCTGCTCGGTCTTGTACGGCCACATGCGCAGGCCGCCGAGTGCCGGACCCAGCACCGTGTTATGAATCGCAATGATGGCCTTCAGGCCGGCGTCTTTGTTATGGCAGTAGACGACTTCTTCGTGGCCTGTTTTGGCGATGGTTTCGAAAATCATTGGAACTTGAACTCCACGTATGACGGTGCCCGGGGAGGCAACCACTTGTTGGAAGCGTTTGGGCCCCGCCAAGGACCTGACGCCTGAAACTCAAAGCCCCAGCAAGAGGCTGGGGCGGCGAGTTAGCCGACTAAGTTTAGTACGACTGGGGAAAGGGTGCTGATGCGCCGCAGCAAATCGCGGTGCGGCGCGGCCATGAAGAGCGCCATTGGCATCCGTCACCCATCAAAAAAAGCCCCGCAGAAGCGGGGCTTTTTCGAGCCTTCCATCAAACGATGCCGATCAACCGGCAACCCAGACACCGGCGTTGAAGTGCCAGCCGCCACCACCCTGTACCCAATGCGGGTGCACGTAGTGGTAACCCGGGCGTCCGCGTTCCCAGTGGCCGCCCACACCCACCCAGCGACCGCCACGCCATGCGTAATAACCGCGCGCCCAAACCCAGCCCTCACGCGGCGGCGGCACGGTTTCAATGAAAACCGGCGGCGGAGCAGGCGCGGCCACTTCAACGTATTCCGGCTGGGGCGCGGGCTGAGCAACATAAACCGGACGCGGGCGCGGTTGTTCAACCACGCAGCCAGCCATCACCGCCGTTACGGCGGCGATAACAGCAACAGATGCAATACGAAATGACATGGAGTTTTCCCCGTTGTTATTTATGAAAAATCGAAGTGTCTGTCGATCGTCTTAGCGGACTACTCGTCGATGTGCAGTCCTTTGATAAAGCAACTGCGCTCCACGCTAAACATGGAGCGCAGCGGTTCCCGGGTTAGCGGCCCCAGTAACCTTTGTGGAAGTGCCAGCCATCGCCAGCCTGCACCCAAACGCCTTCATGCCAGTGCCAACCGCGGCGCTCGTGTTCCCAGTGTCCCGGCACCCATACGTGGCGGCGCACACCCGGATCCCACGCCCAGTAACCCTGCATCCAAACCCAACCCGGACGCGCTGCCGGAACAACTTCAACGCGCGGCGGCGGCGGTGCAACCGGAACACCGACATTCACGCCAATCGCAATCTGCGCGGAAGCGGAGGGGGTGTAGCTAACGCTGGCCAGCGCAAGGCCAATGCCTGCAACAAGGGCCAATTTGCGGGTCATGCTGATCATGGATGTCCTCTCTCAATGATTTGTAGGCAGCCGCGATAGGCGGCTTGCAGTTCGGAAAACGCAGTTGTATTCGGCGGTGTTGACGTGATTGCTTTCGCTTGTTCAGGATTCAGCAGAATTACTTGCGATCCGGAAGCGCGGTTGTTTGGTGTTCCCCCTGTGGATGTGCCCGCTTGGTCGGCGGCATCTCAGTATGTAGTAGATACCGATCGTTGCTGACCTTTTGCTTACTGTGCGTTTACACGTGTGATGTGTTCGAAGGTTTGGTGGGGGCGTACGAAGGCACGCATGTGGTTTTGTCATTTTGGCGAAAGCCGGACGCTCGCTAAGCGCACAGAACTTCCGAGGGTTGCTCCTCGCCGGGTGAACTTGAGGCGACGCATATCTCGTCATCTCGCCTCATCATCACTTCAACTCCTCACCGTCATCCCAGCGAAGGCTGGGATCCAGTGTCGTTGTCGTTTAGCTGCGCGTTATCGCCAGATTGCTCGCCTGCGCAGCGGGCGTTTCGACTGCCTGCCGGCAGCTGAGTCACTTTTCTTTGTTGGCCCAAAGAAAAGTAACCCAAAGAAATGGCCTTAAAAGCTTTTGTTGTTGACATAAATAAGCATGGCAGCTCGCGCCCAGCCAGATATGTCGCGTGCCCGCTTCCGCGGGGCTGCTAAACCGCGAGTATTGAGCGGTGAAGGCTTAAAGCGAGTCGCCCCGTGTAGATTGACGGTCGTACGTTCTAAGCCCTCAGGACCACACCGCGTTACGGTGTAGCGGTGCGGTGTATTTGAAACGTAACGGCTCATGTGGGCACCGCCCTCTCGGGTTTCTATCCAGCCATTGCTGTGAGCCTCTCAGGCCATTTCTTTGGGTTACTTTTCTTTGGGCCAACAAAGAAAAGTGACTCGGGCCTCGGCAGAGGCACGAAACGCCCGCTGCGTAAGCGGCAACCTGGCGATATCGCACAGATGAAAACCAAGGTCACTGAATGACCAGCTTCGCTGTTGTAAGGCGCCTCCAGCCTTCGCTGGATTGAAGGTAAAGGGCCGGGGAGGGCGCGCGGGTGGTCTTGAAATAATACGAACGGTCGTGCTATTTTTGACACATGACAGCCACCCCAGCCACCGCCACCCCCAGCAAAGGCGCCGCCACCCGCGAGCTAATCCTCGACCACGCCTACCAAATGGCCCGCCGAGACGGCCTCGAAGGCCTCTCCATCGGCGCGTTGGCCCTCGCCGTAGGCATGTCCAAAAGCGGCGTCTTCGCCCACTTCGGTTCCCGCGAAGACCTGCAACTCGCCTTGCTCGACGCCGTCAGCACCCGCTTCGTCGAATACATAAAACTGCCCGCCCTCAAACAACCGCGCGGTCTCAAGCGCCTGCGCGCCATGGTCGATCGCTGGGCCCAGTGGGGCCACATCCACCAGCACGGCTGCGTGCTTTTAAGTGCAGCCGTGGAATACGACGGCCGCGCCGACGGCCCCCTGCGCGAGCGCGTGCTGAAACAGCAAACGGACTGGCGCAACGAACTCAAACGCGCCATCACGCTGTGCATCGACGTAGGCGATCTGAAGAAAGACACCGACGCCGATCAACTCGCGTTCGAAATCTACGCCTTGATGCTCGGCCTGCATCACGACGCAGGCTTGTTCGGTTACGAAGAAGCAAACCGCCACACCACCGCAGCCATCAATCGCCTGCTGACCAGTTACCAGTCCTGAACCCCCAGGAGCCCGTCATGAACGCGAGTACACGTCGCCATCATTCCCATCCCACGTTGAAGCTAAGCGCTGTGCGCGTCGGTTTTGCCGTCGGCGGTCGCATTGCACCCAAGCGCACCGTGGATCGTGCGGCGCGTTTGTTCGCCACGCCGTTTGCCAGCAGCCGCGCGCGTGCACGTGCCGCGCAACCTGACAAAGACATGCAGCGTATCGACCTGACTATTCACGGCGAATCCATCGCCACGTATGTCTGGGGCGATCCCGCGACGCAACCTTATGCGTTGCTGGTGCATGGCTGGTCCAGCTTCGGTCTGCGTTATCTGCCGTGGATCGCCAAACTGCGCGAACTCGGCTACGCCTTAGTGAGTTTTGATCAACCCGGTCACGGCGAAAGCACCGGGCGTCTTTGCACCTTGCCCGATTTCATCGAAACGATTCGCGCCGTGGGTAGTCACTTCGGCACCGCAGCGTTGGCCATCGGCCATTCCATGGGCGGCGCTGCCGTCACGCTGGCGCAAAGCGAACAGTGGCACGCCAAAGAGTTAGTCGTTATCGCACCCGCTGCGGATATCGAAGCCGCTGCACATCGTTTCTTCCGCTTCGTGCACCTGGGCGATCATCTGCGCGAACCCTTCCTGGCGTGGTATGAAAAACGCACTGGCGTCGCGCCGCGCGATCTCGCCGCACACCGCGCGGTGCCCAGGCTCGGTCAACGTGGTCTTGTCATCCACGACCTCGACGATCACGAAGTCCCATGGGAAGAGGGCGAACGCTACGCACGTTACTGGCCCGGTGCACGTCTGCTCACCACGCAAGGCCTAGGTCATCACCGCGTGCTTGATGCGCCAGAAGTGATCGAAGCAACGCTCGCTTTTCTGCGCGGCGAATGCGTGGGCAATCGCGTTGTGACATCGCCTAATTTACCATTCGGTTTGGCTTAAACTCCCTCAGCGCGCAGCAGCCATGACTTCATCCGGCGCCGCGCGTGCGGTGGTGTCGTTGTAGCGCGCAAGATCCAGCATCTTTTCCGATTTGGCGACCATCACCGCCGTCACCGTATCGCCGGTGACGTTCGCGGCCGTGCAACACATATCGATCAATCGGTCGACCGCCGCAATCACGCCGATCACTTCCAGCGGCAACCCAACCGACGAAAGCACCAACCCCATCACTACCAGTGCCGCACCGGGAATACCCGCCGCGCCGATGGATGCCAGCGTCGTCGTCAGCATCACCGTCATCAGCTGCGTGAAAGACAGCTCGATGCCATAAGCATTGCTCGCAAAAATCGTCACCGTGCCCAGATAACACGCCAGCCCCGACATATTGATTGTCGACCCCAGCGGCAACACGAAACTCGCCACGCGCGTATCAACACCCATGCGATCCTGCGTGTTCTCCAGATTCAACGGCAACGTCGCCGCACTGCTCGCGGATGAAAACGCAAACAGCTGCACCGGAATCATCTTGCGCAGAAAGGGCAGAGGGTTCAGCCGCCACAGCAACAACATCACGCTGCATACGATGACCATGAAAGAAATCATCACCACGTAATTCACGGCAACCAATGCGCCGAGATGATTCAGCACGGAAAAACCGTGATCGGCCGTGACATACGCCATCAAGCCAAACACGCCAATCGGCGCAAACTTCAGCACCATGTTGATCAACTTGTAGACCACGCTGGCCATGCTGTCGAAAAACGTACGCACAGGCGTTGCAGCATTGCCCGCTAGATTGATGGCGATGCCGAAGAAAATCGCAAACACAATCGATGGCAGCAATGCACCTTCGTCAAAGGCTTTGAACGGATTCGAAGGAATCGCACTGATCAGTGCATCTTTAAGACTGGTTGGCGCCGCTGCTTCACTAGTCGGTTCGCCTGCCGAAAGGCCAAACCCCGCACCCACGTTCAACACCTTCGCAATACCCATCGACAGCAACGCCGTCACCGCCATCGACACCAGATAAATCGCAATCGACTTCCACGCGATACGCCGCATGGCGGCCATATCCGATAGCGATGTAATGCCAGATACAAGCGATACGAACACCACCGGAATAACGCACATTCGGATGAGTGCCATAAAGATGTCGCCCAACGGCGCGAGCACCTTGGCGGGTTCGCCAACGAAGTGACCAGCGGCGAGGCCGAGAATCATCGCGATCAGAATCTGATGCCACATTTGCAGGCGTGGCTTGCGCGCTGCAGCGGGCGAGGGTGTGCGGGTGGATGGCATAGGCGATGCTTCCTTTTGAACGCTGCACGGAACAACGCAAAAGCGAACGCAAATCTTCCACGGGCCTAGTCTAAACCCGTTAAGTCCTCATCTCCCGTTACGTCCCCATCAACCGCAGCCCCACACCCTTCCTCACCCGCCATCCCATCTCACCCATCACTCTACGTCACCGTCATTCCGGCGAAGGCCGGAATCCAGTGTCGTCGGTCTTCAATCAGGCGATTTCGCCAATGGGCTCGCCCCGCGCCAGCGAGCAACCTGGCGATAACGCATCAATGGAACGATACAGTCACTGGATTCCAGCCTTCGCTGGAATGACGGGATAACCGTTGTCGCATCCTGGTCATGGCAGGCGAAACCCGCCACCGCCCAACCCAGCCATTCCGCCCCTCCGCCCACCACCTCAACCGCTTAACCCCCAACCCCACTAGAATACAAAGGCTAAGCACACCCGTTGTCGGAGTCCCCATGAGTTCCCCCGCCAAGCACGTCCCTGCCACCGCTGCGCAGGCTGAAAACAGCCCGCTGCGTTTCGTCACCGCCGCCAGCCTGTTCGACGGCCACGACGCCGCGATCAACATCATGCGCCGCATCATCCAGTCGCAGGGCGCGGAAGTGATTCATCTGGGCCACAACCGCTCCGTCGAAGACGTGGTTCGTGCTGCACTGCAAGAAGACGCCGACGCTATCGCGCTGTCCTCCTACCAGGGCGGCCACGTCGAGTACTTCAAGTACATGGTCGACATGCTCAAAGAGAGGGGCGCCGCACACGTGCGCGTCTTTGGCGGCGGTGGCGGCACCATCACGCCGGAAGAAATCCGCGAGCTGCAGGCCTACGGCGTGGAACGCATCTACCACCCCAACGACGGCATGAAGCTCGGCCTCGCCGAGATGATCGAAGACGTGATGAAGCGCGCCGGCACCGCCGCCGCCAAGCGCGAGCACGACGAATCCTTCGTCCCGCCGAGCATCAACATCGACGACGAAATCAGCATCGGCCACATGCTGTCCGCCATCGAAGAAGGCAAGCTCGGCGACGCCGAACTCGCGCGCCTGCGCAAAGAATGGTCGCTCGCCGGCAAACACACCCCCGTGCTCGGCATGACCGGCACCGGCGGCGCCGGTAAATCGTCCGTGGTGGATGAATTGCTGTTGCGCTTCCTGCACGCATTCCCCGACATGCGCATCGCCGTACTCGCCGTCGACCCGACACGCCGCCGCAGCGGTGGCGCCTTGCTCGGCGACCGTATCCGCATGAATGCACTGCGCAGCCATCGCGTCTACATGCGCTCCATGGCCACGCGCCGTCAGCACGCCGCCACCAACGAAGTGCTGCACGACTGCATCAACTTCCTGAAGTCGCAGCCCTACGATCTGGTGATCGTCGAAACCGCCGGTATCGGCCAGAGCGATTCGGAAATCGTCGACCTCGTCGACTTCCCCGTCTACGTGATGACCAGCGACTACGGCGCCGCCAGCCAGCTCGAAAAAATCGACATGCTCGATTTCGCCGAACTCGTCGTACTCAACAAATTCGACAAGCGCGGCGCCGAAGACGCCCTGCGCGACGTGCGCAAACAATGGAAGCGCAACCGCACCGCCTTCACCATGAAAGACGAAGACGTGCCGGTGTACCCCACCATCGCCAGCCAGTTCAACGATCCAGGCGTCACCTGGATGTTCACCAACCTCTGCCGCCTGCTGCGCGACAAACTTCATCTTGAGCCCTCTGCAAAGGGAACCCTCAACGCAGAACCCTCCCCTTCCAGGGGAGGGCAGGGTGGGGTCGCTCTTAGCCCCAATTGCGACTTCAAACCCACTCTAGACGTAACGCTGAAGGAACCGCGCGCGACGGTGCTAATCCCCGGCGCCCGCGTGCGTTACCTCGCCGAAATCGCCGAACAAGGCCGCGGCATCAACAGCGAAATCGAACGCGAAGCCCAATTCGCCAGCAAAGCGCAGCACTACTACGAATCGCTGAAAGACCTAGGCGACGACAAACTCCCGCGCCCCCTCGACCGCTACGACCACGACGCTCTGCATCCCTCTCCCGCCGGGAGAGGGACCGAGGGTGAGGGTACGCCCCTTGCACAAACCTCCACGCAAGCCCCGAACCCTCACCCCCAACCCCTCTCCCAAGGGGAGCGGGGAGCAGCGCAGGTCGACCGTACCCTCGTGCTGCTGCGCCAACGCTACAACGCCGCCATGCGCGAACTAAGCAGCGAAGCCATCCACCTCCTGCGCGACTGGCCCAAGCTCTACAAATCCGTCACCGACGAAGTCAACGAATACAAAGTCCGCGACAAAGTCATCCGCGTCGACAACTACCGCGTATCGCTCAGTCACCAGAAAATTCCGAAAGTCTCGCCACCCAAAACCAACAACTGGGGCGATCAACTGCGCTTCCTCATGCGCGAAAACCTCCCCGGCCATTACCCCTACACCGGCGGCGTCTACCCATATCGCCGCAGCGGCGAAGACCCCACGCGCATGTTCGCGGGCGAGGGCACACCCGAACGCACCAACCGCCGCTTCCATTACCTCAGTCAGGGCGGCGCCGCCACGCGTCTGTCCACCGCGTTCGACTCCGTCACTTTGTACGGCGAAGACCCCGCACCGCGCCCCGACATCTACGGCAAAATCGGCAACTCCGGCGTCAACGTCGCCACCCTCGACGACATGAAGAAGCTCTACTCCGGCTTCGACCTCAGCTCGCCGACCAGTTCCGTCTCGATGACCATCAACGGCCCCGCGCCGATCATCCTCGCGATGTACATGAACACCGCGATCGATCAGAACGTCGAGAAATACCTGAAAGAAGATCCCGCACGCTGGGCCGCCGCACAAAAACGCATCGACGAACTCTTCGCCGGCAAAACGCGCCCCACGTATTCCGGCGATCTGCCCAAAGGCAACGAAGGCCTAGGCCTGAACCTGCTCGGCGTCACCGGCGATCAACTCGTCGATGCCCAAACCTACGCACGCATCAAAGAGGAAACCCTGCAAACCGTGCGCGGCACCGTGCAGGCCGACATCCTCAAAGAGGACCAGGCGCAAAACACCTGCATCTTCAGCACCGAATTCGCGCTGCGCATGATGGGCGATATCCAGCAGTACTTCGTCGACCACAAAGTACGTAACTTCTATTCGGTCTCCATCTCCGGTTATCACATCGCCGAAGCCGGCGCCAACCCGATCAGCCAGCTCGCCTTCACCCTCAGCAATGGCTTCACCATTGTCGAGTACTACCTCGCGCGCGGCATGAATATCGATGATTTCGCGCCCAACCTAAGCTTCTTCTTCTCCAACGGCATGGACCCGGAATACACCGTCATCGGCCGTGTCGCCCGCCGCATCTGGGCACGCGCCATGCGCGAACGCTACGGCGCCAGCGCACGCAGCCAGATGATGAAGTACCACATTCAAACATCCGGCCGTTCCCTGCACGCGCAGGAAATCCAGTTCAACGACATCCGCACCACCCTGCAAGCGCTGTACGCACTGTTCGACAACTGCAACAGCCTGCACACCAACGCCTACGACGAAGCCATCACCACGCCAACGGAAGAAAGCGTGCGCCGCGCCGTCGCCATCCAGATGATCATCAACAAAGAACTCGGCCTCAACTTCAACGAAAACCCCTGGCAAGGCAGTTACGTCGTCGACGCCCTCACCGACATCGTCGAAGAAGCCGTCTACAAAGAATTCGAAGCCATCAGCGAACGCGGCGGCGTACTCGGCGCCATGGACACCATGTACCAGCGCGGCAAGATTCAAGAAGAATCGATGTACTACGAACAAAAGAAACACGACGGCAGTCTGCCACTCATCGGCGTCAACACCTTCCTGCCCAAAGACCACGGCGGCGAAATCGCCACCGAAATCGAACTGATTCGTTCGACGGAAGAAGAGAAGGGCCAGCAGATCGACAACGTGCTGGCGTTCGGCAAAGCCCGCAACAGCCTGGCACCGGAAAGCCTCAAGACGCTACAGAACACCGCGCGCGAGCGTAAGAATGTGTTCGAACAGTTGATGGAGGCGGTGAAGTACAACTCGTTGGGGCAGATTTCACACGCGCTTTATGACGTAGGCGGCGAATATCGTCGCAATATGTAATTCGGCTTGCGACGCAGTCAGAAGGCCCGCCTTTGGAGGTGGGCCTTTTTTTGTTGTGATCGAGCAATTCTGTGACGCTCAACGTCATTTCATCGGTATGCATATGAACTACGCCTAGTGGCGCCAATGATTGTCAATCGTCCTAGGGCAAGAAAATCATTCGGTTCCAAATGTTGCGGAGCACCAATATTTATTGGATCGCTCTGGCATGAAGGCTGCTTGCCACTACAAGGCTAACCTGAGGGAGTGGGTGTCATGTTTGTTCCAAGTAAGCGGCAAACTGTCGATCATCTACATGAAATGAAAGATGAGGTCGGGGAGCTTCATCCACTATTGAATGTGCTCTTTAAGAAACTTCCTGACATAGAAAGGGTTCATTACAACCAGGGAAATAACGAACTTGGTGCAGACTTCATATTGTACCGGCGTGATCCCGCGTTACTTCGTACGACTTGTATAGGTGTTGTCGTAAAGATCGGCACAATTCGACAGAACACTACAGAGGTTGAGCGTCAAATCAAAGAGTGTTTCGTTCCACGGAAGGCGGAGGATGGGGTTGAGATTCAAATAAAAGAAGTCTGGGTGGTGTCCAGCCAAGATATTACAAAAAATGCGCGTGATGTTCTGAATAAACAGTATTCGGATAAAAAAATTGAGTTCATTGCATCGCAAGACTTGGCGAATTTAATAGATCGATATGCACCTGATTCATTTGTAACGACATCGCCCGCTCTTCAGAGCTTTGCGGAAAATACCAGCAACGGGATTGCCGCAGAAGATCAGCGCTCGCTAATCGTCCCAGGCTTAGAGACGTTCTACGTAGAGCCCGTCGTGATGAGAAAGGAGTTCGATGGATACGGAAATGCAAAGCCTAAGAAGCTCCCATCTGGAGTTGAGGCGCTCCTTAGGGCGCTTTCGGATAGCTCACTGTCAATAATTCAAGCAGGCGCGGGTGGCGGAAAGTCACGACTAGCTCGCGAATTAGTTAAGACTTGCCTAACGACACCAGAGTTCGCCGATGGAAGCCTGCTCCCGGTGCTATTGCATTCAAAATTATTTTCTACGAAACCTCTAGAGCAACTATCGACTGAATGCTGCCGAGTACGAAAGCTTGCCGGAAGCGATGGGCGCGTTTTGCTGATATTGGATGGTTTCGATGAGCTTGATATGACGGACCAAGATAGAAAATGTTTTGTAGATGCAATGACAAAAGCGGCCGCACAAAGCAATGCTTGCATTGTGCTTATGTCTCGACCTTTTAACGAAGTGGCAGTGCTTAGTTCCAAGTTGCAGTCGACAAATGTCTATAACATTGAGCCGCTCCGCGGCGCGAGGGCAATTGCCTTATTGAGCAAGATTGCTGGTCAGATTGATGTCAAGTCAAGGTTGATGTCGGATCTTAACAACAGCCCTTTATTGCGCGCTCTTGAGGGGGCGCCAATTGCTTACATTCTGTTGGGAAAGTTGATCGTAGACAATCAACAGGACCTCCCATCCAATCTCACAGAGTTGTTTCAGAAATACACGGAAATTGTGCTTGGAAGATGGGAGGTTGCGAAAGGCCTCCGGTCTCAGCAAGAGTATGAGGTGATCGTCGAAATCCTCACGTGGCTGGCTGTATATATGCTCGATAATGAGCTCTACGAAGTCGCAAAATCCGAGATTTGTCAGTGGGCAAAGGCATATTGTTCAGATCGAGGTATCGCAATCGATGTGGATGGTCTTCTTAGAAGAATGACGTCAAGGGACTCAATTCTTTACGGGCGCTCAGATACGGACGTCGTTGGCTTTAGGCATCGAGCTTTCGCTGAGTTTTTTTATGCAAGGTCACTTGATAAGAAAAGTGATGTGAGTTTAGAGAAAAGCGTTTTTTCACCGTATTGGATTAATACATATTATTTTTTGACTGGGATAAAAAGAGACTGTCCGGATTTGCTCGAGTCTCTTCTTGCCGTGCAGCTGGATTTGACTACGCGACGGTTCATTCGAGCGATCAACTTCGGAAATTTTCTTTTGGCTGGCTATTTGACCCCTGTCCGTGTGAGTAAGAGGGCGATTGTGGCAATGGCGCAGGATCTGGCTGACATTTATGTGGAGTCCATAACTCCAGGCAACAAGGGCGTTTTTGCGCAGTTCCCAATATTGCAATTATTATGCTTTTTCACTTCGTCTTATCGCGCACAATATGGGTATAAGCATTTCCGTGATTCTCTGGAGGAGGCCATTTTTGAAGTTGAGCAGGACGTCAGGAGTCCGAGAAACGCATTGACGCTCTTTATGCTAGATAACGCCTACAGGGAGGCGGGTGGAGATCTACGATTTGATAGCCTTATTCAGCTTTATGGTGAGGCGTTACCTTTGGTAGTAAAACTCGGTATCACACATGAAGCGGAGGAAATGAAGTCTGCTTCGGACAAAGTGAAGCGCCTTGAAAGAAATCTTCGTCGTAGCTTTCGAGCAAACACGTCAAGTTCGACTTTTTTGAATAAGCTCTACAACGTGCCCGTGCAAGATTTGGATAAACCTATAAACTGGAATTGATGGAAAGCTTCAAGATAGAGGTCAAAAACAGGGTGCTGAGTGCACTATTCAAGGTGCGCTCGTTCTGGGAAGGGGGCTCTTTTTTTTGAAATGCACTCTTCCCCTTTTTGCTCCTAAGGCTTTAGCGTTGTTGCTATCGATACGTGTTTCCTTCTAACCGCGCTTTTGCGCATAAATCTAGGAAAAAAAAATGGAAGTTCGGATCAAATCGCTCGAAGTCGAGATGCAGGTCAAGCAAAAGGGTATTGAGCTAGAGGTACGTACTAAAGATGGTGCTGAGCAGTTGGGTGATTGCTACGCGACCATGACTGGACTCACGTGGTGCAAGGGCAAAATCAAGAAAGAGAATGGCGTAAAGGTTAAATGGGAGGATTTTATTGTCATTTGCGCCTCCTCTGAGTCTCTGAAGGCGGCGGTAAAAGCAGCCAAGGCTGTCTGATTCGGAAATAGGGATCCAAAACAACCTGCTAAAGGACTAGAGGTAGTTAAGTAACTTTAACTACCTCATGCGAATAACGGTATGAGGTACCGTTTTTCCTAAGATTAGAGATGTACCTAACTTCCTCGTTGCGTGGGGGCATAGGCCCGTGCTGTTTGGCTGTCTGCCGATGTGAGTGCGAGCTAAAGTACGGCGGCTAAAAAAACAAGGGTCAGAGTGCACTTTCTTAAAAACGGGGTCATGTTCACTTATCCAAAGCAGGGTCAGAGTGCACTTTTGCTGATATTGCTGGCCACGAAAGGCTAAACAGGTTGAGCTCACTTATTAATGGATAAGCAAAATGTATCCGTCGAGGAAATTGCGTCTGCATATCTTGCGTACTTGCGTACCCAAGATGAGCAGTTTGAGTGGGTGCTCGCAGACATTTATGGCTTCGCCTTAGACAAAGATTGGAATGGTCTTTGGGCGTTGGTGCGTATTGTTGCGTTATGGCAAGAAGACATAGATAGCAAAACCCTTTGTGTCTTTGCGGCGGGCCCGTTAGAAGATCTTTTGGACGGCGCTGGGCTCGTTTATATCGACAGGGTTGAATCGTTTGCTCGGGAGTGCCCTCGTTTTGCGAGGATGCTTACCGGCGTATGGCCAAGCTCCATCGATGCAGATGTCTGGAAACGAGTGACTACCATTTGTCGACGCGTTCCCGACCCTTTTGATATGCCGTATCGTTTTCACTAGCTGAAAACAGGGGTCAGAGTGCACTTTTCAAAAACGAGGTCAGATTTACTTATCGCGTGCACTTAGTTCGCAATTGAATCTTTTTCCAGTTCTTATGGCCCGATCGTTGCGGACCAGGCTGATGTCCAGTAAGACGGCTTAGACAGCGCCAATTGGGTCGTCTGTGGGTTTGGTGTCGGCAGGTCATCGCTGCTTTCCAACAGCCGATTGTAACTGGCATGGTCTTCAACATCCCAGGCAACGTTCTTAGTCTGACTAAGGGTGCGTAGATCGAGTGTCGTACCCAGACCCGCGTATGGAAAAGGGGTCAGAGCCCTTTTTGTAGCTCACGAAATGACGGTGCCACGTACCTCTATGAACCGTTTACTGACGCGCCAATGCATTCAATCTAAGCTGAAGCTCGTTTGCCCGATCCGCGGTGTGGCTCAACACGCATTCTTCTTGATTGATTGAATCCGCTGTCCCGCCGCCCGCAATCAGCGCGTTGCAATCCTTATCGCGAGCGGATATCCAAGCCCTTTCCTCGTCGTGCAGCTTCAACTGGTCGTCTGATGAAAGCTGTGTTTGAAGCTTTTTATAGGCCGCATTTCGCCGTGAGTCTTGAAACGAAGCTTCATCGCTACTGCAGTCCAGAATATTCGCGGTGACTCCACCGCTCGCGGCAACGCAGTCGTAGTAGGACTCTCTATATTTCTGAGTTTCCGTTTGAGCGCTACGGCTTTTGCTGTACGGGTTGTTCTGAGCACCATCCTGTATACGGAAGACGGGCAGGCCCACGGCATAGGAATTCGCCAGCACTGCGACCAGTGTGAGAGCTGACTTGATTTTAAACTTCTCTGTCATCGATCAAATGCCTTAAATTGGATTTCCAAAAGCGAAGTCATATTGAGTTTTCCTCGTTCAACCCGTCCCGTTTGCTTTAGCGGCTGGCCACCCAACCGTCCCCGATCTCCTCGAAGCGCACATGCGCCGCTTCAGTAGAACCCGCACTCATCTCCATAAGTGTTTCGACGCCTCTCAACGCTAGCGTCATGGCGCGCGTGTCGATGCAGGGCGAGAGTTGTAATGCATCCCGCATGAGATGGACGATGCCATGGGCGCTTTCTAACAATATGTAGGCGTCGTCCAGCAGGGCAAGCGGGTTGCCGATGGGGGCAGGGTAGTAACTGGCGTTGAGGGTGAGCCAGGCTCCCGGGGCTTTCTCTTTCATCGTTGTTCCTTTGTGCGATGAGATCGGTCGCAAACCGCGACCCTGTGCATGTGCACGCTTAGATCACGCCGTACATTGCATACGGCGTGAAGGGCTGCAGGAAAAATCCTGCAAGAACTATCGGGAAAGGACCACCCGTCTAGTCGTTTGCCCTGATTGCCCGACATCGTTTCGGGTAAACGATGGTGAAGGAATACGCTGTGCGCGCTCTGAGGCCGGGACGAAGGCAAACGAGTGCCGTATCATCGGGCTTAGCCATGATTAACTCCTCGAAGTTAGTTGTGGTTAGCGGATCGTATGGGCTCGAATCCCATGCGGTCCGCGCTACTTCACTTAGCGTCGGGCGATTCGGTATCTGAGAACGCCACGCCCGACCCGGCGACCTTCGCACGCCACCCTCCCAACGTCTGTCAGCGCGCGCTGATCAGCAAATACGGACAACACCGTTCCACGCATCGCTTTGTCTGATTAGCAATGATCGGCGATGCGCTCCGATATCGGAGCTTTGTCGCACGCCAGTCGTATGCCGACAGGGAAAAGAGGACTCGGGCTATTGTTCGCGCGCTTTTGCGCGCATTGAATGATCGCTTCAGCGATACATGCGGTGAGGCGACATGAAAAAGTTATTGATCAGCGTGCTGCTAATCGCTGCACCGTTGAGCTGCTTTGCGAACAGCAGCAATCTAGGGGTAACTGTTGTTTCGAAGAAATGCGGCGAGGCGGAGATGAGTCTGCGATGTACGGCCGTTGGCGATGGAATAGCAGACTGCCTACATCCATCACTGGTCTATAAATCGAAGGGTTCGATCAGAAAGCTACCCAACCCTAAGGGTCTCAAAGACACTTCGCCAACAAGCATCGCCTGCGTCAGGTCAAAAAATGATAACGCTGAATATTTTCATGTGATGTACGACGTTTTACCTACGGGTGCGATGTGTGTGAATGGCATCACCTTTACGATGCCAGCGGACATCTCCTGACTCAAAGTGATCCGGCCACTATCAAGGTTTCTAACGTTCCACCTGCGCAATCGATAGCCCCAAATAATCGATCTTTTGATGAACTGAGCAAAAAACTGAATCTAGGTGCGTACGAGGACGAAGACATCGTATGCGAAGGGGCACATGTCGACAGCAAAGGAAATTTACTCTGCTCTGTGAAGATCAATCGATGAGCCATTTTCCAGGGGTTTTGGATCGTCAAATGAAGTCAAGGGTAACGAAACAACCGCAGATGAAATACGCGGCGATCATTTCGATGACTTCATTACTCCCGGTTCATGCGTGTGCGGCCGCAGTACCCGGGGCGCCAATTAGCGCGAGCGCCTCGCTTGCAGAAAATGAGCTAGTTGTCGCCGCAAACGGTGCGACGCTACATATGAAAGCAAATGGCTGCAGCAGCTTTACCGACGAGATAGCCGTCTGCAACGGCCGAGTGCAGCTGACCATCATTAACTCATCTGCAAACGTCAATCAGGTGATTAGGCCAAGTGCCGTATTCATAAGCAACAAGTACACGTTGTATGCCGGCCCGTTAACGGATGGTGGAGTGCGTGGCACTTATAGTTTTTTACTAAGTGATGTTAACGGTGATGGGAATGATGACCTGGTTGTGTGGACGGGCCGGGATGGCGGATACGGTGGACCCTCGTTTGATGTGTATTTATTCAATGCCGCCGAACACAAATACGTCCACAGCCAGGCGTATTCCGATCTGACAGTTGGCAGCGCCGGGCTCTTTACCATCGAAAACGGAAAGCTTAAGACGATCGCTAAGGATGGATGCTGCACTCATATTTTTGAAACGTATCAGGTTGAATCTGATGAGCCGAAATTGGTCGAACGAGTTACGGAGAGTACTTCGGAAGGTTCGGACAAGATCAGTGTCAAAACGGAGAGATTGATTGGCGATCGGATGACGATCGTGTCAGTAGAAGAAAAAATTGGTAAGAACGGGGCGGAGGAAATTGAGTTTCATTAACTAACCACTTTCACTTTATCCGTTCCTTTAAAAATACGCGTAGACAAGGATGTGACATGAAACGTCTCATTTTCACCAGCTTATTTGCATTGTTCGCATCGACGACGACCCGTGGCGAAGATGCTGCTCCGCCAGCATCGTTGGTCGCGAAAGCTGACTCGTGTGGCGCAAAGACTGGCGCTCTGCAGGAAAAGTGTAAGCCGGGCCCCTTGGAAGCCATGTTGAGCTTACTTATCACAAAGGAAGGGGCGGCATGGTCGTCTTTCGCGGATGTTCCGGGTGTGCAATGGAGCGACAAGGCACCTGTAAAAAGTGCCGAAGTTCGCCAGATGGAGAGCTTCTATCACCGACGAGGAAAGCTTCTTCTTGCTGGATTCGGCGTTGTTGACATGCCAAATGGAAAAGTCGGTATTGATTTTGGTCTGGTGAAAGGTAATGAGGGCAATGTAGGAGTGATATTGAGCGGTGACGCCAATCAGGTCCATTCCATTTCGCTGGTGAAGTTCTATCCAAGCGAGAACTATCAGCAGATCATTCGGCAACAGCTGCTGCCCGAAGACACGATCAAGCTAATCGCCGACCATTGCATGCTGGATGGATACGGCACTTCTGAAAACACAGGGAAAAACGAATTCTATGAAGTAGGCCTTGCTGCCGGTTTTGTGTACGTAGAAGCCTCAATAGACGACGAGGACGTGTCTACCGCTAGTGCGTCATCACTTGGGTCCACGACATTTGATTTTTACCGGAGCAGGCCGACGCAGAGATTGGTAGCGATGCGTTGTCGCGAACTTTAATGCAAGAAATGCTTCGTTCGTCGCATTCACCGAATTATATCAAGGAGGAACAAAACTATGTCTGATCTGGAAGAGAAGGGTGTCTTAACTGCCGGAGTCAACACATGAAGGGCTCACAGGTCGTCAGCCTGTTAGTGCTCTCTTTCTTGGGATGTGCGTGCGAGTCAGCGACGTCAGCGTCTGGTGTTGGGCAGGTTACGCCGTCCGCGACGGCCACAGTTGCTCCAGCAGCGTCATCGGGTTCTTTAAAACCCGAGAGGCTTTCGCATTCGGTGTTGCGTGCAAAAGAGCTTGGTCCTGAGTACCAAGAAGGAATGAGCTATATGGCCTTCAGGGCGCAGCTTCTGGCAGAGGGGTGGAGCCCTGCCGGGGATTCGCCAGGCTTTCTCGATAGCATGCTTGGATCTAGATACGAGGATATATGCGCCGAGAATCCAAATTCTGCAGACGCGAAAATCTGTGCATTGAGTACGAAATTGCCAGAAGCCGTTATATGTGAATCGACGGGCAGTGGCAGTTGCTTGATGAGCTTCATCAAAGATCGCATGACCATTGACGTAAACACATCTGGCGACATTGAGAGCATTTACGACGCGCAACACAAATATGGCTTCTACGTGGACACTTGGCACATTTCCATCAAGTAATGGAGAAAAATCCTTAGGAGAGGGAGCTCATGAGCAATCCTTTTGGTGAGTTAATAGCTAGCGGGGAAGGTGGCTACAATTCGTACAATCGTGGCACCCAAGGGAATAAAATAATTCCTGCAAATCAAGAAGTGGATTTCGCACGGACAACTATTGCGGAAATTCAAAGAAGACAATCGCTTTCAAAGTCCGACCCTGATGTGCTTTTTGCCGTTGGAAGGTATCAGCTTATTCCAGGAACTTTAGATGAAGCGGTCAGTAAGTTGAATATTGATACTTCCGAGAAGTTCACACCTGAAATGCAGGATCGGCTGTTTGGGGAAGGGTTGATTCGCGAAAAGCGCCCTGAAATTTATGAATACGTTACCGGAGTCTCAGGTGCTACGTTGCACGACGCTCAAAAGGCTGCCTCTAAAGAATGGGCTAGCGTAGAGGACCCCGATACTCCCGGACACGCGTACGCAAAGTACGAAAGAATGGGAAATAGAATGAGCATCACGGCCGCGCAGGTTGCTGATGCCATTGACGAGATGAAGCTCGAATACAAAGCCGGTATCGATAAGGGATTGTCTGCAGAAGGTGCGTGGCAGGCAACCTTAAGCATGGGTCCGGGTCAGTTTGGGCCTATCGCTAAGGGGCACATCCAACATCAACGGGGGGCCACGAGTCACGTCTTACGCGAGGGTGACGACAATCCGTCAGTTGGCGAATTGCAAACTCACTTACGCGATCTCGGCTATACCGATTTGCAGGGGAATCCCCTCAAGACGGATAACAAATTTGGCGCCAGCACTCGTGGGGCAGTCGAAGCTTTCCAACGTGACCACGGCTTACGGAGCGATGGCGTGGCCGGTGACCACACATTGCGAGCCATTGATGGACAACGTGCGTTATTAGGTGTTGTTCCTGCCTTCGCTCCGGCGTTAGAAGGTCGTGATGCCGGGCGCGCGAAAGAGCCGAATTTCGCATCATCTATACATGCGTCGACGCTTCAGGACGCCATGGCCGAGACAAACCTCGCACAAAGCATCACCAAGCACAGCTCAGTTCACGACATGTTCGAGGCCATATGTCAGGCCGCCGCCAATAAAGACATGGATGCCCTTTGCGCAGTTGGCAGAGCCTATGAGAACTCGCCCGCAGGGCAAGCCTCGCTGGCGCAAGGCGCGGAACTCAATCGGCAACAGGCACACGCCCAGGCGCTGGCGGAACAACACGCTCAAGCCCAGGTTCATCACACGCAACAGCAGGCCGGTCGATCCAGATAAGGGAGGGAATATGGGACAGCAGGATGTCGAAGCGCTGGCGGTGAAGGTTGGGATGTTTGCCAGCAATCTGAAAGAACTCAGCGATCGCGTGGTGATGGAATCGCATCAGGCCACGCAGCGCATGAACCAAACAGCGCAGAGCCTGGCGCTCAGCGCGGAAAATGCAGGCAAGCAGGCAATCGAGCGCCTTCAGCAAACGGCGACTGGCGCCATTGTTGCCGGTGCTGGCGCAGCCACTAACGACATCGAACAGCGTCTTATGGCTTGCGCGGGAAAGGTCGAGCATTCGACGAATCAGCTCGACCAGCGCATCCGCACGCTGAGCATTATGCACACCGCAAACGCGTGGAAGGCATTCATTGCAGCAGCCGTCGGTTCCTTGGCGGTGATTGCTGTAGCCGTCTATGTCGTATGGCACGCACATCGGGATCTGCGGCGGGTCCAGTGGGTGGAACAAATCAATGCTGCGGAGGTGGCCGGCAAACTGGCTCCTTGTCCTGACAGCGGCATTTGTGTCTTGGTAAACAAGAAATGGGTGCGGCTGGATCAGTAGGCATCTTGAAATAGGCGCCCAAAGCACAGATCAGAGTGAGTTTTTTAAAAAAGGGACGGAGTTAGTTGAGTTGCATTAACTGCCTCCGTCTCCTTTATCTCATCATCTGAGCGGCACGGTTGTAACTGCAACGTTTGAACGATTGATCGAAATGAATGGAGTACTTATGTCTCGCTATTGGAGTTTGGCTCTTTCGCTGTTGCTCTTTTGCGCTGCCGTCCACGCTGAGACATCTCTTCGTGTTGGCAGCAAGGTATTAACACTTGGCGACAGCGCGGTGCGCGTGCAGCAGCTGTTGGGACAACCCACGGTGCGTGCCCTGAGTCACGCGCATGTTGGAGGGGTGCCGGACAATCAGTTGGTGTCGGTGGAGCAGTGGCAATACGCCCAGGACGGTAAGACGATCCTAATCACGATTCATGGCGGTAGGGTTGCCAATATTGAGACGCTCTACGAATAGAAAACAGGCGCAAAAGGGGGCGGAGGTAATTAAGTTGCGTTAACTATCTCCGTCCCCTTTTTTTGCTTATTAACTGCCTCCTCATCTTTTGCTCTCTCGAGAGAAGAAGTGATCCGCCTTGACGCTTGCCTTCCTGAGCCTCACGATTTACCTATCACATCGGCCGAATACAGGGGGCGGCCATGGAAGGAGCGTCGCGTGCGGCGTCTGCTACGACAGTAGATGCAGAACAGTTGGGCGAGGGTGCGCTCAAGCTGCCCGCACCATTTAGCTTTGCATGGCTGGAGGCGTGCATCGCTGAACACGGGCAAGGTGACAATGAGCCCCTAACAACCAAGCTAGATCGATACGCCATTCTTGGCGCGATTCTCTGCGGTGCATTAGGGGCACTTTGCGGCTTGTTATTTCGCGATCAGCTTGGTCTACGCCTAATGCAAGTTGGTCTCGTGCTGGAATGGCTTTTTGTGGCTGCGTTTCTCGTGAGCAACGTTAGGCAGGCATGGCTTGGTTATCGGCATCAATACAAAACCTCTGCGCGAGAGCTGGATGAACACTTACGGCAATACAGCACTATTGTGGATGCCGTCCGCCAATATCCACTCCCAGTTATCGCCACTCATTTGCGCTATATCCGCGACCGAAAATCCATTTTTGTTTACCGACATGGCCTGATTAGTGGCGGCATCGATAAGTTGGGCATTCTGCCCGTGCTGGTAGCGATGTACCTGCAGTTCAAAGATTGGTCCTTCGGAGATTGGAAGGGGATGCTCGACCATGTTCATTGGCTTGGCGTTGTTCTTCTAACAGCGCTGCTTATGACCTATGCCCTTTCCTGGTGGGGCGTCCGAGCGAAAGGCCGTTTTGACCTTTACGAAGCGGTGTTGGCGGAAGCGTCGGTGCGAAGCGAAGACGAGCTAACGGGGAAATAAAAACGAGAGCCAAAAAGGGGTGGAGGCAATTAGGTTACGTTGACCACCTCCGTCCTCTTTATCCGATTCTTTTTTCGTATTCAAACTTTTTACAACTGAATGTAGGTGACTTCATGAAGGCATGGCAGCTGATATGGATAGCGTCGATTGCTGCATTGAGCTTGGGCGCATGTCATCGCGGACCTACAGCATTATCGGCGGATGGCGAGACGCTTAGAGAAGGGCAAACCGTTTATCTGAAGGATGGGGGGTTGGCCTGCTTTTCAGAAGGCGAATGGCGTGAAGCGCAAGAAATGATACAAGGCGGCGGTATGCCGGCGCTCCTTGAATATACAAAAGGCGGTGCCCATTGCGGCATGCTTGAAAAAGGGGAGTCGGTAAAAATTCTAACCGTCGAGCCGGACGATGGTCATCAACTAGTTGTCGTCCACGATCAAGATGATCCATCTGCGCCGGCGCAACTTTGGATGGAAAGCAAAAGACTGACGTTGAACAAGCCATAAAAATGCAAGAAAGGGGCGGCGCACGTTTCCGAAAACCGTGCGCCGCCCCCTTTTCAATAATTGAATCCTCAAGATGGCTTCGGTTTCCAGGCGAGCCACGCCAGCGTTGCGGCCAGCAAAGTCATGATCAGCGGGAACGCTGGATTGAAAAGATCCTTGGTGTAGCAAAGGTAAGTGCCAAGACCGACGGTGCAGGTAATGATGAGCGCACCCACGGAAGTCCAGCGTGGCCACAAGATGAGCAGTGCGCCGGCCATATCGAAGACGCCACTTACATAACGGAACCATTGCCCCCAGCCGATGGCGTCGAAGAAGGGGATGGTACCCATCGTCCCGGTGATCTTTTCAATGCCGATGCCGAGGAAGGCTACGCCCAGCAGAATTCTTAGTGTCCAGGTGATGATGCGTCGTGCTTTGCCGGTCTGTGAAACCATTGCCTTCTCCTCTCGAAGTGCAGGGATCAGAGTGCGCTTTATACGCTAAAGCGGGCGGAGGTAATAAAGTGCGTTAACTACCTCCGTCCCTTTTGTTGCTTTCAATCGTAAAAGCGATTAGCACGAGCTACAAACTACCGAAACGGGGCTGGGTGTACTTTCCCGACAATGGCGAACAAAGGGGATGGAACCCATTTCCTATGGACCAATGCTTCGACATGTGGATAGATTCTTCATTAACGGGATCAGGTTCACTTACGGCGTGGTGCTTTGCTCGCAAGTGAACCAGATTCGGCTATTCAGAATTTTCACGGAGAAAATTTATGAATACAACTTGGCTGGATGAGAAGGGATGCGAAAGTGGAAACATCAAATACATATCTGAAGATTTTATTTCTCACCTTTATCATTGTTGCGTCGGTAACTATCTGCGTGGACGCACAGGACGCAATACAGGTTAAGCGAGACGCAGCAGCTGGTAGTTCGGATACTTTAGATATCGCTCAACTGCACGCTGAGAAAGAAATATGGCGAGGCTTTCTTAAGCTCGCCCTTCAAGCTAACGGCACAGTAACTGTACGAGATTTCGAAAGTGCCTTTGGAAAAAGGCCGCTATACCACGGCGGCAAGGGGCGATTTAGTTACTACAGCATCGAAAATTTTGCGACGCTAAATCCAGATATCCAGGACGCTCAAGCCACACATCACGAGCAACAGTCTTCCTTTATTACAGTGGATCTTTCTCATTCGTTGAATCGCGCTGCATGTATCTCTAGCGATACGGCTCTAAACGATCTTCGCTCAGCTGGATGGATCCTTCGCAATCACTTTCCAAAAGGACCTGAAGTGATGGATGTCAGGGAAGTAATGCCGCCGGATGCTCCTTACGGTACTTACACATTGACCAAGGGTGATCGGGGTTCCTTAACTCTTGGCTATTCATTGCGAACGAACTGCGCCGGCAAAGTTACTATGGAGTCAAGCAAAACGGCATTCGACCAAGCAAAAGGGGATGGAGGTAATTAAGTTGCGCTAACTACCTCCAGCCCCTTTATTGCTACTAAAGCCGAATAGCGCTGGTGCTATTTGTTTCGATTGAGACCGTCTGCTTGTGTTTGCCAACGATGAGTGTTCCTTTCAGTTTGCTCTTGATTGATTGACTCTTCGAGCAGGTGAAGCGGTAGTTGCCACGAGCCGATGTATAGGTGCGATACGTGTGGCCGCTGTATTGGAGCGTTACAAGCTGACCGGCAACGGGCTTACCGCTACGTGTCACCGTCCCTTGGTGAATCACTTCCATCGTCGCTGCATCGAACGGCACAAACGCGAAGGTGCCGTAGAGCTGGTCGACATAGACGGTGAAATCAAAGGATGAATAACGGTACCAGATACCGTTATTGCTGAAATCTACGCGGATAGGATATTTGAACTGGATCTTGGCTTTTCTAAAAGCTCTCGAAAAGGGCCAGAGCCTTTTTGCGCAAGAGTAATCGCCACCTCGTTTTTCTCCGCTGTCGGCCGGCTTTCCCGGCTTTGGACCTCTTTAGTGGCCGCAATTTCTTTCGATGCCCGTGTGGTCGACGGGAGGACGGGCGCTCGATACTGGAGGCGTGGGCCGAATTGCGTGAAACTTGGCGCGTACAGGGGAATTCGTCACAACCGCCACTCGCTCTCACGAGCGATTAAAGCTATGCGCCCTGCAAGTACTGACCGTTTGCGCTGGACGACGTAATAAATATGGATGCTTATTCAACGGGGGCAACATGAAAGGGTTTGTAACGAGCTATCACTTCGGCAAAAAGCTCTTAACAGCTATAGCATTGGCTGCATTAGCTGGTTCGACAAGCGTTGCGGCACAGCCTTCGCAAGGCGATGTCACTATCACGCGTAGTGCCGCAATGGTGGCCTTGCATCCAGCCGTCACCCTGCATAACGGCGAAAAGCTCGTCGGTCCGCTAGATGCATTGCAGCCCATGCACGTGGTCGTCTCTTTGAAGTTGCGCAACGAGCAACAGCTCGAACAATACATTGCCAAACCCGGCTTCAGACCACTGACGTCTGTCCAGTTCCGGATGCTGTACGCACCTACCAGGCAACAGGCTCAAGCCGTCGCCGATTACTTGACCACCGCCGGCTTCGCCAACGTAAAGGTCGGCAGCGGTAACGCGTACGTGGAAGCCGATGGTCGCGCCGATACGGCACAAGCCGCGTTTAACACGTCGTTCGTGCATGTCAAAACGCGTGACGGACACGACGCCTTCGCCAATAGCAGTGCGGTGCAAGTGCCGGCTAATTTGCAAGGTGTCGTGCGTGCGGTACTGGGCGTACAAAACGTACACAGTTTTCACGTCATGGCACGCTATTACAATCCGGCTGCCGCGCATGCCATGACGGTGCAAGCCGGGGCAACGAGCGCCGAGGTTGGGCATCAACCCTCCGACTTCCCCGTGATTTATGGCGCCAGCGGGATGCCGAACGTAACGTCCGTGCCGGTGGGCTCAATCTCGGCCGGCCCGATGACCAATGTTCTGAGCGATCTTGCTACGGTGGATCCCGGTGTCTCAGTCATGCTGAGGGGAGATACCAGTGTTGGCAGTGGAAGTGGTAGCAATAGCAACGACGTCGAATGGGATCTGGACAGCCAGAACATCATCGCCTTCACCGGCGTCAAGCAATATTATTTTTACGTTGCGGCGTCGATGTACAACCCGGAGATCGAAGCTGCCTATGCTCAGGTCGTATCGGATAATTTGCTAAAAGCCATCGATGTCTCGCTAGGCGAGTGCGAATCTGACGCTCAGATGGATGGTACGGCGGCTGCCAACGACACGACGTTTGAGCAGGGTGTTGCGCAAGGGCAAACCTTCTTTGTCTCGGCTGGCGATGCGGGTGCCAATGAATGTGAAGATGGTTCCGGTATGCCCACGATGGCGTGGCCGACAACTTCCCAATACGTAACATCGGTCGGTGGCACCGACCTTTACACCGGTCCTAACACCACTTGGCAAGATGAAACTGACTGGGACGGTTCGCAAGACGCTGACGGCGCCGGCGGCGGCGGGGTGAGCGCCTATGAAGCCATTCCGAGCTGGCAGCGTGGCGTTCCTGGCATCGTCAACCAGACCTATCGCGGTGTGCCGGATATCGCGTTTGATGCAAGCCCCAGCAGTGGAGCCCTGATAACCATTGATGGGCAGAGTAATCAGTTGGTCGGTGGCACCAGCCTATCCGCGCCACTGGCGGTGGGTATGTGGGCGCACGTTTTGCAAGCCAACGGCAGCAGCCTGGGTTTTGCCTCTCCGGTGATCTACAAGGTTGCGCAGATGTCGGAGGCCACCTATGGCACCGGCTTCCACGACATTCTCGTTGGGGACAACGGCTACTTAGGCTACAACGCGGGTGCTGGCTGGGACTATGTCAGTGGCTGGGGCAGCGTGATCGTCAACCAGTTTTCGAGCCTCGTTTCCACTCTTGATTACAGTTCGAGTTCTCCACTCGTATCGTTCGAGACATTGCCTGCGCTGCAGGTAACGACGCCCAATCCGGGAAGCACACATACACCGGGGGATTTCGATGGGAATGGAACATCCGACGTTCTGTGGTTCAATCCTTGGACCAGTCAGATTGGCATTTGGAATATGAGTTACTGGCTGTCGAGCGACTGGATGGGCGGCGGCGTCACACGCGATTCATTGGAAACGTACAACGTTACCCCGGGCTACTTCGTCGGCGCCGTGGGCGACTTTAATGGTGATGGTTACGCCGATCTGGTTTTCACGAGCGCCAATCGCGACCTATGGCTGTGGACCAACAATCAACATGGCGGATGGACGTCCACGCGCATCAACAATTCAAGTTATCCCATTCAATGGCAGCTTATCGGTGCGGGCGATATCAATGGCGACGGTCACGATGATCTGATTTGGCTGGATCCATCCGAATGCAAATTCGGGTACTGGACGATGAACGGTGCCACCGTCACCGGTTACTACACGATGAACGTCGCGTGTGGCTATTACCCGATCAGTATTGGGTATTACACGCCATCGAATCGGCTCAGTATTGTGTGGACGAGCGCCGCGAACGATCTCTACATCTGGGACAGCACAGGCAGCAACACCGGTGGCAGCATGGGCAACGGCTTCAACGCGTACAACCTGACTTCCTATTTGCCTGCGAACAGCCACATCGTATCCATCGGCGGCGGTTATGAGGGGCAGAACATGGGCGTGCAGCTATATACGCTCAGCTCCGATGGAACGTATGACAACGATCAAGGGGCAATACTTGCGCGCTCCTTCGACACTAACGACAACCAAACCAGTGTCCAATGGACCTCACTATGGACCTTCAACCAAGTTCCGACCTATTTGGGAGCAGCCGGATATGTGATCGTTGGCAATGTCTCTGGCACCCCATTCAATAACACCGGCGTTTACAACATTGATCCAGATGGCATGACCATAAGCACAGGCGGATTGCTTACTACCTACCCTTATACATCCGGAAACGCGCCCCAATTGCCACAATATTTGGGCGACAGCTGGGGTTATCCCACAGGGTGGTGGGTGGTCGGTGCGCTCTTTAATGGCACAGTTGCACCGCCGTGGAAATAAGTCTCGCCTGGAAGATGGCGATTAAAAAGCGGGATGCTAAAAAAAGGGGCAGGCTGTCGTTTTGAAGAAATACACCCCGACCTCTTTTCGATTCTCTTTGGTCGTCACGTGTTTTGATCGAATCATGTTTAACTATGGCGAAGTGCATCGCTCTGACCACGGTTCTGATTTAGGAAAAGCGGTCAGGCCCTCTGGGGCCGATGCGCGCCCGACAGCGAAACCATTGCGCACACTCCTAAAGCCACCCATCGGCACAAGTTGATCAGCACTGCGGTCGTGCGGGACGCGAACGGTCAGGTCGCGTTTTTCGCCAGGCGTGCGGAGACCTGTTTCCAGCATGTACCTTCCATTGCATACAATTTCTGTACTATTGAGAACGACTTGCGTGCGGTCTTGGCTTTCAGCGCGGATAAAGTCACCATGGAAGAGTCGACCTGATCGGGGCTGGGCTCCAACGGCCGGCAGGGAAGATCTAAACAGGGGGAAATTATGCGTTTTAGCCACTACGTGGGTAGTGCTCTCGTGTTGTGCCTGATGGGTTCGCTTGCGGCAACTGAAGTGCGAGGCCAAAGCGGCCCGGTTTTGTCTTCGTCGCCGGTCGTGTCGTTCAATACGCTACCAGTCCTGCAGCCCACGACGCCTATTCCTGGTAGCTCGCATATTCCCGACGACTTCAACGGTGACGGCACATCGGATTTGCTGTGGTTCAACCCTACGCTTAGTCAGGTGGGCTATTGGACGATGAACGCTAACGTGGCGGCCAACGTAGGTGGCAGCACGGTCACCCGGACGGGCGTCTCTACATTTAACGTCACGACTGGCTACTTCGTTGGTGCTGTGGGCGATTTCAACGGCGATGGTTATGCCGATCTGGTTTTCACCAGCCCCAATCACGACCTATGGCTATGGACCAACAATCAACACGGCGGATGGACGTCGACAAAAATCGGTAACGCCGCCTACCCCAGCCAATGGCAGCTTATTGGTGCGGGCGATGTCGATGGCGATGGTCATGATGACCTGCTTTGGCTCGACCCATCCGAGTGCAAGTTCGGTTACTGGACGATGAATGGCGCCACAGTAACGAGCACGCACACGATCAACGTTGCATGCGGTTATTACCCAGTGAGTGTCGGCTATTACTCGCCGTCCAACCGGCTTAGCATTTTGTGGACAAGTCCAGCCAACGATCTGTACATCTGGGATAGCACTGCCAGCGGATTTAAGTCTTACAACTTGACTCCGTACGTCAGTTACAACCTCACGCTGACAGGCACATGGGCGATGGGCGGTGGCACCGCCGGGGCCGACATGTTCATCGAGTCGTACGGTGGCCCGCAACCGCAATACGCGTGCGCTCAGTACTCGCGGATTTTCGACGTCAACGGCAATCAGACGGATGTCGTTAAAGATTCCTTTTGCGATGGCGGCGTTAACGGTCAGCCTGGGGTGGGCGCGTATCTGATTCAAAATAACAATTCAGGTACCACTGGTTTTTACGGTCTTGATCAAAGCAGCGATACGATAAGTACCGAAGGTTTGGTTTCCACCCAGGCCCCATTTTTCTATTCGTTCAACTCGTGGACGTTCCCAGCGGGTTGGTATCTCGTGGGTGCGCCGGCCTATGGAATCGCGGCATCACTCTCGCTACCGCCGGATATGCAGCCGTAGACGTGTAATGGAAGCCGATCAACATCGTCGCTACGCTTAGGGGAAGGTCATGCACGCTGGGCGTTTTTTAACGGTCATCTTTCACGCATTGCGAAAGATATCGTTCGCAATGGTTCTCCTCACCCTTGCATATTCGGCGATGGCCGGCGATGCCCCGATTGTCTCGTTTGGCACGCTGCCTGCGTTGCAGGTCACGACACCTATACCTGGAAGCATGCACACGCCGGATGATTTTAACGGCGACGGTACATCGGATTTGCTGTGGTTCAACCCTTCGCTCAGTCAGCTCAATTTGTGGACCATGACTGCCACGGTAACGACGGGCGAGTTCGGCGGTGGTGTAACGCAGATTGGATCACGCACTTACACCGTTACAAACGGTTACTTCGTGGGTGCCGTTGGCGATTTCAACGGCGATGGTTATGCCGACCTGGTTTTCACGAGCGCAAATCGCGACTTGTATTTGTGGACCAACAATCAGCACGGCGGTTGGACGTCTACCTATATCACCACCTATCCCAGTGGTTGGCAGCTGATTGGCGCAGGGGATATCAATGGCGATGGTTATGACGATTTGCTGTGGTTGAATCCGTCGGCGTGCGAATTCGCTTATTGGACGATGCAGGGCGTGACACGCATTGGCTACAAAATCATACCTGTTGCATGCGGGTATTACCCCGTCAGCATCGGCTATTACACGCCCACGAATCGCTTAAGCATCGTGTGGACGAGTGCGGCGAACGATCTTTATATCTGGGATAGCACGGGCAGCGGCACGGGTGGTACCACAGGCAACGGTTTCAACGCGTACGACCTGACTTCGTACGTGCCAGCCGGGAGTCGTCTGCTCGCCATCGGTGGTGGCTATGAAGGGCAGGGCATTGGGTTGATGTATGACGAACTCAGCACCGACGGCACTTACGACTCCGGTCAGGGATGGCTTCTATCGCGCACATTCGATGCGAACGGCAATCAAACCGGTACCCAGTTAACGTCTGTCTGGGGTGGGGGTCTTGTCAACACCAGCATCGGGTCTGCGGGTTACGTCATTGCAGGCAATGGCGTCAATAACACGGGTATTTATTACTTCGACCCGAAGGATATGGTCATCAGCACCGCAGGTTTGCCGGACGTCAATGACTTTGAATCCGGCAACGCTCCGGCCCCTCCACCGGACACGTCTTATCCGTTTTTCACTAGTTGGAGCTATACCAGCGGATGGTGGGTCGTAGGCGCGTTGCCCAACGGTACCGTGGCACCGCCCTGGCAATGAGTGCGTTCAAAAACACGGGTCAGAGTGCTCTTTCAAAAAGATGTCAAGGTGCACTTTGTAAAAAGCAAAAAAGGGATGGAGGTAATTAAGTCGCGACAACTACTCCCGTTCCCTTCTTTGTGCCAGAAGACGGGCTTTTTATGGGTGACGGTTTTGAATGGACGCCGGGACGCCCGGATCTTTAGTATTGGGGCGTGGCGTTGTGCGTTGCGGCCATAGAAGCGATGCGACAGGGGCAAATCTGAACTTCTTTGCGCAACGGGCTGGCTTGCTCGGCGGACGCTTTAGAGGTGCGGGTGATTAATAGCCTGATCACACGCGAGGTTCTTGGCTCGGGGAATGTGTTCGAAAGAAAGGCTGCACCAGGGGCTTATCGAGGGATAGGGTCACTATGGACAAGTCAGGGGGACGTATGTTCAGTAGTCGATGCGTAAAGAAACTGACGATGGTGATGGGTCTGGCCATGTTGGGCACGTCATGGGGTGTGCTGGCGCAATCGGCGGCCCATGGTGTCGCGACGTCTGCTGACACAGTGATGCATGCGCTGCATCCCGCGGTGACATTGCACAAAGGCGACCGGATGCTCGGTCCGCTGGCCGTGTCACAGCCTATGCATGTTGTTGTGACGCTGAAACTGCGCAATGAGCAGCAGCTTGATGATTACATCGCCAAACCTGGATTCCGGCCACTGACGTCTGCGCAATTCCGGATGCTTTACGGCCCATCCAAGGTCCAGGCGCAAGCGGTCGCCGACTACTTGGTCAAGGCCGGCTTCGGCAATGTGAAAATTGCCCCCAATAACGCTTTTATCGAGGCTGACGGACGCGCAGATACCGCACAGGCCGCATTCAAAACCTCGTTCATGCACGTCAAGACGCATGACGGCAGAGACGCATTTGCCAACAACAGTGCGATACAAATACCGAGTAATTTGCAAGACGTCGTGCAAGCGGTACTTGGCGTACAAAACGTGCACATCGCTCACGCCATGGCACGCAGGTACGATCCGACCGCGGTGCACACGATGACTGTGCAGGCGCAAACCAGCGGCGGACAGATTGGGCACCCACCTTCGGATTTTCCGGTGATTTATGGGGTCGGTAACATGCCGAACGTCACCACCGTGGCCGTAGGTTCAGTTTCTGCGGGAGCGATGACCAATGTCCTGAGTGACCTCAAGGTGGTGGACCCGGGTGTCACCGTTACGCTCCTGGGCAACACCGGTATTGGCAATAGTACTGGCGGGAATAGCGATGACGATGAGTGGGACCTCGATAGCCAGAGCATCATCGCCTTCACCAACGTAAAGCAGTATTACTTCTACGTCGCCGCCTCACTGAACGAGTCGGACCTTGAAATCGCCTTCGCTCAGGTCGTGTCGGACAATATGCTCCGGGCTATCGATGTGTCGTTAGGTGAGTGCGAATCGCAGGCACAGTCGGATGGCACTGCCGTTTCCATGGATGCGACGTTCAAGCAAGCCGTGGCGCAGGGCCAGACGTTCTTCGTGGCAGATGGCGACAGGGGGGCGGACGAGTGCAACAACGCCACGGAGGAACCAAGCTGGCCGTCGAGTTCTCAATATGTAACGGCGGTTGGCGGTACGTCCCTCTACACCACTTCAAATACCGCCTGGCAAAGCGAAGAGGTCTGGAACAAAACTGTTGAAGGCTACGGTGGCACCGGTGGTAGCCCGAGCCTTTTCGAGCCGATACCTGCATGGCAGCAAGGCGTTGCGGGTATCACGGATCAAGTTCATCGCGGTGTGCCCGATATCGCTTTCGAAGGCGATCCCGCTAGCGGCGCTTTGATCACGATCGATGGCTCCCCGGATCAACAATATGGCGGTACTAGCCTGTCTGCGCCGCTTGCGGTTGGCATGTGGGCACACGTACTTCAGGCCGACGGTAACAGTCTGGGTTTTGCGCCACCGGTCATCTACAAATTGGCGCAGGCATCGGCGTTCAGTTACAACGATGCCTTTCACGACGTGCTTTACGGTTCGGATTCCAATGTCGGCCCTGGAGGGTGCTGCAGTGCCGGTCCCGGTTGGGATTACGCGAGTGGCTGGGGCAGCGTGATCGTTCAACAGTTTGCCGACTTGACGCCAAGTTACGGTGCGAGTTCCCCGTTTGTATCATTTGCGACGTTGCCTGCCTTGCAGGTGACGACGCCTATTCCAGGAAGCATGCATGCGCCCGGAGACTTCAACGGCGACGGCACATCCGATCTGTTGTGGTTCAACCCGTCGTCAAGCCAGGTGGGTTATTGGACCATGACGGCCAGCGCGCCTGTGGGCACCGGCGGTGGCGTTGTCAATCTGACGGGGCTCGCCACCTATAGCGTTACGCCCAATTACTTCGTGGGTGCCGTAGGTGATTTCAACAATGATGGTTATGCCGATCTGGTTTTCACCAGCGCCAATCGCGATCTGTGGTTGTGGACCAACAATCAACATGGAGGATTCACGTCCACCCGGATCGGCGCCTCGGATTACCCCAGCCAATGGCAGCTTATTGGCGCAGGCGATGTCGACGGCGACGGTCACGACGATCTTCTCTGGTTGGATCCTGTTGACTGCAAGTTCGGTTATTGGACGATGAATGGCGCCACAGTCACGGGCTATCACACCGTCAACATTGCCTGTGGCTATTACCCGATCAGCATCGGCTACTACACACCATCCAATCGGCTTAGCATTGTGTGGACCAGCGCGGCCAACGACTTGTACATCTGGGATAGCGTCGGCAACACGACCGGTGGCTCTACCGGGCAGGGATTCAACGCTTACAACCTGAGCCCATACTTTCCGAATATGGGGACCATTACGTCCCTCGGTGGCGGCTACCAGGGTACGAACATAGGCATACAGACTTATCAGGCGGCACCCGTGGGATCAGGTGAATCTCCACAGGGATGGGGGACACTTTTTTCGCGCTCCTTCGATGCCAACGGCAATCAAACCGGTATCCAGCTCCTGCCTGTATATGGGCCAGTTGCTGTCGCTGAGTTCGGTTCGGCGGGATATATCATCGCTGGCCAAGGCGTCAATAACACCGGCGTTTACAGCATCAACATCGACAACATGATGATAGGCACGGGTGGTCTGTATGGGGGCGCGTCTAATGCGCTATTTTCCGGAAATGCCCCGGAGATTCCCGGCCCATTCGGAATTAATCCGAGCAGCTGGGGTAACGACAACGGCTGGAGTTACCCCACCGGTTGGTGGGTCGTTGGCGCACTATTCAACGGTACACAGGCGCCGCCCTGGTATTGAGTTTTGCTAATAATCGTCCAAAAGCAATGATCAGAGTGCACTTTCAAGAGGTAAGTGCACTCTGATCCTGTTTCTTTTATCGCCGAGCACTCTGTTGCAAATCGGGCTAAGCGGCTGGCTTCTTGGTAGCTTGCTGCGCCATTTCCACAGCTTTTGCCACTCCTTGCACCGCCATCGCTACCGCTTCCTCGGCCGTGCGCATGGCGTCTTCAACGGCCTGGTCGCTAGCAGCAAGAGCGGCCACTAGCTGGTCATGGGTAAGTTGAATTTGCGCGGCCACGTCGTCGGTGGTTGGCGTAGCGGCGGCTTCTGTTTCTGACGGGGGCGGTGTTTCCTTTTCGTCGCTTGTCATCGTCATGTCCCAGGTTTTGTTTCACCAGCGGATTTATTGTTCAACAAGGCGCTGAGTTGCTCGATGGTCTGGGCGAGGTCGTCGCCGTTTAGCGCCTCGTTGGCAAAGCGCAGGGCTTGCTCAGGGTCTGATTTCAGAATCGCGCGGACGGCGGTGGTCGTCACGGCGTTGCGCAGCATATAGAGGTGTTGCTGCTGCGCCACGGCGTTTTGTATGGCTACCGACACGGCGTGGGCCATGATCTGGTTGGCCATTGCGCGCGCCAAGGCTTCGGATGAACCTTCAACCGAAGCGTTGACCTGCGTGACCGCGTCAGTGATCTGGCTGTTGACTGTGGTCTCGTCAGTCATGACGTTACGCGTCCGCGGATGTCTTGCTGAGCAGCGCTTCGGTGCACGCTGTCACCACTGCCAGCGACACGGTGTTGGCGTTTTGCTGTTGGGTGACGAGGTTCTCTGCGGCAATGCCGGCAGCGTGTGCAAGGGATTGATACAGCGAGCCCAGCGCCATGGCGGGCGCTTCACCGATAACTTTGACATTGGACTGAGTAACAGCATCGGTAATCTGGTCGTTGACGGCAGTCGGAAAAGCCATGGGTTCGTCTCCTTACTTACCAGTGGAACCGAGAATGGATTGCACGCACCGCGTAACCAGCGCCTGCGACACAGTGTTTGCGTTCTGCTGCTGCGTAACCAGATTTTCTCCCGCTCTGCCGGCGGCATGCGAAAGCGCTTGATACAACGAACTCAGCGCCATGGCTGGCGCCTCGCCAATGACTTTTACATTCGACTGGGTAACGGCGTCGGTAATTTGCGAATTCAATGCGGTAGGTGATGCCATCTCTCAAACTCCCTGTGTGAGTGGTGCATTTAAATGAGCGGTTGGAAATACCGCTGCAACATGGACGCTGCGTGATGTGCCTCGATAAGGCGGCAGAAACGTAAGCAGGAAATGAGCCATCCCAAAGCTCATTAGCGAAGAGCGTTGTTGCACAGCGACTTAAGTCGCCGGCAACCATCGATCGCCTCGTTGCACGACCTGATTATTTCGTCACCTTCCGACCCGACGCGTCAGCACGCGCGTGAAGGTTATGTGTAGAAAGTCGTGTTCGGTAACGGTGGCAGATATCGTTATTAGTTGCCGCGATGGAATGCGAAACGAGTGCGGCGCTAGATCGATCACTCGTAGATACCTAACTGTTCGAATCCTTCATCGATTCGATGCAGCATGTCGTCGCAAATGACGTTGAGTCCCTGCATCTTGTTGGCTTCAGGCTTCTGCTCTGTCACTTTCAAAATCAGTTTTGAAAATTCCCAAAACAAGGTGCCTTCGTAGGACTGGTCATCTTCCGGTTTGAAGGCAGCAAATTTCGTATAGAACAGTTGACGCACAGCGTACTCATCCTGAAAGCGCGGACGCATGACTTCTGGCACACGTTTGGCCATTAAATGAACCATGGCTTCCATGAGTTGCGTGTCACCGCTTTTTTCTCGCGCCTTCATGGCTAGCCGGCTCGCTAAATGAAGTTCGAAGAGGAGCACCTCCCGCGCAACGACCGGGAACGCGTCAAATTGGGTTTCGCGCCAGTTCCGGCCTACTGCCGTATTGATGACGGCGGTCGAATTCCGCTCGAGCGAGTCGAGCAAGAAGCTGGTCGCTAGTCCAGCTCTCTCATCAACGGCTTGGCGTTTTACTTTGCTGAAAGGCCACATGTTTCCATCCTGTAGATGAAGCGAACAATGGCTGACAACCGATACTTATGGCTTTTACTGGGAAATAGGCGAACTGACAACAAAGCGCGCCAAAGCGGTTGACGGTCGCTAGTCGCGCCTAACGAAGCCGATATCGTTTTATTTCGCCTTTTGTCTCGTTTTGTTTCTTCTACACGGCCCATAGTTTTTCCACGGACATAAGCGTCCGTGTGGAGTGTTTTATGAAACGCCTGATCATTGCCACGACCATCGCACTCAGTCTTGCGTGCGCCGGCAGCATCAGCGCCGCCCAAGACCAGACCCGCGCCACCAACTTGGAGAATTTCACCGTCACCGCAACCCCAGGCCAATACGAGACCTACTTTGTCGACTTGCACACGGGCTACGGATTGGAGGCCCTTGTCGGCAACACACATACACAATACGTGCAGGCGGAGCGGGCGGCCGAGAGGTCGGAAGCCCTACGCAAGCTGGGTATTGCTCCGCAGCCGTTCGTCGCCGTCGCCATCGACAACTCGGCCGGTCCAGGCGTGGCAAAACGAGTGCTGCTGTTCGACGCCGCTCAAAGCGCGATTGCCGTCGTCGACGTGTATTGCAAGCGGGCCGTCCCGGCGGGAGGCAGACACTGTCAGTTGTATCCTCGCCAGGTTCAGGCCAACGTATAGCCAGCGTCGGGCCGTTCTTGCGTGAATCGGATCCGGTTTGTTTGTGCGGAGATTTTCTCGCGAGTAGCGCGTCGTTTCCTATGCGGCATCGGTGGTGGATATCGGCACAACAAGTAACGCCTTACCTCACACCACCGAAACAAAAAAGGCCCGTCTGTTGACGGGCCTTTTTGTTCCAATGTCGCTGCTTGCGCGATCAGTGACCGATGGATGCCGTGCACTGATCGTTGTCGCAAGCAAAGTCCACTTCGGATGCCCTGCCCACGAAGAGCGGAACACCCGGCTGGCTGGCAAGCGTCTTGCCGTCCTTTTCCAGCGACACAACGTAGGTTCCCGGCCGTAGCTGGGAAAGGCTGTAGCGGCCTTTGCTGTTGGCCGTGCCATGACGGGTAATGCCGGTATCGCTGTGAACGGTGATGGTGCCATCGCTGGGAGCCTTGCCGACGATTCTGGAGTCGGTTTCCTGCGCATATGCAACGCTGAGTGTCATGGTGCCAACTGCACCCATGGCAATGATCGCCATGAACTTGGATGCGAAGCGGAATCCGTGTTTCTGCTGGCGATTGACTTCGTATTTTTGAATGATGTTCATGCTTGTGCTCGTGGGTTGGGGGAATTCAGGCGCACAAAACCGCTCATCCGTTCGCGCGGCGATGGATGTGACTATCGATGTCAAAGCAGCGCGCTTGGGGTGGGGTGGCTGCCGATGTACTTGCCGTCCTTGTTATGTGCGGCGTCTCTTTCCGTAACGCCTGAATTCGCCACTCCCACCCCAAATCGACTGCTGCGGTCTTTGGATGGTCGGTGTCGACGATAGGTTTAAATTAGCAGAGAGGGGTTACACGACTCATGTGAAGATCGTAATGATTGAGCACAATCAGCGACTCCTTTTTCCTCTATATAACGTTGCTGACCGAATTCGGTGAATGCTTCTAGGTGAAGTTTTCAATCGTTCGAGCGGCATCTGGGCCATAAGTCACGATAGTTGGGTATCACAAGAACGCCCGGCCCGGCGACCTTTGCACGCCACCATCCCACCGTCTGTCAGAGCAGGCTGATCAATAATTGCGGCTAATGTTGTTTTGAGACGATCCTCGCTTTTTGAATGGCGGAAAAAGAGGGACAGAGAGGGTTAATTGCACTTAATGATCTTTGTTCTCCTTTAGCATTGGCCCCGTTTTTGCCACGCAGCGGTCTTCCACATCGCCTTAACCCTGCACGGCGCAGCCTTTGGTTGGCGACGCTGTAGCGCCCGCGCGTTTCAACATCGCGGCTATGACACGTCATCGCATTCGCAGCTTTTCTCAAGTCTCCGAACGGGTTGAGCGCTACCGTTCCGGTGAATGGGGATTTCAGCGCTCAGAGTTCTTAGAGCATCACGTATTACTTGCACGATGGCCGGAGCGCTTGCGCTTCCGTTTTTTCGTTTGTGCGTTCTATGGAGGAGACGGACATGCGGAAATTGAAAATACACACTCATGCATTCGGTTGGACGCTGGCGCTAAGCGTCGCGTGTTCGGGGTTGGCGCTCGCGCAAGACATGCCTGCCAAACCTGCGCAGCTTGAGACAAAGGTGCCTGTGTCGACGACGGCTAACACGGTGCCGAAACTGGCGCCGGCAAAGACGGCGGCGGAACAAGCACAGCGTGAAGCGTGGCGGGAGAAGATGGCGCACACCCCGCGCAAAAGTGGTGCCTGCTACAAGGCCACGTATCCCGACACGACGTGGCACGAGGTTCCTTGCAAACCTGCACCGAAACATTACTTTCCGCCGCACCCCGGTGCGCACACCGATACGATAGGTAACGGAACCACAGATTATGTTGCTCAACCGGCGAACTCGATGTCGATGGCGGAAGGTTCTTTCGACGCCGTTTCGACCACGAGCGTGCAGACGGAGGGGGCGGGAAGCGGCGGCGTCAATGGCCCGAATCTTTTCAGCCTGCAGCTCAATTCAGAGTACGTCAACACCAAGCAGTGCACGGCAGCGCTTGGCCCGAAGTGCCGTGGTTGGGTTCAGTTTGTCTACGACAACAGCGAACAAGCTGCTTACGTCCAATACTGGCTTCTGAACGATGATTTCACGCCTTTTACGGCGGGGTGCCCAGGTGCATGGCAGCCAAACTCCGGCTATTGCGTGCAGACCTCGCCGACGTCCGCTCAGACGTTTGCCTCGGAGGCGACCTCTGCCGATTTGCAGGACATGAAGGTCTTTGGCACGGTGGGTACAGGCGTTACGGTGTATTGGGGTGGGTCCATGATCTCGGCGCCCGATATCGGTGCCGTTCCGGATCTGGCCAGCAATTGGTTTGATGCCGAGTTCAATGTGTTTGGTGACGGCGGTGCGGGGCAGGCTGTTTTTACTGGCACCACCAGCATTACCGTGCGCACGCAGGTGGATACGGGTATCAACGTTGCACCGGATTGCTACTTCATCAGCTATACGGGTGAGACCAACAATCTCAATCTGATCAGCACGCCAGCGATAGAGCCGAAGAAGCAGTATCCGTCGATCATTTTCATTCAGGGCAGCGCCAACACGCCGGCATCTTGTTCGACCAGTGTCGGCGATCCGCACATCACCACCTTCGATGGGCTCTATTACAGCTTCTATGCGAGCGGTGATTTTGTGCTCGCTGACGCCGGCCCGGATTTCATCGTGCAAGGGCGCCAGGAATCGGGTGCGAAGGTGTTCAACAATCCCAACGTGAGCATGAATACGGCAGTGGCCGTGCAGATGGGCATCAATCACATTGCCATCTACGACAGTCCGCAGCGTGTGGTGATCAACGGCAAAACGACCAGCGTCGCCAACAATCAAGTTATCAATCTGTCCGGTGGCGTCGCGGTGCTGCGATTGGGAAGCTTGTATGTCCTCACGCGTAGCAACGGGGATTTGGTGCGCGCGCAGCTCAATAACGGTTGGATGGACATCACGGTGGGTCTGGGGCGAAGATCGCGATCGAGCGCGCACGGCATTTTGGCAAGCCCCACTGGCTCTGCACTCTCCATGCGAGATGGCACAGTGCTAAAGGAGCCTGTATCCGGCGACGATCTCTACCAACGCTACGCCAAGAGCTGGCTTGTTCAGCCGAAGGAATCGCTGTTTGCCGATAAAGCGATTCCGTTTGCCGCGCCCGTTCAATTGATTACGGCTGCCGATCTCGATAAGGCCGCCTATGCGCAAGCGCGTGCCGCGTGCACTGCAGCGGGCGTTACCGACGCGACACACTTGGACTCCTGCACGTTGGATACTGCCGTATTCAAGAGCAAAGTAGCGATTAAGGCATTTACGCGTGCCATGCCTGCGAAGCTGGAAATAAAACCGGTGGCAGTGAGCGCGTTGAAACAACCTTAGAAAACTAAAATAGAGGAAGAAAAAGCGGGCGGAAATAGTTAAAGCGATTTAATTACTTCCGCCCCTTTTGTTGCAGGGCTTTCTGTCATCCAGCAATCGTCGTAATAATTTGCGCGCTATATCTGACGCGGTTCTCTCTAGCACGCCTATCGTCTCACTGAGGAGGGTCCGGCTGCTTTTTGATGCGAAAAAAAGCAGTTTGGTATCCTTTATCCTTTAGTAGCGATAGCACTTTCAAGGTTTGGAGAGAGTCAGTCATGACCATGCGTATATGCGCCCTGTTGGCAACGATGATGCTGTTGGTGGGATGTGCTACCGACGACCCGGATATCACGGTAAAACATCGCGTTCCTCATGGAAGTACGGTAGCCGTGGTGATGTTTCAGGATTGCGGTATTCCGAATCAGGCGGATTGCGCCGGCTCCGGTGCGGCGGCCGGTTCGATCTTTATCCGCATTCTTTCGCAAAAGCCGGGCCTGCATGTCGCCTCGTTGCCAAGGCCTGTCGCGGCCAGCGCGCCGCTCACTGACGATGCTGCGGTTGCTTACGCCAATAAGAAAGGCTACCGCTATGTCATCAACGGTGAGGTCCAGGATTATTACCGCACCGGACATTTGGCGCTTCACTCGGATCGCGTAGCGATGTCAGTACGCGTGCTTAGTGTCAAGGACGGGCAAGTGTTGGTGACTTATACCTATCAAGAGGATTCGAAGACACATTTCGCGTCGCCCGACGACATGTTGGAAGACATGGCAAAGCAGTTGGCGACGTCCATCGTTGTTGAGCCAAAGAAACAGCGTCAGGGTGATTTTATGTTCTACAAGGGAAATGGCGGTTGAGTTAGAAGGTGAAGCAGAAGTGGTAGCCCCTTATGAGAAAAGGCAACTCAGCCAGGTTTGACGGCTATGCTCCGGCGCCCAGTCTTGGTTTCACGAGTGTTTCATGTGTGAATGGATATTACGTCTGGTGGGGTGATCAACCAAACGTAAGGGGATATCCATGAAACTCGTTTCTATGGCATACGCCGCTGCAGCACTTATTGGCATCACTGCTCTCATTCGTCCGACCACTGCCTTCGCATTTCCACCTTGTTCAACCTGCGCCACGTGGTGGACGGAATGTTCGCAAGGCGACAAAACAGCCTGTCAAAGCTTCGCCGATCTATGTATGGGCTGTCCCGAAAACTCCACTGTAAAGGGCGCGGGGGCGCCACCGTCGAAGATCAACGGTAAATTGGACACGGCCCTCTCGGATATCCGCCGTTTCCTGTAATGGCACTTGCCCATTGAAGCGGGCACGATAGAGAAAAGCCCCCGCCTACCGGAGCGGGGGCTTTTTTTATGGTCCAAATGGATAACTTGCAACAAGCGGCAACGGGTTGAGTCATTCCCGCCACCATGAAGCAGGCGCAGTTGGATTTTCTTGAGGAAGAGCGAACGCTGGCCGCTCCTTTTGAGGCGATATGTAAGATTGCTTTGCTCTTGAGGGGTGGAACGCAATAACCTTTGTGGCGAATTGTTGAAATACGGGAAAAGTGCATGGACAACACAGACGTGGGCTATCCGATTGGCAATGCCGGGCAGCCATGGGGCAACGCGGAGAGAGTGCTCTGGCTCTCGCGGCAAGTCCGTCAGCGCAGTTATGAGACCGATGTGCTCCAGGCAATCGATCAGCTTGGCTCCCGTTTCGACGTGTCGGAATACGGTCGACTTGAATACGCACAGGGAAGCTTTCCGCTTTTTTCCATTCGTACCCGCAATTGGCGGGATGATCTTCCTGTCGTGCTAGTCACCGGCGGCGTGCATGGTTACGAAACAAGTGGCGTTCATGGTGCACTTCGTTTTGCAGAACAACATATGGCTGACCTCGCGGGGCGAGCAAACATACTGGTCGTTCCGTGCGTGAGTCCTTGGGCCTACGAACGCATTCAGCGTTGGAATCCGAATGCCATCGATCCCAACCGTTCGTTTTACGACAACAGTCCATCCGGCGAGTCGGCTGCTTTGCTGCGGCTGGTTGCGCCGTTACGTGGTCGTTTCCTGATGCACATCGACCTGCACGAAACGACCGATAGCGACGAAACCGAATTTCGTCCTGCCCTGGCCGCGCGTGATGGCAAGGTATTCGAACCAGGTGAAGTCCCGGATGGTTTTTATCTTGTCGATGACACCGGCAACCCGCAGCCGGCCTTCCAGCAGGCTGTGCTGGCAGCGGTATCGACGGTGACGCATATCGCTCCGACGGATGCTAGTGGTGAAATCATTGGTTCGCCGGTGGTGGCGCCAGGTGTCATCGAATACGCGCTGAAGGAACTTGGTTTATGCGCCAGTATTACCGGTGCGCGTTATACGACAACCACCGAGGTTTATCCCGACAGCCCACGTGCTACGCCGGAGCAGTGCATCCAGGCACAAGTCGCAGCGGTGCGTGCAGCTATTGATTATGCGTTAGCACACGCTTGACCAAAACAGAGATCAGAGTGTTTGCAAGTCAAAGGGCGGTGCCGGTTTTGTATCGTATTGACCGCAAATGTTGCGCTGGCTGTTACTACTCTGTCGGCGCTTGCCGTGCATTTTTCACAACAAGCGCATCGGAGGGCGTTGCCAGCTCCGTTCCCGGCATTTGAATCGGTGCAAAGCTTTGATCGGGTGAGTCGCTGGCGGGCTTGAAGGGTTCGGTGTCCCAGAAATTCACACGAAAATGCATCAGAAAATCATCGTCCACTACAAAGGCGCGGGAAATGGTCACGCGTGTGGCGATGGGTGCGCCGTCCGCAATTACCGGACGTGCTTTCCATGTGGCTATATCGGCGGCCACGTCGTTCGCTTGCTCGCTGGCAGGTTTTCCAAGCGATGTGACACTGCGGATATTACGGATATGGTCGATGCTACCGTCCGGCTCTACTGTCGCCTGCATGACGAAGATCGCGTCTATGCCATGACTCAGGAAACCGTGTGGAAAGCGCATGGAACGGCTTTCAATGTAAGGGCCGTTGCCGACGTAAAGCAATTCCTTAAAAACGCGACTTTGCCTTGGTTGTTTGAAGTAATGAAATCGCGTGCGTAGCCATGTCGTAACCGCGACAGGTTGGCCGTTCTTTTGAAAAGGTTGAAATTGCCACGTAATGACGGTGCTGGCGACGAGTTGCCTCAACTCGTCGGGCAGTTTCACCATAGGGCGGGTGGCAGTGACGTGCCCTGTCGGATCCAGATCCACCTCGACCTCGAAAGGTTGGGTCATTACATCCAGCTTTTTGGCATGAGCGGCTTCGCAGCACAGAGCAGCCAAAAGCAACGTCGTGAATACTATGCGTGACATGGGACTCCATCTATGACCTCCCGCGCAAAAACAGCAAAAGGGTAGGTCATCAAATCGCTCTAATAACCCGTTCCTTTCCCGTGCTTGGGCCTAATTGGGCTCCTCAATCTGCTCCTCTTTGGCATCTATTCCGGGCCCGATCTCTCTGGCAAGCTTGCCAGAGGACACGTAGCCCAGAAGGCAGGGCGCGTGGCGATGGAGATGCCGAGGCCGTCGCAAAGCTTACGCCGGCGCGTGCTCATGAAGAAAGTACGGCAACGCAAATAGGGGGAACTCATGAAACGCTTGATTGTTGGCCTGCTGGCGCTGACGCCAAAATGGGGTCAGCGGTAATTAAATCATTTTAATTACCCCAATCCTTTTGTTCTTGTCTTGGCAGTGCGGTGTCCTATTGCGCCGCACTCATTTGTTACAACATATGGGAGATGATTCATGATCAATATGCCTTCGAAGGATCCGCGCAGCCTTTTCGGCCGCTTCGGTGTCGGCGGCGCGATCGCTATCGCTGTTTTGATTGTGTTGTTTTACAACAGCGTGTTTGTTGTTTCTCCCAGTGAACAGGCGGGAACGCGCTGGATGGGCGGCACGACCATGACAAGTACACCGCTTTCGACAGGCGTGCACTTCAAGGTGCCGTTCTTTGAAACCGTCGACCGTTTGCAGACCAGCCGCTCGGTCTACACACTGAATGGTCTAGATGTGTACACCAACGACAATCAGAAGGTGACGATTGACGTCAGCTTGATCTATCAGATTCCAAGTTCCGCCGTGATGAATTTGCTCTATCACGTTGGCCGCGCTGGTGCAGTGGATATCGAGGCGACCATTCTGCCTGTCGTCAGGGATCGGGCACTCGCCGCCTTTGCGCAGTACAACACGCTGACCATTTCCGATCAGCGCGCACAGATCACCGCGCAGATGCGCAAGGACATCAGCGAAGCGTTGCAGCGTTTGTTTAACGTAGACGTGATCGATGTGCAGCTGGTTGGCATCCATTACTCACCCATCTTCGATCAATCCATTGAGGAAGCTGTGCGCGCCAAGAACCTGGCTGTGCAGGCGGAAAACACCGTGGCTCAGAAGAAGTTCGAGGGAGAGCAGAAAACCGTGACCGCCACCGCCGAGGCGACTGCTGCGGTCGAGCGCGCGAACGGCGAAGCACAGGCTACCGTGTTGCAGGCGCAAGCCCAGGCCAAAGCGATCGAGACCGTAGGCGATGAGCTGAAGAGCCATCCGGAATATGCGCACTTCTACGGATTGCAGCATTGGAACGGCGTGCTGCCGCAAGTCGTCGGTGCGGGGTCGATTCCGATGATCGATTTGAGCAAGGGCCAAAACACGGAGCAGTGAGCGGCGCTCACAAAACCAGGTGAGAGCAGCTCGTCGCGACGAAGCGTCGATATGCAGCCACTAAGCGACATCACAGAAAGACCGGTTGAATACCGGCCTTTTTATTAGGCGGCCATCGGTACCATTGGCGCAGATTCTTCTGTGCTCAATGCTGCTTTCGCAACGTAATCGAACCATACGTCATGCAGTCGCTCGGCTTCCGGGCACGCGTCACCCTGACAGCAGTGCTGACACATCTGATTGTGAATCACCAACGCTGCAATAATCCCCTTCATGGCTTCCCCTAACGGTCGCTAACTCAGTTGCGATTATCATTGTCCAATGACGTTATCGACCGCCAAAACGGTGCCTTGAATGGATGGCGTGAAAAGTGTGCGGATCGCAGTAATTTGCAGCAGACGTTGGCGTTTTGTTAACCCGCTTCGGTTTACTTAACGGGCAGGTTGTAAGGAGATGACATGACCACTGAGCACCGGTACTGGTTTGGACGCAAGAGAATCGGCTGGGGATGGGGGCCTCGCACCTGGGAAGGCTGGCTCACGGTGATCATCTACGCGTTGCTTATGATGACACTGCCGTCTTACCTCGGGCCTCAGTGGGGTGATAACGGGGTTCGAATGGTGTGGATTGGACTGACCGTATTGTTCTTTGTGATCTTCTTCTGGAAGTTGGAGCGCACGGGTCTAGGTTGATCGGTTATAAGAACAAAGGTCAGAACCCTCTATTGGGCGTTAGCGTCGTCAACCATCAAAGGGCTGCGAGCCATGCTATATGACCTCACCCAGACCGTTCTGTTGCTCGTTACCGGGTTGTTCCCCATCATCAACCCACCGGCATCGGCGTTCATGGTGCTGAGCCTGGTTCCGCACGCGACGCAAGCTGAGCGCAATGACCTGGCGCGGCGCATTACGTTCAACAGCTTTGTGATCTTGTTGGCGTCGCTATCGATTGGCGCATACGTGCTGTCTTTTTTTGGAATATCGATTCCCGTGCTAAGGGTGGCCGGTGGTCTGATTATCGGCATGACAGGATGGAGCCTTCTGCAGAAGCCCAGCGACGAGCCGACGGATGATCATTCGCAGGCATTGCAAGCCGATACGCGTGGCGAATCGCTGGCGTCCAAGGCGTTCTATCCGTTGACACTTCCCCTCACGGTGGGGCCTGGTTCCATTGCAGTCGCTATCGCACTGGGTACGGGTTCGCCCAAGGAGGGACCGTCTGCGGGGCATATCATCGGTGTCGCGTTGGCGCTGGTCATCCTTTGCGCGAGCATTTACATCTGCATGCGTTACGTCAGCACAACCGAGCGGCTGTTGGGCACCGTTGGCACTCAAGTCGCCATGCGACTGTTCGCATTTGTGATCTTCTGCATCGGCGTGCAGCTGTGTTGGAGCGGCCTGTCGCAATTGCTCGCGTCAGTGCATTGAGAGTAGTGGCGGGAAAAAGTGGGAGCCGTCTTTTGATACGGAAATGGACTCTGCTTTTCCTTCGACAATGGCTCATTATCTCGATCATGCAGGTTGGATCCGACGATACGTTGTATGACATTCAAAAAAGCCCCGCCATGCGGCGGGGCAGTGAGCCGAAATATCCGGCACGCATTGAGAGTTAGAAGCCGAATGGCGGGGTCAGCCCGGTAAAGTCGCCAATCTGCTTGGCATCGTAAGGGCCGTTGAGCTCATTGAAACCGTCGCCAGGGGTATTAAGCTGGCCTTGATCGAATACGATTTTCCCCGCTTTGGTAACTTCGATGACGCGATCATTGAATTGGTCGCTAATCAGCGTGTCCCCGTTTTGTAGTCGAATGCCTCGTGTCGGTAGCGGGGCGGAATTGCTTCCAGATTGCGTGTTGGTAACGTATTGCCAGACCACCTGATCGTTACCATTAACCTCGACAATTCGATTGTTGTTGGAGTCGCTGATCAATGTGTTCCCATTGGGAAGGCGGCTGGCAAAGGCGGCGCCGCTCACAGTCCCTTGTGCTGTGAATTGCTTGACGATCTGCAAGTCGGGTTTGATTTCAATGACACGGTTGTTGCTTTCGTCGGCAATCAGGATGTGGCCGTTTGCCAATACCTCCGCGCTATTTGGGCTGCTGAGCTGGTTTGGACCGTCTCCACTCACGCCCGTGGTGCCGTATTGCCACACGATCTGATGATTCAAGTTTACGAGAATGATGCGTTGATTACCTTGATCAGCAATCAGGACATGGGGTCCCGGATGTTGGGGGAAGCTAACGAGAAATAGCGATTGCACCGGCGTATTCAATTGATTCGGGCCGTCGCCGGTAACGCCTGCAGAGCCGTATTGCCAGATGATGTTGCCGTCAGGGCCGACGATAAAAACCCGATTGTCAGGACAACCATTGACGGTATCGGAGCAACCCGGCAATCCAGGGGGTGTACCGGTGCCTGAAATTAATGTGAGAGGTCCAAAACGCTCGGCGTCGTTGACGCCGACGACACTGTGTGGTCCGGGCAGGTCGGAGCCGTTGCCGAAATGCCAAACCACCTGATGTGTGTGGCGGTCGACCTCAATGACACGATTGTTGAATTGGTCGGAGATAAGAATATGACCGCTGTCTTGCGCGCTGGCTGAGCGCGCGCACACCAGGCTGGTAGCAGTGCCGGCAAGGATCGCGGCCATAAGCATGTGGCGAAAGATCGGTTTTCGCATCAGATTGCATGTCATGGGAGTGTTCTCCGTTTGGATGAAGCGATGAAACAAGTTCATCGTCGTCGCTAGCACTGCGCATGCCGAACAGTGCGAGCCGGCGCGAGTTTTGAGAATGCCTTTGCGGGCACGCAATACCCACAGAAAATGCAGCTTCTGTTTCGCTCGGTGGAAAAACTCATCTTCCGTAGCTCAATGGGAGATGTTATTTAACGAGGCCGTTACGAGTTCCACCTGTAGCGGGCGCCGTTATCCAATTCGTCACTTGGCATGGGAAATGCGCTGAGCCGGGGCATTCCTCCCCACACCTAAGTCCGTCGGGTAGCCGTAGCTTTCATTGGGCGTGCCGTGCTCGCCCGGCACTCCACCGCGATGCTTTGCAGAACCCATCCACCTCTCGCGCATGACCGCTTCCCGGGAGCTACGCCACCGTGTACACGTGTGTGTCCCTCCGGGTCGTTTTGGTTCAATACGGCTATCTTGCTGCGGCTTTTTTTAATAAAGCACACGTGCGTAACCCGCGTGGGCGTAGAATTCAGGAAATACGTCTCTAGACTTGCATCGCTAAAAAGCAATGTCCGTCAAAATAGTGAGATAGCAGAGGGAGCTTAGATTGGTTTTTTCTAGGGATTCTGTTCGTTCTTATTCTGCAGTTGCTTTAGGGCAATCCGTAAGCCAATGCGGTAACTCGTAGCCAGGTCGCGGTGGATGATGATGGTTGCCGCCGGCGTGTTATGCCAGCAATCCCTCGGTACCAACGTGTCATCGCTGTCATCGTGAACTTCGATATACGGTGTCGACAGATTGTCGAGAGCTTCGCCTAGCCCCGACTCAGGATGCTCATTTACTTGCTGGGCAAGCTCACCCGGATCAAGCAGCATGAATTCGGTGCGATGCGATTGTACGGCTCGAACACGCGCCACGAATTCGCGTAATCCACTGCAGCTGCACAGTTCCAATGTCCGTCCGGCAGCGCGAGCCAATTGTTGTAGATGAACCAGGATTTCACCACTGATTGACCGGGCCGGGGCGTGCGGCCCTTGGATGATCATGATGGTCAAAACAATGTACCTATATCGCTATACGAAACAGCTGTCCTATGTTGAGGTGGCGCAGGGTAAAGGAGCTATATGCGTAAGGCGTGTTCCGCGTAAATTCTTCGAAAAAGAGGTCGACGTACACGGTTACGCTTCCGCGTCTGGCGTCATTTTCCTTCGAAGTTACTACGAAAGACTGCCATGTCTTTCCGGCATTGCATCTAGCGCCGTATTGCTAAAACACCGTCTAACGCGAGTTGCGTCTTGAAGCCTGCCTTCTCCAGCCGCTTCGCAACCTCGCGCGGTACATCGCGGTCGCTGGTGAGCTTGTTCGGACTGCCGGTGTAGTGGAACAGACGTCCACCACGACGCAGTACGCGAGCCAATTGATCGTAGAACGCCTGGGAGTAGAGTTCGCCCGCAATGCCGAAGCGTGGCGGATCATGTAGCAGTGCATCGACCGAGACGTCGGGGACTTGGGCGATCGTCTGTGATACGTCGGCATGGCTGAGTTGTAGACGACCGCTGCTTGAGGCCGCGTCAGGGTCAGGTGACCATGGGTTGATCGTGCGCAACCAGAGTACATCTGCGTTTTTCTCGAACGACTGGATGCGCGCAACGCCGGCTTCCAGGCAGCACGCGGCGAAATAGCCCAAGCCACCGCAAGTATCCAACAACACTTTGCCGCGTGGCTCGACCAAGGCCACTTTGCGGCGCGCGTCCTCGAATGGCGATTCCTTCGCTGTGGGCAGCATCTTGATGCCGTCGATCTCGAATGTGGGCGCGCCCCACTCGGTGGGCACAAGCTTGATCAGCGAGCCAGAAAAGCGCGACACCGGCACAAATTCATCGCCATCCCAGTAATAGATGGTGCGGTCCTTGAGCTTGTGCGGATAAGGATAGTGCGCGCCTTTCCATTGCCACGTATCGGCAAGCAACGCAGCGCTGCCGTCCGATCGGCCTAGATCCAGCGAACCAGTCCATTCGGCCGTGCCCGCTCCATGTGCAGCGAGCAGCGCTTGAGCGGTGGGACGTGTGAGCAGGGGTCCGGAATAATGCGGCACGATGAAAAATCTCTGGAATAAATAGGGATATCGTTTTCGCCATAGCCCTATGAAGGAGGGCGGTTTGCGTTCTGGCGACTAGCAAGCTTACCGGGTGCCCTGCTCGATGAAAAACGAAACGGCCGGATGGAATCATTTTTTAAGGGAAAATCCGCTTGCCTCTTATTCGACCGTTCGTCAGGTGGTAGACCACACACCGCGGGAGGTGCAAGCTAAGGGTGCAGGGGTAGTCACCGAGCTGGTCGTTTTCTAGGCGTCGCAGCTCTCTAGCTACAGGATATTATGACGAAGCCGGAACAGCGCTGGCGTCCGATTGCACTGATGCCAGCATTTAAATATGCGGTGAGTACCGCTGCCGAAACTGCCCGCGTCCAGGCTGAGAACATGCGCCTTGCGATTGATCAGCACGATGTAATCGATCGCGTCGAATTGGCGCGCATGCGCGTTGTTTACGAAGATACCCAGTTATATATCCAGATGTGTGAGGAACAGCTGAGCCGTTGGCGCGGTGAATCCACAACATCGGAACAGATGTCGGCACTCGATCGTCTTGACGCTATTATCGAACAATGGGTGGACGATACAGAATCCGTTCTTGATGCAGTGAACGTTATGTTGCACCAACCATAGTGCGGCAAATTTCTTCCACATAAATTGGTTATCGCTATGAATCGACGCCACGTCATCGACTTCATGCGATTGACGGCAACGAGTCTTGCAGCAGAGTTGGCGCAGCTTCGGTTGACAGGGCCGCGTGCATGGCTTTGTGCCGAGACGGTTGGTGCCGTCATCTGCGCTGTCGTTATGGCAGACGTCTTTCATCTCAAAGAGCGCTGGTGGGTTGCGCTCAGTGCCTACACGATTGTGCGTGCGCATTTCGGTGCGTCGATCATCCGTTGCGTGGAGCGCATCGTCGGAACGGCCATCGGTGCGGCGTGCGGTTTTGCAGTGGCAGCAATCGCTATCCACAACGCGTGGACCTTTGCACTCGTACTTGGATTGATCGCGGCCGTTGGCCTGTATTGGATGATTGGCTCCAAGCGCGGTTATAGCTGGATTCTCGGCACCGTGACTGCATTGATGGTGGTCAGTCAGGCCGCGAGCGAACCGAGTCTCGGTGTGTTTGCACTCACTCGTGTTGCCGATGTTGCGGTGGGCGTGACATCGGCGTTGTTGATGGTCGCGTTGTTCGAGTTGATAAGCCGGATGCGTCGTGGCGTTGTTGCAAAGAACCAGGCAAGCGCGTCTTTTGTTCAAGGCAAAACGGAGCAGGGAAGCCTTCCGCAAGAGTCGCCCGGTTCGACCATTCGGAAATTGCGCACGTTTCAGGCCATGCAAGGTGCGATTTGCATCGGTGCTCTGAGTGCGGTGGATTATTGCCATCCCATCCCAAGTTTCGCACAGGCGTTGGTTTCTATCGTGGCGGTGCTTTTCGTTCCTCTACCTGCGTTGCTTCAAAGCGACGATCAGCGCGTGGTTTTTGTGCGCATGTTGAATCGAATGCTGGGCTGTGCCTTTGCAGCATTGATTGCCATCGCGCTTTTGCCTCTCATCGGAAACTTTTCTGTGCTCTGCGCGATGGCATTGGCAGGCGGGGTCTGGATAGCTTCGCATGTGCAAACCGGTTCCTCGGCCACCAGCTATATCGGTACGCAGTTTGGTATCGGTTTCATCATGGTGTTTGTGCAGGATCAGGCATGGTCAACCGACGCTTCTGCTGCAGAACGTCGGTTGGCAGGCATGCTGATCGGTTTGATAAGTCTTGCCGTTGTCATGAGTATTGCCTCGGCGATTCGCCGGTATATGGCCGTATCGCCGGGTCGCGTGGCGTAACCGTTTTCGCACTGATCGTCGCAGTGAACGGGCAGGGCGAATTGACGTTCCGGCCAAGGTGAATGGTGGCCTTCTCGACACTGACGCTAACGCGACGCTAAAGATTTTCGCGAGGCTGCCGATTAAGGGGCATATCCAAACTTATGGTTGTACTTCACGCCGCGAGTACAGACGTTGTAATAAGGGCCGCGCCCACTAAGCGTCGTTCCGCGGGTTTCACAACATGTAAAACCGCTCGCGAGTTTGAATAACGGTTGTGGCAGTCAGGCTTGGGTGGATGGCTTGATCGACATGGTTTTGGAAACAACCACCCATGGCCGGTAGGGATGTGGCTTGAACCTTGCAACAGCAAACAGCGATGTATCCCTTATGTGTTTCCGGTAAGCGTAGGCCCAATGCATGTCCTGGAAAGAAGTCCCTGATCTGCTAGCCGTCGGACTGCTGATCTACGCGTTCGTGTCCGTCGCGCGTCCAGCCGGTGGCATGATGACGCGTCTGTGGCTTGCGGGCTGGATCTGCATTGAATTGCACTTCGCGGCCTATTCGTTTCTGGATTTGCCGGGTGCCGGCGGCATCGTGGCGGACATCGTCGGTACGGCCGCCTTGGTGTGGTGCGCCGAACTCTTTTGTTGGTCCATGGACCCGCAGCCGGAACAGTGGGGAAGCCGCTTGCTGTTCTGGGCTGTCTCTGCCGTCTACACGTTCTACATCGTGCTGTCGTCGCTGCCGTCGGTTCCCAAGCCGCTTATGGTGGCCGCGGCGAGTCTGTTCGCTATCGTGCCACTCACCGTGGTGGCGTTAACGCCCGGGACGCAGCGGCCGAGAAGCCGATGGATCGGAGTCGTCATCAACGCGGCACTCGCCTTGGCGTTGCTGCGCTGGCAGTTCTCCGCGCATGGACCAGATTTGCAGGGCGTCTTGCCACTTTTCGTCACTTATTTCGTTTGCTGTGTGCAGTTCGGCTTCTCCAGCCAGCGGCGGCTGACGGGTGGTTTCGTGGTTACCCTGTTGGGCTTGCTCGCGTGGTCGCTGGTCTTCCCCGTGGGCATGGCGTTCGACGTATTCCTGCCCAGCGTGCAGGTGGGTGCGGAGGTGTGGAACCTGCCCAAATATCTGGTGGCGGTGGGCATGATCCTGTTGTTGCTGGAGAGTCAGCTGAAACGCAATCAGCATATGGCACAGCATGACGCCTTGACCGGGTTGCCCAATCGCCGCCTGTTTCACGATCGCATCAGCAAGGCCATGGACCGCGCCCGCCAGCGCAATGCAGCTACGGCGGTGCTGGCGATCGACCTGGATGGATTCAAAGCGGTGAACGATTCGTTCGGCCACCACACCGGCGATGAAGTGCTGCAACAAGTGGCGCATTTATTTACGACGTATCTTCGCCGCATCGACACCATCGCACGAACCGGCGGCGACGAATTTTCGGTAGTGCTCGAAGGGCCGATCACACGCTGTGAAGCGACAGAGGTTGCGAGCACCTTGAAGCAGTTGCTGGAGACGCCGATGGCGGTGGCGGGGCGCACCATGCAGATCGGTGCAAGTATCGGCGTAGCGATGTTTCCGGATGATGCGCAATCGCCGGATCATCTTTCTATTCTGGCTGACGAGCGTATGTACAAGGCCAAGCGAGAAGGCGGAAGCCGAGTGCAAGCCTGCTGATGAAAATGCTGTCGCGCAATGCGATAGCTATTTGAGAAGCGCATCGACCGGTTCTCATCACCCATGCATCGATTGCAAAAATAAGCGAATTCACATCGATAAAAAATTTTCATTTCTTGATCGATGCCTCAAAAATAAGGCGAGTTCAAATGTTCTTGCGAAAAAAATGTGTGATGCATCACATATGTGGCGCATGCACCGTCATCGTCGCGTAAGGTACAAAAATATTTTCATAATGTTGATGCTTCACGGCAAAGACGCGCACAAAAACGTCACGGTGACTACACATATCTGCTTCCATTCTTACAAAATGAATCAACGTCGCATGTGACTTTGCATCGTTGATGTAAGGCAGTCATAAGTGGTGGAGGTGAAGTGATGCGATCGCGCTTGTGGTTTTTTCCGGGGAAAGCAATAGCGCTGCATGTCCGTCAGCAACGTCAGCGACGAAGTAGCCGTTGCACATAACTTCATTTAATCGGATCACCTTCGAATTCGAGGTGTGATGTGAACCTATAACGAGATGACGCAACTGCACATTCGTGCAGAGAGCGGTAGCACGCTTGCGTCATCGAGCCATGAAGCGCGCTCTTTTTCCTGTGAGAGAGCGTTGCTGAGGGAGCGTTACCGTAGGGACGCGGCGTAATGGGCAACCTGGGGGCGCAGCGTAATTCCGTTGCGGCGGGTTGTTGCTGGAGGTACTCGACTTTTGGATGGTCCAAAGTCGACATCAATTGCCATTTACGTACTGGGGAGAAACTAAATGCAAGCAAAGTTCAAGTTCGCGCTCCTGGCTGGCCTTGTGTCTGCCGCATTCGTTCCCGCTGTTTTTGCTACCGACGATGGCATCGTCGAGCAGATGGCCAAGGCTTCCTGGCGTCAGGACGTCGCGCAGATCGCTACGCCAGCGCAGGGTTGCTTTCACGCAAGCTATCCAAGTGTCTTGTGGGAGCCGGTAGCGTGCCACCAGTTGCATCCGCGTGTTCACACCGTGCCGCGCCAGATTGTTTTCGGTCAGGAACAAACCGTGGGCAATGGCAACGACTACACGTTGAACACGACCAGCAACATCAGCAAGGCAGTGGGCAGCTTCCCGACCTATTCGGGTGTGACCTCGGAGAAGAGCGTTGGCGTCGCGGCATACGGCGACGGCGGCATTCTGGGTAGTAACGAATACTCGCTGCAGATGAACACGAGCTTCAACAACACCTCTGCCGCGTGCGATGGTGGCGCCGCCGGCTGTGTGGTGTGGCAGCAGTTTATCTACGCGACCGATTATGATGTCAACGGCGAAGGTTCCGTGTTCATACAGAACTGGCTGATCGGTTGGGGCAACGGTACATGCCCAAGTGGCTTCGGCAGCGATGGCCAAGGTGACTGCTACGGAAATAGCAACTCCACCCAGCTTGCAGACATTTCACCGAAGAGTCTCGGCAGCGTGACGCTGACCGGCACTGCGACCACCGGCGGTAACGACACGTCGGTCGTCACCTATGACGGTGACGCCTACAGCACCAGCCAATCGGATAGCACGCTGGATATCGCGAGCGTGTGGAACCAGGTTGAATACAACGTGGTCGGCGATGCGGGTGGTTCGGAAGCGAAATTCAACACCAGCGGCGTCAATATCAAAGTCAATATTGCCGTTAACGATGGTTCTACCAGCGCACCGACTTGCGAAGCGGACACCGGCACCACCGGTGAGAGCAACAACCTGACCCTGGGTAGCTGCACCACTGCAAGTGGCTCGACCCCATCGATCAGCTTCACTGAATCTAACTGATCGTCTTTACATTGTCGGTTAAAGAAAACGCCGGGGGTTATACCTCGGCGTTTTTGTTTTCACGTAGAAGGCCGGGTCATTACGTGACGCGGGATTGGGAAAGTGCGAGTCGAGTTGAAATCGTTTCCACCGGTAGCACTCATCGGTATAGCACTGCGTGTAAACCTTTTCTTTCATAGATCAATCTGTAGAAAAGAAGTCAATCCGAAATTTTCTTATTACGACCGAAAATGTGTGATAAATCACATGTGCATCGCAGCAATGTCATTCTGATGCAAGGTGCAAAAAGAGTTGCCGTGCATCGACATTGCACAGACGCTTGCGTATGCGACAAGCGTCACGCACTCTACACATAATTGTAGTCATCCTTACGAAATCAACCGAAGTCATGGGGCGCTTCGCGTTGTTGATGCAAAAGCAATCATAAGTCGTGAAGGAGGGGTGATGGGCACGCGCTTGTGTTGTTTTATGGGGAAAGCAAACGTTCTGCATTCTTATCTATGTGAGCACTGTCAGCGACGGCGCAACCGCTACGCGTGACTGCATTCAATCGAATCACTTTCGAAATATAAAGAGTGATTTGAGCAAACAGCCAGATGACGCAACTGCATGGTCATGCAGAGAGCGATAGGACGCTTGCGCCATCGAAGCACGTAATTCGCACTTTTAAAGTATTTCTATATGGAAAGTTTCACTGCCTGGCTTTTCTTCGTAAGGACACGGTAATAGGCAACCTGGGGGGGCGCCACAACTGATGGCAGTTGTTGGTGTGTAAGTACGTTGTTGTTGGAAGTACCTCGACTTTTGGGTGGTCCAGAGTCGAAACCAATTGCTATTTACGTACTGGGGAGAAACTAAATGCAAGCAAAATTCAAGTTCGCGCTTTTGGCCGGCCTCGTCAGCGCAGCAGTCGTTCCTGCTGCATTCGCTGCTAACGATGGCATCGTCGAGCAGATGGCCAAGGCGTCCTGGCGCGGCGACATTGCGCAGATCGCCGCACCGTCGGAAGGTTGCTATCACGCTACCTATCCGAGCGTTGTTTGGGAGCAGGTTGCCTGCCAGCAGCTGGCCCCGCGTGCACATTCCGTACCGCGTCAGATTGTTTTCGGTCAGGAGCAAACCGCTGGCAACGGCAACGACTACACACTGAATACCACCAGCGCGATCACTAAGGCTGTGGGTAGCTTCCCGACATACTCGGGCGTGACCTCCGAGAAGAGCGTCGGCGTTGCAGCGTATGGCGGCGGCGGCATTCTCGGCGCGAACGAATACTCGCTGCAGATGAACACCAGCTTCAACAACACGACTGCTGCATGCAAAGGCCACTCCGGTTGCGTCGTGTGGCAGCAGTTCATCTACGCGACCGACTATGAAACGGAAGGCAAAGGCGCCGTGTTCATGCAGGACTGGCTGATCAACTACGGCAGCAGCCGTTGCCCGAGTGGTTTCGGCAGCGATGGCGAAGGCGATTGCTATAAGAACAGCAGCGCTACCGAGCTTGCCGACATTCCGCCGACGGCTCTGGGCGGCGTGACGTTGACCGGCACTGCTGCTACCGGTGGTAACGACACGACGGTTGTCACCTATGATGGCGACGCCTATACCACCACTCAGAAGGACAGCACCCTGGATATCGCCAGCGTGTGGAACCAGGTTGAGTACAACATCGTCGGCGACGCCGGCGGTTCGGAAGCCGAGTTCAACACCAGCGGCGTTTCGATCAAGGTGAACGTTGCCGCGACCGACGGTTCGACCAGTGCACCGAGTTGTGAAGCCAACACCGGTACTACCGGTGAAAGCAACAACTTGACCCTGGGCAGCTGCACCGCTTCGGGTGGCTCAACCCCGTCGATCAGCTTCACCGAATCGAACTGATCGCTGTTATGTTCTTGATTTGAGAAAACGCCGAGGGTTACCCCTCGGCGTTTTTTATGGCCGAGTGAAAGACATTACTGAAAAGAGTGCATGCACTACGCGGTGTGCCGACTGGAGGCCATTGAATTGGCACCTGGGTCAATGTCGTCCATATCGATCCGCAGGCGCCTGTTCTCGATGCGTACGTGCAAGTTGCGATACTTGGCCAGATAGCGGACGCCAAGCGCTGCTGCGATCAATCCGGCTGCTGCGCCGACACCGAGTGCCCAGCGTGGACCGAATGTATCGGCGACCCATCCGACGATGGGTGCGCCAATGGGTGTGCCGCCCATCGCGATCGCCAGAAAGATCGCGACGATGCGTCCTCGCATTTTCGGTTCCGTCGACAGCTGCATGAAGCTGTTAGTTGAGGTCGTGAAGGTCTGTGCAGAAACACCGATCACGATGAGGGCCACACCAAAGAGCCAGTAGGTTGGCAGTACCGAGGCCACCATCAGAGCGAATCCAAACATCGCCGCCGAAGCGATCAACAAGGTGAAGTAGGGCTGCGCCCGCCTGGCGGCGAGAAGCGCGCCAGTGACCGAGCCAATCGCCATGGTCGATGTCAGGAAGCCGTACCGGCTTGCTCCGGCGTGAAACACCGTAACAGCCATGGTCGAGATAAAGATAGGGAAGTTCAGTCCGAATGTGCCGATAAAAAACAACATCAGCAGAAGGGTTCTGAGATCGGGGCGTCCGAGTACATAACGAAACCCATCGACAAGCCCCGCGCGTGTGCGTTCTGCGTGATGCCTCGGATGAAGTTCGTTGACGCGCAGGAAGGTCAATGAACACAACACGGCGCCGAACGAAACCGCGTTGAACACAAATACCCACCCCGTACCTATTGCTGCGATCAGCAGGCCGGCGATGGCTGGACCGATCATGCGCGCGGCGTTGAATGAAGTGGAATTCAGCGCAACGGCATTGGAGAGATCTTCTTCGCCGACGATATCGGAAACAAAGGTTTGACGAGCGGGTGCATCGAATGCCGTCACGCATCCAAGCAGCAGCGCGAAGACATAGACTTCCCATAACCGGACCAGGCCTGTGACGGTTAGAATGCCAAGACCAAGCGCAAGCGTTCCCAATGCGGCTTGTGTGGCGAACAGCAATTTGCGTCGGTCCAGATGATCGGCTGTAAATCCGGTGATGGGTAAAAGTCCGAGCTGTGGCCCGAATTGCAATGCCATCACGACGCCAACGGCAGCTGCATTCTTATGGGTGAGTTGTGTGAGAACGAGCCAGTCTTGTGCGATCCGCTGCATCCATGTTCCGATGTTGGATACGATCGCACCGCTCGCCCAGACGCGATAGTTGTAATTATGCAAAGAGCGGAAGGTGCCTTTCATCGCCTGATTCGTCGGTCCCTGGCACGCGTCATCGCCACGATCACGCGTGTGTGGCGTCGAGAAGGTCGATGATTTCCTGCGTCGTTCCCGTCTCGCCGAGCTTCGGGAAAATCTTCGTGATGGTGTACTGATGTGTTTCTTCGGTCATGTCGGTCATGGCATCAATGGCTAGTGTGACGTTATAGCCGTGCTCATACGCCTGACGCGCGGTCGATTCGACGCCGACGCTGGTGGCAATTCCGAGAATGACGACCTGTGTTATGCCAAGACTTTTCAGATGCGCGTCCAGATCGGTGTGGGTGAATGCACCCCATGCTTTCTTCGTCACGACGTGATCGTGCGGCTGCTGGTTGAGTTCCGGAAGAAAGTCGGCGAAATCGGCTGAAAAGCTGCTGCTAGCGCGCGCTTGTTCGGTGCGGCCCGGTGCCCGGCCCGTTACGTTGACCAGCACGATGGGCAGGTGGTGAGTGCGAAACGCTTGTATGAGCGCGCTTGCATGCTTTGCGACGTCCGTCGCAGGCCTCGCCGTGGGGTATGAACAAATGCCTTTCTGTAGATCGACGACGATCAATGCCGCTTTGGAGTCGAGTGTGGTGAGGGCCATGAGACGTACTCTTTGGGGTGAGCGGTGTGGGGAGGTGGTTACGGCTCGACAAGCCGCTTTAGCAAGCCGATCGCATCGGCGACTTTCTTCTGCTCGGCAAGCGACAGCTTTGCTTGCATCGTATGGACCAGCCAGTCTTCGCGTTGCGCGCGATGCTTCTTGATCCATGCATGGCAAGCGGGCGTAAGCGAAAGAAGGGTTTGCCGGCCATCGGTGGGATGGGGGGTGCCTGCGATGAATCCGGCAGCTTGCAAGGTGGCGACCGTTGCGCCCATCGATTGCGGCCGGACGCCTTCGATCTGCGCCAAGGCGGTTACGGTGGTAGGGCCGTCACGTTCAATGCGTCCCAACACGGAGATTTGCGAGGCGGTGAGATCGCCCTGACTGGCTTGTTCCCGCAGCCGGCGCCTCAGCTGACCGAGCAGAACGCGAAGTTCGGCGGCAGTAGCGGAAAGAGGCGAGGTTGCTACGTCGAGATTGCGTTTGCCCATGCCGCCATTATGGCACATGTGAAGGTAAACTACAAAGGTTACCTTCCTAATTGAATCGGGCTATGCGAAATCCGATGCGGGTAAAACGGCGTTGCGCGAACCAGTAGTTGACCTGTCAGATCCGGTTGGGCCATATCGGCGCGACCGGATCAATCGTGGCGTGTCATGGTCATATCGCTGGTTCAAGCTGCCGAGTTTGCCGGGGCAGCAACCTGAGCATGATTGGTTGCGACATGTGTCACCGTGGGCTTTGCTGTGACCATCGCGCCGAACGTCAGCACGCAGATCAGCAGGCAAGCGGTGAAGAGGCTCTTCAGGATGAAGGTTTCGAAGTTCATGGTCATTCTCCGTGAGTGGGGTTTTGAAGCTTTCGAGATATAGATGGCAAACCCCGTGCCAATGGTTTAAATGTCTCGAAAGCCGCATTCCCATGCCATTTCTCGCTTTGCAGCGTTGCGCAAGCGGCTGTCCGCGGACGATTTTGCCGTTGTCCGGACAGGATGCGGACGGCGGACATTGGGGTGTCCGTGGTAGATGAAGATAAAAAAAGGCGGTTGAGCGTCGATGCTCAACCGCCCTTGTTGGAAAACGACATCGCTGCATGGCGCAGCGCGCCTGCTGCGATCAGTTGGACATCGCGTTGGACATGCCTAGTTCGAAGGGATCCAGATACGGGGTCGTCGGCGGCGCCGGTAGGTGACGGTTTTCAAGCACGCTTGCGATGCAGTCTGAAAAACCATTCTTCGGTTGCAGCACGACTTTGTATGCGGTGGCCGATTGAAACGCGAAGTAACCGTGCAGGGCGGTCGCACCGCCGTGGTTCGTTGCGCAACTCTTCATGCCAGGCATGACATCCGGCAATCCTTGAATATACGTACCTAATTGCTGATCGTAGGTCTGTCCAGCGCCTGATGCGGCATTGGCTTTCGCCTTGGCATAATCGTCGTCAAAGCTCACTGTCTTCGCCGACAAATAAAACGGAAGACCGATGCCGAGCAGCGCGCAAACCAGACCAATGCTGAGTTTTCTCTTGTCCATATGCGCCTCCTTTGGGTGAGGAACATGAGCGGGGGAAGGGGCTGACATTGGCGTTTCGTGGCGATAGCCACAACGTGTGTCCTGAGAACACTAGCGCCTTCCACGATCGCCTTCGCCCCCGCTTTCGGCACTAGCCAACGCGGACTGCTCGACATAACCTCGCCGCGGGATTGAATGAGTCATTCGAAAACCTGAGGAATCACTATGAAACCCCGACACGGCGCTTTGCTCGTTGTGGTGGTCTGTGCAGTTCTCAGTCTTACGGCGTGCTCGTCGAGTACGTCTTCGAATCAGGCTGCCATGGCAGGTATCAACAAGCTGCATCAGGACGACATTGCAGCGACCTTGAATCAGAACCCCGATCAACTCGCCGCGCTATGGACCGACGATGGTGTGTTGCTTTCGCAGGGTAACGCGCCGGTCATTGGAAAAGAGACCATTCGAGTCGGTGCGTCGCACAGCGTCGGTAAAGTCATCCATTACACGCCGCGCATTCAGGACGTCAGTATCAGCGGGGATTCGGCCGTGGAATGGGGTTACTTCGACTTGACCTTCCAGGATCCCAACCAGCAACAAACCGGCGAGTTCCACGGCCGTTTTCTGCGCGCGATGAAGAAGCAGCAAGACGGCACGTGGAAATTCACGCGCGTGATGTGGCAGCAGGCGGAATAGCGGAAGATGAAGGTAGTTGGAGCGGGCGATGCATCGATCGCCCGTCTCTCGTTCAGCGCGCTGTGTCAGGCGACGCGCGTACCCTGGCAAGGATGGTTGGAGCAGCTCCAGAAATGCTTGCCCGAGCGCTTGTTCAAACGCTGCATCATCAAATGACCGCACGATGGGCAGATAGGTTCGAAACGCATCACCGCGTCGGTGCTTCGCATCATCTTGGGCTTGGGCGCGGCTTTCTGACTGGTACGCACCATATCGAGCAGCGAGTTGCCGTAGATCAGCTCGATCGGTTTGCCCTGCACAAATTGACGGGCATCGTCGGTGTAGTTGCCGATGGCGACAATCTTCACGGCATCGGCGTAGTGATGGTTCATCAAGCCATACATTTCGCGCACCATCCTGACGTCCACCAGTTTGGTCCACCACTGTCTGCATTGCACCAGGGTCAGCGTGCCGTCCTTGCGCAGGAACAGATCGACGCCGTCATCGGTCTCGCCTGAAACGGCGTCTTGAACCATGTAACCCTGCCGGCGAAACGTTTCTCTGACCAGCATGTGGAATTCGCGCCAGTCGAGCATGCGAAGGCCGTTCAATTCGGTTTGCTTTTCGAGCAATCGGCGGCGACGGCGGCTATCGATAAAGGAGACCAGTGCGGCGAGCCAGCATGCGCTGAGCAACAACCATGCAACGGCAATGCTCGGCCCTTGGCTGAGTTGCTTGCCCATGGTTTGCCCGACCGAACCACCAAGCGTCGCGACAAACCACGCGAGCACATAGCGCACGCAGGTATAGCTGACGATGCCCAGGACGATGCCTGCTTGCCACGGCAGTCCGGACATCATTTCCATGCTGTTGTCTTTGCGTCTCGTCACCGCTCCCCCTTGAGCGTTTCATCACGCAGCGTGTTATTCGGAAGTGAGTTCTTCTTGTTCTAGCTGCCATAAAGACCAAGCACGAACTGAGCCAAGGAACCGGGGGCATTCCGTGACGTACGTCTTGCTTCTCCGTTCAGCCACTTAGGCTGGGGTCTGCGCGCAAAGCCTTAGATCGCGCCTGCAGCCGAGGTGCTGCAAACGGTCGCGCCGGGGCGGGGCAGATGACTAAATGTGTCACTTCCGGCGACGAATGCGGGTGCCTGTGGTTGTCGCCCTGCTTACGTATGCGGCAAGCGGGCGGGGAGGTTCGGCGGTATAGGCGTAGGGCAACCCCTTGGGAAGTAGCGGGCGCCCCTCTATGGGGCCAATTGAGGAAACGCTTTGGCGCCTCGCTGGCGGCCGTCAATGCACGACGAACTGCTCGCCAAATTTCTCGTGATGCTTGACCAGATAGGTGTTGAAGAAGTCCTGGTCGGAATCGTATTCGCCTTCCAGTTGTTCAACGATCGCGGGGTCGAACTGATCGCGGATTTCTTCGAAATCGTAGGTCGTCTCTTTATGGGTGATCTTGCTCATTGAGAATCTCCGGCTTTGGGCACTGATACATAGCCATCGCTTGGGTTGATTGCCGTCAATGAAACGTCAACGCAATCGATGGCTTCGTACCACCCATATATCGCTTGGCGTCGATGTCGAAGCGTGAAGAATCAATGTCGAAACTCATCACGCGGGGATGCGGTTATCGTGCTTTCAGCTCGGCATTCGCATGCGAAAGAGAAATCGCTAGCAAGCTTGCGCGAATTTAAGTGCGATGTCGTTCGCGATTTGACGGATAAACAAAGGTGAAGGTGCGCCTTGCGTCATGCTTGCGCTTTTGCACGAAAAACTATTCAGATGGAAAATATCCGCCTTGTTTTCTGCAGCATATCTTGCATGTCCGCTATTCACTTTTCACATCATGTGGACGAAACAGCGCACGCGTAATCGAGAGGCTTTGCGACATTGACGCGAAACGCTTGCAAAAAGCTGTCGCGAATAAAAGATGTTGCATCCGAAAAACAAGAACGCGTGCGCGCGCTTTGACATTCGTGAAATTCAAACGCATGACGTACACACTGGTGAACCGCAATTAATTCTTGCGTTTGCAAGCTGAATATTGCGCTTGACGCGAAATCCTTCGATCCCTAGTTTTCTTGCGTTCGTCATAAGGACCACGCGACGAATGATTCCACAGCGATGCGCATGACTGAAGGATTGCATCGTCTGAGCGTTGTGTCGGCACTGCCTGCGTCGGGATCGCAGGGGGAGCAGCAGCTCAACCGAAGCTCACGGAATCGCAAGGCACTTTCAAATACACAACGGAGTCGCGTGAGCGCGACATTTCTTGTCATGGGGTTTTCGACCTCATCAGGGTCGTTTGCCCCGAAATTGTGGGAGTTAGAAATGCCGAGTCATCTTCGTATCAAGTCAATGGTCATTGCTTTGGGTTTGGCCACGGTCACGTCAGGGTTTGCCGCGACACAAAGCGATGCCGCCGCCATGATCACTGTCAAACATGCAACCTCGTTGCGCCAGGGCGACACGGTGGTCGGGCCGTTGGCTTTTTCGCAGCCGATGCACGTGGTGGTTTCTCTGAAACTGCGCAATCAGGCCCAGTTGAAGGCTTATCTGGCCAAGCCCGGCCATAAGGCGCTGACGCCCGATCAATTCAAGGCGCAGTACGCACCGACTACCGAGCAAGCGCAGGCGGTGGCGGATTACCTGACCAAAGCAGGCTTTTCCAAAGTGACGATTGCACCCAATCGTATGCTGGTAGAAGGCTATGGGCGTGCGGATACCGCGCAGTCGGCTTTCAATACGGCCTTTGTGCATGTTCATACGCATGACGGGCGAGATGCCTATGCCAATGCCAGCGACGTGAAGATTCCGGCATCCTTGCAAGATTCGGTGCTCGAAGTGCTTGGCGTGCAGACCGTGCACGTCGCGCACACCTTTGCCCACCGCATCAACCGCAAGGCTGTGCATGCCGATGACAGCGGTACTGCAGTGGCGCATAACCCCACCGATTTCAATGCCATCTACAACGCAAGCAGCCTTTCGCCGGCGACATCGATTCCGGTGGGTGTGATCACCGAAGGCAGCATGACGAACATCGAAAGCGACTTGCAGCAATTTGCTTCGAGCAACAATCTGCCGACGATCAACGTGCAGGTCGTGGGCAGCGGCAGTAGCGATACCAGCGGCGACGACGAGTGGGACCTGGATACCCAGGACATCGTCGGCATCACCGGCGGCGTGCAGCAACTGGTGTTGTACGACGCTGCATCGATGCAGGATTCCGACTTGACCACTGATTACAACGCGGCCGTGTCGGCCAATGCGGTGCCCGTGATCAACGTCTCGCTCGGCGAATGCGAAACCGATGCGCCGACATCTACCGACGATCAGATCTTCGAGCAGGCTCAATCGCAAGGTCAGACGTTCTCCGTGTCGGCGGGTGATTCCGGCGCCGACGAATGCGGTAACGGCGGAACCACGCCGAGCTACCCCGCCAGTTCCCCCTATGTCGTCGCTGTGGGCGGTACGGAGCTGTACACCGACAACACCACGACATGGGCCAACGAAACGGTATGGAACAACCTTAGCGAGAGCGAGGGTGCTACGGGCGGCAGCCCAAGCACAATCGAGCCGATTCCAAGCTGGCAACAAGGCGTCGGCCAGAATGGCAGTTCCAGTTATCGTGGCGTGCCGGATGTGGCGTTCGATGCCAGTCCGGATACCGGATCACTCGTGATTGTCGATGGCCAGGCCAATCAGCAGATTGGCGGTACGAGTCTGGCGTCGCCACTGTTCGTCGGTTCGTGGGCGCTTATCCTGCAAGCGGACGGCACAAGTTTGGGATTTGCCGCGCCGCTGATTTATTCGGATGCCACATCGAATTATTCGACGGACTTCCACGACGTCACATCGGGGAACAACGACGGTGAAACCGCCGCAACAGGTTGGGATTACACCACCGGCTGGGGCAGCCTGAGCGTGGCAAATATCGCGGCAAATCTTGCATCCAGCAGCAAGTCAGATGCCGCGCAGACAGCTAAGAAACCGGCGAAGTAATACTTTTCTCGTCGAGCAGGGCGATGACCCGGTCTTCCCGGCCGGGTCATTTTAATGGGTCGGATCCGCGCAGTGTGTCGTGTTGCGTATGCCGTATAGCGACGGCTCGGTGGGCGACGATACGTCATCGCTCGTGCGGCTAGCGTTGACGACCACGCGATTGCGGCCATCGCGCTTGGCGCGATATAGCGCTTCATCTGCGGCAAGCAGCAACTGGCGCAGCTCGTAGCCGTGATGGACGGTCGAGGCGATGCCGAAGCTCGCCGAGATGGCGATGTCGTTCGATTCGCCTGCGGGTTCGGCATGGATGGCCGCGCGCAATGTTTCGGCACATTCCCGCGCACGCTCCTGATCGCATTCGGGCAGCAGAATGCCGAATTCCTCGCCGCCAAGACGGCCAAACACATCGCTGGAATGCAAATAGTGCTGGCAAATGGCCACGGCGCGCCTGAGTACCTGATCGCCCACTTCGTGGCCATACGTGTCGTTGACCGCTTTGAAATGATCCAGATCGATCAGCACAAGGCTGGCGTTGCGCGAGGATTTGGCGACATAGCGCAACGATTGCTCCGCTTCGTCTACAAAATGCTGGCGATTGAATATGTCGGTCAGTCCGTCTCGGCGTGCAAGTCGCATGAAACGCAATTGCGAACGCTTCAGACGGAACAGCCAGAATCCGATCGATGCGAGAACCGTCAATAAAAGCGCAATGTAAAGACGGCCGGTTACTACCGCTTTATGATCGAGCGCCTGTTGCAGTTGCAAAATTTCGTTCTGCTTGTTCAGTTCTGCCAGCTCTGCCTTCTTTGCGTCCATCTGTTGCTTGACCAGCTGGTACGCAAGCACCTTCGCCTCGGTTTCATCGAGCTGCCTTTTATCCGTCGCCATGTATTGCTCGTGATAGGCGAGGGCATTGCGCAGATCACCTTTTTGCGCGGCTATTTGATATAGCACCTTGTAGGTCAGGCTCAGAGGTTCGTTGAATTCGCCTTTGACCGCGCTTTTCAGCGCGTATTGCGCATATTGTTCGGCGCGAGCGGGGTCACCCTTGTCCCAATATGCTTGAGCGAGCAGTGCGTTGTACTCGGTCGTCAGGTCCGGGTATTGGTAACCCAGCACATTCGCATAACTGCCTTGTAGCAATGCGGCCGCAGCATCGGCGTGATGGTTTTGAATGTCATAGTGCGCGACGTCGCGCCGGATCGAGTCGGCGATCAGACCTTCGCTGGCTTGCAGACACACATCGATACCGCGTTGAAATTCCTGCGCTGCCGCTTTTAAGCCGTCGCTCTCGAATTGAGCGTGCAGCATGACGTAATAGCCCGCACAGGCATTTCGACCCTGCGGGAAATCGGCAATGATCTGGTGGCCATAATTGACGGCCAGATTGTATTGCCCGGCCTCGGTCAGCAGCTGGGCCGCTTCGGTAAAGACCTGGAAGCGCGCGGTCTTGTCGCTTATTTGCGGCGCGTCATCGAGCGCCTGGTTGAGGATGGAAAACGCTTCCTCATAGTGGCCGCTGATGCCAAGAATGTTGATCAATGTCGCGGTGGCGCGAAACCGTAGGTCATTGTTGCCGGATTGATTCATCAGCGCTTTCAACAGCGGCTCGGCATGTTCGTAGTCGCCGCTGTAAGCGACTTGCCACGCGACCAGGTAGCGCAGGTACGCAAGCTGTTGGTCCGTCATGTGCGATGTATCGTGGCCCAGTTCATCCAGCAGCCTTACAAATTGATCGTGCTCGGATGTTTTCAGGTTGTCTGCAAGTACAAGCAGTTCCTGTGGATTCTTCGACTCAGGACCTCTGGCAAATGTTTCGGGTGCAATGGCGTTTGCGGTGGGCACTGCAAATAATGCAGTGCCCACGAATATACCCAGGAGCAACAGCGCTCCCGCCCAGACTTTCCGGCGTGTTGTGCCGGAACCGCCCATGGGTCACTCAGACGTCACGGTGACGAGCTCGCTGGCATTCCGTTGCAGACCTTTTGGTTTAGGTTTGCCTGCATTGTCATCCTCGTCTTCATCCTCGTCTTCTTCTTCCTCTTCATCCGGGGTGGCTTGTATGCCGAAAAGTGGCACCAGTCGCAATAACGCCTGCAGCTCGGATGTATCTTTATTCAAGATCGCTGTGCGTAGCGGCGCTTCGATCTCGGTTTCGCTCAGTGCAAGTTCCAGTTCTTCCGGCGAAGCGTCACGCAGTTGTGCCTCGCTGCCCATGCGTTCTAGAAAATCAATAATGCTCGACATCGAGCGGCCCCCTGTACATTGTGTGCAACTGCCGTGGCAGTCCCCTAACGATCAACCCTTTGGGATGCTCGGTCCACAGAATGGCCGTGGACGACCCCCATCATAACTGGCTAGGCATGCCCCGATGTGATGCATCGCATCGGCTGCCATAGAGCGGTTGTATGGCCCCAGTCGGCGCGAAAACGATAGGACGCTGGCGTCGACAGTGATGTTCTATCATATTGAATTAACGTGACTTTTAAGACTTTTCCTTCGTGTATCCAACGCCGTCAGGCGCATGTGTGCTTGCGTCGGCTGAAGGGGGTATACGGCGGAGCAGCTAACCATGTCTGATTGAGGTAGTCCGGAAAGTGCAATTCCTCGATCCGCGGTGACTGGATGGATAGTGTTGCAGCCTGGTCATTGATCACGTCATGGTCAGCCGAGCAATCGCGTGCGAGCACTACTACCCATACTTGCCATTATGCGGCGGCAGTGGCGAATGGCTTCTCCAATCGATCACCGACACCTTATTCAACGGTGCGAGCGTCGCTCAGATTCGGCGCAGCATGGCGGGATAATCCATTGCGCCGCAAGTGAGTAAAACGGTCGCTGAAATTGCCCGGTCCGGCGGGTATTGCGCTACAGTCTGAAGTCTATCCGTGACGGAAGCCGCGCTGTGAAAGTCGCGCATGTGCACAAGCTTGGCGGGCTGCTTCTCGCGTTGATCGTTGTGCTGATCATCGTCCGCATCGCGATGCCTTTCATGGTTCGCCATTATCTGAACGATCGTATCGAACACATGGGTCCGTATCACGGCTCCATGGAAGCCGTTCATCTGCAAATCTGGCGCGGTAGCTACGCCATCGAGAATCTTCGTATCCAGAAGGACGGCGCGCCGCCGAGCGAACCCTTTCTGGTGGCGCCTCATACGGAGATCACGCTCAGCTACGGCGCGGCGTTTCATGGCCGTCTTCGCGGCAAAGCCGGTTTTTACGATCCGGTGGTGAATTTCATCGACGGCAAGACCGACAGCGAGCGGCAAACCGGCAAGGGCGTCAACTGGAGTGACGAACTCAATATTCTGATTCCCGCCGAGGTGGACGAAATCAACGTCCACAACGGCACCGTGACATTTCGGAATTTCGTTTCCAGCCCACGTGTCGATCTGAAGATGACCAACGTCAACAGCACCGTTACCAATCTCAGCAAGGCGCAACGCGAGAACGGATCGCGCGTCGCCACGCTGCACACTACCGCGATGGTTCTCGGGGATGCACCGCTGGAAACCAACGCCGACTTCGATCCCACCAATCGCTTTGGCGATTTCAGTTACCACATCCATGTCACGCGTATTCAACTCGTACGCGCGAACGATCTGGCACGCGCCTACACCGGTCTGGATTTCGCAGGCGGCACGGGCGATTTCACGATGGAGCTCAAAGCCAGAAACGGCGAGCTGGAAGGTTATGCGGAGCCGGTGTTCAAGGATCTGCAACTTTTCAGCTGGAAGAAAGATGTGGAGCAGGAAAAAAAAGGCCCAGTGAAGCTGCTTTATGAAGCGGCCGCACAAGGTGTGGTCTCACTGTTGAAGGATCAGTCCACCGATCAGTTCGTTGCCCGGGTGCCGATCAGCGGACGTATCGACGACAGTGAGGCCGGAAAGCCGCAGGCTATTTTCAATGTGCTGCACACCTCTTTCGTGCAGGCCTATAAGGCACAGCTGGATCATCTGAAGCCCGCGCCGGACGATGCGGGCCACTGACTGCCGCGGTACCCTGGCTACGTCGAGATAGCGTGAAATCGGCGATACCTGTCGCCTCAAGCTTTGTCGCCCCGGAAACCTGGTTGTAACCTTGGACTCGGCGGGTTTTGGCCGCATATGGGTAGTTGCCGGCCGGTGCCATACCCGCCGGATCTACCTTTTTGAAGTGAGGAGGTTCCCATGGCGACGGGTTGGGCAGGCGATGGCGCCGTGCAGGACCAGATCGATGCCACGGTCAACGACGCGGTTCAGCGTGCGCGCCGCGAGCTGAAAAAGGGCCCGGGACTTACCCACTGCGAAGAGTGCGATGCCGTCATTCCCGCCGCACGCCGCAAAGCGGTGCCAGGCGTGCGGCTTTGTGTCGCCTGCCAGGAAGCGCAGGACGCTGAACGTTCCGCAAACCTCTATAACCGGCGCGGGAGTAAAGACAGTCAGCTACGCTAGCGATTGCCATGTATCGTATGCAGGATGAATAACGCGCGCGTGCAGCTGCGCAAAAGCGTCTCCACTTTTTATGCACGCGCAGGATGCGCAGATCGCATCGACCGATGTTCATTGAACCAAGCATTGTGCTTCAACATTTCGAAGACAGAGCTGTACTTGGTTAGAGAGTAGGCTCTGTTCGTCCCCACTCGAAAAAGGAGCCGCCCATGGAAGTCAGCTTCAAAAATTGGGGTGATGCAGTGACATTTCTTTCGCAGCGCACCGACGTCGCGCTGGAAGGTCTGATGGCGCTGAGTGCTCAACAGATGGTCGATCAACAAGTGATCGCCGCACTTCTCGCATCCCACTCGCATTTGCGGGCCGCTGCCGATACCTGGCGGCTCATGGCCTCCGCGACGTTGCCGATCTCCCACGTACGCAGCTTGCAGGACGACCAACCCGAATCGGTCCGAGAAGCCTATTCGGAGCGCGTGGCATATTGGGAGGGTGTGTTCCGCAAGGCCATGCCCGAAAACGAAAGCTGAGCGTGCGCGATCAAGGCATGTCCACCGTGCCTGCGCGGCGATTATTTGTGGCAAAACGCGGATGATGGGCAGCGAGGGGATGCGCAAGACGCGCGTGCATGTAACCATAGACGGCGTTTGAACATCGCCTTCCACATCACCCATTCGTTTTTTGCCGGGCAACGATGATGCAACATTCTCTTCGACGCGTGCTCGCGTCTATCGCGTTGATACTTGTCGCGCACGTTTCGTATGCGCAGGCGCCGCAAACGGTCCAGCTGCAGAACCTCACCTGGACGGAAATACGCGATCAGGTTCGCGCCGGCAAGACCACCATCATCATTCCCATCGGCGGTACCGAACAAAGCGGACCCTACGTTGCCGTCGGCAAACACAATGTGCGCGCGGAATATCTTTCCGAGAAGATTGCACAGAAGCTTGGCAATGCGCTCGTTGCGCCGGTGGTCTCGTATGTACCCGAAGGTGGCTACGCGCCACCAAGTTCGCACATGCGTTTTCCGGGCACCATTACCATTCCCGACGATGTGTTCGAAAAGATGCTCGAGTCTGCTGCCAATAGCTTTGCCGTGCACGGTTTCAGGAACATCGTTTTCCTGGGCGATCACGGCGGCTACCAGAATGATCTGAAGCAGGTAGTGGCACACCTCAACAAGACCTGGTCTGGCACGAACGCGCACGCTTTCCTCCCGCCGGAGTACTACCAGACCTCGTCGGATGGCTACGCGCAGATCCTTCGCGAGCATGGCATCCGCGACGATGAAATCGGTACCCATGCCGGGTTGGCGGATACGTCGCTGCAACTGGCGGTGGCGCCCCAGATGGTCCGGCTGAGCGCGCTGCAAACCGCGCCAAAACTCGGCGCCAACGATGGTGTCTATGGTGGCGACCCGCATCGTTCGTCGGCCCAACTGGGTGAGCTGGGCGTGGATGCTATAGTTTCGCGCACGGTCGATGCCATCCGGAAAGACACCACGGGGCGATAGCGTCGTCCCGGTTTATTCGGCCTACGTTACCTAGTCTCTGATACAGGAATTTGCTGTGAAATGTGATCGATTTGGGCGTCTTGCATCGTTTGCTGGCGCTGTCCTGGCAAGCCTTTGTGTGACCGGCGTTGCGCTGGCGCAAACGGTGACCACCGTTCCGGGGATGCCTCCGGTGTCCAATCCCAACAACATGTATAGCGACGCGGGATTGAATAACTTCAGCCCGAACGTGGCGGGCGCCTTGCAGCGCATCTACGTGCCGAACCTGCGTTCGAACGATATATACGTGATCGATCCGACGACATTCAAAGTCGTCGACCGGTTTCCGGTAGGCCGCAGTCCGCAGCACGTCGTGCCGTCGTGGGATCTCAAGACGCTTTGGGTGACCAACAATGCCGAAGGCCACAACGACGGCAGCCTCACGCCGATCGATCCGCTGACCGGCAAGCCGGGCAAGGAAGTGATGGTCGACGATCCGTACAACATGTACTTCACGCCCAACGGCAAAGAAGCCATCGTTGTCGCCGAAGCCCATGCGCGCCTGGACTTTCGTGATGCGCACACCATGGCACTGAAGATGAGCTTGCAGGTGCCCGAGTGCAAAGGCATCAATCACGCGGATTTCTCGATCGACGGCAAGTACGCGATCTTCACCTGCGAATTTGGCGGCAAAGTTGCCAAGATCGACATGGTCAACCAGAAGGTGGTCGGCTACATCGAACTGCATAAAGGCGGCATGCCGCAGGACATCCGCGTCTCACCCGATGGCAAGGTGTTCTACGTGGCCGACATGATGGCCAACGGCGTGTATCTGATCGATGGCGACAGCTTCAAGCAGATCGGTTTCCTCAAGACCGGCATCGGTACGCACGGTATGTATCCGAGCCGCGACGCGACCAAGCTTTACGTCGCCAATCGCGGTTCCAACAAAGTGCACGGTCCGGCACATGGCCCGGGTAGCGTGTCAGTCATCGACTTCGCCACGCGCAAGGTCGTTGCCAACTGGCCGATTCCCGGCGGCGGCAGCCCGGACATGGGCAACGTCACCGCCGACGGCAAGTACCTGTGGCTGTCCGGCCGCTTCGATGACGTCGTCTATGCGTTCGACACCACCACCGGTGCGGTGAAGATCATCAAGGTCGGCATGGAACCGCACGGTTTGGCCGTATGGCCGCAACCGGGTCGTTACTCGCTGGGCCACACCGGCATCATGCGTTGATTGCCCCTCAGTCGGCGATGAATCCAACTTTTGCGTGGCTTCCATCGCAAAAAGGTTTGTTCTGACTATGTCCGCATCGGCACAAAAACGCGTTGGTCATGCGCGTGACCATGCGTCCCGTTCCACTGGTGATTTCCAGATTGCCGCATACTTTCAATGGACCGTTGGTTTGCGGATCGATCTGCAGCGGACCATCGCGTGTAGCCAGTGTTTCGGGTGACGTGGACGTTGCTGGTTCGCCGGTGGCATCGAAGTGGATGTCGTGGTGCGAGCCATCGCAGAACGGTTTGTTCTTCGATGCCCCGCAACGGCACAGCGTGGCGCGATAACCGGCAAAGCTGCCGTTGATACGCAGGTCGCCGCGAAATGCATAAGGGCCGGCTTCGCGTGTCGCGGCAAGATTCACCGGCGGTGCGGTTTCATCGGGACGTCCGTCTTTGCGCCTGTAACGAATCGCGCCAGAGGGGCAGGCGTGGGCGATGTCGACGAGCCGCTCCACATCCATGGTGTCCGGATAAAGCCACGCACCTTTGACGTTGGCCAGAAAGACTGTCGGTGCACCCGTGACGCAGAATCGCGCGTGGATGCATCGCTTCCCTTCATACAGCAACGTCAGCTTTTCTCCTTCGACCTGTTCAACACCATCCTGCACGGATGTCGCTGGCACATCCTTCGGCGCGGGTGGCGCGGCCGTTGCTGGTGCCGCGGCAGCAGCGGCATACGGCGGCGGACGAGAGAGATCGAAGCCTTGCTCGGCGCGTTGTTGCAGCTTCGCCAAAACGGATGCAGCTTGCGCGGTGCGCGGATCATTCGGATCTCGCGTGCGTTCAGCGGCTTCAGCCAATTGCTTGAAACGTTCGCAGAAGAAGCGACGCGCAGAAGGGCCTGGCGGCAACGCGGATGCATCGCGCACGGTAATAAAGGACATGCCCGCGTGACAGTTCGGATTCGACGGACCTGCCGGCAATCGCGCGGCGCGTTCGGCCAGCGGCACGATGGCGTGCATCAATCCAATGGAGAGATCCAGCGCCAGCGCTTTGTCCGGATCGTGCGACGGCACGGCATAAACGTACGCAAGCAAGCGTTGCATCAACCCATACGAAGCATTGGCGAGATCGACGGTCGCGATCGCGCGAGGATCTTCCAGCCACACGCGGCCTTCCGGTCGTGGGGGTTTGCGCAACACGGGATTGGTCGCTGCAGGGAAAGCAGGGGCAAACGTCGGATCGGCAGCGAGGATGGCCTGGTATTCGGCGCGTATGCTTTCGAATTTGTGGTAGTGCGAGTCCAGGGTGTTTTCCTGCGCACCTTCACCTTGTCGCACGATGGCATCGAAGGCGGCGAGCGCGGTCTTGACGCAAATCACGCGCTTGGCACCTGTCAAGGCCACATCGGTTTCGCACAGTTGCAGCGAAGGGTCGCCGCACATGGTCGCCGATTCGCCAAACACCTCCGCCAAGCGGGTCAGTCCCCAACTCAGCCGCTCATAAAACACACCGACGGTGTCGTAGTCCTTGCCCATCGGCGTCAAATGGATGCCAGCCGTGCTGCGTGTGAAATAACGCTCCGGCGCAAATCCTTCGCCATCAGGCTCCTTCGAATCCGTCGGACGCTCCAGATAGATGAAGTGTTGCAGTGTCTCCATGTTGAAGGGGGCAAGCTTCACCACCATGCCTGCCGGCAGATAGCCGGGATCAAGCGGGAAGTTGGATCGCCCGACGCGTGGCGCGCCACCGATGGCCACAGTGATATTCCACACCGCCAACAGGTGGCCCATCTCTTCGGTGGCCACTTCCAGAATAAGACGGCGCCAACGTTTTACGGCTTCAAGCTGTTCCGCCGTGAGACCTTCGTCTACCGAACATTTGAGCGAGAACGCTGCGTACAGATACGTACACATCAAACAATGTTCGAGCTCCGCCGCTTCATATAACGCGTGCAGCGCTATCTCGCGGGTGGGAGGCGGTGCGATCGATACGGGTTGATCCATGGCTGGCTCCATGACTGGAGTGGCGGCAACAAAACACGTTACACCCTTCTGGCAGGAACGCGAATAGGCCGCTATGCCATGTCACACACCCTGCGACGAATGCCTTTCGCGCAGGGCGTGTCTCTCACATGGTTAGACGAACATGCCGCCCGATGCTTCGATGCGCTGGGCGTTGATCCAGCCGCTGTCCTTGGCAAGCAGCGAGGCCACCACGCCGCCAATATCATCCGGCAGTCCGACGCGGCCCAACGCTGTCTGCGAGGCGACGAAGGCGTTGACGTCGGCGTTGTCGCGAACGACACCGCCGCCGAAATCCGTTTCGATGGCGCCAGGAGCCAGCGTATTGACCGCGATGCGGCGCGAACCCAGTTCCTTTGCCTGGTAGCGCGTGAGTACCTCGATGGCGCCCTTCATCGCCGCGTACGCCGCGTAGCCCGGCAGCGCGAAACGAGCGAGGCCGCTGGAGATATTCAGGATGCGGCCGCCATCGTTGATCAGCGGAAGCAGGGTTTGGGTGAGGAAGAAGGCGCCCTTGAAGTGGACGTTCACCAATTCGTCGAATTGCGCTTCCGTTGTTTCGGCGAAGCTGGCGTGAACGCCGATGCCGGCGTTATTGATCAGGTAATCGAAACGATCGCGCTGCCAATGTTCCTTCAACACCGCACGCAACTGATCGGCAAACGCCTTGAAGGTGGATGACTTGCCGACATCCAGCGGCAACGCGACAGCGCGCCGCCCAAGCTTCTGAATGGCCGCCACGACCGCTTCCGCCTCGGCTTGGTTGGAGCGATAGGTCAGCACCACATCGGTACCGCTCTCGGCCAGTTTCACGGCCATGCTTTTGCCCAGGCCGCGGTTGCCGCCGGTGATCAGGGCGATGGGGGTTTGCGTACTCATACGGTCATCTCCGGGTAGGGGTGAAACCAACGGGATAAGCATATTGATCTGTACAGACGGCATAAATGTCGCGATCATGAGCGCTGTGTTCGGAAAACATGAACAATCTGGCGGCGCTGATCGATACGCGGAGCGGCTATGAATCGCATCGAAGCCATGCATATCTTTGTTCGAGTGGCCGAGCTGGCCAGCTTCACCAAGGCCGCCGATCACTTGGGGCTGCCCAAGGCAAGCGTCTCCACGGCCGTGCAACAGTTGGAAGCACAATTAGGCACGCAGCTGCTGCATCGAACCACGCGCAAAGTACAGATGACGCAAGACGGCCAGCGCTTTTACGAGCGCGCCAAGAGCTTACTCGCCGACATGGATGAGCTTGGTGCCATGTTTCAGCATGCGCCGCAGTCCTTGCGTGGACGTTTGCGCGTCGATATGAACAGCAGCATCGCACGGCATCAGGTGATTCCGCGATTGCCCGAATTCATGCGCGAGCACCCGCAGATCGAAGTGGAATTGAGCTGCTCCGATCGGCGCGTCGATGTTGTCGGTGAAGGTTTCGATTGCGTGGTACGCGTGGGAACGCTCGAAGATTCCAGTCTTGTCGCACGACCGTTGGGGACGCTGCGCATCGTCAACTGCGCGAGTCCTGCATACATCGAGCGGCACGGCGCGCCGCTCGAGCTCTGCGATCTGGCCAACCATCACATGATCCACTACGTATCGACGCTGGGTCAGCGGCCGCCGGGCTTTGAGTATCTGGAAGGTTCAACCTGCCGATACGAGCCGATGCGCGGCGTATTTACCGTCAACAGCATTGACGCGTATGAAGCGGGTTGCCTGGCCGGGTTGGGCATTATCCAGTCGCCATGCACAGGCATGCGGAAATGGCTCCAGCAAGGTGCGCTGGTGGAAGTGCTGCCTCAGTATCACGCCGAACCGATGACGGTGTCGCTGATTTATGCGCAGCGCCGCAATATTTCCGTGCGCGTGCAGACATTCATGGATTGGCTGGCGCACGTCATCGTGCCGTATCTCGATGAGGTTTGACGAATGAGCCGGGTGCAAGCAGCGATCACGCCCGGCTTTTGCTTATCGTCCGGCGGGCATTACTTCACTTCGAGCTGCCCTGGCCCTTCTTGCTCGCTTCATACGTCTGAAGCTGGCTGATGGTGTCCTGATTGATCTGCTGGATCTGCGGCATGATGTTGGCGATATACGTCTTCATTTGCATCATGCTTTGCTGCATGACTAGCGGCAATTTTTCGATCACCGCCTGTCCGGTCGTCGACTTGTAAAACGCGATCATGTCGTTGACTTCTTTTTGGGTAAACGTAGTGCGATAAACATTCATGTACATGGGCGATATCTTGTCCCATGACAATTCGCGCAGAATCACGCCGTGAACTTTGTCAAGCTGGCTGTCGAGGATTTTTTGTTCCTGGGCATCCAATGTGCGGCCATTCAAAGCCTGCTGAACGGCGCTGCGGCCGAGCGCATCGCTCTGCCCAATGATCGTGTCCACGATTTTATGCGCCTGCATCACATCAAGCAGTTCACGCACCGACGCATCGCTGGGCGGTTGATCGGCGAAGGCAAAAGTTGGGCTCAACGAAAAAAGACAAAGCAGGACGCTCGCTGTCCATACACGCATGATGTGCACCTCAGATAATGTGATTCCCCAGCCATCGGTTCAGCTTTGGCTGCGATGGTCGTCACAGTAGATCATTACAAGGTCGTCATCTCAATCGCCGGATGCCAGCGCGACGGCAAAAGAACCGGAAATGTCATGGAGGGCGTCTACCTTAAGCGAGGTCCTGCGCGATCGCAAAAACCTGTCGTTGATCGAATCGCGACATCGAACATGACGTAATGACAGCCCCGATGCCCAAACCAGAAGGTGACACTGTATGTCTGCAACCGGCGCGAGTCCGCTCTCGGCGATCAACCACATTGTCGTTTTAATGCTGGAGAACCGATCGTTCGATCACATGCTTGGTTTTCTTTATACGAGCGCCGGCAATGTGTCTCCGGCAGGGCAGGCGTACGAAGGATTGACAGGTAAGGAATCCAATCCAGGCGTGAGCGGCTCGGCGCCGGTCACGGTGTACAAAATACAAGGCGGTACCACCAGCACGTATTTTATGCCGGGCGCGGACCCTGGCGAGGGATATTCCGCCACCAATTCTCAGCTGTTCGGCAGTACCACGGCGCCGACACCGCCGGTGGCTACGAATAACGGCTTTATCAGCGATTTCTCCTACACCCTCGGGTGGGAGTCGAAAGAAAAAGATTCGGTGCTGCCAGGCACCGTGGCAAACGACATCATGGGCATGCATACGACCGAAACGTTGCCGGTGTTGTCGGCCCTCGCGCAGGGTTTCGCGGTGTGCGATTACTGGTACGGGTCTGCGCCGACCGAAACACTGCCAAACCGCGCGTTCCTCCATTCCGCGACGTCGCAAGGGCACATGGATGACAAGACCAAAACATTCACGTCACCGACGATTTTTGCGTCGCTGACCAAGCAGAATGTCAGCTGGATGATCTGCGGCTACGATGCCGATCCGCTGACACGCATGACCTTCACCGATTTGACCAGTGCACCCGATGCCAACTTCGGCGAGTTCGCGGCTTTCCAGGCAGCCGCTGCGAACGGCACGCTTGCGTCTTACACCTTTCTCGAGCCGAGTTGGGGGTCGAAAGGTAATAGCCAGCATCCCAACTACGACGTCTCGCTTGGCGAGCAGCTGATCCACGATACGTACTACGCGTTGCGCAATGGCCCGTTGTGGAATCAGACGCTGTTGATTGTGCTTTACGACGAACACGGTGGCTGCTACGACCACGTTGCCCCGCCGTCGGGTGCGGTTCCGCCGGATAACTCCGCCGGGGAATATGGATTCGATTTCACTCGCTTCGGGCCACGTGTGCCGGCGTTGCTGATTTCGCCATTGATTCGTGCAGGAACGGTGTTTCGCGTGCCCGCAGGTTCCATGCCGCTCGATCACACATCCGTTCTGAAAACGATCGAGTTGCGCTGGAATGTGCCTTCCTTGACAGCACGCGACGCAGCTGCACCGGATGTGGGCGCGGTGCTGAGTCTTTCCACGCCGCGTACGGATGATCCCTTGGCTGGTGTGGTCGTGCCGACGTCGACCGGTACAAACCCATCTGCGAACAAGCCGTCGCATTTGCAGGAAGTGTATGCGGACCTCGTGTCGCGGTTACCTGTGCCCGATGCAGTGAACGGTACGTATCATTCGCTGCCCAAACTCGTCACCGGCGACGATTACGATCGATACATTCGTGATCGATTGACCGCGTGGAAAGCGAGCCGGCACGATTCGAAGTCGTGACGCTGCAGGCGTTACGACTTCGCCTTGAACGTCACGACGAGCACGTCACGATGCGCCGGCTCCGAGGGATCAAGCGGCGTGACAGCGGTCACGCCATGAAACACGCGAGGGTCGTGAATCAGTGCCGCATCGAGAGGGTGCGTCAGCGTGAAATCGCCCAGCGGCTTTCCGTCCGGCGTGTGGATGGTGGTCGTACCGCTTGCGATGTTGTGCCGGTCGATCAGCAAAACCAACACAAAATCGACGCCATCGCGATGGCTTCCTTCCGGCGTCGGTTCACCCGCGTTTTCGACGCTCGCTTCAATGCGGAATTGATGAACTTCCACATGCCAGTTCAGCGTCTGTGGTGCCAGCGAACTGAAGAAGCCGTTGCAGAACGCTAGTATCGTTTGCAGGCTGGCGCCGTTGGCAATGGCAGGTTCGACAGGTTCGAACCAGCGCTGGATATCGCCTTGCAGCGTGTTGTATTGCAATGACTGATAGTGCGGCTGGTGCGGTTCCAACTGCACGGTGCCCTGTGCGTTCGCCGAGAACGTCGCGTGGCGCCGGCGGCGAAATCGCCCCTTGGCCGCAAGATAGGAATCGGGGCCAAGCTGGTTCCAGCTATCGGCGAAGGCCTGCCAATCGGACAACGCTCCAACCGATTCAAACAGCGGCTGCATGGTCTGGGCCGTTACGAAACAGAAGCCCTCGCGCTGCATGGCATGAAGCAAAGGGGAAACCAGCGGTTCGGCGTGCTTTTGCATCGCTCAATTATACGAGCTATTGCGGGCATTCGTTGGCATGGAAAAGGGCGCCACGCGGGCGCCCTGAACTCGTGCACGTGCAGATCAAAACTGACCGAGTATGTTGATGCGTTCGATGCCTTGTGCCTTCGCATTCGCCAGGACGCGAGCCACCGTGTCGTAATCCACGCCATCCGCAGCGGCGATATCCAGTGCGGGCTGTTTGGGTAGTGCACCGGCGAGAGCAAGCTGCGTGACCAGTTGATTGTGATCGATCGGCGTGTCGTTCCAATACATCTGTCCGTCTTCATGGATGGCCAGATGAATCGGCGTTAGCGGGTCTGTCATTGCTTTGGACGAGGACTGCGGCAGATCCATTGCGGTCTTATGCGTAACGATCGGCGAGGTGATCATGAAAATGATCAGCAACACCAGCAAGACATCAACCAGCGGTGTGACGTTGATGCTAGCCATGACGTCATTGGAAACACGTGCAGAGAAAGCCATGATTCTTCCTCCCGGGCATGCGTGCGGTTGTCGATGTTGGTAGGCCCGGCAGATTGCGGGGAACCGGGCGGCTTCAGCTTACTGCGGGTTTTTATCGAAGGATAGATAGCTTGGTAAGCGGGGCCGCTAAAGCGACTTTGCAATCTCGTCGAAGTGATTGCACAGAGTCGAAATGTGCCCGTCGTGCGGATAGGTTACGAGCGTAGCCGTGGGCAATGTCGCCAAGGTATCTTTCACCAGGGCGAGCGGCACGTTGGCGTCCCTTGCACCATGAAAAACATGGAGCGGCGTGTGGATATCCTGCAGACGAATGTCGAGCTGTTGTGCATACATGCGCATGTCCCACACAACGCCTTTTTTGCCTTGGCGCAATGCTTCGCGCAAGGTGAAGCCATAGACTTCGTAGCGTCCCGCTACTTCGAAGGTGTCGTAATCCGGTGGCGGTAGATACCGCTTGAGCTGCGCGAGATCTTTGCCCGCACCTTTCGCCAGGTTATTGAGCATGACGCCGAGCAACATCGGCGACCGCTTGGTCAGAAACCAGGCTAGACGGTTTATCGCGGGCAGAGTGGCCAGGGAGGGATGATTATCCATGCGCCACGCACCCGAAACGATCACAGAGCTGCGCAGCCGCTGAGGGATCTGGCTGGCGCAAGCCGCGACGTAAGCGCCGCCGCCCGAAAACCCAAGCAGAGAGAATGTATCCAGCTTCAGAACTTCTGCGAGTGCCAGCACATCCACGGGCCAGTTGGAAAAGCCTCGATGTGGCTGAAAACTCGATCGGCCCATGCCTGGCCGGTCGGGCGCGATGATGCGCAGCCCATGCTGCGCGAAGACCTCATCGCCGATCAGCAACGGTTCCAGTCGCGATGACGGTGAGCCGTGAAAGTAAAAGACCGGGCGACCTTCTGGCGAACCGTATTCGGCATACGTCATGACCCTGCCATCGGCAAGTACGACATTGCCCTCGATCGCCATCGTTACCTCCCGTCGTCGGCTATGGATCCGCGTGTGCATTGTGCACGGTGCCGATCTCTCATAAACGGGCATCGGTCCCGTTTCTCTGCGTGTTGTCCCCATTTTGCAACAAATACACAGCAAAGAGGCCAGCGATATACCCGGTGTGTCTCGGGCACCTGCTGGCCTCTTTGTAGCTACTTTCGTGTGCTAATCGCTTCGTCAGGTCCCTGAAGAGGATGCAGCGGACGATGCACTTGCCGGTTTGGCGGTGTGCTTGTGCATGGCCGGGCGCGGATGCAGCGGACGGTTATGGAACAACGTATCGGCCGTCTGCTTCTGATCGGGGGTCAGCACGGCGTAGAGGTCGCTCCATGCCGATGCCAGCTTCTGCATCTGATCGGCATGCATCTGCGCGAGCTCCGCATAGGACTTCATGATGTCGTCGGCGTTCATCGTGGCCATCTTCTGTCTGCGGCCGCTCAAGGCATCGGACGTCTTCTGTGCGTTGTCGCGCATGGTCTGCGCATAGGCATCCCACTGCTTGGATTGCGCATCGGTAATGCTCAGCTGCGAATGCATCGTGGTGATTTGCTGTTCCACATTGTCCATGCGCCGCTGTGCATGCGATTTGGCGGCAGTGGACGACGAAGACATGGCGGATGTCGAAGATGCAGACACCGGCGCGGTTTGCGCCCACGCCACGCCAGTGAACATGGCAAGCGATATCAACGCGGGTACGGCAGCCTTACGAATGGGGTTTTTCATGGTGTGAACTCCAATTCATGAGTGCGGATCGAAGACGGCTTCAAAGCGCGTGTTGGCTTCAATACCCGGGAGGTGGCGGCGCGCCGTTGTCGTAATAGACCACGCCAGGCGGCGGAGGTGGAGGCGGTGACGCATACACCACGCCCGGCGGCGGCGCGGCGGCAGCCGCATTGGAATTGGCGATGGCAGCGCCCGCGACGACACCCAGCAGGGCACCGGCAATGAGTGCACCGCCGTTGTCTCCTCCTCTGCGGCGTGGGCCGTAATAACGGGGCGGCGGTGGACGACCGTAACCCGGCCGTGGGCGATGGTATTGCGCATCGACTGAAAACGAGGAAGTCATCACCGTGACGGCGATGGCCACGCAGGTCAATGTTCGGTGTAACGGAATGCGAGAGGTGCGAGTCATCAACTTACCCTCCTCAGTGTGCAGCGTTTGTCGCAGGCATCCGGCCAGCATTGGCTGCTTGCGAAGATGGAAGTGCTCGGGGCGATATCGAGCGATGAGTACAACGTCTGACTCATCATCACTATTCGCCGTACCCCGGAGTCTATGCCAAATCATGTGTAGGTTTATTCAAACCGATCTGCCGCGTGGGGTCCGGTTCATTCAGGTGCCTAGCCTGATGGCGATACGTCGCCTTTAGCCTGAAAAACGCACAGGAAGCGTTTGACATCTGTCACTGGCCGCCAAATCGGCTAATCCCACAATAGCCAGGAACGAAGCGGGCCGCATTTCCCGGGCCGCAGGGGTTCAACCTAAACAGGTGTAATCATGCTGAGGCGATTCATTTTTGGCGTGCTGCTGCTCGCAGTGGCTGTCATCGGGTGGCAGGTCCTGGCCAAACCGGAAGACCGCGGGAATCCACGCTATTTTGCGGATCAGACGTATAACTTCGAGGCCCTTCGCGTTCTCAACGATATTGCCATCGTTGGCGGCGACACCGCAGATATAACGCAAGCCATCGGGCAGATCCGCACAGGCAATGCGAACGATTGGTATACCGCGTGGACCCAGGCGGGCGATCGCGCCATGACATTGGCCGACAACACGAACGACGCCGTCTCCAAGGGCAACGCGTTGCTACGCGCGCACAACTACTACCGATCGGCAGAGTTCTTTCTTGCGCCGAACGATTCGCGGCATGCCTTGGTATGGAAGAAAAACATCGATGCCTTTTACAAGGGGCTCAATGTGCTTGATGTCAACTACGAACGCATCCAGGTTCCCTATGGCAACCATCATCTGAACGCCGTTTACTATCCGGGGCCTGCCGGTTCTGAGAACAAACCGTTGCTTGTCGTGGTCGGCGGCTATGACAGCACCATGGAAGAACTGTATTTCCACGTCGCTGCCGCTGCGCATCAGCGTGGTTATTCCGTGTTGACGTATGAAGGGCCGGGGCAGGGTTCCATCTTGCGCGAACAAGGCCTGGCCTTCACGCCCGAATGGGAAAAACCCACGGGTGCGGTGCTCGATACCTTTCTTGCGAAACATCCGGTTTCTCAAAAGATCGTGCTGATCGGCGAAAGCATGGGCGGCTATCTCGCGCCACGTGCAGCAGCGTTCGATCCGCGCATCAACGGTGTCGTTGCGTACGACGAGTTCTTCGATGGTTATGCGATTGCGACACGACGCGTGCCATCCTTCGTGTTCTGGTTGCGAGACCATCACTATGATGGAACCTTGCGTTTCCTCAGCGAGCATGGGCCAAAAGATCCGGGTTCGACATGGTCGATGCAGAACGGCATGTGGGTGTTCGGTGTGAACGATCCCTTTGCAGTCCTGGACGCTTTCAAGCCATATACGCTGGCGTCCGTCGCATCGCGCATCACCGGCGATGTGCTCATTCTCGCTGGCGCGGACGATCACTTCGTGCCGCTAGATCAGGTCGATGCATTTCAGAAGAGCCTGACGCATGCACGCAGCGTTACCACGAAGGTCTTCGATCGCGAATCGGGCGGTGGCGAGCATTGCCAGATCGGTGCGGCGAGCCTATGGCACGCGACGCTTTTCGACTGGTTGGCCCAGAAGTATGGCCAGCCCGATCAGGCGGCTCCGGTCAATCAAAAGTAAGCCGCGACCGGCATAAATGTTTCATCGATCGCCGATAAGATACCGTCACCTGTCGATACAGGTGGCGGTCCCTCGCATCGGATTAAGGAGACGTGCTGTGCAGAAGTCGTTAATGTGTTGCGCTATCGCGCTTATGACGGTTGGCGGATGGGCCCAGGCTCAAACCGCTCCGAAAAAACTGCCGGCCATAGAGGTCCTCGGCAAAGGCGTCCAGATATACACCTGCAAAGCATCCAACGGTGCTTATGCGTGGACCTTGAAGGCACCCGATGCGACCCTGATCGACGCGAAAGGCAGCGCGATCGGCAAACATTTCGCCGGACCAAGCTGGCAGGCCAACGATGGCAGCACGGTCGTCGGCGAACCCCTGAACGTTTCAGCCTCGCCTGACGCAGGTGCTGTTGCGTGGCTTGTATTGCATGCCAAGTCCCATACGGGCGACGGTGTCATGGCGAATGTCCAATACATCGTGCGCACACATACACAAGGCGGTGTGGCACCCGCTAGCGGCTGCGATGCAAGCCATGCTGGCGCGGAAGTTCGCGTGCCGTACAGCGCCACCTATACCTTCTTCCGCGGTTGAGAGAAGTAGTCCAATCGTGGTGAATGACGGTTGGCGCTAGGGACTGAAGACAAGCACGAGGAAAACGATAAACATCGAAAGATGCACCGCACCCTCGAGCATCGTCGTGCGGGCATTCGAGAACGTCATCGCGCTCAGGACAAGTGTCGCCACCGCCATCACGATTCCCGACGAAGGCAAACCGAGTAACACCGGGTGTCCGGTGTAGAGGCCGATGGCGAGAACCGCGGGAATTGTAAGACCAAGCGTTGAAGCAACCGCGCCGAGACAAAGGTTGATCGCTCGCGTAAGCCGGTCGGCACGAATGGCAATCAGCGCGGAAATACCTTCCGGCGCGAATACCAGCATCGCAATGATGATGCCCCCCAGCGCCACCGGCGCGCCCGTTACGGCAATGCCGTATTCCAGGATTTTCGCCAGGCTCTTGGACAGGATGACGATCGGCAGAATGTTTATCAGCAGCAGAATGAAGTGCCAAAGCAGCGACTTCTTGTCGAGCTTGTGCGGCCGTTGATGTTCGATCTCGCGCGGATCGATCGGTTGCGCGTCGGGCGCTACAAAATAGCCGCGGTGCCGCCCGGTTTGCAGCCAGATGAAAACGCCGTACAGACCGATCGTGAGGATGGAGAACATGATCGCCTGTGGCCGCGCGAGCGAGCCGTCAGACGTGGATGTCGTGAAGTCCGGCAATACAAGCGCAATGATCGTCAGCGGAACGATCACCGAGAGATACGCTGAAGCACCCTTGAGGTTGAAAGCCTGCTCGTAATGGCGAATACCGCCCATCAGCAGACCCACGCCCACGACGCCATTGAGCACGATCATCAGCACCGCATACATCGTGTCGCGCGCCAGGGTGGAACTGCCCGGCGAGCTGAGCATCACCGCCGAGATAAGCGCGACTTCGATGATGACGATGGAAAGGGTCAGCACCAGCGTGCCTAGCGGCTCGCCGAGCATGTCCGCCAGCGTTTCCGCTTCATGCACGACACCAAAGGCCACCCAGATGATGGCGACGAATAGCCACACGAATAACCCGAGGGTGAACATGTGGTTATCGAGATGCGTCATCCATCCTGATCCGAAGATCAGGAATAGTGCGACGCTCAGCCAGCCAAAGACCGGGCGTGCTGCTGTCATGATCGTCCGCATGATGTCCTCGACCTGTCGCTATGGACCCGTTGTGTGCGGGCGTTATCGCAATAGTAAGCGTTAAGGTGATGAGGTGGGGAGTGGATTCCCTTGTCGCGACGTGCTTTTCGACAAAAGTACGACCTTCGGACGTCGTGCGAGGCGGTAAGCGGCCCGTGGACCTGCATTGGCAGCCGCATCGTTATGATAGTGAGATGACTTCAGACCTTCATGCTGGCAGCACACGCTCGATGTGGGTAACGAAGTCGAAGTCTCATCATCCGACGATGGCGAAACGCGGTTCGTCGACTTTCCATTTTTGCTTGTCATCGGAATAACGCGATGTAAAGGATGGTTAAAAATATTTTCCCGCGCATGTCCGTGCAGGGCAGTCAATGCTCACCGATAACGTTATGGTCAATCGCTTCGCTGCTTGCCAATCCGGATGCACACGCCCTTGCTATGAATCGTGACACTGGAGCCTTGATTGCCTCGGCCCGATTCCTCGGCAGATCAACCTGTCCCCGTTATTTCACCATCGGGTTTCGATGGATTTAATCGATGTGGCGTGTCGCCTCGCACACATACAGTCGCACACAGTCATAACGCAATCTGAAAACGTTTCCTCGTCACGCTCTTTGCACGACTGAGCGATATACGCTTGGAAACCAAGCGGTCTTGGGGCTGCCGCTTGCTAGGGGAAGTGTGCAAATGCCACCCAAAGTATCCGGTGTCTGGGTAGCGACGAATGACGCATGAGTTGTTTTGATTGTCCGTGTCGTAAGCACGGCCGGCATTTCCCTTCGTATATCCGGCTGCAATCAAGCACACGAAAGTCAGGCAACAACAAAGTCGCACTCTAAGTAGCTATTGCCTTCCATCGAGCGCTATATCGCCGCACGGAGTTTGCTCTATGCCACGATTGCCACGGTTTGATATTGCCGGTGTGCCGCAACATGTGCTGCAGCGTGGTCGTGGCAGCAATGCCTGCTTTTTTTCCACAGACGATTATCAGTGCTATCTCACGCAACTTCTGCATGCGAGCCAGCGATGGCAATGTGCGGTGCATGCCTATGTGCTGATGCCAAATCACGTGCATCTGCTCGTAACGCCTTCGCGTCTGGGCGCATTGGCGGGGATGATGCAATCTATCGGACGAAATTACGTCAACTACGTCAATATGACGTACCACCGCACCGGGACCTTATGGGAAGGGCGCTACAAATCGTGCCTGGTCGATGCGGAACACTATCTTTTGATGTGCTACCGCTACATCGAACTGAATCCCATTCGGGCAGGCGTGGCGGTTGAGCCATCGGTCTATCCGTGGTCCAGCTACCGTTGTAACGCCCTGGGGGATATCGATGCGCTGATCGAGCCGCACGCGCAGTATCTTTCGCTCGGCTGGGACGATGAAGAGCGTCTGCGGGCGTACAGGGACTTGTTTGCAAACGACATCAGCCGGGCGAGTCTTGACGAAATTCGCACTTACGTTCAACAGCAGCGTGTACTCGGTTCTCCTGCTTTTCAAATGCAAGTGGAGGCGAGGCTCGGCCGATATGCGAAGGCGCGTCCGCCGCATCGCCCCCGGCGTGTTCCGGACATGCTGGCGTCGAGGCGCTAGCCGAATAAGAGTGACTATTTCAACGTGCGCAGCTGTGACGGATAGGGTTACGTAGCCCTTGCGGGCTTGTTGTGTCGCCATCCGCGCCAAAGTGCTATGGCGTCTGGCAAAATCGAGCCATTGCCCGCAGGAATATCTGGACATGCTCGATGCCGTCTCCAAACCGGCCAATTCGCCTGGCCGTGTGCTGTTCGCCAGTTTGATTGGCACGACTATCGAATTCTTCGATTTCTACATCTACGCCACCGCAGCGGTGTTGGTCTTCCCGAAGTTGTTCTTTCCGGCGGGGGATGCGGCCTCGGCGACGTTGCAGTCGTTTGCGACTTTCGCGCTGGCGTTCGTTGCGCGGCCTATCGGCTCGGCCTTGTTCGGGCACTTTGGCGACCGGATCGGCCGCAAGGCAACGCTGGTCGCGGCACTACTGACGATGGGGCTGTCCACGGTCGCCATTGGTCTGCTACCCACGTATGCGCACATTGGCTTGATGGCCCCCGCACTGCTGGCCTTGTGTCGCCTTGGTCAGGGCCTTGGCCTGGGTGGCGAATGGGGTGGTGCAGTATTGCTCGCCATTGAAAACGCGCCGCCCGGAAAACGTGGCTGGTACGGCATGTTTCCACAGCTCGGTGCACCTATTGGATTTTTCATCGCGACCGGCGTGTTTCTGTGGCTGACGCAAAGTCTTGGAGACGCCGCTTTTTTTGCGTGGGGCTGGCGTGTGCCATTCATTGCTAGCTCCGTGCTGGTGATTGTTGGCTTGTGGATGCGTCTGCGGCTTACCGAGACGCCCGAATTTGCCCGTGCCGTCGCCAAGCACGAGCGCGTAAAAGTGCCCATGCTGAGCGTGTTCGCGCATCATTCACGCGCATTGATCTCCGGTACGTTTGCTGCACTGGCCACCTTTGTGATCTTTTATTTGATGACGGTGTTTGCGCTTTTTTGGGCAACATCGTCGTTGGCCCGTCCGCGCGAAGATTTTCTGATCGTGCAGATGGTCGGTGTGGTTTTCTTCGCATTGACCATTCCGCTTTCAGCATGGCTGGCGGACAAGCGTGGCGGCCGCTTTGCGATGATCCTTGCCACGGTGCTTATCTTTATCTTTGGTGTGGCCTACGCGCCGTTGTTTGTGCACAGCGATATGGCGTTCATGATCGTCGGCATGTGCGTCGTCGGCATCACGTACGGCCCTTTGGGCACGGTGCTCGCACAAATTTTTCCAACGACGGTGCGCTATACGGGTTCCTCATTGGCGTTCAATTTTGCGGGTATTCTCGGTGCCTCGCTCGCGCCATCTATCGCGAAATGGCTTGCTGACCATTACGGGCTCGCATACGTTGGCTATTACCTGTCGGCGGCGGCGGTTTTAACGATGATTGCGCTGTTGTTCAAGCCAGAGCCGGAGATGTAAATCCTGTGGCATTAAATGTCCGCTTGAATGCATATGAGGTATTTCATGCGTCGTGACCGTTACGCCGCAAATGGGGTTGCCGCGATTCTGTTAGCCGGGCTTTTCATGTCCGTCGCCGTGCGGTCGCAGACGGCACCCGTGCAGGGTAAGTTCGTCAATATCAGTGCGCCGGCCAATCTTGCGCCGACGCGCAAGCTTTCATGCATCGACCTAACAGACGTAAAAAACACATACACGCCACCTGACGTCTACACCGCAATACGAGCCTGCCTTGCGAAAGGTGATTACGATCGTGCGGCCATGCTCTTTCCTTTGGCAGGGGCGTACGCTCATTTCGACGCATTTCGCATTACGGATCAGACAGCGCGGGATGGCGGACAGATTTTGATCATGCAAACCTTTGCAATGATGCCGCCCGATCAGAAGCAGGCGTTCAAGCAGGCGCTTACTGTGGTGATTTCAGACCCGAAAAGACATGCCGATTTCTGTTCGGACGTAAGCAAGATCGGACCGCCCGACTATTTTCCGAAATACCTGATCATGCACGGGATGAATGCTTTTCTGACGCCGCATCCCGAGCAGAATGCGTTGGTGCCGAATTTCGATGCGCAGGGTACTTGGACCAAACTTCAGGCGGAATACTTGAAGTGCGTTAACTGAGCCCCGTTTTAGAGAAAAAAGCCGCGCCATAGGCGCGGCTTTCTTATTCGTTTCCGACAGCGTCAATGCGCAGCGGTTCGCGCGCGATGGTGCATGGGTGGCGGTGACGCCGGTGCACGGAAGGGCACGACCGTGCTGTCCTGTGCGAGCGGTGCGTCGCCGAGCATGGCGAGCAGGGTCTCGCCATAAATCAGCTCGAAAGGTTTGCCGACGACGAACTTCCATGCGTCGGGCGTGTAATCCCCGCATGCGACAATTTTCACGGCAGAGGCATGATGGTGTTTCATCAGGCTGTACATCTCGCGTACGTCCTTTACGTCGACGTTGCGACTGTGCCAATGCCTGCATTGAACCAGCGTTGTCAATCCATGTTTGTGGACGGTCAGGTCGATGCCTGCGTCGATATCCGAATGTCCGGCGTGCTCCACCGTGTAACCGCGATAGCGAAAGGCCTGGGCGATACGGTTCTCGAATTCACGCCAATGCATCATGCGCAGCTGATCGAGTTCGTCGCGAAGGACTAGGCGCCGCGTGCGTTGGCGATAGCCCAGACAGCAAAGGAAAGCGGCGAACCAACACGCGCTTATCAAAAGCCCGACTAGGGTGAGTTGTACGGCGCTGTGCTCTCCCATGCCGTAGCGCACGAAGACGTACGCACTCGCGCCGAGCAAGATGCCGGCTGGCCAGTGCACCGATACGAATCGTTCGATGCGTTGTGTTCCGTGCTTCGCCATCAACTCCCCCGAGCTGTGAACGTTGCTTACTGAAACGTCTGTTGACCTTAGCGCGGACGATTGGGGAGATCAGCGTGCACTGCGGCATACGGCCGCAGCGCGGATTTGACGCGTTTGCAGGGCGTTCCGTGGCGACCGTTTTGTGCGCTGCGGCGACGCTTTGTTACAGATCTTAGGGAGGTAGAGGACAAAAAGCCGGGCGCTGGCACGCCCCCTGGTCGGGGATGCCCCTATAGCGAGTCGAGTTCACGGCTGCTGCCATTCCGGAACCAGCATGGACAGATCCGTCACGCCGACATCGACGCCGGACTGAGTCAGCAAGGTAGTGATCTGCCCACGATGGTGCGTTTGATGATTGAAAAAGTGCTGCAGCAAAGGGCCAAACTGACGAACGTAGGGCTCGCCTTTGGTGTTCTTGTAGGACAGCGGTTGCTCGAAGTCGTTGTCGGTCGTTTCGCCGATGAACGTGATGATCATCTCATCCATGCCTACCCTCGCCTTATGCAAGGACGGCAGTTCGGAGTGCAGTGGTTCATTCAGTGCACGAGGCATAGGCAGCGCGTGCGCAGGTCCCAGCGCGGCAAAACGTGCAGGGTGATCGGCAAAGCGCCTCAGCCAGATGGTGTCGGCCACCATCAGATGATTGAGCGTGCCGAACACCGAGCCGAAAAATGCACCCTTGTTAGCGTGCAGCGTTTCGTTATCGAGCTTGGAGGCCGCGTCATAAACTTTGGCGTTCATCCATTGGTTGTAACGGGCCATCAGTTCGAAGTGGCTTTTTTGCGACATGGCTGCTCCGGCGTTCGTGCGCGTTGTCCGAGAGGAAACATGTTGGCGCACGCTAAACGGCCCGGCAACGGCGAGAGGTCATACGTGTCGACGGGCCCTTCACGCGACAGCGGCACAATCATCCTGCCTACGCCGAATCATCCGGTTTAGCCGCCGCCACTTGCCGGAGTGCCCCATGAACCACAGGACGCCAACCCACGTATCTCATGTTCCCGTCAATTGGAGCGATCCGGAGCTGGCGTCGCTGCTGAATCGAAGTGACGGCTGGCAATTGGACAACCGGGGCGGGTATGCACCCCAAAACGTCGACGTTTTTGTCGGCTGGAGCTCAGCAGCGGGCCGTCCCGCCACATTGGTGTGGGAGCGTGGCCAATCCGCCGTGGTTGCGGCCGCTTTTCCGATCGGGCAGGGCGAGCATGTGCGCGTCGAGCGGCATATGGGCGGCAACGTGCGCATCCTTTTTGGCGTGGTGATCGAGGGCCGCGAGGGCTTTCGCGAAGATGACGTTCAGCGAGGCATTCGCCTCTACTGGCTGCGGGTCAACACGCAAAAATCCTGACCTGCACAGCTGTGGCTATCGGGGCTTAAGGAAAACTCCAGTCCGGTCGATAACACACGTAAGCGCGTAAACCATCCAGATTCAGCCTGCTTTTAGCGGTTTCGGTCGTGGGCACGATCATTGCAAGCCACCTGTTGAGCTTGCACGGATCCGAACCGCAGAGGTCGGGACGAATCGCAAGTGGTGAATGTGCAGAAGAAGTGCCGCGTGTGGATTTGAGTGGATTGAACCCGAAAATGACTCATTACAAGCCTAGCTCGAAGCTGTCGAAGCAGCAGGTGGATTGGAACGATCCACACCTGCAATCGCTGCTGCAAAAAACCGAGCACTGGCGGCTGGACAATCGTGGCGCATTTTCGGCACAAGAAGTCCGGATTTTCGTCGGACTGGGTGACGAAGCGGGTCAGTCCGCTTTCCTGGTCTGGGAAGGCGAGCAGGTCGTCGTGCTGGAGACGCTGTTCTCCATCCGCAAGGGCGAGCACGTGCGCCTGGACCGTTTGACGCCAGGTGTTTCGCGGACTGCGTGGGGCGTCGTCGTCGACGGTCGCGAAGGCAGCCGGGAAGAAGACCGTTTGCACGGCGTGCACGTGCATTGGCTGCACATGTGTTGAGTCTTCCTCAGGCGGTTGCCGCATCCGCCTGGTTCGGCCAGGGCACATCGCCCGATAGCAGATAGAAACCCACTTGTGCGCGTTTGGCGTGGCGCTTGGCGCGTGCGGCCAGCGTCGCCAGCGTTTCCGGGCGCCCCGGGAAAGGCGGAAGCACACGCACGGCGCCGATGGCGACAGTGGTGAGGGGAAAGAACTGCGTGTTCCCGTGCCGGTCTTCTCCGACGATGCCCTGGCGAGCAATGTCTTCGGCCGCAAACAGACTGCGTGCGCCCTGATTGAACAAGGCCACCATCTCCTTGCAGCGGATTTCCCAGTCGTCGCTTTGGAGTACGAGCAGGAAATCGTCTCCGCCGATGTGGCCGACAAAGTCCGAACGCGGATTCACGTGAGCGGTGAGAATGCCCGCCAGCAGGCGAATCATTTCATCGCCGCGGAAGTAGCCGTATTGGTCGTTGAACGGCTTGAAATGGTTGAGATCCACATAGGCCACCGTAAAAGACACCTCGGCACGAAGTAGCCGCGCCACATGTTCGGTGACGGGAATATTGCCGGGCAAGAAGGTGAGCGGATTGGCGTAGCGCGCAGCTTCGATCCTCAGTTCGGTGACACGGCGCACCAGCGATTCGCCGGTGCCCAGTCCCAGGTAGTTCCCGTCGCGTGTGATGACGAAGCCATCGCTCAAATAGCGCTGATCCTGTCCGCGCAGGATATCGGCCATGTTTTCCAGCGATTCCCACACGTCACACGTCAATGGTGCCTCGTGCATGAAAGCGGTGCAGCTTTTGCGCCCGTAAAGTTCGCGCGTGTACGGCTGGGCCATGCGCTCGCTGAAAATACGGCGATTGATGATGCCGACAGGACGGTCCGCTTCAACCACAGCCAGTGCGTGCAGCTCCGGAAACCGGGAAAACAAAGCGATGACATCGCTATTGGTGTTTTGTGCGGTCATCGCCGGCGCATCGATGACAAGATGCCCCAGGTGCATCGGCCGCTGTGTGACGGGGCCACGTAAACGGGGCGGCACGAAGATCGTGTGGTGGTTCAGCGCATCGAGTGCTGCATCGCTGATGCTTGCGCAGACGTTCATTGCGGGACGACCGAGCAGGAATCCTTGCGCATAGGGAATGCCGAGTTCTCGCAACATGCGCAAATCGTCGGCCTCTTCAACGCCTTCGCCGACCAGATCCGCGCCCAGTGTTTCGGCGACCTGACACAGTGCGCGCACGATCGCCAGACGTTCGGCGCTCTTGGCCAAGCCGTGAATCAGATAGCGGTCGATCTTGACGACTTCGGGATGAATTTCGTTCCACATCTCGAAGTTGGAGTGGCCGTTGCCAAAGTCGTCCAGGGCGAAGCGGACACCGTGCGCGCGAAGGTAACCCAATGCGTCAGCCAGGCGTGCTGGTTCGTCGACGATATCGCGCTCGGTCAACTCGATAGTGACGCGGCTGAGATCCATGCCGCCGGCACCCAGCGCAGCAAGCAGATCGTGGGGTTTGACCGATTCGTGCATGAACGCTTGTGCGCTCATATTGACCAGCAAACGTCCGGGCGCCCGCTGCGCCATGAAGGCGCTGCATACGGTACGCGCGGCCGCGAGTTCGAATTCGCCCAGGCGCCCTTCGACACGCGCAATGTTCAGCAGCTCCGGTGTGCTGATACCGCCGAGTTCCGGCGGAGATCGCACCAAGCCCTCATGCGCGACGATTTCCATCTTGTCCAGCCGAACAATGGGCTGGAACACCGCATGCAAACCATTCTGCGCGCGATCGAGCAGACTGGATAAGCGGACGGAGTCGCGAGGAAAGGCCATGAGACAGGTCAGGCGGCTTCGTCAAAAGCGGGCGGTGTGGCGTGCCGGGTCATCACTTGACGCACGAACGCGCTTGCGTCGGTTCCATGAGTGGGTACGTCTGCATCGCCAGCCGTTTCATCGATGTGGAAAAAATCCATCTGCTGCAGAAGCGCCTCGGCATTGCCGCGCATGGCGTGACTCATCATCGCTGTGCGTTCCACGAGGGTGGCGTTTTCCTGCGTCATGGTGTCCATGCCCATGACGGCGAGATTGACCTGATCGATACCTGCTTTCTGCTCGCGGCCCGACAACGCCATGCCTGCGACTTTCTCGGAAACCTGCACGGCACTGGAGACGATGCCGATCAACGCTTCGCCCGAGCGCTTCGCAAAGGTGCGGCCGTCCAGTACAGCGTCGTTGCTTTCTTCGATGGATCGGCGGACATCGCGTGCGGCGCCAGCGCAGCGTTGTGCAAGCTGGCGCACTTCGGCGGCGACCACCGCAAATCCACGGCCGTGCTCGCCAGCGCGCGCGGCTTCGACGGCCGCGTTGAGCGCGAGCAGGTTGGTCTGAAAGGCGACATCATTGATCAGGCCGGCATACTCGGCGATGCGTTGACCCGACTGGTCGATGGCATCCATCGCCGTGACCGTTTGCTCGACAATCTGCCTGCCTTGTTCGGCCAGCTGACGCGAGGTGGTGGCAACGCGATCGGCCTGTTCGGCCATCATGGTTGCTTCAGCAACGCTCGCTGCCATTTCCTCCATCGACGCAGAACTTTCTTCAAGACTCGCCGCCTGGGCTTGCGTACGCTGGCTCAGCGCATGCGTACTTTGCGCAAGAGCATGCGCGCCATCGCGCACGCTGGCGGCGCCAGCGCGAACTTTTCGCACGACATCGGCAAGCTGCGTATCCATCACGGCCAGTGCGCGCAGCAGGTCACCGATTTCATCGGGACGGCCGACGTCGACGGATTGGCCCAGTTCGCCACGGGCGATGCGTTGGGCCACGCCCGAAGCCAGACGCAGACGTGCGCCAAGTGCACGAATCAGAATGCCGTCGGTCAAGCATGCCAATAGAAGGGCGCTGGCAAACACGGCCAGTAGCATCATTACATCCTTCCGATTGGCAGCGTGTTGCGAGAGCGCTTGCGTCTCGCCCGACTTCAGCGCGTTTTCGAAGAGATTGTTGACATCACTCTGCAGCGGGACGAGATCCGGTTGTACATCGGTAGCAAGTTTCAACTGAGCGATATCGAATTGTCCGGCCTGCAGCAACGTCAGTGTGTCGTCCATGGCCTGTTCGGCGTCTTTGCGATGATCCGCGGCAATCGTGAGCAGCTGTTTCTGTTGTATGCCGAGTCCACTTTGCAAGAGCGGTTTCCAATAGCGATCAATGTCGACGCGGTTGCTTTTGATCGCCGTGGCGGCTTCATCTACAGCCGATGGCAAGCGCATCAGCACAGCGTGAGAGAGCACCTGATAGTCGTTGTTGAAATCGCTCTGGATGCGGCCAACGTCCGAAATGGGGGCGAGTGTGTCGTCTACGACGGATTGGATCCGCGTGTCTGCGTGCATCAGTGCCATGGTGCACAACGTTCCGATCGCGATCAGCAGAACGAGGATGCCAGCGAGACGGAGCAGCAGAATTCGGCGAAGGGTGATACGGAATAAACCGGAAGTCAGACGAGGCATGACGCACCAACGGGGGAGGGGATGCCTCCTAGTCGGCAATGATGACGTCGACTTGAGCCTGATGCAAAAATAAAATCTTTTGTTTCAAATGGTTGACGAAGGCGTGACGGTTTCATCGCAACGCGCATTCATCGTCATGTGCGTTACGGATCGGCGGGCGCTGCGATGAGGGAAGGCACATCGCGTGCAGCCTGTGCATGCAGCACGAGCGTGAGCACGATCGACAGCATGGCCGCGACGGCGGCAAATCCATAAATCGCGTTGTAACCCATGCCACTGGCAATCCATCCGCCGAGCGGCCCGGTGACCGCCATGGCGACGTCCATGAAAACCGAATACACACCGAGCGCCGATCCACGACTGTTTGGTGGCACGCGATGCACCGCTTCGACTCCGAGCGCGGGAAAGACGAGCGAAAAACCAAGGCCTGCGATGGCTGCGCCTGCGATGGCCACCCAAGCGTGACTCGCCACGCAGAGCGTGATGAGACCGATCGCCTCAACCGCTAGCGACACCATGGCGACGCGATAACCGCCGAACCAGTTGATGGTGCGCGCCAGCACAAAGCGTACGCCGACGAAGACGCCGCCGAATACGGTGAGCGTGAGCGCTGCGTTGTCCCAGCCGTGCGATGCGTAGAAAAGCGTGATGAACGTGGCGATGCAGCCGAAGCCGATGGATCCGAGCGCGAGTCCGATACCGTAAGGTACGACACGCGTTGCGACGGTGCGGAACGGCGAGCGCTCACCGTGCTCGACCGTGGTGGCGCGTTTCAATCGCGCGAGCGGCAGCGCGATGGTTGGCAACAGCAGCGAGACGATACCGATGGCGGCAAAGCCGAAGTGCTGTTGAATCAGCACGCCCAATGGTGCGCCGGCTGCGAGCGCACCGTAGGTCGCCACGCCATTCCACGATATCACGCGTGCCGTGTGCTGGTGTCCGACCTGTCCCATGCCCCAGGCGATGGCGCCGGTGCCGACGCAACTCTCCGCACAGCCAAGTGCGAGACGCGCAATGAAAATCAGCGCGAGACTTAAAACGGGCCAGTGACTGCACAGCGCGCCTAACGCAAGCAATGCACCGCTGACGGCACACATCGCCAATCCGGTCATCACTGTGCGTTTCGGGCCTTTCGAATCGGCCATGCGGCCTGCATGCGGGCGGCTGAGCAGCGTCGCCACGTACTGCATGCTGATCGCCAATCCCGCGAGCATCGCGCCATAGCCGAGATTGGAATGCACGAAACCGGGCAACACCGCCAGCGATAAGCCGATGGTGAGGTACGCGATAAACGTGAAAGCGACGGTGCTGAGGATGGAGATCAGCACGCGGGAGCTGCGACTATCGGGAGTCGCGGGGACGCGGGAGGCATCGGCCATGGGAATCGGGAGCTACCAGACAACTGTACCGGTTCGGGGTGACCGGCGATACCGATTATACATCAGCATGCTGCGTTGCGACATTCCGGGATGTCATGACACCTCCCGCCAATGCGGGAGGCGGGCAGGGTGCGCCGCTGAAGGTTATGCCGCCACGTTTTCCAGTGCTGCGATATCGATCTTCTTCATGGTCAGCATGGCTTGCATGACCTTACCTGCCTTGGTGCGATCAGGGCCACTCAACAGCTCGATCAATCGCGCCGGCACGATTTGCCACGACAATCCGTAACGATCCTTCAGCCAGCCACATGCTTGCGCGGAGGGATCGCCATCTTTCGAAAGATGGTTCCAGAAATGGTCGACTTCATCCTGGTTGTTGCAATGGACGACGAGCGATAGCGCCGGATTGAAGGTGAATAGCGGGCCGCCATTCAGTGCACCGAATTCCACCCCGTCCAGCTCGAACGCGATGGTCATGACGGAACCTTCGGGCTTGCCGGTCGTCTTCGCCGCTTCCTTCCCGTAGCGATTGACGGTGAGGATGCGGGAGTTCTCGAAGATCGATACGTAATAGTCGGCCGCTTCCTCAGCTTGATCGTCGAACCAGAGGAAGGGAGTGATGCGTTGGAAGCGTGTGTTCACGGCGGATCTCCTTTGGCGATATCGAAATGATGACCACCCATGCGACGAATAGCGTTGCGTGAGTTCGACACATCTTTCATGTCGACGTATCACGCAGACATGCAACCGCTTTGATGCAGAGCGGCCTGTGCTTTGTCTTCCCGAGCAATATGGCCTTCGTTGTCATGAATGTCTGAATCAAAGCTCTCGTCGTCGATGCCTTTTCCTTCGCGATAGAAGGTGTGAACCCCGTCACGTTAATCATCGGGCAGACGTCCAAATGACGATACGACATGTACTTGGCCTACACACAATGTGCACATTTGTGTTGTTGCAAAGCAACGTGAAAATAGGCTGTTTTTGCTTGTTTTTGCGAGTAATGCTTGTGCACGATTCGTGAAAATGCATCGCAAAAAAATACCTTTTGATTCTTTGCCAAATGAATCACGTTTCGCCGGGGGCATAGCGGCCAATTGGACTAGACAACGTTGTCAGAAGAGGCAGATACTCGCCGCGCTTTTTAGTTGTTGCTAGTTCATTACACGTTGGAACGTGCATGGACGCGTGATGGCGACTGTCCCCACATGACTGACTGGATTGCGGTCGTGAAATCGCCGATGTAGCTCACCCGTTGCGCTTCAACTCATTCCTGGAGACAGAACCATGCAATTAAAAAGAACCACGAAATTGTCCACTTTGACACTGAGCACGTTGAGCACCGCTGTCGGTGCGGCCTTTGCCACGACGTTGCTGACAGTTGCGCCGGTACAAACCGTGCACGCGCAAACCACCTGTGCTGCGGCATGGAGTTCGACGGCGATCTATACCGCGGGAAATGTCGCCAGCGAAAACGGTATCAATTACGAAGCGAACTGGTGGACGCAGGGCAATAACCCGGCCACCAATAACGGCGGTGCGGGCAGTGGCGAGCCATGGACGTCGCAAGGCGCATGTAGCAGTTCGCCGACTCCAACGCCGACCCCCACGCCGACTCCTACCCCGACTCCTACCCCGACACCGACACCGACACCTACCCCAACGCCCACACCAACACCCACACCAACACCCACACCCGCGCCGAGTGGTTTTGTGTTCAGTCCTTACAAGGACATCACGATCAACCTCAACTGGAACACGAACGTCATGCAGACGGCCGTGACCGGTACCACGCTCCCACTCGTGGGCAGCGGCAGTTTCTATTCGACGGCTGAACCAAACCTCGGTGCGATTTCGCTAGCGTTCGCCACCGGCGAATGCGGCGGCGAAAGCTGGGGCGGCGTGACATCGTCCGAGTTCATTTCCGGCAATATCAGTGCGCTCTCCAGTGCCGGATTGAACTATGTCGTCTCCACGGGCGGTCAGGCAGGCGTATTCACCTGTTCGTCGCCATCCGCGTTCGAGAGCTTCATTGCCAGCTACTACACGCCGCATATGGTCGGCGTCGATTTCGACATCGAAGGTGGACAGACGCAGGCAGATATCCAGCAGCTCGTGGCCGATGCCGCGGCCGCGCAATCGCAATATCCGAATCTGCGCTTCTCGTTCACGATCGCCACGCTCGCAGCGTCGGACGGAAGTTACGGCGGCGTCAATTCGCTCGGCGCGGAAGTCGTTCAAGCCATCCAGGCATCGAGCCCGGCGCTCAACAACTACACCGTCAATCTGATGACGATGGACTACGGTGGCACCAGTACCGCGAATTGCGTTGTGGTGAGCGGTGCGTGCGAAATGGGGCAGTCGGCGATTCAAGCTGTAGAGAATCTGGAACACACCTACGGCATTCCGGCCAGCCATATCGAACTGACGCCGATGATCGGTCAGAACGATTCGCAAGGTGAAATCACCACTATCGCGGATGTCGACACCATCACTAACTATGCGACTGCCAACGGTTTGGCTGGGTTGCATTTCTGGTCGCTGGATCGCGATACGCCGTGCGCTTCCGGCTCGGCTTCCTCGACGTGCAACTCGATTCCGACGTCGACATCGTTGCAATACACCAACGAGTTCCTCAAGGACCTCGGCAAGTAATTCAGGGGTAGGGGAGCGCTGATGCGGCACAGGGCCATTGCCGGTGCCGCATCAGCCAGGTTGAAGAATCACAGACGACATCGGCGCCTAAGCGCCGGTGTCGTCACAAGCACACAAAGATGCCGCCCATCCATTTCAAGCAGAACCCATCACACGCAGTACGGTGCACGGATGCGTAAGGGCGACTGTCCCCGCACGGCTGCCCGGAATGCAGCTGTGACATCGCCGATGTAACTCATCTGTTGCGGTTCAACCCAACCTTGGAGACAGTCCTATGCAAGTGAAGCGATCAACAAAGTGGTCCACCTTGACATTGAGCTCGTTGAGTACCGCAGTGTGCGCGGCGCTCTCCACGACGTTGCTGACGGTTGCACCCGTCCAGGCAGTGCATGCGCAGACGACGTGCGCTGCCGCGTGGAATGCGAGCACGGCTTATACGCAAGGCAATGTTGTCAGCGAGAGCGGCGTCAATTACGTCGCGAACTGGTGGACGCAAGGTAATAACCCGGCGACCAACAACGGTGGATCGGGCACCGGTGAACCGTGGACGTCGGAAGGGTCGTGTAGCGGCGGCTCACCCACGCCAACCCCGACGCCCGCTCCAACGCCGACACCCACTCCAGCTCCCACTCCGACGCCTTCTGGCTCGTGTGATCCGGCATGGAATGCTTCCACCGCGTATAACGGCGGCGCACTCGTAAGCGAGAACGGCATCAACTACGAAGCAAACTGGTGGACGCAAGGCAACAATCCTGCAACCAACAACGGCGGTTCCGGCACGGGTGAGCCATGGACCGAAGTCGGCACCTGCAGCGGCTCGCCGACGCCAACACCCACCCCTACGCCGACTCCAACGCCAACACCTACCCCAACGCCGACTCCCACACCGACGCCTACTCCAGCGCCAGGTGGATTCGTGTTCAGTCCGTACAAGGACATGAGCATCAACATGAACTGGAATACGTACGCGATGGCCACGGAAGTGACCGGTACGGCCATTCCCGTGGTGGGCAGCGGCGGTCTGTATGAAACCCAGGTGCCGAATCTTCCGGCGATTTCGTTGGCCTTTGCCACGGGCGAGTGCGGTAGCGAAAGCTGGGCCGGTGTGACGCCATCTGAATTTATTTCGGCCAACATCACGCCAGGCGCGGCCAATTCGCTTTCCAGTGCCGGTTTGAATTACATCGTCTCCACCGGCGGTCAGGATGGTGTCTTTACCTGTTCGTCGCCGTCGGCGTTCGAAAGCTTCATCGCGAAGTACTACACGGCGCAGATGATTGGTGTGGACTTCGATATCGAAGGCGGACAGACGCAAGCTGAGATCCAGCAACTGGTGGCCGATGTGGCAGCGGCGCAATCGGAATACCCGAATATGCGTTTCTCCTTCACACTGGCAACGCTGGGAGCATCGGATGGCAGCTACGGTGGTGTGAACTCGCTCGGTGCGGAAGTCGTTCAAGCGATTCAGGCATCGAGTCCGGCGCTCAAGAACTACACCATCAATCTGATGACGATGGACTACGGTGGCACCAGTGCATCCAACTGTGTCGTGGTGAACGGTGCGTGCGAGATGGGCCAGTCCGCAATTCAAGCGGTAGTAAATCTGCAGCACACCTACGGTATCCCGGCCAGTCACATCGAGCTGACGCCGATGATTGGACAGAACGATAGCGGTGGTGAGATCACCACGTTGGCCGACATCGACACCATCACCAACTACGCGACCGCCAATGGGCTTGTCGGTGTGCATTTCTGGTCGCTGGATCGCGATACGCCGTGTGCGGCAGGTTCGGCCTCGTCGACCTGCAACTCGTACCCGAGCGTGGGCATCCTGGGTTACACCAATGAGGTTCTGAAAGACATCGGGAAGTAAACGGAGCAGGGGATCCTGCCGCGGGTTCGCAGGCATGCCGGACCCGCAGCAGGTGGAGGATGTGACAAGCGAACCACCGGTACGAAAGTGCCGGTGGTTTCGTTCGTTTGGCGCAGGCGACGCAGGCGCTATTTCACAATTCAGTTCGCGTAAATTTACGTAAATGTTCCGTGATTTCACCCCAAAACAACAACCGGTCACGGAAATGGTGATATCAAGCGTGCACCATGGGGACGTTGGTTGGTCCGGCTTAACAAGGACGGGGGAAGCTGAATCAGATTGCTGCCCTGCAGCACGCGGGCACGGCGTTGCTTAACCTAAGTTACGGAAAAGCAAACTTTTTCTAGACAGGGACCGCACGAATTGTGTAAGTTGTGTCAACTTACAAGAAGCTGACACGTTTGGTAATTCGAGTTGCGCCGTAGTGGTCCGACGCAGGTAATTAAAAAAGTCCAGAAAACGGGGGCGGCAGCTGCTCATGCAACGAACCTTTGTAGTCGGGTGTCCCAGATCGGGCACCACCATCGTGCAGGCCATGCTGGCCAGACATCCCGAAGTTTTCACTCTTCCTGAAACCGGATTCTTTCCGCGCTTGTTAGGCGGTCTTCATTATCGTCTCGGTGATGAAGGCGCACGGCCAGCGCGACGTAGTCTTGCGCGTCGCCTCGGATTGACGCGCCGCTACGGGCGCCGTGAATTTCTGGCACTGCAGCGCTCGTTGCTTGGCGACGAAAATCAATCCAAGCGCGCACCGTTGTTTCTGGAAACCTGTGTCGAGCATTTTGGCGACATGCTGGATGGCTTGGCCGCAAAGGCCGGTCGTTCGGCGTGGATCGAGAAGACGCCGCATCATCTCCTGTATTTGTTCGAAATCGAACAGCACATGCCGGATGCGCGTTTCATCCACGTGATTCGTCCCGGCATGGACGTGCTTGCGTCGATCACCGACGCCGAATTGCGGTACGACAACAAGTCCTTCGGTGGCGGTTTGATGCAGTGGATTCGCCGCTGGAATCGTGCGGCCGAGATTCATCGGTCGTGTATCGGCGCGCGCAATCATCATCTCGTCTTTCTGGAAGATCTCACGCGCAATCCGGCTGACGAATGGCATCGCCTTTGCCGTTTCCTTGGCCTGTCGACAAGCGTCGAGCTCGATCAAACCTGCCATCAGAACATCGCTGACCCTAAGGTCGAGCCCTGGAAGCGCGACGCACTCAGCGGTTTGCCGCAGCAGTCGGACAGCAAGGTGGAAAATCTGTTTGGCCCGCAGTTGCGCGAATGGTTGCGCGAACGGCTTTCATCGTACGAAGAGCTCTACGCGGCAAGCAGTCTGGCGTATAACCGCGAGGACTACTTCCTTACCCCCGATCAGATGCCCAAGATGCTTCCGGTGGAAACGGCGGATACCGAGGCAGATGCCGCTGCGGGTCATACCGCCACGGGTGGACGTTATCGCGTCGCCTGACGCGATCGTCAATTCCATATAGGTCGCATCAAGCAAGATATTTTTCGTTGCGCATGACAACCGTCGTGCGTAACGCATGTTTCTGCGATACGCCTCGAACGAACAAATTCAGCCTCTGCCTGTCACAATAAGAGCGTCATTGTGAAACAGGTAGAACCGTGAATCGCAGAGCAACTAGAAAGAAGCAGGCATCGTACGGCAGCTGGATTCTGGCGATTGCTGTCCTGGCCGCCATCGCGGTCGCTAGCGTGTATCTCGTACGCAAGGCCATGAACCCGGAAACATCGGCGAGCACACCCGGCACGTCCACGACGTCGGCAGCGCCGATGGCGCCGGCAAGTGCTGCAACAGCCATTCAACATCCGATTTCGCAGGCCTCGGCAGGCCCAGCGCCGGCATCCACGGCAGCGCTTCCCGCGCTGGTCGATAGCGATGCGAGCGTGCTCGATGCGTTGTCGAGCCTGGTGACCGGTGGCGATCTACGCGCATTGCTGGTGCCTAGCCAGATCATTTCTCGCGTCGTGGCAACGGTCGATGCATTGCCGCGGTCGAGCATCGGCAGCACCAACATTCTTCCCTTGCGCACGCCCAAAGGCACGATGCAGACGCAACAGGCTAACGGCGTCACCTTGATCGGCGCGCAGAATGCGGATCGTTATCAGCCCTATATGACAGTGCTGGAGAATATCGATCCGCACACGCTGGTGGCCTGGTACAAGCACAACTATCCGTTATTCCAGGAGGCTTACCGCGAGCTTGGCTATCCGCGCGGTTACTTCAACGATCGTGTCGTCGTCGCCATCGACGACATGCTTGCCGCGCCCGATCTGCACGATCCGGTAGCGGTCACGCAGGTTGGGCCGCGCTACATCTTTGTCGATCAGCGCTTGCAGTCGCTGTCGGCAGGACAAAAGCTGATGATCCGATTGGGTCCCGCCAACGAAGCGCAGCTCAAGGCAAAACTGCGCATGATTCGGGAGTTGGTAGTCGGTGGACAGGTGGCGCACTAAGCGCCATTCGGGCGACTGGCGTATATCGCAAAAAAGAGGCCCGCCTTTCGGCGGGCCTTTTCGTTGAATCAAACACTCGCTACATCAACCATGATCGTGATGGTTGCCGCCACCGCCATTCGAGCGCGGTGCGCCGCCTCCATGTGGTGCAGGAGCGGACCGTGGTGCGGCCTGAGCGTGATACTGCTGAGCAGGCGCGTGGTACTGCGGAGCTGCCGCTGGGCGATAGCTGCTTGCCTGCGGGTGATACGCCGTCTGTGACGCGTGCGATGGCGTATAGGCCGTATGACTTACGCTCGCCGGGTGATAAGCCGCACCGTTGCTGGCGCTATGCGGCGCGTAATTCGCCGAACGCATGGCCGTGTTAGCCGTAGGCGCAGCGTGCGGAGCGAAGTTTGCCGAGCGCATGGCCGTGTTGCCAGCCGGGGTTGCTGCATGCGGAGCAAAGTTCGCCGAATGCATCGCCGCCGTATTGCCACCTGGACGCATGGCTGCTGCATTCGCTGCGGCAGGTGTAAATCGACCTGCACCGGCTGCTGCTACGGCCGAGGCGGGAACACCGCGAGCACCCACGACGCCGGCACCCGTAAAGGCACCTGGACGCGATGTCGCTGCAATCGGCGGCGCACCATGGTTCACCGATGCAAGCATCGCGTGATTCTGGCTGGCCATCTGCATCTGGTGCTGTTGCGCTTCAACCGCGCCGACGTGTTGCTCGTGCGAAAACGCCTCTTCTTGCGGAGTCGCCCGCGCCATCAGGCCGCCCTGGCCACCGTTGTAGCTGGTGCGGTTGATGTACGTGTTGTTGACGACGGTCTGGTTGTAGACGTTGGTGACATGCACGCCACCGAACTGATTGACGGAGCGGTTGTAGTAGAAGCCGCCCGGTCCCCAGTGACCGCCCACGTAACCCACACCGCCATAACCGTAGCCGTAGTTCACGCCACCGTAGAAGCCAACGTGAGGGCCCCAATAGCCGGTGTGCCAACTGTAAACGCCGCCCACCCAACCCCAGTAGCCAGGCGTCCACAACAAACCGTAAGACGGCGGCATCACCCAAGTGCCAGGCACCCAGTAATAAGCCGCGCCGTTCCATGCCCAATAACCAGGTGTCCAGATGTAACCCACTTCAGGCATGGGCGGCTGCACATAAACCGGCAACACCGGCGGTGGGAAACCCACAGAAATACCCACGCCGATAAAGACGCCGGCATTGGCTTTCTGCGGAAGTGCGGCAAGGGCAGCGGTTGCCGCGAGCAGTGCAGCGGCCGAACGCATGAGCCATACGCGCTTGGTCGAAAAAGTCTGCGTTTTACTAGTTTGTTTCATGGTGTGTCCTCCTGGGCGTGCACCGTACAGCAGAAAACGCGAGAAAACTTTCGACGGGTTACCGGTGTTTGACGACAAGTTCACTGGTGTTCAGCGGGTAGTCTGGGTATCGATTCGCGTATGTGCCGCAAAGCCTTGTACTGATTGACATTGTGGCTAGCAAAATCGTAGGTAAACGAGATTCTGCGCCGTGCCTGCTTTGTGATCGACGGCTGTTTCTTGATGGAGGCTTGCGTCAGGGGTTCGCAAGGAAACGCGAGTGGACAGGGCGGCCACCAAACGTTGTATACGTGACGTCGGGTCTTAAATGTTTACCATGGCGCATCGCTCGTTACCGGCCAGTCTCTTATGTCGCACTTGCAGCATCTGCGCACGCTCACGCGTTACAAGACGTGGGCCGACCGCTTGTTCTTTCAGTCGTTAGCCGCGTTGCCGGAAGCGGTTTTGAACGAGCACCAGCCGATTGTCTTCGGCAGCATGCTACGCACGCTCAATCACGTGTACTGCATGGATCAGGTCTGGAAAGCGCATCTGGAAGGCGTGCCGCACGGCTTCAAGTCGCGCAATCCGGAAGATTGTCCGGCATTCGAAACGCTGCGCGCGGCGCAGGAAAACATCGACGACTGGTATGTGCAGTACGCGCAATCACTCGATGAGGCATCGTTGAGCGAGACGGTGCATTTCACGTTCATCGGTGGCGGGGAGGGCGCCATGTCGCGTGGCGACATCCTGATGCATGTGGTCAACCACACCACGTATCACCGCGGGCATGTGGCGACGATGATGTACAACATCTCCGCTTATCCGCCCACGACCGACTTGCCCGTCTTTCTGCGCGAAGCGGCCGGTTAATCGCCGTCAGACGTATTGCATCTTGATCGTCATGCCGCCATCGACGACAAAATGCTGGCCGGTGACGAAACCTGACGCACCGCTTAGCAGGTAAACGGCCAGAGCACCGATATCTTCCGGCGTGCCGACGCGCCCCGCTGGATGTTGAATATGGTCACGCTTGCTGAGTTTAGGCTGGTGACGCGCCTGGGGTTTTTTCCACGCGTCCGTAGCGATCCATCCCGGCAGAATGGCGTTGACACGCACGGCAGGTCCCGCACTCACCGCCATGGCATGCGTGAGCGCAACAAGGCCACCTTTGCTTGCAGCGTAAGCTTCGGTGTCTGGTTCCGATTGCAAGGCACGCGTGGACGCGATGTTGACAATGGCGCCGCCCGCATTCTTTATCGATGGCAGCGCGTATTTGCTGCACAGGAATGCGCCCGTGAGATTGGTGCCGATGTACCGGTTCCATGTATCCAGCGAGAGTTCGTGCAGCGGCTGCCGGTGGGGATCTGCGATGCCAGCGTTGTTGACCAGTCCATCGATTCGATCAAAGTGCGCGAGTGCAGCATTGATCCAGCGCCGCACGCTTGCTTCACGCGATACATCGAGCTGCCTGAAAGCAGCGCGCTTGCCGACGTTCCATTCGTGCAGGCATGCGTGTCCCGCTTCGACATCCAGATCGCCGATCATCACCGAGCCGCCGGCGCCAAGAACCGCTTGTGCAATGCCGCGACCGATACCTTGCGCACCGCCCGTGATGGCAACAACACGATCTTGTAGAGGCAGCGCATCGTGCGCAGTGATGATAGGTGCGATGGACATAATGGATTCGTCCGTTTGTGACCGAGGCTGGGAAGACTAGCGCACCCTCATGGAGTGAGGGAGTACAATTCGCCGTATGCCTGATGTCCAGACAGATCTCTTTGGCCCGCCATCGGGAGAACCGCCCGGCAGGCATCGCCTGTTTTTTGCGGTGATGCCGGATGAGAACGCACGCCATGGCATCAGCCGTGCGGCGGGATTGGTCGAACAGCAACACGCCGATATTCATCCGCGCTGGATCAACGCGAAGCGCTATCACGCCACGCTGAATTTCCTCGGTGAGTTTCCCATCTTCCCGGAAGATATCGTCAGGAAGGCCAAGGCTGCGGGTGAAAACCTGAAAGCGCCGTCTTTCAGCTGGACATTGGATTACGTTGCGAGTTTTCGCGGTCATCAACCGCCCTGCGTACTGCGCAGCACGGTTGTGCCCAAACCGTTCACGACGCTTTTAGAGGCGTTGAATACGGCACTCGTCTATGCGGGATTGCAACGCCATGTCGACCATAAGGTCGTACCGCATGTGACGTTGGCGTACGGGCGTCGCGAACTGCCGGCCATTACTCCGGTTGTGCCCATCACCTGGCACGTCGAACGCGTTCTGTTGATATACAACGGTATCGGCAAAGGTGGTTATCAGATTCTAGGCAGTTGGCCGTTGTTGACCTAAGCGCTCGATCGCCGACAGGCGCATATGGGCCAAAGGTCAGATAGGCGGCAGCACAGGGCCGGCGCACAATCATGCGGCTCGTCCCCCTCAGGCCCGCACCCAAATCAGGAGATCGTCATGCGTCCGTTATCGATCGCGCTACTGGTAGCGCTTGCTGCGTCAGGTGCTGCTCTGGCGCAAGCGCCCGAGCAGAACAGCATGCACGCCGTGTATTACGTGCCGCCGTATGTAAGAGCCGCCGTCAACGATCCCGCTCGTGCGCAAGACGCAACCGTCGACGCGCGCCGCAAGATTACCGACGTGATGGTTTTTAGCCAGGTAAAACCCGGGCAGAAAGTACTGGAGCTGATTCCGGGCAGTGGTTATTTCACGCGCGTGTTCAGCGGCATTGTCGGTTCGAAAGGGCATGTCTATGCGCTGTGGCCGAATGAATACGGTGCGGAAGCGGTGGACGATGTCGCGGGTTCCGACAAGCTGGCCGCCGATCCGCATTACGCGAATGTATCGGTGCTCAAGCAACCCGCTGCGCAATTGAGCGTGCCCGAGCAGGTCGATGTGGTTTTCACCTCGCAGAACTATCACGACTATCCGGATCAGTTCATGGGGCATGTCGATCCGGTGGCCTTCGACAAACAGGTTTACGCGGCGCTGAAACCTGGCGGCCTGTTTGTGGTGATCGATCATGTTGCGCCCGCCGGCTCGGGCATGGCCGACACCGACACTTTGCACCGCATCGATCCGGAGATCGTGAAGAAGCAGGTGGAGTCGGTGGGATTTGTCTTCGCCGGCGAGAGCAATGCGCTGCGTAATCCGAAGGATTCGCACACCATCAAGGTGTTCGATTCATCGATACGCGGCCATACCGATCAGTTCATGTTCCGCTTCCGCAAGCCGGGTTGATGAACCATTGGTGCGGGCTGCCGTTACTGCAGCCCGCGCCACATGTCGTTGAGCAGTTCGTCGCCTGAGTCAAGCGTCTGCTCCCAATACATGATGCCGCCCAGGTGCTGCGCCTTTACGTAGGCGGCTTTCGCGGCAATCGATTGCGGATCATCGTAGGTAATGAAGTGATGCGTCTTCGGGTTCCATAACCATGGCGCCTGGGCTGCATCGTCCCAATAGCGTATGTAACCCCGCTTGTTGATGACGTCGTGCTTCAAATCGGGCCAATTGTGCCCGCCTACGTACGTGCCGTAAGTCTGGTAAAGACCGTTGTGCTCCGGTTTCACATCGGCAAATTCGCGACCGTAGAGTGCAGCGCCAATGACTAGTTTTTGCGGCGGAACTCCCGCTGCCAGGAACTGCTGTACGGCGCGATCCGTGGTGCGTCCATCGCCAGTGATCAGTGCAGATGCATGCAAGCCGGTGTGATGGCCGGTTGTTGGCGTCGCGCTGTTGACGAAGTCGTACGTCATCAGATTGAACCAATCCAGATATGGATTGATCGCAGCAATGTCCACACCGCTGACAAACGGGCCATCGGCAATCGCGACACTGAGCATGTAGTGATTCGCACCGGTACGACCGTTTGCGGCACCGGCTCGATCGAGACTCGCGCGGACTGCCTTCAACAACAGCGTGAAGTTGGTTTTATCCTCGGGGCTGGATTTGATGCCCGACTCGTGATGGCCCGGGTATTCCCAATCCACATCAAGTCCATCGGCATGTTGCGCGGCGATAAGCTGCGCGGCGCTGTCCGCAAATTGTTCGCGCCCGGCGGGCGTACTGGCGGCTTCGGAAAAACCGCCAACGGTCCATCCACCCACAGAAATCGTCACTTTAAGTCTCGGGTTCTTCGATTTCAGCGCGATCAGATCCTGCAGTCGCTTCGCGCCGTTGTCGTCGAGAACCACGCTGCCGTTTTTCAGCTGGGCGAAGGCGAAAATCAGCGTGTCGATCTTCCCTGCGTCTTTGGTCTGCAGCGGGTTCCAGCCGGACGCGTAGCCGACGATGCGATACGGCGCGGGCGATGCTGCCGCCGCAACGGCATCCGTTTGGATCGCAAGCATCAGGATGGGCAACAGCAAGCTTGAAATGATGCGTGCCGGACGAAGGAAGGAACTGCCACGCATCATCTGCGCTCCGTGGGTAGGGCTCTCGATCTTCGCAGCATGTCCTCGCGCCGCAAAGTACCCTTCCTCATATTGACCGCTTGAAGTCGGCCCACGACAGCGCCATCGTGGTGCCGAAGAACCTGATGCGACCCATGACCGACGACACGCCTAACGATGCTCTCCTGCGCGACGACCCGCCGCCGCGGCCTCCCGTCGAGCCCGATATGGCAGACTGCTGCGGAAATGGTTGCGATCCGTGCATCTTCGATCTTTACGAGGAAGCGCGGCAGCACTATCGCGAAGCGTTGGCGGCGTGGCGCGTGCGTCACCCTGGCGTCGATGCGGGCGTTTGAGCTGACAGCTTTGCTCAAAAGCGGCTTTGTCGGGACGCGCCAAGCAGTCATCACCCACGGTTTAGCATGGCCAAACACCGGCCCGGATGGCGACGCACGTCGCACCGCGCATGTCCAGACATTGAACGTGTTGCTGCGCTGCATTAGATTCATGCGTGTATGTAGGGGGAATCCAAAAATGAAACGTTTTCTAATCATCGCCGCGACGGCGCTGCTTTCTGCGTGCGGCGGTCAAGAGATGGTCGCGCATGCTCCGATAGGCACACTGGTCACGCCGGGCGCTGCGCCATGGCTTACCGTCAAGGGTGGCGAGCCTCAACTGGAAGTACGCGGGCTGGATCACAAGTTGACGCTGCAGCCGTCGCCCGACCTGTCGGCTGCGGTGCAATCCCAGCTGGGTTCTCGGTTGAATGGCGACTATTTCACCAATCTCGTGGTGACCTGCACAGCTTTGACCGCCACGTTGCGTGTCGATCAGGACAAGGCACCGGGCGATGTGGCCATGGACATGGGATTGCACTGCTCGTTCTGGGCGCGCGGTTTCGACACGGCACACGATTACAAGACCCACGTTTCGACGGCCGTGGCCGGCGGGGCTGGCGACCAGGGTTATGCCGATGCGCTGGCGAAACTGGTGGCCGATGGATCTGCAGATATCGCCGGGCAGGTTGGCGGCGACTTGCGGCATCTCAAATAAAGCCGCTGAAATAAGGCAATGTGGGGCGCCCCGCAGTGGGCGCCCACGATGATTCGGGCAAGCTCCACCAACATCCTGCGAGCGATCCACGCTATCTTGTTAGCTGGACAGTTTTGGGGAGAACCGCCCGTGAATGCAGTACCTGGACCTGGCGCGACACCGCGTGCCGAACTTACGCTCCGTGGCCTGATCATCGGCATCGTGATCACGCTGGTGTTCACGGCCGCCAACGTTTTCTTTGGCCTGAAGGCCGGCCTGACGTTTGCCACGTCGATTCCTGCGGCGGTTATCTCCATGGCGATCCTGCGCGCCATGAAGAACGCGACGATGCAAGAAAACAATATCGTGCAGACGGTGGCTTCGGCCGCGGGCACGCTCTCATCGATCATCTTCGTGTTGCCGGGCCTGATCATGGTCGGCTGGTGGACGGGCTTCCCGTTCTGGGTTTCCTTCGGCATCTGCGCGTCGGGCGGCATTCTCGGTGTGATGTACACCATTCCCCTGCGCCGCGCGCTGGTCACCGATTCGGATCTGCCGTATCCGGAAGGTGTGGCCTGTGCCGAGGTGCTGAAGGTCGGCTCGGGTGAAGTCGTTGAAGCGTCCGACTCGGCGTCGGTCGAAGGCGGTACGGCCGGACTGATGGCGGTCGTGGTCGGCACGGTCGTGTCAGCGGTTTTTTACATCATCGTGCAGACACAGATTTTCGCCAGCGACGTTGCCAAGTATTTCCGCATCGGCGATCGCGGTTCGGCGAGCGGCTACGATTTCAGTCTGTCATTCGCCCTGTTCGCCGTCGGCCATCTGGTGGGACTGTGGGTGGGTGTCGCTATGTTGGTCGGTGCATTGATCGGCTGGGGCTGGGCGGTGCCGCACTTCACGCTGCTTCATCCCGCGGCGGGCGACGTATCGGATGTCGCGCAAGGCGCGTGGAACCACTACGTGCGGTTCGTCGGCGCAGGCACCATTGGCGTTGCGGCGATCTGGACGCTTGCGAAACTCGTCAAGCCTGTCTTCAGTGGTCTGAGTTCGGCGATGGCTGCGTCGCGTGTGCGCAAGGCGGGCAAGGGCGACACGCTGCCGCGTACCGAACAGGATATTCCCATCGGCATCGTGGGTTTGATCGTGCTGATCTGCATGCTGCCGATTGCGTGGCTGCTGGGCAACTTCAGCGTCGTCAGCGGTCTGGGCTCACACACGACATTGCTGGTCATCGGCGGCGTCTTGTTCGTGCTGATTCTTAGCTTCCTGGTGTCGACCGTATGCGGCTACATGGCCGGACTTATCGGCTCGTCCAACAGTCCGCTATCGGGTATCGGCATTCTGGTGGTGATCATCGCGGCGCTACTGCTGGTGATCGGCGTAAAGTCGGATCTGCCGGCCGATTCAGGTAAGGCGCTGGTGGCTTTTGCGCTGTTCATAACGTCTGTCGTGTTCGCCGTCGCGGCGATTGCCAACAACAATCTGCAAGATCTCAAGACCGGCCAGTTGGTGGACGCGACACCGTGGAGACAGCAGGTCGCGTTGGTTATCGGTGTGATCGCCGGCGCCATTGTCATTCCGCCGGTGCTCGATCTGCTCAATCACGCGTACGGGTTCCTCGGCGCGCCAGGTGTCGATCCCGCGCATGCACTGCCAGCGCCACAGGCCGGTCTCATTTCTGCGTTGGCGCAAGGCGTGATTCAGAACAATATCGATTGGAACCTGATCATCACCGGCGGCCTTATCGGTGCGGGCATCATTATTCTCGACGAGGTGCTGGGGCTGGCCAAAACATCGATGCGCTTGCCGCCGCTTGCGGTTGGACTGGGTATCTATCTGCCGACATCGACCACGTTGATGATCGTGGTCGGCGCGGTCGTCGGCTGGTATTTCGACAAGCGCGCCGATCGCACGCCGAAGGCCGAAGCGACCAAGCAGCTTGGGGTGTTGCTTGCCTCGGGCATGATCGTCGGCGAGAGCATCATCGGTGTAGTGGTCGCTGCCATCGTCGTGTTCTCCGGCAAAGCCACGCCGCTGGCGCTGGTGGGCGACAGCTTCCAGAACGCTTCGATCTGGATCGGCGGGGTCGCTTTTGCCGCCGTGATTTTCGCCATGTATCGCTGGATTGCGCGAGTGGGTCAGAAGAGCTAAGTCGTTAGGGAGCGGCGGCTGCCGAAGCCGCCGCTCCTGTGCTTCCGTGCGGGCGCGCGTACAATGTGCGCATTCAATCCACCGGATGCATCCGCTTGACCATGGTCGGTATCCATGCGTCCACGCCCGATGCGGTGCTGGATGCGCTCTTTCTGCCTCTTTCCGACGGCTCGCTGCTCTTGTCCAGCGATGCTCGTGTGTTGTTTCTTCGTGCGCGCGACGGATTCCGGTTACGCGAAGTCGCTAAGCGCGACTGGTTGTGCGAACAGAGTTTCAAGCCATTCGCAGAGGCGTTGACACGCAGTGGCCTGACTGTCGGCGAGGCTGCCGATGATGGGCGTTTCGATCTGGTGCTTGTACTGCCGCCTCGGCAACGTGACGAGGCACGCGCGTTCTTTGCACGGGCTGCGCATCATGCTGATGGTGGTGGCATCGTCCTGGCATGCGTGCCGAATGCCGAAGGCGCAAAATCGGCACAAGCGGATTTGACGGCGTTGATCGGCACCGTCAGTCATGTGTCCAAGCACAAGTGCCGCGTATTTTGGGGTGTGTCGCAATCGTCCGCGCGTGATGCATCGTTGCAGTCGTCGTGGCTCGCGCTCGATCGATTGCAGCCGAATGCAGCCGGTTATCTAAGCCGTCCGGGATTGTTCGCCTGGGATCGAGTGGATAGCGCATCGGCACTTCTTGCGATGCATCTGCCCGACGATCTGCGAGGGCATGTCGCAGATTTCGGCGCAGGCTACGGTTATCTCGCGTCGCAGATCGTCGCACGATGTCCGCATGTGTCTTCCATCGATCTTTACGAGGCTGAAGCGCGTGCCCTGGAGCCCGCGCGGCTCAATCTGCAGCAGGCGATCCGCGCAAGCGGACGAGACATTGCATTCGACGTGCATTGGCACGACATCACGACCGGCATCGATCAGCGATATGACGCGGTCGTCAGCAATCCACCGTTCCACCAGGGCAGGGCAGATCTGCCCGATCTCGGACGTGCATTCATTGCGCGGGCAGCGAATGCGCTGGTTTCGCGCGGGCGTTTTTTGCTTGTCGCCAACCGCCATTTACCATATGAATCCACACTCTCCGCACATTTCGAACAAGTACATACCGTGATTGAACAAGATGGTTTCAAAGTGATTGAGGCGAGAGGCGTGCGCGCATGAGGCTGGTCAGGTTGATTGCCAATCTCGGTTACGGCACGCGCAAAGATGTTGCGTGGATGTTTCGCGAAGGGCGCATTACCGATCCGGATGGCGACGTGCTGTACGCCGACGATAAGGTCGAGCACGCGCAGATTCGCATCGATGGTGAACCGTTGGATCCTCCCGCGGGGATCGTGTTAATGATGCACAAACCGTTGGGCGTCACGTGTTCGCGCAAGGATACCGGTCGCGTAGTCTACGATCTTCTTCCGCCGCGATATCGTGCACGAACGCCAGCGTTGTCCACTGTTGGACGACTGGATCGCGACACATCCGGCTTGCTTCTGTTTACCGATGACGGCGCACTACTGCACCGAATCATCTCGCCACGCGCGCAAATCGCCAAAGTCTACGAGGCTACGCTGGCGCAAGATCTCCGCGGTGACGAACAAGCCTTGTTTGCAAGCGGCACGTTGATGCTCGAGTCGGAAACAACACCATTGTTGCCAGCGCAATTGGATGTGCTTGGGCCACGTCATGCGCGCTTGATTCTCACGGAAGGTCGCTATCACCAGGCGCGCAGGATGTTTGCGGCCACAGGTAATCATGTCGAAACGTTGCAGCGCACGGCTGTCGGCGACTTGAATCTGAAAGGATTGGATGCTGGCGCGTGGCGACAGCTCGCTTCAAGCGAGATTTCGCTGATCTTTGGAAGCCAGCCGGCAGATCGCTAGGATTGCCGGCTGTTCAATTACGATCCGATTTGCGAAAGGCGACTGCGAGCCAATTCGTCTTCGCGGCGAGAACGTGCTTGGGAAGTCCAGGAAACCAGATTGAACTCCGGAGCACTTTCTTTTGTTGTTGTTTTGGCGTCCTGCAAAGCCACTACTGAGAGCATCCCTGCTACCAGCTGCATTCCGCGCACCAAGGCGGAACGAGCAAGAAGCATGTGCATTTCTTCACTCCACCGGCCGCCCCTGTGCGACCGTGATCGAACTCTAGCAAGCTTTTACGAGAGATGTATAGAGATCGTGAAGAGATATTTTTGAGCTGACTTGATGTAACCGCTTTCGGCCGGATATCCACATTCATGCCTTTGACAAAACTGAACTTCGACAACGCTTTCGTACGGGATCTTCCGGGCGACCCCGACGGCGGCCGCGGGTCCCGGCAGGTACAGGGCGCGGTGTATTCCAGAGTCGATCCCGCTCCGGTGACTGCGCCACGCACCGTGGCTTGGTCACGCGAGATGGCGGAGACGCTTGGCTTCACCCCGGCGGACATTGCCAGTCCCTTTTTTGCGCAGGTCTTCGGTGGAAACGGTGTTTTGGAGGGCATGCAGCCGTGGGCATCCAACTACGGCGGCCATCAATTCGGGGTGTGGGCCGGGCAGCTGGGCGATGGACGCGCCATTTCGCTGGGCGAAGTGCTCACGCCGCAGGGCAAGCGCTGGGAGCTACAACTAAAAGGGGCCGGTACGACGCCATATTCGCGCGGTGCGGACGGTAGGGCCGTCTTGCGCTCGTCGGTCCGTGAATTCCTTTGCAGCGAAGCCATGCACCACCTGGGTGTTCCGACCACGCGCGCGCTCAGTCTCGTCGTGACGGGCGACAGCGTGGAGCGCGATATGTTTTACGACGGACATCCCCAGGACGAACCGGGCGCGATTGTCTGCCGCGTCGCACCATCCTTTATCCGGTTCGGCCACTTCGAATTACCGGCATCCCGCGGGGAGATTGCCCTACTGCAGCAGCTCGTCGATTTCACAATCAAGCGCGATTTCCCGGATCTAAGCGGATCCGATGAAACGCGTTATGCCGACTGGTTCGCCGACGTTTGCGCACGCACCGCGCGCATGGTCGCGCACTGGATGCGCGTAGGTTTTGTGCACGGTGTGATGAATACCGACAACATGTCGATTCTCGGCCTCACCATCGATTACGGCCCTTATGGCTGGATCGACGATTTCGATCTGGACTGGACGCCCAATACCACGGACGCGATGCGCCGCCGTTACCGTTTCGGCCAACAGCCGAATGTTGCGTGGTGGAATCTCAGCCGTCTTGCCGCGGCCATCTCGCCGTTGTTCGGGGACGTCGCTCCGCTGCAGGCGGGGCTGGATCGTTACGCTGCGGAATACGTGTTGCAGGACAAGCGCAACGTCGCGGCCAAGCTCGGTTTGGCTGAATGCCGCGACGATGATCTATCCCGCATGGAACGACTGCATCAATGGATGCAAGCAAGCGAAGTGGATATGACGCTGTTCTTCCGTGCGTTGAGCGATATCGATCTTCATGCGCCAAGCATTGAACCGTTGCAGCACGCGTTTTATGACGATGCAAGGCGGGCCGCTGGTGAAGTGTATCTACGCAACTGGCTGGACGATTACGCCAATCGATTGCGCGAGGACGCACTAACGCCGGAGCAGCGCAAGCAGCGCATGCACGGCGCCAATCCTCTCTACGTATTGCGCAATTACCTCGCGCAGGAAGCGATCGATCGCGCTACGGAAGGTGACTACGAAGGCATCAACACCTTGCTCGAGGTGTTGCGTCATCCCTACGACGAACAGCCCGGCCGCGAGCACTACGCGCAAAAGCGGCCTGAGTGGGCGAAGTCGCGCGCGGGTTGTTCGATGCTTTCCTGCAGCTCTTAAATCGTCGCGTAAAAACGATTGCGCCCCGGTGCCTGAGGGCATCGGGGCGCAGCGTAAGCATTTACCGGTCCGAAGTCAGTTGCCGTTGTTATTGTTGTTTCCGTTGTTGCCCTGTGGATTCGGACGAGGCGCAGGCCGTGTGTTCTGCGGGGGCCGGTTGTTATTGCCACCCTGCGGAGGCGGCCGATTGCCGCCACCACCCGGAGGCTGCGGCCGGTTGCCACCACCTGGCGGTTGCGGGCGATTGCCGTTGCCCGGGGGCTGCGGCCGGTTGCCGCCACCTGGCGGTTGAGGGCGATTGCCGCCGCCCGGAGGCTGGGGGCGATTGCCACCACCTGGCGGCTGTGGGCGGTTTCCACCCGGCGGTTGCGGCCGGTTTCCACCGCCCGGCGGTTGTGGGCGATTACCACCTGGCGGCGGCGGTCTGCCACCCGGCGGACGCACGGGCGGACGCGGTGGCCGCGGCGGCGGACGAATCGGAATCGGCCGCGAGTACCAGCGCTGCCGATCGCGATAGAACGGCCGGTTGGCGTAATAGTTTCCCCAGTAAGTGCCAATCACGAACGACACAATCGGAATGCCGATCTGCGCGCCGTAGTCGGCCACATACACAGGTTGACTGTTATACATATATTGGATGTACGTTCCCGCCACCCATCCGCGATTCGGACCGACAATCACGTCGCACCACTGCCATCCCGCCGTGCAGCCTTGGATGGAAATAGGCGCACCCACGGGGATCACCTGGATGACGGGATATTGGGAATCCGGACCGGCACGCAGATTGACGTTGCCGGTGACATAACCGTCCGCGGCAAACGCCATGGCAGGGAACAGCACTAACAGGGCGGTCACGAGCGACCATAGCGTTCGCTTCATCGAGCAATCCTCCAAGCGTTACAGCGGTGGTGGACGTACGACGTTAATGCCCGCGCATCATGGCTCAATTCCCGAAAGAATGCATCGCACTCCGTTCGGGATGGCGGTCAGTGCACTTCCATCAGCTCGATATCGAATATCAGCGCGCTGTTGGGCGGAATATCGCCGCCCGCGCCGCGGCGTCCGTAACCGAGACTGGAGGGAATGATCACCTCGCGCTTGCCGCCGACGCGCATACCCTTGACCCCTTTATCCATGCCGGGCACGACCTGATCGGCGCCAATGGTAAAAGTCAGCGGATGCCCACTGTCGTATGAACTATCGAACTTCGCACCGTGGTGATCCGGGGCCTTCGCGTCGTAGAGCCAACCGGTGTAGTTGATCTCGACTTCCGAGTCATCGCGCGCTGTATCGCCCGTGCCTACTTTCTGGTCCGTAATCGTGAGCTTGGCGACGTCGTCGGCCTGCGCAGTACGCAGTCCGAAACCGCCTAGGACCAGAGTGGCCGCAACCAGAAAGACCAACCGACGAGCCATGTACAACCCCCAGAAATCGAATGAATAACGCGACGTTAGCGCATTGTTTTATGCCGTGCAGCTGTTTGGCTTCGGCACTGTGATGTGGTATCACTTACCCCATGATCATCGCCTCCCACCGCTATTACTTCTGGTTTTATGGCTATCCGAAGCCGGCGGCGGAGCATGGTGCGCGATCGTAACTAACCAGATCACCCACTTTCCTCGAAAAAGCCGCCAGCCAACCTGGCGGCTTTTTTGTTGGTCGCCGGTTACGTCCAAAGGAGTTTCCCATGACCAGCCTCACCGACGATTTACGCATACGTGAAATAAAAGAGCTCGCCAGTCCCGCCGATGTCATGCGGGATTGCCAGCCGCATCCCCTGGCGCTGAGCACAGTCGCTGCGTCGCGCAGCGCGTTGCATCGCATTTTGAAGGGTGAAGACGATCGCCTCGCCGTCGTCATTGGTCCGTGCTCGATTCACGACACCGACGCCGCGATGGAATACGCCCGCCGTCTCGTCGCCGAGCGCGAGAGACACGCCGACGCATTGGAAATCGTCATGCGCGTGTACTTCGAAAAGCCGCGCACCACGGTGGGCTGGAAAGGTTTGATCAACGACCCGGATCTCGATGAGAGTTATCACATCGACAAAGGGCTGCATCTGGCGCGCCGGTTGCTGTGCGACATCAACGCGCTTGGTCTGCCGGCCGGTTGCGAATTTCTAGATCTCATCACGCCGCAATACATCGCCGATCTCGTAGCGTGGGGCGCGATCGGTGCACGCACGACTGAGAGTCAATCGCACCGCGAACTGGCGTCAGGTTTGTCATGCCCCGTCGGTTTCAAGAACGGAACGGATGGCAATATCAAGATTGCGGTAGATGCTGTGCTTGCTGCCGCGCAACCGCATCATTTCATGGCCGTCACCAAGAGCGGCCGCACCGCCATTGCCAGTACGCACGGCAATGAGGATTGCCACGTGATCCTGCGCGGCGGCAAATTGCCGAACTACGATGCCGCCAACGTTGCCGCTGCATGCAGCGCGTTGGCCAAGGCCGGCGTGGCGGAGCGCTTGATGATCGACGCCAGCCACGCCAACAGCGGCAAGCAACCGGACAACCAGCCGCGCGTCGTCGCCGACATTGCCGCGCAACTCGAAGCTGGCGATACGCGGATACAGGGCGTGATGGTGGAAAGCCACTTGGTCGCGGGACGGCAGGATCTCGTCCCGGGATGCGAACTCACGTACGGTCAGAGCATCACCGACGGCTGCATCGGCTGGGAAGCCTCGGTGCAGGTGCTGGATCGCTTGGCCGAGGCCGTGCGCCGCCGTCGTAAAAACCTTGCAGCGCAGGCAGCCGCCTGAGTCAACCGAGGGTGTCGAAGCGAAGGGCTCTGCGGGCGACGGCGATGCGTTCTATGCTTGTGCTTGGCGACGAGCGGAAACGCACCATGACAGTGAACATCCAGCACCTGGCTTCGGCACACCGTTTTGAAACAACGGTGGAAGGCTTCACCTGCGAGCTCGATTACACCTTGCAGGGGCAGGTGATGACTATTATCCACACCGGTGTGCCGCCTGAAGTGGGCGGCCGTGGTATTGCCGGAGAGCTGGTGCGCGCCGCCTATGAGCAGGCGCGGCGAGAGGGTTGGAAAGTGGTGCCGGCTTGCAGTTATGCACGCGTGTGGAGCGAGCGTCATCCCGAATACGCGGATCTGCGTGCATGAATGCGTCCAGCGACGGAAAGATGCCGGCGCGATCGGCGCGTCGACGGTGGGCACCTATCCGTTTTGTGCGCGCTCGTCCCTGGTTGGCGATTTCCACGGTCGTCTTTCTGACGGTATTTGTCGTGCTGATACTGTCGCGCGTGAAACCTGCCTCGGCGCTTCTGCTCAGCTTCGATGTCGGTGTGTTGCTCTATCTCACCATGTTGGCGCGCATGTTCAATCGCGTCACGGCGGAACACATGTGCCGGCAAGCGTCGGGTCAGGATACCGGGCGTCGCAGCACACTCTGGATTGCTGTTGCGCTTTCGGTGGTCGTGCTGGTGGCACTATCCACCGAACTGCATGCCGCCAAGGGCGGCGGCGCGAAGGCCATGGGCATGGCCGCGCTCAGCATCGTGCTGTCTTGGCTTTTCATGAACACGATGTATGCCTTGCACTACGCACACGGCTACTACGGCGATTTCGGCAAGCAACACGAAGGCCTGGATTTTCCGGGCACGAAGCAGCCCGATTACTGGGATTTTGTGTATTTCGCCTTCGTGATCGGCATGTGCTTTCAGGTGTCCGACGTGCAGATCACCAGTCACACGCTGCGGCGAACGGCATTGCTGCATAGCGTGGTGGCGTTCTTCTTCAATGTGTTCATTATTGCCATCAGCGTGAATATCGCTGCGGGGCTTGCGTAGTCGAAAGTCTTTCATCCCGGCGCAAGCCACGATGAAAGTATGCCGACTTAGTCGCGAAAGTTGTCGAACTGAAGCGGAAGTTCGACCTCGGCTTTACGCAATACGGCCATCGCCAGTTGCAGGTCATCGCGTTTCTTTCCGGTCACGCGCAGTTTGTCGCCATTGATCTGCGCTTCCACCTTCAACTTGGCTTCTTTCAAGGTCGCTACCAGCTTCTTGGCGACGGGCTGTTCGATGCCTTGTTTCACGGTGATCTTCTGCCGTGCGCCGGCCAGGTTCACTTCCGGATCGGCCACGTCCAGCGCGCGGCCATCAATTTTCCGCGATGCCAGGCGGCTGCGCAGAATGTCCATCATCTGCTGCAGCTGAAACTCGCTGGGGGCGATTTGCGTGATGACGAATTTGTCGAGCTCGAACTTGGCGTCGGTGCCCTTGAAATCGAAGCGGGTGGCGAGCTCGCGATTGGCCTGATCGACCGCGTTGGTCAATTCGTGCTTGTCGACCTCGGAGATGACATCGAAGGAAGGCATGGCCAGTGTCCTTTGCTGGGGTAGGCGATAAGTGTAAGGCATGCATCTGTTGGATAATGCATGGATGTGCAGTCCGGCGGCGAAGAGGCGGTGATCGCGTGAAAGTGGATGTCCTGGTCATCGGCGCCGGTGCAGCGGGCTTGATGTGCGCCATCACGGCCGGGCAGCGCGGGCGCAGCGTATTGGTGCTCGATCATGCCAACAAGCCCGGCAAAAAGATCCTGATGTCCGGCGGCGGCCGTTGCAATTTCACCAATCTCGGCGTTACGCCAGCCCAATACGTCTCGGGAAATCCGCACTTCGCCAAGTCGGCGCTGGCGCGTTACACGCCGTCCGATTTCATCGCCTTGGTGGAAAAGCATCGCATCGCCTACCACGAAAAAGAACTTGGACAACTGTTCTGCGAGGAATCATCGAAATTAATTCTGCGCATGTTGCTGGATGAATGCGCGGCGGTGCATGTGCGCGTCGAAGTCGACTGCGGCGTGCAAAAAGTACGCAAGAACGAAGAAGGTTTCAGTGTGCTGACAGCCCGGGGCGAAGTGCATGCCGATTCACTGGTCGTTGCCAGCGGTGGCTTGTCGATTCCCAGCATGGGCGCGAGCGGATTCGGTTATGAACTCGCGCGGCAGTTCGGCCACAACATACTGGCGACACGCGCGGGGTTGGTGCCGCTGACGTTGAGCGGCAAGCATCAAGAACATTATGCAGATCTCGCCGGTGTTGCATTGCCGGTTGCCGAAGCGCGCGTAGGTAAGCGAAGTTTTCGCGCAGGTTTGTTGTTTACGCATCGCGGAATAAGCGGGCCGTGCATTCTGCAGATATCGTCTTACTGGCAGCCGGGCGACGACCTGCGCGTGAATCTTTCGCCTCAGCAATCCATTGGCGATTGGCTGGTCGATCAGCGCGCCGCACGACCAGCAGCGGAATTTCGCAATGTACTGGGCGATTTGCTTCCGAAGCGTCTCGCGCAACGTCTTAGCGAGTTGCGGTTCGCCAGCCGCCCCATGCGTCAGTATCGCGATGCGGAGCTGCGTGACATCGGCGATCAGCTGCACGACTGGCCCATCGTCGCCAGCGGTACGGAAGGCTATCGCACCGCAGAGGTGACACTGGGCGGCGTGGATACCGACGGCCTTTCATCGGCCACCATGCAATCCAAGATCGTGCCTGGTCTTTATTTCATTGGCGAAGTGGTCGATGTCACCGGCTGGCTGGGCGGCTACAACTTTCAGTGGGCGTGGGCATCCGGTCATGCCGCAGGCGAGGTTGTCTAGACGTTTCGCGGCGGCTGAACATCTGTCGTGCTGAAGTGCACGCTTGCGGTGTGGAGATGTGATCATGAAAGTAGGTTTTATCGGGCTTGGCGCGATGGGCAGTGCGATGGCCAGCAATCTTGTTGCGGCTGGGCATCAGGTCACCGTCTGGAATAGATCGCAGGCCGCGTCGGAAAAGCTGGCGTCGCTGGGCGCCAAGGTGGCGAGTACGCCCGATCGCGCTGTACAGGGTGAAGTCGTTCACAGCATGCTGTCGAACGATCAGGCCGTGCGTGAACTATTTCTCGACGGCGGTTTGCTCGGCGCCATGGACCCGGGCACCGTGCATGTCAATCACGCCACGATTTCCATCGCGCTCGCACGGCAGCTTGCCGAAGAACACGCCAAGCACGGACTGAGCTACGTGGCAGCGCCAGTGTTTGGCCGGCCTGACGTGGCTGCAGCGGGGAAGCTCAATATCCTCGTTGCCGGACAGGCGAGTGCGATCGAAAAAGCCCGGCCGTTACTTGAGCTGATGGCCGGAAAAATCTGGCCGATGGGCGAATTGCCCGAGCGCGCCAACGTGGTGAAGCTTGCGGGTAACTTCATGATCGTCACCGCTATCGAAAGCATGGCCGAGGCATCGACGCTTGCCAAGGCGTACGGCGTCAGTACGCACGACTTTCTTGAGCTGATGACAAGCACCTTGTTTGCGTCGCCTGTTTATCAGGTTTACGGTAAGTCGATCGCAGAGCAGCGCTTTCAACCGCCGGGCTTCGCACTGCCTTTGGGATTGAAAGACGTGATGCTGGCGCAGGATGCCGGCCACGCTGCGAAGGTGCCCATGCCGCTGGCTGGTGTCTTGCGCGACAGCTTGCTGGAAGCTTTGGCGGATGGCGCCGAATCGATGGATTTGTCGGCGCTTGCGCGGGTGTCGGAACGTCGCGCCAATCTGGATAAACGCAAAAAGGACGGCTAGAAAAGTTTAGCCGCTAAACGCCGTTCCACTGCAGCGTGCCATCGATAACGGTGTTGGTTCGCCCGCCAATCCAGATGTTGCCATCGCTGATGCGCGCGATCAGCAGCGCATCGTGACCCATTTCGCGTCCCTGGCTTACCGAATAACCCTGCGCAAGAGAACCGTTGGGTTCGGCATGGGCGAGGTAAGCAGCGATCAATCCATTGGCTGCACCCGATGCGGGATCTTCGACGATACCCACACCCGAGGGAAATGCGCGCACGACGAGCTGATAGTCTGGATGTTTGCTGCGCGCGAACGCACATAAGCCCATGCTGCCGCTCGCTACGGCGAGCGCGCCAATCGCACTATGGTCTGGCTTCCAGGTGCGCAGGCTTGCTTCATCCACGCATTCGGCCAACCACCAGCGGCGACCGCCATCGACCAGCGCGGGCGGCAACGTACCAAGGCTGATGCCGTTGAGCGTCGGCGCCAGTAGCGGATGCGCATGCAAGCCTGTTTTCACCACGCGTGCGGCGGGCGATTGCAATAACAGCGTTCGTTGCGCACCACTGCCTTCCACACGTATCGGTAGTACGCCGGCACCGCATTCCTGCCAAAGCAGATCGTCTTTCGGCGTAGCCAGCCCGCATTCGAGCACCGCGTGCGCACTACCTACGCTGGGATGGCCTGCAAAGGCGATCTCTTTCTGCGGCGTAAAGATGCGTACGCGGTAACTGGCTTTGGGGTCGTCGGGTGGAAGAAGGAAGGTGGTTTCCACCAGATCCGTCCAGCGCGCGTAGCGCTGCATCTGCGCGTCGCTCCAACCCGCGGCATCCGTGACCACGCCAAGGTGATTGCCACCGCCGGGACTGGCGGCGAAGACATCCAGGTGCATATAGCGAACAGGGTTCATGGGGTAGAGACGTGCGGGCGAGGCGTGATCGTGCATTCTAGCCGTCGACAACTTGGCCCGTGAACGTCAAGATGGCGGAATTCCAAAACATTGTCGGAATCGTCATATGCTGTTTACGCTCCTTATCCTGGCCGTCACGAGCATTGTCTCGTTCGTGGCTTTCAGCAACCGAAGCCTGATCGATGATCTGATCCTCTGGCCGCCGGCTATCGAGCGGAAAAAACAGTATTGGCGCCTGATTACCTACGGACTGATTCACGCCGATTTCTCGCACCTGCTTTTCAACATGATCACGCTGTTTTTCTTCGGCCGAGTCATGGAGCCGCGCATCAATGAATCGCTGGGCGAGTTCGGCTTCGTGTTGTTTTACGTCGGCGGCCTGATCATTTCGATTCTGCCCACGTATCTGAAAAATCGGCACAACTCTACCTATCGCAGCCTGGGGGCTTCGGGCGCGGTGTCTGCCGTGCTGTTCGCATTCATTCTGTATGCGCCCTGGGCCAGGATCTACGTGTACTTTTTGCCTGTGCCGGCCATCATTTATGCGGTGCTTTATGTGGGCTATTCGGTCTACATGGACCATCAAGGGCGCGGCAATATCAATCACAGTGCGCATCTGTGGGGTGCAGCGTACGGCGTGGTGTTTACCGTCGTGGTGAATCCAGGTGTGCTGTCGACTTTCCTGGAGCAGCTGTCGCAGCCGGGCATGTGATTTTCGGCACTTGCTCATTGCGTATACATCTTGAAGATGAGACTGTGATCTTACTCATTACCGCCGGAGTACCCACGCATGGCAACGACCCGCAAGTTTGCCGCGAAGAAGTCCGCGGCCCGCAAGGCATCCAAACGCGCCAGCTCAACTGGAAAGAAGACGGCCCGTAAGTCAGCAGCGGCTAAAAAGACCGTAAAAAAAGTAGCGGCCAGCAAGAAGGCCGCGAAGAAAACAGCACGCAAGGCGGCAAAAAAGGTCACCTGGAAAGCCGTAAAAAAGGTCGTAAAAAAGACTCCGGCCAGCAAGGCCGTAAAGAAGACGGCGAAAAAAGCTCCCGCCCGCAAATCCGCTTCCCCCGCACCCAAGACAAAGAGTGCGGTGAAGAAATCGCCCGCAAAGAAGGCACTCGCGAAGAAAGTAGCGGCGCCCAAACCAGCCGCGGTCGAGAAGAAGGTAGTCAGCCAGCCGGCGGCTCCTGCCGTCGCGAAGCCAGCCGCTGTGGCGCCGGCAAAACCGGTCGCGCCCAAAAAGGCGAAGCCCAGCAAGCCCAAAGAATCCGTTTCAACTGCCTCCACGACGGCTGAGAGTCACAATCACATCAGTCCCGAAGAAGCGGTTGCGCACATTCAGGCATTGCTCAAAGCCAAGCAGGATCGCGTCAAGCAGGGACCAACGTGGCCGGGAGCCACGTCAGTGCCTCAGGGCGAAAATGGCGATCTGCATGGCAATGCCGGCAAGCCATCTGCGGAAGCCGTGCATAACCACGTCGCGCATGCGCGTGGCGATCAAGGCAAGAACGGCAAAAGCTGATCGAATTTTCGTTTTGCGTTTGATATTTCGACCCAGAGCCGGCCTGAAAAGCCGGCTCTGTTGCTTTTTTGCTCAGGGCTGATTCAACGGTGCAGGATTAACGTACTAATCAGCATCAGTCGGACGGAGCCCGCGCTATGAAAACCTCAATCACCAAACGCCTGCTTGCAGCCCTTGCTTTGGTTCTGCTTACGGGTGCGCTTTCCGGTTGTTACGTCGCCCCGGGCTATAGCTACGTACAAGGCAACGGTTATGGAGGCGATGTCTATTACGGCAGCGCTCCCGCGGCCGGCTATTACAGTTACTACCCCGGCTACGGCTATTACCCCTACGGATATGGATACGGTTGGGGCTGCTGTTACGGGCCGACCGTTGTAGGCGGCTGGTGGGGTGGTGGTTATTACGGGGGCAGATATTACGGGCGGGGTTACTACGGCCGCGGATATTACGGTGGCCATGGTGGATGGTCTGGCCACGCTGCATCGCACGGGTCGTACGGTGGCGGACATTCCGGCGGCGGTGGCTATCATCACTGACCGGAGTTAAGTCTTCCGCCAGAATGCGGGGATGACGTTTCGAACCCGCATTTTCATTTCCGGCACCCGACTGATTATCTACATCGTGGTGGCTGTCGTGCTCGGTGCCTGCGCCGATCTTCGTTACTACGCCCATGTGACGCACGGCGAAAGTGCGTTGCTGTTGCAGCGGCGTTCCGTCAGCAAGGTTATTGCCGACCCGGCGACTGATCCGAAACTTGCCGCGCGTTTGAAGCTTTCGCAGGAGGCGCGGCAATTCGCATCGCAGAAGCTCGATCTGCCGGATAACCGCAGCTACACCTACTACGTGCAGCTCAATCGACCCTATGTGGTGTGGAACGTCTTTGCGACGCCACGTTTCTCCGTAGATGCCGTGCCCCAATGTTTCCCCATTGCCGGTTGCGTCGCCTATCGTGGATGGTTCGATGAGCAGAAGGCGAAGGAAAGCGCCGAAAAGCTGAAAGCCGGCGGCTACGACGTCTATATTGGCGGCGTACCTGCGTATTCCACCCTGGGCTGGTTCTCGGATCCCATCATCAGCAGCATGATGCGTTGGAATAACGACGAACTCATTGGCACGATCTTTCACGAGCTGGCTCACCAGCTTATCTACGTCAAAGACGACACACCGTTCAACGAAAGCTACGCCATGTTCGTGGAAGACGAAGGTGTGCGCGAATGGCATCGTTCGCGTGGTGAAGCCGTGGCGGATGATCACGATCAAGTCATGGATGACGGCTTCACCCAGCTGGTGCTCGATCTGCGCGAACGCTTGAAAAAGCTCTACAAAAGCGGTGTGGACCAGGAAGCGATGGCCGCTGGTAAACAGCGCGAGATTGAAGACTTTCGCACGCGCTACGCCGCGTGGCGCGATAAAAACTACCCGAACGATCACCGCTATGACACCTGGGTCGCTCGACCGATCAACAATGCGACCCTTCTGCCTTTCGGCTTGTACGATCAATGGACGCAGTCGTTCGCGGCGCTGTTCAAGCAAGCTGATGGTCGATGGCCGGATTTCTATGCACGGGTGCGCGAGCTGGCGAAGCAGCCAAAAGCCGAGCGCGAGGACAGCTTGCGTGCAATGATGAAATCGCAGGAACCGTCGACGACTACGGCAGCGGATTAATGAGCAACCTTGTGCTGCGCCATGTCATGTAGGTACGCGATCACGGCATCCAGATCGTCATCCGAAAGGGATTCCTGCGTCGGGAAACCCAACATTTTCCCTTCAGGCCAACGCCGCAGTGACTGCGGATTGCGGATGAATTCGCGCAATAGGGCATCGCTCAGATAATCCGTCGGATTGTGCGGAATGTTGAGATCGGGTCCCATCCGCGCATCGCCTTGGCCATTGAGCGTGTGGCAAGCAAAGCACGTGCGCTGAAACACGGCATAACCACGTCGAATCTCACTGTCTGCCGGTACGGACGCCGCTGGTGCGGTGGCCGGGAAGCGCGCCGCAGCATCCTGAGTGCGTTGAATGCGTACGAGTTGATAGGGCCATTGCTCCGTCCCGATGCCCGCGGCTGCAGGGCGTGTCCACACGACGTAGAAGGGGCCCGCATAGCCCTTGTTGTCGGGCAACGCCGGCCACGGTTGTTTGGGATCTTCAATGGCAAGCCATGCCTCGGCACCTTGCTGGTTGAGCAGGGTGGTCGCGGGAATGGTGGCGGAGAAACCGTCGCTCGCGACGAATTGCAGCTGATCGCCCGGCTGCAATCCATCAAGCAGCGCGCGCAATGGCACCGCGCGATAATGCATGGTGCGGCGAAACGCCACGTCGATCGGAATGGTTACGTTTTGTAAATCCGGACGCGCCAGCAACTGCGCCGTTGTCACGGTGCGCGTGCCGTGTCCGGTGTCGATCATCAAATCGGCAGCATGCAAAGGTAATGCAAGCATTAAGACGACAAGACAAAGACTACGCAGATGCATGGCGATTCCCTGTAGTAGCAAGCACTTGGATATGCGGAAATACAAACCGTATGGTTGCCGCGTAGTGTAGCTATCGATTAGCTGAACGAAACCGAATGCGGTCTTGAACTTCATTCGCGGCGGCCACACTAAGTAGACGAATCGCCGTGAGGCGACAACCTAGATGGTTCAGAGCATCGAGCCATCAAGGGGCCGGTTCCTATTTACCCTCCCCCCGGAACGCGACCTAACAAACCCCGACAGTTATTCCCCTGGCTGTCGGGGTTTTCATTTGTCTGCTGTTCACGGCAGCAATTTACGCATGATAATGCGCAGGCATCGCACCATAGTGGGGTGCACCTCTCCCCCGACATGGAAGTGATCCATGATCGTCAGCTCGCTGCTCGACACCGATCTCTACAAGTTCTCGATGATGCAGGTGGTATTGCATCAATACCCTGGCGCACACGCCGAGTACCGGTTCAAATGCCGCAACCCCGGCGTGAATCTGGTCCCCTACATCGACGAAATCCGCGAGGAGTTGCACGCGCTATGCAGCCTGCGATTCACCGAGGATGAACTCAGCTACCTGCGCCAATGGCGTTTCATCAAAAGCGACTTTGTCGACTTCCTCGGGTTGTTTCAACTCAACGCCAAATACATCGACATTGCACCATCGCCGGAGGACAACGGCGAGATCGAGATACGCATTGTCGGCCCGTGGTTGCACACCATCTTGTACGAAGTGCCGCTGCTGGCCATCGTCAACGAAGTGTATTTCCGCAATACCGCACCGGATATGGATTTCACCGAAGGGCGCCGCCGTTTGCAGGCGAAAATAGCGCTGCTTAGGGATACCCCTGGTTATGCAGACTGCCGCATTGCCGACTACGGTACGCGTCGCCGCTTCTCACGCGATTGGCAGAAAGAAGTAGTGACTACCTTGCATCAGGGTCTGGGCGCTCAGCTGACTGGCACGAGCAATGTGTGGCTGGCGCGCGAAGTAGGTTTGCGTCCGCTGGGCACGCTTGCCCATGAATACCTGCAGGCTCATCAGGCACTCGGGCCGCGTTTGCGCGATTCGCAGGTTGCCGCGCTTGAAGCGTGGGCAAAGGAATATCGCGGCGACCTCGGCATCGCGCTATCGGACGTCTATGGACTCACCGCGTTCCTGCGCGACTTCGACATGTACTTCTGCAAACTCTTCGACGGAACGCGGCACGATTCCGGCGATCCGTTCGCCTGGGGCGAGCGCGTGCTCGCACACTACGAAGCCAATCGTGTCGATCCCCGCAGCAAAGTGCTTGTCTTCAGCGATGGGTTGGACATCCCCAAAGTGATGGAGCTCTACAAGCATTTTCATGGGCGGTGCCAGCTCGCCTTTGGCGTGGGCACCAACCTGACGAACGACGTTGGGCCTACGCCGTTGAATATCGTGATCAAGATGGTCCGCTGCAACGGGCAACCCGTGGCCAAGCTCAGCGACTCGCCCGGCAAGAACATGTGCGACGACAAGGCGTATATCGCGTATCTGCGGCAGGTATTCGATATTCCTGAAACGGCGGAAATTTAAGCGATTGCAGATTGAAAAGCCCGCGCGAACGCGGGCTTTTTTACTTGGTTCGACTAGAACGCTGGCAGCACCGCGCCTTTGTACTTGTCTTCGATAAATGCTTTTATCTCAGGACTCGTCAGCGCCTGTGCCAATTTCTGCACACGCGGATCGTTCTGATTGTCCGGGCGTCCCACCAGATAATTCACATACGGCGAATTCTTGTCTTCGATCAGCAACGCATCTTTGGTCGGGTTGAGTCCGGCGGAGAGTGCGTAGTTGGTGTTGATCAAAGCCAGGTCCACTTCGTCCAGCGTACGCGGAAGCATGGCGGCTTCCAACGGTTTGAAGACCAGGTTCTTTGGGTTGCCAACCACGTCTTTGGGGGTGGACAGTTCGTTGCTCGGGTCCTTTAAGGTGATCAAGCCGTTCTTGGCGAGTAGTAGCAGGGCGCGGCCTTGATTGGCCGGATCATTGGGCAACGTTACGGTCGCGCCATTGGGCAATTGATCGATGGACTTGTATTTGTGCGAGTACGCGCCGAACGGTTCGATGTGCACGCCGGTGACGATCACCAGGTCCGTCTTGTGCTCGCGATTGAAGCTGTCCAGATACGGCTTGGTCTGGAAGTAGTTCAGATCGATGTTCTTTTCTGCAACCTGGGTGTTGGGTTGCACATAGTCGGCAAATACCTTGATATCCAGGTTGATGCCTTCCTTCGCGAGGATAGGCTTCACCTGCTTCAGGATTTCCGCGTGCGGCACGGCGGTGGCGGCCACGGTGAGCGTCTGGCTGTCGGAGCCACTTGAGCCGTGCGATGAGCAGCCTGCCAGCAGCAGCGTGGCGGCCAGGAAAGCCAATAGCTTTTTCATGGGGAAGTGGATCCTTGTGCGATGCACAAGAATAGCCGTCCAGACGGCCGTATGCAAAGAAGCTGTCTGGAGCCGTTCAGATCGCCGTGTCAGCGGCGGCTGTAATGCGTCACGATCCGGTCGCCGAGCATCTGCAGGAGCTGTACCAGCACGATGAGAAGCAGAACGGTGACGACCATGTAGTCGGACTTGTAGCTCAGGTACCCATAGCGATAGGCCAGGTCGCCCAAACCGCCCGCGCCGATGGCGCCACCCATGGCGGTGTAGCCCACCAGTGCAATCGCGGTGACCGTGACACCTGCCCACAAACTCGCACGTGCTTCGGGCAACAGAACGTGGCGTACGATCTGCCACGTTGTAGCGCCCATGGCCTGCGAGGCTTCAATCACGCCGTGCTCCACTTCGCGCAACGCTGTTTCCACCAAGCGTGCAAAGAAAGGCGCCGCGCCAATCACCAGCGGTGGAATCGCACCGCGAATGCCCAGCTTCGTGCCAACCAGGAAATAAGTGACGGGCATCAGCACGATCATCAGGATGATGAACGGAATCGAGCGAAGCACGTTCACGACCAGTGAGAGTGCGCCATACAACTTCGGCATCGCATGCAGCTGATTTTTCCCGGTGAGAAAAAGCAGCACGCCCAACGGTAAGCCGATTGCGACGGTAAGCAGCAGCGAGCCGCCGAGCATCAGCAAGGTGTCGATGCACGCCTGACCCAGCTCGCCCCAATCGTCGATATTCGGGAAGAGAGTTTGCAGCAAGGGAAGATGTGTGGCGATCATCGTGCGAGCTCCTCCACTTCGATGCCTGCAGCGCGCAGCGCTTGCAAGGCTGCGTCCACATTGGCGCCCTGCATGGCCAGTGTCAGCTGACCGTAGGGCATGTCCTTGATGCGATCGATGCGTCCGGCAAGGATGTTGAAGTCGATACCGGTTTCGCGTGTCACGCGGCCAAGCGTTGGCGACCAGGTGGCCTCGCCACGAAACGACAAACGCATGATGCGGCCTGATACATTTTGATAGGGAACATTCTCCCCGGCCGCTTCTTCCGGCAGAGCTTCGCGCACGAAACGCTGCGTGGTTGCATGTGTCGGATGCAGGAAGACATCGGCGACTGTGCCTTGCTCAACGATGCGCCCTGCATCGAGCACCGCAACGCGATCGCAAACGCGCCGCACGACATCCATTTCGTGGGTGATCAGCACGATGGTCAGTTTCAGCTCGCGATTGATTTCGGCGAGAAGATCCAGAACGGATGCCGTGGTTTGCGGATCGAGTGCACTGGTGGCTTCATCGCAAAGCAGAAGGGAAGGGCGGTTGGCAAGCGCGCGTGCGATGCCTACACGCTGTTTTTGTCCGCCGGAGAGTTGGGAAGGATATTTGTTGGCATGCGCCGTAAGCCCAACGCGCTGCAATAGCTCATCGACACGCGCACGGATTGCTTGGGCATCCTTTTCGCCTGCGATGCGCATCGGAAAAGCAATGTTTTCCGAGACCGTCTGCGACGACAGCAAATTGAAGTGCTGGAAGATCATGCCGATCCGCTGGCGCGCGGCGCGCAGCGCCGGATCGGGCAGGGCTGCCATATCCGTATCACCGATGAAGATCCGTCCGCCGCTGGGTCGCTCAAGCAGATTGATCAGCCGTATAAGCGTCGATTTTCCCGCGCCGGAATGCCCGATGATGCCGAACACCTCGCCGTCGGCGATCTCGAGGTTGAACGGTTCGAGCGCCGGGACATCCTTGCCGTCGACGCGGTAGGACTTGTGGACATCAACAAAGCGAATCACGGCAAATCCCGCGCGGTGGCCAGAACGCGCATTCTATGCCAGCGGGGCGGGATTGGTTTGAAGTAGACTGACCTATGCATAGTATCGGGAGCGATTAGCATGACCACGGCCTACGACTTCAGCGCACGCGATATTGATGGCAACGAGCAATCTCTGGGTGCCTGGCGCGGTAAAACCATGCTGGTGGTGAATGTCGCGTCCAAATGCGGATTCACGCCGCAATACAAGGGGCTGGAGGAGCTGTGGCGCAACCATCGCGACAAAGGCCTGGTGGTGCTGGGCTTCCCCTGCGATCAGTTCGGCCACCAGGAGCCCGGCGACGAGGCGGAAATCAGGAATTTCTGCTCTACCAGCTACGACGTCACATTCCCCTTGTTCGCCAAGGTCGAGGTGAACGGCGATAACGCGCATCCGCTCTACAAATGGATGAAGAAAGAGCAGAAAGGGTTGCTTGGCACCGAAGCGATCAAGTGGAATTTCACCAAGTTCCTGATCGACGCCGAGGGCAACGTCGTCAAGCGTTACGCGCCCAACGACACACCGGAAAAGATCGGCAAGGATCTGCAAAAGCGTTGATCGGCTGCGGCTGCGTTCAGCCGTGTCCGTGATACGCCGCCAGCAATTCGACAATCGCATCCAGATTGCGGCTGGGGCTGGGCTCGTCCGCATCCTGCACGTAATTGTTGAGCATGATGGCGAAGGCGAGGTGTTCGCCAGAGGCTGTCGTCACGTATCCAACCATGCAGCGCACGTACGTCATGCTGCCGGTCTTCGCGTGCACATTGCCCATGGCTGGCGTATCGCGCATGCGGAACTCGAGCGTGCCGTCGACGCCGGCGTTTGGTAGTGCATCGCGTAAATCATTGCCGTAGGGCTGGCTTGCGAGATAGGTGAGCAGCCGCACCATCGCGTTGGGCGTGGCCAGATCCTGTCGCGATAAACCGGCACCTTCTTCCATCTGCGCGGTGTCGGGTGAAATGCCGATGTGATTGAGCAGCTCATGCATCGCACGCGTTCCCCATGCTTCGGAGCTTAGGAATCCCGCATCGGGATCGCCCGCTTGCTCGGCGGCAACTTTTTGCTTCACGCCAGCGATTTGCAACAAGTTTTGCAGATAGAGATTTTGCGAGCGCTTCAAACCGCGCGACAGTACTTCCATCACTGGCGGTGATAGCACTTGTGCCACTACGGTGCCTTTGTCGGGATCGGCTGCACTTTGCTGCGGCCAGTGTTGTACGCGTACGGAGCCATCGACATGTATGCCGTGCCGGCTCAACGCCTCCCGCAAAAGCGTTCCTGCAAACCATGCCGGATCGACGATGGCGAGCTTGAAATTCTGTGGCTCCGAACGCTGCGCGATAGTGCCGAAGGCGTAGAGCGTGCTATCGCCGGGCGCGCGGTACAGATTGATGTCGTTGCGCGTGCCGGTAACGATGCGATTGATGACATGCGGCATCGATCCTGGTGGATCGAACATCAGCGATGCGGTGCCACCGATACCAGTGGGTGAGATGGTCAGGTCGGCGACGTTCTCCTGCACGCTCAATGCCGAGGCAGGCACCGCAAACCAGCTTTGCAGATCGCGCGCTTCCCAGCCCGAACCAATCGGTGGGCCTTCAAAGTAGCTATCGTCTGCGATGAGATCGCCGTGCACTTCATGCACGCCGTTTGCGGCCAACTGCGTGGCAAGTTGATCGGCCCAATCGCTGTTGGTGCCCGGTGTCCCCAGGGTCGGATCGCCCATGCCATGCAGCATCAGCGAACCGTTCAGTCGTCCGTGTTCGACGGAGCCGATGGCGATAAGTTGCGTGGGAACGCGGTAATCGGGACCAAGCGTGTCGAGCACGAATGCCGCGGTGTAGAGCTTGGCGGTCGATGCCGGTTGCAGCAGGCGGTCTGCATTGCGCGTGTAGAGGGTATGGCCGTTATCGAGCGAGACCACGGAAATGCCCCAGCTTGCTGAAGCAAAACGCGGCTGATCGATTTGTGTATCGATCTGGGTCGCCAGTTGCTGTTGGCTGGTCGTGCTGACGACGGTGGAAGGGGGAGCGGCGATGCCTGTCGGCATCGTTATCACGGCTCCGATCAGCGTGCAGGTGGCACCCCATCGAAACAGGTATCGCATGGCACGGGCCTCCATGTGCTCAGTATCGCTGAAGCGCGGACGCTTCACGATAGCGTTATACGGTCAAATCCCTGCACGATGCGGGGCAGATGAAGGCGTAATTTTGCACGTTTCCGGCGCGCACGGGGTGGGTGGTACCCTAGGCAACCCGTCGGCGAAGGTCGGCGCTTTTTACCTTTACGAGATCATCATGCAGATTGCCGACCAGACCGTTGCCTCTTTCCATTACACGCTGACCGACGATAACGGTCAGGTGATCGATAGCTCCCAGGGCCGCGAGCCGCTGACTTACCTGCATGGCACCGGCCAGATCGTGCCGGGTCTGGAGAAGGCGATGGTCGGCCGCGTGGCGGGCGATCAGTTCAAGGTCCAGGTTGCGCCGGGAGAAGGCTACGGCGAGCACCATCCGGAGCTGATGCAGGAACTCCCGCGCGAAGCCTTCCAGGGCGTGGAAGACATCCAGCCGGGCATGCAGTTTCAGGGTCATGGCCCGCAGGGCGTGATTAATGTAACGGTGACCAAGGTCGACGGCGAGAAAGTGCATATCGACGGCAACCATCCGCTCGCCGGTCAGACGCTGCACTTCGACATCGAAGTGACGGACGTGCGCGAGGCGAGCGCAGAAGAACTTGCCCATGGCCACGTGCATGGCGAGGGCGGTCATCACCACTAAGCATTCGATGTCTGACGCAACCCGTTGGAGGCTCCATCGGGTTGCGTCATCTCAGTACCAATCGAGCAACGAGATACCCACACCCAGATACGTGGCATTGTGGTTGTAGTCGATGATGCTCTCGCCGTATCCCTTGAAGAACTCCACGTAACCGCGCAGGTTGCCTACGAGCGGGAAGCTCCAGGTGAATCGTCCTGCACCGTGTTGCTCGCTGCCGCCGCGTAGCGAATCGCGCAGCATCAGTCCGAATTCCTGGCCATTCCATTCGTGGATGATCTGCATATCCGCGCGGCCCATGTAATTGCTGATATCCGGATTGTTGTCATCTGCAGCCTGCTCGGGGATGCGCCACCACGGGCGGAACACGATCGTCCAGTCGCTGCGCTCGAAACCGATCTGTCCCATCACGCGGTTCCAACTGCGCGATAGCGGATCGGATTGGCCGTTGGATTGATGATTCACGCCAATGCTCAGCAAGCGTCCGTCCCAGCCCATCACCTGGTAATCGGTGTTGAACACCAGCATGGCCTCAGGCTCGTAATCCGTTTCGCGAAACGGACGCGAATCTTTCGAGTTGTAGACCTGCCAGTACGAATCCTGCGTATAGCCGACCCATAGGTCGCCGACATCGCCGAACACGCCCTGCCAGACCTTGGTCTTCAGGCTGATCTGAAACTTGCTTTCCGTATTCTGCATACCCAGCGGGGTTTGCACGGTATTCACCGGATTGGGGCTGGAGGGCAGGTTGTTCTGATTGCTTGTTGCGAAAACCGGCATCACATAGATGGGTTTGTAGCCACGCAGGTTGAATGTGCCGAGCTTGCTATCAGGCGACAGTTCCCAGCGGCTGTCGAGCAGCGAAAGTGGCGCAGCGTTGCCACTCGGTGCTAGCGTCGCGGCAACGGCGTTTTCTCTGGAAAACACGTTCGATGACGAAGACGTCGTCGGCTCCGCGCGTTTCTGCGCGGCAGGCATCTGCGTGCGCCCTGTTGCGCGGTCGTAGCACACCAGTCGTTGTGCGTCGCTTTCGATGCCTGTGCAAGCGCGAATATCCGCCGGGTTGACGTTCTGCGCGTAGACCGGCGAGAAGGCTATTCCGACGCATATTCCAGCGATCAGACGGTTGAACCACTGTGTCATGGACGACTCCCCAGCACGCCGCTCCCGCGTGTGTAGTCGCCAGTTTAATCATGTTGCATGTGGATAAATCAAAAAGAAGCCGGCCATTGTGCAAGCAATGGCCGGCACGCGCGTTTCACCGCACGTCATTGCTGCGTATCAATTTAAATTCTGCAGCCAGTGCTCGTATTGGCTCTTGGTGATGTGATCGCTGTGACCCGCAACGTGGATAAAATCATTGGCCAGTGGAGGATAGGCCTGAGCCTGTTCCTGCGTGATCATCTTCGAACCGCCTGAAAGCTGCTCGAAGGATGGCGGCGAGGCGGTCGAGGGCACGTTGCCCGTTTTCGAATTGACCGTCAGTTGGCCTTGCGATGAGCTGTAGGTGGCGCTGCTGGTCGGCGTCGTAGCGGCGGGCGCCCCTGCTGGGGGTTGCATGGTGGAGTTCTGGGCCGCCGCCGATGGCTGCTGCGCCGCCGAGTTTTGCTGTGCCGTTGTAGGCTGCTGCATCGTGTTCTGCGGCGTTGCAGTGGGTTGCATGGTCTGGTCTTGCGCGATGACCGCGCCCGACACAAGCAGACTTGTGCTGACCATAGAAGCGAGAAGTAAGGTGCGAGGTTTCATCGTTGTGGCTCCGTGCAAAAATGCCTGGCCTGCCGGGGAGCTGCTTCCTGTCAATGCATGACCGTTGATAGCCCCGGCCATTTCAAGCTTGTTTTGACGTTAGCAAGGACGTTGTAAATGCCAGCACAATATATGAGTCACGATGGCGTGAAGGCGTACATCCGTTGAGCGAATCTTCATCTGACCTCCGTCCGCTTTCGCTTGTGCAGGCGCGCGCACTGCACCTTGCAGCACAAGGCCTATTGCAGCCGCCCAAGCGACGCGCGCGTCGCAACGATCTGTTGGCAACCATTCAGCGCATGCGCTTGCTGCAGATCGATAGCATTCATGTCGTGGCACGCAGCCCTTATTTGGTACTGCACGCGCGGCTGGGCGACTATCCATCGATATGGTTGGAAGAGGCGCTGGAAGAAGGCCGGATCGCCGAATCCTGGGCGCATGAAGCGTGTTTCGTTACCGCATCCGATCTCGGTTTTCATCGAGCCTGGCGGTCGCAATCGGAAAGTAATCATTGGGCCGACCGTCATGCTGCGCGTACCAGAGACAGTCATGCAAAGGAGATGCAAAACCTGCTTGCGCGCATTCGTGCATCGGGCCCGGTTCGAGCCTCCGATTTCGAGCGCGCGGATCGTGGCGTTTCCGGTTGGTGGGAATGGAAACCTGAAAAGAAATGGCTGGAAGCGTGGTTTGCTTCCGGTGAATTGATGGTGATGCGGCGCGAACGCTTTCAGCGTGTTTACGATCTGGCCGAACGTGTGCTTGCGAAACTTGATCCGCCCTACGATGAAGCGGCTTACACGTTTTCGGCACCGGAGTTGCGCAAGCGCTTTATCCTCGACAGCGTCCGTGCACTTGGCATCACCCAGGCACGATGGGTGGCGGATTACTTTCGCCTCAAACCTTCGGTGGACGATCGCGAACTCGCTGCGCTGGTTGCATCGGGCGACTTGTTGAGTGTGCAGGTCGCCGGTTGGGACAATCTCGCCTACGTACATCCTGATCACGCGGAAGTACTGGACAAGGCGCGCCTCGGACGTTTGCGTGCGACGCATACCACGGTGCTTTCACCGTTCGATCCCATCGTGTGGGATCGCGCGCGTTTGCGTGACATGTTCGACTTCGACTACACCATCGAATGCTATGTGCCCGAAGCAAAACGCCAGTACGGCTATTACGTTTTGCCCTTGCTTCATCGTGGACGCTTGGTGGGACGTGTGGATGCCAAGGCACATCGCAGTGAGGGTGTGTTCGAAATCAAGGCACTTTTTCTTGAGCGGGACGTCGAGCCGTCAGAACGGATGCTCGATGACATCGCACAAGCGATCGCCGCGACGGCAGCGTGGCATGGCACACCGAAGGTTCGGCTTGGGCGGTGCCGCCCGGCACACATCACGAGCGCGCTACGTGCGCGGTGGCGTAGCTGAGGGCGTTAGGTTGGCGGGTTGCGTGGAGGGTGCGTGCGCTGAGCAGGAGCGTCCGTTTAACGCAGCCGTCATCTGTTGTGTCAGGCCCATGCAGCGATCGTTGAGATAAGGCCGCACGAGCGGATCGTTTGCGTCGTGCTGCAGGCTTTGCGTCATCGCCTGATAGTGCGTTTGCAGCGTTGCGTCGCTGTACGTGCTGGCAGCGCGATGGCAGGTCAGGTAGTTGTTCAAATAGGCGTCACAGGCGGGAATTCCCGTGATAACGGCCTGATGAGGTGGTTGCGGAGGCGGTGGCGCACTCTTGCGGGTGGCATGGCTGCAGCCACCCGTCAGCAGCCCCATGGCGACGCACGCCCACCGGCCCGCGTAAGAAAGACGAAAGATACCTGTCGAATTAGCCGCTTCCATGGATGCTTTTTTTTGAGCCCGAATTAAGCGTCGTTAGCATAGCGCGAGCGTTAAAGGGCGTCTTTCTCAAGAGGTATTCGCGTTATGTAGGCATTTGCAGGTATGATTAGGGGACTGTGTTTGCCGGGGTCACCAGAGTTTCGTGACCCGATGCAGCCGATTACGATCTGCCTCATCGCTCACCCCTAGGGTTTTCCTTAGCACACCAGTAAGCCGGCCCTCGTACGCGGGAGGTCGAGTCTCTTTTTGAAAATCCTAGTTTTGGAGTGTGTTTCATGTCTGATCGTCAGATCGGTACCGTCAAGTGGTTCAACGACGCCAAGGGTTTCGGCTTCATCAGCCGCGACAATGGCCCGGATGTTTTCGTGCATTTCCGCGCGATCCAGGGCAATGGCTTCAAGAGCCTGCAGGAAGGCCAGAAGGTCAGCTTCAAGGTTGTGCAGGGCCAGAAGGGCCTGCAGGCTGATGAAGTCGTTCCGGCCTAATTGCCGTTTAGATCGATATAGATCGATTTAAATAAAAAAGCCGGGCTCAATGCCCGGCTTTTTTTATTGGGAAATGCGCTGAGTTTTGCTTATTCCCATTGTGAGATCTGATGTGAAATTTTCATCACATATCGATTCACGAAAATCATTATTCTCACGCCACTGTGTTTGCTTGGTAACCCGCGTGTCCCGATGCGGACTTAATCCGTATCGCTTCATTCGATTTTCAGCATTCCCAGTAAGCCGTCGGCCCGGGCGGGTCGACTGGTCTCAGAGTCAAACGCTCGAACGAATGGAGTGAATCATGTCGGATCGTGAGGTAGGCACAGTCAAGTGGTTTAACGACGCCAAAGGCTTCGGTTTTATCAGCCGCGAGAATGGCCCCGACGTCTTCGTGCATTTCCGTGCAATCACAGGGACGGGTTTCAAAAGCCTGAAAGAAGGGCAAAAGGTCAGTTTCAAGGTCGTGCAGGGACAGAAGGGCTTGCAGGCCGACGAAGTCGCGCCAGCTTGAGCCATTGGTAATTCTATTGATCGAAAGGCCGGCAATTGCCGGCCTTTTTGTATCTGTTATGCGCATTGATTAACCTGCATCGATGTCTGCATTCATCATGTCAACACCAACGTACGCTGCGTCCAGCACGATTGTTCCCATTGCGTCCAAAGACGGCGCGCATAGCGAACTTATCGTGACGCAGCCGCGCGATTATCCGCGCCATGTCATTTACTGGTTGCCCGCGTTGGGAGTGCCGGCCAAACACTATGTGCCACTGGCCGAAGCGTTTGCTGCCCACGGTATTGCCATGGCGTTGCACGAATGGCGTGGGATTGGATCCAGCGATCGTCGCGCAGGAAGACATTCCGACTGGGGTTATCGCGAGTTGCTCGAAGCGGACATTCCGGTTGGCGTAGCCGCAACAAGAGCGCGTTGGCCGAACGCAAGATTGTGGATGGGCGGCCATAGTTTGGGGGGCCAATTCGCCTGTCTCTACGCCAGTCTTCACCCGCACGATGTCGCCGGCATCACCCTGATTGCCAGCGGCGCACCGTTTTGGCGGTGTTTTCCCCGCCGCGCGCTGATCCGCTGCGCGTATTCGCTCGCGTCGCCGCTGGCGCGTCTGGTCGGACACTTGCCAGGACGACGCATCGGTTTCGGCGGCAACGAAGCACGCGGCCTTATCGCCGACTGGTCGTTTAGCGGCCTAACCGGGCGTTATAGGGCGAACGGTATGGACGTGGATCTCGAGCGTCGGCTTGCGGACGTCGACGTGCCGGTGCTGGCGCTGCGTCTGCGCGATGATTGGTTGGTACCGCAGGCATCGCTCGACTGGTTGCTCGACAAGATGCCCAAGGCGTCGCGCCGCGTAAACGTCGTGTCGCCCGAACGTTTGGCGGGCCAACGTGCCGATCACTTCACCTGGATGAAAGGGCCTGGTCCGCTCGCCGTACAGCTGGCCCAGTGGATCGACGATATGAGTGTTCGGCCTGTCGGCGCAACGCAGCCTTGATCGCGCTCCGGTCTGGCGCCATGTCTCCGGTTTCGCCCCTTCAGCGGTGTGCCCATGAAGCTGTTTGAACCCTATACCCAAGGCAGTGTGACGTTTCGCAATCGCATCGTTATCTCGCCCATGTGCCAGTACTCGGCGACGGATGGTGTGCCCAATCAGTGGCATCTCGTGCATCTGGGCAGCCGCGCGGTGGGCGGTGCTGGGGCGGTGATTACCGAAGCGACGGCGGTTTCACCGGAAGGGCGCATTTCGGCGCATGACACGGGTATCTGGAACGATGCACAACGCGAAGCGTGGCGTTCCATCGCTGCCTTCATCGAAGCGCACGGCGCTGTGCCCGGTACGCAGCTGGCGCACGCGGGCCGCAAGGCGAGTGTGTTTCGTCCGTGGGAAGGCGGTGGTTCCTTGCCCGCTGACAAGGGCGCATGGCAAACCGTTGCACCGTCGGCGATTCCTTTCGACAAGGATTGGCACACGCCACAGGCGCTGGACGTGGCGGGCATTCGTAAAGTCATCGCGGACTTTCGCGCGGCAGCCGTGCGTGCAAAGGATGCGGGATTCAAACTGATTGAACTGCATGGCGCGCATGGTTATCTCTTGCATCAGTTCATGTCGCCGTTGAGCAATCATCGAACGGACGACTATGGCGGCAGCTTCGAAAACCGCACGCGCCTCGTGCGCGAAGTGATTGCCGCGGTTCGTGAGGTCTGGCCTGCGCATCTGCCGCTGTGGCTACGTGTTTCATCCACCGATTGGGCCGAAGGTGGTTGGACGATCGACGATAGCGTGCGGCTTTCGGGTGACGTCAAGGCCTTGGGCGTGGATCTCATCGACGCGTCCAGCGGCGGACTTGTCCCACACGTAAAGATTCCGCTGGCGCCGGGTTATCAGGTGCCTTTTGCGGCGCGTATTCGCAAGGAAACGGGGATGCCAACGGGCGCTGTCGGCCTGATTACCGAGCCCGCGCAAGCCGAAGGCATCATTGCCGGTGGCGCGGCCGATGTTGTGCTGATTGCGCGCGCCAGCCTGCGCGATCCGTATTTTCCGCGCCGCGCCGCGCAGGAATTGGGTGCAACCCTCACGCCGCCAGAGCAATATCAGCGAGCCTGGTAAGGAGCATTGGACATGCAGCAGCATCCGACGTTGATCGAAAACACGCGCCTGCACGATCTCGGCGATAGTTTTACCGTGCGCAGGATGTTGCCAGTGTTGCAGGCGCGGCATGTCGGCCCCTTTGTGTTCTACGACCACATGGGGCCGGTCGAATTTACCGCGGGCAACGGCATGGATGTCAGGCCGCATCCGCATATTGGGCTTGCCACTGTGACGTGGTTGTTCGAAGGCACCATTCGCCATCGCGATACGTTGGGCAGTCTCGCCGACATCACGCCAGGCGCGGTGAACTGGATGACCGCAGGACGCGGCATTGCTCATTCCGAACGCACACCGCCTGAAGTGCGTCGAAGCGGACAACGCATGCATGGCATCCAGGTATGGGTGGCGTTGCCGCGGGCCGATGAGGAAGTCGCGCCGGAGTTTCATCACCACGATGCGGAAAGTTTGCCGCGCATCGTTCAGAGCGGCGCGCAACTTGTCCTGATTGCGGGAACGGCTTACGGCAAAATATCGCCGGTGAAAGTATTCGCGCCGATGTTTTTCATCGAAGCGCAGCTGGAAACGGGCGCATCGTTAACCTTGCCCGAGGAACATGCCGAACGCGGCGTGCACGTGATCGATGGCGAAGTGACATGGGGCGATCTCACGATAGCCGCTTCGCAGATGGGTACGCAGACGGGCGAATCCGCTCCTGCAGTTCGCGCGAACAAACCGACACGTCTGATGCTATTTGGCGGCGCGCCGCTGGATGGCGATCGCCACCTGTGGTGGAACTTCGTTTCCAGCTCGAAAGAGCGTATCGAACAGGCCAAAGCCGATTGGGCTGCCCAGCGGTTTGGCAAGATACCGGGCGACGATCAGGAATTCATTCCGCTGCCGGGCTGAACAGAGATGCGGAGCAGGCGGGTTGGCGCTAGGCTGAACGCACTGGATTCCACCGGGTCAGGTGCCATGTCAGCTTTCCCCAGTTTTCGCGATTTCTATCCGTTTTACCTCAACGAGCATCGCGATCGCCGTTGCCGTCTGATGCACTTCATCGGCAGCTCGCTGGTGCTGCTGATCGTCGCGTACGCGCTGTTTTCGGGACGACTGGTTTGGCTTTGGCTTGCGCCTGTCGCCGGTTATGGTTTTGCGTGGATTGGGCACTTTGTTTTTGAAAAGAATCGCCCAGCCACCTTCCATCATCCGCTTTACAGCCTGATGGGCGATTGGGTGATGTACTGGCACGTGCTGCGCGGCAAGGTAAAGATTTGAAAAGCGCCTTGTTCATGTAGGTTTGGAGCAAGTTATCGCTCAGCTGCCATGCGCCGGTTTGAGGGCAGTCCTCCGGCACCTCGAAAAATGAGGCAAAATAGGCGTTCCCCACGCACCGCTTCCGTCGGGCGTCTCGATTTTTCACACGTAGGTCGCAAGTCATGGGAACGATGCCGACTGAACGCGCACCAACCTGTCACATGGATCTGACAACCGATCCATGCTGCTCGCGTTAGATTCCCCATCCGTCATGGATCGCTTCAGTTGTTATCCAAGGATGAACCCATGCAAACGACACGCGGTATCGACACGATTCGTTCGGCTCTGAATGTCTATGGCGATCGATAACAAACAGAAGTTCGTCTCTGCCGAAAAGTGGCCGCGGGCAGATATCGCCTGGATGTTGGTCGTGCTGCTGATTGGCCTGGCCGTTCGTTTGTTCCGCATCGATCACCAGCCGCTCTGGCTGGATGAAGCGCTGACCTCGCAACGCGTGCATCTTGGGCTGGGCGATCTGGTTGTCGATAGCTTCAGCAATCGGCACATGCCGACGTACTTCATGCTGCTGCAGTTGCTGACGCCGTTTACGTCGACGGATGCATGGTTGCGCATTCCTTCAGCTTTGTTCGGTGCCTTGTCGGCCATCATGGTGTTTGTGATTGCACGTCGCCTCGGTGGACGCGGTGCCGCATTGTTTGCCGGTTTATTGATGGCGTTATCGCCGCTGCAAGTGCAATACGGACAAGAGGCGCGCTCCTACACGCTTGTTACGTTGCTTATTACGGTCGCGCTGTGGGGCTTGGTGCGTCTGGCACAGTATCCGTTGCGCGCATCGCTCGATGTGCGCAGGCACGAGTCCGATCGTTTGGGTTGGGCGGCTTATGTGTTTGGTTCCATCGCCGCACTCGATGTGCTCGGCGACGCGGCACCCTGGTTGATCGCCTCGAATCTGTCGCTGTTCCTGATCTGGCGTGGGCTTTGCCGTGAGGCCTCTCCGGTATGGCGTATCGGCTTCCAGCGCAACTGGATACACAGCGGTATCGCGATTGTCGCCTGCACGTTGCCGTTCTACGGGGCCATCATGGCCGCAGGCGATCACCACATCATCGATAAATTCGACTGGATTCCCGAGCTCAGCCTGAAGCATTTATGGGTAACGGCGAGCAGCGTGTATCTGATGCGCATGTCGGCCGTCGTGCGATTTGCGCTCATGCCTACCGCCGTTCCCGTGCTTGGCACCTGCGTCGCGTTGCTCGGGTGCGTTGGCTTGTATCGCATGCGCAATCGTCTGGAAGGGCGCGTGATGATCTTGGCCTTCCTGGTGCTGCCGTTGTTGATCCTTGCCATCTCGCTGTTCAAGTCGGTGTTGTTGCCGCGTTACATCCTATGGAGCGCAGCGCCGTTCTTTGTGTTGGTGGGTCTGGGGGCCGCAGCGATTCCGCACCGCATACTGCCGGCGGCGATCGCGCTGTTGTTCCTGACCGGTGCGGTCAACCTCGGTCCGGTCTACCGTACGGAAACCAAGCCGCGCTGGGACATGGCCGCGGCGACTTTGGCGGCGAATGTGCGTCCGGGAGATACGGTGTTTACCTCCGACCCGAATGCGCCAACCATGCTTTCGGTGCTCAATCCCAAGGGCACCTTGCCGATCGAATCCACGGCGGTGGTGACCTCGCAGCTGGATGAGGCGCTGGCGCGCTGGAAGCAGGGAAGCCGCGTGTGGGCCGTGAATGGCCGCTCAGCGCTGGGCAAACGCGAGGAACTGGATGCGTTCAAGAACCGCATCGCTGCCTTGGGCACCCCGACGATGGAGATTCCTCAGGGCAAGGAAATCACCATCCTGATGTTCCCAGCGCCCCCGGCGGACGTTATCGCGGTTCAGTCTGAACCCGGGTCTTGAGCGCGCTTAGCGGTACTGCTTGTGGCAGTCGCCGCACACCTTGTCGACAGGTTTCAGCGCGGCAACCAGCGCCGGGCAGTCGGCGGGAGCGGATTGAGCAGCGGTTTGCACTGCCGAATGCAGCTGATGGGCCAGGTCCAGGAAGGGCTGCGGCGCGTCCGGGAAAGCGGCCGGAATATCCTTTGAAAGCATCTGCATGCTCTGCAGCTGCTCGACAGTGGCCGACGCATCGCAGTGCTGTCCCTTGATCTCCTGCTGCAGCTGATGGCGGTGGAAGCTCATGGTCACCATCATCGCGTGCGGTAGCGGATTTCGATCCTCCAGGGCATTCATGACGAAGACGGTGCCGATGATGCCAATGGCCAGTCCGAGCACGATCAAGAGAGCTGCACGCATGGTTCTATCCATACCAGGGATGATGGCCGCCGAGGATACCGCAGTGATATGTCCCTATGTCCAGCGCGTGGGCCGGTTAAAATGGCCCATCCATGTCTTGAAGGTTCTTGCGTGAATCCTTGCGTACCTGATGCTGCGACGGGTGACTGTCGATGACCGGCGCGGCTTTTCCGACCGAACGTTTCGACGGCGTCGAACGACTTTATGGCGTAGGCAGCGTCGCGCGTTTCGCCAGGGCGCATGTGTGCGTGATCGGCATTGGCGGCGTCGGCTCGTGGGCCGCCGAAGCACTCGCACGTACGGGCATCGGCCAGCTCACATTGATCGACGCCGATGAAGTGTGCGTCTCCAACACGAACCGTCAGTTGCATGCGCTGGACGGTGAATATGGCAAGCCGAAAGTAGGCGTCATTGCGACGCGTGCGCATGCGATCAATCCGGCAATACATCTGGAAGCCGTGGAGCGTTTTCTCACGCCCAGCACGCTCGATGAGCTGCTGGATCGCGGCTACGACGTTGTGCTGGACGCGTGCGATGCATTTCGCGTGAAGCTCGAAACGATCGCGTGGTGCCGGCGCCGCAAGCTACCGATCGTGACGGTGGGCTCCGCCGGTGGCCGTACCGATCCCACGCAGGTTCGCGTGCGCGACCTCTCGCGCACCGAACACGACGCGATGTTCAGCCTCATCCGCAAGAAACTCCGGCAGGACTTTGGGTTTCCCCGCAATCCGGATCGCTACTTCGGTGTGTCTGCCGTGTATTCGCTGCAGAACGTGCAATACCCGCAGCCGGATGGGACGGTGTGCGGCACGCGTCCGCCCGGCGGCGATGCGTTGAATCTGGCATGCGGTGGCGGCTTAGGTGCCGCCACGCATGTGACCGGTGCGTTCGCGTTTGCTGCGGTCGGTAAGGTGATCGAAAAGCTGCTGGAACGCTGAGCGTTACCAACCCCGGCTTTACCAACCCATGTAATGCCCGCCATTGATGGCGAGATTGGCACCCGTGATCCAGCTGGCTTCATCGGTGGTGAAGAACGCTACGGCGTGCGCGATTTCTTCGGGCTTGCCCAGGCGTCCCACCGGAATCTGCGCCACGATCTTCTCGCGAACTTCTTCCGGCACGGCCATCACCATGTCGGTGCCCACGTAACCGGGTGACACGGTGTTTACCGTGATACCGAAGCGTGCATTTTCCTGTGCCAGCGAAATGGTGAAGCCGTGCATGCCGGCTTTTGCCGCCGCATAGTTGGCCTGACCGTACTGACCCTTCTGGCCGTTGATCGAGCTGATCTGCACGATGCGGCCCCACTTGCGCGTGCGCATGTCCTCGATCACCGGACGGGTGACGTTGAAGCACGCGTTGAGGTTGGTATTCACCACGTCCATCCACTGCTGATACGTCATCTTGTGGAACGTCGTATCGCGAGTGATGCCTGCGTTGTTGACGAGAATGTCGACGGGGCCGCACTTGTGATGTACCGCGCTGATCATCGCCTCGCACGACGCCGGGTCGGCGACATCGCCATGCACCATGCATACCTGAATGCCTTCGGCCGTCATGGTCTTGTGCCAGGCATCGGCCTTCGCTTCGTCGCGGTAATTGGTGGCCACGCGATGTCCCTGTTTGGCCAGATAGCGCACGATGGCAGTACCAATACCGCCGGTGCCGCCTGTAACGAGTGCCGTACGCTGTGTCATGACCTGATCTCCTTGAATGTCTACGTGGGAAGTCGTCGTGCCGACGTGGCACGAAAACATGGGGTTATACGCAGACACCATGAAAGAATATCGGTTCCGGTATCTCAAACATGTTACGACTGCGCAGCGTTCTTTATACCGGGTTATGCCAGGTGATGATCGCTGCAATGCGGCAAATTTTTCGGGTCGAAATGCGCCAGTGCCGAATCGAGCAAATCCCCTGCATTCACGGCGTTTTGATCTGACTTGATCTCGAGAAAAGCGAGTGCCCGGCGCAGCGCTGGTAGCGGGTCGGATGCATCGACTTCCAGCGAGCGTTCCGATTTGGACAGCTTTCGGCCTTCAGCATCCAGCACCAACGGCAAATGTAGATAACGCGGTGTGGGTAGACCGAGACAACGCTGCAGCCAGATCTGCCGCGGTGTGGAATCGAGCAGGTCGCTGCCGCGCACCACATCGGTGATTCCCTGCCAGGCATCATCCACGACGCAAGCCAGCTGGTAGGAATAAAACCCTTCGACCCGGCGGATGACGAAGTCTCCGACCGCATCGCGCAGGTTTTGCCGCTGTTCGCCCTGCAGTGCATCGTCAAAGATGATGTCTTCGTCCGGCACGCGAATGCGCCATGCGGGTTCGCGATGCGGATCGGGCTCGGCGACGCAGCGGCCATCGCGATGGATGCCATCGGCCGCGGCCAAATCGCTGCGGCTGCACCAGCACGGGAAAACCAGCCGAGCTTGCTTCAGTTGTTCGAATGCTGCGTCATACGCGGCTGCACGCGATGACTGATAGATGACGGGCGCGTCAGCCATCAAACCGAAAGCCGGTAGCGCCGCAAGGATGGCCACCGCAGAGCCGGCCACTTCGCGTGGCGGGTCGATATTCTCCATGCGCAATAGCCATTGCCCGCGCGCATGCTTCGCGCACAGCCAGCTGCCTACGGCAGCTGCCAGGGAGCCTGCGTGCAAAAGCCCGGTCGGGGAGGGGGCAAAGCGTCCGCGATAAGTCATCGGCTTATTTTACGGAAGCTGACTCGAATTCCGACATCGATGCGATAACGCGCTCTTAAGGCTTGAAACAAAACGCTTCTGCCCGAATCTCTGTCAGCTGGACTACCATATCCAGCCGTGTGACCGACCAGAGAACAACCTATGCGCCGCATCGCACTCTTCCTTCTTACCAACATCGCCGTCCTGTTCCTGCTGAGCATCGTCTGCCATATTTTTGGCTTCGATCAGTGGGCTGCCGGGCACGGTCACGGCATCAATACGACCGGATTGCTGATCTTCGCCGCGATTTTCGGCATGGGCGGTTCGTTCATTTCATTGGCCATGTCCAAGACCATGGCCAAGATGTCGACCGGCGCGCGGGTGATCGATCAGCCGCAGAACGACGCTGAGCGCTGGCTCGTGGATACCGTTCGCCAGCACGCCCAGAACGCCGGTATCGGCATGCCCGACGTGGCCGTCTATGACGCGCCGGAAATGAATGCGTTTGCGACAGGCATGTCGAAAAACCACGCACTCGTCGCGGTTAGTACGGGTCTGTTGCAGCAGATGGACCGCGAGCAGATTAAAGCGGTACTTGGTCATGAGATCGGGCACGTCGCCAATGGTGACATGGTGACGCTGGCCCTGATTCAAGGCGTGCTAAACACGCTGGTGATTCTTGCCGCGCGTGTCGTGGGAAGTCTTGTCGACAGTTGGCTGTCGGGTGGTCGTGACAACCGCGGCGGTGGTGGCATCGGCTATTTCGTCACCGTGATGGTGTTGCAGTTGGTCTTCGGCCTGTTCGCCTCGATGATCGTGATGGCGTTCTCGCGCTGGCGCGAATTCCGCGCGGACGCTGCGGGTGCCCATCTGGCCGGTCGTGGTGCCATGGTCTCCGCGCTGCAGCGTTTGCAGCTCAATCATGGCGAAAGCACCTTGCCCAAAACGATGGCTGCCTTCGGTATTTCCGGCCCATTGGCGAGCGGCCTGCAACGCCTGTTCATGAGCCATCCGCCGCTGGACGAACGCATCGCCGCGTTGCAGAACGCTGCGCAGTAAAGATGCATGAACGTGCGACTTGGCTTCCGTCCTCCTCACACGAGCGAGTGACGGAAGCGAAGTCATTCCTTTCGCTCTCACATCCAGACAATCCGATATGACCGCACCCGTTGAAACCCGCAAATTCGAAGCCGAAGTGTCGCAGGTTCTGCACCTCGTTACGCACTCGTTGTATTCGCACAAGGAAATCTTCCTGCGCGAGCTGATCTCCAATGCGTCCGACGCCTGCGACAAACTTCGTTTTGAATCTATCGCCAAGCCCGAGTTGCTATCGGGCGATGCCGAGTTGCATATCGACGTGAGCTGGGATCCCCAAGCGCGTACCGTCACCGTGCGCGACAACGGCATCGGCATGACGCGCGACGAAGTGGTTGCCAATATCGGTACGATTGCCAGCTCTGGTACGCGTCGCTTTCTGGAAGCGATGAGCCACGAGCAGAAGAACGATGCCCGTTTGATCGGCCAGTTCGGCGTGGGTTTCTATTCGGCCTTCGTGGTTGCCGACAAGGTGACGGTGCTAAGCCGCCGTGCCGGTGCGCCCGCAAGCGACGGCGTGAAGTGGGAAAGCGATGGCAGAGGCGAGTATTCGCTGGAGCAGATCGATCTGCCGGAACGCGGCACCGCCGTGGTTCTGCACCTGAAACCCGACGAAGACGAGTTCCTCAAGCGCTGGCAATTGCGCTCGCTTATCACGCGCTATTCCGATCACGTTGCCTTCCCGATTCGCATGCCGGTCGAGAAAGACGACAAGCCGACGGACGAGTGGGAGACCGTCAACGACGCCTCGGCGTTGTGGACCAAGCCCAAAAGCGAGATCAGCGACGAAGACTATCAAAGCTTCTACAAAACACTCGGTCACGATTTCAACGACGCGCTGGCCTGGACGCACAACCGCGTCGAAGGCAGCCAGAGCTTCACCACGCTGCTCTACATTCCGTCGCAACCGCCGTTTGAATTGATGATGGGCGGCCGCGACGAGCGCAAGGGACTGAAGCTCTATATCAAGCGTGTTTTCATCATGGATGCGGCGGAAGAGTTGCTGCCCAATTACCTTCGTTTCGTGCGCGGCGTTGTGGATGCGGACGATCTTCCGCTCAATGTCAGCCGCGAGATCCTTCAGCACAACCGTCAGCTGGAGCGCATCAAGTCGGCCTGCGTCAAGCGCGTGCTGGATCTGATCGAAAAGCTCGCCAAAGACGAACCCGAAAAGTTCGAGACGTTCTACAAGGCGTTCGGCAATACGCTCAAGGAAGGCATTGGCGAAGATCAGGTTAATCGCGAACGCATCGCGAAGCTGTTGCGTTTTGCTTCCACCAAGGGCGACGGCAGCGCGCAGAACGTATCGCTGGATGATTACATCAGCCGTATGCCTGTGGGCCAGGACACCATCTGGTACATCACGGCCGACAGCTACGCTGCGGCATTGGGTAGTCCGCAACTGGAAGCGTTCAAGGCCAAAGGCATTGAAGTGCTGTTGATGTCCGACCGCATCGACGAATGGATGCTGGGCAGCCTGCACGAATACGCAGGCAAGAAGCTGCGCAACGTCGCGAAGGGCGACTTGCCGCTGGATGAAGAGGGCAAGAAGCAGCAGGAAGAGGCGAGCAAAGCTGCCGAACCATTGTTGACGAAACTCAAGGAACTGCTGGGCGATCGCGTTGCGGATGTGAAGGTCTCGGCACGTCTTACCGATTCACCGTCGTGCCTTGCGTTGTCCGACTATGAAATGGCACCGCATCTCGCGCGTTTGTTGCGCGAAGCCGGGCACGACATGCCTGATAGCAAGCCGACGCTGGAGATCAATCCGCAGCATGCTTTGTTGAAGCGTGTGGAGGTGGAGAGTAATCAGGCCAAGGCGAAGGATCTGGCCAATCTTCTGCTTGAGCAGGCGGAGATTGCTGCGGGCGCGCAGCTGCCCGATCCGGCTGCGTTCGTGCAGCGCATGAATCGCGTGTTGCTGGGTTAAGAGTCACTATAAAGCCGAGCGCGATGAGCACCCCTTTGCTCGTCATTCCGGCGAAGGCCGGAATCCAGTGTCAGCACGTCTCATACGTGCGCATGCACTTCAAACGATGTCGTTACTGGATTCCGGCCTTCGCCGGAATGACGAGCTTAAAGTGAGGGGGGGCTGGTTTTTTTTGCGATTCGAAATCAAACCTGCTGACGTGTTCGACCAAGAGGCGGCCGCTATACTGCGGCCGCCTTTTTGTTGAAGGGTATCCATGAGCGCACTGATTCTCCTGTTCGCCTGCCTGGTACTGGGCATCGCAGTGAAGCGGTGGGCGACGCTGCCCGCGGGTATCGTGCAGGGCATCAACTGGTGGGTAATCAACGTCGCATTGCCGGCACTCGTGCTCGATCTTATTCCGCACGTCAAATTCAATACGCAGCTGTGGTTCCCTGTGGTGTCCATGTTCGTCGTTTTCTTCGGTGCATGGTTGCTGTTTGCGTTGATCGGCCCGCGTTTCGCCTGGTCGCGCCAACGTATTGGAGCGATGACGCTCGTATGCGGGCTGGGCAATACGTCATTCATGGGTTACCCGATGATGTCGGCCATGCGCGGACAAGCGGGGCTTTCGATTGCCGTCGTCGCCGATCAACTCGGAACGTTTCCGTTGCTCGCGTCGGCCGGCGTGATGGTTGCTTCGATTTATGCTGGCCGCAGCGCAAGCACCGGAATGATCGTGCGGCGGATTCTGACCTTTCCTGCCTTCATGGCACTTATCATCGGCATCGTCGCTGGATGGATGGGCGGCTGGCCGGACGTTGTGCATGGCGTTCTGGCGCCACTGGGTGCAACGCTCACGCCATTGGCCCTGTTCTCCGTGGGTATGCAATTTCGCTTTGGCCTGGAGAAAGGGCAGGCGGGTGGACTTGCGGCAGGGCTTGGCTGGAAACTTTTTGTTGCGCCGTGTCTTTGCTGGATGCTCGGACACTCACTCGGCGTCGGCGGTTTGGTGTTGACCGTCGGCGTGTTGCAAGCCGCGATGGCGCCGATGATTTCTGCCGCGATTCTCGCCGACGAATATGACCTCGATCCTCAACTTGCCAACGCCATATTGGGTGCTGGCATCGTCTTGTCGTTGATCACGATCCCGTTGGGAAATCTGTGGCTTCCTGCGGGTTAATGCATCGCATGCACCCGCGGCAGATGCCATCCAAATACGACCGCGGCAACACGCAATGCCAGAATCACCAGCACGCCAGCGCTTACCGCGACCGTGCGTGGCAGACCGGCCTTCTGCAATATCAAATACACGGCGATGCCTCCGATAGCCGCCGTTGCGTACAAATCCTGCTGGAAGATCATCGGCACGCGCGCGCTCATCACATCGCGCAACATGCCGCCCGCGGTGCCTGTCATTGCTCCCATCAAGATGACGATCAGCGGCGAATGTTTGTCGGCTTCGGCAATTTGTGCGCCGCTGATGGCGAACAACGAAAGCCCCAGGCCGTCAGCGATCAGCAAGCTATTCACGGGAGGCGGAAAGAAGGCGATGTACCCCATCGTGAGCAAGGCGGCGATGAGAATCACCCAGAGATATCGCGCATCGCGGATCCAGAAAATGGGATGGCGGTTGAGCAGCACATCGCGCAACGTGCCGCCGCCGATCGCCGTGAGTGCCGCCAAGGCTAAACCACCCAGCAGGTCCATGCCCGAGCGTGCCGCGACCAATACGCCACTCACCGCAAATACCGCTACACCAATCAGGTCGAGCAGATACAGAAGCATGCTGTTCCCCCGTGCACTGGATTCCGTCAGGCCTGCGCAAGCATAGTGGCGTTTGACGCCGCCATGCACACGATCATCGCTAGATTCGATAATGCCACCGATGAAACACGTAACGAACGAAGAACAGAAGGAAGTCCGGGCCGATGTGTGGCTTTGGGCCGCCCGCATGTACAAGACCCGCAGCTTGGCCAAGCAGGCAATCGAAGGTGGCAAGGTCGATGTCAACGATGCAGGTTGCAAGCCTTCCAAGGCATTGCACGTGGGCGATCGCGTCCGCCTGACCCGTGGCGAAGAGCGTTTGGAGCTGGAAATCCTGGCACTTTCGGAGGTCCGTGGGCCGGCTCCTGTCGCCCTGACGCTGTACCGCGAAACCGACGCAAGCAGGGTTGCGCGCGAGCAAATGAAAGAGCAGCGACGCTTGAGTGGTGCGGGCTTGAATCGTCCTTCTACGCGTCCAAACAAGCAGCAACGTCGAGAATTGCGACGGCTTAAAGATTCCTCATGAGCAGCACATCTCAGAAATCCGCATGAAACTGCGTGAATATGATCCAAAAGAGGGTTCCCAAAAATCGATGGGAGCCGCGCAAGTTGCAGTGGATTTAGGGGTACATCATGACCGGAATGAATTTCTTCAAGCGTCTGCTTGGCAACCATGCCGCCGAGGCTGCCCCCAACGGGCGACAACTTCAGGCCGCCTTGGGAACGCGGATGCTGGTCGTGGACGACTCGCCGACCATCCGCGCTGTACTGGGGAAAATGCTCGGTCAGGATGGTTACGTCGTGCAGAAAGCTGTCGATGGCGAGAGCGCCATCGACATCGCCAAAGCCGAGCAACCGGAGCTGATCTTTCTCGATATCGTGCTGCCAGGCATCAACGGTTTCGCCGTGTTACGTGCGCTGAAGCACGATCCGCTCACGCGGCACATTCCGATTGTGATGATCAGTGGCAACCAGCAGGCCACCGAACAGTTCTATGTGCAGCGCTTCGGTGCCGACGACTTCATCAAGAAACCGTTCGGCCTGAAGGAAGTGCAGCAGAGCATTCATCAGTTGGTTCGCGCCGGCCGTCTTGTTGCACGCGCACCCATGCCGTTGCCAACGCCGGTGCCGACCGCATCCGTCACGCCTTATGAAGAAATTCGCAGCACCGTCTCTGGCATGGCCGCATAAGGCCGTGCAGCGGATAGCGATCGAATAAGCCCGAGGTACCGCCTGACTTCAGACGGAAACGCCGCAGTGAGGGGACGCTGCGGCGATTTTTTTGGCGGCTATTTGCGTGAGACTCGACGATATCTGCTCCCTCCCCTACGTGCAGTAGGGGAGGGTTGGGGTGGGGTGAAGCCGTCATGCTGCGGCAACGCGGTGTGACCCCTCCCCAGCCCTCCCCTGCAAGCAGGGGAGGGAGTACCTCCATGTACAACCGAGTTTGTCGTTCATCGGCAATAACGTTGAACAGCCTCTTACGAAAGCGATTTGAGGCGATACAGCGCCTCTAGTGCTTCACGCGGCGACATTGCATCGAGATCCATGCTTTCGAGTTCGCGTTCGACGACGGAAGGCGCCGCAGCGAACAGCCCCAGTTGCGGAGACGAAGGTGCTGAAGCAGGCGCGGCGACGTGGGCATGCATGCCGCGTTCTAGTTCCGCCAGAGTGCGTCGCGCATCGGCAATCACCGATTTGGGCAAGCCCGCCAAGGCAGCCACCTGCAAGCCAAAACTGCGGTTCGCGGGACCTTCCTTGACGGCATGCATGAAGACGAGCTGATCGCCGTATTCGACGGCATCCAGATGCACGTTGGCAATGGTGGCGTACTCTGAAGCAAGCCCCGTCAGTTCGAAGTAATGCGTCGCAAAGAGCGTGTAGGCACGGCTCGCCGCAGCCAGATGCACTGCGGCGGCGCGAGCGAGAGCAAGACCATCGTAAGTGCTGGTGCCTCGTCCTACTTCGTCCATCAACACCAGGCTTTGCGGGCTGGCGTTGTGAAGAATGTTCGCCGTCTCGCTCATCTCCACCATGAAGGTGGACTGGCCGCGCGACAAGTCATCACCTGCGCCAATGCGCGTAAAGATGCGGTCGATCGGACCAAGCGCCGCCTTCGCAGCAGGAACGTAACTGCCGATATGCGCCAACAGGACGATCAACGCATTCTGTCGCATATAGGTCGATTTACCGCCCATGTTCGGGCCGGTAATCACGAGCATGCGGCGATCTTCGCCGAGCGCGAGATCGTTCGGTTCGAACGGTTCCTCGCGAACCTTCTCCACCACAGGGTGACGGCCGCGCTCGATGGCGATGCCGGCAACGTCGGTAAGTTCCGGTGCATTCCAGTCCAACGCTTCGGCGCGTTCGGCGAGCGTGCATAGCACGTCGAGTTCGGCAATGGCGTTAGCGGCATGCTTGAGCGGTTCGAGGCGTTCGGTCAACGTATCGAGCAATGCTTCATACAAAGCACGTTCACGCATCAGCGAACGTTCCTTGGCGGATAGCACTTTGTCTTCGAACGTTTTCAGCTCTTCGGTAATGTAGCGCTCGGCATTCTTCGTTGTCTGACGACGCGTGTAATGCGTGGGCGCCTTGTCCGACTGCCCCTTGCTGATCTCGATGTAATAGCCGTGTACGCGGTTGTAACCCACTTTGAGCGTAGGAATGCCGCTGGCGGCTTTTTCGCGTTCTTCGAGCTCGACAAGGTATTGATCGGCGTGCGTGGACAGACGACGGAACTCGTCCAGCTCCGCGTCGTAGCCGTCGGCGACGATGCCACCATCGCGCAGCAGCACGGGTGGTTGCGCCACGATGGCTTTCGTTAACAGTTCTGCCGTTGCAGCGTGATCACCGATACCGTCGACCAGCGAATGCAGCAACGGACTATCGACCGACGCAATCGACTCACGCAGCGCTGGTGCCGCGGCAAGACCGTCGCGCAACGTGGAGAGGTCGCGCGGGCGCGCCGAGCGCAAGGCGACGCGGGCGAGAATGCGTTCCAGATCGCCGATGCCGCGCAGCTGATCGCGAAGATCTTCATAGCGGCGCGTTTCGATCAATGCACCAATTGCCTGATGGCGTCGGCGCAGCGTTTCGCGCGAACGGAGTGGGCGATTCAGCCAGCGCCGCATCAGGCGCGCGCCCATCGGTGTGACGGTTTCATCGAGCACGCCGAGTAACGTGTGCTCGGTGCGGCCGCTCGGATGTGTATCCAATTCCAGGTTGCGTCGTGTCGCCGCGTCCAGCGCTATCGTTTCGCTTGCGCTTTCGACCGCCATGCCGGAAAGATGCGGAAGCGCGCTCTTCTGTGTTTCTTCCACGTAGCCGAGCAGGCAGCCGGCAGCAGCAATCGCCAACGGCATATTGTCGACGCCGAAACCGCCGAGATCGCGCGTGCCGAAGAAGCGATTCAATTCGCGCCGGGCAGCATCGCTGTCGAAGTGCCACGGCGGGCGTTTGCGCAAGCCGGGCAGGGCGCTGACCAACTTTGGCCACGCGACATCTTCGCCAACCAGCGTTTCGGCTGGCTGCAATCGCGCAAGTTCAGCGGCCAGTGCTTCGGCGTTCGACACTTCGCTCAGCAAAAAACGTCCGCTGGAAAGATCGACCCACGCAAGGCCATAACCGCCATGCGATCCCGCCGCGATGGCGAGCAGAAGATTGTCGCGGCGCTCTTCCAGCAGCGCCGCATCCGTCACCGTACCCGGCGTGACGATGCGTACCACCTTGCGTTCCACCGGCCCCTTGGCCAACGCCGGATCGCCGATCTGCTCGCAAATCGCCACCGACTCGCCCAACCGCACCAGCTTGGCCAGATAGTTCTCGGCCGCGTGATACGGCACACCTGCCATCGGGATGGGCTGCCCCGCCGATTGACCGCGCTGTGTGAGCGTAATGTCCAGCAATCGCGCGGCCTTGCGCGCGTCATCGTAGAAAAGTTCGTAGAAGTCGCCCATGCGGAAGAACAGCAACACGTCCGGATGTGCTGCCTTCGCCGCGAGGTACTGACGCATAAATGGGGTATGTAACGAAGGTTCGTCTTGGCTCATTTAGTCAGGTCTTGGCGTCGTGGCGCTGAAGGGGTAAAACGGCCGCTTCACGCCGTGAATTGGGGCGTCGAGAAGAGTGGAGTCTCGCATGGAGTTGTCATCGGTTCCTACTGATGCCGAATTGGCAGCGTGGGCAATGCAGATCGCTGCGGATATGCAGCACCACAAACTCATGCTCGCGACGGCTGAGTCGTGCACCGGTGGCTGGATCGCCAAAACGTTGACCGATCTTCCCGGCAGTTCCGCATGGTTCGATGCGGGTGTGGTGACCTACAGCTATGACGCGAAGGCCGCATTATTGGGTGTGAGCCGAACGACACTGGAGCGTTACGGCGCGGTGAGCGAACAGACGGCGCTGGAAATGGTGTCGGGCGCCATCGACCGTTTGGGCGCGGGTGTCGCGGTGGCCGTGACCGGTATCGCCGGGCCGACTGGCGGAACGCCTGACAAGCCGGTCGGCACCGTCTGGATCGGCTGGCAGCGTCGCGGAGCCGCGCCTCGCGCAACGCGCTTTCTCTTCGGTGGTGACCGCGAAGCCGTGCGCCGGCAGACGGTGGCGGCGGCGCTGATCGGCATCCGCGAAACGCTGGCCGATTGATCAAAAAATAGCCAGCGAGTGCGCTTGACTGATGTGGGATACTCGATCTGGCATCGATCCTAAGCCGTGAGACGGCGACGGATCATGATGCACGCCATACCCACCACGACCGGAAAGAAGACGATGGATGACAACAAGCGCAAGGCGCTCGCTTCGGCCCTAGGCCAGATCGAGAAGCAGTTCGGCAAGGGCGCGGTGATGCGCCTGGGCGATCGCATTGACGATGTCATCGAGACCGTCTCCACCGGTTCGCTGGGCCTGGATATCGCGCTGGGCGTTGGTGGTTTGCCGCGCGGCCGTGTGGTCGAAATCTATGGTCCGGAATCCTCCGGCAAAACCACCTTGACCCTGCAGGCGATTGCCAGCTGCCAGAAGAACGGCGGCACGGCGGCCTTCGTCGACGCCGAGCACGCGCTGGACCCTTCCTATGCGCAGAAACTGGGCGTCAACGTCGACGATTTGCTCGTTTCGCAGCCCGATACCGGCGAACAGGCGCTGGAAATCGCCGACATGTTGGTGCGCTCCGGCGCCGTCGACATGGTCGTCGTCGACTCGGTCGCCGCGCTTACGCCGAAGGCTGAAATCGAAGGCGAAATGGGCGATTCCCACGTCGGCCTGCACGCACGTCTGATGAGCCAGGCGCTGCGCAAGCTCACCGCCAACATCAAGAAATCCAACTGCCTGGTGATCTTCATCAACCAGATCCGTATGAAGATCGGCGTGATGTTCGGCAGCCCGGAAACCACGACGGGCGGCAATGCGTTGAAGTTCTACGCTTCGGTGCGCCTGGATATCCGCCGCATCGGCGCCGTGAAGAAGGGCGAGGAAGTGATCGGTTCGGAAACGCGCGTCAAAGTTGTGAAGAACAAGGTGGCACCGCCGTTCCGTCAAGCCGAGTTCGAAATCCTTTACGGCGAAGGCACATCGCGCGAAGGCGAGATCATCGAGCTGGGCGTGGCGCAGAACCTGATCGACAAATCCGGCGCCTGGTACAGCTACAAGGGCGAACGCATTGGCCAGGGCAAGGAAAACGTGCGTCAGTTCCTCCGGGACAACCCGAAGATCGCCGATGAGCTCGATCAGGAATTGCGCTCACGCCTGCTGGTAACCGGCGGTGGTGCGAAGGCGACGTCCGAAGAAGCGCTCGAAGAAGCCTGAGCATGAGTGAAAAGCGGCTACGGATTCTGCTTGTGGGCGCGTCGGGTACGTTGGGACGCGCGGTAGCCGCTGAGCTTTCGCAACGCCATGAAGTGATTGCTGCCGGACGCAGTTCCGGCAGCATCAGGATCGATCTCACCGACGTGCAAAGCATCCTGCGTGGATTGAAAGAAGCAGGCGAGCTGGATGCGGTGATCAGCGCCGCGGGCAGGGTGACGTTCGCGCCGTTGGCCGATTTCAAGCCGGCGGCATTGGGTGAGTCGCTGCATACGCTGGGCATCACCGACAAACTGCTCGGGCAGGTAAATCTTGCGCTTGCTGCGCGTGACCATCTGCGTGATGGTGGTTCGATTACCCTGACGACAGGGATTCTTTCCGAACAACCTATCGTGGCAGGTAGTTCGGCGAGCATGGTTAATGGTGCGGTGGAAGCGTTTGTCCGCGCTGCGGCCGTCGAATTGCCGCGCGGTTTGCGGATCAATGTGATTAGCCCGACCGTGCTGACTGAAGCCATGCCGTCGTATGGGCCGTTCTTTCGCGGGTTTGAGCCGGTGACCGCGGCGCGTGCTGCGCTGGCTTTCAGCCGTAGCGTGGAAGGTGCACAAACCGGACAGGTCTACAAGGTCTTTTAGCTCGTCGTCTTTTAGCTCGTCATTCCGGCGCAGGCCGGAATCCAGTAACGGGACCGTCTAGAAGTCGCGGTACTTACACAACTTGTCGACACTGGATTCCGGCCTGCGCCGGAATGACGAGCTGAAAAGCCGGGTGCCTTCGCTCTTGAGGCCATGAAACGCAAATCAGGCGACAACTCCACTGAGAAACCCAAACCTAGCGCGTACAGCAAGGCGCTGGGCTTGCTTGCGCGCCGCGAGCACTCGCGTCGCGAACTGAAGCAGAAACTCGACCGTAGCGGCTACGAACGGGACGAAGCAGCCGACGCACTCGATCGTCTCGGCGAGCAGCAGTACCAGGACGACGATCGCTTCGCCGAAGTGCTGATCCGCACGCGTTCCGCACAAGGTTACGGACCCATGCGCCTACGCGTGGAGCTGAGAAGTCACGGCCTTTCAGATGCGCAGATTCGCCACCTGATCGACGAAGCCGGCATCGACTGGACCGAATCCGCCGGTGCCCAGCTTCGCCGCCGCTACGGCTCCAAAGGCACGACGGACCTCGCGGAACGGGCCAAACGAGCGCAATTCCTCTTGCGTCGAGGCTTTCCCGCCGCCACAGTACGGGATGTCACCCACGCCGACGTGGACGACGCTACCGACGACAGCCCCTGATTCCCTGTTTTGCGCGGGGCCGGGCGGACCGATCGCGGAGCGCCGCGATGACGCGTCCTCCTTGCTCTTTGCCCCCGACACGCATGAAAACTGCTGATATCCGCTCTGCTTTTCTCGATTATTTCCGCGCCAAGGATCACACCATCGTGCCGTCCAGCTCGCTGGTGCCGGCCAGCGATCCGACCCTGCTGTTTACCAACTCGGGCATGGTGCAGTTCAAGAACGTGTTCCTGGGCAGCGAAAAATTGCCTTACGTGCGTGCCGCCGACGTGCAGCGCTGCCTGCGTGCGGGCGGTAAGCACAACGACCTGGATTCGGTCGGTTACACCGCGCGTCATCACACCTTCTTCGAGATGCTGGGCAACTGGTCGTTCGGCGATTACTTCAAGCGCGACGCCATTCGTTACGCGTGGGAATTGCTGACCTCTGTCCTCAAGCTGGCGCCGGAAAAGTTGTGGGTCACCGTCTATCACACCGATGACGAGGCCTACGACATCTGGAACAAGGAAATGGGTGTGCCCGCCGAGCGCATTGTGCGCATCGGCGACAACAAGGGTGAACCGTTTGCGTCGGACAACTTCTGGCAGATGGCCGATACCGGTCCGTGCGGTCCGTGCACGGAAATCTTCTACGACCACGGCCCGGAGATCACCGGTGGTCCGCCCGGTTCGCCCGATGAAGATGGCGACCGCTACATCGAAATCTGGAACCTGGTGTTCATGCAGTTCGACCGCGCGCCGGATGGCACGCTGTCGCCGCTGCCTGCACCGTGCGTCGATACCGGCATGGGTCTGGAGCGCCTGGCCGCCGTGTTGCAGCATGTGCATTCCAACTATGAAATCGACTTGTTCCAGCACCTCATCAAGGTGGCGGCGGAACTGACGAACACGAAAGATATCGCCAACAAATCATTGCGCGTGATTGCCGATCACATTCGTGCGTGCTCATTCCTGATTGTTGATGGCGTGCTTCCATCGAACGAAGGCCGCGGTTACGTGCTGCGCCGAATCATTCGCCGTGCATTGCGTCACGGCTGGATGCTCGGTGTGCGCGGCGATTTCTTCTGGAAGATGGTGAAGCCGCTCGTCGAAGAAATGGGCGTGGCCTATCCCGAACTCGCTGCGAAGCAAGCGTTCGTGGAGGAAGCACTGCGCACCGAAGAGCAACGTTTCGGCGAAACGCTGGAACATGGCATGCGCGTGTTTGACGAAGTGGCGTCGAAATCGGGCAGAACCATCCCGGGCGAGGACGCGTTCCGTCTTTACGACACCTATGGTTTCCCGGTGGACCTCACCGCCGACATCGCGCGCGAGCGTGGCCTGACCGTAGACATGGCGGGTTTCGAGCAATCGATGGCGCAGCAGCGCGAACGTGCGCGCGCCGCGAGCCGTTTCGAAGCCAAGGGCCAGATGCCGGCGGAACTGGCGAGCCAGCTCAAGCCAACGGAATTTCTCGGCTACCACACACTGTCGGCGCAAGGCAGCAAGGTCGTCGGTATCGTGCGCGCAGGAAAACAGATCGATCAACTTGCCAATGGCGAGGAAGGATTTGTCATCCTCGATCGCACGCCGTTCTACGCCGAATCCGGTGGACAGGTCGGTGATACGGGTACGCTGTCGAACGGTTCTGGGGAATTTGACGTAGGCGATACGCTGAAGATGGGCGGCGTGTTTTTCGGACACGCTGGCCGCTGGCACGGCTCGCAGCCGCTGCGCACTGGCGATTCTGTCGATACGAGCGTCGATGCATCGCGTCGTCAGGCGACAGTACTCAACCACTCCGCGACGCACTTGCTGCATGCGGCGCTGCGCCAGGTGCTGGGTACGCACGTCACCCAGAAGGGCTCGCTCGTCGCTCCCGATCGCCTGCGTTTCGACTTTTCCCATTTCAAACCCGTCAGTCGCGAAGAACTCGCGACGATCGAGGCGTTGGTCAACGACGAAGTACGTCGCAATGCCGAAGCAGAAGTGCGCCAAATGGCCTACGACGACGCGATCGACTTCGGTGCGATGGCACTGTTCGGCGAAAAGTACGGCGACGAAGTGCGCGTGCTGAAGATGGGCGATTTCTCCACCGAGCTGTGCGGCGGTACGCACGTCAGTCGTACCGGCGACATCGGGCTTTTCAAGATCGTCAGCGAGGCCGGCGTGGCCTCAGGCGTGCGCCGTATTGAAGCGGTGACGGGTGCCGGTGCGCTTGCCTACGTGGCCGATGAAGAGCGTCGCCTGGGCGAACTCTCTGCCATGCTTTCCAGCAGCGGCGACGATGTCACCGAAAAGCTGCGCCAGCTGCTCGATCGTCAAAAGAAACTCGAGCGCGAACTTGAATCGATGCGTGCGAAAGCCGCCGGATCGATGACGGGCGATCTCGCCAATACCGCACGCGACGTGGGTGGTATCAAAGTGGTCGCTGCACGCGTGGAGGGATTGGACGCCAAGGCGTTGCGCGATGGTGTCGACCAACTCAAACAGCAACTTACGAATTGTGTTGTCTTGCTGGCAGGTGCTTCCGACGGGCGCGTTTCGCTCGTGGCCGGCGTCAACGGTAGCGCTACCGGAAAGATCAAGGCCGGCGATGTTGTCGCGTATGTAGCGAATCAGATCGATGGAAAAGGCGGCGGTCGCCCCGACATGGCGCAAGGTGGCGGCGTAGATAAACCACAGTTGCCAGACATTTTGAACGGTGCAGTGGAGTGGATCGGTAAGCAGCTAGCCGGTTGACGCGCTGCATATGGACCGCTTGTCAAAATTATGTGTAGATTGCACGCGTCGCTGGGGCTCGGCTAGTATCGGTCAGACAACGGCGCTGCTAGTTGCGATGGCACCGTCAAGGCAAGCTGTCTTTCGAGGCAACTTGGTAGTTTGGAGCCGGGGAAGGCGGTAGGGCCTTTTGACGGATACAACGTCAGATCTGCGTGGTGATGTGCTCAGGGGTGAGGCAGCAGCACGCAGGAGGCCCGTAACCACAAGCATTAAAATGGAGTAGCAGCTATGTTGATTCTGACCCGCAGGGTCGGTGAAACCCTGATGATCGGCGACGAGGTGACCGTTACCGTTCTCGGTGTAAAAGGAAACCAGGTTCGCATTGGCATCAATGCGCCCAAGAACGTGGCCGTGCATCGCGAAGAAATTTACCAACGCATCAAGGGCGAGAACGAAGGCGAGGGTGGCAGTTCGGGTGAAACCGGCGGAAGTTAACCGCCTCTTTACCTGAAAGGCTCTGGCCAGTATCCTTTTCGGCTCCGCGACGCCGCGGAAACAGTTTTGGAGAGATGCCCGAGAGGCCGAAGGGGCTCCCCTGCTAAGGGAGTATAGGGTCAAAAGCCTTATCGAGGGTTCGAATCCCTCTCTCTCCGCCAGACAAAAAAAGCGCCCCTTTGGGGCGCTTTTTTTATGTCAGAAAAACGATGCAGCGGAAATTTTCGGCCGACGACCTAGCGCGATTTTTCGTTCTGTTACAGCCAGATATCGCAACGCTACGTCACCCGAACCAGACATCACTTACAATGGATGGTTTCGGAGAACCACGATGACCCAACTCGACTCTGCCGGCAGCCGCTTCCGCGCCGCACTTGCTGCCGAAAAACCGCTTCAGATAATGGGCGCGATTACTGCCTACGCAGGCATGATGGCCAAGCGCGTCGGTTACAAGGCGCTCTATCTTTCGGGCGGCGGCGTCGCAGCCAATTCGTTGGGCGTGCCGGATCTGGGCATCAGCACGATGGAAGATGTGCTCACCGATGCACGACGCATCGTGGACGCCACGCAGTTGCCGCTCATGGTCGATATCGACACGGGCTGGGGCGGTGCTTTCAACATTGCGCGCACGATCCGTTCTTTCATCAACGTGGGCGTGGCTGCTGTACACATCGAAGATCAGGTCGGTCAGAAGCGTTGCGGTCATCGCCCCGGCAAGGAAGTAGTGCCGAAGGAAGAAATGGTCGATCGCGTCAAGGCAGCTGTCGATGCACGCACTAACGCGGGCTTCGTGATCATGGCGCGTACCGACGCGGCTGCCGTCGAGGGCATCGATGCGGCAATCGATCGTGCATGTGCCTATGTGGAAGCGGGTGCCGACATGATTTTTCCTGAGGCGATGAAGACACTCGATGATTACCGTCGCTTCCGCGCTGCCGTAAAAGTACCGATTCTGGCGAATCTGACCGAATTCGGAACCACGCCGTTCTTCACCACGGACGAGTTGCAAAGTGCGAACGTCGACATCGCGCTGTATTGCTGTGGCGCTTATCGCGCCATGAACAAGGCCGCGCTGAATTTCTACGAAACAGTGCGCCGCGAAGGCACGCAGAAGAACACCATTCCTACGATGCAAACGCGCGAAGAGCTGTACGACTTCCTTGGCTACCACGCCTACGAAGACAAGCTCGACGCATTGTTTGCGAGCGAAAAATAATTCGTCATTTCGTGTTTGGCGACGCTACCCGGCGTCGCCGAAGTTCAAGTACCGCACCAGGAGCATGATCCGATGAGCGAGCAATCCACCGCCCCCAAGCCGAAAAAATCCGTTGCCCTTTCCGGCGTGGCGGCAGGCAATACCGCACTGTGCACGGTCGGCCGCAGTGGCAACGACCTGCATTACCGCGGCTACGACATTCATGACCTGGCTGCCAAAGGCTGCTTCGAAGAAGTGGCGTATCTGCTGGTCCACGGCGTGCTGCCGAATTGGGCGGAATTGAATGCCTACCGCACCAAGCTCAAGCGCCTGCGCGGCTTGCCTGCGCCGGTGAAGAGCGCACTGGAATTGCTGCCGGCCGCCACGCATCCGATGGACGTGATGCGCACCGGCTGCTCCGTACTTGGCACCGTGCTGCCGGAGAAGGAAGACCACAACGTCACCGGCGCGCGCGACATCGCCGATCGCCTGATGGCCAGCTTCGGTTCCATGCTGCTGTACTGGTATCACTTCAGCCACAACGGCAAGCGCATCGAAACGGAAACCGACGACGAATCGATCGCTGCGCACTTCCTGCATCTATTGCACGGCAAGAAAGCGAGCGAGCTTTGCGCACAATCGCTGGACCGTTCGCTGGTGCTGTATGCCGAGCATGAATTCAACGCATCGACCTTCACCGCACGTGTGATTGCCGGTACCGGTTCGGACATGTATTCGGCCATCACCGGCGCCATCGGCGCATTGCGTGGTCCCAAGCACGGTGGTGCGAACGAGGTGGCGATGGAAATCATCGCGCGCTATCACAGCGCTGCTGAAGCCGAAGCGGACATCCGCGCACGCGTCGAGCGCAAGGAAATCATCATCGGCTTCGGTCATCCGGTTTACACCGTGTCCGATCCGCGCAACGAGATCATCAAGGAAATCTCGCGCAAGCTGTGCACCGAAGGCGGCAATCCGACCTTGTTCGAAGTGTCAGAGCGCATCGAGAAACTGATGTGGGAACTGAAGAAGATGTTTCCGAATCTCGATTGGTATTCGGCCAGTGCCTATCACATGATGGGCGTGCCGACGGCCATGTTCACGCCGCTGTTCGTCATTGCGCGCACGTCGGGTTGGAGCGCACACGTGATCGAACAGCGCGAAGATGGCAAGATCATTCGCCCCAGCGCAAATTACACCGGTCCGGAAGATCGCACGTACGTGCCGATCGAAAAGCGCTGATCGCGACGCTGTCAGGTTGAAGAAAGAGGGAGCGCAAGCTCCCTCTTTTTTTACATTGTGTTGACTAAACGTTCGTTTGGCGACGTGCCATGAGTGGATACCTGATGTTGCACGATTGATACATCCATCCATGCATGACAGTTACTGCACACATTGCTGTTGCCGCAACATCTGCGCACCAATACGCGATTGAAAACGATTTCGCCGCCGTCGGCGGTGTTGCATTCGTGCATCACCGCCTGAAGATCCTGACGATTTTCAGGTACGTGAATGGGCCGCAATCAACTGATTTCACTACATGTTGTTCTGGGCATGCCGTATGCGCGTCAGTGGCACGTACCTTGCGACATATCGGAGCTTCACCAGTAAAAACAGGGGGTCAAACCGCATCCATTCCCGGGAGGAATCAACATGCGCAAGACTCTAATCTTTATGGCAGTGACGCTTGGCTTGGGACTTGCCCTCCCTGCTATGGCAGACGACAACTCGAATCAGAACAACAAGAACCACGGCTCGATCACGAGCTCCAACACGAACTCGAGCACGCACTCCAACACAAACTCGAGCACACACTCCAACTCACTCGCTGTCGCTGTCACTGACAGTGGCGATAGCTCAACCAGTAACGGCATGGGCAGTGCCGCTGCGAACGCAGGCAATGCAACATCGACAGTCAGCGATGCATTCAATAACAGCACAGCAACCGCCAGCAGTGACCTGAGCGGCGAAGTTACCAATGTCTCGGTCTCCGGCATCGGCAACTGGGCACAGGACAACGGCAATGCCAATGGCGGAAAAGGCGGCAGCGGCGGTAAAGGCGTCGGAGGCAGGGCGCACGAGGGTGGCGGCGGATCGGGCGGCGACGGCGGCGACGCCTACGCACACAGCGGCAAGGCTGGCGGCTCGTTCTCCAATAGCGGCGGTGCTTTTTCAGGAAGCGGTGCCGAGGGTGCTGGCTCAACGGGTGCTAACGGTGGCGAAGCCAAGGCTGGTGGCGGTGGCGGTATGGCAACGGCAGGTGCCGGCGGCGATGGCACAGGCGGTAGCGCAACGGCCGGTGCAGCATCGTCGACGACAGGCAGCAGCACATCGACCGGCGGCACCAGCGGAACAGTCGCCAGTGCTGGCGGCGATGGTGGCGCAGGCGGGGCTGGTGGCACAGCGACCGGTGGTGAAGGCATGGCTGGTGCAGGCGGCAACGGCGGGGCAGGTGGTAGCACTTCGGCCGACGCTGGCACCTTCGATATGTCCAACACCATGGACAGCACCGCAGCAGCGGCGGCAGGCATTACGACGATTGCTCAGAACAGTGGCGCAGCTGCGTTGATCCAGCAGGGCGTGACCGTTCAAGCCAATCTGAACGTAGGCGGCCATTGAGTAGCGACTGATCAGCACGGTGAAGCGCGCATCGCTTCACCGTTGCTGTGCGGGCCGACCGGCTGCGAATGCAACCGGTCGGCAGACGGTCGTATTCGATGCGCTCATGCGTTCGGAGTCGTGCCATGTCCCGGTCAACAATCGTTGTAAGTGTGGCAGTGGTATGTGCAATGGGATTGCCAGGATGGGTGTTTGCGGGTGATCCACCTGCAAATGCCAGTCATCCACAGCATGCAAACACTCCTGCCGCGGCCACTGTGCAGCAAGGCAGTGTTGATGCTTTTGGCGCGCCAGTAAGCGCCGATACGCTCAAGCGCTACAGCGGTGGCGCAATCACCGTGAACAGTACGCAAGCGATCACTGGCACCGTATCCAATGACAGTGCCTCGCAAGTTGTCACCGGAAACAACGCCATCACGGGCGATGCTTTTTCAAGTGCTTCAGGCCTTCCATCGGTGATTCAGAACTCGGGAAACAATGTTCTGATTCAGAACGGTGTCATCGTCAACGTCGAGATGAAGCCATGAAGCGATGGATGCCATCGTTGGCAGCGTTTGCCTTCGCCGCGACGGCGACGAGCGGCGCATGGGCCGCGACGGTATCCATCAACGACAATGTAGGGCACACCTACACGATGCATCTGGCAACGCTGAAGGAAGTCAAATTCCGCAACACGATCCATCAGAAATATGACTTCAGCTGCGGCTCTGCTGCAGTAGCGACGTTGCTGACTTATCAATACGACTTTCCGGTGAACGAGCAGATTGTCTTTGCGCAGATGTATATGCATGGCGATCGCAAGAAGATCAATAAGGAAGGATTTTCGCTGCTCGACATCAAGCTTTACCTGGAAAGTATCGGTTTCGATGCGGATGGGTTTCACGCATCGCTTGATCAATTGGAAAAAGCCAAGCTTCCTGCGATTGTGCTGATACAGGATCGCGGGTATCACCATTTCGTGGTGATCAAGGGCATTCGCTATGGACGCGTGCTGGTGGGCGACCCTGCGCTGGGTACGCGTGTCATTCCTATTGATCGCTTCAACACGTTGTGGAAAAGCGGATTGCTGTTCGTCATCCACAACCGGCGCGAATTCGCGCGCTTCAATGCCGATAGCGACTGGCGTTCCGCGCCCATCGCCCCACTGGGCATAGGTATCGACCGGCGTGGGCTGGACACGATCACCATGTCCAAATACGGACCGGGTGACATATGAAGCGGCCGATATCTGCGCTACATGTCGCGTTGCGCATAGGCGTTGTGCTCGGCGCAATGAGTTGCGCGGCGTTTGCGCATGCGCAGTCTGCACCTTTAGCGCCAGTCGCGGTGCATCAAATTGCCGGCTTTGGATTTCCCGTTCCCAACGCGCGCTTGGATGCCGTGCGCGGCGGGTTCGATCTCGGTAATGGACTGGAAGCTTCCTTTGGTATCGTGCGCGCCGTTTATGTCGATGGCGCGCTTGTTTCGTACACCAGCGTCAATGTTCCCGACATCGCGCACATCACCACGCAACAGGCTACAGCGCTCGCATCGGCGCTTGGCACGGTGAATGTACAGATCGGTCCTGGCAACTCCTTCACGCCGTCATCGATGGGGCAAACCGCAGGCGCGACAGTGATTCAGAACACGCTGAACAATCAAAACATCAGCAATCTCACCACCCTGAATGTGGGGGTGAATACGCTCAACGCATTCCGCGGCGAAGGTCTGCAGCAAGCATTGCAGAACGCGTCCGTACAAGCCCTTGGACATTGATAGCGATGACATAGCCCAGTTGGGGAACGACATGTGCACAAAGGAAGGGGGAAGGAAGATGGAACCTAAACGCAATCAGTGGGCCTGCGCAGCCGGCTGTGCAGGGCTCGTGCTGTTTTGCGGCGTGGCGGTTGGCCAGGATGCGCCAGCCTCGTCACCAGCGTCGCCAGCCGATTCCGCGTCATCGCCGGTAATTCGGCAGCGGCTAGAAGATCAGGACAAGCGCATCGAAGCGATGCGCGACCAGATCGACGCACTTCAACATCAGCTCGCCGAGCAAGAGGCCGATTACAAGGCATTGCGGCATGCTGTTGGCATGGATGAGCTGGACAAGCAACGCGGCGGAAACATTGCGGCTGCCGGCGGTATGGCAACGGCATTGCCGATGCCATCGCCGGATGCGGTGCCAGATCAACAAGCATCGCAGCAGACACCCGCGGCGCCTGGTACGCCTTCCACTCCTGTCGGACAGGCGCCGGCGCAGAATGCGCGGCCACCGGAAGTCGCGCCGATCTTCCAGCAGCCTGGTGTCTTGACGCCGAAAAACAAGATCGTCATCGAGCCCGCGTATCAGTTCGGTTATTCAACTGCCGATCGAGTCGCGTTGGTCGGCTACACCATCATTCCTGCCATCTTGATCGGTTTGATCGACGTACGACAGGTGCGTGACACCACGCAGACTGCCGTGCTCACCGCGCGTTACGGCATCACCAATCGGCTTGAAGTGGAAGTGCGCGTGCCTTACGTGGATACGCACGATGACACCGTCAGTCGTGCCGTGCTCACGGGTTCTGCTGTAAACAGCGTATTCAGTTCCAGCGGCAGAGGACTTGGCGATATCGAAGCGACAGCACGCTATCAGATCAACAACGGTGGCGCCGACAGCGCGTATTACATCGGTTGGTTCCGCTTCAAATCGCGCACGGGTACCGATCCGTTCCAGGTGGTCACCGATTGTGTGACGCGTTGTGTCGAGAATCTCACCGGTACGGGGCTGCCATTGCAGCAACCTACAGGCACGGGTTTCTACACGCTTCAACCGGGGGTAACGTGGCTGCTTCCTTCCGACCCGGTCGTGTTCTTCGGCAATCTGAGTTATCTCTATAACGTCGAACGCCACAACGTATACGAAAACATTTTGCTGGCCGGGAGGCAGTATCTGGGCAACGTGAAAGTGGGTAACGAGGCCGATATCAGCATCGGCATGGGCATGGCACTCAACGACAAGGCATCGCTCAGTATTGGTTACGACCAGACGTTCCTTGGCACAACGTATGAGGGTGGCCAGAAGTTGCCCGGTTCAACCAAGATTTGGCTGGGCTCGTTGTTGATCGGCGGCTCTTATCGATTCAACGAAAAGCGCACGCTGAATTTCACGCTAGGCGTCGGTGTAACTCGTGATACGCCTGACGCCACCGTTACCGTTCGCGTGCCGATGATGTATTGATTTGCGCGCATGTGAAGCCGTCATCATATCCATGATGGCTTCATGCAAATTTTGTTGCATGGTCGCCGCGCAGCTTCGACATCACTGAACATACACGTAGCGCTGGGTCGATAAATCCTCCGCTGGCAGTTTGTGCGCAAAAAAATCCCGTGCTTTGCACGGTATGTGCACGCTTGCCGTTCCTAATATTCAAGCCGCGGAATCACCCGTCACTTCTTTACTTCTTTGGAACGCAATGAATCGTTCCGGGCATGTGTTTGCCAAAAAAATTAAACAAGGAGATGCACCATGCGCCGTACCGCCCATTTAACCGCTTGCAGCGGAGTCATATTTGTAGGGCTCGCACTCACAAGTGGTTCTGTATTTGCGCAAAGTACCGACAGTTCAAGTTCCGATACCTTTTCCCCTGCACTCGACCGGTTCAGCTTATCGCTAGGTGGGTATTACGCCGATACCAGTACGACGATTGGTGCGGGGCTGAATCAATACGATGTGCACGGTAATCTCAATCTGCAGCACGATCTGGGTTTCCCTCAGCACGAAGTGGTGCCCCGACTTCGCGCCGATTTCTTGTTAGGCGATAGCCAGGGCTTTTCTTTTGACTACTATCGCGTCGAGCAGTCGCGTACCGGATCAGCGAACGCGGCCTTCAACTTCAACGGCAATGCGTACGATGCAAATGCTTCCATCACGGGCAGGCTTAATTTCGACTTTGGAAGTGCGGCTTATAAATGGTGGTTTGGACACAGTAGTGATGTATTTGGCGTAGGCCTTGGCGCCGGCTATTACCATATTTTTGCGGGTATCAAAGGTCAGGCAAGCTTGAACGGAAACTTCGAAGGCGAAGCTGGTGCGAGCGCCAGCGAAAATGCCTGGGCGCCTGAACTGGAACTTGGTTGGCGTCATGCGTTCACCGACAACATTCGGATGTACTTCAACGCGCAGGGTCTGAAAAAGAACGGCGATCTCGGCGGTCACATCTACGATGGCGCACTGGGCGTCGAATGGTTCCCGTGGAAGAACGTCGGCTTTGGCGCCGAGTACGATTACACACGCATCAGCGTGCATGATCGAAAAGAGTATTACCACGACGATGTCGCGCTGGATCTCGATGGTCCGTCGGTCTACTTGCGTTTCCGGTTCTGAGGGCGGCGACCCGGAGCCGTTGCGTGTTTGCAAGCGTTGCGCATCGGCCCCGGGCAAGGAGGGTGTTGGTGCGCGCGGATCACGTGTTGCGTGCGCGGCGATTGAACAACCATCGTCCGCCGCACACGGCTGCTACCAACACAACTTCGAGTACGTGTTTCATCCATCCATGCGCGGTGAACCAGTCGAGCCACAACTTCTCGTGACTGATCATGCGGCCCGCAGTCCATGCAATCGCTGCCGCACCGGCGTAGACGATGACAGGAAAGCGTTCGATCAGTTTCAGAATCAGCGTCGAACCCCACACGACTAATGGAATACTGATCAATAGACCGGCAACGACCAATCCCATATGTCCTTTGGCAGCGCCGGCGATGGCGAGCACGTTGTCCAGACCCATCAATGCGTCGGCGAGGACGATCGTGCGCAACGCCGCCGCAAAATTTTCGGCGGGAGTGATGGCATGCGCGTTACCGTTATCGGGTTTCAACAGTTTCCACGCGATCGGTAGCAACAACAGGCCGCCAACGAGCATCAGCCCCGGAAGATTGAGCAGATACACCACCAGCAACGTCAGTACGATGCGCACAGCGACGGCACCGAAGGTTCCCCAGAACACGGCGCGTTTCTGCAGGCGCCGGGGCAGGTTGCGCGCGGCGAGGGCGATGACGATGGCGTTGTCGCCCGCCAAGACCAGGTCGAGCAGGACGATGGTCAGCAGGTCGTACAGCAGGTGAGTGGGGAAGGCCATTGGGATTCCTTGGCGCGCGGGACTCACACGGCGACGACGGACGCGCGTGGCCCGCCTGCACCGCAAAAGTCTCGTTCACGGCATAAAGCCATCGCGGTGCCCGGAGCGATGCCTCGCTCGTGCTGACGTCCACCGCGCGGATGCGGGTTGCCGTATCCGGAACTACTCCCCTTTGGGATGATTCGCGAGGATTTTCGAGAGGGTGCGATGGCTGGTCAAGTCGGCGGACGGTGCCTCGAAACGATGGGGCGGCTACAATGGGCGTTTCCCTACACCTGAGACCCTGCCATGAGCGCTCACGATATTCGTTCCGCTAAGCGTCCTGACCCCGATCAGCCGCTCGTCGACATTGCCAACTACGTTGCCGACTACCGGATCGATTCGAAAGAGGCTTACGACACCGCCCGCTACATGCTGCTCGATTCGCTGGCGACGGCAATGATGGCGATGAAGTTTCCCGAATGCGTCAAGCATCTGGGGCCAGTGGTGCCGGGCGCCACGCTGCCGGGCGGCGCCCGTGTTCCGGGTACCAGCCATGAGCTCGATCCAGTGCAGGCGGCGTTCGCCATCGGTACGCAGATCCGCTGGCTGGACTTCAACGACACCTGGCTCGCCGCAGAGTGGGGTCATCCCTCGGACAACCTCGGCGCGATCCTTGCCGTGGCCGACTACCTCAGCCGCCAGGCCGAACGCGAAGGTGGCAAGCCGCTGACGGTGCACGATGTGCTGACCTACGCCATCAAGGCACATGAAATTCAGGGTTGCTACGCGCTGCTCAACAGCTTCAACCGCGTGGGTCAGGATCACGTGATCCTGGTTCGCCTTGCCTCCACGGCGGTCGCCACGGCAATGCTGGGCGGCAACAAGGAACAGATCACCACCGCCGTCTCGCATAGCTGGATCGACAACGGTGCGTTGCGTACCTACCGCCATGCGCCGAACACCGGACCGCGCAAGAGCTGGGCTGCAGGCGATGCCTGCCGCCGTGCTGTCACGCACGCTATCAATGCCGTCTACCGCGGCGTGGTGGGTTATCCGTCGGCGCTTTCGGCCAAGACCTGGGGTTATTATGACGTGGCCTTCAAAGGCAACGCGTTCCAGTTCGAGCGCCCGTTTGGCAGCTACGTGATGGAAAACGTGCTGTTCAAGATCAGCTTCCCGGCCGAATTCCATGCACAGACGGCCGTCGAGTGCGCGATGAAGCTGCACAGCCAGATCGCTGGCAAGCTCGATCAGATCGAGAAGGTGGTCATCGAAACGCAGGAAGCCGGCTGCCGCATCATCGACAAGACCGGTCCGCTCGCCAACTATGCCGACCGTGATCACTGCATCCAGTACATGGTGGCCGTGCCGCTGATCTTCGGTCGCCTGACCGCCGAAGACTATAACGACGACGTGGCCGCCGACCCGCGGATCGACGCGCTGCGCGACAAGATGGCGGTGACCGAGAACCCGCAGTTCACCAAGGACTACTTCGACCCTGACAAGCGTTACATCGGCAACTCGGTCCAGGTGTTCTTCAAGGACGGCAGCAGCACCGAGAAGGTCTCCATCGACTATCCGATCGGCCACCGCAAGCGCCGCGGCGAGGGTATCCCCGTGCTTTTGAAGAAGTTTGAGGGCGCCATGCGCGGGCATTTGCCGTCGCACCGCGTTAAGGCCATTCTAGAGGCCACGGCGGATCCGGCTAAACTGGATGCCATGCCTATCCAGTCGTTCCTGGGGCTCTTCACGTTGTAAAGACAGCGTGAAGGGAAAATGCAAGGTAATTCGCAGGGATTTTGCAGATCGTTTAGATTTTGTTAAACTCCGTAATGCCGGGTGCGGTAACTTTCGCAGGAAATTCGTTAATTGGATTCAAAACCAATAAACGAGACGCGGATTTTTATCTTGGCGGGAAGTGCCCTAATCATTAAGAAGAGGAGAGATCTGATGAAGCGTAAGGGCCTTTATTTTCTTATTGCTCTTGCACTGGGCGGCGTAAGCGCTGTTCATGCGCAAGACAACACGTCTACTGCTGCAAGCAGTCCAGCTCCAAGCAGCAGCGACACCAGCAGCACCAGCGCTCCCGCTTGGCCTAACGGCTTCGATGATCGTTGGTATATCGCTCCTTATGTCGGTGGCTACTACAACGACACCGATCGCGATACGCGCAGCCGTCAGTTCTTCTACGGTTTGGGCGTAGGCAAGTTCATTTCGTCGAACGTGGCGATTGAACTCTTCGTCGATCGCACCAAGCGCAAAGCCGACAGCGATGTGTTCGGACAGGGCAACACCTGGTCGAACAACAACTACGGCGTAGCCGCGCGTTACTTCTTCGCCGACTGGAACTCCTGGCGCCCGTACCTGTTGGGCGGCGTGATGGGTAGCTACCACCACAACCCGTTGGACAAGGGTTGGGATCCGGCTGCAGAGGGTGGCGTGGGTATTTCCAAGTCGATCACCGACAGCGCCGACTTCCGCGTGGAAGCTGCGTACCGCTACGACTGGGACGACAAGACCCTGCCGCAGAACAACGGTTACGGCGACTGGTACCTGGGCTTCAGCATCGTTGCGCACATTGGTGCCGTGCCGGCCCCGGCCGCTGCAGTTGCACCGCCGCCGCCGGCTGCTCCGGACTGCTCCAAGCAGTTCCGCAACGGCGTGAACCTGTGCGACAACAAGTGCCCGGATCTGCCGGAAGGCACGATCGTGGGTCCGGATGGTTGCCCGCAGAAGGTTGTGATCGACCTGAAGGGTGTCAACTTCAAGTTCGACCGTCCGAAGAAGGGCGAGACCAACATCGAGC
>NZ_RYZR01000010.1 GCF_003977615.1 Dyella dinghuensis
GAGGGAAAGGCGAAAAGGACTTTGAAAAGAGAGTCAAAGAGTGCTTGAAATTGTCGGGAGGGAAGCGGATGGGGGCCGGCGACGCGCCCCGGTCGGATGCGGAACGGCGATGAGCCGGTCTGCCGCTCGGCTCGGGGCGCGGACCGTTGCGGGTTGGGGCGGCGGCTTAAGCCCGGGCGCTCGCGCCCGCGGAGACGCCGTCGCCCCGACCGAGGTGGGAAGCGCGCGCCGCAGGGCGTGCCGCTCGCGGCACCGGCGCGCTCCCGGCACCGGCCCGTGGGCCCCCCATTCGGCCCGTCTTGGAACACGGACCAAGGAGTCTGACATGTGTGCGAGTCAACGGGTGCGCAAACCCGCAAG
>NZ_RYZR01000014.1:1524-1714 GCF_003977615.1 Dyella dinghuensis
GGTAGGCCACTATCCTACCATCGAAAGTTGATAGGGCAGAAATTTGAATGATGCGTCGCCGGCACGATGGCCGTGCGATCCGTCGAGTTATCATGAATCATCGCAGCAACGGGCAGAGCCCGCGTCGACCTTTTATCTAATAAATGCATCCCTTCCAGAAGTCGGGGTTTGTTGCACGTATTAGCTCTAG
>NZ_RYZR01000015.1 GCF_003977615.1 Dyella dinghuensis
TCATGGCAAAGGGTAAATTCGAACGCACCAAGCCGCACGTGAACGTGGGCACGATCGGTCACGTGGACCACGGCAAGACGACGCTGACGGCGGCGCTGACGAAGATCGGCGCGGAGCGCTTCGGTGGCGAATTCAAGGCGTACGATCAGATTGACGCGGCGCCGGAAGAAAAGGCGCGCGGCATCACGATCTCCACGGCGCACGTGGAATACGAATCGCCGAACCGCCACTACGCGCACGTCGATTGCCCGGGCCACGCCGACTACGTGAAGAACATGATCACGGGTGCCGCGCAGATGGACGGCGCGATCCTGGTGTGCTCGGCCGCCGACGGCCCGATGCCGCAGACGCGTGAGCACATCCTGCTCAGCCGTCAGGTGGGCGTGCCGTACATTGTCGTGTTCCTGAACAAAGCCGACATGGTGGACGACGCCGAGCTGCTGGAGCTCGTCGAGATGGAAGTGCGTGAACTGCTCAGCAAGTACGACTTCCCCGGCGACGACACCCCGATCATCAAGGGTTCGGCACTGAAGGCGCTGGAAGGCGACCAGTCGGAAATCGGCGTGCCGGCGATCATCAAGCTGGTGGAAGCGCTCGATACGTACATTCCGGAGCCGGTGCGTGCACTGGACAAGGCGTTCCTGATGCCGGTGGAAGACGTGTTCTCGATCTCCGGCCGCGGCACCGTGGTGACCGGTCGCGTCGAGAGCGGCATCATCAAGGTGGGCGAGGAAGTCGAAATCGTCGGCATCCGTCCGACCACCAAGACCACCGTGACCGGCGTGGAAATGTTCCGCAAGCTGCTGGACCAGGGTCAGGCTGGCGACAACGTGGGCCTGCTGCTGCGCGGCACGAAGCGTGAAGACGTGGAGCGCGGCCAGGTGCTGGCCAAGCCCGGTTCGATCACCCCGCACACCCAGTTCGAGGCGGAGGTGTACGTGCTGTCGAAGGAAGAGGGCGGTCGTCATACGCCGTTCTTCAAGGGTTACCGTCCGCAGTTCTACTTCCGCACGACCGACGTGACGGGCGCGTGCCAGTTGCCGGAAGGCGTGGAAATGGTGATGCCGGGCGACAACATCAAAATGGTGGTGGAGCTGATTGCCCCGATCGCCATGACGGAAGGTCTGCGTTTCGCGATCCGCGAAGGCGGCCGTACCGTGGGTGC
>NZ_RYZR01000002.1:0-1203 GCF_003977615.1 Dyella dinghuensis
GAAGATCGTGTACGACTACCTGACCTCGCATGGTATCGACGCCAGCCGTCTGGAAGGTCCGATCGGTCATGGTCTGAACGATCCGATCGACACCAACAAGACGGCAGCGGGTCGTGCTCGCAATCGTCGTACGGAACTGCAGGTTCAGCAGTAATTGGACTTCAAGCACTACGGAAAAGCCCGGCATATGCCGGGCTTTTTCTTGCGCTTAAATACATAGTTAAGAACTGTATTGCTATGTCGCTAATGCTTTGCGTAGCTGAACAAAGCTTCACCGGTAATGCGCATGGTAGGAAAGACTGGCGTACGAATCTCTTAACAGTTTTGCTACACTTCGCCGCGCTTGCTGCTAGGGACATCAAGCAAGGTAGCGAATAAGTCCCCCGCAACCTAATAAGTTCTGCCGCGCGATTTCCGTCTGGGGTGGAATGGACGCGAACACTAATAATCCGAGGAGACACCTGATGAAACGTAAGGGCCTGTACTTTTTGATCGCTCTTGCCCTGGGCGGCGTAGGTGCCGTTCACGCGCAGGACAACACCGCTGCACCGGCCGCTAGCAGCAGTGACACCAGCAGCACGAGCAGCACCAACGCCCCGGCCTGGCCGAATGGCTTCGATGATCGTTGGTATATCGCCCCTTACGTTGGTGGCTACTACAACGACACGGATCGTGATACCCGTAGCCGCCAGTTCTTCTATGGCCTCGGCGTGGGCAAGTTCATTTCGTCGAACGTGTCCGTCGAACTGTTTGTCGATCGCACCAAGCGCAAAGCCGACAGCGATGTGTTCGGTCAGGGCAACAACTGGTCGAACAACAACTACGGCGTAGCCGCGCGCTACTTCTTCGGTGACTGGAACTCCTGGCGCCCGTACCTGATGGGCGGCGTGATGGGTAGCTACCACCACAACCCGTTGGACAAGGGTTGGGATCCGGCTGCACAGGCAGGCGTGGGTATTTCCAAGTCGATCACCGACAGCGCCGAGTTCCGCGTGGAAGCTGCGTACCGCTACGACTGGGACGACAAGACCCTGCCGCAGAACAACGGTTACGGCGACTGGTACCTGGGCTTCAGCATCGTTGCGCACATTGGTGCCGTGCCGGCCCCGGCTGCTGCCGCAGCACCGCCGCCGCCGGCTGCTCCGGACTGCTCCAAGCAGTTCCGCAACGGCGTGAACCTGTGCGACAACAAGTGCCCGGATC
>NZ_RYZR01000002.1:1213-473716 GCF_003977615.1 Dyella dinghuensis
CTGCCCGCAGAAGGTTGTGATCGACCTGAAGGGCGTCAACTTCAAGTTCGACCGTCCGAAGAAGGGCGAGACCAACATCGAGCCGACGCTGGCAGTGCCGAGCAGCGACTCGCTGGCCATCCTCGACCAGGCTGTGGACACGCTGAAGCGTTACCCGCAGGTGCATGTGACGGTCGCTGGTTACACCGACGGCGTGGGTACGCCGGCGTACAACCAGGGCCTGTCGGAGCGTCGTGCGAAGATCGTGTACGACTACCTGACCTCGCATGGTATCGACGCAAGCCGTCTGGAAGGTCCGATCGGTCATGGCATGAACGACCCGATCGACACCAACAAGACCGCCGAAGGTCGCGCTCGCAACCGTCGTACGGAACTGCAGGTTCAGCAGTAATCGAACGGCAAGCAACACGAAAAAGCCCGGCACACGCCGGGCTTTTTCTTTGTCCGCGCAAAACCCGAGTAGGCTTGCAAGCCGATGCCCGCACCACGTAACTCGTCGTCCAATCAGGCACGCTTCGGTCTCGCACGCGTGCTCAGCAAGCTTGGCGTGTGTTCACGCAGTCAGGCCGAGCGCGCCGTGCGCGAGGGCAGGGTAAGCGTGGATGGCCGCGTAGTGCTGGATCCGGAACGACCTGCCGATCCCGAGCGTCAACGCATTTTCCTGGATGGCGAGGCTGTATCCGCTGCCAAACGGGTGTACATCGCGATCAACAAACCACGTGGCGTGGTTGTGAGCGCAGCAGACGAACAGGGTCGCGATACCGTGTACGAATTGCTGGCGGCATCCGGTCTGCCATGGCTTGGCCCTGTAGGGCGTCTGGACAAAGCGAGCGAAGGTTTGTTGCTGTTGAGCAACGATAGCGTTTGGGCGGCCCATCTCACCGATCCACGCTTCCACGTCGATAAGACTTACCACGTGCAAATCGACACGATTCCCGACCAGCTCTTGCTGGATCGGATGATTCAAGGCATCGCAGACAAAAACGAAACGCTCGCTGCAAAACGCGTAGCGCTACTGCGTTCCGGCGAGAAAAATGCGTGGCTGGAAGTGGTTCTGGATGAAGGCCGTAATCGGCATATCCGGCGCTTGCTGGAAGCCCAGGGCATCGGTGTACTTCGATTGATTCGGGTAGCCATCGGCAATCTGGCCCTCGGCAATCTCACCAAGGGTCAGTGGCGGCATTTGAGCGAAGAAGAAGTGGCGGCTTTGCAAACGCACTGACGCCGCCAGCTGGCCTCCCCCCGCAAAGAGAGAGGCAACAGGTTCAGGCAGCAATAATGCCCAGCGATCGTGCGACTTTCGTAAACGCGGCAATCGCGCGATCCAGATGTTCGCGTGTATGTGCGGCGCTCATCTGCGTACGAATGCGCGCCTGACCTTGCGGCACGACAGGGTAGAAGAAACCCGTAACGTAAATGCCTTCCTCAAGCAGCCCGGCAGCCATCGCCTGCGCCTTCTTCGCGTCGTACACCATCACCGGCACGATCGGATGCACGCCCGGCTTGATATCAAAACCCGCCTTCGTCATCTGCTCGCGGAAATAACGCGTGTTTTCCTGCACGCGCTCGCGCAAGTCGCCTGCCGAGCCGAGCATGTCGAACACCTTGATGGCCGCTGCGACGACGTGCGGAGGCAAGGAGTTCGAGAACAGATACGGACGCGAGCGCTGACGCAACATCTCGATCACTTCCGCGCGGCCGGTCGTGAAACCGCCCAGGGCGCCGCCTAATGCCTTGCCGAGCGTTCCGGTAAAGATATCGATCTTGTCCATCACGCCATGCACTTCGGCCGAACCGCGGCCGTGCGGGCCGAGGAAGCCTGTGCAATGGCATTCGTCGATGTGCACCAGTGCGTTGTACTTGGCGGCCAGTGCAGTGATCTTGTCGAGTGGTGCGATAAATCCATCCATCGAGAACGCGCCATCGCTGGTGATCAGCTTGGTGCGCGCGCCCGCTGCATCGGCGGCTTTCAACTGCGCTTCCAGATCGGCCATATCGCAGTTTGCGTAACGGAAACGCTTGGCCTTGCACAAACGAATGCCATCGATGATCGATGCATGATTCAACGCATCGGAAATCACGGCATCTTCTTCACCGAACAACGGTTCGTACAAGCCACCGTTGGCGTCGAAACAGGCGGCATAGAGAATCGTGTCTTCCGTGCCGAAGAATTCAGCGATCTTCTTTTCCAGCTGCTTGTGCAGATCCTGCGTGCCGCAGATGAAGCGCACCGACGCCATGCCGAAGCCATGCGTATCCAGCGCATCCTTGGCCGCCTGGATCACGTCGGGATGATCGGCAAGGCCGAGGTAATTGTTCGCGCAGAAGTTCAAAACCCTGCGGCCTCCCTCCAGCTCGATCTCGGCGGACTGCGGCGAGGTGATGATGCGCTCGGCCTTGAACAGGCCCTGTTCGCGGATGGATTCGAGTTCTTGGGCGTAACGCGCCTGGCCGGAGTAGCTCATGGGGACATGCCGAGATGGGGAAAGCGCCAATTGTCGGTCTTTCTGGCGCCGGGGGAAACCATGACTCTCGGAAGGCGGAGCCCGCCGTTGCAGGCGGGTCGTTTGCGGGGCTTAGTGCAAACCGAAGTCGTCGCGCGTTGTCTTGCCCTTGTCGTCGATGCCCTGAGCGTCAAGCTTGGGCGCCAGCACGAACACGCGGCCATCGTCGATCTTGCCATGCATGTATTGGCGCACCGCATCGGCACGCCGCTCGGCAAGATGGCGCAGCGCATCCTGATCGACCACGACGTTGGCTTCCATGAGTTTGATCATGGTGTCCGGCGGCTCCGACTTCGCCAGGCCAACGAGATCGCGCGGCTTCTTGAACTTGTCGTGCTTGTACGCCTTTTCCAGATACTTGTTGTAATCGTCCGTACCCGGTTTCACCGGTGCAGCGGTGGCCGCAGCCGTGCCGATGTCGTCGGCTTCCTCTTTTTGCACCAGGTCATCCACCATTACCTTGCGCAAGCCATCCTGATCGACGGACGGATCGACACGACCAGTGATGTCCAGCTTCAGATCGGGCTTCTTATTGAGAATGTCGACAATCTGCACCAAGCGCGCGTTGGCTTGCGCATCCAGCTTGTCCGAACCGGGCGCAAATTCCACATAGCCCAGATCCTGATTACCGCCACCACCCACCGCGGAAGCCAGCAACCGGAACGGGGCTGTTACTGCGCGCTTGATCAGATTGACGAAGGCCTGCCAGATCACACCACCCAGACTGAAATGCGGATCGTTGAGCGAGCCCGACACCGGCACATGAATATCGATGTTGCCGTTGGAATCCTTCAACAATGCAACGGCGAGTTTCACCGGGAGATGACTCACACCGGGCCCTTCGATGCGATCGCCAAAGGTTAGCTGTGTCAGCACGATGTGATTGTCGGCGTTCAACTTGCCCTGATCGAGTTGGTAATGCACATCCATCGTCAGGCGTCCCTTGGTGATGGGATAGCCCGCGTATTTGCCCGAATACGGCGACAGATGCGTCAGCTCGATATCGTTCGCGCCTGCTTTGATGTCCAGAAACGCAACCGGTGTAAGCGGATTGATCGTGCCGGTGATGTTGACCGGTGAGTTGTTGTCGATCGAACCTTGCAGCGTCACGTCAGCCGGCGTGCCGGTAGTGGCGGTGCCGAATGCACCGATCTTGCCCGCCAGTTGCGTGATGTTGGCGGTGTAATTGGGTTTGATGAAGTTGTCCGTGTAATTGAGGTTGCCGTTGGACAACACGATCTGGCCAATATGAATGTCTGCGGGCGGTGCTGCCGTGGTGCTGGCGCTGGCAACGTTAGCCGTGGTCGACGTGCCGCCACCTGCAGCGCGCGTGACTTCCTTGGGCGGTGGCGGTGCGGTAGCAGCCGGAGCAGGGCCATTCTGTGCGCGCGTCACCGAAACGGGCGCCTCGGCAGGATTGGAAACCACATCCTGGATATTGATACGACCGTTCGCGTTGACGATCACGCGTGCGTAGAAATCATCGAGCCCGATACCGCCGATATCGACCTGCGGCGCACCTTCGCCCATGCGCACCTTCATGTTTGTAAGCGAGAGCGAATTCCAGCGCAGAAAATCATCGTTGGTGACCTTATCGAGCACATGCACACGACTGAGCACGACGCGGCCTTGATAGTTCACCAGCGGATCGGGCTTGTGATCGCGGTAACGCGCGCGTCCATTCAAGCTCAGCAGCGCGGTGTCGACGCGAACATTCAACGGCACCTTCACCAGCGACTCGAAGGGCGCTACGTCCAGACGTGTTGCCACAATACGCAGATCCGCATCTGCAGGTTGCGGCTTCACCGTTCCGTCCACATTGAATTTGCCGCGGCCGATGCCACCGGCAAGATTCAGTTTGATCGGTTTGTGCATATCGTCGGAAAGATTGTCGAGGCCGAATTTGTCGGCTTTGATGACGATATGTCCGTCCTTGTTTGGCAGCGTCGGATCTGTGAACCCGAACGTGCTTCCATCCACACCCAGATGCGTAATGCTCCAATGCCACGGCGGCGATGCCGCTGCTTTGCCGTGACTGGGTGGCGAGGGTTTCATCAAACGCGTGAGATCGATGCTTCCATCCTTCAGACGGCGCGCGTCGATCTTCAAGCCATCCATCGTCACGTTACTGAGCTGCGCGACGCTGCTGCCGAGATCCAGATGTGAGATCTCCGTCGTCAGCGCTTGCCATGTCACGGGTTTGTGTCCGTGCTGATCCAGCGCAAAATTATTCACGACGAGTTTGCTGCCATCCATGGTCAGCTCCATCGTCTTGCTCCAATCGGCCTGCAGATGCATGTCGCCATCGAGCGTGCCGCTGGCGATTTGTGCGTTGAGCATGGAGGGCGCCATGCCCATCAACGGGTCGAGCGCCACGTTGTTCATCGTCACTTCGCCATTGAAGCGACTGGTGCTCATGAACAAGTTGCCGGTGGCGTGCAGGTTGCCGCCATTGAGGCCGGACGTGAGGTCGATGGTGCCCGGTTGCGCAGACACAGTGGAGAGATTGCGGATCGATCCGTTGAGACTGCCTAGCGTCAACCGCGCCGGTTTGTCGCTGGTGAGGTCGGTGTATTCAAGCGCACTGTTCTGCAGGCCGAGCGTATCGATGTGCGCATCGGTGGGCGGCGTCCCCGGCTTCGGCGGTGGTTTGTCCTTGCCGAGCAAGCTATCGAAATTCGTGCGGCCACCCGGCAACTTGGCGTAATGCAGCGTCGCTTGATTAATCTGGATCGTGCCAAAGTGATAACGCGATACCAGCGGTTCGACATCATCCAGTGCTGCGCTGCCGTGTCCCAACTCAAGCAGCTGTCCATTGTCCTGTCCGGTCAACGCAAGGTTGTCTGCTTGCAACTGACCTTTGAGGATCAATTGCTGCGTCGGCTTGGTATCGATGAAATTCAGTTCGAGATGACCCGACAACTGTCCGCTGGGAATTTGTGCCGGAAGCGGCTCGGGTACGTACGCGAGATAGCGCGGCAGATCGAAATGATCCAGCGTAAAACCGATAGTCGACTCGTGGCTATCTGCAAACGGTTTGGTCTGACCTTCAATACGCAACGGACTGCCGTCGACCTGCATGGCGAGCAGCGGCTGCACGAAGATATCGACGTCGTGCGGCAGGTTGGCGATGAACGGAATGCCCAGTTCCAGCTGCGAGATACGATGCGCGGTGTTTTGCACCTTGTCGTCGAACGTAATGTCGCCGTTGTGCACGCTGATGTTGGATAACGCAAAGCGCGCGGGCGACGCATTCGGATCTGCAGGCTTCGCATTGAAGCGCTGGATGATATCGGTGAAGTTGAATTCCTGTGGTCCGGTGCGCGCGATGTGTATCTGCGGCGTTTGCACCAGCAGCTGATCCAGCACCGGCGCCATGTGGAAAACCGAACCCCACGACGCATCCACCACCAACTGGTCCACATCGACGAACGGCGATGTGCCATCACGATCGGCAATATGCAGCTTGTCCACTTCCACCCGCAGGGTGTACGGATTGAAGTGAATGGCACCGATGGAAACCTGGCGGCCTAGCATGGCGCCGAGCCGTGTTTGTGCCTGATTCTTGATGATCGACGGCGCGATGAAGAAGCCGAACAGGCCTACAAGCACCAGGAATATGACAATGACCAGCGCCGTGATGCGCAGGCCGCGCGATCGATATAGGCCCTTCGCGCGTTCGCGCCCAGCCTCGATCATGGAACCAGGGGACGATTTTTGGTTTGCCATAACCACGATGCTCCCGTGACATCGCGGACCGACCGTGCCCAGCAGTGCTAGCCGTGCACATCCGTAAGCCAAATACTCAAGTCGGCACGCCTGTCAGGGAGTGTAACGTGCAGCGTAGGGATTTGCGCAGTGTTGGCGACGCAGTTCATGAACCGCGTCACCGGGAAACGATTTCAAGCGCGGCGCCCGCTCGGTGGGAGAGGGCGCCGTCAGACCCTCAACGTGGAAGAGGGGTCAAACGATCAATGCCAGGAGCAAACGACCTTGCCGCACACGCCGGCATCCATCAGGTCGAAGCCTTTCTGGAAATCGTCGATATGAATCTGGTGCGTCAACACCTTCTGCAGCGGGAAGCCCGACAGCACCATTTGCGTCATCTTGTACCAGGTCTCGTACATGCGACGGCCGTAAATGCCTTGCAGCGTGAGACCCTTGAAGATCACGCGATCCCAATCGATGCCTGCGCCCTTGGGCAGAATGCCCAGCAGCGCGATCTTGCCGCCGTTGTACATGCAATCGAGCATGTCGTTGAAGGCACGCGGATTGCCGCTCATTTCCAGACCGACGTCGAAGCCTTCCATGTGAAGGTCCTTCATCACATCTTTCAGCGACTGATTGGCAACGTTCACCACACGCGTCGCGCCCATGTCGGCGGCAAGTTTCAGGCGGTAATCGTTGACGTCGGTGACAACCACGTTACGTGCGCCGACATGCTTGGCGATACCTGCAGCGATGATGCCGATCGGGCCTGCGCCGGTAATCAGCACGTCTTCGCCGATCAGATCGAATTCCAGCGCGCAATGTGCAGCGTTGCCGTAGGGATCGAAGAACGCCGCCAGTTCCGACGGAATCTGATCCGGAATCGGCCACAGGTTCGATGCGGGCATCGTCATGTATTCGGCGAAGGCACCGTTGCGGTTCACGCCGATACCGACGGTGTTCGGGCACAGATGCTGGCGGCCTGCACGACAGTTACGGCAATGGCCGCAGACGATATGGCCCTCGGCGGAAACGCGGTCGCCAATCTTGTAGCCGGTCACGCCAGGGCCGATTTCCACAATGCGGCCGACGAATTCATGACCGATGGTCAGGCCGGGCTTGATGGTGCGCTGGGACCATTCGTCCCACTTGTAGATATGCAGGTCGGTACCGCAGATCGCGGTCTTTTCCAGTTTGATCAGCACCTCGTTCGGGCCAACTTCCGGTACGGGCACCTCTTCCATCCAGATGCCTTTCTCGGCATGGCGCTTGACCAGGGCTTTCATCGTTTGCGGCATGGGGGATTTCCAAAAACGGGCGGGGAATTTAAGACAAGTCCGCAATTATAGATCGCCAGCCCGCTACCCTGCCTTGACGCACTGCGGCATCAAGGCGCAACGCCCGTTACTGGGCGCCCAGCTGATCGTAGACGCGCTTGAATACGATGGGTTGTTTCAAATCCACCGGCGTCCACGTCTCCGTGACCGTCAGATGTTGGCCATCGGCCGATTTCGCCCAGTCCTGTTCCAGCCGGCTACCGTCGCTGAACTGCATCGTCAAATGCATACCATCCGATGAGACTTGGGTCTGTATTTGTGCCGTGCCGTTGAGCGACGGACGCGTGATGTTGTCGAACTTCGTATCGAGTCGATCGGTATTGTTGAAATCCACCTGCATGTCGGCGGTGCGTTGCTGGATGTTCAACAGTGCATCGTCCGCGAATAGGGGCGGAGTGGGATCCTTCGCCCCTTTGTTCTTGTCGAAGCTGTGGCTTTCTTCATAGTCATGATTGCTGCCGCCACCATGACCGCCACCACCGCCGCCGTGGTGTCCACCGCCCTGGCCGCCAAGCAGGTCACCCACCGTCGACGGCGCTGACCCGTTGTCGCTCGAGGAATGGGCCGAGGGTGACTCTTCGTGCTTTTTTTCGGCGTGATAGCGCTTGTTGATGTCCGCCGCGCCGTCGCTTTGAGCGTCGTTGAGCTGCCACAGGCCCGAGAAATCCGGTGCGGGTGGCGTCGCGGCTTTCGCGTTACCGCAAGAAAGCGATCCCACCGCAAGCACCAGGAACAACGAGCCGGAAAATTTCGATAGCGACATGAGGCGGACTTCAAAAGGAGGTTGAACGATCATTGTGCCCTCATTGACGGAGGGTTTTGCAATCGAACGCGTCACGCGCGTTCCAGTGCACACGCGTGCACGGCTCGAGTGCCGATTAGAATGGGCGATGCCCGTTGATCGCCGACCCCTCGCCATTTTTCTGATGGGCCCGACCGCGTCGGGCAAGACCGCGCTGGCTTGCGCCTTGAGCGAGCAGTTCCCGCTTGGCTTGATCAGCGTCGATTCGGCGCTCGTGTATCGCGGTTTGGACATCGGCAGTGCCAAGCCCGACGCGGCAACGCTGGCGCGTTATCCGCACGCGCTGATCGACATTCGCGATCCCGCACAACCTTATTCGGCTGCCGATTTCAGCGCTGATGCGCAGGCGGCCATGCAACGCGTGCATCAGGCAGGCCAGGTGCCGTTGCTGGTCGGGGGTACGGGGCTCTATTTTCGGGCGCTCCAACGAGGGCTTTCGAGCCTTCCCGAAGCCGATACCGAGATACGTGCAAAGTTGGCTGAAGAGGCCGCCAGCATCGGTTGGGACGGCATGCACCGGCGTCTGGCGGAACTCGATCATGCAGCCGCCGAGCGGATCAAACCGGCCGATGCCCAGCGCATTCAGCGCGCCCTGGAAGTGATCGAGCTGACGGGTCAGCCGCTGAGTACCCAGCAGCAGGGCGGTCGGGGCGAACCTTTCCCGTGGCGAGTGCTCAAGCTGGCCCTGCTTCCCAAGGACCGGGCACCTCTTCATGCCCGAATCGCGAGGCGTTTTGACGACATGCTCCACCAAGGCCTGCTCGAAGAAGTAGCCGCCTTACGCAAACGCGGCGACCTGCGGCCGGACCTGCCCGCCATCCGGGCGGTGGGTTACCGGCAGGCCTGGGAGCACCTGGAAGGCCTCCATGATGCCTCCGAGCTACGCAACAGGGGCATTTTCGCCACCCGGCAGTTAGCCAAGCGGCAGATCACCTGGTTGCGAAGCGAGCTCGACGCCCGCACGTTAGACCCTGAGAGTCCGCTTGTGGCCGCCTGGGCCACCGATGCCGTCCGGCTATTTCTTGGATGACAACCTCGAGGCCATTCTTAAGCGAGGATGTGACCCAGTTTTGTTATCTCTTTGTCATAACTTACAAAACTCTTTCAACCACGATTTAAAAGCGGTTAACATTCAAGCGAACTCGGGCCGGGGCGCCGTTTGGCCCCACATTTCTTCGGCCCATCCGTGGCACGTGGGGGAGAACAACAATGTCAAAAGGGCAATCCTTGCAAGATCCGTTTCTGAACGCTTTGCGCCGCGAGCGCGTACCGGTCGCTATTTACCTGGTCAACGGTATCAAGCTGCAGGGCACGATCGAATCCTTCGATCAGTTTGTCGTGCTGCTTCGAAACCAGGTCAGCCAGATGGTCTATAAGCACGCCATCTCCACAGTGGTCCCGAGCCGGAACGTGCGTGTCGGCAACGGTCATGAAGGCCATGACGGCCATGAGAACCACCTCGAGGCGCACGCGTCGGCCGACGAAGGTTGATCCACTCTGTTTGATAGACAAAAGAAAGGCGAACGAGCCGTATTAGTCCTCCCGCATTCCCGCGGTGAGGGCGATACGGCAGAGCGTGCGGAAGAATTCGTCGAACTGGTGAAGTCCGCTGGCGCAGAAGTGCTGGCGACGATTCCTGCGCGCATCGAATCACCGAATCCCCGTTACTACATCGGCACCGGCAAAGCCGAAGAGGTCGCCGAAGCCGTGCGCGCACTCGATGCGGACCTGGTGCTGGTCGACCATCTGCTCACGCCGGTGCAGGAACGCAACCTCGAGAAGATGCTGAGCACCCGCGTGGTGGATCGCGCCGGGTTGATCCTCGACATCTTTGCGCAGCGCGCCCGTTCCCACGAAGGCAAGATGGAAGTGGAGCTGGCGCAGCTCAAGCATCTCGCTACGCGATTGGTACGCGGCTGGACGCACTTGGATGCACAGCGCGGCGGTGCCATCGGCAACCGCGGTCCCGGCGAAACGCAGCTGGAAACCGACCGCCGCCTGCTTGCCGAGCGCGTCAAAATGCTCAGCAAACGGTTGGAAAAAGTGCAGACGCAGCGCGTGCAGCAACGTCGCGCGCGTTTGCGCAATACCGTGCCGCGTGTGGCCTTGGTGGGTTACACCAACGCCGGCAAATCCACACTCTTCAACAAGCTCACGCAGGGTGAGGTGTACGCGGCGGATCAACTGTTCGCCACGCTCGATCCTACCGTGCGCAAGCTCGACGATCTCAGTTGTGGCCCTGCCGTGATTGCCGACACCGTCGGCTTCATCCGCGAACTTCCACATGATCTCGTCGCAGCGTTCCGCGGCACGCTAGCCGAAGCGCGCGATGCGGATCTGTTGCTGCACGTCAGCGATGCAGCTGACGAAGAACGTGAGCGCCTGCATCGCGTGGTCGATCAGGTGCTGGAAGAAATCGGCGCAGGCGATGTGCCGCAGCTGCAGGTGATGAACAAGATCGACCTTGCCGGTGGCGAGCCGCGCATCGTGCGCGATGCGGAAGGCGTGCCGCAGCAAGTGTGGATTTCCGCAGCCACAGGGCAGGGGCTCGATCTGTTGCGTGATGCGCTCGGCGAAGTACTCGGCGGCGATCGCATTCGCTCCGAACTGCTTTTGCCCTTGTCAGCCGGTCGTCTGCATGCACGACTGCACGCCGCAGGCGCCATTGCCGACGAAGCGGTGGACGAATACGGCTGGCGCTTGCGCATCGATGCACCACGCAGCGTGCTGGCGCCGCTCACCGGCGGCAAAGGCCCGGACATCGAGTTGTTGCGCGATCTACTCGGCAACCCCGACGCAGCCATCGACGCTCCCCAGCTAGACCAGTAACCCTAAATGCTGACCCTTCTCCCTCCGGGAGAAGGTGCCGGCAGGCGGATGAGGGTACGACCGGTAGCGAAACCCCACACGCTGACGCAAGCCCCGAACCCTCACCCCAACCCCTCTCCCGCCGGGAGAGGGGCTAACCACACCCGCTCGTACTTCAATCGTCTTGTTGTGAACCCTTCTCCCTCCGGGAGAAGGTGCCGGCAGGCGGATGAGGGTACGACCGGTAGCGAAACCCCACACGCTGACGCAAGCCCGAACCCTCACTCCAACCGCTGTCCCAAGGGAAGAGGGGCTATCACCACCGCTCGTACCTCAACCGTCTCTGTTAGAATGCGACCGTTTGTGGCCATGCCTTTTCGGCCGCTTGCACGTCTAACGACCCGACACCATGTCCCATTCTGCACAGAGCGTTTTCCGGCCGTTGTTGCCGGCCTCCCAGCGGCCTCAAGGAGACTGACCATGGCCTGGAACGAACCCGGAAACGGGCAACGCGATCCATGGAACAAGAACAAGCGTAGTTCCGGTGGCAAATCGGGCATTGAGACCGCACTCAAGGATTCGTTCAAGCGGATCGGCAGGCTTGGCGGTCCGGGCGGCATCTTCACCATCGTCGGGGCCATCGTCCTGGCCTGGGTGTTGCTGACCAGCTACGCCGTCATCGGTGCGGGGCAGGTCGGCGTGGTGCAGCGCTTCGGTGCCTATGCGCGCACGGTCGGCCCTGGCTTTCACTTCAAGCTTCCGACGCCGATCGAAGCGGTCACGCCCGTCGCCACCTCGCGCGTGCGTGCGTTGTCCGATCAGATTCGCATGTTGACCAAGGACGAGGACATCGTCGCTGTCGATTTCAACGTGCAATACCAGGTCACCGATCCGCAGAAATACCTGTTCAACACGCGCGACCCGGACGGCACGCTCAACGAAGCCGCACAGGCCGCCGTGCGCACCGTGATCGGTGCGCAACAGATGGACACCATTCTCACTGGTCAAAGCGACAACGCCGCGGTGGCGCCTACACTGACGGCGCTTCAGCAGGCCGTGCGCAATCAACTGCAGCACACGCTCGATACGTACAACTGCGGTTTGCAGGTCACCGACGTCAGCTTCCAGACGATTACGCCGCCGCAGGAAGTGAAAGACGCTTTCGATGACGTCAACGCCGCACGCCAGGATCGCCAGGGTGCGATCGATCAGGCGCGCGCCAACACCAGCCAGGAAATTCCGCTCGCCAATGGCGATGCGAAGCGTCTTTCCGCCCAGGCCGATGCTTACAAAGCCGAGCGCATCGCCCACGCGCAAGGCGACGTCGAACGCTTCAACCTGATCCTGAAGGAATACAAAGCCGCGCCGGATGTCACGCGCCGCCGCTTGTGGCTGGAAACGATGGAGCAGGTGCTCAGCACCAACAACAAAGTCATCGACGGTTCCGATGGCCGCAGTGTTATCAACGTCACCAACGAACGCGAAACGCCCGCTACCAACCTGCCGGGCGTCGGAACGATCGCACCGCCCGCCAACGATGATGCGGACAAAGGAAAGCAGCCATGAAAACCACCGCTGCCATCATCATCGTGTTGCTCGTCCTGCTTGGCCTCAACAGCCTCTACACCGTGGACGACGGTCAAACGGTTCTTGTCACGCAGTTCGGCAAAATTCTGCGTACCGACAAGCAGGCGGGTCTGCACGCCAAGGTGCCGTTGGTGCAACAGGCGCTCACGCTCGACAACCGCATCCTTGCCTACGACGGTGCACCGGAGCGTTATGCAACATCCGACAAGCAAAGCATCAACGTCGATTACTACGTAAAGTGGCGCATCGATAACGCGGCCGACTACTACCGCGCAACCGGCGGCGAAGAGTTGCAAGCAGGACAACGTCTCAGCCCCATCGTCAGCAATACGCTGCGCGATATCGTCAATACGCACACCTTGCAGGATCTGGTGGGTGGCGGACAGAACGATCTCACCGCGAACGCTATCCAGCAATCCAACGCACAAGCGCAAAAAACGCTCGGCGTTTCCATTGTGGACGTGCGCATCACCGGTATCGAATTCCCGGATGACATCAAAGCGGCCGTCTACAAGCGCATGCAGACCGAACGTCAGCAGCAAGCCGCGACCATTCGTGCCGATGGCAAGCAGCAGGCCGAAGCGATCAAGGCCGATGCCGACAGCCAGGCGCAGATCATTCGCGCCAATGCGGAAAGCGATGCCGAACGCGTGAAAGGCGAGGGCGATGCCCAGGCCGCGCAGGTCTATGCGCAAGCCGCTTCGCAAGATCCGGATTTCTTCGACTTCTACCGCAGCTTGGAGGCTTACAAGCAAGCCTTCGGCGACGGCAGAGGCACCATCATCCTGAAACCCGATTCGGAATTCCTGCGTTACTTCGGCAATCCTTCACCCGCGCCGGCGGGGCGTCGCTGACGCCATGCCGCGCGATTTCTACGCTGCGCTTTGCCTTGTGCTGGTCATCGAAGGCCTTGTGCTTTTCGCAGCGCCGAAAGGTTGGCAAAACATGATGCGCGAGGCTCAGAAGCTGGACCCGCGCACCATACGCATCTTCGGTGCGGCGGCTATCGGCCTGGGTCTGTTAACGCTGCAGTTTGTGCACTAACACTTTTCACCGCGCGGTAACCAATGCGCGCGATAGTTTCCCCGTTCCGCCGATCGGAACGTCTTTAGAGCGAGAAATATCATGGGCAAGTCAGTCGTAATTCTTGGCGCACAGTGGGGCGACGAAGGCAAAGGCAAAATCGTCGACCTGTTGACCGAACGCGTAGGCGCCGTCGCGCGCTTCCAGGGTGGTCACAACGCCGGCCACACCCTTGTCATCAAGGGCAAGAAGACCGTGCTGCACCTGATCCCATCGGGCATTCTGCGCGACGACGCGCTATGCCTCATCGGTAACGGCGTCGTGCTGTCGCCCGCCGCGCTCAAGCAGGAAATCGAAGAGCTCGAAGCGCAAGGCGTCAACGTGCGTCCGCGACTGAAAATCAGTCCGGCAACGCCGCTGATCATGCCGTACCACATCGCCGTCGATAAGGCGCGCGAAATCGCTGCCGGCGGCAAAGCCATCGGCACCACCGGCCGCGGCATCGGCCCGGCGTATGAAGACAAAGTAGCGCGCCGCAGCGTGCGCGTCGCCGATCTGATGTATCCGCACGAACTGCCCGGCCTGATCAAAACCGCCGTCGAATACCACAACTTCATCCTCACGCAGTGGTTGAAGGCCGAGCCGGTCGAATATCAAAAGGTGCTCGACGACGCACTCGCCTACGGCGAATTCATTCGCCCGATGGTCGACGACGTCGCCACCATCCTGCACGACGTGCGCAAGGAAGGCGGCAACATCCTGTTCGAAGGTGCGCAGGGTGCATTGCTCGATATCGATCACGGCACGTATCCGTACGTCACATCCAGCAACACCACCGTCGGCGGCGCACTCGCCGGTACCGGTGTCGGCGCGGGTGATATCGACTACGTGCTGGGCATCTGCAAAGCTTACGCAACGCGCGTCGGCGGCGGTCCGTTCCCCACCGAACTCAACGATGAAATGGGTGAACGCCTGCGCAAGGTCGGCAACGAATTCGGCGCCAGCACCGGTCGTCCGCGCCGTTGCGGCTGGATCGATCTGGTTGCGCTGAAACGCGCCGTGCAGATCAACGGCATCAACGGCCTCGCCATCACCAAGCTCGACGTGCTCGACGGCCTGGAAACCATCAAGGTCTGCATCGCATACGAATACCGCGGCAAGCGCCGCGAACTCGCGCCGCTCGATGCCGACGGCTGGGCGGAATGCAAACCCGTCTACCTCGAATTCCCGGGCTGGGAAGAATCCACCTGCGGTATCCGCGACTGGAACAAACTGCCGCCGGCAGCACGCGCCTACCTGCGCGCCGTCGAAGAACTCTCCGGCTGCCATCTCGCCCTCGTGGCGACCGGCGCGGACCGTGAAGACACGATTGTGCTGGACGATCCATTCGCATAAGCCTTAGCCGCATGTGGCATCCCATAAGAAGGGCCCTCTCGCGAGGGCCCTTTTTTTGCCGTGAAAAATGGGGCGTTACGCGCGAGAAATTATTCAGGACCCTTAAGGCCCATAACTTGCTTAATGACTTAACAGCCTCGCCAACGCCCCGGCGGAAAGCAAGGTTGGCAGGTCCGCGGGCGTTATATATCCCCGCAATTTGCCGATAAGTGTATTTAACAGGACATGGGCTCCGTTCCACGAATGTGACGCAGAAGGTCCATAAATGCTGCGTCGCATCCGATGCCCCGTTTTAAGGGAGAGGCTTCTTGCGCGTCGTTTTGCTGCTCGTACTGCTGCTGATATCCCATCTTGCTCTGGCGAACTGGAGCGGCCATGCGGAAGACGCGTGGCCGCAGTTGACCATGTTGGCGGTGCAGGCGACGGCACTGTGGGCGGTATTCACGCGCTACCGGCGTAGCCCGGCGCTGATCCGGTTGCCATGGCTGTTGCTGGCGCTGGCCGTCCTGATGCAAGTGCTGTGGGGAAGCACCAACCTGCTTACGACGGTACTGGGTGACAAGGGTGGTTACCTGTCCGCACTCGCCACAGTGTTTTCCAGCATGTACCTGATCCCATGCATGTTCATGGTGTCGCGCTCCTTCGTGCGAGATGAACCCCGCGTCGTGGCCGCGCTGGACCTGGCCATGGCGTGCGTGATCGCGATACTGCTGTATGAGTTCTTCACGCACATGCTGAGCGGGCCGCTCGCCAAAGATCCCAGCAGTATCTACGTAGTGGTCTACGACGCGGACGCGATCGATTTTTCGCTCGCCATCATGGCCATTCTGCGCTTGCTGGGTGCGCGCAGTTTTCGCTGGCGTTTCTTTTACTACGCAGCCAGCAGTTATTTGCTGGTCAACGCCATCGTTGCAACCATCTATAACCGCGTAGAAATGCAAGGCCTGCCCTGGTGGGCCGGATCGTTGATCGATATTCCTCACGCATTGCTGGCGCTGGTAGCGATACGACAACCGCCGCGCTGGTTGCGCGCTTACCATCCGTCGCTGGGCGTATCGCAAACCATCGCATCGTTTGCACCGATCATCCTGTCGATGATGGTCGTCGTACTCGGCTTCAGCGTCACGCGATTCAGCTTTGTTGTCGGCCTGGTGACGGGCTGCGCATCCGTACTGTTTTACGGCTTGCGCGTGGCATTTATCCAAGCCCGACATATGGACATGCAACGCGCCGGCGACTTGAGCGCGTTGCGTCTGGAGCAACAGGTGGGACGCGACCCGCTCACAGGCATCGCCAACCGCGTGACACTCGATACGCGTCTACGCGAAGCCATGCAGGAAGGACAGCGAACAACCCACTACTGCGCGGTGTTGATGATCGACATCGATTTCTTCAAGCAATACAACGACAGCCTGGGCCACATCGCCGGCGACGCATGCCTGGTCAAAGTAGCTTCTGTGTTGAGCAGTCAGCTGCGCGCGCGCGATTCGGTCGCGCGCTACGGCGGCGAGGAATTTGTTGTCGTGCTGATGGATGCCAATGCGGAGGCTGCCGTCGAAGCAGCAAAGCGCATGACCGGCGCCATCGAACGTTTGAACATCCCGCATCCGCTCAGCCCTTACGAACGGATCACAGTGAGCATCGGTATCGCCACGCAGGCAGCCGACACTCCCATGGATCCCGTGTTCCTGCTGGAAGAATCCGATCGGGCGCTTTACATGGCGAAGAAAAATGGCCGGGATCGCGTGGAAGTGGCCGATAAATCAGCGCATGACTTAACGGTGGGCTGGAACAGGTTCGATATAGTCAAATAGTTTTTCCACACAGTCGACAACTTGTCGCGGCGCGTGTTGTAAGTGCCTGGATACTTCGCATCGTAGAACGCATCCTTACCGGGCCGCCTAGTGGTCGTGGTCCGCACTTCTTTGCCGTGCCAGGATTTTGTCGACGGGGCTGGTTCGTAGCAACGGCTGCCGAGCTTTTCTACGCTGAAGTCACGATGGATATCTAAAAGGCCAGGAATTTGGACGGCCGTTCTACAAGAAGCTGTAAACGGGCATTTCGACAGAAGTGCGTGAGCAAACGGCGAGAATTTGGTGAGTGCAAATCGCAACTTCCCGCTATAGCGTCTGTGGGTTCGGTCGCTGAAGAGGGGGCGGCCGCGCAAGACGTCACGAAGGGCTAGTTCGGGAGACGTGAGGACGCATGCGTCCTGCGTGGCCATCGGCGGCGTCTCTCATTTTCCCTCGGGGAATGTCTCATGTTTATTGAAAGCCGCCATCGGCCATGGTGCATAGCTTTGGCCGTAACGCTGGGGAGTGTGGTATCACCCGTGTGGTCTGCAGCCACACCACAAGCAACGAATGCTTATCCGGACTATCAGCCGGACAGCCCACGAATCAATGCCGCGATAGACAACAGCAACCTGGTTACCGTACAGGGTAGTCGCCCGGCGTTGGCGGTAGCCAAATACGACAAGGGTCCGCTGCCTTCGTCGCAGCTGATTCGCAATGTCACGCTGCTGCTGAAGCGAAGTGATGAAAAACAGAAGCAGGCAGACGCCTACTCGGCGCAACTGACCAACCCGAGCTCACCCTATTTCCATCATTGGTTGACGCCCGCGCAGATCGGTCAGATGTTTGGACCGGCACAGTCGGACGTCAACAAAGTGACGCAATGGATCAAGTCACAGGGCTTGACCGTCACTTCTGTATCGCCGACCGGAATGACCATTCACTTCTCCGGCACCGCCGGTGCACTGGGTAACGCATTTCATACCAGCCTGCACAGCTACTCAGTCAACGGTGAGCAGCATTTCGCCAATGCCGGTGCAGAACAGATTCCGGCTGCGCTGCAGGCGGTGGTGCAGAATGCGGTTCCATTGCACAACTTCTTTCCGAAGCCGCTCTATCACAACGTCGGATTGGTGAAGAAAGACAAGAATAGCGGGCGGTGGCAGACCGCGACGAAGGATGCGTCAGCACCGAATTTCACCGTGCCACCGGGAACGAACTCCGGCACGGCTTATGACGTCGCACCGGCGGACTTCAATACGATCTACAACGTCAATCCGCTCTGGCAGCAGGGCACGCCGATTCGCGGTGCGGGACAGACGGTGGTCGTGTTAGAGCAGTCGGATGTGCTGCCGGGCGATATCCAGACGTTCCGCCAGGCATTCCTGCCAGCCAATGCCACCGGTACGGTGAGCTATATCCATCCGCTTCTCTATCCGGCAGATACCAGTTGCCCTGATCCGGGCGAGGTATATCCGGACGAAGGCGAGGCGGCGCTTGATGCGGAGTGGGCCGGTGCGGCCGCACCCGACGCGAACATCGTGGTGGCATCGTGCAGCGATGCAGGCGGAGCCACGTTTGCCCCGTTCCAGGCGGCGGAAAACATCACTCTTGGTACGGATAGCCGCTTCGCGGTGATGCCGGCGATCCTGAGCCTGAGCTACGGCGAATGTGAGCCGGAAGGCTTGGTGGATGGCAACGCCAGTTACGCCGGCTTCCTCTGGCAGACAGCCTCGATGGAGGGCGTGACGGTATTCGTTTCGTCCGGCGACGCGGGTGCAGTGGCGTGCGATCAAGGCTCGGAAGTCTCCTTCCAGGGTACGACGGTAAACGGTTTGGGTTCCACGCCGTATAACGTTTCGGTGGGCGGTACCGATTTCCATGATCTGAACGAGACGAGCAAGTACTGGACGTCGACCAATCTGCCTCTGGATTCGTCTGCCATCAGCTACGTGCCGGAGATGACCTGGAACGACTCGTGCGCAAGCAGCGTCATCTATCCCTTGCTCGGTTTCGGCAGTGCAGTGGAATCCTGCAACAGCCTTACCCCGGCGCAGCAGCAGGCATTCTTGAATACCGTTGGCGGTGGTGGCGGTGCCAGCACCAACTGGTATCAGCAGCCATGGCAAACAGGTGTGTACGGCATCAGCAACTACAACTTCCGCACCATGCCGGACGTGTCGTTGTTCGCAGCCAATGGCCTGTTCGGCCACGCGCTGGTGTATTGCATGTCCGATCCGAACGTCGGCGGCACGACCTGCGACTACAGCCAGCCCGATGATGTGTATTTCAACAGCGCGGGCGGCACGTCATTCGCCGCGCCTGCGATGGCAGGCGTCCAGGCGTTGATCAACCAGGCGGTGGGACGGACCGGCGGTAATTACCTGCTTCCCGGCACCGGCAATATTCTGCCGGCGTTGTACTCGATTGCGACCAAGGAATACGGCACCAATGGCTCGCCGAACACCGCGATGCTGGCGGCGTGCAACGCCTCCAATGGTGCAGCGATCAATACCCAATGCGTATTCAACGACATCACCGTGGGCGATAACGCCGAAGTCTGCCTGGCCGGTTCCCGGGATTGCTATTCGGGTGCAGGCGTGGAGCAGTTTGGCATTTCCAGTAACGGTGGCGCGACCACGCTGGCACCTGCCTGGATGACCAATGCTGGCTACGACAATGCGACCGGCCTGGGTAGCGTCAACGTGACCAACCTGGTCCACGCAGTGGCCAAGTTCTATCAGCCATTCCAGCGCGGTTACGTAGCTCCGTACGACTTCATGTCCGGATCCAACGGCGTCGGCGATGGATTCAGCGATATAGCGCTGGTGGATCCGGTCAAGGGCACTCTGACCTCGCTGGGCATGAAGGGGTCGGTGGTTGTGCAGAAAGTGAGCCAGTCGATTGCCCCTGGTTATAGCATCGGTGCCATCGGCAATATTCTTGGTGACAACGGTGTTGGCCAGCTGGCATGGACCGGCCCGGACAACCGTCTGTATTTGTGGGACGGCAACGGTACCGGTAACTATTTTCCGATGCCGATCGGTAACGTTTATGCCGCAGGATGGAAATTGATCGGTTCGGGTACGCCCGATGGCAGCAAGCAATCGCAGCTGTTCTGGTTCAACGCGACGATGCATCAGTTCGGCTGGTGGAAGGTCGCCTACAACTGGTCCACGTTTACCTATGAAGCGACCATCTCGCCAATCACCACCGTAGCCGCGGATTATGTTCCGACCCTGGCCGATGTGAACGGTGATGGTTACGCCGATATCGTGTGGACCAGCACGACCGACAACAGCGTCTATGTGTGGATCAATGACCAGCAGGGCGGATTCGTCGATCACCGTATCGCCGATCATCCGGCCGGTTTCGTGCTGTTTGGTGCAGGTGATGTCAATGGCGACGGCAATACCGACCTGATCTGGACCAATCCTTCCAGCAATCAGATGTCGTGGTGGCTGATGGATGGTTTCACGGTGCTGTCGCAACAGACAGTCAGTGTTGCTCCTGGCTATACCATGTCGAGCATTGCCGATTACGACGGCGATGGCCTGGCAGACATCCTGTGGGTGGGTAAGGCAGGCGACGTCTACGAGTGGCAAAGCAATGGCAGCAGCTTCCAGTCTTTCCGGGTTGCCGACGCTGCGGGCAATCCGCTGGTGATCCCGGCTGGTACGCAGGTGCAGACGAGCCGTCTACAAGGCTCGGCGACGGGTGGTGAAAACACCAGCGTTGGCTCAAGCCACTAACGTTGCTTCAAAGACATGTTTGAAAGGTGGCCGGGTAACCGGCCACCTTTCTGTTGGTGCGTATGGGGCTTTCATGATGGTTGTGCTGAAAGACGAAATAAGCTTTCATTTAGATGGTCCGTGAGGTCTCGGATGAATTCCAAGGAACGCTAGAAACAAAACGAGGAACACCGTAAATTCACGGCCTTTGCGGGGCAAGCCGGCTTCACTTTTGTCGAAGGATAGTTGGAGCCGCAACCTTATCCATCCCCTGATCTGTAATTGGATTGGATGGGACATGGCCGACGCGCGTTTGAGCTGACTAACCTAAATCCCAAGACTTCGCACTATGGAACTGAAAAACGGAGTCAGGGTTACTTCTTGCGCGCTGGCCGGCCGCCACATGGCGAACGTGGAACGCAAAAGGCATTGGCGCATCGTGCGCTCTGTTCTCGGATTCTTACACATGGTCGCTGAATTCGCAGCGAGCTTTGCAAGCTACGGCTGCGCAGGCTGTTTCGTCAGTATCCTGCGTGGATGTGTTCGTTTTGTTTATCCCCGCAAATATTGTGAAAACACTTAGACGATCAACCAAGTTGTCAGCTGACGTTTTGAAAACGCAATCCGACCTCGACTTTTATACATGTCGACACGCATTCCGCGCGCGTCGCGTACGAGTTCAACTAACGCTGGTGTCCTGCAAAACATCCATGCCCTTGATGACGCCCGGACGCTCGGCAAGTTTCGTCATCCAGCGATCCATCGACGGGCGTTTGGCGCGAGCGTCACTGAGCAAGGTGGGATTGTTGGTGATCGCGGCAACGACCCACGGATAAATGGCAATGTCGGCGATGCTGTAGTCGTCGCTGCCGACATAAACCGATTGCGACAGGCGTTGTTCCAGCACGTCGAGCAGGCGGTTGGATTCTGTGAGATATCGATCTATGGCGAGTGGCATGCGTTCCTTCGCGCGGTTGGCAAAGAAGCCTAGTTGTCCGAACATCGGTCCAATGCCACCCACTTGCCAGTTCAACCACTGCAAGGTGGTGTAGCGCGCTGCGCCGCTCGCGGGGAGCAGCTTTCCCGTTTTCTCTGCGAGGTATTGAAGAATGGCTCCGCTCTCGAAGAGCGTTACGCTGTTTTCCCCGTCGACCATGGCCGGGATCTTGCTGTTTGGCGACAGGGCTACGAAGTCCGGCAGAAATTGCTCGTCGCGGGTGATGTCTACGGGATGCACCACATAGGGCAGTTGCAGCTCTTCGAGCGCGATGACCGGCTTTCGCCCGTTGGGTGTTTTCCAGGTGTACAGATCGATCATGGCTTCCTCGATGAACAGTGGTTCTGATGGGCCTCCATCGTAGTTATTGCAATGCCACGCATAAATCCGGCGTGAAACACTTCAGTTGATACCTGGCGTAACAAGTTGCCTGGGCCTTTGCGCGGCCGCCGCCATCAGGGCACTTTCTGCACCAGAAAATCGATGAAGCTGCGCACGCGTAGCGGTACATGGCGGTTGTGCGGGTAGAGCAGGCTAAAAGGCCGCGACCGGCCACCGAACGGCTGTAGCACCGCTACGAGACGGCCCTCGCGCAGATCGTCTTCAACGATAAAGCGATACGTCTGGAACAAACCGGCGCCGTAGCGCGCGAGCGTGACGCCGCCGAGCACGTCTTCGGAAAGTATGTAACCACCGTCGCCGGCGATTTCGATCTTCTCGCCTTGATCCTGAAAGAGCCAGGGAATGCGGCGGCCGCTGCTGGGAAGGTCGAACTGGATGCACTCGTGCCGGGCTAGATCGTCCAGTGTGGTTGGCGTGCCGCGTCGAGCCAGATAGTCGGGCGCGGCCACGACGACCAGTTCCGCATCTTCAAGGTGGCGAACGATCAGGCCGGAATCGGCGGGGGCGCGAACGCGAATGGCAAGGTCGAAGCTTTCGTCGGAGAAATCGACGTTGCGGTTGCTCACGTGGACATCCAATTGCACCTCTGGATGGCGCTCTCGAAACTCCGGCAGCAATGGCAATAGCCGATAGTGCGCGTACGTGGTCGGCACGCTGATGCGCAGCGTACCGACCGGCCGAAGTTGCTGGCCTGTTGCCATTCGCTCTGCTTCGATCAGCTGGGTCAGTGCTTGCCGGCACTCTTCGAAATAGGCGCGGCCCACGTCGGTGAGGCGAATCTGCCGCGTGGTTCGAACGAACAGGCGAACGCCCATGCGTTCCTCCAGGCGCCCGACCGAGCGGCTGACGGCGGCAGGCGTCACGCCAGCTGCCGATGCGGCCGCGGTGAAACTACCGAGCTCTCCTGCCAGACAGAACAGCTCGATGCTACCCAGCAATACATCATCAAACTGGCGACGCATGATTCATTACGCCACGTATCAACTGAAGTGCATTGAACCATATTTATCGCGTGGGAACGCGGGAATACAGTGGTTTTCGTGTTCGAGCGACGCGCGACGGCGGTGGGCAAATGCCGCAGCGCGGTGCGTCGATCATCCATCCATGGCTGGTGTTCAGCGCGCGCGCCGGACCCAGCGCAATCGAGACATTAATAGAGGAAATAAGCATGAAACTGGTTTTGATCGCCGATCCCATGTGTTCCTGGTGCTACGGATTCGGCAAGGAAGTGACGGAGCTGCGCGAGGCCATTCCCGGACTTGAGCTGCAGGTGGTCGTGGGCGGCCTTCGCCCTGACGAAACATCGGTGATGCCCAGGAACCAGCGTACTGCTCGCCTGGAGCACTGGTCGCGCGTCGAGGCGGCGAGCGGGCTCCCGTTCAATCGCGAAGCGTTCCTTGCCAACGACAACCTGGTCTACAACACCGAGCCCGCGTGCCGCGCCGTCGTGACCGCCCGGCGACTGGCTCCTGAAGCTGACCAGCTTGCGGTGCTTCGTGCCATCCAGCGCGCGTTTTACGTCGACGGACGCGACATCACGAAGGGTGAAGTACTCGCAGACGTTGGCGCTGGTGCATTGTCCGGGCAAGGCTATGCGACCACGCCGGATGAATTCCTCAAGGCGTGGCAATCGGCAGAAGCGATGGACGAAACGCGTGGCGATTTCCTGCAAGCGCGACGCTGGGGTATTTCCAGCTTTCCTTCGCTGCTGATCGAAGATGCCGACAAGCTCTACAGCGTGGCGCCGGGCTACGTCGACGCAAAACAGCTTATCTCGCGTGTGCGCACGGTGGCCGGATCGCGTCTGAATGCGATGGCAGGCTGAGTCTATGCATGACGATCAAGCCGTGCTCGACCTGGTGAGCAAATATCTTCGCAGTGTGTATGAAGGAAACACGCATGGACTGCGCGAAGTGTTTCATCCGAACGCGCGCGTCGAAGACGTGGTCACCGGAAGCTTCCGCTCACGTTCTGCCGATCAATATATCGAAGCGGTTGGCTCGCGGCAGAGTCCTTTGGCGGCGGGTGAGACGTTCACCATGGCGCCGAGGGCTATCGAAGTGCTCGGCGATATGGCCACAGTCACGGCGGAGCTACACTTTCTCGGCAACCACTTCTACAACGTGCTTTCCCTGCTTCGTTGCGAGGGTCGCTGGTTGATCATGCACAAGCTTTTCGGTTCCGCAGACCGATAGCGTAATGAGTGGCGTGCGCTAACCGTAGGTGAAGTCCGGCTTGCTCTGTCCGACCTCGATAATGTAACCGTCGGGATCGCGGATGTAGCAGCGCGTCTCGCCGTACTTCTCCTTCGGCTCCGTGATGAACTCGGCGCCCCGGCTTTTCCATAACTTGTAGCAGGCATGAATATCCGCAACGCGGATATTCATGAAGCTGCTGATCTTGTCCGGATCGGCGAGGACGCTGAGCGTTACAGACGGCTTGTCGGGCGTCGGTCCGCCACCCACATTGACCAGCAGCCACGTATTCGCGATCTGAATGTAACCCGGTGCGCCCTTGCCGTCGCCGTGACTGAGAATGCGACCACCGAAGACCGTTTCGTAGAAGCGAGCCGATCGTTCTATGTCGGCGACCGTGAGGAAATGCGCGACGCTGATCCCTTCCCGCGGCGGCATCTCATAGTCCTTCTGTTCGATGTGTACGCTGTTCATTGGCTACTCCAATTTCGATGTGCCAAAGCGCTCTTGCGGCAAAAACGCGACGCACGCAGCAGCGAGGGCATCGATCACGCCTTTTTCCCATTCGGGCGTTAGTAGGCAATCGTTATTAATCCAACGCCATTTACGATAAAAACATACGTGTGAGTAGGAAGATATTGCACGATGGTATTGAGCGGTCGGCAGGTTGCATTGAGCCGTTCGAATGAAGGATGGTGCCAGCTAAGCCACCCAGGAAAAACAAAACACCTTTAACCGGACTGGTCCTGCGGTGTTCTGACCTCTTACCCTCCGTCGTTCGCTCAAGCTGGAACATCTACGTTTAAGGTAATCTGGCGCTTGAGTTCCGCTTTCGACCCGAAGTGGACGTACGTGTGGAGCGAAACATGGATCGAACAAAGACCGCTTTTCTAGCGGCGCCACTGGTCGCGTCGTTGGTTTATTGGTGGATGGAGCTAGTAGCGAATGGCTATCGAGCTGGCGAGCCGTTCGCCGCTTCGTTGGAATTCCTAGCGTTAATCGCGATCTTTGCTTATGGGTGGACGCTTGTCGCGGCACTCCCTGTCTATCTGGTTCTTCAAAAGATTGGTTTGGCCAATAAGTGGCCAATTTTCATTCTTGGAACGGTTTTAGGCTGGCTATTCATTGCATATTGCAATGATGGACGTCCGCTCTTGCATCCTGAGGGCTTCGCTGTCGGGATGATCGCTGCCTGCACTTTTTTACTCATTCGATCTGGCGATGAGCGGCGCATTTCAGTCGAGGATTGACTGTCCGCTTTCGACCGAAAACGGACATCAAAATCGGCGCATTGAATCCATTGGAGTGTTCGAAACAAGACGAAATCCTGTTTCTCTACTCCAATACAACTCTATAGTTGCCCAGGCAGACCCAGCGGACCGATTATGACCACACCGATCGCCACCAACGCCCAGCCCTCGGACGAAGACAGAGCCCGCGCTGTGCACTTCCGTGATGCCATCGCGGACATGCTGGATCCTCTTCTGGTCGAGGGGCGTTTGCGTGAGGGGCTGGCGAACCGGGAGTCGGTCGAAGCCTTGATTGCAATGCATCGTGACGGGATGCTAGCCGGTCATCAGTGGGACGAGCATCACCCGTTTTTCGTTGCCAACCCGGCTCTGAAAGTCTGGCAAGCCAACAACCTTGCGCGTGCCCGCGCCTTTGGCGAGGAGTTTGCCGACGCCGACAAATGGTCACCCGATGGGCGCCACTATTTGTTCGTGGGCCGGGACAAACTCGCCTTGGTAGGTTTGGAGGCTCGCTGCAAGGATCTGCGGCAGCGCCTCACCTTGTGACCGTTAAGGCCGCCGCTCAAGGCGGATATGAAATGCGGCCGTGCTGCATCCCATCGCCATGTCATGAGAGAAAACGATGAGCCATCCCGCAACACGTACCGTCTTGATCGTTGGCGCATCGCGTGGCTTAGGCCTCGCACTAGCGCAGGAATACCTCGTGCGCGGATGGCACGTCATTGCGACGGTGCGCGGCACGGCGCATACCGGGTTGCATGCGCTGCTGGCCGAGCATAAGGGGCGATTGGAGATCGAGACGGTAGATATCAATGAGACCGAACAGGTGCAGGCTTTGCATACGCGCCTGCGTCAACGTTCGTTGGATATCTTGTTCGTCAATGCAGGCATCGCCCCCAATCCGGGCACACCTATCGGTGAAGTTAGTACGGATGAATTCGTGCAGGTGATGATCAACAATGCGCTGAGTCCACTTCGTTTTATCGAGACGTTTCACGATCTGGTGCAGGTCAAAGGCACCATCGCGGTGATGTCTTCAGGTCTCGGCAGCGTTGCCAACAACACCAATGGCGGTTGGGAAACCTATCGTGCCAGCAAGGCATCGCTCAACACGCTGCTGCGGAGCTTTGTCGCGCGGCATGCCACGGATGCGCGCACGTATCTGTTGATAGCGCCCGGTTGGGTGCGCACCGATATGGGTGGTCCGGAGGCGACGCTGGGCGTCGACGAAAGCATTCCGCGTGTGGTTGATGTAGTGGAAGGGCAGACTGGCAACGGTGGTTTGCACTATCTGAACTATCAGGGCGAGACCCTGGCTTGGTAACGGGCGATTTGAAACGGTAAGCCGACGCCCTTGCTGAGACGCTAGAGATCAAGCTCGATATCGGTGGTGGGGCGCGCGCAGCATATGAGCACGTTGCCGTTTACGGGTGCATCGATGGGCTCGGGGTCGTAAAGAATCCGGCCGCCGATGAGTGCGGTCTCACAGGTATGACATACGCCAGTGCGGCATGCCCATCGGACGGGAACATCGCAGGCCTCGGCGAACTCCAGCAGGCTTTGGAATGTGTCGGACCAACGGACGGCCAGACCGCTTCGACTGAATGAGACCGTTGGTCCATCGCCTTGAACACCCTCCGGCGGATGCGGACTCCGGGCAGAGACCGCAGCAATACCCGGCGTTATCGATCCTTCGCTGCCGAAGGTTTCCGTATGGATATTCGCGCTCGCCACGCCAATGCCCTTCAGGCCAGTGATGAGGCCTGACATGAAGCTCGGTGGCCCGCACAGATAGAACTGCGCTGTGGTTGGCGCACCCAGCCGTTGGATCGTCGCCGCACTGATACGTTCTGCGGCATCGAAGTCGCGCCCTTGTCGATCCTCCGCGCGAGGCTGGCTGTAGGCGACAAGCGCATGCGCATGGGGCAATGCATCGAGCAGATGGTGTACTTCCGAAGCAAAGGGTTGCTCGGCACCGTTGCGCGCGCCATGAATCCAATACACGTCGCGATCGGCGGCGGTTCCATCCGACACCAGCTGATGAAGCATGCTCAGTACCGGCGTGATGCCAATGCCTGCGCTCAAGAAAACCACCGGCGCTTTATCACTGCGTAGATTGAATGTTCCGCGCGGTGCGCTGACTTCGATAAGGTCGCCCGCGTGAACACTATCGTGTATGTATTGGCTCCCATCACCGGAACCAAGCTTCACGCTGACGCGATACACGCCACCTTCGCCGATATTGGAGATGGAATAGCTACGCGTCACCGTACCGCTTGCAGACGCACCCGGAAGACGTAGCACCACAAATGATCCGGCGGCAGGAGGGGCGAGGGAAGGCGGTTCATTCGCGGCCAGAAGCAGCGACGTCACGGCATCGCTCTCCTTGATGACGCTGACCACTTTAAGCGCACGAAAACCGGGCCACGCCACCGCGGGGAGCACAGGCCCGAGACCTGCGTTGCCGGGCAATCCCGATGTGTTCGCCAGCAAGGCATCGAAGGAGCGCTTCCATCCAGGACTAAGTGCCGGTTCGTTGGCAGCGCTTCGGACGCGATCTTCGGGATGATTCGGCAAATAGAGCAACGCATCGACTTCGGCGACGGTGATCGCTTCGCGCCCCTGCACGACGCGAATGATTTCGTCGCCCGCGCCGATCTCTCCCTCTTCGATGACTCGAAAATAAAACCCGGGTTTCCGATGTGAGACGAGCAACGCAGGCATGCGTGGTTCGTCCATCCGTATGCCGACGCGATAGCAGGTGACACGCGGCGCCGACACTTCAAACAGCGCGCTGCCAATGCGATATCTGTCGCCGATGCACACCTGGTCGTCAGGAAGCCCATCGACCGTCAGATTTTCTCCGAACATGCCGTATTCGGTTAGCTGCCGATGCAGAATCTGTTCCCAGTACTGGTAGGACGCGACCTGATAGACCATGACGGCGCGATGCAAGCCACCGTGGCCTTGGCGGTCCCCTTGAGCATCGCCGTCGAGATTCAGCCGCCGCGCCATCACGCGCCCGTTCACCGGCCGCTTCCAGATGGCCGTGCGCACGATCTTGCCCCGCCATTGCACTTCTGCTGGAAGGCCGACATTGACAGAAACGACATGGCTCATGGCTCAGGTCTCTGCGAGCATCGAAAACAGGCTAAGAAGCACATGCTACGCGTTTCCTCTCCCAAGAAACCATGCCGGAGTTGTTTCATGGATTCACGGGTCGGCGTAGTCTTGCGGCTGCAGGCAGCCACGCAGGCGCAAGCACCGGTGGTGGCTTAAAGTAAGCGATAACGATAGCAACCATGATGGAGAGGGCGAAATGAGCAAAGGTATGGATTCAAAAAAGAACGACAAGAAAAAGCCGGCCAAGACCATGAAAGAGAAAAAGGCGGCCAAGCAGGAAAAGAAGAAGAACGCCAAATAGTCGAGTCGCTCTTGATGTCTGCATCGGCAATCTAAGTTAGCCGGGTATTCGGGCGTGTCTTACGCAAGGGCTACGCCCCAATTCCGAACCATCCTTCTCCCGCCGCGAGCGATACAAAGCTTTCTAGCGAAGCGCCCAGATGTTCGATGGCGTTGAGTTGAGATGGTTGAGCGATCTCGTTCAACGTGGTCAATAGTTTCCGCGTCGCGCTCTTCCCGCGTTCCGTCAGCGCGAGCAGGATTTGCCGGCGGTCCGACGACGAGCGATGCCGGCGTACCAGGCCATCTCGCACGAGATCGTCAAGCAATCTCGTCAAATAGGCGGCGGCAATCTTCGTGTCGGATTTGAGTTCCATCTGCTTGCATGTCGATGCACTTGAAAGGCGAGCGAGAACGAGCCAATGCAGAAGCGTCAGATGCTCGTTTGCTCCTGAAGCAAGTTGCACCAACTGTTCCATGACATGCATCGTGTATTTCAATGTTCTGGCGACGTCCGCCACTTTGTAGATGGTTCCTGTTGCCGTTTGTACGCCAACGGTCGTCAACTTATGTTTTGTGAGCGGTGCATGCGCTACTTGTTCCAAAGAGTCGTGCCTTGCGTGTTTGTTCATATCTACTCCGCAGCGAGGGCGCTGATGAGAGGCGTGTCTTGTGGTTGTTCATGGTTCGGCTGACGTGGGGTTCACTCACACGTCAGTCGAATCATCGATGCGCCGTCGACCATATGGTCGCCATGTGGGCGTACTTACTTCACTTCGCCAGCCATGTTTTTGTGAATGATCTGAGCGACCAGTTCGTCCGCGTTCGCCAACTGTTGCTGGAAAACATCCGTGCTGAAAGCAGCCTGCGTCGGTACGTTCTGGGCAAGCATCAGACCGTTATCGTCGTGCAGGTTCACGGTCGTATCCATCGACATGCCAATGCGTAGCGGATGTTGATCCAGCTGCTGAGGATCGGTGAACACCACGCGCACGGGAATGCGCTGCACGATCTTGATCCAGTTGCCGGTCGCATTTTGCGCAGGCAGTAGCGCGAACGCGCCGCCTGTTCCTACGCCAAGCTCCAACACCTTGCCGTCGTATTTGACCTTGTGGCCATAGACGTCGGAGGTCACTTCCACCGGTTGGCCGATGCGCATGTGAGTGAGCTGCGTCTCTTTGAAGTTGGCATCGATCCATACGTCATGTAGCGGTACCACGGCCATCAACGCGGCACCCGGTTGCACGCGTTGACCAACCTGCACGGTGCGCTTGGCGACATAGCCGGTGACGGGTGCGACCATGGTCGTACGAACCTCCGTGAGGTAGGCGGCACGGTATTGAGCGGCAGCGGCTTTGACATCGGGATGCGACGTCACGATGGTGTCATCCACCAATACCTTATTGGTCTGCAGCTGCTGCTGGGCTGTTGTGAGTGAGCTTTCGGCGGCAGTCAGTGCATCCAATGCATGTGAGAGTTCTTCCGCTGAGATGGCGCCTGAGCTGGCCAAGGTAACGCGACGGTTGTAGTCGGCCTTCGCTTTCTGCAATGCGACCTGGCGTACCGCCACGTCGGCCTGCGCGCCTGACACGGTGCTGTACAGACCGCGCACCCGGCGCACGGTAGCTGCGAGGTTTGCAGCGGCATTCTGCAGGGCCACATCCGCGTCCGACTTATCAAGCGTCACCAACACGTCGCCCTTCTTGACGAAGTCGCCGTCATCGGCGCCGATGCTGACGACGGTGCCTGTAATCTGCGGTGTGATCTGCACGACGTTGCCGTTGACGTAAGCGTCGTCCGTGCTTTCGTACCAGCGGCTTTCCAGAAAGTACCAGATGCCAAAAACGATAGCGCCGACGAGGATGACGGCACCAAGGATGCGCAGCATGAGGCTGCGGCCTTTTTTTTGGGGTTGCACGGCTTCGTTGGTAGCCGAGGAGGGTTGAGTAGACATGATGGCTGCCTCAAGAACGATGGTGAATAAGGGAAGAAGAGTTCGCGTCGGCAGCGACGGCCGACACGTTAGGAGCGGGCTGGCTTGGGCTATAACCGCCGCCGAGCGCCTGAATGATTTGCACCGAGTAGTCGGTTTGTTCGGCATGCAATGTCGCCATGCGATTTTGGGCAACCAGCAGTTCCTGGCGCACGCTGAGTGCTTCGAGATAACTGCCGATGCCGGCCTTGTAGCGTTGTTCGGCGAGCGTCCACGCATCGTTGGCGGCGTCGACGGCGCGCTGTTGCGCGTCGATCTGCACCTGCAACGAGGTCAGTGCGTCGTTGTCGTCGCACACTTCGTTGACGGCACGCACAAGCGTGTCGTTGTACTGCGCCACGGCGAGATCGTATTGCGCGTCCTGCCCGTTCAAATTCGCACGGCGGCGACCACCATCGAAGATAGGCAGGCTGATCGCCGGGCCCGCTTGATAGAAGCGGGATTTCGCCGTGAAGAGATTGCCGCCACCAAGCGCGATCAAACCTGCCATCGCGGAGATGTCGACGTTGGGAAGGAACTGCGTCTTGGCTGCGTCGATGTTTTTATCGGCGGCTTCTACGCGCCAGCGCGCAGCGACGAGGTCGGCGCGATGTCCGAGCAGATCCATCGGCAGATTGGTTGGAATGCTCAGCGCACCCGGCGGCAACAGCTGCGGGCGAGCGATCGTCAGGCCGCGATCCGGACCTTTGCCCAGCAGCACGGATAGTGCGGAGCGCGCTGCATCGATCGCACGATCCGCTTGTGCCTTTTGACCCTGTGCACTGGCGACTTCCGAATCGCTCTGCTTGAGCTGCACTTGACTATCGATGCCTGCGGCAACGCGTTGCCGCGTCAGCTTTTGCACGTCCGTCGCACGCGACAGCTCCGCCGTTGCGACATCCTGCTGTGCATAGGCGTAGCCGAGCTGCACATAGGCGCGGGCGACGTTCGTGGAGAGTTCGATACGTGCCGCGTGTGCGTCGACTTCTGCAGCGCGCTGCTGGCCCAGCGCTGCTTCCCATGTGGCACGTTGACCGCCCCAAAGATCGAGGTCCCATTTGAAACTGACGTCGACATACTTGGCCGCACCGTTATGGCCTTTGCCGATGGGCGGCAGCGTCGTCGGCAGGCGCACTTCGGAAACACTGCCGCCGGCGTTGACTTCCGGTTTGCGGTCGGCGTCGGCTTCCGAGGCTTCGGCTTGCGCCTGGCGCGCGCGCGCATCGGCTTCGGCGAGGCTCGGGTTGTCGTGCAGGGCTTCGGCAATCAGTGCATTGAGCTGACTGTCGCCCAATGATGTCCACCAATCGGCCTGGGGCCATGCAGCAGGCGACACCTGTACGTTTGCAAGCGTACGCGTTACCGCGAGAGAGTCGGGGTTGATAGGCGCGCCGTCCGGATGCAGGCCGCCGCTGCTGGCACATGCTGCCAGTGCGAGGGTCATTCCGACCGCTGCCGCAATGAGATGAACACGCATAGTCTTGGTCTCGGTATGTGGGTAGGGGTTATGGGATGAAGCGCGCAAGCGCTTCGGATGTAAGAGCGTTAGCGTTGGGTATCGGCGTCGATGAACTTGCCGAGCAGACGCAGCAGTTCTTTGAATTCGGTTTTGCTGAAGTTCCTCACGCGCTCGTTCAGCACGGGCAGCGCCATGTCTGGAATGTTTGCGGCAATGGCCTCGCCTTTGCGCGTCAGCTTCAGATCGACGACGCGGCGATCGGTGTTGCTGCGCGTACGCTTCAGCAATCCCTTTGCTTCCAGCTTGTTCAGCATGCGGGTCATCAGGCCGGTGTCGATGCTGAGGTGCCTGGACATTTCAAAGGGCGTGGCAGCAACACCGCGGCTAAGCCACAGAATGATGCCCATCTGCTGGCTGGTAATGTCGAGCGGCTCCAACGCAGCATCCATGTCTGCAAGCACCATGTTGCGTGCTTTCGTCAACATGAAGCCGATGCTTTGCGTCGTCGGAAAAGTTTTTTTTGTGTAATGTTCCACGTCGAAGTCCTCGAAGCTGTTGTATGCGTCGTGCGGCAATCGGATAGGGAGTGTTCGGTCGTATCGGCGATTGATCAGTGGCCGCCAGCCGTCGCCGCTTCAGCGGCTGCATCCTTGCTGGGATGCGTGACCCATATCAGTGGAATGATCACGATGAAGATGATCGCGGACAGCCAGAAGATGTCGTTGAGACCGAGCATCGCCGCTTGCGCGTTCAATCCGTTCTCGATGAAGGCCAATGCATTGGATGCACCGATCTGCAGCGTCGACTGCGCTTGTGCGACCGACTCGGTAAAGATCGAGTTGTAGCTGTTGGCCTGTTCTGTCAGCTGCGAGTGATGCAGGATCGTGCGGTTGTTCCAGCCGGTGGCCAGCAGCGACGTTCCAACGGCACCCGCAAATACGCGCACGAAGTTCGAGAGGCCCGCGGCAGATGGGATCTTCTCCGGCGGCAGTCCCGACAAAATGATGGCCGTCAGAGGCACAAAGAAGAGGGCAGTCGGAATACCCTGCAGCAGTGTTGGCAGGATCAACGTGTATTGATCGATCTGCGTGGTATACAGCGAGCGCATGAAGAACACACCGGAGAATCCGGCGAAGGCCATCGTCGCCAATATGCGCACATCGGTCTTCATCATCAGCTTGCCCATCATCGGCGCAAGGACGACGGCAAAAATACCGAGCGGCGCGGTCACCATGCCGGCATCGACCGCGCGATAACCGAGATACTCCTGAATCCACTGCGGCAGCAGCACCAGGTTCGCGAAGAAGATGGCGTACGCGACCGAGATCGCTACGGTGCCGCCGAGAAAGTTGCGTCCGGCGAACAGTCGCAGGTCGACGATCGGCTTCTCTTCGGTCAGCTCCCAGATCACGAAGAACGCAAGCCCGATCAGTGCAAATATGCCGAGCGCACAAATGACCGGCGAGTTGAACCAGTCCAGATCCTTGCCCTTGTCGAGCATGACTTGCAGCGCAGCCACCCAGCCGATCAGCGCGAGCAATCCAACTGTGTCGATTGGCAAACGATGCGTAGGCGTTTCACGGTCGCGATAAATCATCCACACGGCGGCACCGGCGAAAATGCCGACCGGTACGTTGATATAGAAAATCCACGACCAGCTGTACCGATCGGTGATCCAGCCGCCCAAAGCCGGGCCGACGATCGGGCCGACCGTTGCCGTCATCGCCCACAGCGATAAAGCGCTACCGCTTTTCTCTTTTGGAAAGGTTGTGAGCAACAGCGCTTGCGACAACGGGATCAGTGGACCGGCCGACACGCCTTGTAGTACGCGTGCCAATAGCAACACCGAGAGATTGGGGGCCAAGCCGCATAACGCAGACGAAATCGTAAACAGCAAAATCGCAGCAACGAACAGTTTGACCTGACCGATGCGCTGGGTGAGCCAACCGGTGAGTGGAATCGCCACTGCGTTGGCAGCGGAGAACACGGTGATCACCCATGTTCCTTCGTCGACCGACACGCCAAGATCGCCAGACAGCGTGGGAATGGCGACGTTGGCGATGGAGGAGTCGAGCACGTTCATGAACGTGGCGAGTGCAACGGCGAATGCGCCGATGGCAAACCGCATACCTGTTAGAGGTGCGGGTGCTGCGGAGGAAGTGGATGCGCTCATGGTGGGGTCCAGTGCGGCGATGTGGGTGTCAAAGCGACGTTTGGCAATCAAATATCTGACTAGTCAGATAAATAATTAAAAAAACGGCGAACCGTTGCCTGACATGCGTTTGAGGGGGTGGTCATCTGTGCTCTCTGCGCTGGTTGAAGCGTCAGGGGGCAACGGTGGCGGTAGGGACCATCCGTGCAAGCGTTGCCGGCAGAGGCGTCGCGGCCAGCCATGATGGCAAGCCGCGCCGTTGGCGCGCCATTAGCCTTTGGTAGCGCCAATGAGGTTTTGCGTGGCATCGGCCTCAGCAGCCGTTGGGCTGCGGATCCTTCCTGTAACTCGGTATGGGACATGTTTCATGCCTTCTCCCGTAGGCCGTGCCCGCGCCACGCGGTCCGCACCTCGAGATTTGTCTGGAGGCAGACAATAACGACGCTCGATAAATTAGTCAATAGGTAGACTGTTTGTTGGCATATTAATTTATAGGTAATTGTTTTTATTAGATCGCGTGTTCCGATGAGGGATTGTCATGTACCATACAATCCAGTCATAGATAGTTTCAGCGAGAGAAAATCCCTTGGCCGACGACGCCTTAGCCAGCGAACAGAGCTTTCCGACCTCCTATATGCGCGAGGCCTATCTGCGCCGGTTTCCGCTGGCCGCCGCCCAGCGCCTGGAAACGGTCTTCACCCTCAGATCGGTGAGTCAGCAGATCAACAACGTGTTGAACGAATGGCTGGAAGGCACCGCAGGTTCGCCTTCGCGATTTCAGACGCTTGCGTTGCTTTGGGCCGCGGGGGACCGCTACGTTCCGCACCAGGAAATCATTGCGGCTTTGCAGGTCAAGCGCGCAACGGTGTCTGCACTGATGTTTTCGCTTGAACAAGAAGGTCTGGTGCAATCGATCGGCGACGAGAACGATAGGCGCCGATTGCTCGCGACGCTGACGGAGAAGGGCAAGAGCATCATTGCCAGCGCGTTGGAATTAAATGCGCAAAGGCTGGAGAAGGTACTCGCCGGCCTCTCGCCAGATGAATTGCAATTGCTGCAAAGCCTGCTGCGTCGCATGCGCGATGGCTTCATCAAGGTTTCCGACGAGAAAACCAAAGCCTGATTGCTTTCGGAGTTGAGGGCATCCCTGCCGAATATTCGTAATGCGTGACGTCAATCGCTGACGATCGTATTTCTTCCGCGTTGCTTTGCCTGATACATCCGTTTGTCGATCGTTTCAATAAACGGGATCACTTCATCGCTGCATTCGGGCGTCGCGGTGTTGAGGCCGATGCTTACCGTCAGATATTTGCCGACGTCCGAACCCTTGTGCGGAATATGCTCGCTGGCGATCAGTTCGCGGCAGTGGGAAGCGATTTTGTAGGCTTCGCTTTGGTTGGTATCCGGCAGGATGAGGATGAATTCTTCGCCGCCAAAACGGGCGACGAAATCACGCGGGCGCTTCGCCGCAACGGTGAGAAGCTTGGCGACGCGTTTCAGGCATTGGTCGCCTTCCAGGTGGCCGTAGTGGTCGTTGTATTGCTTGAAGCAATCGATATCCAGCATCAGTACCGACAACGGCTGCTTGTTGCGGCATGCGTTGCTCCATTCGGTCTCCATGACCACGTCGAAGCGGCGGCGATTGGCGACGCCGGTCAGGCCGTCCTTGAAGGACAGTTCTTCGAGTTCGCGGCGCAGCGCGGCGAGCTGCTCTTCCGTGCGCTTGCGTTCGCTGATGTCGAACATGAATCCGACGAGCGAGTCCACGTCGCCGTTGTCCTTGCGCACCACGTGCACCACGTCGCGAATCCAGACGAAGTCGCCGTTCTTGTTGAGTGCGCGATAGTCCGCTTCGTGATCGATGCCGGCCTTCGATTGCGCGACACAAAAATTGACGGCCCAGTCGCGATCTTCCGGATGAATGCGCTCGGCCCAATCTTGTACGGTGGCCCAGCTCGATTGATCCCAACCCAGCAGCTCTTCGATCTGCGGACCGATGTAGGCGAACTGCATGGTGTCCCAATCGATCTTCCAGGGAATGGCGCGGGTGGATTCCAATAGCGTTTTGTACGTAGCGCCATCCAAGTCCATCTTGCTTTCGATTGTCGTCATCGTGGTCCGGTCCGTTCGAAGGTGTGCCGCGCGAGGGGCGGGTCGCATGCCACTTGGCACTAGTCGATCAGATATTGACGCAGTTTGATGTAATTCAGCTACCACAGGCGTGTCATCCAGGCGCCCACTTCCCCGTTAAAATGGATGGTGTTCTACCCCCAACCCCGTCACATGGAGTGCCTCATGTCCCCATTACTCAGGAAGACCATTGGGTCGTTGTGCTTTGCCGTGCCTTTCGTTGCAGCGTCGCTGACCGGAGCTGCCTACGCGCAGGATTCCGCGCCCGCTAGCAGCAGTTCGGTGCCCACCGACAAGGATCTCGCGAAGTCCGAATGCATCATCGGCGAGGAACGTTTTCTACCGGGCGATTACTACTACTGCCTCGGCACGCTGACCTACGGCCAGCACAACTACAGCGATTCGCAGCGATTCTTTACGACGGCTGCCAGTTGGGCCAGCAAACCCGCGCAGTTCGTGCTGGGTGTGATGGCGTTGAACGGCGATCAGCAACCGCGCAATCGAGCACTGGCGCTGGCGTGGTTAACGCTCGCGTCGGAGCGTCCGGATTCCCGCTTCAAGGCTTCCTACGATCAGGTCTACAAGGCCTCGACGATGGCCGAACGCAGGGCGGCGGATGATTTGCTCGCGAAGATGCGCCCCGTTTATGGTGATGCCACGGCGGCCGTGCGCGCAGAGAAGCGCTATCAGGACGGCATGGCCATGCTGGCGCGGCAGGACACGCCGCCAGGCCAGATGTACTGCATGGAAGGTGTCACCGATCAGCTCTCCGGGCCGCAGCGCCCGTGCCAACCGGTGATGATGTACACCGAGACGATCGACAAGGCCTCCGTGAATGTGTTCGACGGTTGGACCGGTCACGTGACCGTGGGGCCTGTCGAGCAAGTGCCCGCACCGGGCAAGCCATCGAGCGGTGCGAACTGACGCCCCGTTTCGACCGATCGAGAAGGGCCCCGCATGCGGGGCCTTTCTTTTTGCAGTCACCTATCGAAAAGCGCGAATTTTTCAGCGAACCATGACCATAGTCATGACTTCCGGCGGTATCTGCCCACTCATCGCTCATAGCACCATGCCGCATCTGTGCATTGCGCAGCAGACAGGGCGAGCAGTCGATTGACCCGAGGGGAGGGGTTGCTCGCTTATCGACCGGTGCAGCCGGTCAATCGATTCGAGAGGATGTCATGCGTCGTATTCTTTTTTCCGCTATCGCGCTGGCCTTGGCCGGTGCGTCGATGAGTGGCATTGCTGCCGCACCGTCGGCTGCAACGTCTGCCGAAGTCATCGGCACCACGCAGTTGCCGCGCAATGTGCGGCCTACGCATTACGACGTTAACGTGACGCCTCACGCTGATTCGCTCACGTTTGACGGCAAGGTCGCGGTCGCGATCGACGTGATCAAACCGACGGCGAGCATCACGCTGAATGCCATCGACTTGACGTTCGCGTCAGTGAGTCTGTCGCCGGTAGCCGGTCAGGCAACCTTTCCGGCGCCGAAAGTTTCCGTCGACGACAAGGCACAAACCGCCACGTTTACGTTTGCGAAACCGCTCCCGGTCGGCAGCTACACATTGTCGATGAATTACAGCGGCAAGATCGGCACGCAGCCGGTGGGTTTGTTCGTGCTCGACTACGACACCAAGGCCGGCAAGAAGCACGCGCTGTACACGCAGTTTGAAAACTCCGATGCGCGCCGTTTCATTCCGTCGTGGGATGAGCCCGCTTACAAAGCCACCTTCAGCTTGACCGCCATCGTTCCATCCGACGACATGGCCGTCAGCAACATGCCGGCCGCGCAGAAGTCGGACCTTGGCAACGGCATGACACGCGTGCAATTCCAGCAATCGCCGAAGATGTCGACCTATCTGCTGTTCTTCGGCGCTGGTGAATTCGATCGCGCGACCACCACATCGGATGGCACCGAGATAGGTGTCGTCACGCAGAAGGGTGTCTCGTCGCAGGCAGGTTTCGCACTGGATTCGGCCAAGGCCGTGCTACACGAATACAACGATTACTTCGGCACGCCGTATCCGCTGCCCAAGCTGGACAACGTCGCCGCTCCCGGCACCAGCCAGTTCTTCGGCGCGATGGAAAACTGGGGCGCCATCTTCACCTTCGAATACGTGATGCTGCTCGATCCTTCGATCTCCACACAGGGCGACAAGGAAGAAGTCTTCGGCGTCGAAGCGCATGAAATGGCGCACCAGTGGTTCGGCGATCTGGTCACCATGCGCTGGTGGGACGATCTGTGGCTCAACGAAGGCTTCGCCTCATGGATGGCGACGCGTACCACCGAGAAGCTGCATCCGGAATGGCACGCCGAGCTGGATACGGTAGGCATTCGCGAGTCGGCCATGGCACTCGATTCCGTCGCGACGTCGCATCCCATCGTGCAGCGTATCGAAACGGTGGAGCAGGCCAATCAGGCTTTCGACGCCATCACCTATTCCAAGGGCGAATCGGTGATTCGCATGCTCGAGAATTACATCGGTGCGGATACGTGGCGCGATGGCGTGCGCCGTTACATCAAGGATCACGCGTACAGCAACACCGTCTCCGACGATTTGTGGCGCGCTATGGAAACCGTCACCAATAAGCCGGTGACCACGATTGCGCACGACTTCACGCTGCAGCCGGGCATTCCGCTGATCCGCGTGACCTCGGAAACGTGCAAGAACGGCAGCACCACGCTGGTGCTGACACAAGGTGAATTCACGCGCGACCGCCCGAACAAGACGCCGTTGCATTGGCATGTGCCCGTTATCGCCGAAACAATCGGCGGCAAGACGGTCAGCACCATCGTCGACGGTCACGCATCGCTGGTCGTGCCGGGTTGCGGTCCGGTTGTCGTCAACGCGGGGCAGGCTGGTTATTACCGCACGCTCTACACGCCCGCTGCCTTCGCGGCGCTCAGCGCGGATTACGCAAAAATGCAGCCGATCGATCAGATCGGTTTGATGGAAGACACCTACGCGCTAGGCATGGCCGGCAACGAACCGGCATCGCTGGTGATGGACCTGATCAAGGCCGCGCCCGACGACAGCAACCCGGCATTGTGGGCGACGATGGCCGAACTGCTGAGCAGCTTCGATAGCTACTACCGCGACACGGGTGCACGTCAGCAACAGCTCCGCAGTTTTGCCATTGCACGGCTTGAGCCGGAACTCACGCGCATCGGTTGGGAAGCCAAACCCGACGAACCGACCTTGGTGACCAACCTGCGTCAGCAGTTGATCCAGGTGCTCGCATCGCTGGACGATCAGAACGTGGTCAACGAAGCACGTCGTCGCTACGCCGCGCAGTCGACCGATCCGAAAGCCATTCCGGCTGCACTGCGCAAGACGATCTACGCTGTCGTTGCCACGCATGCCGATGCGGCAACGTGGGATCAGCTGCACAAACAAGCACAGGCTGAAAAGACCCCGCTGATCAAGGCCGGTCTCTACGACATGCTCGCATCGTCGGAAGACGAGGCGCTGGCCAAACGTGCGCTGGACCTGTCGGTGACTGACGAACCGGGTGCCACCACCAGCGCCAACATGATCGACACCGTTTCGCGGCTGCATCCGGATATGGCTTTCGATTTCGTCGTCGCACATCGTGAGCAGGTGGAAAAGCTGGTGGACGGCCCATCACTCAGCCAGTACTACCCGCGCGTGGCACGCATGTCGCTCGATCCGGCCATGGTCGGCAAGCTGACCGATTTCGCCAACGCACATATCGCCGCGTCGGCGCGCCGCAATGTGAATACCGCGATTGCGAACATTCAATACCGCATCGGCGTGCGCAATCAGCGCCTGCCAGCTATCGATGCGTGGTTGAAGAAGAACGGTTGATGCCATGCATGCAGCCTCTCTCGTAACGGGAGAGGCTGCATGACTTATCAGCCGTCGGCCGCGACATCGTCCAGGAAGGATGCCGTCGGCACGAAATACAGCGAGCCGGTGACGGCTTTGCTGAAATCCAGCAATCGGTCGTAGTTGCCAGGCGGACGGCCGACGAACATGTTGTTGAGCATTTGCTCGATGCGATGCGGGGATCGCGCATAGCCGATGAAGTAGGTGCCGAATTCGCCTTTGCTTGCATCGCCGAACGGCATGTTGTCACGCACGATGTCCAGCTCTTCGCCGTTTTCCACGATGGTCGTCAACGCGTTGTGCGCGTAACTTGGTTTCACGTCATCGTCCAGCTCGATATCCTCGAGTTTGGTTCGGCCGATGATCTTTTCCTGCTGCTCGACAGGTACGGCATTCCACGCGGGCAAATTGTGCAGGTACTTCTGCACGATCACGTAGCTGCCGCCGGTAAAGGCTGGATCTTCACTGCCGATAATGGCGGCCTCGACGGCGGCCTGATCCGTCGGATTCTCGGTGCCGTCGACAAAGCCGATCAAATCGCGGTCGTCGAAATAATTGAAGCCGTGCACTTCATCGGATTCGGCGACGGCGTCGCCGAGGCGGGAGACGATGTATCTCGCCATTTCGAAGCACATGTCCATGCGCGTGGAGCGAATGTGGAACAGGATGTCGCCCGGCGTGGCGACGGCATGGTGCACGCCTTTGATTTCGCGAAACGGGTGTAGGTCTTTAGGGCGTGGTTGCCCGAACAAGCGATCCCATGCATAGGAACCGAAGGCCATGATGCACGACAGACGGCTTTCGAGATCGCGGAATCCAACGGCGCGCAGTAGCCCGGAAAGATCGCCGCACAGCTTACGCACGGTCGCGCGGTGCTCGGGTTCGGGCTTAAGCGTTACGACGAGAAAAATTGCCGCATGCGTGAGCTTTGCAACAACCGGCTGCTGAATCGTGGTGGTCACGATGGGTTCCTCACTGGGTTGTCTGCTGCAGTTTAGTCGCCGCTCCACGGATTTCTATAGCGGATCGGCGAGGAGCGTTCAAAAAAAGACCCCGCCAAAGCGGGGTCTTTCTGGTTACGGGTTGAAGAAGAGGGCTTATACCTCGGCTTCTTCCTTGTACGCGTCAATCGGAATGCAGGCGCACATGACATTCTTGTCGCCGTAGACATTGTCCACGCGTGCGACGGGCGACCAGTATTTCTGCAAGCGCAGGCTTGCCAGCGGGAAGGCGGCCAGTTCGCGCGGGTAGGCGTGCGTCCACTCCGTGCCGGTGACCATGGTGGCAGTGTGCGGTGCGTTCTTGAGCGGGTTGTCTTCGCGATCCAGACGGCCGTCTTCGATGGCGCGGATTTCGTCGCGAATCTGGATCATCGCGTCGATGAAGCGATCCAGTTCGTGCTGCGATTCGCTTTCGGTCGGCTCGACCATCAGCGTGCCCGCCACCGGGAAGCTCAGCGTCGGTGCGTGGAAGCCGAAGTCGATCAGGCGCTTTGCCACGTCTTCGGCACTGATACCGGTGCTGTCCTTGATCGGGCGCAGATCGAGAATGCATTCGTGCGCGACCAAACCGTTACGACCGGTGTAAAGCGTTTCGTAATGCGGTGCCAGGCGCTTGGCGATGTAGTTGGCATTGAGCAGCGCCACCTGTGTCGCTTTGCGCAGACCCTGCTGACCCATCATCGTGATGTACATCCACGAAATTGGCAGGATGCTGGCGCTGCCGAAGCTCGCAGCGCTCACCATGCCGACCTTGCCTTCGCCGCCGAGCGTGCGCGGAAGGAACGGTGCAAGATGCGACTTCACCGCACACGGACCCACGCCCGGGCCGCCGCCGCCGTGCGGAATGCAGAACGTCTTGTGCAGGTTCAGATGCGAAACGTCCGAACCCCACTTGCCCGGTTTGGCTACGCCGACGAGCGCATTCATGTTGGCGCCATCGGTGTAAACCTGGCCGCCGTGTTCATGCACGATCTCGCAGATGCGCACCACGTCTTCCTCGAATACGCCGTGCGTAGACGGGTAGGTGATCATCAACGCAGCGAGGCGATCAGCGTACTTCTCAGCCTTGGCGCGGATGTCGTCGATATCGACGTTGCCGTTGCTGTCGCACTTGGTCACCACCACCGTCATGCCGCACATCTGCGCGGAAGCGGGGTTGGTGCCATGGGCGGATTCGGGGATCAGGCAGATATCGCGCTGATCCTGGCCGCGCGAACGGTGATATTCGCGAATGGCGAGCAGGCCGGCGTATTCGCCCTGTGCGCCCGAGTTCGGCTGCAGGCTCACCGCGTCGTAGCCGGTGCATTCCACTAGCATGGCTTCCAGTTCATCGATCAGCTGCTTGTAACCCTGCGTCTGATCGACCGGCGCCAGCGGATGGATGGCGCCGAATTCAGGCCATGTCACCGGAATCATTTCCGCGGTGGCGTTGAGCTTCATGGTGCAGCTGCCGAGCGGAATCATGGTGCGATCCATCGCCAGATCCTTGTCGGCGAGCGAGCGCATGTAGCGCAGCAGTTCGTGTTCGCTGTGATGCGTGTTGAATACCGGGTGCTGCAGGAACGTGCTCTTGCGCAGCAAAGCTGTCGGCAACGCATCGGGCGTGGCTGCATCCAGTTCGTCGATATCGCCGATGTCGGCGCTGAACAGGTTGGCGAGTGCAAGCACGTCGGCGCGTGTGGTGGTTTCGTCGAGGCTGATACCCACGCTCTGGCCATGGATCTGGCGCAGGTTGATGCCGAGGCCCTCCGCCTTGGCGTGAATCGCATCGGCGTCGACGTTGGTGACATGCAAGGTGTCGAAGAAATCATGACCCACTTCCATGCCTGCGCTACGCAATGCAGCGGCGAGAATGGCGGCGAGGCGATGCGTGCGGCGCGCGATGCGCGTCAGTCCTTCCGGACCGTGGTAGACGGCGTACATGCTGGCCATCACCGCGAGCAGTACCTGCGCCGTGCAGATGTTGGACGTGGCCTTCTCGCGACGGATGTGCTGTTCGCGCGTCTGCAGGGTCAGGCGATAGGCAGGCTTGCCTTCCGCATCCACCGATACACCGATCAGGCGACCCGGCATCGAACGCTTGTACGCGTCGCGGCAAGCGAGATAAGCGGCGTGCGGGCCGCCGAAGCCGAACGGCACGCCGAAACGCTGGCTGTTGCCGATGACGATATCCGCACCCCATGAACCCGGCGACGCAATCAGCGTCAGCGCAAGCAGATCGGTAGCGACCGCGACGATGCCGCCGCGCGCATGCACTGCATCGGCTACCGCCTTGTAGTCATGGATCTGGCCGAAGGTGTTCGGATATTGCAGCAGCACACCGAAGCTATCGACCTTGATGGCGTCCGCCGCATCACCGACATGCAGCTCGATGCCGATACCGTCAGCGCGCGTATGCAGCACTTCCAGCGTCTGCGGATGCACGTCGTTGGCGACGAAGAACACGTTGGACTTGGATTTGGCCGAACGCTTGGCCAGCGTCATCGCTTCGCCTGCGGCGGTGGCCTCATCCAGCAGCGAGGCGTTGGAGATATCCATGCCGGTAAGGTCGGCGACCATGGTCTGGAAGTTGATCAGCGCTTCCATGCGGCCTTGCGAGATCTCCGCCTGATACGGCGTGTATGCCGTGTACCACGCGGGATTCTCCAGGATATTGCGCAGGATGACGTTCGGCGTGAGCGTACCGTAGTAACCCTGGCCGATGTAGTTCTTGAACACCTTGTTCTTGCGCGCGATGGTGCGAATTTTCGCCAGCGCTTCTTCTTCCGTGATGCTTTCCGGCAGCGCGAGCGGCTGCTTGGATTTGATCTGACCCGGCACGATGGCGTCGGTCATCGCTTCGAGCGAATCGTGGCCGATCACGTGCAGCATCTGCGCGATCTCGGCATCGTTCGGGCCGATGTGGCGCTCGATGAAGGCGTGATGGTGCTCGAGTTCGCGTAGCGAAGGGGAGTTGTTCTGGCTCATGGCAAGGGGCGTCCGAAAACGCGTGCATGCCGCACGCTAGGCGCCCCTCTGTCCTTTTGCCTGAGAGTTTGGAAGCGTTGTTGCTGCTTCGTGCCCCTTCGGCGCCGGATTCAACCGGTCTCTCCAGAGTCTTGGTCCACGGCGGTATGGGGCCTGAGCGATTACGGGCGTTGCGCCTTCGGCAGCGGGGTTTACCCGCTTCTCCCACCATGAACATCAAGGGGTTAATTATACCTCGTATGGAGCCCAGCGCACTGCCGTTTCCTGACTGGGAGGAGTAGCCTCGGGCTTCCCCAAAATCCGCCTGTTTCCGCCTTCCAGAAAAAGCTGGAATGACGTAAGCGAAATGTTATGAACAAGCCACCCTTTCGCATCGAACAACTCGATCACGTCGTACTGCGCGTGTACAACGTGCCCATCATGCTCGCGTTTTACTGCGATGTTTTAGGTTGCAGTCTCGAACGCAGACAAGACGAAATTGGCCTCGTGCAATTGCGCGCCGGCCATTCGCTGATCGACCTGGTGAGCATCGACGGAAAACTCGGCCGTCACGGCGGCGCAGGCCCGGGTACAAGCGGGCACAACATGGATCACCTGTGTCTGAGCGTGGATGACTACGACGAGCAAACCATCCTTGCGTATCTCAAGGCGCAAGGCGTCCACGTCGGCGACGTCGGCAGTCGCTACGGTGCCAAAGGCGAGGGCCCCTCGATCTATCTGTTTGATCCACAAGGCAACATGGTGGAACTAAAAGGACCGCCGAACCGCCAGGCCAGCCCTGCGTAGGCGTTGCTGCGACACTCTGTTCTAAAAAACATGTGTCGGAAGTAAGGAATTTAACGTTTGTGAAGATTTAATCGATATAATGCGCGTTCCCCAAGGCGCTTGATCCCCCGTTGGCCGAATTGGCAACGCGCCGAATCAAGCGGAGCAGTCCCGCGAATGATGTCCCCCTCGGCATTCGCGCCGGACTGAGCTACAGCTAGCAGATGTCTTTCGCGGATCTCGTGTGCGCGTTCATGCGCACGTTGCACTGATCCGGGCTGTCCCGAGTGCGGACATGGAGCTTGTGGACTGCGGCAACATCAGTAGTCCGATCACAGTGAATGTATTCGCGGCGTTGCCTGCAACGCGGTGGCGTTTTTCTGCGCTGCCGCCAGGGCACGTGTGGCCATGGGTGGCCGAATCTTTAGTTGCATCGCGCTGCCGAGGCGCTCTTAAGAGCCAGTCCCACGCATTGAAGTAGTCCGCGCCGGAACTGTTTGCTCGCAGGGCAAGGAAGAACGAGGGCGTGTATGTCGATACACAACCGAGTGATGACGCAGCACTGCGAGCAAACAGTTCCGGCCCGTAGGGTTGAGACGGTGTGGCCGCCATGCGGCAGCGCGCGGCTTGACCTGACAGCCAGTCAGGCGCTGCGCCACGCGCTACCACCTGACGGCCACACCGCCTCAACGCGGACCACTTCAATGCGTGGGACTGGCTCTCGCCACGGAATTGATAGGCGTTCTTCATGCGTTGCCAACGGCGATGGATATCGCTGCGCACGCTTGCAGTTTTGAGGGTGTCGGTGTGTGTGAACCAGAATGTTCAAAGCGGTCGACCGATGATGAAAACGTTATCGACCCAACGACGGTCTCCGACCGCGAAGTAGATGCTTTACTCACGAATCTGCCGTCAGCACACGATGTCTGCATCGTGCACCCGGCGGCGGGCGCTGTCAGCTCGAGCAATCGTGTACGTGCATGGAGACATCGTATGAGTGACCCAGCAAAGCGGGCGCGCCGCGCTGCGCGCGTGATTCGGCATATTCGCTTCGTGTATTTCGCGAATGTCGATGACGACAGTCTGTTTGCCGATTATCACCACGAGCTGGTCACGGCCGAAGTATTGATGGATCGCGTGCTCGCGGCGCGTGCGGCAGGCATGAAGGCGGTGCATCCGACCTTGACCAACGACGCCGAAGAACAGCTGTTCGTGCGTCCTTTGCGTGGCAGCTTTACGCAGGTGACGCCTGAATACATTCGTTGGTACGGCCGCGACGGCATCCGCCGCGAGTTGCCGATGGTGCGCGAAGATCTCGCGATCGAACTGATGGGCGAATACGCGTATACGTATAGCCATGCCATGGATATCGCCACGAACAATTCCGGCGCTTTGTCGCGTAACGATCAGGCGTGGTTGATTGCGCGATCGCGTGCGCCGATTTCGTGCCGTCCATTGCATGCCACGGAATTTCGTCAGCTGATCAAGGCGATCGAAGCGGCGCATAAGGTGCCCTACGGCGATTCCACGGTGGTGCAGGCGAACATCGAAATCGCGCGTCGTGCAGCCGCTACGCTTGGTGCGGTGATGGACGAATACGTGGAAGTGCCTTTCCACACACCGGCACTCACGGAAGCGTTTGCCGAGTTTCATCGGGCGCATCTTCAGCGCGTGGCGGATGCATCGCGCATCGCCAGTCTTTTGCCGTTGCCGATCAATGGCATGCTTGGTTGGTTCACCGCCAAGCGCGCGCGTATTTACGCCGAAGTGCAGGCGCGTCTCGCCTCGCGTTAAGCCGTCATCCTCTCCCTGCGGGGAGAGGAGTTCAGCATTGTCATATTGCGCTGCACGAATCGATTTGCGGCGATTTTTTGCGCCTGCCGCTCGAAACACGCCCTGAGTAGGCGCCCCCTGAAATTGTGACAATTCGCAGCATGTGCAAAGCATGTTGCGCAGCACTACACCTTGCCTGCCTGCGCATAAGCGGTTGCCCTGCGCTTAGGCTACAGTCATACGCGTCACCGTAGCGATGCTGCAGTTGTACCGTGCTCATTCAAGGGGAGAGGTCCATGACTGTTGTGCCTGAAGCTGTACCGGCGTCCGGAGGATCGATGCCAGGATTGTTGGCGAGGGAACGCACCATTGCAGGACCGCGCTTCAATCGTTGGCTTGTGCCACCTGCTGCTTTGGCCATCCATTTGTGCATCGGCATGGCGTACGGTTTTTCGGTGTTCTGGCTGCCGATGAGCAAGCTCGTGCCGGGTGCGCCAAGCTGTGAAGCACTCGGTTTCTTCGGACAGTTGTTCGCGACGTCGTGCAACTGGACGGTTCCCGCCGTTACTCATATTTTCGAAACCTTTATCGCCATGCTCGGCATTTCAGCCGCGATCTGGGGCGGTTGGCTGGAGCGCGCCGGGCCTCGTAAAGCGGGCTTTATAGCGGCGTTGTGTTGGGGCGGTGGGCTGGTGATCGGCGGCATCGGCGTGTCGATGCATCAGCTGTGGCTTACCTTCCTGGGTTGCGGTGTTCTTGGCGGCGTGGGGCAGGGTTTGGGTTACATCACGCCCGTCTCGACGCTGATCAAATGGTTCCCCGATCGCCGCGGTCTGGCGACCGGTTTCGCGATCATGGGTTACGGCGGCGGCGCGATGATCGGGGCACCGATAGCGGTCGCCTTGATGTCCCATTTCGCCAGCGGCGACGTTCCTGGCGTGTCCCATACGCTCATTGCCATGGGCGTTCTGTATTTCATCGTGATGTCGCTGGGTGCGTTCGGATTCCGCGTGCCGCCCAACGGCTGGAAACCCCTTGGCTGGAATGCGCCGACGGCATCGTCCAAGCTGATTACGCAGCATCACGTGCATGTGAATGAGGCATGGAAAACGCCGCAGTTCTGGTTGATCTGGATCGTGCTGTGCATGAACGTGACCGCCGGCATTGGCGTGATCTCGATGGCAAGCCCGATGTTCCAGGATGTATTTGGCGGCCGCCTGCTTGGCCTTTCTTCCGACGTCACGCTAACGGTCGCGCAGAAAGCCGCGATTGCTGCATCGGCAGCCGGATTGGTCGGTTTGATCAGCCTGTTCAACAGCCTTGGGCGCATCTTCTGGGCGTCCAGTTCCGACTACCTCGGCCGCAAAGTTACGTACTTTGTGTTCTTCGTGCTCGGCATCGCGTTGTACTGCTCGTTGCCAACGCTGGGACACCTCGGGCTTGCTGCGATGTTTGTTATCGCGGTGTGTGTGATTCTGTCGATGTACGGCGGCGGATTCGCCACGGTGCCCGCTTACCTGGCGGACATTTTCGGTACACAAATGGTCGGCGCCATTCATGGGCGCCTGCTCACCGCGTGGTCGGTGGCGGGCGTTGCCGGACCGTTCCTGATCGCTGCCGTGCGTCAGGCGCAGCTTGATGCGGGTGTCGCGAAAAGCCTGGTTTACGACCGAACCTTGTACATCCTGGCGGGTCTGTTGTTTATCGGGCTGATCGCCAACTTGCTGGTCAAGCCTGTGAAGGAAGCGCACCATATGACACCTGAGGAGCTTGCACGCGAACGCGCGCTGCAGCATGAAGCGCCTCAAGTGACGGCAAGCGCAGCAGATGCCGCACGTGGCAGCTTCGGCGTGGTTGGCGTTATCGCGTGGGCGCTGGTCGGAATTCCCTTCCTGATTGGCGTTTGGATTGCTCTCAGCAAAGCCGCCGCCTTGTTCTGAAGCTGAGTGTCTGAGGTTGAGTGAATGAAATCCGTCAAGAACGTGTCGTCGTTGCCGCCGATCGACGAGAAAGTTCGCGACGCGGTACTCGGCGTAACGACCCGGCTGAAGGATCAGCCGGGTGCGCTGCTGCCCGTGCTGCATGGCATTCAATCCGAACTCGGTTATGTGCCGGACGATGCAATTCCGCTTATTGCCCGCGAAATGAATCTTTCGCGTGCGGACGTGCATGGCGTGGTCTCGTTCTATCATTTTTTCCGCACACGCCCCGCAGGCAAACGCGTGATTTATCTGTGCCGTGCGGAATCGTGCCAGTCGATGGGCGCGGTGAAACTCGAGCAGCATGTCAAACAGCGTCTTGGTGTGGATTTTCACGAAACAACTCACGATGGCGCTTGGACGCTTGAGCCGGTGTACTGCCTGGGCAATTGCGCGTGCTCACCCGCAATCATGGTCGATGACGAATTGAAAGGCCGCGTCACACCCGAAAGCTTCGACGCATGGCTGCAGTCGGAGGCGCCATGAGCATCACGGTCTACGTACCGCGTGATGCCAGTGCGCTCTCGCTGGGTGCGGAAGGCGTGGCGAAGGCTATCGCTTCCGAGGCGGCAAAACGCAACGCCGATGTGCGCGTTGTGCGCAACGGCTCGCGTGGGTTGTACTGGCTTGAACCGATGGTCGAAGTGGAAACGCCCGACGGTCGGGTCGCTTATGGTCCGGTGCAGGCAAACGATGTGGCAGGTCTGTTCGATGCCGACTTACTGCATGCGGGAAAACACAAGCTGTCCCTAGGTCCTACCGAAGACATTCCGTGGCTGAAGAGCCAGCAGCGCCTGACGTTTGTGCGTGTTGGTATTGTCGATCCCCGCAGTCTCGATGATTACCGTGCGCATGGCGGCTATCGCGGACTGGATGCGGCCTTGAAGATGGAGCCCGCCGCCATCGTACAGGCGGTCGCCGATTCCGGTTTGCGTGGCCGCGGTGGCGCTGCATTTCCCGCGGGCATCAAATGGAAGACGTGTCTCGATGCGTCCGCCGATCAAAAGTACATTGTCTGCAACGCTGACGAAGGCGATTCGGGAACGTTCGCCGATCGCATGATCATGGAAGGCGATCCGTTCGTGCTGATTGAAGGCATGACGATCGCTGGACTCGCTGTCGGTGCCACACACGGTTATATCTACCTGCGCGTCGAATATCCGCACGCCCAACGTGCGCTCGAAGCCGCGATCGGCGCAGCGCAAGCAGCCGGTTATCTCGGCGACAACCTCGGTGGCAGCGGCAAAACCTTCCATCTCGAAGTGCGCATGGCGGCCGGCGCGTACATTTGCGGCGAGGAGACCTCGCTGCTGGAAAGCCTGGAAGGCAAGCGCGGCCAAGTCCGATTCAAGCCGCCGTTGCCGGCCATCCAAGGCTTGTTCGGCAAGCCTACCGTCATCAATAACGTGATCACGCTGGCCACAGTGCCGATCATTCTGGATCGCGGCGCCGCGTTCTATCGCGACTTCGGTACGGGCCGTTCGCGCGGTACGTTGCCGATACAGCTGGCGGGCAATATCAAACGTCCAGGCCTGGTCGAGCGCGCTTTCGGCGTCACGCTGCGCGAACTGATTGAAGGTTATGGCGGCGGCACGGCAAGCGGTCGTCCTGTGCGCGCTGTGCAGGTGGGTGGCCCGTTGGGTGCTTATATTCCGGTATCACGTCTCGATACACCCATCGACTATGAAGCGTTTGCCGCGATCAGTGGCATGGTAGGCCACGGCGGCGTGGTGGTATTCGACGACACCGTCGATATGGCGGCGCAGGCGCGCTTCGCGATGGAGTTCTGCGCGATCGAATCGTGCGGCAAGTGTACGCCGTGCCGCGTCGGCTCCACGCGCGGTGTCGAAGTGATCGATCGCATGGTCGCGGGCAGTATCGCCGAGCGCGAGCGTAACGAAGTGCTGCTGCGCGATCTCTGCCAGACCATGCTTGCCGGTTCGCTTTGCGCATTGGGTGGCATGGCGCCGTATCCGGTACTGAGCGCGCTCGATCACTTTTCCGAAGATTTCGCGGGAACGCCGCAGCGCGCGGCGTCCTGAGGAGGTAAGACCCTATGCTGTCCATCGTCGAAATCGATCGCGGCACACCGCTAGTCAAATCCGACAAGATGGTGGTGCTGGAGATCGACGGCCGCAACATCAGCGTGCCGGAAGGGACTTCTGTGATGCGTGCTGCATCGCAGGCGGGCATCAGCATTCCTAAACTTTGTGCGACAGACATGCTGGAAGCATTCGGTTCATGTCGCCTTTGCCTGGTCGAGATCGACGGTCGCAAAGGCTATCCTGCCTCGTGCACGACGCCCGTTACCGAAGGCATGAAAGTCAGCACGCAGACGCCGAAGCTGGCAGAGATCCGCCGAGGCGTAATGGAGTTGTATATATCCGATCATCCGCTGGATTGCCTGACGTGTCCGGCGAACGGGCATTGCGAATTGCAGGATATGGCTGGCGTAGTGGGCCTGCGCGAAGTGCGCTACGGCTACGACGGCGAGAATCATGTCTTCGCCAAAACGAAGCAGGGCGAAACCAATCCCCACTTCGTTGCCAAAGACGAATCCAATCCGTACTTCACCTTCGATCCATCCAAGTGCATTGTCTGCTCGCGCTGCGTGCGCGCCTGCGATGAAGTGCAAGGTACTTTCGCGCTGACCATTCAGGGCCGCGGTTTCGAGTCGAAGGTCTCGGCGAGCCAGGACAATCGGTTTCTCGATTCGGAGTGTGTTTCCTGTGGAGCGTGTGTGCAGGCCTGTCCTACCGCCACGCTGTCGGAAAAATCGTTGATCGACCGCGGCCAAGCCGAACATAGTGTCGTCACCACCTGCGCCTACTGCGGTGTGGGTTGTAGCTTCCGCGCCGAAATGAAGGGTGAGGAAATTGTGCGCATGGTGCCGAACAAGGATGGCCATGCGAATCATGGTCATTCGTGCGTCAAAGGGCGTTTTGCCATCGGCTACGCGACGCATCCGGATCGCATCAACACGCCGATGATCCGCAAGAAGATCAGCGATCCGTGGCGGATTGTCAGCTGGGACGAGGCGATTGCTTACGTAGCCAGCGAGTTCAAGCGTCTGCAATCGGCGTTCGGCAAATTCTCGGTCGGCGGTATTACCTCGTCGCGTTGCACGAACGAAGAAACCTATCTGGTGCAGAAGCTGGTGCGCGCCGGTTTTGGCAACAATAACGTGGATACGTGTGCGCGTGTGTGTCATTCGCCCACTGGCTACGGTTTGAAAGCGACACTGGGCGAATCGGCAGGTACGCAGGATTTCGATTCCATCGAGCAAACCGATGTCGTGCTGGTGATCGGTGCCAATCCCACCGATGCTCATCCGGTCTTTGGCTCGCAGATGAAGCAGCGCCTGCGTGCTGGCGCGAAGCTGATTGTTGTCGATCCGCGCCGCATCGATCTGGTGCGCACGCCTCACATCATGGCCGACTACCATCTCAAACTGAGGCCCGGTACCAACGTGGCGCTGCTCAACACACTGGCGCATGTGATTGTCACGGAAGGTCTGGTCGACGAAGCGTTCGTCGCCGCGCGTTGCGAGCCCGAAGCCTTCAACAAATGGCGAACGTTCGTTGCGCAGGACAAATACAGCCCGGAAAACATGGAAGCCGAGACCGGCGTTCCAGCTGCCAGTGTGCGCGCAGCGGCGCGTCTGTATGCGACGGGCGGCAACGCAGCGATCTATTACGGCCTTGGTGTCACCGAGCACTCGCAGGGTTCGACGGCGGTGATGGGGATCGCCAACCTGGCCATGGCCACCGGTAACATCGGCCGCGAAGGCGTGGGCGTGAATCCGTTGCGCGGACAGAACAACGTGCAGGGCTCGTGCGACATGGGGTCTTTCCCGCATGAATTCCCAGGTTATCGCCACGTTGGCGATGCTGCAGTCCGGGGTTCATTCGAAGCGGCGTGGGGTGTGCCTCTGCACGATGAGCCGGGCCTGCGCATTCCCAACATGTTTGAAGCAGCCATCGATGGAAGCTTCAGGGGGCTCTACATCGAAGGCGAGGACATCGCGCAATCCGATCCCAACACGCAGCACGTTACCGCTGCCTTGCAGGCGATGGAATGCGTGGTCGTGCAGGATTTGTTCCTCAATGAAACGGCGAAGTTTGCGCATGTCTTCCTGCCTGGCTGTTCGTTCCTGGAGAAGGACGGCACCTTCACCAATGCCGAACGCCGCATTTCGCGCGTGCGCAAAGTGATGGAACCGAAGGCCGGCTATGCCGATTGGGAAGTGACCCAGCTGCTGGCGAATGCGATGGGTTACCCGATGCAGTACAAGCATCCGTCGGAGATCATGGATGAAATTGCGCGGCTGACACCGACGTTCCACGGCGTGAGCTTCGAAAAAATCGACCAGCTGGGTTCCATCCAGTGGCCCTGCAATGAAGAACATCCCAACGGCACACCGGTCATGCATGTGGACGAGTTTGTGCGTGGCAAGGGCCGTTTCATGTTGACCGAGTACGTACCGACCTCGGAAAAGGTCAACGCGGTGCATCCGCTGATTCTCACCACCGGCCGCATCCTGAGTCAGTACAACGTGGGCGCGCAGACGCGCCGCACGGCGAATGTGATGTGGCACGACGAAGACCGTCTGGAAATTCATCCGCACGATGCAGAAGAGCGTGGCATCAAGGATGAAGACTGGGCCGGCGTGGAAAGCCGTGCAGGTCAAACCGTGCTGCGCGCACGCATCTCCGAACGCATGCAGCCGGGCGTGGTGTACACGACCTTCCACTTCCCCGGGTCGGGTGCCAACGTCATCACCACCGAAAATTCCGACTGGGCGACCAATTGTCCGGAATACAAGGTCACAGCCGTGCAGGTGACGCGCGTGAACCAGCCTTCGGAATGGCAGAAGCGCTATCAGGCGTTCTCCGAAGAACAGCAATCGTTGCTGGAGCAATCGCTGGATGCCGCCGAAACACCCTGAAACGCCGCCGATCGGCAAGGGCTATGTGACGCGCCGCGTTGATCGCTATCGTCGCGGCGAACATGAGCACACGAACGATGCAATCACCGAAGAAGTGCCGGTCGCGATGATCTACAACGACGTGCCGTTCGCCGTGATGATGGTGACGCCGCTCGATCTTGAAGATTTTGCGCTGGGTTTCTCGCTGAGCGAAGGTTTGATTGCAAGGCAGGACGAGTTGCAAAGCATCGAGGTGCGCCCGCAGCTCGAAGGTGTCGAGATCATCATGCGCGTGTCGACGACGACTGTAGAAGATCGCGCGGGACAGCAGGGTGAACGTTTGTTGCCGGGCCGCAGCGGCTGTGGGCTGTGCGGTGCACGCATGCTTGAAGATGCCGTGCGTCACCCTAAACCGGTGGGCCGCGGTCCGACCATCGACGCTGTCGCGCTTGAGCGAGCGCTTGATTCGCTGCGCAATGCGCAACCGGTGAACGCAGAAACAGGCTCAGTACACGCGGCCGCATGGGTCGATGAGAACGGCAAGATCGCGATGGTTCGCGAAGATGTCGGCCGGCACAACGCGCTCGATAAATTGATCGGCGCCATGGTGAAAGCGAACTTGGATACCGAAGCTGGATTCCTGGTCGTCACCAGCCGCGCGAGTTACGAGATGGTGACCAAGGCGGCCAGCGCTGGTATCACGTTGATGGCAGCCATTTCGGCGCCGACGGCATTGGCGATTCATCTGGCCGAGAGCACCGGTCTGACGCTGGTCGGTTTCGCACGCCCCGGCAGCTACGTTGTCTACACTCACCCGCAGCGATTGCGACACGCTGCCGGAGCGCATGCATGAACATCGAACGTCTCGTTACCATGGCGAACGACATCAGCCACTACTTCGCCGCGGACCCGGACCACGCAGCGGGCGCTGCCAGCATTGCCGATCATCTGAAGCGATTCTGGGAGCCCGGCATGCGCAAGCAGATCGTGGCGCATCTGGCGGCAGGCGGCGAAGGTCTTGAGCCGTTGGCGAAGTTGGGCGTCGAGCGGCTTGCCGAGCTGGACCGCAAGAGCGCTCAGGCGACTCACTCTTGATCTTAGGGGTTGCGCTTCCAGCAGCGAATCGCTTCAGGCGGAAGATGCACGGCCAGTGATTCGGGAACCGACGCATGTCCCGACACGTCGATCCAAAGCCGGGCTTGACCACAGCGCAGTCCAAGCAGCGTGCGGCACCCGTTGACGTGACGAACTTCGACTGAAGCCGGAAGGTCATCGGCGGATGCTTCCTGAGCATCGACCACGCGGATTGCCTCGGGCGCGATGGTCCAGTCCACATCGGAACCGGGTATGGCCTGACGCCCAATCGGAAATGACATCCCACTGTCCGGCCATACCACTCGCGGCGCTTCCAGCGTGCCGATGACCTGTCCGCGATGCACGTTCCGGTAGCCGAGCAAGCGTGCGGCCGCCCCGCTTACAGGATGCGCGTACACCGTTTCGGGTGTGCCCATCTGGATGATCTTTCGATCGTGCATCAATACCAGCCGATCCGCGACCGCTGCCAGATGCGGATCGTGGCTGACAGCAAGCGTTGGGATGCCGAAGTCATGCACCTCTGCGATCAGTTCGGCGATGACGTCGTCGCGTGTGACGGGATCGAGTGCAGACGTGGGTTCATCCAGCAATAAAAGTTGCGGCCGCCGCGCGAGTGCGCGCGCCAGCGCAACGCGTTGCTGCTGACCGCCCGACAACATGGCGGGATAGTGTTCCGCGAACTCAGCCATGTGCACACGCTCAAGCAGTTGCAGCGCCTGTTCGCGCCGCTGCGCGCCGCGAAGCGCAAAGGCGACGTTCTGCCATGCATTCAGATGCGGAAACAGCGCATAGCCCTGCGGCAGATAACCCACCGCGCGATGCTGCGCGGCCATGCCGCCAAACGGTTCGCCATGTGCAGGTACAAGACCGGCAATCGCACGCAACAGCAGCGATTTGCCTTCGCCGCTTGCGCCGAGCAGCACGGTAAAACCTTCGACGTCGAAGGTAGCCTGTAAAGCAATGGGCCGTTCGATCGTATAGTCAACGCGCATCAGAACAAACGCCGCCGGCGTGCAGCGAGGCCAAGGATCAGCGGCAGCGGCATCGCCACCAGAAAGAAAATCCACAGCAACGGATAGACCGCGCTCAGTCCGGTATTCTGCAGATTCACCCAGAGTTTGACCGGAATACCTTGCGGGTAATACGCGACGATCAACACCGCGCCAAATTCGCCCAGCGCACGTACCCAGGCGAGTGCGACCGCCGCGGCAAGTCCCAGACGCGCCAGTGGCAAGCTGACGCGCAGGAAACTTCGCCACGGCGAATGGCCCAGGGTCAAGGCAATCTGCTCCAGTTCGCGCGGCACGCTTTCGAAAGCGGCGCGCGCAGCGATCACGTAATAGGGCAGTGCGCTGTAGAACTGTGCCATGACGAATGCGGGCGCGGAATTGGTCAGCACCAGACCGGCGCGTTCCAGCAAGCCCCCGGCTGGCCCGTAGGGGCCGTACATCGATGCCAGCAAAAGTCCCAGCGCCAGCGGCGGTGTGAGTAATGCAAGCAGCAGTAACGCGTCGATCAGCCATTTGCCGTGGATGGGGTAACGTGCGAGCCACCACGCTAATGGCGTGCCCAACGCGATGATCAGCAGAAGCGCCAGAAGGCTGTAAACGAGCGATACCGCAATCGCACCGCCATCGCCTTCGGCGAATCCGAAGGCGCGCCAGTGCGTCGCGAGCACCAGGCCGATGAACGGCGCAGCCAGCAGGATCAGTGTCAGTGCACTGATGACAGCCGGCAGACGTGCGTGCGGACGGTCATCCGTCACAAAGCGTTTCCGCGCGGTGGACTGTAGCCGTGATCCTGAAACAGTTTCTGTCCATCGGGACTTTGAAGAAACGTCACGAAGTCGCGCGCCAGTTCAGGCTGTTGCGCATTGCCCAGCGCCGCGGCGTAGAACACGAGTGGCTGCACGCGCAAGGTCTTGCCGTTGTCGAGCTTGATCGACGCGCGGTCATACCACGGCGTTTGCATGCCGGGGTCGCCAAGGTTGATTTGATCCGGAAGTGCAATCGTGGGCAGATGATGCGATTGCGCCGCACTGAGATAGCTGATGGCGGCGTCGATTTGCCCGGCTTCCAGTCGCGACATCAAGGATGGTTCCGTGAAAATTTGCGCGGTGTTCTGCGGGTCGCCTGCAATGGCATGCATCAAGCCGGGTTTGTGGTAATACGCTTCGGCCAGCTGCAAGGTCAGCAATACATTCGCGCCTTGCGGATCGATGGACGGATCCGTGCGGCCCAGCCGCAGGCCCGGTTCGCTCAACACGTCATACCACGTCTTTTTTCCTTGTGATGCCGCGGCAAAATCCATCGCGAATCGGCTTTGCGGGCTGTAGCTGACCACCATCTGCGTACTGGCAACGGGAACGGCGGCCGTCACTAAACCGGCCTGTTTCAGCACTTGCATCGGACCAGGGGTAATCGTGACAAAGACGTCCGCTTGTATCTGATGCGCAGCGAGCAAATGCGCCAATGCATACGAACCTTGTCCAGTGCCCTGATAAGTCGCGTTATGCGCCTTGGCGAAGGTAGGGCCGACAGCGCCATCCATCACAACGCCCATGGAGCCAGCGTAGGCGACGCGCAAGACGGGCGTGTTGTCCGCTGCAACCGTTGAAGCGCAGAGCAGGGTGACGACGAAAGCGACAAGAGCCCAGGTGCGTTGCACGATACTCATGACGCATCTCCTTCGGAGGATTTATGAAAGCGTCGGCGTGCACTGTCGCGCACGTCGACATCGAACAGTACTTCCAGTGGATGTGCCGCTGAACCGCTAAAACTAAAATGTAGGCCGTCACGCGATGGAAGCCGATCGCTCAAGGCGCGCACGTCGGCTTCCGGAATGTCGATATTCCAGATGGCGTCTTCGCGCCGCCACGCCAGCGCATCGGCGAGGCGAATGCGTTGTATCTCCGTCCGGCCGTCCGGCAGCAGCGTGCAATTTTCCGCAGAGCCGCCCGAAAGCAATCGGGCAAGCTCGGCTTCGTCGACGCGCAATCGCAGCGTCTGGCCTTCCATCTGCACTCTCATCCCGTTACCTCGCGCCAGGTTTCTTCAGTATTGCAGTCGATAAGCTGGCCGGCATCGGTCTCGCCAAGCGGTAGCTCGAGAACACCGACGCGTTCTTGCAATGCACGCAAGGAGCGCGAACGATCGTCGGCGGCACTCATCAGTTCGGCCAACACCGCACGGCAGGTGCCGTCCAGGCGCAAGCGCATGGGTAGTATGTGACCTGCGAAATGCACGCATCCCGCTGCTGGCGCAACAAGCAGGCGCTGCAGCAGCGTTGAATGAAGGCGCGGCATGTCGACGGGTATGACCAGCAGTTCGCCGTCATCGCACATGGCGGCGATTCCGGCGATGCCTCCAAGTGGCCCAGCGTGAGCGACCGGATCGGCAACGCCCCGATAATCCGCACGCTCGCCACTGACGTGCACCGTTTCGACCCCCGCTTCGCGCAACACCGCGATTTGCCGCTCGATCAACGGCCGGCCCTGCCACGGCAACATTGCTTTATCGCGCCCCATGCGCGAGGAAAGGCCACCGGCGAGTACTACGCCGATGTAACGCGTGGCGTCAGTGCCCGTGTCCATGCGTCTGCTTGGATTGTTGTGCGGCTGCAAGCTCAGCCTCACGATGTTCCTCGCAAAGCGAGCAGCCTTCGCTCCAGGCGCTGTCGCCATCCACGTAGTGCTCCTGCTTCCAGATCGGCGCTTCGTGCTTGACGGCTTCGATCGCCAGGCGGCATGCGCGGAAAGCCTCATCGCGATGCGGTGTAGCCGCGGCAATGACTACCGCAAAATCGCCAATGCGCAGGCTGCCCTTGGCATGCGCGATATACAGCTTGAGCGGGCCGCCCACTTCGGCACGGGCACGCTCGCCAATCTCCTGAAAGATGCGCAGCGCCAACGGGTCGAAAAGATCGTAAGTGATTCCTGTGACCACACGTCCGTGGTTATGTTGGCGAACGCGGCCGATAAACGTGGCGATCCCGCCAAAGCGCGGATCGGAGACAAACTCCAGCGCGGCCGCCGGATTCAGCGGTGCATGCGCGATGTCGACAACGGCGGTGTAGATGTCCGTCATGCTCAGCCTCCGCTTACCGGTGGCAAGACAGCGATCTGGCCGTGCTCGGGCACGTGGCGATGATTGTGCAGGATCTCATCCTCGCTGGCGAAGGCGGAACGCTTGATCAGGTTTTCGCTGATCGATGGAGCGTGGTTGCGGACGTGCGTTTGCAACGCTTCGCGCAGTGTTGCGACAGTGCAGTGGTCCGGCACATCCATCTCAACGAAGCCGTGCGGGTCGGCTTCGCGTAATGCGCCAAACAGTGTTACACGAACTTTCATGCCACGCTCTCGTACGGCAAAGGGAATTCAAGATGACTAGGGCCATAGACATCGACCAGCGCGCCTTTGGGTAAGGCTTCGATCTCTGCGGGGACGATGGCCCAGGCGTTGGCATCCGCAAGCGGGCGGATGCGATACGACTCCTGACCGCCAAGTATTTCCGCGCCGAGACGGCCCTCTGCATCGATATACAGTTTTGTTTTGAGATGAAAACGAAGGCGCGGCTTCTTGTTGTAAGCGGCGACAAGCGGCACGCGCCGCGGCGCTTCCGGCGGAAGTCCCAGCATCACGCGCAAAGCGGGCTCGATAAAGAAACGAAGCCCGACGGCGACGGCGATCGGGTTGCCTGGTAAGCCGAACAGAAGTGCGTTATTGGGAAGTCGCGCGAACAGCAGGGGTTTTCCCGGGCGTATGGCGACTTTGTGGAATAGCGTGCTCGCACCGATGTTTTCCAGCGCCTGCGGTACGAAGTCGTAACGGCCCATCGAAACAGCGCCCGTTGTCACGACAATCTGTGCACCCGCTTCGAGTGCACGCCGCAACGCCGATTCAAAGGCCGGCGCGTCATCGCCAACGGTGTCGACATGAACGACGTCGGCACCTGAAAGCGGCAGACGTGCAGCCAGGAAAGGTCCGTTGGAATTGCGTATCTGACCCGCTGCGAGGGGCGTTGCCGCGTCATCGACAAGTTCGCGCCCGGTGCACAGCACCGCGACACGCGGGCGTGCTGCGACGGAAACCTTGGGGACACCTAGGGCTGCCAGCAGCATCAGATGTTGCGATGCCAGAACAGTACCTGCAGCGATGACGGTTTCACCGCGGCCAACATCCGAACCTGCCGTGCGCACGTTTTGCCCGGGTTCGACATCGGCCAGCAGTTTGATACGTTGCGCGTTGTCCGTGCGTTCCGTCTGTTCGATGGGAATCACACGGTCAAGACCATCGGGCATGCGCGCGCCGGTCATAATTTCCCAAGCGCCATCGCGTGCATGCGACACCCCATCGCCCGCGGCCTGCTCACCTTCGATATTCAATTCGCTTCCAGCGGGAACTGCCGATGACCCACCGCTCAACGCAAAACCATCCATCGCAGAGTTGTCGAAAGGCGGCAGTTCCACAGCGCTGATGACGGGTTCCGCCAGCACGCGGCCAAGGCACGTGGAGATAGCGCATTCCTGCGCCGGCATGCGAACACTTGCATCCAGCACGATGCGCAGCGCTTCCTCATAGGCGAGCACGCCACCGTTCATGCATGTCCTCCACCAGCCGCCATGCTTAGCGCGTGAGCAAGTATCGGTGCGAGGATATCCATGCCTTGCGCGACGGCTTTCGAACTCCCCGGTAGCGCAATGACGAGCGTATCGCCGATAAGCACGGCATTGGCGCGGCTCAACCAGGCCATCGGAGTGTGCTGGCTGCTTTCGTTGCGGAACAGTTCGCCGATGCCGTCGACGTGACGATCGGCGACCAACGACAGCGCTTCGGGTGTGTGATCGCGCGGTCCAAGTCCGGTGCCTCCCGTGCACAACACCAATCGCACATCGGTCTTGGCGAGTTGGCGCAGGCGTGCAGCCAACGGTTCCGGATCGTCGGCGAGCAATTCGGCGTGATCGATCTGCGCCCCCAGTTGCTGCAAACGTTCGACCAATAAAGGGCCGGACGTATCGATGTGTTCGCCACGTATCGCGCGGTCGCTGAGCGTAATGACGGCGGCAGGTACGCCATCCAGTTGTGGAATGGGGCGTGGGCGATAGCGCGCGCGCTCGGCATCGTTCATGCCATCCGGATGCAGCCACAATCCTTTCTTGCCGCCTTCCTTGAACAGCAATCGCACGGCACCGAACGACAGCGCGGGTTCGACGGGTTTGGTCAAATCGTAAAGCGTAAGCAATGCGGCACTGACGCCTGCGAGCGCTTCCATTTCCACGCCGGTGCGCGCGAAGGTTGCTACCTCGCAATAAACGCGAATGACATGGCGTTCCTGCACCGGCTCGCACTGTACGTTGATGTATTCCAGCGGCAGTGGATGGCACAACGGCATCAGTTGCGAGGCGTTCTTCGCGCCTTGCAAGCCGGCGATCTCGGCCATCGTTATCGCATCGCCTTTGGGCAGGCGGCGTTCGACAATTTGCGTGAAGGCTTCGATGCCCGCACTTAACTCACCAACGGCAACGGCGCGGCGTGCGGTAATTCGCTTATGACGCACGTCGGCCATATGGAAATGCGCGCGATCCTCGCGCTGAAGCATGGGTCAGCCTCCAGTGGATGCTAAATGGGGGGTAATGCCGGTGCGCCCTTCGTGCAGGAAGTGACCTTGTTCCTTGCGATCGATCTGTCTGCCGATGGCGTGTACGAGGTCTTCGATCTGATCGTCGGCCTGCAAAAACTGACGTAGCGGAATACCGAAGTCGCCGAACAAGCACAGTCGCAGATCGCCGGTTGCCGTCACGCGCAGTCGGTTACAGCCGGAGCAGAAGTCTTTCGAGTACGGCGCAATGATGCCGATGCGGCCAGCGTAGTCGGGATGACGGTATTCGCGTGCGGGCCCCGCATCAGCAACCCGCGCGAGTGCTTGCCAGCCGCCTTCCAGTAGTTGCGTTTCCAGTGCCGTCGCACGCACGTGGTGGTCACGGAAGAAGGGCAGGTTGTCGCCCGTTTGCATCAGTTCGATGAAGCGCACGCCGACGCGTCGTTCGCGCAGATACTCCAGCCACGCAGGCAGCTCGTTGTCGTTAACGTCGCGCAACAGGACAGCGTTGAGCTTGACCGAAGGCATCTGTGCATCAAGCGCGAGATCGACGCCATGCAGAATATCGTCCAGACGGTCGTGACCGGTGATACGTGCAAACTTTGCTCGATCCAGACTATCGACGCTCACGTTGATGGCGTTGAGCCCTGCATCCATCCACTCATGTAGGCGGCGCGTAAGCAGGCTGCCGTTGGTGGTCATGGCCAGCTTGGTCACGCCAGGGACGGCGGCTGCGGTGCGAAGAATGTAAGTGAGATCGTGGCGCACACTCGGCTCGCCGCCGGTGATGCGCAGTTTGTGCATGCCCATGACGGTGAATCCGCGCAGCAGACGCGCAATCTCATCCAGCGTCAATGCCTGCGCTGCATTCGGGTTCGCGTGGTAGCCCTGCGGCAGGCAATACGTGCAACGGAAATTGCACGCAGGAATCACCGACAGTCGCAAATACGGAAACCGGCGGCCGTAGCGATCAGCCAGCGGGGACATGGTCTGTGCTCCTTTCCAAAGCGGGGAGGCAAACGTGTTTCCACGTTTACCCTGGTGGTCCGAAAACCACGGACGTCAAACCGTATTCCCGAAGGAACCCAGGCATGACGCCTCGGAGTTGTGGGTACGGTTGGTAGTGTAACGATTTGGGTATGTGCACGGGGCGTTCGGCTCGTGCTGCGTCGCACAAATGCGAGCTATTCGCACAGGCAATGCGATATGAAAAGAGGTGCATAACGGGTTACCCGCTGATTGCGCAGGATGAGCTAGATTGAAACCTTCGCCGCTGCGACGAATCCGGAATGCAAAACGCCAGTAACGCGCCAACGGAAGCAGCGTTCGAGGTCAACCGTGTCAGCAAGCGCTACGGATCGATTGTGGCGCTCGACGATGTGTCGCTGAGTTTTCCCCGCGGCAGCACCACTGCGCTGATCGGCAGCAGCGGTTCCGGCAAGTCGACCTTGCTGCGTTTGCTGCTTGGGCTGGAATGGCCTGACCGTGGCGAGGTGAAAGTGGATGGCCATGTGCTCGAAAAAGCACAGGTGCTGGCATTGCGCAGGCGCACCGGCTACGTCATCCAGGACGGTGGTCTGTTTCCGCATCTCACGGCGCTGGGGAACCTGGGGCTACTGCCGTATCACCTTGGATGGAGCAGGGACCGCATTCGCAGCCGCGCCGAGGAACTCGCTGCGCTGACGGATCTTGCGCAAGATGTGCTGGAACGCTATCCCGCCGAATTGTCGGGTGGGCAGCGACAGCGCGTTGCCCTGATGCGCGGCCTGATGCTCAATCCGGACGCTTTGTTGCTCGACGAACCGTTGGGTGCGCTCGATCCCATCGTGCGGCACGAACTGCAGGATCAGCTGAAGTCTATTTTCGACCAGCTTGGCAAGACCGTCATCGTCGTGACTCACGATGTCGCCGAGGCGGCGTGGCTCGCCGATCGTCTGGTGTTGATGCGTAACGGCAAGGTCGTGCAGGACGGCCGGCTGGAGGATTTGCAGCAGCGCCCGGTGGATCCATTCGTTACCCACTTCGTCCAAGCACAGCGCACGCTCCAGAGGCCATCGGCATGAAGCGATGGATCGTTCTGGCGTTGGCTTGTCTGGCGATATCGCCAGTCTGGAGTGCTGCACCCGTGCGCATCGGCTCCAAGGCATTCACCGAGTCGGTGATTCTCGGCGAAGTCGCACGCCTGGCCGCGCGGCAGGCTGGTGTTGCTGCAGAACATAAGCGCGAACTAGGCGGCACCAGCATCTTATGGAGCGCTTTGCAGCACGGCGATATCGACGCCTATCCCGAATACACAGGAACCATCACGCATGAATTGCTGAAAAATCTCGCGCCAGACGCGGATATTCCAACCTTGCGTGCCGCCTTGAAGCCACTGGGGATCGGCATCACCGATTCGCTCGGCTTCAACGACACCTACGCGATCGGCATGCGTGAGGATCGCGCGGCACAGCTGGGTATCTCGCGTATTTCCGATCTGCTTCCGCATCCGGATCTGCGGCTGGGTCTTTCGAATGAATTCATGGATCGCAGCGACGGGTGGCCCGGTCTACGGCAACGTTACGGGCTTCCGCAGACGCAGGTACGCGGCCTGGATCACGCACTTTCTTACCGTGCGTTGGCGAGCAACGCTGTTGATGCCATCGATCTTTACAGCACGGATGCCGAGATTCCTTATTACCACTTGCGTACGCTGGACGACGACAGGCATTACTTTCCTCATTACGACGCGATTTTCCTTTATCGGCTATCGCTGGAGCAAAGCTCGCCTGAGTTTGTAAAGGCGCTGCAAGCACTGAGTGGACGCATCGGCGAAGACGCGATGCGCCAGATGAATGCGATGGTGAAGCTGCACGGTGAAAAGGAAACCGTCGTTGCGGCAGCTTTTCTGGGCGTGCAGCCCGATAGCGATGGGGCGAGCTTTTGGTCTCGCTTGCTCCAACGAACCGTGGAACATCTCAGGCTGGTGCTCGTATCACTCATCGCTGCCGTTCTACTTGCCGTGCCGCTAGGCGTTTTTGCGGCACGTTCGCGACGATTGGGGCAGATCGTCATGGCATTAACCGGTGTCCTGCAGACGATCCCTTCGCTGGCCATGTTCGTCTTCATGATTCCGCTGTTTGGCATCGGCACGTGGCCCGCTGTGGCGGCACTCTTCCTGTATAGCTTGCTGCCGATTGTGCGAAACACGTATACGGGGCTGGTGGGCATACCGCCAGATCTTCGCGAATCGGCCGCTGCACTCGGGCTGCCTCGGGGTGTGCGGCTACGCCGAGTCGAACTCCCGATGGCATTACGTTCCATTCTCGCCGGTGTGAAAACGGCAGCGGTCATTAACGTCGGCACCGCAACGCTTGGCGCGCTGATTGGTGCGGGTGGGTACGGACAACCTATCGTCACCGGTATCCGGCTCGACGACATCGGCCTGATTCTCGAAGGGGCTATTCCCGCGGCGTTGATGGCACTTGCCGTGCAAGGACTGTTTGAAGGCATCGAGCACTGGCTGACGCCACGCGGCATGCGGCTGGAAGCGCGACAGTAACCGCTAACGTCCGCGATGCACCTTTAACCCTGCGCCACGCCGGCTCGCGCGAATGCTTCGTTCGATATCTTCACGCGATGCGCGCCCCAGTGCTGGCCACATCGCAGGGTCTTCCGGTACGTGGTATTGCTCGTTGGTGTGCTTGACCTTGCTTGCTCCAGCACCCTCCAATAACACGCAAACCTCGTCCATCGTCATCTCGCCACGCAGTTCCACTACAACGGTGGTGTGGCCAATAAGTGATGGATCGGGAATGTGGCTTGGTGAGCGGTCGGAGAATAGGTGTCGTTCTTTCTTTTTTCCTGCGACTACACCCACGCCACCACGATGGCTGACCTTTGAAATGACGGTTGTGGGGGCCGTCGAACTGGATGGCGAATTGCCGATGCTTTCGTTGAATGTCAACACGATCTGTTCACGTTGAACACCTCGGGAGATCAGCTTTTCAGCTGCGGAATTGGCTTCGAATTGAGTATCGAAGCAGGCAACAACGAGCTCGGCCATGATCGTTCTCCACCACCTCTGTGGGTAGAACTTTAGGACGGCGCACCTAACTATGGCGTGAGCAAAATGCGCATGACGGCGTGATTGTTCCGCAAGACACGTGCACATTACATTTGCGGTGATAGCGTCATCGCTCAGCCCATGGAGACGGCATCATGAACGTGTTGAACAAACGAATGGTTGTTGCTCCGCTGTTTATGTTCATGATGATTTCGTCGACATGGGCACAGAGCGATTCCGCGGATTCCGTGCCTGCGCATACGACGCGAGATGTCCGTTTCATCATGGCCGCGTCTGCTGCGGGGCAGACGGAGATACTGGCTAGCCGCATGGCTGCCAGCCATACGCAATCGCCGGACGTACAGTCGTTTGCGCAGACGATGATCAGCGATCACACGAAGGCGAACGACGAACTCCTGGCGCTGGCAAAGAAAGACGGCTACAGCGTTTCCAGCACTCCCACGGAAGCGCAGGAGTCGGCGCTGTCGCAACTTGAGCCGCTGAAAGGTGCCGATTTCGACAAGGCGTATGCGGCGATGATGGTGAAAGATCATCAAGGCGCCGTCTCTCTCTTCCAATCGGAAGCCAGCTCCGGCAGCAACAGCGATATCAAATCATTTGCCGCGCAGGCGTTACCCGTCGTGCAGCATCACCTGACGATGGCTACCGCGTTGTAAGGGCACTCCTGCCGCGGCACGCAACCGGGCACTCAAGCCTGCGGCATGGGAGGTGAGTTGTCGGGGTCGCCCACCGGTGGTGGCTGAGGCTCCGGATCCGTCATCGGCGGTCGCTGTGGTGTCGGTATAGGCGGTTCTGGCGGAGGTATCTCCGGCGAAGGTGTTGGAGGTTTCACCGGATCAGGGGTAGGGGCAGGTGTCGAAGCGTCTCTTTCACTTTCCATTTGATCAGTCATATCAGGCAGACGTCGCCATGCTGTGAACACGAGTGCACTGTGGCCGCAGCCCTGTGCACGCATCACGAAATCCGCGTGATTATTTTTATCCTCAGGAAAACCAGTCATGTTTGTGACGTTGGTTTGATCAGTCTGCATCGGTGCATTGACAGCCTATCGACGTCTGGAGGGTAAAGTGATCCGTGGCCCATTGCCGGAGTTGCTGTCATGCCCGATAAAAAGACCCGTGAAGCCGTCGCCAGGGACAAGCGTCAAGGCAAATCGGCCAGCACTCAAGCAGGCGAATTTGTGCGCGAGGAGATAGGGCACGTGCGCGAGGGAAAGCATGGCGCACGCTCGACCGAGCAGGCCATTGCTATCGGTTTGTCCAAGGCGCGCCGCGCCGGCATCAAAGTGCCAAAGAAAAAGGTGTCGCGCAAAAGTGCCAGTTCGAATAAATCCACGTCGCACCGCAAGCGTGCAACGGCGAAGCGCACGGCTACAAAAGGCGCTACATCAAAGCGCGCGAAAGCCAGTTTGAAAGCGCTACAGCGTGAAGGGACCCGTTCCGCATCGCGCAAGTCGTTGTCGGCACATGCCAAGCGTGCTGCGTCCAAACGATCGGCTGCATCGCGCTCTGCGGCGGCGAAGAAGGCCGTACGCACCAAGGGTGCGAAGGGCCGTTCTGTCGCCGCCAAGAAAGCAACGAAAACCAGGGCAAAACGCGCTGGTTGAACGCGCCGTTACGGCGATGTCTCATGCGCCGACACTGAGTCGGACGACGGATTGTCGCGAATCAAATCGGCCCACCGCAGTTCGATGCCATTGCGGTGGGCTTTTTTTACGATTTTCACGCCCTCGGCATCGAGTACGACAGTGTAGGCCTGTCCTTCAATGTCGATCTGGCGCCTAAGCGGTTTATCCAAAGGTGTCATGACAGTCTCCAGGTTGTTAGCGCACGGGGTAGCGCCATGGCGGTTGTTATGCTCCCACTTCTAACTTTTTCATGGCCGCGCTGAGCGTTTGCTTTACAGAGTCGATGTTCTCCCAAGGATCCTTGCGTAATCGTGAAAGACGTCTCGGTAGCGATCGAATAGTGAACGCATCACCACCCTCTATTTTCGACAGTTCTTCCCAGCGAAGCGGTGTGGCAACCGGTGCGTTTTTGCGCGTGCGCAGCGAATAATTGGCGATACTGGTCGCACCGCGGGTGTTGCGTAGATAGTCCACGTAGATTTTGCCCGCACGCTTGGTTTTGCTGGCGGTATCGACAAACTCCTGCGGCTGTCCGGTGGCCATGCGTGTCGCGATAGCGTGCGAAAAATCTTTCACCAAATCCCACGAGCACGCTGGATTTACGGGCAACACAACGTGCAGCCCTTTGCCACCGCTGGTGCGTACAAAGGATGTCAGTTCCAGCTCGTCCAACTGTACTTTCAGCAATCGTGCCGCGGCGACGATGCGCTCCCATGTGACACGCGGCGAGGGATCCAGATCGAATACCACGCGATCGGTTGTTTCAAGGCGGTCGATGCGCGTACTCCACACATGAAATTCCATAGCGCCAAACTGGACTAATTCAAGGATGGAGCTGGCGTTCTTCGCGTACATGTATGTCGCCAACGAACCTTTCTCTTCCTTTAGTTCGATCGTGCCTACGTGATGCAGGCCGCCCATGGGATGTTTCTGGAAAAAGCACGTGTTTCTTGCACCTTCCGGGCATCGAATCACCGACAACGGCCGTTTGACGACATTAGGCAGCAGCGATGTCATGACGCGCTGATAGTAGGCCGCTACGTCGCCTTTGGTGATCGATTCACCGGGATAGACGACACGATCGGCATGGGTGATCGTTATCGCCCCGGCTGTCGCCCGTTGCACTGGCGATTTCCGGCCGCGGGTGCTTGTCTTGGAAGCGGATCGATGCAGCGATGTAGGCGCCGCTTTTGAAACGGTCTTAAGCACGTGCATAACCCTCATCGCCTGTAGACGAAGAAGAGCACTTCAGCTGGCGCCGCCGTATTACGGGTTTGTCAGTCCAGACTGTGCACGCCATGGAAAACCTCCACATCGCCCGGAGATTGGCCAGACTCATTTATTCCGGATTGATTGTGACGTTCGCGAGAATCTTTCCTAAGCGCGACGCCGATTAGGGCGTTTGAGCGCACCGAAACGGCGCCTCTCGTTGCGGCGTGCGACGCCGCCGCAAACTGCACGAAGCAATTCAATTCTTCCGTAAGGTTTGCGCAATATCGTCATATCGTCCGGGCATGTGGGGTCAAGAGCATCCCAGTCACTGGACGTAAGAATGTAGTGGCTGTTGCTCAGCCTTTGGCGCATTTCACCGGCCATTTCGACACCGGATAGGCGCACGCATGTATGCAGGTCTACGACAACCAGGCCAATATCCGGGTGTTGGCCAGAAAGCTGCAAGGCCTCGGAAAAACCCTTGGCCTGGGACACTTCGTATCCCGCGTCGATAAGTGCCTTATAGAGTAGATCCCGCGTATCCAGGTCGTTTTCGACCACCAGCACGTGCATTACCGCTCTCCATCTAGGCGCGGCATCCTGGAACCCCGTCGACAAATCATTCACGTATGCGATGACGTGGTCATGAACCAAGTGTGTCAAAGTCATGTCCGCTAACGCGGGTTCTTGCTATGGCATCTGTTCAGTAAGCAGGATGCATATAATGCGGGTAACGTTTTTACGGCCCTCCAAGGGCTTTTCGAAACGCAATGTTGACAAACGCTCCACAAGGTCTTGCCTACAAGTGAGTCACTGTGAGGCTGGTAATCGTTAAGCATGAGGTGCAGGGGCAATCAGTTTGGCGTTTGCGTCCAATACGGCGGTTACGGACCCCACTTAGCTCGATGCGAACAATCATGTCGTCACGTCAGGAGGAAATCTCATGAATCGCAAGGTACTCGGCTTGGCAGTCGCCTGTGTTGGACTGGCTCTCGGTGGATGCCAGAACTCAGGTAACGGCTCGTCTTCGGCGCCAAGCTCGCCGTCAACCGCAGCTGCACCGGCTCCGGCACCTGCTCCGGCCCCGGCGCCCACATCAACCGCTTCCAGCCCGGCGGCGTCGCACACGGCGATGGCTCCTGCCAGCACCGCTCAGGCTCCTGCGTCGTCCTCGACGGCGATGAACCACTAAGACTGCGAACGCACAGCTACTGCCGGTATTCAAGGACGTGGCGGCGCCCATCCTCTCCAAGAGAGGGTGGGCGTTTTTACATTGAAGAAAGGCTTTGCGTGGCTTATTCGAGAAATGAATAGCCTTCTGTCTGCTTAGACGCGGGATGCATTGGACACGGGGCCTGGTGCGGCCGCGGCATGAAAGAAAGAAAAGCAGGCACTGGATCGCCACCACGAAGCGATGACTTTCGTCACTGACATCAATTTCCCATTGGGAAAACGCTTGAAGCCGTTAGACAGGAAACCTAACGATAGGGTGCGGTATGTGGCATCGATGGTCGAGCTTCTTCGTGCCGGATAGCGCGATACGCTCCCACGAGAATCAAGGCGATAAGGGCAACGACGAACACGATCCAACCCATCCGTCTGATCATGTGTGCGTCCCGGTTTCTAGACGAAAATGACGCTATGCATTTCATCGTCTCATCCATGTGAAAGGCTGCATCGTTGACGATTTATGCAATGTACGTTGACTTGTTCTTCACATCAGGGCACATCGTTTTGCCTTATGTTTGCTGTGCTCGACTCATATTCACAATCTGTTGTACCAATTCCGAATAACGTTCACCTAGGTGCCGGGATCGGCATATTCGAGTGAGGATGGCATGAAGACTGTTCTACTCGTCGAGGACAACCCTGACGTTCTCGAAATTACCGCGTATATGCTCGAAGACGCTGGCTACGAAGTCGTGGCCGCGAATAGTTGCGAGCAAGCCATGCAGGTTGCATCGGTGCGTGCGGATATCGGTGTCATTTTGACCGACCTCAATCTCAATGCGGGAATGAGCGGTATCGAGATGGCACAAGCCATGCACAAGGATGGCTTGAAATGCCCACTTGTGGTCATGTCGGGCGATGCCCATCCACCGGCAAATGGCTTCCAGTCCTGGATGCGCTATTTACCCAAACCGTTTGATCGGCAGATGCTGCTGAGAGCCATTACCGGTTACGTGTAGCCGGTAAGCGGGATACCGAAGAAAATTTCGTTATAGGGGGCATCGCGATCTGCAGGATCGATGCGTGCAAAGGACGACTTCTTCTTGTGCGCCGGCAAGCCTGTTTCGCAAAGAAGCCATATGGGACACGAATCGACACAGGCACGCACAACGTTCGGGCTTGTTGTTGGCTTCGCGTTGTTGCTTGGCGCGTGCATGGCGGCGATTGTCGCCGTATTTTCGAGCATCAGCGCCGACCGTTGGGTCGATCATTCGATGGTCGTTCGTCAAACCGTCGAGCAGCTCTTCAGCATTGTCCAGGATGCAGAAACAGGTCAACGGGGTTATCTGCTCACCGGGGATCCCAGTTATCTTGAGCCATTTCTAACTGCCAAGACACAGTTGCCCACGTTGGAGCTGCAGCTGAGGCAAATCACTGAAAACAGCGCGACGCATCAAAAGCAGTTGGATGACTTGTATCCGCTGATTGCGGCGAAGATGGATGAGTTGTCCGGTACGGTACGGGACCGGGAGGCTGGCCGCCCCGTCGCAGCGCTAGGTATGGTGAAGTCCAATCTGGGCCGCGATCAGATGGACCGAATCAGGCAGGCCGTGCGGGATTTCGATCAGACCGAACTCGACGCACTTCGTCAGCGCAGCGCGACGGCGCATGCGCAGCGGACGGTTTTAATGGCAGTAACAATCGTGATGACGCTGCTTGCGGGTGTTCTGGCTTTCGCCGTTGCGCAGAAAGCACGCCGTTACGCCAGCGATATGCAGACGGCAAACGAGACGTTGCGCGCAGAAATGCAGCACCGGGAAACGGCCGAGTTGCAGCTCAGGCAATCCCAAAAAATGGAGGCGCTTGGGCAGCTGACCGGCGGCGTCGCGCATGACTTCAACAACATGCTTGCCATTATCGTCGGCAACCTGGAAATGCTGATACGTAAACTCCCCGAGAATGAAGCACGTTGCGCTGCGCTTGCGAGTAATGCACTAGGAGGAGCGATGCGCGCAGCCGAACTCACCAAGCGCCTTCTCGCTTTTTCTCGTCAGCAACCATTGCAACCCAAATCCGTCGATGTCAATCAATGTGTTCATGACGTGTCGATCATGCTTCGCCGCTCCTTGGGCGAAAACATTGAAATTGAAACCGTACAGGGCGGCGGGTTGTGGCGTGCCTTTGTCGATCGGCCACAATTGGAAAGTGCCATCCTCAATCTGGCTGTGAATGCGCGTGATGCCATGAGCGGGGTAGGCAAGCTGACCATAGAAACCGCTAATGCGTATCTCGATCGCAAATATGCCGATGCGCATAGCGAAGTGTCGCCTGGGCAATACGTCATGATTGCCGTGACGGATACGGGCTGCGGCATGCCGCCTGACGTGATGAGCCGGGCGTTCGATCCGTTCTATACCACCAAAGACGTGGGGCAGGGCACAGGGCTTGGTTTGAGCCAGGTGCACGGTTTTGCCAAGCAGTCGCATGGCCACGTAAAGATTTACAGCGAAGTGGATGTCGGCACCACGCTAAAGATCTATTTGCCAAGAGACACATCGAACACGGCGGAAGAACCCGCGCAGACCAAGGCTGACATGGTTGCTCTCGATCAGCGTCGCAGGGTGCTGGTGGTGGAAGACGACGCGGATGTCCGTCAATTCGTCCTCTCGATATTGCAGGAACTGGGCTATGAAACGGTTGAGGCGGCGAGTGCTGCGTCGGCGCGCGACGTGTTGGCTGTCGACCCAAAAATCAGCGTTATGCTTACGGATGTGGTGATGCCCGGAACAAATGGCAGGCAGCTGCTGGACAGCATCAGGGATACCTATCCCAATCTCATCGTGATCTTCATGACGGGTTATACGCGCAACGCCATTGTCCACAATGGCATGCTGGATCCGGGCGTAAGGCTTATCACCAAACCTTTCACGATCGACGATGTCGCGCGCGAATTGATCGCGGCGATTACAGATGAGGGCTCGAAGTCCGTACGCGAGAAAGCCTGACTCGCATTCAGTTCGCGCCCTTGTACATCAGCGGCGACTAATGATTTGCGTACGAGGTCCATCACACTTTATCGGCGTGTCCACTTCGTTGACGTTGCATCGCGAATTTCAATGAGATGCACCGTTGCTCCTCTTTTCCTTCGGTTTTGTGTCCGCGCCTTCGCTTTTTTCTTTCTTGCTTGGCGTCCCGCCGCTGCGTTGTTTATCGTAGTCGAGCGATGCCGTGCGCTCCTGCTCAAAAAGAGCATTCTTTCGGTGACGCACGGTTACGGTGGCATTTCGGATATTCATGACGGTCTCAAGGGTATGCGGGGATATCTGCTCATACCCTTACAGACGCGGGTTGAAAATCGCGCATAGACAATGTCAACGAAGGCCAATGCACGATGCTTGGTGCCATGAAAAAGGCCACCCTTGTGAGGTGGCCTAAGTCTTTGAATACGTTGGTGGGCGGTACAAGGATCGAACTTGTGACACCTGCCGTGTGAAGGCAGTGCTCTACCGCTGAGCTAACCGCCCGCCGGGAACGCGCAACTATACGGATTGGAAGGGTTTGGGTCAACCTCCTGGCCCTTCGAGGCGTTACCGGAGCGGCGCTTCAGAGGTCCTGGGGCGGCTAGAATGTCTCGTTTCCCCTTGCCAAGCAGCCTCCTCATGCATTTCGATCTTTCTCACATTTTGCAGTCTCTGCAGCACTTTCAGATCACACCCTGGAAGGTGGTTGGCTACGTCGGCACGCTAATGTTTACCGGCCGCTGGTTTGTGCAGCTGTACTACACACGCAAGTACAAACGGGTGGTGATGCCGCTGTCGTTCTGGTGGATGTCGGTCACGGGTAGTGCGCTGCTGTTGGCGTATTTCGTCTTCGGCAAGAACGATTCGGTGGGCATTCTTTCCAATTTCTTCCCGGTGTTCGTGTCGGTTTACAACCTGTTCGTGCACATGCGGCACCACAAGAACAACGTTACCGGCGACGAAATTAACGGGTGACATGCGTTGAGCCAATCATTCCGGCGCAGACGGAATGATTGGGTGCTCGTGACGATTTATTCGGGATCGTAGTCGAGATTCGGCGCCAGCCAGCGTTCGGCTTGTTCGCGCGTCCAGCCTTTGCGCTTTGCGTAATCTTCGAGTTGTTCGCGTGTGATGCGCCCCACGACGAAATACTGGCTGTCGGGATGCGAAAAGTACCAGCCCGACACGGCCGCGGCGGGATACATCGCGAAGCCTTCAGTCAGTTCAATGCCGGCGTTGTTGGGGGCGTCGAGAAGTTCGAAGAGCGCAGTTTTTTCCGTGTGATCCGGGCAGGCGGGATAACCCGGAGCAGGGCGAATACCTGAATACTTCTCATCGATCAGTGCGTCGTTGTCCAGCGATTCGTCTGGCTGATAGCCCCAGAACTCGCGGCGCACGCGTTCATGCATGCGTTCGGCGAAGGCTTCGGCGAAACGATCGGCGAGTGCCTTGAGAAGAATGGCGGAGTAGTCGTCGTGTGCCGCTTCGAAACGTGCGACGTGTTCTTCAATGCCAATACCCGCGGTGACGGCGAAGCCACCCAGCCAATCGTGCTTCTTCGCGTCTTTAGGTGCGATGAAATCGGAAAGACAAAAGTCCGGACGTTCAGCTGGCTTTTCGGCTTGCTGACGAAGATGGTGCAGCACGCGGCCTTTTTCATCGCCGGACATTAGGGCGATGTCATCGCCCACACTATGCGCAGGCCAGAAACCAATCACCCCGCGTGCGGTGAGCCAACGCTCTGCAATGAGCTTATCCAGCATCGCCTGCGCGTCCGCAAACAATTCGGTGGCTTGTTTACCGACTACGTCGTCCTTGAGGATAGCTGGATAGTGGCCGGCGAGCTCCCATGCCTGGAAGAAAGGCGTCCAGTCGATGTATTTGCGCAGTTCCGTCAGATCGTAGTTGTCGAAAACGGTAAGGCCGGGCTTCTTGGGCTGGGGCGGCGTGTAGTTCGCCCAGTCGCAGGTGAAGCGCTGTCCGCGTGCATGTTCCAGCGGCACGAGTGTTTTGGCTGCGCCGCGATTTTTATGGCGCTCGCGAATATCCGCGTATTCAGCGCGAATTTTCACCATAAAGTTGTCGACCAGCTCCTTGCTGATGAGCGACTGCGCTACACCGACCGCGCGCGAGGCATCTTTGACCCACACAGTAGGTGCTTTGTAGTGCGGCTCGATCTTCAGCGCCGTGTGCGCGCGCGACGTGGTGGCGCCGCCAATCAATAGCGGCACATGAAAATCCTGTCGCTGCATCTCGCGCGCGACCTGGCTCATTTCTTCGAGCGACGGGGTGATGAGGCCAGACAGACCGATGATGTCCGCGTTGTGTTCGCGAGCGGTATCGAGGATCTTTTGCGTGGGTACCATGACGCCAAGGTCGATCACTTCGAAGTTGTTGCAGCGAAGAACAACGCCGACGATGTTCTTGCCGATATCGTGCACATCGCCCTTGACGGTGGCCATCACGATGGTGCCGTTGTTCTTGCCTACATCACCCGTACGCAGCTTTTCTTCTTCAATGTATGGCAGCAAATAAGCCACGGCTTTCTTCATCACGCGCGCCGACTTCACCACCTGTGGCAGGAACATTTTGCCCGAACCAAACAAATCGCCGACGATGTTCATGCCGGCCATCAACGGGCCTTCGATTACATCGAGCGGGCGGGTAGATCGCTTGCGCGCTTCTTCGGTATCTTCATCGACGTATTGATCGATGCCATGGACGAGGGCATGTGCGAGTCGATCGTTCACCGGCTTCTCGCGCCATGCAAGATTTTCGACGACGGCTTCGCCTTTCTTGGCTCGGTAGTTTTCGGCGATTTCCAGCAGTCGTTCGGTGGCATCGGAGCGGCGATTGAGTACCACGTCTTCGACGCGTTCGCGCAGCTCCTCGGGCACATCGTCGTAGATCATCAACGCGCCGGCGTTGACGATGCCCATGTCCATGCCAGCCTGGATGGCGTGATACAGAAACACGGAGTGGATGGCTTCGCGCACCGTGTTGTTGCCGCGGAACGAGAACGATACGTTAGAGACACCGCCCGAAATGTGGCTTAGCGGAAAGCGCTTTTTCAGCTCGCGCGTGGCTTCGATAAAGTCCACCGCGTAGTTGTTGTGTTCTTCGATACCGGTGCCGATGGCGAAGATGTTCGGATCGAAGATGATGTCTTCCGGCGGGAAGTCGAGTTTTTCGGTGAGCAGTTGGTATGCGCGCGTACAGATCTCGACTTTGCGCTCGCAGGTGTCTGCCTGCCCCTGTTCGTCGAACGCCATGACGACGACAGCAGCGCCGTATTGCTGCACCTTGCGCGCATGCTCGAGGAAAACTTCCTCGCCTTCCTTCATCGAGATCGAATTGACGACACCTTTGCCTTGCAGGCAGCGCAAACCGGCTTCGATGACGGTCCATTTGGACGAATCGACCATCACCGGCACGCGCGCGATGTCCGGCTCGGCTGCGATCAGATTCAGGAAGCGCGTCATCGCGGCTTCCGAATCGATCAGGCCTTCGTCCATGTTCACGTCGATGATCTGCGCGCCATTGGCAACCTGCTGGCGCGCAACGTCTACGGCCTCTTCGTAACGGTCTTCCTTGATCAGCTTCTTGAACTGCGCCGAGCCGGTGACGTTAGTGCGTTCGCCAACGTTGACGAAAAGCAGATCCGGCGTGATGACGAGCGGCTCAAGGCCGGACAGGCGGGTGTGACGGGACATCGTTGTGCTCATGCGGCCTGCGCGGACTCGGTGGAAATGGCTCGTGGCGTACAAGTGCTCACGGCTTCGGCGATCGCTTTGATGTGTGCTGGTGTGGTGCCGCAACAGCCGCCCACCATGTTGAGCAGGCCATCGCGCGCGAAGCCGCCGATCACAGATGCCATCTGCGCCGGCGTTTCGTCGTATTCGCCGAACGCATTGGGCAAGCCCGCGTTGGGATGTGTGCTGATGAAGCATTCGGCAATATTGGAGAGCGTCTGCACATGTGGGCGTAGATCGGCTGCGCCTAGCGCGCAATTCAAGCCGACCGATAACGGCCGGATGTGCTTCACCGAGTAATAGAACGCTTCGGCAGTTTGACCGGAAAGCGTGCGGCCGGAGCGGTCGGTGATCGTGCCGGAGATCATCACCGGTAAGCGCGCACCGCGTTCACGGAAAAGTTCGCTGATGGCAAACAGCGCGGCTTTAGCATTGAGCGTGTCGAAGATGGTCTCGACCATGATGATGTCGGCGCCGCCATCGATCAGCCCGTTGGTGGATTCGGTGTAATTGGCGACGAGTTCTTCAAACGTGACATTGCGGAAACCCGGATCGTTCACGTCGGGGGACAACGACGCGGTACGGCTTGTTGGGCCCAGCACGCCGATGACGAAACGCGGCTTGGCGGGATTCTTTGCGGTATACGCATCGCATGCTGCGCGCGCCAGTTTGGCGCCTTCGCGATTGAGTTCGTACGCGAGATGCTCAAGGTGATAGTCGGCTTGGCTGATACGCGTGGAGTTGAATGTATTGGTTTCGACCAGATCGGCACCGGCTTCCAGATATGCCTCATGCACACCACGGATGATGTCCGGCTTGGTCAGCGTCAGCAGATCGTTGTTACCTTTCAGATCGCAACTGCCGGGATGATCGTGCGAATGATGACTGTCGTGCCCATGCACGAAACGTTCGCCGCGAAATCCCGTTTCATCCAGTTGATGACCTTGCAGCATGGTGCCCATGCCGCCGTCGAGAATCAGGATGCGTTCCTGCAGCGCGTTTTCCAGCAACGCGACACGATCGGGATGTAGCCAGGGAAGTGCGCTCATTGGGAAACTCCTTACGGCTTGCGCGCGAGCAGGCTGATAACTTCGAAATGCGGTGCCTTGCGTTCGCGGCTCAAACGATTGCAGCTGATCACATCGAGACCGGCTTTTTGGGTCAGGTCGGTGAGTTCGGCTTGCGTGAAACCGAGGTTGCGGTGATCGAAGGGTTCGACCACGGCGCGGTGATCGTGCTTGCCCAGCGTAACGGCCAGCAATCGGCCGCCCGGACGCAGCACACGCGAGGCTTCGGCCAATGCCTTGCCGGGGTGTTCGGAATAGGTGAGGGCATGCAGCATCAACACAAGGTCGACGCGTTTTGCGTCGAGCGAAAGCGCATGCATGTCTCCGTGTTGCACCTGGACATTGCTGAAGCTGGCGAGGCGCTTCGTGGCGGCTTCCACCACGCGCTCGCTGGCATCGATGCAGACAATCGAGCGTGCATGCGGTGCCAGCAGTTCCGCCGTCACGCCATCGCCGGAAGCGATGTCCAGCACGTCGCCCGTTTCCAGCAACTGCAACAGGGAGCGCGACAGCGTTTCCCAGGTACGCCCGGGCGAGTAATGACGTTCCATATCCCCCGCGACAGTGTCGGCCCAGCCTTCGTCGCGCGCCCGCTCGGCCAGCACCGCGGGCAGGCGGCCGGCGTCTTCGCGAAGGAGCGCGTCATCGATGCTTTCGCGCAGCGAACGAATGAGCGCGTGCATATGTTCATCGCCTTCGCTATTGGCGCGGTAGTAAGCCGATACGCCAGCGCGGCGATCCCGGACCAGCTCGGCTTCCTTGAGCTTGGCCAGATGCGTGGAGACGCGCGGTTGCGCCAGGTGGAGCACGGAGGCCAGTTCCGCGACGGTCAATTCCTCGCGTTCCAGTAGCGCCAGAAGCCGCACGCGAGTGGGGTCGGCCAGAAGGCGTAACACGCTGGAGGCGGTGGCCAGATCCATCGTGCATCCTTATATCGCGATAGAGAGATGTTAAGGGTAGGGCGGGCGAGGTGGGGCGTCAAGGGCAATGCCCTCACGGTCATTGATCAGCTTCGCTGTTGAAGGGCGCTTCGGCGAAGGCCGGAATCCAGTGTCTTCAAGCGGTGGCGTGCCGTGCTATCCAGGGACTGAGGTCACCGGATTCCGGCCTGTGCCGGAATGACGAGCAAAAGCGACGGATTGGCGGTGCTCTGCTGCACTCGCACAAAGCTAAACCCTCGCCCCGGTTAAAATGGCCGGCTTCCCCATCTCTATTGCCCACGGAGTCCTTATGGATTTCAGCTTTACCGAAGACCAGTTATCGATTCAGGCCATCGCGCGCGACTTCGCGCAGAAGCGCATCGTGCCTGTGGCGGCCGAACTCGACGCGAAGGGCGAGTTCCCGTTGGACAACATCCGCGAGATGGGCCAGCTCGGCCTGATGGGTATCGAGGTGCCGCACGAATATGGCGGTGCAGGTCTGGACCCGATCGGCTATGTGCTGGCGATGATCGAGATTGCCGCAGCCGATGCAGCAACGTCCACGATCATGTCGGTGAACAACTCGCTGTTCTGCAACGGCATCCTCAAGCACGGCACGGAAGAGCAGAAGCAGAAGTACGTGCGCGCGATTGCGCAGGGCGATGCGATCGGTGCATACGCGTTGACTGAACCGCAGTCCGGTTCCGATGCGTCGGCCATGCACACGCGCGCCACGAAGAATGCCGACGGCGACTGGGTGATCAACGGCAAGAAGAGCTGGATCACTTCCGGCCCCGTGGCGCGTTACATCGTGTTGTTCGCCATTTCCACGCCGGGGATCGGTGCGAAAGGCGTGTCGGCTTTCATCATCGATACGCAGAAGCCGGGTTTCCATGCGGGCAAGACTGAGCCAAAGCTGGGTATTCGCGCATCGGCGACCTGCGAAATCGAATTCAACGATTACGTCTGCTCCAAGGACGATTTGCTGGGCGAGGAAGGCAAGGGCTTCTCCATTGCGATGGGTGTGCTCGACGCTGGCCGTATCGGCATTGCGTCGCAGGCGGTCGGCATTGCTCGCGCCGCTTACGAGGCGACGCTGCAATGGTCGCGTGATCGCAAGGCGTTCGGTCATCCGATCGGTACGTTCCAGATGACGCAGGCCAAGATCGCCGACATGAAGTGCAAGCTCGACGCCGCCACGCTGCTGACGCTGCGCGCTGCGTGGACGAAAGGTCAGACGGAAAAGAACGGCGGCCGCTTCGGTACGGAAGCCTCCGTTGCAAAGCTGGTCGCGTCGGAAGCGGCCATGTGGATCGCGCATCAGGCGGTGCAGATTCACGGTGGCATGGGTTATTCGAAGGAAATGCCGCTGGAGCGTTACTTCCGCGATGCCAAGATCACCGAGATCTACGAAGGCACCAGCGAAATCCAGCGCATGGTGATTGCACGCGCCGAAACCGGTCTGCGCTGATCGGTGATATCGGGTTCTGCGGTTGCAGAACGGACGCCTCTCCGCACGCGGTGCCGGCACCAAGAGTTTGAACTGACGGTCGCCGATCGCCATAAAAAAAGCCCCGGTCATTCACCGGGGCTTTTTTCGTTCGTGCGGACTATTCGTCAGTGTTCGTGACGGGCCAGCTTGTGCGTTTCCTCATCAAGCTTGTCACCCAGTGCGCGACGCACGCTGACGTAGAACACCGGAATCAGCAGCAGGCCGAGGAAGGTGGCGAACAACATGCCGCCGATCACCGCGGTGCCGATTTCGTGACGCGAGTTGGCACCCGCGCCGGTGGACGTTACCAGCGGTAGTACGCCGAGGATGAAGGCCAACGAGGTCATCAGGATCGGGCGAAGACGCAGGCGGGCAGCGGTTAGCACTGCATCGAACAGCGTTTTGCCTGCGGCTTGCTGCTCGACAGCGAATTCCACGATCAGGATCGCGTTCTTCGCCGCCAGGCCGATCACCGTCACCAAGCCGATCTTGAAGTACATGTCGTTCGGGAAGCCGCGCAACATCATGAAAGAGCACATGCCCAGCAGGCCCAACGGCACCACCAGCAATACGGCGACCGGAATCGACCAGCTTTCATAAAGTGCGGACAGGCACAGGAACACGATGAAGATCGACAGCATCATCAGCAGTGTCGCGGAGTTACCGGCGAGCAATTCCTGGTACGACTGGCCGGTCCAATCCGCGCCGTAACCGAACGGCAGATCCTTGTCGACGATATTCTGCATCGTCGCCATGGCCTGACCAGTGGAAGAACCCTTCGACGCATCGCCCACGATTTCCACCGCCGAGTACCCGTTGTAGCGGGTAAGCGAAGGTGTGCCCATGCCCCACGTCGCATTCACGACGCTCGATAGAGGAATCATGTTGAACGGGCCGTTTGCCGACGACGTCGTGCTGCTCGACGTACCGGTCGTGGACGTGCTCAACGAACTGGGCGTGTAGATGTGTTCGAACGCTTCCGGGCTCATGCGGAACGGTGCATCGGCCTGCACCATCACGCGCTTCACGCGCCCGCCGTACAGGAAGTTGTCGATATACACCGGCGCCAGCAACAACTGGATGGCGGTGTACACATCGCTGACAGACAGACCCAGCGCCTCCGCCTGCACGCGATCGACGGTGAGGTTGTACTGCGGTGCATCCGGCAGCGTGTTCGGGCGAACGCCGAACAGCGTGGGGTCCTTCGTGGCTTTGCCCAGCAGCATGTTGCGCGCAGCGGTGAGGTCGGCGCGCGACTGACCGGCGCGTGCCTGCAGGTACATGTCCAGACCCCCGAACTGGCTGAGGCCGCGGATCGTCGGCAAGTTCACCACGAAGATCTGTGCATCGCGCACGCCGTGCAGGACACCGTTCGCCTTCAGGATGAAATCGTCTGCGGTGATCGATCGTTTATCCCAGTCTGCGAGCTTCATGAAGACCATGCCCGTGCTTTCGCTCTGACCCACGAAGCTGAAGCCGCTGATCTGGAACATGCCGACGTAGTCATCCTTGAGCGGACTGGCGGCCATCTTGTCCTGGACCTCCTTCATGACTTTCATGGAGCGTTCCAGCGTGGCACCCGGTGGCAGGCTGACGATCGCCAGCGCGAAGCCCTGGTCTTCACTGGGCACGAAGCTGGTCGGCAGCTTGGTGTACATGAAGCCGGCGAGCATCGCGACAAGCGCGAACACGATCATCCAACGTGGCGCGTGCCGTACGGCACTGCCGATGTGTCCGTGATAGGTGTTGGTCACCCAGTCGAACACCTTGTTGAACCAGGTGTAGAAGAAGTTCTTCTTTTCCTCGTGCGTGGGCTTGAGGATGGTGGCGCACAGCGCCGGCGTGAACGACAGCGCGAGGAACGCCGAGAAGCCCATCGACACGGCGATGGTCAGCGCGAACTGCTTGTAGATAACGCCAGTTGCACCCGGTTGCAGTGCGGACGGCACGAACACCGCCGCAAGCACCACGGTAATCGCGATGATGGCGCCGGTAATCTGCTCCATCGCCTTGCGCGTGGCTTCCTTCGGCGACAGGTTTTCTTCCGTCATGATGCGTTCGACGTTCTCGATCACCACGATCGCGTCGTCCACCACGATACCGATCGCCAGCACCATGCCGAACAAAGTCAGCTGGTTGATGGTGAAGCCCATCGGCGACAGGCCGATGAACGTACCCAGCAACGCGACCGGAATCACCAGCGTCGGAATGATCGTGGCGCGGAAGTTCTGCAGGAAGATCAGCATCACCAGGAAGACGAGGATGATCGCCTCGATCAGCGTACGCACCACTTCCTTGATCGACACCGTCACGAACGGCGTGCTGTCGTACGGCGCGAACCAGGTGACGCCTTGCGGGAAGTCTTTCGCAAGCTCATCCATCTTCGCGCGCACGGCCTCAGCGACGTTCAGTGCGTTCGCGCCCGGCAGCAGCTGGATACCAAAGCCGCCGGTCGGGCTGCCGCTCCACTGCGAGGTGAAGCCGTACGTCTGCGGGCCGAACTCGATGCGCGCGATGTCTTTCATGCGCACGACAGTGCCGTTCGGGTCCGCACGCAGAATGATGTTGCCGAACTGCTCGGGCGAGGAGAACAAACCTTCCGCCGAAACCGTGGCGGTAAAGCTCTGGCCCGGACCGGCCGGATCTGCGCCCAGCGAACCTGCAGCAAACTGCACGTTTTGTTGGGAAATCGCACTTTCGACGGTGGACGCGGAGATGCCGTAAGCCTGCATCTTGTCAGGGTTCAACCAGACGCGCACCGCGTATTCGGAACCCACCTGAAAGGTGTTGCCGACGCCGGGGATACGTGCGATCTGGTTAAGCACCTGCGAAGCGACGATGTCGTTGAGGCGGTCGCTCTTGATGTCCGGATTGCTGGAGGTCAGCGCGACGAACATCAGGAAGTCCGGGTTGCTCTTGGCCACCACGACACCTTGCGTCACCACTTCGGCCGGCAGCTGCGGCTGGGCCAGCGACACCTTGTTCTGCACCTGCACCTGTGCGATGTCAGGGTTGGTGCCGGTGGCGAAGCTCAGCGTAATCGTTGCCGTACCGTTCTGGTTCGACGAGGAGCTGAAGTAGAGCAGGTTGTCGATACCGGTGAGCTGCTGCTCGATCACCTGCGTGACCGTGCTTTCCATCGTGGCAGCGCTGGCGCCGGGGAAGCTCGCCTGCACCGTCACCTGCGGCGGTGCGATGTTGGGGTACGACTCCACACCCATGTTCAGCACCGAAATGACGCCGACCAGGGTGATCAAGATAGCTACCACCCACGCGAAAATGGGGCGGTCGATGAAGAAACTCGGCATCAGCGGTCTCCTTACTGCTTGCCGGCGGCGGGGGCCTGACCGGGCTGCTGTGCCTGCGATTGATCAGGCTGCCACGGTTGGGCCTTGGCCGGGCCACCCGGCTTGACGGCCGGAATGCCGGAGACGATCACCTGGTCGCCAGGGGCGAGGCCGGTGGGGACAACCCAGCTGAGGCCGCTCATGGTGTCGGCCGTCACGCGCTTCTGGGCCACCTTGCCGTCCGCACCGACGGTCAGCACGAATGCGCCGCCGACATCGCGTTGCACCGCAGCCTGCGGCACCAGGAACACGTTGTTTTGGCGGCCCATGTCGATCGTCAGCGTCACGTACTGGCCGGGGAGCAAGCGGCGCTGCGGGTTCGGCAGCAGGGCGCGCAGATTGATCGCGTTCGTGGTCGGGTTCACCGAGGTGTCGGAGAAATCCAACGTGCCGACGTGATCGTAAGGGGAGCCGCCAGGCATTTTGACCTGCACGGTGGTCTTGTCCTGCTCGGACAGGTTCACCGAGCCGGTGGTCTGTGCGTGCGTGAGCGCATCCATGTCGGCCGCGCTGACGGTGAAGTTGACGTACATCGGGTCAAGCTGATTGACCGTGGTCAGCAGCGTGGAGCTGGAACCACTGTCGGTGGTGCCGGCACCCACGATCGCACCTTCCGTGACCTGCTGTTCGCCGGAGTGGCCGGCGATCGGCGAGGTGATATCGGTGTAGCTGAGGTTGACGCGTGCCGTCTGCACGTTGGCCTGGGCCTGCTTCACGGCGGCGGCCGAGCTACGCTCGTTCGCTTCGTCCGAGTCCATCTGCGCCTTCGAGATGTAACCCTTCGGCACCAACGCACGGTCGCGTTCGGCCACGATGTGGGCGTTCGTGTAAGTAGCCTGTGCCGATGCCAGTGTCGCCAAAGCGGCATCCAGCGCTGCCTTGTAGGGCGCCGGATCGATCTGGAACATCAGCTGGCCCGCCTTGACCTCGGCACCTTCCGTATAGACGCGCTTGAGCAGCAGGCCCGAGACGCGGGCACGTACGTCCGCACTGCGATAGGCCGACAGGCGTCCGACGAGATCCTTGGTGAGCGGGACGCTCTGCGGTTGCACCGTGACCACACCTACCGTGGGAGTGGGTGGCGTGGGTGGTTGCTGCTTGCCGCTGCCGCAGGCGGCTAGCACCGTCAGGCTGAGGCACAACACCGGCGTGCGCATTAACGTCGACTTCATGAGAACTCCATGACTTGCGTGATCGGGTAGGGGGTGGGGCTACGGCGGTCTAGCGTCCCAGCGGTTTCGGTGCCGGAAGATTTTACGTTTATCGGATAAAAGCCGTTTTGTCCCGTGTCGTTCGTCCCCAACGGCCGGGGGCGGTAGACTATACCGATCAGTTTACAATTTATCGGGACGGCGAATCCAGCCTTTTTTGAACTGACACCAGACAGGGGGTAGCAGAACGGCTGTCACCGGTCGCCGATGCGCTCCCCGCGCGTCGAAACCACAATGCGATACATACATCGCATACCCGCACTTTTCGTTGCTCAACGAACACGTACTGAAACGTGCTGACTGTAGGCTGATCCGAACGCTAGCGAATGTGCTTGGTTGCTGCGCTGCCGATGGATTCAATGCGATGCCAAGCGTATCCTTTTAAGGCTTTCCGCTCCATTCCCACTTGTCTCCACTTCTAAGTAGAAGCCATGAATGCGATCCGTGCGGCCAACGACATTCCCCTTGCAACTGTCGTGCTCGAAGAGTTGAAAAAAAGCGGTTTTCCGACGAAGCGCCTGGATGAGGCGCAAATTTTTATCAGCGCATTTTTCGCGCGCATCGCCAGTAGCGATGTCGAGCTGCACACACCCGCCGAATGGGCGGCTGTCGTGGCAGGTCTCATCGATTTCATGCAGCAGCGCCAACCCGGCCGCGCATCGGTGCGTGTGACCGGCGCCGGCAACGCTGCGCGCAGCGCGATCGAGATTGTCACCGATGATATGCCGTTCCTGGTGGACACGGTCAGCATGGTGATTGCGACGCATTCACCAATTCACGCGGTGATCCACCCGGTTGTAAAGGTGTTCCGCGACGCCAGCGGCCAGTTGCAGCGCATTGGCGATGAGCACGGTCAGTCCGAGTCGGTCATGCATCTCGAACTGGATAACGTCGATGCCGACGCGGCTACGCAGGAAAAGCTCAAGTCCCAAATCGAAGCCGCGCTGGAAGACGTGCGCGCCGCGGTACGCGACTGGAGCGCGATGCGCGACAAGGCGCTGTCCATCGCCAACGATCTGCCCAACCGCAAGCTGCCGCTCGATGCGGCAGCGGTGCAGGAAGCCAGCGAATTCCTGCGTTGGCTTGCCAATGACAACTTTACGTTCCTCGGTTACCGCGAATACGAAGTGACGCAGGCCGATGGTGATGAAGTGCTCCGTTCGATGGAAGGTTCGGGTCTGGGCATTCTGCACAAGAGCGAGCGCTCGGTGGCGCCGCGCTCTCTGCGCACACTGGCGGCCAGCGAACTGCCGCAGTCTGGTTCCACCGACGCCATCATTCTCACGAAGACCAATGCGCGTTCGCATGTGCATCGCGCAGGCAACATGGATTACGTCGGCGTTCTGAGGTTTGACGAAAAAGGCCGGCCGATTTCCGAACAGCGTTTCCTCGGCCTGTTCACCTCCAATGCCTACATGACGCGCCCGCAGGACGTTCCGCTGGTTCGCCAGCGCGTGGAGGCGGTGCTGGCGCGTTCGGGTCTGAAGCGCGATTCGCATTCCGGCAAATCGTTGCGCCACATTCTCGAAACGTTGCCGCAGGAAGAGTTGTTCCAGAGCGGCGAAGAAGAGCTGTTCTCCACCGCCACCGGCATTCTTGAGTTGCAGCAGCGTGCACGCGCACGTCTGTTCGTGCGCCGCGACCGGTATGGCCGTTTCTTCACCTGTCTGGTGTTTGTGCCGCGTGATCGTTTCAATACCACGGTACGCGAGCGCACCGAAGAGATGTTGCGCGATGCTTTCCATGGCGAAAGCGTCGATTCCAATGTGTTGATGGGCGAAGCTGCGCTGGCGCGCCTGCATGTCACGGTTCGCCCGCGTCCGGGTGATCACCCCGTGTACAACGTGCAGGATCTGGAAACCAAGCTGCTACACATCGTGCGCAACTGGCAGGATGGTCTGCGCGAAAGCCTGGTGGGTCATGCGGGCGTTGCCCATGGCGTCGCACTGTTCAATCGTTTCGGCAAGATGCTGCCGGCGGGTTACATCGAAGACGTCTCGCCGGAAGTGGCCGCGCATGATGTGATGGCGCTGTCAGGTTTGAAGAGCGACGATTCGATTCACCTGAATCTGTACAACGATCCGCGCGACAACAGCCTCCGCTTCAAAGTCATCCACGTAGGCGCGCCGATCTCGCTCTCCGAAGCGCTGCCGATGCTGGAGAACATGGGCGTCCGCATGCTCGCCGAGCATGTCTACACGCTCGAAAGCGACGGCCGTCTGCTCACCATTCACGACTTCGAGCTCAAGACGAAAGCGCCGCTGGTGTTTGAATTGCCGCATCTGCGCGAACGTTTCGAACGCAGTTTCGAAGCGTTGTGGCGCGGCGATGCGGAAAGCGACGGCTTCAACAACCTGGTGTTGACCGCCTGTGCCGATTGGCGCCAGGTGGCAGTACTGCGCGGCTACTGCAAGTATTTGCAGCAGATGGGTATCGCGTTCTCCCAGAGCTACATGGAGGAAACGCTCAATCGTTATCCCGCGCTCGCCGGATTGCTGATCGAGCTGTTCAACGCCAAGTTCGATCCGCGCCGCGAACAACTCGGTGCGTCGGAACTGGAAAAGGCGCAAGCCGATCTTCGTCGTGAAATGCAGGCGCTGATTTCGGCGGATACGCAGAAAGCGAAGCCCGAATTGATCGACGGCATGGTGGCCGTGCTTGCGCAGCCGCGTGAGCAGCAGATCCACGTGCTGTGGGAAGCGCTCAAGACGCTGCTCGACGACGTCGCCAGCCTCGACGACGAACGCATCCTGCTGAGCTTCATGAACACCATTCGCGCCACGCTGCGCACCAGCTACTTCCAGCTGTGGGATGGCAAGCCACGTCACTACATCAGCTTCAAGTTCGATTCCAAGCAGGTGCCGGACGCACCCAAGCCGGTGCCGTACCGCGAAATCTTCGTGTACGCACCGCGCGTGGAAGGTATCCATCTGCGCTTCGGGCCGGTCGCCCGCGGCGGTTTGCGCTGGTCGGATCGCCGCGAAGACTTCCGCACCGAAGTGCTGGGCCTGGTCAAGGCGCAGATGGTGAAGAACACGGTGATCGTGCCGGTTGGTTCGAAGGGTGGCTTCTTCGTGAAGCATCCGCCGATCGGTGGCGATCGCGATGCGCAACTGGCGGAAGGTATCGCTTGCTACCGCTTGTTCATCAGCGGCCTGCTCGACATCACTGACAATCTCGTCGAAGGCAAAGTCGTGCCGCCGCACGATGTCGTACGTCATGACGACGACGATCCGTACCTGGTGGTTGCTGCCGACAAGGGCACCGCGACGTTCTCCGATATCGCCAACGCCATCTCGATTGAACACGGTTTCTGGTTGGGCGATGCGTTTGCTTCCGGTGGTTCGAATGGTTACGACCACAAGGGCATGGGCATCACCGCCAAGGGTGCATGGGAATCGGTGAAGCGCCACTTCCGTGCCTTGGGGCGCGACACGCAGACCGAAGATTTCACCTGCGTAGGTATCGGCGATATGTCCGGCGACGTGTTCGGCAACGGCATGTTGTTGTCGCGTCACATTCGCCTGTTTGCCGCGTTCGACCATCGTCACGTCTTCCTCGACCCGAATCCGGATACGGAACGTTCCTTCATCGAGCGCGAACGCATGTTCAAGCTGCCGCGCTCCAGCTGGGAGGACTACGACAAGTCGCTCATCTCCGCTGGCGGCGGCGTGTGGCCGCGCAGTGTGAAGTCGATTCCGATTTCACCGGAAGTGCGCGCGGTGCTCGGCCTGAAGTCGGATGTGCAGCATCTGTCGCCGACGGATTTGCTCAACGCGATCCTCAAGGCGCCGGTCGATCTGCTGTGGAACGGCGGTATCGGCACCTATGTGAAGGCCTCCAGCGAAACGCATGCGGATGTGGGCGATCGCGCCAACAACGCGCTGCGTATCAATGGTGCGGAACTGCGTAGCAAGGTCGTGGGCGAGGGCGGCAATCTGGGCTTCACGCAGAAGGGTCGTATCGAGGCGGCGCAGCACGGCGTGCTGCTCAACACGGACTTCATCGATAACTCCGCGGGCGTAGACACCTCCGATCATGAGGTGAACATCAAGATCCTGCTCGATGATGCCGTGCAGCGTAACGAGATATCGGTCGACGGGCGCAATCAACAGCTCGCGTCGATGACCGACGAAGTCGGTCAGCTGGTGCTGTGGGATAACTATCGCCAGAACCAGGCGATCACGCTGATGGAACATCAGTCTGCGCACCGCATCGGCTCGATGGCGCACTTCATCCGCACACTGGAAGGCGAAGGCCTGCTCGATCGCGTGGTGGAAAATCTGCCGAGCGAAACCGAACTGGCCGATCGCAAGAAGAGCGGCCTTGGCATGACACGTCCGGAACTGTCGGTGCTGTTGTCGTACGACAAGATCCGCCTGTATCAGCAGTTGCTCGATTCGGATGTGCCGGAAGATCCCTATCTGTCGAAGGAACTGGTGCGTTATTTCCCGGCACCGTTGCACGACAAGTACGCCGCGCACATGCAGCGTCACCGCCTGAAGCGCGAAATCATCGCCACGGCCGTCACCAACTCCACCATCAACCGCATGGGCGCCACCTTCATGATGCGCATGCAGGAGGATACGGGGCACGGCCCGGCAGCCATCGCCAAGGCGTATACCGCTGCGCGCGAAATCCTCGGTGCACGCGACCTGTGGGCACAGATCGAAGCGCAGGACAGCAAGGTTGCGGAAGGCACGCAGGTCGATGCGATCCTGCAGATATGGTCGCTGCTGCGTCATATCACGCGCTGGTTGCTGAGCCGTCCGGGTGGCACGCTGGAAATCGCAGCCAATGTGGAGCGTTATCAATCCGCCGTGGCCGAACTTGCTGCCACGTTGCCCGAAGCGCTTACGCCGGCCGGCAAGGCCGACTTCGGCACCAGTCAGGAAAAGTGGGAAGGCCTTGGCCTGCCTGCCGATCTTGCATTGCCGCTGGCCAAGTTGCCGGAACTGCGCGCGATGCTCGATATGGTCGAAGTGGCGCAGCAAACCGGCGAGCCCATCGCCAAGGTGGCGAACGTGTTCTACGAACTCGGTCACGCACTGGATCTGGAATGGCTACGCGGTCAGATCGAAGCGCTGCCGGTGGATGGTCACTGGCATGCGCAGGCGCGCGGTTCGTTGCTGGATGAACTCAATCACCAGCACCGTGCACTCGCCACGCAGGTGCTTGCGTTGACCGGCAAGAGCAAGGACAAGTCGCCCGTGCAGGCGTGGCTCGATCGCGATGATCCTACGCTCAAGTACACCCGCAGCATGCTGGCGGAAATCCTGACCCAGAACGCTGACTACCCGATCGCCTCGGTAGCGGTGCGTCGTCTGGCACAGCTGGCGCAGGTGCCGGTGGCCTGACACCGCTTTGCCCTCTCCCCTTCGGGGAGAGAGTAGGGTGAGGGGTCAATCTTGCGTTACGACTTGTTCGAAGCAAACTTCGATGAAATGCAAACGCAAGATTGGCCCCTCACCTCAATCCTCTCCCCAAAGGGGAGAGGAGGCGAACGCAAAGAGCCGTGCTTAATGGCCTTGCCCCTCGTCGTGTCGTAAGCTCAAGGGCACGTCACTCACCGAAGACGGATCTTATGCGCCTTGCTTTCGTCGCCAGCGAGACCAACGTTGCCCAACAGGCACGTCGCAAGCTTGTCGAACTCTATGGCGATGTGCCCGCGGCCGAAGCCGAAGTGATCGTTGCACTGGGCGGCGATGGGTTCATGCTGCGCACGCTGCACGCTCATCGCGCGATACCCGTGCCTGTCTACGGCATGAAGCTCGGCCGCGTCGGCTTTCTGATGAACAAATATCGTCTCGACGAATTGCCCGAGCGCATCGAACGCTCGCATACAGCGCAGTTGTTCCCGCTGGAGATGATCGCCACGGACGCAGATGGTCAGACGCGTCGTGCGTTGGCATTCAACGAAGTGTCGTTGCTGCGACAGACCAATCAGGCGGCGCACGTCGAGGTGAAACTCAACGATATCGTGAAACTCACCACGCTGATTTGCGACGGCATCCTCGTTTCGACGCCAGCGGGTTCCACGGCGTACAACCTTTCCGCACATGGTCCGATTCTGCCATTGGACGCCAATGTGCTCGCGTTGACGCCAATCAGTCCATTCCGACCGCGGCGCTGGCGCGGCGCGATTCTGCCGCATCGCACATTAGTCAGCCTGCGCGTGCTCGATCCCGGCAAACGTCCGGTTAGCGCAACCGCCGACTTTCTCGAAGTGCGCAACGTGCGCAATGTCGAAATCCGCCAGTCACGGGAAGAGGGCGTGCGATTGCTGTTCGATCCGGAGCACAATCTCGAACAGCGTATCCTGGACGAGCAGTTCGCGCCCGATTGAATACGGCGCGGAAGTCTCGACTTTTGCTAGATTGAACACGGCGCCCCTGCATCTCTGCCCATGACTCGCGAAGGTAAAACAGCCCACGATCCCAAGGCCGCAACCGACAATCGGTTGGTGGTTGCCATTTCGTCGCGTGCGTTGTTCGATCTCGGCGATAGTCACGACTTGTTCGAGCGCAATGGACTGGATGCCTATCGCGCCTTTCAGATCGAGCACGAGAACGAGATTCTGAAACCTGGTGTGGCGTTTCCGTTGGTGCAAAAGCTGCTTGGTTTGAACCGGCTTGCCGGCGATGTGCCGCCGGTCGAGGTCATTTTGCTCTCGCGCAATTCCGGCGATACGGGATTGCGCATCTTCAATGCCATCCAGCATTACGGGCTGGAAATCAGTCGCGCGGCTTTCACCAGCGGTGCGCCGACATCCGATTACATCGCGCCATTCAAAGCCGATCTGTTCTTATCCGCCAACGCGGAAGATGTCGGGCGTGCATTGCTAGCGGGCGTAGCGGCGGCCACCATTCTGCCCTCGACGGCTCCGCCGCGTGCGAGCGAACAGCTGCGCATCGCCTTCGACGGCGATGCCGTCATCTTTGGCGATGAAGGTGAACGCGTGTCGCGCGAGGAAGGCCTCGAAGCGTTCCACCGAAGCGAGACGAAATTGGCCGATGAACCACTTTCGGTCGGCCCTTTCCGTGGTTTTCTGACGGCCGTGCATCGGCTGCAAGCGGCATTTCCAGCGGAAAATTCGCCCATCCGCACCGCGCTTGTCACCGCGCGTTCCGCGCCAGCGCACAAGCGCGTCATTCTCACGTTGCGCCGTTGGGGCGTGCGTATCGATGAGGCGCTTTTCCTCGGCGGCCGCGATAAAGGCCCGTTTCTTGATGCCTTCGGCGCCGACATTTTTTTCGATGATTCGCCGTCAAATGTCGAGTCCGCGCGCAAGCATGTTGCGACAGGACATGTGCCTCACGGCGTCAGCAACGGCTAGTCGTGCGCTTAGGGGACGCCGTGTCCTTTGCTGGCAACCCAAATCGCATACCAGTCTTGAGCATCCAGCTCGACTGTTTGCGCGGCAACGGCTTCGCGCAGACCATCCATTCGGCCCGTACCCGTGATGGGATGTGGCCGGGAAGGGTGACGGAGTATCCATGCGAAGGCGAGCGTGGTGAGGTTCACGTTGTGGCGCGCTGCAATAGCGGACATCTCACTGCGCACGCGGTCAGCTTGCTCGCCCGCCTCGTTGAAGAGTCGGCCGCCTGCCAGGGGCGACCAGATCATCGGACGCAAGCCAAGTTGTTGTTGCTGATCCAGCGTGCCGTCGTCCAGTGCACTCATCTGCAATGGTGAAAGCTCGATTTGATTGGTCACCAACGGATGATGCTGATGCAACAGCGCGAACTGGTGCGTGGTGTGATTCGATACACCCCAGTGCGCGACCTTTCCTTCACGTGTCAGCGCTTTGAACGTGTCAGCCAGCTCAGCAGCGTCCATCAAGTAATCAGGGCGATGAATCAGCACCAGATCCAGCTGTTCTGTGTGCAAGTTGCGAAGCGATTGCTCGACTTGCGCGCGAACGTACGCCGCGCTTGTGTCGTAATAGTTCACGCGATAGTCGCGTTCTGCGGCACGCAAACGAATGCCGCACTTTGTGACCAATTGCATACGCTGGCGCAAGTTTGGCGATGCTTTCAGCGCTTCGCCGAACAGCGACTCCGCGCGATAGCTGCCGTAGATATCCGCGTGATCGAAGGACGTAATGCCCAACTCGAGCGCCTGTTCGATCCAGCGCACACGCTCGGCGACACTCAAATTCCACTCCACGATGCGCCACAGTCCTGCGACGATGGGCGAGAGTTCGAAGCCGGGGGCAGACTGTTCTGTTGGCATGAGATATCGCGTGTTGTTCTTAGCGGGAGTCGGACGACTTCTTTGTATCGCTTAGCTGATCCGCCGACCAGCCACCGCCGAGGTCGCCGATCAACGATACCGTATCGAGCAGGCGCGTTTGCTGCACGCTCAGCGCCGTTTCCTGCGCGCTCAGTTTGGTCGCTTCCGCCGTGGCCGCGGTGGTGTAGTCGACGGTACCCGCCTGATATTCGTTCACGGCGATGCGCGCGCCTTCGGTGGCGTTTTGCACCACCTGATCCTGCACCTGCGCTTGCTGCGCAAGAATGGTTATGCCAGCGAGATCATCTTCGGCATTCTGGAACGCGCCGAGCACTGTCTGACGATAATTGGCGACGGAGGACTCATAGGTTGCTTTCGCTGCGGCGACCTCGCCGTGACGCAAGCCGAAGTCGAAAACCGTTTCGTCGACGTCGGCGCCCAGCGACCAGACGTGATTGGCTACGTGCAGCAAGCCGGCCAATGGCGACTGCGAGAAACCATCTGCGGCGTTCAGCGTGAAACTCGGGTAATACGCCGCTACTGCAACGCCTACTGCCGCGTTCTGCGCTGCCATCTGCCGTTCGGCGACGGCGATATCCGGCCGGCGTTGTAGCAACGTGGACGGCATGCCGACGGGAACGGTGGGCAGCATCGGCAGCGCCGCGCTGTGTGGAATATCGAGATCTTCCGGATTCTTGCCGACCAGCACGGCAATCGCGTGGACATATTGGGCGCGCGACACACCCAGTGCGATCAGACTCGACTGGGCGCTTTCCAGCTGTGTGCGTGCCGAAATCACATCAGACGGCGGTGTAGTGCCAGCGTTGCCCTGGTTTTGCACGACGCGCAGAAATTCCTTGTACTCGTCGACCGTTTTCTGCAGCAGATCGGTGTTGGCATCGACGACACGCAGTTCGATCACTGCGGTAGCCAGGGCGGTCTGTTCGGAGAGCGTTGCGTTGGCGAGAGTGGCTTCGCTTGCTTGCGCAGTCGCCTTGTTTTCCTCGACCTGACGGCGCACCTTGCCCCAGATATCAGGCGCCCAGCTGATGTTACCTTCCAGCGAGCCGGAAGTGCTTATCGGTTTGAACGTGCTCCCGCTGCCAGTGGCACTGCCGGTACTCAAGTCGCTCTTTGCGGTGCGCTGTTTGGTTGCCGAACCGGTAATGCCAATCGTGGGAAACAAACCGGCGCGCGCCACCTGCACTTCGGCCAGCGCTTCCTGATAGTTGTAGTACGCCTCGCGCACGTTCTGGTTGGAGACCGACACCATCGGTTCCAGTTGATTGAGCAGCGGATCGTTGAAGTCGCTCCACCAGTCGCCCTTCGGTGCTTCGGCTTCTGGCGTGGCTTGCGTCCACCCTGGCAGCGGCTTGTACTGCGGCGCCGCCGGTGCATCAGGACGATGATAATCGGGGCCGACCATGCAACCACCGAGCAACATCGCCAGCGAGGCGGCCAGGGCTGTACGAGAAATTTTCATGTTCATGCGCTTGCGTCCGATCTGTTCCACGGCAACGTGGCCGACCAGCTGGCCAGTCGTGCGCGCAGACGGTCGAGGTAGAGGTAAATCACCGGCGTGGTGTACAGGGTAAAGACCTGGCTGAGAATCAAACCGCCCATCACGGTGATGCCGAGCGGTTGGCGCAACGATGCACCCTGGCCGATGCCTACCGCCAGCGGCACCGCACCGAGCACGGCCGCAGCGGTCGTCATCATGATCGGGCGAAGACGAACCACTGCCGCGTCATGAATCGCTTTCTGTGCATCGTAACCATCGTCGCGCTGTAGATGGATGGCGACGTCGATCATCATGATCGCGTTCTTCTTCACGATACCGATCAAAAGGATGATACCGATCATCGCGATCACCGAGAACGGCGTACCGAAGATCAGCAACGCGAGCGTCGCGCCGATGCCGGCGGAGGGCAGGGTGGAGAGAATGGTGATGGGATGCACCGTGTTCTCATAAAGAACGCCAAGCACGATATAGACCGCGGCGAGCGCTGCCAGAATCAACAGCGGCATCGTCGACATCGATTGCGAATAGACTTGCGCCGCGCCGGCGGTGCCGCCGTGAATGGATGCCGGCATGCCCAATTCCTGCGACGCCTGGCCGATCGCATTCAACGCGTTGCTCAAGGAGCCGCCGGGCGGCAGGTTGAACGAGATGGTTGCGGCGACCAAACCGTCTTGATGGCTAACCTGAGTAGCCGTGTGATTGTTGGTATACATGGCCAATGCGGGGAACGGCACCATGGTTTCCGACGACGTACTGTCCGCACTACCGCTGGAACTGCCACCCTTCGAGTTGGAGATGGAGTTCGTCAGCTGATTGGCTTCGGCGTTCGAGTTCAGTGAATTGGTGCCGGATGAAGACGTGGATGTAGCTGTCACTGCAGCATGCGCGGTAACGCCAGACACCGTTCCCCCCGGCATCTGCGTTTGTTGTGTTCCGCTCGCGTTACCGGCCGCGGTGCTGAAGCGGATGCGCTGGAGCATCTGCGGGTATTGCCAATACTTCGGCGCCACTTCCATCACGACAAAGTACTGGTTGAGCTGGTTGTACACGGTGGATACCGTGCGCTGACCGAACGCGTCGTACAGCACGCTGTCGAGCTGATTGGGGGCGAAACCGTAGCGCGCAGAGGTTGCGCGATCCATTGTTACGTAAGTCTGCAGGCCGTTCTGCTGCAAGTCCGAGTTAACGTCCGTCAATTGAGCACGGTACTTGGCTAACGCCGTCACCAGTTTAGGCACCCATGTGTACAGCGCTTGAGGATCGTCGCTGGTCAGGGTGTACTGATATTCCGCCGCAGAACTGCGGCCGCCGATGTGCAGATCCTGCGCAGCCTGCAAGAACAGCTTTGCACCCGACACCGCGTTCAATTTGGGCCGCAGGCGATCCACCACTTGAGAGGCGGAAAGCTTGCGTTGCGCCAACGGTTTCAACTCGATAAACACGTTGGCGGTATTCAGTGCGCGACCACCCGTGAAGCCCGCGACGGATTCGACAGCGGGATCTTTCTGCACGATCGATTGCAGTTGTGCGAGCTTCTTTTCCATCGCCTGGAACGAGATGCTCTGGTCCGCAATGATCTGACCCATCAGGATGCCGTTGTCCTGTTCCGGGAAGAAGGTCGACGGCACTAGTTTGATCAGGAAAACATTCAGCACGATCAGGCCAATCAACATCAGGCCGACCAGCAGCGCGTGATCGAGCACTTTCGTCAGCGAGCGCGAATACGCATTCTTGAAGCGATCGAACTGCTTCTCGTACCAGACTGCCCAGCGCGCCTTGGAATGCATGCCCGCACCGGGACGCAGAACGTAGGCCGCCATCGTCGGCGTGACGGTAAGCGAGATGATCAGCGAGAACAGGATGGCAATGGAAAGCGTGACGGCAAATTCGTGAAAGAGCAGGCCGATGATGCCGGGCATCAGGAGAATCGGCAGGAATACCGCGATCAGCGACAGGCTCATCGAGATCACGGTGAAGCAAACCTCGCCGCTGCCGCGCAGCGCCGCTTCGCGCACATCCATGCCGGCCTCGACATGGCGCACGATGTTTTCCAGCACGACCACCGCATCGTCCACGACGAACCCCGTGCCGATGGTCAACGCCATCAGCGAAAGGTTGTCGATGCTGTAACCCATCAGATACATCGGGCCAAAAGTGCCGACGATCGATAGCGGCAACGCGACGGCGGGAATCAGAATCGCCCGTCCCGATTGCAGGAAGACGAACACCACGCCGATCACCAGCAGCACGGCGATAAACAGGGTACGTTCGGTATCGCCCACGGCAGCGTTGACCGATTGCGAACGATCGACGGCAATACCGATGTGAATATTGCTGGGCAGCGTTGCTTCGATAGACGGCAACACTTGGCGGATTTGTGCGACTGTCTTGACGATGTTGCCGCCGGGCAATGGATAGACGATCACCAGCACCGCAGGCTTGCCGTTATACAAACCCATGTTGCGGATGTTTTCGGCGGAGTCTTCCACGTCGGCGACATCGCGCAACAGTACGGGAGCGCCATTGCGATAGGCCACCACCAGGTCGCGATAAGGCGCGGCCTTGTTGATCTGATCGTTGGAGGTGACTTCGTAACGCTGACCATCCTGGTCGATATGACCCTTGGCGCTATCTGCATTCGCTGCGCTGATGGCTGCGCGCACGTCTTCCAGGCCGATACCGTAGCTGTTGAGCTGATCCGGCTGCAGTTCCGCGCGCACGGACGGTAATGCGCTGCCGCCCAGCGTGATTTCACCGACACCATCGACCTGCGACAACTGCTGCTGGATGACCGAGTCGGCCGAGTCGTAGAGCTGCGCACGCGTAAGCGTATCTGACGTCAGCGCGAGCACCATGATCGGCGAATCCGCTGGATTGTATTCGCGGTAGCTTGGGTTGTTACGCAGCGTGGTCGGCAAGTCGGCGCGCGCGGCTTGAATGGCGGCCTGCACGTCGCGCGCGGCGCCATTGATGTCGCGGTTCAATCCGAACTGAATCACGATCTGCGCGGAGCCGACATAGCTTGTCGAAGTCATTTCGGAGACGTCGGCAATGGCGCCAAGGCGTTTTTCCAGCGGCTCGGCCACAGTGGACGCCATGATGTCCGGACTGGCGCCCGCCATGTTCGCCTGCACCACGATGACGGGGTAGGTCACGTTCGGTAGCGGCGCGACAGGCAAATGGAAATACGCCAGAAAGCCCGACAGCAGAATGGCGATCGCCAACAAGGTGGTCGCCACCGGCCGGTTGATGAAGAGCGCGGAAATGTTCACGGCGCGCTCTCACCTGCTGCCTGCGACGGCTTGCGATTGAATCGCTGTGCCAGGCGATCGAAGTAGAGATAGATGACCGGCGTGGTGAACAGCGTCAGCAACTGGCTCAGCATCAGACCGCCGATGATCGCCAGACCCAGCGGGCGGCGCAGTTCCGAACCGGTGCCGCTACCCAGCAGCATCGGCAATGCACCGAGCATAGCGGCTAGCGTTGTCATCAGAATCGGGCGGAAACGCAGCAACGAGGCTTCGAAGATCGCTTCCTCCGGCGGCTTGCCGTGATCGCGTTCGGCTTCGAGCGCGAAGTCCACGATCATGATCGCGTTCTTCTTCACGATACCGATCAACAAGACGATGCCGATGATGCCGATTACGTCCAGGTCCGCACCTGCGACCATCAACGCCAGCAACGCACCGATACCGGCAGATGGCAACGTCGAGAGAATCGTGACCGGATGGATGAAGCTCTCGTACAGCACGCCGAGCACGATATACACCGCCACCAGCGCAGCGATCAGCAAGTACACCTCGCTGGAGAGCGAATCCTGGAACGCTTGAGCCGCGCCCTGAAACGATGACGTAATCGACGACGGCAATTGCACGGCCTTCTCGGCCTGGTTGACCTCGTCGACTGCTTTGCTCAGCGATGCGTCCTGAGCAAGGTTGAACGAGATGGTGACCGACGGGAACTGCGCCAGATGGCTGATCGCCAGGGGCGACTTGGTGACCTGGATCTTCGCAATCGCATTGAGCGGCACCTGTCCGGAACTGCTTGTCTGGCTGGGCAAGTACAACTCGCCCAACGATTGCAGTGTCGGCAGTTTTTCCGGCTTTGCCACCAGAATCACGCGGTACTGGCTCGACTGATCGAAAATCGTCGAGACGATGCGTTGTCCCAATGCGTCGTAGAGGGCGTTGTCGATGGTCGCTGCGGTAATGCCGTAGCGCGCAGCAAGCTGGCGATTCACTTCGACGTTGACGCTTAAGCCGTCGTTGTTCAAGTCGCTGGTCACATCGCGAATCGACTTGATCTGCTTCATCTTGTCGATCAACGCAGGAACGTATTGCTGGAACGCCTGCTGGCTCGGGCCGCGCAGCACGAACTGATACTGGTTGGGCGAGATGGTCGTGTCGAGCGTCAGATCCTGCTCGGGCTGCAAATACAACTTGATGCCCGGCACGTTTGCGACTTCGTCCTGAATGCGGCGTGCGATCTGTTCGGCCGTTTCGGAGCGATCGTCGCGTGCCTTCAGATTGATCAGGAAGCGGCCGTTGTTCAACGTGGTATTGGTACCGTCGATGCCCACGTAGGACGTCAGATTGGTAACGTCCTTGTCCTTGAGGATGGCTTCGGCCAGCTGCGCCTGACGATCGACCATCGTCGTGTACGACACGGAGTTGTCGGCGATGCTAATGCCCTGGATCACACCCACGTCCTGGACGGGGAACAAACCCTTGGGTATCACGATGTACAGGATCACCGTGATGGCTAGCGTTACGAAGAACGTGATCAGCGTGGCAAGCTGATGACTCATGACAAAGCGCAAGCCTCGCTCGTAAGCGGCGAGTGTCTTGTTGAAGAGGTTTTCGCTGATTTGCTCGAAGCGGCTGGGGTGCCGTTCCTTCTGGGCGCGCAAAATACGTGCACACAGCATCGGTACCAATGTCAGCGAGACCACACCTGAAAGCACGATCGTGACGGCGAGGGTGACGGCGAACTCGCTGAAGAGCCGGCCGATCACGCCGCCCATGAACAGCAGCGGGATCAACACCGCGATCAGCGATACGGTCAACGACACAATGGTGAAGCCGATCTGTCCCGCTCCAATCAATGCAGCATTGAGCGGCGTTTCACCTTCTTCCAGGTAACGCACGATGTTCTCGATCATCACGATCGAGTCGTCGACGACGAAACCGGTGGCGATGATCAGCGCCATCAGCGACAGGTTGTCGATCGAGTAATTGAGCTCGTACATCATCGCCAGCGTGCCGATCAACGACACGGGCACCGAGATGCTGGGAATGATCGTGGCCGGCAGGTTGCGGAGGAATACGAAGATCACCAGCACCACGAGCACCACGGCGAGTACCAGCTCGAATGCAGCATCCGACACAGACGAGCGGATCACGCCGGTACTGTCGGATACCACGTCGACCTTCATGCCCGCGGGCAGGGTCGATTCCAGCTGTGGCAATTCCTTCTGGATCTGATCGACCGTGGCGATCACGTTGGCGCCGGGCTGGCGCTGCACGTTCAAGACGATGGCCGGTGTCTTGTTGTACCAGGCGCCTTGTTCGGTGTTCTGCGCCGCTTGTGTCACACGCGCGACATCGCGCAGGTACACCGGTGCACCGTTCTGATACGAGACCACCGTATTCAAATAATCGACCGGATCCTGGATCTGATCGTTGCCGTTGATCGTGTAATCGAGATCGGGACCGTCGAAGTTGCCCTTCGGCTGACTCACGTTCACGTTGGCGATCAGCGAACGCAGGTCGTCGATATTAAGGCCGTAGGCGGCCAGTTTCTGTGGATCCGCTTCCACGCGCACGGCAGGCACGTTGCCGCCTGCCGGTGTCACCAGACCCACGCCCGATACTTCGGAAATCTTGGTGCCGAGACGATTGTTGGCAATGTCCTGCAACTGCGGCAGCGACATCGATTTGGAGGTGACTGCCAGCGTAAGGATCGGTTGATCGGCCGGATTCACCTTCGCGTAGGTCGGCGGCGCGGGTAGGCCGCTCGGCAACAAACTGTTGGCTGCGTTGATCGCTTCCTGCACGTTCTGTTCGGCAACGTCGAGATTCAACGATAGATCGAACTGCAGGGTGATGATCGATGCGCCGGCGGAACTGCTCGACGTCATCTGCTGCAAGCCGGGAATTTCACCCAGCTGTACTTCCAGTGGCGCGGTGACCGTGGTCGCCATGACCGAAGGGCTGGCGCCAGGGTAGAAGGTCTGCACCTGGATCGTCGGGTAGTCGACGTCAGGCAGTGATGAGACCGGCAGAAAACGCATTGCGACGAGGCCCACCAACACAAGGGCGATCATCAGCAGCGATGTGGCTACCGGCCTGAGAACGAACAGGCGGGAAATGTTCATCGGATCGCGTGTCCGCTAATCACGAAGCGGACGAATCGGAGTCGGAGCTTTTCTTATGCTTCCTACTCTGATGCGCTGCTGCCGAGGACGAGGCCGATGCAGGCGCGCTGCTGGACTCTGCGGGTTTCGCGCCAGCGAGCTTGATCTTCGCGCCGTCGCTCAGGCGATCCATGCCGTCTGTCACCACGGTCTGGCCATTGGAGATACCCGAAAGGATCACGGTGTTCTTGCCGTCGCTCGGACCGGTCGTCACCTTTTGCACAGTCACGCTGTCATCGCTGTTGACCAGATACACGAATTCGCCTGGCGCGCCGGTTTGCACGGCAGGCGTCGGTACCAGCACGGCGTTCTGCATCGTGTTGACCAGCAAGCGCGCGTTGACGAATTCGTTCGGATACAGCGATTCATCGTCATTCGGGAACGTCGCACGAAGGGTTACGGTGCCCGTGCTTGTCGCCATCTGATTGCTGATGGCATACAGCGAGCCTGCGGCGAGCTGCTTGCTGTTGTCGCTATTGAAAACCGTCACCGGCAACTTCGAGCCGGAACCGAAACGTTGCAGCACATCGCCCAGCGAGTTTTGCGGCACGGTGAATTGCACAGTAGTCGGTTTCATCGTCGTGATGACCACAATGCCGGGCGAGCTCGACGCGGTTACGTAATTGCCCGGATCGACCAGTCGTAAACCAACGCGACCTGCGACCGGCGCGGTGATATGGCAATAGGTGAGATCGAGTTCATCCTGTGCGATAGCCGCTTTGTCGGCCTGCACGGATGCCGCATCCTGCGCGACCAGGAATTTCTGATCGGTGAATGTTTGTTCGGCAATCGACTTCTGTTCGTGCAACTGCGTGAAACGGGCGAGATCAGAGCGTGCCTGATCGAGACTGGCCTGATCTTTCGCGAGCTGTGCCTCGGCTTGTTGCTTGTTGATCTCGTATTGACGCGGATCGATCTGCGCGAGGAACTGACCTTTCTGGACGTCCTGGCCTTCCTGGTAACCCACTTCCGTGAGATAGCCGCTCAACTGTGGCAGCACGGTGACAGTAGCGACGGGTGTGACGGTGCCGAGCTCGTTCAAGATCACCGGCATGCTGCCCAGGGTGGCCTTGGCGCTGCTCACCACGATGGGTGGCGTGCCTGGCTTCGCCTTCTGTCCTGTAAAGATATGTAACAAGATCAGGGCGACAATCACCAAGGCCACGATCGCGGCGATCCATACACCGCGCTTCTTTTGACCGTGTCCGGCTGCACGTGGGGTATCGGCAGTCATAACCATCTCCAGAGGTTCATTCTTCAGTTTACAAGAGCTTTTCCAATTGCCGAAGCGTCACAAAAAGGGGAAGGACAGCGTCGGCGAAACGCTCAAATGGAGGAAAACGGGAAATTGTTAATGTGGTTGACGTGGAAGGAGGGTGACGCGTGGCCTATATGAGGGTGTCGTCATGTATGAGACTATTGGCTAGATTCCATATGTGTGCGTGCAGTGAACGTACGCTTGTTCACTGAGAACCTGCTTATGACTGCATCCTTATGACTGTATGGGAAGGCAGTCGTTCCTCGTGCAGCACGTCGCGCAGCACGCAAGGTCACTCCCTCAGACCATCTTCGCGCGTTTCCACCATGGCGTGACTTTTTCTTCACGCACCAAGGTGAACAGGCCTGCGCCCAGAATCATCACGATGCCGATGAGCATCGGCCAGTCGAGTTTGTCTCCGAACAGCCAGTAACCGAAGCCGATCGCCCATAGCATCTGGCTGTATTGCGTGGGCGCGACGCGGTTCGCTGGAGCGATCAGCGTGGCATACATCAACAGCACGCCAGCGAGTGCCGCCAACAAGCCATAACCGGCGAGCAGTTCCCACTGGTGCAGATTCGGCCACGCAAAGTGGGGAATCATCATCAACGCGCCGGCGACCAGCGGACCGACCACGCCTGCACCATAAAGACTGATCCGCTTTTCATGCGGACCGGCCATGCGCAGTGCAACGACCGACGCCGCGGCGACAAGACCGCAAATCAGTGCGGCGACATGACCTACCCCAAGCGCCCGAAATCCCGGGCGCAACACTACGAGCACACCGAGGAAGCCGACAACGACCGCTGACCAGCGTCGCCAGCCGACATGTTCTTTCAGAAAAAGCACGGACAGCAGTGTCACGAAGATCGGCATCAGAAAGATCAGCGTGAACACCTCGGCCATCGGCAGCAGCGTGAATGCGGTGACCGAAGCGATATTTCCAATCGCGCCCGATAGCGCGCGTATCCACCAGAGCACGGGCTTGCGCGCCGTTACCACATCGCGCCAGCGGTCTTCCTTGGCCATGATGAAAGGCAACGCGAGCAAACCGAATGCAGCGCCAAAGAACACCGACTCATACGGTGCGATCGTCCCGTGCAGGCATTTCACGAATGCATCGCTTATCGCATAAGCCGCAAAGCTGGCGAAGCCTAGGAGGACGCCTTTGATCATGTTTGGTCCAGTGAAGCCAGCGGCATGGTGGTGGGGAAGGGCGCAGGGAGAAATGTATGAAAAAGGCTCGAATGAATACTAATGACGTATGCGGACGACGAAATTCTCGGCATTTCTCCCATAGCTCGCGGCGCAACGGCTGACGTGAGTCAAGCTTCTCGCAAGGTAGTGTTCTGCGGGATGCGTTCCTGTCGGTGAAAGCGCGTATTTCCGTGATCGTTGCGTGTCGCCGACAAGGATAGCTGTGACCTCTGGCGGCAACCACATTGATTTTCCGCGGTTGCCTCGATTTTGTCCCTGCAAGGATGCGATAGCCTTGAATCTTCAGCGATTGCCGGCAAGCACGGCTGGTTTGGTGTTTTCAGTTCTGATGCTCCTCAGTACACGTGTTCTGGCGGTCGAGGTCACGGACAATTTCGATCTGGGCGGTGCCATACGCGCCCGCGTCGATCAGGATTCAAGCCGTGGCGTTCGCGAGTTCGGTATCGATACCTTGATGCTGAGCGCCAAATACAACTCCGACAGCTGGATCGGTGCGGCCCGCTATCGCTTCTATGGCAAGGACTATCCGTACCAATACACGCATCACTTTGGCGATATCAATTTCGCGGAATATGCGTGGATCGGCTATCGCTTCGATCCCACCCAGCAGGTGCAGGTTGGCCTCAATCAAATACCGTTCGGCCTGCAGCGGCTTTATAGCGACACGTTCCTCGAAACGGTAGCTTTCACGATGGGACTGGAAGACGTCGACGAGGTGGGTGCTAAGTACATCAAGGACATCGGCGACTGGAATCTCCAGACGGGTTATTACGCGCGTCCGGCGTGGCGCGGTCACGGCACCAGCAATGGCAGTACGTATTCGACGGTGGTGACACCGGGTGATTCGTACGTAGATGGCGGCAGCCGCAACGTCGAGCGAAACATGTTCGTGGCGCGGCTCGCGCGAAATGTGCAGATGGGCGCGTGGAAAAACGAGTTCGGCGCGTCCGTACTCACATCCACCTTGTACAACCTCGACACGCATCGCGACGGTCAACGCTATGACGCTGCTGTGCATTACACAGGCAAGAACGGCCCGTGGAACGTCAGGCTGCAATACACCCGCCAGACGATGTCGCTGAAGAATCCGATGGGCGACAACCAGACGATCAGCGTGGGCGGCTATGACGGCACCTACAACATGGCCACGCGCGGCAACCTTTATCAGGCGAATGCGAGCTACGCGATCCCGGGTAGCTATCTCGGCGGATGGATCAAGGATGCGCAGCTGTACACGAGCTACGACCTGTACGTGAAATCCGATCCTCAATTCCGCAACACGCAACGCTGGATCGTCGGCACGTCGTTTTCGCTCAAATTCCTCTCGATCTATGTCGAATGGCGTGAGGGCCGCAACGACCCTTATATCGGCGACAGCAGCTACGCCCAGAGCCTCGCGGCCGGGGGCGTGAACGACTGGCGAGGGCAGCTGTTCATGAGCATCGGGTACTACTTCTGAGGGCCGGGCCGTTTGCTCCGGCCGCGCCCGGCCGGCCGCCCGGATCGCAGCTGGCTCCAGGCTGACGGGCCGCCGCGCCCTGAGATGACCCGGAAGCAGCCCCCCAGCTAGAATGTAGGGCTTCCCCGACCGTTTCCGGAACCGCTATGGCAGCCCGTTTGAATCCGCTCGACTTGTATGACGTCCGCTCCCTGCTCACTGACGAAGAGCGCATGGTCCAGGACACCGTCGGCCGTTTCGTCGACGAAAAAGTCCTGCCGATCATTGGCGACTGCTTCGATCAAGGGCGTTTCCCCAAGGAACTGATTCCGGAAATCGCCAGCCTCGGCTTACTGGGCGCCACCATTCCCGAAAAGTACGGCTGTGCCGGGATGAACGGCGTTAGCTACGGCTTGATCTGCCAGGAAATGGAACGCGGTGATTCGGGCCTGCGCAGTTTCGCCTCCGTGCAGAGCTCGCTGTGCATGTATCCGATCTACGCCTACGGCAACGAAGAACAGAAGATGCATTACCTGCCGAAGATGGCCGCGGGTGAAATCATCGGCTGCTTCGGCCTTACCGAACCGCACGGCGGTTCCGATCCGGCGAACATGAAAACCAACGCCAAGAAAGATGGCGGCGATTGGATCATCAATGGCGCCAAGATGTGGATCACCAACGGTAACATCGCACATATCGCCATTGTGTGGGCGCAGACGGAAGACGGCATCCAGGGCTTTATCGTTCCGACGGATACCAAAGGTTTCACCGCGCAGGAAGTGCACAAGAAGATGAGCCTGCGCGCGTCGGTGACCTCTGCGCTGTTCTTCGACAACGTGCGCGTGCCGGACGCCAACCGCTTACCGAACGTCAAAGGTCTGAAAGGTCCGCTCGGCTGCCTCAACCAAGCGCGTTACGGCATTACCTGGGGCCCGATCGGTGCTGCCCAGGCATGCTTGAAGGAAGTGCTGGATTACACGCAGGAGCGCATCCTGTTCGGCCGCCCGCTTGCCGCCAATCAGGCGATCCAGCTGAAGCTGGCCGATATGGCCCGCCGCATCACCAGCGCACAGCTGCTGTCGTTGCAGCTCGGCCGCCTCAAAGATGCGGGCAAGCTGGAGCCCACGCAGGTGTCGCTCGCCAAGTGGAACAACGTGCGCATGGCGCTGGATATCGCACGCGAATGCCGCGACATCCTCGGCGGCGCGGGCATCACGGTGGAACACTCCGCGATTCGTCATGCGCTGAATCTGGAATCGGTCATCACCTACGAAGGCACCGAAACCGTGCATCAGCTCGTGGTGGGCCGCGAACTCACGGGCATTAACGCGTTCTGACCTCAGCGTCTCAGATGACCCCTTCTCCCCCCTTGGGGAGAAGGCCGGGATGAGGGCCATTCTTGCGATGGAGTTCGCTTGAAGCGGATTTGTTGAAAGACCTTCGCGAGGTTGGCCCCTCACCTCGATCCTCTCCCCAAAGGGGAGAGGAGGTGTTTGCAAAAGCCGTGTTTGATTTGGAGCCGAGCTTTGTCGATCCCCGATATACGCATCGAAACCGAACGCCTGATTCTGCGTCCTCCTGCGGGTGATGATTTCGCGGCATACGCGGAAAACATGGCGGACGTCGAAGCGGCACGCTTTATCGGCGGCCAGCAACCGCGCGAACTGGCGTGGCGTGGTTTTCTTACGCTAGCCGGTGCATGGGCCATTCAAGGCTTCGCCATGTTCTCGGTCATCGAGAAAGAAACCGGGCGCTGGATCGGTCGCCTCGGGCCGTGGCATCCGGTGGGTTGGCCCGGCACGGAAGTCGGTTGGGGGCTGGCGCGCGAAGCGTGGGGCAAAGGCTATGCCTACGAGGGATGTGTCGCTGCCATCGACTGGACGTTCGAGCACCTGGGCTGGAGCGACATGATTCACTCCATCGATTCCGACAATGCCGCCTCGATCGCACTCGCCAAACGTCTTGGTTCTACCTTGCAGCGCAAACTAGATATGCCGCCACCGTATCAGGGCAGGGTGGCCGAGATTTGGGGACAAACGCGAGAACAATGGCTGCGACGCAGATGACAGCGATCAGCCCGTCCCTGCGCAATCGATTGTGTTTTCTAACGCTGCCGGTTCTCATGCACCGCACTGATTTTTGATTCGCGATCCCGCGATCCGTCTTAAACGAGAAACATACACATCATGTCCGCCAATCCCATCGCCGCCCGTCACAAGGGCTTCAACCGCGCCGAGATCGTCGATCAGAACTTCACGGAGTTCTTGCAGTTGTGGAACGGTAACGTTCGCGCCAAGCCGCGCGACAACGATCCGATCTTGCCGGGCAGTGCGCTGGATGCCCGTGGATTCCGTGAACTGCTGGAATCGCAGCTGATCTCGCGTCATCTGGATCTGATGGCGCGTGTCTTGCGCGTGCAGAACAAGGTGTTTTACACCATCGGCAGTTCCGGTCATGAAGGCAACGCAATGGTCGCGCGTCTGACGCGGCATACCGACCCGGCGTTCCTGCACTACCGTTCCGGCGGTTTCATGGCCGAGCGCTTCCGCAAGCTGCCAGGCATGGATCCGGTGATGGATTCGGCAATGTCGTTTGCAGCAAGCAAAGCTGATCCGGCATCGGGCGGACGTCATAAAGTGTGGGGCAGCAAACCGCTTTGGGTATTGCCGCAAACATCGACCATTGCTTCGCATTTGCCGAAAGCGCTGGGCACCGCCGTTGCCATCGAACAGGCGCGCCGCATCGGTCATCGGTTGCCGATACCGGATGATTCCATCGCCATTTGCTCGTTCGGCGACGCGTCCAGCAACCACGCGACCGCGCAAACGGCCTTCAATGCAGCGTCATGGACGGCCTACCAGAAACTTCCCGCACCCGTGCTGTTCGTGTGCGAAGACAACGGCATCGGTATTTCGGTAAAGACGCCGAGTGGTTGGGTGGCCAACAACTTCCAGCATCGCCCGGATCTGGATTACTTCTTTGCCGACGGCCTCGATCTGGCCGAAGGTTACGCACAGGTGCAGCGTGCGGTCGATCATTGCCGTAACACGCGCCGCCCGACGTTCCTGCATCTGAAGACCACGCGCATCATGGGTCATGCGGGTACCGATTTCGAAATCGAATGGCGCAGCATTGAAGAACTGGTTGCGGTCGAAGCCTCCGATCCGCTGTTGCGTTCCGCTGCCATCGCGCTCGAATCGGGCCTTTACACGAAAGACGAATTGCTCGCGCTCAACGACACTTTCCGCAAGCGCTGCTTCGCAGCGGCGGAAGAGGCCGATCGCAGCCCGAAGCTTGAGCGTCTCGATGACGTGATGGCGCCACTCGCGCCATACACGCCCGCGAAGGTGAAAGCCGAAGCAGAACGCGCCGATTACAACGACAAGCGTATCGCTGTATTCGGTGGCGAAGAAAAACTGCCTGAGAAGCAGCCGCCGCGTCATCTGGCCATCCAGATCAATCAGGCCTTGCACGATGTCATGGCCAAATATCCGGAAACGCTGCTGTTTGGCGAGGACGTCGCACAGAAGGGCGGCGTCTACACCGTGACCAAGGGCCTGCAGAAAGCCTTCAAGGGCAGCCGCGTTTTCAACACATTGCTCGATGAAACCGTGATCCTCGGTCTTGCCCAGGGTTACGCCAACATGGGCATGCTGCCGATCCCGGAAATTCAGTATCTGGCGTACTTCCATAACGCATGCGACCAGATTCGCGGCGAGGCGGCGTCGCTGCAGTTCTTCTCGAACAACCAGTACCGCAACCCGCTCGTCATGCGCATTGCGGCGTTGGGTTATCAGCGTGGCTTCGGTGGTCACTTCCATAACGACAACTCAATTACCGCACTACGCGACATTCCCGGTCTCGTCGTCGGTTGCCCAAGCCGCGGCGACGATGCCGCCACCATGTTGCGTACCATGATGGCGCTGGCCAAGGTCGATGGCCGTGTCTGCGCATATCTTGAGCCTATCGCGCTGTACATGACGAAGGATCTCTACGAAGCGGGCGATGGTCAGTGGCAGTTCGCGTATCCCGAGCCGGGTGAAGCGATGACGTTGGGCGAAGGCCGCGTCTATGACGACAAAGCCAACGACCTGGTGATCTTCACCTTCGGCAACGGCGTGCCGATGGCCTTGCGTTCGGCGCGTACCATCGAAAAAGAACTCGGCTGGAAAACGCGCGTCGTCGACCTTCGCTGGCTGGCGCCGCTCAATGACGCGTTCATTGCGGCACAGGCGAAGAACGCCAAGCGCATTCTTGTGCTCGATGAAGGACGCAAGAGCGCGGGTGTGGGCGAGGGTGTCATCACCGCCATCGTCGAAGCCGGTTACGGCAGCACGCCGCTCGAGCGCGTGGTCGGTGCCGATACCTACACACCGCTCGCCGGTGCAGCATTCCTCGTGTTGCCGGGTGACACAGAGGTCGTCGCTGCCGCGAAGAAACTAGCCGTACGCAAGTAAGTCTAAGAGATATCGCCGAGCCTTCTCTCCTGCAACGGAGAGAAGGCGTCAGCGCTCTTGTTCGCGCGAATGACGGGATTTGTGATGGCCGCTGATCATTCCCGCCCGCCGCTCAAACGTATGCACATGATTGCGGCCGTTGAGCTTGACGTAATACATCGCCTGATCGGCGCGTTCGATCAGTGACTCCAGCGTATCGCCCAGGCTGCGCATCGCCAGGCCAATACTCACGCTGAGCAACAGGTCTTTTTGATCCACCGGAATTTCCAGCCGGTGCACGCGCCGGCACAGGCGCGTGGCAACTTGCGTGGCCTGTTCCTGATTCGTACCGTGCAGCATGGCGACGAATTCTTCGCCGCCGTAACGCCCCAGCAAATCGGAAGGGCGCAATTCGTGGCTGAGCACTTCGGAAACGGCAACCAGCGCGCGGTCGCCAGCGGCGTGACCCTGGCGATCATTGAGCGTCTTGAAATGATCGAGATCGAGAAAGAGCAGCGCAACCGGCTGATTCGTGTTGGCGGTGTCCGCCATCATTTTGCTGGCAGCTTCCGTCCACGCACGACGGTTGAGCAGATTGGTAAGCGCATCGCGATCGGCTAGCACGCGTACGCTATCGCGGTCGCGCCGCATCGTCAGCGCACGGTCGGCAAGGCCGAGCGACAGCACGATGGCCTCGAACGCACCCATCGCAATGCTCGCATCGTTGAGCCAATCCAGCGTAGGTAGCGCGCCGGTTACCTGTGCGCTCGTCATCGCCGTCAGCACCAGCAAGGGCGTCCAGCCAACGAGGAAGAACCACGCCTGGCGCGAGCCACGCACGCCGGCAGTCAGCGCAGTGATCAACAGCAGTAGCGCGCCGAGCATCAGCACAGGGTTGATAAGCGTCTGCGCCATCGTCACGAGTGGCGCAATGTGGCTGCAGCGCAGCAGCACGATCAGCGTCATGCCGATACCCAGCGCTACGACGGGCACGCGCAAGGCCGAGGCATAACGGGAAAGATCGCAGAAGCGGCCGATAAACAACGCGGCGAAAGAGACCGATAATGCGACGGCCGATGCACCCACCAGCGTTTCATAGCCGGCGAGCCAGCTCATGCCTAACGGATGAAACAGGAACCCCGTCTGCACACCTTGCACGATCACATAGCAAAGCATGTAGCCGGTGTACCAGGCAAAGGTCATGTCGCGCAGAATGATCGCGAAGCACAACGCCATCAGCGCCATGGCCACCATCACCGCAAAGCATGCAGTGGCAAAGGCAAGCCAGTTGGAGTCTTCCTGCAGGTAATCGTCGAGGTTCTGCAGTTCGAAGCGCTCGGGCGCGGCGAGCGTGTCGCTCGGTTCGAACTTCAGGAGAATCGGTTCGGCGGTGCCGCTTTCGACGGTGGTCAGGCGGAACGCCAGACGACCGTGCCCGTGCAGCGGGGCAGAAAAATCGTCCAGTGCGAGTGTGCGGATGGGTACGTTGTTCGCGCCGTACAGCGTTATGGATCCGAGCGGAGCGGGGTAGATCGAAAGCACACGTTCGTCGCCGTCCCGAATGGGTAGAGGCTGGAGCACGACCCAACTGCCCAGCGTGTCGCGTGGGAATCGCTGCAACATGGCCGGATTGAAGGAGCGCAACGCTCCATGGCGGAACGCATCCACGATCCGCGCGGGCGCGTCGCCGCGAACGACTTCGCGCCACGCGCCACGAAGCGGAAAGCCTGGAGTGGCATGCAGCAGCGAAAACAGGATCAGCCAGACAAAAGGCAGGGCAGCCAGAAGCCACCTGCGGTGCTGCCATCCCTTTGGTAAAACGTCCGTCGTCACCTCAGCCCCTTGTTTCTGAAGTGGCCATGGGCTCCGCTTACGCGTCCCATGGCCTGACTCCGGTGTTCCTCTCTCACGCCCGATCAATGTCATAGATCGACCATGGCACCCCCATTGTGGACTTCCTGTGGGGGTGGGGAACTGCCGGTCATTATTCTGCAGCAATCATGCAGGGGCCGTGCCAGCCCGTTAATGGGCTCAACGGGTGGTTTCGCATTGAATTACCGGCGTTTGACGCCCCTTCTTTCAGTAGGGTGTGACCGGTTGGGTCAGGTTTGTGACGACGAAGGGTGTACGGCGGCGATTAAGGCGCCGCCGTCGGGGCAGCTGGCGCAAGGACTCGTTCCACCGTCATTGGCGGATGCGGTGGAACGGCTGGTAACGCGGACGGCTTCGCCAAACACGGGTAGCGTGGGTGCGTAAGCAACGCCATGCGTAACGTTGGATTTATCTGCCTGTTGGTGCGCCCGGGCCGCAATATTTTTCCAGCAGCTGTTGCTGCACGTCATGCGGTGTCTGCGAGTCCGTCGGCTGCAATCGCACATATTGCCCATCCGACTGCAGCACCCACGCGGTGGTGTTGTCGCACAGGTAGATGTCCAGATCCTTGCGAATGCGCTGGCGCAATTTGCGATCTTCGATCGGGAAGGCCGTTTCCACGCGACGATCCAGGTTGCGTTCCATCAGGTCGGCGCTCGCCAGGTAAAGAACCTCATCACCGTCGTTCGCAAACCAATAAGCACGGCTGTGTTCAAGGAAACGGCCGATGATCGAGCGAACGCGAATGTTCTGCGAAACACCCGGAATGCCGGGGCGAAGGCAGCAAGTGCCGCGAACGATCAGATCGACCTTCACGCCTGCGATGCTTGCCTTGTACAGCGCGCGGATCATCTTCGCGTCGGTCAGCGCGTTGATCTTGATGATGATGTGAGCCGGTTTGCCCGCTTCGGCATGCGCGGTTTCACGCGCGATCATGTCGAGCAACGACTTCTTCAGCGTGAACGGCGCATGCAGCAGCTTCTTCATTTTAAGCAGCTTGCCCATGCCGGTGAGCTGGCTGAAAAGCTTGTGCACGTCTTCGCAGAGTGCAGCGTCGGAGGTCAGGAAGCTGTAATCGGTGTACAGGCGGGCATTGCCGCTGTGGTAATTACCGGTGCCTAGATGCGCGTAGCGTTGCAGCTTCTGGCCTTCGCGGCGCTGGATCAGAATGAGTTTTGCGTGTGTCTTGACGTCCACCACGCCGTAGATCACCACGGCGCCGGCTTGTTGCAAGCGCGTGGCGAGGCCAAGGTTGGATTCTTCATCGAAGCGGGCGCGCAGCTCGACGACGGTAATCACTTCCTTGCCGGCGCGCGCGGCCTCCACCAGCGCATCCACAATCTCGGAATTGGCGCCGGTGCGATAAAGCGTCTGCTCAATGGTGAGCACGGCCGGATCTTTCGCGGCCTGGCGCACGAGGTCGACAACGGTGGAGAACGATTCGTAAGGGTGGATCAACAGCACATCCTGCTTGTTGATCACCTGGAACAAATCCTCAGCCTTTTTCAGCGACTTCGGAATGGCCGGCACGAAAGGCGGGTACTGCAGCGTAGGATCCTGGCAACGGCTCACGATGCCGAAAAGACGGGTGAGGTTGACCGGGCCGTTCACTTCGTAAAGCTCGGCTTCGCTCAGGCCGAATTGTTTGAGCAGATAGTCGGTCAGTTTCTTCGGGCAGTTATCGGCTACTTCCAAGCGCACGGCATCACCGAATCGGCGCGAAGACAATTCGCCGCGCAACGCGCGGGCGAGATCATCCATTTCTTCCGGATCGATGGTGAGGTCGGCGTTGCGCGTCAAACGGAATTGATAGCAACCGCGCACTTCCATGCCGGGGAACAGCTCGTCGGCGTGCGCATGGATGATGGAAGAAAGCAGTACGTAATTCTCGCCGCCTTCGCAGACATCGTCAGGCAAACGGATGGTGCGCGGGAGCACACGCGGTGCAGGCAGAATTGCCAGGCCCGAATCGCGGCCGAACGCATCCACGCCTTCCAGCTCGACGATGAAGTTCAGGCTTTTGTTGACGAGTAACGGGAACGGATGGGTCGGATCCAAGCCGATCGGCGTCATCATCGGCGCGACTTCCTGGCGGAAGTAGCGATGCACCCAACGCTTCTGCGCGGCCGTCCAGCTTTCGCGGCGCACGATGCGGATGCCGTGTTTGTCCAGTTCCGGCAACAAGCGTTCGTTGAGGATGGCGTACTGGCGAGTGATCTGGCGATGCGCGATCTCGCTGATCTCGGCGAGCGCCTGTCGCGGTTGAATGCCATCCGGTCCGGCAATTTCGTGCCCGAATGCCAACTGGCTCTTCAGGCCTGCAACACGGATCTCGAAGAACTCGTCCATGTTGCTGGAAAAGATCAGCAGGAATTTCAGCCGTTCCATCAGCGGCGTGCGTTCGTCGAGCGCTTGTTCCAGCACGCGGTTATTGAACTGCAGCTGCGAGAGCTCGCGATGGATGTAGTACGCCTTGTCGTTCAGGTCGACGGTCGGTGTCGGCGTTGATGCAGTGACTTCGGCGGCGGTGGCAGCGGACATGGCATCTTGCTCGTGGCGTTTGCTCATCGGTGCGTCATCCACGGAGCGATCCTTGGATGGCGAGGCCTTGCCCGCGCGTGCGGGACTCTGTTTTGCCATCTTGCGTGAGCGCGTTGACACGGATGTGACATCGGAATCGGCTTGCGTCATACCACGTCTACCTTATGCGGAATCAAGTAATGACTGGGCGCAGCGCCCAGTGTGCGCCGAAAAGCGGCGGTAAAAGCGCTGGTGCTGCTGTAACCAAGCTCAATCGCGACGTGCGTCACCGATTGCCCGCGCCCCAGCCGGGCCAGCGCTGCGAGCAGGCACGCCTGCTGTCGCCAGTTGCTGAAGCTCATGCCGGTTTGCTGGCGGAAAAGGCGGGTAAAACTGCGGCGACTCATGTCGGCTTTGTGCGCCATCGTGTCGATGTCGATTTCCAGCGAGGGAGCCTGGATCATCGCATGGCAGAGCTGAGCCAGACGTGGATCCTGCGGCAGCGGTGTGTTCAACGGCAGCGCGGGCATCGTCGCAATTTCATTGATCAGCAGACGCATCAGGTGATCGTCGCGGCCGCCCAGTGCGTATTCGGCCGGTAAATCCACGGCTTCCGACAGCAGAGCATGCAGCAGGGGCGAGACGCTGATGACGGTGCAATGTTCCGGCAGGGCCGCTCTCTCGGCCGCTTCGGGAAGAACGTAGGCACTGCGAGTGCTGGTCGGGCCACCCATGTGCACGACGTGAGCCGCGCCAGCAGGAATCCAGAGCGCACGGCGCGGCGGAACCACCCAGCTGCCCTCGGTAGTGGTCACGGTCAGTACGCCGGTAATGGCGTACAGGCACTGTCCGCGCTTGTGCGTATGGCTGGGCAATACCGTGCCGGCTGGATAATCGTTGCCGGTGGCGACGACGTCGCGCGGGGTGTCTTCGTAGGCGCTAACGCGAGTATTTCGCACAATTGGCCCGAATTCGACAATGAATGACCCGATAGTGCATGCAGGCCGCGACGTCCTACTTTAAGGTGTGACCCGCATCGACGCAAATCGAGTCCCCACTCCCCCGAGTTTATGGAAAACACAGCCGAATCCCTTGCACTGCCTACGCCCGTCGAAGCGGAACCGATGCCGGTTACCGCCCCCGTGCAGCGCACGGATTACGCGATCCTGGGCGCCATCAGTTTTTCGCATCTGCTCAACGACATGATTCAGTCGTTGATCGTGGCGATCTATCCGGTCCTCAAAGGCGGTTTTAATCTGAGCTTCGGGCAGATCGGCCTGATCACGCTGACCTACCAGGTGACGGCTTCGCTGCTGCAGCCGCTGGTCGGCGTGGTGACGGATCGCAAACCGATGCCGTACTCGTTGCCGGTGGGCATGGGCTTTACCTTGTGCGGTCTGTTGCTGCTGGCGGTCGCGCCGAATTTCGCCGTGCTGCTGGTGGCAGCAGCGTTGGTCGGAACCGGTTCGTCCGTGTTTCATCCGGAGTCCTCGCGCGTGGCGCGTCTGGCATCGGGTGGTCAGCATGGACTTGCCCAGTCGTTGTTCCAGGTCGGCGGCAACACCGGCTCTTCAATCGGACCGTTGCTGGCAGCGTGGGTCATCGTTCCGCATGGCCGTGGCAGCGTTGCGTGGTTCTCGCTTGCTGCGTTGCTCGCGATGGTGGTGTTGATGCAGGTGGGGCGTTGGTATCGCCTGCATCATGTCAGCCGCGGCAACGTTGTGCGTCACACGACCGGCGAAACGTTGAGCCGCAACACCATCGTCATGGCGCTGTTGATTCTGGGGCTGCTGATCTTCTCCAAGTATTTCTATCTGGCGAGCATCAGCAGCTACTACACGTTTTATTTGATCCACACGTTCGGTCTGTCCGTGCAAAGCGCGCAGATGCATCTTTTCATCTTCCTCTTTGCGGTCGCGGCCGGTTCGTTTTTTGGCGGCCCGATTGGCGACAGGGTGGGGCGCAAGTGGGTGATCTGGGTATCGATCCTAGGCGTGGCGCCTTTCACGCTGGCGTTGCCGCATGCGAACCTTTTCTGGACGAGCGTGTTGAGCGTGGTGATCGGCCTGATCCTGTCGTCTGCATTTTCGGCGATTCTCGTCTATGCGCAGGAGTTGATTCCGGGACGCGTGGGCATGATTTCCGGCATGTTCTTCGGCTTTGCATTCGGCATGGGCGGTATTGGTGCCGCGGTGCTCGGACGCGTTGCGGATGTGCACGGTATCGATTATGTGTATTCGCTGTGCGCATACTTGCCGTTGATCGGTGTGCTGGCGGTGTTCCTGCCAAATCTCGAACGTCCGAAACGATTGAAGAAAGCGGTGGCCTGATCGACTCCATTTTCGCAATGGCGTGCGTAAAAAAAGCCCCGCATTGCGGGGCTTTTTCTTCAGTGCTTCGCCGGTGGCGGTCCCTGTACAACCTGCATCAGGTTCTGCGGCTTCAGGTATTTCTTGAACGCCGCTTGCACTTGTGCGGGAGTGAGCTGCAAGTAGTACTTGGCAGCCACCATCGGCTGATCGAGCGGTTCGTCGTGCCACGCCCATGTCAGCAATGAACGGCCGATGCTGTCGATGCTCGCAACGCTTACGGGGATGGATCGGATTTCATACTGACGTGCATTGGTCAGCTCCGAATCCTTCACCGGTGTGTTCTGCATATCCAGAAGATTTTTGCGGATGAGATCGTCAACCGCCGATACCTTTTGCGGATCGCTGCCGTATTGAATGAAGAAGATCGAGCGAGAGCGATCGAAGCGCATGCCAGAACCGGCGCCGTACGCATAACCGTGCTTGACGCGAATGTCGGTCATCAGCCGTGATGCAAACCCATTACCGCCCAACACATCGTTGCCAAGCTGCAAGGCGTAGCGATCCGGATTGTGCATGTTCAGTTCAAGCGCCTGACCGATCAGCACGGTGTCCTGCGATGCGTAGGGGTTATCGACGGCCGCATAGCCCGCAGGATTCACCGGTATCGGCTTGGAAATGACATCGGGCTTCTGACCTTCTGCTTTCCATTGACCGAAGTAGCGTTCCACCGTTGCCTTGGCTTTTTCTGGCGTGATATCGCCTACCACGACGATGGTCGTGAGATCCGGGCGATAGGTTTTTGCGTAGTAGTCCTTGAGGTTCTGTACCGTCAATGCCTTCACGGTTTCCGGTGTCGGCAGGCGTAGGTCAGGGTCACCAGCAGGCAGCAATCCTTTCCTCAAGGCAATCGACATCTTGTATTGCGGCGTTTGCATCTCGCCAGCCAGCGTGCGTGCCAGCGTGTCCTGCTGCACGGCGAAACCGTCCTGCGGTAGCGCGGGGTGCAGTTCGTTGTCTGCCAGCAATTGCATGCCGCGATCGAACTGATCGGTGAGCACCGCCACGCCGAAATCCGTGCCGCCGGTTTCATTGGCGGAGATGTCGTCTAGCGCCTTATGGAACGCATCGCGATCGAGCGTGGCCGAACCGTAATCGAACAACGTGGACAGCAAACGCGCTGCGCCATCCTGTCCGGTGGGTTCCTGCAATTTCGCGTTGTTATCGATGTGACCCAGCACGGTGATGGTCTTGCTGATGTTCTCCGGCTGCACAATCAGGCGAATGCCGTTGCGGAGCTTCATCTGCACGGGGGCCAGCGTCCAGCGCGGCATGTCGAGCTTGCTCAGCTTATCGGCTGCCCACGCAGGCAACGGTGCATCGAGTTTGTCATCGCCAGCGAACGATTCGGAACCGCCGAAGCCAGCGCTATCCGGCGGACGCTTGCCGTTGTCGGCGGGTGTCAGCACGACGGTGACGCGTTGGTCGGGTTGCAGGTATTGGCGTGCGATGCGGTTGACGTCATCCACGGTTACGGCGCGAATCTGATCTTCCGCTTCTTCAGGCGAATTCAGGCCCATCCAGGCGATTGCTTGCGACCATGCGCTGGCCAGCGTCACGGCGCTGTTCTTGTTGAATTCGGCCTGCGCGATTTCCGATTTCTTCGATGCTTCCACAAGATCCGCGGGCACCCCGTTCTTCAGCAGACCGTTGATCACACCTTCCAGATCGGCTTGTGCCTTTTTGGCATCGCCGCCTTTGGGGAAACCGACTTCGACGACACCGACGCCGCCGTAGCTGAAGGGTTGAATCCCGGCATCTGTCGACAACACTTTGCCATCTACCGCTAACGCGGCCAGCGAGCTTCGTGCGTTGGTGAGCACATCCATCAAGACTTGGGCGGCCGCGTTGTCCTTGGTCATCAAGCCGGGCATGCGAAACATGAATTGCACCGAGCCCGTGCCCTTTGGCGTGGTGTTCGCAATCGTCTCCGACTTGATCGCTTGCAGCTTTACCGGGACGGCAGCGGTCGCGGTGCGCTTGGGAATCTTGTCGAACAACTCATGCACTTTGGCCAGTGTCTGTTGCAGATCCACATCGCCGACGATCACGAGTAGTGCATTGTTTGGCGCGTACCAATTCTTGTAAAAAGATTGAAGATCGGCGGAAGTCGTCTTGTCGAAGGATGGGCGAGTCCCCAGCGCATCTTCCGCGTAGCCCGTGCCCGCATAAAGAACGCGCTGGGCATTCTGGAAAGCGAGATAGCCTGGATCGGAAATGTCGCGCGACACTTCCTGCTCGATCGCGCCGCGTTCGCGTTCCCAGTCTTTCTGTGTCAGCTGTGCGCCTTCCATGCGCGTCGATTCGATATGCAGCAGGATGTCGAGATAATTGGACGGTGCGACGAAGTAATACTGCGTCGCATCGTTGGTGGTGAACGCGTTGTTGTCCGCGCCCATCTTGCCGGTCATTTCATTGAGCTGCGCGCCGGTCATGCCGTTGCTGTCGCGGAACATCATGTGTTCCAGCGCATGCGCCGTGCCTGGGAATCTGTCCGGCGTCTGGTAGCCACCTGCTAGATAGGTGATCTGGGTGGTGACCATGGGCGACAACGTTTCGCGCACGATCACCACGCGCAAGCCGTTATCCAACGTGGCGCGTAGCACTTTGCCATCGGAAGCGGTCGCTGCAGCGGGCGTATCCGCGCTGGCGTAGAAACTGGTCGATACCAGTCCCGCGCCCAGCATCAGGCTCCATGCCAATGTCTTGATCCGGCTCGGCATCATGTATGTTTTTCCTTGTAAAAACGACCTTTGGACAACCGATGGTGCCATAGCTCCTGTTAACCGCATACGTGCCATGAGATGGCGTTGGGTAAGGGAGCTCCCACTATCGGTAATGCATGGCGAAGCGTATCTTTCTTACCAACACCGCTTTAGTCGGACATTGGGAGGCAAGGGTATGCTGGTGGTAACGACTGAGAACGTGCCAGGTCATCAGGTGGTGCAGGTGAAAGGCCAGGTGTTTGGCGTGGTGGTCCGCAGCCGCGGTATCGGCGGCAATATGGTCGCGGGCTTACGCTCGCTGGTCGGCGGCGAGATCCACGAGTACACCCAGATGCTGGAAGAGGCGCGTCGCCACGCGCTGGACCGCCTGGTGTCCAACGCCAAGCTGATGGGTGCCAATGCCGTGGTGATGATGCGTTTCGATTCCGCGGAAATCGGCCAGACTATGAGCGAAATCGTGGCCTACGGCACCGCGGTGGTGCTGGATCCGCCAACTTGATCGGTGGCCGTTTCATGCTTCCCCTCGTGATGTACGTGCTGGGCGGTTTGCTGCTGATCGGGGCGGCAATTGCCGCCGTGACCGGCGTAATGATCGCCCTGCTGCCGCAGCTACTGTTCGGCGGCTTGCTGCTCATCGTGGGGCTGGCCATCGAGCGTTGGCGCTACAAGCCGCTGCTGCATACGGGGCCCGATCCGAGCTGGAAAGACACCGGGGAGCGCTTTGTCGACCCCGGCAGCGGGCAGCTCACCGCCGTGTATTTCGACGCTCAGCGTGGGGAGCGGCACTACATTGTGATCGACGGCCAGCCGCGGTCGCGTTGAGGCGCTAACACCGTTAAAACCCCCTCACCGTCATTCCGGCGCAGGCCGGAATCCAGTGACTGTATCGCTCGATTTTCGCGATCCCGCTCTATAGATTCTGCTAACGATTAAGCGAAGTTATCGCGAAAATCGGTGCTACATAGTCACTGGATTCCGGCCTGCGCCGGAATGACGGTGAGGTAGGGGCGGCGGGCAACAAGGGAATCGGCCGCAAGGATAGCTATAAGCAAACAGGTGTTACGCTTACCGTTTTGCAGTGACACAGGTCGGTATGACGAAAGAAGCGGGCCGGGGGCATGCCTTCCTGGTGGGAGCGGGCATTCTTTGCAGCCGACTTTTCGGGCTGGTGCGGCAGCGCGTGTTTTCGCACTATTTCGGTCTTTCCGATGCCGCCGATATTTTCAGCGCGGCGCTGCGTGTTCCCAACTTTCTGCAGAACCTGTTCGGCGAAGGCGTGCTATCGGCATCCTTCATTCCGGTGTATGCGCGATTGCTTGCGCAAAACAAACAAGAAGACGCCGACAAACTGGCCGGAGCCATCGCGGCAATTCTCGCGTTGATCATTTCGATCATCGTTGCATTGGGTGTGCTGGCAACGCCGTATCTTTTGTGGTTGATCGCGCCCGGCTATACCGGCGAGAAGCGTGAGCTGACGATTCTCATCGTACGGATTCTTTTCCCCGGCACCGGCATTCTGGTGTGGTCGGCATGGTGTCTTGGCATTCTCAATAGTCACCATAAGTTTTTCCTTTCTTACGCGGCGCCGGTGGTCTGGAATCTATCGATGATTCTGACCATGCTGATCTTTCGTCATCTCGATGCGAACCACCTTATCGTCTATCTCGCATGGGGCACGGTGCTCGGTTGTTTACTGCAGTTTTTGGTGCAGCTGGGGCCGGTGTTGAAGCTCGCGCCGGGTATGCGTTTTCGGCTCGATCTTCGTAGTGCGCATGTGCAGCAGGTAGGCGGTAGTTTTCTGGGCGTGGCGATCGGTCGTGGCGTGGTGCAGATCAGTGCGTTTGTCGATCAGGCCATTTCCACATTGCTCGGCAGCGGCGCCATTGCAGGCATGACGACGGCATCGTCCGTCAATCTGCTGCCTGTGAGCTTGTTTGGCATGGCCATTTCTGCGTCGGAATTGCCCACGCTTTCCCGCATGGCGGGCGAAGAGCTTAATGCGGATGTCGCTGCCAAGCTTTCTGTGCGTTTGAATAACGGGCTTGAACGCATCGCCTTCTTTATCGTGCCATCGGCGATGGCGTTTTTTGCGCTGGGCAACGTTGTAGTTGCGGCGCTTTATCAATCCGGTGCGTTCACCAGCAAGGATTCGTTGTACGTTTGGGCGATTCTCGCGGGTTCGGGCGTGGGGCTGCTGGCGTCGACGTTCGGGCGCCTCTATGCGTCGACGTATTACGCATTGCGTGATACGCGAACGCCGCTACGTTTTGCTTTGGTGAGGCTTGCCTTTACCGCAGTGCTTGGGCTGGCGAGTGCATTGCTGCTACCACGATGGTTCGGCATTGCGATGCAATGGGGTGCCGTAGGCCTGACTGCTTCCGCGGGCGTAGCGGGGTGGATCGAGTTTCATCTGTTGCGCAGGAAGATGAACAAGCGGCTGGGCCCGACCGGCGTTTCCGCCGTGATGATGGGGAAGCTCTGGGGCGCGGCGTGCATTGCCGCACTGTTGGCGTGCGTCGTCGAATATTACTTGCCCAATTACGGACCGATTTTCAGGGCGCTGTTTGTGCTTTCGGCTTACGGCATCGTTTATTTTGCCGCGACGTACGTCCTGCATATCAAGACGTGCGTGGAGTTGATCGGAAAAATCACGCGGCGCATCGGCATCGGTTGATGTGGCGGTGTGCGTCAGCCCGCGCACACCGTTTGCATCAACGGCGTATGTTGCTGCGGGCCAATTCGACCAGTTCGTCGCCACGCCCATTCATGACGGTTCGCAAAGCCCACAGGCTGAAACCCTTCACTTGTTCCAGCTGGATCTTCGGCGGCATCGACAATTCCTGCCGATTGGTTACCACGTCGACCAGCGCCGGCCCTTCGTGCGCAAAGGCATCGGTAATGGCTTTTTCCAGATCGGCCGGATCTTCTACGCGTACGCCATAAATGCCTGCTGCGCGCGCTACGGCGGAAAAGTCGGGATTGTCGAGCGTTACGCCAACAGGCAGAAAACCGGAAGCTTTCATTTCCAGCTCGACAAAACCCAGCGTGCCGTTGTTGAAGACCACGATCTTCACCGGCAACTTGTGTTGCACCAGTGTCAGCAAGTCGCCCATGAGCATGGCGAATCCGCCATCACCTGAAAGGCTGACAATTTGTCGTTTTGGATAAGCTGTTTGTGCACCGATCGCCTGCGGCATCGCGTTGGCCATTGAGCCGTGGACGAATGAACCGAGCAGGCGACGCTTGCCGTTCATATGCAGATAGCGCGCCGCCCAGATGGTAGGTGTGCCGACGTCGCAGGTGAACACGGCATCGTCGCTCGCGAGATCGCTGACGACTTTGGCGACGTATTGCGGATGAATGGGTTTGTTGCCTGCCTTGCCGACGGCAAGATCGTTGAGGCCTTCGCGCGCCTTTTGATAGTTGGCAAGGCTCGTTTTCAGATGAGCATCGCTGCTCGACGCTTTCAATTTGGGAAGCAACGCCGCAATGGTCGCACCCACATCGCCAACCAGTCCAAGGTCCAGATGGCAGCGGCGTCCGAGGTTTTCAGCGCGCAGGTCGATCTGGCAGATTTTTGCATCGTCCGGAAAGAACTGCCGATACGGAAAGTCGGTGCCGAGCAGCAACAAGGTGTCGCAATTCATCATGGCTTCGTAGCCGGAGCTGAAGCCTATCAACCCCGTCATGCCCACGTCGTAAGGGTTATCCCATTCCACGTGTTCCTTGCCACCGAGCGCGTGCACGACCGGCGCTTTCAAGGTCTCGGCGAGACGAATCACCTCATCATGCGCACCAGCGCAGCCGCGCCCGCAGAACAATGTCACCTTGCGGCCACTGCCGAGTAGTGCGGCCAGTTTGTCGAGTTGTTCATCGGTGGGCGTCACCTTCGGTGCGACAGGGCGCAAGCTCACGCCTGAGGCAACGGGGCCGCTCGATTCGGAAAGCGCCACATCGCCCGGAATGACCAACACCGACACGCCGCGTTGTCCAACGGCTGTGCGAATTGCGATGGCTGCAGCGCGATGAATCTGCGAGTTGCTGCTGACGAGCTCGCAATAATGACTGCATTCGCGGAAAAGATTCTGCGGATGCGTTTCCTGAAAATATCCGCTGCCGATTTCCGCCGAAGGGATATGTGCCGCAATGGCCAGTACCGGTGTGCGCGATCGTTGCGCGTCGTAGAGGCCGTTGATCAGATGCAGGTTGCCCGGTCCGCAGGAGCCGGCACAGACGGCCAGTTCACCCGTCAATTGCGATTCGGCGCACGCGGCAAACGCCGCCGCTTCTTCATGCCGGTAGTGAATCCACTCGATGTCTTTGCGCTGGCGCAGCGATTCGGTGATGCCATTGAGGCTGTCGCCCACCAGGCCATGTATTCGTTTGACGCCTGCTTGGGCCAGTGTTTCGACGAGGACATCGGCGACATTGCGAATGCTCATGACGCAGCACCTTTCGTGGCCCAGGCAAGACCCCGATCATGGCAAAGCAGGGCTTTGATTTCCGTGAAGGCGGAAAGGGAGGAGGCGGCTCAGCGTGTGCCAATCACCATGGGTTCCGGCTCCAGCCGCACGCCGAAACGCGTTTGCACGCCTTCGATGACACGCTGCGCAAAGGCCCACAGTTCCTGGCCTGTGGCTTTGCCATGGTTGACCAGGACCAGCGCGTGACGGTTGGAAATGCCTGCATCGCCGTCACGCATCCCTTTGAAACCGGCCGCCTCGATCAACCACGCAGCCGAAAGCTTCCAGCGCGCGTCTTGTCCTGGCCACGCCACCAATTGGTCATGTTCACGCTTGAGCGCTTCGCCCTGAGCGGCATCGACGATGGGGTTTTTGAAGAAGCTGCCCGCGTTGCCGATCACGGCAGGGTCGGGCAGTTTGCGGGTGCGCAGATGCACCACGGCTTCGGCTACGTGGAACGGTGCGGGTTTGTCGACGCCCATGCGCTCCAGCTCTTCGCGAATGCCAGCATAGTCCAGCCGCAGCGTGTGACTGCGAGGTAGCGCGAAGCGCACCGCTGTAACAATAAAACGGTCCGGCTCATGTTTGAACAGGGAATCGCGATAGGCGAATGTGCAGGCACTGCGATCAAGCGTGACGACACGACGCTCGGTCAGGTCCCACGCTTCGACGCTTTCGATGAACTCCGCCACTTCCGTGCCGTATGCGCCGATGTTTTGAATCGGCGCCGCGCCCACTGTGCCGGGAATGAGGATCAGGTTTTCCAGTCCCGCGAAACCCTGGCCGAGCGTCCAGCGCACGAAGTCATCCCAGCGTTCGCCAGCGGCTACCGCGATACGGGCGACGTCACCGTCCTGTTCGACATGCACGCCGCGTGTGTCCATGGCGATGACGGCGCGATCGATATCACCCGTGATGAGCACGTTGCTGCCTTCGCCCAAAATAAACGGGCGGCTGGCGCGAATGGCCGGAAAATCCAGCAGCTCCGGCAGCTTTGCGGCATCGCGTACTTCGGCAAGCAGTTTTGCGCGCGCTGCGACGCGCAGTGTGTTGCGTGTAACCAGCGGTGCATTTTCAATCAGGGTGTAGCCACCCATGTCGATACGCTCAACGGCCATCGCGATGGTCCTGCCGGCGGCGGATCTCGTTAACGCATTCGCCGATAAGCGACGGACCGCGATAAATCAATCCAGAATAAATTTGCACCAGCGATGCACCTGCTTCCATTTTTTCAGCAGCATCGTCGCCTTCGAGAATACCGCCGACGCCGACGATACCAACGCGGTCACCCAGGCGCTGCTTCATGCCGCGCACGACTTCGGTGGAGCGCAGGAAAAGGGGCTTGCCTGACACGCCGCCCGTCTCGTGACCATGCGGATCGTCTACCACGGACGAATGATCGATCGTCGTGTTGGTGCAAATCACACCGTCGACGCTTGCCGCGATAAGCACTTCAGCGATGCTGTCCAGTTCGGCTTCCGTCAGATCAGGCGCGATCTTCAGCAGCATGGGCTTGCGCGCGCCGTGTTGCGAACCGAGGCGTTCCTGCGCTTCGCGAAGCGTTTCGATAAAGCGGCGCAGCGTGACTTCTTCCTGCAGGTCGCGCAGGCCTTTGGTGTTGGGCGAAGAAATGTTGACGGTGATGTAACTGGCGCGCGCGTAAACGCGCTCAAGGCAGAACAGATAGTCATCTACCGCTTTGTCGTTGGGCGTGTCCTTGTTCTTGCCGATGTTGATGCCCAGCACGCCTTCGTATCGGGATTGCTCCACGTTGCGCACCAAGGCATCCACGCCATCGTTATTGAAGCCCATGCGATTGATGATGGCTTCGTACTCAGGAAGGCGGAAAAGGCGAGGGCGCTCGTTGCCGGCTTGCGGACGTGGCGTCACGGTGCCGACTTCGATGAAGCCAAAACCCAGGGACCCCAATGCGTCCAGATGTGAGGCGTTCTTGTCTAGCCCGGCAGCAAGGCCGACAGGATTAGGGAAATGCAGCCCGAAAGCGGTCGTGGGCAGGTCGTCTGGCTCCCTGACAACAAAGCTTCCCAGATTGCTGCGATGTGCGACGCCCAAGCCGTAAAGCGTCAACCCATGTGCCGTTTCGGCATCCATTTTGAAAAGCAGCGGACGAATCCAGTCGTACATGCGTCAAAGCACCTCGCCGACGTAAACGCGTGTGTCGTAATCGAAACTGATACGCCCGTTAACAGCGCATTCGTCAAATAGTTTGCGCAGCGCGGCCATCATCGGTTCGTGGTTGGGGTGATCCGGTTTCGGTGCGTAGGACGAGGACATCAGACGCCCGCGAAGCGCGTCGAAATCCAGCAACTGGCAATGATCGAATTCGGCTGTGCCGCGCCATCCTTCACCAAACCACTCGCGCATGCGCGGCTCATCGCCATAGCGTTCGGCGACACTGGTGTAATCGGTGCCGTAGGTTTGCAGCAGTGCTTCGTAACCGACCAGAAACGGTGTGCTCGTCAATCGACGGGAGTTCCAGTAAATAGCCGCGAGACCACCGGGGCGAAGAATGCGATGAAATTCGCGTCGCGTTGCCGCTGGATCAAACCAGTGAAAGGCCTGCGCGACGGAGACGAGATCCACGCTGTCATCGGCGAGCGTTGTCGCATCCGCGCGTCCATCGACGGCCTTGAATTTTGGATTGCCGCCCAGCCACTCTAGTGCCGCGCTACGCATCGCGGCATTCGGCTCCACCGCAGTAACCGAATGCCCAGCATCCAGGAACATTTTGGATGAAATGCCTGTTCCTGCACCGACATCGGCGACACGCCACTCAGGCGTCACGCCCTGTGTAGCGTGCAGCGACTCCAGCAGCGCCGCAGGGTAATCCGGCCGGTAGCGAACGTAGTCGGCAACGCGATCGCTGAAGCGTTCGGTGGAGCGAAGATCTTTCATGCGCAGATCCGTTGTCGAGCCTCAGTGCCAATGCCAGAAACTGAAGCCGAGCATCATCAATACGATGCCGATCAGCACAATCAGGCACATCAGCGCGAGGTGCACATATCCCAGCACCAGGCCGGCGGTGGCCATGCCTTCGCCTTCCACGGTTCCGGCCGGTGCGCGTCGGATTTCATTGCGCGCCATGTGTCCACAGACAATGGCAACGATGGCGCCGACAAACGGCAGCACAAACCACGTGGCAATGCCGAAAATCAGGCTGACGATGGCCAGCGACGACGTGGAGCGATAAACGGGAGGCTGATAGCTCATGGCGTGTCCTCTCTGCGTCCGAAGTGGCGCTAGTGTAGCGGCACTCGCCTTACCGCGTTGCCGCAGTGATCGCGAGGCGAGCGCTGCCCAGTGATGTCGTGACGTACGACACCACCGGGCGTTAGCGTGCGATTACAGGTCGAACTTGATGCCCTGCGCCAACGGCAGCGAGTTCGAATAGTTGATGGTGTTGGTCTGGCGGCGCATGTAGACCTTCCATGCATCCGAGCCGGATTCGCGGCCACCACCGGTTTCCTTCTCACCACCGAACGCGCCACCGATTTCCGCACCGGACGTGCCGATGTTGACGTTGGCGATACCGCAATCGGAACCGGCCGACGACAGGTACTGCTCGGCCGACTTCAGGTTCTGCGTGAAGATCGAGGACGACAGGCCTTGCGGTACAGCGTTCTGCAGTTCGATCGCTTCATCCAGCGTCTTGAACGGCATCACGTAGAGGATCGGTGCGAAGGTTTCCGTCTGCACCACGTCGTCGCTGTTCTTCAGGCCCGTAACGAGCGCCGGCAGCACGAAGTTACCTTTGCGATCGGTCAGCGCTGCGCCGCCGGTGCGAACCGTACCGCCGCTGGCCTTGGCTTTTTCGATCGCAGCGAGGTATGCCGTCACGGCTTCCTTGCTATTGAGCGGGCCCATCAGCGTGGTTGCAAGCGTCGGATCGCCGATCTTGCCCTCAACCTGCTTGTACGCGGTGATCAGTTTTTCGGTGACATCGTTGATGATCGACTCATGCACAAACAAGCGACGCGTCGTCGTGCAACGCTGACCGGCCGTACCCACCGCACCGAACACAATCGCGGGAATCGCCAGCTTCAGATCGGCGCTTTCGTCCACGATGATCGCGTTGTTGCCCCCCAGTTCCAGCAAGGAACGGCCCATGCGCTGCGCGACGCGTTCGCCAACCTGGCGGCCCACTTTCGTCGAACCGGTGAAGCTGATCAGTGGAATGCGCTTGTCGTCGACAAACTTCTGCGAGAGTTCGACACCTGCATCGTTGAACAGGAAGAACAGATCCGGATAACCGGCAGCCTTCAGTGCGTCATTGCAGATATTCATCGTCGCAATCGCCGAAAGCGGCGTCTTGGGCGAGGGCTTCCAGATACAGATGTCGCCGCAGATAGCAGCAAGCATCGCATTCCACGCCCACACTGCCACCGGGAAATTGAACGCACTGATGATGCCCACGATGCCGAGCGGCTGATACTGCTCGTACATGCGATGGCCGGGACGCTCCGAATGCATGGTGTAGCCGTATAGCATGCGGCTCTGACCGACCGCGAAATCGGCGATGTCGATCATCTCCTGCACTTCGCCATCGCCCTCGGGCTTGATCTTGCCCATTTCCAGGGCGACCAGCGAACCCAGCGCGTCCTTATGCTTGCGCAGGGCTTCACCGCACAGGCGAACGGCCTCGCCACGCTGCGGGGCGGGGGTGGTGCGCCACACTTTGAAGGCTTCCTGGGCACGGGTCACGATGGTCTCGTAATCGGCGGCGCTGGAGGCGTGAACGGTGCCGATCACCTCGCCCGTGGCCGGATTCAGCGGTTGCAGCGTGCCGGCGCTAGTGGTTTTGGACCACTCGCCCTTGCCGAGATAGGTACCCGACTGCTCGCCGGTAAGGCCAAGCGCCTTGAGGATATCGTGGGACATGCGTACTCCTGAGCCGTGGCACCCGGGGGTGCCCTGAATGGGGAAACGCCCATTCTATCAGGGGGTGCCAGGGGGTGCCTCTGCCGGGGCCCTGAGCTGGTTCCGGGGCTGCCTCGCTGCGCCACCCGCTCATTCGGCATGAAGCGCAGTTCGTCACGATCCACGCGTCATTTGCTCGAAGGTATGTTTTTGCGTTCGCAGTTTGCTAACAGGGCAGACCTGCATGCTTCAACCTTTATGTGCGATACGCGTTTCCCTATGCACGTTGCAACACATCGATCCGGCAAGCGTTTCGTCAATATTTTGTGACGAACGATCTACTCAACAAGATCAAATGCTGTACTTGGATCGTTCTAGTTATTCGTTGCTTAAATGCACACTGATTAAAGTGCGAAGCTAGACATGGTTTTCAGCATTTTGCTGATAGATTTAGATGAGGCAATCGTGCCACGGGTCATTATTGGGAGGGGGCAGTATGGTTCGTATACCGCGTTCTTTGGCGTTAGTCGGTGGCTTCTGCTTCTTCACCCTCTTATCCGCCGCACCTGCGCTCGCTCAAAATGCGGATGCAACCACCGGACTAGGTCAGTCGTGGCCTAATGCTTCGGATGTAAGCACAAGTCCGCACTATCACGTTTACGTGTTCCGCAAAGATGGCATTCGTTACTTTCAGGTCAATGACCTCAACGGCAACGTCCGTGCAGCCGTCGCGGTTGCCAATGGCGTGGTGCTTACGCTGCCAATCGGATTGGACGCAAGCGAAGTGACGCATTCGGCGACTCCTCAAACTGGCAACGCGTCCGAGACGGTTTATAACGATAAAGGTGTGACACTGACCGCCACGCCTAAACAGAATGGCCACGTTCTCATCAACACGGCGACAGCGAACGACGAGGCTTGCGAGCCACCGGATTGCGCAGTCACTGGCGTAACGGGTCAGATAGGAACGCCCGCGCCGTCCACCACCAATTGATCTGTGCAGCTTTGCAGCATGCACTGATTTTATGCGGTAAAGATACAGCGCGAGAAAAGCAAAGAAATAGCCACCCTACTAAGGGTGGCTATTTCTTTGGAGCGATGAATTTTTTGGATTAACGAAGATACATAGCGAGGGGAACCGAGTCGCTCCGCTGTTCGGCTTTGATCTTATTAATATCGTGAAGAAGCGCGGTTATTCTGAGTGAGTCGGCAGCAACTTTAACGTGCATGCTGCCGTCAAACAGGTGCGCATAAGATCGCATTGAGTCTAATCCCAGCCCTTGTGTGCCCAGTTTTGTAGCAAGTTGACTGGTATTTCTGTTCTTGAAGACCGGGTCATTGATATGGCTGGGCATTTGTTTGCCCTCAAGTCGAATCACGACCCAACGCTGCCCATGCGAAAGGCCACCGCGAAGTGTTAGAGATACGTGCGAGCAGGCAAAGTTTTCGCAAACGTATACGGCTGCCTCGCACGCAAACCTGTAGATGGCCGAATGCACACCGGGCGAAAGCTTGCTTAGGCCTCTCCCTTCAAGCGAGCAGTGATACACAAACCCTTGTTCGTCCAGGGTTCTGCCAATGGATTCGCGAAGAGCCGACGGCAGCCCCTTCTCGCGCCATGAGAGAGGGTGCAGGGAATCGGCTAACTGATAGATTTGCGCGTTTGTGGCGCTCGCCTGGCGGAAGAAATTCTGACTTTCCGTCAACGAAATCATGTGCCGGAAGCGCTTCAGGATTCCGTTATGAGTGACCTGCAAAGTGCCCGCAATTTGCTCCAGATTGTAGGCAGTCTGCCGCATTCTCACTTCGCACAAATACAGCCCTTGCTGTGCCAGCCTCAGCGCTTCCTTCGCTTCCAGGCGTTCCCGTTCCTGGAACAGGTTTTCACTACTCGTGCGTGCGCCCAGCACCAACAACGACACCGTGGCAAAACAAATAAACGCCTGGGTTTGGACCAGCGCCGGGTTCGGAACGTGCGACATGTTTATGAAAAGTGCGGACATGACGACGGCTGTCCCGAAGCTCGCAGCCCTCCAGCCGTGCCTGAGCGTGAGCCAACCGACCGGTACGAACATGAAGATCCGAATAACGTCTTTTGACTCCTGCTGGCCGTGGCGAGACAGCAAGAACAATGCAAGCAACGTCGGCAGAACTACCACAAGAGCGTCGACAGCAAGCCTACTGGTGAACAGGCGCTTGATTTGATCTTTCAAAGGAACAGACGTGTCGCGCAGTTTGAAGCAGAGCGCAAGCGGCACAAAGGTAAGAATGCCCACCAATTTGCCCAGTGCGGTATACAGCACATAAGTGGGGGTGGAACCCATTTGTGAATAGGGAAGGGGAAGCGTCTGTACGGTGACCATGCTACCCGCGGTCCAGATCAACGTAGCGGTGACCAGGCACCAAAGCAGGGGTTTCACTTTGACCATGCGGTGCGAAGGGAAAAGCCCCTGTTTGCTTCGAAACCACCATACGGCTGGTGCGGCCAACAGGAACGGAGATATGGAATCGATCGTTACAAAAAGTGGACCAAACTGACCCAGGCAGGGCAGGTCGAAATAAAGCAGGCCCGCAGTGTCAGCAAGGACCAGGGCAGGCCATTGGCGATAGGGGACCAAAAGCAGCGCGCTAAGGCGCAGGCCTGCCGTGACAATCCAGATGCTATGGGAAAGTGGCCGCAAAAGAAGGTAGAGGGCCAGATAAATCAGCCCTACCGCAATATCTTGCACAAGCCAATTTTTAGTCCAGCCTGGTCTATGCCCCATCCTCGTTCCCCCACAGAACGCCCACTGGGTATCGATAAAATTCACTCTCGGTAAACGCCTGGAACTTGCAGAACTTGAGGTGTGCTCGCCGCCTACCACGCACACCTGGGGCCGACCCGCCCCGGTTTATTGGGGTGAATCATACGAGTCTGGCGCCCACAAAAGGTGAAGGCCGTCTACACAACTAGCATCACACTAAATAAGGCTGCCAAAGCCGGTTTACGCATTATTGCGGCGTAACAGACGCGCCCATAAAAGCGGTATAGAAGGCCGAACCATTTGCATAAAACGCATAAACATTCTTGGCTCTCGCACGGGCTGAAACTAAGAGACCAATGTGACCTTGTTGCAATAAATCAGGCTTCATTTTTGTCGAGTGCCATATCGTTATTAGTAACTAGAAGATTGCTTTTCCGACTCCTTGAAATAGGTATCAACGTCACCGCAACGCGCGCCGTTTGCGACACCGCTTATTTGTCGCAGCACAATGTTGCGGGTGCATGCCATTCTTTAGCGATGCTAGGCAAACGCACCAAAATCGGCCGAAAATCCCGGGGCTGTCGCGAATCCGTCGACCACGTATAATTGCGCTGTTGTGGCGTGCCGCATTAGGAAGATCTCCATCGCCCCCGTAGCTCAGCTGGATAGAGCATCCCCCTCCTAAGGGGAAGGTCGTACGTTCGAATCGTATCGGGGGCACCATTTCTTTTCTTGCTGGCGAACGTTGATAACGCGAAAGCGATACAACGCGACGAACTACACTCGCAAAGACACATGGCTTGTACTGCGCACTCGCGCTCGCCACATCTTGCTTCGATGTAGCGCGAGCCGAACAGGCCCTTAGACCTGCGCCTAAATTTCTTTGCACTGCACAATAGGCTCCGGCGCCTTTACGTGCGGCCGTCAGCCCAGCGACAGAATGGCGCGTTCTCGACCAAGAATATCCACGAAGCTAATTCCCAGCTGAATCTTTCCGCCTTCGCATGTGCCGTCTGTCAACGCGTCACAAGGACGCCCGTTCATGGCAAATGCGCGAGGTGAGGGCACGCGATGGAAGCAAGACGCTTGTGGAGACACCATCGGTTATGCGCAAACCACAGATGACCCCGCCCGACGCATGCATGCCGCTTTTCCACATCGGTAAGGCGACAGATTCCACAAAGTAACGTCCGCTAACAACTCAAGGAATTTGCCATGAATGCAAAATCGAAACTTACCGTCATTGGCCTGGTGATCGGTGCAGCGATTGCCTCCGGCTCGGTGATGGCACAGTCAGCGCCGGCCAACAACGATGTTCCCGGCCATCCGCGCGTCAACGAAGTGAACAACCGTCTGCAAAACCAGCAGAACCGCATCGACAACGGCCTGAAGAACGGCACCATGAGCCAGGCACAGGCTCAACGCGACGACCAGCACGACGAGAACATTGCACGCCGCGAAAGCGCCGATGAAGCCCGTCACGACGGCCATCTGACCAAGCAAGAACAGAAAAACCTCAATCATTCCGAAAACGCCAACAGCCGTCGCATCTATAAGCAGAAGCACTAAGTCCGATTGCACTGATCATGCAAGCCTCGAACCTCCCGTGCGTATGCACGGGAGGTTTTATTTTTCTATAGACACCGCACGCCATGTTGTACAGACGTGACCAATAACCCGAAGCATGTCGAGTGATAGCTAGACAATCGATGGCCTGATGCGTGCGCGCATAGACAAGTTCCCGCTAACGCGCGAAGCCCTGAGTGGCTTGCTTGGCCAGCTCTTGCTGTTGTACGACATGCTGCACCGGCGCCTGTTGCAGATGCCTTTGCTGCATGGTCTGCTCCCACGCGTTGCTGCTCTGCTCAATAGGTGTATTGAGCGCCTCGACGGTTGGCACACCAACGAAGCCATCGAACGAATGAGTCTTGCCCTCCTGATAGCCCACCACGCGGCTGGCATCCATGTTGAGGTATACCCCGTCAATCCGATCCAAGCCCCTCTCGCGGGCGGCAACGGTCAATGTCGCGGCCAGTTGATGGCTACGCTGATCGGGCGTACGGTGTTGCGCCGCGTCCAGCTTGTACACGCCATCGCGTGCCTGAAGGTACAACGGATAATCCGGATGGGCTGCATCATCTAGACGAACCGGCACATGCGACGTGTGGTTCAGCGTCTCCCGTGTTTGGGAGAGTTGGTCGCGCGCAGTGTCGATCGTATATGAGGCGCTTTGAGCGGCCTGATGTGCCATATCCTGGATGGCATGAAAACTCTGCGCGGCGTCATGGGATACTGCATCGCGGGTCTGATCGAAAGCCTGCGACACATCGTGCGCGACCTGGCGGCCCGCATTTGCAGCGGCATCACTGCCCAATGCGCGGCCCATGCGGTCCAGACTGTCATACACCTCGCCAGCCGCTTGTCTTAAAGGGGTCGCTACCCACTCCCCCACGCGGTCAATCGCTTTGACGCTAAGCAGGGTAGTGTTTGCCGTGGTGTCGAATACATGCTGGACGTTGACTGCAGCACGATGTCCAGCGAGTTCCTCGATCTTGCTGGCCTTCTCGACATCGCCGTGCAGGGCTGCTGAAGCGGTGTCGCTGGCAAGCTTGATCGCGGTCTGCTGCTTTTGCCGTAGTTCCCACGGCAATGACAGCGTGTTGCTGCGCAATGCCTGCATATCTTCGCGGAAAAGGCCGATAGCCTTGCTATGGGCGCGAGCGCGGGCTTCATTTTCGGGCGACAGATCCGAGGGAGTGAGGCCGGGATTGTCGGGTGCCAAGTTGTCGATGCTGTGTGCCGCGAAACTCTTGGCGCCAACCGGATCGCGCAGGTCGCTCGCTGTGACGTTGTCGTCATAACCTGCGGCACGCAGTCGCGCGATATCGCCCGGCGTCGCTAGTACGACGACTTTGCCGAAATGATGACTGGCGGCACTCACCATATCGGTGGCGCGTACATAATTGGTAACCTGGTCGCCGCCTTCGGGAATGTGATAACCCAGATCGGCCGCACCGTAGCCGTTGAAGGTGACGCCGTGCCAGTGCATCTCGTGGGCGAGGATTTCGGTGATGGCGCCGCCGAGAGAGTGGCCGGTGAGGGTGATGGGTGGTATGGGGTAGCCGTATTTGGCGGCATCTTTAGCGACAACATCTTGCACCTCATGCGCAAACGCTCTTGCATCCAGCATTTGGGCGTTGAAGCCCGCAATCACCATGCCGGCATCGGTGATGATGTCCTGCCACTTGCCTTCGTCATGCGGCTCGGTGCCACGGTTGGCGACGGCAACTTCGTGGGTATCTAGGCGCTGATAAGCGGTGCCACGGTAGCCCGTGATGGGGTTGTTGCGGTAACCAATCACCTCATAGATGACACCATTGAAGGAGACCTTGTCGCGTAACTCGTGAGTTTTGTATGAGTCCTTATCGAGTGCTGCATAATCCCTGGCTGTGATGGTCATTGCGCACTCTCCTTGGCTGTCAGCGTTATCGAGAAGACACTTTGCGGTCTACTGCGTAGATAGTCGGTTAGGTGAGTTTCGCCAGAAGAGCTTCGCTCGTGCTGGTTGTCGTCGTAGTCCTCGCGAACGAAGTAGCTAGGAACGGTTTGCTGTGAAAACAGCTGCTCGGGCGAAAGGTACGAAACAAGCGTGAGCTTGTTGACCTTCAATTCAGCCCTGGCGGCGATCAGCGACCAATGACATACACCCAGGCCAAAGTAATCCTCATCCTTGAAGTAATCGCCGTAGGCGGTCCCCTTGTAGATGTTGTCGGAAACCTTGTTGAAAGTGATGCGAGGCCACGCTTTGGGTGGAATTCTCATCGCGTTCATGGGGCCGCCAGTCTTGGGGACGCAAGCTAAGTTTGTAACTTCGTATTGCATTATGCCGTCGACGGAATCGAACGGACCCGGCGCACCTTCGATGGTAATCGTCACGTCATAGCGCATCGTCGGATGCGGGTTTTGTTTGATGTCGGGATCGTTCATGTGAGAGCTACAGGCGGAGGTGGTCAGGACCAGAGACAGAATGAGTACAGACGCTGTGCTTGTCTTCATGGCAGTGAGAGTGTTTCTGATGTGCTACGGCACGGAATGGATAGCGAGTTAACGCAGTGCGATTTCATGGCCTGATATCTCCTCGCTCATCCACCAAGTGTGCTGGCCGATACAACGGCAAAAAAGTGCACGGAGCCGATTGCGCTCCCTGCTCATGGGCTATAACCCCACTCGGCGATGATGGCGTTGAGGATGGCGAGATTGGTGGCAACCTGCGCGCCAGGGCATGTCAGCAGAAAATTCCTGCGCGCGGCAGCGGTGGCCGAGCTATTGAAGTGCGGCGACCAAACTTGGATGGCATGGAAGGCGGCGATGGGAGCGGCGCAGGCTGGTCCGCCCGTAGCGCCAGCGCCAGATATTCCCGCCATGCACATATACACCGAGCATGGATCGGCAGCTTGGGCATGTGCGGGACCGAAGCTGAGCCCGGCAGCACCGATAGCAATGGCGGCGATTAGAACGAGCGGTTTCATGGCTTGACTCCTCGTGTATCCGTGTCGCGTTACTGAAAGGGTTGAAAGAAAAGCGCTGCCGTGAGTAGTGCGGAGTTAGTGAACTAGGTCATCAGCAATCCAATACAGCTTTGCCGCATCGCTTGATTGGTTAAGCTCTCGGGGTTGTTGCCCATGATCGAGTTGATCACCGTGGCAGTCCAATACGCGGCACCGACCTTAGCCGTCAGGCCCAGCACGATGCCGCTAACCACGCCCAGCGTCGCCATCGAGAACAACGTGCCGATGCCGTAGCCACCATCGCCGGAACAGATCCTTGGACACGATGGTGGAGATTGAGGCATCCATGCAGGGTAAATCCTTGCAACTTTCATTCTGAAAACATTTACATCGGTGGATTCGGAGCAGAGCTACCGCTGTTTCTGTAGTAGTGCTACTTCTTTACATCGATTTCAGGGCAAGGACTTTCCGTGCGGCGCGTGTCGCATGCCTGAGTTTCCGCCAAGTAATGCATGGTATCGATCACTTGATCCTTCGATGGTTCGACATGGAAGGCATACTGCGCCACGTACGTGCTGTCGTTACCTTGAATGAACTTGAACCACGTTATTTTCGGATGTTTTTTTGAATCGTTATACGAACAGGTCTGCATCCACAAATGAAAGGGATAGCCGTTTTCCTTGCCATCGCGCAACAGTTTCGAATCGGTTTCATCGCATGAATCCTTCCAGTGCTTCTCCATGTCGCTCATGTAAGTTTGAAAGGAAAGGTCCTTGACGCCAAAGAACACCTGTGTCGTGACCATTTTTGTCCAGTTATCGACGGTCTCGCCGTTTGGAATCATCTCCGTTAACTCAACGCCACCGGCGGCTGTTCCGCGTGTGGCAATGTTGAATCCGGACGGCAACGACTGGATAAGGTTTTCGCCTCGCAGATCATTGGCGCGGCCGCTTGCGACGACGAACGTCAAAGCGATGGCGACCAGCGGTGTTACGTAAAGGCTGCGATGTTTCATGGAAATGGATTCCGTGATGTGCGGTAAGTTCGTTTGCTTATTTCGGGTTACACGGCTACGGCCGTGGCTGGAATAGGGGCGTCACGTCACAGCGCATTTTCGGATGCGGGTTTTGCTTGATGTCTGGATTCATGAGCGAACCGCACGCCGATGTGGACACGGCAAGCAAGATAGCTGTCGAGTAAGCGATGGCCGTCTTCGTGGTGATTTATTGAATTTGCTGGGGAAGGCTACATGCCGAGTAGTACGCGTGACAGTCTTCATAGCCAGAATCTCGGCAAGTCTTCATGCCAGATTGAATTGCCAAATCCTTCGTTTGATGTGCGGTCACTACGTAGCCTGTTTTACTCACAACGAGCGCGGCACATTCGTTGTCGTAGGCAAGTTCGAGCTTGCAGTCAGAGCCGTTTTTTGAGCGGCAATCAGAGAGAGCTGCTTGCTCGGCTTCGCGTTTACTCGGCATGCCAACAGCTGCTCCAAGGATTCCGTGTGGTTCGTCGGTGGCGATTGCGCCCCATGTGGAAGCCCACTGCATTGGTGGGGCTTGCGGCTGCTGACTATTTTGGTAATAGCCTGGGGGAATCGGCCCACATGAGCTGATATCAGTGCCGCTATACGGAATCATTCCTGGAGGACATCCACCCTCTGCATGCGCAGCAAAGCTTACACAGAGCAAACTAATCAGTTGTAACAAGCGTGAGGTAAATTTCATGACCGGTCTCCCGTAGTTGGGACGGGCCTGGTACTAGACGCTTTTATTGTGTCGCTGTGGATAGTGGTTGGAGATCCTAGGTAGGGTGTTGCGGCTTGGGTGTTGTCGAAACCACCAGTGCCAGATTTACCTCCAGAATTGACATACGAGGTATTGGATTGCAGCGCCCCATAGGACCCCGGCGGCTGCCCCTGCGGCCCCGGTTGGCTGGCAGGGCCACCACTAAACGCCGAGAAATGCATGAAACTTCCCATGGTGCCCTGGAAGAACATCGCCGCCATCGGCGGCACGGAGACAATGAGTACGGTGAGCAACAAACCAATGCCGCCTTGTTCCAGCGCGCGACTGGAAAGACCTTCGGCACCTTGTCCGGTAAAGTTGTTGATAAGGTCGGCACCCCATAGTGCGACAGCTACGTTCTCGGTGAGCTTGAGCACGATGGAAGAAACGGCACACAACGTGGCGATGGAGAACAGCGTGCCGATGCCGTAGAACAACCATTTTCGGAAAAGCTCCTTGGTCTGCTCGAAGATCAGGCAAAGAATGAAGATCGGTCCCAAACCGATGAACAGGGCCATGGCGAACTGGTAGAGCAGCAACATCGCCCCGGCGGCCATCGGCGGACTGGCCGTGCCGAAACCGGCCAGCATCATGGCGTGCGCCTTGGCCTGGGCGTTCTCGGTATCGCCCGGCGGCACCTGCACCACATCAATGGCCGACAGCGTGAGCTGAGTGGCGGCCATATTGCGGTCGATCTGAGCAACGGGCGAGGTGTTGCCGGAAACCAGCGCGCTGATGGCCGCGCCGAGGCTGCCGTCGCCGTTGGCGGACAGCATCGACTGCAACGGTTGCGAGAACATGGACATCGTGGATGCCGCGGCAACGATCACGGCGACACGGGCAGCGTTAACCACCAACGTCATCATCGGCTCGCGCGATTGGCCGGTGATGATGCGGTAGCCCTGGATCATGATCCATAGCGTGACCAGGACCAGAGCGACGGCACTGACCAGGGTCATGGCATTGCCCAAGACGTCGTTTTGAAAGCGATCTATTGCTGTCTGCAAATAGTTGTAGACCAGCGCGTAGAAAACATAATCGCCAAGATTATTCATGGCGTTTCATCCGGGTTGTGGCGGAGGAGTCGCGCGCGCGGCGCGCGATGATGATCGGTTGGCATCAGCGCACCATTGCTCACTGATTCACCTCAAAGGCGGTTTGCAGCGCGGCGGCCTGTACCAGCGTGCCGAGCACCGTGTTGCTGCCTTTCATGGCAACTGTGGCGAGGACGGATTGTTGCTGCTTGAGGGTTTGGATGATGTCCTCGTCCGCTTGGATCTCGGTTCGCCATGTGCCCAAGGCAGCTTGCATGGTGGCGGTGATGTTGGCCGCTTGTGCGGTGGCATTGCTGCTAGTGCCGAGCGTGTCGACTGAGGCGATCAGGTCATTGAGTTTGGCCAGCGTGGACATGTTGACCGTGCCGATCTGGTTAAGCGCGTCTGCCGTCTTGTTGTACTCGTCGATCTGGAAGATAACGATCTGCGCGCAGATCATCTGCTGGCGCTTGGCGATCGGTTCATTGGGGCTGAGCGCCGACGCCAGGGAGCTGAGCAGGTCACCAATCACGCCGGCGTCGGCCCCTGGGCAGGCGGATTGAATGACGCTCTCGGAGTCCGTAATGGGCTGAAGGGGCTGCCCGTCGAACAACTGAATGTTATGGCCGAGGCTTTGCGCTTTCATCAGAATGTTTTGCGCCATGGCCACTTCCTGTGAGAGCTGCTCAACTTGCGTTGCGTACTGCTGAGCCTGTTTTGCGTATTGCAAGCCCTGTTTGACATACGAAGCCGTCGCGTCGGCGTGATTCGCCGCGATGGCCGCCTGATCCGTGACAAACACTTGGGCGTTCACCGGTGACGCCAACAGGCTGGCCGCGAGCGACAACGCAATAGCGAGGCCGATGTCGCGCGCGGTGCAACGACATGTGGTGGTGTTCATGGCTTTTTCCTCAGTGGGCCTAGGCCTGGGTCGATGGGATGGCGGCGCGCGCCGACGACGCGGCACGCAGCGGTGGTGCGGTGGCGGCTTTCTTGCCACTGCCTTTACGCTGGTCGTAGAAGGTTTGTAGCCATTGTTCTGGACGCAGGGCATCGATACTCACGCCTTCGATCTGGGCACGTTCGCGCAACACGGCGTGCATGATCTCGATGTTGTCGGTGGAGGCGGAGATCACTGCCAGCGCATCATCGAGGCCGCGCAGGTTGAGTTGGCATACCGATGCAGCGTGGCCCTGCTTGACGAGGAAGCAGCGCGAGCGCTCATCGAGGCTCACGACTACTTGGTATTCCGCTTCGGTGAGTTTCAGGCCGTCGATATAGTCTTCGCGGCTTGCGTTGGGGTTGGGTAGCAGGATCATGGTCGCTGTTTGTTCGATCAGCGCTGCCGAGATGTCGCTCGCTAGGGCATCTTCTGGGCTTTGCGTGGCGAAAATCCCCAAGCCGTTCTGTTTACGGATGGTCTTTTGCTTGTTCTTGGCGAATTCCTTCAAGCCGCCTTTGCCATCCAGAATTTTCCAGAACTCATCCATCACGTAGATCAACGGGCGGCCGTCGATGAGGCCTTCAAGGCGATGCAATAGATAGTTGATGACCGGCGCGCGGACTTCGGCGTTGTCGATGATGTCGGTGTAGTCGAAGCCGATGATGTTGGCTTTTTGCAGGTTGATGGTGTCGACAGGGTTGTCGAACACCCAGCCCAGCGAGTTACCGGCTGTCCACTTGCGCATGCGCACGAACAAGCCGTCGTCACCCATGTTGGGCAGGCTCTTCTGGAAGTTAGTCATGGTGCGAAGGTGCATGGGTGTGTCGAGCATGTTCTCGACGGCGCGGAAGATGTCTTCTTCCTCACGCGAGCTGTACGCGCTTTTGCCCGCCAGCACTTTGATTAAGTCGGCAAGGAATTGGGTGTTGGCTTCGTTGCGTTCGCAATGGAAAGGATTGAAGCCAGTGGGCTGGCCGTTTTCCAGGGCGAGGTAGTTGCCGCCACACGCACGCACGAAAATCTCGGCGCCGCGATCCTTGTCGAAAAAGAAGATGGTTGGCGACGGTTTTAGCTTTTGTGCCTGGCTGAGCAGGAAATTGATCAGCGCGGTTTTGCCGGTACCGGATTTGCCGATGACCATGGTGTTGGCGATAGCTTTTTCGCCGAATGAGTTTTCTGCAGGATGTGTAGCGTGGAAGTTGAAGTAGTACGGCTGTCCGTTAGTCGATTGCAGGGTAGTGACACAATCGCCCCACGGATTGTTGTGCTGCTTGCCGGTGGCAAAGTTGTGCAGCGGTGAAAGGCCGAGGAAATTCAGCGAGCTGACGTTGGCCAGTCGTGTGCGGAATTTCCAGTTACCGGGAAGTTGAGCATAGAACGCGGCAGTGACGGCTAGGTCTTCCTTCACCGAGACGAAGCCTGTGTTTGAAAGTTCTGCGCGCGTGCCCGCGATCTGTTGCGAGAGGGCATTTTGATCGGGCGCGTAGATGGCCATGGTGAAGTGGTATTCGCCAAGCACGAAATTGCCGGAAGCGAGTTGATCCATGGCTTGATCCAGCTCAAAAATCTGGCTGACGGCCTTGTCACCCGAGGAAATCATCATGCCCTTGGTGCGATCAAGCGCTTTGAGCGCATCGTGACGTCCCATGGGGCTAAACGAATGGGTGATGACGTATTCAAAATCGAGGTACTTGAGGCCGTTCAAGATGCCGGGATAAGTGCCGTCGGTGTATTCCTTGATATTGAGCAGGGCGCCGAAGTGATTGGCCCCGTTGGGTGTAGTAATCACAAAATCGCCGGTCTTGCTGGAAAAGCGATGTTTGCTCACGGCCAGGTAGTTGTAGACGGGCGCTGGTAACACAGGCACCGGCTCGTCGATGCGATTAAGCAAATAGCCGAAGAATTCCAGCGTTTCGGAAAACACCAGGCCGTTGGCAGCTTCGTACATGCCCAGCCGGTACGGGGCGTAATCCTTGAGCACCGCTTCGACGTTGCCTGCCAGTTCCTGAATGGTGGCGATGGCGCGATCCTGTTCGGACTGCAGCTGTTCGATGTTGCTAGATTTTTCGACGAAGCGCTTGCCACTGACTATTGGGCGATAGAGCAGGGTGAGGTAAAGCTCGTTTTGCATGAGCTTTTGCTCCGTCAGCGCTTTGTAATAGGCGTCGGACAGGGATTGGTTGAAAGTCTGCTCGAATTTGCTGTGATCTTTCACCCGGCCGCGCCGGCGCACGTCATGCACCCAGAAGGCTACGTTGACGAAATCGGGTGCGCGCAGGGTTTGCAGCATGCGATTGAAAGCGTTGTGGCGGTGTTCGATATCCCATTCTTCGCGGCCCACGAAGGGTAGGCCGGACAATCGCCATGTCATCAGGAAATCGCCGCCCGTCGTCTTGATCACGGTGGGTGAAACGTGGGAGGACAGAGTGATGAAATCACTGATGGATGCGTCTGGGATAAACATGATCTCGACTACCGTTTTGATCCAGAAGGAAGCCGGCATGGATAGAGTCCGATGCCGGCTAGCCGGAGGGGTTACTGACGCTTGCGTGGTTCGCGGTAACTGTTGGGTGTGAACACCCACATGCCATCGTGCTGCTGAAGATTTTTGACCCGGGTGCGAAACTGCAGCCGCAGGCCTAGCAGCCGGAAGATCATTTCGTCGCGGCGCGCCATCTGGCGCATAGCGAAAATCACCGGTGGCATCAGAATCAGGAACAGCATGTTGGTGTACATCGCCAGTAGCAGGCAGCCGCCCGCGCCTATGAAGAAGGGCACATAAGGCACGCCAAGAAACATGGGCGGGCGGGTACAGCCGCGAAACAGCGCGTTCTTATGCATAGTGCGTGGTCAGAAAGTGCATCACCATGCTTGTCGTGGCTGAGCACGTCTGGGCGCTGTCGCCGATCAACATCTTGGCGATCTGTCCCGCAGCACCAATCAGCAAGCCACCGATCAGGATCGGTGCCACGTCCGCAATACGCTTGTGCGCGAAGGCGATCTGGTAGCCGGCAAACACCACTGCGATGGTGACCACGGCGATGGATGCCATGTTCAGCAGACTGTTGATGTTGCTGAAGAAGCCGCAAACCTTTGTATCAGTGCCGCCGAGATCCTGGGCCAGCACGGTGCCGGGCAGCGTCATGGCGCCGATCACAATGAGGCTTACAAGCATGAAGGTAAGCAGTTGCTTGGGCTGGAACAGAGTGTTGGGGATATGCAGAGTGGGTTTCATTTCAGATTTCCTTATGGTTGGTGCAAAGCTGATGCGGCTTCGGGTTTGCCGCGTCTATGAAGGCCGTGTGGGTGGTTAAGTGAAACGGATCCTTAGAAAACAAATGCGGCATCAGCCGTTCCTTCACGAAGATCGGCCCGATCGACGTTTGGTGTTGACGGTGTGGATGGCGTTATCGCTTGTTGTGAAGCCGAAGAAGTCGACGGCGGGTCGTTGGGGCCATGCACCTGCGGCACGAATACGTCTGCATCGGCTGTGCTATTTGGTTGGCTTGCCGGTGCCGTGGCCGTTGATGCAGCAGAACTGGCGTGTTCCGGTGAGGGCGTTGGCACGGTAGTCGCTGCTGCCATAGATGCGGCCATTGCCGTATCCATGAGATTGCTACTGCGAATCGCGACGCGATAGGCAGGCGTATCGGGCTGCGATGCAACGCTACTCAGGTTCGATGCGCGGGATGCGGGCTGCGTGTCGACTAGCTGAATCGGGGCGGCGGTAACATTTCGCGCATCCTCGACTTTCATGCTGCGGCTGATCGAATCGTAGATTTTTTGCACATAGCCGTCGCGGTATCCCGTGACAAAATTGCCGGAGTAGTAACAACTGAAGGACTTGCCCCAATCGCCATTGGCGCTTGCGTAGCATTCGGCCAGGATCTGCGAAGCGGCCACGAGATTGGCGCACGGTTGGAAGGCCTGCTCGTACGTGGTGATGCCATATTTGGCGAGATTGTTGCGGTTGACCTGTGCGAGCCCTAGCGAAAAGTTGTAGCCCTTCGCATCCAACATCTGCACGGTCGCCAGCGCTTCATCGAGATTTTGCGGCTGACGCACAAGCTCACCGCCCACCACGCCGATGGCGTAGGGGTTCGTGCTCGATTCGACGTTGACGATGTGCTGCATGATCTCGGCGGGAACCGCGAGGTTTTGACATCCCATCATTGCAAATCCAGCTGCCATGCTGCGTCCTCCCTGGACCCAACAAATTCGAAGTTCCGTTACGCGTTGTCAGAAAAAAAACGGCGGCCGGGGTTGAAGTCGATACCGGTGATGTAACGCTGACCGGCATGCGCCTTGATGTGCACCACCATGTCGATGGTCATCATCAGTAGACGCTTGATGGTGGCGAATTCCAGGCCTGCCCCTTCGGATGAAGCCTTTACCATCAACGCCAGCTGATCCCAGGTTTGTTCGGTGCTGCCGGCGTGGCAGCTGGTGATCGAGCCAGGGTGGCCGGATGCGCAGTTGCGAATGAAGTAGAACGATTCATCGCCGCGTAACTCCGCCAGGATGATGCGATCGGGCTTCATGCGCAGGCAGGCTTCCATGCAACTCTTCGCCGTGACGTTACTGACACCTTGACCGCCTTTGGAATAAAGCAGGTGTACGACGTTGGGCTGATCGATGAACAGCTCGCGCGCGTCTTCGATGGTCACCAGTCGCTCATCGGCAGGGATGTGGTGAACCAGCGATTTCATGAAGGTGGTCTTGCCGCTGCCGGTTGCACCGGCGACCACAATGTTCTTCTTGCTTAAAACTGCTTTGCGAAAGAAGTCGGCGTAGCGGCGTTCTGTACGTAATTCCAGCAGTTCGCGATCGTGATCGTTGATGCCGTGAGCGTCTTCAAGAATCTGGTTGAAGAACCCATCCTCTTGGTATTGGGTCAGCGTTTTCATTTGCTTGGAAGGCAAACGAATGGTGATGGATATCTTGCCGGCGTCACACGCAGGCGGAATGACAAACTGCGCGCGCTGTCCCGTAGGAAAGGTGAGCGACACCACGGGATCGGTGTCCGTGATGCGTTGACCGGTATTGCTTTCGTTGACGACGGCAGTGCAGAACTGGCGGGCGCGCTCGAAGGTGAGCATCGGCACGTCAACGCGTTGCCAGCCTCCGCGGGTTTCCAGATACAGCTCCCCTGGGCGATTGACGCAAATCTCGGTGACATCGGGTGACGCCATGAAGTCGCGGATACCCAGCACGTCATACTGGTAATCCAGGAATTCATTCGAGACTTGCGCAACAGCTGTGTCGTCCATGCTCATGGGGCGCCCAGTTAGAAACGGGCAACCACGCCGCTGAAGTCCACGTCTTTGGCGACGTAGATGGTGACAACGGTGCCCTGGTTGATCGTGACGGTCGGCGGCTTGTTGGCAGCGCGCTGCACGGCCTGATTGGCAAGGTTCTGCACCGTCTGCGCGGTGTTGCTCTCGAACGGTGTCTGCGTAACCACACCGTTGCTGATGGTGGTTTGGGTAGGCCCGTGTTCGGCAGCCTCGTATTTGAAGGCATCGCTTAGCATGCTGATCAACAGTGCGGCGCCGATACGGCTGCCCCAATGTGCGTTGTAGTAACCGGGATGGCCTGCGCCGCCCAGGTTGTCCACGCCAGGACTGGCCATGTTCACATCGATGCCAGTAGGCGTAACGATGCGATCCCAGATAACAGCGACGCGCGGACCGTTCGGCTCGCCTTCGTATTTGCCGAGAACTTTGGAGCCTTTGGGTAGCAGCAGCTTGCGGCCGTTGAACGAGTAGACAGGCTCGGTAACCACACACGACGTGAAGCCTGGGATATCCGTGATGATCCGGGTTTCAAGTACACAGCGGATGTAGGTGCCACGTAGCATGAGGGTGTCCGGATTGTTCAGCGGCTGTGCGCTGGTATCTTCCGAAACGCCGGCCTGCAACTGCGTCGGCAGTGCAGCATTTGCTTGATTGCCACTGCCGTTCTCTCCTTCGGGGTCCGCCGACATCATGCGGCGCTCCCTAAGACTTGGGCCGACTGGAGCTGAGGGCGGGGGTGGAGTTGGGATCAGCGTCCTTGAGTCGATGGTGCGTACCGAAGACTGTGCAAGCGGAATCGCAACGGTTTGCTTTAAAGAAGTCTCACGCATAGGTGGTGGCGCGGCTTTAGGTGCCTCCGGCACCGTGACCATTTCGTCACGTTGCTTGACTGTGTTGCCTTTCCGGTTTTCTACGGAGTTGATCAGCCATATCGCCACCACGATGACCAGCAAGACAGTCGCGCCCAGGAGGAACAGTGCCTTTCGATTCATGCGCTGCATGTCGGCAGAACGCAATTGCGGCGCATTGGCGTCCAGATCCGGCGCCGCTGTTTCGTGGTAGCGGGTGGAGTAGGGATTGCCGCCGCCCATGGAATCGGCGCTGCTGGGCTGGTTGGGAGGAGTGTTCTGACTCACTGTTGCACATTCCTTCGCAGACCCACGACGTATTTGCCGTGACGGATCACCAGATAGGGATAGGTGCCGTGGACAATGATGGTGTTGCCCTCGACGGTGGTGTTGACGACCGAATCGTCACCGTGTTGGAGCTCGCGCATGTACACAGTGGGGAAGTTCCCCGTGGGGAACTGTTTCATGTCGCTCATCTTGATATACGTGAATTGTCCGTCGTCGTAGACGTTCACAGGCACGAGCCAAGACGCGTCCTTGTTGTTGCGCGTTGCAAAGTCATAGTTGAAGTTGTAACTGCGCCCCAGAACCAATGACGTACTAAGTTCCGGTGCGTTGGCGGCTTTCTTCGCTTCATTCGAAAAGCTGGTGTCGGCCGGGTAGGTGAAAGTGATCTTGTACTGCACGCCCTCTCGCTTGGCCTGGTCGAGCGACTTCCAGTCGGTGGCCACCACTTTCAGTTCGAAGATGTAAGAGTGCGTCGCGGTGCGGATCATCATGTTGGTATCCACATCGGTGTTCTTAGGGCGGAGGTAGAACACGTTTTCGCGACGCGTCAAATCCCAGCCGCTGCTGAAGCCCGTGCTGTAGTCGAGAATCTTCTCGCTGGGGTTCAGCTCGATCTGGGTAGTAATTCCGAGGCCGGCGCGTACGGGATAGATGCGGTCGGGCTGGTACGAGTACTGCTGCACGGCCTGCGCGTGGACGGAAAACGCAGCGCTAGCAGTAGCCAGGTACAGCACGCCGGCCCCTATGCATGTGATACGGCGACTCATCGGCGACCCGCTCCTTGTACGTTCTGTCTGGACGTTGGTGCAGCGGAAGTTGGGGGCTGGGATGCCTCCTGCTCCGGGATGGGGGGCGGTGCTGCGAGATTTGTTTGTAGCGCAGTGTTGTTCACGTGGATGTCCTGACTCTGCGCACTTACTGTTGGTTGAGCGTTCTGATCGGCATTGTCTTGTTCGGCGTCTTGCGCTGATGTGAGGCCGCTGCCCGTCACGGCCGGTGGCGTCGTGGCGTAATCACTGTCCACGCGGTAGCTGGTGATCTGGAAGCCGAGCGGATTCTCGATCCGGTATTTCTCATCCATTTTCAGGTTCGGTTTATAGGCGAAAGCCAGCGTGGCGATTTTGTTGTCCAGCGGCTGGGTTGCGCCGGTCCGCTTGTCGTACAAGCTGCGCTGAAAACGCACCGTCGCGCCTTTGTACGGTTGGCCGTTGCCGCCACCCATCAGCACGATGCTGAGAATGTTGGTGCGTATCGCCCGGTCCTTGCCGTAGAGCTTGTATGGGTTTTCAGGGTTGGTGGCCACGTAAAGCGTTTGGTACGCGGCGGCCACGTCCGGTGCTGCCATGGTCAGCACTGTGGCCCAGTCGTGCAGGTTGATCATCGTCACATCGTAGGATTCGCGTGCCAACACGAAGTGCGCGACGTTGCTTCGGTTGATCGCTTCACTGGTGCTGATGCGTTGATCGACGATGTCGCCATCCAGGCGGGCAACCGTGCTAGTACCCGTGTATGCGTCGGCCATGACGAGGTAGGGCGCTTTTTCCTTTAGTGGCAGCATGAAGAAATAGCCGCCGGCAAGAATGACAGCCATGCCTATGGCGCTGGAGGCCACCCACCAGGCGCGACGCTCGCTGCGGCGCGCGATGTCTGCAATCGTCAATTCGAAATTGATCGACTTCGTCACCGCTTCATCGATCTTGGGGGTTGGTGTTTTCTTGCCGAGCATCAGCGGGAATCCCTGTCAGCCATTACAACGTTTTCCTTGTCATTGCTTTTTGACACCCACGCCGGTGGTTGACTTTGCATCTGCGGTCGTTTGTTTGGAGGGTGCTGTGTTGAAGGCTTGAACCGTGATCTGCCAGTCGCTCACAGCAACCGAAATGCCTTGCGACGCATAGATGTCGTTCAATTGGGACGCAGCCAGACGAATATTGGGGGTATTTATCTGCGCCGCCGGCGCCGTCAGCGTGTAGTCGGCCCCCAGGTTGTAGGACAGCTGGATGCCGGTGTCCTTTGCCCAACGCGTCAACATGGTCTTCAGCGTGCCGTCCATCGGAGTTGCAAAGAAGACATAGGCCTTTGCGAGGGGAATTGGAGTTGTTGTGGTTGCGTAACGATTTACCGGCTTCCATTTGCCGTGGTAGTCAGGCGCAGAGGGTGTTGCGCATCCTGCCAGCAGCAAAACTGCGAACGTGCAGATGCCTGCCGTGGCGCGAAATAAAGGTGATTCCATTCCGATTCCTTGCCTAACAGGCCATGTGTTGCGTTGCTTTTGACCTCATGTAACAGCGCGCTATTCGAAACTTGCGCAAGCAGCAAATAGCTCGTGTAAGTTTCGAAAGGATTGGCATGTGAAGACATGCGGAGCAGTACGGTCAAATGTTTGCTCGAGATTGTCCATGCGCTGAGCGGAAATTGCCTCAGAAATAGTCTTTTTCTCGCGTAATCCGTGTCTGACAGCGGTGAAGCCGAAATGACCACGGATACTAATTTGATAAAACTGAGACTTTGGAAGGAACTGCAAAGAACAGATCGCTTACGGCGACTGCTGTACGGCGCCGATAGCCAAAGACATCGAATGGGCATGTGAGCGGTTGAACCTGCAGTGCAGACAAACATGCAGACGTGCGGAAAAACCTAGTTTCGCTATCTTCAGCCATCTTTCTGCGTGTGAAAATCACTTAACGCGGATCGCCGAACCTGCCGCCCTGGAACATTTCAAGAACAAGTGTGGATGAGTAATAGGCCAGTTAGTCATGGGATTGGCGATCTGGCGGCTCGTTGAGTCCGGCGCGAACACGTCATTGGTCATTTTCAGACAGTTCTTTCAGGTAGGCCTGATTTCAACTCGTTCGAAATAATGCGACGTTTGCACTGAGGGCATGATCCTTTTGTTCATGCAAATAAGTACGGCGTAGGTAGAGCTGATGGAGGCGAGACAGTGCTTCCGAATACTTGACGTGCATGCCATGGGAAGCGTCATTGCGATTCATGGGTACCTATCCCCTCACGCTGCATGCTTAAGAGCTTATTTAATGACATAAAAGCGAGCTTGTCTTTCTCGCTGTAAGGGAATCAAGGCGCTTGTGAGTTTTCTAACACCCGGCTCGCGGAAGGCCGGATAGTCAAGTGCGCTCGAAACAAGGAACGTGTTGGTCACGAAGGTTTCGTTCGCACTTTATTTGCTGCTGAAAAATGGAGTTGTCATGCGAACGAATCAGTTGAAATCCTGCCTGCTAGCGGTATGCGTAAGTGCCTCCTCGTTGCTCGCAGGATGTGCCGACATGCAAGTTGGTGGGGGAAAGAATCCCGTCGGTGGTGCTGCCGCCGGTGCGGCAAGCACCGGCGCGGCAAGCGCGCTTGAACACTGCCCGCATCCGCTGGGCACTTTGGCGGTTGAAGAAAACACTAGTGACCCATGGTACGCACTGCTTACCAATCAATATCACTTACCATCCACCGTGCCGCTTATCCGATTGATGATTCAGCAAAGCAATTGCTTCGTGGTTGTCGATCGCGGGCAGGCCATGAATTCGATGATGGGTGAGCGCGATCTCAACGCATCAGGTGAATTGCGCCAAACCAGCCATATGGACAAAGGGCAGATGGTGGCGGCGGACTATATCGTCACGCCTTCGATCCAATTCTCACAGAATACTGGTGGTGCTGGCGGCGCGCTTGCTGCATTAGGTGGTTCCTATGGTGCAATCCTGGGCGCTATCGCCGGTTCGATGAAAAGCAGCGAAGCCTCCACAACCATGATGCTCACCGACACGCGTTCAGGCGTACAAGTTGCTGCCGCGCAAGGTAGCGCCAAAAACATTGACTTCGGTGTCGCCGGCTTGTTTGATCATTTTGGATCGGCCGGTGCGAGTCTCGGCGCTTACAGTGAGACACCAGAAGGCAAAGTGATTGCGGCGGCCTTCTTCGACGCCTACAACCAGATGGTGAAGGCTGTGCGCGAATATGCGCCACAGCGTGTCGCCGGGGGGCTTGGCGCGGGCGGCACCCTCGGCGTCGATGGATCGGCCAATTCCAGCGCTGCCGCAACGAATAGCGCGGCTGGCGGATATTCGTTGGCTGATGCGCAAGGCAAGCTGGCTCAGTTGGGCTTGTACCGCAGCAAGGTCGACGGGGTCCCGGGTCCTGGCACGAGTCGCGCCATCAGCACCTTCCAAAAAGCAAATGGCTTGCCGGTCAGCGGCCAGCTTGATGCGGCCACGATCGGTGCATTGCAGGCGCGTTAAGTATGCTGGGATTGCCCTGAAGCAAAAACACGCAGGAGCATCGACGGATGCTTCTGCGTCATTCAAGGGGTTGTCGGGTGTCTATTCAGGAATGTGTTAAGCACATCCAAAAGAATGGATGAAGGTAGTAAGGAAGCAGCCAAATTAGAAAGCGTCGATGAGTGCAGCCAAGCCGCCGGTAAGTCATTGGGTCGGTGCGTACGCAGACGCCAGTGTGGCTCGCCATGACAGCTTTGCTGGACCAAGTACGCCAACGCGCGGATGTATTACCGAAAATACCCCGTGTTTGTTCGACTTTGATGGGATGGCATTGAACGATATGGCACAAAAAAACCCGCCTATGGGCGGGTTTTAATGGCTTCATGAGACGCCGTTGGGCGGCATGAAACTGGTATGTGGTGCCGGAAATAGGAATCGAACCTACGACCTACGCATTACGAATGCGCCGCTCTACCAACTGAGCTATTCCGGCGGAGCCGCCTAGTTTACGGGGGAGGCAGCCGGCCTGCAAGACATTGATCCGGGGTCAGATTGGGCGGGGCGCCACATCGGAGTTATCTGATTGTGCCTCGGGAGGTCGGGCTCTAGTGCGGGGTTGCCTTGGGCGCCAGAGTATGTGTCTGGATAACAGGGAATGTCCTTCATGCAGTACGCGTCGCGTCAGCGGGGCATCACGCTGATCGAAGTCTTGATTGCCTTATTGATCTTCAGCATCGGCCTGATGGGAGTGGCTGGTTTGCTGGTGATGTCCGCGCGCTCGGTTCATACCGCTTACCTGCGCACACAGGTGACTTTTCTTGCGCAAAGCATGGCCGACCGCATGAGCGCCAACGTCATAGGGGTATGGAAGGGGTATTACAACGGTAGCTATCCCAGCTCGGGCGCGCAGAGCTGTGAGCGGGGCTGTACGCCGCAGCAATTGGCCGAGCATGACAAGGCGCTTTGGGGTAGCCAGCTTGCGACGTTTTTACCTCCTGCAACAAAAGCGAAGATTAGTTGCAGCGCTGCAGGCGTGGCTTATGCACCCACGCTAGATCAGATTGCATCGCGGCCACCTTATGGCGGTAGTTGCGAGATGACTATTACCTGGACAGAGCGCGGTCTAACTGTAGATAGCCCTGACGCAGACGATCAGTCGTTGCAAACGTTTGCGTGGGAATTCCAGCCGTGATTGCCGCATGCCTTGCGTGCCGACAGCGGGGTTTGTCGTTGATTGAACTCATGATGGCGATGGTGTTGGGGACGTTAGTGAGCGCGGGCATCGTTGCCGTATTTGTATCTACGTCTCATAGCTATCAGGCACAAACGCAACTTGCGCGTCTTCAGGAAGAGGGGAGGTTCGCCATTACGCAAATTAAGGATGATCTGGCGATGGCTGGTTCGCAGTACTGCAACAACACAGGTGGCGATGCACACGCCACTGCATCTGGTTTTTACCAGGATGGGTTGCGTCAGCCTACTGTCTACGTAAGCGATCCCAGTATGCTCATGAATGCATTGAATGATCTGACGACTCGATGGGGGGCTCCCTACCCACGAGCGCCTGAAGAACCCTATTCATTCCCATCGTTTTTGACAATGCGCGGTTACGACTGCACGTCCAAGTCTTGCGCGCCGATCGATCCGAGCAATAAGCAGAGTGCCGAAGGGTTTGGTATTCCTGCCATGGGCACAAAGATCGATAACAGGGTGATAGGCGCATCCGTTATCACCGTCCGTTATCTCAATCCGTCCGCGGGATGGACCATCATGCCGGAAAGCGCGGGGCTGGGCAGCACACGGGTTGCGAACGCAGATGGGTCATTTGCTATCCGATTGGTCCCGATGTCAGGTGAGCCTGCGATAAAAGATTTCCAATCGGGTGATCCATTGGCCGTGGTGGCGGATTGCTCGAGTGCGCAGATCTTTGCCGTATCCGGGCAGGCGAGCAACGAAATATCGTCGACAGGCAACAACTTTGCTCAGCCAACTACTCTCGAGAACATGGTTGCGCCAAAGCTATTCGATTTCAGTCGAGATTTTCGGACGGTGACGTATTACCTCAAGGTGGTCGATAGTGGGGATGGTCAGGGGCACACCACAGGCGCACTTGTGCGCCGAGTCAACGGTGGCAATACAGCTGTGCGAGGTGGATCGTCGGAGGAAATTGCACGAGGCATCGAACGGCTCGATTTCAAATACGGCGTGCAATTCGCTGACGGATCGGTGCGCTATTACTCGGCTGCGCAAGTTGACGCGAGCACGGGTGCAGATTGTGGATCGACGGTATCACTTCCCATACGTGGTAGTGATGATAAGGGGTGTTTATGGGGATCAATACGCGTCATTGAAATCGATATGCTGATAGACGGTCAGCAGCCGCTCAATTCATTGACGCAGGACGAATTGTCCTACACGTATGCCACAGATGATGCCTCCAATGGCGCATTGACACCTAGGGCACCCATCGATGCCGGCCGCAAGGTAACTCCACTTCAACAAGGTTTTCCTTTGTCCATGCTGCGGCGTGAAATCACTGCGGTTGTCGCTCTGCGCAATTTCAATCCTTAAATAATTCTTTTCATCTTATATGTCGAAAGGACATTGATGTGTTGTCACGCCGCCTGGAAATACTAGCTGAACCACGTTTTTTACATCGCGATCAGGGTTTTGTCCTACTGATTGCGTTGATCTTCCTTTTGCTAATGAGCGTATTGGCATTTAGTGCTTTGCAAAGCTCGTTGTTGCAGGAGCGGATTGCCGGCAGTTTTCGCAATGCGCAACAGGCAAGAATGAGCGCGGAGACGGCGTTACGTGGCGCGGAATACAAGCTCTGGGCTACGGCCACTCAAACCGCAGGCCATCTTCATTGCACGGACGGGCTCATTTCCGAAGACGATGGTTGTGTTGTTTATCAGCCACTATCTGCCTCTTACGGATCCAACGGTGCGGTTACCCGATTTCAGAGTGAGCAGGGCTGGTTGGCGAATATCGGTGTGACCTACGACGGACCATCCCACAGGGGTTATACAAGCACCCAAGGGCAGCTAACTGCCGTCCTTGCCCAAAATCCCGTCTACATCATTGAGGACCTTGGGACCGAGAGGCCGCCGGTTATTGGTGGCCTGCACGAGTCTGGCAATAGCGGCCCGAACAACGGCGGTGCGGATCAGCTGGATATCCACGTCTTTCGCATCACGGCGCGCGGCACGGGCGGTAATCCGAACATGGTCAGTGTCGTGCAAAGCACGTTTGACGTGCCCATGACGCATTGATCGGGGTGCGTTGTGTTGACGATATCTAGGGTGGCGACGCATATAGTCAAACGTTTGGCGTTCGCGACAATCCTCATCGCTCATGGCGCTGCAGCTCAAGCAGTCAACCCGTCTGGAACTGTCGAGCTGAGCCCTTTGCCGCTCGACAACGCGTTGGCGACCCCTGCTCTGGGGATTCTGGGCCTCAATACTTCGGTAGCGGGAGCGGGTTCGCTTGCGTTTATGGGTGGTTATGACCCTAAGGATTGGTCGGGAACATTGCAGGCATTTGCCTTGAGTCCAAATGGCGTCCCCACCCAACGCATATGGGACGCTAATGCTCTCCTCACTGACGATACGGCGCTGGACAGTCGAGTGATTTTCACCGCAGTCGCAAACGGTGTGGGTGTCGTTACGGGTGCAGTATTTGAGCCAGCCGCCAACTTCGACATCAGTGAGGCAAAAGGTCTCATGACGCCATCACCAAAGGATCCGATGAGAGACGCCTTGAGTGCACGCATTGAGTATCTACGTGGCATGCGCTACGACGAAACGAGTGGTGTTATGCGCAAGCGCAACACGTTGCTAGGCGCCATCATCCATTCACAGGTTTTGTACGTCGGCTACCCAGGCGGCCGCTATGTCAACGACTGGCCAACGAAAATCGGTGGAAAATCGGTGCTCGCGCCTGAGATGGATGCCCAGGCGCAAACTTACGATCAGTTTGTCTCCGCAAATGCCGATCGTGCGCCCATGATTTATGTCGGCGCCAATGACGGGATGCTGCACGCCATCCATGCGCCCGTTCCAACGTGTCAGACGACTGAATTGGGCATGCGCTGCCCAACCGGCTCATACGCAGGACAAGAGGCTTGGGCATATGTGCCCCGTGCCGTGTATAGCAACCTGGGTCGCCTCACCAGCACGGATAATCTTCCCTTCGCACCCACGGTCGATGCAACACCGATCATGCGCGATGTGTTCTTTGGCGAGAACGGCGATCACACGTGGCATAGCTTACTTGTAGGTGGTGTGCGACTGGGTGGTCGTGGCCTGTACGCGCTCGATATTACCGATCCAACCAAAGTGAGTCGCGTCTTTCCCTTGCATACCGTCTTATGGGAATTTGATGCGGATATGCCATCTGGGCTGTCGGCTGCGGGCGATGAATACCGTCCAGCGGATCTTGGTTACACCTATGGTCAACCGGCTATCGCGCGGTTGGCGTATGGCAGGTGGGTCGTTCTTGTGGCCGGAGGCTACTTTCCCGATTGCAGCAAACCGGACAAGCCTGCGCATTGTGAGGAAGCAGGTGGAACGCCGCCCCATGGCTATAGCGCCTTGTTTGTAATTGATGCGCAGACCGGCAGCGTTGTCCGTGAACTTAAAACGCGAACTGACATAGATGGCGTGACAAGCTATGGTCTATCGACGCCAGTACTTGGCGATTACAACAACGATCAAGTTGACGATGTGGCCTTCGCAGGCGATTTGGCAGGTAATCTCTGGCGTTTCGACCTCGCTTCGCCCAATCCCGCCAATTGGAAGGTGACGCTCGCTTATCGTCCAGTTGTCGCGAGTGCACAGCCCGTCACCGTAATGCCTCGGTTATTTCCTGATCCGGCGACGAATCGCTTTATCGTCGTCTTCGGCACGGGAAAGTACCTGGGGGATGATGACGTTACCAGTGATGACTTACCCGTGCAGTCTGTCATGGGGATTCGTGACAAGCTGGATCGTAGCGGTTTGCCCATCACCGTAACGCGTAGCGATCTGCAGACGCAGACGCTGAAACAAACGACCGTCCACGACACTGGCGGTTCCTACGACGGCGCCGTGCTACGTACGCTCTCGAACAATCCCATACCGTCTGGTGCGGGTGGCTGGCACGTCGATTTGAATGCCGAGGCTGGTGAGCGTGTGGTCTCAACACCGTCAGCGCTCTTTAACACGAATACCGTAGTGGTCAGTACATTGGTTCCGAAGGGATTTGACTCAGCACCCGAAGGCGCATTGATGGCTATCGATGCCGCCACGGGAGGTCCGGGTGCGACGTTGGCTTCTATCGCCGGAGTTTCCTATGTGGGGGCAGCCTTAAGTCAATCGATCAGCACGGGAATGCTGCCGGCAATAACGCCAGTTGGTGGCGGAAAATTGTTGTTTCCCAGCCTGAAACTTAAGGGGAAAACGACGATGCCAGACGTACCGTTGTCATTGGAAAGCCCGCTCTGGCGGCGCCGATCGTGGACGGTGTTGACTCCAACGCAATAAAGGACGCAACGCGATGGAACGCATGCGAGGCTTCGGCCTCATTGAAATCATGATTGCACTGGTCGTAGTCGCTGTACTGATGGCAATGGCGACCACCGCATACAGCCGTTATACATTTCACGCTCGTCGTTCCGACGCACACCACATGTTGATGACGATTGCCCATGGAGAAGAACGTTGGTACGCCACGTACAATCGTTACACCGATGATGTGAGCAAGTTCAGCTATAACGCGAACGATCCGCTCTCAGTCCACGCTTATTATCGATTGACGTTGACCGTGGACGGCGCAGCTGCGCAACGGTACGTGGCGGTGGCTACGCCCATCAACGCACAGGTTTCAGATGCTTGCGGTGAGCTCACTATCGATAGCACAGGGCACAAGACGTCGGCCGGCGATAACGTGACGGCCACTGCAAACGGCAGTTGTTGGTGAATAGAGGGCCCGCTTAATCGGGTAGCAATTACGAATGCGACAACCTCTGCGCCAACCCCGAATACCGCCGCGTGCGCTGCGAAAGCGCCTGTTCCAGCGCCCCTCGGCTGCTTATCAGGCTCAACCAGCTGCGTGCACGCGTAATACCCGTATAAAGCAGCTCCCGCGTGAGTATGGCCGGGGCGTCATCGGGCAGGATCAGCGCCGTGTGCTCGAATTCCGAGCCTTGCGACTTGTGCACGGTCATCGCGTAGACGGTTTCCGTGTCGCCCAGTCGGGAGGGCAGTACGCAGCGCACGTGGTTGTCGTCGTCTGCGGCGGCATAGGGTGAGTCACGGGTTATGGGAAAGGCCACGTACAGGCGCAGCGACCCATCCGGTCCGCGCATGCGCAAGGTGATGCCGACGTCGCCGTTCATCAGGCCCAGGGTGTAGTCGTTACGGGTCATCATGACGGGGCGGCCTTCGTACCAACCGCGGTCGGATTCGATGAGCCCGGCAGCGAGCAGTTTTGCGGCGATATCGCGGTTGATGCGATCTGTGCCCGCGGGGCCCTGACGGACCGCGCACAACACCTGGAAATGACTGAATGCGTCGAGCACGCCGCGCGCCCATTGCCGGTAGCTCGCGTTGTCGGCGTCGTCGGGCGGCCGCGTTTGGCGCAGATGGTCTAGATAGAAGCGGAAGCCGTGTGGCCGATGGCCCGATGCGTCGTCGCTGAATTGCGTAGCGTTTCCGTCCAGCGCGAGTGATGCGCCTGTCGTGCCTTCGCTGATCCAGGCGACATCTTTTGACTTGGTGTCAAGCAATGTGGTGACACGTGCGTTGTCGCCTGCGTTCACCGCTGCCGCTAACTGGCCGATGCCGCTGGTGGCGTCGAAGCGGTGGCTGCTTCGCAACATGACGACGTGCTGATCGAGCGGCTGTGCGTCGCCGGTGACATGGCCTTCGACATCGTCGCCGCTTATGGATCGCAGCCATGCTGCGGTGGTGGCATCGTAGTGCGCTTCGTCGGCACGGCGCCCCAGATCACCCAGTACTGCGCCTGCTTCCACGGAAGACAATTGATCTTTGTCGCCAAGCAGGATCAGGCGTGCATGCGCGGGCAGGGCATCGAGCACGGCTGCCATCATTTCGAGGTCGATCATCGATGCCTCGTCGATGACCAGCACGTCCAGATGAAGCGGGTGTTGGCGGTTGTAGGCATAACGTCGCGTATCCGGGCGCGCGCCCAGCAATCGGTGAAGCGTTTCGACTTCTTGCGGAATGGATGTTCGAACGTGTGTATCGACATCGAGTTTGGCGATTTGCTTGGCGATGGATGCATTGAGTCGCGCGGCCGCTTTTCCGGTTGGCGCAGCCAGCCGTATGCGCAGTGCTGATGTGTTTTCGCTTAGATGCAACGTTTGAAGTAATCCCAGCAAGCGCACGACGGTGGTGGTTTTGCCTGTGCCGGGGCCGCCGGTGATGACGCTGAACGCGCTGCGCGCCGCTAATGCGCACGCAACGCGTGCCCAATCGACGCCATGTTGGTTTGGTGTGGGAAACAGACGTTGCAATTCGTGACGCAGCGTATCGGCAGGCAGGGCGATAACGCCTAGCCGCGCCTTGATGCCCTCGGCGACACGACGTTCGTATTGCCAATAGCGCCGCAAGTAAAGACGGTGCTGGTCGTGGACGAGCGGTGCATTGTCCGGCAGGCCATCGTGTCCGGCGAGCAGGGGCGATGCGGGAAGCGGTTCCGCGTGCAGCAGGTCGCGCCACGCCGTTGGCCATTCCTGCTCGTCAGCCAGGTTGTCGAGCGCGTGGAGATTCAGGCAAGGATGGCCGCCGCCAAGCTGACGGCTCGTCAGCGCAGCGATAAGCAGCAGTTGCGGCGACGCGGTGGGATCGCATTCGGCGATGAAGCGCGCAAAGGCCATGTCGAGCGGGCGCAGCACGCGTTTGCCGACGGCATCGTTCAACGTTGCAAGGAGGGCGTCACGCGACATCGGCGCGGGCTCCTTCAAACAGCGTGTCGAGTGCATCGATAAGCGCAAACGGTAGACGTTCTGTATGGACGCCGTGCCCAGCGTGATCGATGCCGCGCAGATAGAGGTAGAGCACGCCGCCTACGTGACGCTCATAGTCGTAGCCTGGAAGCCGGGCGCGAAGTTGCCGATGCAGCGCGAGTGTGTAGATGGCGTATTGCAGGTCGTAGCGCGATTGAAGCGTGGCTTCGCGCATGGCAGCCGAAGTGTAGGCCGTGTTGTTGTCGCCCAGCCAGTTGGATTTGTAATCGACGATGTAATAGCGCCCATCTTTTTCCGCGATCAAGTCGATGAAGCCTTTCAGCATGCCGTTGACGTGATTCTGCGCCAGCGTTGGGCGTGATTCGGCGTTCAACGTATGCTGCGTGACGAGCTGATCGAGATACTGAGTGTCGACGTGGTTGGCTTCGAACCAGAATTCAAGCTCGGCTTGATAGCGTTGGCGATTGTCGAGATCGTCCAGTGTCAACGTGCCGCCATTCGGTAGTGGCAACGGGGTGCGCAGCAGGGCTGGCAGCCATTGCATGAGCGGCACAATCCACATCTGCCAACCGCGTCGCTGACAGCGGCGGGCTACGTATTGTTCGAGCTGTGCTGGATTTTCTACGGTCGATGCAAAGCCGTTTTCCGCAATCCATTCAAAAATATCGTGCAAGAACGTTCCGGGTTCTGCGCCGCGTGGAAACGCGTGGAGTCCCTGATCGCTGTCGCCGACAACGCGCTCGGTGGATTCGCGCGCTGCTTCCGTCAGTACGTCTTGCGTTGCCGTTTCGGGGGCGATCTGACGCACCACGTCGCCGGCACCGTGGGTCAGTGCGCTGTAGCTGGCGATCCACCACGCTTCCGGAGGCGCCAACGCATAGTGGCGTGCTGGACGTGCGAGCCCTGTGCGGTTCGCGCTGTGAACGAGGCGCGTGATATCCGCCGGTCCGTTGGCGATGTTTAGATGTATATCGCTTGCGCCTTCGCACAGTGCCTGAAGGCGGGGTAAAAGATCCTGTGCTTCGATGGGTGTACCGCCGGAAAGCACGTAACCAAACGCCGAGCGATGCAGAACCGGTTTCTTGCCTTGACCTTCCACCACGCAGGCGATGCCGAGCCAACACGCATATTGGGCGCGGGTCAATGCGACGTAGAGCAGGCGAAGGTCTTCTTGCAAGCGTTCGCGTTCGATACGTGCGCAGGCTTCTGCGTCCGGTTGGAGATCGATCCATGACTGACCGCGATCATCATGCCAGGATTGCACGCTTCCCCGCGGCGCATCCTGAAAGCGGCAGATAAACGGCAATATCACCACCGGGTATTGCAGGCCTTTTGCCTTATGGATAGTGATAACCCGAACGAGATCGGCTTCGCTTTCGAGGCGGACGATATGTTCTTCGCTGGTGTCGCCTTCGTGTTCGTCAGCACGCCTTATTTGCGCGGCGATATAGTGGATGAGGGCGTATTCGCCATCCAGACTCGTCGATGCGTGCTGCAACAACTCGGCTAGATGTTGCAGGTTGGTCAACACGCGTTCGCCATTCGATTTCGCCAGCCATCGCGATGGGAGGTCGAAGTGGTGCAACAGGTTTTGCAACATGGCTAGTGCGCCATGGCGTTGCCAGATGAATTGCAGCGTTCGGAATTGCTCGCCGCATGCTTCCCAATAGGCTTCATCGTGATTGAGTCGGTCAAGCTCGGCCACGCTTCGATGCATGGTTGTGCTGGCTAGTGCGGCGCGCATAGCTCGGTCGGAGGAGGGCAATGCGCAGGCTTGAAGCCACAAAAGCACATCTTGGGCCTCGGTCGACGCGTACACGGAGTCACGTTCTGATACGTACACGCTGGCGACGTTTCGTTCGTAAAGAGCTGTGCGTATGGCGTTGGCTTCGCGGCCATTCCGGACAATTACTGCGATGTCGCGGGATCTCAAGGGAGTTTGCGTGTTCGCCTTGTCGGTAAAGATACACAGATCCGACCTGGCGGCATTGAGCATGCCAACGATGTGTGCCGCTGCGTGAGATGCTGCCTCGCTGATGTAGCTACCGACATTCAGCGTCGAGGTATCGGATAGAACATGCAACGCAAGCGCTGGCATGCGCTGGCCATGGTCTTGCAGCTCATTTTTCAATCCATGGGCTTGCACCGGGTTGAAGGGCAGGCCATGCGCACCGTCACCGAAGCCAAAAGCACCGTGCGGCTGCTTGTCGGCGTATTCGAAGATATGGTTCACCGCCGCGACCAAGCCGTGTTCGGAGCGGTAGTTGGTGGTGAGCGTCCATGTGGGCGTTTGCGCCTGATCGCGCGCGTTCAAATAGGTATGGATGTCCGCGCCGCGAAAACCGTAGATGGCCTGCTTCGGATCACCGATGAGCAAGAGACCCGTATCCGCGCGATTGGCGTAAATGCGTTGAAAGATCTGCCATTGCAGCGGGTCGGTGTCCTGAAATTCATCGATCAAGGCAAGCGGATACTGCGCCGCGATTGTTTGCGCGAGTTGTTCGCCGTGAGGACCTTTCAACGCTGCGTCGAGTTGACGCAGCATGTCGTCGAATCCGGGGATGGCTTGACGCTCTCGAATTTTCTCTACGCGCGCGGTGATCCATGGCGCAGCATGTGCAAGCAATAGCGGGGCGAGCGGTTGCTCTGCGTCCCAAAGATCGGACAGGGTTTGAACGGCAGCAAACGCTGCATGTACAGGCGTAACGCCGTTCTTGCTGGTGGATTCCTTGAGAGTGGCTTGTCCGTATTTGCCAACAAGCTTCCTGTCGGCATCGGCGCCCTCGGCCCATGCGCGTAATGCAGCCATGTCGCGGTCGAGATTGTCCGGCTTGTAAGAGGTGTTCTTTAGCGAGCGATTAATCGTAGCGGTGCGGAGCATGGCTTCGATGGCATCGGCGTCGCCGGACCACAATGTTCGAGCCGCGTTCTCTGCTTCGTGCTGCGGTTGTGTGCGCTCGTGGAGCGCCGTGACGAGATCGTTCACCACGGGCAGCGCATGACCTTGCATGCGTAGATGGTTCAAGGGTTTGTACAGAAGTGGCTTGACCGCGCGTTGCAGCGATGGCGGATCGTTCCATACGCTGGCAACGGCTGCCGCGTCGGCGTCATCAAGCGGGGCATAAAAGCGGCGCCAATAGTCGCGCACGGCTTCCATGAGGCGTGCGTTTTCATCGACGATGACTCCGGGCGTGTCGCTGCCTTCAAACGCATGCTGGGCGAGCATGCGCTGACACCATCCATGAATGGTGTAGATGGCGGCTTCGTCCATCCATTGTGCGGCGAGATCGAGCTGTCTAGCGGCGGCGGCGCGCTCGTTCGCGTCGGGGTACTCGGCGATCAAGTCGCGGAGAAAATCGTCTGGGATCAGTTGATCGCGGAACGCTGCCGCCGCCGTTGCCAGGCGGTCGCGGATGCGTTCGCGAAGTTCGGCCGTGGCAGCGCGCGTGAAGGTGACGACGAGAATCTGTGCAGGTAGCTGCGAAGGCTGTCCGCCATGGCCCAGCACCAGGCGAAGATAAAGCGCTGCGAGCGTCCAGGTTTTACCGGTGCCGGCACTCGCTTCAATAAGACGAATACCTTGCAGCGGCAAACGCAGTGGATCGAGCGGTGCGACGGCGCTCATGCGTTGCTCTCCAGCACCGCGGCGTTAAGTAGAGGACGATAAAGCGCTAGCCATTGCTCAAAACCCGCGGCGTATAACTGGCCGAAGCTTGGCCATGAGCGGGCCAAATAGGGCTCCGTGACGACTTCGCCCTGAAAACCATACGGGCCGTCGTTACCTTCATAACGAAGACGTGCCGCCTCCGCGGCGTCTTTTCCATCCTCTTCGGCCAGCAGCCACGCGAATGCAGTGCGGCGTGCGATGGGCAAGGGTGATTGCATGCCGTCGCGCCACGCGTCGATCAGTGTGTTCAAATGGATGCGGGCGTCTTCGCGTTCGTAATGGTTCAATGCAATGGTTGCGTCCGCCGAAAAGAAGCGTGTCGACAATGGGAGACCGCACGCATTGGCGAGCAGTTGCATCACCCACGCGCGAAGCAATTTGTCGAAGCGAATGGCTTTGCCTTGCAACAACTTGCCGGGCGATGTGAGTAGTCTGACGGGTTCGTTTTCACCGCTCGCACGCAGGTCATCCAGCCATCCTTCGATGATCAAGCCCTCATGCTCGTAGCGCAGCTCGCAAGCCTCCAGGGGCGTTGACCAATGATCCATTGCAGCGTGCCAGCGCTGAAGGATGCGTTGTACCGCGTCGCTTGCTTCGTCCATGGCCAGCGTGCCGAAGCCACCCGCGGGCAGCGCGCCTTGTTGCCGCAAACGAGCGGCGGTACGGGAGAGTGTGAGTAAGGTGTCGCCTTCGCCAGCCATCAATGCCTGCTGTAGCAAGACATCCGCAGCGGCGTAGTTTTCTAGTCCATTCAAGGCAAACGGCTCGTCGTCCTCGGGGCCGGTGTCGATATCTTCGAAACGCACCTTCAGGCGTTCGTTGTAGAAACTTGCGGCGGGGTTGAAGAGAAACCGCTGCAGCGTCACCACGTCGATGGTCGATTCGGATTGCCAAGGTGCGAGTGGTGTCTCATCGATAGTCGAAGATGACTCACGTGCACGCGCCCACTCAGACGCGTAGGTAAATAGCGGTGATGCTTCATCGGCAAAATAACGCGTACTGAAAGCCTGCAGCGGATGAACGGTGGTGATGGATGCCAGCACGTGTTTGCGCGATTCAGTGTCGCCATCATCGGAGGAGATTAGCCAACCGTTGGCGAGGTAGTCGCGCAGTTGACCAACGAGTACGGACGGCGGCAACTCGCTGTTGTCGCGCATGCTGTGTCCGACCCAGCTGATGTGCATCACATCACGTGCCGAGAGAAGCGCTTCCAGAAACATATAACGGTCGTCGTCGCGACGAGAGCGGTCGCCGGGACGATGTTGGCCTGCTCTTGCCATCAGATCGAAGTCCGGCGGCGAGATGCGGCGTGGATAGTCGCCGTCGTTCATGCCAAGCAGGCACACGACGCGGAACGGGATCGCGCGCATCGGCAACAATGTGCCGAAATTCACCGCGCCGCCCATGAAGCGTTGCGAGAGATGATTCTGGTCGACGGCTTGCAGCCAATCTTCTGCAACAATCGAAATAGGAATGGGTTGGGTGAACTGCGCTTCGTTGCATGCGTCGAGCCACGTATCGAGTGCGTCTTCCAGGCGGTCGATGCGTAGCGTGTCAGCGTCGTCGCGGCGTGTGTCGAAGAAGTCGCGCAGCAGATAACGCAGGCGCTCGCTCCATTGCGCCGGCGCGGCCGGAGAAGAAAGTAAGCGCCAATAGCGTTCGAGCGTATCGATCAGCTGATGCAGTTGTCCGAGTAACACCGCTTCGAGGCCGCCGATTTCTGCATAGGGCGCGATGTCTTTGATCGCCTCGGCGTCGCCAGTGGCGTAGCCGAGCAACATGCGGCGCAGGCCAAAGCGCCAGCTATTTTGTTCGTCGTCCGGAAGATCCAGCGTCTGCTTTTGTTTGCCGTCAAGACCCCAGCGGATGCCGGATTCGGTAATCCAGCGGCGAAGTACAGGCAGGTCGTCTTCGTTGATATCAAAACGGCGGCGCAGCGAAGGAACGTCCAGAAGATCGAGTACGTCGCTTGCGGTGAAACGCGATTCGTTGAGGCGAAGCAACTGCTCCAGCGCGACCAGCAGGGGCGAGGTCCCGCGCCCCGGTTGATCGGCCACACTGTAGGGTAGGAATCGCGGGTCGTCCGACGCGATGCGGCCGAACACCGCCTGCACATGCGATGCATAGGTGCGGATATCGGGCACCATCACCATGATGTCGCGCGGCGCCAACGGTTTGCCGCTGCGTGCGGCGCGTTCGAAAAGATCCAGCAGCTGATCGTGCAGTATTTCGACTTCGCGCTGCGGGCTGTGCGCGATCTGAAAGCGCAGCGACCGATCGTTTTTGCGCAACACTTTGCGTTGCGACGGATCGACAGGTGCGGGCTCAAGATCCAGCACAGCTTGCTGCACTTGATGTAGGAGCGAGTCGGTGCCTACATCCTGAAACAGGTCGATGCTTCGCTTGATCGAGGCAAAGTGCTGGCGATAGCGTTCCGGCTGGTCGAACGCATCGAGCTGTCGAATGAAGTCGCGCCCTTGTTTGCCCCATGCTGCCAGCAGTGGATTGGCATGGAGATGCAGATCTTCGTAACGAGGCTCCGGCGGAAGTCCGGGCTTGCCGGCGTGACGCCGCTGCTCAGCCATCAGCAACTCGCGGTCCTCGATGATGTCGGCCCAGTAATGGCGGCATGGATTGGTGACCAGCAGCAACACCTGGCTGTACTTCGCGAGTGCGGTGAGCGCTTCGAGCGTTTGCTGCGGTAACGACGTAATGCCAAAAACAACGATACGCCGCGGCAACGATTCCGGCCGCCATGTCAGCGATTGCATCTGCTGCATGAAACGGTGATGCACGGCTGCGCGGTGGCTATCGCGCTGTGCCGGAGGAACATCATCGAGCAGAAGCCGCCATAAACGCGGCTGCCAGCGCTGTTCGGCTGGAAGCTCGAAAGCGCGGTTGCGTAACGTGTCGCGCAATACGTCGTTGCGATGCTCCCAGTCTTCCAGCCAATCCGCACGAAAGACTTGATATTGATCGAACTGATCGGCGACTTGCATCGCAAGCCGATGCCGGCGACGCCAGTCAGCGCCGTCGCCAAGCAGATTTCGCAACGGCGTGAAGCTGTCTTCGCCAAGATGTTGCGGCAGCAGGCGCAACAAACGCCATACGAGGCGCGATTTGTCGAAGGGCGATGTGGTGGGAACCGCATCATCGCCAAGCGCCGCGCGATAGGCCTGCCACAGGAAGCGCCCGGGCAACTGCACATCGACCGCGGCGCTGATACCCAATCCGCCCGCATCGACAGGACGCGCCAACGCCATCTTCAACCACTGCGCAATGCCGTTGCTCTGCACCAGCATCACTTCGTTTTCCAGCGGTTGCAGCGGCGCACGTTGCAACCACGCCACCAGCAGGTCGCGCAGGTCTTCCTGGCGATTGCCGTGAATCACCATCAATCCGGGTTCGATAGGGCCGATGCCTGGCGCGATGTCCGATGCTGTCACAGCTTGCTGCGCCGACGGGGTTTCATGGGGCGTCCACGGTCCGTGAGTGGATGTTCCGGCAAGTTTGCCCGATTCGCATCGCAGCATGTGCGACACGAAAAAGCCCCGGGGCCGGGCCACGGGGCTTTTTCGTTGCGTGGAATTGGTGGAGCGGAGGAGGATCGAACTCCCGACCTTCGCATTGCGAACGCGACGCTCTCCCAGCTGAGCTACCGCCCCACGCGAGCGTTAAATGTTAGCAGTGGGCCTGGGTGGCGCCAAGCCCTGCGTCGGGCAGCAGGCTAGCCAGCCGATCGTGCAAAACAGCGCGCCGCCAGCCTTCCAGCGCCTCAGGCCAGATGGCCGTGACCACGTATTCCTCCAGCGACTTGCGCGAACAGAGCAGGCCGGGCGGGAGGTCGAGTTCGACGGCCAGGTTGTCCACGCGCTGTTTCATGGCGGACAAGGCTTGCTTGGCCGCGCCTTGCGGGTGGGGCGGAATCGGATCGGTATCGGCGATCTCGTCATCGGTTACGGGCTGCGAAAGAAGCTCGAATACTTCCTCTCGCTGTGCGGATCGCAGGGCGCGCTGGCCGCTGCTGCGCTGCTCCAGCTCCCCGAGGTACTTGGGCGGCTGTTGAGCGAGGCTTAGCGCGAGCGCATCTTCGATCAACCATGGCCGCGGACGGTCGAGCCGGCGCGCGGCGATATCGCGCCACATCAACAGGCGCCGCAGTAACGCTTGTTGTTCGCGGGGCCATTCGGCGGCGCCGCGCAATGCCACTTGCGGTTGCGGATCGCCTTCGCGCCGGCAGCTTTTTCGTTTCAGGCGCTCGCAGTCTTCAGCGTGCCATGCGGTGCGGTCGCGCTGCGCCAAACGTTCGGTCAGCTGCTGATGGATGGTGTGCAGATACACGACGTCGAGCGTGGCGTAGGCGCTTTGCGATGCGGTGAGCGGCCGCTGCATCCAGTCCGAGCGTGTTTCGCCCTTATCCAGTTCAACACCCGCCATCTCTGCAACCAGCGCGCGGTAACTGATGCCCAACCCCATGCCGGCAAAGGCAGCAGCGATCTGCGTGTCGAACAACACGCCTGGGCCCTCCGGCAACCACGGCACGAGGGTTTCCAGATCCTCGCTCGCGCTGTGCATCAGCGTGACTACGTCGTTGCGTTTCAATGGTGCCAACGCGTTGCCGATGTCGAAGGCGAGCGGGTCGACCAGCGCATAGCGTTCCTGCCAGCCAAGCTGCAACAGCGCGAGCTGCGGATAAAACGTATTGCGGCGCATGAATTCGGTATCGAGGCCAACGACCGAGCCAGCCGAAAGCTCAGCCAGCCACGGTTCAAGTTTGTCGCGTTGGTCGATCCAATCTGCCTTGGGCGGCTGGATGGGCAGGGTCATGCATATTCCTTGGGACGACAAAACCGGCGATTCGCGATTGCCCCGTCATCGGCGGTGCCATAAGGTAAGCAGCGAACCATAGCAGGCCAGCCACGGAACGCCCACCATGCCAAGCAAGGACACCGTACAACGTCAGCGTGCGCTGGGTGGGGCGCTTGGCGTCGTCGTGCTGGCGTTCGGCCTCACGTATCACTTTTTCCCCGAAGTTTTCCATGTCAGTCCGGAGGAAATCGCCAATCCGACGTCGCCGGTGACGCGTGCGGTGCCTGCTTTGGTGCCTGCCCGGGCCGGCAGCGTGTTGCCGTCCGCGCAGGAGGAAATCAACGCGGGACCACCTCTGACGCTGGCGCCCACGGCGGTGATCGCGGCGCGCCTCAATCGCAAGAGCGCGCCGTTGCCGGAGCAGCTGAGTGCCGATTCTCCTGCGGTGAAGGCGTTGATTGATCGCGCAGGCAAGGCGTTTCTGGCCGGGCAGGTTGCTGGCGACAAAAACAGCGCTGCTGCGTTGTATGGGCAGGCGTTGTCGCTCAAGCCGGACAGTCGTGCCGCTGCGCAAGGGCTGGATCAGGTGCGTACTCACCTGATTGCCGAAGTGACGCAAGACATCGCGATCGGCGATTCTGAATCGGCACGGACGCAGCTCGATTACCTCAAGTCGGTCCCCAATTCCGCTAATGACGTGGGGCCGCTTGAGGCCAGCATGAAGACGCTGACCGAAGTGCGCCCGATGTTGGCCAAGGCAGCCGACCTGCTGCAGCAAGGACACGCGGATCAACCTGCGGGCAACAACGCCTTGGAGTTGTACAGGCAGGTGCAAACGATCGACGCGCAAAACCCCGTCGCATCGGAAGGCGTGTTGCAGGTACAGCATGTCGTGCTCGACCGTGCATTGGCTGCCGTCGCGCAAAATGATTTCACCGGCGCCGAAAACGCGATGACGGAAGCGCAAAGCATCCAGCCTGAGTCGCCGCAGTTGCAGCAAGTGCACACCCAGGTGGAAGCTATTCGTCAGCAACGTGCAACGGGCGTGCTTGCGCAGGCGCGTTCTGCGCTCGATGGCGGCAACATCGCGCTCGCCAAGCAATTGGCGGGGCAGGCACAGGCGATCAATCCGCAGCTCGCGGGCATCGATGAGTTCGAGCAGCGCCTTACCAATGCGCAGTTGTATGCGAACTACAAACCCGGACAGGTGTTTACCGATCGCTTCGTCGATATGAATGGTCAATCGCCCACCATGCTCGTCGTTCCCACTGGCAAATACATGATGGGTGCGCCCGACAACGAACAAGGGCGCAGCGATTCGCAAACACCTCAGCATGAAGTCAACCTCAGCAAAGGTTTTGCGTTTTCCCAAACGGACGTCACCGTGGGTCAATTTCGTGAGTTTGTACGCGCGAGTGGCTACAAACCCGATTCGGTCACCATCGGCGGCGCTAGCGTCTATGACGAAAGCACCGGCGTGATGCGCGATGATTCAAGCGCTACTTGGGAGAGCGATTATGCAGGTCATCGCGCAAGTAACAACCTTCCCGTGGTCAATATCTCCTGGAACGATGCCAACGCGTACGTTCAGTGGCTGAGCAAGCGCACGGGCAAACAATATCGTTTGCCGAGCGAAGCAGAGTTCGAATACGCGCTACGCGGCGGAAGCACGACGCGCTACTGGTGGGGTGCCGGCACGCCCAAGACCAAGGTAGAAAATCTCACGGGTTCGCTTGATCGTTCACCCAGCGGCCGACGCTGGAGCCATGCTTTCCAGGGGTATAGCGATGGCTACTGGGGCCCTGCGCCAGTCATGACGTTTGCACCGAATGCGTTTGGCTTATTTGATATTGACGGTAACGTCTCCGAATGGACGGCCGATTGTTGGCACGACAACTACGTCCGCGCACCGGTCGACGGCAGCGCGTGGGTTAATCCGGGATGTTCCTCACACGTGATACGCGGCGGTTCGTGGGGCAGTTCGCCGGAGCAGGTTAATTCGGCATATCGGCAGGGTGCTGAAGCAAGTGTCCGCAGTGGCCGAGTTGGCTTTCGAATCTTGCGTGAACTTTAATCGAGGTTAGGCGATTCGTTTTATTTAGTCGCGAGAAATCCAACCATGTTTGTGCATCCTGGTAGGGCCTCAATATTTCGTTAAACGATTGGTCCGTACTCATCCCCAGTGGAGGTATCCATGAGAGCTAAAGCGATGACATTGATTGCGTTGCTCGTGATTGGCGGTGTGCCTTTCTCCGCAACGCAGGCACAGTCCAACAACGACACTGCAAATATCAGCAGTGCGGGTGCAATCACCAGTCAAAATCCGAGTAGCTGGATTATTGCCGTCACGGTTCAATCCGACAGTGAGGGCTCTGCGTATCAGGTAACGTTTCATGGAAACGCTCCAAGCGCATCGTCATGTACCGCGACGTCTACGACCTCCGGCATAACTGGCATGGTAGTGGCGATACCCGCTACGCCCAACCAGCTACTTGTGTCGTTTCAACAATCCGGGTCCGCGGGCGGTCAAGTTACACCCGTGACTTCGGCGTTCACTCTAAGCTGCGCGAGTTCTTGATCCTGATCGATTCGTTTTCGGTTTACACACTTTCGTGGAATGCAGGCTGCCCTATAAAAAGGGGCGGTCTCTTTAGTGCGGAATAAAGCGAAGTTGAATCCGGTCCGCCTCGAGAGCAGGCAACAAAAAAGCCGCATTGCGCGGCCTTTTAAGTGGTGCCCAGGAGAGGACTCGAACCTCCACGGTTTTACCCGCTAGTACCTGAAACTAGTGCGTCTACCAATTCCGCCACCTGGGCAGGTGTCGCAGGCGCCGTTTTGAGGCTGTGCGAGCCGCGTAGAGTAGGTGTCCGCTGGCTTGTTGTCAACCATTTCTTCACGGTTTTACCGGTCACGATAGGCGAATGCACGGGGGCATTTATCCGGACCATTCATCAAGGCGATACTAGGCCGTGACCAAAAAAAATGATCGAACCAAGGACAAGGCTCCGCGCAAAGCGGTCAAGGCAACCAAGGCCCGCTCTGGCGAGGCAAAAACCGGACGCCGGCGTACCGCGGCATCGGACGAAGGAGCGTTGCCCAAGCGGCGACACGATCCCTTCGCCGATCGCGAAGCGGAACGTTACGACAAGCCCATTCCCAGCCGTGAAGCGATTCTTACGCTGCTGGAAGAGCGCGGCGAGTTGCTGACGGAAGCGCGCATCGCCGAAGCGCTGAATCTGCATGACGAATACAGCATCACCGCGCTGGCCAAACGGCTTACCGCGATGGTGCGCGATGGTCAGCTGCTACTGGGACGTCGCGGCGGTTACGGCCCCGCTCGCAAGCTGGATCTGATCCCAGGCGTGGTACTGGCGAACGCAGAAGGCTATGGATTCCTGCGGCCAGACGAAGGCGGTGACGATCTGTATCTCTCGCCCTATCAGATGCGCAGCGTCATGCACGGTGATCGCGTGCTGGCTAGCGTGGTGGGCCTGGATCGCCGCGGTCGCCGACAGGGCGCCATCGTCGAAGTGTTGCAGCGGCGCTCGCCGCGACTGGTCGGGCGCGTAGTGGTCGACAACGGTGTGACGCTGGTGGTGCCGGATGACCGGCGGCTGCATCAGGACGTGATGATCGTGCCCGGCAAGGAACAGGGCGCGCGCGCTGGACAAATCGTCGTTGCCGAAATCTCCGATCCGCCGACGGCCTACCGCGGTCCGCTAGGGGCCATTCTCTCGGTGCTTGGCGAGCGCTTGCAGCCGTCGTTGCTGGTGGAAATGGCGATCGCCAGTCACAACCTGCCACATGAGTGGCCGCCCGAAGTATTGCGTGAAGCAGCCCAGATCGAACCGGAAGTTACGGCTGCGGAGCGCGAGGGCCTGGTCGATCTGCGCAAGACGCCGCTGGTGACCATCGACGGTGCCGACGCGCGCGATTTCGATGACGCGGTGTTTGCAGAACCGAAGCGCGGTGGTGGTTGGCGGCTGGTCGTCGCGATTGCCGATGTGTCGCACTACGTAAGTGTGGGTAGCGCGCTGGACAAGGAAGCGTACGAGCGTAGTACCTCGACGTACTTCCCCGGTTTCGTGGTGCCGATGTTGCCGGAAACGCTGTCCAACGGTATCTGCTCACTCAATCCGAAAGTCGATCGCTTGTGCATGGTCTGCGACATGCAGGTCGATGCGAAGGGCGAGGTCGTCAAGTCGAAGTTCTACGAAGCCGTGATGCGCTCGCACGCGCGCCTCACGTACGACATCGTGTGGAAAGCCATTGGCGAGAAAGATGCCGATGCGCGACATGAAGTGGCCGATGTGTTGCCGCAGCTGGAAAATCTGCACGCACTGTACAAGGCCATGGCCGAGCAGCGTCGCCAGCGCGGTGCCATTGATTTCGAAACGCCGGAAGTGAAATTCCGTCTCGATCAGACGGGCGAGGTTGAAACGGTTGGAGCCGTCGAGCGTAACGATGCGCACAAGCTGATCGAGGAATGCATGATTGCCGCCAACGTGCAGGCGGCCTTGTTCCTCGAAAAGCGCAAGATTCCCGCGTTGTACCGCGCGCACGAACCGCCGCCGGTGGAGAAGTACGAAGACCTGCAGCAGTTCCTGCGTGAGTTCAAGCTGCGCATGCCGCCGGTGGCAGAGGTGACGCCGGGCGATTACGCCGAAGTGCTGCGCAAAGTGCACGATCGCCCGGAACGCGAACTTATTCAGTCCGTGCTGCTGCGCTCGCAAAGCATGGCGGCGTATCAGCCTGACAACCGCGGGCATTTCGGTCTGGCGCTGACCGCGTACGCGCACTTCACCTCGCCGATTCGCCGTTATCCCGATTTGCTGGTGCACCGCGCGATTCGTTACGCCCTGCAGGGCGGCAAACCGGCGAACTACACCTATACCGAAGCGGCCATGGCCGCGATGGCCTTGCATTGCTCGCAACGTGAACGTCGCGCTGAGGAAGCCGAGCGCGATGTGGATGAACGTTTCCGCTGCGCGTGGATGGCCAAACACGTCGGTGAAACATTCGAAGGAACGGTTACCGGTGTGACATCGTTTGGCTTGTTCGTCGAGCTGAAAGAATCGAAGGTGTCGGGTCTGGTGCATATCAGCCAGCTTTCCAACGACTACTATCATTTCGATCCGGTGCGGCATTTATTGAAGGGCGAGCGCACGGGCGCGCAGTTCCGCCTGGGTGATCACGTACGCGTACAGGTGCTGCGCGCGAGCCTGGAAGATCGCAAGATCGATTTCCGTCTCGTGCAGGAGGGCAAAGGCGCTCCCGCGTCTGTGCCGACAACCACGCGCGCGTACGACTATTCCGCGGCAGGCGAACGCTATTCGTTGCCTGCCGGGCGCAAACCGTTACCATCGCTGCCGCCGTTGCCGGGGCGTGATAGCGGGTCAGCGAAACCCGGTGGCGCCAAACCGAGCCACAAAGCGGCCAAGGGCAAAGGCGGCAAAGCGGCTGATAAAGGCAAGCCGAAGCCGCCCAAGGGTGGCAAACATAAATCGAAAGGCAAACGATGAGCGACAGTTGGATCGTCGGGATCAATCCGGTAGAAGGCGCGTTGAGCAACGATGCCGAGCGCGTTCGCGAAGTGCTGGTGGAAAACGGTCAGCGCAACCCGCGCGTGCATGAGTTGGCGGAGCGTGCGAAAGCGCTGAAGATTCCTGTGCATCATCGTCCGCGCGAACAGCTTGATCGCGTGTCGGGTGAAGCGCGTCATCAGGGTATCGTCGCGTTGTACGAACCGCCGCCGGTGGCAAGTGAGAGCGATTTGCCGGATCTGCTTACCGTCGCAGGTTCCGATGCGCTGTTTCTGGTGTTGGACGGTGTGACCGATCCGCACAATCTGGGTGCATGCCTGCGTAGCGCGGCGGCGGCGAATGTCACGGCTGTGATCGTGCCGAAGGATCGCGCCGTGGGCCTTACGCCGGTGGTACGGCGTGCCTCGGCGGGTGGTGCAGATCGTGTTCCGTTGGTCGCTGCCACCAATCTGGCGCGCGCCATGCGTACGCTAAAAGATGCCGGTGTGTGGATAACCGGATTGGCCGGCGATACCGAGCAAGCGATTTACGATGTGGATCTGAAAGGCCCCGTGGCGCTGGTGCTGGGTAGCGAAGGCGAAGGCATGCGTCGCCTGACGCGGGAAAACTGCGATTTCGTGGCGCGTATTCCGATGCCCGGCTCCATGGAAAGCCTCAACGTTTCCGTTGCCACCGGTGTGGTGCTGTTCGAAGCGTTGCGTCAGCGAGGCGCGCGATGACGTTCTATTGGCACGATTGGGCGGGATACATCGGCGTCGTGCTGGTGCTGCTGGCTTTTTTTCTTCTGCAGGCACACAAACTGCGCGGTAACGGTTTGATCTTCCAGTCGATGAATGTGCTTGGTGCGCTGGGCGTGATGCTGTCGTTGTTGTTTGGCCACTTCAATATGCCTGCTTTCATCATGCAGGTGGCGTGGCTGATTATCGGTATCTTCGGGATTGGGCGCGGTATTCGCGTGCGACGTGAGGCGCGTGAGAGCGGGCACAAGACATCGCCGTGGTGAATGCTACTTTGAGGCGGTCACTTACCCCGTTTTGCTCGTCATCCCAGCTTTCGCTGGGATGACGATGAGGCAGCGTAAAATTACCCATTAACTTTGCACTTCTCTGACTTTGCTGAAGTCGTCCAGCAAAAATTGTGCGAGCCTCAGGCGCTGATGGGGAAATAAAAAGGGACCGTCGAGCGGTCCCTTTTTTCGTGCGTAGCGCTCGGATTATTCCGGACGATTACCCAACTTCACCGGCTCCGGGCTCGACGTCAGATCACGCTTGTCGCGCTGACCAGTCAACGGCTCACCCTTGACCTGGAACCAAACGTTCTCGGCAATGTTGGTGGCGTGATCGCCAATACGTTCGATGTTCTTGGCCATGAACAAAAGATGCGTGCAGGGCGTGATGACGCGCGGGTCTTCCATCATGTACGTGAGCAGTTCGCGGAAGTAGCCGGTATAGGCTTCGTCCAGCTCCACATCGTCCTGCCACACCTTGTACGCACGCTCGGCATCGCGGTCGCGGTAGGCACGCAGTACTTCGCGTACTTCTTCGGCGGCCAGTTTTGCCAGATACGCCAGGCCGCCAGTGGGCGTCAGCGGAGCAGCCATGGAAAGCGGAATGGAGCGCTTGGCGACGTTGGCGGCGTAGTCGCCGATACGCTCGATGTCGGCAGCGATGCGCAGTGCGGCGAAGACGTTACGCAGATCGCCGGCGATCGGCGCGCGCAGGGCCAGCAGGCGCACGACGTCGTGGCTGATTTCCTGTTCCAGCTGATCGATCGCATCGTCGTTGTGCACGACATGCTGGGCTGCGCGTTCGTCGCGGCGGTCTACCACGTCGATAGCAGCTTCCAGCTGGCTGACGGCCAGTTCGCCCATGCGAACCAGCTCGCCGGTCAGGCGAATCAGTTCGTCGTCGTAGCTCTTGATGATGTGTTCCTTGCTGCTGCCGCTCATGGGTGTTGCCTCGTTGGTCTGAAGTGGAAGAGGGGGCCTGCGCGAAGTTGTCGCGAGACTGGCCCCTCACCCCGCCCTCTCCCCAGAGGGGAGAGGGATTAAAGTGGGCGCTTTGCGCCGTTAACCAAATCGACCGGTAATGTAATCTTCGGTCTGCTTCTTGCCCGGCTTGGTGAAGATCTTTTCGGTGTTGTCGAATTCGATCAGCTCGCCCAGATACATGAAGGCAGTGCGGTCGGAGCAACGCGCGGCCTGCTGCATGTTGTGGGTCACGATCACGATCGTGTATTCGTGCTTCAGCTCTTCGACCAGCTGTTCGATACGGCCGGTGGCAATCGGATCGAGCGCGGAAGTCGGTTCGTCGAGCAGCAGTACTTCCGGACGCAACGCGATGCCGCGCGCAATACAAAGACGCTGCTGTTGACCACCGGAAAGACCGAGCGCGCTCTGCTTGAGCTTGTCCTTCACTTCATCCCACAGCGCTGCGCTGCGCAGTGCCTGCTCGACACGGATTTCCAGGTCGGCGCGCGAAAGCTTCTCGTGATGACGAATACCGTAGGCGACGTTTTCATGGATCGTCATCGGAAACGGCACCGGCTTCTGGAACACCATGCCCACTTTGGTGCGCAGGCGATTCATCGAGTAATCCTTGTCGAGAATATTCTCGCCATCGAGCTCGATCGAGCCTTTCGCTTCCAGTTTCGGATAAATCGCGTAGATGCGATTGAAGATGCGAAGCAGGGTGGATTTGCCACAACCGGACGGCCCGATGATCGCAGTGACCTGCTTTTCGGGAATATCCATGTCGATGCCTTTCAGCGCATGGTATCCGTTGTAGTAGAAGTGCACGTCGCGCACTTTGATCTTGGGCGGCGTAGCGGCGCCGGTCAGGGGCGCCGCGGTGGCGGCGGCGAGGTCATTCATAACTCACCTTCTTGCGCGAAAACATGATGCGGGTCAGCAGGCTCAACGCCAGCACGAATAGAGTGATCAACAACGCGCCGGCCCACGCAATCGCATGCAGCGCCGGATTGGGATCGTTGGTGTACTGATAAATCGTCACCGGCATGCTGGCCATCTTGTCCAGCGGGTGCAGTGTCATGAAGTTGTTGCCGAATGCGGTAAACAACAACGGTGCCGTTTCACCGGCAAGACGCGCCAGCGCGAGCAGTATGCCGGTAAGAATGCCGGAGAAGGCCGCGCGCATCAGCACTTGCATAGTGAGCTTCCACTGCGGAATGCCCAGAGAAAGCGCTGCTTCGCGCAAGGTGCCGGGAACCAGCTGCAGCATTTCGTCGGTAGTGCGAACGATGACCGGCAAACCGATCAACGCCAACGCCACGCTACCGGCAAAACCGGAGAACGAGATCGCCCCGTTCGTCAGATTCGACATCGGCAATACGATGATGACGTAGACGAACAAACCAAGCACGATCGACGGTGCGGACAGCAGAATGTCGTTGAGGAAGCGGATCGAGGCGCCAAGCTTCGTCGAGCTTGCGTATTCGGCAAGGTAGGTACCCGCGAGCACGCCGATCGGGGCGCAGATCAACAACGCCATCAGGTCCATGATCAAGCTGCCGGCGATGGCGTTGGAAAGACCGCCTTGATCGGCATACGCGGTGATCTTGGTGAACAACGATCCGCTGATGGCACTGAAACCGTTCTCTGCCGTAATCCAGAGAATCCAGACCAGGAAGATCAAGCCGATCAACGTCGCCACACCACTGAGCGCCAACGCAACAATGTTGGTGATATGTCTACGTACATAAATAACGGACATCAGCGGCCCTCCCTGCGTGCCAGCTGGCGCAGCATCAAGCGTGCGATCAACAGCACGATGAAGGTCACGACAAACAGGAGGAAGCCCAGCGCGATTAGCGCGGAGCGATGCAAACCAACCGCTTCGTTGAATTCGTTGGCGATGCTCGAGGAAATCGAGGTACCCGGCATCAGCAACGACGACGTGATGTTGTAGGAGTTACCCAGCACGAACGTAACCGCCATGGTTTCGCCGAGCGCACGACCCAGCCCCAGGAAGATACCGCCGATCACGGCTGAACGGGTATAGGGCAGCACGATATCCCACACCACTTCCCACTTGGTGGAGCCGAGTGCGTATGACGATTCCTTGAGACGCGCAGGCACCGTCTGGAACACTTCGCGCATCACTGAAGAAATGAAGGGCAGGATCATGACAGCGAGCACGACGCCCGCTGTGAGCAGGCCCAGGCCCAGCGGCGGACCCTGAAACAATTGGCCGATCAGCGGAATATTGCCGAGCGTATCGTTCATCCACGGCTCGATGCTGGCCATGAAGGGCACGAACACGAACAGGCCCCACATGCCGTAGATGATCGAGGGAATGCCGGCGAGCAATTCGATCGCCGTAGCCACCGGACCGCGCATCCAGCTGGGTGCGATCTCGGTAAGAAAAAGTGCGATGCCAAAACTTACGGGAACCGCAAGAACCAGCGCAATCAGCGACGTCACCAGTGTGCCGACAATCGGTGCGAGCGCACCGTATTGGTCTTCCACCGGATTCCAGTCGGAACTGAACAGGAAGTGGAAGCCATCCTTGAAGAGCACATCGCGGCCACCCCACAACGTGGACAGCGCAGCACCGAGCAGGGTGGCAAGGACCAGCAGGGCGCACAGACGCAACAGCAGGCGGAATATTAAATCGTGTCGTGCATCGGCGCGTGCGCGATGTTCGATATCGCGTCGGAGCGGTTCTGCGTTTATCGCTGACATGCTGAGGCGTTATCCGCGGTCGGTTTTAATCAGCACGACGCGCGCAACCGTCGGTTGCGCGCGTCGCAAGTCACTACAGCTGTTGCTGTCCTTGCGACAGCGATCAGCTTACATCTTGTATTCGCTGGCCCAGTAGGCTTCGATCTGCTGCACCAGCGTGTCTGGCAGGGGCACGTAGTTCAGCGTGCGAGCCGAATCCTGGCCGTGCTCATAAGCCCACTTGAAGAAGTCGAAAGCAACCTTGGTATTGGCAGCATTCTTCGGCGTCTTGTACATGATGACCCATGACGTGGCAGTGATCGGCCAAGCCTGAGCACCCGGAGCGTTCGTCATCAGCAGGTTGAAGTCTTTCGCGCTCTTCCAATCAGCCGTGTTGGCGGCAGCCTGGAAGCTGGCGGTGTTCGGCTCGACGACATTGCCGGCGGCATTCTTCATCTTCGCGTAGCCAAGATGATTCGTCAGCGCGTACGCGTATTCGACATAGCCGATCGAGTTCGGAATCTGCTTGATGTAAGCGGCGACGCCTTCGTTGCCCTTGCCACCGATACCGGTCGGCCACTGCACGGCAGTGCCTTCACCGACTTTCGACTTCCAATCCGCGCTCACCTTCGAGAGGTAGTCGGTGAAGTTGAAGGTCGTACCCGAACCGTCCGAACGATGCACCACATAGATCTTCGACGACGGCAGGTGCACGCCGGGATTGATCTTGGCGATGGCCGGATCGTTCCACATGGTGATCTTGCCGAGATAGATGTCACCCAGCGTCGGGCCGTCGAGCACCAGCGTGCCCGGAGCGACGCCAGCCACGTTGAACGCCGGTACGATGCCGCCGATCACGTCGGGGAACTGGCCCAGACCGAACTTGGCCAGGTCTTCCGGCTTCAGCGGCATATCGGATGCGCCGAAGTCGACCGTGCCGGCCTTGATCTGAGCGATACCGCCGCCCGAACCAATCGACTGATAGTTGATGTGATTGCCGGTCTTCTCGGCGTAAGCCGCCGACCACTTTGAGATGACGGGATAGACGAAGCTGGAGCCCGCACCAGTGATGTCGGTAGCGTGCGCCGTCATGCCGAAGACGGACGCAGCGACCGCAATGGCGAGCGCGCCGAGGCGAGACGGGAGTTTGAATGAAGTCAACACAGTGGCTCCTTTGGAGGGAAGTGGCGAGTCATGCCGTAAAGTCCCTCTATTGCAGGGGCTGGGTGTTGCAATGAGATGAGATGAATATTTCAGCCTTATGACAGTCGCAAGAATTTAGCGGCCGACGGCTAGGGCAGAGTCGAACCAACCCGTTCGAGCTCGAGCACCTCAAGTGCACGCAAGCGATTGACGATGCGACAGAAAAGCAGTGCGGTGCGCTCGGCGTCATAGACCGCCGAATGGGCTTCGCGGGCATCGAACGTATAACCGGCAGCTTGCACTGCCTTGCTTAAAACTGTCTGTCCGAAGGCCAATCCGCTCAGTGTGACGGTGTCAAACGTGCTGAAAGGATGGAACGGATTGCGCTTATGGCCGACACGGCGCACCGCCGCATTCAGAAAGCCTAGATCGAATGCCGCGTTATGTCCGACGAGGATGGCGCGCTGGCAATCGTCCTCGCGAATGGCTAAACGCACGGCCTGAAATATATGGTCGAGCGCCGCGCGTTCGTTCAATGCCCCGCGCAGCGGGTTGTCCGGATCGATGCCGGTGATTTCCAGCGAGCGCGGATCGATGTTCGCACCGGGGAAGGGTTCGACATGCGTCGATACGACCGGATGAGGGTAAAGGTTGCCCTCCTGATCCATGCCGATGGCAACGGCGGCTATTTCAAGCAGCGCGTCGCGTTCCGCATCGAACCCGCCCGTCTCCACATCCACGACTACCGGCAGGAAACCGCGGAACCGGTCGGCCATCAGCGCCGCCATGCTGTTGTTGAGTTGCTCCATCGGACAAGCATATCAGCCGCCCCGGCGATTCCGTTTGCCATGTGGCGAACCGTATGGTTTGTCTTCGTTCTGTCACATAACATCCATCTAACGGTAAAGCTCCCGCTTGATCATGCCACCAACCCGCCGGTCGCCTCAGGGGAATCTAAGGTGTCCATCGCGGATCCATTGATATAAGCGGAGACAACAACATGCGTTCCAAGATGCTCACGGTGGCCATCGCTGCCGGTTTGGGCTTGACCAGCGTTACAGCTGTGTCGGCACAGACGACGTCCAACAAGAAAGTGACCGTTAGTGCGGCAGAGCTGGCTCAGATGAAGGCTGAGATCGCAGCGCTGGAACAGAAGGTCTCGGATCTGGAATCCCAGTCGGCTGCTCAGACGCAGGCGCAGCAGGAAACAGCGCAGTCCGTGCAGGCTACTCAGGCGCAAGTGCAGGCCACCCAGGCTCAGGTGGTACAGGCGCAGCAGCAAGTTGCAACCAAGACCGGCGACACGTTCGGCGGCATGGGCGGCGTGAAGTGGACGTTTGGTGGCTTCCTGGCGGCCGAATCGGTTTACCGCTCGCGCGACACCGGTGACGATATCAACAGCAAGTACGCGAACATTCCGTTCCAGGGCGGCACCAGCACGGCGCCGATCAACACCGGCAGCGGCGCAACCACGACCTATCCGGTCACCAATGCGCGCAACGACCAGTTCCTGGAAAGCTCGCGTCAGAGCCGCCTGACCATCAAGGCCGAAGCGGACATCAACGACACGACGCACGTCACTGGCTACTACGAGATGGACTTCCTCGGTGGCGCCCAGACGGCGAACATGAACGAGAGCAACTCGTACAACCCGCGTATCCGCCAGTTGTGGACCAATGTGGATTGGGACACCTACGGTTTGCATCTGTTGACCGGTCAGGCATGGTCGCTGCTGACGCTTGATAGTGTCGGTATCACCCCAGGCAAGGAACAGCTGCCGCCGTCGATCGACGCACAGTACGTGCCGGGCTTCACCTGGGCACGTCAGACGCAGGTCCGCCTCGTCAAAGATTGGAACAAGATGTGGTGGTTGGGTATCTCGCTGGAAAATCCGCAGACGGCCGGTGTCGGCTCTGTGGCCGGCGCAGGCAGCAAGGGTTACACCACCACCACGGCTACGATCCAGGCCGGCAATACGTATGACACGCTCAACACCGTTTCGCTCAACAGCGTTCCGGATGTGATCGTGAAGTTCGCGGCTGATCCGGGTTGGGGTCACTACGAAGTGTTCGGTATCGCGCGCCAGTTCGAAACCCGCGTGACACCGACCACGGCTGACGGCGGTCCCGAAGCCACCAGCAACAAGACCACGCACGGCAGCGGCGCCGGCTTCGGCATGCTGCTCCCGATCGTTCCGAAGGTGCTGGACTTCCAGTTCTCCGGCATGAGCGGCAAGGGCATTGGCCGTTACGGTTCGGCTCAGTTGAACGACATCACCTACAACCCGAGCGGCGCTCCGGAACCGCTGAAGGAAAACATGGTGCTCGGCACGCTGACCTGGCACGCCACGCCTGACTTCGACTTGTACGTCGCTGGCGGCCGCGAGCAGGAAGACAGCTACCTGACCTCCGGCGTGAACGGCAAGCCGTTCGGTTACGGCGCAGCCCTCCTCGGCTACAACAACAGCGACTGCTTGATCTACGGTGCAGCCACCGATTGCACGGGCCAGACCCGTCAGATCGCGCAGGAAACCGCTGGTTTCTGGTGGAAGTTCTACCAGGGCAAGTTCGGCCGCGTGCAGTTCGGTACACAGTTCTCGCATACCACGCGCAAACTGTTCTCGGACATCAACGGCAACGCCCCGACTGCTGCAGACAACATGGTGTTCACCAGCTTCCGTTTCTACCCGTTCTGATCGGCAGGCAACGGATAGCCGCAACGAGCTATCGGAATGGAGTTCGACCTAAGGATGGAAAAACGGCGGGCATATGCCCGCCGTTTGCTTTTTCGCGTTTCAAAAAAATTACGTCGCGGGCGTCTTGTCGCGATAACGGCATAGATCGCGGATCACGCAATTGGGGCAATCCGGTTTGCGTGCCTTGCATACGTAACGTCCGTGCAGGATCAGCCAGTGATGCGCATCCTGTTTGAACTCGGGCGGTATCACTTTTTCCAGTTTGTCTTCGACCGCACGAACATCTTTGCCCGGCGCCAATCCTGTGCGATTGGCGACACGAAAGATGTGCGTGTCCACCGCGATCGTCGGATGGCCGAATGCTGTGTTGAGCACCACGTTCGCTGTCTTGCGGCCGACGCCGGGTAACGCCTCAAGCGCTTCGCGCGTGTCCGGAACCTTGCAGTCGTATTGATCGACCAGGATGCGGCACAGCGCTATCACGTTTTTCGCTTTCGCGTTGAACAGGCCGATGGTGCTGATATAGCGCTTGAGCTTCTCCTCGCCTAAATCGAGGATGGCCTGAGGCGTATTGGCAACCGGATAAAGTTTGCGCGTTGCCTTGTTGACGCCAACATCAGTCGCCTGTGCCGAGAGCACGACGGCAACGAGAAGCTCGAATGGCGTGGTGTAAGCCAGCTCCGTGGTGGGGTGCGGATTGAGTTCGCGCAGGCGCGTAAACAGTTCAACCACATCCGCTCGCTTCACGCTTTGGGCTCCTGCTTCTTTGCTTTAGCGCGTGCAAGCGCATCCAGCACACTCTGTTTTGTTCCGGGGGTATGGACTTCCGCCTTGCGTGATGCAAGCTCCGCTTCGCGTGAAGCTTGCTGTTCCGCAAGACGAGCTTCGCGCCGTTGAAAATGCGCGCGTGCTACATCCATGTGCGCCTGATCATTGGCCTGCGAAAACGGCATTGGTTCGAGCACGATGCAATCGACGGGGCAGGCGGGAACACATCGTTCGCAGCCGGTGCAATCGTCGGCGATCACCGTATGCATCAACTTGTTGGCGCCGACGATGGCGTCGACGGGGCACACCTGGATGCACTTGGTGCATCCGATGCAATCGGCTTCGACAATGCGCGCCAGTGTGCGAGGTTTTTCGACGCCGTTATCGGGGTTCAGGGGAATCGGTGCGCGGCCAAGTAACGCGGCAAGTTGCGCAATGCCGGCAGCGCCACCCGGCGGACATTGATTGATGTCGGCGTCGCCCTTGGCGATCGCCTCTGCGTAAGGGCGACAGCCGTGATAACCGCATTGTTCGCATTGCGTTTGCGGTAACAGGGCGTCGATGCGGTCGGCGAGCGTTGTCATGGTTCGTTGAATGTCACGCCTCAGGAATCTATCCGCACGTTTTGAGCAACATCTGCCAATCCCTCATCGTCATTCCGGCGCAGGCCGGAATCCAGTGACTGCATCGCTCGATTTTCGCGATCCCGCTCTATAGATTCTGCTAACGATTAAGCGAAGTTATCGCGAAAATCGGTACCGTTCGCCACTGGATTCCGGCCTGCGCCGAGGCGCCTTACAACGGCGTAGCCGGTCAATGACGGTGAGGTACTTCTGGCGCCACGATAACATCGACGCTTCGGTTTCAAAGAGCAAAAAGCTTCAGCGCACCGTAGCGCCCGGCTTGGCACCCTGATCCGCATCGAGCAGAAACAGATCGTTGCCACCGTCACCGGCCGAAAGAATCATCCCTTCAGACAATCCAAAACGCATTTTGCGCGGCGCTAGATTGGCGATAAACACCACATTGCGGCCGATCAGCTTTTCCGGCTCGCCGTAAGCCGCGCGAATGCCCGAGAAAATCTGGCGCTTGCCGAGCGGGCCAGCATCCAGTTCAAAACGTAGCAGCTTGTCCGAGCCATCGACGAATTCGCAGGCGAGCACCTTGCCTACGCGCAAATCGAGTTTGGAGAAATCGTCGATGCCGATGATGTTGCTTTCTGCTGTCGCTGTGGGCGCGTTGTCCGTCATGTTCTTGTTTTCTTTCTTGGCAGGTTTTTTAGGTGTGGTTGGCTCGGGCGTCGAGCCCAGCGACTCTTTCGAGGCTTCGACCATCGCTTCGATGTGCTTGAAGTCGATGCGAGCTAGCAGCGGTTCGAACGAACGAATGGTGTGATTGTGCAGCGTGGCGCAGGCCGAATCGAAATCGGCAATAGGCGCCGCAAGGAACTGTTCTGCCGCGGCCACCGTTGCCGGGAGCACCGGTTTCAGTAAACCGGCCAGCAAACGGAACGCTGCCAGCGAGAACGAGCAGACCTGATGCAGTTCGTCGCGCTGGGATTCATCCTTCGCCATCACCCACGGTGCCTTGGCGGCGATGTGGCCATTGACCAAGTCGGCGATCAGCACGAAGCGGCGCATCGCTTCGGCAAATTCACCGCCTTCATACAGCGCAGGCACACCTTCATAGTGCGAGATGAGCACGCGCCACAACTCGTTCTGTTCTTCCGAGAATTGTGCGGCAAGACGCCCCTCGAAGAATTTGTGCACGAAGCCCGCTGTTCGGCTGGCGATGTTCACCCACTTGCCGATCAGATGCGAATTGACGCGCTCTTCGAATGCCTTCAGATCCAGATCGACATCGACGGGGGTGTCGCTGAGCATCGTGGCGAAGTAGTAGCGCAGAAACTCCGGATGCAGGCCGGAATCAAGATACGTGCGCGCCTGGATGAACGTGCCGCGCGATTTGGACATCTTCGCGCCGTTCACCGTTAGGTAGCCATTGACGTGCAGTGCCGTCGGCGTGCGGAACTTCGCGCCATGCAACATGGCGGGCCAGAACAGACCGTGGAAATTGATGATGTCCTTGCCGATGAAGTGATGCATTTCTGCGTCGCTGTCGGGCGCAAGGAAATCGTCGAACTTCAATCCGGTTCGATCGCACAGCGCCTTGAAGCTGGCGAGATAGCCAACCGGCGCATCGAGCCACACATAGAAAAACTTGCCCGGCGCATCGGGAATCGGAAAACCGAAGTAGGGCGCATCGCGCGAGATGTCCCAATCTTTAAGGCCGCCGTCGAGCCACTCCATTAACTTTGCCACGACACCCGCATCGGCAACGCGCTCGCCATGGGTGAGCTTGCCGGCAAACCAGTCGCGCAACAGCGACTCGAATTTGCCCAGTTCGAAGAAGTAGTGCTCCGAATCGCGCAGCACCGGTGTAGCGCCGGACATTACCGAGTACGGGTTGATCAGATCGGTCGGTGCATACGTTGCGCCGCAGTTTTCGCAATTGTCGCCGTATTGATCGTGCGTGCCGCAGTTAGGGCATGTGCCTTTGATATAGCGGTCAGGCAAAAACATCAGCTTTTCAGGATCGAAAAGCTGCTGAATGCTGCGACGCGCGATGTAACCGGCATCGCGCAGGCGCGTGTAGATCAGCGACGCCAGTTCGCGGTTTTCTTCCGAATGCGTCGTGTAGTAGTTGTCGTAGCTGAAATGGAAGTCGGCAAAATCAGCCTCGTGGCTGGCGCGCATCGTGGCGATAAACGCCTCCGGCGATACGCCAGCCTTTTCCGCCGCCAGCATGATCGGCGTGCCATGGGCATCGTCCGCGGCGACAAAGTACACCTCACTGCCCATCATCCGCTGCGCGCGGACCCAGATGTCGCTCTGGATGTACCCAAGCATGTGACCCAGATGCAGCGGGCCATTTGCGTAGGGAAGGGCGTGGGTGACGAGTAGGCGGCGGGGCATGGTTTCGGCGCTGGCTGGAGAGCTGCGCATTATGACACGGGCTGTGTATTGCTCCGCGCGACGACCCGCGCTGTGCCGGCGCCCATCGTTGCCGATGGGTGCCGGCAGTTTGGCCGGGTCGTTACGGCGAGGTCACATTGAGCGTTACCGGCCCTGCGAGCACGGTGTAGCCGTTGTCGTAGCAATACCAGACGCTATACGTGCCGGGCGAAAGGCTGGATGTGTCGAACGTGACCGTGCCACTGCCGTTCGGCGCGGCTTGCCACGTCGCAGACGAGCCGTTGCCAGGGCTGCTGCCTGCGGCGTAGATGCCGATCCAGTTTTCGCTGTTGAGCTTGTTCGACGGCGTGGCGTAGTCGAAGTGTACGTAGGTGCCTGCCGTGACGCTCGGCATGCTGCTGGCCAGGCTGGGTATCGTTGTCGCGGTGGTCGCAGCGAAGGCGTCGTTGATTGGCTGCGCGTAGAGATCGTTGTGCGTGAGCGGTGCGATGCCTAATGCGTGTTCAACGGTGGTGCCGGTGCTGTAGTGGTTGTAGTTCGCGTTGCTGATGTAACCGGACTGCACCGTTCCCGGTGAACCCACCAGAATGGTTGCAAGGTGATTACCCGTTTCCGACGCCGATTCGTCCCAGGTAAGCACAATCAGTGAGCGCTGCTGCGTCCACGCGGGCGAGTTGAGAATCGGCTGCAAGGTTTGCTGGAGCCAGCCGTTTTGCACCTGCAGGCTCTTGGGCGTGCCGTTGCCGGAGGCTTCGCCGTCGTAGTAATCGTCGGCGGCAATCCACGCGAAATTCGGCGTGGTGGAGGCCGATTTCAGATCCGTCGTCAGTTGTGTGGTGTCGAACAGATGTGCGGCGCAACGTGTTGGATTCGACAGCACATCGGTGAAATTGACGAATGGCGCGTCATCCGGTTCGTAGTAGCTGTCGTTGTTATTGCTGGTGTTGCAAGGTGTGCCCATGCCTTGTTCGTAGGCTTTCCAGGTTTTGCCCTGGGCTTCCAGCTCGTCGGCGATGTTCTGTGCGGTGACTTTGATGTTGGGATAGTAGACGGCGCCTTGCACGAACGTATTGCCGCCGGCGATGGCCAGGTAATTTTCGTCGCTGGGATGGTAGACGCCGCTGTAGTTGTCCAGCAGCGTGCCCTGGCTGGCGAGGCTGTTGATGAAGGGCGCATCGGTGGTGTCGCCGATCACTTCGCTGTAGTCGGTGTTTTCCATCATCACGACGAAGACGTGATCGAAGGCGGGAACGCTCGATGCTGGCGCTTGCAGCGCCGCTGCGGTCACAGGAGTGGACAGCGTCAATGACAGATTGTCGGCGTAACCGATGTTGTAAGAAGCCGACGTGTTGGTGAATTGCAGCAGCACCGAAATGCTGCGCGTACCAACAGGCACGTTGCCGGTGGCCGATTGCGCGACGAAGCCGCTTTCGAGATTGCGCGTGGTGGCGGTAACGCCGGCCAGTTGCGCGGGCGTACCGAGCGGATGGCCGTTGACGTCGAGGAAGACAGCTGTCACCACCGCCTCGCCGTTGTAGACGGTGTAACCGCCTAGCCAGCCTGAGAGGTTGTACGTCACCGCGCCACCGTCGATGGTGGTGGCCGCACTGGATACGTTGATGTTCTGGCGGAGCGCCGAATCGCCGTAAGGGCCGTCGGCAATGAATGCGTTGCCGCCTGAGCCGCCCGTGGGCGTGTTGAAGCTGCCGATCGAATAGCAAACGATCGACGGACTGCCTTGCGTCACCGTCCAGCCCGGCACTGTGTTGACGGCCGACCAATCGGTCGTACACGTGCCCGATTCACCATCGCCATCGACAATCAGATTGCCACTGTTTGCGGCGAACACTGGCGACGCCAATGCGCCACTTACGCAAAACGCCGCGATTATCCACGGCAGGATCGATCCCCGTTTACCGCACATACGCAAGCTCCCTCTGCCCCTGGCAGTACGTGATAGGTGCGCGGACGATGATGTGCGTTGATTGCTGGCGCGCGACGATCACATGACAACGCAGCGGGCGTTGGCGGGAATGCGACGCGATGCGTGAGAGGCGCGTGAAGCGCAGGAGACTTTCAAAGACATCCGCGAGCACGCACCCGCGGATGTTTTATGCAATGACGCAAATTACTGCTGGCGAATCCAGACCTGCGTGCGGCCCATCAGCGCAAAGCCGACATAGCCGCGCACATCGAGTTTCTGTCCGCCGTCTTCCATCGATAGTTTGACCTTGTAGACGGTGCCCGATGCAGGATCGAGGATCTTGCCGCCGTCCCACACATCGCCGTTTTTGGCGACGCCCCACATGATGGTCATGCCTTCGATCGGCTGATCCTTCCGGTCGCCGTCGCACTTCTTGCAGACCGGGTGCGGGCCATCGTCGGAGATCAGAACCTGCAGCACCTTGGCTTGCAGTTGACCGTTGTTGTCGCTGATCTGGATGATGGATTTCACCTTGCCCGTTGCATCGTCAACCTGGCGCCACGTACCGACCGGTGTGTTATCGGCTGCCCAGGTGATGGTTGGCCCAAGCAGCAGGCAGGCGGCGATAGCGATATGCGACAGGCGTTTCATGCGAGGGGTCCCCTACGTTGGCGTATGGCGAGCCTGCCGATGCACAAGGGGTAGGGTCAAGCTGCAATGCGCAAACACAATGGTTTCATCGCGTTAGCACACATCGTTGACGCCTGGGCGCAAAGCGGAGCCAAGTATGGGTAGCGCGAACTGGCATACTTAGCGTCTTCGATAGCTACCACTTTCCCCATGACGCAGGCGAATGAAGCCCTGGTGCGCCGTATCCTCGGCGACCTTATTGATCCCCACACGGGCAATCCCTTGGCCGAGGCCGTTCGCGCGGTGGGCGTCGACGGTACCCGGGTGTCGGTGGATATCCAGCTGGGTTACCCCGCCGCTGGCGCCAGCGAGGCACTGAGCTCGATGGCGAAGCAGACGCTGGAAGCCGATCCGGCGATCGATTCGGCCGCGATCTCCCTCAGCAGCCGCATTCATCCGCACAAGGTGCAGGGCGCGCTCGCACCGCTGGGCAACATCAAGAACATCATCGCCGTGGCGTCGGGCAAGGGCGGGGTGGGCAAGTCGACGGTGTCGGTGAATCTGGCCCTGGCATTAGCCGCAGAAGGCGCGAAAGTCGGCATTCTCGACGCCGATATTTATGGCCCGAGCCAGCCACGCATGCTCGGCATCCAAGGCAAGCCCGAATCGCCGGACGGCAAGAGCATCACGCCGATGACCGCGCACGGCCTCCAAGCCATGTCGATCGGTTTTCTGGTCGACGAAGAAACGCCGATGATCTGGCGCGGCCCGATGGTCACGCAGGCGATGATGCAGCTGCTCGGCGATACGCGCTGGGACATGCTCGATTACTTGATCATCGACCTGCCGCCGGGAACGGGCGATATCCAGCTGACCTTGTCGCAGAAGGTGCCCGTCGCCGGTGCGGTGATTGTCACCACGCCGCAGGACATCGCACTTCTGGATGCCCGCAAGGCGTTGAAGATGTTCGAGAAGGTGGAGGTCCCCGTGCTGGGCATCGTCGAGAACATGGCCACCCACATCTGCACGAACTGCGGCCACGAGGAACACATTTTCGGCGCCGGTGGCGGCGAACGTATGGCCGAGCAGTACAACGTGCCGTACCTGGGCTCGCTGCCGCTGGATATCCGCATTCGCGAGCAGGCCGATAGCGGCAATCCCACCGTCGTGGCGATGCCCGATTCCGATCTGGCGGCGCGCTATCGCGCTATCGCCCGTAATACCGCAGGCCGTCTTGCCAGACAGCCACGCAACAAATCGCTTGGCCTCGGCAAGATCGTCGTGCAGGGGACGCCCGCGGCGTAAGGCCGTAGAACCTTGCGAGTCAGGTTCTTGGCATCGAACGGTGCCAGCGCTGGCATAGAAGCCAGCTAACCATGTATTTTTGCCGCTTTGCGCCCGGCTCTACGGGCGCATGGCCAGGAGCACCGGAGTTCGCGTGAGCATCAAATCCGATAAGTGGATCCGCCGCATGGCGGAGCAGCACGGCATGATCGAGCCCTTCGAACCCGGCCAGGTCAAAGTGCGCGATGGCAACAAGTTGATCTCGTACGGCACATCGAGCTACGGCTACGACGTGCGTTGCGCGCGCGAATTCAAGATTTTCACCAACATCAACTCCACGATTGTCGATCCGAAAGCGTTCGATCCAACAAGCTTCGTCGATGTGCAGGCGGATGTGTGCATCATTCCGCCCAACTCCTTTGCACTCGCTCGCACGGTGGAATATTTTCGCATTCCACGGCAGGTACTGACGGTGTGCCTGGGTAAGAGCACATACGCACGCTGCGGCATCATCGTGAATGTCACGCCGCTGGAACCGGAGTGGGAAGGTCACGTGACGCTGGAATTCTCCAACACCACGCCGCTGCCGGCCAAGATTTATGCCAATGAAGGCGTCGCGCAGATGCTGTTTTTCGAATCCGACGAGGAATGCGAAACCAGCTACAAGGACCGTGGCGGCAAGTATCAGGGCCAGCAGGGCGTCACGCTGCCTCGTACGTGAACATTTCTCTGAACGGCGATTCAGCCATGTCATCCACCCAAACGGGGCGGCGTTACACTTCGTCGAGCCTCACCGAATATTTGCAGGAGATCCGCATGATCCGTTTTTCCATGTTGCCGACCCGCGGCATTGCTGCCGCGCTTCTGATCGGCAGCCTGCTGGTTCTGGGCGGTTGTCACCGCGGCGCAGCCAAAAACGACACGGTTACGACGACGCAGTCGCAGAGCCAGTTCGACCTGACGATCAAAGCTTATAAGAGCGGCCAGTTCCTGATCGACGGCGCAGTGCTTTCCGCGCTCGATACCGGCAGTCACTTTGCGTATCTGAAAGATACGGGCAAGTTGCCCAAGACCGTGTTGCTGGTGCCCAGCGACGATTCCAAGATTCGCAAGCAGCACCTGCAGTACATGGCGCGCCTGGAATTGGATTACGGTTTCGTCGCTTACTACGATAACGGTGGCACGCTGGCTCGCATCAATCCAGTCGAAACCAAGGCGCGTGAGCTTGAGGACTACCATGCACCGGCGCCTGTGGCGTCCGACACGGACAAGGACAAGAGTGCGGCCGGTGGGGCCGGTACTGACGCCTCAGGCGCTCCCTATAGTCACTGATACCAGCATCAGATTGAACGAGAAAACGCCCATGCATTTGCATGGGTGTTTTTTTATGCCAAAAAATTAGCTGACTTCGACAGTGAATCGACTTTTCAATAGCGCGATACGTGCTCCGCTTTCACCTTCCGCATAAGGTTCAGCGCGCCCGAAACCCCACACGGGACCTGGCCATGCAGAATCGCTTTCGGTACGGGCAATCACATGGACATGTAGCTGCCGCGTGATATTGCCCAACGCTCCGATATTGAGCTTGTAGCAAGGAACGCTATCGCGCAAAACGGCGGACGCGTGGTTGATTTCGCGCCATAGATCCAGTTGTAGCTCGCTTGGCAGATCGATCATTTCCACCATGCCTGGGCGGCGTGGCACAAGTATCAGCCACGGAAATCTTGCGTCATTCATCAGAAGAACATCGCACAGCGGCAACGACGTGACGAAATGCGTGCAAGCTTGCAGGTTCGGATCAAGATTGAAATCGATCGCTCTCATTTGACCGCCAGGTACTGATCGAAAAAAGCCACTGTACGCTTGCGCGCAAGCGCTGCGCCAGCTTCGTGATAGTGCGTTGGATCGACATCGCGATTGAACGCATGGCCCGCGCCTGCGTAGGTGAAGACATCCATCGTCGGCATCGCTTCACGGTGCTTTGCGATGACATCGGGTGGGATAGACGTGTCGTTCTCACCAAAATGAAACATCACCGGTGCTTTCAGCGGTTCGCCGAGATAGGCGGTGTTGCGCGCGCCGTAGTAGCTCACCGAGGGAAAGCCCAGGCGTATTGCTGAGAGAAACGCCACCGTCCCGCCCCAGCAATATCCCACCGTGCCAATGTTCCCGGCGGAGGCGATGGCTTCGGCGGCGCTTGCAACATCTTCTATCGCGCGTTCGAGCCCCAGCTCCGATACAAGCTGTCTTCCGCGGCGCATGCCTTCATCGTTGTATTCCAGTTCGACGCCGGTTTCCAGGTGATCGAAAAACGCTGGCGCGATGGCGGTGTAGCCGACGGATGCAAAATAATCCGCGACTCCCTGGATATGCGCCGTCACCCCGAAAATCTCCTGGATGACTACGATGCCCCCCTTGGACTTTCCCTCGGCTTGCGCAAGATAAGCGCCAATGCACTGCGTCCCGCCGGTAGGAATGTTGATGTGCTGGCCCATGGCATCACCTCAAACTGAATGTCCGGTCAGTCTAACGGTGCCAGCGATGGCGCCGAGGTAGCGTATAATTGACCGTTTCCCGCACGTTTACGGTCATCAGGGTCATGTCAAAGGCTTCCCAGAAAATCGGCTTTGTGAGCCTCGGCTGCCCCAAGGCGCTGGTCGACTCCGAACGCATCCTCACTCAGCTGAAGGTCGAGGGCTATGAGATCGTGCCCAGCTACGGTGCGGCCGATGCGGTCGTGGTGAACACGTGTGGCTTTATCGATGCGGCCGTGCAGGAATCGCTCGATGCCATTGGCGAAGCGCTGCATGAAAACGGCAAGGTGATCGTTACCGGCTGTTTGGGCAAGCGTTCCGAGCTGATTCGCGAGGCCTATCCGGATGTTCTGGCTATCACCGGCCCGCAGGATTACGCCAGCGTGATGAGTGCCGTGCATAGCGCGTTGCCGCCCAAGCGCAATCCGTTGCTCGACATCATTCCCGACACGGGCATCAAGCTGACGCCCAAGCATTACGCGTACCTGAAGATTTCCGAAGGCTGCAACCATCGTTGCAGCTTCTGCATCATTCCGTCGATGCGCGGCGATTTGGTGTCGCGTCCGGTGGACGAGGTGCTGGTCGAGGCCGAACGTCTCGTCAAAGGCGGCGTGAAAGAACTGCTCGTGATTTCGCAGGACACGAGTGCCTACGGTGTCGACGTGAAATACGCCGAACGCATGTGGCGCGACAAGAGCTATCGCACGCGCATGACCGAGTTGTGCGAAGGTCTATCCGAGCTCGGCGTGTGGACGCGTCTGCATTACGTCTATCCGTATCCGCACGTCGACGAAATCATGCCATTGATGGCGGAAGGCAAGATCCTTCCGTATCTCGATATCCCGTTCCAGCACGCCAGCCCACGCATCCTGAAGTTGATGAAGCGTCCAGGCAATATCGAGAAGACGCTCGAGCGCATCCAGAACTGGCGCAAACAGGTACCGGATATCACGCTGCGCAGCACCTTCATCGTCGGCTTCCCCGGCGAAACGGATAAAGAATTCGAAGAGCTGCTGGACTTCCTGCGCGAAGCCGAATTGGACCGCGTGGGTGCCTTCGCTTATTCGCCCGTCGATGGCGCCAAGGCCAACGAGCTTCCTCATCCTGTTTCCGAGGAGTTGAAGGAAGATCGCCTTGAGCAGTTCATGGCGGTGCAGGCGGAAATCTCGGCGGCAAAATTGCAACGCAAGATTGGCCGTACCATCAAGGTACTGGTCGACGAGGCAAATGCCGATGGCGCGATCGCGCGTTCGTCCGCCGATGCGCCGGAGATCGATGGCCTTGTGCGCATCGCCAATGGCCAGAAGCTCAAGCCCGGGCAGTTTGTCGACGTAACCGTCGAAGCGGCCGACGAGCACGATTTGCACGCGCGTCTGGCCGGCTGATTCGGCACGCAACATGCGCTACGTCGCTCCCGAGCGAAATGCCGTTGATCCATCGGTGTTATGTCTCGCGCCGTTAGCCGATTGGCGTGAACATGCAGGATGGTTGGAAGGTCCCGACTGGCCCTCGATCGACCAACTCAACGCCAAATGGCCGCGTGATGCAGCCGAACGCTTTGCCACCCAAACACGTGAGCTGCTCGCTGACGAGCTTCATTACGAAGAACGCATCGCCAAACGCGGTCTGATCGCGACGCGTGACGCGAACTGGCATGATCTGTTCAATGCAATGATCTGGCTTCGTTATCCAGCGTTGAAGCGCGCACTCAACCGTCAACAGATTGCGGATATCGAACGCTTTGGTCCACGCGAACGTTCGCGACCGCAGTACGCGCAAACGCATTTTGACGAAGCCGGCGTGGTGGTAACCGTCCGTGACCCATCACTGCTTGCAGTGTGGGATGCACACGATTGGTACGGTTTGTTCTGGCGACACCGATCGGCGTGGCGCGATGGCTGCATCGACGTAAAGGTCTTCGGCCACGCGTTACTCGAACACGCGCTTACACCCGGTAACTTGCTGGTGGGCAAAGCATTGGTTGTTGTGGCACGGGATGATGCGAGCGCGACGAACGCCATCGCATCGTGCGCCGATGCCATCGCGCATGGCCGCCTTTTGCGTGATCCGCTGGAACTGAGACCGTTGCCGTTGTCGGGTATTCCCGGCTGGCATGCGGATAACGAGGATGAGGCGTTTCATCTAACCGCTGCGTGCTATCAACCGCTACGCAGCGGCAGAACGTATCCGTTGCCATTGGAAGTCTAAGCGCTTCATTCGTAGGCCACGCCGGTGATGGCGAAGCGTGTGCGGCCGGCCGGAAGCTCCGCCTCGAATTCATCGTCCAGCTTCTTCTTCATCGCGGCGCGCGCCATGGGGGAGTCGATGCTGATCCATCCGAGCTTGGCATTCGTTTCGTCTGGCCCGACGATGCGATAACGCAACGTCTCGCCGCTGTCGACATTTTCCAGCTCGATTACGGCACCGAAAAATACCGTGTCCTTATCGGCTGGCGCGCCTTCGGCGACTTTCAGCGACGGGATGCGTTTACTGAGATAACGCACGCGGCGATCAATTTCGCCCAACTGCTTTTTGCGATAGGTGTACTCGGCGTTTTCCGAGCGATCGCCTTCGGCTGCTGCGGCAGCAAGTGCTTTCACCACTTCCGGCCGCAACGTATGCCAGAGATGATCGAGTTCGCTTTTCAGCTTTTCGAAGCCGTCACGGGTAATGATGGCAGTGGAAGAGGGGGAGGGTGGGCGCCAACGGCTCATGTCGTACCAGGTGAACTCTGAAGCTTGAGCTGCAGTATATGCATGTCGTCGTGTTGCGGATGTTCGCTATAAGTCGCCATCAATTTTGCGAGCAAAACCTGCGCTTCGGCGGGGCGATCTAACGGGCCGCTCAGTAGACGCACTGCAAGCAATCCGCAGGAGACGGCGTCCCGTTCGCGTGGCCAGCGGGCGAGGTAGCCCATGCATAGCCTGAGCCCAAGCCTGGACATGCCAAGGCGCCCGGCGAGATCCGCAAGCTGGTGAACCGTCGACGGGTCATCCGGCATGAAATCGGGATCGTCCTCGCTGCATCCCTGCAACACGCCCAGGGCGCGGCGGGGTTCGCCATCGGCCATCAACGCTGCAATCCAGATGTGCCCGTGCTCGAGCAGCGCTTCACGATGACCCTGCTTTCGAAGCAATCGTTGATACGCTTGATGAAATTCGGCTGGGGCATGACGGCCTTGCATGCGTTCGACGAGCAACGCAATGGCTGTATCCGGATCGGAGGCTTCGATCGCCGCAACGCGTGCGAGCAGTTGTTGGTCGTCATTCTGACCGCTCTCGGCAACCAACTCCTGCGCCTCAGGAACAAGGCCGAAGTGTTCGTGCCGCTGATAGACCATCACCCCCATCAAGTGAAAGCCGAGGATGATCAGATATGTCACGAAGAAACAGGCGACGGGTTGGGCGAGCAGATTCGGCAATTGCGCGCTCCACCTCATGCTGACAAACATGAGCGCGCTAAGAATCACATTGATGATCACCGGGATCAGATAGGCCGCGCCAAACTTGGTGATGATATTTACCCAATGCACCGGATTGAGGGCCGTCAGTGCGTGACCGTCGAGCGCCATCGACATGTCGATGGCGGGCAACACCAGAATCACCAGCACGAGAAACAGCGGGAACGTATGCGGCGAAATAACCGCGTAAAGGATGCAGAAGACAAAACCAAGAACATGTATCAGCGACAGCCACCAGCCTTGCGCACTGTTGACCTGTATGACAACGTCCGGCGGCTGAAAATAACCGTGCGAGGTGTGCAGCAGACAGTCCGCGGCGTAGCGCCACGTCGCTGCCCACAAAGCGATGCTTATGAGTGCGCCGACAAACGGGATCAGATCTGCGTAGTGCAGAACCGTCAGCACCAGACATGTCGCGAGCGCCGCACCGCGCAAGGGGTAAGTGAGCCCGCTGACCAGCGTATCGACCAAGGGTTGATCGACAGGAATTGTTTCAATGCGGCTCATCCATGACCTCTCAACGTTTTCCTCCAAAGATGCCGCCAAGCACGCCGCGCAGTATTTGCCGGCCGAGCTGACTGCCCATCGTTCGCACGACTTGCTTGCCCATGGTTTCAATCATGCCCTGGCGTCGCTTGGTGCCTAGCAATGCGTCGCGCACGGTGTCCCCCAAGCCCGAACCGGATACTGCGGATACTTCGGCGTCTTTGGCCGACGTGTCGGCCGCTTTATCGTCGGCGCGTGCGGCGAGTAACTCGGCCGCCGATTCACGATTCACCGCCGTGTCGTATTTCGTACCCACGGGCGAGCGCTGGCGGATCGTCTCGCGCTCTTCTTCCGTGATGGTGCCGATACGGCAGCACGGTGTCGTCACCATGATTTGCTCAACGGGGGCGGGCACGCCGCCCTTGATCAGCGTGGATGCCAACGCTTCGCCCACGCCAAGTTGCGTGATGGCCTCAAGCGTGTTGATAGCCGGATTGGCGACGAATGTTTCTGCCGCGGCTTTCACGGCTTTCTGGTCGCGCGGCGTAAATGCACGCAATGCATGTTGAATACGATTTCCTAGCTGCCCAAGAATATCGCCGGGCACATCGTCCGGATTCTGCGAACAGAAATACACGCCGACACCCTTGGAGCGAATCAATCGCACGACTTGTTCGACACGCTGGCGCAGCGACGGTGGGCAATCGCTGAAAAGCAGGTGCGCTTCGTCGAAGAAGAAAACCAGTTTCGGTTGATCGAGATCGCCCACTTCGGGCAACTGTTCGAACAGTTCTGAAAGCAGCCAGAGAAGGAACGTGGAGTACAGACGCGGCTTCAGAATCAAGCGATCGGCCGCGAGAATGTTGATGACGCCCCGGCCCGTCATGTCTTGACGCATCAGATCGGAAAGCGTCAGCGCAGGTTCGCCGAAAAACTGCTCGCCGCCATCCTGTTCGAGTTTCAGCAGGGCGCGCTGGATGGCGGCGATGCTCGGCGTGCTGATCAAGCCGTAGCGCTTGGAGAGGTCCTTGGCGTTCTCTGCTGCGAAACCAAGGATGGCGCGCATGTCCGGCAGATCGAGCAGCAGCAGTCCCTCGTCATCGGCGGCTTTGAAGATGACCTCCAGCACGCCTTGCTGCGTATCGTTCAGTTCGAGCACGCGGCCGAGCAGGGTTGGGCCCATTTCGCTGATCGTCGCGCGAACGGGATGGCCTTGCTTGCCGAAGATGTCCCAGAACACCACCGGATTGGCCTGTGGTTTCCAGTCGCTCAGCTTGAGCTTTTGCAGGCGTGTCTTGACCGCATCGTTCGGTTCCGCGGCCGGCATGGCCAGTCCTGCGAGATCGCCTTTTGCATCGGCGAGGAAGCAGGGAACGCCTAAACGCGAGAAGCCTTCGGCAAGCACCATCAGCGAAACGGACTTGCCGGTCCCCGTGGCGCCCGCAATCATGCCGTGGCGATTGCCATAGCGCGGCTCAAGCACAACCTCTGCCTTGTCCTTACGTCCGATCAGGATGTCTGACATGGAAGGTCCCCGGAATGTTGGCCGATTGTAGCGGTGTGCAGCGTCGCCGCGATCAAGAATGTGTTTGAGTCTGCGTGCACGGACGGTTATGGTGACCGCTTCACAAGCTGGTGCCTTGGTCATGCCGTATCGTCACGCCGCTCGTTCCCTTTGTTTGGCTTCATTGGTCGCGGCGTTGATGCAGTTGACCGCCTGCGCATCCGGCGCGAGCAAGCCCACGCCGGCCTCGGCTTCTCTCAATGCGCTGTACGGGCAGCTGGATCAGGCAAGTCAAAGCTACGAAACGGCACTGCAGCAGACGCGCGCAGGCGATGCCGAGGGCGCGCAGAAGACGCTGGATCAGGCGCTCGATCAGCTAAAGAACTCGGCAGCGCAGTGCGGCACAACGCCGGGATGCGATCCGCAACGTTTCTTCTCCGTGTTCGATCACTTGCTGCGCCTGAAGGATGGCAGCTTTATTGGTGACCAGACGCCGAACGAAGACACCGGTGAAGCGGCTACGACATCGCTTCCTGGACAGGCTGGCGGTGCGATCAATCCGTCGGAGATGCAGCGCAGCGTTACTCTGTTGCGTGGGCATCAGCTTTCCGAACTGATCGCGATGAATGGCCCCGTGAAAGCGGCGTTGGAGATGTGGCTGACGCAGTGGCGCTCGAACTTGATGGACGCGTACGTCAACTATGAATACCTGCGCCAGGAAATGTGGCCGCAGTATCAGCAGCAGGGCCTTCCCGAAGCGCTGTTGTTCGGCATTCTCGCCAAGGAATCCGGCGGCAAGGTGCACGCCGTGTCGCGCTCCGGCGCGGCGGGGCCGCTGCAGTTCATGTACGCGACCGGTCTGCGTTTTGGCTTGAGCGAGCAGGATGGATTCGACACGCGTTTCGATCCGGGCGAATCGGCGCGCGCGAACGCTCAATACATGAACGAGCAGCTGCAGGCGTTCAACGACAATCTCGAACTAACGCTGGCTGCGTACAACGGCGGCGAAGGTCGTATGCGCCGACTCGTGGGCGACGACACCTCCGTCAGCTTCTACGATCCGCGCATCTACAATCAGCTATCGCAGGAAACGCGTGATTACGTGCCCGAGGTGTTGGCGGCTGCATGGCTTTTCCTGCATCCGGACAGCTACAACCTGCATTTCCCGCAAATGAACAACGAGACCGGCAGCATCACGCTGGCGCGTGCGGCGTCCATTTCCGAACTCACCGTGTGCCTCGGCTCGGCCGATAATCATCTCGACGGCTGGTTCCGCACCTTGCGCAACCTCAATCCGCGCCTGGATCCGCAGCAGGAGCAACCGGTCGGAGCGACGTTGCAGGTTCCCAAGTCACTGGAGAAGGCTTACGCGGTGCGCTGCGTGAACGGTCCATGGCCGATTCTTGCCAGCGATCTGCACAATGCCATCGTGCCCGTCGTACCGGATGCACCACCGGTTGCGGCGCCGGATCCGGTTGTCCATTACACCGTTCGACGCGGCGACACGCTGGCAAGCATCGTGCGTAAACACGGTAGCTGTTCGAGCTCCAGCGAAGTCGCACGCATGAACAATCTCAAGTTCGACCATGTGCGCCCGGGGCAGGTGATCAAACTGCCCAGCTGTCATTGAGCCACGTTGTCACTGATCCAAAACGAAACGGCCTCTCCCGTTACAGGAGAGGCCGAGTCGGGCAGCAATCGCGAGGGTTAAGCAGCAGCGCCTGAGCGCATCCACTGCGCCACGGCATCGACCTGCTCGCCACTGGCGTCCCGCAATTCGCGCAAGACGCGAAGCACCTGACGATGCTGCGGCTGCACGCTGGTGTGCGGCGAGTCTTTGGTTTCGTGATAGGCCACGGCCAACCAGAGCGAGATGCCGCGGAGCGCGACTTCCGGGTTATCCGACTGGGCGCGGTTGAAGCCGACGTCGGTGCCCTGACCCCAGGGAAGGTAGCGCGCGCCGGGTTCCGTACCGTAAAGGTGGGGGAATTCGCTCTTGGATGCCTGCCCGATTTCCCGCAGGGTCATCACGCCCAACCGGGCGCGTGCCTTGGCCGGCATGGCGGTAATGGTGCGGTCAATCTGGCTGAACTGGCGCTGGAGCTGGCGAGCGCGAACCATCGCGATGATGCGAGTGACGATCTGCATGTGACCCCTCACTGATACAGGCGCCGCACGGGTGCGCGGATAGGGCGAGAGCATAACAAATTGTCGACGCGGAATGCGCACAAAACGTCACAAAATGACGACGTGCGTCAACGTTCAGCGAATCAGGCGTGTAGGCGAGGGTCCAAAACCCTAACTAATGTGAAGTAGATCACCTAATTTTTGACCAACCTGAACGGGCTGCTGGGAGGCCAGGCTGGCCAGCTTGGCGGCCCCTTCGGGCAGCAAAAGGATCACCGTGGAGCCCATATTGAAGCGCGCCATCTCGGCGAAACGGTCCAGCGAGACCTTCTGCCCGGCGAAGGACTTGCGGCGGATCGAGGGTGCATAGGGGGGTATCACCAGCCCGTCCCATACGGTGGCCACCGACGACACCAGGATCGCCCCGACCATGACCACGACAAACGGTCCGTGCTCCCCGTCGAAGTGGCAGACCAATCGCTCGTTTCGTGCGAAGAGTCGCGGAATAGCCTCTACCGCAAAGGGGGCCACACTGAAGATTCGGCCCGGTATATGCACGGTCTCTCGCAGCTCGCCGCGCAATGGCATGTGCACGCGATGGTAATCGCGCGGCGAGAGGTAGACGGTGACGAATTGGCCGCGCGCGTAGGGGGCAGCTGCAGCCTCGTCACCGAGCAGTTCGGCGACCGTGTAGTCCTGCCCTTTGGCCTGGAAGATGCGTCCGTCGGTGATAGGGCCCGCTTGGCTGATGCGTCCGTCGGCAGGCGAAAGCATCGCGGCAGGTGACGCATCTGCCTTGCGGGCATCGGGACGAAGTTTGCGTGTGAAGAACGCATTGAAGTGCGGGTAGGCAAGGGGATCGGGTTGCGCCGCTTCGGTCATGTTGACCTGGTAACGCTGCACGATCGTGTTGATCAAAAAATTTTTCCACGGCACGAACGTCCAGCGTGTGGCCCAGTAAACCACGCGCGAAAGTGCCCGATGGGGAAGGATGTATTGCAGCAATACCTTGAAAGTCATCCAACAAGTATGAAGTAAAACGGAACGATTCCATAAGGGGGATGGATCGTTCCTTGGGAGGTGGTATGCATCAACGACTCACCCCAGCCAGCGCGCTGGCTGCATTGGATCAGGCCAAGAAAACGGCCGCTGGCATGTTCAGGCACGGCTCGCTGGAGGTAGAGATTTTTCAGCCTGCCGGCATCGACAGACAGACACCGCATCGGCGCGACGAGTTGTGCATGGTCATCGCCGGACGTGGCTACTTTGTCTGCGGCGACACGCGCCAGCAGTTCGGTCCCGGCGAATTGCTCTTCGTGCCTGCCGGCACACCTCATCATTTCGAGGATTTCACCAAGGATTTCAGTGCATGGGTGATGTTCTACGGACCGCAAGGGGGCGAGGCGGCCTGACTGGCGTCATGAACGAAGATGGGCACGTTTCGAGCAGGCTCCGACGAGCAATCGCTATACTTCTCAGCCCCCAAGACGGACCGTGCCTACGTGACCTCCGAACTCGCCTCGATCATCGATTTCATCCGCTATGGCGCCAGCCGGTTTTCCGCAGCGGGGCTCACCTTCGGGCATAGCCACGACAACCCGATCGACGAGGCCACGCATCTGGTGCTGGCCAGTCTTCACCTGCCTCCGGACATTCCGCCCGCGTATGGCGCCGGCAAACTCACCGCCGAAGAGCGTGCGCGCGTACTGGCATTGATCGAGCGCCGCATTACCGAGCGCCTGCCGGTTGCCTACCTTGTCGGCGAAACCTGGTTCGCCGGTTTGAAGTTCAAGAGCGATCGCCGTGCCTTGGTGCCGCGTTCCCCCATTGCAGAGCTGATCGAATCGGGCTTCGCGCCGTGGCTGGATGGGCATCATGTGGAACGTGCACTCGACCTGTGCACGGGCTCGGGCTGCATCGGCATCGCGATGGCCGAATACAACCCGCATTGGCAGGTGGATATCGTCGATATCAGCGAAGACGCCTTGTCGCTCGCACGTGAAAACGTCGCATTCCAGCACGTGGGCGAACGCGTCGAGGTGGTCAAGTCCGATCTGTTTAGCGGCCTTAAAGACCGCAAATACGACGTCATTGTCTCCAACCCGCCGTATGTGACGGAGGACGAATACGCCGCGCTGCCGGGTGAATACAGCCATGAGCCGAAACTCGGCCTGACCTCCGGCGATGACGGCCTGGATATCTGCGTACGCATTCTCGACGAGGCGGCCGATCACCTGACCGAAGAAGGATTGCTGATCGTCGAAGTCGGCGAAAGCGAGCATGCGTTGAGCGCGCTGCTACCGGACGTGCCGTTCGTGTGGATTGAGTTTAAAGTAGGGCAGATGGGCGTGTTCGCGATCGAGCGCCGCGAGCTGATTGAACACGCCAGAGCGATTCATGCCGCTGCCGAGGAGCGTCGTTCGCGCTGATCGATATGGATTTGGTACTCGCAACCGTGCGATTGCGTCTGGATGCCTTGCGCGAAGACGACGCGGACGAGTTGTTCCGCTATCGCGCCGACCCCGTCGTGGCGCGATATCAAGGTTGGCGTCCGACCAAGCAGACCGAAGCGCTCGATTTCATCCGCACGCAAATGCAGTGGTCGCCCGAAACACGTGGCGACTGGGTGCAGCGTGCGATCCGGTTGACCGATCACGATGCGCTGATCGGCGATCTGGGTCTGCATATTCCGGTGGATACCGAAGACTCTTACGAATTCGGCATCACGATCGCACCGGAACACCAAGGCAAAGGCTACGCGTACGAGGCCGTGCGCGGGCTCTTCGATTATCTCTTCGATACATTTCACGCGCGCCGGATTCATGCGTCCATCGACCCGCGCAATCAGGCCAGCGACGCGCTTATGCGTGCACTGGGCATGCGGCAGGAAGCGCATTTTCGTGAGCGGTTTTGGCTGCACGGCGAGTGGGTCGATGACATGATTTTCGCGATTCTGGCACGCGAATGGCCTGAAGCGAGAAAGCGCAAGTCTTAGGAGGCGCGCTCATAAAGGCGCTGGACGCCGAGGCGTGGCAAGATGCGGGTATCGTTTCGATGGGTTGCACGACCATCGAACCCTCCGATTCACATCTCAGCCTTGGTTTCCCTGTGTCCAGCAATTCAACCGGCAAGCTCTTCACCGTCACCACATTCGGCGAAAGCCATGGCTCTGCCATCGGCTGCGTCATCGATGGTTGCCCGCCGGGACTGGCCCTGGATGCCGAAGCGTTTCGTACGGATCTCGATCGCCGCGCGACCGGCCGCAGTCGGCATACCTCGCAGCGTCACGAGACGGACGAGGTTGAAATCCTCTCTGGCGTGTACGAAGGCAAGACCACGGGTACGCCGATTGCGCTGTTGATTCGCAACACCGATCAGCGCAGCAAGGACTACACCGACATCACCAACACCTTTCGTCCAGGTCATGCCGATTACACCTACTGGCAGAAGTACGGCATCCGTGACCCGCGTGGCGGTGGTCGTTCGTCTGCACGCGAAACCACGATGCGCGTGGCCGCTGCGGTGGTGGCCAAGAAATGGCTGGCTGAGCGCTATGGCGTGCGGGTGCGCGGTTATCTGGCGCAGATCGGCGATGTCGTTCCCGAAGGTTTCGACTGGAATGCCGTGGAAGAAAACCCGTTCTTCTGGCCGCACGCGGAGCAGGTGCCTGCACTTGAGAAATACATGGATGCGTTGCGCAAGTCCGGCGATTCCGTCGGCGCGCGCGTAAATGTCGAGGCCGAGGGCGTGCCGCCCGGTTGGGGCGAGCCCATTTACGGCAAGCTCGATGGCGATCTCGCATCGGCGCTGATGTCGATCAATGCTGTGAAAGGTGTCGAGATCGGCGACGGCTTCGATGCCGTTGCGCAACGTGGCAGCCAGCATCGCGATGAAATGCATATGGACGGCTTTACGTCCAATCATGCGGGTGGCATTCTTGGTGGTATCAGCACAGGGCAGGTCGTTCGTGCCTCGATGGCGCTCAAGCCCACCTCCAGCATTCTGATTCCCGGTCACAGCATCAATCTGGCGGGTGAGCCGGTCGATGTGGTTACCAAAGGTCGTCACGACCCGTGTGTGGGCATCCGTGCCACGCCGATTGCCGAGGCGATGATGGCCCTCGTGCTGATGGATCACGCCCTGCGTCATCGTGCGCAATGCGGCGACATAGGCGAGATAAAACCGCGCATTCCCTGATGGGTTAAGGGTGCCGGGAGCAAGATGGAACCGGCATAAGCGCGGCAGGAGTCTCACAGTAGTTACATCGATGATGAGCAAGTCACACATCGTTTGGGTCTCGCGACCTTTATTTCCGGAAGTGCTGGCCACGCTGGCACCGTATGTCGAGGTGCGTGCGGAAACCAGGGAAACCAAACGCACGCCGGAGCAGTTGCACGACAAGCTTGCCAATGTCGATGGCGCCATTGTTGGCTTGGGCGATCGCATCGACGCGCAAGTCATTGCGGGTAACCGGCGCTTGCGGGCCATCGCGAACGTGGGCGTCGGCTACAACAATCTCGATCTGGATGCCCTCACGGTTGCCGGCATTCTCGCCACCAACACCCCCGATGTATTGACCCAGACGACGGCCGATTACGCTTGGGCGTTGCTGCTTGCGGCAGCACGACGCGTCAGCAGCGCCGAGCGCTGGTTACGGGCGGGCCGCTGGCGCGGCGGCATGCGCTTCGACGATTGGCTTGGTGTGGATGTGCACGGCAAGACCTTGGGCATTCTGGGCATGGGCCGTATCGGGCAGGCGATTGCGCGCCGCGGCTCCGGTTTCGACATGCCCGTGATCTATCACAACCGCTCGCGATTGCCCGAGGCGACCGAGCGCGCATGCCACGCCGAATACGTCGACAAGGCGCAGCTGTTGCAGCGTGCCGATCATCTGGTTCTGGTACTTCCGTATAGCGCGGAGAATCATCACGCGATCGGCGCCGATGAACTGGCGCAGATGAAGCCGACGGCGGTGCTGGTAAACATTGCGCGCGGCGGCATCGTCGATGATGCGGCGCTCGCCGCTGCCTTGCGCGAGGGCAGGCTGGCCGGCGCGGGATTGGATGTATTCGAAGGCGAGCCGTCCGTTCATCCCGCTTTGCGCGAACTCGAGAACGCCGTGCTTAGCCCGCATATCGCCAGCGCCAGCGCCGATACCCGCCGTGCGATGGCTCAATTGGCGGCGGACAATCTGCTCGCAGCGCTGGGCTACGGGCCCAACGCAGGGCATCCGCCGTCGCTGCTCAATCCCCATGCCCTGAACAGACGACGGGGCGAAACGTGACGCTCCTCACGCTGGCGAGGCTGTGCCGTGTTGTTTGCGTGCCGTGCAGGCTAGATTCCCGGATTGCGGGTATCGGGTTGGGCCACGGCGACCTTCCGAATCCCAAACAAGTGACCCATCAATGAGCAAGAAGAGCAGTTACAAGGTAGCCATGGTCGGTGCCACCGGCGCGGTCGGCGAAGCCCTGCTGAGCATCCTGGCGCAGCGCGAATTTCCGGTCAGCGAGCTGGTGCCGCTGGCGAGCGAGCGCTCGGCCGGTGGCAAAGTGGAATTCGGCGGCAAACAGATCACGGTCCAGAATCTTGCCGATTACGATTTCAGTGGCGTCGACATCGCCTTCTTCTCAGCCGGCGGTTCGGTCAGCCGCGAGCATGCGCCGCGTGCCGCCGAAGCGGGCGCCGTAGTCATCGATAACACCTCGGAATTCCGCTATCAGGACGACATTCCGCTGGTCGTGAGCGAAGTGAATCCGCACGCCATTGCGCAGTACACCAACCGCGGCATCATCGCCAATCCCAACTGCTCGACGATGCAGATGCTGGTGGCGCTCGGGCCGATTCATCACGCGGTAGGCATTGAGCGCATCAATGTCGCGACGTATCAGTCGGTGTCTGGCGCGGGCCGCTCGGGCATGGAAGAGCTCGGCAAGCAAACAGCGGCGCTCCTCAATTTCCAGGAAGTCGAAAAATCGAAATTTCCCAAGCAAATCGCGTTTAACGTCATTCCGCACATCGACGACTTCCAGGCGAACGGCTACACCAAGGAAGAAATGAAGATGGTGTGGGAAACGCGCAAGATCCTGGAAGACGAATCCATCCAGGTGAATCCCACCGCCGTGCGTGTGCCTGTGTTCTACGGCCACTCTGAGGCGGTGCACATCGAAACGCGCGACAAGATCACCGCCGAAGAAGCGCGCGAGCTGCTGGAAAACGCAGCAGGCATTGTTGTGCAGGACGAGCGCAAAGCGGGCGGTTATCCCACGCCAGTGGGCGATGCGGCCGGTCAGGATCCGGTCTTCGTCGGTCGCATCCGCGAAGACATTTCGCACGAACGCGGTCTGGATATGTGGATCGTGTCCGACAACATCCGCAAAGGCGCGGCGCTCAATGCCGTGCAGATCGCGGAATTACTGATTGAGGATTATTTGTAATGCGATATCGCGTGCTGGTTCTCGCAGGTGCCTTTTTGGTTTCGGCAGTCGTGTTGGCGGATCCGCCAACATCCACGTCCAGCACGCCGACCGAAAAAGCAGTCACCAACGTGAACCAGCGCGTGGCCCAGCACGAGGCCGAAGTCGCTCACTTGCAGCAAGACCTGGGGCAGCAGGAATCGGCCAGCCAGCAGGCGGCCGAGCACCTGCAACAACAAGACCGTACTATTGAAGAATTAAAGCGGGAGCTGAAGGCTGCGCAGGACGCCTCCCCGAAACCCAGCGCCGGGCATTGACGGCCGTCACGCTGGGTAAAAAAACCGCCCCGGGACGGGCCATTAACATGATTGGCTATTGTTGATTGACGTTTATCTAACTAAAGTGACGCCTTCTGAGAGGAAGTCTCCGCAACCGCGGTGATTTAATTGACTAAAGCGTCCGGTCGTTCGGGGGAGCACGCGATGAATCGTTCGTTGAAGCTGTCGATATTGATGGCGCTTGCGCTGGGCAGTACACAGGCGGGAGCCGTGGAGCTGGGGCAGGCGCACGTCAAGTCGGCACTGGGTCAGCCCTTGCTGGTCGAAATCCCGGTCAAACAGGGAACGCCGGCAGAGCTGCAGAACCTCAGCGCGGAACTGGCGCCAAGCGACGCCTTCGCCAAGGTCGGCGCTACCCGTCCAACGATTGCCCTGCAATTCAACGTGGTCGACGTGAATGGCCATAAGGTCATCCGCATCACCAGCGCCACGGCGGTGGACGACCCGTATCTCGACCTGTTCGTGAAAGTGAACACCGGCACGGGCAGCAGCGTCAGCGAAGTCGCCGTGTTGCTCGATCCTCCGAACAAGACCGAGACAGCATCGAGCAGCGCGCCGACACGCCGTCACGCGGCATCGCCCAATAGCGCGGCAGCGCCGAGCACGACATCCGCCGCCGCACCGGCTCATCACGAAGCACCCGCCGGGCTCAAGAACGGTCAGTACACGGTCGAGAAAGGCCAGACGCTTTCTCACGTAGCGACGGAAACCGCCACGGCCGGCGTCAACAAAGACCAGATGATGCTGGCACTGAAGGCGGCCAATCCGGACGCTTTCTATCGCGACAACATCAATGCCCTGAAGGCTGGCGCTATCTTGCGCGTCCCTTCGAAGGACGACGCAGCTTCCATTGCTGCCGCCGACGCCGCTGCGCAGGTGCGCCAGCAGGACGCCGATTGGCGCAATGGCTCGGTTGGTGCAGCGCCGACATCCATTGCTGCCGGTGGTACGCGTGCGAACGCTTCTGCCGCGCCGACGGCGAACAGCAACGCCGACCGATTGGCGCTGGTTCCTCCGAGCGGCGAAGGCCAGTCGGCAGGCGCAGGCTCCAACGGCAAGGGCGCGGACAACGCAAAGGTTCGCCAAGAGCTGCAGCGTAGCCAGGAAACCTTGTCATCCCTGCAACAGCAGAGCGATGAACTGAAGTCACGCCTGAAAGATCTCGAAGATCTCAACGGCAAGAACCAGAAACTGTTGTCGCTCAAGGACAACGAAATCGCCGACCTTCAGAAGAAGCTCGCGGACGCACGCAAGTCGGCAGGTTTGCCGCCGGCCCCCGCTGCACCGCTCGCTGCGGCGACCCCGGCTCCTGCACCGGCCACACAGCCGACTGCCGTGGTGACCCCGACTCATCCCGCTGCGGCACTGGCTAGCGCCGCATCCGCACCAAAGGCCGTGACTACACCGGCGAGCGCTGCTTCGGCACCGCACTCCGCTGCCGTCACCACGCCGGTTGCTCCGCCTGCCGCGAAGCCCATCGTTCGTCCGGTTCACCATGCAGCTGCCGCTACACCGGCCTCGGCCGAGGAGCCGTGGTACATGCAGACGTGGGCATGGGCCATTGGCGGTGGCGTGATCGTCCTGGCCATCCTTGGCGCGCTCTCGCGCCGCGGCAAGTCCGGTGGCGCAACCAAAAAGACCGTGAAGCTCGAACCCTCGGCTGGCAAGGGTTCGCTGGCCGATCGTTTCGGCACGGCGGATCTGGATGATCTGCATTCAGGCTCCGACCCCGACCAGGATCAGCTGCTCGATCAGCTGGCCGAAAATCCGGACGACATCGGCCTGCATCTCGAGCTGGTAAGCCTGTACTACACCCGTCGCGACGTGGAGCATTTCGAGGCCGCTGCCGAAGCGATGCATGCGCATATCACCGAAGCCGATCAGCCGGAATGGCAGGACGTGGTGCACATGGGCGAGGATCTCGCTCCTGGTCATCCTCTGTTCGCCGAAGCGCACATTCCGCCGTCGGGCGCCGATGAGCGTTCGCCGCTGCATCAGTTCGATCTGGATAGCTACGCAGGTAACAACGAGGCCGCGAATGCCAAGGCACCGCCACCGGTGCCGTCGCAGCCGAAGGTCAGCGAATACCATTTCGATTTCGACCTCACTCCGCATCAGCAAGAAGCGAAGGCGGCTGCCAGTCACGCTGCTGCCGCCAAGCAGGAAGCCGAAGCCGAGCCCGTCTCGACGTGGAACTTCGAAGACCCGTCCGAGGAGCACGAAGCCGCGCACACGGATAATGCAGCTGACTTCGGCGAACTGCATGATGATCCGATCGACACCAAGCTCGATCTGGCTCGTGCTTACCTCGACATGGGCGATCCGGATGGTGCACGCGCCATGCTCGATGAAGTAATGCAGGAAGGCACCCAGATGCAGAAGGATGTCGCCAGGACGTTGCTAGCCAAGATTCGCTGATCTTCATCGTGCGGCAGGACTACAGATCGGGCCGGCCATGCCGGCCCGATGTTTTTCCGGCCGTTGAACTTGAAAAGCATCGTAAGGCTTAGTGCTGCCATCCAAGCTGTTACGCTAAACGTCTCGCAGTTTTCCAATCATCCATGCGCATTGCACTCGGTATTGAATACGACGGCACCGATTTTCTTGGCTGGCAACGGCTCAGTCATGGTGCCAGTGTGCAAGGGTGCCTGGAGAAGGCGCTCTCCTTCGTCGCCGCCGAACCGATCGAAGTGACGTGCGCCGGACGCACGGACGCAGGAGTGCACGGCCGCTGCCAGGTCGTGCATTTCGATACGGATGTTCAGCGCGATATGCGCAGTTGGGTGCTCGGCACGTGCTCGAACCTACCGACAAGCGTAGCTGTTCTTTGGGCGCAACCCGTGCCGGATGACTTCCATGCGCGCTTTGCTGCACGCAGCCGCCGTTATCGCTACACCATTCTCAATCGCGGCATTCGGCCGGCGCTTGATGCACGTTATGTGACGTGGGAGCGTCTTCCGCTCGATGCGACGCGCATGCATACGGCGGCTCAAGCGCTGATCGGCGAACATGATTTCAGTGCCTTCCGTGCCGTTTCCTGTCAGGCGAAACACGCTCGTCGTCTGATCAAGACGTTGCAAGTACGCCGCGACGATGCGCAAGTGATCGTCGACATCGAAGCCAATGCATTTCTGCATCATATGGTGCGCAATATCGTTGGTTCGCTTTTGGTGGTTGGCCGTGGCGAGCAGCCCGAAGCATGGGTTGCGGAACTTTTGGTGGGGCGCAATCGCGAAGTGGCTGGTCCCACCGCGGCGGCGTCGGGTCTGACGTTTGTCGGTCCGCGTTACGAAAAAGGCTGGGGTTTGCCTGATGAGGTGAGCGAATGACGCGCATCAAGTGTTGTGGCATGACGCGCGTCGAAGATGCGTTGTTTGCAGCGCAACGTGGCGCCGACGCGATTGGTGTGGTGCTTACAGCACGAAGCAAACGAAAGGTGTCGTTAGCGCAAGCCAAAACGATCGTCGACGCCATGCCGCCGTTTGTATCGACTGTCGCGCTGTGCATGGATGACGAGGCAGAATTCGTTCGCGCCGTCATCGAAACCGTTCGGCCATCGTTGTTGCAATTTCACGGCGCAGAGAGCGACGAATGGTGCGCCCAGTTCGGTCAGCCATATCTGAAGGCGATTGCGATGGGCGAAGGAGCGTCAGCGTTGCCTCAATTGCGCGCCTATCCGCAAGCGGCCGGTTTGTTGCTCGATGGTCACGGATTGGGCGAGGCAGGTGGCAGTGGCAAATCGTTTGATTGGTCGTTGATGCCGCACGATCTGCGTCAACCGCTGATCCTCGCTGGCGGTCTCACATCCGCAAATGTTCAGGCGGCGATTCGTATCGCCAAACCCTGGGCGGTGGATGTGGCCAGCGGCATTGAATCGTCGCCGGGCATCAAGGATCACGGCAAGATGCGCGACTTCATCGAGGCCGTTCGCTCAGCGCATTAAGCATCGAGCAGTGCGCTGCGCAACCATGTGGCCAGCGCAACGACACGGTGATCGCTCCGGCGTCGTGGCGTGGCAAGAATCCACTGCGCTTGCGTCTGACGAAATCCCCACGGCGCAAGTAAGCGTCCCGCCTTCACATCATCCTGCACCAGTTGTGCAGGCGCGATGGCGACGCCCAGTCCCGCGACGGCTGCTTCCAGCAAATAGAACAGGCGAGTGAATCCTTGGCCGTAGTGAAGCGACGCGGGTGATACGCCGCTTAGCTCGGCCCATTCCGGCCACGCCTGTGGGCGCGACGTGGTATGCAGCAATGCTTCATCGCGCAGGGCGGATTCGCCGTCTTGCAGCAAACGATCAAGATTGGCGTAGCGTGGACTCACGACGGGGCCGATGCGCTCAGGCGCCAATTCGTGCACCTCCCAGCCAGTCGGCCACGGTGCCGCGCGAAGTGCCAGCGCCGCATCGAGCTCGGCATGTTGCGGCGCCAGCGGGTCTTCCTCGGGCGAGAGATGCAATTTGAGTGACGGCAGATCGCGTTCAAGCCGATCCAATCGGGGAATCACCCAGCGCGCCAGCAGACTGCTGGCACAGCCGAGCACGAATGGACCCTCCGCCTGACTGCGCTGAAGTTCCGCCCATCCGTCCCGCAGCTGATCGAAGGCACCCGCTACACGATCGCGCAGTTGCTCGCCTGCGGCCGTCAGCGCGATGCCGCGCCCATGGCGTGCGAAGAGTGGCTGATCGAGTGCCTCCTCCAGCACGCGCACCTGACGGCTGATGGCGCCATGTGTAACGTGCAGCTCCTCCGCGGCACGACTGACGCTGCCCAGCCGAGCGGTGGCCTCGAAAGCACGAAGGGCGTTCAGTGAGGGAAGTTCTCGGCTCACGATTGTGTGAGTTTTCCTGACATGTCAAAGCCATGATATCGCTTTTTTCCTAAGCGAATTCACGATATTTTTGCGGTCTGGCTAAACCTATTGCACAGGATTCCTGACATATGCCCACCATCCAGGACTTCCAGAATTGGCCCGACGCCCACGGGCGCTTCGGCGATTTCGGCGGCCAATTCGTGGCCGAAACCCTAATGGCGCCGCTCGCCGAACTCACCGAGGCCTACCTTAGCCTTCGCGAGAACCCCGAGTTCCTGGCCGAGTTGGACCGAGACCTCACCCATTACGTGGGGCGCCCGAGTCCGATTTATCACGCCGAGCGCCTGTCTAGGCATGTGGGCGGCGCGCGCATTCTGCTCAAGCGCGAAGACCTCAATCACACCGGCGCGCACAAGATCAACAACACCATCGGCCAGGCGCTCGTCGCAAAGCGCATGGGCAAGCCGCGCGTGATTGCCGAAACCGGTGCAGGTCAACACGGCGTCGCCACTGCAACCGTCGCGGCACGTTTCGGCTTGAAGTGCGTGGTGTACATGGGCGCTGTCGATATCGAGCGCCAAAAGATCAACGTCTATCGCATGAAGCTTCTCGGTGCCGAGGTCGTGCCGGTGACATCCGGTTCGAAAACGCTCAAGGATGCGTTGAACGAAGCGATGCGCGATTGGGTGACCAACGTTGCCGACACGTTCTACATCATCGGCACCGTGGCAGGGCCGCACCCGTATCCGATGATGGTGCGCGATTTCAACGCCATCGTGGGACGCGAAGCGCGCGCGCAGATGCTGGAGCAATATGGTCGTCTGCCTGATGTGCTGACGGCGTGCGTTGGCGGCGGTTCGAACGCGATCGGCTTGTTCCACGCGTTTCTCAACGACAGCAGCGTACGCATGGTCGGTGCGGAAGCGGCGGGCGAGGGTATCGCGACGGGCCATCACGCCGCATCGCTTGCGGCAGGACGTCCCGGCGTACTGCACGGCAATCGCACCTATGTGTTGTGCGACGACAATGGTCAGATTACCGAAACGCATTCGGTTTCCGCGGGATTGGATTACCCGGGTGTCGGCCCCGAGCATGCGTTCCTGAAAGATGCGGGACGTGCCGAATACGTTGGCGTGACCGATGACGAAGCGCTGGAAGCTTTCCACTTGCTTGCACGAACCGAAGGCATTCTCGCTGCACTCGAATCCAGCCACGCGGTTGCCCAAGCGATGAAACTGGCGCGCGAGCTGCCGAAAGACGGCATCGTGCTGTGCAACCTTTCCGGGCGCGGCGACAAAGACGTCCACACGATTGCAGCGCGCGAAGGAGTGCAGGTATGAGTCGCATCGATCGTCGTTTTGCTGCGCTGAAATCAGCAGGTCGCACAGGCCTGATTCCTTTCGTCACCGCCGGCGATCCGGCACCCGAACACCACGTTGCGCTGATGCACGCGTTGGTCGATGCAGGTGCGGATCTGATCGAACTGGGCGTACCGTTTTCCGATCCGATGGCCGATGGCCCGGTGATCCAGCACGCCAGCGAACGTGCCATTGCCAAAGGCGTTGGATTGGCCGATGTGCTGGCGTGGGTCGCTGCATTCCGGCAACGCGACAACGAGACGCCCATTGTGCTGATGGGATACCTCAACCCCGTCGAAATCCACGGCTACGAACGCTTCGCCAACGAAGCGGTGGTAGCCGGCGCAGATGGTGTGCTGCTAGTCGATTGCCCGCTTGAAGAAGCGGCGGTGCTCGAACCGTTACGCAAAGCGGGTCTGCAGCAGATTCTGCTTGCGGCACCCACCACCGCACCCGCGCGTATGGCTGCGTTATGCGAGGCCGCCGACGGTTTCCTGTACTATGTATCGTTCGCCGGCATCACCGGGGCAGGACGCTTGAGTACGCAGGACATCGCCGCACGCGTGGCCGATATCCGATCTCATGCGAACGCGCCGGTCGCGGTAGGTTTTGGCGTCAAGGATGCGCAGAGTGCCAAAGCCATCGCTGGCTTTGCGGATGCGGTAGTGATTGGCAGTGCACTGGTCGAACGCCTGGAAGGCGCGACTACGGCGCAGGATATCGCGGCAAGGGTGCAAGGCTTTCTCGGCCCCATCCGCGCCGCGCTGGACGCGCCGTAATGCTTGCTTTCCCTTGAGGAGGGGATGGGCGGGGTGAATGACCATCGCGGGCGCATGTAAAGGAACGCGCGCGCATTGGCGCGGTCACACGTACGACGGATAGGGCAAAGCCCTTTCCATGGCCCTTCCGTTTGTGAGGGACTGGACGTTGGACGAAAGCGCCCCCATTGAAGTCCCGATGGTCGAGGGCCGCCGGGTTCAGGATTGAGGTTTCTATGAATTGGCTGCAAAAAATAATGACACCGCGGGTGCGGACGCCAGGTCCGCCCGGCGGCAAAGGCAAAGTACCCGAGGGTGTGTGGGAAAAATGTGCCGGCTGCGGCGCCGTGCTCTACAAGCCGGAGCTGGAGCGCAGTCTGATGGTGTGCCCCAAGTGCAATCATCATCACGCCATCGGTGCACGCGAGCGTTTGCTGGCTTTCCTCGATGAAGGCAGCACGAAGGAACACTGGGCCAGTATGGAGCCCAGCGATCCGCTGAAATTCCGCGATTCCAAGAAGTATCGCGATCGCATTGTCGCCGCGCAGAAATCCACCGGCGAAAAAGATGCGCTGATCGCGATGAGCGGCAAGCTCAAGGATCGCCCGCTGATGGCCGTCGCGTTCGAGTTCTCCTACATGGGTGGCTCGATGGGCTCGGTCGTCGGCGAGAAGTTCACGCGCGCCGCGGAACAGGCACTCGCCGAGCGCAGTGCACTGGTGTGCTTCTCCGCGACCGGCGGTGCGCGCATGCAGGAAGCGCTGTTCTCGCTGATGCAGATGGCCAAGACGTCTGCTGCGCTGGCGCGTTTGCGCGAAGCCGGCGTGCCATACATCAGCGTGCTGACGCATCCCACCACCGGTGGCGTGTCGGCAAGTCTTGGCATGTTGGGCGATATCAACGTTGCCGAACCGAAAGCGCTGATCGGTTTCGCCGGTCCGCGCGTGATCGAGCAAACCGTGCGCGAGACATTGCCGGAAGGTTTTCAGCGTTCGGAATTCCTGCTTGATCACGGTGCCATCGACATGATCGTGGATCGGCGCCAGATGCGCGACAAGCTGTCCGATGTGTTGAACATTCTGCGCAAAGTCCCGCGCGCCGCATAAAACACTTCGCATGTCCAGTCCATTCAATGCCGCCTTCGGGCGGCATTGTTGCTTTTGCATCTAAGAATGTTTGATGCAGCGGCAACAAAAATCTTTTCCACAGCAAATGTGGATGTAGCTTGGAAAAGCCTGTGGACAACCCGAACTCTGAGTTGCGCGATCAACCACTTGGCACGCAGTGGTAAATGTTTGCGCAACAAGTGCGCGCACTTTTCCACAGCGATTGTGGAAAGTATCCGGTAGAGCCTGTGGATAGATGCGCTATGTCGTTGAAGTCAAAGTACGTCGCGACGCGATGCGCAGCGATTGATCAATGCAATCAGACGAACAGCATCGGCGCGCTGTGCACCAGCCACAACGACAGCGCGCCGAGGCCACTGCCAACAACCATGGCGGCAAGGACATCGCTCGGGTAGTGCAAGCCGAGAATCACGCGCGATGCGGCAACCAGCGCAGTGAACGTCAGCAACAGCGGTGCAAGCACCGGATACCACGCCAGCGCGACGATGGTGAAACCCACCGCCTGCAGCGTGTGTCCCGACGGAAAACTGAATTCGTCCAGCGGCGGCACGTGTGCAATCACGCCGGGGCAGGTGCGGAACGGACGCGGGCGACGCGTCCAGCGCTTCAGGATGCGGTACAAGCCCAGTGCGACCAGGCCGGTCACGGCCATGTGCGCGGCCGCTTCCAGACCACGCTTGCCATCGATGAGTACGAGGGCCGCCATCAAGGCGTACCAGAAAATGCCGTCGCCTAGGCGACTGATAATGCCAAAGAACATCCCCACTGCGTGCCGCGCGCCCCAACGATTGGCGGCAATGCACATGCGTCGATCAAACGCATGGCGCGGAAGAGCGACTGGGTCAGGCAGGTGCGATGGTGACATGGCGCTCATGCACATTCTCCTCGACCAGTTCGCGCAACAGGGTTTCGAATTCGCGGATCACTGCTTCCGGCGACAGGCGCGCCATGCTCTCTTCAGCAGCAGCTCCCATCTTGCGGATCAGTGCGACATCGCCGGCCAGCTTCACGGCGGCGGCGGTAAACGCTTTGGCATTACCGGATTCGATCCGGTAACCATTCACGTCATCAAACAGATGCTCGCGCGCAGCGCCTTCGTTGTAAGCCACCACCGGCAAGCCGGAAGCGAGCGCTTCCAGAATCACGTTGCCGAAGGTTTCGCTCAGACTCGGGAACGAGAACATGTCCGCGCTGGCGTAATGGGCTGCGAGCATTTCGTCGCGCTTCATGCCGACGAAGATGAAGTCCGGATGCGCTTCCTGCAGGCCTGCGCGAGCCGGGCCATCGCCCACCCACACATAACGCGCGTTAGGCGATACTTTCTGGATGGCGCGGAACGTATCCACTGCCAGGTCCAGATTTTTCTCCGGTGCGATGCGGCCGACATAAAGCACCACCGGCGTATCCGCATCCACACCCCAGCTTGCGCGCAACGATGCGTCGCGCTTGGCGGGGCTAAACTGTTTCGTGTCGACGGCGCGGCGCAGCAGGCGCGCGTGGTCCACGCCCATCGCCGTGAGTTCCTGGGCGAGCGCTTCGGTTGGCACCAGCGTGACGTTGGCGCGGCTGTGGAAACGGCTCAGGTAGCGATGTACGACCGGTGTGAGAAAACCCACACCATAGTGATTGGCGTAGGTGTCGAAGCGGGTATGAAAACCGGTAGCTACCGGAATGCCCAGTCGCACGGCGGTTTTTACAGCCGAACGGCCCAATGGACCTTCGGTTGCGACATAGATGACGTCGGGACGGTGTTCCATCCAGCGCTTGCGCAACGTACGCGGTGCTGGAAGGCCGAAACGCAAACCCGGATAGCGGGGCAGTGCTGCGCCGCGTGTTTCGAGTGCATGGATACCGGGTTCGTCGACGTGGCTCACCGTCTGGCGCGGACGGATGAGATCGATCTCGTGGCCGCGTAAGGCCAGACCGGTCGCCAGACCATGAACGGTGAGTGCGACACCGTTGATTTCCGGCGGATACGTCTCGCTGATGATGCCGATACGCATGGCGCATCCTCGTCTTGTACGGCGGCAGCTTGCGCTTGCGTCGTTTCGTAGACGTGGCGGGCACGTGACACTGGGGTTACGCGTGTTACCAAACGTGGAAACGTCGCCGAGCGGCTGCAACTGGGCTAGATTTGCATTTCCCTGGACCAGGAGACACGCCGATGAAACGTCTGCTATTCACGTTAGCGCTAGTTGCATCTGCCGGCTCCGTGCTGGCGGCGGATGCCCCCACTTTGCCAGTAACCAAAGCCACTGCCGGTGCGCAGGTCTACATCATTTCGCCGCAGGACGGTGCCACGGTTCCGCAGACTTTCACTGTGCGGTTCGGATTGAAGGGCATGGGTGTCGCACCTGCTGGCGTCGCCCATGAGAACACCGGGCATCATCATTTGCTGATCGACGTCAAAGATCTGCCCGCCGCCGGGCAGCCGATTCCCAAGGACGAGCAGCACGTGCACTTCGGCGGTGGCCAGACCGAAGCCACCGTAACGTTGAAGCCGGGTACGCATACCTTGCAGCTGGAGCTGGGCGATCTCAACCACATCCCGTTCGACCCGGCGCTGGTGTCGAAGGTCGTCACCGTACACGTCAAATAAGCGCGCGCGACAAGGCCCTCTCCATAGGGGGAGGGCCAGATGAAGGCTGGGGCCACGAATCGGCTAAAATGACCGATCCCGCATCGCGCCTCGACCGAATCCATGACCGTCCGCACTCGTTTCGCTCCCAGCCCCACCGGTTTCCTGCACATCGGTGGCGCACGCACCGCGTTGTACTGCTGGCTGGAGTCGCGCCGCCGGGGTGGCGAATTCCTGTTGCGCATCGAGGACACCGACCGCGAGCGTTCGACCGACGAAGCCGTAAAAGCGATCATCGACGCCATGCAATGGCTGGATCTGAGCGCGGACGACGCGCCGATCTATCAGACCCAACGCCTGGCGCGTTACAAGCAGGTCGCCGACGTGCTGCTGGAGACCGGCAAGGCGTATTACGCCTACGAGTCCAAGGACGAAATCGAAGCCATGCGCGAAGCGGCGATGGCGCGTGGCGAGAAGCCTCGCTACAACGGCTACTACCGTGATCGCAACGAGCCCTATCGCGACGATCCGAATCGCGTGATCCGCTTCAAGAATCCGCTCGAAGGCACGGTCGTGTTCGACGACAAGGTCAAGGGCAGGGTGGAGTGGGCCAACGCGGAACTGGACGATCTGGTGATCTTCCGTTCGGACGGCTGGCCGACCTACAACTTCGCCGTGGTTGTCGACGACATCGACATGGGTATCACCGAAGTGATTCGCGGCGATGACCACGTCAATAACACGCCGCGTCAGATCAACATCTATCACGCGCTCGGTGCGACGGTGCCGGAGTTCGCGCACTTGCCGATGATTCTGGACAAGGAAGGCAAGAAGCTGTCCAAGCGCACCAACTCGGTGAGCGTGATGGAATATCGCGATAACGGCTTCCTCCCGCACGCGATCCTCAACTACCTCGTACGTCTGGGTTGGTCGCACGGCGATCAGGAAATTTTCTCGCGCGAGGAAATGGTGAAGCTGTTCGACGTCGCCGACGTCAACAAGGCCGCGTCGCGTTTCGATACCGAAAAGCTGCTATGGCTCAACCAGCATTATCTGAAGAGCGACGATCCGCAAGCGCTGGTCCCTGAATTCACCTGGCATCTTGATCGCGCAGGCATCGATATCGGCAAAGGCCCCGCACCCGCCGATGTGATTGTCGCGCTGCGCGATCGCGTGCATACGCTGAAGGAAATGGCCGAGCGCGCGAAGATCTGGTACGGCCCGATCACCGAGTGGGATGACAAGGCCGTCGCCAAGCATCTGAAGAACGACAGCGCCGTGCAGGTGCTACAGGCATCCCGCGAGTTGCTTGCCAGCTGCGAATGGAAGCCGGAGCCGATTCATCAGGTGATCGAGCAGGTTGCTGCCAAACTCGACGTGGGCATGGGCAAAATCGCGCAGCCGTTGCGCGTGGCGATGACTGGCACGCAAGTCTCGCCGTCGATCGATCACACGATTTATCTGACGGGTCGCGAGGAAGCGCTGAAACGCATCGATGACGCGATAGCGTTGGCGAGCAGCTAATCACTGCAGAGCTTGGGTGATCGATGCTCTGGTCCGAGCATCGACGTCGGTACCGTCAATGAAAGAACGAAGTCACTGGCGGTAGCGTGTCGACGGGTTCGATGCGTATCCATGAGGTGCTGTTCTGCGCGCGGTCACGCTTTTCCATCAGATGCATCAGCCGGAACCGCGATTCCGACAGAAGCTGCCGCGTGATCGACACATCGCTCTCGCTCATTCCCTGCACGATGCGCTTGGGAATTTTCTGTTCGTTGAAGCATTCGATCATGCGTTCAAGCGTCAGGAACGACGGCACATGCGACGAAGCGCTGTCGATGAAAATCGATGATGTGCTCGCCATGCGCGGCAGAAAAGCACGTACGATGTTATGCACAAAGTCAGGCGAATGCATGTAATCGGAAAACAGAAGGTCGATCGGCTTGTGCTCGAAATCAGCCGTCAAACTGGTGGGGTTGTCGAGGTCGATGTCGGTTTTCCTGAAGACGACATGTTCGCGTACATCGCATAGGTCGAGCAGCGAAAGCACAAATTCCTCGTACGTTCCCTGTTTGGCAATCCGGCCCAGCGATTCGATGGGACCGGTAGGCGATACGGCAAGGAAGTTCCTGACGTCGGGCACCTGGAAATGGCTGCCGTTGTCGTAGGTATAGAGGGTGCCGACACCGTTCTCTTTCATCGCGGCGGCAATCCAGGCAGTAGTCACGCCCATGCCGGTGCCAAGTTCCACGACGACTTCCGGTCTTTCCCTGCGTACCAGGCTGTAGAGCAATGTGCAGATATCTTCACTGCCGTAGATCGGGCCGAGTTGATAGCGGGCCGCCAACAGTTCCGGAAAATTCGAGGCGATGTTCCACATGCGGATGGAAGATTCCTGAGAGTGATGGTGCAACCACAAGCGCGCACCGACGACTGCGACACTGCACGTCAGCGGTCTTCTAGGCCAGAATGCCGAGCATTGGTCCAGTCGCGCGCGCTGCGCTCGTATCGAGAAGCATAATGGATGAGCTGATTGCCAAGGCAACGCAGGGCGTCGATATGAGTTCGCCCGACGCGTCCCTTCACATCTTCATGAACCTGATGAACATGCTGCCCATGGCCGCGCTGTTCTGGTGGAGTGTGGTTTTCGTTGCCGTCGGCGCGTTGCTGGGCTGGTGGCGGGGTCGAACGATGGCCGGTATCGTCTGGGCGCTGACACTGGGGCCGATCGGCTGGATTATTGTCCTGCTCATCCCCAAATCGGCGAAGCCGCCGCCGCTGCCGCGCTAATGTTCAACCGCGGGGGTGTATTATCGAAACCGAGGTGAATCCGTTGAGTGACAGTCAGTCCGTCAAAGCGCACGTCCATCATCACCACGACGGTCCGAAGGAGTTCGTCGCGGCGGTGGAGCATGCCAGCGAAGAACGCGGCCTGCGTCTTACGCCACTGCGCAAGGAAGTGCTGGAACTCATCGCGGCTGCCGGCAAGCCGGTCAAGGCGTACGACTTGCTCGATCACCTGCGCGAACGCCACGGTAATGCGGCGCCGCCCACGGTTTATCGCGCACTCGATTTCCTGCTTGAGCATGGCTTCATTCACAAGCTGGAATCGATCAATGCGTTCGTGTCGTGCCATCACCCGGCCGAAGCGCACCAGGTGCCGTTCCTGATTTGCGACGTCTGCTCCAGTGCGCAAGAAGTGTGCGATGAGCGGGTGGCCGACCTCATCGAAGCGCAGGCCAAGGCCTTCGGCTTTCGTCCGCAGGCGCAGACGCTGGAAGTGCACGGCATCTGCAAAGACTGCCGCAAAGCCTGATTTCACCTGTTATCTGCCACCCTGAACCCGGTCGCTTGCGTGCGGCCAGTTGATGTTATATTGTATCAAAACGATGCCGCCCCTCGGCTAACCCCTGCATGGTGTAGTCCCACATGGATTCCACGCCAACGCCGCCCCCGACCCGCTGGTGGAACTTCGCCGACAGAGTCGGTGCCACCGCGTCATTTCTCTGCGCCATTCACTGCGCGTTGCTGCCGTTTGTTCTGGCGATTCTTCCCTTGCTTGGGTTGAGCTTTCTCGCCGATCACGCGTTTGAGCGGGGCTTTGTGCTGTGTGCCAGTGCGCTTGCGCTGTTTGCGCTCGTCAATGGCTACCGCCGTCATCATCGTTCGCTACCGCTTCGATTGGCGTTTCCAGGCTTGGCGCTGCTGGTGATGGGCGTCACCTTTGCCGAAAACTATTCGATCATCCTGCACAGCGTGCTGGTCACTTGCGGTGGTTTGCTGGTTGCCAGTGCTCACTTCGTCAATCTTCGATTCGATCGTCAGCTTGGCCATGTACACGGCCCGCACTGCGCGCATTGAGCGTGCGGTGATTGTGTAACGGCGGCGATGCTTCCTAGCATTATTGAATGAATCACGCGCATAGCCACGCCTGCGAGCATCACGATCACCCTCAGGAAGTAACGAGGGCGACGGGCCGCGAGCGCAAGTTGCTGTTCGCGTTCGTGCTCACCACCGGCATGATGGTCGCCGAAGTGGTTGGCGGCTTGTGGTCGGGATCGCTGGCACTGCTAGCCGATGCGGGGCATATGCTGGTCGATTCGCTGGCGCTTGCACTGGCTTTTTTCGCCGTGCGCCTGGCGTTGCGTCCGGCGGATGCGCGTCGTACCTATGGCTACGGGCGTCTGGAAGTGCTGGCTGGTTTCGTCAATGCGCTCACGCAGTTTGTACTGGTCGGGTTTATTGCGTACGAAGCCATCACGCGACTGTTCAAGCCGGTCGAGATTCTCTCCGGCGTGATGCTTGGTGTTGCGATCGTTGGCTTGATCGTCAATTTGATCGTGCTGCGCACTCTGCATGGGCATGCCCACGATGACGTGAACCTCGGCGCAGCGACGTTGCACGTGCTGGGCGATCTTCTGGGTTCCGTGGGTGCCGTGCTTGCCGCACTGGCGGTTCGCTGGATGGGCTGGAATTGGGCCGACCCGGTGCTGTCGTTGCTGGTGTCGCTGTTGATTTTGCACAGCGCGTGGCAGCTGCTGCGCCGTTCGACGCACATCCTGCTCGAAGGTGTGCCTGAGGGCATGGACCCGCAGGAAGTCGAAACCGTGCTTCGAACCGTCGATATATCCATTCGCGATGTGCACCACCTGCATGTGTGGCAGCTCGCCTCCGGCTCGCGCATGGCGACGCTGCACCTCGAGCTGCACGATCACAATGACGGCGCACGCGTGCTGGCTGCCGTGAATCGCACCCTGCAGGAGCGCTTCGGCATCCGCCATACCACCGTCCAGATCGACCTGGGCGACTGCCCCGACGGCGACCCCGGCTGCAATGCTCATCACCCCCACTAAGGGCGCCCTTGGCGCTTGAGGGCGCCGCTGCTAGGATGGTTGACCGTCCACAGCATTACGCTTCAAGGAGTTCTTATGGGTAAGGGTGATCGTAAAACCCGTCGCGGCAAGACCTACCGTGGCAGCTACGGCAACACGCGCGCGCACTCCTCGGCGCAGCCCGCCGTGGCCGGTGCCAAGCCGACCGTGACCAAGCCGGCAGCCGTCAAGAAAGCCGCTCCGAAGAAAAAGTCGGCCTGAGCTTCCCAGCCCGGCGTCCTAAAAGCCCCCGCTAGCCGGGGGCTTTTCATTATCCGGGGACAGGCCTTCGCACTACACTCACGCCGCCAAATCTCGTGGCGGGGAGAGGATCGATATGGCGGTGCCCGCACCCAGCGCGTTACCGGAAGTCGATATCTATCTGCACGTACGCGTGCTGATGGGCATGATCGTCGGTCTTGCGCTGACACACCTGCTGCGTCACGCCGCGCGCATCGTCGAGCACCCCAAACAGACCGGCATCTACTGGGTGCACCTGGTCTGGGCGTTCTCCATGTTTCTTTTCCTGCTGCATTTCTGGTGGTGGGAATTCCGGCTCGCGTCGTTGCAGCAGTGGAGTTTCAACTTGTACATGTTCGTGGTGATCTATGCGCTGCTGTTGTATCTGCTGTGTGCGCTGATCTTTCCCGAACAAATCGCCGGTTATAGAGATTATCGGGACTACTATTATTCCCGCCGCGCCTGGTTCTTCGGCACGCTCGCCGTGACGTATGTGATCGACTATGCCGACACCTGGGTGAAAGGACCCGATTATCTGCGCAGCTTCGGTACGGAATACGCGATACGCAATGGCGCATACATCGTGTTGTGTCTTGTCGCCATCTGGACGCGGCGGCCACGCTTTCATGAACTCTTCGCGGTAGCGGGCGTTATTTACCAGCTCTCATGGATCGCGCGCGAATTCGAAACGCTGTGATTACTTCGGCATGCCGCCGATCCATACCTGCCGCACCAGACCGCCGCCGATCCAGTAACACAATTCCGCCGGTTGCCTGGCATTCCAAACGACGAGATCGGCGCGCTTTCCAGCTGCCAACGTGCCGCGATCGGATAAACCCAGAGCGCGTGCGGCATTTACCGTAATGCCGCGCAACGCTTCTTCAGGCGTCAGCCTGAACAACGTGCACGCCATGTTCGCCGCCAGTCGCAAGGACAGAAGCGGCGAGGTACCTGGATTGCAATCGGTCGCAATCGCCATCGGAACGCCGTGCGAGCGCAGTGCGTCGATTGGCGGAAGCTTGGTTTCGCGCAGCGCATAGAAAGCGCCGGGCAAAAGTACGGCAACCGTACCGGCACGCGCCATCGCCTGAATACCCGAATCGCTCAGGTATTCGAGATGGTCGGCGGACAATCCACCGTATTCGGCGACCAGCGCGGCACCGTCCAGATCCGATAACTGTTCGGCGTGCAGCTTCACCCGCAAGCCAAGCAGGCGCGCATGCTCGAACACGCGCTCTGTTTCGGCGCGCGTGAAACCGATGCCTTCGCAGAACGCATCCACGGCATCGACCAGGCCTTCGTTCGCTAGCGGGGGTAGCAGTTCGTCGCAGACGAGTGAAACGTAGTCATCGCGGCGATCCTTGTATTCCGGTGGAATCGCATGCAGCCCGAGAAAGCTGGTCTGGACATGGATGCCCAGCGCTTCACCCAGGCGCCGCGCCACGCGCAACATGCGCCGCTCCGATTCCAGCTCCAGTCCGTAGCCGGATTTGACTTCCAGCGTGGTGACGCCATCGGCCAACAACGAGCGAGCACGCGGTAGCGATTGCGCGAAGAGTTCGTCTTCGCTCGCATGACGGGTTGCGCGTACCGTCGACACGATGCCGCCGCCTGCGCGCGCAATCTCTTCGTAACTCGCGCCATTCAGACGCAGGTCGAATTCCTGCGCACGATCGCCGCCAAAGACCAGATGCGTGTGGCAGTCGATCAATCCCGGTGTGACCAGCGCGCCATCGAGATCATGAACTTCTACCGCTGTTGCGGCGGAAGCCGAAGGAAGATCGCGCATCGCGCCGAGCCAGACGATGCGGCCGTCCTGACAGGCAATCGCGGCGTCGGTAAGCAGTCCGTGGCTGGCTTCGCCGACAAAGGTGGCGAGCGATGCATTCGTCAGCAGCAAATCCCAGTTCATGGCTCAGGCTTTTCGTCGGGTAGATCGATAGGCGCGACGGGTTCGCCGTAAGCGCTGGTCGGACCCACGTCGCCACTTACCGGTGACGGTTTGTACTGCTCCTCGGCGGCAGCGCGCTGCGCCTGTTGCTGCTCGAAATCCTGGATCAAGCGTTCGGCGAAATCCTTGTACACCGGCGTGGGGCAGAAGATCGATGCCGCAGCGCGCGCCAGCAGGCAAGCCGCCATGATCGGAATCACCATGTCCTGATTGTTCGTCAGTTCCATCGCAATCACGGCCGATGTTAGCGGAGCACCGGTCACGCCGGAGAGATAAGCACTCATGCCCAGCAGCACCACCGCGGCTTCCGGCGCATGCGGCAGGAAGTAAGCGATGTTGTGGCCAATGCCTGCGCCCACCGCCAAGGCCGGCGAAAAAATGCCGCCGGGAATACCGGCCCAATAGGAAACCACGTTGGCAAGCAGCTTGACGATGCCGAAACCGTGGCCCGGCGTGACAGGTGCTTCCTGCACGAAGGCGCGCGCTTGTGCGTAGCCCGTGCCGTACACGTCGTTATGCGAATACACGCCAAGCAATGCCAGTGCAAGTCCGCAACCCACGGCGAACAGAACCGGATTGCGTTCGCGCAATCGGCCAATCGCAGCGAGTGGTCCGTGGCGACTCAGCAGAATCAGCCGGGCAAACAGGCCACCCAACAAACCACCGACGAGTCCGCATTCCAATACAGCCAACCATGCATGCCCCAGCGGCAGGCTGGTTTGCACCGTGCCGAAGTAGGCATAGTTGCCGGTAATACCGAGCGACACGACGCCGCCCACGATCACGGCGGTCAGCAATAAGCCGCTGAAGCGGTGCTCGAACGTTCCGGCCAGTTCTTCGATGGCGAACACCACACCGGCCAACGGCGTATTGAACGCGGCCGCGATACCTGCGGCACCACCGGCGAGAATAAAGCGCGAGATCGCCTTGGGATCCGAGAAGCCAAACCTTCTTCCCAGCGAGTAGAACAAGCCTGCGCCGACGTGCACGGTCGGACCTTCGCGGCCAATCGATGCACCTACGGCAAGCGCAACCAGCGTCAGCACCATTTTGCTGGCGGCAATCGGCAGCGCCAGCATGCGCGTGCGAAACGTTTCATCCTCGATGTGGATGGAGGCAATCGCCTGCGGAATGCCGCTGCCACGTGCGGCACGCAACCGGCCTTCGGTTGCCCATGACAACAAGCCGAATACGGCGGGCGTCATGATCAACGGAATCCAGATGCCGTGCGCCACGATCTTCTGGAACAACGCATAGGCCCAGTCGCTAGCCTTGGCAAACAGAATCGCGGCCAGTGCAACCAGGATGGCGCCGCTCCATAAGGCGATGCGGCGCTTCCATTGATAGGGAGCAAAAAATTCGTGACCAAGCACGGCGCGCAGTCGTGGATTCGAGGCTTTGGGTGGCTGTGCGGGAGACTCGGACATGCGCCGATTATGGCAGATGCCTTGCGCTTCCTCTCCCCTTGTGAGGAGAGGAGCCTGCAAGTCAGCGAGGCCGCGTCAACCAGCGTGTTTCGTAGAGGTCGAAGCGCCGGTCCTTGAGGTTCTGCACGGCACCGGCATTGCGCGCCATTGCAAGGCTCTCCAGGCGTAGGTCGGCGAACAACACCGTTTCGATGTTCGGCGTGGAATCGGCCGCAACGCCATCGCGCGCGAAAGGAAAGTCGCTGGGCGTGAGGATGCAGCTTTGACCGTATTGGATATCGAAGTTGTTGACACCGGGCAGGTTGCCGACATTGCCTGAGAGAATCACGTAGCACTGGTTTTCGACGGCACGAGCCTGTGCACAATAGCGAACGCGCAGATAGCCTTCGCGCACGTCGGTACAGAACGGCACAAACAACATCAACGCACCCTGGTCGACCAGATGCCGCGCGACTTCCGGGAATTCCGAGTCGTAGCAGATCATCACGCCAATGGGGCCGCAGTCGGTCTGTACCGTGGCCGCGGTGTCGCCACCGGTGACATTCCACGTGATTCTTTCGCTGGGCGTGGGGTGAATTTTCTCGCGTTCGTGTAGCGAACCATCGCGCAGGCACACATAGCAGACATTGTGGATGTCGCCATTTTGCTGCTCGGTCGGATGCGAGCCGGCGATGATATTGATGTTGTAATGCACCGCCAAATGCGTGAAAAGCTCTTTGACTTGCGGCGTGTAGTGACTGAGCTTGCGTATCGTATTGACGGGAGACAACTCCTCGTTCTCGATCGACAGCAGCTGCAGCGTAATCATTTCGGGAAAGGTGACGAAATCGGCGTTGTAATCCGCCGCAATGTCGGTGAAGTATTCGACGTGCGTCGCGAATTCCTCGAACGACTTGATACGGCGCTGCATATACTGCACCGTTGCCACGCGTACCGAATGGGGCAGGTTGCGTGTCGATTTGATGGCCGGAATGTCCGGCTGATCCAGTAGCGCGGGATTACGCCACACCAGGTGCGCGGCATAGCCGAGCGAATCGTAATCCGTCGGAACGTAAGCGCGTAACAGGCCGATGATTTCGAAATCATTCGCCAACTGAAAGCTCAGCGTGGGATCGCGCCGATGACCTTCGACAATCGCTTGAACATACGCTTCCGGACTTCCATACCGTTGAATGTGCCGAGCAAGGCCGGGAATGCGTCCGCCGAAGGTGATGCCGCGCAACTTCAAGTCGTTGCACAAGCGCTTGCGTGCTTGATAAAGGCGCTGGCCGATTCGCATGCCGCGATAATCGGGATGCACTACCACTTCCATGCCATACAACCAGTTGCCGTCCGGGTTGTGGCGCGACGCCATGCCGCCGCCCGTAATCTGCATCCACGTATGCGGTTTCAACGCCACGGATTCGTCGATACGGAACGTCGCGCAGTAGCCGACGATGTTGCCTTCGTATTCGACGACGAACTGACCTTCGGGAAAATGTGTCTGCTGGGATCGCAGCATTTCCGCCGAATGCCCCCACTCAGCCGTGTAGATGCGCGCGGTAAGGTCTACGAGTGCGGGAACGTCCTGGGGCGTGGCTTGCCGCAAGGTCAACTTGGGCGATATTTCGCTTTTCTTGGCCATTCGGTCATTTTTTCCCAGACAAGGTGAAGCCGATGCGAGCGAACCGGTAAACTGCGCAGGCCCTATGGAGATTGTTCATGAGCGATTCGGCAGTGGCCCATACCTTTAAAGCACGCCAACTCTGGCGCGACAACGGATGGCGCTCCGACGCCGCGTTTGTCGTCGACGACCATGGTTGGATTGGTGAGTCCGGTGGCGGTTCCGAGCAACTGCTCGACGGATGGGTATTGCCCGGCATGCCGAATCTGCATTCGCATGCATTCCAGCGTGCGATGGCGGGTCTCGCCGAGCGTCGCGGTCCCGGTGACGATTCCTTCTGGACCTGGCGCGAAACGATGTATGGCTTCGCCGCGCGCATTAATCCCGACACCTTGCAGGCCATTGCCGCGCAGTTGTATGTGGAGATGCTCAAGGCGGGTTACACGCAGGTTTGCGAGTTTCACTATTTGCATCATCAACCGGATGGCACGCCTTACGCGCAAGCCGAAGCGATGTCGCTTGCGTTGATCGAAGCGGCACGCGAAGCAGGCATCGCACTGACCTTGCTGCCGGTGCTGTACATGAGCGGCGGTTTCGACGGTCGCCCGCTATCGCCACGTCAGCGCCGGTTTGGTCACGATGTGGAGAGTTATCTTCGCGTGCTGGCATCGTTGCGCAAACTTGAACGCGATGACTTGCGCGTCGGCGTAGCGCTGCATTCCTTGCGTGCGATTCCCGAGCAGTCATGGCGCGGTGTCGTTGAGCACGAAGCGCTGAAGACTGGCCCGATACACATCCATATCGCCGAGCAGATCGGCGAAGTGCAAGACTGTCTCGCCACGCGCGGTGCGCGGCCGGTCGAGTGGTTGTATGACCATGCAAACGTCGACAAACGCTGGTGTCTGGTGCATGCCACGCATCTCACCGAAGCGGAGACGGCGCAGATCGCGCGTAGCGGCGCGGTCGCCGGTTTGTGTCCCACGACAGAGGCGAATTTGGGCGATGGACTGTTTCCTCTAGCGCGTTATCTCGATGCGAAGGGGGTGCTCGGTATCGGATCGGACTCGCACATCTCCATCTCTCCGGTGGAAGAGTTGCGTTGGCTTGAATACGGGCAACGCCTGCTGACACGGCATCGCAATGTCGCTGCACGCCATGCGGGCGACAGCGTCGGTGAGACATTGTGGCGCGCAGCCCTGCGGGGCGGAGCTCAAGCGGCGGATCTTGCGATCGGCGATCTAAGCGAAGGCAAACGGGCCGATTTCTTCGTGCTCAATAACGATTCGCCGTTGCTGGCTGCGCGCGACAATCGTTCGGCGATGGATAGTTTCTTGTTTGCCGGCAACACGCCGCTGGTACGTCACGTCATGACCGGTGGCCAGTGGGTCGTGCGCGACTTCCATCATCGCGACGAAGAACGCATTGCCGCGCGATACCGCACGGCCATGGCACATCTGGCCGCGGGTTGATTGATAACAACAGCGTGATGTTCAGCAGGTTTGCAGCCGGAGCCGGACCACCGAAAGGCTGCTGCCCGCTGCCTCGCGTCGGCGGCCTCCGGCTGCAAGCCTGCTGAACATCGCCATGTGAAATTGCCAGATATCGAAGAAGCGCGCTCTATGGTTATGTGTGTGTTTTGCGCGGTGCGAATCATGCACATTGCTGAATAGAAATCGGATAAAAGATTTCGTCGTTCGCGTAGAGAATGCGTAATTTTTGAAACAACCGCCGCGCACACTACCGCCCCGCGGATGAACACATACAAAGTAACGGCAACGCACGCGTTTGCTTTAGCGTTGACACCCGTGCACGCGCGTCGTTCTTGCACTTAACAGCTTTCACATGCCTGACGCTGGGGCTGAACCATCGGCATCAGTTCAGGTTTCTACGGTCATCGCAAAGAATCGAGGATGCGTTCTCCGACTTGAGTTCCAACTCACGAGGAGATTTGCCATGCGTCGTTATCTTTCCATCTTCCTGTTCGCGCTTGCCATAGTGGGTGGCACGCTCGCCCAAACAGGTTGCATTGTTGTTCCGGCTCGTCCTGCCCGCGTTTGGGTGCCCGGCTATTACGCAACCGGCCACGTTTGGGTGGGTGGTTATTGGCGCTATCACTGATCGGCGCTTCATCTCTCGTTGGAGCGGCTCTTCGGAGCCGCTGCACGAGTACCCCATTCGCGAACAAAGTCGATAAATACGCGCAGTTTTGGCGGAACCTGGAACCGGCTCGGGTAGTACAGGTATAAGCCTTCAAACGGCGGCAGCCAGGGCTCAAGCACGCACTCGAGTCGACCGGCATCGATCACCGCGCGCGTGCTCATGTCGAGCAGGTACGTCATGCCAATGCCGTCTTCGGCAGCGCGCAGGGCCAACGAGAAGTCGTTGACGGTAAGGCTCCCGTCAACGGCTATCTCATACCAACTTCCTTTTTGCGCACCGCTGCGATGTGCGAATTCCCAGCGATAAATGGCGCCGCTGCTGGGTAGGCGAAATTTTATGCAGTTGTGGTTTTGAAGATCTTTCGGATTTTCTGGGCGGCCGTAACGTTTGAAATAAGCGGGCGAAGCGACCACTACGGAGCGCATCGGTCCGCTGATCGGCACCGCAACCATGTCGCGTTCCACTCGTTCGCCCAGACGTATGCCCGCGTCGAAGCTTTCGCCAACCAGATCGGTAAGGCTGTTGTCGACATGAATATCCAGCCGCACATCGGGCCATCGCGCCATGAATTCGGCGAGCATCGGTTCAATCATCCATTGCGACACGTCGGAGGGAACGGTCAATCTGAGCGTTCCGCGCGCGCGATCGCCGTGCTGACGGGTCTCGTCCATCGCCCGATCCAGTTCGGTAAGCGCGGGTGCGATGCGCTTGAGCAAGTCGCCACCCGCTTCCGTCAGTCCCACACGGCGCGTTGTGCGCTGTAACAGGCGCGTGCCGAGCTGAGTTTCAAGCTGCTGCAGGGTCTGGCTGAGGGCCGAAGCCGTCACGTCGAGGGCGGCTGCGGCGCGGGTAAAGCTGCCGTGTTCGGCAATCGCGCGGAAAGCGCGCAGGGCGTAATCGTCTCGCATGAGCCTTCTCGGTTATTAGTTAGTACAGCTTTATAATGCATCAAGTTACAGATGGTTTTTCAACAGGATCGCCCGGCGCAGACTGAATCCGTCTTCCACCTACGGAGTTCTGCTATGTCACTCGATCAGTATTTCACCCTCGGCCGTTCCGGTTTGCGCGTCAGCCGTCTCGCCCTGGGCACCATGACCTTCGGCGACGACTGGGGTTGGGGCGCCGCCGAGGACACCGCCCGTGCCATGTTCGACCGCTACCTCGAAGCAGGTGGCAATTTCATCGACACCGCCGACCTGTATACCGAGGGCGCCAGCGAAACGATGCTGGGCAAATTCATCGAAGAGAGCGGGACGCGCGATCGCGTGGTCATCTCCACCAAGTTCAGCTACAACGCGCAGCCGGGAAATCCCAATGCGGGTGGCAACGGACGCAAGAACATCATGCGCGCCGTGGAGGCATCGTTGCGCCGACTTCGCACCGATTACATCGATCTTTATTTGCTGCATACGTGGGATCGGCTCACGCCAGCCGAAGAGGTCGTGCGCACGTTCGATGACTTGGTGCGCGCCGGCAAGATTCGTTATGCCGGTCTGTCCGACATTCCTGCGTGGTACGCCGCACGCGCGCAGACTTTTGCTGAAGCACATGCGTTGACGCCGCTGATCAATATGCAGCTCGAATATTCGTTGGCGGAACGCAACATCGAACACGAATATGTGTCGCTAGCGCAGAACCTCGGTATCGGCATTACTGCTTGGAGCCCGTTGGCGATGGGCTTGCTGTCGGGCAAGTACAAGCCGAGCGAGCAGGGCGGTGAAGGCGAAGGGCGTCTGGCCAAGGTCGCCGGTGCGCCGGGTTTTGAGCGCTTCACCGAACGTAACTGGAAAATCGTTGCGGAACTGGAAAACGTTGCGAAAGCATCGGGTCAGAGCATGGCCGCTGTGGCACTGAATTGGGTTGCCACGCAGCCGGGTGTCGCCTCAGTGATCATCGGCGCGACCAAACCGCAGCAGCTCGAAGCGAATCTTGCGGCGCTTTCGTTCGAACTGCCTGCCGAATTGCGTGCACGTCTGGATGCAGCGAGTGCGCTCGATAAACCGTTCCCTTACTACATGTTCCAGGACATTCATCAGACGCGTATGCACGGTGGCGTGGCTGTCGGCGACAAGCCTGCGGGTTACGCGCCGCCGATCTTCGTACCGTCCCTGCAGGCCAGTGAACTTCGGGCAACGCGCTGAAGTTCACTCCCTCCCCTGCGTGCAGGGGAGGGTTGGGGAGGGGGCAAACAATCTTGCCTCTACGCAAGTGCGAGCAACACCCTCCTAACCTCCCCCTGCACGCAGGGGGAGGGACCGGATGTCGAATTAGGGAGAACAACGATGACCAACAAAACATCGCGCTGGGTCGACGTCAATCACGCACGTCTTCATGTAGAAGAAGCCGGCGAAGGCGATACGATCACGATGCTGCACGGCTTTCTGGTCGACAGCGGTCAGTGGGATGCGGAATTCGATGCGTTGTCCAATACGCATCACGTCATACGCTACGACGCACGCGGTTTTGGCCGATCCACCATTGCGCCCGGTCACTACGCGCATCATGAAGACCTTGCCGCAGTGCTGGATGCATGCGGCATCAAGCGCACTGCGTTGCTTGCGTGCTCGGGTGGTGCCGCGACGGCGCTCGATTTCACGCTCGTCCATCCCGAACGCGTAAGCGCGTTGATCTTCGTTGGCGCCGGTTACTGGGGCAAATTTGCCGACAGTACGCCTGCCGCGCGCGCCTTCTTGCAGGCGCTCAATACGCTGGATGCCAATGGCATGATCGATAGCTCGCTGCGAGCCTTCACGGATGGAACACGGCGTTCGCCCCATGAAGTGAATCCCATTGTGCGCAAGCGCACGGAAGCCATGACATCCGCGTTGTTCAAGCGCGAAGCCAGCTATTGGACACGCGCATCGGTGGATCAACGCGTACCGGCACCTTCGGCCTTGCAACGTCTTGGCGAAATCAGCGTTCCTACCGTGCTGATGGTGGGCAGCGAAGACCAGCCTGAAGTGATCGCCCTGTCGAAAGAACTGGCTGAAGGCATTCCGGATGCTCGATGTGTGGTGATCCCCAATGCCGCGCATCACGCCAATATGGAAGCCCCAGCCGCCGTACTCGCACAGATACGCGAGATATTGCCAAGCGCTGAATTGGTCCTTTGATATCTGCGGACTATCGAGCGGGACTTATCGCCGTATCGATCCTCCACGCGTGTCGGACTATGCTTGTGGCATCCGCAACGGCCACGTTCGATGAGCGCACATCTCTCCGCCCCATCCTCTGCCAAACCCGTAGCATGGACGGATGACGATCTGATTCGTCATGGCACGCCTGCCTTTCGGCGAACCAATCTCGCCTTGTTCGCGGCGGGATTGTCCACTTTCGGTTTGCTGTACTGCGTGCAGCCCTTGATGCCGATGTTCAGCGCACACTATGGCATCAGTGCTGCGGCGAGTGCGCTCTCGCTTTCTTTGACGACGGGTGTGCTTGCGTTCGCGATGCTTTTCGTTGGCGGCGTTTCCGATGCATGGGGACGCAAATCCGTGATGGTGGCATCGCTGCTGTCGTCGGCAGTGCTGGTGCTGCTGACGGCGCTGATGCCGAACTGGTATGCGCTCTTGACCATCCGAACCTTGCTTGGATTGACGCTCAGTGGTTTGCCCGCGGTAGCGATGACGTACCTGACTGAGGAAATGCATCCCGAATCGATTGGTCTTGGCATGGGTCTGTACATCAGCGGCAGTGCCGTGGGTGGTATGAGCGGGCGGCTTATCTCGGGTGTCGTGGCCGATTATTTCGGCTGGCGTATTGGCGTGGCCGTCGTGGGTGTGGTGGGTCTTGTTTGTGGACTGATGTTCTGGCGAGCGCTTCCGCCATCACGTCATTTTCGGCCGCAAGCGCTGCAATGGCGTGCGCTCTTGAGTCGATTCGCCGGCATGTTCCATGATGCCGGTTTGCCATGGCTGTTCGCCGAAGGTTTTCTGCTGCTTGGTGCGTTCGTCACCGTCTACAACTATCTGGGTTATCGGTTGCTGGCGCCGCCGTACAACTTGAGTCAAGCCGTCGTGGGACTGATCTTCGCGATCTATCTCGTCGGTACGTTCAGTTCGGCATGGATGGGGCATCTCGCCGGCAAACTGGGACGGCGCAAGGTGTTATGGACAGCATTTGCACTCATGCTTTTCGGCGTGGCGTGCACGATGATGACGTCACTGTGGCTGATCATTCTGGGCATCACCGCGATCACATTCGGTTTCTTCGGCGGCCATTCCATCGTCAGCAGTTGGGTAGGGCGGCGAGGTGGCGTGGCGAAAGCGCAGGCGTCGTCGATGTATCTCTTCAGTTACTACATGGGCTCAAGCATCGCGGGCGCGAGCGGCGGCCTGTTTTATGCGGACTATGGCTGGCCAGGTGTTGCGTTGTTCGTGGGCGTGCTTGTTCTGGCGGGTTTGTTGATTGCACTGTGGCTCTACCGTGTGCAGCCGTTGCCTCAGCTGGTGACGCCGCCCGCGCCGATGAGCAAAGGAGCCATGCCGTGAAAGCCGGTCTCATCGAACATGTCGATATCGGCAATTAGCCGGAGAAAACCCTCCCCGTAGGAGAGGGTTTCTCGTGCATTACTGCGCGGCAGCAGGCGCCGTCGGCTTCAGCATGCCTTGAACGTCTTCCAGCTTGCCGTCACCGAAGTTGGGTGTGACGCCGAGAATATGCGCCATCAGCGGATAGACGTCCACATTCGGAAAACTGTGGTAGCTGATGCCACTCTGGAACGCCGGGCCGTGCGCAATAAACAAAGCCTGCATGCGCGGATCGGCGTTGTCATAGCCGTGGTCGCCGACACTTATCTTGCCCTGATGCTTGGCCAGATAATCCGTCGTCGCGATGCGCCAGCCGACGTCGGCAAGGCAGACCAGTTGCGGCACGCGCGTATTGGAACCGTATTCGAACCGCGCGGGGATGCGCGATTTATCCCAGCAATGCATGTGCTGCTGCGGTTGTTCCAGTTGTTCTTCGATCGCGTTGAAATCGTGCTTGCGCACCGGATTGAAACCCGCAAGCACGCCCATGCTGACAGTATCGACGTCTTTCATGTTGATCAGCTTGTCGATCAGGATGCTGTTTTCTTTCGGCACGCCCGCCATGCCGTGATCGGACACCACGATGATGTTGATCTGATCGAAAAGATTGCGCTGCCGTAATCCGTCAACCAGGCGAGTCATCGCTTCATCCGTGCCACTGATTGCCTGATTTACTTCCGGCGAATCGGGGCCATGTTCATGGGCCTGGTGATCCACCGCGTCGAAGTAGAGCGTGATGAAGGTCGGGCGTTGATCCGCCGGCAGGTCCAGCCATGCAAGCACCTGATCGACACGTTGATCGGGCGTCACTTTGGCGTCGAAGGGCTTCCAGTAATCCGGACGACGGCCTTGAATGTCCGCTTCCGAGCCAGGCCAGAACATCGTCGCCGAACGCATGCCATCGGCGTCTACGGTTTCCCACAGCGGGGTGGCCTGATCCCACCACAATCCGTTGCCGACGGCCTTGCGGTCGCTGATCGAGAATTTGCCCAGCTCCGGGTCGAGCATCGTGTTGTTGACGATGCCGTTATGGTCAGGCACGAGCCCCGTGACAATCGCATAGTGATTCGGGAAGGTCAGCGACGGGAACGACGGCTGCATCGATTGTGCGTGCACGCCAGTATCGGCAAGCGCTTGCAGCGTCGGGCTCAGTCCGCGTTTGATGTAATCGGGGCGATAGCCGTCGATCGAAATCAGCAGTAACGGAGCGGGCGTTTTGACTTTGGTTTGCTGCACTACCGCAGGTGGTGCGGAGGGTGGTGCGGTCTTTTGCGAAGCGCAACCTGCGCCAAGAACAGCCAGTGAAGAAAGCAACAGAAGAGAAAACCGTTTCATCAGGACGATCCGTTTTTATCAATGGATAAGCCCCACCATGATCGCGCAGATGTGTGACTAATTCAGCTCTTGCAAAAAATCGGGGTATCGCGTCGACGGTGACGCAAGTTCTTGTCAGTAGACCAGGTCAACCCGCACGTTTCAGCCACGCAGCGGCACCAAGTCCGGCGCGCTGGCCGCTGGCGAAGCAGGCGGTCAAGAGATAACCACCTGTTGGGGCTTCCCAGTCCAGCATTTCGCCCGCGCAAAACACGCCGGGGAGGGCCGTCAGCATCATGCTGTCGCCGATCGCTTCCAGACGTACGCCGCCCGCCGTGCTGATGGCTTCTGCTATCGGGCGTGCGCGTTGGAGTCGCAACGGCAGGCGCTTGATGGTTCGTGCGAGGGTGTCGGTATCCTGAAAGTGCGATTTATCGAGTACCTCATGAAGCAACGCAGCTTTCACGCCCGTCAGGCCCGTTTGACGACGCAGATGTTCGCTGAAGGAACGGCTGCCGCGAGGCTTTGCCAAGTCATGCTGCAAACGTGCGAGTGTGCGATCCGGGGCGAGATCCAGTTCCAGCGTGGCGTGGCCGCGCTCGGCAATAGCATCGCGCAATGATGCGGAGAGTGCGTAGACAAGACTGCCTTCGATACCCGTCGTGGTCACGACGCACTCGCCTTGGCGCGTATGTTCGTGTCCGGATTCATCGCGCCAATACGCAGCGACCGGTTTCAATGGCGCACCCGCAAAACGTGTGGCGAGATGGTCGGTCCAGCCGATATCGAAGCCGCAGTTGGACGGTTGCAGCGGTGCGACATCCACGCCGCGCGACGCGAGCCACGGCCACCACGCACCATCCGAGCCGAGCTGTGGCCAGCTGCCGCCACCGAGTGCCAGTACGACGGCTTTCGCCGTGTATGTGCGTTCTCCATCCGGTGTTTCAAAACGCAACGCGCCGTTTTCGTCCCATCCCAGCCATCGATGATGTACATGAAACCGCACGCCGCTTTCGCGCAAACGATGCACCCAGCCGCGCAACAAAGGTGCGGCCTTCAGATCGCTCGGAAAAACGCGGCCGCTCGTTCCGATAAATGTTTCAATACCTAAACCGCGCGCCCATGCGCGCAATGCATCCGCATCGAAATCGTCGAGCCAGTGGCCCACTTCTTTCGATCGCTTACCGTAACGCTTCACAAAATCGGGCTTGGGTTCGCTATGCGTCAGATTCATGCCGCCTTTGCCGGCGATCAGAAATTTGCGCCCGACAGAACCCTTGGATTCAAACAGATCCACCTCGATGCCTCGCGCACGCGCCGTCTCCGCGGCCATGAGCCCGGCAGGGCCGCCGCCGATAATGATCAATTCGGTTGGGACGTGTTGACCGGAAGACATGCCGCGCCGCTGCAAGGATGGCCGTCCATTGTACGTGGGATGCCGTGGGTGGTGTCTGCGTGCGGGAATGGATCACAATGCGAAGCCTACGAGCCGTAGTAGTCAGCTGACGGAGTGCCGCGATGTCCGCAAACCATGAACAACGTCCGCCTTTGCCGCCTTTTAGCCGCGAAACGGCGATTCAGAAGGTGCGTCTCGCCGAAGATGCATGGAACACGCGCGAACCGGGCCGTGTCGCTCTGGCGTATACGGTCGACAGCCGTTGGCGCAACCGCGCCGAATTCATTCATGGGCGCGATGAAATCGTCGGTTTTCTTACCCGCAAATGGGCGCGGGAACTGGACTATCGCCTGATCAAAGAGTTGTGGGCGTTTGAAGGAAACCGGATTGCCGTGCGTTTTGCGTACGAATGGCGCGATGACTCCAATAACTGGTTTCGAGCCTACGGTAACGAAAACTGGCTGTTCGATGAGAACGGTTTGATGGCGCAGCGACACGCGAGCATCAACGATGTACCCATTGCTGCTGCCGATCGAAAATACCATTGGCCGCAGGGTCGGCGTCCGGATGATCATCCGGGGTTGAGCGATTTGGGGCTCTAGGTGTTCAGCGCATCAATGTTGCGCACGCTGTCCAAATAAATCGCCGCGCGTAATTTGATCTTCCATGGCGAGGAGGAATCGCTTCGTCGGCAATCCGCCGCCGAAACCCGTCAGGCTGCCATCGGCACCGATGACGCGATGGCACGGCAAGATAATCGGTATGGGATTGCGGCCATTGGCTGCGCCGACGGCACGCACCGCTTCGGGTTGACCAATACGTCGCGCGAGTTCGCCGTAGCTGATGGTTGCACCGTACGGAATCTTGGCCAGTGCGTGCCAGACGGTTACCTGAAACGGTGTGCCAATCGGATGGAGTGGCAGATCGAAATCCTGTCGTCCGCCCGCAAAATACTCGTTCAGCTGATTCGCGGCGAACGCGACCTTGGCGGCGTTGCGCTGCCATTGGGGATCGGGTTCTTTTTTGTGTTTTCCGGTTTCAAACCATACCTCGCGTAATCCCGTGGCATCGGCGGCCAACAGCAGATTGCCGATAGGCGTGGAAAGGTAGTCATACCAGACCGTTTCTTTTGAAGCATTCATGCAATCGCTCTCTGCCGGGATGCCCCGGGCACTTTCAACGGTTCGCTCATGCTGCGCCACAGATGCATCACGGCATAGGCACGCCATGGCCGCCACGCTTCGGCGAGGTTGGTCAACGCCTTGGTGCTGATCATGTTGTCGCTATCGGACGCCGCGCGACGCAAAATGAGATCGGCGGCTGGGAACGCATCGGGGTGACTGAGCGCACGCATCGCCATGTAATGCGCGGTCCATTCGCCGATACCTGGTAGCGCAACCCAGCGCTCGACGAATTCATCCAGCGATTGCTCGACGCGAAAATCCACGCGACCGTCCAGCACCGCACGCGCCACGCCACGGATGCTTTCTGCGCGTGCCGTGGTTACACCCATGGCGCGAAGATCGGCTTCGGCCAACACCTCGGGCCTCGGGAAGAGACGCTCCAACCCCGCGGCGACAGGCGTTGGCAGCGTTTCGCCGTAGCGATGCACGATGCGTGACGCAAGCGTGCGCGCTGCCGCCACGCTGACTTGCTGACCGAGAATCGCGCGCACAGCAACTTCGAAACCATCCCAGCTACCTGGCAGGCGCAGACCCGGACGTTTACGCAACAACGGCCGCACGTGTGGCGTGGTTTGCAACACAGCGCTGATCGATTGTGGATCGGCATCGAGATCGAACATGCGGCGAATGCGTGTTACCACCGCAAGCATCTGTGCCGGTTGTGGGCAATGCAATTGCAGGCGCAGTGCGTTTTCGCCGTTTGGCCACGCCGTCAATCGCAGCCAGCCCGGCGCATCGGCAGCGCCGAAGACGCGCGAGTAGCTATCGTCGTCGACGACTTCGATGCCGGGCAATGCTCGGCCACGCAGGAACGTGAGCATGGATAGGAAATCATACGGTGGGCGATAACTAAGCCGCAGGCTCAGGCCCTCATCACTACCTGCATTCGGATGGCGTCGTAGATCGCGTGGCGCAATGCGATTGGCTTGCGCGAACGCTGCATTAAAGCGCCGCAAACTGCCGAAACCGGATGCCAGCGCGACGTCGGTCACCGGCATGCGCGTTTCCGTCAGCAATTGCTTGGCGAACAGCAAGCGGCGCGTTGTATGGACATCGATGGGCGGCGCGCCCAGGCGTTCCACAAACAAGCGTCGCAGTTGCCGAGCGCCGACGCCCACGCGTCGCGCAAGCTCATCGACGGGATGATCCTGCAGCAGGCCGCCTTCAATGAGCTTCAACGCACGCGTGACGACATGATCGCCACGCTGCCACGCGTCATTACCTGGTGCGAGTTCGGGGCGGCAACGTAAACACGGGCGAAAACCGGCTGCTTCCGCCGCCGCGGCAGTGGCGAAAAAGCGTATGTTTTCGGTCTTCGCGGTGGGCGCAGGGCAAACCGGCCGACAATAAATGCCCGTACTGCGTACGGCGATAAAGAACAGGCCGTCAAAGCGCGCGTCGCGGCTCAGACGCGCCCGTTCGCACGTCTGCTGGTCGAGCATGGGAGTGGGGGCTGCCTCAGACATGCACTCAGGCTAGCACCCCCATCACCCTAAAACTCGCCGTTTTCGGACATCAATGCCGAAACCGTTTCGGCGCTATTCCGGTTACCTCGTGCGGTTGCCGATCATGCTCCACAGAACGCCATCGCGACGGATCAACCCGTGATAAAGCGCGGCGCCGAGATGGGCAAGAAACGTGAGGAACAACAGCATCGCCAGCCATGCGTGCGTGTGCCGCAGAATGGCAAACGCAGCAGCGTTCACCGGAAAAATCGGCGGCAGCCTCAGCGAATGACCCAGCATAACCGGGTAGCCGCCTGCGGAAAGCATGGCCCAGCCAACCAGTGGTATGACCAGCATCAAAAAGTACAGCAACCAGTGCGATGCGTGTGCCGCCAGCTTTTGAATGGGTGGCAGATCGGCAGGCAGCGGCGGCGGCGGATTACGCAAGCGAACAATCAGCCGAATGATCGCGAGAATCAGAATCGATATGCCGAGCGGTTTATGGATGCTGATCAGCCATTCATGCCGCTCCGAAACCGATGCCACCATGCCAACGCCGATAAACAGCATCGTCAAAATCAACAGGGCTATCAGCCAATGCAACACGCGCGCTGCGAGAACAAATTGTGTGGAGGACGTTTTCATCACTTCGCCTCCGCTTTTGATTGCGCTTGAGCGGTGCCCGGCAGGTGGGCCTCTTCACTGGTACGGCGCAGATACGAGGTGGCGTATGCGGCGGAACGGGCAGGCAAGAGTGGATCGCCCGACGCCTCGATGCCGTTGGGTAGTACCAGCGGGTCGTAATTGATATCGCGGCAAGGTCCGCTTTCCTGCGGCTCGGTGCCGGTCAGCACCAGTGTGCCTGCGTCGACATCGCGGCGATCGGAAGGCCACTCTTTCGTCGCATCGTTGGTCGGATCGCCGGGATTGGCGAGCGTCACAATCAGATGCCAGCGCTGTGGACCTTTGGCAATGCGCTGACTGAGATCGGCATCCAGATAATCCGGATCGCTGCCGCCCACGGCTGCATCCGTCGCTTCCGGCACCATGCGCCAGCGCACCGCGTGTTTCTCGCCATGGGCGTCGACGAACTCGAACGCATTCAAACTCCAATAGCTGTTCGTCACATAGCTTGCCGAAGGCGCGGCGGTCTTCACCCATGCAAGAAACGCAGACGTTTCCGGATGCGCGCCAAAGAATGCCTTGAGCTTCGCCGGATCGGGTTTACCTGTTGCCGGATCCGGTTGCTGTGCTTGCAGTAGTTCGTAGAACGCCAGGGGAGTAGCAACAGGGAACACGGGCATGCTGTTCATACCTGTGCGCCATTGCTGACCATTCGCCAATGCAAAGCGCATGGCCATGCTGCGAATGGGTGCGGCGCTATCGGGTGCATAAGGATTGCCGACCGGAACCGCAAAACGTCCGACAACCGGCGTGCGTCCCGGTGCAAAGATCTCGGCGACGGAATACGGCTGCGCTTGACCGTTGCTATCGAAATAGCCGGTGACGCAAACGCCTTTGGCGTGGTTGCGCCGATAACCAGGAAACACACCGGCGTTCGCCTGGAGCTGATTCACCATGCGTTGCGCGGTCAGCCGGTGCGGCGCCAGCCAGCCGTCGGTGTAACCAAAGGCAAGTAAGACGAGCAACAACACTCCGGCAATGAAAGCACCGCGTAGAACAGTGCTAACCCGACTAAGCGGGACTCTCGAAGAAGAGGGTGCGGTTTCCATGAGAACAGATCCTCGCCAGTAGATTCGTCATGCCCTGTCAGACCATTGTGCTACGGGTCGCAAGGGAATGTGTTTTCAAGACATAAAGGCCGTTTTCGTCGGGGGCATGCGAATGGTTACATATCCTTCCGCGCCGATCGCGTTTGCTGGGGAAAAATGTTTAATATGGATCAATCAGGGAAAGGGGGCGATCATGACAACACGTGTGAAGTGGCTATTGGTATGCTTCGCGGTTTTGTGCCTGACAGCACTGTATTCGTTTCGAGACTTTGCGCCGGTAAGGGTCATAGGTACCAAGCTTTCATTGGGTGCTCAGCCGGAACCGTTGATGGTGCAGGTGGCCAGGGATTTCCCGTCATCCACAGCTCATATTTTTTCCGATGCGGAATTGAGAACTTTTGTCGTGGCGGCGAGCAAGGCGGAGGCTATCGACGATCCGTTGCAGCGCTGCTTGGCATATCCCGATCCACCTGGTAGTCATTGGACGCACGCGGCGGTAGTTGCGTATTGCCAATATCGCACGGCGCCATACATTACGTTCGATCAAGTCAAGGCACTCATTGAACAGGGAAAATCGGCGGAACTTGATCGCGAGATGGCCGATGCGCTGAAAGCGCAATACACGGCGCCCTATGCGTACGGTCGACTGGAACGTATTTTTGCCGCCGATTTTGATAATGGATCACTTGATATTCGCCCCATTCTGGATGCGTGGAAACGTAATTCTCCAAACAGCGCTTTCGCTTATGCGGCCAGCGGTTATGCCTATGTGGCTATGGCGCATGACGCGCGCGGTGGCGATTACATAAATCGGACATCGCAAGACAAAGTGGATGCCATGGGCAGGCTACTGCAACGGGCCGATACTGATCTTCAAAAGGCCATCTCCATCGAGCCGCGTATCACACCCGTGTATGCGGCGATGATTCATGCAGGTGGTCTAGAGCTAGGTAACGACTACGCCGTGAATGCGGCGCAGCAAGGATTGCGTCAAGATCCCGGCAGCTGGATCATCTATCGAGAGCTACTCTGGCTCAGTACGCCGCAATGGGGTGGTTCGTTGGCGCTCTTGCATCGCATAAGTGCGGACGCAGCCGCGCACTCGGCGACGAATCCTTTGCTGGCGATGGAGAAGAACACAACTTTGGTCTACGAGGCCAACGTTGGCAATTGTGATTGCGGCTTGCCGACGCTTCCCTACGAGTTCCCATATGTGTTGGACGAGTTGGCGTCCAGTACCGTGCTTGCCGCAGCGGGTCGTACTGGTTGGCAACAAAACATGCCTTCTATAGCGGTGGTCTATCTTTCCGAAGCGTTGCGCTTCGCTCCTGGGATGGCGGATGCACGATTCCAGCGAGTAGGGGCGCTCGCCGATGCAGGGGTGACCGATACGGCATTAAGGCAAATTAATCAGCTAATGGCCGTCGATTCGCGTAACTACGACGACTACCAACAGCGCGCGTACATCTATCTTCTTCAACACGATTACGCCAACGCAGAAAAAGACCTCGATACAATGTTGACGCTCAAACCCGCTGATCGTTGGTCACTTGAGCAACTTGCGTCGATGTACATCAATCAGACGCATCAATGGGACAAAGGATGGGATGTTGCCGGTCAGCTCATGCAGGACGTTCCCGATGATCCGGAAGGTTGGGTATTTCGGGCGACTATCGCACAGCAACAGCCACGTGATGGCTTAGCCGAAACGGTGAACGATGCGATTGCCCATTTTGGCAACGACCCGCGCCAACGCGGGGTATTGGCGCGGCTAAAACGCATGCTAACAACTGGAGCCAAACCTACCGTGAGCAGTGGCGGGGCGTCGTCGGCAACCCGTTAGGGAGAGCAGGACTGCGGGGCTTAAGGCGAGGGGCGGCCGCTCGCCTTATACTCGCGGTCTGTCTTACCGGAGACCGTCATGAACGCCCCCACCCGCATCGACACGACCCGCATCATCCACGCCCCGCGCGGCTCGGAACTAACCTGCAAGAGCTGGCTTACCGAAGCCCCGTACCGGATGCTCCAGAACAACCTGGACCCGGCCGTGGCCGAAAATCCGGCCGAGCTGGTGGTGTACGGCGGCATCGGCCGTGCTGCGCGCAACTGGGAGTGCTTCGATGCCATCCTGCGCGCGCTGCGCGATCTCAACGACGACGAAACGTTGCTGGTGCAATCGGGCAAACCCGTTGGCGTATTTCCGACGCATCCCGATGCCCCGCGTGTGTTGATTGCCAATTCAAACCTGGTCCCGGCGTGGGCCAACTGGGAACACTTCAACGAGCTGGATAAGAAAGGCCTGATGATGTACGGCCAGATGACGGCCGGTTCGTGGATCTACATTGGTTCGCAAGGCATTGTGCAAGGCACCTACGAGACGTTCGTGGAAATGGGGCGCCAGCACTACAACGGCAGCCTTAAGGGCAAATGGATTCTCACCGCGGGTTTGGGTGGCATGGGCGGCGCGCAGCCGCTTGCTGCATCGCTTGCCGGCGCAAGCAGCCTCAACATCGAATGTCAGCAGAGTCGCATCGATTTCCGTCTGAAGACGCGTTATGTCGACGAGCAGGCTACCGATCTGGACGATGCGCTCGCACGCATCGAGAAATACACCAAGTCCGGTGAAGCGAAGTCCATCGCATTGCTCGGCAACGCGGCCGATGTGTTGCCGGAACTCGTACGTCGCGGCGTAAAGCCCGATGCGGTGACCGATCAAACCAGCGCGCACGATCCGGTCAACGGTTATCTGCCGCAGGGCTGGACGGTTGAACAATGGTTCGAGCGCCGCAAGAGCGATCCGAACGGCACGCGCGACGCGGCCAAGAAATCGATGAAGAAGCACGTGGAAGCCATGCTGGCATTTCATGCGCAAGGCATTCCCACGTTCGATTACGGCAACAATATTCGCCAGATGGCAAAAGACGAAGGTTGCGCCAACGCGTTCGATTTCCCCGGTTTCGTTCCTGCCTTCGTACGCCCGCTATTTTGCCGCGGCGTCGGTCCCTTCCGTTGGGTGGCGCTATCCGGCGATCCGGAAGACATCATGAAGACCGACGCCAAAGTCAAAGAGCTGATTCCCGACGACAAGCACCTGCACAACTGGCTCGACATGGCCGAGCAACGCATCAGCTTTCAGGGCTTGCCGGCGCGCATCTGCTGGGTGGGGCTGGGGCAGCGCCACAAACTTGGCCTGGCGTTCAACGAAATGGTGCGCAACGGTGAACTCAAGGCGCCAATCGTGATCGGGCGCGATCACCTCGATTCCGGCTCTGTCGCCAGTCCCAATCGCGAGACTGAAGCGATGAAGGACGGCAGCGATGCCGTGTCCGACTGGCCGCTGCTCAATGCCATGCTCAACGTGGCGGGTGGCGCAACATGGGTCAGCCTGCATCACGGTGGCGGCGTAGGCATGGGTTACAGCCAGCACAGTGGCGTGGTCATCGTGTGCGATGGCACCGAAGCCGCCGATAAGCGCATCGCGCGCGTGCTGTGGAATGATCCGGGTACGGGCGTGATGCGCCATGCGGATGCGGGTTATGAGGATGCGGCAAAGTGCGCGAAAGAGCAGGGCCTGAATTTGCCGATGATTTAACGACGTACTTGGCCATCCAATAGCTTATCCATTACACCCTCCTATTTGAGGGTGTAATTTTTTCAGGGGTGGGTTTGCGGTACAAAAAACTATACGAACACCGATGCGCGCGGTGGTACGAGTTACGGGAAAAATCCGACCTGACCCATTTTGGGCGGTCGCCTGAATATTTTTCCCAGTCTGTTCTATCCAGTCGCTGCGGTTGCTAGGATATTGGGCGTAAGAGGACAAAAGGGGCAGGAGTTCATCAAGCCGTGCACGCACAACGTGCGCTGTTTGATTCGGCATGGGATGTTCTAAAAGGGGGAAGTCATGAGCAGCGAATACAATCCATATTCGGCGCCGGCGAGTGCCGTTGCCGACAACGTTGAATTCAAGCGGCTGGAACGTGCGACCAAAGGTCTGCGTTTTGGCACGCTTTTGATCGATTACGTGTTTATTTGGGTTTTCTCATTTCTCGTCGGTATCGTGACGGTATTGATCTTCGGGCCTGCAGGGGCTGCAACGCTGAAGACAATTCCTCCGTTTGCGCTGGGTATTGTCATCGTGCTTTTCTTCTATACCTTCTTTGAAGGCATATGGGGTCGCACGCCAGGCAAGTTCATCCTGGGAACGGTTGTCGTGAATGCCAAGGGTGAGAAACCGAGTCTTAAGCAGATCGTCGGCCGTACGTTCTGCCGCATGATTCCCTTCGAGGCATTTTCCTTTTTTGGCGAGGAAGGTTGGCACGACTCCATTCCCAATACCCGGGTTGTGCTCAAGCGTAGCCTTTAACGTCTCATGATCTGAATCATGCGTTAGCTGCAGGGGGGGCGGCTTATGCGGTTGCAGGAAGAACTCTCGACGTTCTATGCGAAGAACGGATTCGGCAATGTCGCAGGGGCCCGGCCACTGACGGTTCCGGTTTACACCGGCTGCCTGTTGGTCCCGTTGCCCAACATCGAGACACGCCGCCGCTATTTGAAATATCACGACCTTCACCACTTGATTACCGGGTATAGCGTGGGTCGTATCGGTGAAGGCGAAGTCAGCGCATGGGAACTGGGTACGGGTTCTGCGCTGGCTTCCCCGACACTGGCGTTCATGAATCTTATTGCGCTTTCAACGGGGCTTGTGCTCCAACCGCGTCGTATGTGGAACGCATTCGTGCGCGGTACGCGAAGCAAGAACCTGTATGCCAAGAAAGTCCGCGCGGATGTCGACGCTGGGGAATGGGAAAACGTCGAACAGCTTCGCCAGTCTGTCCTTGACGTGCGCGACGCCGGCAAACGGCCTGCATTTTGGCACTATGGAGAGTTTGGCATTTACGCATCACTTGCGATGGTGATTCATGCGGGCATTGCCATACCTGCGGTCGTCACACGGCTCATCACCGACATGACACTCGGCTACAGCTTCTTTCAGGCGGTGAAGCCTAAGAAGAGAGTGGATTTGTTTTAGCGCGAAGTTTTAGCGGCTGTCGATATACATCGAGTTTGGTGAAACTGATGTTCCCGCGCTTGAGTTACACGGCGTTTTACCGTGCCATTTTGATTGACGTGAATCGCAACGAGTTCCCGCGTAACGCGCGCGGTTAACGGGCCAATGTCGATTTATCGACCCCTCAATCGTCGTTCAAATGAAGGGTATGTGTTGGGCCAGACGTGCTCGGGCCCGGCATGGCTGTGCAGACCCTGATGCTTTAGACGGGAAGAGAGGAGTAGGGCGGGGATATGAAGAAAAAAGATTAATTTTTCAGATATCCATTCCAATGGGGTCAGCCCAATGGAGTCAGCGTGTTGTTAATCGTGGCCAACAAATGGTCCGACGATGCTGCCGCGGCAAATATCCAGGCAAAGACAAACAAGGGAGAGCAGACGTGTAGTCACACTCAAAGCAAAAAGGGAGCATCGACCATGAACTCACGACATCAAACGATGGCGAATGCGATACGGATGGCATTAGCTCTAGGAAGCTGTGTGTTGACGACGGTAGCGGTGGCACAAACCGCAACGGCCGGACAACAGTCCCCCACAGCGAACACCCAGACGACTCCTCCAGCCACATCATCGTCATCTTCAGGTACGCAGCCGCCCCCGGCGCAGACGCAGTCCGGGAACAATCCGCCAGCGACGCAGAAAACGGCAACGTTGCAGGCAATCACTGTCACTGGTTCGCTGATTCGCAGCGTCGATGTGGAGACGGCGCAACCTGTGACCGAACTGTCGCATCAAGCGCTGCAGCAACAGGGTTTTGTAAGTGTCGGTCAGATTCTGCAAAACGTTTCCTCCGTCGGTTCATCGGGAACCAGCAGCCAAAGTGCTTTAGGCAACATCGTGGGGCAGTACGTGAGCCTGCGCGGGCTCGGTGCGCCACGCACGCTGGTGCTGGTCGATGGTCAACGCTGGACTACGGATATTTTTGGCGAAACCGACCTAAGTACCATTCCAAGCTCGATCATCGATCACATCGAAATTTTGCAGGATGGGGCATCGGCGATCTATGGCTCCGATGCGATTGCTGGCGTGGTCAATATCATCACCAAAAAGGATTTTGATGGTGTACAAGTTGACACATACAACAGCATGTACTCACCGCAGAACGATGGCAAAAACAGTCAATTCAGCCTAACCGGCGGCAAGAAGTTTTCCCGCGGCTCGTTCTTGTTCAACGTGACGGCGCAAAACACCAACGGACTGATGGCGAACGATCGTGATTACAGCAAGTACGGATTTTTCAGCCTGGGTCCGAACTATCCTCAAAGCCAGACTGTGCCGTCGCCTTACGGCACCATCACCGGCGCGCTCAATCCTGCTACGGGTCTACCGGTGAGCCTGCCGCAATTGGCCAATGGCCCGATTACCGTCAACATGGGCCAGAACGGACTCGATATCGCCAATTATCACGTCAACACATTCGGGTCTCAATATCCGTCGCCTTATTTCAACAATGACTACCAAAACTCCGCTTCTCTCGAATCATTGATTCCAGACAATCGGCTCAGGTCGTACTACTTGAAGGGCGACTATCAGCTAACCGATCACATCACGGCGACGGTCAGTGGCACATACAACACCAACGATTCCAGCACGAGTACCAGCGGTTACCCGCTCAGCTCGTTGACGCCCGCGAATGGTACGCACTTGGCGCAAGCGCTCGGTCTTCCCGTCGGGACTTTTCCGGCGGTGTATTTTCCGACGCTTTCTTCGCAGAGTTATTACAACCCGCTGCCGGGTAATAATGTTGAATTCGAGTTGCCACTGCAGTATCCCAATCGCGTCACCTACAACAAAATCAAACAATACGGTTGGCGATTTGGTCTCGAGGGCGATTTTTCGCTCGGTGAGAGAGAGTTCAATTGGGACGCGGGTTACAGCGATTATCGCTACGACCAATCGAGTTTTGGCCCAGGCAATCTCAATATGGTCCATGTGGCGCAGGCCGTCGGGCCGTCCTTCATGGGCCCCAACGGTGTGGTGGAATGCGGCACTCCGGGCAACGTGATCGCCGGTTGCGTGCCACTCAATCCGTTTTCCGGTGCAGGTGGTATCACGCCGGCTGAAATCAATTATCTGAACATTTATGCCGGCACGCGTTCGTTTAGCGAAACAAAAACACTGGACGTCAACTTGTCGGGTGATATGTTCACGCTTCCAAAATCCTTGGGAAGCGGTGATGTGACATTTGCCGTCGGTGCCGATCATCGTGATATTTCCGGCGCAGCCACACCCGATCAATATACGCAGCTTGGTCTCAACACTAATCTGCAGCAAAACCCTGGAAGTGGCTCCTATGGCCTCAACGAGGCGTACGCCGAGGTGAATATTCCCGTTCTGAAGGATATGCCGGGTGCGCAGCTGCTGGATGTCGACCTTGCTCATCGCTTTTCGCATTACACCAATTTCGGCAATACCAACAACAACCAATTCAAGGTGTCGTGGCAGCCGATTGACGATGTGCTGGTTCGTGCCAGCTATGGCACGGGTTTTCGTGCGCCGGCGATCGCAAATCTGTATGGCGGTGCATTGCAGAGTTTCACGAACTATACCGATCCGTGTGATATCAACTTTGGTTTGACGGGTAACTCTGTCGTCAAGCAGCGTTGCTTGAATGGGTTTGCCGGGCTGCCGGGTGTCGGTCCCGGTTTTACACAGCTTATTCCCAATGGCTCGCCCATTCCGCAGCCTGATCAGACCAGCACCACGCCGTTTTTCACTGGCGCCAATCCCAATCTGAAACCAGAAACATCCAAGAGCTACACCGCAGGCATCGTCTATAGTCCGCACTATCTCACCGGCTTCAACGCCACGGTGGACTGGTACCGCATCAGAATCGATAACGTCATTACGTTACCGACGGCTACCAGCATTCTCGACAATTGCTACCAGCTTGGCGAGACGCAGCAGTGTGACCAATTCCAGCGTTCGCAGGCAGGTGGCCCATTCAATGGACAAGTGATCAATCTGGTTCAGACGCTGGTGAATCAAGGTTTCGTGGAAGAGCGTGGCGAAGATCTGAGCTTGAGCTATCTGTTCCCCGAAACGCCGGTCGGCCTGTTCAAGGTCGACTCGACGAGCACCTATATCAATTCAGTGAAGGAGCAGACCACACCCGGCGGCCCCATCATTTCCAACACGCTTGGTTCATACGATACGGTGCTCGGTCCGCTGTGGCGCTTTCGGTCTACGGTCAACTTGAATTGGAGTTACAAACACTTCGGTGCGACGTGGACGATCCGGTACTACTCCTCGCTGTCGGAGCCGTGCATCGCTCCGAACCCGGCCATCGATCAATTCGTCCCTTGCAACAACCCCAATAAGGATCTGTCCAACTCGCCGAACGGATTGAATGTGCAAGGTGGCCTTGCGTTCAACGATTTGCAATTGAGCTGGCAGGCGCCATGGGGCGGACGGATCGCGCTGGGCTCCACCGATATCTTCAATCGGAGGGCGCCGCTCTCATACTCCGGCGTCTATAGCGTGGCGGGTCCACTGGGCCCAACCGGAACGGATGGCTACAGCGATTATCCGTACAACCCGCAATACGATATTGGCCGTGTCATTTACCTCAAATACGAGCAGAAGTTTTTCTAGCCGAGCCGGCTATTGAGTACTGGCAGTTTATTGCCAGGCGATGCGAAGCAAAAAGGGCGCGAATCATTCGCGCCCTTTTTATACTGGTGATTGCATCACAGGTAATTCCGGATTTTCTTCATTGTGATTGCTTGTAGATCACCCCGCCTTTCATCACGAACGGCACGTTTTCAATGGCGCTGATATCAGTCGTGGGATCACCGTGCACGGCAATGATGTCGGCGTCGAGTCCAGCCTTTAGCTGACCGAACACATCTTGCTGGCGAAGAATTCTCGCGTCCACAGCAGTAGCGGCCAGCAGCGCGTGTGATGGCGACATGCCGTCGCGCACCATCCACTCCAGTTCCTTGTAATTCGTGCCGTGCGTAAATACGCCTACGTCACTGCCACAACCGATCGTGACACCGGCCTGCATGGCAAGTTTGAATGCGTTGGCGGCTTGCTGCATGTCTGCGGTCGGTGGCTGGCCCGGTTTCCAGCCTTTGAAGTATTCGGAATAGGCCGCTTCCGCTTCGAGCGTTGGCATGTAGGCGACATTGTGCTTTTTCATCAAGGCGAACACCTCGCTTGTGCCGCCATAAGCGTGTTCAACGGTGTCGACGCCGGCGAGGATGGCGCGGCGCATGCCTTCCGGCGTGGTGGAGTGCACAGCAACGGGCAGGCCGAGCGAGTGCGCGGCTTCCACGCCTGCGTTGAGTTCTTCCTGCGTGAAGGTAGGCACAGCACCGCTGCTTTTGCCACAGTGGTAGTCGGCATAGAGCTTGATCCAGTCGGCGCCGTGGCCCGCTTGATCGCGGACGGCATCGATCATCTCTGCCGTGCCGCTGACCGGGATGCCGCCTTGAGGCAGATCGATATCGGTACGGAAGCCCATCGGGCCCGGCCCATAGCAATGTGCAGCGATGGTCGCACGCGTGGCGACGAACATATGTGGGCCGGGAATCAGGCCATCGTTGATGGCGTGCTGCACGTCGACGTCGGCGTAGCCCGCGCCTTCGGTGCCCAGATCGCGCAGGGCGGTGAAGCCGGCCATCAGGGTGTCGTGCACGTGCTGCACGGCCTCGATGGTGCGATAAGCCTGCGATTCCTTCAGCACCTGATCGTTCCAAAGTGTTTCGTTATACGGATGGAGGAAGATGTGCGAGTGCGCATCGATCAGACCAGGTAGCAGTGTTGTCCCCGGAAGTTCGATGGTTTGCGTACCCGGCGGTGCGCTGACTTGTGCCGCGGGTCCAACGGCCGCGATCTTGTCGCCTTCGACCAGCACGACCCAACCGGTATGTGCTTGCTCGCTGCGCGCGTCGAACACGCGATCGGCCTTGAGCAACCATGGATGATCGGCGGGTTTGTCGACAGCTTCGGCAACGGTGCTAAGTATAAACAGGGCACTGCAGAGCAGGGCGGCTGCGAGGCTCCGCCGTTTGCGCATCGACATGTTGCTTCCTCACGCTATCGTGGTTGACCGGCGTCACTTTTATCATTGTTTGACGCGTCGGGTAGCACTTTCTTCAAGCGAGTGATGAACGGCCGACCAGGCGTCTGTTGCGCGGCGTAAGTACGGCAAGCACGATCGCGATAAGGAATAACGCAGGAACGTCTCCCATAAGATGTCCATGTTGCCCAACATCGGTCAATGCTTGATAGGTCATGATTAGTGCGTGAACCACGCTCGACCACACCGTAAACCAGATCAGGCTTAGATGTTCCATGGGATCGCGTGCGGCCAGCAGCAGAAAGACGCCGAGCGTTGCATAGATACCGACGATCATCATCGGATAGTCGGAATAGCCCATGTGCCAGGTCCAGCCGGATGGCCACACCAGCATCAGGGGGTACACGCAAAAAAGCATGATGCCGACAATTATCAGCGCGACACGTAGGTAGGAAAGACGCTGTTCGATGGTCATGGAGTGCCTCCTTAACGTCGAAACTTCAGTGGATGAAGAGTCGTACTACCGGAGCACTTTTGTGCGATCCGGCCCCTGGACGCCATGCGCCACCCCGTTGCTTGTAGGGTGCTGGATCGGGTTATACGCCGACCGCGGATCGCCTACAACGTGATGCCTGCGATGCAGGCTGTCCTTGTGTACACTCCTGCCGCGACGAGGCGTTTCCACCGCGTCTGTTCATGATGATGTTCGACCTGGAGGCAGTCATGAAAGGAGTTTCGGCTTTGCGCGCATGGGTGATGCTGGGATGCTGTTTCGTCAGCTTCTCGGCGATGCCACAGAAAACGTTGACGCCGGTCACCGTTACTGCGCCCGCGTATACATCGCATCATGGCGGTTATCTCATTTCCGGCGATTTCAAAACCGATCCACGCATTCCGTCCGTGATTTTCCCAGCGCAGGCGCTGGTCAAGGATGATGTTCTCAGCGTCGAGCCGGTGCATCTGGCGGATACCGACTATCTTGTTGTGCAGGAATGCGCGACGGCCGATTGCGCCACCGCCAGCATCGTGCGCGTGTGGAATGCGGATGGCGCGAAGACCGCGGTGAGAAACAGCGATGATCGCATCCAGATTCAGCACGAAAATAAATACTGGATCTGGGTGAAACATTTCCCCGAGGCTTTTTCAGCGGGCTGCGACAATTGCGGCGAGCATTACAGTAGTTTCGAACCTTTCAGTCCGCCGATGGTGCTTGTTCCCAGTGGACAGCTCGCAGCGATGAACAAGGACGAACTGGCAGCTGCCCGAACAGAAGAGCCTGTGCAGATCGAAAGCCAGACGCACGATGGCTCAACCTTTGTGGTGACTTATGACGGTGGTACCATCGTTCGAATTCGGCGCATGCATGCCGATCACATCGACAAATCCGAGCATTGATCGCCATGAATACTTCCCGTTCAGATGCGAAACTTTCCGCGGGTATTTTGAATTTCAAAAGCCCGCACACGTTCGATGACACGGTGCAGCGACTCCTGGCGGCTTTGAAAGATCACAACATCAAGGTCTTCGCTACGATCGACCAGCGGGCCGAAGCGCAGGCGGTCGGGTTGTCCATGCCTTCGACGGTGTTGATCCTGTTTGGCAATCCGAAGGGCGGTACGCCGCTTATGCTGGCGAATCCGGAAGCGGGTATCGATCTGCCGCTGAAGGTTCTGGTATCGGAGTCGCAGCCCGGGCAGGTGGATGTGTTCATGAACTCCTCCGAATACATCATTCAGCGCCATGCATTGCCAAACGAATTGCTTGCAAACATTGCGCCGGTAGAGCGTCTGATTGCAGGTGCATTAAGCGCGTAACGCACCTGCATTGCTTCCGTCGGAATTTATCCGCGGCTGGCAATTCACGCTTCTGGACGGCCTTGGCGATCAGGGATGCGTTGCTTTGGCGACGTCACGTGCCAACTCGGCGTACATCGCGTCGCGTTGCTTGGGCGGTGCGTTCGATCCGCTCATGAAGGCCGCGACGATCACGGCGTGCCCATCGGGCCACACCATGATGCCGATGTCGTTGTACGCAGCACTCAAGCCGTTGATGTCGTCGGAGGTGCCGGACTTATCGGCAAGTTTTACGCCCGGCGGCAAACCGCCTCGTAGACGATGGGTGAGGGTCTGCGCGTACATCAGATCCAGAAGGTATTTGCTGGACGCTGGAGACAGAAGTTCGTTGTGCCATAACTTCTGCAAGAAGGCCGCAGCCGCAACCGGCGTGCTGCGATTGCCTGGATCAGCCATGAATCTGGCGTAGCCGCGCTTGTAGCGCTCATTTTGCTCTGTTTCTGTTTCGTTGGCCGGTAATGAATCGCCGGGACCGAGGTCTTCGAAAAGACGGCCGATACCTGCTTCGTCGCGATCGACGCGCATACCTGTGATGCCGTGCTCACGAAGATAAGCCGTCACGATCGTTGGGCCGCCGACAAGACGAACCAAAGCATTGACCGCCGAGTTGTCGCTTTTGCTAACGGCGGCGGCCAGCAATTGCCGCACGGTGAAGGTCATCTGCTCACCCTTGAACTGGTCGCGGATGGGCCCGTAGCCCAAATCGGCACGCGTCACGGTAACGGTCTGGTCCATCGTGTTTTGACCATGCTCGATGCGCGACAGCACCGTCGCAGCAACCGGTGCCTTGAATACGCTCATCATCGGATATGCCTTGTCGGCGTTGACTTGCCACGTATCGCCGCTTTGCAGATCGAGCACTGCAATGCCAAACGCACCAGGGAGCGCGCGCTTTGCCAGGGCATCGATCTGTGCCTGCAGGGTGGCACGCGCCTGAGTAGCCGATGGTGACGCAGCGGATGCGATCATCGGTAAGGCGGTCAAGGCCGGGAGAAGCAGTGTGGCAAGCAGCAGGCCGGCTTTCTTACGCGTCATCACTAGATCCTTTAACGTGAGCGTGGGAATGCGTATTGACGCATCGGAACATGGCAAAGCTCGGGCACCTGACGGGCCATTTATGGCAGTCATACATTTCGCGTTATTTGCGCCAATTACTTCAGCGGTAGATACAAATCCAGAATCATTTCGTTCTCGGGCACATCCGGATAGAAATGAACGCGCTGCAGAAAAAGCGGAAAGTCACGCGGCTCTTCACCGCTTTGCGGTAACCATTCCTGATAGAGGAATGAAATGGATTGGCCGAGGTGGTCGTCCGATCCAACATGACGCAATACCGCGCACCGGCCCGCAGGAATGGTCTTGCGGATAACACCATAGTGCTCGTCATCCGTTTGGCGATCGACAGCCGCGCAGAGGTCCAGCTGAAAATCCGCGGGGCTCACGTCAGCGGGGTCTTCGTAGAGAATGTTGAATGTCGCACTCTGCGTAGGATGAAGATGGTTGTGCTTTCGCCATGCAATGAATTGCGCGATGGAGTCGCCGATCAATGCCGGATCGCCATGATGTTCAAGTACGCCGACGTCGGTCGCCTTGAAATCCACGATTTTTACATCCTGAAGTTGATGAGTCATTTTCATGTGCGTTTTCCTTAGATCAGCCAATATCTCATAGGTCTCTTGCCAAGAAGTCCACTGCGGCTGACGTCGAAATTCCGTGGGTGTTTGTCCTGTGCTTCTCTTGAACGCGCGTGCAAAGGATTCGGGATTGTCGTATCCGCTTTCCAGCGCGATGTGAAGGACCGATTGCTCGTGGCGGAAAGCAAGCCGATAGGAGGCTCGCTTCAAACGGCTCAGTTGCACGTATTTGTAGACACCCATACCGAAGAGTTCCGAAAACTGCCTCAGAAAATGATGTTTCGAGAACGCTGCGATCTGACTGAGGCGATCCACAGTCACATCTTCCGAAAGATGCGTGTCGATGTATTGGAGTGTTTCCTGGAATCGACGCCGATAGGCGTCGGTGGATCGTGTCGTCAATGAGGTGTCTCCTTGGTCATCGCAAGCCTAGTTGGATGCTTGCGGCGATGCCTGACAGAAATTGCTCAATGACTGAATACACCGCTGATCAAGCCCTTGGCCACCATGTGACCCTTGATGGCCCCGGCTATTCGTGTATGGGGTAGGGAACGGCTGGAGTCGGGGAGGCAAGGCTAACGGGCAGCCCGGACGTCTGCCTGGGTTGCGTGTGCAGACCGACTTCAGATGTTGGTATCGGCGAGACTGACGGTTACAAACGTGCGGTGATAGAAACGTGCGCGCAACGTGCCGTCGTTCAATGTATAGCCACTGGCGGGGACAAGGCCCTCGGTGGGATTTTCGCTGACATGGGTTGCGTAAGGGCCGACGTACTGCACGGTCCACGGTGTTCCTCCACCCACTCCGACCAGGGATTGAACCGAGGCGCCACCGTTCTGCATCGAGATCGCGACGCGGCCATCTTCCGGCAGCACGATTTGCTGATTGCTTGTCGGCAGTCCCAGGAAAGACAGCGGCACCACTTTGACCAGGTGCATGTTCGGGCAATCTTCATTACACATGGCGATATTCAACATGGCGACAAACTGCGCATTGAATGCGCGGATGTTGATCACGTCACCTTTCTTTAACGCGGCGGTGCTTTCGAATATCACGGCTTGCCCGTTGCGGTCGTTTTTGGCAACGGTAAATGCGGAGGTATCCGCGGCCTTCGTGATTGTCGTGAAGGCTAGGGCGATAGCCGCAACGGTGATGACACTACGCAAGAGGGACATGAGCTTGATCTCCGGTAAGAGCTCAGCGAATCGATGCCACGGGCCGATCATACGCCGGTTTATACCGGGGCGGTTTTAGATGCGTCAGTTAACGCGAGAAAAAGAAAAGGTGTCGGATACTACGCATTCACGTTGCGCAGCAGGGCTGATCGACCATGAAGATTCTTGTAGTAGGCGCGGGTGCTACCGGCGGTTATTTTGGCGGCCGTCTGGCGGAAAGCGGGCAGGATGTCACCTTTCTGGTGCGCAAGCATCGCGCCGAATCGCTGGCGAAGGACGGCCTGGTCATTCGCAGCCCCGCGGGCGATGTAACGATACCTTCACCAAAGACGGTGCAAGCCGAAACGCTTAAGCAACCTTTCGATCTGATCATCGTCAGCTGCAAGGCCTATCACTTGAAGCAGGTGATCGATGACATGGCCCCAGCCGTCGGTCCGCAGACGATGATCCTGCCGCTGCTCAACGGTATGCGTCATCTCGATGAGCTCGATGCGCGCTTTGGCGCCGAACACGTGCTGGGCGGTCAATGCGTGATTGCCGCAACACTGGACCCCGAAGGCGTCGTGCGCCATTTGAATGCAGCGGCCAGTCTCACGTTCGGCGAACGCAACGGCTCGCGCTCGGAACGCATCGAGCGCGTCGCGCAAGCCATGGCGAAGGTCCGCTTCGAGCCTCGCCTTACCATGACGATCCTGCAGGATATGTGGGACAAGTGGGTATTCCTGGCCTCGCTGGCAGGGATCACGTGCCTGATGCGCGCGCCCATCGGAGACATCGTGGCAGCGCCCGGTGGCATGCATGCAATACAGAGCCTGCTTGAGGATTGTCGTCGCGTGGCAGAGGCCTGCGGCCACGCGCCGAGCGATCTGGTGATTCAGCGCGCCAATTCCGTGTTGACGGAGCAAGGCTCCACGCTCAGTGCCTCGATGATGCGGGACCTGGAGCAGGGCGCTCCCATCGAGGCCGATCACGTTGTGGGAGACCTGCTCGCCCGGGGCGGCGCGGCGGGATCGGATCTGTCGACGCTTCGATTGGCCTATACGAACCTGAAAGCTTATGAGGCGCGCCGCGCCCACGGTTCCAAGGGCTGAGGGGAAACTCGGCTCGTCCCAGCGCACGACCGTTCGTCACAACATGCGCTCAGCTCATCCCCCTGCGGTAGTTGCCGACCCTTGTGATACCGATAGTTACGGCATCCAAGGCCATACTGTCTGGAGAGGGATTTCATGAACCGACGTGACGTATTGAAGGCTGCCTTTGCGCTTCCGTTTGTATCAAGCGTGATGACCGGCGGCATCGCCTCAGCGTTCGTAGCGACCGGAAAAAAAGTCGCGAGCGCGTTCCGCTCACGCGTGCGGCCCGGTGATCCGGGCTGGCCTTCATTGGCGGAATGGGACCGGTTGAAGAACGAGGTGGGCGGTCGTCTCTTTAAACTGACATCGCCTTTTGCCGATTCCAACTCGGCGGCCTGCCAGAACGCGCTCAAACACATCAAGAATCCGTTCTTCATCGGCGACGACCCCGCACTTACACAGACCAGCGGCTGGGCGGATGCCTGGGTTTCGCGACCAAGCGCCTACGCCGTGGCTGCAGAAAGCACGGCGGATGTTGTGGCAGCGGTGAACTTTGCGCGCGAACATCATCTGCGCCTGGTCGTGAAAGGCGGTGGCCACAGTTATCAGGGCACGTCCGATGCACCCGATTCCTTGCTCGTGTGGTCGCGGCACATGAATAAGGTGACGCTGCACGATGCCTTCGTTGCACAGGGTTGCGAAGGCGTGCACGCAGCGCAGCCAGCGGTTACCGTGCAGTCTGGTGCCATGTGGATCGATGCATACGATGCCGTGACGACGCACGGCGGCCGTTACGTGCAAGGCGGCGGTTGCACGACCGTGGGCGTTGCCGGGCTCATCCAGAGCGGCGGTTTCGGCAGTTTCTCCAAACAGTTCGGAACCGCTGCGTCCGGATTGATCGAAGCGGAGATCGTTACAGCCGATGGTGTTGTGCGCATCGCCAACGCGTGTACAAATCCGGAGTTGTTCTGGGGCATCAAAGGCGGTGGCGGTGGCAGTCTGGGCGTCGTGACGCGGCTGACCTTGCGCACGCATGACTTGCCGATGTTCTTTGGCGGCATGTTCGGCGAAATCAAAGCATCCTCCGACGACGCGTATCGCGCGTTGATTGCGAAGGCGATCGACTTTTATCAAGGCCATTTGTTCAACCCGCACTGGGGCGAACAGATGTCGTTTCGGCCGGACAATTCGCTGCACATTTCGATGGTGTTCCAGGGACTGGATCAGCAGGGTGCGCAGGCCGTGTGGGCGCCGTTTATCGACTGGGTTCATGCGCGAAAGGAATACGTCGTCACGCGCCCTGTGCAAGCCCTTGCGATACCCGCGCAACATTTCTGGGATGCCGACTTTTTCCGCCAGCATGCGCCCGGTGTGATGGTCGATGACGATCGCGACGGGGCGCCGCGCAATCATGTGCTGTGGGCTGGCGATCAGGGACAGGTGGGCTGGTTTATCCATAGCTACAAATCAGCGTGGATGCCCGCTTCGCTTTTGCAGAAAGACAAGCAGTCGCAGCTCGTTGATGCGCTCTTTGCCTGCACGCGTCACTGGGATGTCGCGTTTCACTACAACAAGGGATTGGCGGGTGCGCCGGATGAGGCACTGGCAGCATCGCGAGACACTGCTACGAATCCGCAAGTGCTCGATGCGTTTGCGTTAGCGATCCTCGGTGCAAGTGGCGACCCGGCCTATCCGGGCATGCCTGGGCCAGGTCCCAATATGGCTGACGCTCGCGACGATGCCACACACATTGCGAAGGCGACGGACGAGTTGCTGAAAGTCGTGCCTGATGCCGGTGCGTATGTATCGGAGAGCGATTACTTCCAACAAGACTGGCAAGCGGCGTTCTGGGGCACGAATTATTCCAGGCTTGCAGCGGTGAAGCAGAAGTACGATCCGGACGGATTGTTCTTTGTGCATCACGGTGTCGGCAGTGAAGCGTGGAGTGCCGACGGATTTACGCGTGTAACTTAAAGGCAAGTCATACGGCTAGAAAACGAACACTAATAAGCTTAGGAGAAGCTTAGTTCCAGCTAATTTTTCTGCGCTTAGGTGATTGTCGTCACGCGAACCTAACATACGAACCATCTTGCGCGCCGCTGTCAAAAATACTTCATTTCACATGATTACCGTGGCTGGGTTGTGCCCTGTAGCTCCGCTCACACACCACTCGGAGATCATGATGACCATGACCACGTCTTTCCGCTTTAGACGTCGGCACGCTGTTGCCGCGCTTGCACTAACCGCGCTTGCAGCAAGTGTCGCTGCTTATGCCGATGATTTTTCGTTCCAGCGTGATTTTCGTTTTTGGCCAGATAATCTGGTCGTCAGTCGCAGTGTGTACGACAACAATGCAAGCAACGTTCAGGTGGGAGAGATCTTGCCGCCGAACTGCCCGGCAAGTAGCGGTGCTTGCGGCGCTGCGCCGGGTGCACCGTATGACGGCACCTTTCCTTATGTGTTTAACGATGTCATCTATGATCCGAGCTTCGGTATCACTTCGCGCATCTACCTCGATCAGCTGACGCCGAACGGTTGGTTGATCGATTCGCTGGAAGTTCCCAACAGTCTGCGTCCTGCTGCGCGAGAGGGTCAGTTGGTAACCAGCTTTAGTTCCAAGTCGGAACTTGGCCTGCATCTGTCGATGGACGGCAAGTACCTCACTTTTATGGGTTACGTTGCCCCGGTGAATTTCATCGATGCATCGAATGGCGATACGCCCGCTGTCGTCGATCCGACGAACCCTGATGGGCAGTCCGTTTACCGCGCGGTTGCTACGGTCGACGGTGCGGGTCGATTCCAGTTCACCGAAACCAATGCTTACAGCGGCAACAATGGCCGTGTCGCGATCTTCAATAACGTCAACGGCGAAAACATCTTCTACACCGCGGGCAACGCTGGTAATGGAAGCAACCCGCAGCCCGCCGGCGTCGTTCTTGGTGCTGGCGCGCAGTTCATCACGCCGTCGCAGTTGCCGGAGGCTTTGCAGAATCCGAGCACTCCTACGCCCTTGGCAAGTTTCTCTGTCACGACGCTCGGCGACAAAGCCGACAAGATCGGCAAAGACGATAACTTCCGCGGTATCGCCGTGTACAACAACGTGTTGTATTTCACCAAGGGCAGCGGCAGCAACGGCGTGAACACCGTGTACTTCGTGGACACCACAGGCACGGCATGTCCGAAAGGCGTAGGCGTTCCGGTGCCGGGTGCATCGCTGCCTACCGCACCTCTTTCCTACAACGCGGCCACACTGCAAACGACGGGTCTGCCGACCAACATGTGCATCCTTTCCGGCTTCCCGAGCACCCCGGTGAAGACGGCGACGACGGTATCGTATCCGTTCGGTATCTGGTTCGCCGATGCAAACACGCTGTATGTCGCCGATGAAGGCGATGGCTATGTGGGTGGCACCGACCTGTATACGCATGCTGCCGCGCAGACGACAGCCGGTTTGCAGAAGTGGGTGTACAACGCGTCGACAAAGACCTGGAATCTCGCTTACACCTTGCAGGCTGGTTTGAATCTCGGCCAGCCCTACACGGTGCACAACTATCCCACCGGCACGAATGAAGCGACGAATCTGCCGTGGTCGCCGGCAACGGACGGTCTGCGTCAGCTCACCGGCCGCGTGGATGCCGACGGCAAGGTCACCATCTGGGCTGTTACCTCCACGATCAGTGGCGGCGGCGACACCGGTGCCGACCCGAACCGTCTGGTTGCGATTCGCGATACGTTGTCGAACACGACGGCTGCGGGCGCTGCGAAGGAACAGTTCGTGACCTTGCGCTCGGCGAAGTTCGCTGAAGTATTGCGCGGCGTGTCTTTCACCCCCGGCTCGAATACGTCGAACAGTCGCTGGCCTTGGTAAAACGCCAGAACGAAGATGAAAAGGCCGGCGCTATCAAGCGCCGGCTTTTTTTATGCGGACGGGCGCGATGTGCTCCTCGTACCTGTAAAGGCGCATTTAGCGCCGATGTTTTTGCGATGATCCTCGAACACATGCTTGCGGTGAGCTGAAAAAAAGCTGCGGTGCATGAATTGCCCGGAAGGCCCCACTGGTGCAGCCCGCACGCACCATGTCCACCGGCTGATATAGCCGTCTAGTTATAAAGCCGGCCCGGAGGCCTTCGAGCCCTCCCCAGTTGCCGTGAAGGCACCCTTCAAAGGGTCCACACAGAATTTTCATCAGGTAGTCGCAACGCCGCCGGAAGGCGACCAATATTGGGGTACCGGGACCGCCCGAGGGCCTGGTATCGGCTGGCATTTGTCCTACCGAACAAACCCTGTCGTTAACGACTAAACAAATAGTGGAGACACACACATGCACGCACATTTCGAACGCACCGGCGACCTGATGGAACTGTCCACCTACCCGACCTGGGCCCAGGATTTGGTTACCCATTGCGAGGAGACCAAGCAAGGCGTGATTGGTCATGGCATTTGGACGATGATGCGCGAAGCCCGTCTGGACGCCCAGGCGACGCGCGATTTCATGGTCGGCGTATGGCCGGTTATCGAGCGCTTTCCCGCCTATATGGCGCAAAATCTGCTGAAAACGCGTTATGGCCGCAGCCAGGGCGAAAACATGGCCCGCCGGTGGCTGGTACGTAACATCCGAGTGGAGCAGAATCATGCCGACTATTGGCTAAATTGGGCCGAAGGGGCCGGCGTTTCCAGGGACGACGTATTGAATGGCCCGGTCCCGTATGGTTCGGAGGCACTGGCCGGGTGGTGCGAAGAGGTGAGCCGTAGCGCGCCGTTGGCGGCAGGCATGATTGCCACCAATTACGCGGTCGAAGGGGCAACAGGGGAATGGTCGCAGCTGGTCTACGACAGCTTGGCCTATCACGAATCACTCCCCCAGTCCGTTCGGGCCCATAGCCTGCGTTGGCTTCAACTTCACGCAGCCTATGACGATACTCATCCCTGGGAAGCGCTGGAGATCGTATGCACCCTGGTGGGTACCTCTCCTCGAGCAGATCAGGTCGCTTACCTGCAAGAATGCGTGAAACGGAGCTATGTCAGCATGAGGATCACTCTGGATCGTTGCCTGGATGTGCGTCGCGACCCATGGCTGGCCAACGAGGCTGCCGCTTAAACGCTTAAGTTTCATGCGGTAGGGGGCGATACACATATCAGCAGCTTCTTCGTGTGGAGTGTCAGCTGATTACAATAGGGGCACGATGCGTATCGCTCGCAAAGTTCAGCAACGGCCGCTGTTACGACGCCTTATGCCATTGGCATATGGGTTGGCGGCGGTCGTTGGTCTTGTTTTATGCCTGACCTGGGGTGCCCTCCAGGTCCAGGTAACGCTTGCCGGTTTTTTGAATGGCGAAAGTCTTTGGTCGAAGGCCCAGAAGCAGGCGGTCATCGACCTGTATGTCTACGCCCGCAGCGGCGATCCCACTGACCTGGACAACTTCCGGCGCAACTACGAAGTCTTGCGCACGGACCGTTGGGCGCGCGACACGATCGCCACCGGCCATTACAAGAAGGCCGAGGTGGATGATGCGTTCAAGCGTGGCGGCGTCATTCCCGCCGCCATTCCCGGGATGGTTTTCATCCTGGATCACTTCTCGCAAGCGCCCTACATGGGGCAAGCAGTAAAAGACTGGCGCTCTGTCGATAGCTCCATCGAAGAACTCAACGCCATCGCCAATCACCTTGAGCAGGTGTATGCCCACGGCACTCCGGCTGCTGCAGAGCTGGAACAGCAGCGCGCGCGAATCGATACGCTGAACGATTACATCCAGCCGCGCAGCGACGAATTTTCGCTGGATATCGCGCTGGGTGCGGCATGGCTGGGCAAGGTGCTGTTCTTCAGCGTACTGGTCAGCGCCATGCTGGCGTGCCTGATCTGGTTCCGCATGGCCAAGCGCATTTTCACTAGCATCCGCGGCACGGAAGAGCGTTATCAGCTGCTGTTCGACAGCGCGGCCGATGGCATCGTAATGGTCGATGAAACGCACGGCATCATTCTTGGCGTCAATCGCACCGCCTGCATCTGGACAGGGCACGAGTCGAACGCGCTAATCGGAAAGAACTTCCAGGATCTGTTTATCGAAGGCAGTACACGTTCGGCAGGCGCGCAAACGATAGGCATGTTGCGCGCCGAGAACGGCCTGGTACGCACGGTGGAAACGCATAGCAGCCTTACCACCTGGGGCGCGCAACCGGTGCGTCAGGCCATCATGCGCGACATTTCCGATCGCGTGGCGATGGAGCAGGAGCGTCGTATCGCTTCGGAGGCCATGGCCAGTGTGGCGGAAGGCTTGATCATTGCCGATGCCGACCGCCGCATTACGACCATCAATAGCGCGCTGACACGCATCAGCGGCTACACATTGCAATACCTGCAACACCATCGTTTCGACGAACTGAGGCGTATGCCGGACGGCTCGCCGTTGCCATCGTCCATCTGGGAGATGGTTGCCGATGGCGGCAACTGGGTGAGCGAAGTGCAGAGCTGGCGCGCGGACGGGTCGTCGTATCCGGAGCTGCTCAGCATCAGCGCCATTCGCAATAGCGAGGGACGCATACAGCATTACGTCGCCGTGGTGACGGATATCACGCGCAGCAAGGCCGATCGCCAGCGCCTCGAATATATGGTGGCGCACGATCCATTGACCGGACTTGCCAATCGCAGCGAATTCCAGCGTCACTGCGCCAATGCTATCGATGCCGCCGCGCGCACCAATGGTGCAGCAGCCGTGTTGTTCGTCGATCTGGATGCGTTCAAGGCGGTGAACGACAGTTACAGCCACGCCATCGGCGACCGTTTGCTGGTGAAGGTGGCGCAACGCATTCGTCGCGAACTGGGCGAGAACGATGTGGCCAGCCGTATCGGCGGCGATGAATTTACCGTGTTGCTTGGCAGTTTGCGCACGCGCGAACAAGCAGCGCAGTTTGCCAGCCGCCTGTTGCTGAGCTTGTCCGAGCCGATGCTGATTGGCGATTACGAAATCGTGATGAGTGCGAGCATTGGCATCTCGGGCTATCCGCTGGACGGCAGCGATCCGGTGGTGTTGATCGCCAATGCCGACGCGGCGATGTATGCCGCCAAGACGCAGGAGCGCAACACGTTCCGCTTCTACACGCCATTGATGCACGCCGATGCGCGCATGCGTTTGATGCTGGGTGCCGATCTTCGTCAGGCGCTGATGCGCGACGAATTCCATCTGGCATTCCAGCCCAGCGTGGAATTGCGCAGCGGCCGCATTGTGGCCGTGGAAGCCTTGCTGCGCTGGCGTCATCCCGAGCGCGGTGAGTTGATGCCGGATGAGTTTATTCCGTTGGCGGAAAGCCTTGGCCTGATCCGGCGAATCGATGCGTGGACGCTGCGTGCCGTGTGCGCGCAGATACGTCAATGGGATCAGGCAAAGTTGCCGCCGATACGCGTTGCACTGAATGCGTCGGCGGCCACCTTCGGTCATCCCGGCTTTATCGAAAGCGTGAAACAGGCGCTGCAGATCAGTCAGATTTCACCGAAGCGTCTGCTGTTTGAAATCACCGAAAGCGCGATTCTGCGTTTGGGCGAGGCCACCGAGCAGACCATCCACGCACTCCATGCGTTGGGTATTTGCATCGCGATCGACGACTTCGGCACGGGTTATTCGTCGCTGGCGTATCTGAAGATGTCCGGTATCGATTTCCTGAAGATCGACCGCTCGTTCGTCACCGACTTGCCCGATAGCAGCAACGACGTCGCTATCGTCGAAGCGATGCTGGCCATCGCCAAGAGTCTGGGTATGTACACGATTGCCGAAGGCATCGAAACGGCGGCGCAGCACGAATTCCTGCTCCAGGCCGGTTGCAGCGAAGGGCAGGGTTATTACTATGCGCGCGGCCTGCCGCCGGTGGAGATTGAGCGCATGCTGCTGCCCAATCCCCGCCACGAACCATCCAAGCTGCGGTTGGTTCCTCCGAAGTAATCCGCTTACAGCTTCACGTCGACAACAGCTTCTTCCGGCTGATACAGCGACGGATACAGCTGCTTGAGCGCAGCAACTTTGGGCGCGTCGTTGATCACGATATACGGCTCGTCGGGATGCGTACGCGCGTAATCCTGATGGTAGGACTCCGCTTCGTAGAACGCGTTCAACGGTTGTAACTGCGTCACGATCGATCCGTTGAAAACTTTCGCCGCATTGAGCTGCGCGATGTATGACTGGGCAATCTTCTGCTGCTGCGGATTGGTGAAGAAGATTTCCGAGCGGTATTGCGTACCGGTGTCAGGGCCCTGGCGATTCAGTTCCGTTGGGTCGTGCGCGACGCCGAAGTACACCTTCAGCAGTTGGCCGTAGCTGACCACCGAGGGGTCGAATTCCACTTTCACGGATTCGGCGTGGCCGGTGTTGCCGTCGCTGACGTCGTCGTAGTGGGCCGTGCTCGCTGCGCCGCCGCTGTAGCCCGCCCAGACCTGTTTCACGCCGTGCACGTGTTCGAACACGGATTGCAGGCCCCAGAAGCAGCCGCCTGCCAGTACGGCGGTTTCGGTGGCGTGGGTGGCGGTTTTGGCGGTGTCGTAGGTGGGGTCGGGGAGGTTGGCGGTGCTTGCGGTGGCTGAGCAGGCGGTGAGGGCGGCGAGGGTGAATAGGGTGGCTAGACTGCGGGTGCGCATGGGGACTCCAGGAATGTCCGGATGTCTTGTATTCGTTTTGGGTGCTTTGAAGGTTACTTCGTAAGCTTGCGATCACGTTAATCTCGTCATTCCGGCGAAGGCCGGAGGCGCTTCTTAACAGCGGAGCTGGTCATCCAGTGACTGCATCGCTTGGTTGATGCGATATCGCCAGCTTGCTCGCCTGCGCGGCGGGCGTTTCGTCCGCCTGCCAGCGGCCGAGTTACTTTTCTTTGCTTGTCCAAAGAAGAAGTAACCAAAAGAAAAGACACCCCGGAGAGCGCGCCCTTCGGGTGCGCGAACAGGTTACGGGGTTTTTCGACAGCACCTCCTGTGCTGGCGAAAAACTGGCTGGCATCCATGCCAGCCACCCTGCGGGCTGTCCTTCACCCGTTCGCCGCGCTCTACGGGGCCCCGGTTTAAGAGCCAGAGCAGCGCGCGTGCGCGCACTCTTTAAGAGCGCAAAGCGCAGGGCAAATGCAATCAACAAAAGCAGTCGTGCGCAGTGGGCGCCCGCGGTTTTCTTACTCGGCTGCTATGACGTAAATTTCCACATCATCTAACCGCACGACCTGTCCCGCGTGAATCTTGCAGGTCTTGCGCAGTTCCTGTTGACCATCGACGTAAACGTCGCCGCTGGCAACGATCATTTTTCCCGCGCCGCCGCTGTCGCATAGGCCGACCAATTTTAAAAGCTGGTTGAGTTCCACGTGGTCGCGGTCGAGTTCGAATTGTATGTGTTGCATGTCAGCGGTGCGTGGGAAGTGAGATGGGATGTTCGGGCAGGCTCAGGAAGGCGAAGAACGGGCGGTTCTGGCCGATCGCGAAGTTGGCAGCTTCATGCAGGATGCCGAGCAGGATGTCGAAGTCTTTCGCTGCGGCTTGACGCAAATCGTTGGCGTGATCGAGCAGTAACGCGTGACCGGTGCCATGTAACCAGCCCAGGTCGCGCAGACTGTCGACCAGCGCGTCCCAGTTTTGACCGAAGCCTGATGGCAGCTTTAGTGCCGTGGCCAGGCGTTTGAGTAGCTCGCTTTTGTCGTGGCAGCCTTCGAGATCGGCACGGCAAACATAGAGCTTTCCTTCTTCGGCGGCGGTGGCGAGTGCATCGAGGTCGGCGGCATCGACAAAGTAAACGCCACCGTCATCGGCATGCGTCAGATCGAGTGAACCTTCGGCGCTCATCGGTTCACCTGAAAAGGCTGGAAGCTGCGGTAGTGATCGCCGGTGTAGTAAAAAACAGTTGGCGGAGTGCCGCCGGTGATGATCCGGCGCGTACCGCGATTGCGCGCATCGGGGGTGTCGACGGTGTATTCGTGGTAGTAGCCGCGCGGTTGTTGCGGCAGTAAACCTTCGTAATTGCCGAATACAACGCCGTCCTGGCTGTACGGGAATGGGCCGCCTTGCAGGATAAGCGTTAGCGTCTGACAGGCTTCCGGCGGCATGAACTGCGGCAGATTGGTTGCCGCCGAGGGACAGTTGACGTTGCTTGCGGGTGCAAGCGCCACCTTGCCTTCCGAGGTCATGCTCGGCGGCACGGATGGATGGTGATTCAAGAAAACCAGCAGCGCGATAAACAGCGCAAGAAGCACGAGCGAGATCAGACGTGAAACGGACATCGCGGGCTCCCTCCAGGCGACAGCGGGCAGTGTAATGCGTTCCGCGCGCTGTGTTTACAGAAAGCATGCGTCGGATGACTTTAAGGACATGTAGACGCAGCTTGCTGGGAATACAACAAGGCTCCCATTCCCCAGCAGGAAGAACGACATGATCGGTAAACCTTTCGGCTTGGCGGTTGTGGCCGCCTTATGCGGCATAACCAGTTCCGTGTTTGCCGCAAACGAGGCAACGGCTACACCTGAAGTGTTTGCGCCAGGCGTGATTTCCGGGCCGGCCAACGAGGCTTGCCCTGCGTTCACGCCGGATGGCAATACGGTGTACTTCGACGTCGGCACGATGATTCTTGTATCGCATCGCGCGAGTGGCGTGTGGTCGAAACCGGAGATCGCCTCGTTCTCCGGACAATGGGGCGATCATGATCCGGCGATGTCGCCGGATGGTTCTTACATCGTATTTGTTTCGAATCGGCCTGTTACATCCGGTGCCGATGGGCTTGGTGCAACCGTGCATGGCAAGTTCTATCCGCAACGCGGTGGCCATTTGTGGCGTGTAGATCGCAAAGGCAATGGCTGGGGTGAACCCGTGCATCTGCCCGCTGCGGTCAATGCGAGCGATCGCACTTACGCCCCCAGCATCGCGGCGGACGGAAGTCTGTATTTCATTCATCCCGACGATGCGGGCGTGTTTCATATCTACAGTTCGTCGTTCGCCGGTGGCGTATATCAGCCCGCGGTAAAAGTTGCCGTGGGCGATCCTGCCGCGTCCACGCATGATCCAGCGATAGCGCCGGATCAATCGTTCATGGTGTTCAATTCCGCCGATGCGAAAGCATCCGACATGGGCGATTTTTACATTTCATTCCGCGAGAACGGTCAATGGAGCAAACCGATCGATCTTGGTGAGGCCATCAACGGCAAAGGAACATGGAGCCAATGGGGTGCGCATTTGAGCCCTGATCATCGAACGCTCTACTACACGAGCGATCGGACCAGCCACACGACGTTCCCGCTGACACACGAGCAGGCAAAAGCGGCGCTGGCGCAGATGGAAAGCTGGGATAACGGCGCGGACAACATCTGGTTCGTTTCGCTGGCGCCCTGGCTGGACGGGCACAGCGGCGCGAAGAAAGGCACGTAAGGCGGGCATGACTTGTTCCGGCGCTGCGCAAGCTTTTGGTTGTTGCAGCGCAAGATGGCGCGTATGACTTTCGGGCTGGAAATCTAGCGCGTCAAGCCAGCTAGACTGCGGCTTTGTCATCGATGGAGCGGGCATGTCCCTGTCACCGAAGTTTTTGCGCCTGACCGGGTGCAGCGCCTTTTTTATCTTTGCGTCGGCCGTCGCTGCCGTGCAGCCATCGGTGGCCCCCGAGGCATCTGCGGTGGTGCGGCACAACCCGCAGGCCGATTTGCCACCGATGCTGCAGGATTTCGACAGCTACGTGGATAGCGCGCGCAGCACGTTCAATGTGCCCGGCATCGCGGTGGCGATCGTCAAGGATGGCAAAGTGGTGTTCGAACAAGGCTACGGTTTGCGCGAAGTCGGCAAGCCCGAAAAGGTCGACGCGCGCACCCTTTTCGCGATTGCATCCAACACCAAAGCGTTCACCGCCGCGGCGCTGCAGATGCTTGCCGAGCAGGGCAAGGTCGATATGGACGCTCGCGTCACCGATTATCTGCCGTGGTTTCAGATGTCCGATCCATACGTGACGCACGAGATGCGCGTGCGCGATTTGCTCGCGCACCGCAGCGGCTTGAGCCTGGGCGCTGGCGATCTGCTTTATTGGCCACCGACCAGCTATACGACCAAGGATGTGGTCGAGCGTCTCGCCAAGGTGCCGCTGACGAACGGATTCCGCAGCCATTACGCCTACGACAACATTCTCTTTGCCGTTGCGACACTGATCATCGAAAAACAATCCGGCCAGTCGTATGCCGATTACATCCGCGACCACATCTTCAAGCCGGTCGGCATGGACGAATCGCTGGTCGACATGACCTATCTGAAACCGGGTATGGACTATGCGACGGGACATGCCCTCTTCGACTTCAAGGATCTGAAGCCAGTGCCGCCGATGGCGTGGTTGAACGATCCGGGCGCAGGCGGCATCTATGCGAGCGTGCACGATCTGGCCAAGTGGATGAATGTGCAACTTGCGGGCGGCGAACTGCCTGGTATGGGTTCGGACGGCAAGGCTCGTCATCTATTTTCGCAAGATAGCCAGAACCAGATGTGGTCGATGCTGACGCCGATTCCAGTGAACAAGCCGCCGATTCCGGAACTGGAACCGTTGATGCCGATCTTCTCCGGTTATGGCGAAGGCTGGTTCCTCAGCGATTATCACGGTCAGAAACTCGTGTGGCACACCGGCGGTTGGCCGGGCATGGTGTCGCGCGTGACGCTGGTGCCAGGGCTCAAGTTGGGTGTGGTGGTGCTGACCAATCAGGAATCGGGCGCGGCGTTCAACGCGATGACGTATCGCGTGCTGGATGCGTATCTTAATCCCGGTGCGAAGACCGATTGGGTGGCCGTCTACGACAAGGCCGTCAAACACGCGCACGGCGATGCGGATGACAGCTGGAGCAAGCACGAACGCGCACGCGATCCCAACAGCAAGCTGTCGTTGCCGTTAACCGGCTACGTGGGCACTTATCGTGATCCATGGTATGGCGATGTCATCGTAAGCAACGACAACGGCAAGCTGCGCATGCGTTTCAGCAAGACCAAACAGCTGATCGGCACGATGACGCCGTGGCAAAACGATACCTTCATCGTGCGCTGGGACGATCGCGCCTTGAATGCCGATGCATTCGTTACGTTCAATCTGGATATGGACGGCCATGTGCGCGAAGTGCGTATGCAGCCGGCGTCGCCGCTGACCGATTTCAGTTTCGACTTCCAGGATTTGCGACTGGTGCCGCTGAAAGAAGCAGAGGCGTCGGCAAAAGCGGATTGAGTTCGAAAGCAGCACGTTCTGCTCTACGCATGTAGAGCAGCATCATCGATGAATCTGGGGAGATGCACATGCGATATCGTCAGCTTGGTTTGACTGCGTTGGTTGGGCTGGGTCTCCTGTCGGGTACCTGCACCTGGGCTCGGCAGGATGTGCAGAGCGTTCCAACGCATCGCTTTTTCCACGTGCAACTGGGTGCGAACGAAACATTGCCCGCGTCGGGTCGGCTGCTGCTGTTTGCCGAAGATGCAAAGACAGCCAAGTCGCAGTCCAAGGATGGCACCATCAAAGAAGTGGATATCGATGATCTCGATCCTGCACAGGTAACCATCGCCGCGCAGGATGTCTATCGGATCGCCCCGGGACAGGTCATCGATATCGACGCCGACAAGCTGGCGTTTCCAAAATCGTGGTCGTCATTACCTGCAGGCGATTACGTGGTGCAGGCTGTGCTGGATGTGCATCACAACTACAACTACCTCGGCCGCAGTGCGGGCGATGTCGTCAGCGACGTCATGACGGTGCATTTGCCCACCAACGATATTCCGACGTTGACGCTCAACACGACGATGCCGGCGGAAGACCCCTGGAAAGTTCCGGACTCCGCACCCGCTGGCGCGCGTGAATCGGTGGCCGCAGCGAAGAAGGCCTCGCAACCGGTCGACTTCGTGAGCCCGTCGCTGTCAGCGTTCTGGGGCAGGCCGATTCACATGCGCGCTCGCGTGTTGTTGCCACCGGGTTACGATGCATCGTCCAACAAGCATTACCCGACCGTGTACTACACGCATGGTTTCGGCGGCACTCTCGATCGCATGGTGCGCGTTTTCGCCTACGTGAACGATGCGATGACCAAAGGCGAGATGCCGCCGATGATCTGGGTATTCCTCGATGAATCCAGTGCCACCGGCACGCACGAATTCGCCGATTCGGTGAACAACGGTCCGTGGGGAGAGGCCCTGACGACGGAATTGATCCCGTACCTGGAATCGCACTATCGGATGGATGCCGACGTCAACGGCCGATTCCTCAACGGCCATTCCTCCGGCGGTTGGGCGACGCTCTGGATGCAGACGCGTTATCCGAAAATTTTCGGTGGCACGTGGTCGACATCGCCCGATCCGAGCGACTTCCACGATTTCACCGGCCCGAACCTGTATGCGCCGGGCGCGAACGTTTATCACAAACCGGATGGCGCGCCGTGGCCGCTCGTGCGCGACAAGGGCAAGGTGCTTGTCACGTTCCAGCAGTATGCGCAGATGGAGCGCGTGCTGGGTCCTTACGGTGGGCAGATGGCGTCCTTCGACTGGGTGTTTTCGCCCCGTGGCGAGGATGGCCGGCCGGAGCAGATGTTCAATCGCGATACCGGCGATGTCGACCCCGCCGTGGTGATGTACTGGCGCGATCATTACGACATCGCCTATCGGCTTGAGAACAACTGGCCGACGCTGAAGTCGGATCTGGACGGCAAGATTCATCTCTACGTCGGCACCGCCGACACGTTCTACCTCGATGGTGCAGCGCATCGGCTGAAAGCCGTGCTGGATGGCCTGCATGCGCATAGCGACATACGGTTCATCCCTGGCAGAACCCATTTCGACCTGTACAAGGCCGGGGACGACCGTATGGCCATGCTCAAACAGATCAGCTGGGACATGTACGCCGTGGCGCGCCCGGATTCGAAGCTGAAACCAAATATGAATCAGACCCACTAATGCCGTAAGAATTTGCCGCCTGACATGTCAGGCGACACCCTTTTCAGGCATAGTTGCCGACGCAGGCGCTGTAGGAACAGGGCGCTTGGGAAGTGTCGTTCTCATGCAAGCGACACGGCGGAAAGGCGTCCGTTTGGGGGCGGGCGCTTGCCGCATCGGGGCTATTCAAGCTGGAGGGAATCGCAATGAAAACGTTCGGGTTGATCGCAGTAATGGCGGCTGCCGTGATGATCGCCGCTCCTGGGGTACATGCGCAGGCCGCGGCGTCCAGCGGCGGCACGACGGTCCAATGCAACGACGGCACCTCACAGACGGTGGCCACCACGAAAGGCGCTTGCCGCGGGCACAAGGGCATCAACAAGTCGGCAAGTGGCTCATCGAGCTCCACGTCGAGCTCGTCAGGCTCCACGTCGAGCAGTGCCAGCAGCAATACCGCCGCCGCTGCTCCGGCGGCAGCCAGCAAAACCAGTACTTCAAGCAGCAATTCGATGAAGTCTGCGCCGTCCACGACGCCAGCAGCCGGCGGTGGTCCGGACAAGGTTTGGGTGAACACCGCCTCCAAAACCAAGGCTTACCACTGCCAGGGCGACAAGTACTACGGCACAACCAAGCAGGGTCAGTACATGACCAAGGCTCAGGCCGAATCGCAGGGTTATCACGCTTCCAAGAGCAGCAAGGCCTGCGGTTGATTCAATGGGTGTTGCGAAGCCCTCTCCCGTTGCGGGGGAGGGCTTTTTGTTTGGCGCCTACGGCGTGTGCCACGGGTCGTAGCTGCCGAACCACCACATGTGGCCTTCCGGATCGCGGCAACCGTAACCGGCACCGCCGTATTCCTTCTCCGCATAGTCGTCGATAATGTCGGCACCGGCTGCTTTGGCGCGCTCGTAATGCGCCTTGCAGTCTTTCACCGTGACGCTCACAACCTGCGTTTCCCGTCCCTGTATGTCAGCCGGATGTGCAAGGCGTCTGCCGAAGTCATCGTCTTTCGCATCGCTCAACATCACCATGCCGCTGCCGTACGTCAGCTGCGCATGCATCACACGGCCGTCCTCGTCTTCATAAACTGCCTGCTTTTCGAACCCGAAGGCGTTGCATAACCAATTAATGGCTGCGTGCGCATCGCGGTAGCGCATCGACGGAATCATGGTGCTGCCTTGGAATGCATGACTCATGACCAGACACCTTGTATGGAGTGAGGGAAGTCGAAAGCCTTTGTCTCGTTATCCCGGTGCGGCGGGGCTGTCTTCGCCGAGCGGGCCGAGGTTGCGAATCACCATGCTCTGCGGCGTCGAAAGCGGCAACTGCGCTTTTGCCAGCCGCGAGAGAATGTCGAACAGAATGTCACTCTTTACGGTGGACGCATCGCGCGGGCTGCGCACATAAGCAACGCCGGTGAACGTCATCGCGCTGCTGGTGATGTCGTCCAGGCTTACCGACGGTGCGGGCGTGGCGAGCGTTGCATGATTGTCTTGCAGCGCCTCCAGCATGATTTCGCGCATCTTGGCGGCATCGGTATCCAGTGGCATGGGCAAACTGAGTTTTACGCGACCGAGCGAATTGCCGTGTGTCACATTGCGCAGGTTCTGCGTGATGAATTGCGAGTTCGGCACGATCATCGTGGAGCGGTCGCTAAGCTGGATCTCCGTGGCGCGCACATTGATGCGACGAATATCGCCTTCCACACCCGGCATGCTTACCCAGTCGCCCACTTTTACCGGCTGCTCGGCGAGCAGAATCAAGCCGGAGATGAAGTTCGACACGATGGCCTGCAAACCAAAACCAATACCGACGGACAACGCGCTGGCGATCCACGTGATGCTCTGCAAGCTCACATCCGCCGTTTTAAGGGCGAGCGCAAAGACGATGACGACCGCGACATAACCCAGCAACGTGACGATCGAGTTCTGCATACCGACATCGAGCGACGTCTTGGGCAGCAATTGTTCGGAGAGCCAACGCTTGACGATGCGTACGATAAGCAGGCCCGCGATGAAAACCACGAGCGCCCTGAATACGGCGCCGGGATTGATCGTGAGCTTGCCAAAACTCAAATTGGTGAACGCTTGGCCGATATGCGAAAACAGATCGTTCGGACTACCGCCAAAAGGCATCAGCACGGTGCCGACGGCAATGATCAGAAGAAGTACGCGGCAAATGGCCGAAAGAACGGTCGCGGCTTGGTCCAGTGTCGCCGGAGCCACCCCGAACGTCGATTGAAGCCTCAAGCCACTGCGTCCCTTCGGCGACAAGAGTGCATCGAATAGATCGTGTTGGAAATGCGTGAGGATGTAGAGCGACGCCACGATCATGCCGACCCACAGCAGCTGCCACGAGATGAAGAAGCCGAACGCGATGTAGCCGATCAAGACCGAAAGCCACGCGAGGACGACTGCAACCACCGCGACACCGCCGAGTACGCCAACCCAAAGCGCATGCCGTTTGGGCTCTTTTTCGCCGTCCTGGCGCAAGGTGCGCCGAACGCGTTGAACGCGAAGCAACGCAAGACCAACGAGGCCGCTAATCAACAGCGCAAGGAATGCGCGTGTCGCAATGGCAGCGGGAAGGCTGGCCCCGGCAATGTTGTTCAGATGCTCGATCACGCCGAGCAGGAAGAAGGCGGCGCCGAGCACCCACGGGAACCAGCGCAGATCGCGCACGGTTTCCTCAGCCAGGGCAGGCAGCCGCCAGGACGGATGATGGTAGGAAAGCAACGCACGTCCGAGTCCGGCAACAAACGCAGCAAAAAACATGGTGCGTACGTTTTGCAGTGCGAACGTCATCAGATCGTCGTCGAGCGTCTCGTTCCAGTTGACGCCTTCGTATGCCAACCATGCGGCGACGCCAAACGATAGCGTGACAGTCAGCGTGAGGATCAAAGCCAGCGCGCTGCGGCGCAGATGGCCATCAGGCATGTATCGGCGCGTGATCATCAGCACAACGCGTTCCACCAGCCAGCGGCCGGGCACGACTAACAGCAGCGCGCCAATCAGGCACAGCACGAACGGCAAGCGATTCGGGGGCTGCCACGCCGTGCTGACACCATCGACGAACAAGCCTTCGACACGTTTGATATGAACGCTGTCTTCGGAGAAGGACTGCTTGAGGTTCGACCAGAACGCGACGCTGAGCGGTGTGCCATTGCGCGTGCTCAGTTGTGTCTGGAATTGTTCGTTTCGTGTCTCGGCAATCTGCGCTGTCAGCTTTACAGCATCCTGGCTCAACAACTGTGCTTGTTTGATTTCGCCATCGAGCTTGCTTTTGTCACGTTCAAGTTGGCGGCGTTGCTGACTGACCGCTGGGGTTTCCGGCGGTGCGCCAGCGGCGGGAGCGGGGCCAAGGACGGTAAGTCGTGCCTGCAGGCCATCCATCTCCGGTGTGAGCGTGGTGAGCCACTGATTTGCCTCTTGCTGCACTTCACCCGCTTGCGTGCGGAGATCGTTGAGCGGCTGCGTACTGTTCTTGTTCGTTAGCGTGGTCTTCAGACCATCCAGCTGCTTGCTGAGGCCGACGAGTGCCTGGGCCGGGTCTTGCGTCGTGCTTGCACTGGCGGGCGCAGACGACGAAGCGGCCGGATTCTGAGCATGCAGCAGGGACGACGCGCCAAAGACGAGTAAACCGATGGCGAGCGGAAGGGCAGAAAGCTTACGAAGAATGGTATGCATGCCGGGCATCATCCGAATGAGACGCCGGATGGTCAATTGTTCTTGCGCTGGTGGCCCTTTTTATAGGCAGTTAGCGTTCAGGCACGCGCCGATCGTGCTGTGTGCGAAGAAAATGTGACGGGTTGTGCGAGGAGGACCCTGTAATATGGGGTGCCCATCCCCATGTTGTTGTGGCACGCACAGGGACAGCACACGCCATGATTTTCCGCTGGTTCGAATCCTTGATCGACGCCTTCAAGGAGCCGGTCGACAGCATGCCGCCCAAATCGGTGTGGCACTTCTATGCCTTTTATCTGCGCCAGGTTTGGCCGGTGTTCCTTGCCGCCATTGTGGTGGGTTTTGGTGTGGCGTTGGTCGAAGTGTCGCTGTTTGGCTTCATCGGCAGCATTGTCGATATGGCCAAGGGTGTGCCTGACGGAAAGGTCTTCTTCCAGACGCACGGGCATGAGTTGCTGTGGATGGGTTTTGTGGCGCTGGTGCTCCGTCCCATCTTCATCGGCTTGCACGATCTGCTGGTCAATCAGGCTGTTGTGCCAAACCTCACCAATCGCATCCGCTGGCAGAACCATCGGTATGTGATTCGGCAAAGCTTGGGCTTCTTCCAGAACGATTATGCCGGCCGCATCGCCAATCGCATCATGCAGACCGGTGCGTCGTTGCGCGAATCTGCCGTACAGATTGTCGACGCGATCTGGTACGTCGCCATCTATACCGGCAGCGCTATCGTCATGTTCGCGAAGGCGGATGTGTGGCTGGCGGTGCCGCTCATTGTCTGGCTGTTTGCGTACGTCGGCACGCTTTCCATTTTCATTCCTCGCACGCGCGAGCGTTCGTGGCAGGCCTCCGAGGCGCGCTCGAAGTTGATGGGGCGCATCGTCGACGGCTATAGCAACGTGCTGACGCTCAAGTTGTTTGCGCATACCCAGCGTGAAGAGGCTTATGTCGCACAGGCGATGGAAGAGCAGACGCAAAAACTGCGTGGCATGACGCGTCTGACCACGGCGATGGATACCACCATCACCACGCTCAACGGTTTTCTCATCGTGGGGACGTCTGCCCTTGCGGTGTGGTTGTGGAGCCAGGGCAAAGTAACGGTGGGTGCGATCGCGTTGTCTACGGGACTGGTGATCCGCATCAACAACATGTCCGGCTGGATCATGTGGGTGGTCAACGGCATTTTCGAAAATGTCGGCACCGTGCAGGACGGCATTACGACCATCTCCCAGCCGCGCGCCGTGCAGGATCGCGACGGCGCCATGCCGCTCGAAGTGGTCGCGGGCGAGGTTCGCTTCGAAGATATCCATTTCCACTACGGCAAGCAGGGTGGCGTGATCACCGGCTTGAACCTGCATGTGCGGCCGGGTGAGAAGATCGGCCTCATTGGTCCATCGGGCGCTGGCAAATCCACGCTGGTGAATGTGTTACTGCGTTTGTATGATCTCGAAGGCGGTCACATCCGCATCGATGGCACAGATATCTCGCAAGTGACGCAGGAAAGCTTGCGTTCGCAGATCGGCGTGGTGACGCAGGATACGTCGTTGCTGCATCGTTCCGTGCGCGACAACTTGCTATATGGCCGCCCCGATGCCAGCGAAGCGCAATTGCTCGAAGCCGTTCGCAAGGCCCGCGCGGATGAATTCATCCCCAATCTGATCGATGGCGAAGAGCGCCGCGGTCTGGATGCGCATGTGGGCGAACGCGGCGTCAAGTTGTCCGGTGGACAGCGGCAGCGCATCGCCATTGCGCGCGTCTTGCTGAAGGACGCGCCGATTCTTGTGCTCGATGAAGCGACGTCGGCACTGGATTCCGAAGTCGAGGCGGCCATTCAAGAAAGCCTGGAATTGCTGATGCAAGGCAAGACCGTGATAGCGATTGCTCATCGCCTTTCGACCATTGCACGCATGGATCGTCTTGTCGTGATGGACAAGGGGCATGTGGTGGAAAGCGGAACGCACGCCGAGCTGATTGCGCACGGCGGTTTGTATGCGCGCTTGTGGCAACGGCAGACGGGCGGCTTTGTCGCCGCGGATGACGCGCTGGTTTAAGGCGCGTCATCCGCAGGATGTTTAGGCGGAGGGCGACTTTTTCCCCAGGTGCCTCGACACTTCCCGCGCCTCGCGCAGCCTTCTGGCGTGCGCGGCGAGCAAATCACCGCGCGTCACAATCCCGACCATGCGATGTGGCGCCGTTGGGCTTACCACTACAAGGCGACCCACGCCTGCCTCGACCATATGATCGGCGGCTTCACGTAGCGTGTGATCTTCGCGCACCACCAAGGGCGCGCGCTGTATCAGAGAACCCGCTTTCGTTTCATTGCTCAGGGTCGTGTCGTACAACTGGCGGCGCGTGATCACGCCAAGCAGTTGCCCATTGTCGTCGACAACCGGAAAGCCCTGATGCTTGGTCGGTACCGCTTCCGAAGCCAGCCACGTGCGGATGTCGGCAATGGTCTGACTCGCCTGCAAACTGACAACCTGGCGGCTGCACGCATCGCGTACATAAATCTGATCCAGATAGTCGGCCGCGTAATCGGAAGGAACACGTACACCGCGGCGCACGATTTTTTCCGTCATGATCGTATTGCGCATGATCAGGCCTGAAATCAGATAGGCCGCCGCGCACGCGCCTAGCAGAGGCAGTAATCCGTGCGGCTGCTGGGTGGTTTCGAACGCAAACACCACGGATGTTAGAAATGCACGCGATGCACCCGCGAAGATCGCAGCCATACATACCAGCGCCGACATGCGCGGGTCGATGTGGAGGGCTGGTACTGCAGCAGCGAGCCAAATACCCAGTACGCCACCCATCGCGCCGCCAATCGTAAAGAGCGGCGCCAGCGTACCGCCGGAGGTTCCGCTTCCCAGCGCGACGGACCATGAGAGCAGTTTCAGCAGACACAGAGCGAGCATCACGCCAAGACTCATCTGCCCGGCAAGCACCGCGGCGATGTTGGTGTAACCCACGCCCAGCGTCAGCGGCATGAAGTAACCGACGATGCCCACGACAAAGCCGCCCAGCGCGGGCCACCACATCCAATGAATCGGCAACTTCTCGAAGCCATCTTCGATGGCATAGGTGAGACGCGTAATGCCGACGCTTGCCACACCCACGATCAAGCCGAGCAATACGTAAACGGCGAGGGCAGGAAGCGACGGCGTGGCGATGTCCGGCATCGGAAACATCGGCTGATTGCCTTCCAGCAGGTAACGAACGCCGGTGCCGACCGTTGCAGCCAGTGCAACGGGAATCAACGAGCGCGCGCGGCGTTCGAACAGCAGCAATTCAATGGACAGCAACACCGCGGAAATCGGTGCTGAAAACACGGCAGCCATGCCTGCCGCAGCGCCCGAGGCCAGCAATGTCTTGCGCTCATCCGCGGTGACATGCATCCACTGTGCGATCAGCGAACCGAGCGCGCCGCCGGTCGCGATAATCGGGCCTTCTGCGCCGAACGGGCCGCCCGTGCCGATCGCGATGGCCGATGAAACGGGTTTGAGCCATGTAATGCGCGGTGGAATACGGCTCTCGTTGAGCAACACTTGTTCCATCGCTTCGGGAATGCCGTGACCACGGATCGCGCGCGAACCCCATCGCGCCATCGCGCCAACGATCAAACCCCCAACCACCGGCACGAAAATGGCCAGCAGGCCAAGGTGATTGCCCGCCGGGCTCACAAAATCGAAGCTCCAGCGACCGTAAAAGGCGAGATTCGTCACCAAGCCGATCAAGGCGGTGAGTACCTTCGCGACGCCTGCCACCACGGCACCCAAAAGCATCGCGACGAAGCTGATCCAGAGAACACGGCTATCCAGCGGCCGAAATTGCCGTGGCATGTGGGCCGCGGCGAGGGTTGGGTCCAGGGAGGGAGCTAAGGGTAGCGATGCGCGGGTGTGTTGTTCGTTTTTTTCGGTCTGCATCGCTTGAGCCAGCTTGTAGGTGGCGAAAGGTTAGTGAGATCGCGGCGCAAAAGCTGGCTGGAAAATGAACGGGGTGCCGTCAGCTTGCCAAGTGCTTCTTTCGCAAAGTACTTGACTCTGGACCTTGATCAAGGGTCTAGACTTTCACCATGACCACTCCCACGCCTTCTCTGACCATCGGTACCGTCGCCAAGCGCGCGGGCGTTCCCATCGACACTATCCGCTACTACGAGCGTGAAGGCCTGCTGCCCGAACCGCTGCGGCGTGCATCGGGTTACCGCAGTTACAACGAGTCTGCGATAAGCCGGTTGCGCTTTATCCGCCGTGCCAAGGATCTGGGTTTCACCCTGGAGGAAATTCGCGACCTGCTTGCGTTATCTGCCGACCGCCATCGCGGCGTGAAAGCGGTGCGGCAACGTGCCGAGCAGCGTCTGGCGAGCATCGACGCACGCATCGCCGAACTCACGCGCATACGCAAGGGCCTGGAGCAATTGATCGAAGCATGTCCTGGCCGCGGCGATCCGGAGCAATGCCCGATCCTGCGTGCGTTGGCCGATGAGGAGTCGCAAGCATGAGCGAGCATGGCGCGTGCTGTCATGCGACTGGCAACGAGGCGCGAGATCCGATCTGCGGCATGAGTGTCGATGTCGCAACGGCACAACACGTTAGCGAGTACGACGGCAACACATTCTATTTTTGCTGCGGCGGTTGCAAGACAAAGTTCGATGCCGATCCTGCGCGTTACGCGCAGGCAAAGCCGGTTGCCTTCGCCATGCAACCGAAGACCTTACATGTGCTTTCGGCGCACGATGCCGCACACGCGCATGAAGCGAAAAAGCTGGCGAAAGATCCCGTCTGTGGCATGACGGTTGATCCTGCCACGACACCGCATCGCGCCGAACATAACGGTCATACGCACTATTTCTGCGCAGCAAGCTGCCAGCAGAAATTCATCGCCGACCCCGATAAATACTTGCAGGAACATCGCGAACCTGCGGCGGCTGTGCCCGGCGCTATCTATACATGCCCAATGCATCCGGAAGTACAGCAGGATGGTCCCGGCGATTGCCCGCTATGCGGCATGGCGCTGGAACCCATGATGCCAAGTCTGGAACACGACGATGCGGCTGAACTCCATGCGATGGCGCGTCGCTTCTGGGCATTGACGGGTTTGACGCTTCCGGTATTCGTCATCGCGATGCTGCCGCATATGACTTCGATGCAATGGCCATCGGCGTGGATGGGTGCTGTTGGTTGGACCGAGGCGGCGCTTGCCAGCATCGTCGTGCTATGGGGCGGGGCGTCGTTCTTCGCGCGTGGTTGGCGTTCTCTGAAACCGTGGCAACCGAACATGTACACGCTGATCGCCATCGGTACAGGCGTGGCGTGGGTATACAGTGTGCTGGCGTTCCTGTTCCCGCAGATGTTTCCACCGGGCTTTCATGACATGCATGGACATGTCGCGGTTTACTTTGAATCCGCTGCCGTCATCGTCACGCTGGTGACGCTTGGCGATTTCCTCGAGTGGCGCGCACGGCGACGCACGGGCGAGGCGCTGAAGGCTTTGCTGGGCCTCACGCCCAAAACGGCGAGGCGCTTGTGTGGCGAAACGGAAGAAAGCGACATTCCCATCGACGACGTGCAGGTGGGCGACTTGTTGCGTATTCGTCCGGGCGAAAAAGTACCTGTTGATGGCGTCGTGCTGAGTGGTACGAGTCAGGTGGACGAATCCATGCTGACGGGCGAGCCGATGCCAGTAGAGAAAAAGGCAGGCAATGTGCTAACCGGCGGCACCGTGAATCGCGATGGCGCACTGACGATGCGTGCGGAGAAGGTCGGTGCATCGACGGTGCTCTCGCAGATCGTCGCGCAGGTCGCGCGGGCGCAACGCAGCAAGGCGCCACTGCAACGTGTGGCTGATCGTGTGGCTGCATGGTTCGTACCCGTTGTCATTGCGGTCGCGGTGCTCGCTTTTGGCTGCTGGGCCTGGTTCGGGCCCGAGCCTCGCTTCGCGCACGCGTTGATTGCGGCGGTATCTGTCCTGATCGTGGCATGCCCTTGTGCACTGGGCTTGGCGACGCCTATTTCCATCATGGTGGCGAGCGGACGAGGTGCTCAGCAAGGCTTGCTGTTCAAGGACGCCGCTGCAATCGAGACCATGCGCGATGTCGATACGCTCGTCGTCGATAAAACCGGTACGTTGACCGAAGGCAAGCCGTCGCTGGCGTCCATCGTTGCACTTGGACAGGACAGTCGAGAAAACCTGCTGATGCTCGCCGCTAGCCTGGAGCAATCAAGCGAACATCCTTTGGCGAAAGCCATTCTTGATGCAGCGAAGGTGGAGCAGGCGTCACTCGTCCGCCCGACAGATTTTCATGTGCTTGCCGGTGGTGGCGTGTATGGCCGAGTGATGCACAACGATGTTGCGTTCGGCAACGCACGAATGATGGATGAGCGAGGCGTCATGCTTGATGGAGAAGCCATCGTCAAAGCCGATGCGTTGCGTGAGGAAGGTTCCACCGTGATGATGCTGGCGGTGGATGGCAAGCTTGCTGGATTGTTTGCGGTGAGCGATCGCATCAAATCGGATACGCCTTCGGCCATCGCCGATCTCAAGGCGTCGGGTTTGCATGTGGTGATGCTGACGGGCGACAACGCCACTACCGCCAACAAGGTTGCGCGTGCGTTAGGCATCGAAGACGTGCATGCCGATGTTTCCCCATCCGGCAAGGCACAAGTGATCGAAACGCTGCGCAAGCAGGGCAGGCGTGTCGCCATGGCCGGTGACGGTATCAATGACGCGCCCGCACTGGTCGCTGCCGATATCGGTATCGCCATGGGGCACGGCACGGACGTGGCCATGGAAAGCGCGCAACTTACTTTGGTGAAAGGGCAGCTCAGCGGCATTCTGCAAGCGCGCACGTTGTCTCAGGCGACGGTACGCAACATTCGGCAGAACCTGTTCTTTGCCTTTATCTACAATGCACTTGGCGTGCCGTTGGCGGCCGGGGTGTTGTATCCGGCATTCGGCATCGTGCTGTCGCCCATGATCGCGGCATTCGCCATGAGTTTGTCGTCGGTGTCGGTGGTGAGCAACGCCTTGCGTCTGCGGCGCACGGCGTGATTGCCGTAGGGTTTCGATCTGCATGACGACTGTCAGATGCGATGGATGACGTACGCGCCTGCCGCCAAAAGCGCTTCAGCAGGATGATTTCTCCCGCACCACAGGGGTGCGGGAGGACACGCCATGAACACCGTCAACAACGCACGCAGTACGCTCGATAAATACCTGCCGCTGCTGGTAGGCCTCCTGGCCGCATGGTTGGCCGGCAAAGCATTGCAGCGCGCTTTCTGGAGCATGTTCGGTATGTATTGGGCACTGCGCGCATCGGGGATCCATCTGTTCTAAAAGGATTGTGCGCAGCCGCCGCTGCCCTTATGGTTCGCGGGCCCGTAACCGGAGTCCCGCGTGAAGCCCACAACCCTCGCCGAATGGTTGGATTATCAACAGCGCATTCATCCGCTGGGCGTGGATCTAGGCTTGGATCGGGTCGGCGCTGTTTGGCAGCGCATGGGAGCGCCAACCCTGGCACGGCGCGTGATCACGGTCGGTGGTACGAACGGTAAGGGTTCGACGGTCGCCTTTCTTGAAAACATGCTGGCAGCGGCTGGGCTGGGAGTGGGTTGTTACACGTCGCCGCATCTGATGCGCTACAACGAACGCATTCGCATTGCCGGTGCCGATGCCGGCGATGCTGCGTTGATTCAGAGCTTCGAGCGCATCGAGGCTGCGCGTGGCGATATTCCTCTGACCTACTTCGAATTCGGCACGCTTGCTGCGTTCGATCTGTTCTCGCGCGCGGATCTTGATGTGGCTGTGCTGGAGGTGGGTCTTGGCGGCCGGCTCGACGCCGTAAATCTGGTCGATGCCGATGCCGTGGTGATCACGACCGTGGATCTCGATCACGTGGAATGGTTAGGACCGGACCGCGACAGCATCGGCCGTGAGAAGGCGGGCATTGCTCGTCGCGACAAACCGGCGATTGTGGGTGAGTTACAGCCGCCGGAAGGCTTGCTCAACACGTTGGCGTCGATTGGCGCGCGCCTGGAAAGAGCAGGGAGCCATTTCAATTTCGAACGGTCCACCCACCGCTGGCGTTGGCAGCATCGCGATGGCACCACGCTTACGCTGCCCGATCCCGAACTTGCAGCGCCCGTGCAATACGCCAATGCATCGGCCGCTATTGCTGCATTGCATGCATTGCACGTCGTAAACACCAATGAGCTGGAGCGCGTTGCCGCCGCGGGCATGCATATGCCACGTGCGCCTGCGCGCCTTCAGTCGCTGGGTGGCGATCCGGTATTGATTGTCGATGTGGGGCACAACCCTCAAGCGGCCAGAGCCCTTGCCGATTGGCTCGATACGCAACCGGCCGGTCATGTGCATGCGGTGTACGGCGCCCTCTCCGATAAAGATGTCGGTGGCGTGATGACGGCACTGGGTGCGCGCATCACGCACTGGCATCTGGCAGGACTGGATCGCGACACGGAGCGCGGTTTACCGGCGGCGGTCATCGCTGGCGTGTTGCAACAGGTGTTGCCGCGCGCGTCGTTCGATACGTACGCCGACGTGCAGCATGCACTTCGCGCGGCACACGCCTCCGCCCGGCATGGCGAGCGCATTCTTGCGTTCGGCTCCTTTTTCGTTGCCGCGGCGGTCATCGCAGCAACGGCTGGCTGAACCGACGATGGAATTCTCTCCGTGCCCGGCGGCGCGGACAGGTATAATCGCCGCGCCACACACAAGCTGGTTGACTGGAGTCCATCTTGAACACACGCCTCTTGGGAGCTGCCGTCATCGTTGCACTGGCAATCCTGTTCGTGCCGATGTTCATCCCGAGCAAGTCGCCGTCGACGAGCACCAGCGATCAATCGGTCTCCCTGACGATTCCTCCGGCGCCCGACAGCAATCTCCAGACCAAGACGATGAGCCTCTCGGGGCAGCCGGCCAGCGGTGCGTCCAGCGTTGCGCCAGCCACAACCGTGGCGCCCAATGCCAACGGCCTGGCGACGGTGAGCATTCCCTCCAGCCGGCCGCAGAATCCGGCAACCGCAGCGGCACCGGCCATTCCCACGCCTGTGCAGCCGCCCCAGCCAACGCCGCAGCCGGCGCAACCCGCTATTCAGACGCCCACGGCCAACGTCGCCTCCAGCACCCCAGCCATCGCACCCCAGCCCACGCCGCCAGCGTTGCCGCCGGCCACTGCTGCGCGGGGCATCTACGCCGTCAACCTCAGCGCCTATGCGCCCGATGGCGCCAATCGCTTGATACAGCGCGTCCGCGCGCTCGGCTATCCGGCGCATGGCGAGCCGATCCAACGCGCCGGCAAGAGCCTGACCCTGGTCAGCGCCGGCCCCTTTGAAACCCGTGCAGTCGCGGAAGCGGCGAGACTGAAGATCGCCCAATCGATACCGGGCGCGCCGGCCCGTCTCGAAGCGGGCGCCAACACGCCACAGGGCGATGTCCCTGCGCCTGCGACTGCCGGGCCGACCAGAGCAGGCGCCTGGGCGGTGCAGGTCGCTGCCATGGGCAGCCAAACGGACGCCCTGGCGCTGCGCGACAAGCTGCGCGCCAACGGTTTTGATGGCTTTGTAGATTCGGTGAATGCAGGCGGCAGGCAGCTCTGGCGCGTGCGTGCCGGCCCCCAAACCCAGCGCAGCGATGCGGTGAGCCTGCGCGACCAGATCAAGGCGAAGCTCGGCCTCGACGGTAACGTCGTCAGCGCCAACTGACCCCACTCCGGACTGGAATCCAGACAATGAACGCGGTCGACGTCATCATCATCGCGGTATTGCTGCTGTCGGTCCTTGTAGGGCTCTGGCGCGGCCTCATATCAGAGGTCCTGGCCCTGCTCACGTGGATCGCGGCGTTTTGGGTGGCATGGAAGTTCGGGCCCGGTGTTTCGGCCCACTTTGACCGGATGATCCAGACGCCGGTATTGCGGCTGGTGGTCGGATACGGCCTTTGCTTCATCGCGGTGCTGATTGTCGGCGCGCTGGTTCGGTTCGGTATTCAGACGCTGGTGGATAGTACGGGTCTGGGCGGTACGGATCGCCTGCTCGGTATGATTTTCGGATTTGCGCGCGGCCTTTTGTTGGTGACGCTCATTGTGTTCCTGGTTGGTCTGACATCGTTCGCGCGCGAGCCGATGTGGCAGCAGTCGACATTGCTGCCGCAGTTCAAGGGTCTTGCTGCATGGCTGGAAGAGCAGTTGCCAGCGAACGTACGCGAGCACTTGCATCCGGACGACGTACCCGAACGCCTGAAGAATCTGCAAAACGTGTTGCCGCGCGCACTGCAAACACCGGCACACGACACGACTTCACCGGCTGCTGCTTCGAGCGCGGCCGGTACAACGCATTGACAAGTAACAGGTAGCAGCACCATGTGCGGAATCATTGGCATTGTCGGTACCACCGAGGTGGCATCGGCGCTTTATGACGGCCTGACCGTCCTGCAGCATCGCGGGCAGGACGCAGCCGGCATCGCGACCGTGGACGGGGCGCGATTGAGACTGCACAAGGACAACGGATTGGTGCGCGACGTCTTCACCCAGTCGACGATGAGCCGCCTGGGCGGCCGCATCGGCATTGGCCACTGCCGTTATCCGACGGCAGGCTCGGAAGGTTCTTCCGAGTCGCAACCGTTTTATGTGAATTCGCCTTACGGCATTGCCTTCGCGCACAACGGCAATCTGGTGAATACCGAAACATTGCGCCGTGAAATGTTCGAAGACGATCGCCGGCACATCAACACCGACTCGGATTCCGAAGTGCTGCTCAACGTGCTCGCGCACGAATTGCAGATCCAGGATCGCATGGCGTTGACGCCCGATCACATCTTCAAGGCCGTCGCCGGCGTGCATGCGCGTGCGCGTGGCGGTTATGCGTGCCTGGCTCTGCTGCTCGGCTACGGACTGCTTGCGTTCCGCGACCCGAATGGCATTCGTCCGCTGGTGATCGGCGAGCGCGTGACGCCGGAAGGCCGCGAATACGCCGTAACATCCGAATCCGTCGCGCTGGACATCCTCGGCTTCAAGCGTCTGCGCGACGTGGCGCCGGGCGAAGCGGTATTCATCACCGATGACGGCCAGTTGCATACGCGCATGTGTGCCGACGGTGCGGTGCATGCGCCGTGCATTTTCGAATACGTCTACCTTGCGCGTCCCGATTCGATGATCGAGAACGTGTCGGTTTACAAAGCCCGTTTGCGCATGGGCCAGAAGCTCGCGGAGAAGATTCTGCGCGAGCGCCCCGATCACGGTATCGATGCGGTGATTCCGATTCCCGACACCGCGCGCACCGCAGCGAGCGCACTTGCCGAAGAACTCGGCGTGCCGTTCCGCGAAGGCTTCGTCAAGAATCGCTACATCGGCCGCACCTTCATCATGCCGGGGCAGGGCGAGCGCGTGAAATCCGTGCGCCGCAAGCTCAATCCGGTCGAGCTGGAATTCCGCAAGAAGAACGTGCTGCTGGTCGACGATTCCATCGTGCGCGGCACCACGTCGCGGCAGATCATCCAGATGGCGCGCGACGCTGGCGCGAAGAATGTGTACTTTGCCTCGGCGGCCCCGCCGGTTCGCTATCCGAACGTGTATGGCATCGACATGCCTGCGGCATCCGAACTGATTGCGGCGGGTCATACCGAGAAAGAAGTCGAAAAGATGCTCGGTGCGGACTGGCTGATCTATCAGGATCTGCAGGATCTGATCTGGGCCGTGCAGGACGGCAACGAGAAAATCAAACATTTCGATACATCGTGCTTCTCGGGCGAATACGTCACCGGTCTCGATCAGCAGTACCTGCAGCAGATCGAAATGCTGCGCTCGGACGATGCCAAGGCCGCTCGCCGCAGTGCGTAATGCGTGTCTCTCTCCCAACGTGGAGAGAGAGGCCCGCCAAGGGTGTTTGAAGCGCTCGTCATGACGAATCTGCACGCTGCCGCCAAGCGTTGCCTTGACGCTCGCGACCCTGCTGAAAAATTGCGTCTTACGCATGCAGCGTGGGATGCATTGCAGTCGGGCGCTTTGTCCGCCGATTACGCAGCGCCCGAGCCGGAACCTATTGGCGATCCGGGTCGCCCCGAGCGCCCGCTACTAGTCCCGCAACGGCAAGTTCCACATCGTGGCCTTGGCACGCCCGAAGGTCGCGCAGCGTTGGTGCATGCGGTGGCGCACATCGAATTCAACGCTATCAATCTCGCTTGGGATGCGGTCTATCGGTTCCGCGGCATGCCTGACGAGTACTACCGCGACTGGGCAAGCTGCGCGAATGATGAAGCGCGTCATTTTGCGATGCTATCCACGCGACTTGCGGAGTTGGGTCACGGCTACGGCGACTTCGACGCCCACAACGGTTTGTGGGAAATGGCAGAGAAGACCGCGCACTACGACACGGCGCGCATGGCACTTGTTCCGCGTGTGCTGGAAGCGCGCGGGCTGGATGTTACGCCAGGCATGATCGAACGTCTTCGCGCCGTCGGTGATGAAGGCACCATCGCAATTCTTGAAGTCATTCTGCGCGAAGAAGTTGCACACGTAGCCGCTGGCACGCGATGGTTCCGCTGGTGCTGCGAGCGTGATGGGCTGGATCCGCGCGAAACGTTTCTGGATATGCTGCGCGATTACATGGGTCGCAACCTGCGCGGCCCGTTCAATCGGCCCGCTCGTTTGCAAGCGGGGTTCGATGAAAGCGAGCTCGATCAGCTAACGGCGTTGGCGCTAGCCAGCTAGGCCTCAATTACCACACCGTCATTCCGGCGAAGGCCGGAATCCAGTGACTTCAGTCTTTGGACCGTGTCGCCCTAAACGCGCTGTCTCCACTGGATTCCGGCCTGCGCCGGAATGACGAGCGGGGCGTTACGGCTTGCGGAATTTGTAAATGAACTTATCCGTCTTGCCCTTGATCGCCGGATTGAAAATCGCCAGCGTGTGGTCATCCGCCGGATTAGCCAGCACATCGCTTTCGCCAACGAACTGAAAACCCGCAGCGGTGACTTCCGCCTTCACAACTGCGGGGTCGATACGATGCAGATCATTCGTCTTCGACGTACCCGTTCCTGCAGCCGCTGCAGCATCAAGCACGATATAGACACCACCCGGCTTGAGCGCATTGAAAATGGCCTTGTTGATATGCGCCACGTCCGGCGATCCCATAAAAGGATCGTGCAAGTCGTGATAGTTCTGCGACGTCCACACCATGTCGACGTTCTTGGGCAACTGCAATGAGGCAATCGGTTGCACAAGAACCGCCACGTTCTGGTAGTCCGGCGTTCCTGCAAAACTCTTCACGCTTTTCAGAAACTTGGGATTGGCCTTGTCCATCTCCGTCGGTTGCACGGCATAGACCGCGCCTTGCGCGCCGACAATCCTGCTGAAAAGACGCGTGTAGTACCCATAGCCCGGCATCAGATCGATCACCTTGTCACCGGGTTTGATCCCGCTGAACTGCAGCACCTCCACCGGCTTGCGATTCGCATCCTGCGCACGGTCTTCCGCCGGCCGATTGGTGAAAGCGATAGCTTTCGCAATAAATGACGGATTGGCCATTTGCGCTTTCACGGGCGCACTTGCGCCTGCCACCAACGCGGCGGCTGCGATAAACAAACCATAGAGCTTCATGCGACGATCTCCAGACTGCCAGTGGGGATGCAGGGGTTTCAGAGTGTCTTGCTCGCATCATCGGGGATGCGGGTGTCCACGGCAATCCAGTTCACTTCCCAGGTCTTGCCGCCATCAGCGGAATAAGACCACACCGAACGACATGAATTTGGCGTGATGTCCGACCAGACGTTTTTTACCAGAATCGCACGCCCGTTGTATGTCTCCTGGTCGATGAATTCACCACGTCCATTCTTAAACTCGCCGTACATCGGTACACCAAGCGTCCCGTCGGTGCTGCGGGCAAAGTTGAGACTCCATTGGCGCGTCGTCGGGTTGTAGAGACGCAGCGATAGCGCCTCGATATGGCCGCCGGGGCCATCGATTTCCAGTACGCCGATGTTGGCGCGGCCACTCCAGATTTTGCGTACGACATGGGTGCCATCGTATTGCACCCAGGTTTTCGATCCCGATAGCGGGTTCACCAGGCGTGAGATGTGCGTTTTCCACGCGCCGATGTTGAAGTCGAAATCGTGCTGCCCATCAGTCGCTGAAAGTGTGGTAGTTGTCAGCTCGGTGTAACCCTTGAGCGGCGCGATGCACGCAACCAAAGCAGCGGTAAATATCACGGCCCGCAAACGTTGTGACGCAGTCATAGACGCCTCCGTTTTGCATGCTCAGTAAACGACGTTGAGTGCGATGGCGGGCGTTACCGTTCCCACGGTGTTGTGTCCGCCGAAAATAACGCGCGTGCCCAGCAACACGCCGATGTTGGGCGTCCAGTTGTATTCGATGGCGGGTGCAACGCCATACGCTTCGCTGGGTCCGGAATTGAGCGTGACGTTTTGTGCATAGGGAAGACCGTTTATTTCCTGCACATCCACGCCGTTGATGCGCGTGTTGCTGTTGTAGCTATAGGTCATATCCAGCGCGAGCACCCAGCGCTGTGTGAAGCTGTATTCGAACGCGAGATCCGCGTAGAACGAAGTGCCTGGTTTGGCCGTGCCGCGAAATCCGGAATCCGTTCCATAAACACTCGCGCCTTCGACATTGGCCGTACGCGAAAACGATCCGGATAGATTGAAACGCGTGCGCAGAATGCGCCCGTTCGGCATCCACAGGTACATTTGCGTATTGAACGCAAGCGTCGTCGTGTACGCACCGCCACCCAGCCCATCGCTTGTGCGATCACCCAACTGATCGTAACGGCCGGTCGGCAGTGTTTCCTGCAACAGGATCGCCGTCGTCGGCATCCAGCTGCCCGGATGAAATTCCGTCAATCGGTACTGCGCCTGCAGCGTGAGATCGCCAAAACCAATGCTGGAGCTGCTGCGGCCATTCGTCATTCGGTTGTATCCGAATACCGGGATGATGCCGACCGAAAGCCGATTGACCAAGCCGTAAAGAATGTACGTGCGCGATCCAAAGCTATCCGTTCCCGGCGAACGAATGTCGTAGAGATACGGTTCGAACAGGAAGTGGCCCGGCGGTAGCGTTTCCGCGGAGTTAGCCAGCATCGGGCCGGTCCACCATGCATCGCTCATCGATTGCGTGGTGACGGCAGGTAGCGTGGACGGATCGGCCGATGATGCTACCGTTTGCGCCATAGCGCGCGAAGACCACGCGCCACAGCACAGAATGCCGAGCGCAAACGACATCCATGCATGTCGTTTCGCCATCATGGGCTGATGCGTGTCAACGAGGCGATGAAATCCGGCTGCCATGTCTTGCCGTTGTCGTCGGAGAACGATTCTTCAAAGTGATGCGAGTTCGGTTGGATGTCCGACCACACGTCGCGGATAAGCACGGTTCGGCCGTGCATCGTGTCCTGCGAAATCAACTCGCCGCGCCCATCCTTGAATGCACCGACGGCCGACTTGTTGATGGCGCCGTTGCTGCTGTCGACCCACGTCTGGCTCCACTGATGCGTCTGCGGGTTATAGAGAAACAGCGTCAGGCCTTCGAAGTGGCTGTCCTTGTTGCCGGCTTCGATTTCCTCCATCGAGGCCTTGCCGCCCCAGATCTTTCGAACGGTCACCGTGCCGGTCATCTCTCCCCAGGCAGTGGAACCAAGCGGGTCCTGCAGGGCTTTGATGTGCGTCTGCCAGGTGCCGATATTGAAATCGAAATCGTGGGCACCATCGCGGTACGTGGCGGAAGCGGAGGTAGGGGCGTCGGCGGCGGGAAGGGCGGTTCCCGCCAGGCCCAAAGCCAGACCGGTGGCGATAAACAGAGCTTTCCTGAACGTCCTCATGGCTTTATTTCCAGGCAACGCGAGATTGCGTGGCTGAAAAATTAAGCCCGATAGTGGTTCTCGGAAATAACCACTTTGCTATGATCTTATATAACCACTCTAGTAACCGATCTAGGCCGTGCGCTATGAAACGGATCCCCGCCAGTTTCCTGCCGCCTATCGCCCTCGACGCCGCCAGCGGCACGCCGATGTACGACCAGCTTTCGGAGTGGTTCCGGCGCGCCATCATCGATGGTCATCTGCGTGCCGGCCAGCGCGTGCCCTCTACGCGAAATCTTGCCCGTGAGCTGAAAATCTCGCGCGTACCGGTGCTTAGCGCCTACGAGCAACTCTTCGCCGAGGGCTATCTGGAAACCTTCGTGGGTGCGGGTACCTGCGTGGCCCGGGCGATTCCGGGGCAGGCGCTGAAATCGGCTGCGGCGGCTGGACGCGCGAAGTCCGAGCAAATCGTCGCGCCGAAAGGGCCGCGGCGTATTTCCGAACGTGTGGATACCTTACGCACAGCGCCACAAACCTGGGCCGATACGCAGGGAGCTTTCCGCGTGGGCGTGCCAGCGCTCGATCATTTTCCGATAACGACGTGGTCGAAGCTGGTCAATCGCCATTCGCGCAAACCGCCAATGGAGCAGATGCTCTACGGCACTCCGATGGGGTATCTGCCATTGCGCGAAGCCATCGCGGAATACCTGGGCACCGTGCGCGCCGTGCGCTGCGATGCGGAGCAGATTCTGATCACGACCGGATCGCAACAAGGCCTGCAGATTTGCGCCAACGTGCTGCTGGACACGCATGCGCCCGTGTGGATCGAAGATCCCGGTTATCCCGGTGCGCGGCAGGCCTGCAAAACCATCGGCGCCGAACTCATTCCCGTGCCGGTCGACGAGGAGGGGCTCAACGTCACCGAAGGGATTCGTCTGTGCAGCAACGCGCAGGCGGCTTACATCACCCCGTCGCATCAGTTTCCGCTGGGCTGCACCATGAGCGCGGCGCGGCGGCTGCAGTTGCTCAGTTGGGCAGTGCGTGCAGGGGCATGGATCATCGAAGACGACTACGACAGCGAATACCGCTTCGGCGGCCGTCCTATTGCATCGCTGCAAGGCATGGATACGGACGACCGGGTGATTTACGTGGGCACCTTCAGCAAGGTGATGTTTCCCTCGGTGCGCATCGGCTACGTGGTGATACCGAAGGACCTGGTCGCCGCGTTCGGGCGTGTGCGCGATGCGTTCGATACGTTCTCGTCGATGCTGTATCAGGTCGTGCTGACCGACTTTATTCGCGAAGGACACTTCGCGCGGCATATCAAGCGCATGCGCACGCTGTACGCCGAGCGCAGGGCGGCATTGCTGGACGCTATCGGCAGACACGCAAGCGGCAAGCTCGAGCCCATCGGCACCGACGCCGGCATGCAGCTCACCGCGTTACTGGCACCGGGTGTCGACGACGTCGCGATGTCGATGGCGGCGGCCAAGGTCGGTGTTTCCGCGCGGCCGTTGTCCATTTCCTACGCGAATCGGCCGGCGCGCGGCGGCCTGATCCTCGGCTATTCCAACGTCAACGTGCATGAGATTCGCGAGAGCATGCGCAAGCTGGCGACCTGTCTGTGAGATAGACGGTCGGCGGCGAATTCGGCCATAGAAAAAGCCGGCTTTCGGGCCGGCTTTTTCAGGAAACATTGGTCGGGGAGACATGATTCGAACATGCGACTTCTACGTCCCGAACGTAGCGCTCTACCAGGCTGAGCTACACCCCGTGGGAGCTGCGTATCATATCGAGGCCGCGTGACCTTGGCAACATCCGGCGGCGGCTGGAGGGCGTCTTCAGACCCGAAAACGGCTGGGAAGTCCGGTCCATCTGCTACCCTATGCGGCTGCCGTAATGTGGCATTTCGACAACGTTAGCAGAGGATTCCATGGCGCTTACCCCGGCCCGTACCATGCCCGGCGTGCTCGAGCTTTTACCGCTCGACCAGATCGCTTTCCAGCGCATGCTCGACGTGATCCGTCGCAACTACGAGCGCTTTGGTTTTCTGCCGGTGGAAACGCCGGTGATCGAATACTCGGATGTGCTGCTGACCAAAACCGGCGGCGAGACCGAGCGTCAGGTTTATTTCGTGCAGTCCACCGGCGCGCTGGAGCAGGGCGAACGGCCCGATCTCGCTTTGCGCTTCGACCTCACCGTGCCACTGGCTCGTTACGTCGCCGAGCACGAACATGATCTAAGTTTTCCGTTCCGCCGTTATCAGATGCAGCGCGTCTATCGTGGCGAGCGCGCACAACGCGGACGCTTCCGCGAGTTCTATCAGTGCGATATCGATGTCATCGGTAAGGACAATTTGTCGGTCCGCTATGACGCCGAACTCCCGGCAGTGATCTATAGCGTCTTCCGCGAGCTGAACATCGGCGGGTTCACCATCCAGCTCAACAATCGCAAGTTGATGCGCGGCTATTTCGAAAGCCTCGGCGTCACCGATCCTGAGCAGCAGACATTGGTGCTGCGCGAAGTGGACAAGCTGGACAAGCGTGGCGCCGATTACGTGCGTGAGACGCTTACCGGCGAAGCTTTTGGCCTCAGTGCGGACGCCGCACAGAAGATCCTCGACTTCGTGCAGGTGCGCTCCACGTCGCTGGCGGATGCTTTGAGCAAGCTCGATGCACTCGGCCCTGGCCCCGAAGCGATGGAACAGGGGCGTAGCGAACTGAAGGAAGTGCTCGAGCTGATCCACGCCTTCGGTGTGCCGGAAACGCATTACGCGCTGAATCTTTCCATCGCGCGCGGTCTGGACTACTACACGGGCACCGTTTACGAGACCACGCTCAATGATCATCCGCAGATCGGTTCGATCTGCTCGGGCGGCCGCTACGAGAATCTCGCCGGTCAGTACACCAAATCGCATCTGCCTGGCGTGGGCATCTCCATCGGTCTGACGCGCTTGTACTGGCAGCTGCGCGATGCCGGATTGATCGGCACGGCACGCAGCACTGTCGATGTACTTGTGACGCAGATGGATGCAGCACAATTGCCTGCGTATCTCGCTGTCGCCAGCGAGTTGCGTGCCGCGGGCATCGCAACGGAAGTGGTGCTGGACGGTGGCAAGCTTGGCAAGCAGTTCAAGTACGCCGATCGCGCGGGCATCCGTTTTGTGATCGTGCTGGGCGAAGACGAAATCGCCAAGGGCGTGGTGACGGTCAAGGACTTGCGCCGTGAAGATCAGTTCGAAGTGGCACGTACCGAATTGATCAAGACCTTGCGCGTTGAGCTCGCTCAGGCCGAGATCAGCAACTGAAGAAAGTGTGGACGGGTCGTGGCTCACGTCGTGATCCAGCTGTATCACTCATGATTCGCGGTATGCGCCAGCGGTTTCCCCGCCGCTGACGCATTCAAAAACAAGATCTGCCCGAACGGGCGCGGAGCACGCATGACTGCTAACTCGATCCTGCTGGATGGCAACAGCCTCAGCCGTCAACAACTCGTCGCCGTAGCGCGCCAGGGTTACGGTGTGCGACTCGATCCGGAACAGCTCAAGCGCGTGCAGCGCGCCGCGGATTTTCTGGCCGACAAGGTGAGCTGCGGCGAACCGACCTACGGTGTTACAACGGGTTTCGGCAGCAATGCAGACAAGTTGCTGGGCGCCTATCGTCTTCGCGATGAATTGCCTGGCGGCAATCCGCACAAACCCGAAGGCACGTTGCTGGAAGAGTTGCAGCACAACCTGATCACCACGCACGCCGTGTGCGTCGGCAAGCCATTTTCTGCGGACGTCGTGCGCGCGATGTTGGTCATTCGCATCAACACGCTGATGCGCGGTCATTCGGGCATCCGTGTCGCGACACTGGAAGCGCTGACCGCGATGCTCAATCACGACGTCATTCCCGTGGTGCCCGAGAAGGGTTCGGTGGGCGCGAGCGGCGACCTTGCTCCGTTGTCGCATCTGGCGATCGTTCTGCTCGGTGGCGGCGAAGCGTTCTACAAGGGCGAACGCCTGCCGGGTGCTGAAGCGTTGAAGCGTGCCGGCCTGCAACCGATTCGTCTTTCCTTCAAGGAAGGTCTTGCGCTGAACAACGGTACCGCGCAGATGCTGGCCACTGCGGTTCTGGCACTCGACACGATCGAATATCTGCTCGATGTCGCCGATCTCGCCGCCTCGATGACGCTCGATGCTTTCGCCGGCCGCAGCGGTGCACTACGCGCGGAAGTGCATGCCTTGCGTCCGCATCCGGGGCAGGTGTCCGTTGCCGAGCGTGTGCGCGAACTGCTTAACGGTTCCACGCTGGTCGACATTCCGTACCATCTCGTGCCGCGCTTCCGTCAGTGGAGTGTCGATGCATGGCATACGACGGAAGATCAGGCCCTGAGTTTCGACATCAGCTGGGAATGGGTGCCGGCCAATCAGCGTCATGGGCGCGAAGCGTTCTACAACCGCTTTCTGCCGTTCAAGGGCGGCAAGAAGCACCAGCCGCAAGACGCGTATTGCTTGCGTTGCATGCCACAGGTACACGGTGCGGTGCGCGATGCCTGGGCTCAGGCGTGCCGTGTGATCGACATCGAATTGAATGCCGTCACCGACAATCCGCTGATCTTCCCCGATAACACCGATGCCACGCATATCGAAGAGCAGGTGATCTCCGCCGGTCACTTCCACGGCATGCCCCTCGCATTGGCGATGAGCTACGTGAAGGCTGCCATTCCGGTGCTCGCTTCGATCTCGGAGCGTCGCCTCAACAAACTTGTCGATCCAGCTACCAGCGACGGCTTGCCCGCGTTCCTAACCGGCAACGAAGACGGTACCGACTCCGGCTTCATGATCGTGCAGTACACCGCGGCTGCACTCGTGAACGACCTCGCGACACGTGCGCATCCGGCAAGCGTCTATTCGGTACCGACCAGCGCGAACGCTGAAGACCATGTGTCGATGGGTGCCAACGAAGCGCGTCACGTGCTGGAGATGACCGAAGATCTCAGCCACGTGCTGGCGCTCGAGCTATACACCGCTGCGCAGGCGCTCGACTATCGCCAGGAAATGCTCAACGCCGCACGCCGTCTCGCAGCGCGTGGCAACTGGCAGGCGCTGGCCTCCAAGGTAGCCAATGCACCGCGTGAAGACAGTGCGCACTACGCGCAATTTGTCGAAGAAGTGAAGCAGCTCACCGCTGCGCTCGCCGACGTCGGCGACTTTCACGCAGGTAAAGCAGTGCGTACGGCACACGACGCGTTGCGTGGACACATCAGCTTCATGCATCGCGACCGCGCGATGGATGGCGATGTGCGTACCGTTTGCGAACTCGTGCAAAAGCGCACGTTCACCATCAACTGAGATCAGTCAATCCGGGCTGGGCAGCGCGCAATAAATGGCGTGACGCCCAGCCGAGCCATAGCAGTATCAGCGCAATCGCCAGCTTTTCCATCAGTCCGTTGGGAAAGATGGATACCAAGACCTGAAACCACAGCACGAATGTCGCCAGCCACGCGAGTGCGAGGCCAAAGCGACTACCTTCTTTCATGCGCTGATCACGCAACCAGCGGCTTGAAAGCAGCACCATGCCGAAACTCAACCACAGGAACGTCGCCAGCGTGGTTGAGCGGTGAATGATCTTCGCCAGCGCGTGGTAGGGCGTATCGGAAAATAATTCCGATGCCGCCACGATCGGCAGGATCAAACCCGCGCCCGCAAACAGTAGGGAAGCGAGCAGGCTGCGCCGAGTGCGCACGGTTGCCTCGTAGATGGCCCAAGCGAACCCAAGCAGCGCGATGGCCATCACGTAGTACACGGAGCGCACATAGACACCTCCCGGACCTCTTAGATAGGTGCTCAGCGGAGTGCGTATGGGATTGAGGTCAATACGCCAGAATTGCGCTGCCGTGCAGACGGTGGTGAAAACGATGACCGCAATGGCCATCAGATAGGCCGCATGGCGAACGGATACAAAGCGACGCAAAGCATTCATCGAGTTTCGTCCATAGGAGGCTCGGGGTTCTTGCCGACCGGGCCTCGGCAGCAACCGTAGGGCAATCGTTGCGGCGTGGGTCAGGCTTGACGTCACAACGCCGCTACCCGGCATTTGGATGACAAACGATCTTGGCTGGGCGGCTCTAAGTTCTTGCTATGTCGGGAGATTCTGCGGTTCAGGAGGTGGGCTTGCCCGCGCGGCGCCTTATCGCGTATGATTTGATCCATCGTATTAATGCGTTAGTACATTATGAAGCGTCGATCGCTGGATCCCGAGACACCGGACGAGTCCGCCAAGGCCAGTTTGTGCCGTGCCTTGCTCTCGCTGAAAAGTGAGGAAGAAATGGATGCCTTCCTCAACGACCTATGCACACCGGCCGAACTCGAAGTGCTGGTAGATCGCTGGCGGGTGGTGCCGTATCTGCTGGATGGCGTGTCGTATCGTGAAATTCATGAGCGCACCGCCGTCAGCATTACGACCATCGGCCGCGTAGCGCGCTATCTGAATCAGGGTAGCGGAGGGTATCTGGCTGCTGCGGCGCGTGCCGCACGAAGCCGCGCCGCGGCCAAAAGGGCCCGGGCATGAAGCCGCGGGATCGTTTGCGAATTGCCATGCAGAAGTCCGGACGGCTGACCGAGCCGGCGCTGGAGCTGCTCAAACGCTGCGGACTGACGTTTCGTCAGAGCCGCGATAAATTGTTTTGCTTCGGCGAGGGCGAGCCGGTCGATCTTTTGCTGGTCCGCGATGACGATATTCCTGGTTTGATCTCGCAGGGCGTGTGCGATCTCGGGATCGTCGGCCGCAATGTGCTGAACGAGTACCGCCGGGGCGCGGACGGCGATGCTCCCGCACTCGCCGAGTGGAGACCGTTGGGCTTCGGTCGTTGTCGCCTATCGATCGCCGTGCCGCAGGACATGGAATATCGCGAACCCAGCGATCTGGGTGGACGACGCATCGCGACGTCGTATCCCGGCCTGCTCAGTGAATGGCTCAAAGTCCAGGATGTGAGTGCCACCGTCGTCACGTTGGCCGGCTCCGTCGAGATCGCGCCCAAGCTGGGCACCGCCGATGCCATTTGCGATCTCGTGCAGAGTGGCGGCACCTTGGTTGCCAATCAATTGCGCGAGACCGATGTGTTGTTGCAAAGCGAGGCCGTGCTCGCCGGGCCTGATGCATTACCTGCAGACGAGCGCGGCGACATGATCGAGCTGCTGCTGAAGCGACTCGATGGAGTGATTCAAGTACGTGAATCCCGTCTGCTGTTGCTGCAAACCTCACGCACATCACTCGATGCCGTCACGCGACTTTTACCGGGCGGTCCGCAGCCAACGCTGCTTCCTGTTGCGGGGCAACCCGATCAGTTGATGTTGCAGGCCCTATGCGCGGGTGAAGTGAGCTGGCGTCAGCTGGAAGAAATAAAGAAAGCCGGTGCGCGAGAGATGTTCGTGCTGCCGGTCGAAAAAATGCTGGCGTGAGTCGACGGATATGAAGCGCATCACCTGGAATACCCTGGACGAACCCGCACGTCGCGACGCATTGGCGCGGCCGGCGCAATCCCGCGCAGATGAGTTGCGGCGGGGCGTCGAGAACATCATTGCCCAAGTACGCACCAACGGTGACGCGGCGTTGCGAGAGCTTTCCGCACGCTATGACCACTGCGCCCTCGATGCGATGGAAGTCACCGAGGCTGAATTTGCGTCCGCCGAGGCGAATTTAGCTCCTGAGTTAAAAACAGCCATTCGTGAGGCTGCCGGCCGTATCGAGGCGTTTCATCGCGCATGTGCGCCACAACCCGTGTCTGTGAATACAGCCACGGGCGTAAGAGTGGAGCGTGTATTGCGCCCAATCGGTCGCGTGGGGTTATACGTGCCAGCGGGTAGCGCGCCGTTACCTTCGACGGCAATCATGCTAGGCGTACCTGCACACATTGCGGGTTGTCGTGAAATTATCCTGTGCTCGCCCGCACGCGCCGACGGAACATGCGACGAAGCAGTGCTGTTTGCTGCGCGCTCTGTTGGCGTCCATCGCGTCTTCAAGCTCGGTGGCGCGCAGGCTATTGCTGCCATGGCCTACGGTACGGAAAGCGTTCCGCGTTGCGACAAGCTGTTCGGCCCTGGCAATGCGTGGGTGACCGAAGCGAAATTACAGGTGTCCGGCGACCCGGAAGGTGCCGCCATCGATATGCCGGCAGGCCCGTCGGAAGTGTTGGTGATTGCGGAGGCGCAAGCCAACCCCGTTTTCGTCGCGGCCGACTTGCTATCGCAGGCTGAGCACGGCCCGGATTCTCAGGTCATCCTTGTCAGTCCGTCTGCATCGTTGCTCGACAGGGTATCTGCAGAAGTAGCGCGACAGTGCGCGGAATTGCCGCGCGGTGCCATCGCCGAACGTGCGTTGGAGCAAAGCCGTCTTATCGAGGTGGAATCGCTTTCGCAGGCAGTCGAAGTCAGCAATCGGTACGCGCCGGAACACCTGATTCTGCAGGTGAGCGCTGCGCGCGATTTGCTGGAAAGTATCGAAAGCGCCGGTTCGGTGTTTGTCGGTGCGTGGACGCCCGAATCCGTTGGTGACTATTGCAGCGGAAGCAATCACGTGCTGCCGACTTACGGCTATGCACGTAGCTATAGCGGTGTGTCAGTGGCGAGTTATCAAAAACAGATCACGGTGCAGGAGCTGGACCCCAATGGCCTGCGCGCTATTGGGCCATGTACAGCAACATTGGCCAGTGCCGAGCAACTGGAGGCACACCGCCGAGCGGTGACGCTACGTTTGGCCGCGCTTGGGGTTCGCTTATGAGCGTGCTGGATCTGGCCAGGCCGGAAATACGGACATTGCAGCCTTACTCTTCAGCGCGTATGGAAGCTGAGGGCGCGCAAATCATGCTCAACGCCAACGAGTCGGCGTGGCCACCCGCGGGCGATGCCGGACTGGGTTGCAATCGTTACCCTGATCCACAGCCGGGTGGCTTGCTCCAGGCACTGGCGACGCTCTATGGCGTTCGAAGCGAGCAGCTGTTTGTCGGCCGCGGCAGTGATGAAGCTATCGATCTGCTGGTGCGCGCTTTTTGTGGTGCGGGGCAAGATGCGATTCTTATTCAACCGCCAACGTTCGGTATGTACGCCGTCTGCGCGCGCATCCAGAATGCCAATATCGTTGAGGTGCCGTTGGCTGACGATTTTAGTCTGGACATTGAAAGGCTGGTCGGTGCCGTAACTCCGGCGGTGAAACTGGTTTTTCTGTGCACGCCGAATAATCCAAGCGGCAAATCTATCGCTCGCACGGACATCGAGTATTTGGCCAAGGCCTTGGTTGGCAGGGCAGTCCTTGTGGTTGACGAGGCGTATATCGAATTCTCCGATCAACAAAGCGCTGTCGATCTGATCAACACCTACGATCATGTCGCGGTACTTCGGACATTGTCCAAGGCGTGGGCGTTGGCGGGTGCGCGAATTGGCAGCCTGCTCGCAAGTCCCGACGTCATCGCATTGATACGCCGGATCATGCCGCCGTATCCGCTGCCGCTGCCGTGCGTGTCTGCTGCGATGTCCGAACTGTCTGCATCGGGGCAGGCTGCTGCGCGCGACAACATCGCCATTGTGCGGGAGCAACGCGAGATCATGCGTGCGGCTTTGGCGCGTCTTTCGGGTATTCGCGAAGTGTTGCCGTCCGATGCAAACTTTCTCGCCGTGCGTTTCGACGACGCCGGCACCGTTTATCAACGATTGCTAAAGGCTGGCATCGTGGTGCGTGATATTCGCCGTTACCCAAATTTGAAAGATGCATTGCGCATCACGATTGGCACACCAGAAGAAAATGCACGCGTGCTCACGGTGCTGGGTGGAGAGAAGCCATGAGCCGCAAAATCCTCTTTGTGGACAGGGATGGTTGTCTTATCGACGAACCCGCCGACGAGCAGATCGACAGCTATGAAAAGCTTTCGTTGCTTCCGGGCGTGTTGGCTGCATTGCAACGCATCGTGTCAGCCGGCTACGAGCTAGTGATGGTCACCAATCAGGATGGTCTGGGTACCGAACGCTTTCCTCAGGCCAGCTTCGATGGACCGCATGAGCTTCTGATGCGTATTTTCTCGTCTCAGGGCGTGTCGTTTCGCGAAGTGCTGATCGACCGCAGTTTTCCGCACGACGGCCTGGATACGCGCAAACCTGGCGTGGGCATGATGCGTCACTATTTGGCGGATGATAGTTGGGCGCGCGCCGATTCGGCGATGGTGGGCGATCGCGAGACCGACCTGCAGTTTGCCGCCAATATGGGCGTGCGCGGTTTTCGTGTCGGGCCCAAAGGCATGAGCTGGGATGAAATCGCGCATCAATTGCTCGATCGTCCACGTATTGCCGAAGTCACCCGCAACACGAAGGAGACACGCATCAAGGTGCGCGTCGATCTGGATCGGCAGGCAGATCCTATCGTTCATACCGGGTTGGGCTTCTTCGATCACATGCTGGAGCAGATCGGCAAGCACGGTGGTTTCGCGTTGCAACTTACGTGCGAAGGCGATACCAAAGTCGACGAGCACCACACCATGGAAGATAGCGCCCTGGCGCTAGGACAGGCGCTGCGCCAAGCGTTGGGCGATAAGCGCGGTATCGCGCGCTACGGGTTTACGTTGCCGATGGATGAATCGCAGGCGAGCGCGGCGCTGGATCTCTCCGGACGTCCTTACTTTGTTTTCGAGGGACAGTTTCCCCGTGAACGCGTGGGCGATGTACCTACCGAACTGGTTCCACATTTTTTTCGCTCGCTGTGCGACACGCTTGGCGCCAACCTTCATCTGGCGGTGAAAGGCGAAAACGCGCATCACATGGTGGAAGGATGCTTCAAGGCGACAGCGCGCGTGTTGCGCCAGGCCATCCGCCGTGAAGGCGACGAATTGCCGAGTACAAAGGGTGCGTTGTAATGAACGTGGTGCTGGTCGATGCAGGAGGCACCAACATAGGATCGGTGCGTTATGCGCTGCAACGCCTTGGCGTCGACGCTTGCCTGACATCGGATGCCGATGAGATACGTTCCGCCGATAAGGTGATATTACCTGGTGTCGGCGCAGCAGGACCTGGCATGGCACGGTTGCGAGAACTGCAACTGATCGACGTCATCCGATCGTTGAGTCAGCCGGTGTTGGGTGTATGCCTTGGCATGCAGTTGCTATGCGAGCACTCGGAAGAGGGCGATACGCCATGTTTGGGCGTCATTCCGGCGAAGGTTCATCGCTTCGAAGAAGCGCCGGGTCAGTGTGTTCCGCATATGGGCTGGAACCGATTGTCTGCGGTCGCCGCGCATCCCTTGCTCAAGCAAATGAATGAGGGCGATTGGGCGTATTTCGTGCACAGCTACGCCGTGCCGCTCGGCACGTATACGCTGGTGAGTACGGACTACGGGAAAGGCTTTTCATCCGTCATTGGCCACCGTAATTTTCACGGTATGCAGTTCCATCCGGAGCGTTCGGCAAGTGTCGGCGCAACGCTATTGAAGAACTTCCTCGAGCTATGAATTTCGAAGTGATACCCGCCATCGACTTGCGCGGCGGTCAGGTTGTCCGCTTACGGCAAGGCGATTATGCGCAGGAAACCCGTTACGACTCTGATCCACGAGAACTCGCCGCGCGTTACGCCCACGCGGGTACACGCTGGTTGCATGTGGTGGATCTTGATGGTGCTCGCGCCGGTGATTTGTCCAATCTCGCGATAATCGAAGTCATGGCTAAAGCGGGTATGCACGTTCAGGCAGGCGGTGGCGTGCGCAGCGAAGAAGATGTGCGTCGATTGTTTGCCGCTGGCGTCTCACGTATTGTCGTGGGTAGTGTTGCAATTCGTGATCCGGAGCGCGTAGCGGAATGGTTGAACCACCATGGTGCGGACCGTTTCACCATTGCGCTGGACACGCGCTGGCGTGACGGCCACTGGCGCTTGCCAAGCGCCGGCTGGACGGAGCAGGAGGTACGAACGCTAGATGAACTCGCGCCGTGGTACGCCGAGAAGGGAGCGCGTCACCTGCTTTGCACGGATATCGACCGCGATGGGATGCTCGCCGGCTTCAACCTCGATTTGTATCGGCATTTAACGCAATGCGCGCCGGGGTTGGCCGTGCAAGCGTCCGGTGGCGTGCGCTCGTTGGAGGATATTCGCGCCGCGCGCAACGCAGGCGCACGTGGCGTGATTCTGGGACGTGCGTTGCTGGAAGGTCGTTTTACGCTGGAAGGTGCGCTGGCATGTTGAGCCGCCGCATTATTCCCTGTCTTGACGTACGCGACGGCAAAGTCGTCAAGGGTGTGCGTTTTCGCGATCACGTTGTGATGGGCGAAATCGTCGATCTGGCTTTGCGTTATCGCGACGAAGGTGCCGACGAGCTGGTGTTCTACGACATCACGGCTAGTCCAGAAGGGCGAAGCGTCGACCGCGCCTGGGTCGAGCGCGTCGCGCGTGTCATCGATATCCCGTTTTGTGTGGCCGGCGGTATCCGTTCCGTCAACGAAGCGCGCGATGTCTTGCATGCCGGCGCAGACAAGATTTCTGTCAACTCGCCTGCTCTTGAGCGACCCGAGTTAATCGATGAACTGGCCGCGGCATTTGGCGTGCAATGCGTGGTGGTTGGCATCGACTCCTTGCGCGATGCAGATGGTGAGTGGCGCGTGCGTCAGTACACGGGCGATCCTTCCAAGACGCGATCGCTGATGCGCCGCACGCTCGACTGGGTGTTGGAAGCGCAACGACGTGGTGCGGGCGAAATTGTTCTGAACTGCATGGATAGCGATGGCGTGCGCAAGGGTTACGATCTCGAACAGTTGAAGGAAGCGCGTGCCATTTGCCGTGTGCCGCTTATTGCATCGGGTGGTGCAGGTGCCGTTGAACATTTTCGCGATGCCTTCACGGATGCAAGAGTCGATGGCGCACTGGCCGCCAGTGTTTTTCATAGCGGCGCGATTGCCGTGCCGGATCTGAAACGCTACCTGCAGGGGCAGGGCGTGACCGTTCGCTTGTAGGAGGCTCAATCATGAGCGACGCAAAGTTCGACATCGATCAGCTGGATTGGGCCAAATCCAATGGCCTGCTACCGGCCATCGTGCAGCACTATTTGACTGGCGAAGTGCTGATGCTTGGCTACATGAATGCCGAGGCGCTTGCACAGACGCAAGTCAGCGGTCACGTCACTTTTTACAGTCGAAGCAAGCAACGCCTGTGGACCAAAGGGGAAAGCTCTGGCCACGTATTGCAGGTGAAATCCATTCGCGTGGATTGCGACGCCGACACATTGCTGGTGCAGGCTGAGCCACAAGGTCCAACGTGCCATTTGGGCACAAGCAGCTGCTTCGGCGATACCGCGCGGCCGCCACTTGGTTTTCTCGCCGAGCTGGATGCCTTGGTAGCGAGCAGAAAAGCCGAGCTGCCCGAAGGCAGTTACACGACGCGATTGTTTAGTGGCGGTACGCGCCGCATCGCGCAAAAGGTTGGCGAAGAGGGCGTCGAGACAGCGCTGGCTGCGGTCACTCAGGGCGATGATGACCTATTGGGTGAAGCGGCCGATCTCGTTTTCCACTTGACGGTATTGCTGCGCGCGCGCGGTTTCGGCTTGGCCGATGTCACAGAGGTATTGATCAAACGTCACTCCTGACGTTTGATTCATCTCATCGGGCCGCGTCAGGTGCGCTGCTGGCGGACGGCGGTGGCGGTGTAAATGGCACAGCGGGGCCGGGCGTGATGTCCTTGCGCCACAAAGCGAGTTGCTGTGCGATACCGGTGCCGATATCGATCTGCGGTTCCGACGGTGTGAGTTTGTCTTCGTTCTCCCACCCGGCGATATCGTTCTTGGCCAATTGGAATGCATCGACGAAGTTGTCGGTCTTGTTTAAAGCATCGACCAGCCACGCCTTGCCGAAGTAAGTCATGTCGGAGTCGCTACCGCAGCCGAAAGAGCTGCGATCGGTGCGCGCTGCGGTAAGCACAAGCGTCCCCGGGCCACGCAACTCTGGAACAAAGCCTCCCGAATAACAGGCATTGACGATAACCACTTTCCACTTGAATGGGCGCTTCTTGAGAATGCCGGCAAGATCCGGCGCGCCGATTTGATCGAGTGGAATGGGGTCCATATCGACAAGGAGGTTATGGTCTTCGTCACCGTGCGAGGTCATGTAGAGAACCAGGACGTCTTCATCCGGGTTCATTGCCGTGGCCACGCCATCCAGCGTGCTTTCAAGGTTGCTCCAATCTGCTAGCGGATGTGATTGCAACGCGGTGGGATTGTTTTCCAGTACCAGCGCGTGCGCAGTCGGGCCGAAGCGTTTCGTGAACAACTGCGCAGCGTACTCTGCCTCGTTACGGAATACGTCTTCGCCACCGTCACCGGCAAAGGTCACCAGATAAAGATTGGTTTTGCCTGCGACGCGTGGGCTGAGCTGCGTGAGCGCCTGATGCACCATGTTCGGTTGCGCGTACACAACTTGCTCTGGCGACGGTCCTTGGCTTGGCCAGTTGTCGTCGGCGTCGTTGTCATCGGAATCGGTGCTGGAACTCGCGTGAGCCGGCGAAGACGAGCTGCTTGCCACACTCGCCGTCGCCACGCGGTGCGAAGCCGAGTGCCCGACCATCACCATCAGCAGAACGCCGGCGGCGAAAGCGAGCAGGGCAGTCAATACAGTGCGCATGCGTGAACTCGCGGCGTAAGTCAGGGTTGGATGGCGTCGAACGTGGTGTAGGCCGGGTGCTTGGGTTGAGCTGGAACGGTCAGCGGGGGGCGCACCAGCCAGCCGGTTTGCAGGCCCGCGGCCTTGGCGGCATCCAGCTCTTCAACAATGTCGGAAAGAAACAGCACATGTTCGGGACGCTCGCCAATGGCATCGACGATGCGCTGATACGACACCGTTTCGCGTTTCGGGCCGGTTTCCGTATCGAAATAGCCAGCAAAGACAGGACTCAGATCGCCGGACTCGCTGTAACGGAAAAACAGTTTTTGTGCGGGTACCGAGCCGGACGAGTAAACATAAAGATGCAAACCTTCGCCACGCCACGCGTGCAGGCGCGAGGCGACTTCCGGATAGAGGTGCGCGCGGTACTCGCCGGCTTCGTAGCCTTCTTTCCAGATCATTCCCTGGATGGCTTTCAGAGCGGTGGATTTGCGGTCTTCGTCGATCCAGCGCACCAGCAGCTCGATGACTTCCTGTCGGCTTGCTTCGATTAAACCAGCCTCTTTGGCGGCTTCGTGCAGCCAGTGCTGAACCTCGGCCTGGTCAGCATGGGTTTCGATAAACGCGGGCAAGCGTTTGCGCGCATACGGAAACAGCACGTCCTTGACGAAGCTGATCGAGCTGGTGGTTCCTTCGATATCGGTGACGATGGCGCGAATGGCGGTCATGGAGGCGGCCGGGGAATCAGGCCCACAAGCTTAACGCGCCTCCAGAGACGCGCAAGCGACGAACGTCATAAACGATTGAAAGATTGGGCTGAAACGGCAGCCCCGGTCAGGCGGCCGTGGCCAGGGGCGTCATGCGGGGAAAGTGTTGGGCGATATCGGAGCCGGTAAAGTTCGCCACCCAGCCTTCCTTGTTGGTGAACAGGCGGATGGCCACGAAGTAGGGGGCCTCGCTCATGTCGAACCAGTGGCGGGTGCCATCGGGCACGCCGATCAGGTCGCCTTGCTCGCACAGTACGTCGTAGATCTTCTCGCCGATGTGCAGGGTGAACTGACCCGCGCCTGCCACGAAGAAGCGGACTTCATCCTCGCTGTGCGTGTGCTCGCTCAGGAATTTCTGGCGCAGTGCAGCCCGGTCCGGGTGGTCCGGTGTCAGGCTGATTACATCCACAGCCTGATAACCCTCTTCGCTCATCAGCCGATCGATATCGTGACGATAGGCGGCGATAACCTGTTCCTGACTGGCACCTGGTGCAACCGGTTGATTGGCTTCCCATTGCTCGAATCGCACGCCGACTTTGCCCAGCTCATGAGCGATGTCTTTGTGTGCGAGGTGTATGGAGGGCGAGTTCTGCGGTTGTTCCGCATCGAAAATGCGCAGGCGACTCATGCGTTCAGTCTCCTCAAGTCGAGTTCGCAGCCAAGCAGGAATTCCAGCGCTTCGAGATGACGCCGGGCTTCGGCCATATCATGGCCCCAGGTATAGATGCCATGACCGTTGATCAAATACGCGTGCAGCGGTTTGCCCGATTCAATCCAGGCATCCACTTGCGCAACGAGTTCAGGCATGTGCTGTGTGTTCGGAAAGACGGGAATGTCCAAGGCACTTTCGTGCGTGGTGTGACCACGAATGGCCTTCTGCAATTCCCAGCCTTCCAGCTTCACCACGCCGTCTTTGGCAAACAGGCGCGATGCAACACTTTGCGTGCGCGAATGCGTGTGCAGCACCACGTTGATGTCGGGCCAATGGCGGTACACCTGCGTATGCAGTTCGGTTTCCGCGCTGGGACGCGACTCGGTGCCGACCGCTTTGCCATGCATGTCAACAAGCATGATGTCATCACGACCGAGCTTGCCTTTGTCGCGTCCGGAAATGGTGATGGCCGCGTGATCGGCATCCACGCGCATCGAGAAGTTGCTGCTGGTCGCGGGTGTCCAACCGTGTTGCGCAAGTTCACGCGCCGCCTCGGCAATGGCGTCGGCGCGCTCGTGAAAGAGCGTTGCGGGAATGGAGGCGGGCAAGATTTGGCTCATGGCAAATGGACGTCCAAACGAAGCATCACTATAGCATGGGGTCGGAAGGTGAAAATGCGAGCTATTCGCGAACAGGCCTCGGGGGCCTCAATGGCGTTACGATGCCGCGGAATTGCTGCGATTGAGCGGCATGCAAACAAACCGTGATGAGGATTGTTATGTCTGGCCATGAAGATATCGAGTCACGCCGTCGTTTCCTCAAGCTTGCCGCGGGCACTGCTGTCGCCGCGGCGCTGGTGAGCGGACTGCCGCGCAAGGCCCGTGCGGACGATCTACCGCACCTCTCCGAAGCGGATCCCACCGCCAAGGCGCTCGGTTACGTCGAAGATGCTGCGACGACGAAAGACCCCAAGCACACGGCGGGCAACACATGTACCAACTGCCAATTCTATTCAGGCGCAGCGACCGGCTACGGCCCTTGTCAGCTGTTCCCGGGCAAGGCAGTGAGTGCGAAGGGCTGGTGCATCTCACACACCGCCAAGAAAGCCTGAAGCGCTTTCTCGACATCGAATCGTTGTGCAGGCCGGCCATGCGCCGGCCTTTTTATTTGCACAAAAGAAAACGCCCGCTCAAAGTGCGGGCGTTCGATGAAATCGAAGGGTGTCGCTAAGAAGTGCTACCCGGACACGTCAGGCTGAGGAGCTGACTCGCCTGACGTGCCGGGTCGCGATCCGGGGCCCACTGCCAAGTGATCAACCCTCGGGCTGTCGATCATACTCCGGTTGACTTCGGAGGGGCGAACCGCGACTGGAAATTTGTAGCTGGTTGGCCATTTTTCTATATATTTCAGTTAGTTGAAACAGATTTAGAAATTTGTCACTTCGTGCCAGTAGAAAGCTGTTCGCAACACGTTATAGGTAATTAACGGAAATTCGCAGCTTTTTGCCGGAGATTGGCGATTATTTGTCCGACGACGAGCTATTGGCGAGACGCAGGTGACTATGGCGAAGCCCATAGGCGAAATAAATCGCGAGGCCGATGACAGTCCAGGCGATCATCAGGGCCCAGTTGAACCAGTCCATCGTCGCCAATAGCGCCAGGCAGCTGAGCACACCGGCTATGCACGTGAAGTGTGCCCACGGCACACGGAAGGTGCGCGGCAATTCCGGCGACGTGTAGCGAAGGATCAGCACGCCCGCGCAGACCGCGACGAACGCGATCAAAGTGCCCATCGACGTGAGATTGGCGAGCAGATCGAGCGGAAAGATGGCCGCGAGTATCGCGATGCCGACGCCCGTGATGATGGTGTTGAGATGCGGCGTTCGATGTTTGGGATGAATGCGGCTGAACACCGGCGGCAGCAACCCGTCGCGCGACATGATCATGAAGATGCGCGGCTGCGCGATGATCATCACCAGAATCACTGACGACAAACCTATCAGTGCGCCGACCTCGACCCATGGGCGCAGCCAGTTGAGTTCCGCATGCGCGCGAATCGCAGTGACGATCGGCTCGTCTGTACCCAGTTGCGTATACGAGATCAGGCCGGTAAGGACAGCCGCCATCGCCAGATACAAGACCGTGCAGATCACCAGTGAAACGAGTGTGCCGAAGGGTAGGTCGCGTTGTGGGTTCTTACATTCCTGCGCCGCCGTGGACGTTGCTTCGAATCCGATGTAGGCGAAGAACACCATGCCGGCGCCGCGCAGGATGCCATCCCATCCGTACTTGTGATTGCCTTGCGAGGCTGGAATGAACGGGTGCCAGTTCGCCGGATTCACATAGCGATAACCGGCGATGACGACCAGGATGATTAAACCGACTTTCAGAGCCACCATGGCGAGATTGATGCCTGCTGACTCGCGAATACCGACGTAGCACACCCAGGTCAGGATGAGCACGATCGCGACGGCTGGCAGGTTCATCAGATGGCCGGTCGCGACCAATCCGTTATTCGTATAGGCCAAGGGCGCATCAGAGAGCGATGGCGGCAGGTGAATGCCAATGTTGTCGAGCAGACTGGTGAAATAACCCGTCCAACTGGTCGCTACCGCCGACGCGGAGATGCCGTATTCCAGCACCATGTTCCAGCCGATGAACCATGCGACGACTTCGCCCAGCGTGGCATAGGCATACGAATACGAGCTGCCGGAAATCGGAATCAATGTCGCGAATTCTGAATAGCACAGCGCCGTGAAACCGCTGCAGATCGCAGCAAGAATGAAAGAGATCAGCACGGCGGGACCGGCATGCTCTGCGGCAGCCTGACCTGTCACGACGAAAATGCCGCTACCGATCACCGCGCCGATACCCAACGCGGTAATCCCCCAAGGACCGAGCGTGCGGCGAAGGCTCGGACCATGCGTCGTATCGGCGTCTTCCGAGAAGTCGGTCTTGCGGGCGAAAAGCTGCTTGAGCATGCGTAAACCTGCTTGGTGCGAAACGCTGAACTAGTGAACCATTCTTGGTAAATGCAAGAGGCCGGCTCGGAGCCGGCCTCTTGGGCTTGGTCAGGCGGACTTTTTGCGCAGCTTGCTGTGCGAATAGCCATAACCGAAATAGATGAGCTGGCCAAGCACGATCCACGTCACCATCCAGCGCCAGTGTTCCACGAAGGACTGCATGAACAAATACATGCAGGCCAGTGCACCGAGCGGGCAAACAATCACCGCAAACGGTACACGGAATGCGCGTTTCAGTTCCGGGCGCGTGCGCCGCAAAACCAATACGCCGATGCACACGGTCGCAAAAGCCAACAGCGTACCCATGGCTACCATTTCGCCAAGTACGCCGATGTTGAACATACCGCCTAGCAACGCTGCGGCGACGCCAACAACCACCGTACCGACGTGTGGCGTGCGGAATTTCGGATGAATGCGGCCGAACAAAGCGGGAATGAGGCCGTCACGCGCCATCGAGTAGAAGATGCGCGGCTGCCCCATCAACATGACGAGGATCACCGAGCTCAAACCTGTGACGGCACCGATCACCACAATCACCTGCAGCCAATGCAGTTGAGGATAACCGTCCAGCGCGGTCGACACAGGTTCCGGCGTACCGAGCAGACGGAAGTCAGTCAGACCCGTAATGATCGCGGAAACGATGATGTACAGGATCGTGCACAAAATCAGCGAACCCAGAATGCCGATCGGCATGTCGCGTTGCGGATTTTTCGCTTCGCCGGCTGCTGTGGAAACCGCATCAAAACCGATGTACGAGAAGAAGACGATGGCAGCCGCGCGAGTGACGCCAGCCAAACCGTATTTGGAGCCACCTTCGTTAGCGGGGATGAAGGGATGCCAGTGAGCGGGGTTGACGTACTTGGCGGCAAACGCGATGAACAGCAGAATCACCGTGACCTTGATCGCAACGATGATCGAGTTGACGAAGGCCGATTGAGTAATGCCGACATAGCACAGCCCCGCGATGGCAGCGATGATCGCCACGGCAGGCAGGTTGATCAGCATGCCCGTCGCCTGGATATGCCCATTCACCACGGTAAAAGGCGCTGCGGAGAGTGTCTCGGGCAACGACACATCATGACCAATCCAGCCACTAATCAACAAAAGCAGTTTGTTGAAATAGCCTGACCAGCCGGCGGCAACGGTGGCCACGGTGAAAAGGTATTCAAGTACGAGACTCCAGCCGACGAACCAGGCGACATATTCGCCAAGCGTGGCGTAGGAATAAGAGTAAGCGCTGCCCGAGACAGGCAGCATGGCGGCGAACTCCGCATAGCAAACTGCAGCCAGTGCGCAGGCGATACCGGCGAGCACGAAGCTCAGCACGACAGCCGGTCCTGCATGCTCTGCGGCCGCCTGGCCGGTGATCACGAAAATGCCGGCGCCGATGATCGCGCCAATACCCAACATGATGAGGTGGCGAGCGGTCAGCGCGCGCTTGAGGGTCACTTCACCAGGGGCGCCACCGCCGTCGGGGATGTCGCCCGACCCGGTCGACGATTCCGCAATGGATGTCGTCGCAAAAAGATTCTTCAGCATGTAGCTCCCCCTCTGGGAATATCAGCTTTTAGTTGTAGGAAGGCCTGTAGCACCGCTTGGGGGCACCCTGCACGCAAGCCCCAAACCATAGCCCAGCGGAGGCCGCGGGTACAAGCTGCATTGCGGCTAGATGCAGCCGATCCGCACTCAATCCCGACAACGTTTTCGCAGCGGCCACTTGGCACTTGCGTAGCGTGATTATTGGCGCGGGCTGGATGGAGAACCATGCGGTCGCGTACGATCGGAGATTGTTTTCTAGCGCGCGGCGGTCTTAATTGATGCCATGCCGTGATTCGTTTGGGCCTGAGTTTTTGAATGTCGAGAGATAGTGTGAATTTGCAGCAGGACTTGTCGGACTACGCGAATCGTTACCCTGGCGACTTTCATGCGAGTGCGTGTCTGTCGTTTCTGACGAAAGCGTCGCTTCCTTTTCATCGCGAGCACGCAGAAGGGCATTTCACGGGATCGGCGTGGCTTGTCGATGCGAGCGGCGCGCGTGTTCTGCTTACACATCACCGCAAGTTGAATAGGTGGCTGCAGCTGGGTGGCCACGCTGATGGCGATAGCGACCTCTCAGCCGTCGCCTTACGAGAAGCTGAGGAAGAATCGGGTATTTCCGGTCTCAGCGTCGAGCGCGACATTTTTGATGTCGACCGCCACTGGATTCCCGAGCGTTACAACGAGCCCGGACATTGGCATTACGATGTGCGTTATGTCGTGCGCGCTGGGGCGAACGATACATTCGCGGTCAGCGATGAGTCCCTGGAACTCGCCTGGGTTTCGATTGAGGCTATCGCGACAGCGAACGACACCGATGAGTCGCTGCGCCGCATGGCAAAAAAATGGCTCGAACGCGAAGCGAATAGCTTCTAACCGTAACGCGCTGGTGCCGGGTTGAGATGGCCACACACCTTGCATGTGCGTGCGTCGTGAGAGGCATAGAAGCGATCGAACACCGGCGGGAAGTCGGTTTCAATGTTGTCTAACGTGAAATATTCTTCGTAAAGCTTGTTGTTGCAGCGCTCGCAGAACCACATCAGGCCATCTTTCTCGGAGCCGAGGCGACGGCGCTCGATCACCATGCCGATGGAATCAGGCATCCGCTGAGGCGAATGCGGAACGCGCGGAGGAAGATAAAAAATCTCGCCGGCGCGGATCGGAATATCCCGCGCCTGCCCATCGTCCTGCACCTTCAACACCATCTCGCCTTCGATCTGGTAGAAGAACTCCGGACCTTCGTCATGGTGATAGTCAGTGCGCGCGTTCGGGCCACCCACGATCATGATGATGAAATCGCCATCGACGATGCACTTGTTGCCTACCGGCGGCTTGAGCAAATGGCGGTGTTCATCAATCCAGCGTTGAAGATCGAAGGGCGGCACGAGCGCCATGGTAGGAGTCCGACAGGAAAAGACGGCTTACCTTAGCGCCGCCGCTGTACTAAATGAAGCCTCCGGCCCGAGTGGCACGCCAATCAGGAGGCCGGCATGACGGCCTGCACGGGGATGAATTGCAGAAACTGGCCGCCAACGAAGCTTTGCAGATAATTGATGGCAGAGCGTCGATATTTTTCTGCGGTGAATTCCGCGACTAAATCGGTGCGGCCGACAATGCCGCCGAAGAGGCGCTCGAAACTGAGATTGCGGTCATGTTCGGACAGTTCATTCGAAACCAGCAGTGGCTGACCCTGCGAATCTTTGCTTTGCGCCAGCCTCCACATGGCAATCTCAACATTGCGCGCGGCGTTGTAGACGCGTTGGGCGTCAAGGCCATCAAGGAGGTACAGATTCTGCTTGCCGCCATGCGCGGTGACCAGCATGTCGGCCGTCCCATAGATCAGCGCGGCGACGCGGTCGCCCTGGAAGTCTGGATCAAGGGCGCGCGACATTGCTTTGATATCGCGTAGTTCGCCGAGACCGGGCAGCGGTTTGCGGTGATCGATGGCATCACGCACTTGCGCCTCGGCGGCTTCACGGCTTACCGCACCTGATTTTGCCCATTGGTGCGGATTGCGCTTGTAGAGTTTGTCCATCAAAAGATAGAGCGCGGCGAGGTTGTCGCGTAGTTCAAGCGTGGCCATGCGATTGGGGTCTGACTGTGCGAATTGTCCGCCAGTGAGATGCGCTTCGGGCACCACATGACCGTTGACGGGCGGTGTCGATTTGCAACCCGCAATGACCACCACCAATGGCAGCCCTATCCACGCAAAAATTTTCATGCCGAACGTTTCCATCCATGGATGCAAAACGCGCCGCTCGTGGCGGCGCATACATGGCTAGTATCCCAGCGGAGCGTCTCAGCAATGCCTTCAATGGCTGAAGGCAAACGCCATCAATGTGCTCAGACTTCGAGTGTGGCGAGGTCGCCTTTTTCTTCCAGCCAGCTCTTGCGGTCGCCTGCACGTTTTTTCGCCAGCAACATATCCATGAGCTTGGTCGTGCCTTCAGCATCATCGACAGTAAGCTGCACCAGGCGACGTGTGTCCGGATAAATCGCCGATTCGCGCAACTGCGAGGGGTTCATCTCGCCCAGGCCCTTGAAGCGCGTGACGGTGACCTGGCCTTTGATCTTTTCGCGCTCGATGCGTTGGAGCATCGCGGCTTTTTCGTTTTCGTCCAGGCAATAGAACACTTGCTTGCCCACGTCGACGCGGAACAATGGCGGCATCGCAACGAAGACGTGGCCGTCGCGCACCAGTGTGGGGAAGTGACGCAGGAATAGTGCGCTGAGCAATGTGGCGATGTGCAAGCCGTCGGAATCCGCATCGGCGAGGATGATGACTTTGCCGTAGCGCAAACCGCTCAAATCATCCTTGCCAGGATCGCAGCCGATGGCGATAGCCAGATTGTGGACTTCCTCCGACGCGAGTACGGACGTAGATTCCACTTCCCACGCGTTGAGGATCTTGCCGCGCAGCGGAAGAATGGCCTGAAACTCTTTGTCGCGTGCCTGCTTCGCGCTGCCGCCTGCGGAGTCGCCTTCGACGAGGAACAGTTCGGTGCGCGTGAGGTCGGTTGCGGTGCAATCGGCTAGCTTGCCGGGCAGGGCAGGGCCTTGCGTGATCTTTTTACGCACCACTTGCTTGGCAGCTTTCAGTCGTGCACTGGCGCGTTCAATCGCCAGCTGTGCAATGCGTTCGCCAAGATCGACGTGCTGGTTGAGCCAAAGGCTGAAGCCATCGTGTGCAACGCTTTCGACTAGAGCGGCTGCGTCACGTGAAGAGAGACGTTCCTTGGTCTGGCCGGCGAATTGCGGATCCTGCAGCTTGACGGACAGCACGAACGCCAGGCGTTCCCACACATCTTCAGGTGCCAGCTTCACGCCGCGCGGCAGAAGATTGCGGATATCGCAGAACTCGCGTACGGCGTTGGTAAGTCCGGTGCGCAGTCCGTTGACGTGCGTACCACCTTGTACGGTAGGAATGAGGTTGACGTAACTTTCCTGGACAAGCTCGCCTTCAGGCAGCCATGTCAGTGCGACGTCCAAACCTTCTTTCTCGCGCGCGATGTGATGCACGAACAGCTCGGCAGGAAGGCATTCGGCACCGTCGAGTTCGCCGCGCAGGTAATCGCGCAGGCCGTCTTCGTAGTACCACTCGCTCACTTCACTGGTCGCTTCATCGGTGAGCTTGACGCTAAGCCCGGCACACAACACCGCTTTCGCGCGTAAGAGATGCTTGAGTTTGGGCAGCGAAATCTTCGGCGAATCGAAATATTTAGGATCGGCCCAAAAGCGAACCGTCGTACCGGTTTTCTTTTTCGGCACGGTGCCGATGATCTTCAGATCGCTGGAGCGATCGCCATTGGCGAAGCCCATGGTGTATTCGTTGCCGTCACGGCGAATGGTCACAAGCACCTTGGTCGACAGCGCATTCACCACCGATACGCCCACGCCGTGCAAACCGCCGGAGAAGTTGTAGTTCTTGCCGGAGAATTTGCCGCCTGCGTGCAGGCGCGTGAGGATCAATTCGACACCGGGGATACCTTCGTCCGGGTGAATGTCTACCGGCATGCCGCGGCCGTCGTCGCTTACTTCCACCGAGCCGTCGGTATGCAGGATCACTTCAATCGACTTGGCGTGGCCGGCGAGCGCCTCGTCTACCGAGTTGTCGATGACTTCCTGCGCCAGATGGTTCGGGCGCGAGGTGTCGGTGTACATGCCCGGGCGGCGTTTGACCGGGTCAAGGCCGGAAAGGACTTCGATATCGGCGGCGTTATAGCGACTGCTCATTCGGAGGCGATGACTTCAAGGTAGGTTAAGCGCGGAAGAATGGGTTGCGTCGTCGAGCGGGTCAAGCGTCGCATGGTTTTCAAAGCGGTGCGCAATGTTTTTCCAGCCACGCCAGATCGGCGTCTTCCAGCAGAGGGCTCAGCGCTGCGCGTACATGGGCGTGGTAGTCGTCCAGCCATGCTCTTTCTTCCGGATTCAAAAGGCCCGGCTCCAAAGCGCGGCGGTCGAACGGGCAGAGCGTGAGCGTTTCGAAGGCGTAGAACTCGCCGAATTCGGTCTGATCGGCTTCCACCACCACTGCGAGGTTCTCGTGGCGAATGCCGTGGCGTGCAGGCTTGTACAAGCCGGGCTCGATCGACGTGATCATGCCGGGCTCGAGTGGTACGAGTGCGCCGCCGTTGACGGGCGGGCGAATGCTTTGCGGGCCTTCGTGCACATTGAGGAAGTAACCCACGCCGTGACCGGTGCCATGACCGTAGTCCATGCCGGACGCCCACAGCGGCGCGCGCGCGAGTGCATCCAGTTGCGGGCCGCTTGCGCCTTTCGGGAAACGTGCGCGGGATAGCGCGATCATGCCCTTCATCACCAGCGTCGCGTCGCGCCGTTGTTCGGCTGTGGTGGGTCCCAGCGCTAGCACGCGCGTGATATCCGTGGTGCCGCCCAGGTATTGGCCGCCGGAGTCGATCAACAGCAGACCATGACGCTGCAGCGTATTGTGCGATTCCTGCGTCGCGCGATAGTGAGGCAGCGCGCCGTTTTCCATGTAACCGGCAATGGTCGAAAAACTTTCGCCGACATAGTTGGGTTGCGCGGAGCGTTCTTCGCGCAGCAGGCTGTCGACATCCAGCTCTGTCTGCGTCATGCCCGCGGTGAGGCGTTCTTCCAGTCGGCGGAAGGCACGCGCAAGCGCGGCGCCGTCGCGGCGCATGACTTCGCGGATATGTGCGAGTTCGTCCTTACTCTTGTTGGCCTTAAATGCTGTCGAAGGATTGGCGCCTTCGAGGAATTTTGCCTTGGCGCCGACCTTTGCCAGGATAACGCTGACCACGCGACCCGGATCAAACAATAATGTGTGGCTAGCGTTGAGTTCGTTCAACACGTCGCCAACTGTCGCGTAATTTGCAATCTGGACGCCGTCATTGGCGAGCGCAGCCACCAACTTGTCGTTGAGCTTGGTGCGATCCACAAACAGTGTCGCCGAACCTTCGGTTTCAATCAGAAGATGCGCAAGGAATACCGGATTGCACTCGACATCGCTGCCGCGAAGATTGGTCAGCCAGGCAATGTCATCAAGACTGGATACGAGATGATGCGTTGCGTGCTGTTTGCGCAATGCCGTGCGCAGCTTGTCGAATTTATCGGCGCGGGGTGTGCCGGCGAACATCGCCGGATGCTCGACAACGGGAGCATTGGGCAGAGCAGGGCGATCGTTCCAGATCACGCCGGGCAGATCGAGGTCTACGCGCAGCTTGATGCCGACCCCACCCAGCTGACGTTCGATTTGTCGTTGCGCCGCCACCGACACGCTGTCGCCGGCGACAGCGATCACATCACCCTGATGCAGATGCTGCTGCAGCCACGTCAGGTGCTCGGGCGCATGCGATACGCGCTGCTTCATCAAGGCGACGCCGGTGCCCGCGAGCTGCTGTTCGGCTTGCGAGAAGTAACGCGAGTCTGTCCACACGCCGGCCTCGGTCGCCGTAACCACCAAGGTACCCGCGGAACCGTCGAATCCCGAGAGCCATTGGCGTGCTTGCCAATGAGCAGGCAGGTATTCCGACAGATGCGGATCGGCAGTCGGAACGATGCACGCAGCGACGCCATGTTTGGCCATGGCATCGCGCAGGGCGGCGATTCGGGCGGGGATGGGTGTGCTCATTGGCGCATGGTAGCAGGGTGTCGAGCGGTCGCTTCATGTGCCTAAAAATCAGGCGTTTTACGCGCGTATGACGGTCCGGTTTCGAATCGCGCACGCGCAGGGCTTGCGATGTTCGTGCGAGGGATGCTATGCGCCGAATTTCAGCGCGGCATTATGTCTCGGACTGTTCAATGTATGTTGCGGCGCGATATCCTATGCAGGTCGTCCCCACGACACTCCCCATCAGTCTGTCGAGTAGAGTCGTACGTGAACAAGCGTTCTCTCTGTGCGTTGCGCTGGTCTTGCGCAAGCGTCGCCGTGTTCCTCGGCGGTTGCAACATGGATGTCCTCTCGCCCAAGGGCGATATCGGCATCCAGGAAAAGTCCCTCATTCTGATCGCCATGGGTTTGATGCTGGTTGTGGTGATTCCGGTCATCGCGATGACGCTGTACTTTGCGTGGCGCTATCGGGCTTCCAATACCAAAGCTACGTACGCACCGAAGTGGTCGCACTCGACCGCGATCGAAGCGGTGGTGTGGACGATTCCCTGCATCATCATCGCGATTCTGGCGACGATCACGTGGCGCACCTCGCACACGCTCGATCCGTACAAGCCGCTGCAGTCCAACGTCAAGCCGATCACCATCCAGGCGGTGGCGCTTGATTGGAAGTGGCTCTTCATCTATCCGGACTACGGCGTGGCGAGCGTCAACGAAGTGGCGTTCCCGGCGGGTACGCCGGTGCACTTCGAGATCACGTCCGATTCGGTGATGAATGCGTTCTTTATCCCGCAATTGGGCAGCCAGATCTACGCCATGGCCGGCATGAACACCGATCTGAACCTGATGGCGAATGAGTCGGGCAAGTTTGAGGGTCTCTCGTCGAACTACAGCGGCGAAGGGTTCTCCGACATGCACTTCATGGCAGTCGCGACGTCGCAGCAGGGGTTCACCGATTGGGTGAACAAGGCGAAGGCCAGCGCGAGCCCGCTTGATGCACAGACGTATCACGCGCTGGCACAGCCGAGCGAGAAACAGCCGGTGTCGTACTACACATCCGTCAAGCCGGATCTCTACAACGACATCATCAAGCAGTACATGGGCGATATGAATATGGGCCGCATCGGCGAGCCGTCGCCTTCGCAAGCGAGTGCGGTTCCCTCGCCCAACGATCACGCCAAAGCGTCGGAGTAGGCCATGTTCGGAAAACTTTCTTTATCGGCCATTCCTTTCCATGAGCCGATCATTATGGGCACCCTGCTTATGGTGTGCCTGGGCGGTGCAGCGCTGCTTGGCTGGGTGACTTATCAGCGCAAGTGGGGCTATCTGTGGAGCGAGTGGTTCACCACGGTGGACCACAAGCGCATCGGTATCATGTACGTCATTCTTGCGCTGGTCATGCTGCTGCGCGGCTTTGCAGACGCCATCATGATGCGTGCGCAGCAGGCGATCGCTTCGGCTGACGCCGCTGGCTATCTCCCGCCGCATCATTACGATCAGATCTTCACCGCGCACGGCGTGATCATGATCTTCTTCGTGGCGATGCCGTTTGTGGTCGGCCTGATGAACCTGGTCGTGCCGCTGCAGATTGGTGCCCGCGACGTCGCTTATCCGTTTCTGAACTCGCTCAGCTACTGGCTCACCGCATCGGGTGTGGTGTTGGTCATGCTGTCGATGTTCGTGGGTGACTTTGCTGCAACAGGTTGGCTGGCGTATCCGCCGCTGTCGGAGTTGAAGTTCAGTCCTACGGTTGGTGTGGACTATTACATCTGGGCTCTCCAGCTATCAGGCCTTGGCACAACGCTGAGCGGCATCAACTTCGTTGTGACCATCCTGCGCATGCGTACTCCAGGCATGAAGCTGATGCAGATGCCAGTGTTCACGTGGACGGCGCTGGTCACCAACATTCTGATCGTGGCCGCATTCCCGGTGCTGACGGTGGCTTTGGCGCTGCTGGCGGCCGATCGCTACCTGGACATGCACTTCTTCACCAATGAGCTTGGCGGCAACGCCATGTTGTACATCAACTTGATCTGGATCTGGGGTCACCCAGAGGTGTACATCCTGATCCTGCCGGCGTTCGGCGCGTTCTCCGAGATCGTTGCAACCTTCTCTGGCAAGCCGCTGTTTGGTTACAAGTCGATGGTGTACGCCACCGCGGGCATCGGTGTGCTGTCCTTCCTTGTGTGGTTGCATCACTTCTTCACGATGGGTTCGGGCGCTGACGTCAATGCGTTCTTCGGCATCACGACGATGATCATCTCGGTGCCGACGGGCGTGAAGTTGTTCAACTGGTTGTTCACCATGTATCGCGGCCGCATTCGTTTCACATTGCCGATGATGTGGACCGTCGCTTTCATGGTGACCTTCACCATCGGCGGCATGACGGGCGTGCTGATGGCGGTGCCGGGTGCCGACTTCGTGCTGCACAACAGTCTGTTCCTGATCGCCCACTTCCATAACGTGATCATTGGCGGCGTGTTGTTTGGCATGTTTGCTGCCGTCAATTACTGGTTTCCCAAGGCGTTCGGCTTCAAGTTGGAAGAGCGTTGGGGCAAGGCCTCGTTCTGGTGCTGGGTGGTCGGTTTTTACATGGCCTTCATGCCGCTCTACGTGCTCGGCTTGATGGGCATGACGCGCCGTATGAACCACTATGCCAATCCCGCCTGGCAGCCTTACCTGATCGTCGCCGCAGCTGGCGCTGGCATCATCGCGCTCGGCATTGGTTTCATGGTGCTGCAGTTTGTGGTGAGCATTCGCAATCGCGCCGAGAACCGCGATCTCACGGGTGATCCGTGGGGTGGCCGCACCCTGGAGTGGTCCACCAGTTCTCCAGCGCCGTTCTACAACTTTGCCGTGCTGCCGCAGGTTGAAGAGTTGGATCAGTTCTGGGCGGATAAAGAACACAAGCGTGCATACAGGCGCCAGGAGCGCTATGCGGACATCCATATGCCGCGCAACACAGGTGTCGGCGTGTTCATGGCGGCGTTCGGCACCGTGCTGGGTTTCGCGATGATCTGGCACATCTGGTGGCTGGCCGTTGCGGGTTTGCTCGGCATGGTCGGGTCGTTCATTACGCGCGCCTATGACACCGACGTCGATTACTACGTGCCGGGTGCTGAGGTCGAGAAGATCGAACGTGCACGCCTGATTCCGCAGCCCGGTATCGATCACGTGGATCCGGCCAAGGCCGGCCAGAAGGTGGCTTAAGTTATGAGCAACGTTATTACTGCCGACCACGGCACCGTCGCGCACGGTCACGACGAACATCACGACGACGGTTCCAAGACCCTGCTCGGGTTCTGGATCTATCTGATGAGCGACTGCCTGATCTTCTCAGCGCTGTTCGCTACATTCGCTGCGCTTGCGAACGCCACCGCGGGTGGTCCGACCGGCAAGGAGTTGTTCGACCTGCCTTATGTAGGTGGTGAAACGCTGCTGCTGCTGGTCAGCAGCTTCACCTTCGGCGTGGCGATGCTCAACATGCACGCGGGCAAGCGCAATAAGGTGATGGCGTGGCTATTCATCACGTTCCTGTTCGGTGCTTCGTTCGTGGCGATGGAAGTGCACGAGTTCGCGCATCTGATTAACGAGGGTGCCGGTCCGAGCCGCAGCGCGTTCCTGTCGTCTTACTTCACGCTCGTCGGTACGCACGGTCTGCACGTGACCTGCGGACTGATCTGGATCGTCGTGATGATGGATATGGTGCGTCGTTTCGGTTTGAACGATGCCGTCACGCGCCGTCTTTCCTGCCTCAGCCTGTTCTGGCACTTCCTGGACGTGGTCTGGATCTGCGTCTTCACCATCGTTTATCTGCGAGGAGTGCTGTGATGTCCAGCCAACACGCTCATGCGCTTGCTGCCGATCACCAGCACGCCAATCACGGCAGCCTGAAGTCGTACATCGTCGGTTTCATCCTGTCGATCGTTCTTACCGCCATGTCGTTCGGCTGTGTGATGTCGGGCGCCGTGCCGCACGATTTGATCCTGCCAGGCATTGTGGTGTTGTGCGTGGCGCAGGTCTTGGTGCAGCTGATCTTCTTCCTGCACCTGAGCGCCAAGCCGGGCCAGCGGGACAACCTGTCGATCGGCGTCTTCACGTTGCTGATCATCGCCATCGTAGTGGTCGGGTCGCTCTGGGTGCTGCACAACATGAATGTGAACATGATGCACCCGGTGCCGACGATGTCGTCGGGCAGCATCGGCTGATCGTCCGCCAGTGGCCGGAGACCGCCCCGGCACGCACTTCCCGCAACGCCCGGCCTTCGCGCCGGGCGTTTTGCGTTCCGATGTTGAAAAGCGGAAAAGGCCGGTGATGCCTGAATTATTTTCCCTATTGTCGCCGCAGCATCTCGCGGCTAGGCCGATCGTCCGCTAAAATGCCTATTTCCAGCACGGCTGCTTTCCATGACCCCCCTGATTTTCGTCACTGGCGGTGTGGTGTCCTCGCTTGGCAAGGGCATCGCGGCGGCGTCGCTTGCGTCCATTCTTGAGGCCCGCGGCCTCTCGGTCACCATGATGAAGCTCGATCCCTACATCAATGTGGATCCGGGCACCATGAGTCCTTTCCAGCACGGCGAGGTCTATGTGACCGACGACGGCGCGGAGACCGATCTGGACCTGGGCCACTACGAGCGCTTCGTCCACACCCGCCTGACCGGCAAGAACTCCATCACCACCGGCAAGATCTACGAATCGGTGATCCGCAAGGAACGCCGCGGCGACTACCTGGGCGCCACCGTCCAGGTGATCCCCCATATCACCGACGAGATCAAGCACTGCATCCACGAGGCCACGCGCGGCTTCGACGTCGCCCTGGTCGAAATCGGCGGCACGGTCGGCGACATCGAATCCCAGCCCTTCCTCGAGGCGATCCGCCAGCTGCGCATCGAGCACGGCCCGGAAAAGTGCCTGTTCATGCACCTGACCCTGGTGCCGTATATCAAGGCCGCCGGCGAGATCAAAACCAAGCCGACCCAGCACTCCGTGAAGGAACTGCGCTCCATCGGTATCCAGCCGGACATCCTGCTGTGCCGTTGCGAGCAGCCGCTGCCGGACGGCGAGCGCCGCAAGATCGCCCTGTTCACCAACGTGCCGGAGCAGGCCGTGATCAGCGCGGCGGACGTGGACATCATCTATAAGCAACCGCTGTGGCTGCATCAGCAGGGTCTGGACGACATCGTCGTCAAGAAAATGGGTCTGGATGCCAAGCCGGCCGATCTTTCGGGCTGGCAGCGCACCGTGGATGCGGTTGAGCATCCCAAAGACGAAGTCACCGTCGCCATCGTCGGCAAGTACGTCGAGCACAAAGACGCGTACAAGTCGCTCGGCGAAGCGCTGCGTCACGGCGGCATCAAGCAGCAGACGCGGGTGAATCTCGAGTGGATCGATTCGGAGCAGATCGAAGCGGAAGGTGCGCAGAAAATGCTCGGCACAGCGGACGCGATCCTTGTGCCAGGCGGCTTCGGCAAGCGCGGTTTCGAAGGCAAGGTGCTCGCGGCCAAATATGCGCGCGAACATGGCGTTCCGTACTTCGGCATCTGCTACGGCATGCATGCGGCGGTGGTGGATTTCGCCCGTAACGTCGCCGGCCTTGCCGACGCCGATTCCAGCGAGAACGATCGCCATACGCCCAATCCGGTCATCGGGCTGATCACCGAGTGGACTACGGCCACCGGCGAAGTGGAGCAGCGTTCAGAGCGTTCGGACCTCGGCGGCACCATGCGCCTTGGCGCACAGGAGTGCCGCCTCAAGACCGGCACGCTGGCGCGACAGATGTACGGCCAGGACGTCGTGCGCGAACGTCATCGCCATCGTTACGAATTCAACAATCGCTATCGTCAGCCGTTCGAAGACCTCGGCATGGTGATTTCCGGCAAATCGATGGACGACCTGCTGGTCGAAATCGTCGAGCTGCCGATGCAGAAGCATCCGTGGTTTCTCGGTTGCCAGGCGCATCCGGAATTCACGTCCACGCCGCGCGACGGCCATCCGCTGTTTATCGGTTTCGTCCGCGCTGCACGTGAATACAGGGCCGTGCGCGAAGGCGAGAAGCTGGCGACGAAGGGAGCCGCAGCATGAAGTTGTGCGGTTTCGACATTGGCCTGGATAAACCCTTCTTCCTTATTGCCGGTCCTTGCGTCGTCGAGTCGGAGCAGTTGCAGGTCGATACCGCTGGCACGCTGAAGGAAATCACCAGCAAGCTCGGCATCAACTTCATCTTCAAATCCAGCTTCGACAAGGCCAATCGTTCCTCCTCGGGCAGCTTTCGGGGCCCGGGCATGGAAGAAGGTTTGCGCGTGCTGTCGGAAGTAAAGCGCCAGCTCAAAGTGCCGGTGCTCACCGATGTGCACGAATACACGCCGATGAATGAAGTGGCTGCGGTGGTCGACGTGCTGCAGACGCCGGCTTTCCTCTGCCGCCAAACGGACTTCATCCAGAACGTGGCCCGCGCCGGCAAGCCGGTGAACATCAAGAAAGGCCAGTTCCTCGCGCCATGGGATATGAAGAATGTGGTCGACAAGGCGAAAGCCGTCGGCAACAACGACATCCTCGTGTGCGAACGCGGTGCGAGCTTCGGCTACAACAATCTGGTGTCGGACATGCGCTCGCTGAGCGTGATGCGCGACACGGGCTGCCCGGTGGTGTTCGACGCCACGCATTCGGTGCAGTTGCCGGGCGGCCAGGGCACCAGCTCGGGCGGCCAGCGCGAATTCGTGCCGGTGCTGGCGCGCGCGGCGATTGCCGTCGGCGTGTCGGGTCTGTTTGCCGAAACCCATCCGGACCCCAGCAAGGCGCTCAGCGATGGGCCCAATGCTTGGCCGTTGGGCAAGATGGAAGCGCTGTTGCATACGCTGCTTGAGCTGGACGCGGTGACCAAACGTCACGGCTTCCTCGAACAGACGCTGTAACGTGCCCCGCGCGGCGCGCGCATCGATAAACCCTCACTTCAACTCCCTTGAACTGGATTGGCCATGAGCAACCAAATCACTCGCATCCATGCCCGTGAAATTCTCGATTCCCGCGGTAATCCCACGCTCGAAGCTGATGTGATCCTGGCCGATGGCGCATTCGGCCGCGCGGCCGTTCCCAGTGGTGCCTCGACGGGCACGCGTGAAGCGGTGGAACTGCGCGACGGCGACAAGTCGCGTTACCAGGGCAAGGGTGTGAAGAACGCCGTGGCGAACGTCAACGGTGCGATTGCCGATGCGCTCAAGGGTTTCGACGCGGCGGATCAGAAAGGTCTCGACGCAAAACTGATCGATCTCGACGGTACGCCGAACAAGGGCCGCCTGGGCGCCAACGCGCTGCTCGGCGTATCGATGGCTGCTGCACACGCGGTAGCCGCCTCGCGCAAAGAACCGCTGTGGAAGTACCTGTCGAACGGCAAGCCGGGTGTGTTGCCGGTGCCGATGATGAATATCATCAACGGTGGTGCACACGCCGACAACAACGTCGACGTGCAGGAATTCATGATCCTGCCGGTCGGTCTGCCGAGCTTCTCCGAAGCGCTGCGCGCCGGTACCGAAATCTTCCATACGTTGAAGAGCGTGCTTAAAGGTAAGGGCCTCAACACGGCAGTTGGCGATGAAGGTGGCTTCGCACCGAACCTGCGCTCGAACATCGAAGCCCTCGACACCATTCTCGAAGCGGTGAACAAGAGCGGTTACAAGATCGGTAGCGAGATCCTGCTTGGTCTCGATGCCGCCAGCTCCGAATTCTTCAAGGACGGCAAGTACGATCTGGAAGGCGAGGGCAAGGTTTATACCCCGGAACAGTTCGTCGATGTGCTCGCCAGCTGGGCGCAGCAGTACCCGATCGTCACCATCGAGGACGGCATGGCCGAAGGCGATTGGCACGGCTGGAAGCTGCTGACCGACAAGATCGGCAACAAGATCCAGCTGGTAGGCGACGATATCTTCGTCACCAACCCGAAGATCTTCCGCGAGGCCATCGATAAGAAGATCGCCAACGCGATCCTGATCAAGGTCAACCAGATCGGCACGCTGTCGGAAACGCTCGAAGCCATCGCCATGGCCGACGCCGCCAAGTACGCCGCAATCGTCTCGCACCGTTCGGGCGAAACCGAAGACACCACCATTTCCGATATCGCGGTCGCCACCACGGCCACTCAGATCAAGACCGGTTCGCTGTGTCGCACCGACCGCGTGGCCAAGTACAACCAGTTGCTGCGCATCGAGGAACAGTTGGGCGGCGCGGCGCGCTATGCTGGCCGCAACGCGTTCCCGAATCTGTCTCACTTGCCCGGCTGAGGTAGCGCAAGAGCCTGAGTAGGGTTTCGGCGTGGCCCGCGCCGAGATCTGTTTGCCTGGCGGGCAAGGAGGAACGAAGGCGTGTATGTCGATACACAACTGAGTGAGGACGCAGCCCGGCGGGCAAACAGATCCGGCCCTTCGGGTTGCCACGGTGCGGCCGTCATGCGGCAGCGCGCGGCTTGGCTTGCCAGCCAGGCAAGCGCTGCGCCGCGCACCACCACCTGTCGGCCGCACCGTGGCAACGCGGGCTACGCCGAAACCCTACTCAGGCTCTGATCATGTTGCGTTGGGTCGCCTTGATCCTGCTGCTGATACTGATTGGACTGCAGCTGAAACTGTGGTCCAGTCACGGCGGCATGTCCGAGGTGGCCAGCTTGCGCGTTGCCGTGAAAAAGCAGAGCGACGAAAACGACAAGCTGGTCCAGCGCAATCAGGCACTCGCTGCCGACGTGAACGATCTCAAGCACGGTGAGCAGGCCGTCGAGGCGCGTGCGCGTGCGGAGCTGGGGTTGATCAAGCCGGGTGAGACCTTCTATCAGGTGGTCGAGAAACCCGCCAACGGTTCAAGCGCCGCTGCACCTGCGACTCCTGCAAGCAGCGGCAATTGATTCGATCGTGGTGTCGTTGCGACCGGCAACACACCGTACATAACGCCGCCACTGAAACCGATCGAGCCGAATGTCCGACCCATCCGCTACCGACATCGAATTGCCCCACGCATACGGAACACCGCCACTCAAGGCAGAGCTCCGCCGCACCCCTGAAGATTTTCGCGTCGATGAAATCCTCGGCTACGACGCCGACGGTGAGGGCGAGCATGCCTTGCTTTGGGTCGAAAAGCGCGGCGCCAACACCGATTGGGTGGCGAAGGAGCTGGCACGTTTTGCAGGCGTTCCGCCGCTCAATGTCGGTTATGCAGGATTGAAAGATCGCCACGCCGTCACGCGCCAAGCATTCACCGTGCAATTGCCCGGTAAAGCCGACCCCGACTGGAGTGCTTTTCCGCACGACGAGGTGAAGGTGCTCGCGGCGACACGACACAAACGCAAGCTCAAGCGCGGTGCTTTGCGCGGCAATCGTTTCGTGCTGGTGTTACGCGATGTCAGTGGCAATAAAGCGCGCGCCGAAGAAGTGCTGCATGCCATCGCCACGCGCGGGGTTCCGAATTATTTCGGCGAGCAACGCTTTGGCCGCGAAGGCGGAAATATTGCGCAGGCGCGTGCGATGTTCGCAGGCCGTCGCGTGGATCGCGACAAGCGGTCGATGCTTCTCTCTGCCGCACGTTCGCATATCTTCAATAGCGTCCTGGCCGCACGTGCTGAGCGCGATGCGTGGGATAAACCGCTTGAAGGCGAAATCTGGTCGTTGGCGGGTTCTCGCTCGTGGTTCGGACCCGAGCCGTTTGACGAAAAGCTCGCCGCACGACTAGCGCAAGGGGATATTCATCCTTCCGGCCCGCTTTGGGGCGATGGCGAACCGCCGACCGCTGCCGAAGCGGGCGATCTGGAGCGCAGCATTGGTGCTGCCAACAACGATTTGGTGGAAGGCTTGGCCAAAGCTCGAATGGAACAGGAGCGTCGCCCGTTACGCCTGATGCCCAAAGACTTGCGGTGGCGCTGGCTGGACGACGAAACGCTGGAGCTCGCGTTTGAGTTGCCCGCAGGCGCTTACGCAACCGTCGTCGCGCGTGAGTTGATCGGCTAGCAATCAACCCTTGAGCAATACCACGACGGCGCCGGTGCCGCCCTGCGTCGGGCGTGCGGATGCAAACGCAATCACATCATCACGTCGGCGCAGCAATCGATCCGTCAGCGTTTTCAACACCGGGCCCGCTGCTTTGGAGCGCAAGCCCTTGCCGTGAACGATACGCACACACCGCAATCCGCGCTCCGATGCCTCGGCCAGAAACGTGGCGATCGTTGACTGCGCCGCCGAGGCATTCATGTGATGCAGATCGATCTCGTCCTGCACGCTGTACTGACCGCGTTTTAGATGGCGCAGCAATTTCGGCGGGTAGCCGTCGCGCAGGTAGCTCAATTCCTCGCCGACTTCCATCAGCGCCGGATCGAAGGTCATATCCAGCAACTCGCCGGGCACGGCGGCCTCGTCCGCTTCCAGCATGTACGGGTGCGGCTCGGGTTTGGGCATCGCAGGCGGCGGTGCGACGGGGTCAAGTTTGCGCACGTCGCCGATAGCGTCGCGGAACAGGCGGCTATCGTCGTCGCTAACCGTGGCGGGCGGGCGGCGTTTCATGGAAATCATCCTAGCGAATGCGAAACCGCTCCGGTATGGGTTCGGCCAGAACTTGCGTGGTGTATGGCGGTGAAACCGCCGGTCCGCTCGGTTAGACTCCAAGGTTCGGGGAACGTGTGGATTCGCCTTGCGGCCGCACGTCGAACATTGGCTTTCTACGGATCATGATGCGAGTTCTTGTCAGCAACGACGATGGCGTGGATGCACCGGGCATCCGCGTGCTCGCCGAACGCCTTGGTGCGGTCGGCCAGGTTACGGTGGTAGCTCCGGATCGCGATCGTTCCGGAGCAAGCAACTCTTTGACGCTCGACGCGCCGATTCGCGCGCTACGCATGGATAACGGTTATTACCGCGTCGCGGGCACACCGACGGACTGCGTGCATTTGGCGCTGGCTGGCATGCTCGACTACGAGCCGGATATCGTCGTGTCGGGCATCAACAACTCCGCCAACCTGGGCGACGACGTGATCTATTCCGGCACGGTGTCGGCGGCGATGGAAGGGCGTTTCCTTGGATTGCCGGCGATTGCTGTATCGCTCGTCAGCAAGGATCACAAGGGCGAGCACTACGATTCCGCTGCCAAAGCGGTGCTGCTGCTGATGGAACGTCTGCTCGTCGATCCGCTTCCGGCCGACACGATTCTCAACGTCAACGTGCCCGATCGTCCGTGGGAAGAAATTAAAGGTTTCGAAGTGACGCGCCTTGGCAAACGCCATCGCTCCGCGCCGTGTATCAAGCAGACCGATCCGCGCGGCAAAACGATCTGGTGGATCGGCCCCGCAGGCGATGTCGATGACGCAGGTCCCGGCACCGATTTCCACGCCGTGCACCGCGGCTTCATTTCCGTCACGCCGATCCACGTTGATCTCACGCGTTTCCAGGCGCTGGAGAAAGTCAGCAGCTGGGTGCATACGCTCAGTGATGGCATGAGTAGCAACCCCGACGGAAAGGCAGCTTGAGATGGCCGTGCATCCGCTTCCACCGTCGGCACTGAAAGGCGAGGGGATGACATCCCAGCGCGCGCGCGATCGCCTTATCGCCAAATTGAAAGAAGAGGGCATCCAGGACAAGCGTGTGCTGGATGTGATGCGCAATCTTCCGCGTCATCACTTCATCGATCAGGCGCTGCACTCGCGCGCTTACGAGAACACCGCGTTGCCGATTGGTCACGGTCAGACCATTTCGCAGCCGTGGGTGGTCGCGCGCATGACCGAGGCGTTGCTTGAGCCCTTCGACGCCAAATCCGGGCGTCCGCAGAAAGTGCTGGAGATCGGCACGGGTTCGGGTTATCAGGCCGTGGTGCTGGCCAGTTTGGTGCCGCAGCTTTATACGGTCGAGCGCATCGAAGAGTTGCTGCGACAGGCACGCCGCCGTTTCCGCCAACTCGGTATCGAGAACATTCGTTCGCGGCACGATGACGGCAAACTCGGCTGGTCGGCCGAAGCCCCGTTCGACGCCATCATTCTGACCGCAGCGGGCGATGCGATTCCCACGCAGGTGCTCGATCAACTAAGCCCCGATGGTGTGCTAGTCGCACCGGTTGGCTCACCCAGCAGTCAGACCTTGATCCGCATGCGCGGTGACGGCAAAGGCGATTTTGTGCAGGAAGAACTCGCGTCAGTCAGTTTCGTTCCTTTGCTGGGTGGCATCGGCTAATGCAACTTTTTGGAAAGCTTTACGCGCGTGTTCTGGTCTGGGCGCGCGATCCCCGAGCGGTTTATTACCTGTGCGGACTGAGCTTCATCGAAGCCTTCATCTTTCCGATCATGCCGGAAGTGATGTTGGCGCCGATGATGCTGGGAAAACGGCATCGCGCGTTTTTCTACGCCAATATCAGCCTGCTTTTTTCGCTGCTCGGCTCACTGGTCGGTTATGCGTTGGGGCACTGGGCATTTCATGCACTCACGCCCGTGCTGCAATCGCTGCATCTCTACGATTCGATTGAGCGCGGCGTCGAAAGTCTTCGCACCGAGATGAATCAGCATTGGCTCGAGATGTTGCTCGTGCTGATGCTGGCAGCGTTGCAGCCTGTCGTGCCGATGAAGTTCGTCACGTGGGCGTCGGGTATTGTCGGCGTGCCGATCATTCCGTTCCTGGTTTGCATCCTGCTCGGTCGTGGCAAGCGCGTGTGGCTGCTTGCGTTGCTGGTTCGTCTTTTTGGCGAACGCGCCGAGCGCATCCTGCACAAGAACATCGAATGGATCGGATGGGTGGCGCTCGCGTTGCTCGTTGCGCTGGGAGCCTGGTGGCTGTTGCGGCACTGAATACATGCTGGCGCGTGCGGCGGACCCGTATGAAAACGCTCTCAGTCCCCGCTATGCTCATGCCATGAATGGATTGATGCGATCGTCTGCCGCTATCTCGATGGCATTACTCGTGGCCGGATGCACTACGACCGTGGTGCAAGAGCCACCCGCCAGACCTTTCAGCCCGCCACCGGTTGTGCACCCGAGCGCACCGGGTAACAGCTATACCGTTGTAAAAGGCGACACGCTTTATTCCATCGCTTTTCGCAATGGGATGGACTTCCGTCAGCTGGCGCAGATGAATGGCATTGCCGCGCCGTACACGATCTGGCCGGGGCAGGTGTTGGCATTGTCGGGGCACGCGCCGCGCAATCCACCGCCTGTCATCGCCAAGGCACCGCCGCCGTCAATACCTCCGCCGCCGCCTTCACCGCCAAGTGGTGGTTTCCAGAGTGTCACCCCGGGCGCTGTCGTAACAACACCGGTTCCACCGCCGGCGCATCCGGCGACCGTCGCGCCTGCAGTGTCTGCGGCACCGCCGCCGGCTGTCCCGCCGACGCCCCCACCGGCCGCAACGCCTGTCATCGCAGCAAGCGGTGGCTCGCGCGCAGCGGGCGGTGTGAAGTGGCGTTGGCCCGCATCAGGTTCGGTCGTGGGTCGATTCCAAAGCAGTGCGGCCATTCCCGGTATCGATATTGCGGGCAAGGAAGGCGATCCCGTCGTCGCAGCCGCCGATGGTGTAGTGGTTTACAGCGGCAACGGTCTAGTCGGTTATGGCGAGCTGGTGATCATCAAGCACAACGACAGTCTGCTGTCTGCTTATGGCCACAACCGCAAACGACTTGTGACGGAAGGGCAGCAAGTCAAAGCCGGGCAGCAAATTGCTGAAATGGGATCAAGCGGTTCGTCGCGCGATGAACTGGAATTCCAGATTCGCAAGGACGGCAGCCCCGTCGATCCGCTCGATTATTTGCCTAGCCGCTGATCAACTTGTCGGAAGAATGAAAGCCGCGACGACGCGGCGCCCTTCGCTTGCCAGTAAGTCATAGGTGCGCGCAGCCGCTGCGTTGTCCATCACTTCGATGCCGATGCCGCGGCGAAGAAAGCCGGCCATGAATGCCGCGGGCGGAAAGTACTGACGCGTGCCTGTACCGAGCAGCACCAACTCCGGTTTCAGTTCGAGCACGTTTTCGACGTGGCCTTCGTCCAGATGGGCAGCGCTGGAAACCGGCCAGTCTTCAATGGCGCGTTCGGGCGACAGGATGAAACTGGTCTTCAGCTCGCGATCGACCACCGTGATGGCATGCGGCGCCACGCGTCGAACGAATAAATAGCCTTCCGGCCGATCAAGCGACAGGTCCATGACGATGACTCAGCGCGGCAGCGCCAGACGAGGGTCTTCCTCGTTGCGGCGGAACAGCACCACGATATGGCCGATCTGCTGGATGCTTTCCGCGCGGGTGCCGTCGATCAGGAATTTGATCTGCTCGTCGCGCTCGTCCTTGTCGCCGCCCGACAGCTTCACCTTCACCAACTCGTGGTGAGAGAGCGCCAGATCCAGTTCTTTGACGACAGCCTCGGTCGCGCCCTTGGCGCCCAGCAGAATCACCGGGTGCAGATCGTGGGCGAGGCTACGCAGGTAGCGCTGTTGCGAGGGGGAAATGGCCATGCGTTCAGTCTCGGATTCGCGGCGAGGGGATCGTAAAGGTTATCATGTCAGCCCCATTTCCCGGCCGTGGCCGCATGTCCCGCAGCAAAAGCAGCTCCCGCTGGTTACGGGAGCATTTCGACGATGTCTACGTCAAAAAGGCCCAGGCCGAGGGTCTGCGTTCGCGTGCCGTTTTCAAGCTGGAAGAGCTGATCGATCGCGATCGCCTGCTAAAGCCCGGCATGCGGGTGGTCGATCTGGGGGCGGCCCCCGGCGGCTGGTCGCAATTGGTTCGTCAGCGCCTGGGCGATAGTGGTACCGTGGTGGCGCTGGATATCCTGCCGATGCAGGGCATTGGCGGGGTGGATTTCCTGCAAGGCGACTTCCGTGAAGAAAGCGTCTTGCGTGAACTGGAATCGCGCTTGGACGGCCAACAGCTCGATCTTGTGCTGTCGGACATGGCCCCCAATATGAGTGGTGTGGCACTGGCCGATCAAATTCGGGCGATGGACTTGGCGGAGCTCGCGCTTGATTTCAGCCGGCACTGGCTCAAACCTGGTGGAGCGTTTCTAATCAAGCTATTCCAGGGAACGGGCTTTGACGATTATTTGCGAAGCTTGCGTGCGGAATTCTCGCGCGTGAGCATGCGTAAACCGAAGGCCTCACGCGCGCGTTCGCGTGAGGTATACGCGCTGGCTACCGGGTTCCGACCGGGTGGCCGGCAAAATGGCGAGAACCGCGCATGAATGAGACATGGAAAACCCTGTTGCTCTGGCTGTTGATAGCGGTGGTGCTTATCACCGTCTTCCAGAGCTTCAACCCGCGTGGTGGCGCCTCCTCGGACCTGCCATACAGCAGCTTTGTGCAGAGTGTGGATAGCGGCAACGTTTCGACCGCTACCATCAGCGCGGAAAACCCCGCCACCATCAGCGGCAAGCTGAAGGACGGCAGCAACTACCGCACGGTCGCCCCTGTGCTCGGCTTCTCCACCAACTCGGTGGTCAAGCAGATGCAGGACAAGAACGTGACAGTCACGCAGGATTCCGGCACAGGCTTCTCACTGATCGGTCTGCTGGTTAACTGGCTGCCGGTGATCCTCATCGTCGGTGTCTTCATCTGGTTTATGCGCCAGATGCAGCAGGGCGGTGGCGGACGTGGAGCGATGAGCTTTGGCCGTTCGCGTGCGAAATTGCAGGGCGAAGATCAGGTCAAGGTCAATTTCAGCGACGTCGCCGGCTGCGACGAAGCCAAAGAAGAAGTTGGCGAACTCGTCGAATTCCTGCGCGATCCGGGCAAGTTCCAGCGCCTGGGCGGCAAGATTCCGCGCGGCGTGCTGATGGTCGGTCCGCCCGGTACCGGTAAAACGCTGCTCGCCAAGGCGATTGCCGGCGAAGCGAAAGTGCCGTTCTTCTCGATCTCCGGTTCGGACTTCGTCGAAATGTTCGTCGGCGTGGGCGCCTCGCGCGTCCGCGACATGTTCGATCAGGCGAAGAAACACGCGCCTTGCATCATCTTCATTGACGAAATCGATGCGGTCGGTCGTCATCGCGGCGCGGGTCTGGGCGGCGGTCACGACGAACGTGAGCAGACGCTCAACCAGTTGCTGGTCGAGATGGACGGTTTCGAAGGCACCGAGGGCATCATTGTCATCGCTGCTACCAACCGTCCGGACGTGCTCGATCCTGCGCTGCTGCGCCCGGGTCGTTTCGATCGCCAGGTCGTGGTCGGCCTGCCGGACGTCAAAGGTCGCGAGCAAATCCTCAAAGTGCATCTGCGCAAGGTGCCGACTGCGAGCGATGTCGATCCGATGGTTATCGCTCGCGGTACGCCGGGCTTCTCCGGTGCGGACCTTGCCAACCTCGTTAACGAGGCGGCCTTGTTTGCCGCACGCGAGAATGCGCGTGAAGTGCGCATGAGCCACATGGACAAGGCGCGCGACAAGATCTTGATGGGCACCGAGCGCCGCTCGATGGCCATGAGCGAAGACGAGAAGAAACTCACCGCCTATCACGAAGCAGGCCATGCGATTGTCGGCCGCCTCGTGCCCGAACATGACCCGGTCTACAAGGTCACGATCATCCCGCGCGGTCGTGCGCTGGGTGTCACCATGTATTTGCCGGAAGGCGACAAGTACAGCATGAACAAGATTGCGATCGAATCGCAGCTGTGTTCGCTGTATGGCGGCCGCGTCGCCGAGGAAATCATCTTCGGTAACGACAAGGTCACCACCGGTGCTTCAAACGACATCGAGCGTGCGACCAAGATGGCGCGCAACATGGCCACCAAGTGGGGTCTGTCCGACGCACTCGGCCCGGTCACCTACGGTGAGGAAGAAGACGAAGTGTTCCTGGGCCGCTCCGTGACCCAACATAAGAACGTCTCCAACGAGACCGCGCACAAGATCGATGAGGTGGTGCGCGATATCCTCGATCACGCCTATAGCCGCACCAAGCAGATCCTGACCGATAACATCGACAAGCTGCATGTGATGGCCGATGCGCTGTTGCAGTACGAAACGATCGATGCGCGCCAGATCGACGACATCATGAATGGCCGCGTTCCCGGGCCGCCGGCGGATTGGTCCAAGACGTCATCGTCGGGTTCCTCCGTGCCGCCTCCGCCGCCGCGTGGCGATGCAGGAGCCAAGGTGGGTGATCCGGCTACGCAGAACCGGGTCTGATCTCCAAAGAGCAGTATCCAGCTAAAAGAAAAGCCGCCCTTGGGCGGCTTTTTTGTTGGGATACAAAATATTTACCCGGGTAATATTGATATCACAATTTCATCCGGGTATTATTTATTTACCCGCCCGACCATGGCTGTCCGCAATGAATCCCGTTCTCGCGCATACGTACTCCAGCTTTCAGGGTCATCGGCTTATCAAATCGGGTCCGTTGGCCGCCGTTGCACTCGCTGTAAAGCACGCTGTGGAAGCCGGTTCCAACGACCCGGTTCTTATTTTCGATGACCGTACGGGCCGATCTATCGATATCGATACGCGGGGCACCGATGCGGATGTGCTAGCCCGGTTCGCTACCAACGATGCGTTCGATGGCGCAGATGACGCCAAGCCCGACGCAACGGAGTCGCGCGGAAGAGGGCGCCCCAAGTTGGGTGTGATTGCACGCGAAGTAACGCTGTTGCCACGTCATTGGGAATGGCTGGCTGCGCAACCCGGCGGTTCATCCGTCGCGTTGCGCAAGCTCGTCGACGAAGCGCGCCGCACGAACAGCGAACGCGATGGCACGCGCGCAGCACAAGAGCGTGCGTATTACTTCATGTCTGCCATGGCCGGCGATATGCCCGGTTTTGAAGAGGCAAGCCGTGCTTTGTTTGCGAACGACACATCCACGTTCAACGAACGCATCGCTGCGTGGCCCGTCGACGTACGCACTCATGCGGCGTGGTTGGCTTATTGTGACAATGCCTGATCGAAAGCGCGGTCGGTCTAGAGAATGTCGAGCACTTTTTCCGGTGGCCGACCGATTACCGCTTTGCCATGAGCAACGACAATCGGTCGTTCGATCAGGCGAGGGTGTTTGGTCATCGCATCTATCAAAGCGTTGTCGTCAAGCGACGCGTCGTCCAGATGCAGTTCTTCATAGACATCTTCGCCGGTGCGCAGCAACTGCCGCGCCGGGATACCAAGTTGTGACAACAATGCTTTCAGCTCGCCGGCACTTGGTGGCGTTTCGAGATAGTTGATGATCTCGAACGGCTGGCCGTGTTCTTCAAGCAGCGCAAGTGCGCTGCGTGATTTCGAGCAGCGGCTGTTGTGGTAGATGCGAATCATGCTTCGTGCGTTCTAAAGCGCTGCACGTCTCAACGATTGCCCGAACGATTTCCGCCGCCACCGGGACGACCACCACCGTGAGGACGACCACCGCCTTGCGGGCGATTGCCACCACGACCCTGTGGGCGACCACCTTGACCCTGACCGCCACCACCCGGACGACCGGCGCCCCCGGAACGACTGCCACCGGGACGATCACCGCCGCCAGGACGGCCACCACGGCTGTTACGGTTGGCGTTACCGCCGCCGAAACCGCCGTACGGATTTGCATTGGCGTGAGCGGAACCACCACCAGCGCCTGCACCGCCGCCGCGACGATTGCCCGCCGGGTTGCCGGACGGATTGCCACCGCCATGACGACGACCGCCTTCGCGGCTTTCGCCCGCAAACCAGGTGCGTGCGGGTGGCAGTTCCTGACCAGGCGCAACGCGCTTTTTATTGTTCCGATTCGGTCCCTTCGGACGATCCGGCCTGTCGACGTTGCCGTTCACTTCGCGATTCGGGTTGGCGCCACGGCGACGTTGCTGTTGCTTGCCGCGCGTCGGCTCTTCGCGAATGCGATCGAATGCGCGCAGTTCGCGGGCTTCGTCCTGATAACCGCCGCTCCACGATGTACCGGCGCCTTTCTCGGGGCGATATTCGGTGACATTGCGCGGTGCGCGGCGCTGATGCAGTACCGGGCTCAGCGTCAACACCGGTTGCGGTGCGCCGAGGCCGGCGATCTTGCGCAGATCCTTCACCGTCTCTTCGTTGAGCGCTTCGCAATCGCTGCGACGTAGCATGCGCGGCAGTTCGATGTTGCCGTAACGGATGCGCTTGAGCCGGCTCACCAGGAAACCCTGCGAGTCCCACAGACGGCGCACTTCGCGATTACGGCCTTCGCGGATCACCACACGGAACCAGCTATGGCTGCCGCCGCGGCTGATGATGGCGATTTCGTCGAAACGGGCGGGGCCGTCTTCGAGTTCCACACCGGCTTTCAGTTTTTCGATCATTTCATCCGGCACTTCACCGTGCACACGGCACAGGTACTCGCGCTCCAGACCGCTGCGCGGATGCATCAGCGCGTTGGCGAGTTCGCCGTCGGTGGTGAGCAACAGAAGACCGGTGGTGTTGATGTCGAGACGGCCCACGGCGACCCAGCGCGCGCCTTTGAGTCGCGGCAGCTGTTCGAACACGGTGGGGCGACCTTCGGGATCTTCGCGGGTGGTCACCACGCCTTCGGGCTTGTGGTAGACCAATACTTCGGCGTCGTCGCGGCTGTCGGTGCTTACGACGAATTGCTTGCCATCGATGACGACGCGGTCGCCAGCGCGGACGCTCGCGCCAATGTTGGCGGCGGCGCCATTTACTTCCACTTCGCCGGCCTGGATGCGTTGCTCCAGCATGCGGCGGGAGCCGAGACCGGCGTTGGCGAGCACCTTGTGCAGGCGTTCTTCGATGGCGGGCGCGTTTTCAGGCGGCGCGGCGCGTTTGAGGCTCAATACGGATTTTTGTGGCGCATTCATGCGCGGTACTCCTTGGTGTCTTGCTCGGCAGAGCCGTCTTCGGCGTCCGCACTATCCGCTGCCTCGTCGGCAGTGGTGAGATGGGTTTCGACGTTTGCATCCGCGTCGTTCGCGGGTTCGTCGTGATGATGTTCGGTGTCTTCTTCGGTGTGGTGCTGCGATTCGGCGCCGTCGGCCTGATGTTCGTCGTGCGGGGCTTCCGACTCGTGTTCGCTCAGTTCTTCTTCGAGATGTTCTTGTTCGGTGCTTTCATGTTCCGCATGTTCCTGCTCGTCGTGCGCTTCGAGCTCGTCGGCTTCTTCCGCATCGGGATCGATCGGAAGGTCGCGGACGACGCGCGGCGGGAACGGATCGTCATCCAGACGAAGCTGCGGGTCTTCCAGGTCGCGGATTTCCGCCAGCGAGGGCAGTTCGTCCAGCGATTTGAGGTTGAAGTAATCGAGGAAGGCACGGGTGGTGCCGAACAGCGCCGGTTTGCCGGGGACGTCGCGGTGGCCGACAACGCGGATCCATTCGCGTTCTTCCATCGTTTTGATGATGTTGGATGAGACCACCACGCCGCGGATTTGTTCGATTTCCGGTCGCGTGATGGGCTGGCGGTAAGCAATCAGCGCCAGCGTTTCGAGCAATGCGCGCGAGTAACGGCTCGGCTTTTCGCTCCACATGCGCGACACCCATGGGTGCACGTCCTGGCGAACCTGATAACGGAAGCCGGAAGCCACTTCCTTCAGCTCGATGCCGCGGCCTTCGCACGCTTCGGCCAGCTGCTCCAGCGCCATGGCGATCTGGGCGCGGTCGACGTCGTCTTCCTCCACGAACAGCTCGCTAAGTTGCGCGACGCTCAATGGCTGGCTGGCGGCGAGGAGGGCGCCTTCGATAATCGGTTTCAGTTGGTCGATCTGCATAACCTTAGGATCGGTCCATGGCGGGTTGCGCTTGTATGGGTGCCGGTTTGTTAGGTGCCGGACGCGGAATTCTGTTCGTCGAACGCATCATCATCAGCGGCCAATTCGGCTTCTTCTTCGGCCGAGTTGGCGTTGGCCTTGACGTAAATCGCAGCCAGCGGTTCTTCCTGCACGATGTTGATCAAAAACTCCTTGGCCAGCTCCAGCATGGCCAGGAAGGTCACCACCACGCCAAGCCGTCCTTCGGTGACATCGAACAGGCTTTCGAAGCGGTGAAACTGGTCGTCGTCCAGACGGCTGAGCAACTCGCCCATGCGCTGGCGCACACTCAGCGCCTCGCGCTTGATGGCGTGATGCCCGAACAACTCGGCCCGATGCATCACATCCTTGAGGGCCAGCAGCATTTCCTTGAGGTCCAGCGGCGGCGGCAGCTTGATGACGTTGCGCTCGCCGGTGTCGGCCTGCACGGCTACCGTGTCGCGTTCCATGCGGGGGAGGGCTTCGATGTCCTCCGCGGCTTTCTTGAACCGCTCGTACTCCTGCAAGCGCCGCACCAACTCCGCGCGGGGGTCTTCTTCCAGGCCTTCTTCCGTCGGTGGCCTTGGCAGCAGCAGGCGCGATTTGATCTCGCCCAGGATCGCTGCCATCAACAGGTATTCGGCAGCCAGCTCCAGACGCATCACATCGCGCATCATGTCGATGTATTCCATGTATTGCCGGGTGATTTCGGCAATCGGAATATCGAGGATGTCCAGGTTCTGCCGACGGATCAGGTAAAGCAGAAGATCCAGCGGTCCCTCGAATGCTTCCAGAATGACTTCCAGGGCATCCGGCGGAATGTACAGATCCTGCGGCATCTGCAGGATGCGCTCGCCGCGCACGATTGCCAGCGGCATTTCCTGCTGCTGGGGAACCCCCGCAAACGCGTCTTGCGTTGCTTGTATAGGCTGAGACTCGTTTGGCTCAGTGCTCATCAATGCATGTCGTTGGGCCGCCCGGCATGGGCTGGCAATTCGTTCTGTTGACGATCAAAACCTATCCCGACCCTAACCGGAGGAGGTTCATGCCCGGAATGCCTGGTTGATAAGGCCATTCCCTTAAATCCGATATCCACGATGCTCAGCCAAGGCTTGCGGGTTTCCCGCTTGATCAACGTCCCGATGAAGCCGCGCTACGCGGGTTCGGTCAGGTGGGCGGTCGCTGGCGCCAGAGTCGTGACAGGGTAACGATCAGGCAGGAACCAAGCGTGACGCCGCCGGCGTCGCCCGCGATTCGTAAAGTCGGCTGAATGCATCGGGTGGAAGCCACCCCGACCGGGGCTCCCGGCGGGTATCCATGTGTGGTTCCACACGCGGGTTACAGATTAGCGGCAGTACGACGGCATGTCCAGCAAGGGCTTCAGCTCCCGTAGGGGTTTGTTTGCTGCGCCGATGCTGCATTCATGCGCCGCGCGGCAACTTGTGACCTACTACGTCTATCGACCTGCCCGGCGATTCTTTGAAATACACGTCATTTCTGCGTGAAACGTAGTTGTAGCAGTGGCATGTGCCTTGCTTCATGATACGCAGCTAACCGGGGTATCGGCAGGTGTGCCGGTATGGGAAAACAGTGTCACCTTTGCCGATGGAAGGCATCTGGCATCGTTGCGATACAGGGGCAGGCGTGTGGTGGCAACACCGCGCGGGAGGGAGATGAAAGGCATGACGACAATGGGTGGTGACGCCATGGACGGTTCCGATAGCGAGCATTTGCGCCCCGCGCGCATGCGCATCAAAACCACGGTGTTGATGAGTCACGGAGACGAGTCGCATCCCACAGACCTGATCGACATTTCTGCGACGGGCGTATTGCTGCGCCGTCCGCGAAACTGGGGCGGTCAGGCGGGCGAGAGCTGGGTGCTGGACATGATCTTCGGTCATGACCTGCACATTCACCTGGAAGCGAAAGTCGCGCGCCTGTCGGAGAAGCACATTGGTTTCGCGTACACGATGATCCCGGAAGACAAGCAGGTGCCGCTCTGGAATCTGCTGGGCGGCTACGCGGATATCCTCGAGATGTGGCACGACGAAGAGCCGCCGCACAAATAAGCGCCATCGTCGTCGCATAAAAAAACACCCCGTCAGAAGCGGGGTGTTTTTGTTTCAGTCTTCAGGAAGCACGCTTCAATGTGCCGCAACGGCCTTCTTCTCGTCGCGCAATTCGCGGCGCAGGATCTTGCCCACGTTGCTTTTGGGCAACGCATCGCGGAATTCGATGACCTTCGGGCGCTTGTACCCCGTCAGGTTTTCGCGGCAGTACTCCTTGAGCTTTTCTTCCGTGAGCGCCGGATCTTTCCTCACCACGAAGATTTTCACTACTTCGCCCGAGTGCTCATCGGGAATACCGATGGCAGCCACTTCGGCAACGCCAGGGCACTTCATGACGATATCTTCGATTTCATTCGGATAAACGTTGAAACCGGATACCAGAATCATGTCTTTCTTGCGGTCGACGATGTAGACGAAACCCGAATCGTCGATGCGGCCGATGTCGCCAGTGCGCAGCCAGCCATCGGGGCTCAGCACCTTGGCCGTCTCGCCGGGCTGGTTCCAGTAGCCCTTCATGACCTGTGGGCCCTGGATGCAGATTTCACCGACTTCGCCGAGAGCCAGCTGTTTGCCGTCTTCGTCCTGGATGCTGATGGACGTGGACGGAATTGGCAGGCCGATCGAACCGTTGAAGCGCGCGCCATCCACCATGGGATTGATCGTGGCGACGGGCGAGCTTTCGGTCATGCCATAGCCTTCGATCAGCGCACAACCGGTGAGTTTTTCCCACCGCTCGGCCACCGCACGCTGCACAGCCATACCGCCGCCGAAACTCATGCGCAGCGGCGAGAAATCGATCTCGTCGAAGCCTGGCGTGTTCAACAATCCGTTGAACAGCGTATTGACGCCGGTGATGGCGGTGAAGCGAATCGACTTCAGCTCCTTCACGAACGCCGGCATGTCGCGCGGATTGGTGATCAGTACGCTACGTCCGCCGAAGCGCAAGAAGATGAAGCAATTACAGGTCAACGCGAAGATGTGATACAGCGGCAACGCGGTGATGATGGTTTCTTCGCCGGGCTTGATCTTCGAACCGAACCACGCGCCGGCTTGCAGCATGTTGGCGATCATGTTGCCGTGCGTAAGCATCGCGCCTTTCGCCACGCCCGTCGTGCCGCCGGTGTACTGAAGAAAAGCAACGTCGTCATGCACCACCGTGGGCTTGGGTAGTGGGTGACTCGCACCGCGGCGGAGCGCTTCCTCAAAGCGCACGGCATGCGGCAGCTGGTACGGCGGAATCATCTTCTTGACGTGCTTGACGACGAAGTTGATCACTGCGCCCTTGAGGCCGACAAGATCACCGGTGCCAGTGGTGATGATGTGCTTGACGCCGGTTTCCGCCACAACTTGCTGCAGCGTGGCGGCGAAGTTGTCGAGCACCACAATGGCCTGCGCGTCCGAATCGATAAGCTGATGTTTCAGTTCGCGTGCGGTGTAGAGCGGGTTGGTATTCACCACGATCATGCCGGCGCGCAGCGCGCCGAAGAGCGCGATCGGGTACTGCAGGACGTTAGGCATCATGATCGCAATGCGATCGCCCTTGCTGAGCTTCAGCTCACCGGTCAGATAGCCGGCGAACTGCGCGCTGAGTTTGTCGATCTCCCCGTAGGTCAGGCCCTTGCCGAAATTCGTGAACGCAACGCGCTGGCGGTAACGCTCGAACGCTTCGTCCAAGACCGCGACAACGGAGGAATATTGATTGATGTCGATCTCTTCAGGTACGCCATCCGGATAGTGACTCAGCCATGGACGCTGATTGCTCATGTTCGATTCCAAGCTCCAATGTAGACAGGCGGATGGTGACGTTGACTGGCATCAGGCAAGATGCCGACGAGGCATTGGAGCATACGCCCGCGTATAGCGGCAAGCCGCGCCGCAACGAGAACCGGACAGGCCAACCATGAAGCTGACCACCCGCATCGCCGTCCTGTTGCTCGGTGTAGTAATAGGCCTGCTTGTGTACCACCGCACGCCGGACGAGAAGCGGATTCGGCAATCCATCGACGCGGCTGTTCAGGCGACAGAGCGGGCGGACGCCTCGGCGCTGTCCGAGCAATTGACGGACGATTTCGACGGCAACAGTGGCGTCATGTCGCGGCAGGACATTGCCAATGTGTTGCGCGTGGCGCGATTGCGCGGTGAAACCTTGCACGTGGTGGTGGGGCCGGTCGATGTCGAGAAACGAGGCGAGCGATACGTTGCCGATTTCACCGTAACGCTCACCAGCGGCGGCAAAGTGTTTCCCGCTCAGCTGGGTGTGTACAAAGTGGAGGCCGCGTGGCGCAAGGATGGCCGCGACTGGCGTTGTTACGAAGCCACCTGGACGCAACAGCTTTAGATACTTCACCAAAGCAATAATTACGAGTTGTACCAAGTGAATCCCTCTCCCCCCCGGGAGACGGTGCCGGCAGGCGGGTGAGGGTGCGGGCGAAGCGTGATATTGATTTCTTGCGTGAGTCTTTGGCGTCGCGTTCCAATCGAACCCTCACCCCAACCCCTCTCCCGACGGGAGAGGGGCTTCTCGCATCATGCGGCTTTCTTGCCGGCCAGCTGACGCAGCACGTACTGCAAAATGCCGCCATGACGGAAGAACTCGCGCTCCTTCGGCGTCAGCAACAACACCTTGACCGTGAATTTCTTCTCGCCACCATCGCCCTTGGCAACCACGGTCGCTTCCTTCGACTCACCGTCTTTGAGCCCGGTAATCTCGAACGTTTCCTTGCCCGTGAGGCCAAGCGATTTGGCGCTCTCACCATCCTTGAACTGCAACGGCAGCACGCCCATGCCGACAAGGTTGGAGCGGTGAATGCGCTCGAAGCTTTCGGCAATCACCGCTTTAACGCCCAGGAGCAGCGTGCCCTTTGCCGCCCAATCGCGCGACGAGCCGGTGCCGTATTCCTTGCCCGCAATCACGATCAGCGGCGTCTTGTCGGCTTTGTATTTCATCGCCGCATCGTAGATCGCCAACTGCTCGCCGTTCGGCACGTACAAGGTGTAACCGCCCTCCACGCCATCGAGCATCAAATTCTTGATACGGATATTGGCGAAGGTGCCGCGCACCATCACGTCGTCATTGCCGCGACGGGAGCCGTATGAATTGAAGTCCTTCGGTTCCACACCCTTGGAAATCAGGAAGCGGCCTGCGGGGCTGTCCTTTTTGATGGAGCCGGCTGGCGAGATGTGGTCCGTAGTGATCGAATCGCCGAACAGGCCAAGCACGCGCGCACCGTGGATGTCTTCGATCTTGCCGGTCTCCATCGTCATCCCGTCGAAGTAGGGCGGGTTCTTGATGTAGGTCGAATCGTCCCATTTGTAGACCGAGCCATCCGGCGAGGCGATCTTGTTCCAGCGGCTATCGCCCTTGAACACATCGGCATAGTTTTTCTCGAACATTTCCGGATTGATCGCACCGGCGATGATGTCGGAGATTTCCTTGTTGCTCGGCCAGATGTCTTTCAGATAGACCGGCTTGCCATCTTTGTCCTCACCGAGCGGGTCCTTTGACAGATCGACATCCAGCGAACCGGCCAACGCATACGCGACAACCAGTGGCGGCGAAGCGAGGTAGTTCATCTTCACTTCGGGATGCACGCGGCCTTCGAAATTTCGGTTGCCGGAAAGTACCGATGCCACTGCCAGATCGCCTTCGCCAACGCCTCGGCTGATTTCAGGCGCGAGCGGGCCGGAGTTGCCGATGCACGTCGTGCAGCCATAGCCCACGATGTAGAAGCCGACCTTTTCCAGCTCCTTAAGCAATCCGGTTTTTTCAAGATAGTCGGTCACCACAAGCGAACCCGGCCCAATGGATGTCTTCACCCACGGCTTCGCCTTGAGGCCTTTGGCGGCAGCCTTCTTCGCCAGCAAGCCGGCGCCGAGCATTACTGCGGGATTGGATGTGTTGGTGCACGAAGTGATCGCCGCGATCACGACTGCGCCATCGCCAAGCAGGAAACTCTCGCCATCCTTGTCCACGCGCACGCCGGTGCTGAAGATATTGTTGGCGAGATTGCCGACGGCGGATCCGCCACCTTCGTTCTGGAAGCTCGCGGCATCGTTGTTGGATTTGCGATTGGACGTCAGCGCACCGATGGCTTCGTGGTAACTCTTCTTCACGTCCTGCAGCAGCACACGATCCTGTGGGCGCTTCGGGCCCGCGAGCGACGGCTTCACATCGGCAAGGTTGAGTTCCAGCGTCGTTGTGAATTCGGCCGGTGGCGTGTTCTCGTCATGCCACAGGCCCTGCGCCTGTGCATAGGCTTTCACCAGCGCGATGTGATCGTCCTTGCGGCCCGACAAGTGCAAGTAATTCAACGCTTCCTGATCGACCGGAAAAATGCCGCACGTCGCGCCGTATTCGGGCGCCATATTGCCAATGGTCGCGCGATCGGCCAGCGGCAGATGTTTCAGGCCGTCGCCAAAGAATTCGACGAACTTGCCCACCACGCCGAGCTTGCGCAGCATCTGCGTGACGGTAAGTACCAGATCGGTCGCCGTCACACCTTCTGATAACTTGCCGGTGAGTTTGAAACCCACCACCTGCGGAATCAGCATGGACGAAGGCTGCCCCAGCATCGCCGCTTCCGCTTCGATACCACCCACGCCCCAGCCGAGCACGCCGATGCCATTGATCATGGTGGTGTGCGAGTCGGTGCCGAACACGGTGTCGGGGTACAGCCACTGCTCGCCATCCACTTCCTTGGCAAACACGACGCGCGCCAGATGCTCCAGGTTCACCTGATGCACAATGCCCGTACGCGGCGGCACGACCTTGAAGTTGTTGAACGCCTTCTGACCCCAGCGCAGGAATGAGTAGCGTTCCTGATTGCGATGGAATTCGATCTCGACATTCTTCTCAAGCGCATCTTCCGAACCGTACACGTCGACTTGCACCGAGTGGTCAATGACCAGTTCGGCGGGCGCAAGGGGGTTGATCTGTTTTGCATCGCCACCGAGCTTCACCACCGCATCGCGCATGGCGGCCAGATCGACCACGCACGGCACGCCGGTGAAATCCTGCAGCACCACGCGCGCAGGCATGAAAGAAATTTCGGTATCCGGCTCCGCCTTGGGGTTCCATTTCGCGACCGCTTCGATTTCCTTCTTGGTGACGTTGGTCCCATCCTCGTGTCGCAACAGGTTTTCCAGCAGGATCTTCATCGAATAGGGCAGGCGCTTGATGTCGAAGCGCTCGCCGAGCTTGGTCAGACTGGCGATTTGATACGAGCTGCCGTTGACCTTCAGGGTGTCGCGGGTGGCGAATGAGTCCAGCATGGGGATAGCTCCTGTTGCTTGAAGTCTGGCGGATACGCGGGGCGTAAGCAGGGGAATGCTAGAGCAGTAAACGTTAGGGGAATTGCAAGAAGACCCTTGTGACGTTGGGCATACCGCAAAGTTTGGGACAACCGGGCGGGGGCGCAAGTCACTTTCGGGGCATTTCGCTACGAGCACATTGCAAGATTTCGAACGCAGGCGGAAACGCCTTGTTGGATTGCGGCGCCCGTGCCGCAACTGGCAAAATATGCAGCTGAAATAACGCCCGAAACGGCATAAGGACACGCCCTCCGGCGCGTCTGGCCCAGGCAGCGGCCATGCCGAAACGAATCGACGGGACGTATCCGCTTTATCGGCGGAGGCTTCCGTTTTGCCAGCCAAAGGACGAGATCACATGCTCAACGCCTACCGCCAACATGTCGCCGAGCGCGCTGCGCTGGGTATTCCCCCGCTGCCGCTGTCGGCCCCGCAGACCGCCGATCTGGTTGAATTGCTGAAGAATCCGCCGGCTGGCGAAGAGGCTGCTCTTGAAAGGCATTTCCTCGTCGATCTGATCACGTATCGCGTGCCCGCCGGTGTCGACGATGCGGCAAAGGTCAAGGCGTCGTATCTCGCCGCCGTCGCGTTCGGTACCGAGAAGTGCGCGCTGATCACGCGCGAGAAGGCGACTGAACTGCTCGGCACCATGCTGGGCGGTTACAACATCCATCCGCTGATTGAGCTGCTCGACGATGCGCAGGTCGGCGTCATTGCCGCCGATGCGTTGAAGAAAACGTTGCTGATGTTCGACTCTTTCCACGACGTGAAAGAGAAAGCCGACAAAGGCAACGCCAACGCGAAGGCCGTGCTGCAAAGCTGGGCCGATGCCGAATGGTTCACCAGCCGTCCGGAAGTGCCGCAGAGCCTCACCGTCACCGTGTTCAAGGTGCCGGGCGAAACCAACACCGACGATCTGTCTCCGGCGCCCGACGCCACCACGCGCCCGGACATTCCGCTGCACGCCTTGGCCATGCTGAAGAACAAGCGCGACGGCGCGCCGTTCCAGCCGGAAGAAGACGGCAAGCGCGGCCCGATCCAGCAGATTCTCGATCTGAAGAACGCCGGTCACCTCGTTGCCTATGTGGGCGACGTCGTCGGCACCGGCTCCAGCCGCAAGTCCGCCACCAACTCCGTGCTGTGGTGGACGGGCGAAGATATTCCGTTCATTCCGAACAAGCGCTTCGGCGGCGTCTGTCTGGGCAGCAAGATCGCGCCGATCTTCTACAACACGATGGAGGATGCCGGTGCGCTGCCGATCGAACTCGACGTTTCCGCGATGGAAATGGGCGACGTGATCGAATTGCGCCCATACGAAGGCAAGGCACTGAAGAACGGCAAGGTCGTCGCCGAATTCCAGGTGAAGTCCGACGTGCTGTTCGACGAAGTGCGTGCCGGTGGCCGCATTCCGTTGATCATCGGCCGTGGTCTGACGGGCAAGGCGCGTGAAGCGCTCGGTTTGCCGCCGTCGAATCTGTTCCGCCTGCCGCAGAGTCCGGCCGATACCGGCAAGGGCTACACACTGGCGCAGAAGATGGTCGGCCGCGCATGCGGTCTGCCGGAAGGCAAGGGCGTTCGCCCGGGCACGTATTGCGAACCGAAGATGACGTCGGTGGGTTCGCAGGATACGACTGGCCCGATGACGCGCGATGAGCTGAAGGATCTCGCATGCCTTGGCTTTTCCGCCGATCTCGTCATGCAGTCGTTCTGCCACACCGCTGCTTATCCGAAGCCGGTGGACGTGAAGACGCATCACGATTTGCCTGCGTTTATCTCTACGCGCGGCGGTATCAGCCTGCGCCCGGGTGACGGCGTGATCCACTCGTGGCTTAACCGCATGCTGCTGCCCGATACCGTCGGTACCGGCGGCGATAGCCATACGCGTTTCCCGATCGGCATTTCGTTCCCGGCCGGTTCCGGTCTGGTGGCGTTTGCCGCTGCTACGGGTGTGATGCCGCTGGATATGCCCGAGTCGGTGCTGGTTCGCTTCAAGGGCGAATTGCAGCCGGGCGTCACGCTGCGCGATCTCGTCAATGCGATTCCGCTCTACGCGATCAAGCAGGATCTGCTCACCGTTGCGAAGCAAGGCAAGAAGAACATCTTCTCCGGCCGCATTCTGGAAATCGAAGGCTTGCCGAATCTGAAGGTGGAGCAGGCATTCGAACTTTCCGATGCGTCTGCGGAACGCTCGGCGGCCGGTTGCACCGTGCATCTCAACAAGGAACCGATCATCGAGTACCTCAACTCGAACATCACCTTGCTGAAATACATGATCGCGCAGGGCTATCAGGATGCACGCAGCCTGCATCGCCGCATCAAGGCGATGGAAGCATGGCTCGCCAGCCCGCAATTGATGGAGCGCGATGCGGATGCCGAATACGCCGCCGTGATCGAGATCGATCTGGCCGACGTGCATGAGCCGATCGTGGCCTGCCCGAACGATCCGGACGACGTGAAGACGCTGTCAGACGTCGCCGGTGCGGCGATCGACGAAGTGTTCATCGGTTCGTGCATGACCAACATCGGTCACTTCCGCGCCGCGTCGAAACTGCTGGAAGGCAAGCGCGATATCCCGACGCGCCTGTGGGTGGCTCCGCCGACCAAGATGGACCAGAAGCAGCTTACCGAGGAAGGTCATTACGGCGTACTCGGTACGGCCGGTGCGCGGATGGAAATGCCGGGCTGCTCGCTGTGCATGGGCAACCAGGCGCAGGCGCGCGAAGGTGCGACGGTGTTCTCGACCTCGACCCGCAACTTCCCGAACCGTCTGGGCAAGAACACCAACGTGTACCTGGGTTCGGCCGAACTGGCTGCCATCTGCTCGCGTCTTGGCCGCATTCCGAGCAAGCAGGAGTACATGACCGACATCGGCGTGATCAATGCCAATGGCGACAAGATTTATCAGTACATGAACTTCGACAAGATCCAGGACTTCAAGCAAGTCGCCGATACCGTCGAAGCATAAGCACGCGCCTTTTCCCCTCTCCCGTTGGGAGAGGGGTAGAGGTGAGGGTTCGGGCGAAGCGCGATGTTGAGTTCTCACGCAAGCTTGTGTTGGTACGCTCCGATCGTACCCTCACCCCAAACCCCGCTCCCAATGGGAGAGGGGCTTAAAAAACGAAGCCCGGCCTTGTGCCGGGCTTCGTCGTTTATGCTTGGCGAAAGCGGCAATGGCAGGCACACGGATGATTTCCACCCACTTATCGGTAGTTTCGCTACGCGACCTGATTTTGGTGCAGGCCGTGCGCCGGTATGGGAGCTTCAACAGTGCGGCGCGGGCGATGCATATCAGTCCGTCGGGTTTGTCGCATCAAGTGCAGAAAGTGGAGCAGGCGCTCGGCGCACCTTTGTTCGAGCGCGGCGGCCGCCGCGTTGTACCGACGGCGGGCGGTCAGCGTTTGCTGGAACAGATCGATGCCGTGCTGCTGGCTGCCGAACATCTGCAGCAAGCGGCGCGTGCCGGCGAAACGGCGTTTGGCGGCGAGTTGCGATTAGGCGTGCTCGCGACGTTGGGCCCTTATCTCTTGCCTCATCTCATTGCACCGTTCCCGCAGCATTTTCCCGGTGCGAAGCTGAGTCTTTCCGAAGGAAAGCCACGCGGCTTGTTGCGCCGTCTGCAGGAAGGCGAGCTCGATGCGGTGCTCGCACCGCCAACGACTGCAGTCAGCGGCATCGCCGTGCGCCCGTTGTTCTTTGAACCTTGGGAAGTCATGTTGCGTGCAGATCATCCACTCGCCGGTAAACGCACGATTTCGCTGGATCAGCTCGACGATGGCGAAGCCATTCTCATGGCGGAAAGTCACGCCGATGAAAAAGGCTATGTGCAGGACGTGAGTCTGGAAAGTCTCGCCGCGCTGGTGACGCTGCGCGGCGGCCACGCGTTATTTCCCGCGCTTGCGCATGACCGGCTCGCCTCGATGCCGAATATCGTGCTCGCAAAGGTCAAAGGCGAAGCAACCGGGCGCGAGATCGCGCTCTATTGGCGCGAGGCGTCACCTTGGCACGTCGAGCTGCAGGCTTTTGCCGATCTGCTGCGCCGCCTGGCACGCCAACGGCCGGGCCTGCGTGTGATCGACGTGGGAAAGTAAATCAGCGATTGTCGAGCGTGGTGCCAGTGAGCAATCCGCGCGCCAGCATGCTGCATTGACGACGATGCATCAGCAGTTGCCACTGACGGCCACCGACCTGTCGCCACAACACGGCAGAGCGCACCGCCGCCAACAACGCGGTGCGCACGCGTTCCACGAGTGCCGGTTGCTGCAACCATTGCGGATTGCCCGTCACCATCACGCGCGGGCGCAATGTCGAGAGCGTGCCCGCATAAAGTTCAGCCATGCGACTAAAGACTTGTGGTGAGTTTTGACCGAAGTGGTCTACCTGACGCTTCGCAGCCACGATGCCTTGCTGCAATTCTTCAAGCAGGTCCTTGTGGCGCCCCAAGCTACGCTCCAGGCGCATCACCGTTACAACCATGCGTGTTATCGCCATGTCGCGGCTGTTCTCGTCCAGTTGCGCGATCAGCGTGCGCAGGCCCAGGCGGACGCCGGAGACGCTGCCGTACACGCCTACGACCGATGGTGAGTCGATGCGAAACACGCTCGCCATGCTGGCGTCGAGCGCCAACTCATCGCAGCGCCCTTCGTTGGCAAGCTGATGGGCCAGGGCGGATGCCTGGAACAATCCGGCGAGTGCCAGAACGCGTTCTTCATTGATCGCAAAAGCTTCAAACACGTGCTGTCACTCTAGTTGCCTCGTTGTGTAAACCGCCAAAGGCGGCATCGGTCGCGGAGATCACGGCACCGCCGAGACACTCCTGTCCGTCGTAGAACACGACGGACTGTCCCGGCGTCACCGCGCGCTGCGGATCGTCAAACCGCACTTCTACCTGATCTTTGTGTAAGGAGACCACGCAAGCCTGATCGGGCTGGCGATAACGGGTCTTGGCGGTACAGCGGAATTCTGTGGCTGGCGCCTTTCCGCTGATCCACGTGGACGATTCGGCGACCAGCCGCTGCGAATGCAGCCATTGGTTCTCGCCGCCCTGCGCAACATACAGCACGTTAGTGGCGACATCCTTCCCCACCACGTACCACGGTTCGCCGCCTGCGTCCGTACGACCGCCGATGCCGAGCCCGTTGCGCTGGCCCAGCGTGTAATACATCACGCCCTGATGCTCACCGATCAAACGGCCATCGGGACTGCGCATGTCGCCCGGCCGGGCAGGGATGTACTGCGACAGAAATTCCCGGAAATCGCGCTCACCGATGAAGCAGATGCCGGTGGAATCTTTTTTCGCATGCGTCGGCAATGCTGCGTCACGCGCGATCTCGCGCACGCGTGTTTTTTCGATTTCGCCGACCGGAAACAGCGTGGATGCAAGCTGCTGCTGACCGATCGCGTGCAGGAAATAGGTTTGATCCTTGCTCGTGTCGACAGCACGAAGCAGGCGGAAGCGTCCATCGAACTCGTCCACGCGCGCGTAATGACCGGTGGCGATTTTCTCCGCACCCAGCGCGCGGGCTTCATCCAGAAATGTCTTGAACTTGATCTCGCGATTGCACAGCACATCCGGATTAGGCGTGCGGCCAGCGCGATATTCGGCGAGGAAGTGCTCGAACACACCATCCCAGTACTCAGCCGCGAAGTTGCGGGAGTAGAACGGAATGCCCAGCCGGCCGCAGACGGCCACGGCATCTTTGCGGTCCGTGTCGGTCGTGCAGGGGCCGCTGCGGTCGTCCTCCTCCCAGTTCTGCATGAACAGGCCTTCGACCTCATGACCGGCCTGCTGCAGGAGCAGGGCGGCGACCGAGGAGTCGACGCCCCCGGAAACGCCCAGCATCACTTTCATGGCACGCCGCCGTCCGGCATCAGGTTGCCGACGATCGACAGCGGCAGCCGTTGGCCGGCCAGCCAGTCGTCGATGCTCATCAGCACCATGGGGCTGCGCAGGCGCTCGCCCAGGTCCGCAATCTCGCGGCGAGTGAGCCAGAGCGCCCGGCGAACGCCCGAATCCAGCGGTTGGCCCGGATCGTGGCTGACCGGATTCGCGGCGTAGGTAAAGCGGACCACCACGTCGCCATGTTCGCTGCTGCGCCACTGGTGCACGCCCACCAGGTGGGTCAGGGCCACCGTCCAGCCGGTCTCCTCGCGCGTTTCGCGCACGGCGGCATGTTCCAGGCTTTCCAGGTCATCCAGGTGCCCGGCTGGCTGGTTGTAGGCGAGGCGGCCGCTGACCTCCTCTTCAACCATGAGGTAACGGTCGCCGTCGGCGACCACACACGCCACGGTGACGTGCGGGCGCCAAACATCATTCTTGGAGTCGGAAGCTTTTGTCATGAAACGATCACGGCCCGGGGTTGGGCACTGGAAATGGCGGTATTGTGCCATTACCTCAAGCGCAGCCGCCCGAGAGCCGAATCTGCCTCGGCGTATAATCAAGTTGAACGAGCGCGAAACGGAACGCATGGCGAACGAAAACGAACAAGAACAGCACGGCGGTGGACATGGTCTAACCGTCGAAGTATCCAAGCCTGAAGTGGCACGGCCGCCGCTATTTCAGGTTTTGTTGCTAAATGACGATTTCACACCTATGGACTTCGTGGTCGAGGTATTGCGTAGTTTCTTCGGCATGGACCAGGAGAAAGCCGTACAGATCATGTTGCACGTACATACCCGCGGTAAGGGCGTGTGCGGGGTGTTTACCCGGGAAGTGGCCGAGACAAAGGTCACCCAGGTAAACGAATATTCACGTGCCCACCAGCATCCTCTGTTATGCACGATGGAAAAGGTTTGAAGAGTCTGCTAAACGCTATATCGCAAGGAGATATTGATCAGACTTTTTTGGCCCCCATCTTGCATTCAACGCGGTAAGCCGCCCAACAATTGCAGTGGAGTAGGTCCGGATGTTCAGCAAGGATCTCGAAGTCACCATAGGCCAGTGCTACAAGCAGGCCCGAGAACAACGCCATGAGTTCATGACGGTCGAGCATTTGTTGCTCGCCCTCACCGAGAACCAGTCGGCGCTTGGAGCCCTGCGAGCCTGCGGAGCGGATCTTCCGCGTCTGACGCATGAGCTGGAAAAAATCATCGCCGAAACCGTGCCGGTACTTCCGCACGGCGACGAGCGCGATACCCAGCCAACTCTAGGTTTCCAGCGCGTGCTTCAACGCGCCGTGTATCACGTACAGTCTTCCGGTCGCAAAGAAGTGACGGGCGCGAACGTGCTTGTCGCGATCTTCGGCGAAAAGGATTCACACGCCGTGTATTTCCTGCATCAGCAGGAGATCACGCGCCTGGACGTGGTCAATTACATCTCCCATGGCATCGCCAAGATCGGCGATGAACCTTCGTCTGGCATTTCCGGCGGCGACCGCGAGTCGGAAGAGAGCGGCGAAGGCAAGGGCAATCCGCTCAGCGAATACGCCTCCAACCTCAACGAACTCGCCCTCGAGGGCAAGATCGATCCGCTGATCGGCCGCCAGGACGAAATCGAACGCACCATCCAGGTGCTCTGCCGCCGTCGCAAGAACAATCCGCTCTATGTCGGTGAAGCAGGCGTCGGTAAAACGGCGCTGGCTGAAGGCTTGGCGAAGCGCATTGTTGACGGTGAAGTGCCTGAAGTGCTGGAAAACGCGACGATCTGGGCGCTCGATCTGGGTGCGCTGGTCGCCGGTACCAAATATCGCGGCGACTTCGAGAAGCGCCTCAAAGCAGTGATCGGGCAGCTGAAGAAGCAGCCTGGCGCGATTCTGTTTATCGACGAGATCCACACCATCATCGGTGCGGGTTCTGCATCGGGCGGCACAATGGATGCCAGCAACCTCATCAAGCCGATGCTCGCATCGGGTGAGTTGCGCTGCATCGGCTCCACCACGTTCCAGGAATTCCGCGGCATCTTCGAGAAGGATCGCGCGCTGGCTCGCCGCTTCCAGAAGATCGACGTCGTCGAGCCGACCGTGGCCGAGAGTTTCGAGATTCTCAAAGGCCTGAAGTCGCGCTTCGAAGAGCATCACAGTGTCATCTACACATCCGAAGCCTTGAAGGCTGCGGTGGATCTGTCGGTGAAGCACATTCCCGATCGTCTGCTGCCCGACAAGGCTATCGACGTGATCGACGAAGCGGGCGCGCGTCAGCGTCTGCTGCCTGTCGATCAGCGCACCGGCAAGGTCGACGTGCCGGAAGTGGAATACATCGTCGCCAAGATGGCGCGTATTCCGGCCAAGCAGGTGTCGGCGTCGGACCGCGATGTGCTCAAGAATCTGGAGCGCAACCTCAAGATGGTGGTGTTCGGTCAGGACGCGGCCATCGAGGCGCTCGCGGCGTCGATCAAGATGGCGCGTTCGGGTCTTGCCGATCCGTCCAAGCCGATCGGCTGCTTCCTGCTTGCCGGCCCCACGGGCGTGGGCAAGACGGAAGTCACCAAGCAGCTTGGGATGCAGCTGGGTATCGAGATGATTCGCTTCGACATGTCCGAGTACATGGAAGCGCATTCGGTCTCGCGTCTGGTTGGCGCACCTCCGGGCTATGTCGGTTTCGATCAGGGTGGGCTGCTGACGGAAGCGGTCACCAAGCATCCGCATGCGGTACTGCTGCTGGATGAAATCGAAAAAGCGCACCCGGATGTGTTCAACATCCTGCTGCAGGTGATGGATCGCGGTGTGCTTACCGATACCAATGGCCGCGAAGCCAACTTCAAGAACGTGGTGGTAGTGATGACTACCAACGCGGGCGCGCAGCAGGCATCGCGTCGCGGTATCGGCTTCGTGAAGCAGAATCATCAGATGGACGCGATGGAAGTGATCCGCCGTTCCTTCACACCGGAGTTTCGCAACCGTCTGGACGCAATCATCCAGTTCAACGCGCTGGACTTCGACCACATTCTCCGCGTGGTGGACAAGTTCCTGATCGAGCTGGAATCGCAGCTCAGCGAGAAGCATGTGGCGCTGGATGTCCACGCCGATGCTCGCCGCTGGCTGGCCGAGCATGGTTTCGATCCGCAGATGGGTGCGCGTCCCATGGCTCGCGTCATCCAGGAGAAGGTGAAGCGTGTGCTGGCCGACGAGTTGCTGTTCGGCAAGCTGGCCGATGGTGGCAAGGTCATGCTGACCGTCCGCGAAGGCGAGCTGCAGGTCGATACCGAGGCTGCCGAGCCGGTGCCGGCGGCGGTCTCCTGAGCTCGCCAGGGAGTGAGCAAACAAAAAGCCGCGCTTGAAGCGCGGCTTTTTTCATACCTTACACGCGAGGCAATTTACTTCATGCGGTAGGTGATGCGGCCCTTGGTCAGGTCGTAAGGCGTCATCTCCACCTTGACCTTGTCGCCGGTGAGAATACGGATGTAGTGCTTGCGCATGCGGCCCGAAATATGGGCAATCACAATGTGGCCGTTTTCCAGCTGCACGCGAAACATGGTGTTAGGCAGGGTCTCGACCACCGTGCCTTCCATTTCAATGACGTCGTCTTTGGCCATGCGATCCGGGTTAGCGCGCAAGCCACCATGGCCGCGTAAGCCCTCGATTATGCCACGGATTGGGGTGGGGTCAAAGAAAAGTTAAGCGAAGTGCTCGTCCAGCTTGCGTCGAATTTCCTGTTCGATCATGCCCTTGAGCGGGGAAAACAGCATTCCGAGCTGGGCTGTGACGTGAATTTCATCGGGTCCCACGGCGATCTTTCCGCTGATTCCCGGCCGTTCGAAGGCCAGCGTCTCGTTCTGCCACTCTGTCTTCACCTCGAACTTTTCGCGCATGCGCGCGGCGACCCGATCGATCAGGGCATGTGCCTGGTCATGGGAAAGTTGATGAGGGCGGCGGATATCGATGCTCGGCATGGTCGAACTCGTGCGGCGGGCTGAACATGATAAAGCCTTACTGCTGCCGATAGTTCCTGCGCTCTGTTAGAGTCGCGCCGTCACGTCGTCGGTCACTACATGCGCATCGAGTTTCCCCAATCCAGCCGCGCGGGTTTCCCATGGAACCAGGCGCAGTTGCGCGTTGGAAGCGAGCCCGATAACGACTTGGTACTCGCTGCGGGACAGGCTGCTGCCCATCACCTTCGCATCGCGATCGATCGTCGCGGTTGGGTGCTTGAAGTATTGCCAGATGCTACGCGCGTCTACGTCAACGCACGGCCCGTGCGTGAGCGAGCGATTCTGCGTCCGGGCGACATGCTCAGCGTTGGCGATTGCCGCATGTTGCTGTGCGCGGACGAGGCGCCAGAAGGCCGCTCGTCTCCGGAAATGCCTGAGCAGGAGCGTTGCACGGTCGCGTTGCGTGCGGTCGCTGGCCCGCTTTCGGGGCATGTGCTGTCGATTGCCGATCGTCTCGAACTGGGTCCTCACGGGCGCATGCCGCTTGATTTACCGCAAGGTGAGACGGCGACACTCGCCATCGTCTGGCGCGATGGAAAACTCTGCCTGGAAACCGATCAAACGATCGATGCGCGTTATCCGGCGCGCGTCAACGGAACGGTGGTGCAGCAAACGGTGCTGTTACCTGGCGATCAGATCGGCATCGGCATCCACCGTTTCCTCATCGATGCCCCGGGACTCGAACCCGAGCCCGAATTCGTTATGCCAGAACCGCCACCCGAGCCGTTGCCGGAAGATGCTGCCGGTCCGCGCGGCGAAGTATGGTGGCTGATTGCCACGGCTGCTGTGCTGGCGCTGGGTATTGCCGTGCTCCTGTTCGTGCATTTCTGACAAATACGAGGCAATCGTTTTGCATCCCGTTGACGATGTGTTGCTGCGGCGCGGCATAATGCATCGGTCATCCAAGATGGGAAGCGGCGCGTGAGCAGGGTATGGAATTTCAGCGCAGGTCCGGCGGCACTTCCGTTGCCGGTGCTTGAACGTGCGCAGCGCGAGCTGCTCGACTGGAACGGCAGCGGTGCCTCGGTGATGGAGCAATCGCATCGCGGCAAGCGATTTATCGCGATGGCCGCGCAAGTCGAAGCGGATTTGCGCGAGCTGATGAACATTCCATCCGATTACGCCGTGCTGTTCGAGCAGGGCGGGGCGACGCAGCACTTCGCACAAATACCCATGAATCTTGCGGGCGAGGGCGACACCGCCGATTACATCGTCACCGGGCACTGGAGTGAAAAAGCCGCAAGCGAAGCCGCAACGTATGTGGGCGTGAACATCGCCGCCAACAGCAAATCCGAAAACTATCTGCGCATGCCGCCGCGCGAGTGGTGGAAGCTGAATCCCGGCGCGGCTTATGTGCATATCGCTACAAATGAAACCATCCACGGCGTGGAGTTTCAGGACGCGCCCGATGTCGGCAGCGTCCCGCTGGTCGCGGACATGTCGTCCGACATTCTTTCTTGTCCTATCGATGTCAGCCGCTTTGGTTTGATTTACGCCGGCGCGCAGAAAAATATCGGGCCGTCCGGCTTGGTGCTGATCATCATCCGCCGAGACTTACTTGAACGGCCCGTTCGGCCAATGGCTCGCATCTTTCGTTACGCCGAACACGCGGCGAACGATTCCATGCTCAACACACCCAATACGTGGGGTTGGTATCTCGCCGGCCTCACGTTCGAATGGTTGAAGGAGCGTGGCGGCTTGAGCGCCATGGCTGAGGAAAACCGCAAGAAATCCAGCGCGCTGTATGCGGCTATCGATAACTCCGGCGGCTTCTACAGTAATCCCATCGATACTCCCGTACGTTCGCGTATGAATGTGCCGTTTACACTGCATGACAGCGCTCTCGATGCCGCGTTTTTGCAGGAATCGGAAGCCGCCGGCCTGATGGCATTGAAAGGGCACAAGGCAATCGGTGGCATGCGGGCCTCGCTCTACAACGCCGTACCTTACGAAGCCGTCGAAGCGCTTATTGCATTCATGCGCGACTTTTCCCAGCGACACGGCTGACCCGCAACTCCCGCCAGATACGGACTTTCTGGCCGATTTCAGGCACTATGCCGTTTGAAATCAGACTTCTTTACGCTTGGACATCCAAATCATGAACGACCCCAAGTCATCGCTGACGCAGGTGCGTGACCGCATCGACAGCATCGACCGGCAGATCCAGGAACTGATCTCCGAACGCGCCAACTGGGCACGCGAAGTGGCCCGCGTGAAAGGCGAGGGGCTTTCAGCCATCGATTACTATCGACCCGAGCGCGAAGCACATGTGCTTCGCATGGTGGTCGACCGCAACCACGGTCCGCTTTCGGATACGGAAATGGTGCGATTGTTCCGCGAAATCATGTCGTCCTGTCTCGCGCAAGAAGATCCACTCAAGGTCGGTTACCTCGGTCCGGAAGGCACGTTCAGCGAGCAGGCCGTGCGCAAGCACTTCGGTCATGCCGCTTATGGCTTGCCTCTTGGCAGCATCGAAGAAGTGTTTCAGGAAGTCGCTGCAGGTCACGCCGACTTTGGCGTCGTGCCGGTGGAAAATTCCGGACAAGGCATGATCCAGATCACGCTGGATTTGTTCCTTACCTCCGAAGCGCGCATCTGCGGCGAAGTAGAGCTGCGCGTCCATCAATGCCTGCTATCGCAGCGCGAATCGCTGGAAGGCATCAAGCGCGTCTATGGTCACGCGCAATCGCTGCAACAGTGCAAGACATGGCTGCGCGTCAATTTGCCGAGTGCCGAATGCATTGCGGTAAGCAGCAATGCGGAAGGTGCACGTCTGGCGCGTCATACCGATGATGCCGCCGCTATTGCAGGCGCCGCTGCCGGAAAGGTCTACGGCCTTAAGACTGTGGCTGATGCGATTGAAGATCGCGCCGATAATACGACGCGCTTTCTCGTCATCGGGCGCTCGCTGTTCCCGCCTTCGGGCAACGATCGCACATCGTTGCTGATCACCGTGAACGACAAACCTGGCGCGCTTTACGATGTGTTGAGTCCCTTTGCCAAACGCAATGTCAGCATGAACCGCATCGAATCGCGCCCTGCGCACACCGGTAAGTGGCAGTACGCGTTCTTTATCGATGTCTCCGGCCATATCGACGATGAGTCGCTGCAGGCCGCGCTGAAAGACATGGGGCCTGTCGCAGAGCAAGTGCGTGTTCTCGGTTCCTACCCGGTAGCTTTGCCGTGAGCGGTGTGCAACGTTTGGATTGGATCAGCCACCCCGCCGGTGCGCTTCATGGCGATGTCGTCGTGCCGGGCGACAAGTCGGTGTCCCATCGTTCGATGATGCTGTCGGCTATCGCCGAAGGCACGTCGCACATCCGCGGATTTCTTGAAGGCGAAGACACTCGCGCAACGGCTGCCGTGCTCGCGCAGTTAGGCGTTTCCATCGAATCGCCCTCGGCCGGTGAACGCGTGGTACGTGGTGTCGGTTTGCATGGCTTGCGCGGCTCTTCCAAGCCGCTCGATTGTGGCAACGCGGGAACGGGCATGCGCTTGCTTACCGGCTTGCTTGCAGGTCAGGCATTTGACAGCACCCTGATTGGCGACGAATCGCTATCCAAGCGTCCGATGCGCCGCGTTACCGATCCGCTGACCAAGATGGGCGCGCAGATCGACACGCTCGATGGCTTGCCACCGCTGCACGTCCATGGCGGCAAGACATTGCATGGCATCCGCTATGAATTGCCAGTGGCCAGCGCGCAGATCAAATCGGCGTTGCTGCTCGCGGGCTTGTACGCAAAAGGCATTACCGAAGTCATCGAGCCTCATCCCACTCGCGATTACACCGAACGCATGCTCGCGGCATTTGGCTGGCCGATCGAGTTTTCACCCGGACGTGCGAAGCTGGAAGGCGGTCATCGTCTGAAGGCGACAGGCGTAGTGGTGCCGGCCGACTTTTCCTCGGCGGCATTTTTTCTGGTCGCAGCTAGCATCGTTCCCGGCTCGATCGTGCGTCTGCCCGCAGTCGGTCTCAATCCACGGCGTACGGGATTGCTTGAGGCCCTGCGTTTGATGGGCGCCGATATCCAGATCGAAAAGCAAAGCGAGAGCGGCGGCGAGAAGGTGGGCGACATCGTCGTGCGTCACGCGCCATTGCACGGCATCGAATTGCCCGAAACGCTGGTGCCGGACATGATCGATGAATTTCCCGCGCTGTTCGTCGCAGCGGCTATCGCCAAGGGGCGCACGATCGTCCGCGGTGCAGCGGAGCTGCGCGTCAAGGAGTCCGATCGCATCGCCACGATGGCAGCAGGCCTTCGGGCGTTGGGGGTGCGTATCGAAGAAACGCCGGATGGCGCGATCATCGACGGCGGCGCGATCGAGGCCGGAGCGGTCGATAGCCACGGCGATCACCGTATCGCCATGAGCTTCGCCGCCGCTGGGTTAGTCGCCAAAGGCGAGGTGGTTATTCGCGATTGCGCCAACGTCGCGACATCCTTTCCAGGGTTCCTGGAACTGGCCAATAGCTGCGGATTTGCGTTAGGGCTGGCACCCTGACTCGTCTGCGGACGCCGTAACAGGTACGCTTGCGCGCGTCCGCATCGAGGCCGCCATGTCAGCCACTCCGCCCAGTTTCATCGTCGCCATTCCCGCGCGTTACGGTTCGACGCGTCTGCCTGCCAAGCCGTTGCGTTCCATCGGCGGCATTCCGATGGTCGTGCGTGTCGCGCAGCGAGCGTTGATGGCAGGAGCGTCGCAAGTGGTGGTGGCGGTCGACGATCAGCGCATTGCCGATGCCTTGCAGGGGCAGGGCGTCGACGTGTGCATGACGCGCGGCGATCACGCATCCGGCAGCGATCGTCTCGCCGAATGCGCCGCGCACTACGGCTGGGCCGCCGATGCCATCGTCGTCAACCTGCAAGGTGACGAACCCTTTGCTCCGCCTGCAGGCATTCGCGAAGTCGCACGCGCGCTGGCTGAGGACGATGCGCCCATGGCGACACTCGCCACACCGATCACCGATGCATACGAACTCTTCGACCCCAACGTCGTGAAGCTTGTGCGTGCATCGAACGGTCGCGCACTATATTTCAGCCGCTCGCCACTCCCTTGGGCGCGCGATGCATTCGCTACCAGCAAAGACGCGCTGCCTGCAGGGCTGCCGTTTCTTCGGCACATCGGCATCTATGCCTATCGCGCGGGATTCCTGCAGACCTACACCGGTTTGTCGCGCACGCCACTGGAACAAGCCGAATCGCTCGAACAACTGCGCGTGCTGGAACACGGCTATCCCATTGCCGCGCGCCTCACACCCGAGCCTTTCCCGCCAGGCATCGATACCGAAGACGATGTTCACCGCGCCGAAGCTTGGTTGAATCAGCAGCACCTATGATTCAGACCATTTTGTTCGTGTGCATGGGCAATATCTGCCGCTCGCCATTGGTCGAGGCGGTGGCGCGCAAGCATCTCGCTGATGCGGGATTGCAGGTCGAGGTTGCATCATGCGGCACGGGTGGCTGGCATGCGGGTGAAGCGGCCGATCCACGCATGCGGGAGGCCGCCGCATCCGCGGGTTACAACCTCGATCGTCATCGCGCCCGACAACTGCGGTCGACGGATTTTGACCGCTACGATCTTCTGCTCGCCATGGATCGGGACAATCTCAGCGAGATGCAGCGTGTATCCGGCTCGGCTTCCAGCGACCGCTCGGCCTTGTTTCTGGAATGGTCCGGTCTGCCGTCGCCGCTGGAATTTCCCGATCCATACTATGGCGAACGCGCCGGTTTCGCCGATTCGGTCATCCTCGCGGAGCAGGGCGTGCAGGGCTTGATCGAACGCCTGCGCCACGGCTGAATACGCGCCCGCCCAAGGGCATAAGAATCGCACCAAACGGGCTAGAATTACCTCATGCAGCCCGCTCCTTCGCAGGCCTTCGATGGCAAGGCCTTTGTTCGCACACTCACCACGTCGCCTGGCGTCTATCGTTACTTCGACGAGGCCGGCGAGTTGTTGTACGTCGGCAAGGCCGGCAATCTAAAAAAGCGCGTCAGCAGTTATTTCCTCAAGCCCCGCATGGAGCCGCGCATTGCGGCCATGGTGGCGCAGATTGCGCGCTGCGAGATCACCATCACGCGTACCGAAGGTGAGGCGCTGCTGCTGGAATCGCAGCTCATCAAGGCGCTCAAGCCGCGCTACAACATTCTGCTGCGCGACGACAAAAGCTATCCGTACATTTACCTCTCGGGTAACGAAGAATATCCGCGGCTCGCCTTTCATCGCGGCGCCCGCAATCAGCCGGGGCGTTACTTCGGGCCATTCCCTAGCGCCTTTGCCGTGCGTGAAAGCCTCAATCTCATGCAGAAGCTCTTTAAGGTGCGGCAGTGCGAGGACAGCTTTTTTCGCAATCGCTCGCGTCCGTGCCTGCAATACCAGATCGGCCGCTGCACGGGACCCTGTGTCGGATTGATCACGACGGACGATTATCGTAGTGACGTGCGCCATGTCGAGATGTTTCTGGAAGGCCGCAGCGGCGCAGTGATCGATGAGCTCGTCACATCGATGGAGCAGGCCAGCGCATCGCTGAATTTCGAACGCGCCGCGGCCGTGCGCGATCAGGTGGCGACGTTGCGCAAGCTGCACGCGCAAAACCACGTGCAGGGCGCCACGGCAGATATGGACGTCGTCGCGTGCCGCATCGAATCGGGCATCGCGTGCGTCAGCGTGCTGTTCTTCCGCAACGGCATCAGTCTGGGTACACGCGATTTCTTCCCGCGTCTTCCGCTCGACGCCGAGCCTGCCGACGTACTCGCGCAGTTCATCGCGCAGTACTACCTTGATCGCCCCGTGCCGCGCGAAATCATTCTCGGCGAAGACATTGCCGATATGGGCATTCTCGGCGAAATGCTCGCGCAGCAATCGGGCCACGCCGTCGATATCAAAACCCGAGTACGCGGTGAGCGTGCACAGTTCCTGCAGATGGCTGAGCGCAACGCGCAGGCGTCGCTGACATCGCGCATTGCCAGCCGTCAAACCTTGGGCACGCGCTTTGAGGATCTGCAAAACCTGCTGGGCCTCGACGAACCGCCGCGCCGCATCGAATGCTTCGACATCAGCCACACCCGCGGTGAAGCTACTGTGGCCTCATGCGTGGTCTTCGGTCCGGAAGGTCCGGAAAAATCGCACTACCGCCGCTTCAATATCGCGGGCATCACGCCCGGCGACGATTACGCAGCGATGCATCAGGCGCTCACTCGCCGTTTCCGCAAGGTGGCGGAAGGCGAGGGCGTACGCCCGGATGTTCTGCTCATTGATGGTGGCACCGGCCAAGTTAATCAGGCGCTCGATGTGCTGCGCGATCTGGGTATCACGGGCATCGAAATAATTGGCGTCGCCAAGGGCCCGGGGCGTCGCGCCGGCGAAGAAACGCTGATCCTGGTCAGCGCCGGTCGCGAGATACATCCCGGATCCACCTCCCCGGCATTGCATCTGGTGGCTGCCGTTCGCGACGAATCGCACCGGTTCGCCATCAGCGGTCACCGCAAGCGCCGCGAAAAGGCCCGTGAGCGCAGTGTGCTGGAAGACGTGCAGGGCGTTGGCGCGCGTCGCCGCACGGCACTCCTCAAGGCATTCGGCGGTTTGGCCGGGGTCGAGGCTGCGGGTGTCGAAGAATTAATGCAGGTCAAAGGGATTGATCGCGGGCTGGCCGAACGCATCTATGACGCACTGCACGCCTGATCGCGATTGATCAGAACATCCCTTCTCATGCGACACTGACGAAAACGGAAGAGGTTCATGCGCCGTATCAACCTGCCCACGTGGCTGACGCTGTTCCGCGTAGCGTTGCTGCCGGTGATGGTGCTGGTTTTCTACTTGCCGTTCAAAGGCCATAACCTCACCGCTGCCGTGGTGTTTGCCCTTGCTGGCGTCACCGACTGGCTCGATGGTTATCTGGCCCGCCGCCTGAACCTGACCTCAAAATTCGGCGCCTTTCTCGATCCGGTCGCGGACAAGCTGATGGTGGCCGTGACGCTCTTCATGCTGGTGGCCGATCACAAGGGGGATTGGTCGGGCATCGTTATGGCCATCACGTCGGCAGTCATTGTCGGACGTGAAATCAGCATTTCCGCGCTGCGCGAGTGGATGGCCGAAATCGGAATGCGCGCCACCGTGCGCGTGGCCTTTCTCGGCAAACTGAAAACGGGAATGCAGATCTTTGCCCTCATCGTGCTGATTCTTCAGCACGAAAAAGACGCCGAAGCGTTGCGGCTCTATCACATCGGCGAAGGGCTGCTGGTGATCGCCGGCATCCTCACCATCTGGTCGGGCCTGTACTACCTGCGTGCCGCGTGGCCCGCATTGCATGGGGACGACCCGGTTCTCACGCCCCAGCAGGATCGAAACGCTTGACGATCCCGTTACACACGTTAAAATGCGCGGCTCCGATGCGGGAATAGCTCAGTTGGTAGAGCACGACCTTGCCAAGGTCGGGGTCGCGAGTTCGAGTCTCGTTTCCCGCTCCAGATTCCAGACAGGCCCCAGGCGAAAGCCCGGGGCCTTGTCGTATATAAAGCTTTAAGAAAGTGCGGCAACTCGCTTAATTTGCTGGAAAAATAGCCAAGAAGGCTATTCACATCCCAGGCGATTCTGCTATAGTTACACGCTCCGATGCGGGAATAGCTCAGTTGGTAGAGCACGACCTTGCCAAGGTCGGGGTCGCGAGTTCGAGTCTCGTTTCCCGCTCCAGTTTCACGCAAAGCCTCGGCGCAACCGGGGTTTTGTTTTTAGGGGACGCGTGATCCGCTAAGATCGTGAATCCTAGCAATGGCCGGGTGGCAGAGTGGTCATGCAGCGGCCTGCAAAGCCGTGTACGCCGGTTCGATTCCGACCTCGGCCTCCATTGCGAACGTTGAAAAAGCGCCCTTGCGGCGCTTTTTCTTTGTGTATCAGGGACAGTCCGTGCCTAACTACGTGACATCCACTTTCCATGGAAGACTTCGGTTTCCTCATCCGCAGGAAACATCGATTCGACGCGAAGCTCTTGTGCGGCGACACTTTGTGGTGCGCCAACACTGGTCACCATCGAAAAATAGCTAAGAATCGTGCCGTCTTTATTAAACGCCATGGGAATCATCGGCAGATTCGGAGCCGATCCGACCGATCCGTGCAGCCGCCACGACGCATCAACACCGGGGTAGGCGAACAATTCATCGAGTAACGCATTGGTTTGTTCGTCGAGCACGCGCCCAACGGTTTCGCGATAGACGCGCTGGATGAGGCTTCTGGCTACCGTTTCCCAATCCACGACGAATGGCCGCATGCCGTCGGGATCAAACATGAGATGCAGCATATTGCGCGGCTCGGTACGCGCGGCCATGTCGATGAATGATCCAAAAAAACGTGGCGATGATTCGTTCGTGTTCAGTACGTTCCAATAGCGATCCATGACGATGGCGGGAAATGGATCGTGCTGGCGAAGCATGCGATCGAGTGCGCGGGTAATACCCTGCATCTCCTGCGCATTCCACGGCGCCTCCGAATAGACTGGCGCATATCCGGCGGCGAGGAAGATCGCGTTTCGCTCGCGTAGCGGAACATCCAGCGACTGCGCGATGCTGGACAGTGTCTGGCGGCTTGGCGCACTTCGGCCGCTTTCAATAAAGCTCAGGTGCCGCTGCGAAATGCCGGCATCCAGCGACAAACCCAACTGACTGGCGCCACGTACCTCGCGCCAGTGACGCAGGAGTGCCCCCAATTCATCGGGGAGATGTTTCTGGTTCGTACGAACAGTGCCCATTTGACTCTCCATTGCACGTGCATCGCACGATATCAACGATGGTCGTCGTGTATATGAGATGCGCCTGTTGCCCAGAGATCAACTGTCCCGAGCGGCCGCTTGTAATAGCGGCCTCCCGGTGACGATCAGTCAAGGGCTCAGGCTGCCGGTGCTTGCCAACGATAAGCCTGAAATGCTGCTTCCAGCGGCGGGTTGGTGACACTGCCCGTGTAGTTGGTGATGGTGGATGCGGCGACGATGCCGACAACCTCCAGAAGGTGATCCTTGCCGAAACCGGCGTCGAGGAATGCCGACATATCCTTATCGTTGAGATGCCCACGCTTTTCGATGAGCGTCCGTGCAAGCGTGGACAGGGCGGCATTCTTCGCATTCTTGGGAGTGCGCCGTTCGCGAATGGCGTCGACATCCGCCTCATCAACACCTTCTTTCACAGCCAGGAAGGAATGAAATGCCACGGCCCAGGAAGATGCATTGGTGACGGCATTGGTAAGCAAGACGATTTGAACTTGCTCTTCGGTAAAGCTGCCGCCGTGAACCTTGCCGAACAGTCCGACCAGGCTGCCAATCAGGACAGGCGACGTAGCCATGGCACCGACAAGATTCGGGATGATGCCAAACGTATTCTCCAGCGCATCGAGCGACGGCTTGGATTGTGCGGGGGCGGATTCGATGGTGTGAACGGGGAAGGCTGACATGGGGATGTCCTCGATGAATGAGCGCATCGGAATTGATGGCGTATACGAAAGATATTCATGCGAGTACCGCGCGCCAATTACCTGAGAGGTAATAAGCCGGCCGATTCCGGGCTCGGCTACTTCAGCGCTGATCCGGGCTCTAGCGCCAACATCAAGTAAGCACCCATTTGGCACACTTTTTTTTCCGCGGATTGGGGTAACTCACAAAAGTTGCTATGTTCTCTGCCGATAATCGAAGCAACCGCAAAAACTGACGAATATAGCCAAGGACATGCAACATGCTGGAAAAATTATGCGCGAGCGTGATCGCTGTTGTTCTGATTGGCGGCATCGTTCCGTCGCTGGCCCACGCGCAAGAAGCCAATACGTTGACTGCGCAGGAAAAGGCACAAGGTTGGCAGTTGTTATTCAACGGAAAGAATTTCGACGGCTGGCATTCCTACCTCCAGAAATCGCCCGGCAAAGATTGGAGGATCGACGATGGCGCCATCATGCTGGAACGCTCGCGCACCGGTGACGAGAAAGATTTTGCCGACCTGGTGACGGATGCCGAATACAGCAATTTCGATTTGAAGCTGGAGTGGAAGATGACACCCTGTGCAGACAGTGGCGTGATGTTCTACGTGCACGAGTCGCCCAAGTATCGAGAGACGTACGAAACAGGCCCGGAGATGCAGATTGCCGATCTGGTCTGCACCAAGCCCGACAGTCAGGTTCTTTACGAACGCTCGGGTGATCTGTTCGATCTCATGTCATCGGATGTCGAACGCGTGCATGAGGCGGGCAATTGGAATCAGTTCGAGATCATCGCCGATCACGGGCACATCCAGTTCTTCCAGAATGGGCACAAGGTGATCGACACCTATTTCTGGAACGACGACTGGCGAAAACTGATTACTCGTACCAAGTTTGCCCAATGGCCGGATTTCGGCACTTTCAAGACGGGGCATATTTCGTTGCAGGGAACCGAAGACAAAGGTGATCTGCCGATTCGCCTCTGGTTCCGGAATATCAAGTTGCGGCAGCTGTGACGAATACGGTTACCGGAAATAACAGGTTTTAGCTCAAGCCGTATTCTATGTTTGCAGCTTAAGTTGTTCGTGCAACGCCCGTGTATCAAATGAGAAGTGGAGTCTGCTAGGTGAAGCAACCCAAAGAGCTATTGAAAGCCGCCGATATCGAGGCGATGAGCGTCACACGTGCGGTCCATACCTTGAATCCCAACGCCATTCGACTCAGAAAGTCAGTGGGTGATGTCGTTGGTTTGACGCAACTCGGGGCTCACATCATCACCCTGATGCCTGGCCATGACTCCTCCGAATATCACCGGCATCTCTATGAGGAGGAATGTTTATACATTCTTTCCGGAAATGGCGAGGCACTTATCGACGAACAAGTTTGCAACGTAAGTGCTGGCGACTTTCTGGGCTTTCCCCGCAGAGGGGCTGCCCACGTCATTACCAACGCAGGCAGCGAACCTCTCGTGTTCCTAGTTGTTGGGCAACGGCTGGAACACGATGTCTGTGATTACCCACATAAGGGGGTGAGGCTTTACACGGCGGGCAAGGACGAGGCGTACACAAAACTCAAGGATAGTGATTGACGATAAAGCTCGCGAGCGGCTCACGCGAGGAACCCCGAGCTTATCGCCCGCCGGTATTGCGCTTTACCTCGGTGGATATGCCGTGAAGATGTAATCCTGCGAAGCAACGGCTGTGTGACATGCATACCCGCATTCCGGGCCGCTCACCGCCGGCTTGAGCATTTGCGTAGTTGGATCGTTCGAGAACTTCGCATAGGCCCATCCGTGGGTGTTCGGGAATCTCTTCGAGTCCTTCTCGATAAATGAAAGCGTCGCCAGGGTGTCCGGCACTTCAACGAAATAAGGCGACTTCGGATTCACCTTCTTGAGCCACTCGATTTTGACGATCTTGGACCCTTCGGGAAAAGGCTTTCCGTTACCTGGAATGCCGTCCTTATAGGCCTGAATCATGATGTCGTTTGCCAGAATCGCCTTGACGCTGGTTTTTGTTTCACTCACCGCAACGTCTTGCCACGACTCATAGCCCTTGAAGTCGGAGAACGCGAGTCCTCCGTTAGGTATCTTGAGTGTGGATCTGTCTTGCTCATCGTGCGCTGCAATCGTGACGCCTCCAACGATGCCTAACAATGCAACAAGCAATACGGCTATTCGAACGCTCTTGGGCCTCATCACAACTATCTCCTATCTGGTTCGCAAAGGTCGAACGATGGAGCGTACGCAGCGAGGCGGCGTCGATGCGCGGACGTTGGCTATAACACGCTAAGAGTTAACGACATGTCGCAGCGAGTGAAAAGGCTATTAAGTGCGATCTCAAATAATCGATCGCACAACACCACCATCGACGCGCACAGCAGCACCGGTAGTGGCTGATGCTTGTTCCGACGCAAGATACACACTCAGATTGGCTACTTCCTCCACCGTTGCCAGACGCTTGATCAACGATGTCGGTCGATGCGTCGCGATGAAGTCGCGTTCGACGTCTGCTTGTGTCACGCGTTTCTCGGCGGCGATTTTGCCGAAAAAGTCACCGACGCCTTCCGAACGCGTGGGACCAGGCAGGATTGCGTTGACTGTGACGCCGGTTCCAGCCAGCGTTTCTGCAAGACCGCGTGAAACGGCCAGTTGTGCAGTCTTGGTAGTGCCGTAATGCACCATCTCCGGTGGAATCTGCACGCCCGATTCACTGGATATGAACTGGATACGGCCCCAGCCGCGCTTGGCCATACCTTGTGCGTAATGACGCGACAGTCGAACGCCGCTCAGCACATTTACTTCGAAGAAGCGAAGCCATTCTTCATCAGGGATGTCGAAGAAGGCCTTCGGTTCGAAAATTCCCAGGTTGTTGACGAGGATATCGGTATCCGGCACCGCAGCGATCAATTGCTCGGCGCCTTCGCGTGTTCCAAGGTCGCCGGCTATACCTGACACTTTCGCATTCGGTACATCCTTCGCAATGGTTGCGAGTGCGGTATCGACGCGAGCCTGAGTGCGGCCAGTAACGACGACATGCGCGCCGCTGGCTGCCAGTCCGCTTGCAATGGCAAGACCAATGCCGGCTGTAGAGCCGGTGACGATGGCCGTTTTGTTGTGGAGTTCGATTCGCATAGAAAATTCCAATCTGCGTGATGGAAAAAAAGAGGCCGAACGTGTTTCAGATAGTGATCGTTCGGCCTAATTAAAGTGGGTGCGAGTTGCTGCGCGGTTTTGTCCGGAACATCACGAGGACTCAAATGGCTCGGTTGGACGCTTCTTCATCGGCTAGTGTCCGCTACCCGGAATGATCACAGCGTCTAAATCGGAGGCACTCAGAACAATGGTTCCAGTTCAAAGCTGGCTCATGCCGCCGTCGACAATCACTTCGGTGCCGACGATGAACGCCGACTCCAGCGCCGTCATATGCAATACCGTGGTTGCCAGCTCCTCGGGGGTGCCAAACCGGCCTAGTGGTACCTGGGCCTGTATCTGCTTGGCAGTGGCGTCCAGCGAAGTTTCATCCAGACCCAACTTGCCATAGATCGGCGTGCTGATCGGGCCAGGACTTACGACGTTCACGCGAACGCCTTGCGGCAACAGCTCAGCCGACAACGTTTTGGCGAGCGAAATCAATGCCGCTTTGCTTGCGGCATACACACTCGACGCCGGCATGCCAATGTGCGCGTTGATCGAACCGTTGATGACGATTGCTGCGCCTTTGTTGAGGATGGGCAATAGCGCCTGGATCTGGAAGTACGCGCCCTTCGTGTTGATGTCGAAGATCTGATCCCACAGTGCTTCATCCACATCAGCGAATGGGGCAAATTTCGCGATTCCGGCGTTGATGAAAACGGCATCGAGGCGGATACCTTTCTGGTTCAACACCTCAGCCAGATGCTTGGCGTCATGCAATGACGCCGCATCGCTGCGCAGTGCGACGACGTCGGTCGCGATCTCTGCAGCTGCCTTTTCCAGGGTTGCGGTATCACGGCCGGTGATGACGACGCGTGCACCTTCGGCCGCATAGGCCTTTGCAGCTGCCAGGCCGATGCCACTGTTGCCGCCGGTAACGAGTACGGTTTTGCCGTTGAAGCGATTCATGGTGTGCCCCTTTGAGGGAAGTGGTTGGGATGGACGTATCCTGCGCGCTCATTCCCGACTTGCCGTACCATCGCTTCGACGCACTCGTTCGAAGGTATCGAACATGTTATCCGACGAAGAATTGGCCTTGATTCAGGCGATTAGCGATAGCGGAAGCCTCACTCGGGCTGCCAATGCCTTAGGCAAAGCGCCATCAACCGTTTCGCACGCCGCCCGGCAGTTGGAGGCGCGCTTCGATGCGTTGCTGTTCGACCGTCGACGCTACCGATTGCAACTCACGCCGGCCGGCCAGTTGTTGGCACAGGAAGCGCAGCGATTGGCCCTGGATGTCTCGCGGCTCACTCGCCGCGTCAAGCAAGTGGCCAGCGGCTGGGAAGACCGGTTATGGATCGTGACGGACGAAATCCTGGAATTCGATACCTTCGTGCCGGTGATCCGCGCATTCGATACGTTGCAATCGGGTGTCGCGCTGCGCATCACGCATGAAGTTTTGAACGGCACGTGGGAGGCTCTACGCGATGGGCGTGCGGATCTGGTGATCGGCGCCACCAACGAACCTCCAGCCATCCCGAAGTTGCGATGGTTCGAACTGGGCGTTATGGAATGGGTGTTCGCGGTGTCACCGCGTCACCCTCTGGCGAAAGTCCGCGAACCACTGCAACAGGAACAACTGCTTCCTTATCGCGCCGTGGTCGTGGCCGACTCATCGCGCACCGTCGACCGTCGCGGATACGGTTGGTTGTCAGGCCAGCAGACCATGGCCGTACCCAGCATGCATGCCAAGATACGTTTACAGTGCGAGGGCCTGGGGATCGGCTGGCTGCCGCGCCGGCGCGTGCAGTCGTTACTCAAACAAGGGGAGCTGGTCGAAAAACGCGTCGCCGATGAGCGCGAACCCAATGTGCTTTATGTCGCCTGGCGCAGCGATCATGTAGGCCGCGCGATGGAATGGTGGCTATCACAGCTGCGGCAACCGCGACTTGCACAACGCTTGGTTCACGGTATAGATCGGCTGCAATAACAGCCGTAAAGGGGGCTTCGATGTGGCTCGAATTGCGCTAGGTGAATGCTACGCAACTCTATGATTTTAAATATTAAATGAATGCTTCTATCAGCCCTTCGAGCGCAAGGTTACCAAACCGCAACAAAGTATCCGCTAAGCCAACGCCGCTAGCCTTTAGGCGATACGGCAATAGGGCTATAGGCGTGCAGGTACGGTTGGTCAAGGCTTGGCTACATCGCGAGATAATTTTGAACGCACGCATGGCCTGCGCGATAGTGAGCGCGATGCTGGTTGCCGGCTGCGCAACGTATTCGCCGTTGCCGTTGGGTGACGGGCGGGGCGCGCAGGACGTTTCGCATCTTTCGGTCAATGTGGCCGACATGCCGTTGCCCGCGTTGCGCGAACATCGTTTCGACCCGTCGATGGGGCTCGATTCGACTGATGTCGCCATGCTCGCCGTCGCCAATAATCCCGACCTTCGCACTCAGCGCGATCAGTTGGGTATCGCTCGTGCGCAGGTATTTGAAGCCGGCTTGTTGCCCGACCCGCAGATTTCCGCAGGCAAGGATTTTCTGGCACATAAGCAGCCGGGGTTCACGAGTGCCTACAACCTCGGCATCAGCGAAGACATAACCAGTTTGCTGCTGCGTTCCACCCGCAAGGCCGCTGCAAAAGGGCAGGCCGAACAGGTTAATCTGGATCTGTTATGGGCCGAGTGGCAGACGGTGGCGCAATCGCGTCTGCTATTCAATCAGGTCATGTCGCTGCGCGCGCAGTACACGCAGTTGGCCGCTGAGCAGAACGCTTTGGCGCCGGTGGATGCGGATGTGCGCAAGGCGTTGCAACAGGGAAACCTGACGTACGACAGCGCGAGTGCTGGACTGAATGCTTATGCCGATGCCAGCAAGCGGTTGTCCGATTGCACCATTCAGTTGCATCAGGCGGAACATGATTTGCGCGTATTGCTGGGTTTGGCGCCGAATGCGCCACTCGATCTGGTCGGCGAACCTTACGTGACGTCGGCAACGCCGGAACAGGTGCAGCAAGCACTGGATGATCTGCCGCGTCGGCGTCCGGATCTTCTGGCCTTGCAAGCAGGATACAAGGCGCAGGAAGACACCTTGCGTGGCGCCATACGTGCACAGTTTCCGGCCTTGACGCTTGGTGTCGATCGTCAGCGCGATACGAGCGATGTGCTCACCAACGGTTTCACTCTAGGTTTGACATTGCCGTTGTTCGATCGCAATCGTGGCAACATCGCCATAGAGAAAGCGACGCGCCAACAGCTCAAGGATGATTACGAGGGCCGCGTACTCACCACGCGCAACGACATTCAACAATTGATGGCAGATGAGGAAACGCTGCAACGTCAACGCGACCTGCTGGATTCGCAGTCCAAGCGCCTGGACGAGGCACGCCGCGCCGCAGAAGTTGCGTGGCAAAAAGGCTTGCTGGACTGGCCGACGTATCTTTCCATTCGTGCAAATGCACTTTCCGCCGACATGGACTTCATCGCCGTACGCGATCAGCAATCGCAACAGGCGATCGCATTAGAAACCTTGCTCGGAAGTACCGAGCTGCAAACACCCAACGCCACAGCATCCACGCCATGATTCGATCCTTTCCCACGCGTATCGCGCTCGTCACGCTGTGTCTTTGGCTGTCCGGATGTGCAGCCGGTGGTGCTGGCGATGACGACGACAAGCCCGACGTCAGCGGTCAAGTGCTCGTGACCACAGCGGCGCCGGTAAACCAGACATTTCATGACACGATCGAGGCGTGGGGGACGGCGGCGGGTGATCCGCACCGCGCCACGGTGATCAGTCTCGGCCACGGCGGTCAGGTGACGGGTCTGGACGTAGCGGCCGGTCAAACCGTGCAGCGCGGTCAGGCACTGATTCATATTGCGCCCGATCCGGCAGCGCGTAACGCCTATCGGCAGGCGCAAAGCGCCATGGATCTTGCGAGCGGCGAATTGAAGCGCACCGAGCAGTTGGTGTCCCAGCATCTAGCAACGCAGTCGCAGCTGGCAACCGCACGCAAAGCATTGGACGATGCGCAGGCCGGGCTTGAAGCGCAGCGCGCATTGGGTGGCGGTTCTACGGACGAAGTGATCAGTGCACCAGCCGACGGCGTCGTTGTTGCGCTGAATGTGAATCTTGGCGATCGCTTCCAGGCTGATGCCGCGCTGTTGTCCTTTACTCCTTCTCACGGATTGATCGCGCGCTTGAGTGTGCAGCCTGACGATGCCGCAAAACTTAAAACAGGCATGCCGGTGCAGGTCGAAGGCGTGTATGGGGACGCCGATGCGTTGACCGGCCATGTCACGATGGTTGGACGCGCCGTCGATGCACAAACGCATCTGTTGCCACTCCAGGCCGATCTGCCGTCCAATGCGGGCGAAAGCCTCGTCGCAGGCTCCGCAGTGCGCGCAACGATTGAGACTGCCAGTTACAGCGCCTGGGCATTGCCGCGCGAAGCGGTATTGCATGACGACAAGGGTGATTATGTTTTTGCCGCGGATCACGATCACGCTAAACGTATCGACGTCACCGTAAAGCATCCCGAGGGAGACACGGTGGGTGTAGTAGGTCAGCTCGACGGCAAGACGCGCGTGATTGTGCTTGGCAGCTACGAACTTGACGACGGCGATGCCATCCGGGAGCAGCAGGAGTCGTCCAAGTGAGTGTCACTGCATGGATGCAACGCCATCGGCGTTCGCTGTTGTTTCTGGTTTTGATGTTGGCGATAGGCGGCATCGCAAGTGCCGTTTACATGCCGGTGGCATTGTTTCCGAACGTCGCCTTTCCGCGTGTGCAATTGACGATCGATGCTGGCGACCGTCCAGCCGATCAGATGGCGATTGCAGTCACCACGCCTATCGAAGATGCATTGCGACGCGTGCCCGGTGTGCGCGACGTGCGTTCCACCACCAGCCGCGGCAGTGCCGATATCGAAGTCACCTTCGATTGGGGCACGGACATGAGCCGTGCGTTGGGCGATGTGAATGCGGCGGCCAGTCAGGTTCTGCCCGAGCTTCCCGCGGGTACGCAGCTCAGCAGCCGGCGCATGGACCCGACCACGTACCCGATGCTTGCGTACAGCTTGCGCTCGCATACGGTGTCACCGAGCGCGCTGTACGATTTGGCGCAGTATCAGTTGCGCCCGTTGCTCAGCAGTATCCCTGGTGTTGCGCACGTCGGCGTGCAAGGTGGCGAAGTCGCCGAGTTTCACGCTGACGTCGATCCAGATCGCCTGCGTGCGCAGGACCTGAGCCTGACCGATGTCGCCAACGCCGTCAGTCACGCGGCGACTATCGAGGCGATGGGTCACGTATCTGATCACTACAAGCTGTATTTGCTGCTGGCTGAAAATCAGCCTTCCACTATTGCCGCGTTACGCGGCATCGTGGTTCGCGCGGATAGTCATGGCGTTGTACGGCTTGGCGATATTGCCGATGTGACGCTCAGCCACGTTCCACAGTGGATTCGCGTCACGGCCGACGGTCAGGACGCCGTGCTGATGCAGATCTTTCAGCAGCCTGATGGCAACAGCGTACAGATCGCGAGCGACGTCAAGCAGCGCCTGCACGATTATGCGGCGCAGATGCCCGCTGGCGTGCAGGTCGCCAACTGGTATGACCAGTCGCAGCTGGTGACGGGCGCGGCCGGAAGTGTGCGAGACGCGATTCTCGTCGGTATCGTGCTGGCCGGTCTGGTGCTTTTTGTCTTCTTGCGCAATACGCGCGTGATCATCGTTGCGATGCTCGTCGTGCCAGCAGTGCTGGCCATCACCGTCTTGCTGCTTCATGTGCTCGGCATGAGCTTCAACATGATGACGCTGGGTGGCATGGCGGCCGCGGTTGGCTTGATCATCGACGACGTCATCGTGATGCTTGAGCACATCATGCGGCGCCTGCGTGATGTGCGAGGCGAAGTCAGTGAACGTATCGCGCATGCGGCATGGGAATTCACACGGCCGCTGACGGGTTCCAGCGCTGCGACGGTCGTGATCTTTCTGCCGTTGGCATTTCTCACCGGTGTCACCGGTGCGTTCTTCAAGGCGCTGTCGTTGACGATGGCGAGTGCGCTGGTTATTTCGTATCTGCTGACATGGGTGGTCGTGCCCCTGCTTTCCGAGCGATTGCTTGACCGCAAGCATGTCGCCGATCATGCGCCAGGCAAATTCTCACAGCGTGCGATGACGCGGTATCAAGGCACCTTGCAACGTTGGCTCAAGCAACCGGTGTGGGTGTTGGTGATTGTCATTCCCTTGCTGGTTGTCGGTGTACTTGCATACAACCGTGTCGGTACCGGCTTTATGCCTGCAATGGACGAAGGCGGTTTCACCTTCGACTACATTTCCAAGCCCGGTACATCGCTGGAAGAAACCGGGCGTTTGCTCAATCAGGTCGAAGCGATCATTCGCGCCAACCCGTATGTGGACACCTATTCGCGTCGTACCGGCTTGCAGTTGGGCGATGGCCTGACCGAGGCCAACACAGGCGATATCTTCGTGCGCCTGAAAAATGGCTCGCGTCCGTCTACCGAAGATGTGATGAACGATATTCGCAAGGAGGCCGAGCAAAAGGTGCCGGGTCTCGATGTGGATGTATCGCAGCTGATGGAAGACATGATCGGCGACTTGGTTGCCGTGCCCGAGCCGATCGAAATTCAGCTCTACAGCGACAACGCAGATGAACTGAATGACACGGCACAGCATGTGGCCGACGCGCTTGGCAAGATCAATGGCGTGAATGGTGTGCTCAACGGCATCAATCCCGCAGGCGATGCGTTGACGATGACCGTCGATCCCGCCAAGGCAGCGTTGCAAGGTCTCGATCCTGCAGCGGTCACTGATCAGGTGACCGCCGCTATCGACGGTACGGTTGCGGCGCAATTGCCTGCCGAAGGCAAAGTCGTCGGCGTGCGCGTGCGATTGCCGGTGTCGTCATCCAAGCATCTGGAAGACGTGTCTGCATTGCCGATTCGCGCGGCCGATGGCCATCTGTTGCCGCTATCGCAAGTGGCGACGCTGCAAGTGGTGCAAGGCCAGCCGGAGATCACCCGCAACAACCTCAAACGCATGGTGGCGGTTACGGGTCGCATTGCGGGTCGCAGTATGGGCGCGACCATTGATGATGTGAAAGCCATGCTCGCCAAGCCGGGATTGTTGCCTAAAGGCATGTATTACCAGCTTGGCGGTTTGTACCAACAGCAGCAGGAAGCCTTTCGAGGGCTGACGGTTGTGCTGCTTGCCGCTATTGCGCTGGTATTTGCATTGCTTCTGTTTTTGTATGAAAGCTTTCGCATTGCGCTGGCCATCCTCGCCATGCCGTTGTTGGCGATGGGTGCCGTGTTTATCGGCCTATGGGTGACCGGGATAGAACTCAATATTTCCGCGATGATGGGCATGACCATGATTGTCGGCATCGTGACGGAAGTGGCGATCTTCTATTTCTCGGAGCTGGAAGAAACATCCGGAAAACTGCCGCTTCACGATGCATTGCTCGCCGCCGCACAGTTCCGCACGCGCCCGATCCTGATGTCGACACTCGCGGCCATTCTTACGCTGTCGCCGTTAGCATTAGCGCTGGGCAGCGGATCGCAGATGCAACAGCCGCTGGCTGTGGCCATCATCGCGGGCATGCTGGTACAGGTGCCGTTGGTCTTGCTGGTGATGCCCGTGCTGTATGCGACGCTTATGCGCCGGGGAAAATCCAGTCAGCCGGTGTGATGGTCTCGTGAGCACATCGGCCAGAGATAAAGCTTTGCCTTCTACGCAAAAATCATCACACTGATGGCATGAGTACTGCCATTGTCTGGTTCCGACGCGATCTTCGTCTAAGCGACAATCCCGCGCTTCATCAGGCGTGCGCCCATCATGCCGAGGTGGTGCCGCTTTATATCCATGCGCCGGATGAGGAGGGTGACTGGGCGCCAGGAGCAGCTAGCCGCTGGTGGCTGCATCACGCGTTGCAGGCGTTGGATGCTGAGTTGCGCGAACGCCACGGTTCCCTTCATATCCGCACGGGCGACAGTCTTAAGTCGCTCATTGAAATCGTAAAGCAAAGCGGTGCCGATACGGTTTATTGGAACCGCTTGTACGAACCGGCGTTTATTGAACGTGACAAGCGCATCAAAGCCGCGTTGCGAGAGCAGAGCATTGAGGTTCACAGCTTCAACGGCGCGTTATGGCAAGAGCCGTGGCAGTTGCTGACGAATGAAGAGCAACCTTATCGGGTCTTTACGCCTTACTGGCGTAAATTGCGCACCATGCTTGAAGAGACGGAACCTTTACCGGTTCCGTCTCCGCTTCGTGTTGCGTCAATCAAGAACGGCGTATCGCTTTCATCGCTTGAACTATCGCCGAAGATTGCCTGGGACCAAGGCATGCTCGAAGCGTGGACGCCTGGCGAGTCAGGCGCGCGCAGCATGCTGGAATTGTTCGCCGATGACGCCGTGAGTGACTACGCAACGGCGCGCGACCTGCCGGCACGGCACGGTACGTCTAGGTTGTCGCCGCATCTGCATTTTGGCGAGATATCGCCGCGGCAGATTCATCACGGCTTATCTAATCTGCTGCGAAAGCGCGATCCGAAAAAGCGGCCGGACATCGAGCCGTACCTGCGCGAATTGGGTTGGCGCGAATTTGCGCATTACCTGTTGTATCACTTTCCGAAGACACCCACGGAAAACTTCAATCCGAAATTCGAGCGCTTCAAATGGGCGCCTGCAAACAAGGTGCGACTCGAGCGTTGGCAACAGGGTAGAACAGGCATTCCGCTGGTCGATGCGGGTATGCGCGAGCTTTGGCATACCGGCTGGATGCACAATCGCGTGCGCATGGTAGTGGCCAGTTTCCTGACCAAGAATTTGCGCATCCATTGGCATCACGGCGCGCGTTGGTTTTGGGACACGCTGGTCGATGCCGACTTGGCCAATAACACGCTAGGTTGGCAATGGGTCGCCGGATGCGGAGCTGATGCGGCCCCGTATTTTCGTATCTTCAACCCGGTCACGCAGGCGCAGAAGTTCGATGCCAAAGGTGTTTATTTGCGCCGGTGGTTGCCGGAACTTCGCGACTTACCCGATGCATTGCTGCATGAGCCCTGGAAAGACGGTGAGTTGCTTAAACGCAGAGGTTATCCATCGCCGATGATCGATCTTGGCGAATCGCGCCAGGCGGCGCTGTACGCTTATCAAGCGTCGCGCGGTTGAACGTTGGTTTCGCTGACCGTTCGTCGTAGCAGCCACGCGAGAATCGGCGGCGTAACCATGGCTGTCAGTAACGACATTGCGACGATGATCGCGTACATCTGATCGTTGAATACACCAGCGGCAAGACCAAGGCTGGCAATCACCACGCCGACTTCACCACGCGGCACCATCCCGAAGCCAACAATGGCTGCGCCCATCCGGCCCAGTGACAGTGCGCCGAGAAAGCCACCCAGCAGTTTGGAGATGATCGCAATGACGGTGACCACGGCCAGTGCGATCAATGCATCCGCATTGGCAAGCTGATGTAGATCGATCTTGCTGCCCGTCAGGACGAAGAAGAATGGCGTGAGTAGTGCAAGCAACGGTTGAATCTGCTGTTCCAGCGTATGTTGCTGACGTGTCTCCGAAGCAATCATGCCGGCGAGGAAGGCGCCGATGATCGCCGCCAATCCGAACAGCGTGGATACGTAGGCGAGCCCCAGGCACAGCGCTAGCACGATCAATAAGGGCGAATACACACTGCGGGGCTTTTCAAGCCACGTCGAGTTCCAGCGCATGACGCGTGTGCCGCCCCAGCCGATGACGGCGATAAAGCCGATGGCGCCAGCGAGTACGGCGACTAGATGGAAAAGGTCGAAGCCTTCGCCGCCTTGCAACGACACGACAACGCCTAACAGCAACATCGCAAGGATGTCATCGATGACCGCCGCGCCAAGAATGACCTTGCTTTCTACGCGCTGCAGCACGCCCAGTTCCTGCAATACGCGGGCTGTAATGCCGGCCGACGTTGCGACAAATGCGGCAGCGACAAAAAGCGATTTGCCCCAGGGATATCCGCTTGCGTGCGCCCAGAAACCGCCCATGCCAAATGGCAGCAGCACGCCAAGTATCCCAACAAGCATCGCAGACTTGCCAACCTTCTTAAGATCTTCCAGCCGCGTTTCGAGACCGACGGAGAAGAGCAGCAGCACCACGCCAATCTCGGACAGCACATCCAGGGGCGTTCCGGAAGCAATCTGCTCCGGGGTAATCCAGCCAAGTAACGATGGGCCAATGACACAACCCGCAGCGATTTCACCCACCACGCCCGGCAATTTCAGTCGTTGCGCAATCTCGGCACCGAGCTGTGCCGCCACGAAGACGATAAACAGCGAGAGTAGAATTTCATTGGCATGGTGCATGGTCGGCATCCATCGATCATGAGCATTTGGGCCATGCTACTCGCTCAAGGGGTGGATGGGGCAGGCGTTTTCGGTGTCTTGTCGAGTCGGGCAAACACGCGGCTGGCGACAGCCGTGACGACAGCCAGCACGATGACGGTCCAGCGGAATGCGACCACGTAGGCATGACTACCCTGACCATGCAGGAATGCTTGCATCAGCAGGGTGGCCATCGCAATGCCGAAGCTCATCGAGAGGTATTGCGTAGTCGATGCCATGGACGACGCCATCGAGGCATATTTGACGTCCAGGTCCGTATAGATAAGCGTGTTCATGACCGTGTATTGCATGCCCATGAAACCGCCGTAGACGTACACCAGCAACGCAATCAGCGCCATCGGTGTTTCGGGGCCAAGCAGCGCGAACATCGCAATCGATAGCGCGACGATCAGCGTATTGGCGAACAGCAGGCGTCGATAGCCAAAACGGATAAGCATGCGATTGACCAGCCACTTCGCACTGATCGAGCCCAGCGCCTGCGGCACCATCATCAGGCCCGCCATAAGTGGCGACCATCCGCAGCCCACCTGCAGGAACAACACGATCAGCAGAAACATGCCGCTGACGCCCAGCCGTGTGAGCAAGTTGCCCGACAGCGCAACCCATACGCTGCGTACCCGCAGCAAGCGCAGATCCGCCACCGGATGATCCGTGCGGCGGCTATGCCAGACATAGGCGAATCCAAACAGGACAGCCATCACGACGAGCGAACCCATTTCAACCCAGCGGATGTTTTCGTCCGCTGCAAATTCCGACGCAGCCAGCAGCAATGCGGAGGCTGCCGCAAACAGCAGAAATCCGAACAGATCGAAACGATTGGCTGTATCCAGCCGGTATTCCGGCATTTCGCGGTGATTGAGCCACATTCCCACAATGCTTACCGGCACATTGATCAGAAAGATCAAACGCCAGCTCGTGTATTGCACCAGCACGCCGCCGAGCAGCGGCCCAAGCACCGAGCCAAGTAAGCCGAACGTTGCGACCGTGCTCATCACTTGGACGAAGTCGCGTTTGTCGATACTGCGAACCAGGACGTAACGACCCACCGGCATGAGCGCGGCGCCGCCACAACCTTGCAGCACACGCGCTAATACCAGTTCGGGAAGTGTCTGGGAGAGGCCGCATAACAACGAGCCGATGGCAAAGGTGCCGATGGCTACGCCAAATACGCGTCGCGTGCCGAAGCGGTCGCACAGCCAGGGGCTGGCCGGGATGAGGATCGCCAGCGTCAGCACATAACTGGTGAGCGCGCTGCGCATGTTCAGCGGCGTTTCGTTCAACGCGCTGGCGATGGCAGGGACGGCCGTGTTGACGATCGTGGAGTCCAGCGCCTGCATAAAGAATGCGGCAGACACCAGCCAGATCAGGCCAATGTAACGCTCCCGGGAGGCTCGCGTACCGATATCCGCGAGAGCCGCATCAGCGGTGGCGGTGGATACGGCAGGGGACGGCGGCATAGGCGTTATGATACCTGCTATGGCAGCTAATTGCTTGAACGCAGCCTTTCTGGCAACCATGGAACCCTGCAGAAAGGCACGCGTCTGACGTCGCTAACGGGCTGTACCTTGTTCGCCGCACGCTGATGTTCCAGGCACGACTTTCATCCGCAAACTCACGAATCGTTACACTTCGGGCATGAGCAAATCGTCAGCATCTTCGCCAGCACAGCGCGCGGACGAACTCCGCCAGCTTATTGAACACGCCAATTACCGCTACCACGTGCTCGACGATCCGGAGATTCCAGACGCCGACTACGACAAACTCATGCGCGAGCTGGAAGCGCTGGAGGCGAGTCATCCGGATTTGATCACACCCGACTCGCCCACGCGCCGCGTCGGAGCGCGCGCTGCCGGCGGCTTTGCGGAAGTGCGCCATGCATTGCCGATGCTGTCCTTGAGCAACGCGTTCGAGCTCGAAGGCGACAATGATCGGGAGCGCTATCGCGAGATCGCTGATTTCGAGCGCCGCATCGAGCAGACTTTGGGTCGCAGCAATCCGGTGTTCTCGGTCGAACCCAAGCTGGATGGCCTGGCGATCAGCCTGCGCTACGAGAAAGGCGTGTTCGTGCAAGGTGCCACACGTGGCGATGGCGAAACAGGTGAAGACGTCACCAACAACCTTCGTACCGTGCGCGCAGTGCCATTGCGCTTGCGCGGTGACGATTGGCCGCGTGTGCTGGAAGTGCGCGGCGAAATCATTATGTTGCGCAGGGATTTCGAAGCCTTCAATGCGTACGCACGCGAGCATGACGAGAAGCCTCTGGCCAATCCGCGCAATGGCGCGGCAGGTTCGTTACGACAACTTGATCCTGCGATCACGGCCAAGCGCAAGCTCAGCTTCTTTGCCTATGCCGTGGGCGCCGTGGAAGGTGGCGAGCTTCCGTCGACGCATTCGAAAACCTTGCAGAAATTACGCGAGTGGGGTTTTCCTGTTTCGCCGGAGGTTGGTGTTGCGAAAGGTTTCGATGGCCTTATCGAGTATTACAAACGCATCGGCGCCAAGCGCGACAAACTGCCTTATGACATCGATGGTGTTGTGTACAAGCTGGACGATTACGCCGGTCAGCGCGAAATGGGTTTCGTCGCGCGCGCACCGCGCTGGGCGATTGCGCACAAATTCCCGGCGCAGGAACAAAGCACGATCGTGGATGCGATTGAAATCCAGATAGGTCGTACGGGTGCGGCAACCCCCGTTGCGCGCCTGACGCCGGTGCAAGTCGCGGGAGTTACCGTCACCAACGCGACGTTGCACAACGCCGATCAGGTGGCGCGACTGGATGTCCGCGTCGGCGATACCGTTATCGTGCGTCGTGCGGGCGACGTCATTCCTGAAGTCGTGCGCGTGGTACTCGATCAGCGGCCAGCCAAAACCAAGCCCTGGCATATGCCCACGCATTGTCCGGTGTGCGGCTCCGCGTTGGTGAGAGAGGAGGGTGAAGCTGCATGGCGTTGCTCCGGTGGGCTGATTTGCGCTGCGCAACGCAAGGAGGCATTGATTCATTTCGCATCGCGCCGTGCGATGGATATCGAAGGTATCGGCGAACGCTTTGTCGATGCACTCGTGGATTTCGGTTACGTGCACACGCCCGCCGATCTCTATAAGTTAAAGCTCGATGATTTTCTTGAAATGAAACAACGTGCCGACGAGCGCGATGGAACTACGCCCGAAACGGTCAAGGCCGGCAAGATCGCCACCAAGTGGGCTGAAAACCTTATCGACGCTATTGAAGACAGCAAGAAGACAACCCTTGCGCGTTTTCTTTATGGACTGGGCATCGTGCACATCGGCGAGAGCACTGCAAAGACGCTCGCCACCTGGCTCGGTAGCCTCAAGTGGGTACGCAGCATGCCTGCGGGTGTATTGCGTGAGCTGCCCGACATCGGCAACGAGGTCGCGGGTTCCATCGCCGCGTTCTTCAAACAGGATGGCAATCGCACTGTCGTGGACGCGCTGCTGAAAGCCGGCATCACGTTGACGGATGAATCGGACCCGTCGCCCAAGCTGCACCAGAAACTGAGCTTGGCGACCCTGCTCGAAAATGCCGGCATTAATGGCGTCGGCCGGCGTAACGCCGAACTGTTAGCAGAACATTTTTCTACCGTAAGCAAATTGCATAGCGGTGGCAGCAAGCACTGGATACCGGCGGGTCTTCCGCAGAACGCGGCATCCAGTCTTGAGGAATACCTAGCCGACGAAGACAACCGCAAGGCATTGCATGAGGCCGAGCAGGCGATGAACCATTTGCTTGCAGCGACGTCTCAAAAGGCGGCCTCATCGGGAAAACTGCCCCTGGAAGGTCAGACGGCGGTTCTCACAGGCACGCTGGGGAGCATGGGGCGCGACGAAGCCAAGGAGAAACTCGAAGCGCTAGGCGCAAAGGTTGCCGGCAGCGTATCGAAGAAAACCAGTTTCGTGGTGGCAGGTGCAGAGGCAGGTTCGAAGCTCGACAAAGCTCAAGAGCTCGGTATCGAGGTATGGGACGAAGATCGGCTGCTCAAACTTTTCAAGACGCACGGGACATCATAGCCATGGACGCCAATTTGGTCGTCACGCCATTTCGCCGGCGCTTGCAGGGACGCGCGCAACTGTACGCGCTGATTCGTGCGTTCTTTGCCGAGCGCAACGTGCTGGAAGTGGAAACGCCGATACTTTCCGCAGCAGGTAACACGGACCCGAACATCGAAAGTTTTACCGCGCCTTTCAGTGGTCACATCGATGCCGGTGCGCGCGAACGCTGGCTGCGCACATCACCGGAGCATCCGCTCAAACGTTTGCTCGCCGATGGCGTGGGCGATTGCTACGAGCTGGGCCGCGTTTTTCGCAACGGTGAAGCCGGCGAGCGGCATAACCCCGAATTCACCATGTTGGAGTGGTACCGCGTTGGTTGGAGCCACCGGCAACTGATGGAAGAGACGATTACGCTGGTCGAATCCGCGCTGGCCATGGTTGGGCGTCGAGCGGAAGTCTTGATCGAAGGCTATCGTCAATTTTTTATCGATGAGTTATTGCTTGATCCATTGCATGCCGAGATTGACGAGTTGCGTGCACCGCTTGCCGAATACAACATCGAGCCGTCGGGACTCACGCGTGATGATTGGCTGGATTTGCTAATCACGCACAAATTGCAACCGGCGTTTCCGCTCGATCGCATCACCGTCATTCACGACTTTCCGGCGAGCCAGGCGGCACTGGCTCGTATACGTCCGGGCGATCCGCCGATGGCAGAACGCTTCGAGCTGTATCTTGGGCCTTACGAGCTGGCGAACGGTTATCAGGAACTCAACGATCCATCGGAACAGCGCGCGCGTTTTCAGCGCGATAACGCGCGCCGGCGCGAGCGTGGTTTGCGGGAGATGCCGATTGATGAGCAACTGCTTGCAGTGCTTGGCAAGATGCCTGAATGTGCGGGTGTCGCGCTCGGTATTGAGCGCTTGCTGATGTGCTTGGCGGGGACGGACAAGATTGGTGACGTACTGGCCTTCCCATTTTCCCAGGCTTAAATGCCCCGAGGCTCTTTTGCTCGTCATTCCGGCGCAGGCCGGAATCCAGTGTCGAAAAGCTGCATAACTGCGTTTACATATTATGCGTTGCCGTTACTGGATTCCGGCCTACGCCGGAATGACGAGCAACCAAGCGACCTTCTCGCAAATTACATTTCTATTCCGCCGGCGACTTACGTGTCAGCCCAAGCTCAATCGCATATTTGAAAAGATCAGCATCGGTCTCGATACCAAGCTTGCGCATCGCGCTGACTTTTTGCGTGCTGATGGTCTGCTTGCTTCGCTGCAATTTTTCGGCAATGACGTTGATACTGTCGCCCCCGACATATAGCGCGATAACTTCCGATTCCCGTTGCGACAGACGTGCAGAGCCTGTCGCCGGCAATGCTTTGAGCATGCTGGAAATGCGTGGCGAGTAGTAACGGCGACCCGTACGCGTAGCTTGTATAGCCGCGCGCAAATGCGACATATCGTCGGTCTTGCTGAGAATGGCGTTGACCCCATGCGTCATCAGGCTGCGAATCAACGCCAGCTTTTCCATGCCGGTCAGCACAATGATGCGCAAATCGGGATAACGCTGACGGATGAAGGTAATCAGCTCCATGCCATCACCGTAATCACCGCCCGGCATGGCGTAATCGGTTACCAGGACGTCGCATGGCTGAGAGTCCAGCAGTGCAACAAGCTGCGTCGAATCGGCAGCCGAGCCAATCCGTTCGAGGGAAGATATATCGTCGAGCAACGCCTCGATGCCCATCCGTATCACCGGATGGTCGTCGGCCACTACGACTCGAATGTGAGTGTCCATTCCGGTGGCGCCTATTCATCGCATAGCCTGAGGATATTAGCGCTTGCCCAGTGGGATAATCGTAGTACTAGACGTCAGCTTCAGTCAGGCCGCGCATACAGGGGCTGTGCTAGTTTAGACAATGCCGTGCCGCGGGTTTGTGACATTGCGAGGACCAGGGATTGACCATACGGGTTGCCGTAGCCGATGACCATCCGACCTTACTGGCCGGCATGGAGCATTTGTTGACCGGACTCAACGGTATCTCCCTTATTGGAGCGGTTACCAGCTCAACAGACTTGGTGGCCTTGCTGACCGGATCGGCCTGCGATGTTGTAGTAACGGATTTTTCGATGCCTGGCGGGCGTTATGGCGATGGTTTGTCGTTATTGCGCTTCCTCAAGCGCCGTTTTCCTGCTACGCGCCTCGTCGTGCTCACCGGTATCGAGAACGACGCAGTGATGCAAGGAATTCGTGACTTGGGTGCCGTTGGGATCGTCAGTAAATCCGACGATCTTCAACATCTTGAATCCGCCATTGGTACGGCTTTTGCCGGGGGCAGCTATGTCTCGCCACGGGTAGCACAAATTCTTGAGCGAGCTGTTTCTGATGCAGACACGGCCAATCCGTCGCCGCAACTGAGCAAGCGAGAAACCGAAGTGCTGCGCCTTTATGCAGAGGGATTGTCGGTATCCGAAATCGGCGCGCGCGCCGGCCGCAGCAGCAAAACCATCAGCGCACAAAAAATGGCGGCCATGAAGAAACTTGGTCTTCAGCGCGATGCAGATGTATTCAAATACGCCGTTGCACACGGCCTTGTTTCCGCGTCGCAAACATCGCGGCAAAAAGCACGTCAATCCGACGAAGATGTAAGTAACGACTGACGTCGTGTGCGTGCGCATGCTGTGTGTGATCGGCGCTGTCCGATAGCATGCCTTCAATCACGTGGATAGCCTTTGTGTACTTCAGGACCGATTCGGGGCGGCCCTCCTTGCACAGAGGCATGCATCGTGGACGACTCGTACGATACGGAAGTATCAACCGTACTACTCGGGTTCGGCCTGCTCGACAGGGCGCAACGTCTTGCATTTTCCGAGCAATTCAACAATTTCATGTACGGCTCGCCGCAGCGGCAACGGTCGTTGATGGAGTATTGGTCCAGCCAGTGCCGCGAATCTGAAAATCCGACGGCGCGAATGATTGCCGAATCCGCCGCCGATTATGTCGTCAGCAAAAAAAAGCGGCGTAAAGGTAAGCGTAGCAAGTAAGCGCTAAGACGCATTGCCTGTATCGACGCCCCCGGAAAGGAGCGTTTTATCTCAGTGGGCGCAAATTTAAGACTAGTACTAGCGCAAATTAGGTCTGGTCCGATAGGTCCGAGAAGGCCTCTTTCCTAGCATTCCTGGTGTGGCCTCGCGACATCACCGCGATGCCGGCGCATCTAACGGAATCGTCTCTTCTTCATCGAATGGAATCGTTGCGTGATCAAACGATCGGGCAACAAAAGGTGCGTCCGAATCTCATCCAAACTCACCAGGAAACCATCGTATGAACACCATCTATCGCATCGTCTGGAACGCCGCCACCGGTAAGTGGGTAGTGGCATCCGAATTGGCCAAAGGCCGCAAGAAAAAGTCGACCCGCTCGATGGCGTCATTGATTGCACTGACAGCCGCTGTCGCGGGTGTGGGCTTTACCGGTTATGCAAGCGCGCAGACCCTGGGCAACAACGTGACCCAGGGCAATGCCGGCAATGTCGTGTTGGGTGATAACGCAGCCGGTGCATCGGCTTGTACTGCCGATCCCAGCTTGCCCGCCGGCGCTTATGGCTGCAGCGTGGTCATTGGTAATACCGCTTCGGCCGCCACGGGAAATACGGTTGTCATCGGTGATCATGCATCGACGACGGCCAACGCCAGCGTCGCGATTGGTGCTTATTCAACCGCTGGCAAATATTCACAAGCCATCGGCGCGGGTGCTCAAGCAACCGGTGGTTGGGCTACAGCCATTGGTCAGAGCGCACAGGCAACGAGTACCAACGCGACCGCGATCGGTACAAACAGTACGGCAACGGGCGATGCCGCTACGGCCATTGGCGGCGGCGCTCATGCTAGTGCGGACAAGAGCTTTGCCATGGGGTGGAGTTCCAACGCCACTGGCACCGGCTCCATGGCCTTCGGATACCAAGTCACGGCAGCTGGCGAAAATGCCATCGCCATGGGTCTCAGTTCGCAAGCCAATGCGGACAATGCCGTTGCTTTGGGCTCAGGTGCTCACGCCAACACCACCAACTCTGTCGCACTGGGTACGAATTCGGACGTGGGTACGCGTACCGGTGTCGTCTCTGTCGGCGCAGTGGGCAGCGAGCGCCAAATCATCAACGTCGCAGCCGGCACGGCCGACACCGACGCGGTGAATGTATCGCAGATGAAAGCAAGCGGCCTGATCGACGGCAGCGGCAACGCTGTCGCTGCGGTGACCTACGATCAGAACGCCGACGGCTCGCCGAACTACAACAGCGTGACCATGGGCAACGGTCAGTCGACCGGTCCGGTGGCGATCCATAACGTGGCAGCTGGCACATTGTCTGCCACAAGTACGGATGCTGTGAACGGTTCGCAGCTGTACACGACCAATCAGCAAGTGGGTCAGAACACCTCTGACATCACCAACCTTGGCAACCGTGTAACCATCAACGAAGGCGACATCACTACGCTGCAAGGTCAGATGGCCGATGCCGTCATGTACGACGACAGCTCGCATGGCAGTGTGACGCTGGGTGGTGCTACAGCGACTGCGCCAGTGGCGTTGCACAATGTCGCTGCGGGCGAATTGTCGAGTACGAGCACGGATGCTGTGAACGGTTCGCAGTTGTACGCGACCAATCAGCAGGTGAGCCAGAACACCACGGACATCACCAATGTGCAGAATAGCGTCGCTGCCAGCACGCGTTATTTCCAGGCCAATGGCAAGAACGATGGTACGGATGATGCGTCTGCAACGGGTCAAAACGCGGTGGCTGTGGGTGCCAGTGCGTTGGCCTCTGCTACTCAAGCTACCGCGTTGGGCGCTAACACTGTTGCAACCCAGGCGAATGCAACGGCGATCGGTGCCGGCGCTCAGGCACCTGCGCAAAACTCTACGGCGATCGGCGCCAACAGTGTGGCCGCCGTTGTCGGCGCAACGGCGATTGGTAACAGCGCTCAGGCAACGGCGCAAAACGCGACGGCGATCGGCCCCAACAGCGTGGCCAACGTTGCCAACACCATTTCCGTAGGTAGCGCCAGCAACCAGCGTCGGATCACCAACGTCGCCGCGGGTACCGGCGACACCGATGCGGTCAACGTGGCCCAGCTGAAGTCATCCGGCCTGATCAACAACGATGGCAATGCCGTTGCAGCGGTGACCTATGACGAGAACGCCGATGGCACGCCGAACTACGGTAGCGTCACGATGGGTGGCCCTGTCTCGACCGATGGCGGCCTGACGGGTGGCACCAAGATCACTAATGTGGCCCAGGGCAGCCTGTCCGCGACTAGTACTGATGCGGTGAACGGTTCGCAGTTGTACGCGACCAATCAGCAGGTGAGCCAGAACACCACCGACATCACCAATCTGCAAAACGGCGTTGCCGCCAGCACGCGTTACTTCCAGGCTAATGGCAAGAACGATGGCACAGACGACGCTTCGGCAGGTGGTCAAAACTCGGTGGCTGTAGGTGCTAGTGCCTCGGCCTCTGCCGAACGCTCGGTTGCCGTGGGTCAAGGTGCCACCGCATCGCTTAGCGAAGGCCGTGTGGCCGGCGCGAATATTCCGGGATATGCCGGTACTCCGATCACCAACACCGCGATTGGTGCGAACACGCAAGCCAGCACCGGCGGTACGGCGCTGGGTGATAGCGCGCAGGCCACGGGTTTGGCCAGTGCCGCCGTCGGTGCTTACGCCAACTCGACGGGCGACTTTGGTACGGCTGTGGGCTTCGGTGCTCAGGCAACAGGTTCATCGAGTACGGCGCTGGGTGTGAATGCACAAGCTACTGCAAACAATTCGGTTGCCTTGGGTGTCAGCTCCGTCGCCGATCGTGCCAACACGGTCTCTGTGGGGAGTGCCGGCAAGGAGCGTCAGATCACCAATGTCGCGGCGGGTACGGAAGATACCGATGCTGTGAACGTGGCGCAGCTGAAGTCGGCGGGCCTGGTCGATGACAACGGCAACACGATGGACGCTGTGGTTTACGACCCTGGCACCAACCGTGGTCAGGTAACGCTGGGTGGTATGGGTGCAGCGGCTCCGGTGGTGCTCACCAACGTTGCGAATGGCGTTAATCAGTATGACGCGGTGAACTTCGGTCAGCTGTCCGGTTTGCAGACCGACCTGCAGAATCAGATCAACACCGTCAACGGTCAGGTGACGAATATCGACAACCGCGTGACTACGCTGGAGAACGATGGCGGCAGCGGCGGTGGTACTCCGGATTACGTAGCGGCCAACGCCAGTGCACAGCCGTCGGCAGCCGCTAATGTGGGCGACACCACAGGCGTCGCGCTGGGTTACAACACGGCGGCCACGGGTGATAACGCTTCCGCAGTGGGCGACAGTGCACAAGCGACGGGCGACAACAGCACGGCGGTCGGTAGCAATGCCGTTGCCAGCAACACCGGCGGTACGGCATTGGGTTCCAGCGCTAGTGTGAATGCCAGCAACGGCGTGGCCGTGGGCAACAATGCGACAGTGGCGTCGTCGGCCTCGAACGGCACAGCGGTCGGGTCGGGCAGCAGCGTCAACGCGGCGTCGGGCACGGCGGTGGGTCAGGGTGCTTCGGTGGCCTCCAACGCGACTAACTCGGTCGCATTGGGTGCCGGATCGGTCGCCACGCAGGCCAACAGCGTGTCGGTGGGTTCGGCGGGTAACGAGCGCACGATCACCAACGTGGCGGCAGGCGTGAATGCAACGGACGCCGTGAATGTGTCGCAGCTGCAGTCATCACAGAACTGGGCGCAGAGCTACGTCGACCAGAAGGCCAGTCAGTTGAATAGCCGTATCACCAGCGTTGGTCGGCATGCGGATGCGGGTACGGCAGGCGCCATCGCCATGACGAACATCCCGCAGGCGTATCAGCCGAATCAAAGCTCGGTCGGTGCTGGTGTCGGTGCGTTCAATGGTCAGGCGGCGATCGCGGTGGGTATGTCCACCATTACGCCGGGCGGCCGCTGGGTGTTGAAGGGTAGCCTCACCGGTACCACGCAGGGTGATGTGGGTGTGGGCTTCGGTGCTTCGATGGTGTGGTAACCGAAATCATGGGTCAGCGGTGAAGGTGCCTTTCCTGGTGAGCCTTCGCTGCATTGACACGGGCGCTTCGGCGCCCGTTTTTTTGTGCACTACCAGCGTAAGAGGATCTTGCCGATGTGCGCACTGCTTTCCATCAATGCATGCGCGCGCGGCGCTTCATGTGCAGGAAATATTTCGTGGATAACCGGGTGCAGACGTTTTTCCGCAAAGAGCGGCCAGACATGTTCGTACAGATTCGCTGCAATGGCCGCCTTGTAAGCCACGGATCGTGGGCGCAACGTGGAACCGGTAATGCTGATTCGACGCTGCATCAACTTGTGAACATCGATGGTCGTCTTCGCGCCGCCGAGTGTGGCGATGAGTACAAGTCGACCGTTGTCGGCGAGCGCGTCCATTTCGCGCGGAATGTAATCGCCCGCGACCATGTCGAGAATCACATCCACGCCGCAACGGTCGGTCAACGTCTTGATGCGTTCGACAAAATCTTCCGTGCGGTAATTGATGGCTTCGGCGCCGAGCGATTCGCAAGCGCGGCATTTGTCGTCGCTGCCTGCGGTGGCAAAGACACGATGGCCTAACGCATGAGCCAGCTGAATCGCGGTGACGCCAATGCCGCTGGACCCGCCTTGCACAAGCAGGCTCTCCGGCAAACCATCTTCGTTGAGCCCCAGGCGGCCGCGGTCGAAGACGTTGGTCCAGACGGTGAAGTAATTTTCAGGCAACGACGCCGCTTCGAGCGGGTTTAATCCTTCAGGAAGCGGCAAACATTGAGCGAGCGGTGCCACCGCGTATTGCGCGTAACCGCCACCTGTCAGCAACACGCAGACGAAATCGCCCGGCTTCAACCCGAACGGGTTGTAGCCACTGAAGTCGCCGTCAATCAACTCGCCACCCACCTCCAACCCGGGCAAGTCCGAAGCGCCCGGCGGCGGGTCGTACTTGCCCATGCGCTGAAATACATCAGGGCGGTTGACGCCCGATGCCGCCACCTTGATCAGTACTTCGCCGGGACCGGGTTGCGGAACAGGCCGCTGCGTAAGACGCAGCACATCCGGCCCACCGGGATGACTGATTTCGATGGCGTGCATCGTCGGCATGCATGCAACTCCTTGTGGTTTTATCGACTCGAATCCACCAGCACGAGTTCGGTATCTTCAAGCGCTTTCACTTCCAGTACCGCTTCATCGCGAATTGCCGCGCCATCACGAGCATTCAGTCGGGTGCCGTTGATGTCAACCGAGCCTTTTGCGGGAACGAGATAAGCGTAACGATCTTTCGCCAGCGAATAGCTCGTCGTTTCCCCGGCCTTGAGCGTTGCGCCCAGCACGCGTGCGTCGGTGCGCAAGGGCAGGGCCTCACCGTCTTCCTTGAAGCCGCTGGCGAGTGGCACAAAGCGCCCCGAGCGCTCGCCAGCCGGAAACGGTTTGGTGCCCCACGATGGCGGCAAACCACGACCATCCGGAATGATCCAGATCTGAAAGATGCGCGTGTCACCGGGCTCCAGGTTGTACTCGGCGTGGGTGATGCCGCTGCCTGCGCTCATCACCTGCACATCGCCCGCGACCGTGCGGCCTTCATTGCCGAGGCTGTCGCGATGCGTGATGGCGCCTTCGCGCACATAGGTGATGATTTCCATGTCCGCATGCGGATGCGGAGGGAAACCGGTTTGCGACGCGATGATGTCGTCGTTCCACACGCGCAAAGCACCCCAGCCCATACGCTTGGGGTCGTTGTAGCTGGCGAACGAAAAATGATGCTTGGCCTTGAGCCAGCCGTGGTCGGCTCCACCAAGGCTTTCAAAGGGGCGATGTTCGATCATGGGGACACCTTAGGTTTCATGGCAGATGCAGGCAAACATAAGGGCGGTCGCGACAGTGTAGAACTGTCGCCGGGGAAACAGTGTGTTGCGGCGTTCGTCAGCGTTGACGATGGCCGCTCATCTCATGCCCCGCATCGTGGGCGAACGCCCGATGCCAGCGGGTGGAACTGAGCGATATCAAGGTAACAATCAGGAAGGCGGCTGAAAAATTGAGCCGGCTGGGCTCGGCGTTATTCGCCAGCGCCATCGTGAATTTCAGGATCAGGGCACCGAAACACACGCCGATGGAGAGCATCAGCTGCTGCAGCGTGGAATAGAAGCTGTTGGCGACGCTCACCCGTTCCGTGGGGACGGCTTCATAGGCCACCGTGTTGTACGCAGCGAACTGGAACGACATAAACGCGCCGCAACACACCAACAGCCCGAACATCAGCCAGAACGGCCAGTTAGGCTGGAAGAACGCGCAGACCGCATACCCCAGGCTTGCGAGCACGCCGTTGTAAACCATGGCACGGCGATAGCCGACCCAGCGCAGAATGCGTGTGGTGAACCCGCGTGCCAGCAGCGCGCCCAACGAGGTCGCCAGAATCAGCTGGCCGCTGCGTACCGCGGAGAAACCGAAGCCGATCTGGAACAGCAACGGCAACAGGAACGGCTGCGCACCTTGCGTGATGCGCATCAGCGAACCGGAAATGACCGACAAGCGGAACGAGTCGATGCGAAGCAGCGTCAGATCCATCACCGGATTGACGCGGCGCTTGGCGTACCAGACGTATGTCATCAGCGACGCGGTGCCCAGCGATATCAAGGTCAACGCGTGAAACAGGTTGGTGTTCTCGCCGATCAGCTCCAGTCCGAACAGCAAGCAACCAAGCCCGATACTGCACAACGCAAAGCCGGGCCAATCAAACCGCGAAGGCCGCACGGCGCATTCCACCACCGGGATGTATCGCCGAACCAGCCAGTAGCCAAGAACGCCGATCGGCACGTTGATGTAGAAGATCCAGCGCCAATCGAGATATTCGACGATAAAACCGCCGAGCGGCGGACCGGCGAGTGTGCCGAGAATCGCGGGCATCAATGTCCATGTCATCGATGAAATCAGATGGCGGCGTTCGACGGTGCGCAGAATCACCAGGCGTCCTACTGGCGCCATCATCGCGCCACCCGTGCCCTGCAGTAGCCGCGACGCGACCATCATCGGCAGGCTGTGCGTGAGCGAGCAGAGGATCGAGCCGATGATGAAAACGACAATCGACGAATTGAATACGCGCTTGGCACCGAAGCGGTCTGCAATTGTGCCGCTGACGGGAATGAGGATCGCCAGCGCAAGCAGGTAACTGGTCACGGCAACGCTCATCGCCGGTGCCGACACCTGAAAATCGCGTGCCATGGTGGGCAGAGCGGTGGCGAGGACGGTGCCGTCGACCTGCTCGAGAAAAATTGCACAGCCGACGATCAGGGAAATGACGCGGTAATCAGGGAACACCGGCTGCAGCATCGCCGGTGCGTCGACCTTTTCCTCACTCAAGACGGTCACGAATGCGTTCCTGGGGCGTGCGCAACCGTACTACACCGAGGCGCGGCGAAGTCTGGAAAGTGCACGCAAAATGCGGCGCCCGGGGTTGTGCGTCGCAGCACGTTTATTATTCGCCTGTTCGTTTTCAGCAGCAAGGGTAAGACGGCCTATCGGCAGGCGTTTTGGATCAGGGTTTATCTCGCCGACATGAAAGAGGGCGCTTTCTTGTGGACGCTTCAAAAAAACATGGCGCCCTTGAGGGCGCCATGTCGGGTGCTGCAGCGTTTTATGAAGATCTTCAGAGGGCTTCGAAAATACCCGCCGCGCCCATACCGGTGCCGATGCACATCGTCACCATGCCGTACTTCTGCTTGCGGCGGCGCATACCGTGCAGCAGCGTGGCAACGCGAATCGCACCCGTCGCACCGAGCGGATGACCCAGCGCAATCGCGCCACCGAGCGGGTTGACCTTTGACTTGTCCAGGCCGAGGTCGCCGATGACCGCGAGCGCCTGCGCAGCGAACGCTTCGTTGAGTTCGATCCAGTCGAGCTGATCCTGCTTGATGCCGGACTGCTTGAGTACCTTCGGAATCGCTTCCTTCGGACCGATACCCATGATGTCCGGACGTACACCGGCGACGGAGTAACCGACAAAGCGTGCGAGCGGCTGCAGGTTGTATTCCCTTACCGCCTGTTCGCTGGCGAGCAGCACCGCACCGGCGCCGTCCGACGTTTGCGACGAGTTACCTGCCGTCACCGTGCCGCCGAACTGGCCGTTGCGGAAGACCGTCTTCAGCTTCGACAGCACTTCCATCGTGGTGCCCGCGCGCGGACCTTCATCGATGCTGATCGTACGGCTGTCGGTCTTGATACCGCGCGATGCGAGATCCGGGTAGTGATCATCTAGCTGGAACGGTGTGATTTCTTCCTTGAATTCACCGGCTGCGATGGCGGCAAGCGCACGGCGGTGACTTTCCACCGAGAACTCGTCCTGCTGTTCGCGCGAGACTTTCCATTGCTTAGCGACGTTCTCGGCCGTGATGCCCATGCCATAAGCGATGCCGATGTGTTCGTTGTCGAAGATCGCCGGATTCATCGCGATCTTGTTGCCCATCATCGGCACCATGCTCATGCTTTCGGTACCGCCAGCAATCATGATGTCGGCTTCGCCCAGGCGAATGCGGTCGGCGGCCATCGCGACAGCCTGCAGACCGGACGAGCAGAAGCGGTTGATGGTGACGCCCGGCACGGTGTCCGGCAGGTCGGCCAGCAGCAGGCCGATGCGCGCTACGTTCATGCCTTGCTCGGCTTCAGGCATCGCACAGCCGATGATCACGTCGCCGATGCGACGCGGATCGATGCCCGGCGCCTGCGCCATCACGGCGCGGATCACGTGAGCGAGCATGTCGTCAGGACGGGTGTTGCGGAATACGCCGCGCGGCGCCTTGCCGACCGGGGTGCGGGTGGCGGCGACGATGTAGGCGTCTTGCACTTGCTTGGTCATGGTCTTTACTCCGTGGCGTCGCGCACCTTGCAGCGACGCGCTTTGGTTTTTTGTTCGTCATCCCAGTGAGGTGCTTCATAACAGCGAAGCTGGTCAAGCTGGGCTAACTGATGCGTGCGAAAGTCGCTGGACCCCAGCTTGCGCTGGGGTGACGAGTGTTTAGTTCCTCAGCGGTTTGCCGGTGGTCATCGTGTGAGCGATGCGCGCCTGCGTCTTCTCGGTTTGGGCGAGTTCGACGAAGTGCTTGCGCTCCAGATCGAGCAACCATTCTTCATCGACCAGCGATCCGCGTTCGATCACGCCGCCGCACAGCGTGTCGGCGATTCGCGTTGCGATCTCGACATCGTGCTCGGAGGCGAAATAACCGGCCTGCAAGTTGGCAAGCGATGCCCTGAACGTGGCCGTGCCCACATCGCCAGCCACCGGAATGTTGCGAGCGTAGAGCGGTGCGCGCCAGCCGCTTTCGGCGAGTGAGATGGCCACTTGCTTGGCGACGTAGAGCAATTCGTAGGCGTTGAACACCACGACGTCGCTGTCGCGCAAAATGCCTGATTGCTTGGCTTCGAGCGCGCTGCCCGAGACCTTCGCCATCGCGACGGTTTCGAAGATTTTCTTCAGCGCTTCGAACGGATCGGTTGGGTTGCTTTGCGCCGCGCGGACCGCGAGTTCATGCAAACCGCCGCCGGCCGGCAGCAGGCCAACGCCGGCTTCGACCAGCCCGATGTAGCTCTCCAGCGCAGCAACCGTACGTGCCGAGTGCATCTGGAATTCGCAGCCGCCGCCGAGCGCGAGACCGCGCACCGCCGACACCACCGGCACCAGCGAATGCTTGATACGCATGCTGGTGCGCTGGAAGTTCTCGACCATCTTGCGGAAGTCGTCGATCTTGCCAGCCTGCAGCAGACCCAGCGCACCCTTTAGATCGGCGCCAGCAGAGAAGGGCTCGCCGGTTTGCCAGATCACCACCGCCTTGAGCTGCTCTTCGGCGATGCCGATCGCATGCTGGATACCATCGAGCACGAAATCGTTGACGGTGTTCATCTTCGTCTTGAACGAGATGATGCCGACGCCGTCGTCACCAAGCGTCCAGAGGCGAACGCCGTCGTTTTCCCAAACGGTCGTGCCTTGATCGAACTTCTCGCCAAGGATCGGATCGGGGAACAGCTGACGCTTATAGACCGGGTGCTGCGAGCGCGGCTTGTCGGTGTTGGATGCCGCCGAATAGGAGCCGCTCTTGCCGTGCACGCCGGTGCGACCGTCAGTCACCCACTTCGGCAGCGGTGCCTTGCTCATGGTCTTGCCGGCGTCGATGTCTTCCTGAATCCACGTCGCCACCTGCTGCCAGCCGGCGGCCTGCCAGGTTTCGAACGGGCCGAGCTTCCAGCCGTAACCCCAGCGAATGGCGAAGTCGACGTCGCGCGCGGTGTCGGCGATATCGGCCAGGTGATAGGCGGTGTAATGGAACAGGTCGCGGAACGTAGCCCACAGGAATTGCGCCTGCGGATCGTTCGATGCGCGCAGCTTGCCGAACTTCTCGGCCGGATCCTTGATGGCAAGAATGGCGACGACGTCATCCGACGCTTTTTGCTCGGAAGCACGATAGTCGCGCTTGGCGACATCCAGCACGACGATGTCTTTGCCGGCCTTCTTGTAGAAACCGGCACCGGTCTTCTGACCCAGTGCGCCTTGTTCGATCAAGCCGCTTAACCATGCCGGCGCCTTGAAGTAGTCGTGCCACGGATCATCGGGCAGCGTGTCGTTCATCGTCTTGATGACGTGCGCCATGGTGTCCAGGCCAACGACGTCGGCGGTGCGGTACGTTGCACTCTTCGGACGGCCGACGGCAGGGCCGGTCAGCGCATCGACGGTGTCGAAGCCAAGTTTGAACTGCTCGGTGTGATACATCGTCGCCAGCATCGAGAAGACGCCGATACGGTTGCCGATGAAGTTCGGTGTGTCCTTGGCGTAGACGACGCCCTTGCCGACGGTGGTCGTGAGGAATGCTTCCAGACCTTCCAGCACGTTCTTGTCGGTGAGCCTGGTCGGAATCAATTCGACCAAATGCATGTAGCGCGGCGGATTGAAGAAGTGCACACCGGTGAAGCGATGGCGCATGTCTTCCGGCAACGCTTCGGCCAGGCCGTTGATGGAAAGGCCCGAGGTGTTGCTCGCCAGGATCGCGGTCTTCGAAACGTGCGGGGCGATCTTCTTATAGAGATCGAGCTTCCAGTCCATCCGTTCGGCAATCGCTTCGATCACCAGATCGACGTCCTTCAGGTGCTCGAGATCTTCTTCGTAGTTGGCCGGAATGATGGCGGCCGCACGCGTGCTGTCGGCCAGCGGAGCAGGCGAGAGCTTTTTCAGGTTTTCGATGGCCTTGATGGCGATACCGCTCTTCGGACCTTCCTTGGCAGGCAGGTCGAACAGGACGGTTTCGACGTTGGCATTGGTCAGGTGCGCGGCGATCTGCGCGCCCATGACACCGGCACCGAGCACCGCGGCCTTACGGATGCGCAGCGCTGGCTTCGATGAAGATGGAGCGGTCATTGGCTTCTCCGAGGGTACGAAAGCGAAAAACGAGGGAACGAAACGGTTGGGGGTGGCCACGAGGGCCGGTGGTACGAATTCAGGGGGCGCTGAGGCCTGCCGCGGCAAAACGGATCAGATGGGCCGCAGTCTGCTCGCGATGTGTGACTTCACTGACATCGCTTTTGCGCTGGATGATGCCGAAGCCGGACATGGCGTGGGTCAGGGCGCCCGTCACCAGGTCGATGCGCCAGTAAAGCTCTTCCTTGCTCAGATGCGGCAGCATCCGGGCGAATTCGGTGGTGAACTGGCGCATCACGTGGCCGTAGTTGTCCGACAGGAACTTGCGAAGAGAGTCGTCATGTTCGGCGAAGGCACGAGCCAATACGCGCATGAAAAGGCCGCCGCCGCCGTCGTGGGACAGGTCCAGGGCGGGGCGGATAAAGGCCCCCAGGACGTCTTCCAGTGTGGCGTCAGGCTGGCCGGAGATCAGTCTCAAGGCAGCCAGGCGGCGCGCATTGAGCTGGTCCAGGCGCCGTTTAAAGACCTCCTCGACGAGGTTGTCCTTGGAGCCAAAGTGGTAGTTCACCGCGGCCAGATTCACCCCTGCGGCGGCGGTCAGTTGCCTGAGGGACGCACCTTCAAAACCACGCTGGGCGAACAGTGCTTCGGCAGCGGTGAGAATGCGTTCCTTGGTGTTCGCTGAGCTATTCACGAGGGTGCGGCCTGTCGTGTGAAATCAAACGATCGTTTGAGCATACGCGCGATGCCCGGGACCAGTCAAACGAACGTTTGGAAGGGCGGCTTATCGGGGTTGCTTATGGGCTAGAATCTGTCAAACTTTCGTGAGCTAAATCCGCATTTCGTGACGCATTTAGTTCTAAATTCATCTGACTGAACCGTCAGACCGCCCTCTAAAAATAATCCGAATACCCGGAGCAGACGTATGGCGCTGGAGCGCACCCTTTCCATCATCAAACCCGACGCTGTCGTCAAGAACGTTGTCGGTGAAATCTACGCTCGTTTCGAAAAAGCGGGCTTGAAGGTTGTTGCAGCAAAAATGAAGCATCTTTCGCGTAAAGAAGCGGAAGGCTTTTATGCCGTGCATCGCGAGCGTCCGTTCTTCAATGCGCTGGTCGAATTCATGATCTCCGGTCCGGTCATGATCCAGGTGCTGCAGGGCGAGAACGCGATTCTCAAGAATCGCGAATTGATGGGCGCCACCAATCCGAAGGACGCGGCCAAGGGCACCATTCGTGCCGACTTCGCCGATTCCATCGATGCGAATGCCGTGCATGGTTCGGATGCTGCAGAAACCGCCGCTGTCGAAATCGCGTACTTCTTCGCAGCGACCGAAGTTTTCCCGCGTTGAGGTCGTGATGTCGTGAGCCAGGTGGAAAAAGTCAATCTGCTCGACTTCGATCGCCAAGGGCTGCGCGAATTTTTCGCGCAGCTCGGCGAGAAGCCTTATCGTGCCGAGCAGGTGATGAAGTGGATGTATCACCACCTGGAAGACAACTTCGAAAACATGACCGATGTGGGCAAGGCGCTGCGCGCCAAGCTCGAAGCTTCGTGCTACATCGGTCCGCCGAAGACGCTGTTCGACAAGGCTGCCGCAGACGGCACCCATAAATGGCTGCTCGGCATGGACGGCGGAAACGCCGTCGAAGCCGTTTATATCCCGGAGCCGACACGCGGCACGCTCTGCGTTTCCTCGCAAGTGGGTTGCGGTTTGAACTGCCAGTTCTGTTCGACCGCCACGCAGGGCTTCAACCGCAATCTGGCTACTTCCGAAATCATTGGCCAGATGTGGGTGGCGGCGAAGTATCTCGGCAACGTCACGCATCAGAACCGTCGTATCACCAACGTGGTGATGATGGGCATGGGCGAGCCGCTGTTGAACTTCGACAACGTCGTGAAGGCGATGAGCCTGATGCGCGACGATCTTGGTTTCGGCCTTGCCTCCAAGCGCGTGACGCTGTCGACGGCGGGTCTGGTTCCGATGATCGACAAGTTGTCCGAAAGCATCGACGTCTCGCTCGCTGTCTCACTGCATGCCGCCAACGATGAGCTACGCACGGAACTGGTGCCACTCAATAAGCGCTTTCCGCTTGCCGAACTTACGGCCGCTTGCCAGCGCTGGATCGCGCGCAAGCCGCGCACTTCGATCACGTTCGAATACACGTTGATGAAGGGCGTGAACGATCAACCCGAGCACGCGCGCCAGTTGATCAAGTTCATGCGTCGTCTGCCGACGTGCAAGGTCAATCTGATTCCGTTCAATCCGTTCCCTGGTACACGCTTCGAACGTTCCGATAAGGAAGTGATTCACGCGTTCCAGACACAACTGTTGAACGCAAACATTCTCACCATGCTGCGTCGTACGCGCGGTGACGACATCGACGCCGCTTGTGGTCAGCTCAAAGGGCAGGTGCTCGATCGCACTCGCCGTCAGGCCGAATTCCGTAAACGTTTGGAAGAGGATGCAGCGCATGCGGCATAAGGGGATGCTGGTCGGCTTGGGTGTGGCGATGTTGTTGGCGGGTTGCCATCGGCAGGGCGTCGTGAATCCCGTGCCGCCGCCTAGCGACCCCAAGTTGCCGCAGGAAACCAAGGCCGAAAAGGCCCAGGGCGCTGCGGATGTGCATACGCGCCTCGCGCAGCACTACATCGATATCGGCAATCTGCAAGGCGCCCTCGAGAAAATAAAGATCGCCGTCACCGACGATCCGACCTATGTGCCGGCGCAGACGGTGATGGCGTACATCTACGAGCGCATCGACGATATGCCGAACGCGGAGATTCATTACCGCAGGGCCGTCGAGCTCAAACCCAATCAGGGCGACGTCAACAACAATCTGGGCCAGTTTCTGTGCAGAACGGGCAAGGTGCAGGAATCCTTGTCGTATTTCTCCAGGGCTGTTGCCGATCCTTTTTATCAGACGCCTGATGTTGCGCTCGTCAATCAGGGTGTCTGTCAGCTGAAGTTGAACGATCGTGCGGGTGCCGAAGTCAGCCTTCGTCAGGCCATACAGCGCAATCCCAACAATGCCAATGCATTGCTGCAACTCACCGATGTGCTTTACCTCAATAATGACCTGTTCCACGCCAGCGCCTTCATGCAGCGCTTTGATTCGGTAGGCCAGCCGAGCGCCGATTCCTTGAAACTTGGTTATGACATTGAATCCCGTTTGGGCAATACGGAAGCAGCCCAGAATTACAGTAAACGGCTAATCAGTCAGTTCCCGGATTCGGAACAGGCACAAGCCCTCAATCAAACAACACGCCCATGATTTCCGAGCCGTCCAATCCGGCAGGCCAGGAGGAGTCAACCTCCCCGGCACCTGCTACGACCGCAGTGAACATGGAACACAACACTGCCGAATTCCGCTTCAACGAAGCACCTGGCTTTGGTTCGCGTCTGCGCGCTGTGCGTGAGGCGAAAGGCCTTGATCTGGAAACGTGCGGTCACGCGTTGCGCCTTCCGTTGCGCGTTCTCAAGCAGTTGGAGAACAGCGAGTTCACCGGCAACGATTACCAGGTTTATATCGGCGGTTATATCCGCAAATACGGCCGTTACCTCGACATCGACGATAGCGAAATTGAAGAAGCGGTCGCACGCCTCAAGCCTGAGGAGCCGCCGCTGGTGGCGACGGGCGGCATTTCGCATTCGCGTTACCTGCTTGATCGCTATGCGACAGCGGCGACCTATGTCGTGCTGACGTTGGTCATCGCCGTGCCCACGGTATGGCTTGGCATGCGTGGCACGCTGACGCACGACATGAGCCATCTGGCACCACTCGATGCGGCACCGGTTGCACAACAGGATGCGCCGGCACCGGTTGCTCCGGCTGCTTCGTCAAGCGCTGCAGCAAAGGTTGCAAGCAGTGCAACGCTCGCGCAGCAAACAACGTCCGTCGCACCCGCCACCGCGCCAGCACCGACGTCGTCTGCTGCCGCGCATACTTCCGAGCAGCCGTTGCTGGCTTCGATGGTGCCGGTGCCGAACCTCGACAGCGATGCGAACGTTACGCCGCCGGATACCAATATCAATCCTGCGACGGTCGGCAGTGGCAGTCATAGTCTGACGCTCAACCTGTCCAACAGCAGCTGGGTGGAAGTGATCGGTAAAGACGGTTCGAAGATGGAATACGGTCTGCTGCCCGCGGGCACCGTGAAGACCTATCGCAGCGATCAACCGTTCGAAGTGCGTATTGGCAATGCCACCGGCGCACAGGTAAATCTCGACGGCCAGCCGATGACACTGGACCCCTACCGCCACTCCAACGTAGCGCACTTCCGCGTCGATATTCAGGATGGCAAAGCGGCGCCGGCTGGCGCTTAAGGGCACGCCCGGCGCCCCTAGACCGATCCCTGATCGGTTATGCTTGCGCATTGCCCACCCGCAAAGTGGGCCATGCCGCCTGTTGCCGGATGATGGCGGCCGAAGAACACCCCAACTGGCGCCTGACGGCGTCTCTCGCGATACGGTGATTGCATGGCATTTGATGCATACGACGACTACGAACAGAGCGAACGCGTACAAAAATGGCTACGGCAGAATGGCCTGTCGATCGTCGTGGGTATTGTCATTGGTTTGATCGGCATCTTCGGCTATCAGCAGTGGCGCAATCACCAGGCCTCCCATCAGGCCGCCGCATCGGGTCTCTATCAGCAGCTTCAGGCCGTTATTGATAACGGCAACACCGCTGCATCGGACGCTCTTGTTCAGCAGCTGATGAACGATTACGCCGAATCGCCGTACGCCTTGTTCGCCGTCAGTGATCGTGCGCGCCGCCAGGTGGAAGCAAAAGATTACGATAAGGCACTCGATTCGCTCGCCTGGGCCGAACAGCATGCGTCCAGCCCGTCTTTGAAAGCGCTGGTGGAACTGCGTATGGCGCACGTGCAGTTCGCCAAGGGTGATGCAAAAGAAGCGTTGGCAGCGCTCGATCGCATGCCGCCGGACAGCTATACCATCGTGAGCCAGGAACTACGCGGCGATGTGCTGGTCAAGCTTGGAAGGCCAGACGATGCCCTCAAGGCGTATCAGGCCGCCGTCAAGGCGATGGGCCCGGAAGCGCAGCAGGGTAATGAAGTGCAAATGAAAATCGACGATCTGGCCACGGCCGGGAAGCAGGGTGCATGAAACGTTTTTGGCTGATCGTAGCGGCAGGTTCGCTGGTAGCTCTTGCGGGCTGCCACTCCTTCAAGAAAGAAAACATCCAGCCGCCGACGCCGCTGGACAAGAATTTCAAGCCGACGGTTCAAGTGACCAAGGTGTGGTCGACGCGAGTCGGTCATGGCGCGGCTGAGAGTGGTGTGCGCATGGAGCCCGCCGTGGTGGATGGCGTGGTCTATGCCGCCAGCACAGACGGTGCGATCGGTGCCTACGATGCCGCCACCGGCAAGACCATCTGGGAAAAGAAGCAGCGTACGCATGGCTGGTTCGGCTGGGGCGACAAGAATCGTCCGGACGCCGTCTACGCCGGCGGTCCGTCCGTCTCTGGTGACCTTCTGGTCGTCGGCACGCTTAACGGCCACGTCTACGGCTTGAACACGAAGGATGGCAGCGAGCGCTGGCACGTCGCGTTGCCTTCCGAAGTAATCGATGGCCCGACGCTCGCCGGCGACCTGATCATCGTGCGCACGCAGGATGGTCGCGTTTACGGTCTGGATAGCAGCAATGGCGATCGTCGTTGGGTGAACGACCAAGGCAACGTTCCGCTGCTCAGCCTGCGCGGCAATGGTCCGATGCTGGCTGCCAACGGTGTGGTGTTCTTCGGTAGCGACGACGGCAAGCTGATCGCGTTGCGCCAGGACAACGGCGACAAGCTGTGGGAACAGAAACTCGCCAGCGGTGAAGGCCGTACCGACATCGAACGCATGAACGATGCCGATGGCGCCGTGATCCTCGATGGCACCAGCCTCTACGCCGCTGCCTACCACGGCAGCCTGACTTCGATTGATGGTCCCAGCGGCCGTCCGTTGTGGGCACGCCCGTTCTCCACGTACACGTCACTGGCCATCACCGGCAATAGCCTTTTCGCCGCCAATGAGGAATCCCAGATCTGGGCGTTCGACAAGAGCAGCGGCGCCGACATGTGGAAGAACGACGCGCTGCGTTATCGCTGGGTGTCGGCACCGGCCGTGCAGGGCAACTACGTCGTCCTTGGCGACATCGAAGGTTACGTGCACTGGCTGCAGACGAGCGACGGCGCACTGGCTGGTCGCGAGCGTCTGTCCAAGAAGGCTATTCGCGCACAACCGGTGGTCGTGGGCGATCTGGCCTACGTCATCGATGTGCAGGGTCATCTCGTCGCCTATCGCCTCGGCGCGAAATAATCCCTGGAATTATGATTCGTGCTACCCGTCATCGCCCTGGTCGGTCGTCCCAACGTCGGTAAATCGACCCTTTTCAATGCTATGACGCGTAGCCGTGACGCCCTGGTCGCTGACATGCCGGGCGTCACGCGCGATCGACATTACGGTGTCTGCCGAACGGGCGCGCGCCCGTTCGTCGTCGTCGATACCGGCGGCTTGTCCGGTGTCGAGGAAGGTCTCGACGCACTGACTGCGCAGCAAGTGCGCTTCGCCATTGAAGAAGCGCAAGTGCTCGTCTTTGTCGTCGACGCACGCGACGGTTTGATGCCGCAGGACCGCCACATTCTTGATGAGCTGCGCCGCAGCGGCAAACCGATCATTGCCGCCGTCAACAAGACCGATGGTCTTGATGAACAAAACGCGCTGGCCGAATTTGCGGGCTTTGGCATCGCCATAACTTTGCCGCTTTCCGCGGCACACAATCGCGGCACGGAAGATTTGATTGCCGCGGCGCTTCCGCTTCTGCCGGAAGATGTACACGAAGAGCTGGCGCCCGATGATGCGGGGATTCGCGTCGCCATCGTCGGTCGTCCGAACGCTGGCAAATCGACATTGATCAACCGCTTGCTCGGTGAAGATCGACTGATCGTTTCCGACGTCGCCGGCACCACGCGCGATCCCATCCGTGTGCCGCTCGAGCGCGATGGCAAACGTTACACCTTGATCGACACCGCTGGTGTTCGCCGCAAGGCGCGCGTCGAAGAGGGCGTCGAGAAGTTCAGCGTCATCAAGACGCTTCAGTCGATGGCGGCGGCGCAGGTTGTCGTCGTCATGATCGACGCCCGCGAAAACCTTGCCGATCAGGATCTCACCCTGATCGGTCACGCCATCGACGAGGGCAGGGCGCTGGTTATCGCCGTCAACAAGTGGGACGGCATGGATACATATCAGCGCGAACAATGTCAGCGCGCGCTGGAGCGACGCCTGGTATTCGTCAACTGGGCCAAGCAGGTTTTCATCTCGGCGCTGCATGGTTCGGGTTTGCGCGAGCTGATGCGTGCGATTGTGCGTGCGCACACCTCGGCCACGCGCGAACTTGGATCGTCCGATCTCACGCGCACGCTGGAGCGTGCCTACGAAGGCTATCAGCCGCCGTTGGTACGCGGTCACGCGCCGAAGCTGCGTTTCGCCCATCCTGGCGGCAGCAACCCGCCAACCATCGTCATTCACGGCAGTCGCACGAAACACATCGCACCGGCCTATCGGCGCTATCTGGAAAACTTCTTCCGCCAGCGCTACAAGCTCGAAGGCACGCCGATTCGCATCGACTTCCGTGACGGCGAGAACCCCTACGCTGGCAAAAAGAACGTTCTCACCGAAGGGCAGCAACGCAAGCGCCAGCGCATGATTCGCGAGATGAAGCGCAGGCGTTAAAGGCATCAGCCCTTCGTCGGGGATGCCTGATATTGCCCTTGAGCCAGGTACCGCAGTCCCCACGGTACAATACATCCATGAGCGAACCTCTCGACCGAGACTCCTGGCTGGCAGCACTGCGTCAGAGCGTGCCGGAGATTTCTCCCGCCGACGCATTCAGCCGGCAAGCCCAAGGCGCGTTGTTGATCGACGTGCGTGAAGACAACGAACGCGCCGCCGGATTGCCTGCCGGTGCATTGGGCATATCGCGCGGCTTTCTCGAACTTCGTATTGAAGATCACGAACCCGATCGTGCGCGCCCCGTTCTCTTGCTTTGCGCCAGCGGCCGGCGCTCTTTGCTCGCCGCCGAAACCTTGCAGCGCATGGGGTATCGCGACGTTGCTTCCGTTGCCGGTGGTTTTCAGCGCTGGAGCGGCGAAGGATTTCCCGTCGCCACGGGCAACCTCGACGCCGACGCGGCAGATCGTTACGCACGCCAGTTGCGTTTGCCGCAAGTAGGCGAAGCGGGACAGCTGAAGCTCGGTAAGGCGAGCGTCGCGCTGTTGGGTGCCGGAGGATTGGGCGCACCTGCAGCGCTCTATCTCGCTGCGGCAGGCGTCGGACGGCTCACGCTTGTCGATGATGATCGCGTCGAACGCTCTAATCTGCATCGCCAGGTCATTCACGCCGATGCACGCGTCGGCATGGCCAAGACGGAGTCGGCACGCATGACGCTGACTGCGCTCAACCCGCGCATCCAGATCGATCTGCGTAACGAACGTCTTCAGGCCGATAACGTCGAACGCTTGCTTACGGGTCACGATCTGGTGATCGACGGCGCCGATAATTTCCCTGCACGCTATTTGCTGTCGGCCGCGACGCGCCGCTTGAACATGCCGATGGTTTATGGCGCCGTGGAGCGCTTCTCCGGTCAGGTCAGCGTATTCGATCCGCGCGAGCCGGACTCACCGTGCTACCGCTGTTTGTTCCCCGAACCACCAGCAGCCGAAGACGCACCCAATTGCAGCGAAGCGGGCGTCCTGGGTGTGTTACCGGGCATCGTAGGTCTGTTGCAGGCGACGGAAGCGCTAAAGCTCATCCTCGGCCTTGGTGATCCGCTGACCGGGCGTCTTTTGACCTTCGATGCACTCGGCATGCGTTTTCGCGAGACGCGGTTGCCACGCGATCCCGCATGTCCGGGCTGCGGCCCGAACGCGGTATTCAAGGGCTATGAAGACATCGCGCAATGGTGTGCGGCAGCAGGTTAGGCAAGGTCGCCAGGAAGCAGCCCATACACCACGGCGTCGTCCGATTGCCCATGCATGACGATGCGCTGCCGTGCGACGCCCTCGCGCTGCGCACCGATGCGTTCGGCGGTGCGCTGACTTGCATGATTGCCGACGGCCGCGACGATCTCGATGCGTCGCAGCCCCAGCGTTTCAAAACCAAACGCAGTCAGCACGCGCCCGGCAAGTGCCGCATACTCTTTGCCCGTGGCGGAGGGGCGCAGCCAATAGCCCAGGTTTGCGCGCAGGTTGTGTCCGTCTAGTTGGTTTAGCCCAACGTCGCCAATAAGCCGGTCCCGCGCATCGAACACGGCAAACGTGTAGTGCTCGCCCTTCTGCCAACCGTGCCTGGAAAACGCAATCCACTTGAGCGCGTCCGCCATGCCGTATCCGGCATGGCACCATGGCAGCCAGCGGCCCACGCTTTGCAGCGACTCCTGTGCGGCCTCGCACAACGCCGTTGCATAGTCCTCTTGCCATGGACGCAGAGTGAGCGGCGGGGCATCGAGCGTTATCGGATCGGGGCGGCACAGATCGGACATAGGCAGCACGTTTGTGCGAGCAAATTTGTGTGAGCGCAGGGGAGTCGGGATAATGTTGCACTTTGAGGGGCAGGAAAACACTATGAATGCACGCATCCTCGACGGAAAACGCATCGCGCAGGAAGTGCTCGAGCGAATCGCCAAACGTGTCAGCGAGCGCAAGGCTCAGGGTCTGGACGAACCCGGCCTCGCCGTCGTGCTGGTCGGCAACGATGCCGCGTCTTCGGTTTACGTGCGCAACAAACGCAAGGCCTGCCATCAGGTCGGCTTCCGTTCCTTCGATTACGACTTGCCTTCCACCACGACAGAAGCGCAGTTGTTCGCGCTGATCGATCGCCTCAATGTCGATCCCGCCGTGCACGGCATCCTGGTGCAATCGCCGCTGCCCGATCACATCGACGAAGACGCCTTGGTGGATCGCATCGATCCGAACAAAGACGTGGATGGCTTCCAGGCCGTCAACGTCGGCCGGCTTGCCCTGCGCCGTTTCGGTTTGCGGCCGTGCACGCCCAAGGGTGTGATGACGTTGCTCGGTCATACCGATCGCCCTGTGCGCGGACAGCACGCTGTGGTGGTCGGTGTCTCCAATCACGTCGGACGTCCACTGGTGCTCGAACTTCTGATCGCTGGCTGCACTACCACATGCTGCCATCGTTTCACGCACGATCTGGAAACCTACGTGCGACAGGCGGACATCCTTGTCGTCGCCGTCGGCAAACCTGGGTTGGTCAAGGGCGAGTGGATCAAGCCCGGCGCAGTGGTTGTGGATGTGGGAATCAATCGTCTGGAAGATGGACGTCTCGTCGGCGACGTGGACTTCGATATCGCTTCGCAACGAGCCAGCTGGATTACGCCGGTGCCGGGCGGGGTGGGGCCGATGACGGTCGCGACCCTGATGGAAAACACGCTGGAAGCAGCCGAAGCGCGCACGCCATGATTTTCCCCTCTCCCCTTCGGGGAGAGGGTAGGGTGAGGGGGCGCGCTTGCGACAAGCCTGAATAATTGCGCATTGAAAATCAGCGCAAGCCCCAACCCCTCACCTCAATCCTCTCCCCGAAGGGGGAGAGGAGGCAAACGCGACAAACGCGACAAGCGCGACAAGCGCATTCGCATATAGGGCCGCTCCCGCGTATAATCCTCTCTTTGGAGCGAGACTTTTCGCATGCGTATCCTCGCCGAGGCCCTCACCTACGACGATGTTTACCTCGTCCCGGCCCACTCCCAAGTTTTGCCGCGCGACGTGGACACTTCCACGCGACTCACGCGGAACCTTCGACTGAATATCCCCATCGTGTCCGCTGCCATGGACACGGTGACAGAAGCGCGTCTTGCCATCACCATGGCGCAGAACGGCGGCATCGGCATCATCCACAAGAACATGACGGCCGAGCAGCAAGCGGCAGAAGTTCGGCTGGTGAAAAAGTTCGAAGCGGGCGTCATTCGCAGCCCGATTACCGTGGGTCCGCATACATCGATTCGCGATGTGCTCAAGCTGACGCGCGCACACAACATTTCCGGCGTGCCGGTGGTCGATGGCGAACAGCTTGTCGGTATCGTCACCAGCCGCGACCTGCGTTTTGAACGCAAGCATGACGATCCCGTGCGCAACATCATGACGCGCCAGGAAAAGCTGGTCACCGTCAAGGAAGGCGCCAGCCAGGACGAAGTGCTGCTGCTTCTGCACAAGAACCGCATTGAAAAAGTGCTGGTTGTGAATGATGCGTTCCAGCTGCGCGGTTTGATTACCGTCAAGGACATCCAGAAAGCGCGCGACAACCCGAATGCCGCCAAAGATACGCATGAGCGTTTGCTCGTTGGCGCAGCGGTCGGCGTGGGTGGTGACACCGAGCAGCGCGTTGAGGCACTGATCGATGCAGGCGTCGACGTGATCGTCGTCGATACCGCACACGGTCATTCGCAAGGCGTGATCGAGCGCGCCGCATGGGTGAAGAAGCACTATTCGCATGTGCAGGTGATCGCCGGCAACATCGTCACGGGTGAAGCTGCTATCGCATTGCTTCACGCTGGCGTGGATGCGGTGAAGGTGGGCGTCGGTCCCGGTTCCATCTGCACCACGCGTGTTGTCGCTGGCGTTGGCGTACCGCAGATCACGGCTATCGATATGGTGGCCACGGCGCTGAAAGATGAGATTCCGTTGATCGCCGACGGCGGCATTCGCTATTCCGGCGATATCCCCAAGGCGCTGGCTGCCGGTGCGTCCACGGTGATGCTTGGCTCCATGTTTGCCGGTACTGAAGAATCGCCGGGCGAAGTCGAGCTGTTCCAGGGGCGTTCGTACAAGAGCTATCGCGGTATGGGTTCGATCGGTGCGATGGCGCTCGGTTCGAAAGACCGCTACTTCCAGGACGAAGCCGATGCTGACAAGCTCGTGCCCGAAGGCATCGAGGGCCGCGTTCCGTATCGCGGCCCGCTGCGCAACATCATTCATCAGTTGATTGGCGGTTTGCGCGCTTCAATGGGGTACCTCGGCGCGGCCACGATCGACGATGTGCGCAACAAAGCGCAGTTCGTGAAAGTGACTTCGGCCGGCGTGACCGAAGCGCATCCGCACGACATTCAGATCACCAAGGAAGCGCCGAACTATCGGCTCAATTCCTGAGATGGATAACGGGGATGAGTGCCTCAACGCCTCATCCCCGTCGTCATTCCGGCGCAGGCCGGAATCCAGTAGACGTGCCGCTAGATTGTCGCGAGCAACCTGCAAATCGTGCTGTTGCGATAAGGCGACAATCGAAGCGCGTCGACACTGGATTCCGGCCTGCGCCGGAATGACGAGAAGGCACACAAAACGCATTCCCAAGAACGCAACGCTTCTTTGGCTTTCGGCACTATGACAAACATCCATAGCGACAAAATCCTCATCCTCGATTTCGGCGCGCAATACACGCAGCTGATTGCACGACGCATCCGCGAGATCGGCGTCTATTGCGAAATCTGGGCCTGGGACCACAACCCCTCGGAAATCGCTGCATTTGGCGCCAAGGGCATCATCCTGTCCGGCGGCCCCGAATCGACCACGCTGCATGGCGCACCGAAAGCACCGCAGGAAGTATTCGATTCCGGCCTGCCGATTCTGGGCATCTGCTACGGCATGCAGACGCTCGCCGCGCAGCTGGGCGGTGCAACCGAAGCGGCCGATGCACGCGAATTCGGACATGCGCGCGTGGACGTCGTCGCGGCTGATCGCTTGCTTACGGGGCTGAGCGATCACGATTCCTTGCAGATGCTCGAAGTCTGGATGAGCCACGGCGATCACGTCGCCAAGGCTCCTCCAGGCTTCACGATCACCGCCACGACCGATCGCATTCCGGTCGCCGCCATGTCGAATGAAGCCAAGCGCTGGTACGGCGTGCAGTTCCATCCGGAAGTCACGCACACGAAGCAGGGCAACGCGTTGCTCAAGCGCTTCGTCGCCGACATCTGCGGTTGCCAAACGCTTTGGACCGCTGCGCATATCATCGACGACCAGATTGCGCGCGTACGCGAGCAGGTCGGCCAGGATCACGTGCTGCTCGGGCTTTCCGGCGGTGTGGATTCCTCCGTCGTCGCTGCGCTTCTGCATCGCGCGATTGGCGATCAGCTGACGTGCGTCTTCGTGGACACCGGCTTGTTGCGCTGGAAAGAAGGCGATCAGGTCATGGACACCATGGCCGAGCACATGGGCGTGAAAGTCATTCGCGTCAATGCGGCTGATCGCTACTTCAAGGCATTGGAAGGCGTTGCCGATCCGGAAGCCAAGCGCAAAATCATTGGCCGCCTGTTCGTGGAAATCTTCGACGAGGAGTCGGCCAAGCTCACCGCCGCCGGTGGCGGCCATGTGAAATGGCTGGCGCAGGGCACCATCTATCCCGACGTCATCGAATCGGCGGGCAGCAAGACGGGCAAGGCGCACGTCATCAAAAGCCATCACAACGTCGGCGGTTTGCCCGAGCACATGAAGCTCAAGCTGGTCGAGCCGCTACGTGAGCTGTTCAAGGACGAGGTACGCCGCATCGGTGTCGAACTCGGCTTGCCGCGCGAGATGGTTTATCGCCATCCGTTCCCGGGTCCGGGATTGGGTGTGCGCATACTGGGCGAGGTGAAGCGGGAGTACGCCGAGCTGTTGGCTCGCGCCGATGCCATCTTTATCGAAGAACTTCGTAAGGCCGATCTGTACGACCAGGTCAGCCAGGCTTTCGCAGTGTTTCTGCCGGTCAAGTCGGTGGGCGTCGTTGGCGATGCGCGCGCTTACGAATGGGTTATCGCGCTACGGGCGGTGGAGACCATCGATTTCATGACCGCGCACTGGGCACCGTTGCCATACGATTTCCTCGGTACAGTTTCAAATAGAATTATCAATGAGTTACGTGGTATTTCTCGTGTCGTCTATGACATTAGCGGCAAGCCGCCCGCAACCATCGAGTGGGAATAATGAAATCATGGGCTTAGCGGATACTCTTCGCGCCCATGGCATCCGCTTACTCGAAGAACATTATCTAAAGCACTGAAATGGCTGATGAATTAGTAAGCAACTCCGAATCGCCCATCTTCAGTGCCGAGGACGAGGCGTACATGCGCCGCGCCTTGCAACTGGCGGAGCACGCGCGCGACGCCGAGAACGAAGTACCGGTCGGTGCGGTGTTGGTGCAAGACGGCCAGATTGTCGGATTGGGCTGGAACCGCAACATCACCCTGCATGACCCGACGGCACATGCCGAGATCATGGCGTTGCGCGCGGCAGGAGAAAAAGTGGCGAACTACCGTATTGTCGGCGCCACGCTTTACGTCACGCTGGAACCGTGCGCTATGTGTGCGATGGCTTTGGTGCATGCGCGCATCGGACGCGTCGTGTACGGAACGATCGATCCCAAGACAGGCGCGGCAGGCAGCGTGTTCGATACGCTCGTGTCGGAGCGACACAACCATCGCATCGGCGTGCAAGGTGGTTTGTTGGCGGACGAATCCGCCACGCTCTTACGCGATTTCTTCCGCGCCCGCCGCTGATCTGTCGCGCAGCAGAAAGGCCAGTGCTTCTGCGCAGGGTTGTTCAATCTTCAGGTTCAACAATGGATCGGCGCGAGTGCGTCCCAGATTGACGGCAGCGACGGGCTTACCGGCTTTTGCGGCCGCGTGCGCAAAGCGATAGCCCGAGAAAACCATCAGTGACGAGCCGACCACCAGCATGGCGTCGGCATCGTCCAGAGCTTGCATCGCTGTTGCCACGCGGTCGCGCGGCACATTTTCGCCGAAGAACACCACATCCGGTTTCAGGATGCCGCCGCATTCAGGGCAGGGCGGAATGACGAACGTCGCAAAGTCCTGACCATCCAGGTCGGCATCGCCATCCGGAGCGTCGGCCGCATCCAACGTGGCCCATACCGGGTTATGTTCCAGCAGCATCGATTGAAAAGCATGACGCGGGAAACGATGGTCGCAGCCCATGCATCGCACGGTGTCCAGTCGCCCATGCATGTCGACCACGTTGCGGCTGCCTGCGCGTTGATGCAAGCCATCGACGTTCTGTGTCAGCAGCAACTGCACATTTCCGCGCTGCTCGAGTTTGGCTAGCGCATGATGTGTTGCGTTGGGCAACGCATGACCGAATCGTCGCCACCCAACAAGGCTGCGGGCCCAATAGCGTTGGCGGGTCAGGTCGTCGCCCATGAATGCTTGAAAGGTGACGGGCTGCGATCGCTTCCAGCCGCCATCGGCATCGCGATAGTCCGGAATGCCCGAATCGGTGCTGCACCCGGCGCCCGTCAATACAAACAGTCGCTGGTGCAGCTCAATGAAATCGACGAGTGCCGCATCTCCCGCAGCCATGGGTTCGGCTTCAACAAATGCCATATTTCAGGCCTTGCGAACATAAAAATTCATAGTCCGATTATCGCGCGATTTGATGAGCGGCGTTGAAATATGCCGCCCCGGCCATTAGAACGGCTTCAGGCCCATGCGCTTTCCTTAAGGAAAACCTTTATGAACGTTCTGTTGTTTGGCGCAACCGGCATGGTCGGTCAGGGTGTTCTGCGTGAATGCCTGCAAGCCCGCGATGTTGCGCTCGTGCAGACCGTGGGCCGCAAAGCGACCGGCCAGCAGAACGCCAAGCTCAAGGAGGTCGTCTATGACAATCTCTTCGACGTCAACGCCATGGGTTCTGAACTCCAGGGCTTCGATGCCTGCTTTTTCTGCCTGGGTGTGTCGTCGGCAGGCATGACGGAGGCGACCTATAGCCATCTTACTTACGACCTCACACTCGCTATTGCCGAAAAGCTCGCGGCCCTGAATCCCGGCATGACGTTTACTTATGTATCGGGCGCGGGTACGGATAGCACCGAGCAGGGCCGCAGCATGTGGGCGCGCGTGAAAGGGCGCACGGAAAATGCCTTGCAACGGTTGCCGTTCAAAGCCGTGTATCTGTTCCGCCCGGGCGTTATTCAGCCCCTGCACGGCATTCGATCCAAAACAGCCTCTTATCAAATGCTCTATAGCCTCACCAAACCGCTGCTTACGCCATTACGCACACTTTTCCCCAACCATATCCTCACCACCGAGATGGTGGGACAAGCGATGCTCGCGGCGGCGCGACATGGCTACGCCAAAGCCGTGCTTGAAGCCGCTGACATTCGAGCCTTGGCAGCCACTGCGTAAGGCATGATGCATTCCGCCAGATTCGTACGGCGGGTGTAAAATGGGAGCACGTCTTTTGATGAGGGCGGCAAATCTGTCGCATTCAACATGGACATCACGACGATGCGTTCGATGCGGGTCAGCAGACTCGGGGAGGCATCATGTTCTCGCACTTTCTGATACCGACAGACGGTTCCGATCACGCCATGCATGCGGCGCAGATTGGTATCGACTTGGCGAGCAAAATCGGTGCTCGCATCTATGCATTTCACGTGCTGGCGCCACTTCCCGCCGTGGCCTATTTCACGGATGTGATTCAGCACACTGAAGACTCCCACGTGGAGCGTGCCATTGGACGCGCCCAATATCATCTGGCTGAAATTCAGGCCATGGCAGAACGGGCAGGTGTCATTTGTCAAAGCGGCTACGCGTTTGATCGGCGCCCTTATGTGGCCATAGTCGGCGCGGCCAAAGTGCAACTGTGCGATTTGATTGTGATGGGTACGCACGGGTACACGAGCCTTGATCGGCTTTTACTTGGCAGCGAAACCAATAAGGTGCTGACGTGTTGCAGTATTCCGGTTCTGGTGTGCCACTGACGGCATCGATTAACGGCCGAGGTGGCTGGAATCCTGGGCAACGTACGCCCGGAGGGCTTTTCCCTTCAGCGTGGACAAAGCGGTCTGCGATGAAAGATCTGACGACTTCCGTTTAAGCGCATGGCTCAACGCCGCTGCATCGGCACATGTGTCTGCCAGCGCATCGAGCGTTTGCAGGAAAACCTGAAAGTCCTGGCGCCAACCCAGGCGGTCTGTCACCAGCAGCAATTTCTTTGCGCGCTCTGCATAACGCTTTGAGCGCGCATTCTTCATGCTTGCCGCACGACGAGCTTTACTAGCAAGTTCGAGTTCGTATCGGAGTTTTCGTGCGCGCCGACGCCATCGATGAAACGCATCGGGTGTACGTTCGTCCATGGCTTTCTTGCGCGCTTTCCTGACGCGTTTGGCGCTATGGCCAATCACTTCCTTGATCTGTGATGGAGTGACGTCCTGCCAGGGCAAGCTCTGCAGCTTGGTTGTAAGTCGCTCCACCTTGCTGCGCTTTCGTCGCCAATCGGGGTCGGCTTTAAGCGCGTCACGCAACAGTTTGGTGCTGTGGTTTCGAAGTGCGTCCAAAAGCGCAGGCGTCAATCTGGCCTCGTGTGCCGAAGCCAGCGATTTTGCCGTTCGTTTGGCTATGTGCGCATCGCGCAGGCCAGAGAATCCACGCAAAAGCTGCCGCAGTGCATTATCCAGCGCGGCCACTTGCCTAGTTGGTGGCGGAGCCACGAATGCAAGTAGGCTCCGCAGGCGCCGGCATGACTTACGGGCACGGTGAATATTTTCATGGCGCTGCTTTTTCAGCGCCAGCGAACGCTGGAGTGATCGGCACTCCTTTACGGCTGCAGCGCGCAACGCCAGCCCAATCGTCAGGTCGCTTTCATTTCTCGCAACAGTCATTGGTTCAGATTACTCGTAGAAATGTCTACGAACGTGCCTTATTTAGTTTGAAATTCATCACAGGCCGCCGTCTATTTGATTAGCCGAGGTTGGCGAAGGTAATGGACTGCAGCCCGGATATGTGGGATTGGGCCAGACGTCCCAATTTATTTTGCTGGCGACGACGTCGCAGGTTATGCGTTGTACGGACAGAAAGTCCTGGTGAACGGTCTTTCCGTTCCAACGCTGAATGGAATAAATATCCACCGTGTAGGGGGCTCCGGCGTTACCCACGTGGCTCGTCAGGTAGTCGACGATGACTTGATCACCGAACACCTTGGCGTCTTGTTTTGTCAGCTGTACGTGTGGAAGAACGGGTGCTTCGACGGGAGCGCCATCTGGCGCTTTGGGGATGGCTACATACACATAGCCTTCTGGCGTGGGTTGCCATTTCAGTTTCAACTTCAGGCGCGGGCGCGTGTAGGTATTGAATTCCTGCATCAATACACGGTGCTCTGCAATCCCGGGTTGTCGTGCCAAATCCAGTGCGATCTTCAGCGCACGCCCCTCATCGGGGTCATGGACGTTCCAGGTAAGCAACGCGCAGCTATCCGTGCCGGCATTGGCGGCGCGCAATGCGAGCAACTCAGGCAAGCCGGGCGTGGGGTGTCTCGCAGCGAGTTCTCGCGGCATGTAAGCCGCGGTCTGTGTTCCCGGTGGCATGTAGTAGTTGAAGTAGGCAACTCGGGTAAGCATCCGGAAAAAATCCGATTCGTGACCAAAACGATAAGGCATCACGACAGGCAATGTTTGACCGGTGCATCCCGGAAGCTGTTGTACGTAGTGAGCGGTTGCGCGCCAGTTTTCATTCCGTGATAGCTCGCGTCCAGGCAACAGCAGCAGATACGAACCAACCATGAGCATGGCCAACAGGGCGAGGATCGAGCTTCTGCGTGTGTCGCCTCTTGGTCCAGCGGCGTCGTAAAGACGCCCCAGCAGAAACCACGCAAATGGCGAGCACGTCAGTAGGTTGCGATCCGAGAAAGACGGTGCGACGGCAATCGATACGCCAATGCCGCAAACGATGACGCCAACGAGGGCTGTGCTGGCGACGATGGTTGTCCAGCGCGTATCCTGATCATCAAAGACGAAAAACGGCTCGCGAGCAATGCGCTGCCGGCACGCAAAAACAAGCAGGAGCGCTACCACGATGGCAACTTCCCCGGAGACAAGCAAAGTAATTGCCTGATGTGTTTGCTGGTTAAAAAAACCGGGGTCGTTGCTGAACCACATGTCTTGCAGATTGTGCTCAGAAGCATGCATCAGTATTTTGTAGTAAACGACGTTAAAGCCGAGCACCACCAAGCCTGTAGCAACCAAGGCCGCACGTGTGCGCCACGACGGTATGGTAAGAATCAGGACAAACAAAACCATGCCCTGTCCAAGCAAAAGATAGGCGTGAGTAAAGCTGGCAACCAAAGCCAGCAGACTGAGACCTATCCAAAGTGCCCAGGGGAAATGGGGCTGGCTGCGAACCCGTCTGCGAAATGCGATCGCAACAGCCAACATGGCCGAAGCGAGAACCATGCACAACGTATAGCTGCGTGCGTTTTGCGATTGATAAAACCAGAAGTCCGAAGTGGCCGCGACTGCACATGCAAAAGCAATCGCTGTCTTGCTGAGCACTCGCCGTGTCCCAATCGCAAAAATGATGATGGCCAGCACGGCGAAGATGGCGCTCGGCAAGCGCAGAGCCCATTCCGAAAAACCTGCAATGCGCGTCCAACCATATAAAAAGAAAGAGTAGACGGGAGGGTGTGCATCGGTCAGCTGACGACGGAAAACTTCACCCAGCCCATCGTGATGATTAACCAGATAGACAGATAGAAGCTCGTCGATCCACAAGCCGCTGTTTGACAACCCAACGAAAGCCGCCACGCAGGCGACAAGTGTAATCGCGCCAAAAACACCTGCTTGCCAGTTGGCCGGCCCCTTTAGCGCAGCATTCATGCAGTAGTTCTCATTTGTTTTGGATACCCCATACGTGCGGCGACACTGGCATAAATGCGGGGTCAAAACAATGGATTGTGGCCTGCAAAGGCGCATGCTTTTACGATGGCGCCGAGCAACCACGAGAGAGGTTTCAAGTGTTGTGAAAGAGCGTGGTAGCCGAACTTATGTCTATGTGCTTCCGAACCTGGGTGAGGACCTTATCAAGGTTGGCTTGACGCAGGATCCGTTCGAGCGTTTTCGGGCCTTCCACCCGCGCTTTTACGCGTATTTTGATCTGGAGCAGGGACTATTGATCGAAACCAGGCAACTGCGGGAGGCGCGCCGCGTTGAACGACTCTTTATCGAGCGCTGGTCCGAACATCGGGCTACTGCGCCTACCATCGTCCATGAAACAGCAGGTGGGCATACCGAATGGTTTCGTGGCATTGAGACCTTGGTGCCCGAATTTGCGGCGCGCATTGCCGAACGTTACGGTTACACGCTGCACACACCATTGAAAGCGTGGTTGGGAGGAAGGTTATTCGAACACGCGGATACGCTCTATCAGTGGTCGTCTACAGTGCTCGATGACATACAACAAAAAGCACTCTACGAACCCGGTGTGCGCGACCAACGATTGGAATCCATGCTGCGTAACATGCTGGACATGTACGCAGCCATGGATTTTCAAATTGAACCACTTGTGCCTGTGAGTGTTTTCACTTGGTACACGACACGGTAGCAAATGCGCTGACGCGTCGCGCTCAGGTTTTGAAGTAGTAAGGATTATCGAGATCGGCGATCAGACCGATCGCTTTCGGCTGCCAGCCTAATTCCTCACGCGTGCGCTGACTCGACGCGAGATTTCCCATCGCCGCAAAATGCGTGAACCAACTGAAGTGATTGGTCGCTTCTTCCATCGTCTTGCTGACGACGGGGATATTCAGGCGTTTACCGATGACGGTTGCAATATCCCGGAACGGTACGCCTTGATCTCCAATCGCGTGATAGCGGGATCCGGCAGAACCTTTCTCAAGTACCAGCCTGTACAAATGCGCCGCATCCAGCCGATGCACAGCAGGCCAGTGATTGTTGCCTTCGCCGATATAAACGGATTGCCCCTTTTCGCGGGCGATTCCAATAATGATGGGAACGAATCCGTGATCGCCTTCGCCATGAACCGATGGCGGCAGACGAACGACCGAAGCGTGCACGCCTTGCGGCACCATGGCCAAAGCCGTTTGTTCCGAAACGCGCGGAATCGCCGCAGACGCGGGAGGTAACGTATCTTCGGTGACCGTACCGCCGGCCTGAAGCAAGCCTGTTCCGGATGTCACGATCAACGGTCGATTCGAGCCCGCAAGCTCGGCACCCATGACTTCAATGGCACGCTTGTCGATCTCGCAGTTTTCCGCAAATTTCGAAAAGTCGTGGATAAAGGCGGTGTGGATGACGCCATCTGACATGGCTGCGCCGCGACGCAGGCTATCCAGATCGTTCAGGTCGCCGCGATGGACCTCGGCACCCGCCGCGGCGACCGACTTGGCGCCTTCATCCGAGCGTACGAGGCCGATCACCTTGTGTCCTGCCGCGACAAGTTCTTTGACAACGGCAGAGCCCACCCATCCCGACGCGCCGGTAACAAAAACACGCATGGTTACATCCTCCGGTTATAGACGAGGGTTACTCTCAGCTCGTAAGCTATCCGGGTAAAGTAGTGGCGTTATACGGGTATAACGACTAACAGCCTTAACTCTTGGGCTGAACTGACGGGTTGACCATGCCTGGCTCCAACGACAATCCGCTTGGCAACTACCTCAAGGATCGGCGCTCCAAGCTCGATCCGGCGGCCCTTGGTTTTCCGATGAAACGAAGGCGGACACCCGGGCTGCGGCGCGAAGAAGTCGCGCAGCGCGCCAACGTCAGTGCCACCTGGTACACGTGGCTCGAGCAGGGAAGAGGCGGTGCACCATCGCCCGATGTGCTCGATCGCATCGCGCGCGCGTTGATGCTGACGGACGTGGAGCGCGAACACATCTTTCTGCTTGCCCTTGGGCGCACGCCTGAAGTGCGCTATCACGCGATCGATGGGGTGACGCCACGCCTTCAGCGCGTCCTCGACGCCTTCGAATTTACGCCTGCCTTTGTAAAAACGGCCACGTGGGACGTCATCGCGTGGAATCGAGCGGCTTCGGTGGTGCTACGCGATTACGACGCGCTGGAGGCTCACCAACGAAACATACTGCGCCTCATCTTCTTCGACCCTCACGTCCGCGAAGCGCAGCTCGACTGGGAAAGTGTCGCGCGATTCTGTGTCGCCGCATTCCGTGCCGATGCAGCGCGGGCGGGTGCTTCCAGGGAGATAGAGGCACTGGTTGAAGAACTCAGCGAGCGCAGCCCCGATTTTGCGCAGATGTGGCGCAGCAATGATGTCCAGGCTTACGGGCAGGGTACCAAATACCTGCGGCACGCGCAGCTTGGGTTGATTTCCATGGAATATTCGGCGTTTGCCGTCGATGGGCGACCTGACCTCAGCATGGTGATCTACAATCCAGCGACACCTGCCGATGCGGAACGAATCATGGCGCTGGTCAAGTCCCATCCTTCACACGCATTAAAGGATGCCGCTGATAAAACCTCGGCACGGCAAAACGGCACTCACACCAAGCCTCATTCTGCGCACGAAAACGTGGATAGGGTCGACACAAAGCTCGCACGCAAGGTACGGATGCGTAGCTGATCGGATTTTCATCCCTCGCTTCATCGAACATATCCAGAGGAAAGCCGTAATGAAAAAGTATCTCGCAGCGTCGATTGCCGCAGGTGTGATCGCGACCTCGCTGATTTTCGCTACATCCGCGTTCGCCGCGCTGAGCACAGGCGCGCAGGCCCCCGATTTCACCGCACAGGCCAGCTTGGCGGGCAAGGACTTCACGTTTTCCCTCAAAGAAGCGTTGAAGAAGGGTCCCGTCGTCGTTTATTTCTATCCGTCGGCGTACACGGGCGGCTGCGATATCGAAGCGCATACCTTTGCCAGTCAAAAGGGTAAATTCGATGCCGCCGGTGCCACCATCATTGGCGTGTCGGAAGACAGCATCAAGCGCCTCAACACGTTTTCATCCGACCCGAACTACTGCGCTGGCAAATTCCCGGTCGCATCGGATGCCGACGGCAGCATTGCATCGTCGTTCAACCTGAAAACGGAAGGCGCCCAAGCCGGTGCGAAAGACGTGCGCGGTGTCGCCATCGATCACGGCTTCATTGAACGCACCACGTTTGTGATTGGCGCTGACGGCAAGATCGTCGCGACGCTTTCATCGGAAGCCGATCATCTTCATCCCGAAGATCACGTCAAGAAGTCGCTTGCTATTGTCCAGCAACTGAAGACCGGTAAGGCGCCGTAACGTTTCATTCAATTGCGTTGATGCGTGGTTCGCTGCGCATCAATGCTACCGTCCAGGGATGACTCGATAATCAGCGATCGACGAGTGCTGGCTTTCATAGGAAAGCAACCGAAGCGAATATCATCCGCGTAGCCGTGCTAACGACTTGTTCGAAAAGGAGCGCAATGATGAGCAACCCAGGCAAAGTTTCACTTTCTGCAATAGCTGCATTTGTCGTCGGAATATCGCTGCAGGCGACAGCGCCTGTCGTGCATGCACAGGGACCCAGGCCAAACGTTTATTGCGCCAGCAACGACAACCGCTTCGCCCGTTGTCCGGTCGCCTGGCGCGATGCGCAACTGATACAACAGAAGTCCCAGGTAAGTTGCGTGCGCGGCCAGACATGGGGCTTCGACCGCGGCAGCATCTGGGTCGACCGTGGATGCCGTGCCGAGTTTGCAGACGCTCGTGGCGGCGGGTGGGGGCGCCCCCCGGGTGGCGGCGGTGCTGTTCAAATTCGTTGCGAGAGCAGTGGCAACAGCTATCGCATGTGCCCTGCCAATATCGGCCGCGGCGGTGGCGTTCGCATCGTCAGACAGTTGTCCAGCGCGAGCTGCCGACAGGGAGACAGCTGGGGCTGGCAACCTAACGGCATCTGGGTGAATCGCGGTTGTCGTGCCGATTTCGTTGTTGATCGGCGTTATTGATCAACATCTTCCTGAGTGACGTGAGCGGTCTCATTAGTGAGATCGCTCATGCACCGCTCTGTGATTGGGTGGGCGGCCATCGGTGGGTAAGTGGTACGCAAAATCACCGGCGCGGCGGTTTTTTGCACATAAAACCCACAAATTCATTTACTTACGGCGATCTCGGGGTTTTCCTCCCTACGTGGAAACTCCCGCTCGATGATGCGCGGCCGATCATTCCTCGGCGAAAATCGCGAAGTCTCCCGGCGCGCAATTCGCGAGTGGACATTCCGTAGCACGCTGAGCTTCAAGGCCTCTCGTCAGCGGCCGATATCCATGCATATGAACCACCTTGTCCGCACAACTGTTCCACCCAGTCTCCTTGGCGCATTGGTCGCCACGGTGACGCACGCCCACACGCTGGAGGCATTGGCGCGGCCGCTCCTCGAGCTGCTGCAGACGGCCACCGGGATGGAGTCGACATATCTGACCAGGCTGGACGAGTCGTCGGGAGTTCTTCATGTCCTGTACGCCCGCAACACCCATCGCCTGACCGTTCCGGAAGGCCTGTCCGCACCCTGGCAAAACGCCCTATGCAAACGCGCATTGGACGAAGGCCGGTTCTACACGGACGACGTTGCAGGGCAGTGGGGCGATTGCGACATGGGCCGGGCATTGGGACTCGTCACCTATACGAGCGCGCCTGTTCGCGGGCGAGGTGGTGAGCTTTTTGGAACCCTCTGTGCTGCGAGCGACGAACGTAGGACGTGTTCGGAGACATCCACGCATCTTCAGGCACTTTTCGCACAATTGATCGGCCAACAGGTCGAACGCGAACGGTTGCTTGCAGCGTTACAGCAAGCCAACACCTCCCTCGCAACGACGGTCCTGACCGACGCCATGACACAGTTGCCCAATCGGCGCGCGATGCTGGAAGAAATGCAGCGACGCCTTGCATCCGGGCAGGATGATCAGGCGTTGATCGTGGCCTCTGTCGACCTCGATAACTTCAAGCCGATCAACGACCGGTACGGGCACGACGTTGGCGATCTGCTGCTACAAGCCGTGTCGAAGCGATTGCGGCGAATGCTGCGCGACAGCGATATCGCTGGACGTATTGGCGGCGATGAGTTTGTGGTGCTGGCAGTGGAACAGCGGGAAAGGGCCGAAGAGGCCGGCGCCGCATTAGCCCGGCGAATCGAAAGCGCCACCAAGGGGCGCTTCAAATTGGACTCGGCGCTTATCGACTACGAGGGTGCCAGCGTCGGCGTGGTTGTGGCGGAACCAGGTTGCGCCAACGCCCAGACGCTACTGAACAAGGCCGATGCCGCTATGAACATCGTCAAACGATCGCGCAAGCACGATGCCGCAATACCGGCGTCCGTCAGGAACATCGCTCGCTACGCATGGCCTGTTATCGAGTGACTTACTCGTGATCGAGTGATGCGGTTTGATCTTTCGCATCTGATACGAAACCGCTCGTCATATCGAAGCGCATCGAAAGCTTCGTTTATTTCTTTTATATTGCAATTCGAATTTCCAAAAATTTAGACGTCTAAAATTTAGACATCTAAATGATAACTGCATCCCAATCCCTGACTATTTACACGAAAGTGTGCGTAAAAACGTTCTCTTTTGCATTGCGGTAATTGCAAGCAGTGCGGATGATTCGGCGACCCTGAATAGGGGTTCATTCGGTACCAAGCCAGATAGCACGAATTCGTCGTGATGTGGCTTGCAACCGTCTGACGGAAAATATGTGGCTCGCCACATATTTTTGTTCGAGGGCTGGATCGCAAAAGGGGACGACCGTGGGACTGCATACGTATTGGAATGCCGTAGCTTCGAAGTGCAGTCTAGCTATCCACCGCCTAAGAACCATGCGAAACCGCGCCATAAATGCGGACGCAATGCGGGCGTTTTGCGCGGTATTTGCTGCGCTGCTGACTCTGATGGCAGCGGGCCACGCCAATGCCCAACAGGTAGAAACGACGCTGCCCGCATCGCAACGCCAAACGATCAATCTCGCCGCGGGCATTCCACAATACATCGGGAACGCCAGCTCGGCGTCGAATGCACCGCAGAGCAACTGGTGGTTCGAGAACACTAATAATTCGACCGCTTACTCGACGACTGGCTTCAACGAGAGCTCCGATACGAGTGCCACCTGGACGCAAGTGGGCTTGCCCTACGATGCAAACATCTCGCGCACCTTCATCAATCAGACCTCGGGTGGCGGGCAGGGGTCTTTGACGGGTAACTACAACTGGTACCGCCTGCATTTCAAAGTAGACCCGACCTATGCAGGCAAGAAATTCCTGCTGAATGTGCAAGGTTCGCACACCGGCATCCAGATCTTCATAAACGGTACGTTATTACCTGGCGTCAGCGCAGTCACTGCCGATGCGCAGGCGACCCACGTAGTGGGCTTCATCCCGGTGGTTGTCGATCTGACGCCATACATCGTTGCGGATGGAAAAACAGACAACGTCATCGCCATCGACGTTTCGCGCGGTGCCTCATGGTTTGAGACGCCGAACTTTTCCGGCGCGTTTCGTTTCGGTCAGGCCATGGCGGGACTGTTCCGCAATGTGAAGCTCTACGTTACTAATCCCATTCATATCCCACCGAATGTTTATTCGAACCAGAAGACGTGGGGTACTTATGTCGGAACGGTGTCGGAGGTTCCTGCAGCGCAAGGCACGGCAAAGGCCGCGTCGGCCATCGTCGACGTGCAAACCAATGTGGTGAACGAGACATCGACGACGCAGCAAGTCACGTTGACGACGCAGATTGTCGATGCGCAGGGCAACGTTGTCGTCACGGCGCCACCGGTCACGCAGGCCGTGCCGGCGATGACGGCAAGCACGTTTCCGTCCGGCGCGACGCCGATGTTCGATCAGCAGATTACCGTACCCAATCCGACGTTGTGGTATCCGAACAATGCGACCTGCGGAACGCCGCCGGTATTGTGCGGTTCGCCGTATCTGTACAAGGTCTACCACATCGTCAGCGTGAACGGCGTCGTAGTCGATTCGACGCAGGACACCTTGGGCATTCGCACGATTACATGGGATGCGAATTTCCCTTACTTCAACGGTCACGCCGTCTATCTGTGGGGCGGTTCGGGTCGCTACGACTATCCCGGGCTTGGATCGTCGGTTCCCGACGAACAGGTATGGCGCGACATGGCGCAGATTGCGGCGCAGGGTGGCAACGTATGGCGTCCTGGGCACTCCACCAGCAGTGAAGAGTTAGTGGCCGCTGCGGATGCTTACGGCATCATGATCGACCAGCCGAGCGGCGACGGCGAAGGTTACTGGAATGCGAGTTCCAATCCGACCGCTGACGATCTGCAGCTGAAGCAGGAGCTGCATCGCGACATGATCATCCGCGATCGCAGTCATCCTTCCGTTCTCGATTGGGAGCGTGACAACGGCGGCATGAATCCGTTGCTTGCAACGGAGCTCGGAACGATCGAGACCACGTGGGACAACATTAATCCGCGCGGGAGTGCCGACCGTACATACAGTCCATCCTACGGTTTGATCGACGAATGCGATGGCGCAGGTTGCGAAGCCGGTAATAAACAGCAGAACCCGAACAATCCGGCATTTGGCGCCGAGTATTGGGACAACATGGGCACCGGCCGTGGTCTCGCCTATGACTATGAACTCGCGTTTGCAGCGCCGTATCTCGACGATTGGCGCCGGGGAAGGGCGGCGAATGCGTTCGGCATGGCGCAATGGTATTTCGCCGAGTCGCCGGGCGAGGTAAGCCTGTGGGCCGAATATCAGAATCAACCGAACATGGTGAACTTCGTGCGTTCGCTGGGTTACTCCTCGACCGATGCGAATCGTTTTCCGCGATTGCTCTACTACATCTATCAGGCCAACTGGATTCCGTATTCGGTTCAACCGGTCGTTCACCTCGCGCATCACTGGAACCGTGCGTACGAATACACCGCAGGCACGCCGATTCAGGAAAACGCCTTCAGCAATTGCCCGGGCGTGCGTCTGCTCATCAATGGCGTTCCTGCTGATCCAGTTACCGGCACATTGCTTCAGGATCAGACGCCCAATCCGTGGAACGTCAATTCGAGCACGGATCTCACGCAGGGCACGACGGTTATGCCAGGGCAGGTTCACTGGATGGTGAACTGGGCGCCCGGCACCGTCACCGCACAATGTCTGGATGCGAATGGCAATCCGGTTGCCGGTGTGAGCGATACGCGCACGACGGCGGGAACGGAAAGCAAGATTGTTCTCAGCGTCGTTCCTGACGTGACCAAGCCGGACGGCACGAGCTTTCAGTGGACGGCCAACGGTTCGGATGCCGCCTTTGTCGTGGCACAGGTCGAAGACGCCAATGGCAACCTCGTGCCGACAGCACAGGACAATGTCACGTTCTCCGTCTCCGGACCCGCCACCTATATGGGCGGCACACAACAACTCGTTGCCGATCCATCGTGGACGAGCTATTACCAGGATGCCTTCTCGCAAGCGAACAGCACGGTGATCCAAGGCGTGCCTTACGCCTTCTTCCACTCGCCCGGCGATCCGGAACTGAACTTCGAAGGCGGATTGCAGAAGATTGCTTTGCGCAGTACGTTTACGCCCGGCACCGTCACTGTGACGGCGACTTCGCCCAATCTGCAAAGCGCCAGTGTTACGTTGACGTCGGTGGCACCGCCGGCTTCGTCGCAATCGCAATCGCAGACGCCCGTCATCATCGTTCCGCCCGTGAGCGTGGCGACGACATCAGGTTATACGGCGACGTTCAGTGTTGTCGCTTCCGGTTCGGGCACGCTCACGTATCAGTGGTCGGACGTAAACGGTCCGATTGCCGGTGCAACGAGCGCCACATACACGACACCCGCGACGACTGCCGCCAATAACGGCGATACCTACACGGTGGCGATTACCAATAGCGTTGGCACCGTGACGTCGACACCTGTCACGCTCAGCGTCGATGCGCCCGCCAACGTGGTCATCACCACACAGCCTGCTTCACAAGTGGTGGTGGCTGGCGAGTCGGCCACACTGACGGTAGCTGCAACGGGTTCGCCCGCGATCACTTATCAGTGGTACCAGACGGGTTCGGGTGCCATTGCAGGAGCTAATCAAGCGTCGTACACCACGCCGGTCTTTACCGCAGCGGGTAGTGCGAGTTTCTATGTCGTGGTTACCAATGACCTCGGCGCGGTTCAATCTTCAAACGCAGTGGTGACGGTCGGCGCTGCAACAGCCGTTTCGTTTGCCACGCAGCCTGCAAACGCCATTGCGCCGGTCAACGAGCCTGTTCAATTCACGGCCGTTGTTGCCGGGTCTCCGCCGTTTACGTATCAGTGGCAGTTCACGCCGCCGGGAGGCACTCCCACCATTCTCACCAGTGGCACGCAACAGTCGAATACGCTGACTTACACGGTTCCTGCGGTGAGCGCCGCGAACGTGGGCGCATACACCGTCACGGTGAACAATGACGCGGGCACGGCTGCCACCAGCAACGCAGCGCAAATCACGCTTGCGCCGCCGGGTGTCAATCTCGCGCTGAACACGTTGGCGACGTCAAGCAGTACGCAGAATGCGTGCAATGACGGAACGACAACGCCGCCGTACACGGGCACGGGATGCCTGGGGCCGGAAAACGCGGTCGACGGCAATCTGTCCACGCGTTGGGGTTCCGCAACGGCCGGCGCACCGCCTACGCCAGCCGTTCCCGGCGTCGATCCGTCGTGGTTGCAGATCGACCTGGGTTCGGCGCAGCCGTTCAATACCGTGATCATCAACTGGGAAAACGCGTATGCGACCCAGTATCAGATCCTGTATACCAACGCCGATCCGGCAACCAATCCCACCTGGAACGTGGCGTACACGAACAACGCCGGTGCGGGTGGAACGGAAACGCTCAACTTCCCGACGGTCACCGGTCGTTATATCCGGCTGCTGGGCATACAGCGCGCGACGCAGTATGGCTACTCGGTCTACGAGTTTCAGGTCTACAACGTGGCGCAATGTTGTACCGCAACGGATCGATACACGGTCAATGCATCGACGCCCAATCTGGTGACGGATAACCTGACCGGTTTGACTTGGACGCGCACCGTGATGACCGACACGACGCCGGGTTCGCAGTTCACCGGCGTGAGTGCGCAGACGTATTGCGCGAGCATCAATATGCGTCTGCCCACGCAATCGGAAGCGTTCACCATCAGTGGTGTCAATAACAACACCACCGCTTTTTCAGGAACGTGGAGTACGTGGACATCGACGGTCGATCCGAACGATTCCACGAAGACCGCGGTGGTGAGTTTCGACGGCACATCCAACTATCAGGTCACCAATAACTATCCCGGCGCCACATTGTGTGTATCGGGTACCGATGCTGGAACCGTACCTGTCATTACGGCGCAACCTGCCAATCAGGCTGTGGCTCTGGGACAACCAGCAACGTTCAACGTGACCGCGACCGGCCTTGGCACCTTGACCTACCAGTGGTCTGAAAACGGAACGGCTATTCCCGGCGCAACGTCGTCCAGTTACACCACACCGGCGACCGTGGCGATCAACAATGGCGCAGTCTTCAGCGTGGCGGTCAGCGATGTGTTTGGCACGACGATCAGTAACGCGGCCACGCTCGCCGTACAACAGAACAGCTGCAACGCTGTTCCGGGTACACCCGGCACACTCGCTGCGGGCGCAAGCACCGCCAATCAGGTGAACCTGACGTGGGGCGCGAGCACGGCCGGAAGCGGCTGCACTATCGGCTACACCATCTATCGCAGCAACGTTGCCGGTTTCACACCGTCCAGCGCAAACCAGATTGCCACCACGGCTGGAACCACCTATTCGGATACCGGGGTGGCGGCTGCGGCTACTTACTACTACATCGTCGAAGCGACGGATGCGGCAGGCGCCTCGGCGGCTTCCAACACAGCGACGGCAACGACGCCTGTCTCAACATGCACGACGAACTGCAGCAGTCCGGATGCGATCGCGATCAGTGCGGGTGGTCCTGCAGCCGGCTACTTCGCTGCCGATGAAGATTTCAATGGCGGTACGCCATCGGGTACCAATGCAACGATCAACATCAATGGCATCACCAATCCCGCACCGCAGTCGGTGTATCAGAATCAGCGCTTCGGCAACTTCACGTATACGCTTCCTGGTCTGACGCCAGGCGCAAATTACGTCGTGCGTCTGCACTTCGATGAATTCTATTGGACTCAAGCTGGGCAGCGCGTGTTCAACGTCAGCATCAACGGCACACAGGTGCTGAGCAACTTCGATATCTTCGCGGCCGCAGGCGGGCAGGGCATTGCAGTCGTCGAGCAGTTTGCGGCGACGGCCAATGCGCAGGGGCAGATCGTGCTCCAGTACGTCTCGGTCAAGGACAATGCCGCTGTCAACGGCATCGAAGTGCAAGCGGCGAGTGCGACCAATACGCCGCCCAATGCGCCGTCGAATCTGACCGCAACGGTGGCTTCTTCCAGTCAGATCAATCTGAGCTGGACGGGCTCGGCGTCGCCGGGAGTGATGTATACGGTGTTCCGTAATGGAACGGCGGTTGGCAATAGCCTGACCGGAACGACCTATAGCGATACCGGCCTTACATCCACGACCACTTACTCCTACACGGTCGAGGCGGTCGATTCGGCGGGTACGTCGATGGCGTCCAATACCGCTACCGCCACCACGTTCGATGTGAACTGCGCCTCGGGTTGTGGCTCGGATGTGCTTGCGATCAGTGCTGGCGGCACCGCAGCGGGTGACTATGCTGCTGACGAATATTTCAACGGCGGCGGTACGTCCGGCACGGGTTCGACGATCAATACGTCCGGTGTGACGAATCCTGCGCCGCAATCGGTCTACCAGCATCAGCGTTCCGGCAACAACTTCGCCTACACGCTTCCGGGTCTGACCGCTGGCGCCAGCTACACCGTGCGTCTGCACTTCGACGAGTTCTATTGGACCAAGCCGGGGCAGCGAGTCTTCAACGTCGGCATCAACGGCACGCAGGTGCTGAGCAACTTCGACATCATCGCGACCACCGGAGGCCAGGACATTGCCGTGGTCGAGCCCTTTACGGCGACGGCTAACGCACAAGGCCAGATCGAGCTGCAGTTCACCACGATTACCGACAACGCCGAGATCAACGGCATCGAGGTCGTCTCCGCGCCGATCGCGTCACCGGGCAACCTGACGGCGGCATCCGCTTCCGCCAGTCAGATCAATTTGAACTGGACGGCGTCGTCGGCGCCAGGCGTGGTCTACGACGTCTTCCGCAGCACGACGTCCGGCTTTACGCCTTCCAGCGCCAATCAAATTGGCACGGCAACGAGCACCAGCTATGCCGATACCGGCCTGACGGTGAACACGACGTACTACTACGTGGTGGAGGCTTCCAATACATCCGGCACGTCGGCGCCGACGGCGCAAGCCAGCGCCAGCACGATGGCGATTCCGCTTGCACCGACGAACCTGACGGCAACGGCTGCATCGTCCAGTGAAGTTGACTTGAGCTGGACTGCATCGGCGACGTCTGGTGTGACATACACCGTGATACGCAACGGTGTGCCCATCGTCAATGCCGTGACTGCAACGGCTTACAGCGATACCGGCTTGACCGCATCGACCGCATACTCGTATGTCGTCGAAGCAGTCGATGCGGGTGGCACGTCTCCCGCTTCCAACACGGCCATCACGACGACACCGGCGTCAGGATCAGGTTCTGGCACGGTAACGGCACCGGTGATTACCACCGCGCCGGCAAGTCAAACCGTCACAATCGGACGCACGGCGACCTTCTCCGTGACAGCCAGCGGTGGTTCGCTGTCCTATCAGTGGTACAAGAACGGCGCCGCCGTTACGGGTGCTACCAGCGCGAGTTACACCACGCCGGGCACCACGTATCCCGATAACGCCAGCACTTTCACCGTCTCGGTGAGCAACTCCGCCGGGTCGGCGACGTCGTCGGCCGCAACGTTGAACGTCAATCTTGCACCTGCGTACACGGTCGTTCCCGGCGTCATTGCCACCGATCTCAACAACAACACCGGCGGTGCATGGGCAGACAACCAGATCTACGTCGAAATCCTCGGCAACGATCCTGCCACCGGCGCGCTTTCGTGGGTTAACTACGACGGTACCGTCACGCCCGCCAATGTCGCGGACAACACGGCTGCCAACGCACTGGTCGCGCCGAACGGGCAGACGTATCCCAATTACGCGTTCACGCTTGCCCAGGCCAACCATCAACTGTTGCTGCCGCCGCTGACATCTGGACGTATCTACATTTCGGAAGGCAGCCCGCTTTATATGTCGGTCATGGCTGGTGCGAACGGCGGCAACAACGGCTACGCCGGTCCCAATCCGCTCAACAACACCGATCCCAACATCAACGTCCACTACGACTGGTACGAGTTCACCTACGGCACAAACGGCGGCATCTTTATCAACACGACGCAGGTCAATCAGTTCGGTTTGCCACTGCTGCTGGATGTGTGGGGAGCCAACGAGACCTATCACATGCAGGTAGGTATCAACGAGTCGATCGCCAACCTCGACCAGGAATACGTCAGCCAAACACCGGCCGCGTTCAACACACCGGCGCCCAGCAACTTGCGCATCCTCTCGCCTGCGGAAACTACCTTCAATGCCGGTGGAACCAACGGGACTTATTTCGATAGCTACATCGCAAGTGCATGGGCACAGTTCAGTGCCACGCCGCTGACGCTAACCCTCAATGGGCGCCAGTTCAGCGGCAGCGCTGCCGGATCGACCATCACCTTTACGGAGGTAAATCCCGCTGCGGCCAATGTCGGCGAGAGCTTCGTTGTGCAACAACCGTCCACGCAGGATGTACTGGAGTGTGCAGGCACGATGGCGAGCGGTGTTGCGGGAAGTTCGCCGCAGCAACAGGATGAGAACGCCATACAGCTGCAATTGGAAAATCAGATCTGCGCGGCGACGAATCGTGGCGTATTGCTTACCCCCGCGAATTGGGCGAAGGCGTCAACCTATTATCAGTCTTCACCGGCGAACTTCTATTCGTGGTTCTGGCACCAACACTCGGTCAGTGGATTGGCATACGGTTTCTCGTATGACGACAACAACAACCAGAGCACCACGATCACGACGCAACAACCGGAGCACATGGCATTCGGCATCGGCTGGTAACGCCCAAGAGCGTTACCAGCGCGTGATGGAATAGGGTAGGTTGCCGACGCGAATCAGCGCGTCGGCGATACCTCGACGGACGTGACGGTTACTGGAAGGCGGGTGCCCTGTTCGAACGGCGAGCGCGGCGTAAGCTCCAGCTGCATCGCGTAGGGATGCGCCTTGCGGTCCCGGCGCACTTCGATTGTTTGGCTGGCAACGTTGTGGTTACCTGCAACGGTGCTTGCCGAGTTCATCGGATAGCGCTGGCCGTCCACCCACAGATCCATCTGCGCGGGCTGAGGCAAAGGTGTGTAGCTGATGTTGACGGAGTAATTCGATGCTTTCGCATCAAGCTGCCACACCAGTTTGTAGAGCGTGGAGGGATCTTCGTAGCCCTCACCGTTGTAGTTGAGATAGTGCGCAGCCTGTGCAGGTTGCAGATGAAAGCTTCCGTCGTCCGCTGCCGCGATAGCCTGCGGCCGCACACGAAGCGTGCCCTTGAAGGGCAGCACTACAACTGGCATGAAAGAATCGACATTCGTGCCATCGGAATCCGCTACCGGCCAATGCGGCAGACGATCCAATGGAATGCTTACGCCATCGGCATCGTGATGAATTTCAACGGTGTTCTCAGGCGACCCAAGTCGATACGCGCGGCCTAGCGCGGTGTCGGTCAATCCGGGTAGATGAAGCTGGTGGTCCGGAGGCATTTTTGTCACGAACAGATAGATCGCGTGAGGGCCTACCGTCGCATAGCCAAAGTCCAGCGCGGTGAACGGTTGTTTGCGCGTGCCGTAGATGGCATCGCCGTTACGCTGCAGCCACGCACCGATGCCATGAAGCACCTGCGCTTCGTAAGGCACCACAGAACCATCGCCTTCCGGGCCGATATTGAGAATGTAGTTGCCGCCTTGGCTTACGACACGAACCAATCGTGTGATGTTCTCGCGAATCTTGCCTGGCAAATCCGTCCTGGGCTGCCAGGAGCGATAACCCCATGTTTCCGGAAACATCGAAGCCGGCGCTTGCCACGGCAATTCCACCGAGACATCGGGCTCGCTGTTGTCGCCCATCACAGCGAAGTCGCCGCGATAGTTCCAAACGCGGCCTGAAATCATGGTTTGCGGTTGCAGCGCATGCACGGTTTGCGCGAAGTGCGTGCTTTGCGCTGGCGTAGGCTTACCCATATCAAACCAGATTTCGGCGATGGGCCCGTAGTGGCTCAACAGCTCCTTGAGCTGCGCCACATTGAATGCTTCCTGCCCAGGCGTGATCGGATTGCTATTGCTTTCGATATACGTGTTTCCACCCGGATGATGCCAATCGATCGTCGAATAATAGACGCCGAACTTCAGGCCAGCGCGTGCGCAGGCATCAGCGAGTTGTTTGACGATATCTTTGTGATAAGGCGTTCCATCGACCGCGTTATAAGGTGTTTGCGCGGTTTGGAACAAATTGAACCCATCGTGGTGCTTGGCGGTGATAACGATGAACTTCATGCCTGCGGCCTTGGCGAGGGCGGCAATCGCATCGGCATCGAAATTCACCGGATCGAAGCGTTTTGCCAACGCGTCGTAATCTTTTGGCGGTATCGGCGCATTGGCGAGGATCTGCTCGCTATAGCCGTTGTCCACGCGATGGCCGTTCCACACGCCGCCAGCCATGGAATACAGGCCAAAGTGGATGAACATGCCGAACTTGCGGTCCTGCCATGCATCGATCGTGGCGGTGCTCGGGCCAGCACCTGGAGGCGGTTGGGGCTGATCCAGCGGGCGCTGCGTCCCGACAGGGACATTGGAACCTTGTGCAGACAAGGATGTAACCCAAATGCCTTGCGACCCCACGATCATGCCGATCAGCAGACACAGCATGGTTCGCTTTCCCGCGGACCCATTCTTCATACGCTTTGCACCCATTGCCACACTCTTTGATCAAACTCGCTATCGAGTATCAAATACTCGCACACTTGAGCGTGCGCTTTCTGGGCGCGGTCGCATGTGTGCTATGCCATTCCAGGCGCGGCCTCACTTCGCTTGAGCGTTCTCGCTCGCAAGCCCGGCGATCAGAATATCGATAAGCCGATACGCACGCGGAACCCAATCGGTCTGATCGTTGGCTTTGGAAAATCCGAATACTGCGTAGAGAAGATCGAGCGCGCGGACGTCCTGGTGTACATCGCCGTTTTCGATGGCGCACGAGATCAGCTGATTCGCCGCCACGTTGATTTGCGTTGAGGAATATTCGAACAGCTCGGTGTTGTCGTTCGTCGCGGCGTTGAGTGCCTGCACAATGATCTTCTTCGTCCCGATGTATTCGGCAAACAGGCGCAGCCACGCGCGCAGTGCGTCCAGCGGTTTCATCGTTTCAAGCAGGGTGGTGGCGGCTGCGGCGAGTTGTTCCACCTCATGGCGATAAACCGCTTGAAGCATGGCGTCGCGGGTAGGGAAGTGCCGATACAACGTGCCGATGCCCACGCCTGCGCGCTTGGCGATTTCATCGAGCGTGACATCGCCGCCGTGTTCCGCAAACGCTTTCTTCGCCACTTCCGTCAGGAGGTGGCGGTTGCGTTCCGCGTCCGCGCGCGGTTTGCGCGGGTTGCTCGAACTTTTTTTCGTGGTCGCCATGGGTACCCCTTGTAAAACGGAGGAATCCTCCATATAAATATTCGGAGACATCCTCCGGTTTTCCGTGATCATAGCGGACCCTGATCTCCACGGGTACAGACGGTAAGCCGTCCCGGCTACTTTTGAAGCAAAAAGAGGCATTTATGACAAAGACATTCGACGCAACATCAACAACGGACCAGGTGCTGGACGGCATCGACCTCAGCGGCAAACGCATTCTGGTAACTGGCGTGTCGGCTGGCCTGGGCGTGGAAACGGCCCGCATTTTGGCAGCCCATGGCGCGCGGGTGGTTGGCACGGCACGCGATCTCGCCAAGGCGGAATCGGCAATCCAGGGCGTCCGCGCCGATGCACGCGGGGAAGGTGGTTTGGAGTTGATCGAACTGGATCTGGCCTCTCTGGCCAGTGTGCGCCGTTGTGCCGATCGGCTACTGGAGCGCGGCGAGCGTTTCGACGTGGTGATCGCCAACGCCGGCGTGATGGCGTGTCCGTTCGGCTTGACTGAAGACGGTTTCGAAACGCAATTCGGTACCAATCATCTGGGCCACTTTGTGTTGGTCAATCGCATCGCGTCGCTCATCAAAGATGGCGGCCGATTGGTGAACCTTTCTTCGGCCGGTCATCGGTTTGCCGATGTCGATCTGGACGATCCCAATTTCGAACACACACCCTATTCGGAATTCGTTGGCTATGGCCGCTCCAAGACCGCCAACATTCTGTTTGCGGTGGAGTTCGATCGGCGCCACAAGCATCGCGGCGTTCGTGCGACGGCGGTGCACCCGGGCGGTATTAGAACCGAACTGGGGCGTCACATCTATCCAGACGAAGCGTCGTTCCAGCGGCGTGTCGACGAAGTCAACGAAGAGAACAGGGCCGCAGGCAAGGCACCGTTTGTGCTGAAGTCCGTTCCACAAGGTGCGGCGACATCCGTATGGGCGGCGGCGGTAGCGGACGCAAACGATGTGGGAGCACAGTACTGCGAAGACTGCCATGTCGGCGAACTCGTCACCGATCCCAACCTTGGTGCGGTGAGCGAAGGCGTTCGTCCCTACGCGCTCGATGCGGAGCGTGCGAAGGCGCTTTGGGTCAAGAGTGAAGCGATGGTGGGCGAGCGGTTCTGAGCGAAAAGGACGGCGGAAGCGATTCATTTATCCGGATGGCTTCCGCCATCTTTCCATGGCTCAGTTCAACGCGAATATTTCATCCGCGACATACACGATCAGGAACACCGCCACGGCGATCAGCGAGCTTGCCATTAGACGCTCAAAGAATGTTCCGCCATACGAAGTCGATTCCTCGCTAGTGATCAATGTGCGGTTTCGATAAAACCGAAGCGTCGCGAACAAAATGATCAATGCGCCAAATAACAAAAGAATCAAACCGAGCCATTCGGAGGCTCGAACGTGCAAGACGGGGTGAGTTTGGCTGGCACTCCGGGTGACGTAGTACAGAAAGATATCGAATCTTTCCAATAGGAAACCAAAGGCCATCACGGCAATGGCCGTGCGAACCCATGCGAGATAGGTGCGCTCGTTGGCGGCGTGATCGGTAAAGCGGGGAATCATGATGCGAGCCTTTGCTGTAGCCCAAGCCGATAGTCAGACGCCGCCAATGCCGCGGCAATGATATTCCAAAATCATCCTAATATATCTTTATTATTCATGTATTTAAAAATACAATCTAATGTATATTCTATGGTTTATCGTGAAGAAGTAACGCCGCAAGAAAAGTTATTTTGAAAAGAAGATGTCCTGATGATTCGCACCAAGCTCGCTGGCTGAGTTTATTTCAGCCGTCTGTCTAAAGGCATACCGTCCTTGCCGCCACGCAAACGCCACCCTAGAGTAGGGCGATACGCATCAGTAACCATGTGTCGCGGGGAGTTAGGGTATGGATATTTCCGATCTGCTCGCGACGATGGCATCCGAGCGTGCGTCCGATCTCTACCTGAGCCACGGTGCGCCGCCGGCCATAGTCGTTGCGGGCGTTCAGCGCTTTATCGGCGATAAGGTGCTCACTCCCATCGATACGCATGCCATCGCCTATTCGGTGATGAACGATCGGCAGCAAAAAGACTTCGAGTCGACACTCGAGATGAATCTCGGTATCGCACCGGCAGGTATTGGTCGCTTTCGCGTCAATATTTATCGGCAGCGGAACGAGGTCGCCATTGCGATCCGTTACATCACCACCGAGATTCCCTCGATCGATACTCTGCGGTTGCCACCAACGCTACGTGACTTGGTGATGCTCCCGCGCGGGTTGATTCTGGTCGTTGGCGCTACCGGTTCGGGCAAGTCGACGACGCTTGCTTCGATGCTCGATTATCGCAATCGGAATCGCGCGGGTCATATCCTCACCATCGAGGATCCCGTCGAATATCTGCACGAGCACCATCAATCGATCATCGATCAGCGTGAAGTCGGTATCGATACGTTGAGCTATGCCAACGCGCTGCGTAATGCCATGCGTGAAGCACCCAACGTGATCATGATCGGCGAAATTCGCGATCGCGAGACCATGCAACAGGCGATTGCGTACGCGGAAACCGGCCACTTGTGCCTCTCCACGCTGCACGCTAACAACGCGAATCAAACGCTGGATCGCATCCTCAATTTCTTTCCCGACACCGCGCGGCATCAATTGTTGATCGATCTTTCGCTCAACCTCAAGGCCGTCGTTTCGCAGCGGCTGCTGCATGCGGTGGACCGCACGCGCGTTCCCGCCGTCGAATTGTTGCTGGTCACCGCGTATATTTCAGACCTGATCGAGAAGGGCGAGATCGCGACGATTCGCGAAGCCATGAAGCAGAACAGCGAAGTCGGCATGCAGACCTTCGATCAGGCGCTGTATGCACTTTATGCCGCCGGCACGATCGGTTATGCCGAGGCACTGGAACACGCCGATTCGCGTACCGATCTGGCGCTGCAGATTCGTCTACAGGGGCCGGCACCGCATGAAAGCGCGCGCGGTGTCATCGATGGATCGAATGCGCCGCTGTCCCTGCAGTTGGGCAAGTGAGCGCGCGCATCGCGAATCAGTCCGGCACAAAGTCCAGCGCCACACCGTTCATGCAGTAGCGCAAGCCCGATGGCGGTGGGCCATCCGGAAATACGTGTCCGAGATGACTTCCGCAGCGGCTGCAGTTCACTTCCGTGCGCTGCATCCCGAAGCTGTGATCTTCGGTCGTATCAACAGCGTCGGGTAGCGGTGTGTCGAAGCTCGGCCAGCCGGTTCCGCTCTCGAATTTGGTCGTCGAAGCGAACAGGCGCTGACCGCAGCCTGCGCATACAAACGCGCCGGGCCGTTTTTCATAAAGCAACGCACAGCTTCCCGGGCGCTCCGTACCGTGGCCGCGCAGCACTGCGTATTGCTCAGGCGTAAGCAACGCGCGCCATTCGGCATCCGTGTGGGTGACGGCATAGTGTTTCGCTGACGGCGTCGTCGAACGTGGATCGCTCATGAGATGACCACCCTATATGGCTGCTGCGAAGTTCTCGCCCTGGGGCCGGGCCAGAACATCGAGGAAGGAGACACCTACCGAATCCACCTCAAGGGGGAAGACACAGACAGGTGGGACAGGACAATACGCGGTTGGCTTTAGCCATATCCGTCATTTCCGTACATATTCTGGCCGGTCACGCGTTAAAACCGAAGCAATTTGCACGTTCCCTAGAGTATCCGGGGGTCACTTGGGTTTACAGTCTGACACTCGTCCTCATCCCCCGGCAGAGGAAACCGTCATGAGCCACCATGAGCATCCGTCCCCCGTCTTTGACAAAGCATTTATCGAGGATCAAAAGAAGCGGTTGATCCAGTTGCGTGACGAGTTGGTGGACATCGCCGATGCGTCTGCCGCCGAGGAAGAGACGCTGCAATATGAGGCAGGAGGAGAGGCGCAGGAGGATGCCGATAGTGCGGAGAGGATGGCGATCCAGGAAAACGATGAAGCCCAATATCATCAAAATCTGAAACGGCTTGCCGACGTGCAACGCGCGTTGATAAGAATCGATCAAGGAACGTACGGTTACTCCGAAAAGAGCGGCAAACCCATTCCGCGCGCCCGACTGATGGAAATTCCCGAGACCACGCTCACGCTCGAGGAAGCGCGGCAGGAAGAATCCCGCGCTTAAGACAAAGGACGCGCAATGACCGAGCAGTTTGATCTTTTGGTGGTGGGTGGCGGCATCAATGGTGTGGGCATTGCGCGCGACGCAGCAGGGCGGGGGCTTTCGGTCTGCCTGTGCGAGCGCGACGACTTGGCGGCGCATACGTCAAGCGCCAGTACCAAGCTGATTCACGGTGGCCTGCGCTATCTGGAGCAATATGAGTTCGCGCTGGTAGGTAAGGCTCTGGCCGAGCGCGAAGTGTTGCTGCGCGCCGCACCGCACATCATCTGGCCACTGCGTTTCGTGCTGCCGCATCAGTCGCATCTGCGTGCGGCGTGGTTGATCCGTCTGGGTCTGTTTCTGTACGACAACCTTGGCCGAGGCCGGCGCACGCTACCTGGATCACGACGCGTGGCGTTGAAACGTCATGAAGCCGGTCCACCGTTGCGCAATGAGTTCCATACCGGCTTCATCTATTCCGATGCCTGGGTGCAGGATGCGCGGCTTGTCGTGCTCAATGCGATGGATGCGATGGAACGGGGTGCGACGATCTTCACGCACACGCGCTGTGTCAGTGCAAGTCGCGGTGCGGATGGCTGGACCGCGCAATTGCAAACAGCGCATGGTGAAGTTTCGACGGTCAGTGCCAAGGTTCTGGTCAACGCGACCGGCCCGTGGGCCGTGCAGTTTCTCGATCAGGTCGCGAAGGTTGGGCACGATCACGCGCTGCGTCTGGTCAAGGGCAGTCATATTGTGGTGCCGCGCCTGTTCGAGCATCAGCATGCTTACATCTTTCAACAACCGGATCGCCGAATCGTCTTCGCCATTCCCTATGAGCATGATTTCACGCTGATCGGCACCACTGACATGGATTATCACGACGACCCGTCCTCGCCACATATCAATGGCGAAGAGACGAATTATCTCTGCGAGGCGGCCAATCGCTACTTCAAACGCAGCATTGCGCCGGCCGACGTGGTGTGGAGTTACAGCGGTGTGCGTCCATTGGTGGACGATGAAAATGGCAATGCCTCGGAAGTCACACGTGATTACCTGCTTGAACTGGATGAGCAGGGCGCGCCCTTGCTCAACGTGTTCGGCGGCAAGCTGACCACGTATCGAAAGTTGGCCGAGGAAGCCATGGATCGCATGGGGTCGTTGTTTCCCCAAGCATCGCAAGCATGGACGTCCAAAGGCCATCCGCTTCCTGGTGGCGAGCGGCAGGATGTCGACCGATTGCAGCACGAATTGCAGTCGTCGCACCCATGGTTGCCAGCGCCATTGGCGTGGCGCCTTGTGCATAGCTATGGCAGCCGAACAACGCGTATTCTGGGACAAGCCCGTTCTTTGCAAGATCTAGGGGAACATTTCGGCGCTGATCTGTATCAGGCCGAAGTGGATTATCTGCGCACGATGGAATGGGCGGTGGATGCGGCCGATGTGCTCTGGCGTCGTAGCAAGCTCGGCTTACGCTTCAACGCCGAGCAAGCGGCACGCCTGACGACGTATCTTGCGGACGCATCGCCACACCGCGCTTCGTTTGCTTGAATCACCGCTTTCTTTGTTCGTCGACCATTTGCTGCCATGACGGCAGGGAAAGATGGGGCAGGGAGTAGGAAGCACTATGAGAGGAACACCATGTTGAACCAGGCAACCCATTCGTTCGACGTCCCACGCATGGCGAAGGTGCGGCTATGAACCGGCAAAGCATCGGCGAATTGATCTCCGAGGCTATGGCCACCTTTATCATCATCGGCCTTGGCGACTCCGTCGCCTGCATGTACGTGCTGTATGACCCGAGTCCGTACGCCAACGCGTACTGGGGCGTGTGCATTGCATGGGGCCTGTCGGTGACCATCGCGATTTACGTGACCGGGTCGGTATCCGGCACACACGCCAATCCCGCTGTGACACTGGCGCTGGCGATGTTCCGCGGTTTCCCATGGAAGAAAGTTATTCCCTATAGCATCGCGCAGGTCGTGGGCGCGTTCGTCGGTGCTGCCATCGTGTATGTGTTGTTCGCGCCGGTGATCGATCATTACAACCAGGTGCATCAACTCACGCGCGAGGTGGGTGGGGCGGCAGGCGTATTCTTCACGCATCCCGGATCGTTCGTTACGCCGATGCACGCGTTGGTCGATCAGGTCATTCTCACCGCGTTTCTGTTGCTTGGCATTTTCGCCATCACCGAGCAATACAACGAAATGGCGCCGGGTGCGAATTCAGGTGCGCTGATCATCGGTTTGCTGGTGGCGACCATCGGCGCATCGATGGGTTATCTGGAAGCGTGGGCCATCAATCCGGCACGCGACTTCGGACCACGCCTGTTTGCCTATTTCGCTGGCTGGGGCTCTTCGGCGCTGCCGGCACCGGACAACTACTGGTGGATTCCCATCATCGGTCCGTTGATCGGCGGCATTGTCGGCGCCGCTGCGTACCAGTGGCTGATCTATCCGTTCCTGCCTGCTCGTCAACGCGCACAACAACAACCGACGAATCGCTAATTGCATTTGATGGTCTGCGTGTTGAATCGCGCGTGCAGACCGTAGCCTGACTTTCACTGGAGCCGTTTCATGGACAAGTCATACATCCTGGCCATCGATCAGGGCACGACAAGTTCGCGTGCGATCCTGTTTGATCGGGCGGGAGCCGTCGTCAGCATCGCACAACGCGAGTTCACGCAGATTTTTCCGCAATCGGGTTGGGTGGAGCACAATCCGCGCGAAATCATGACCAGCGTGCTGAGCACGATTACCGAAGTCATGAACAATGCGCAGGTGCACGCGCATGCGATTGCCGGTATCGGCATCACCAATCAGCGCGAAACCACCGTGGTCTGGGACAAAGCCACTGGACAGCCGATTTATAACGCGATCGTTTGGCAGTCGCGCCAGACGCGCGAGATTTGCGATGAGCTTATCGCCGCCGGTTACGACAAGATGGTGCGCGCAAAGACCGGCTTGTTGATCGACGCTTATTTCTCCGGTACCAAAGTCAAATGGATACTCGATCGTGTGGAAGGTGCGCGCGATCGTGCGAAACGTGGCGAACTGTTATTCGGCACCATCGACACCTGGTTGATCTGGAATCTCACTGGCGGCAAAGCGCATGTGACCGATTACACCAATGCATCGCGCACCTTGATGTACGACATCCACGCACAGCAGTGGGACGATGAATTGCTGGCGATGCTGGACGTGCCGCGCACCATGCTGCCCGAAGTACGTTCGTGCAGTGAAATCTATGGCCATACACTAAGTCAGCATTTTTTTGGTCACGAAGTACCGATTGCCGGTGTGGCAGGCGACCAGCAAGCAGCGTTGTTCGGTCAAGCCTGTTTTGAACCGGGCATGGCGAAGAACACGTATGGCACCGGCTGCTTCATGCTGATGAATACCGGCGAGAAAGCCGTGACATCTAACAATGGCTTGCTCACAACGATTGCCTGGGGCTTGAACGGCAAAGTGGAATACGCGCTGGAAGGCAGCATTTTCGTCGCCGGTTCCGTGATCCAGTGGTTGCGCGACGGTTTGCGCATGCTGGGCAAAGCCAGCGATTCACAGGAATATGCGGAACGTGCTGGATCCAACGACGGCGTGTACATGGTGCCGGCTTTCGTTGGATTGGGCGCTCCTTATTGGCGCAGCGATGTGCGCGGTGCCGTATTTGGTCTGTCGCGTGGTACGACGAAAGAGCACTTCATCCGCGCCGCGGTGGAGTCGATGGCTTATCAGACGCGCGACGTGTTGGACGCTATGGAAACCGATGCCGGTCTTCAGCTGAAAGAATTGCGCGCCGACGGTGGCGCCATCGCGAATGAATTCCTCGGACAATTTCAGAGCGACATTCTCAACGTGCCCGTGCTGCGTCCGATGGTCCCAGAAACCACCGCATTAGGTGCGGCGTATCTCGCAGGTCTGGCGACCGGATTCTGGCCAAGCCGCGAAGATATCGCGCGTCAATGGGCGATTGATCATCGCTTCGAACCAGTCATGCCGGAAGCAAAACGCGAAGCGCTGTATGCAGGCTGGAAGCAAGCCGTCGAGGCAACCATGGCCTTCAAGATCTGACGCGTTGGTGCACGTCAGAAATCCGATTTGCCGAAGCGGGCCACACCCTGGTTCTTGCCCGGTGGATCGAGCGTCGTCAGATCCAGTTCCACAGGTGTGCCGATCCAATGAGCCAAAGTCGTGTGATCGGCAAGGTCGTCATCCGTCAGCGGATGAACGAGTGCCCGGAATCCCGACGCCTTGATGAAATCGAGAATGGCGGGCAACGCCTCTTTCGTGAAATGAATTTCAAACTGCGGGATGGGATGCGGTCCCGCTTTGCCGTTCGTGAGTTGGCCGACAAACAGCAGCTGAGGAATTTTTCGCGACTGCATGAAGTCGCGGAGGAGGGCGCGCGCCGTATCGGCCAGGGCTCGCTGGGAAGATTCGAAATAGAGATGCGCGTGATACGGCGCATTGTCGGCGCTCACGATAATTGCTCCTGTATAGCCGGGTCGCTTAAACGTCCCCAGATCGAGGCTGGGCACATCGAGACAACAGTTTGGCACACCAACCCATTGCAATCAGCACCCCCGGTATGGGGCGCTCGATGGTGCGCGCCCGACGGCGAAGCTCCGCAGCGCAATCGATTTTTTGGTAGCTCGATTGAAAGCGTGAAGATGGCCCAAAGCCGCCGTATGGGCGCCTTATCAAGTTATGCGGCTGCCGCAACCAGCCATTCCTTGCTGATCCAGTTCATCAGCAACGCACCGGCCTTGGCGATACCTTCTTCCTCGCCGAGCCTTTCGACCAGTATGTCGCACAGTCCGGCGAAACTGCCGTTGGTTTGAAGCTGCAACAGCGCGGCATATTCCAGCAAATCCACGGTATTGAGGTAAACCGTGAACTGCTGCCGCCACACGATGACGCCTGCGGGTTCTGCGAGCATCTCGCTTTCGGGCAGTGCATCGTTCTGCTGCAGCGCCGACCAGATATCCGCGGCGTTGGTCGTCGCGGACAGAATCTCCAGCGAGGGCACCAAGCGGAGCCGGGCGGTATCCCAATCGACGTGCGCGAGCGCCTCCGGCGTCAGCACATCGCCATCGGGCGCCACGAATGCCCGCGCCAGTGCAAACTCGATCCGCGCCAACTCGTGCACATCCGGGTTATCGGGATAAGGCAACGCCAGCGTGTCGTCGAAGTTATCGCCGTAGGCATCAAGCGTCCATGCGTGTGGCGGATGGCGGTCGATATGAGCGACGGCCGCGGCGAGAAACGATTCTTCACCCAGCCATGTGCGCACGTTCGGATAGCTTGCTTCCAGGCAATCGATCAACTGGACGCGATAGTTGTTTTGGTAAACGTTCAATCCGGCGCTGGAGCCTATACTCAGACGCGATGCTGCATCACTCGATGCGGCAACGAGCCAGGATTGAAAATCACGTTGCATTTCGGCGAGATTCATGCGGCCACCGCTCTGCGCGTGCGTGCATGGTTGTCACCGATGCGCCGTGCAATGGCCAGTTCATCGAGCAGATCGGTCAACGGCGGAATATTGCCATCGCGCTCGATCATGGTCGCCACCGGCCCGGTCAGCGCTATAGCTTGTGCATAGAGCGCCCAGACATCGTCGCGCACCGGCATGTCGTGCGTGTCGATCAAAAGTTCTTCGCCCTGAGTATGTCCGGCAAGATGGATCTGCCGCACGCGATCAGCGGGAATACCGCGAAGGTAGGCTTGAGCGTCGAAACCGTGGTTGGTGGCACTTACATAAATGTTGTTGACGTCGAGCAGCAAACCACAACCAGTGCGCTTGCTCATGGCGTCGAGAAATTCCCATTCCGTCATCACCGAATCGCCGAACGCAATGTAGCTGGACGGATTCTCGAACAGCAACGCGCGGCCCAGTATGTCTTGCGCCTGGCTGATATTCGCGCAGACGATGTTCAATGCCTCCTCGGTGTAGGGAACCGGCAGCAGATCATGCGAATTGAAGTGATCGATGCGTGACCAGCTCAGATGATCGGAAACAAAAAGCGGTTCGATCTCATCCGCCAGCGACTTCAGCTTGCGCAGATACTCAGGTTTCAAGCCATCTGCAGAACCGATCGACATCGACACGCCGTGCAGTGCCACCGGATGACGTTCGCGCACCTGGCGAAGAATATGTCGGGGCTGGCCGCCTTCGACCATGAAGTTTTCGGAGATCACTTCGACAAAATCGACGGACACATTGGTTTCGAGAAAGTCCCGATAGTGATCCCGGCGCAAACCGAGTCCATAACCTGCAAACCGGGGTAGTGACGTGGACATTGCGAGACTCCTGGGAAAAAGAGTGAGGGGCTGAACCCGCGTTTTGCGGGTTCAGCCCGCCCGATTACTTGCCTTGCGGTTCGGTCAGCGTGCCACCCGCGGCAGTGCATGCGCTCGGCGTCTTCACGACGACGCCCTGGCCTTTGCAACCGTTGAGGCCTTTGCAGTCGTGCTTGGCCGTAGCGCAGAGGCTTTGGCCCTTGCACGAGTTGACGCCGTAGCAGCGGCCGGGCTGTTCTTTCTGCGCGGACTGATCGGCCGCGTGTGCCGTAACCACCGATGAGAGAGCGAGTGCGACGACGACGGCTGCGGAAGCGAAGCTGTTGCGAGACTTGATGACGAGAGTGTTCATGATGTTTTCCTGGAGTGGGGTGTGGGGGTGACGGTGAAACAAAGCGGCGTTATTTCAGGCTCTGCGCGGCGTCTTCGATAACTTGCGCAACCTGTTCGGGCTGCGACATGAAAACGAAATGGCTGCCCTTGATCTCGGTGATCTTCGAACCGGCACGCTGATACATCGAGCGCTGCAGGTCGGGGCTGTAGAAACGGTCTTCGGTGGCGACGACGGCCCAGCTCGGCTTGTTGCGCCATGCCGCGACGCCAGCGGCGCTACGCAACGCGGAGACCGTTCCCGATACCTGCGAGATCGCCATGAAGTTGGTGCGGTTCACCGTGAGATCGCCGCCGAGATCCGCGCCGAACTTCTTCTGATCGACCGTGATGTAACCGTCGAAAGACGTCTGCAGATCGTTGCTCGGCTCAGGCACAGATTCGACGAGCTGCAGCACGCTCTCGCCCACGCTGGGCGCTACAGCGGCGACGTAAACCAGACCTTTGACCTTGTCGCGGTTGCCGGCTTCGCTGATCACGGCGCCACCGTAATCGCTGCCTACCAACAAGGTCGGACCGTCTTCCTTGCGAAGCTGCCGAAACACGGCGTCGGCGTCATTGGCCAGCGATTCGACGCGCGGCTGCACGACGTTCACGGTGTAGCCCTTGTGGATCAGGATGTCGTGCACGACGTGCCAACCCGAACCGTCCACGAACGCACCGGGAACGATCACGATGTTCTTGACGCCGGCAGGTGCGGGAGGAGCGGTGTCGGCGGCGTAGGCGGATGTGGCCGCCGCCAACATGAGAATCATCAAACTTAACGACTTGCGCATGGAATTTTTTTCCTCGGGGAATTGCGATGTAAGAACAGATGTTTTTCGCGGCTATCAGGCGCGGCGCAGGCGGTCGAGCGACCACTTCCCGCCGCCACGCGCGACGAGTGGCAGCAGCAGTCCGGCCCAGCTCAGGTGTGTGGGCCACGCATCCGGGTACACGAACACTTCGATCACCGTGGTCATGCCGAGCAGCGCAAGCGCAGAAACCCGCGTGAAGAGGCCTAGCACCAGCAATACGGGAAACATATGTTCCGCGCCGGTCGCCATGCGCGCGGCCCAATCGGACGGGATCAACGGCAGCGCGTATTCGTTGGCGAACAAGTCGTAAGTGGAAGGCTTGATGGTCAGGATGCCTTCGACTTTCGTGCGTCCGGATTGGAAGAACACGGCAGCGATGCCGAGACGCGCGACAAGCAGCAGCAACGCATCGGGCACGATGCGCGACAACCACGTTGCCGGTGCGCTATCGCGATTGACGTTCGCGGCTTCGAACTTGGTCGGCGCGATTTCCACGCTGCGCAAATTCATGACTTGGCCTGCAGCGAGCCGTAGCCCTTCGGTGTCTTGATCGTGGTGCAGGTGCCCTTGGCGACCAGAACCCAGGAGTTGCCCTGATAGTCTGCCTTGGAGGTACCGGCGCACGTCGTGCCAGCGCCAGCAGCGCAATCGTTCTTACCGGCGAGTGCTACGCCGTAGCATTTTTCCATCGCCGGTTTCGCCGAGCTGGAGGAAGTGGCGTGCGCGCTGGTCGCCAGCGTTGCGAGAGAGAAGGCCAACGTAGCGGCCAGGGTTGCGTAGGTGTTTTTCATGATGTGTGTCTCGGTGATGGGATGAGTGAGAGGGATACAAGCGCCGCTTAGACGGCGGTGATGACAGCGTTGATGTTTCCGTGCGTTGCCTTGGAATATGGGCAAATCTGATGCGCGCGATCGGCGATGGATTGGGCGAGGGCGAGATCGAGTCCCGGCAGGCTTACCTGCAGGCGCGCCGAAATGAAAAAACCTTCTTCAGGGTTGTTGTTGAGATCCACTTCGGCGTTCACCGAGGTGTCGGCGGGAAGACGCACGCCCACTTCCTGCGCGGCGCGACCCATCGCACCGATGAAGCAGGCGGACCAGCCGGCGGCAAACAGCTGCTCGGGATTGGTGCCGGTACCGTTGGAACCCGGCAGCGACAACTTGATGTTCAGGCGATCGTCACTGCTGCGCGATTGGCCATCACGGCCACCGGAGGTGACAGTCTGAGCGGTATAGAGAACGGTGCTGTTCTGAGACATGCTTGGTTTCCTTAAGTGAAAGGCCGTTCGCCCCGAAGCGGTGGCGTGCAATTGGCCGGTGTGCATAGGAAACCGTCGCGACGTATCCCGGTTGTGTCGCGCGGGGTAGCAAAAGGCATCGCAGTGTGTCGAGGCGGCCGCCGGATACGTTCCGATACAAAACCCGCCGTCTTTGTACAAACGGATACAAAAAGCCGGTAAAGCAGACACGTTGGGGATAACTCAGCGCCGTCAAATAGCGGACAAGGCAACGCGCACAGGCGCCGCCACCCACTATTGCGAGGAAAACCTCATGAAACTTCTGCGTATCGCCATTGCCGCGGCCGCCCTGGCTTCGGCGCTTTTAGCCTATTGGCCCGCCGCGTGGACCACGGCCAGCGCCCAGGAAACGGCCGTCTCCCAGGCCCCGGAATTCACCGGCGCGGACCGCTGGTATAACTCTCCGCCGCTGACGATGGCCGCACTACGCGGCAAAGTCGTCCTGGTCGAATTCTGGACGCGCGAATGCATCAACTGCATCGACGTACTGCCGCATACCAAAGCGTTGTACGACAAGTACGCCAAAGACGGTCTGGTCGTGGTTGGTGTGCACACGCCCGAGTACGATGAAGAACGCGATCCGGCCGCGCTCCAATTGGCTCTGCGCCAGCTACACGTCACGTGGCCGGTTGCGGTGGATAATGAGTCGCGCATCTGGAACGCTTACGGCAACCGCTATTGGCCCGCGGTCTACCTCATCGATCGGCAAGGACGGGTGGTGTATAGCCACGTCGGCGAGGGAAACTACGACGAGACCGAACAGCACGTTCGTCAGTTGCTGGGTCAGGCGCAGTAAAACGTAACCGCAACTCAACCTTGGGATGAACGACATGGATCACATCGACCACATTCTCGTTGTCGATGACGATCACGACATTCGCACCGGTGTCGTGGACTATCTACGCAAGAACGGCCTGCGCGCGAGCGCAGCCGTCGATGGCCGCGACATGTTCGCGCAACTCGACACGTCGGCGTTCGACTTGATCGTGCTCGACATCATGATGCCGGGCGATGACGGCCTGGTGCTTTGCCGCACGCTGCGTAGTGGCAAGCATCGCGCCGTGCCGATTCTTCTGCTCACCGCACGCGATGACGAGACCGATCGCATCATCGGCCTGGAGATGGGCGCGGACGACTACGTGGCCAAACCGTTCTCGCCACGCGAATTGTTGGCGCGTATCAAGGCGGTGATCCGGCGCACGCGCATGCTACCGCCGAACCTTCGCATCACGGAGACGGTCGATACGTTGTCCTTCGGCCGTTGGCGCCTGAATACCACCGCACGTCATTTGATCGACGAAAACGACACCATCGTTGCGCTGAGCGGCGCCGAATTCCGATTGCTGCGCGTGTTCCTGGATCATCCGCAGCGTGTGTTGTCGCGCGACCAACTGCTCAACCTGACGCAGGGCAGGGATGCGGAACTCTTCGACCGCTCCATCGACTTGCTGGTGAGTCGCTTGCGAACCCGCCTTGAAGATAAGGCAAGAGAACAGACCTACATCAAGACCGTGCGCAGCGAAGGTTATGTCTTCAGCATGCCGGTAACCGTGCACGGGAACGACACATGAGTTTCCTCGCATCGATGGCGCCGAAGCGCTGGCTGCCACGCAGCATGGCGTCGCGTCTTTATTTGATCATCCTGGCGGGTTTGTTGTTGGCGCAAGGTCTTTCTATGGCGCTGCAGTCCTACGAGCGTTACGAAAGCGCCGTGTCAGTGATGCTCAACACCGTCGAAAACGAGGTTGGCACCTCGGTCGCCATACTGGATCGCTTGCCTGTGCAGGAACGTCCCAACTGGCTCGGCCGTCTGCAACGCGACAATTACCGCTTCCTGCTCGATGCAGGGCAGCCCGGCATGCCGCTGATTTCCGAACGTTCGCGTCAGCTCGTTCGCAGCATCGCTAAAGAAGTGGGGCCCGATTACCACGTGAACGCCGACGCGGTTTCGGTAAAGCCGGAGCGCTATCAGGTGCATTTCACTTTGCATGACGGCGCGCCGCTCACGCTGGAAATCACACCGCATATGGCGCCGGTGGCGTCGTGGCTTCCTGTCGTGTTGATGTTGCAGTTGCTGCTACTGCTCGTGTGTACATGGCTGGCCGTACGACTGGCGACGCGGCCGTTGACGCAACTGGCGCAAGCCGCCGAATCCATGACACCGACTGCAGATGGACCGCGCATGAGTGAAAACGGTCCTACCGAAGTGGCGCAGGCCGCCGTGGCTTTCAACACGATGCAGGAGCGCGTTGCTCGTCATCTCAAGGAGCGGCTGCACATCCTGGCGTCGATCTCGCACGACCTGCAGACGCCGATCACGCGTATGCGGCTTCGCGCCGAGAATCTGGAAGAGTGCGAAGAGCGGGAAAAAATTCTGAAAGACCTGCGTGAGATGGAGCATCTGGTGCGAGAAGGCGTCGCTTATGCACGCAGTGCGCATGGTGGTGCGGAAACTCCCGTGCGTATCAATGTGGAAGCCTTTTTCGAGAGTCTCGTCTTCGACTACCAGGATATGGGTCGACCGGTCACACTGTCCGGCTCCATCGACGGCACCGCCATGGTTCGTCAGCAGGCGTTGCGCCGTGTGTTGGGCAACCTGATCGACAACGCGATCAAATACGGTGGCAGCGCCGAAGTCAGCGCGTGGAGAACGGAGCAGGGCACATTGTGCATGGCGGTATCGGATCGTGGCCCAGGCATCCCCGAAGCATCGCTGGAGCAGGTGCTTCAGCCTTTTTATCGCCTGGAAGCATCACGTAACCGCGATACCGGTGGCGCCGGCCTTGGGCTAGCCATCGCCGCACAACTTACGCGCGCGATTGGTGGAAACCTCGCATTGGCCAATCGTGATGGCGGCGGCCTGATCGCAACCATCACCTTGTCCTGATTCGATATCAAGGTTGTAAACGCATACCGTCTTGAGCAAACACGATGGGACCCTTGTAGTGCGTGCGAATGGAAGCCTCGACGCTGGCCTGCTGTTGATCGATCACGGGTGACAAATGACTGAGCAGCAGTTTTTTTGTTCCGCTATCCGCAGCGACCACGCCAATCGTCTTAGGCGGCGTGTGCAAGGTGTAAAGCACCGGTCGTGAACCTGGTGGGTCGAGCACGACGGAATTGAAAACCAGCAGACTGGTGTGCTGCGCAATGCGCTGCAGGTTATCGATTCCGTTAGCATCGATATCGCCGCTGAAGGTGATGCTTTGATGATGGTAGTCGATGCGATAAATCACCGCGGGTGCGTCGCCGTGATGACCCGCTATCGCGCTGATATCCAGTCCTTGCGCTGAATAAATGACCTTCGGTATCTTGGAGGCATTCGCAGATGCATCGATATCCGTCGCATTGATCGACACCGGCTCGGCAAAGTCGTGCAGATAGCTGTACGCGCCATCGGGGCCGAACAACAGATCGATAAAATGACTGGTTGACGGGAAGGTGGCTTCATCGCCTTCGCCACGATGCCCGGTGGGACCAAAGAGCCGGACATTGACCGGCCCGTCACCTGAAACCGCACGTGCTTTGAAAAAACCAGGCAGCTCGCCAGTGTGATCGATATGCAAATGCGTCAGCAGCACGATATCGACGTTGGCTAACGACAGCTTCGCCTCGCCGAGCCGCACAAACGTGCCAGGCCCAGCATCCACCATGACGCGAGGCGTGCCGTCAACCAAAACGATATATCCAGCTCCAGCTCGGCCCGTAGCGCCAGGTCCGCCAGATCCAAGCACCACAAGCTCCAGCGGCGACACAACCGGCGCGGCGATGCTGCTGCTAGCGGCCAACATCAACAGTGCGACATAAAACGAAAGCTTGAACATGAGTGCCTCCACCAATGTGCATGCACAGCGCGGGCTTCGTCTTAGAAGCGGACCACATCCATTCTGTTAGAAGGTGACGCGGTAGAAGGGATGACACGGTTAAGTGTCTGGGTGACAGAGTTAAGACGATAACGGCGCTGGGCAAGCCTTTCGAGGGTCTATCTGTAATTTTACATAATATACAGAGTGGTCGAATTATGGGCACTCGAAACTGTCCCTGCGTGAGCAGGGGACAGGTTTACGGCTAGTGCAACGATCGCAGCTGCTTGCGCAAGCCGAAGCCACACCTTGCGTATTTCTGGTGATCGAGCGCGTTCTGCTTCGATCAGCGGGAGCCAGTGCGCCAATTTTTCGCCGGTAGCGATGCACATGCGTTCAACGCTGTCTGCGTCCGGGTGTCCGCCACCGTTGCGCCATTTGCTTACTGCGGCTCTGCCTATGCCGAGTTTTTCGGCTGTCGCGTTGTCGGACGCGAGCGAACATACTTTTTTGTATTTGTCAAGCAAATTAGTTGTGGCGCTCATGTTTCCAACCCGTTGACGGTGGATGTTTCCGGGGAGTATACATAGCCCAATGTTTCCGGCGTGGAAACATTTGGGGAATCCGATGCTCGTTGCCTATCTCGCTCTTGGCGTGATCGCTCTGATTGGCGTGTTCGACGTGGTGCTTCCGTTGCGCGCTGTGGTTACACGCCAGCGCGATTCGCTTGAGGGCATCAGCAAGTGATGCACCATCCCTTTGAGTATTTCCTTATTCGCATGGTCGCGGGTGTTCTGACTGTTGTCGCGATCCTGATCGTCAAATCGTGGTTTCGGCGATGAGCCAAGTCCCTTCAGTTAACAAGGGACTAAAGTCCCTCTCCCCCTCGGATACCCGCGAGGCGGCTTTTATTGATTATCTGACCTTTACGGTGACTGCTGATGCGGTTAAGGCACTTGCGCCCGACGCGCGTGCGCTGCACTCGGGTTATGACGCGCAGCACGAAGCGTCGCAGCTGGTGTTTGCGCAGATTCTTCTTGCGGTGCTCGGTCTTTCTGATCTGTTGGTTCTTAACGGTAATCGCGGTGGGTTTCGTTCTTTCTACGATCATCACTTCAAACTGCATACCGCTGACGGCGATGTGTGCGGTGTTATTGCTTTCGGCGGTGAGCGTCAGCGTTTTACGACGATGATCCAGTTGACCGGCGCGGGCTGCGCCCACGTCCAGGCGTGGGGCAGGGTGCGCGACGTTCTTGAGCAGATGTCCGCGCGTGTCACGCGTGTCGACGTTGCGCACGATGATTACGAAGGTGCGCACAACATTGACGACGCGATTCGTTGGCACTCTGAGGGGTTATTTACGACCACCGGCCGGCCACCTGCTTTGCAGGTGGTTGGCTGGGATGATGGTTCGGGTAAGACCGTTTACATCGGCAAGAACACCGGTAATCAGCAGCTGTGTGTTTACGAGAAGGGTAGGCAGCAAGGGGCGCGCGATGACGATGCGTCCGTGAATTGGGTGCGCTGGGAAGCGCGTTTTGGTTCGGAGTATCGCGATATTCCGTTGGATGTGTTGACGAATCCGGTTGCCTATCTGGTGGGGCATTACCCCGTCATGAAGTACTGGATTGACGCTCTATGTTCCCGCATGCGCACCGCGCGTGAGCGCGTCGCGTCGAATCTCTCGCACTCGTTGCGCTGGGCGCGTCGTCAGTACGGCAGTGTTATCAATTTGCTTGTTGAAAATTTGCCGGAGCCTGAGCAGCTGGTCCGGTTTCTTTCGCGCCATGTGGCGAAGAAAACGCCCCCGCCGTGGCTTAAAACGAATCCGTTTGGGGCGTTTGTCATAGCCGAAGCCGTTGAAGGCAGGCTGGAGATACTCACATGAGCAAGGTCATTGTTAAGTCCGATCAGGTCCACCAGCGCACCGTGAAGGGTAAGAACGGTCGTGAATATACGTTCCGCACGCAGTTGGCGGCGTTTGACAACGGTGGCGATTTTCCGCAGCCGTTTCCGCTTCGTCTCGATGACAAGCAACCTGCTTATGCCCCCGGTGAGTACAGCATCGACGTTGATAAGTCGGTATACGTCGACACGTCGGGTCGTTTCGAGCCGGAGTTGAAGCTGGGTCGCCCGCATCTGGTGGCGATTCCAGGCGCTCGCAAGGTCGCGTGATGGGCTGGTTTCTGGAACGCGGTAGGCCTTGGGCCTGTTGTCACCAGTACTTGGTGGAGACCGGTGTACCCGGTCTTCGCCAGATTCACTACCTGTGTTTGTCGCGAACTGATTTGTTCGTGTGCGCGTTGTTGTTGGCCGTTGTTGTCGTCGCGGCGTTTCGTTTTCTGAGGAGGTGAGCGTGTTGTTGCAGACGCTTTATCAGGCCTGTGATTCGGCGAATGTCGATGCGTCTGGTGTTTGTTCGGCTCCGATTTGGGTTCAGGTGCCGACGCTCATTCCGTGTTTGTCTTTGGCCGATGGGGCCGAGATCGCGGTCGCCATTTTGACGCTTTGGGCGCTCGCGTGGGGTATCAGAAGCGTTGTTGATTCCATTCACGTTAACTAGGTAGGTGTCCGATGTTTAAGAAGTTGAAGGGTGCGCTGTTGGGCCTCGTGGCTATGGGTCCCGTTGCTGCGTTTGCGCAGGGTACGGGTAGTACGACCACCATCGATCCGACGTCGATTGTCGCGACGTTGACCGCTAACGAGCCTGCGATTGTTGCGGTGGGTTCGGCTGTGATCGGCGTGGTTGCTCTGATCGCGTCGATCCGGTTCGTGCGTCGCGCCGTTGTTTGACCTACGACGCGCGGGTTTCGGCCCGCGCTTCGTTTTAGGGGGTGTTATGTACGACGGTTATTTTTTTCTTATCGGTTTTTTGGGGGCGGCGTGGATTCTTTTTCGTGCTCGGTCGGGTCGAAATTCGTAACGCTGATCGCGTTCGCCTTGTTCGTGTTCTCTTTCGGCGTGTTTCTTCCGCCGTCGTTCGGTGGAGTCGCTTACGCGCAGACAACCACGTATGCGCAGGCGATGGCTGCTTGCGTTGCGTGGTCGAAGTCCGAGAATTACGCAACTACTCCTAGCGCTACGTGTGAGGGTGATCAGTACAACCCACCAAGTACGTGTTCCGTCGGTTTGTATTTGGGCGCGGCCGATGTGCCTGAGTACGCGCAGAAGCCCGGCTTCATCAACACGTGGAATTATTCGTGCACCACAGTGCAGCAGAGTAATCCGTGTTCCGGTTTGACGGGTTCTACTGTTCCGGGCATCACTGTGTCACCCGGTCAGACGTTGGGTACGATAGGGCAGACATGGACGCAGGACCCGTCGTCAGGTGGCTACGTGGCGTGTCCCTACAACATCACGTATAGCAATGGTGGTCAGTGTGTCGTTACTTCGACGGGTACGTGTACGGTCACAGCTACGATTTCTTATACGGGTTTGACTGCATCGAGCAATGAGAGTACTTCGCCTGCGACGCCCGTTGGCACTCCGGAGTACGATAATTCTTCCGGTCAGCTTGCGAGTCCGCAGCCACAAACGTCGTCTAGTGCTCCCCCGAATATTTGCGGTGGGCAGAGTTGTTTCGATCCGAGTACGCAGCAGTTTTGCGCGACGGATGCGGGCGGTCAGTTTTGCGTGCCTATGTCGAGCGCAGACACGTCGCAGGGCGGTTGTTCGTCTCTTGCGGGTTCGACCATTTGCGCGGGTTCCCCTACGCCACCGTCGCCGGTCGGTACGAGTGGCTCTCAGATCACCAGTCCTCCTACGCAGATTGCTGGTCAGGATAACTACCCAACCGGTAACGTGCAGGGCGGTGGCACCGGTAACATCGGCGTGAGTGTCTATAACCCGCCCGGTGGTTCGTCGTCGAGCGGTTCTACGTCCACGTCGGTGAAGACCGGAGGTAAGACTACGAGTTCTGGCAGCGGTCCCGCCTCGTCGTCCAGCAGCGGTTCTTCTGACTCGTTTGGCGCGGGGTCTGATTGCAACACGCCGCCGGTGTGTTCGGGTGACGCTGTTCTATGCGGTATATCGCTGCAGGATTGGCAGTCCATGTGTTACCAGAATAATTTGCTTGTCGGTAACGGACAGCAGCCGCCAACGTTTCAGTCCGATCAGACTAAGTATTCACAGTCGAATGTCTGGACGACGCCCACCGTTGGTAACACGACAGGCGATCAAGCGAATCAGGGTACTTACGATGCGTCCGGTTTTGGTTACTCAACGACGTGTCCGTTGGTTGATAAGACTATCCCTCTGATGGGCGGTTCATTTGTGTTTCCTTTCTCGCAAGGTTGCGCTTTGGGCACGACTTTGTATTGGGTCATTCTCGCCTGCGCGTATATCACCGCGGCGATTATCACTGCGGGTGGTAGGAGCTGATATGCCTGTTTTGATTGCGTGGATGGGCGAAATGTTGTTGACGATCGCCGGCCAGATTGTTCTTTCCGCTCTTGTCGCGCTTGGAATTAATTTCGTCGCGCAGAATGTTGCCTCTGGTGTGATTGATCACAGTCAGATTGCGTCGGCTATCGCTAATTCTGGTGCCGGTCAGGCGATCGGTTGGCTTGGTTTGGATAAGGCGGTGACGATAATTTTGAGCGCGTGGGCTGGGCGTATGATCGTCAGTTCGTCGCGCGCTTATTTTGTGAAAGCTAAGGCGAGCAGCTGATGATTATTACTTTGTTCAGTGGTCTTCCGGGCGCTGGTAAGACTGCGCAGCTTGTCGCTGAATTGGTGCGCTTTCGTGAGCGCGAACCGGATACGCCGCGTTTTGCGTATGGCATCAATGGTCTTGACCCGTCCGTCGCCACGGTGCTGACGCTCGAAGAGCTTCGTAATTGGAAGTCGTTACCCGCTGGGTCTGTCGTCGCTGTGGACGAGTGTCAGAAGGTCGGTCTGATGCCCAAGGATAACGGCAAGCCTGAGGCGTGGGTCCGTGATCTCGCCGAGGTCCGTCATTTCGGCATTCGCTTTTGGTTGACGACTCAGGACCCTAAGAATGTTTCGACATTTGTTCGTGGGCTGATCGGATGTCACGTCTTGTTTGTGCGCAAGTTTCGCACCATTGTTGTGCAGTCGTATACGTGGGGTCGTTGTATTGAGGACCCGTATGTTCGTCGTGAGCAGGCGGATGCTACGGTAGCGGTCGCTACGCTTCCCAAGTCGGTTTTTTCACTTTACAAGTCCAGCGAATTGCACACGGTCAAGGCGAAGATTCCGCTTAGGTTTTATGCCATCCCTGTGCTGGCGATTGCTATCGCGGCGTGTTGCTTTCTGGTGCCGCATATGATTCACAAGAGCACTGTTGCTAAATCGTCGCCCGCGCCGGCTACTGCGTCGTCGGTAAGTGTTGCTGATGCTGCTCTTCGGCAGAAAGATTATGAGAAGTGGTCCAAGCCGCGTGTTCCCGGTTTACCCTGGACGGCACCTATGTTCGACAAGCTTGAGGTGAAAGCGCAGCCGCGTTTGTATTGCATCGCTGATGAGGACGGCGGCTGTAGATGTGAGACGGAGCAGGGTACTAGTTACGATGTTCCGCTCAAGACTTGTCGCTCGATGGTGGCTAACGGCGTCTACAACCCGTTCGCAGCGCCGCCCGCTGAAGCCGATCATCAGTCTCAAGAAGGCGACGCTCGCACTGCTGACCGTGAGCAGGCGCCGCCGGATCGCGGTCAGCGGGGTGATGTCGCCGTTTCTTCCGATATACCGTCGTCGGGCGGCTGGAAAGATTCTCCGGTGCATGCTGCTTACACGCCTCCGGAGTTGATGCCGAAAGAGGGTCCGGTTTCCAGCGGTACGGGCATGTGATGTTGCTCGTGTCCGTAGGACGCACAACCGCTTTCCCGCTTTTGGTCATTTCCTGCTAAACCGGGTCCACGTTTCACGTCACCGTGTTGCTGCATCCGCGTCAAGCGCCGTGCCCTTTCGTGTTCTGCATACGTTTATACAGGTTTTAGGGTCCAGTTAGCGTTTATGTATTCGAAGGCGATTACCCATGGTGTTGGATTTGGTTGAACCTTCTTGGCGTTTGCTAGTGCAACCGATGCTACTTTTTCTGCGGATGCGTTTACTTCTATTACGTAGACTGCTGTTGGTAGTTTGAACCATTTTCCAGTTACATCTTGTATTAATTGGTTAAAGCCAGCCGCACGCATTACTTCGTGAAGCTCTTCATAGTTTGGTTTTTGTGTTCCGTTTTCGTGTAGCTCAACTCTTACTGCGAACCTAGCCATTGGTGTTCTCCTTTGGTTGTTGGAGCTTGTGTGTAGATCATATGCGGCGCAGTCTCATAGAACGAGCCAACAACGTGTGGATATCTTGTGGCCGGTTGTTGATAACTGCGGGATTGCCGGTTTTGCCTCTATGACCGTATTCTGGCCATGGGCGATTCTTTCGCTATGCTGACGGGGGCAGGTAATGGATAACCGGGTGCTTTGGTCAGCGCTTTGCGCGCTACTTGTTGCCTCGGGTCTCTTTTTTTTCGGCTGGGCTATGTACTGGCGCTTTTTCGATCCCTATGGATCATTCGCTGTGCGTACTGCGGATTCGGCGCGTGTTACCCAGTCGGCTCAGGCGGTTTCGCAGCCTGTGGCCGCTATCCGACGTCCTGCGCCTTTTTATGCTTGGAACGAGAAGTTATCCGCAGGCTACATTTGTGGCGGCGCTGACGGCGTTGTATACCGTCGCCGCGTTGTCGACGGTTCGGTTGTGATTGAGCCGCTTTACCAAGATGGTGAGCTTGTTCGCTGTGGCGGAGATTCGAGTTCCTCTCATCGATACCGCTGAGCCCGCTATATATCCATTGTAGGAATAGGCGGGTTGTGCATGGCTTGAGCGCTGCTCGTGAGCTTGGTGGTGTGAGTCGGTCACCGCGTAGTTTCCATCCGGCCCAGGGTCCTTGCAGATCGATGTTGCACTGTTGGACTTCCAGCACGGCGTGCGCGATCTCTTCAAGTGAGATCACGCGTCCGCTGGGTGTTTTGAACTCTTGTCTGGCGTCGTCGTATAGCCAGTTCAGGCGAGGGCGCTTCCTTGGCAAAGCACAGCTCCGTGTGGTCGGAATATCCAAGCAGCAAGCCGCGTGCCAGTCCGGACGCTTGCCAGTTAAGTGTAATTTTCCCCTTTGAGAGAAAATTCTTTGAAAACAAGCGCATTCATCAGTTCTTTGACGGAAAGAAAATCGGGAAAAGGGCGATTTAGAGTCCAGATAAGTATTTCTCGGCTCGCTCTTCAGGATTTCCGCTCAATTGCCTAATTTCTTAAGTATTTCCGTTTAACTTCTCCCCAATCTGACTTTTTTCCATTTTACTTTGGCTCGTAATTGTGCGGCGCCGACTTTGTCATGCTAGATGAGTCTGTCGAAGTCTGCGCGGGGGTAGCGCTAAGGACATCCGGTGAATAGGGGGCAGACTTCTCTCTGCGAACTCTGCCGCCGCATCGAAGATCGCGCTAGCAAGAATGCCGACTATGTTCCGGTCTCGAACAAGTGGCGGATCGCCTTCCAGGGTCTCTTGACCAATGGCTTCCCCTAAAGGGGGCCGTTTTTCGATGCTCGTGAGAGCTTGCGCAAGCAGATCACCGTGGATTTCAACGAGAAGTTCGTCTCCTAAGTAGCTAGCCTCGAACAACATGCTCGCGAGGAGGCTTAAGCCGTCCGCCGTTGGATCTTCGGTCAGAGGAAATAGATCCGATTTGTACTGTGCTACGAGCTCGCTTTGTGAGGATGGCGGGGTAGAAAAAACATAGTCCTTTGCCGTCTTTTGGCTGAACGCGCCGGCACCGTGGACGACTAAATGCGTGCGAAAAAGCCCCAACTTCTTCAGGCAATGCTCGGTAATTTGTTCGACATCACGTGGCGACAAGTTTTCAAGGTTCAGGAGGTCCCATATTTTTGTGTTGTACCAATCCGATGATCCTTGAAAGATTTTCTCAGCGCACTCGACGAGATTTAGCTTGATCACGGCATAGAGAACTTCCTCGCCCTTGCTCTTTCTTATTTCTCTTATCGCTGGGTCCACAATACCTGCGTCTTCCCATTCACTCGCTGGTATACGGCGCACAACCTTCGTTGGATCGCTTCCTGAATTGGCTACGCGTTCGAGCGCCTGGAGTTTTCCATAAGACGCGCCGACTTGCGTGCTTGATGCAGCTATAAGCCTTTCAATCGATGTCCAATTCGGCGGAACGCGTAACGTTCCTTCAAGTTGTCCAGACGCATGCATCCGATGAGCTTGGTGCTTCAAGTGGCGCGCCCAAAGGCGGAATTGGAGTACGTCAATTTCAGATTTAGTAGGACGCCCCATTCTCACGAAAGTCACCTAGTTTTGTGAGGTACCGCCTTGTATGCATCTGGCGGCATTATCTGCCGTAATTAAACGTCAGGCCGTTCGCACATGTTACCGGTAGATCAAAAAATCGTACCTCAAGCTTTCGACAGGCATTGCTGGGTACGGCAGCAGCTGGAGCGCTATGGCGCGGTCGTTGGGGGCGAAGCGCTGCGTTCTTTACTGGGGTTCAACACACTGGGCGCGTTTCGCCAAGCTCGCGTAGGGGGCTCGTTGGGCGTCAAGGTTTTTCAGTTGCCAGCTCGGCGCGGTCATTTTGCGCTTACGGAAGAGGTGTGTGCGTGGCTATTGGCCCAGCGTGAGCCGGTTGAGGAGAGCTAACTGACGATGCGAAAAGCAGGCTAGTGAGCCTGCCTTAGCTGTACCACCCCCAGAAGAAAAAGCTGACCCGACTGGCGCTCTGCGCTCGGCCGGTTAGGGCTTTGCGCGCCTATTACCAGCCGGATTCGTACAACAGAAGGAGGTCCCAAAACGATGTTTCGCTAGCCCCTGAAACGCAATGCCCTCGACGTTTGCAGCGTCGAGGGCAAATAAAGCGGTCAACTTGGACGAATTTGACGCCCCTGATTTTGGGGAGGGTAGACCTTTTTGTCAAGCAGTTGGTCGCTTCAGCGCTTCAGGTTGATTCCCTTTTTTTCAAGGAACCCAACCATGGAAATTGAAGCAGCAGTTTTACGTCTAGAGCCGGGAACCAAAATCCTGTGTGATGGCGCGATTCATGAGATCGACAGTGTTGTGTCAGTCGATGCGGTGCTCATCAAGAACATCTGCGATGGTGTGCTCTCGACGGTCCCCATCTACAAGTTGAAACCGTATGCGGAGCGTCAAGTCGCCGCCGCAGAACTTGTCGTCAGTGACATGCTGAAAAAGCATCTCGACGAAGCAAGTGCTCGTGAGGTGATCTTGCGCGAGTACGCCGGTCGCCGGCTGACCAAAGACGATATGGCGAAGCTCATGACCGCGCTAGGTATGAAGCCAACACGTATTTATGAATTCCTCCGTATTCTTCGTAAGGATAGTCGGCCCAAAGCGATCGCATCACGTAGGCGTGGGCCCAAACCTGGCACTACAAAGCTGAGTCCTCAAAAAGAGGCGATCATCGTTTCGGTGATCAATATGCACCGCAAGAGCAAGAAGCCCACACGGCTGAAAGCAATCTACGACGACATCGAGCGCCAGTGCGCGAACGCTGGCCTGCCGTGTCCCTCCCGCGAGACCATGCGGGATCGGATTGAAAATCATGGGCGGGAATTAGCATTCCGTCAGCGTCTCGGGCGCAAGCGTGCACGTGAAGCAACTACGCCAAAACCTGGCGTGATACGCACGTCTCACGCTTTGGCGTTGGTCGAGATGGACCACTCACCGTTGGATATGATTTTGGTTGACCGCGTACATCGAAAACATATCGGCCGCGCTTATCTCAGTGTCATGGTGGATGCCCACACGCGGGTTGTCTTGGGTTTTATGCTCAGCTTGGGTGGCCCGAGCATTATGACGGTAGCGCTACTCACGACACACTCCATCCTTTGCAAAGACAAATGGCTTGCCGAGCGCGGGATTACAGATTTGTCGTGGCCTATGTACGGCGTTTACAAGGTGTCACGCACCGACAACGCTGACGAGTTTCACAGCGACGAATACGCTGACGGCTGCAAAGCGTGGGGCATTGATCCGCCGACGTTTCGCGACATTGGAAAGAAGGAACAAGGAGCGATCGTCGAACGCATAATCGGCACGATTCAGTGCAGGGTGGAAAGGGCCCCTGGTGCAACCGGCAATGGTGTTAAGCACCGCCAGGAATACGATCCCACTCATGATTCGGTCATGACGATTGAAGAGGCCGAGGAATGGTTGGCCTACGAAATTCTTGGTGTTTATCACAACGACACGCACAGCGAATTAGGCATGTCTCCCACGGCAGCCTGGCGCCAAGCGCACATGACACCGGAGGGCTTGCGTCTGCCTCCCATCGTAACCAGCCAGCGCAAACTGTTGCTCGATTTTCTCCCTAGCGAAACGCGTCTGGTGACTGCGGCGGGTATCCATCTCTTAGGTGATCGCTACTGGGCTCCGGCGTTGAATCCTCTGGTGGGCTCGAAAGAACCTGTTACGGTGAAATATGACGAACGCAACATGGCTACGATTTTCGTCCGCACTGAAACGGGCGATTACATCGACGTGCCCTATGCGGATCATGCGAAGCCGGCGTTGCCGCTCTGGGAGATCAAAGCCATGCGCAAGGAGAAGGCGCTGGAAGCTGTCCGTCAGTATGATCCGGCGATTAAGCACAATGCTCGAAACAAGCAAGCCGAGATCGTCGACAAAGCGAAGAAGTCCACACGCGAGCGTCGTCGTCAAGAGCGTCTTGCAGAGGCGGATAAAGCTACTGGTGTGTCTCGGACGTCGTCAAAGCCTGTGGCACCGCCTTCGATAACGCCGCGATTGGACTACTCAGTTCGCCCTTCGATTGATGTGGGGGACGAAGTATGAGCGACTTCACACATGTTGATCCCAAGCTTCATGCCCTCTTCGAGGGGCCGGACATTGATCGCATTCGGTATATCTTACGCGATCGCTATGTGCCATATCAGCGTGCCAAGGAAGTGCTCGCCGATGTGGACGAGCTTGTTATCGGTGAGCGTAGTGAGCGGCCACTTTGCGCTCTGTTGGTTGGCGAACCCGGTGTAGGTAAAAGCACACTTTTGGACGTGGTCGAAAAGAAATATCCGCCCGTAACATGCAACGAAACGAAGGTGATTCTGAGGCCCGTCGTGCGGATCAACCTTCCCGGCGTCACCGAAATGCGGGCACTATACCAACGTGCACTGAAGGCGCTCCGTGTGCCATACGGAGAAGGTGACCGACCGTCGACGCTTGAGCTCAATCTGCACGACAGTTTGTCGAGTGCAGGTACGCGCGTGTTGGCGATGGACGAGCTCCATAATTTTTTTATCGCTGGGCCGAAAACGTTTGCCAACAATATGGCGGCTTTAAGGGACCTCACCAATACACCCAAGGTATCGCTGGTTTGTGCTGGCACAGAGCTCGCCAGGCTCTGCATCCAAGCCGATCCGCAGCTCCTTGAGCGTTTTGATCAATATGAGTTTTGTGCATGGTCGGAGAGCAGCGAACTGCGCAATTTCCTTGCCAGTTGGGAGTGGCGCTTGCCGTTGCGTCGCCCTTCAAATCTGGCGGGACCGATCATGTTGCCGCTGCTTTTACGACTCTCGACTGGCCATATGCGTCGCATGGTTCGCATCATCAAACGTGCCTCCAAAATGGCGATCTTGAGCGGCGATGAATACGTGACACAGGACGCCTGCCATGCGGCTGCTCAACACTACGCGAGGGGGTCTTTGAACGCGGCGACAAAGCGTGGCGTGAAAACGTCCACGAATGCTGAGGAGACCTCCTCGACGGCAGGCAGTGACGGTGATGAGGGAGATGGGAATGATTAATCTCTCCAATCCTACCGTGATACCGCACCACGATGAGACGCTCTCATCGTGGTTGATGCGCTGGGCTGGCGACAGGCATACGCATCGAAGTGACTTGCTGGGTATGGTCGCGAATGTCCAAATTGAACTCGCCGACGCGCTCAAGTCTGAACCAGACTTTCCTTCAGCGCCTGGTTGGGCACGCAGCTTAGCTACCGTCATCGGGATGGATGCAGATGACCTGGATCGCATCGCGTGGCCACCCTCGCCCTGGGTTTTAGCTCCCGATGCGCGCTGTTCGGCATGCGTCGAGTGCCTGGGCGAAGACGGCGACATTACCGCGCAATACATGCGGCAGTTATGGACGGATAGTTGGCGCACGCTTTGCCTACGCCACGACCTGCCGTTAGTACAGGTGCCCGCGTTCGGGTGGGGATGGGGGTTGGTAGGTAACGAGGTCCGGCGCGCGCACAAAACCTTGATGCGCAGACCCTACACTTTAGTAAAAAATCTGCGATCCGCGTGGGAGGCAACGCCAAGCGTGTTGAAGGAAGCTGTGTATGGTGCCGAAATGAGTCTGTTAGAAGCATTCGGCGAGCACTATACGCATGCAGGCAAAGATGGGCACGCGGCTAGTGGGCGGCTACGTGTTTGGGAGGACTTGCTTGTGGTATGCACCACGAACTGGCAACCGTGGTCGGACGAACTTCCCATATCAGCGGCAGTCCCAACGTTGAGCGCTGGGCGTCGTTTTTTTAGGGGATTGAGGGCGCCGCCGTTTGAGGGTGATCACAACCTCATTCGCTTTCGTTCGCTGGAAGATCCGTCGATTCGGAGGATGGCGCTTGCGTGTGTCGCTGACGCGTTACAAAACATGGCCTCGCGCCCAACGGCCGAACCGTTGATGAAGGGCAAAGCACGCAAGATTTGGCAAGACGTCGCAACAGTATTGCCGCCCAATGCGTGGGATTGGCTTAGCCTGCGCGCTGAACAATGGCCGACAACATGGCGACATTGGGTGTTGGACTGGCGCCGTGCAGCACTGGTGTCCAGCAAAAAAGTACAATAGCGACACCTGAGCAACGTCCCGTTTATGGCATGGCGAGCGCCCGTACCATGCCGGGTTTAACTATGGACAAGTGGTAGCGCAGAGGGCTTAGCAACTCTGCGCTGCCATACCGGCCGTTTGATCCATGGGCGTGGTATCACGCCACACCGCCACGTGCGATGTGACCTCAGCGGACATCGTCGTTATGACTTGACCGTTGATTTGCGTTTGCTCTTTTTGGACTCAAGGGATTTCAGTAGGCGCTCTTTTTCCGCTATCGAAAGGCCATCGAACGCCAAGATAAGACGTGCTAGTCGATCGTCCTCGCAAAACAAGTAAGCCGTCGGGACCCCTAACACCTGAGCTAAGCGCGATACTAGTGACAAATCGGGTTCGTGGACCCCGACCTCATAGCGGTTAATTCTGGTGCTCGCCACAAACGGATCCAAACCTGCTTCTATGCCTAAGTCCTTTTGAGATAGGCCCGTTCTGAGTCGGGCCTCCCGGAGACGCTGCTGGAATACCAGCCTGATGTTGATTTGACGGGCCATCGACCAAACCGCGCAGGGGAATACCCCTACGAGATTCGTAGTTTTGGCTTGCGACGGATACTACGAGTTTCGTAGCATCTAGATCAAGTAGCCCATCACCCAGATGGGGCCCAAGGCCCGATACCATGTCCTTTCAATTAATAATTGACCAAAACGTTGAAATCGCTATTCCCATCGATCCATTGACCCAGGATGCTTGGCAAATCCAGCTCGAGCGGGCTGCGGAGCAGGGCGCCATCGCCGGATTCTGTGAGCGTTTCGCCACATGCTTCGCGATGACCCTCCGGGAATGCGTGGATGCCGATCTCAAACCGCCGACCCCTGCTCAGGTCAAGTACGCAACGGATATCTCGCGAGACCTGAACCTGCCTCTGCCTTCGGAAGCGCTCCGCTACCGAGGTGCGATGGTTGAATTCCTGGGTCGCTTCTCAGAAATTCACAAACAGCGACGCTCGCGCGCTCCTGGCTCTTCATCGAATGAATAACGCTCACCCGTGCCCTCACGGTGATGCAAGGGCAATTTTTCCTGCGGGGGCTGCCCACCCGTCAATGTTTTCGTCTGAGGTGCTTCTTGGAGCTCAATGAGCTGGAAAGGTTATTTGTTCAGGCTTTCTTGGATCAAGGCATTCGTCCTGCGTTCTACCATTTATTAATGCAAAGCGACGTATGTGTGATTACGGCGGCCCCGCTCCGATCCGAACTCCCGGAGATCGTCTCGTTCCGTCGTGATGACGGTGCGGTAGTTGTACCTTTCTTTACGTCGCTCAATGCATTGGCGCTCAATGACCACAGGGGTGCTGAGGATTTCTGTGTACCGCCTGTGACGCGTATGCACACACGAACACTGCTGGAACGAGTGAGCGGGCACTATCTGCATATCAATCCTGGAAGCGCCTTCAACCTCGAAGTCGCCCCTGAGCACGTGGCTTCCCTACTGAGAGATGAGACGATTCACTACGGTACACGGGCTCCGGAGGTGCCGCCTGACGGTGCCTATATTCAGATCAGGAAGCTGAATGTCTCGCTGCCTGCGCTTGAAGCTGCATTAGTAACCGTTTTTCGTGAGGTGTATGAGGTGCGTTATGCATTTCTTGTCGAGGCAGAGCGTACACGGCAAGGTGAGCGTATGCGGACACTCATGATGATCGCAGAGTCCGTCCCATCCGAATGGCTCGAAAAGGCGGTAAGCACGGTGTTTTCGGATGTTTACGACCATGCGCTGCCGGTGGATATTTGCTTTGACGAGGGCGACAAAGACTTCGTCAATACCCTCAAGAGGATTGGTGCTCAACCCTTCTACGAACGTGCAACTGTGGGGCGCTTCAACTAATCGCAGTGCCAACGTTTGACACAGGAACTCTATGACGACTTCACTCGAACATTTGATGGCACGCGCGATCGCAGATCAGCGCGAGGAGTCGGCATTCTTTCAAGCGCTGCTGGACGCGACCATCTACGCACACATTCCAATGACGGATCGCGTTGACGTCCAGTCGGACAAGATCCGATTCGTGCAATTTCACCGGCCTGACAATGGACAACTGACGCTGCCGTTCTTCACTGATTTGACGAAAGCGCGTTTTGCAGCGCAATCAAACGTTCAGGTCATTGCCCTGACGGGACGTGTCTTCTTGGAATTAACACGTGGAGCGACAGTAATGCTCGATCCCAACGATAACGGCTGTACCCTTTATCCCGAAGAGGTTGAGGTCTTGTTGCGAACCGGGCAGGTGGCGGCGATCCAACCTTTCACGGTTGAAGAAGCCAGTGCTCCCCTTGTTGGCCCATCGAAGGAATCGCCTGCGTGGCTCATTGATGCACTTATACTGTCGTTGGCGAAGTTGCCTTTCGTAGAAGTAGCGTATTTAGGCGGCGTATTCAGCAGAACCGAAGTGCCAGAACAAGCGGGCTTACTCATTGTGTTGGGGGGCGAACGAGCCCACGCAGAGCGAGCAGTTCATGCGGTCCTCACCGCACTCCAACCCTTAGCAGCAATGCATGAAGAAATGCCGATCGACATGACACACTTTGATCCGGCAGAAAACATCCCTGCTTGGATTACACGCGTTGGACTTCAGCCGTTTTACGAGCGAGCGTGGGGCGCGCGGCTGCATCTTGACCATGCGGGTCAGAAACGATCATCCGTTTAACGTGAACAGCGTGTGGTTTAGAAGTCGCGCTGCCTCGCTATACAGGAGAGGGTGATCAGTTTGAGTCATCGCTAAGGGTTCCCTTAACTACCCAATCGGCCTCCGAACCTCGCGACCACCTGACTATGAATCGTTGAAGAAATGCCTACATCGGCGGAAGCGGCGCGGACACTTCGCCGCCGGGCGGCCACTATCACAGCCTCAATCTCTACGATTATCCATATTTCTGCATCAGCTCATAAGCAATTGTGCGGATTATCATGGACATTCGTACGACCTATTCTGGCTCCCAGCAACAGTTGGGTAACCAGACATGCAAGAAACCGATCAAATCCATATCGATGTCCGGTTCGTCGAATCTCACGGAGCCGAGCTCTTGGGGCTGCACAACCCCACGACCGGAAAGGTATCCAGCGAGGTTCGGCTGAGAGGGCGCGATACGAGAGCCATGATCGCTCCCCCAAAGCACATTTTTCCGGCGCTGTTGCGGAGTAAGACAGCTCTACGTATCGCCTACCACGAGAGTTCCGATCACGACCTCCTTGTGGACCTAATGAGAGGGAAAACGCGGCGATGGGTTAGCGGGTCTGAATCGAGTACGCCCGGACGCTTGGGCAATGAATGTCATTGTAGGAGATATGGGGCAACGTCGCGGGGCAACCGGAATCACAAGAATTGAGTTGCCCCATGACACTTACTGATGATGCTATTGGCAAAGTGAAGCCAGCGGATAAGGCGCAGCGTCTTTTCGATGGTGGCGGCTTGTATCTGGAAATTTCTCCGGCTGGTGGTAGGTGGTGGCGCTTTAAGTATCGGTTTGATGGCAAGGAAAAACGGCTATCGCTTGGCACCTATCCGGATACAGACTTGACCAGTGCGCGCGAAAAGCGCGATGAGGCTCGCAACTCATTGGTTGAAGGTATTGATCCTGCGGAATCGCGCAAAGCAGAAAAGGCGGCAAAAAGAGCGCAGTTGGGTAATAAGTCTGAAGTGACTACTCGCAAATGGTGTAGTAAACGACCGCTAGAGATACTTGGCATTGATGACGCGGAAGAGCTTATTTATCGTGCTCTACTCGCCCATCGACTGGCAACGGCGGACGAACTTGCAAGCTTTCTTTCCCTCTCTTTAAGCAAAACGCAACGATTGCTCGACAGTATCGAGTCCAAAGGCCTGGCCACTCACTCCATGGAGCGGCCCCAGCGTTATATCGCCGCATCGCCGAGGCTCGCTTTGGAGGCGTTAGCTAGCCAGCAGCGCGCAGAAATTGACCGGGCGTGTTTAACAATATCGGAATTGGAAAAGTACACGGTTTGCGCTACTGATAATCAGGAGCATGAGCAGGTGGTTGAGCTCATAACCAGCCACATAGCCTTGCAACAAATCTACACCCAGATGCTGCAATCCGCTCGGCAGGAGGTTTTTTGCTTCCAACGCGCACCAATGTTGTTCACTACGGGAACACAGCAGGTGACGCCGCCAAATGTACGCGTCCGCAGTATCTCCGATGATGGGTACCTTGCTCAGCCAGGTATGTTGGATTCTCTGCGAGAATGCATAGAGAGAGGCGAGGAAGCGAGAATTTTTCCGAACTTGCCGGTCAAAATGCTCGTGGCCGATCGCCGCGTTGGTCTGATTCCGTTGAACACGGAAGACCCGGCTGGCGGTCCGATACTTTTGGTTCGATCTCGCGCATTGCTCAACGTACTTTATGCGCTCTTTGAGCTCACATGGGAGCGATCGACACCAATCTTCTTTACGCGCGCCGGAAAACTGGAGCGGAGAGAATCTGCTGCGCGGCTATCGGAGGCAGCAGGGCAAGTAATGTCTCTGCTAGCGGCTGGATTTAATGATAAAGCTATTGCCCATGAGGCTGGAATGTCGGCGGCAACGGTCACTCGACGTATCAGCGAACTTATGAAGGCGTTCGATACTCGCACAAAATTTCAGCTTGGTTGGCGTGCCGCATTAGACTCATTTCCAGAGCGGCTCGAACCGAGTCGAAAAAACTTATCTCATAGCTCGTGTTGAAGTCGCGATTCATGCCGCTATGACATGCCTCGATTGACCGTCGACTGGTTAAGTGACGTATGTCAATCAAGACGGAAGCCAATCAATATTTTCTATTGATGGGTCTATTTACCAGGCTGATACTCAGTCGCGCTCAGAGACCTTAGTGGTCAGTGCAAGCTGTCATGAATCTCGATGGGGATCGAGGTTTGCGAAGTTATCACCTTTGATGAACAGTGAATTTTACCGTTGCGCTGTTGGACTAGAGCGGGGGTGACCACCGGTGGAAGCCACTTGGCGTGGGGGCACCATGAGTCGTGAACTGTGGGAAGGATAAATGCGACGTGGACTTAATGAGTGGGAAGTACCAACAGTGCATTCGCCGTTTCTGGATTGAGCACAACCGGACGCTTGGACAATGAATGCTGTTTCAGGCGGCGGGGGGCAACGTTGCGGGGCAACGAACATAATTAAAATCGAGTTGCCCCATGACACTTACTGATGATGCTATCGGCAAGGTGAAGCCAACGAACAAGACGCAGCGCCTTTTCGATGGTGGCGGCTTGTATCTGGAAATTTCTCCGGCCGGTGGAAGGTGGTGGCGCTTCAAGTATCGGTTTGGTGGCAAGGAAAAGCGGCTGTCGCTTGGCACCTATCCGGACACGGGGCTGATCAGTGCGCGCGAAAAGCGCGACGAGGCTCGCACTTCTTTGGCTGAAGGTGTTGATCCTGCGGAGTCGCGCAAGGCGGAAAAGGCAGCTAAAAGAGAGCAGTCGAGTAATAAGTTTGAGGTGCTTACTCGCGAGTGGCACACGAAGCGGCCGCTAGAGATACTTGGAATCGATGACTCGGAAGAGCTTGCTTACCGTGCTCTACTCGCCCATCGACTGGCAACGGTGGACGAAGTTGCAAACTTTCTATCTCTCTCCTTAAGCAAGACACAACGATTGCTCGATAACATCGAGTCCAAAGGTTTAGCGACTCACTCCTTGGAGCGCCCGCGGCGTTACGTCGCGGCGCCGCCGAGACTCGCCTTAGAAGCGTTGGCGAGTCAGCAGCGAGCAGAAATTGATCGCGCATGTTTAACGATTTTGGAGTTGGAGAAGCAGTCGGTTAGCACTACAGACAGCCAGGAGCACGAGCAAGTCGTTGAACTCATAACCAGTCACGTGGCCCTTGGGCAAATCTATACCCAAATGCTGCAATCGGCCCGGAAGGAGGTTTTCGGGTTCCAACGCGCCCCGATGTTGTTCACTGCGGAAACGCAACAGGCGACACCCTCAAATGTGCGCGTGCGTAGTATCTCCGATGATGGGTACCTCGCTTTGCCTGGCATATTGGATTCACTGCGAGAATGTACGGTAAGAGGAGAGGAAGCGAGAATTTTTCCGAACTTGCCGGTCAAAATGCTCGTAGCGGATCGCCGAGTTGGTCTGATTCCGTTGAACACGGAAGACCCGGCAGGCGGTCCGATACTTTTGGTTCGATCTCGCGCATTGCTCAATGCGCTTTATGCGCTATTTGAGCTCACATGGGAACGATCGACGCCCATCTTTTTTTCACGCACCGGAAAACTGGAGCGGGGAGAATCTGCTGCGCGGTTATCAGAAGCGGCTGGACATGTAATGTCTCTACTAGCGGCTGGCCTCAATGACAAAGCCATAGCCCATGAGGCCGGAATGTCGGCGGCGACGGTCACTCGGCGTATTAGCGAACTTATGAAGGCATTCGATACTCGCACAAGGTTTCAGCTTGGCTGGCGCGCTGCATTAGACGCTTTCCCTGAACGGCTTGAGCCGATTCGAAATAAGTCATCTCATCGCTCGTACAGGCATCGCGACTCATGACGTTGGGAGGCGTGCTACTTGATCGCAGACGGATCGAGTGACGTATATCAATCAAGAGTGAAGCTAATCAACATTTTCTATTGATGGGTGCATTTACCAGGCTGATACTCAGTCGCGACTCAAGGGCCTTACAAGAGCCTTACAACGACGTTGGCGGTGAGTGCAGGCTTGTCGCATTTCTAGACGGGGGTCGGGATTTGCGAACTCATCAACTTTGAGGGAAGGACATCACCGTCGAATTTTCACCGCCCCATGACTGGGACGGTGTGGGTTACCTATCGCGCGCATTTAGCACGGGGTAACCAAAAAATGGGGACTGTGGAAGGATATGCGCGACGGGTGTGATGAGGGCGTGAGGGCAAGGAAGTAACACTACTAGACGACGTGCTTTGCGAAGGTCGACTGGATGGTGTGCCATCAGGTTTTTAAAAAAATACACGTTGGGGATTTCATCTATGAGACAAATGTATTTCATCCGGGGCGCAGCGATTTTCGCCGCAGTCATTATCACCAAAGCGAAGTTTGGTCGGTCGTGACGCTAATTTCTGTGCATTTGCCTAAAACCGCGGGCACAAGTTTCAGATTATCGTTGCGTGAGTATTTTGGCGAAGGCTATCGTGACGATTACGCTGATGGCGGTCTGCATCGTAGTACGCGCGATCGCTGTACTTTAGCGATCGCGGCGGCGCGCACGATCGATGCGCAGGGCTTAGGTGATGTCGCTTGCATCCACGGCCACTTCATGCCCGTGAAATATCTGTTGTTAAGCACGCGCTCCCCATTGACCTACGTCACGTGGTTGCGCGATCCAATTGAACGGTTGCTCTCTCACTACTACTACTGGCAGGAAAGCTACGATAAGGCGACGTCGGCGCCTCACCATCGACAGGTAATCGAGGAGGGATGGACCCTCGAGCAGTTTTGTCTGAGCGAGCGCTTTCGGAACCTCTACACGCAATATCTGTGGGGTTTCCCGTTGGAAAGCTTTGCTTTTATCGGCATTACGGAATTCTATCGCGAGGACATCGTGGAGTTCGGTGAGCGCTTCCTGGGGCACGCGCTACCTTTGCATCGACTCAACGCCTCGGTCCACAGTCAATTGCCTAAATGCTTTGATAAAGCGTTTCTTCAACGCGTGCGGGCATTTCACTCTGCTGACGTGCAGTTATATCGCCGTGCAGTGGATATGCGTAGCGAGCGCCACCGTGAAGGGCTTATGCGTCGAGATGTTCTTTTTCTTGAGGCAGCCAATGATGCGAAACATGCATAAGCAACACGGCGATGCGCAGGTAATCGACAAGTCGGCAACGCCTCCACAATCGCCGGATATCGCCCCAAATGTGCCTCAACGCGCGCGCGTCACTACCACGTACAAACATGCGCTCTCGCCGTCGTCACTATGTCTCAGTATGTGGGTGCACCGCGCTCTGATTTTTCAATTGACGCGCAAAGAAGTCATAGGTCGTTACAAGGGGTCGCTTCTTGGCTTGGCCTGGTCATTTGTTCAGCCACTATGCCTGCTCGGAATTTACACGGTTTTTTTTACCGAAGTGTTCCATGTGCGCTGGGCGGCCATTAACGGGAAAGGTGCATACGCCACTGCTCTATTTGCGGGCTTAATCGTCTATACCGTTTTAGCTGAGTGCATCACGCGAGGAACACAGCTAATTGTCGGCAACGCCAGTTACGTCACCAAAGTAGTCTTTCCACTAGAGATATTGCCTTGGGTCTCCAGCTTCACCGCGATCTACCACGCCACGATCAGCGTGATGGTACTGATGGTATTTGTTTGCTGGTTCAATGGAAAACTGCCCATCACGTTTGTGCTCTTCCCGCTAGTACTCATGCCGCTCTTACTGCTTTCTACTGCAGTAGGTTGGCTCACGGCCTCAATCGGTGTCTATGTTCGCGACCTTGGGCAGACCACAAGTCTGATCGTAATTGCGCTGCTCTATACATCGCCAGTGTTTTCTCCATTTTCGCAGGCCTCCACAGGGATGCGAACAGTGATGCAGCTAAATCCGTTGACCTTCTTGATTGAACAGGCTCGTGCGGTGCTGTTGTGGGGTCAATGGCCAAGCTGGAGTGGTTTGCTGATTTATAGCGCCATGAGTGCGTTTGCGTGTTGGCTGACATACGTTTTGTTTCAGCGCACACGGGGTGGATTCATCGATGTGCTTTAAATATGAAATAAAAGTATTGGTGACTACAGAAAAATTTGTAAAGAGTTTGCGTGAGCGAGTGCCCGTTATTGCCGCACCTTGCCACGCGTTTGCCTGCGCATGGAACGCGCACGCTGGAGATATGTAATGCGTGCCACGTTAAACATCGCCGATCCACTTTTTGTTTCCGCACCAAATGGTGGCGGGGTTCTTTACATTCATCGGCATCTTCTTTTACCACTGACTACCGAAGATGCCACCGGACTGGCACTGATTCACGATGGCTTGTTGTGGTGTGCGCAGAGCGAGCCGTTTAATACGATCAAGGAAGTGCGGCACGGCATTCTGCGAAGCACGCCGTTATCTCCTCATCACCTTGATTTGCACGATATCGCCGTGGGCCCCGATGGGATTTACGCGGTGTATACCGAAACAAATGAGGTAGTTCGGCTGGACGAGTCGTACGGGGTGATAGAGCGTTGGAGTTTCGGTGATGAGCCTGATAGCGCGCATGTCAACTGTGTCGCGTCGTATCAAGGACGCCTGCTTGCATCGCAATTTGGCCCATTCGCGACTCATCGCGGCTATAAAGGGCGGACGTATGCAACAGGCCGAGTGATCGACGTTCGCAGTGGCGAAGTACTGATTGATGGCCTGTCGCAACCACATTCACTGGTGGTGGCCGGAAACGAGCTGTGGTTGTGTAGCTCTGAAGATCGCACCCTATTGGTGTTCGATAAAGATTTTCGTCAGCAGCGACAGTTCAGTCTCCCAGGCTATACGCGAGGCCTGGCGGTCGGTACGGAATCCATCTATGTCGGGCTCAGTCGTTCGCGCAACATCCAGGAGAGAGAGGCCGGCGAATTCAGCAGTGCCGTAATTGCTGTATTGGATCGTAAATCCTTTACCGTTACAGGTTACATGCCGGTTCCGTGCAATGAGATCTACGACATACGTATCGCGCCATCGGTGGAACTGGTTACCGACGTCATGGCTTCGCTGTGGGTTCGTGAACGCGCTGAGCAGTCCAAACTGCTCGAGGCGACCAGGCTAACGATGGAGCGGGAGGCGCAGCAACGTGCGCATACCGAAATGGAGTTACGTAACCATTTTGCGGCATTGCAGAGACAGCATGTTGCTTCACTCGATGCACGAAGCACTAGTGAAGCGGCGCTTGTCGCCGTAAGGGAAGAGCTGACCACGACACGGCGAGAAAGTGACGTAGCCCTTGACACACTGCGTTATGAACTGGCCACGGCACTGCGTAAAGGCGAATTAGCTCTTGACGCGGTGCGTATTGAACTGGCTACGGCACAACGTGAGAGCGACTTAGCCCTCGATGCCGCGCGTGTAGAGTTGATCGCGACTCGACGCGAAGTCGCCGCGCGCGACAGTGCGATCGAATTGGTCGAAAGGGAGCTCTCTCAGATCACCACCAGCCGCTATTGGCGATGGACGTGGCCGGCGCGCGCAGCTATGCAACTGCTGCGAGGGCATGGCTTAATTGGGCGTTGGGATCGCCAATTGGCCGGGCGTGCACGACAACAGGTCCGTAGGTTTCGCGGTCGCGCCCGCATCCTCTTGCAAGAGGATGCGGGCGCGACC
>NZ_RYZR01000003.1 GCF_003977615.1 Dyella dinghuensis
ACGCAACGGCCACAGCATCTATCACGGGAACTGGCCGCATGCGGGCATCGGGTGTTTTATATCTCCAACAATTTCGTTGATCACGCCGAGCCCGGTTTTCGGGTCGATCCATTAGACGAGCACGGACGCTTGTTTAGAGTCCAACTGCACCTCAGTGGTGCGCCCGGTATCTATTACGGTGTGCCAGACGAGCCCGCGTTGCAACAATTACGCGCCAGTGTGGGGAGCCTACTGGCGTGGACGCGTACGCGAGCCGCCCTGTCATTGGTGCAACACCCGTATTGGCGGGAGACAGCAAGGATTATACCCAACCAACGACTGATCTATGACTGCATGGACCACCATGGCGGCTTCTTGACCAATAGCGCTGAGGTGCTCGCGTGGGAGCACGATTTGATGCGTGCGGCCGATTTACTTGTGGTCACATCTGATTGGTTGTTCGAGGAGGCGGGCAAATACAACCCACGGCGTTGGATGGTGCGCAATGCGTGCCAGTACGAACACTTTTCCGCAGCACCAGATGTCGCGTTTCAGGACAAACACGGACGCGCTGTGATCGGCTATTTCGGAGCGATCGCCGAGTGGATGGATCTGGATCTATTAGAAAAACTAGCTCAACGCTTCCACGATCACTTGATCTTGCTAGTTGGCATGGACAGCACTGGAGCGCGTGCAAGATTGGGGCACCTGGAGAACGTGGAGTTCGTCGGCGAAGTCCCTTATGCAAACCTGCCGTTCTACTTGGCGGGTTTCGACGTATGTCTGCTACCGTTTAGGGTAATACCGCTGACCTTGGCTACTAACCCAGTCAAGGTATATGAGTATCTAAGCGCAGGTAAGGAGGTCGTGTCGGTTGAATTGCCGGAGATGCAGCAGTTTGGCAATTTGGTGCGCACCGCTTCCGATCATGCAGGCTTCTTGGATGCTGTAGCGCAGGCTTTGCATCATCGCCCTTTGGCAAGTCAGAAAGCCGACAGGCAAGCGTTTGCGATGAGTCAAACTTGGACTCATCGCGTACAGGAGCTACTGCGCGGCGTGGATGCGCTGCCGCAGCCACGAGTAAGCGTGATCGTGGTTACTTACAATAACTGCGGTTTCACGAAGGCGTGCCTCCGTAGCTTGGAGTTGTACACCGACTACGCCAACCTCGAAACGATCGTAGTGGACAATGCCTCCACTGATGACACACGCGCATACCTTGCAACGTGGGAGCAAGCTGGCTCGCAGCGACGCGTGTTACTCAATGCGGAGAATCGAGGCTTTGCAGCTGCTAATAACCAGGGGCTGGCGGCAGCATCAGGTGATTACCTCGTTTTGCTTAACAACGATACGTACGTGACGCCGGGTTGGATTACGACATTGCTTGCACATATGCATCGCTCCGACACACTGGGTGTCATTGGGCCAGTCACCAATAACATTGGAAACGAAGCGCGCATCGATATTCACTATGCCACGATGGAAGAAATGGTGCATGTCGCCGCCGAATACACTTTGCGCCATGCAGGCAAGCGAACAGAGCTGCGAACTGCGGCATTCTTCTGTGTAATGCTGCGTCGGGAGGTGTACGAGCAAGTCGGCCTCTTGGATGAAGCGTTTGGTCTAGGTTTTTTTGAAGATGACGATTATTGCCGCCGCGTTGAGCGAGCGGGGTGGGGGATTGCCTGTGCGGAAGACGTGTTCATCCATCATCACCTATCGGCATCGTTCAACAAGCTCAAGCGAGACACTCGCCAAGCACTTTTCCTGAAGAACAAGGCGCTGTACGAAGCCAAATGGGGAGAATGGATCCCCCACAAATACCGTTATGGCTAAGCGTTGCCTCACCTCTGCAAAAACCTTTCAAGGGGAGACCATGACAAGCCGTAAGCATGTATTGTGCATCGTTGGAACGCGCCCAGAAGGGATCAAAATGGCGCCAGTGATCGTGGCGCTGCAGCGCGAACCCTGGGCACGAGTATCGGTGCTGACGACCGCTCAGCACCGTGATCTGCTAGATCAGGTGTTGCGGTTCTTCGCTATCCGCCCGGACGTGGACCTGAACGTCATGCGTGCGAATCAGTCACTGCCACAGCTAACCGAACGATTGATCGGCGCATTGAACCGTACCTTCGCTCGACTGACACCCGATGTGGTGCTCGCGCAGGGCGACACGACGACGGTGATGACCGCCGCTCTCGTTGCTTTTTATCGTCGCATTGCGTTCGGGCACATAGAGGCGGGATTGCGGACGCATGATTTGCACAACCCCTTTCCTGAAGAAATGAATCGGCGAATGGCAGGCCACTTGGCGCGCTGGCATTTTGTTCCGACGGAGCGCTCACGGCAGAATCTGCTGGATGAAGGGGTCGATAAGGCGCAGATTCATCTCACCGGCAACACCGTGATCGATTCTCTCCTGCAAGTGGCGGCCTACGATCATCCGCTGGCACTTCCATTGGATCCCTCCAAACGGTTGATCCTGGTGACCGCTCATCGCCGTGAAAACTTTGGGGAACCGTTTCGCGCTATCTGTCGCGCGATTCGCATGCTGGTGGAAAAGTATCCGGATACCGAAGTTCTCTATCCCGTACATCCTAATCCGAACATCCTGACCGTCGCACACGATTTGTTGGGTGGCCACCCCCGCATTCATCTGTGTGGCCCGCTGGATTACACCGCATTTGTCGAAGCACAAAAACGCGCGTATTTAATTCTTACCGATTCGGGCGGCGTACAAGAAGAAGCACCCGCGCTGGGCAAACCTGTCTTGGTGCTTCGCTCAGAAACCGAGCGTCCCGAAGCGGTGGACGAAGGCGTCGTGCGCTTAGTAGGAACTGACGAGGTGCGTATCGTGGCTGAAGCGTCTCGCTTATTGGAAGATGCCTTCGCGTATCAGGAGGTTGCGCGTGGTGTATCGCCCTACGGTGATGGGCATGCGTCGGAGCGGATCGTCGCAGTGTTGCGTCAAGCGTTGTGCGTTGAGCCGGCAAGCGTCTCACCGCGCGACCGAAATGAGATATTGCATGCCACACGCACGACCGCCGAAGTGATCGCATGATGCACTCAAGCGATGCAGCAGTACGCGAAGATCGTCCACTGATTCGTGCGAGCGGCATCGGCAAGCGCTATGTAAGCTACGCGCATCCTCATCATCGTCTTCTTCAAGCGTTTGGTGTGCATCGCTACGCCAAGGAATTTTGGGCGCTGCAAGATATTAACCTGGAGGTCTGGCCTGGCGAGACCATCGGCATCATAGGTTGCAACGGCGCTGGAAAATCCACACTCTTGCAGATCCTATGCGGGTTGATACCGCCAACGACCGGGGCGTTGGAAGTCAATGCGCGGGTAGCAGGATTGCTAGAGCTTGGCGCAGGTTTCAACCCGGAATTTACTGGCCTTGAAAACGTCTATTTCAAGGCGGGTTTATTGGGCATGACGCGTGCGCAGGTGGCGGAGCTATTAGATACCATCTTGGCATTTGCTGAAATTGGCGACTTCATTCATCAGCCGGTTAAAACGTATTCAAGTGGTATGTACGTACGCTTAGCGTTCGCCGTTGCGGTGGCAGTTAAGCCAGAAGTTTTAGTGGTCGACGAAGCCCTGGCCGTCGGCGATATCTATTTTCAGCGCAAATGCCATCGACGCATTCAGGAATTGCAGGAAGCGGGTAGCACCTTATTGCTGGTAACCCATTCCACCGACATTGTCGAGCGCCTCTGTGATCGTGGCATCGTCATTGATGAGGGCAGAAAGTCTTATGACGGCCCCGTGCGTGGCGCTGTGACTCACTACATGAAACGCCTCTTTGGCACGCATATCAGGCATGACGACACCACACAGGTGTTGGCGGCCGAGCGTGTGGAATCTCCAGAACGTGCTGCCACCAGTTTGTTGGCGCTGGGTGCCGAGGATGTGTTATCGATTCGCAGCGGCTACAACCGCGATGAAATTCGCGTAGGCAATGGTGACGCTCTGGTTGCTGATGCTTATCTGGTTGGTCGTTCGGGCATACCAATGGTGAGCCCGGGGCAGCGAGTAGAAATATTGGTCAAATACGTTTGCGTCAAGTCCGTCAGCCGGGTAATTCTTGGTATCAAGGTGCGCACGGTGGAAGGCGAGTTGGTGTACAGCACCAATTCGTTCATCGAACGCAGTGAGCTCCTCACGTACGATGCAGGTAGCGTGATGGTAATGCGATGGGCGTTTCAGGCGAATCTGTTGCCGAAGCAATACCTACTGACCTTTGGCATTTCACAGTTCGATGCTCAGGGGCAAACGATCGTAGCACTGGATCGTCGTACCGACGTTTTGATGTTGGTGGTTCAGGGAGATACTGGTGCTGCACAAGGTGTGGCCGATTTGTGTGCTCGCGTCGACGTCGAATCCACGGCTCAAAAAGTCGCAGGGTTGTCATGATTTCTTATCGCCCAGCACCAATTGCGCTAATGCAGCGTGTGCGAGGCGAGCGGCAATGATGGCGGCGACGTCAGAGCCATTTCACCTGCACGCACGTGCAGTCATAGCGCTACAGCAGCAGCTATGGCTGTTGGCCTACGATCTCGCCGTCTGTCAATTGGACCTTACGCCAGAGCACTCGCCGTCGTGTTATGTCGCTGGTGTCGCGGCAATGGAGCAGCAGAACTGGTCACAAGCGGTGACACATCTTCGCCAAGCAATACAGCTGGCGCCTGAGTGTGCGGAATATGTGGTGCAATGGGCCAAGGTGTTGAGCTTGACGAATACGTGTGGCGAAGCGCTACGAATGGCGAATCGCGCTGCCAGCCTCACACTTAGCGATCCATTGCTGCTTGATACGCTTGGCGTGATTTACACCCGCTGCCATGCGCATGAGCGCGCTGCTTTAGCATTTCGCGAAGCGGCACTGCGCGCGCCGCTCAACGCATCTTTCCGGTTCAACTACGCGAACGCCTTGATGTACGCAGGCGACAACGACGCAGCAGCAGGCGAATTGGAAACGGTCATCGCACTCAATCCAGGTCATGGGCTGGCTCATTTTATGTTGTCGCGGCTTCATCGTCAGACCACGATGGTCAATCATCTGACGCGACTCCAGACCTTAGCCAATCAGACGCCGAGAGGGACTTCTGCTCACGTGTATGCCCATATGGCACTGGGAAAGGAGTATGAGGACATCGGCGAGTATGCCCACGCATGGGAGCATTACCGGCAAGGTAAGGCTTCCGTTCCGCCATTGCATGTCAACTCGCAACAGCATGATGATGCGCTGTTCGACGCACTGCATGTGGCTTTCGACGCTCCGCACTCGGAGATGGATGGCTGCCGCACTGATGAGGCGATCTTCGTGGTGGGTATGCCGCGTACGGGGACCACGTTGGTTGAGCGCATCTTGTCCAATCATCCATATGTCTACGGTGCCGGGGAATTGCCAAACTTCGGGCTTGCGGTCAAGCAGCTGTCTTCCACCCAGACGCCACATTTGCTGGATGGTGAGACGATCACGCAGGCTGCGTTTTTGCGTCGTTTGGAATTGGGTGAGCGCTACCTAAGTAGTACCCGACCCCAAACTGACGGAAAGCCGCGTTTCGTCGACAAGCTGCCACACAACTTTCTTTATATCGGCTTCATCGCACAGGCTTTGCCGCGAGCAAAGATCATATGTTTGCGCCGCCATCCGCTTGATACGTGTCTGAGTAACTTTCGGGAGCTATTCGTACAAGGGTCGCCGTTCCACGATTACTCACTCGATTTAATGAAGACCGGCCACTACTACGTTCGATTTCATCGTTTGATGGCGTATTGGAAACGCCTTTTTCCAGACCGTATTTTGGAACTTAACTACGAAGACTTGGTGACGGAGCAAGAATTCACAACGCGGAATTTGCTTGCATATTGTGATCTACCTTGGCGCGACAGTTGCCTTCACCATCATGAAAACAGTGCACCTGTGACCACTGCGAGCTCGGTACAAGTACGTGAGCCGTTACATCGCGGTTCTATGGGGCGCTGGAAAAACTATTCGCCATACTTGGAAGAACTGTGCGCGTTGCTGCATGACGCAGGAGTTGTGTGGAATGACTGAGGTGTTCGCGAAACCCAATTTTCCAACCGCGCAATCGGGCACTGAGTCGCTACATGCCCAAGCAGTCGCTGCCTTCAAGCTGCGTAATTGGACGCGGGCAGGGGAGTTGGCGCAGGAGGTTACGCGGCAATTACCCGCTCATGACAGCGCGTGGTTTATTGCGGGCCTCGCCGCGCTGGAGTTACAGCACTGGCAATTGGCGTTGATATGTCTGCGTAAAGCGACCGACCTAATCCCGAGTAATGCCGCCTACGCGACACAGTTTGCGCGGGCGTTGTCCACTGCCAATATGCCAAATTCCGCACTGCGCGCAGCTAATCGTGCGCTCAATCTAGTACCTGACAATGCTTTGACGTTTCATACCTTGGCGATGGTTTACACGCGGTGCAATGTGCATGAACGGGCGGTGTGCGCTTTGCGTGAGGCGGTCAAACGCGCACCCAAAAACGCCGCAATTCATTTTGATTACGCCATGGCGCAGGTCTACACCGGCGATATCGATGGCGCGCAGGCGACGTTAGAAACCTGTTTAGCTCTGAATCCACAGGACTGGAGAGCGTATGCCAAGCGCTCAAAGCTTAGGCGGCAAACACCCGCCAAAAATCATGTGCAGCAGCTTCTTTCGCTGTTGTCACAAACTCAAAGTAACGCGACGGCATCAACCTATCTGCACATGGCTTTGAGTAAGGAATACGAGGATTTGCAAGAGTACGCATTGGCGTTCGAGCATCTTTCCCAAGGTAAGGCGATAGCACGGCGGGAGCGCACTGAGGCCATCCGTGATTATCAAGATATCTTTACGGCGCTGATGGACGCGTTTCCGATGCGGCATTCTGATCTGGCGGGATGCCCAACGGCGGAGCCCATCTTCGTGGTTGGGATGCCACGTACAGGAACTACGCTAGTCGAGCGCATTCTATCCAGCCATCCCCAGGTGCATTCAATGGGCGAGCTATCGAATTTCGGTATCGTGCTGAAGCAGCTCGCCGGCTATGGCAGTCGCCCAGGGTTACAGGTGGAAACGATTGTTGCAAGTAAGGCGATATCGTGGCGGATGCTTGGTGAGAAGTACCTAACTAGCACTCGTCCCGTAACGGATAACAAACCACATTTTATCGACAAGAAGCCACACAATTTTCTCTATATCGGGCACATTGCACATGCACTGCCTAACGCACGCATTATCTGTTTGCGGCGAGATCCGATGGACACTTGTCTGAGCAATTTTCGTGAGTTGTTTTCACCGGGTGCCGAGTTCCATGATTATGCGTTGGATTTACTCGATACGGCGAAATACTACGTCGCGTTCGATCGTCTCATGACGCATTGGAAGCGAACGTTCCCCGGGCGCATCTTTGAAGTGCAATACGAAACGTTGGTCACAGACGTGGAGGCAACGACTCGAGCCATAGTGGCGCATTGCGGGTTGCCGTGGAGTGAAACGTGTCTGCGTTTCGAGCACAATTCAGCGTCGGTGGCGACAGCAAGTTCCGTGCAGGTAAGGGAGCCCATTTACCGGGCAGCGGCGGGTAGGTGGAAAAAGTACGCGATGCAAATGAGTGAGGTGCGCGCATTTCTAGCGGAGGCGGGCGTTGAGATTTGATTTCAAGGGATCGTCCAACCCGCGGTAGGGTTGCGCCTTGGGTAGGCGGTTTTAACGAAGGCTATGCGTTGATCATGCCCTGCGTCTCGATGCCACGAAACATCTCCGTTCTCGACGGCATCCATGGCGTTGCGGCGCTAACCGTGTTTTCGTCACATGCGTCGAACATATTCTTTCAAGGTAAATTCCTAGGATGGATGTGGTCGGTTACGTGTGATGTTGTTCTTCGTGCTGAGTGGATTTTGGATGGCCTATTTGTATTTGAATACGGCCCCAATGCTAGATCGCAATAGCGTTTTTTTGATCAATCGCATTGCCCACATTTAACCGCTGTTTGTGTTCGTTGTGCTCGCAAGTTTTACCGTGAACGCATGCGACCTTCGGGTGTGGACTTACCCAATCAAATCTATCGAAGACGTCATGCTTATTTCAGATAAGTTTGCCGTGCGTGGCCAATGGAGTTAGACCAACTACTTCTTCCTGGGAGGTCCGCTCGGTGCATTGTTCGCGATTCATATGGGGTAACGGCTTCTAGAGGAAGCTGCTTTAGCCGTCTATTCAGATTGATATGACTTATTATCCATGCGCAGTAATGGTTTTCGCGCGATACTAAGACGCCAAAGATGGTGCTCCCCAGGGCACGCACTCTCAGAAACCATCTGGCAAGCCACCTTCGCGGTGGCTTTTTTTTGCCCGTGTTGACCAGGAATGGTGGCTCTTTTCTTCAGACGTATATCTTCATAGCTATTTGTTTAATTAAGGCGACGCTTGGAAAGATTCATTGAATATACGCCACGGAAATTGCGTCGGGTCTTCGTCTTCGCCATGACATGCATATGGCTCGATGGCATGGATGTTTGTGCAAAAGGAGACAGATTTTACGTGGGGTATGGAAGGGGGCAACATTGGGGGCAACCAAAGGCATCTAATTTGAGTTGGCCCATCAGCTTGAACGACGTCGCCACCAGTAGTCCAACGCCGACGAAGAAGCAGGATTCAGCGACTCACTACCATTTATCCGCGCGTTGCTTTTACGTGGAACGATCGGCACTTGTTTCTTAAGTGAATAGGAAATTTGGATCGTGGAAAACCTGTGGAGCGATTTTCAAAGGTTTTAGCGTGACTGATGTGCCGCGATAGACGCGTTCCAACAAAGGATCGCAAGAGATAAATACTCAAAACGCCTCTCATGGCCCCTGCTCAAATCGCGATCCATGACGTTGTGAAGCGTCTCGGCGCCCTGTCGACTGGTTAAGTGACGTATGTAAATCAAGAGTGAAGCTAATCACACTTTTCTATTGATGGGTCTATTTACCAGGCTGATACTCAGTCGGGGCTCAAAGGTCTCATATGGTTAGCGCAGGCGGTCATGTATCTCGACGGGGGTCGGGATTTGCGAAGCCATCATCTTTGAGCAAAAGAAATCATTGCCGTATTTTCGCCGTTTCTTGACCGGAACGGCGATGGCTGCCTATGGACAGGATTTAGCGTGGAAATGCCACGAAAGATGATTTGTAGGAAGGATAGACGCGAGGGGTGTGATGACGGTGTGAGAAAAGCGAAGTGATATCAACACGCGACGTGCCTGCCAAAAGTCAGCCGGGCGGTGCGCCATCAGATTTTAAGCAAAGTACATGATGGGGATTTCATCCATGAGACAAAGGTATTTCATCCTCAGTGCAGCGATTTCTGCGGTACTGGCCAATGCGCCGGGTGCGCTACTGGCGCAATCGGTGGTTACTCGTAATGTGACGCCTTTAAGTGTTAGCACACCGGAAGCGCCTCGCGTCACACAGACCATCACCAATGCCAACGTAGTGACGATCCAGAAGACCCACCCAGCCTTCGTCGCGCAGGCAACATCGAGCGCGCCATTGGCCGACACGGCCACCATGAATCACCTGCAACTGGTGCTCAAACCTAGTGCCTCTCGTACGGCGGCAATGGAGTCGCTGATCTCAAATCAGCACAATCCCACGTCCGCCCAGTTCCATCAATGGCTGACGCCGCAGCAGTTTGGTGATTCCTTTGGTGTCGTCGATAGCGATATCGCGGCTGTGACGTCTTGGTTAACAGCCCAGGGCTTCGTAGTCAATTACGTCTATCCGAACAAAGCGCAAATTGATTTCACCGGTACTGCAGCACAGGTGAGTCAAGCGTTCCATACGCGGGAAAATATCTACACAATCGGAAGTGAAAAGCATCTGGCGAATGCCGGCGATATCAGCGTCCCGACAGCATTGCGTCCAGTGATTGAAGGTGTGATGGGGCTCAGTGACGTCCACCCCACGGCGCTGCATACAAAGTCGAAATCACAGGTTGCAAAGTGGAGTAAATCAGAGAATGGATTTGTCTCAAACACTTCCACGAATTCGATGGTCGGTTCGAAGTCGATCGGACAAGCTATGCCATTCACTAACGGCATGCGTGGCTTGGTACCTAACGATATGGTCACAATGTACGGTATCAGGACAATTCGCAACAACGGCGTGGTCGGCAAAGGCATCACCATTGCGGTTGTTGAAAGCGGCGACATGGTGCCGACAGACTGGAGTAACTTTGTCAGTCAATTTAACCTTGCTCAGTATGGTGGTACGTTCAACCTGATTAATCCTGCGCCATCGAGCGGGGCCAACAACTGTAACGATCCTTCGGTGGCGACTTTCGGTGAGTCCGATGAAACCATTTTAGATGCAGAGTGGGCGACCGCCATCGCACCAGGTGCGAACATCGAAGTTGCTTCGTGTTCTGATTACAACGCAGACCAGTCGGGCCCTTCGAGCACCAACTTTTTTGGGGGCGTATTTATTGCGGCTACGAACCTGATCAACGCCAACACACGACCAGACATCATCAGCGCTAGCTATGGTTTTGGCGAGTTCTTCGTGGACAGCTCAAGTAAAACGGCGATAGATCTGATGTGGGCACAAGCCGATGCTGAAGGAATTTCGGTGTTTGTTTCCACCGGAGACTCCGGTTCCAACCCGAGTTTCAACGGAGGGATTATCTATAGCACCGGGCAAGGAAATGCGGCGGTTGACGCAAATGCCTTTGCTACATCACCGCATGATACTGGAGTGGGTGGGACCGATCTCGCGGACATTCTCGATGGCACAACAAGCCAATACTTTGCACCCACGCCGAGCGTGGTAGGCGGATCGGCATTGTCCTACGTGCCGGAAATCCCCTGGAATACATCTTGTGGAAACGGTGTCGCGGCGACGTCCCTGGGCTACAGCAGCGCCGTCGCCTTTTGCCTGGATTTGATGAAGCACGATCCTAGGGGGAACTACCAAACGTCCGAAGCGGGCAGTGGCGGCCCATCTTCTGTAGACGCAAAGCCTGCATGGCAACGTCAAATATACAATGCCGCGAATGATCAGTCGCGCGATCTTCCCGATGTGTCGCTGTTCGCTGGATCTTATGGAGGCTACACATCCGTCATTCTATGTACTGCCAATTATCCCTGTACGCCGGACTGGAGTACGCCAGTGGAGTTGGTAGAGGGCACGTCGTTATCCGCCCCTATGTTTGCGGGCATCCAGGCGTTGGTCGACCAGGGTATCGCGGCGCGCGGTTTGCCAGCAGATCAAGGCAATGCGGCACCCACGCTTTATGCGCTGGCAGCTGAAGAATATGGTGGGGCGATTGGGACGCCGCCAGCCAGCTTGTCTACATGCAATGCCAACAACGGAGCGGCTGGAACCAGCAGTTGTGTATTCCACAACGTCACCCGTGGCTCCAACTCCACGCAGTGCGAGGAATTTATAAGTCCGCTTGTTGCATTGCCCAACTGTTACATATACGGACAGGGGGCTGAAAGTCCGTACACCGTACTGGGGTTGACGACATCTGATGCATCGCCGACGACTTATGGACCGTCTAACAAGGCCTTCGGTGCGCAACCAGGCTGGAGTTTTACGTCCGGGCTTGGCTCCGTGAACGCTACGAACTTGCTGATCGCATGGCGCGCGTTTGTCCATGCACCCGCGGCGACCGTCGCACCATAGTCCTGGCACGCGCCATCAATTTTCAATCAACTTCTGTGGGGCTTCATCATGAAAGCGAAGCATTTTGTTCTCAGTGCGGCTATCGCTGCAGCGTTGGCCAGCGAACCCAGCATACTATTGGCGCAGCCAATGGTCAGTAGTACGGCTATTTTAGGCCGTAGTGCCGCTGAAGCGCCGCGAGTAACGCAGTCCGTTACCAACAGTACCCTAGTCACCATTCCAAAATCGCATCCAGGATTGATTTCTCAAGCATCTTCGATTGTTCCTCTGGCCAATTCGGTCGAGATGAATCACTTACAGTTGGTGCTAAGGCCCAGTGCGGCGCGCACTGCAAACATGGAGGCGCTGATTGCGAGCCAGCATGATCCGAATTCAGCGCAATTCCATCAATGGCTGACGCCGCAACAGTTTGGAGAATCATTCGGGGTCGTCGACAGCGATATCGCGGCCGTAACTTCCTGGCTAACCGCGCAAGGCTTCACCGTCAATAATGTGTACCCCAACAAGACTGAGATTGACTTCAGCGGTACGGCGGGACAGGTGAATAGTGCGTTTCACACGCGGGAAAACATCTATACGATTGGTAACATCAAGCACCTGGCAAATGCGGATGATGTCAGCATCCCAGCGGCGCTAGAGCCTGTTGTCACAGGTGTTATGGGTTTGAATGACATGCACGTGGCTGCATTGCATCCGAAATCGCAGGTTGGGCAATGGAATGAGACGAAAAAAAGTCTTATCACCAAAGATGTTGCTGAGGCTACGACAGCCTCGGCGAAGCGTATCAGCCAAGCCGTTGGCTTCAATGTCGATGGTGGTACGCGTGGTCTCGCGCCGAATGACCTCGTCACTATGTATGGGATACGGACAATCCGCAATAACGGTGTGACAGGCAAGGGCATCACTATTGCGATTGTCGCGAATGGCGATATGTTGCCCTCCGATTGGGCCAATTTCGTAAGCACATTCAATTTGGGCCAGTATGGAGGAACATTCAATCTCATCAATCCAGCACCCGTGAACGGCTCGAACAACTGTGTCGATGTCCCTGTTGCCGTATGGGGAGAGTCCGAGTCGGTGGTGGTGGGTGCGGAATGGGCAACCGCGATTGCACCGGGTGCGAACATCGAGGTTGCTAGTTGCGGGGACTACGACGCCAACGGCAATCAGTTGACAAGTAATTTCTTTGGTGGCGTGTTCATTGCTGCGACAAACATAATCAATGGCACCAATCGACCCGATATCATCAGTGCCAGCGCAACTGGCGGTGAGTTGCAGGAATATACTAATAACGTTGGAACTTTTGGCACGGATAGCACTAGCAAGACAGCTATCGATTTGATGTGGGCACAGGCAGATGCAGAAGGTATCTCTGTATTCACGGCTGCGGGGGACGGTGGTTCCAATGCAGGCTTCGGGTACGACCCTAGTGGGGCTGGTCAGGAGCAACCAACCATCAATGGAGTCAGCGCTATAGACGCTAACGCGATAGCGACCTCTCCTCATGTTACTGCCGTTGGTGGTACGGACCTGGGCGATGTGTTGGACGGGACGACCAGCAAATACTTCGCGGCAACTCCCAGCGTGGTAGGTGGGTCGGCGCTGTCTTATGTGCCGGAGATTGCGTGGAATGAGTCTTGCGGCAATGGTGTGGCTGCGAAGGCTCTTGGGTATAACAGCGCTGTCGCCTTCTGCCAGGATTACTACTTGGCATATGACCCTGATGGTCTTTACACGACATCCACCGCCGGAAGTGGGGCTCCGTCTTCGGTCGATGCGAAGCCGGCATGGCAGAGTCAGGTATATAACGCGCCAACGGACCAGTGGCGTGACGTTCCCGATGTTGCGCTTTTTGCTGGTTCTTATGGGGGCTATACCTACTTCATTGCCTGTAACTCCAGTTATCCCTGCACCCCGGGCTGGTCAGGTCCGGTGGATCTGGAATCAGGCACTGCGTTGAGCACGCCGATGTTTGCCGGAATCCAGGCTCTTATCGATCAGGGCATCGCGGCGCGCGGTTTGCCCGCTGATCAAGGCAATGCGGCACCAACGCTCTATACACTGGCGGCCGAAGAATACGGCAATGCCAGCGGTTCATCTCCTGCTAGTTTGGCTGCGTGCAATGCAGACAACGGCCCCAATGGCACAAGTGGTTGCGTGTTTCATAACGTGACGCGGGGTTCTATTTCCACTAATTGCGTTCAAATCGATGAGTCAGTAAACCCAGGTATTGCTCCAGCGACGACCCCTAATTGCTATTTCTATGGATCGTTGGTCGATACCTTTGGTGATCTTGGTCCAGGACAAGTCGGGTTGACCACTACGGATGCCGCTCCTTCCACTTATGGTGTAAGCAACAAGGCGTTTGGGGCTCAACCAGGATGGAGCTTTGCGGCTGGTTTGGGCTCGGTGAACACGACCAATCTCCTCATTGCCTGGAGAGCATACGTCCATGCGCCGCCGGCACCACCCGCACCCTGATGAGACTCCACATTTAAAAAGGTAAGACAACACTTGAGCTAGCGACCCGGCGGCAGCGTGCCGCCCGGGTCCCTAAAGCAAGGTGCACTTCACCGTCTCTGTATAGAAAAGAGACGAGAAGGGGAGTGCTCCAAATTTCGCTCTCTACGGAGGCATTGCGCTCTAGACCCTACACCCCGTCGTATTGCCACCTTGCCGCCGTTCAATTAAGGCAACTGGCAAGGATTCCGAGAAAACAGCTGGATCCCCCAGAGCTAGATGTATGCGCTGAACCACTCATATTGCGAAAGCAATCTTAGGCACTTTTGAACGGCCCGCATATGAGCTTTTTTTCAACATGTGCAGCATTGGAACTCCTTTCTGCCGAAGGAAAACGAAAGCGCCGATTTGGGCTTTACAGAAGCGCGTGCTCGGTTAGTCAGTCCGAAATGGGGCGTTTAAATGGCTCTCTTTCATGCCGCAGCCGTGCCCAGGACGGCCTTGGGCTCAACATAGGCCTGTAGTCCGAATACGCCATATTCGCGGCCGATGCCTGATTGCTTGAATCCGCCGAAAGGGACCGACGGGTCGTGCGGTGCGCCATTGATGACGACACGTCCAGCCACGATCTGGTTCGCTACCACCTTCGCGCGATCCGGGTTGGACGAGATGACATAGGCTTGCAACCCGTAGGGCGTGTCATTGGCAATCGCGATGGCTTCTGCTTCGTCCTCATAAGTCAGCAAACACAGCACAGGGCCAAAAACCTCTTCTCTGGCAATCGTCATGTCATTGGTGACATGCGCGAAAACGGTCGGCTTCACGAAGTAGCCGCCCAGTCCTTCAGGATGGCCTTGACCGCCCGCCACAAGGGTGGCGCCTGACTCAATCCCAAGTCGAATGTAGCCTTGGACTCGCTCATACTGTGTCTGGCTTACCATCGGCCCAATGGTTGTAGTGGCATCGCTCGGGTTGCCCGCCTTAATTTTTCCGAAGCTAACCTGTATCGCTGCAATCGCGTCAGCAAGTCGCGAACCCGGAACGAGGATGCGAGTACCTGCAACACAAGCCTGGCCGCTGTTCGCGAAACCGGCCTCGAGCGCCAAGGGAATCGCAGTAGCGAAGTCGGCGTCGTCAAGGATTATCGTCGGTGACTTGCCGCCAAGTTCCAAGGTCACACGCTTGAGCGTGTCGGCAGCCGCGCGAAGGATTGACTTGCCCACGGCTGTGGAACCAGTAAAAGAGATTTTCGATACGTCTGGACTTGCGGTGATTTCTGCGCCCACCACGTCGCCTCGTCCATTGACCAGGTTGAACAGGCCGGGCTGTACACCTGCATCATGCAGCGCTTCAAGGACTATCTGCGTCTGAGTTGCGCTCATCTCGCTAGGCTTGATGACCGCGGTGCATCCAGCGGCTAGCGCATAAGCAAGCTTGTTGCAGATAAAGCCAGCATTGCTATTCCATGGGGTGATCAGCCCCACCACGCCGATGGCTTCCATGATCACGTCCGCGTTGCCAATGCGTTGCGTCAGATCGAAACTCTCCAACGCACGCGCAGCGTCCATGAAGCTGTTGGATGCGTGAGCTGCCATCCAGGTCGCTCGGGAAGCCGGTGCGCCGTATTCAAGAATGATTGCGTCCCGCAACACTTGCTTCCTAGCTTCCATTGCTTCATGAAGGCGGCGTAGAAGGGCAATGCGTTCCGCTTTCGTGCTCCGTGACCACGCCGGAAATGCACGCTTTGCGGCAGCGATGGCGGCTTTCGTATCATGCGCATCCCCCAGCCTAACGCGGCCGAATACCTCTCCGGTCGTGGGGTTGTGCAGATCAAATAGCTCGGTTCCGTGAGGCTCGACGAACCGGCCATCGATATAGATTTGAGTGATTTCTTGCATGTCTGATTACCTACCGTTGCGATGGCAACCAGAATAGGTCTTGCGAATGTCTATGATAATCCGCACGATAGATCACGAGTCGATGCAGGAATATGGATAATGCGAAAGGTCGGCATCGTAGAACTAGAAGCAGCAATAGCCGTCGCACGGCGACGGAGCTTCCGCGCGGCGTCCGCCGATGTGGGCCTCTCTCCAACGGTTCTCAGCCAGACGATCGCGGGGCTCGAAGACCGATTGGGTGTTCGGCTGTTCAATCGAACGACACGCAGCGTCTCATTGACGCCAGCAGGCGAGCAATTTCTAGCGGAAATCGAACCAGCTGTAGGGGCGATCCATCATGCGATGGAGACGGTTAACAGTCATCGTGATAAGCCCGCTGGAACGTTGCGAATCAACAGTTCCGTGGGCGCGGCGCGGCGCGTTCTATCTCCGATTATTTTGCAGTTTGTACGCCTTTATCCCGAGATGCACGTGGATCTAGTCACCGAGGATCGTCTCATCGATATCGTGGCCGAGGGCTTCGATGCCGGCATAAGGCCGGGTGATACGGTGCCGGGGGACATGATTGCGATACCCATTCAATCCATTGAGGGGTTTACCGTGGTCGGATCGCCAGCGTATTTCGAGGGCAGGGCGTTGCCCGAGACACCACAGGATCTCCTTGACCACACCTGCATTCGTGCGCGAATGCCAAGCGGCAGCATGTATCGCTGGGAATTCGAGCAGGATGGCCGAATCATTACGCTTGATGTGCCAGGCCAAGTCACGCTTGATGATGCTGGCTTAATGCTCGAGGCTGTACTGGCTGGGGCGGGTTTGGCCTACATGGCCGAATGGTGGGTCAGCGAGAGCATCCGCGAGGGCAAGCTTCACCGAGTACTGGATGGCTTCACTCCCTCATCGGCAGGACTGTGCCTCTATTACTCGCGGCATCGCTATCAACCTGCCGGATTGCGCGCTCTGGTCTCTTTCATTGAAGAAGTGCGTAACAAGCGTACGTAACTAAGCGCGCTTCGCGCCGAACGACGCTACCATCGCGAAACGATTTTCGCCTAAGGCCAATCCCCTCAAAACATTGATGGTGATGTGGCGAAGTGTTGGCCGGCGAACTCGCCTTAGCCGTGATCGTGCTCGTTTAAGCAATCCTCGACAGCCAATCGAGCGCACCCTGCACGGAACGAAAGTCGTCGATGCTGCGTGCAGGGATATGGGGATACGCACCGGCGGCTATTTCTGCGAGCGCGCGACCGGGACCGAGTTCCAGAAAGGCGATGGCACCGGCTTCGACGCAAGCATCCAGGCATCGTGCCCATTGGATGGGTTGGGATATCTGCAAGGCCAACTTGTTCACATCGTTCTTCGCGTCCAGTACGGCATCGCCATCGATGCCGCTGAATAGGCGAGTACCCACCGTTGGCGAAGCTCGAAGACGGATGTCCGCCAAATCATGACCGAAGGCGACAGATGCGCCTGCTAGCAAGTAGGTATGCGAAGGTACCTTTACAGGAACGGGTACAACTCGCGCAGCGCCGAGGCGACGCGCCTCTTTCGCGATGGTTTCCAGCGCTGCACGTCGACCACCCAACACCCACGCGTCGGCCGGATTGCAGATCGCGATGGCTGCTTCGCGGCCTGCGCACAGTTGCTCGATGCTCGCCTTCCCCAATCCTCGAATGAACAGCATGCTTTCGTCGCCGTGACTCGCCGCATCCATCGCACTGGCACGCACGGCGACAAGATCGAGTGTTTCTCTTGCACCTATCAAACCCGCGACACCCCATGCCGCTACCTCGCCCACGCTATAACCTGCTACGCAACGTCGCTTCGGAAGCGCATCATCGAGTAGTGCGGCGGCAGACAGCGCTTGTAGCGTGCACAGCAACTGTGCAGTCCGATTGGCATGAAGAACTTCGCGTTCGGCGCGCTTTACCAACGAACGTGGATCCTGGCACAGTAATTCCGAGGCATGCGCAAAGAGCGCAGCAGCTTGCGGGGCATCACCCGTCAGATCGAACATGTCGGCGTGTTGGCTGCCTTGCCCGGAGCAAAGAATAGCGAGCGTCACGACGTATCTTCCGTTATCCGTAGAGCCAGGCGATTGCCAATGCGAGGGTAAACATAGATACCACAGTGCTAGCAATCACCGTGGAGCCGGACTCTTCCGAGGCCTGACCATAGCCGGATCCAAACAGAATGCCGAAGAAGCCCGATGGCAGCGCCGCCATCATTACACTTACCTTCATAGCGGCAGTCGGAGCGCCCAGCAGATGGGCAATCAGAAAGGCCAGTAACGGCTGGAAGATATTGGCGACAATAGTTGCCAACGCTACATTCCAACTCAAGCGAAAGTGCTGTGCCGATAAAATCAGCCCAGTGACAAATAGTGCCAATCCGCCGGCGGCTTGACCAATCTGTCGAAATGAGGCGATGGCTATTGGCGAGAGTGTCACGCTCAATAACGAAAAGAGCGTGCCGATAACCGGCGCCAGCACTATTGGTTTAATAAGCGCGCGCCCCATGGCACGTGCACCCCGCATCAGAGCACTACCATTTTGCTTGACTACAGATAGTTCAAGCAATGCGAGCGTTACAGGCGATGGAAGCAACGATCCGGCCGCAATCGCCACGGCCACCGGTACCACGTGGCCAGGACCGAGCAACGCTATCGCGACAGACAAACCTGCCGCCGCGTAATTGGGCAAGGACACTGTCAATGCCTGCAATGCGGCCTCACTTGCCGATCTTCGTAGCGCACGTCGTTGCAAAAGGTACCAGAGCGGATAGAGCAACATCATCGCGCTCCCAAGGATGACCAATACCGGCCATTGCGCGAGCATGGCCTGCGCGGGTGTCACGGCAGTGGCCACAAACAGCGACGCAGGGATCGCATAGCTCATGACGACTGTATTGAGCGAGCCGACATGGGTGTTATCGACAACGTGATACTTGCCGGCAAAATAGCCGAGCAGAAGTACAAAGAAAATCGGCGCGAGTGCCATCAGAATGATGTTGATCACAGCACGACTTCCTCTTCCAGCTCCATGACGAAGAGGCTCATGGCAAGAAGATCCGCTGCACCGCCCGGACTGAGTCGACGTTCGATAAACGCCTGATGGATGGCTTCGGCACGGCCAAGCCAATCCGTATGTCCGACACCGCCTTGGTCGAGAAAGTCTTGTGCTGCTTGTTGTGCAAAGCGCAGGCCATCCAAGCCGCCACGATGCAAAAGGTTGGTGTCTTCGAGGACAGCGATCAGTGCAAAACATGCCTGAACGCGTACCGCTTCAGGATTGCCCGGTGCCAAGCGAGCCGCGTCGTGCAACGCAGGCAGCCCGATCTGATAGACACAGGGAAATCCTTGAGCTGCTTCTTGCCGCGCGCCTCCCGCGCCATAGCGCGATCCGGCCATTTCGCCGTGACTATCGGGAAGTCGTGGTCCAGCAAGGATCTCCTTACCCCATCGACGGCTTACGTTGAGGCCTAACGGCGTTTGCGAATCGGCGTGACCGCCTTCGCGCAAGCCGACAGCAGCGCAAAGCAATCCCATGCCGAAGATCGCGCCGCGATGTGTATTCACGCCACCAGTTGCATGGAGCATGGCACGTTCAGCACGCAAGCCGATCTTGCGCAGTATCGACATTGACTCGTCACGCATGCCCGCGCCGACCATTTCTGCAAAATAAGGTCGAAGGACGGATGCGCTTCGCCGAAACATATCCGCATCCATGTCGGTGTGGCTTCCTGTATCGATATGACTCACGAGGCCAGGCTTGGGCCACGTTTCGATTTCCAATCGTAGGCAGCGTTCGGCCAGTGCTGCGATACGCTCCTGAAAAGAACGAACACGCGGACTGTTGTCGACCGAAACATTCGGTATTGCGGAGGCGCGCGAATTCATGACGAAGTTCCCATAAAAGATTCACGCGGACACAGAATCACGTCAGTGGCCGTCTTGAGTACCAACTCTGAGGCAGCGGCATGCAATTCACGCCAGTTCACGCCTGCGCCGTCGGTGCGTACCAATTCACCGTCCAGCCGCATCGGAGCGTGCGATTCGATCTCAGCGAGATCGGCGAGAAACATGTGGATGACATCGAGACTTGGAAGTGTCCAAATGATGTCGAGGTCGGAGCGCGGACTCAGGTACTCCAGGCCAGTCAACCGCTGCCACGCCAGACTGCCGAACACGCGCGCCTGCACACCGTCCTTCTTGGCGAGCGCCAGCAATTGCCGCATGCACGGCTGCCAGGCGGACGGCGCTGTATCGAAACAATCAGCCAAGGTAGGCAATGGTTCCGACGCAACGATGTTTTCGGCCCGCATCTGTATCGCGATGCGGCGTTTGCCCGCCGAAGGCGGAAGCGGCAAGCCCAGCGGTAACCCTGTACTGTCGCCCGGTGAGGGTCGCCGCACGATGAGTGGCCAACCGCGACGTACCCAGTCGCTGAGCAAGGGCTCATTGGCCAGGTCATCCCGCGACGCGAGCCATGCATCCCATGCCGCGGGAAGCACGCGCACCAGCTGATGCCGTTGCAGCTTCTGGTTAGACGGAGGCGCGGGCAAGTTCATAGACACGCTTGGCGATGTCTGCAGCTTTCGGACGACCGTTGCGTTCCTTGCCAAGTTTGTCGCGTGAGTCTTCGCGCTCGACCGGCTGCGACAGCACACTCGTCAATTGATGGGCGAGCGAACGATCGGGGTCCAGCGTGATCGCTACCGCACCGGTCTGCGCCAGGTTGTCCAGACCCGGCGCAAAAACGGGCGTGGATTTGGCCTTTTCCTGCAGTACTTCGATGGATAGCTTGGTCACGCGCGACATCGATGGCAGATCCATCACTGCCGGCTCAGCACCAGGAAGCGCGAGCAAAGTCTGTGTCGCCAGCGCCGTGGCAATGAAAGCACCTGCGGCGGTGTGACCGTAAAGCAATCCAATGGTGCGATGGCCAAGCTTGTTCGCGAGAATCAGGCACTTCGCCAGATGCGCCAGAAACTCGTTGAGGCCAAGCAGCTCGTCGCGCTTGCTCATGCGCTGACTGTCGCTGTCGATCAAGATCAGGATTGGCTCGTTGCCGCCTGACTTGATGACGTCCAGTACATGACCGGAAAGCAGTGCGGCTTCGTCTACGCCAATCGGGATTCGGCCATCGACACCGATGACGGCAATCGAATCACCATCCGCGAGCGCGCCGCGCCCGAAGATCAAACCACACGCCACAAGGACGGTGTGCCCGCTTGGGAAAAGGGATTCAAGTATTTTATCGAGCAACATAATGAGGCTCCTGAAGGTCATTAGCGAGAGCGACGAAATCCGGATGGGGCAACGCAGGAATGCTTTGCGGTTTAGTCGCCCCCAGTGATCGCCAAATGTCGGCGGCATCCGCGCACGTGCCAAATTGCTCAATGCGCTGAGTGAGCCGAAATTGCTCCGCCTCCAGCATTTCGAGACTCATACTCGGCGCATGCTTGATGAGAAATCGGGCCGCATCACGAAAACTTGCAACGGTGTCGTCCGCGAATACTTCCGCACCACCAATTAGGCGCCGATGTTTGCCTCCCATGGTGCGCCACACGAGTGCGCGATCCTTGGAGTCGAACTCTTCCAGACCGCGATTCGTTTCGATCACTTCTGGGCCGGAGACGCTGATGCGTCCCTGTTCCGATACCGCCAGCGCCGAACAACAACCGGCTATCAGGCCGCCACCGCCGTAGCATCCCGCACGGCCACCCACTAATCCCACGACCGGAATGCCTGCAAAACGCGCCTCGATCAAGGCCCGCATGATTTCGGCAATCGCCAATTCGCCCGCGTTGGCTTCCTGCAGGCGAACGCCACCGGTATCGAACAAGATAAGCACCGGTAACCAAGCGATGTCCCGAGCGGCGCGCAGCAATCCAGTCAGCTTGGCGCCGTGTATCTCCCCAAACGCGCCACCCATGAAACGGCCCTCTTGTGCGGCAACGAGAACGGGGATTCCATCAAGTCGACCATAACCAACAATCATTCCGTCGTCGAATTGTTCCGGTAGGTCGAACAGTGGCAGATGCGGACTTGTCTCACGCAATTCCGGACCGATGAATTCGTTGAAACTATTTGCGTCGAGAAGATTTTCCACTCGCTGTCTGGCCGATGACTCGTACCAGCTATCGGTTGATGCAGACGTGTTGTTAGGGGGCAGTGCTTTGTCCGAGGCGATAATAATCATGTGCGCTCTCCTTCGATAGCGCTGACGGCTTGCGCCAATCGCAACGCGACCGTGTCGGGTCGAGCGCCGCCGTCATTGATGGAAAACTTCAGGCCGCCAGGGGAACGGCGTTCAACAAAGTCGGCAACCACCGCCTGCCAGACCTCACCAAAGCCTTCGGCAGCAGTGCGGATGTCTACCTCGCACTCGCTATCTGGAAGTACGCGTTCTGCCAGCACTTCCAAGTTGCCGGAGGCCACGACGCCGACGATGACCTGGCGCTTTGAGCCCTTCGCACGCTGCGGCGCATTCGCTCTATAGTTCAATGTTTCCATGACGTGTCTCCTCACCAATTACGGAATTTGGAAGGCGGTGCGTACAAATCGCCGGACCAGCGAACCAGGTCCTTGATCGAACGTGCGGCCAACAAACGCCTATCGGCATCTAGCGGATCGATGCCAAGATCTTCCGGACGTCGAATCACGCCGCGTTCTCTCAATTGCTGCACCAGTTTCTTGTCGCGCCCCCGCCCTACGTTGGTATAACCGGCGACGCCGCGGATGGCGTGTTCACGCTCATCGTTGTTTCGACATAGCAGCAGATTGGCAATGCCTTCTTCGGTCACGATGTGGGTCACGTCATCGCCATAGACCATCACTGGCGCAAGATCGAGATCGAGTTTTGTCGCGAGTTTGAGCGCGTCGAGGTGTTCCACGAATAGCGGTACATTCTTGTCGCCGAATGTTTCACCGATTTGCACGACCAGCTTGCGTCCTCGACGCAAAGCTGCCGGACTATCGGGATCGGCTTCCTTGCCCGCCTGCAACCAAGGCTGGCTGGGATGACGCCGGCCGCGTGCATCGCTGCCCATGTTCGGTGCACCGCCAAAGCCCGCCACGCGATCGGCGGTGACCGTCGATGAGTTGCCCTGCAAATCGATCTGCAGCGTGGAACCGATAAACATGTCGCACGCATACAGGCCCGCGACTTGCGAGAACGCGCGATTGGAACGCAACGACCCATCGGGCCCGGTGAAAAAGACGTCCGGACGAGCACGTATGTAGTCGTCCATGCCGACTTCCGAACCAAAACTGTGGACCTGCTTCACCCAGCCCGATTCGATCGCGGGGATCAATGTGGGATGTGGATTGAGCGCCCAATGGCTCGCTATTTTTCCTTTCAGCCCGAGGCGCTCGGCGTAGGTCGGCAACAACAACTCGATCGCGGCGGTGTTGAAGCCGATGCCGTGATTGAGGCGCTGCACACCGTAAGGCGCGTAAATGCCCTTGATGGCCAGCATCGCGGTGAGAATCTGTGTTTCGGTAATGGCGCCAGGATCGCGGGTAAACAACGGTTCCACATAAAACGGTTTGCCGCTCTCGATAACAAAGTCCACCCAGTCACCGGGGATATCGACGCGCGGAAGTTTGTCGACAATCTCATTCACTTGCGCGATGACGATGCCGTCCTTGAAGGCCGTGGCTTCGACGATGGCGGGTGTGTCTTCGGTGTTCGGACCGGTATAGAGATTGCCTTCGCGGTCGGCGCTGACGGCGGCAATCAGCGCCACTTGCGGAGTGAGATCGACGTAATAGCGCGCGAACAGTTCCAAATACGTGTGTACTGCACCAAGCTCGATCTTGCCGCCGAAGAGCAGTTTGGCAATGCGCTGGGATTGCGGTCCTGAATAGGCATAATCCAGACGCTTCGCGATACCCAGCTCGAAGAGATCCAGATGTTCGGGAAGCACAACCCCCGATTGCACCATGTGCAAGTCATGGATTTTCTCTTTATTTACCGCAGCTAGCGCTACTGCCAAAAGATCGGCCTGCTTTTGGTTATCGCCTTCCAGGCAGACGCGATCGCCGGGCTGAATGACGGCCTCCAGCAACGCTGTGGCGTCCTTCTTCTCGACGCGCTTGCCTCGCGCATAGAGTGCTCCTGCACGTTTTCTCGATTCGCGCAGACGTTGCGCGTTGTCCCAGGTAGTCATCGGAATTTCTCCGCTTATTCGAATCACGTCGCCTCCAACGGGAAGCGATAACATTTCAGATCGACAGTGGAATGGCGCCGTTCAGCTCGTCGCTATTTGCATCCGCCGTCACCAGCGCGACACCGTTATTTACGGCACCGCATGCGTGGCGGCTTCTTCGATCAACGCTGCGACTTCTTTCGGATGCGATTCGTACACGGAGTGGCTGGCACCGGGCACCTCGATCGTGGTGCTGTGCGCACGCTTGGCGTACATCCGCTCCAGATCCGGATTGATGATGCGATCGTCCATCGCCACGGCGTACCAGCTGGGCTTGGTCTTCCATGCAGGTTGACCGGCCGGTACGTTGAATACCGATGCAGCCGTCAACTCTTGCGCATTCGCTTCGAACTCGGCCTGTTTTAATGGCAGATCCGCGGCGAAGTCGGCCGGATAACGGGACGGCTCCAGATACAGAAAGCCATCTGCGGTCTTCTTCACGTCCATGGTTTTGCTGGTTGCGTTCGGGAAGCGCTTGCCGTTGGCTACTTCGGTTTCGCCCTGATCGAGCGCATGCGCGGCGATATAGACCAGTCCAACCACCTTCGGATCATTGCCAACATCTGTAATGATCGCCCCGCCGTAGCTATGACCGACGAGGATGGTTGGGCCGTTCTGCATGTCGACGATTCGCTTTACGGCCGTCACGTCGTCGCTGAAGGACGTGAGCGGGTGTTCGGCAATGGAAACGTGGTAGCCGTCTTTGACCAGGATGTCATAAACCGGCTTCCACCCGCTGCCATTAACCCAGGCACCGTGAACCAGCACAATGTTGTGAACGGGTGATGCCGTCATCGCGAAAGCCTGTGCCCCAATCACTCCCGCGAGGAGTGCGATTGATAACAGTGAGCGCTTGATTAATTTGCTTTTCATCTGAGTAGTCCTTGAGGGGCAGGTCGGGTCGGCGCGATGCGCTATGCTGCGCGCTCGGTAGAGAGAGCCTAATCCATGGTTCTCTGTCGATTTATGAAGTTATTAGCGGTGATTTAGAGGAATTTACGATGCGACCGTTGCCCACCGAACTTCTCCGCAGCTTTGTCATCGTGGCTGATACGGCAAACTTCACGGTTGCCTCCGAGCGCATATCTCTTTCGCAGTCTACGGTCAGTCAGCACATTCGCAGGCTCGAAGATTTAGTAGGGGTTCCGCTGTTTGAGCGCGATACGCGCAATGTGCGGCTATCCCGTCATGGCGAGGCATTGCATCGTTACGCGTTGCAGATTTTGAAACTTATGGACGAAGCCATGACGACCGTTTGCGGACCACCGCTGAATGGGACTGTGCGCTTAGGGCTTCCGGAAGATTTTGCCTCCTCTCGGTTAGCGCAGGGTTTAGCCAGCTTCGTCCAGCGTAACCCTGACGTGGAGCTAGTCATAAGCACGGGTTTGAGTGGCGATTTGTTTCGAGAACTTGACGAAAATAAGCATGATCTTGTGTTCGCAAAGCGCTTAAGCGGCAGCCAGCGTGGTTACGTAGTGAGTCGTGAACGGCTCTATTGGTGTGGTAGTCCCAACTCGTCGTTGATGGGGAATGAATCCATTCTTCCACTTGTCGTTCATCCTGAACCAAGCGTCACACGCACGCGTATTTTCGAAACGCTAAAAGCTGCAGGCCGTCCGTACCGCGTAGCAGTTGTAAGTAGCAGCATCGTAGTGATCCAGGCTGCGGTATCGGCGGGATTAGGTATTAGTGCTTTTGCGGGCTACGTCATCCCTGAGGGCCTTATACCTCTCGCCGGAGACTTACCTGATCTGGGTGTCTTGGAATACGTCATTGATCGACAGCCTTCCGTTTCTGAAGCGGCCGCAGCGCTAGAACTCATTATTGCGGACACGGCAAAGCAGCCCTGAGTTCGCCATCGCTATGCAAACCATGATACGGACGCCGAAATTTCCATCGATGGCTTCGCGCAAGATTTAGTCGCAGATCGACACGCCGGACGACGCACGGCAAATAGCCGATCAGTACAAGCTTGCATGGATCGATGTAAGTCATATCCTTCGGTGTCAACCGAAGGCAGAACAGCCGAGGCAAGCCGATCCAGATCATTACGCTACTGATCTGCTGCGTGCCGTGACCATGGATACGACCGCGATAACGAGCGGGATGATGTAAACCCATCCGTACATGGATAATCCGAAGAAGATATTCGTGAGCGTCCCAAGGCAAAAATTTCGTCGTACTAAGAGCCGAAGATGCATCAGTTGTTGTTTACGAACGAGTGTTACCATCACAAAGGCGATTATGGCGACGATTTCCACGGCCACGATGCTCAAGCGCAGAATGAAGGTTGAACCGAGCCAGCCGTCCGTTTCGCCTTCTTCAAGCAACGTTTCGAGCGCGCAGAGGACGATAGGGAGGGTCGCCATGCCAGCCCCGTCACCACGGCGAAACAGATCGAATGAGAGCGGCGCGCCTTCGGACGAGTACCGCCACATCGCAAACATAGCGCTTGCGGATAGCACTTCGACGCAAATGATTGACTGCGGCCTGAAATTGTCGCTGCAATAACCGCCGATGACAGGGCCGATCACCAATATAGCTCCGAGTAGGCCCAGAATCGCACGCTTACGAATGCTAGGGACTTGCTTGGACTCCTCGTTGAATTGCTCAATATTGCGACTGCGTGAGCTTTTCTCCGTCCGGATCGCGGCTGCAGTGGTAGTCATGTCGGCATTCCTTTCGGATGTGGTGATCGCGCGAATATCAGCGCCAGATGCCCCCAAAGTATGGAAACGCGCCCGAAATGTCGGTAGACGGCAGCGAAGGAATGTATCCTTTACGAAAGTGGAAGGCTGGCCATGACTGACGAACTCAGTGACCTCCGTTTATTTGTCCGCATCGTCGCGGCGGGTAGCCTGTCTGAAGCGGCTCGACGGTTGCATAGCTCATTGCCCTCCATGAGTCGGCGCCTTATGGCAATGGAAGAGCGATTGGGCGTTCGCCTTATCGACCGCGGGACAAGGCACTTCAAGCTCACGGAGGAGGGGAGCCTTTTGTACGAGCGTGGAATCGCCATCCTGAACGACTTGGATGACCTGACATCGCAAGTAAGCGCCAGTATTGCGATCCCGCAGGGGCACATTCGTGTTGGTGCCCCCATGGAGATCGGCCGCCGCCGCTTTGGCCCTTTGATTGCCGACTTCACGCGAAAATACCCACGGGTATCCGTCGAATTAGCGCTGACCGACTCACCCATCGATGTGCTGGGAAGCGATTTGGATATAGGCGTGCTCTGGAATAAACCCACAGATGGAAGCATGGTCGTGCGTTTATTGCTGGCAAGCCGCGGGGTGATATGCGCTTCGCCGGAGTATCTCGCCGCGCACGGCACACCTGAGAAGCCGGATGATCTCCTGTCGCACGAGTGCATCCTGCTGATGTTTGGACGCCATGTCTACGATCGGTGGCCCTTCCAGGAGGATGGCAAAGAGCGCGAGATCCAAGTTCATGGCTCGCTGTGTTGTGACAACACCGAAGTTGTGCGCGGTTGGGCATTGGCTGGCTGCGGTGTCGCCACGCGGGCGCTATGGGATATCGAAGAGGATCTGGCGGAGGGAAGGCTCATTGAGCTGCTTAAGCCTTACTCATGTGATGAGATCAACCTCTACATCGCCTATCCGACGCGTGCTCATCTGCCCCCCCGTGTTCGGGTATTCATCGATTTCCTTGTTGAACGTATTAGTGGCTCTCCCTAAGCCAGATGTATGTATTGAAATCGCACTCGCTTGATGCGTAGCGATTCTGCATTGGTGCTAACCAATGTTTCGTAAATCGGAAGCATGCCTTCCAGCTTGTCTATCTTCTGCTCTCCGATTCACCTGCGCATGATGCGTCCGTAGTCCGCCGTGGCTACGCGAACGTATCAACCAAATGCGATGAGGTGCTTCAACGGATCACCACCGATTCAGTAATCCGTTGCAGGTAGGAGTAATCCATGAATGTCACTCTAAATTTAGTGGGGATCACCGACTCCCTCGGCGATGAGGCATGGTCTGGCGCTTTATTGCGAACCCTAGGTGGACTACTCCCACCAGACGCGGATATGTCGATCATGGATATTGAGAACTTTCCATACTACATACCGTATTTGGATAAGGTCGCCAGTTCCTCAGACATGTGTGAGGTACGCGCGTCGATCCGGGATAGCGATGCGGTCCTTATCGTCACACCTCAAGAAAACAATGGACTACCCAATACGTTGAGAAATGCTGTGCGGTGGCTTTCGCAACGGTTGGAGCGGAGCTGTCTCCTGCGAAAGCCTGTGTTTATTTGCTCATTTTCAACGGGCGATGACGGAGGTGTCGATGCCCAGATGCAACTCAGTCGCATGCTCTCGAGTTTTTCGACTGAAATCGGGCCACAACACCACCTTGCGCTCCGCCATATTGACGACATCGTTGCCGAAGGTGTCATCACCAACGCCGACGTGGCCGTCGCGATTCGCGATGCTCTGGCTCGCTTTGTACAAGAGATCTTTGCATACCAGGAAAAACAAAGATGCGCTTCACTGCCGGAGCGAGATAACGATCGGCGAGTACGTGCCGCAGACAGGGGCGCCATCGACTAGCCATCAGCTTCTTACGGCGCACGTAGCGCCTTCGCGCTGACTCAAATGTTGTGCGCGGTGATTAGCGGAGGCGCTTCAACGCCTTGTGCCTCACCAAGCCTTATCAGACGTAACGTCAATCGAATCGATGCCAACCCGAGCGCTCACACGTTCGGCGCTTAATCACAGCCTAGAGTTGAGGTGTCTATGCGAGCATCATCCCGAAAAATCAATATTTCGATGTTCGCCATTACGCTGGCGGCCTCGTTCGCGTGGTCGCGCTGCGCGACCGCAAATGAAAATGCCAGTCCTTATCTACCTGGTGCGACGACCGGCGTTCCTATTGGCGCATTGCCTCCACCGGGCTTTTACTATTCCGATACGTTCTACACCACGAACGGTAATTCACTAAAAGACGGCCAAGGCAAAGGCGTTCCGCTAAAGCTGCGCAATTACACGAATACATCGCTGTTTGTTTGGGTGCCTGGTTGGCATCTTCTGGGTGCGGAATACGCCGCCAATGTGATCTTTTTCTACAACCAACACAACGTAGACACTACCTCGTTGGGTGGTTATCGATCGAGATCAACGGGCTTCTTCAATCCGATCATTACCCCGATGATCTTGTCGTGGAATCTCGGTAACGGGTTTTTCACGTCGACGAGTTTGTCCGTCTACATACCGGGTGGCGACTACCACTATCTGGGAGGTAAGGCGTTACAGACGAGCTACGCGAACGACTATTGGACGTTCGAACCAATGTGGGCCGTTAGCTATTTGCACAACGGTTGGGACTTCACCATCAACAACATTGTCGATATCAACAAGCGCAATCCAGCAACCGATTATCTATCTGGAAATGCCTATTACATGGATCTGACAGCCACCAAGACGGTCGGCAATTGGACTTTCGGTGCGATTGGTAATTACTCCCGTCAGTTTACTGATGACCGTCAGTACGGTGCAGTCGTCGGTGATGGTAATCGCTTCGAGCACGTGCTTGTCGGTCCGTTGGTCGCCTACGATTTCGGCAAAGCTAAAGTGACCCTGCGTTATTTGCAGAACGTTCGAACGCGTAACGACGTCAACGTATCGTTCGCCCTCGCCACGGTCTCATTCAGAATCTAATGGGAGGACAGAACATGAATAACCGATGGCTCGCGCTGACGATCATCTTTTTCTCGTTCCTGCAGTTCACTCTGAACTGGTTCAACATCGTGCCGACATTTGGGCACCTAATTGCGGAGCTTCATCTCACGCTTCCTCAGCTTGGGACGATCGTGGGTGTCTTCATTGCAGGCTATGGATTAGCCCATATTCCAGGGGGCATGCTGGCTGAGGCGTTTGGTATGCGTTTCGCCATGCTCTTCGGCATCGCAGTGGAAACGTTTGGCGAGATTCTTTCGTCGAACGCTGATTCGTATTTGGCGATGCTCGTGGCACGTTTCATTTGCGGCGTTGGCGGATCTGTCTATATCGGAAGTGCTATTGGCCTGACCACAGCCTGGTTTCGTGATCATGAGTTGGTAACGGCGAATGGGTTGATTACTGGAGTGGCATTCACGGTGGGTGCCGCGTTGGGTCTTTATGCGTGGGATGGCGTGGTCGTGCACTTTGGTTGGCGAAACGCACTGCTGATCGGTGCTGCGATTGGAGCGGTAACCTTTATAGCGATGCTGATAGCGTTCCCGAAACCTCCCGGCGTAAATGCGAGGTCCATTCAAGGCAGCCACCTTGATCGCGCATCATTAAAGCGTGTTTTCGGAAATCGTGATCTGTGGATCCTTGGCCTCAGTTTCCTGGGCGGTTACGGTGGCTATTTCACCGCAGCGGAATTGCTTCCGACCTACGCTCAGCAACATCTCGGACTTAGTCCGGTCGAAGCGGGTGGCATTGGCGTTATCTTGCTAGTCAGTGGTATTCCGGGCTCTTTCGTTGGTGGTTGGCTGGCGGATAAATTGTTCGGCATCTTACCGACGCTTATCGGTGCTTGGTTGATCGAGAGCGCGGCGCTGTTGATGATCCCGTTCTTGGGGATGTCAGGCTTGTATGTTGCCGCCGCAATCATCGGTTCGACCGCCATTCTTGGCTTCGTAGGATGGATCGCGGTACCGGGACTTTATCGACACAGCCTTCATCTCTCCGATGTGCCAACTGCTTGTGGCCTGATGCTTACCATCGCAGCTATCGGTGGCGTACTCGTACCGTCACTGTTCGGGAAAATCGCCGCGACCTGGGGTTATCCCAGTGCATGGATCTTCGCTGCGTTCATATCGATAGCAACGATGTCGTGCTGCTTTTTTGCCGAGCGGCCCGAAGACAAGGCGGCCGAGACTGACTCGCTCAAAGCCGCAAAGATTGTCTGAAAGAAGACTTCTCTCATACAGGGATATTGTAGGAATCGCAGTCATGATCCATCTTGATGATACACATGACCCAAACCGTAGAAGCTGGGTCGAAAGCGCAAATGATCCGGATAGTGATTTTCCTATCCAAAATTTGCCAATTGGGATTTTTAGCGGGCGAAGCGGTCAACTCCGCGCGGGAATGGCGATCGGCGATTCTATCTTCGATATTAGCGTCGCGCATGCGAGAGGTTGGCTGACTGGTGACGCCGCGAAGGCCGCTGAAGCCGCCAAAAGTTGCCTGCTAAATGAACTCTTCGCACTGGGTCATAGGCCTCTCAGAGAGCTGCGTTGGCAAGTCAGTGCGTTGCTGGATCGTCGCGGAGCGTTGCGAGAACACGCACAGGCAGCCCGCGAAGTGCTTTTGCATGATCGGAGCAAATGCACGATGCATCTACCTGTGCATGTTGGCAATTACACCGACTTTTACGCCGGCATTTATCACGCACGTACCGCGGGTGCACTGCTGATTCCGGAAGATCCGCTTCCTGCCAACTATAAGTGGGTGCCAATTGGCTATCACGGGCGCGCTTCGTCCGTTCGTGCTAGCGGTGGAATGGTTCGCCGACCGCTTGGGCAACAACCACCTTCCACTCCAGGAGGAAAACCGAACTTCGGTGCAAGTGAGCGATTGGACTTCGAGCTGGAGATGGGATTCTACGTCGGTGCCGGCAATGCTCTAGGCGAACCAATAGAGATCGGAGAAGCTCATCGCCACATCATCGGTTATTGCCTGCTCAACGATTGGTCCGCACGCGACATACAGCGTTGGGAGATGTTTCCGCTCGGTCCGTTCTTAAGTAAGAACTTTGGAACGATGGTCTCTCCATGGGTCGTTCTTGCCGATGCGTTACTGCCGTTTCGCGTACCTGCCATGTCGCGTGGTAATGATGATCCGGCACCGCTGAATTATCTGTTAGATACAGCAGATCAGCGTATCGGTGGTATCGACATCGCCCTGTCGGTGGGACTGCAAACGGCGAAGATGCATCGAGAAAACGAAACTTCGGTGGAAATATTGCAGTCGAACGCGCGTCATCTCTATTGGACGCCCGCGCAAATGCTCGCGCACCACACGGTTGGCGGCTGCAACTTGGAGGCTGGAGATCTAATAGGCACTGGCACAATTTCCGGTCCAACAGTGGATCAGCTCAGCAGCATGTTGGAACTGACCTTCGGCGGCATGAAGCCCGTGCACCTACCAAACGGAGAGCAGCGAGGGTTTCTTGAAAACGGCGACGAAGTCGTCTTCACGGGTAAGTGCCATCGTAAGGGCTTTGTGTCCATTGGGTTTGGTGAGGTCCGCGGTCGCATTGAAGGCTAAGTCGGATCTCTCGAACACGGAGAAAGAAGTATGAGCAAACTGATCGATATTTCCATCACACTCGACAATGAAACGATTTCCGATCCACCCTTCTTACGCCCATCGATAACGTATACGACACACAAGGAATCGGCTAAGGATGTAGTGGCATCGTTTCCTGGCATGACTGAGGATCGGTTGCCGGAAGGACTGGGTTGGGCCGTCGAAACGATTACCTTATCCACTCATAATGGCACGCACATTGACGCGCCATGGCATTACCACCCCACCATGGATCATGGAAAGCGTGCTATCGCCATTGATGAGGTACCGCTTGAGTGGTTCATGCAGCCTGGCGTAAAGCTCGACTTTCGCCACCTCCCTGATGGTCATGTTGTGACACCCGCTGAAATTGATGCCGAACTTGCACGCATCGGTCACATACTTAAGCCCCTTGAGATCGTTTTGATCAATACACGGGCAGGCGAGCGGTATGGTCACCCGGATTATGTTCACAGCGGCTGCGGCATGGGGCGCGATGCGACACTCCACCTTGCCTACAAAGGCGTGCGAGTCGTGGGCACTGATGGGTGGAGTTGGGATGCACCTTTCAGTCATACGGCCAAACGTTTTGCGGAAACCGATGATGCGAGCCTGATTTGGGAAGGGCACAAAGCCGGACGCGATGTTGGCTATTGTCAGATTGAGAAACTGCACAATCTCGAACAACTACCGGCGAATGGTTTCATCGTCATTTGCTTTCCGGCAAAAATCCGGGCCGCAAGCGCGGGCTGGACGAGAGCGGTAGCCCTTCTTCCCGACTGACGTCCCAATATGCAGGGGTTCAATCCACGCTATGACTGGATTGTGCTGATCAAAAATCGTCAGATGCCCCTATGCGGTCGACAAATTACGGCATGAAGAAGTTTGATATGTATTGAATCAATTATGGTTAAATCGAATGATGGAAAGAGCATTGGGCGCTTGACGGAAGCGTGCGTCATGTTTTGGAATCTCTCCATTAAATGCATCATGTATCGATCAGTTACATCTAGTGTTCTGCTCTTGGCCGAAGCTTCTTGATGGAAACAGGACGCACTACTCAATTGGTGCCAACGGCGAATATCTACATCGAGTTGCATACTGCATTTAGAAAAGTGATCAGCGACATGAGAATTACTCGAGAAGGCCGTATCTCTCATCGTTTGGTGCAAGGCACTAGGTTAGTTGTATCCCGCTCGGTTGCTACCAGTCAGCCTGGAGCGGACCTCTTCGATTCCCACAGAAGGGAGGCCATCACCTCCCTAATTTTCATTCAAGTAGGAGCGAGGCAATGAAAGCCGCGCCAGTTCGGAAAGACAATCTCAAATATACCGCCCAGATTATTGGGGTAAAGAGCGGAAATAAGGTTCGCACAGATCATACCTATCTCGCACAAGTTTCTAAGGAGCTGGAAAGACTCCAGGCCGCACGCGAACAGATCATCACGGACGCATTCAGCGTTTTTGAGAAGCGCTACGTCACTCCCGCAGCGTTGCTGTTGCAACATTTTGGCGATTCAAGAAAAGCAGCCAGGTGGCTGTGCTCCCACCAGAAAGTATTCGGAGGGCGCACTGCCTATGACGTCATTGTAGAGGGCGACGATGAGATGGTATGGGACGAGATCCAGCGCATTGTCCGGATGATTTCGGTTATTCAATATGCATGACAATAACTCATGAATAATTCGCCTGCGCGCAAGGAACGGTCGCCGCTAGATTGTCTTTTCCATGTCCTGGCCGACCCGACACGTCGTGCGATGCTACTCAGCCTGGCTGTTCAGGGACGCAACATCACCGAGCTTGCATCTCTCCATAAGGTGACTTTCCCCGCGGCGTCAAAGCACGTAAAAATGCTTGAGAGCGCAGGGTTGGTCTCACGCCGACTAGTTGGGAAAAAGCATGTACTACGCGCCATGCCGCTCCGTCTCGTGATTATCGATGAGTGGCTCCAGCTTCAATTGGCTTTCGGGCTTGGAAGAGATGGGCCTGCAAGCGCGGCGCTTAGCCATAGTCAGAGTGATCTGAATCCTATGCTCCTTCCTTCCACGGGCAATGGAGCAATACACGCGAGCGCAATTAAGACCTAGGCGAGTCGACCTGCGCGACGATTGACCTCCTCGATAGAAGGCGTTCAGCGACGGTCCGTATCGGGGACTCGGGGCCGAGTTTGACGCTAATCGGTGCATGCCGCGTGTTCTACATCAACGGGCCCGTGGCTCTAGGCGCATTTCTCAGTAATTGAATGCGCGGACGCCGGATCGTGGCATCGAAGCTGATGTGCCCATCACTCCTTCAATGCATCGCACCACGGGTTCGTGACGTATTTAGATCATGAGTGAAAAACGTCAGGTGTTTCGATTGAATATATTTCAATCGGAGACGATGCTGACGGCACGCTTAAGCTCTGGAGGAAGCTATGGCCGCAAGCGTTAGCGGCATCTTTACCGGCAAGCGTCGGTGATCGGGCAGGGTAATTAACACGTCTCCCAGGGGTTCAAATTAGATGAAACGTGCCTTCTGGAAACTCGGCTTAGCCGCCACCGTCGCCGTCGTTGCAACGCCCAGTATCGTGCGTGCGCAGCGGTCGGGTACCGATGTTGCCCCCAATGCAAACGACGCCACGGCGTGTCTTCGAGCGATTCGTAAAGGTGCGGCATTGGGCAGCGCTAATTCTGGTCAGTAACGAACCTATGTCATTGCAGATAGCGCCGGCTCATTACCGTGTGGCATCCACGGGGTTTTTCTGGGCCGGTGTCGTATTGGTTGTGTGCGGGGTTTTATGGTCGAGGATGTGGCTGAAGATTCCTTATTCCGCAGATGAATTCCTTGTGGAGCTGGCGTTGGTCGCGCTGGCCTTTGCCTACGCTCTTCGACGTCTACTTAGATGTCGGCTCGCTACTGGGTTGGCAGTGTCGTGGATCGTTGCACTCGTATGCTATGCGGGCATCGCACCGCTGATTTCAAGTCTGTTAATCGGTTCCTCCGCCATTGGTATCGGTAGTTTGGTGGTCCCTCACACCTCGATGCGCCCCGCGCCTTTTGCATTACTCGTGGGCCTGTCGGTTATAACGGGGCTGGTAGGGTGGACGCTACCTCTCCCGATTCATACGCATTCGGCGTATCTATCAATCCTGATCGGCATCTGCGTTGTCCGCTGGCACGCAATCGCGGCGACGATGCAGTCATGGCCTGCATCATGGGTGCAAGCGATAGACGTTGCACCGGGCTCGGCAGCGTTGGCCGTGATGGCAATAGGTATGGTTTCGACCTGTGCTTGGACGCCGACCATTCATTTTGATGATCTGGCCTATCACCTCGGGCTGCCTTATCAGCTGCAAACACTGGGCTATTACCGCATGGATGCGGGGTCGCAATTGTGGGCGGTAGCACCGTGGGCAGGCGACGTAATCCAGGGCATCGCGCAACTCGTTGCGAAGACCGAGGCGCGCGGAGCAGTGGACAGCATGTGGCTGACTCTCACGCTCGGAATGCTGTGGAATTTAGGTGAGACCCTTCAACTGAGTCCCTCTGCGCGTTGGCTGATGCTTGCTCTTTACGCAAGTGTGCCGCTAACGGCAGACACGCTCACTGGCATGCAAACCGAAGGTCCTACGGCCGCTGTAGCCGTGGCTCTCGCATGGCTGATACAGCGTGACCTGGTGCCGGATCGCCGGTCTCTGATGATGGCAGGGCTACTCGGCGGGCTACTGCTCGGCCTGAAAGCAAGTAACGTCTTGATCGCGGGGCCGCTTGGGCTTTGGCTGCTTTGGCGATGGCAAGCACACATACCCTGGCGAACCGTTCCTATCGCGATGGCGGCGGCGATCGTCGTCGCTGGATCGAGCTATAGCTATGGATACGTACTGGCAGGCAACCCCGTGCTGCCATTGTTCAATGGCTATTTCCATTCGCAGTATTACCTTCCCATTAATTTTCGAGATACCACCTATGAAACAGGTCTTCATGTTTGGTTTCTTTGGGACCTGATCTTTCATACCTCGCATTATTTCGAAGGAGCAGATGGATCGCTGGGCTTTGTGCCACTCGCTCTAGGCGGCAGCCTGCTCATCGCGATCACAATGCCACGCGTACGGCCACTGGCCTTGGTGGCTAGCACTGCTTTCGTATTGCCTTTGACTCAGATTCAATATGTACGATACGTACAGCCAGCTATGGCGTTGCTCTTGCCGGCTATGTTCTGCGGCATTCCTTCGATTGACCTCCGGCAACACGAGAATCGTGCAGTACTTACTGCCGTGGCGCTGCTAGTCCTGAGTAACCTCGCGTTCGTTGCCAATGGCAGTTGGCAACTTTATGGGGGCGTATTGAAAGATTTATGGGCGCATGGGGAGCTAAAAGTCCTCAATTCTTATGCGCCGACACGCCGAATCGCCGCGATCATTCGCGAAGGTTATGGCGCCTCGGCACGGACGTTGCTCGTGGATCGTCGGTATCCATATGCCGCAGAGCTAGCAGGGACGGCCTTTGTAACCAGCTGGTACGACAATGAACTGGTGCAAATGGCGTGGAATGCCGACGTTCGTACCGATGGTGTGCAATGGGCGCGTGTGTTCGATCGGACCGGCGCCAACCTCATCGTTGTCCATCAGGACGATTATACGTCTGCGCTTAAGACGGCGCTGTCGCAGGCGCGAGGAGTCCGTGTTTCGACGGTGGGTGATTTTGACCTGTGGGCTCTGCATTGGTACCAGATGGGTGTCGAGTCACGGGCGTCACCTGAGACTGTTGCGGTAACGTTTGATACTTCCTCGGCCCCTCCAGGCGCCACGCTCGTGAGCGCTGATCTGAACGTTAGATGCAAAACAGGGACAACGCCCATCGAGATCCGTTGGGACGTGACGCAAGAGGACAGTGTCCATAAGACGCGTTCCGAGAATATCTCGTGCGGGCTGCTAGGCGCTGCCCATTCATCGTTCGAAGAGGCCGTTTCCGCGAAGGTAGTCGGTTTCACCATAACGGCGACACAGTCACGGCTGGTTGCTATTCCTTTGCAGGTGGATAAGGCAACGGTGAGCTTACGCAGTGATCTGACGGCCGAGCGCGACTTGGCCTGGCACTGGCAGCGTCGCTTGTTAGGTTGGGTAACGCCATGAAAGCAACTCTGTCGCGTTCGGTTGCGGGCAATACGCTATGGGCTCGTCAGGGCATGACCTTCCTGCTCATCGGCCTCTCTCTGGTTGTTACCGATTGGATGGTATTCGTAGTGCTGACGGCATGGGGTTTGAACACACCCATGGCGAATGTAACGGCGCGCTTCGTCGGTGCGTTGATGGGATTCGTGGCGAACGGTCGCTGGACTTTCTCGGCGCATCTCAGCGCGCGGCGTCTCGCGCGCTATTTGATTTTGTGGTTGTTTATGACTGCGCTAAGCACCGGTTTAGTCAGCACGATCACTATTCACTCGAGTTTGCATGGCTCATGGCTCGCTAAGTTGTTGATCGAGGCAACGTTGGCTGTAGTCAGTTTTTGGATATCTCGACGCTGGGTCTACCGCATGCCATGAATGAACATTCGCAGTCGCCCATCGCCGTGGTCATTCCCTGCTATCGCGTTAGCGCGCAACTTCTTGCCCTGATCAACCGTATCGGACCCGAAGTTGGATGGATCATTGTTGTCGATGATGCATGCCCTGAACGCAGCGGCGACGTCGTAGAAAAGCATTGCTCGGACCCACGGGTGACAGTGTTGCGTCATGCGAAAAATCGTGGCGTTGGAGGAGCTGTCATGACCGGATATGCGATGGCACGTAATCTACCCGCCAAAGTGGTGGTCAAACTCGATGGTGATGGGCAAATGGATCCGGCCTCAATTAGCCGTTTGGCGGCCCCGTTGCTGTCAGGACATGCAGACTATGCGAAGGGCAATCGCTTTTACCGCCTTTCCGATACAGCAGGGATGCCGCCTCTTCGCCTCGTGGGCAACGCAGGTCTATCGTTTCTAACGAAGCTTTCGTCGGGCTACTGGCAGCTTTTTGATCCAACCAATGGATTTACTGCAATCCATCGATCGCTGTTGGCCGAATTGGATTTCGATGGCATCGCTCCACGCTATTTCTTCGAGTCGGACATGCTTTATCACCTCAATCAGTTGCGGGCCGTGATTGTGGAAATGCCGATGCCGGCCCGATATTCGGGTGAACCCTCGAGCCTGAGGCCGTTACGAATCATCGGACCTTTTCTACGTGGAAACCTGCGCAACCTGGGACGACGCGTGGTGTATAGCTATTTTGTACGCAGTTTTTCGCTCGCCTCTATAGAACTGTGCCTCGGCTGTGCGCTCGTGGCGTTTGGTCTGCTGTTTGGCTTTCGACACTGGTGGATATCAGCGACGGTTGGGCCGCCAGCTACTGCGGGTACCGTGATGCTGGCGGCCCTACCACTAATACTGGGTGTGCAACTTGTCTTGTCATGGTTGAGCGCCGATATTGGTGCAGAACCTCACAGGCCGGTTCATCCATACTTGGAAAGTGAACAATCCCAGGGATCACCATTAGAGAATGTTTCTGTCGAGTCGGAAGCCAACGAACGGTTTATGCGACATCGGTAGGTCTAGCCTGTGATGGCGGTTTCGGTCCAACCAACAGATCGTGCCACAAAGTGTTTCAATGTGGACTTTAACCGAGCACGATAGCGATTCAGGAGTATTGTCGTGTTATCGCGATAGGCTTAAGTCTGCTTTCCGTTTCCAGTCCGCGGCAAATAAACTTTTTAAAGAAGGGTGTCCTGGGCTATCCTGGAGCGAGCAGGAGAGATGTTCAAGAAACAAAACACATGAATATCCGTTAATGGATGAAGCGTTTCGCTCAGACAACCCGGCGCTCAAATCTGTCTTCAGGATGAGGCCTCGATGCTTTGAAGCCCGAGTGGCTGTGGTACGAGAGGTTCAGTCCGGTGGCGTTCCGGGATAGGCCATTAACGAACTTCGCCTGACTAGCGATATTGACAGGCTGATCATCGACTTTTCTCGGTAGGCGGCAGCCCTGCCACCATAAGACCCCCATGCCGAGGGAGAGGGGGCTCCCTCGGCATACTCGTCGGGTCAATGTTCAGCAAGTGACAACCATTCCATACTCGAATTTTCGCCGCGTCAGCGACCAAACATCGTGTCTGCCTAACAATCGCCCTATCTTGAGGATGGCCTTATCAGCTCACCGATGCGCCGCCGTCGGATACTACGACCTGACCTGTCGTAAATCCTGCTCGCATCAGATAAAGGTAAACTTCAGCGACTTCATGAGCTTCACCGACATGTTTTACGAGCAGGTTCTGTTCCGCGCGTTTGAATGTCGCCTCGCGAGCAGCTTCCGGGAAACTATTCCAAAGTTCCGTCTTGATGACTCCTGGGCAAACCGCGTTCACTCGGATCGGCGCAAGTTCTACTGAAAGCGCTCGCGTGAGGGCTTCGGCTGCACCACACACGCTCGACACTATTGTCATCCCGCTACGAGGGCGGCGTGCCGCCATCCCTGAGGTAAGGACAATAGAGCCGCCCTCGCGGATTTGACCTGCGCCGTACTTCGTTGCCAAGAAGGCGCCCCAGTAGCGGAGCCCAAAAAAGTCCTGTGCTTCTTCCAAGCTCAAATCTTTCTGGTCGACCACTAGCAGGGCATTGCCTGCGGTGTACACCAGATGGTCGTATTCTCCAATCTTTTCAAAGAATGATTTGATGCTGCCCTCATCCAATAAGTTGACCGTATGTCCTTCTGCACTCGGAGGTAATTTCTTTTTCGCCTCGGTGATACGCGCTTGACTGCTGGACGCGATGACAACGAGTGCCCCCTCGTTGGCCGCGGCCATCGCCGTGGCAAGACCGATGCCTGCTGATCCACCAAGCACAACGATTCGTTTGTTTTTGAGCGACATGTCTTTCTCCGAAACTGCGTTTATGGGTGATGCGCGGGGGTACGGCGAGTGCTGCCGGACCCCGAAACCTTCAATAATCACGATCGGTTCATTTTCATGTGATGTACGTGAGGGTGTCGAAATCGTGTTTTACAGATGTGGCGAATTTCTGTGTGCCAGCGCCAATGGTGGTGTCCACTTCGTGTCAAATAGGAACACTCACAGCCTCTCGATCAGTGATTTGAGTGAAGCTTCAAGCGATACCCCACCTTTGCGTGCGCCGGCCTCACCATCCTCGAACTCAATCCAGCCTTCGTTGAACCCATCGAGCATCTGTATTCGCGGCGTGGGATTCTTCATCCCTTGCGCAATAAAGCGCCCCTCCCACGTCTCACGTGGAACGGGCTCTGCACGAACCGGTCGAGCGAACAACTTTGCAAACGTTGCAGCGAGATCATGCGGAGTAACACGACGAGGGCCTTCCAAATCTACGATACGCCGACCGCGCCATCGCTCCTGCATCAATTCAGCGGCGACACGGCCGACGTCGGACGTCGCGACCATGGGAACAGGTTTATCGAGCGGCTGCAGAAAGCTGGCGATCACGCCACGATCTCGCGCTGAGGCTATGTCCGATCTTGCGTTTTCCATAAACCAGGCTGCACGAAGAAAAGCGATCGGAATCGACAACGTATTAAGTGCTTCTTCCAGAATACGAAGCTTGTTGAGAAGATTGGGTTGCTTCACCTGCACGCCAATCGTCGATAGGCAAACGATTCTCTCCGGGCGTGTAGCATCGAGCGCTGTACGCAACGCGGCCACCATGGGGAGCGCTTCTGCAAAACCAGGTTGTGGATCGCGCACCGATGGGAGCATGACGAATACACCTTCGGCCCCTTTAAATGCTTTGATCAGTGCTGCTGTGTCGGTTGTTTCCGCTATGGCGACCTCACAACCGCGCGCGACCCAAGCGGAAGCTTTGGCCTGATCACGCATAACTCCGCGAACTGGCAGTTTTCCGCTCCGCAACGCACGAGCAACATGGCCACCGACTCGACCAGTGATTCCTGTAATGACATACATAGAATCATTCCTATTCATTTCTTGCGCGTGATGCCGATGCGCACAGCGGCGCGGCGAGAGGAGCGATCCTCGGAGGAGTGCGTGTCAAGCCAGCGCGTATTTAGGAGGAAGCCGGCCACGACCATTGCTGCTATGGGGTGCTGCTTGTTTGATAAAACGCGTGCAAGGCTCAAGGTCCCTCAGAAACCCACTTCAGCGTGGCCAGCCAAAGATCATGGCCACGATGCATCAAGCTCTCATCGGTCTCACGCAAGTGGGCCGCAGCAGCACCCTTTCCAACTTCATCCATAACAACATCGCAAGCGTTACCAGCAGGCGTCAGATACCAAGTGTGGTAGAACGTGGGCCTGGTGCCTGGCGTATAGCCGTACCAACCGATCCGAGAATATGGGACGTACTCGTTGACCTTACTTTCCAGTGGCAGCCCAAACGTCGTCCAGCGAAAAACCGTACCTTGTACAAGAACGGGACTGATACCGATGATTCGGACATCCTTCGAATTGGGGTACCACTGCGGCCATTTGTCTGCGTCAATAATATGTTTCCACACTCGTTCACACGATGCATGGATGACAAGCTCGTTGTGCGAGAACAAATCAGCCTTTTCAGGATCGAATCCATTTGGCCAATGAATATCGTGCGAACGATTTTTGAGGTCATCCTTCATAGTGCCAGCGATTTTGGTGGATGCCGCTGAGCCGGCCTGCGGAGCCTGGACGGTCTGCGCGCGGGTTATGCCACTCCAATAAGAAACTGCAAAAAGCACAGCTGCGAAACCAAAGAGTTGGGTTGTATTGCGAACACTGTTCTGTGCGCTCATGGGGCTCTCCGTGTGGATGGGCTGGGCATATTCATGGTCGACCGGCTTCCCGAATATCAAGCACGATCCTTATCGTGGAAGCGCTGCATCCAGTGCGGGTAGGGCACGATGGGTTTGGACACATCGTTCAGACGTTGACGGTGCTCCATCGACAGCACACGTTCCTCCGCCTGCAAATTGGCCAGTAGCTGTGATTCGGAACTGGCACCGACAATCACAGTTGCGACTTCGTCGCGTCCCAGTAACCAAGCTAGTGCAACTTGCGCAGGTGTCGTTTCCATCGCTTCGGCGATAGCGCGCAATTCGTACACGATGGGATCTACTTTCTGTGGATCGATCGGTGGAAAGTTGAGGTTCGTGCGACGCCCCTTTGCGGCTTGGCCATCCTGGGCGGTGTACTTTCCGCTGAGATAGCCACCGGACAGTGGACTCCAAACCATCAATGCCACATTGTTCTGCTGCGCCACGGCGGCAATGTCGTGTTCGATATCGCGGGCCGCGAGTGAGTAATGCACTTGATTGCTGGTGATCTGCGCCCAGTGTGCGTGCGAAGCGATAGCGTGAGCACGCTCAAGTTCGGCAGCGCTGAAGTTGCAAACGCCGATGTGGCGAACTTTGCCTTGAGAGACCAGGTCGTCGAGTGCGCGTAACGTCTCGTCCAGCGGTGTCAGTGCATCACGATCATGAAGCTGCATCAGATCGATGTGATCGCGGCCGAGGCGCTTGAGGCTTGTCTCTATCGTACGCAGAATATGCGAGCGCCCAAGGCCAACCTGGTTTGGCCCGGGACCGGTCCGCAAGCGCACTTTGGTCGCAACGAGCATGCGTGTTTCATCGACACCGAGATCCGCGAGCACTTGTCCAACCACCAGCTCGGACTGTCCTTGCGAGTAGGCATCGGCGGTGTCGATCAAATTCACCCCGTGGTCTAGCGCCAGCCCGACCAGGCGGGTGGCCTGTTCACGATTCAGGCCCGCAATCGATTCCCAAATGCCGCTACCCGCTCCAAAAGTCATGGCGCCAAGGGCGAAACGGGAAACTCTTAGGCCAGAACGGCCAAATGTGCAGTAGTTCATGGCTTGGCTCCGGTGCAGATCGACGATGGTGCACACGATAGATATTCGACGGCGGCTCGCCTAGAGCGTAAAATACGAAATACTTATTCGTTAAAAGCGAACAATTGAATGCGTGTCGATCAACTGGCAGCCATGCGCCTGTTTGTCCGGATCGTTGAAACAGGTTCATTCGGCCGCGCCGCACGAGCCCTTCATATGTCTTCATCGAATGCAACGGAACGGGTGGCGCGGCTGGAGGAAACCCTGGGTGTACGGCTATTGGCTCGCACGACACGAGCAGTCGCGCCAACTGAAGCCGGAACGCGCTATTACGAAGTCTGTCGGCGTGTGCTGAACGATCTGGACGAAATTGAAGCCTCGCTAACCGATTCACGTGAAGCACTGACGGGTAAGGTCAGAGTGAGTGCGAATATTTCGGTGGCGCGATCGATCCTCATTCCACGATTGCCGCAATGGTATTCGCAGCATCCAGGCATTCACCTCGAATTGGTTATGAGCGACCAGCGCAGCGACTTCGTGCGTGACAGCATCGATTTCGCGGTGCGCATCGGTGGTCTTGAAGATCAAGATCTGGTCCTGCGGCCATTAGGGCGCCCACGACGCGTCACCGTGGCATCGCCTGCCTATCTGCGTCAGATGGGACGCCCACAAAATCCCGAGGATCTATCAAAGCATCGATTGATTGACTTCCTCCTTCCTCAGCCCGGAGCACAGTTGGAATGGGAATTTGAATCCGATGGTAAGCGTTGTGAGTTGCATCCACCGAGCGTTGCATCCGTGAGTGACGCAGATGCACGCCTTCAGCTCGCGATAGCGGGCGTGGGCATTGTGCAGAGCTTGTCCTTCATTGCTGCACCGGCATTGCTGGACGGTAAGCTAGAACGTGTGCTCACCGCCTGGGAAACGCATGCTCCCGAGGTATCGATTCTCTACCCGCGTGATCGCCATCTACCTACCCGAATCCTGGCGACAATGGATACGTTCACAGCGTGGATAAGAGAAGCGCTGAGCGATAGCCGCACGGTTTAGTAAAGTCAATTGCACGAACCGGCCTGGCTTTTCCATTCCAAACGAGCCTCGATGGACGTTCAGCGGGATTATCCGAATGCCCAATAATGTCCGCTTTGGGTCGGAAGCGGACATTGATGAGTAGTCCGCGAGTTACTTGCCTGCAAGGTATTCGGCCTGCGAAATCTCCAGTCCATACAAAGTGGCTTCCGTGAACAATCCGTTATCGTGAGGCACCGGAGTAGCGGTCTCGACGTGGCCATAGTGCCGGACATATATTTTCCCGGCTACGTGGTCCCACCGGAACATGACACGCAGATAGGCGTAGTCAATGTAAATGTCACGCCTCGCAAACTCCGGTCCTTTTGAAACACCCATCTAGTCCTCCATGTGTCTGTCCGCTATCCCGATAGCGCGCTCATAACGATGAATGTTATGAAAGGCAATGTTCTTATGAGAGTCTCCTATCTTTCATGACAAGCGTGCACATCATGTAAGGCAAAAATGATGTGCATTATCTGTTCGATTTAGGACGCGTCGTACGAGATCGCTCCCGGCCCGCAATGTCCGCTTTGGGTCGAAAGCGGACATTCAACGCCTGAGTTAAGCGGCGCCGGAGGCGTCCGCCTTAAACGACTTGTTAGGCCACTCTTGCGGCCAAGCGCCGATAGTAACCGTGAAAAATCCATGCGACAGGAATAGCCAACAAGCCTCCAAGGTACGCCGAGTTGTGCATGTAACCAACGCAAATGAAGTTACGTGGGTGCACGAGGTTAGGCGGTATGAACCAACCCCGATAGTTGCCCAAGTTCAAGCTATCTGTCTGGAAGTAACCGTATGTCAGCCCAGCCAGAGCAAAGATGAGCGTGAATGCGGAAATGACAACAAGCGATAAGAGTAGTGCTCGCAGCATCTGTGCGGCATTCGGGTGAATGAAGCCAGCGACGCCGGCAAGCAAGCCAAGTGGGATTCCCATCCACCAAGATGCTCGGAATCCGACAATTGCTGCACGTACTCTTTCCGGTACATCTGGGTCCAACAAATGAAACTGGAAAAATTTGAACTTGGTGAAGTACTCGTGTGAAACGGTATAGCTGATCTGGTCGTGAAGCGCGCCGAATATGCCAGCAGTGAGAACAGCCAGTAAGATGAATGCGATAAAAGTGGCGAGCTTGAGCATTTATATTGGCCTAACTACCGAATAGACGGACGTGCACGTCCGGTTATACATCTGCACGCACTTGCTGAACGCAGCCCCTAAAGCCTTGACCTATGGGAACTTTACTTGTCCGAAGTCCGGCTAACAATCCGGCGCAAACCCGGACATCGATTGCTGCGCTGGAAGGTCTGCTTTGGGTTGAAAGCGGACATCCGCTGAGATCATGGTCCCCAATAGTCGAACTTGAAAATAGTTCCGCGAGGGATCTCGAACGTAATTACCGCACCGCATTCGATTGTGTGTTTTCCTGGCTCAACGGGAACTTCCTCTCCCATTCTGTGGCTCCAGACCTTCCCGTCGACCTTTAGCGGGCCACAGGCTCCTCCGTTGTCATCAACGACGGCCAGATAAGTTTTTCCATCTGGCGAGGGGGCGGCAGCCCCTCTCAGAGGACGGTCCGAACAGGCCGCAATAAGCACGGTGATGATGATTAGCGAAAACGCCTTCCGCATTGCCTACCTCCTTGTCATGCGAGGCGACCGTAGCATGTTCGCTTTGGGTCGAAAGCGGACTCTTTTCCCTGGGCCCTTCCATCCCCAACGATGGAGAAAATCAGCCACCCGGTGGCGGGGGAGGAGGTGTCGATGGGTCTGCAACTTCGCTCTTCGCAGGTGATGCACTGGTATAGCCCGGGCATCCTGCTACGGCAGAACCGCACTTAATGTCTTCCTGATTTAAAACCATACGCAGCCGTTCGCATTGCGCGGCGTTTGCGCCGCAAAAGATCGAACTACGCATTTCAAAATGCATTCCGGATGCATCAGTAGCGACCACTAATCTACGGCGCACCACCGATGGAAAATACGGACTCCCCTTAACAAATGCCATGAAGTAATACGGGCCACCCTTTGCCTTTCTGCCGTCGTATTGGATGAGCCCTTGTGACGCAAGGCTGTCATCTGCTTTAAACGGGCTATTGGAGGCAGCAAGCAGGGTCAAGCCGCCCTGCGCTGATTTGAAAGGTAAGGGCGGTGCGGAGGGATCATTGGTCTCATCGATCAGACCCTTTTGCTTGGTTCGATTATTGATATAGCTTGATGACTGGGCGAAGCTGGCTAACGAGACGACCGTCAAAGTCACGGCGATTACCATGCTACAAGCGCGAATCTTCATACCGCCCCCTGAGTAATATTGTAAAAAAGTAGCTCGCAAGCCGGACACTAGGAACAGTGTCTTATTAGTCCATCCAATCCCCAACCTTAGTCACTCTCACAAATCTCCGCTTCGGTTCGAAAGCGGAGATGGCGAACTCTCTCACTGCATGTTGTCAGATTTGCCCCAGGCAATCCTTTCTGGAACATCTACTGCGTACCACCAACGACACTGTCAATCCAATGCGCAAAATAGGAAATACGCGCATTGGAAAAATCCTGGCCACAAACTCCTTGGCGGTACGCACCTGCGTGCATCGTGAAATAATCCATCTTTTGTGCATCCAAACCATGCGCGATACCAGCCAATTTCCAAATCCCAGCATCCTCGACAAGAACGGGACCTCCGCTATCTCCATCGCCGATCACCCCCTCCAAAGGCAACGCATCCGCGCCGCAGTCAAATCTATAAACCAATAGCTGGTTATCCGATCGGACAATACGGTTGTATGCTCTGCGCAACTTTCCGTCAGAGGTCGCGTTCGGATCAGCGCCTTTCAAGTCGTTTCCAGTAACTCCCCTTCCATAGATTTTTGCGATCTTTCCATGCTCGTCCGAGTGCCGGTACAAAGGAATGGGGGTTACGTCTTCAACAGGGCTCGCTAGCTGCAAGAGCGCTATATCGTGCATGAGTGCGCGAACCGAGACGTATTTCGCCATCCACGATGTGGCATCCGTGGACTTCACTCCACGGAAAAGCGTCGTCCATTTGGCCGAAAAGTTCAGGTAATCAGGATAGCGGACGACCCGGGAAACAGCTCTCCGCTTGCCGTTAATCACCACGTAGTTGCCATGTTCTGGCATATCCAACGTCGTATGCCCAGCTGTCACAACCCATTGCCTTGCGATGAGCACTCCTTGTCCCCCGCCTGGTAAGTCAACCAGCGCAGGAAAGGCGTTTGTTGCGACGACGTAACTTGCATCTGGGACATCATGTCGAGTGACTACGGCATGAGTTGGCACGGTAGTCGCTAGAGCCGCCAGGAAAAAAAAGATTCCCCGTTTTAGGCGCCGCATCTTCTTTAGATAAAAGTATAATTTCATGCCAAGATTCCTTTCGAAATTTGCCGTCTGTCCACGGACGAACGCAGATACTTCGTACTAACTTTGACTATCAACAATCCGCAAATCAAGTTGCGTTCGTATAACCAGTTAGTGTCTGCTTAGATCGGAAGCGGACGCTTTAAGCTCGCCAAACAATTCGGCGATAAGACCGACCAGGGGCCAGAAGCGCAAGCTTACGTTTCCGCGAGGTCAATACAACCATTCCTGTGCCTTGGCGCGATCAGAGTGACTCAACACCGGATTGGGTGGTGTTGGGCCATAGCCAAGCAGATAGTCGATGGCTCGGAAGCCCTTGCTATCGGTCTGGTACGGATCGGCGCCACTAACTAGCAGCAGCTTGATCGTAGCTAACGAAGCATTGGCAGCGGCATACATCAGCGCAGTGCGTGCATCATGGTGCAGCAGCGCATCGTCGTTGGCCTGCCACGTCGTGGCATTGGGGTTGGCATCATGCTGAAGCAAGAATTGCACGCTCTGCGCCTGATTGAACTGCGCCGCCTCCATCAATGCCGTCTTACCGATGGGGTTGACGTCATTCACTGTCGAACCGTGGGCGAGCAGTAGATCAAGCGCCTCGGGATAACTGCCGGCGGCAATCAGCAGCAACGGGTCAATACCGCCGAACCGCGTGCAACCTGCCAGGAGTTCGTCGTCGTTGTCGTGCTTGTCTAATGCCTCTTGTATCGCCAGCAATGGCGCATGTTCGAGAAGCAATACGCGCGGCGAGGTATCCGGCATCGACTGGCCGCAATCACCTCCGAACACTAACGAAAAAAGTCCATTGCGTGCCGCTTGCATGCCTTGCTCATGAGACATGTGCATCGTGACGTAGTAGTCAGCCAGTTTTCGTCGGGCTGTTTCAAATTCGGCTATGAGACGCAAGCTGGTGCGGTAGTTATTGAGCCCTAGGTAGCCCCAGTTCTGATATGGATAGTTCTGGACATTTGCGACGACTGGCAACAGGAAGGACGCCGGATCGACCTTCATCGCCGTCTCGGTGAAGGCCTGCTCCTTTTCGAAGCCATAAACCATGCTCCCACCAAAGTTGTCGATGAAATGACCGTCGGCATTGGCCGCATCTTCTCTGAACGTGGCCACCGCTTCCGCTGGGTAGCCATCAGGGTCACCGGCTTCGTCGCAACCAGAACGCGGCAGAAAGTTGTCCATGTTGCTGCCATAGCGCGCCTGTGTGGCCGCTACCAGCGCGTGTCTTGCCTGTAGTACATCGCACGGAATGGCGTACTGGAACACGCTCCGATCCTCACCCATCGATGCGAGGATGATTCGTGGTACCAGCGAATCGTCACTACCGTCATAAGCGGTGATCGGGAATTCACCAGTCGGCTTTTGATGCACGTACGACTTGCCCTGTATGTCGTCGAGTAGATGTTGGATCTGTGCATCGCGCGCCGGCGTGTGCGGGCGGAAGGCATGCAGGAACAACGCATAGTCCAGTTCGCCGCGCAGATCCTTTTCGGCGGCCTGTTTCAGCACGGGATCGGCCGCATCGGGATGCATGGCCATGCTGGCGATAGCCACTTCGCGCGGGTTCGGTGGCGATGGTTTGGATGGCGCGATGGCCGCACCGCACGTGCCATCGCGTGCGACGCCATTTAGGCAGTTTGGCATCTGGTGTGGCTTCAACAACTGGGGCGTGCCCGCAATGCCGGCCAGTGACATGATGGCCTGGTCGTCACTTGGGCAATCCAACAGGGGACCAGATAAGCTTTTTAACGCATCCGCGTTGGCCGCAAAATCTTTTTCGTGGCCATGCAAGCTGCGGCATGGCAGGCGTAGCCATAGGCCAGCCTGCGGCTGGGGGGTGCTGCTGTGCATCCCTAGTTGGTCATCCCGTTGCTCAGGACTCAAACCACCGGCCTCGAAGTAAAGCGCGGTGTCCACGACGCGGATCGCTGCCAGCAGATGTGGCAAGGGTTGGCTCGCACGGACGGCATCAGCAAGGCGTGCGTTGTATTTCTCGTACATCGGCGCCTGCCACTGCGGCATGTCCTGCATTTTTTGTTGTGCGCTACCCACGGCGATGGCAAGCGCCTCATTCATACGCGTTTCGTCGTGTCGCAGGTAGGCCGCATACGCGTCCACGATGCTTTCTATAGGATCGCGGCTGGCACCGTCAGGAACGGTGCGTCGTGGTTGGCCCGCGGCGACCCGATTGAGGTCAGACTGGATGCGGATGAAAACGCGATAAGGGTCGTCGTAGCCGCTCTTGTTATCGCCGATCGCCACGCATCGCGCAGGCGTCGAGGCGCAAGGGACCGGCGCGGTTGGCGCGGTCCCACATGCCGCAAGGATCAGAACACTGGCACATGCCAGCAGTCGCAATGTAAGAATCATTGAACATTTTCTGCCCATATCCGTCCCCTAAGAAGTGCCTCCAATGCAGAAAGCATGTTGGCACAAGCGCGGGGACGGGAGCTGCCAATAGCATGGCAATTTAGTGTCGGCTATCGGCAGTGATGTTGCGAGATTTTCATCCGTGCCCGCTTTGGGTCGAAAGCGGACATTATTTAGGGATGAAATACTTCAACGTCACAATTCTTTAAATCACCCCAAGGTATTGCCACGGGAAAAACGAAGTGCAGTCGGCGTATAAAACAGCGCCGCAAATATTGTTCAAGACATTGAACATGTGGGATACGTTTTCCGGCTTCCTTGGGAACTTGCCTTCATATCCCAATCGTTGCATGTTAAGGCAACGCACCATGCCCCGAGCGAGACACTTGAATGGCGGAAATACGGGAAGCAGGCCTAGTGGAGGGGACATCCCCTCGCACGTATCGTGCAGTCCTAGTGCTATACGCGCTTCTATTTATCGCCCATGCCTTGGCGATAGCAAACGACGCCCAGGGAACCATGTGTGTCAGCTACATCATCATACTGCTCGTTCAGTGGCTAACACTCACTACCGCCGTTTGGCGCTGCCGTCATTCGACATTTCCAAACTCCTTTCGATGGGTGCTTACGGCCATCGCACTTGCGTTCGTTAGTTTCTCCAACATGGCCGCCCTTGCGCAGGCGATTAATGGCAATTACAACCTCGTGCCAGGCGCTTCTTTATTTTTCGGCGGTATCTACTCAGTAATGATTGTCCTCTCATGCGCAACGACCTTTAGACGACGAACTTTGCGCATCACAACCTATATTGACATGTTGATGGGCGCATTTTTGGGCCTGTTGTTTTTTGTACAAATCTTTTCAGTGGTAAGCAGTGAAGGAAGCGCCAACACCAACGATGTCGTTTTTATCATTCGCATGTTCGACGTCATTGGTATCTACATGACACTAATTGCGGGGGTAAGGCTTTTGGGATCCGAGAGCTCTAGTCGGCGCCATTTCTTTTTTGTTCTGTTTTCCTTTCTACTTACAAGCACTCTATTAGCTGCGCTTCGCAATCGATTGCTGCTCGCGTACGACAATCGCTTCCTTGAGCTCCTGCTATTACCTTCATTCTTTGTCTTTGGCCTATTGGGCCTGCGTCCTCCCCCAAATTGGATGGCGCGGTATAAACCAAAGCAGTCGATCGTTCACATATCGGAAGGCATCAGTCCACTCTTTCGCGGTCTTGGTCTATTAGCGGTTAGCATCAGCATTTGGAGGGACCACCCCACGCTTGGGGCTATAGGGGTATGCATTACGGTTATTGGCTATGGCGTACGGAACGTCATTACGCAAAGTGCACAAATGGCTAATGAGAGATCTCTGATTTCTCTACAAAGGGAGCTGCAAAACTTAGTCGTCACTGATGCGCTTACCGGTATTCCCAACCGGCGGGCGTTTGACGAACTATTGGATCGCGAGGTGTCCGTCGCGAAACGCGAGGGAGAACCTGTCAGCCTGCTGATGATCGATATCGATCTGTTTAAGGAATATAACGACCTGTATGGTCATGTCCGAGGCGATGAGTGCTTGCGTACCGTTGCAAGATTGCTGGCGGGAGCGCTGCGCAGGCCATCTGATTTTATTGGACGGTATGGTGGCGAAGAATTTGTGGTGCTGTTGCCAAGGACGCCGATTGCGGGGGCATACACTGTCGCGCGGCGAATGAACAAAGTCATTGTCGACGCCGACCTCTCTCATGACAAAGGCCTGGATAGGCGCGTCACTGTTAGCATCGGCGTAACCACTTTGGAAAACTTCGGAATTTCCAACGAGGAATTAATGCACAGAGCCGACTCGAATCTTTATCACGCGAAGTCAGAAGGCCGGAACCAATATGCCTAGGCAAGCCCGGGGTAGTGGATCGGAGGACTTTTAATTGCTCGCTCCTAACGAATAACTATTTCGTCTTTCGCACTCTAGGCGAGCGCCGCTCGTATGCCTATCGTGGTGCGTATTGTCGATCCGTGCCGGAGCCCCGCAATGAACGACTGAACATTCCGTCGTTCGGACCCAAGAGTTTCCTGCCTTGCGTTGGCGCCTTAGCGACATCCGAGAATTGATTGCCAGCTTCGATTGCGTGTAGGCCGACAGCCCACACAAAAGACAGCGAGCTTGGTCTGGATGCGCGCAACTCCATGCGTTAACGCCATCTCATTGAGGGTACCGCCAATGAACAACAAAACCATAAAGAAGATCGGCATCGTAGGCACTGGCGTCATCGGCGCAAGTTGGGCGGCTTACTATCTTGCACAGGGTTTTGATGTCTCCGCGTTTGATCCGGCTCCGGATGCGGAAGAAAAGCTTCGCACGCTGATACCTCAATTCTGGGTGCCTTTGACTCGCATTGGCCTAGCCAATGGTGCATCGCTCGATCGTCTGAGTTTCTCCAAGGACCTAGCGACGGCGCTGCATGGGGTGGATTTTGTCCAAGAAAACGGCCCCGAGCGTGTGACTATTAAACGTCAACTTTTGGCCGGTATCACCGAACACGTGGGCCCCGACGTTATCATCGCGACGTCCTCCTCAGGCATTTTGATTTCTGAAATTCAGAATGCCGCAAAAGGGCCGGATCGCATCGTCGTAGGTCATCCTTTTAATCCGCCGCACCTCATTCCTCTTGTCGAGGTAGTGGGGGGCAATCTCACGAGTCCGAAGGTCATTGAGCAAACGCTTAGCTTCTACGCGATGGTGGGTAAGAAACCGATCCATATCCGTCGCGAAATCAAAGGCCACATCGCCAATCGGCTGCAGGCGGCTTTATGGCGCGAAGCGTTCTATCTAGTCGATCAGGGCATAGCAAGTGTTGCTGATATCGATACTGCTATCGCTCAGGGCCCTGGATTGCGCTGGGCGCTTCTTGGTCCGTTTATGAATTTGCATTTGTCCGGTGGGGCAGGGGGCATTGGATACGCCATTGATCATCTCGGTCCGCCGATTGAAAGTTGGTGGCGTGATTTGGGCGATCTGTCATTCACGCCAGCTATTCGCAGCGACGTCGTTGATGGCATCCAGGAGGAACTCGATGGACGCAATCTCGATGCCGTAACGGATGCTCGTGACAATGTGCTCATCCAGCTTCTTGCCCTAAAGGCTGCCGCCGCGCCGCTTCCATAAGCAGCCGCGCAGCTCATTGGCGATTGGCATTGTGTCTGCACTCACGCAGTGAGTTGAGCGGTGCTATCCGTTCGTCGGAGTCGCACGATGAACTGGATGATCGAACTGCCAACTGATGCGCCTCGCTCACGAATCTTCTTCGTATAAGGCGGACTGCTCGACGGTCGATGCACGCAGAAACCGAGCAGTCTCGACTGCTTCGCATGCTTCCGGTTAGTGGGTCGTGGGCCCATCATGATTTCGAATAAATCCGCACTAAGAACTTCATAAATCACTGGCAGCGCCTGGAGTAGGCTTTTTCAGCCAGTGGTGGGACGTTCGCCGACGCCATCGCCAACGGAACGCTATGCAGTTGATGCGTTTTAAAAAGCGCTCGGCTGACTTCCTAACGCATGATCAACAGGGCGCGCCCCGGTGCCTGTGGGTGGTGCATCACCCGGACACGACCACATCCCTCCCTTCCCTCTATCGAGCTGCACGACTGAAGCGCGTCGCTCCATAACAAAACACGTGAGCGGCAACTTCGCGAGAACCCGAGCAGCCAAGAAAGCGTTCGCATGCCTCGCTTGAGAAAATCGACGTACTCATGACTAAGAGCAAAAAATGACTGACCGTATTCGTCATCCGCATTTTCGTTCCAAGCTTATGCCAGCCGATCAGGCTGCCGCCCAGATTATGCCGGGCATGACCGTGGGCATGAGCGGATTTACGGGAGCCGGCTATCCCAAGGAAGTTCCAGCGGCCTTGGCTTCCCGCATGGAACAGGCGCATGCCCGCGGTAGTGACTTTAAGCTTCGCTTATTGACCGGGGCGTCCACGGCGCCTGAGCTCGATGGCGAATTGGCCAAAGCCGGGGGTATCGATTTTCGGTTGCCGTATCAATCGGATCCCGAGCTACGGGCGCGAATTAATCAGGGCAAGATTGAATACATGGACATTCATTTGGGCCAAGTGGCTCAATATGCCTGGTTTGGCTTTTTGGGAAAGATCGACATGGCGGTGATCGAGGTGTCGGCCGTCTTAGACGATGGTCGACTCATTCCTTCAACGTCGGTGGGCAATAACAAGACATGGCTCGACCTGGCCGATAAGGTGATTGTCGAGGTAAATGCCGAGCAGCCAGATGGGCTCGATGGCATGCACGATATCTATTACGGTACAGCGCTTCCCCCGCATCGCAAGCCGATTCCCTTGGTCAAACCAGGAGATCGCATTGGCGAGCCCTATTTGCGACTGGATCCTTCGAAGATCATGGGGGTCGTCGAAACGCGGGCGCCCGATCGACTGGGTCGGTTTGCGCCGACGGATGAGACGTCCAGGCGGATCGCAGGGCACTTGGTGGAGTTCTTTCGCCATGAAATTCGTCAGGGGCGACTTGGAGAGCACTTGTTGCCGTTACAGTCTGGCGTGGGCAACATTGCCAATGCCGTGCTGCTTGGATTGCGTGATGGTGGCTTTGAGGGCTTGACGGCTTTCACTGAAGTGATTCAGGACGGCATGCTGGACTTGATCCGTACGAATACCATTTTAGCGGCCTCTGCGACGGCACTCTCACTCAGTCCGGAGGGCATCCAGCAATTTGTGGGGAATCTTGAGCATTACCGAAGGCGCATTGTTCTCAGACCGCAAGAGATCTCCAATCATGCCGAGTTAATTCGACGGCTTGGGTGTATTGCGATAAACGGCATGGTCGAGGCTGACATTTACGGCAACATCAATTCGACGCACGTTGCCGGAACCTCCATCATCAACGGCATCGGTGGGTCAGGTGACTTCGCACGGAGTGGCTTTTTGTCGTGTTTCGTTACACCTAGCACAGCCAAAGATGGCGCAATTTCCTGTATAACCCCGATGGTCAGCCACACCGACCATACCGAACACGATGTATCCATTATCGTGACAGAGCAGGGCTTGGCGGACCTTCGCGGCCTGTCGCCTAAACAGCGGGCAAGGCTCATCATCGACAATTGCGCGCACCCGAGCTACCGGCCCTTACTTCAAGATTATTTCTTGCGCGCATGCCATCAAAGTGGGGGCAAGCACACGCCGCATGTACTTAGTGAGGCGTTGGCGTGGCATCAACGGTACCTCACACGTGGCCGTATGGTCGTGTAGCGTCCCGAGATGGCGAGAATCCGAGCATTGTTCAGCAGGCAAGGGAAGGCGTTTCCAGATTCTGGTCAATCGCCTGCAAAGCTGCGCAAAGCGGTTCGATTCAGCTCCCGGCATCGGTGACGTGCCAGGATCGATCTTCGCCGGGGTGTGTTGGCGATTGGTGTTTATCAGCGTGTTTTGGATCAGTAGGGCGTTGGGTGTTATGCAAGATAGAAGAGCTCAGCGATTGACTGGAACTCGGCTACGCATAAAGGGCTAAGAGGTTAGTCGTCAATTGTTTCGTCAAAAGACTCTTCGCTCATTTTCCACATAAAAGCATCAATCGCGTGATTTTTCTGTTCGGATTTAGAAACCTTCACTTCATCAATCTGCTTCAGTCGCTTACACGCTTGTGTAGCGGTTTTAGCTGTGAGTTCTCTAACGAATGCGAGCTGTTCATCCAGGTAGCTCGCAGTGACGACCAGGGAGCCCCAGAATGGCGTGTGAGCGTTCCCATTTTGGTCGGGGATCTTTTTTTGTTCCAAATATTTGGTCGTAAAAACGCCCCCATGGTGTACAAGCAGATTGCGATCCCTCAATAACGAGTCGAACTTTTTCGCATCATCCTTTGAGAATGGTGAAATGCCAAGCGTTGCGTTAAAGAGACCATTCACTTTTTTCCAAGTGCCAAAGTCATGCTTTTCCGCTATCAAAAATCCAAGCTTACTACCCCAATAGTCCTGATACGCTAGCAGTGCGACGGGATCAATCAGCGCGTCATATCCGGCCTTCATAAGTCCGCTGACGAGAGTTGGTTCGATGTTGAGGATCGCTGCAAACTGATCTTTAAAAAACGCCTCTGAGTACGAAACCAAGCCGATAAGGCAAAGCTCGTTAATTCGGCTGATGCCAGCCGACTCTCTATCAATTGTTTGACTCAAATCATCCAAAATTCCGTCGATTATTAAGAGGGGAGGGACGCCACCGGAGAAGTAGTCGAGACATTGAGGTTCGGAGTGCACCATGAAATTTTATCCCGACTGGATTCGCTCAGAGTTGCGACAGGTGTATTGTTTCGACACTATAATTTATAGCCCGATGAATCGCTCTCGGATTTTAAAATGAGGAGCTCGCGTGCCGTACGAGATGCAGCCATTGCTGGAAAAATGCGACGCCGAGGACTTGAAGGTCATTCTCGAACAGATCGCGAGCTACATCAATCTGTCGAGCGATTCCGAACTTAAGCATAGTTTTGCATTATCCAGTCAAACGCAAAGTCTGGAAGATCGTTCCCGCTTTCTGAAAATCATTGAGCGGGAAATTCGTTATCTTGGATCATCCGAGATTGCATATGCCTCACGCAAGCTAATGGTTAACGACGATCCTCCCGGCGTCAGCATCTATGAAATGATTGAAGATGTGAGTGTCAAACTTAAGGTCAAGCAGAAATACTTTGGTTCCGTTGAATCTAGGCTGGAACGTTTGGTTCGAGCCACTGCAGAAAGAACTTTCTTTGAACTTTCTGCAGAACAGCAGCGCGAATTGTTCGAAAGGGCCTGCGTTGGAAAGAAGCAACAAAAGGAGTTCTTCGACAAGCTAAAGGGTAACAAGGTCCTTATTATTCCACTGCTGCTTACCGTGCTTGGACCTGAAATCACAAAAGAGATAGTCATAGGTCTCGCTATTTCAGCTGCGGCGGTGCACCTGGGAAGAGACGCAGCAAAGGCATTTATCGCGAAGCTGATTACAAAATTCCCGGTCTGGGCGGAGTGGCTCGGTCCAATAGTATGGGGATTGAGCCTGGGCTGGATCGCTATCGACCTTCAGGGCGCCGCTTATCGAAAGACGATTCCGATATTGCTCTACCTAGGTATCGTTGGTTTGCGTGATGGTCCGGAAGAAGGAGATGCGTTTTGGACGTAACGCTCATAGGCCTTGAGCGCGTAGGCGAACTGGGAAATGGCTATGCGCATGGATTTTCTTTTAGGCACGTTGTTGGTTATGGCAGGCATCACGGCGGGCACAAAAGCCGCGGATCCGCATACTAGGGAATACGGTGATGCGCAGGTTCAGTGCGCAACTTGGACGAAGTTGGTTACTGATCCCGAGCAAATGAAAAAGCCGTGGTCTGAGAATGTCTTTTTTAGATATGCGTCTTGGGAAACGGGATTTGTCAGCGGGGCGAGCGCTGCGAATCCGAGTTTACGCACGACGACGGCACCTGAAATTATCAAATTCGTCAGCCACTATTGTGTAAGGCATCCCAGTGATTCCCTTCAGCAAGCCGGTGAACGCTATATCGATGGGCTGAAGTGAATTAATGCGTCTGAGCTCGCCAAAAACATCGGAATCGCTAAAGCAGCCCGGTCATACGTGTGAGTAAGGCGATGGCGCGCGATGGTATGCATTCGGTTGCATAACATCATCACGATCGGATTGAGATTTTGCCGTACCAGGCAGCGTGGCGCCTTATCCTCCTCGGACGCACGGTGTTCGATAGCTTTCCACGCGGACTCGTCCGCATCATGCGACGCCTCCGATCTCGATTTTTACGATACAAGGCATGCTCATTTTCGTACTGGCGCATCGAGCAAACGTGCCGCGGGATTATCGGCCACACCGCCGGCCTGAAAGTAGCCGATCACACTGGCGACGCTGCGGTGATTCGTCATGGCCATGAGCGCAGCCAGCGCGACGCCTTGCCGCCCCCCTTCGGTGACGAAGCCCGAGCGCAGACTATGGCCCGCAAAATGGCCGTCGAGGCCAGCCAACCGCGCGCGTTTTTGCACCACACTCGCGACGGCGGCCGGCGAGAGCGGCGGTCCCATCCGGTTTTTCCATAGCCGTCGAAAGAGCGCGCCCTCGACGAGCCCACTGCGTGCCAACCACGTCGCGAGTGCCTCGCCGGCCACGCCGACGACGGGCTTGTCGGGGGTTGAGGTCGCCGTGGCACCGGCTTGCTCGGTCTTGCTGCGCTCGAGCCGATAGACATAGTCGTGAGGGCCGACCTGCTTCAGATCCGATAGGTTCGCTTCCGCGACTTCGCTGCGTCGGCGCCCGCCACTGGCGAACGCAAAGTAGAGCAGGGCGCGATCGCGTACGCCCTGCAGCGAGTCGTCGCAGGTGGCGACCAGCGCGTCGAACGCGTTGCGGGTGATGGCCGTTTTCTTGGCGGGGCGTTCCCCGCGCTTGGCGGCGGCGCGGCGGGCGCGACTCAAGAGGTGCCGCACGGTGACGCTTTCGCAGGGATTGGTGGCTTTCTTCAGGCGATGCACCGCGGACAGCACCGCCACCCGATGGACGATGGTGCTGAGCTTCAGCGCGCCGGGACGTTGCTTGAAACCGGCCGCCACCAGATGACCATCGAGCGCCGCGGGCAATTCCCAAGTCGAACCGGTTTTGCTGCGGCGAACGAGGTGATCGACCACGAATTGCACCACGGCGGCGTCGGGCACCGGCAGCGCTAAGGGCTGACCGAAACGGCCGTGGTACCAAGCGGCCCAATAGCGCAGCGCGCTGGTGTAGCTGCGCACCGTATTGGCCGACGCCGCCTCGTCGAGAATGTCGCGCACGGCCTGGGCGGCACTGGCCGTCAGCGTGTCCGCCGACACCGTGGGGAGGGCGGTCGGCACTGGCAGAAGATCGTTCTTTTTCATATGTTGTATGTAGTATTTATAACACTATGGATCGCGTACCCACGATAACTATCCCTTATCGTGGGTACGGTGCCAAGACGGTCGTTTCGAAATCGAGGAGACATCCCCATGCCCAAGGGCATCACTCAAGAGCAGGTCAATGCGGCAGCGGATGCTTTGGTCGCCGCGGGCGAGAAGCCGACGGTGGAGAAGATCCGCGAAGCGCTCGGGACCGGCTCACCCAATACCGTCACACGCATGCTGGAGGTGTGGCGCGGCACCTTGGCGCAACGGCTGCAGGAGGCCATGACGCTGCCCGATGTACCGACGGAAGTAGGGCAGGCGTTTGTCGAAGTGTGGCGCATTGCCGTGACACATGCGGCAACGCTCGCACGAGAAGCCCTGGCGGAAGATCAGAATGCGCTTTTTGCTGCCCAAACGTCGTTGACCCAGGAACGAAAACTCTGGGAGATCGCGCTGGCCGAAGCGCAAGCGAACGTTGCCGAATCCACCGTACAGCGGGCCCAGGCCGACACACAATTGCGTGAACGCCAGATACTGGTCGATCAACTGGAAGCCCAGCGCACCGACCTGTTGCAACAACGCGATCGCTTGCAGGGACAACTTGACACGCAACACGCAGAACTCCAGACGTTACGCGTTGAACTTGCCACCCAGCAGGACCACGTACGCACCGTGGAGGATCGAACCCATCAGCAGATCGATCAGGCACGACAGGAAAACAAAGCCCTCCAGCAGAGGCTGGAACGGGAGCGCCGCGAACACGGCAAGCAAGTCGCGCAACTCACAGCCAAGCACGAGGAACTCCGAAAGGTGGCAAGGACCGCCGAACAGACCGCGGCGCACCACGCAGGGCATGTCGCTGCACTGGAAGCGACCGTCGCACAATGGCGCGAAAGTCGAGAGCCCGCAAAGCGCACCACACATACGGTAACCAAGAGAGCGGTCAAATCCACGGGCACCCGGTCCCGTCGGCGCAAGCCGTGAGTGTTCCATTCACGATGACGGGCGCAGCCCGCTATGCTGCAGGTAGGAGACGCAATCGGGATAGCGACTAGATGCGCTGTCGCGTGCGGTGCGACAAGGGAAAGGTATACAGGGGGCAACTATGGATCAGCTTAAATTCGCCATAATTCACGCATTAAAGAAAGAGCGAACCGTTCGCGAAGCCGAGGTGCAACTGCGCGGTCGACCGCTGGACGTCGGCAAGGCGCCGGTCCTCAAGCTAGCGACACAGCTGGCTAACCTGATGGGACGCGACGAAAACGCCGTCTCTTGGGGCCAGTTTGGTGATCGTCGCCGCGAGGGGCTTTTCCCCGGTGCGACGGCAGAGCTCGCGGACCATGTCACGGAAGAGGCGTTCCTTCAAGTGGCCCATACCGCAATGACGGAATTGGCGGGACAGGCATCGGAAGAAAACTTTGCAACCGGTGGCTACATTTTCTTTGCTTGCTACGCTCAGCAGGCAGCAACCTATCTCTTGATTGCCATGATCAAGGAGCGGGGCGGTATCACCCTTGGAGCCGACTTCGAACCGACGGAAGTCAACGAGGTGGATCTATCCAAACTCCACCAGGCCGCGCGTATCAATTTGAATCGCTATGCCGAATTTCTAGCGCAACAAGGAGGGGCACCAATCGCGGCGGATGAGGAGAAAACGTATCTCTGTTTCGTCAACCGCAAGGGTAAAGAAGATGTAGCGGGTTACTTTATCCAGGCCCTTGGGTGTGAGCGTGGCGTTTCTTCGGGGCGTGCGACGTCTTCGTTGATCAAGGCGGTCAAGAATTACGTCAAAGGTCAGGCGGCCATTGCTAATAAGGCATCGGAAGCCCGTCAGGCTGTCATCGATTACCTGCAGTCTCTACCGGATCACGCCATCGTGGAGTTGGATCACGTGATACGCGTGGTTCAGCGCGTTGTTGCGGTAGACCAATACGAACTTCTCGAGGGACTAAAACTCTTCCTCAATAGCGAGGAAATGCAAATCCCGAACGAATTTCCCGTTAGCAAGACGACGCTTAAGAGTTATATTCGTATTGCCGCAAAGGCTGATCAGTGGAATTTGAATTTCGAAAGCGGCGCCCTGGGCATCGCCGATAGTGAAATCGTCTACGATCGTGCCCGGCATACATTGACCCTTACAAGGCTCCCACCGGAGACCGTCCGCAAGATCGAAGATACGCTGCGCGACCGCGGTCAGCTCGCGGAGGAATAGTTATGCTTACGGACGTGGTGCAACTGTACCGGGAATCCAACAGGCCTCCCCTAAACGGATCGACGTTTGCGTACGAAGGTCCAAGTTCCTCCGCATTAGACGCGGTGCTTGCGACGTGTGAGCAACTGGGTGAGCAATTTGGACGGTTCGAGGAAAACCCGGAGCGTGACGCGCAAGGGGAAGTGTCCTTTCGCTGGAAATTAGCAGCCAATGAGCACGCTCGCTTTTACGACAACGTGTCTCAATTGGCCGATCTCACCACGAGTCCAAGTCAAGGTATTTTCCCTAAGAACTTTTATCTTCTTGATAACAATTATATGGATGGCGAGGCGTCACCACCCGCCATCCTCTTGCGCCTCCGCACATTAGTCGAGTTGGTCCAGCTCTTAGGCCGTCTAACACAGTCACTTTCATCGACCCACCTTGATGCCAAGACACTTATCTTTGTGATTCCGGCCGAGGAGCGCTCGCCGCCACGCACTTTTGAGCTCCAAACGCGGATTTCGAATGTGACACTGGAGCTACCAACTCCAGAGCTAGCCGTTCTTCGATTGCTGGTGTCAGATCAGGCCAACGAAGCCTTGCACATTGACGAGCGTCGGTCGCTGTTTCGGCTAGCAATCGCCGATGTGTTGCAGAACGCTCCAGCCGGCAATGAGGCCTTTACGTATTTGATCTCCGAATGGCCCCAAGTTCTCGCCAAATACCAATACGATGTCGATTGCTATATCAGCAATTTCTCTTTCGACAAGGTGCGCAAGCAGATCGCCGCCTCGGAACTTGAGTTTGTCAGCAAAATACAATCTATCATGGGTGACAGCGCCGCAAAAATACTCGGCCTCCCTTTGTCATTCGCAGCTGTGATCGGCATCTATCATGCTTCAACCTTGATTGAAAGCGAGCTTTTGGTATTAGGATCGCTCGTCATCGCCGTCATTTTTTCCTTCGTGGTGGCAAATCAAGTACTTCAATTGAAACGCATTGATCACGGATTCCGAGTCGTTTTCGAACCCTTGAAGAGCAAACGGGGCACGTTTTCCTTGGAGCTTGGAAATATTCTAGACGAGGCAATAAAGGGTTTTTCCGACCAATATCAGCTTTCGAATCGCGCTTTGACGCTAGTGCGAGCTCTCGCGTGGCTACCTGTCTTTGTCGGCACGTCATTTGTGGCTTACCGATATAGCGCGGCCACACAAAAATTTATCCAGGAACTTGCATTGAACCTTTTGACGTAGAGAACGCCACAGATTCAAGCACAGCAAAGTGCACCCTCGACGGCCCATCGTCGCGCGTTATCCATCGCCCCTATGAGGCGCACGCATGAAGCCGGGTAGGTGGGCGCCTTTACCGACACCATTCCAGGCCTGGCGGCACGATTGCTCATTTTCTTTTCTAGACGTCTAAATCAAATCGTGATGGTTGACAATTGATATCTCGGGTTGACGCAAACGACTCAAATTTCAGGGCACATCAACATCTTTGTGTGCCGGAGTGACACGAATCGTCCCCATCATGCCGCCGTCTTCATGCTCGAATAGATGGCAGTGATAGACGAAAGTACCCACGGCATTCGGGTCACGAAAATCCATGCGCAAGCGTACGCTCGGATAGTGCGACATGCCGGGTTTGAAATACGGCACGGTAATCGTATCGCGCAGATAGCGGTCTGCTACAGGTACACCGGACGCGTCCATGAGCAAGAAATGAACTTGGTGGATGTGGAAAGCATGTAGCTCATCCGAGCGATTCTCGATAATCCAATCTTCGACGGTTCCTTGTTGAGCGACGATATTGGGGATGTTGGATGTAGGATCGAAACGTGAAGGTGTTTGTCCGTCCACGGTGAGATAGAACTCCGTGGCGTTTCCCGGGTTTTTCGGGTCAGTACTTTTCTCTGAAAAGTACAGTTTGCGTGTGCGCACTGGCGTGACGTCGCCCAGCCAGGGCAATGTGGACGGTGACAACGGCACGGGCGAGGCCGATAGACGCGACGATGGTTCGGAAGCATCGTTATCGGCGACAAGCCAGGCGAGTGGACGATTGGGATCGTTTTCACCGCTCGGACCCGTGTCGACGGTTCGTGTTATCAGGGCCCCTTTGACACCTGGCGGAGGTCCTATAACGACGAATTCTGCGCGCGACCCAGGCGCCAAGACGATATGTGTTCGCCAATCGATAGCATGTTTGGTGGGATCGCGATCGACGCGCGGTATACCGTCCACCGCAATGATGCCAAGCAACTGGGGATCGTCGCCGACAAACATCCATAAATTGAGGTAAGTCACAGAGCTGGCATTCACCACGCGCCAAAGTTGGTGCTCTCGAGGCTTTATACTGATCGAGGGGCGAAGGTAATCCGGATACGGAATCGGTACATAGTTGATCGACAGATCCTTGGCCGGAGTTCCAAAACCCGTGCCGTTGTTGGCGGCATCGCCATCGGTATCTTTTCTTTTGAAAAGAAGGACGGGATCGCCTTTTGCGGGTGATGCATTCGGTTTCAACAGATCCTGATCGCGGATAACCAGCACGCGTTCCGGCAAACCGGCCACAGATGGGTTTGCGCGTTCGATACCTTCGATGATGAGTGCTCCGGAAGCACCGCCCACCACTTGCGGAGTGCTGAATCCGTGGATATGTGGGTGATACCAATACAGGCCAGGCGGTTGATTTAGGGGTATGCGAAACCTGTATTCAAAGGAGGGGGAGCCGGTTTGAATCACCGTTTTCAGCACATCATCCTGATGGCAGATCGGCTGAATCGTAAGACCATGAAAGTGCACATTGGTGGACGTGAGTGACATCACGTTACTGTTGCAGGGATCCGTCAAGGACGAAGCGTGCATGTGATTGTGGTTGAGAGGTATCGCACCAGAATCGAGCGAAGTTAGCTCGTTCTTGATGTGTAACACCAGAAAATCTCCGGGATGCAAGCGCAAGGTCGGCGCCTGCGTGCCATCGGCAAGCACGTAGCAAAAACGCAAGAAACCATCACGCGAGCGGTCATTGCGAATCGTCATGTCAACTTGCAGGATGCCGTGTTCGCTGCGTAGATCCTTTGCTTCCGGGACGCTTCCTCCTGGAAGCGGGCGTGGGCAGTTTTCATGAAGTACTGCTTGCGATAGGGGCGATGTTACTTCTTGCGTCGCGGTTGCCGCTAACGCTTCCAATGCGATGGCTGGCGCGCATGCTACCAGCACAGTCAGCACATATCGAACGATCCCCAACCACTGAATAGTCTTACGCAACGCCCCATCCACCCTTGACGTCATGCCTCTTGAGCTCCGACCTTAGAAATATCTACAACAGCATCTCATGCATTCACTGTGATTTCGACGCTCAAAGCCAGGAGGGCATCTCTCGATAAGCTCGACTCTGTCTAAGTCTTCCACATCGGAATTTAAAAGCTGACATGTCGTTAACGAATCCGCTCGATTCTCTCTGAGACAGCACGATCGTTTTCAGGACTGAATACGGAAAAGATTGATTGAATTTCATCAACGGTGCGCCTTTGAACTCAACTGAGCTGACGTATTTACATCATGATGTAATTTCATCATTGACTTATCTGATTTGGCCCGTCTAATTAAATCATTCGTCGTCAAAGATTGGTTTGCCGAAGCAGTTATCGCGAATCGTTCATGAGCCGATGGCTGTCGAGCTGATTGTCGTGTGTAACAGGGGAAGCAAATGGGTCTTGTCGGATATTTACGGCGGGTGCCTTGTGCCGACCTTTCTTCTGTTGGGACGGCGGCAGTTAGAAGTCGCACAACATGTCCGACCCAACACGCTTTCGGCATAGGCAACGCATGAGGTTGCTTGCGATATGTCTGCTGTTCGTATACCGCAGCCGTGCGCCACATGCTTACTGATTCGACGCGAGCGGTAACTACAGGCAGTCTGGTTTGACGTGATCGTCCGTGCGATCTCGCAGGGACGAAACCATTCAACGCAGGGAAGGGGCGAGTGATGCGTAGCGTAGTGATGGGCACCGACTTTCTGGCGCGGCCCGCCCGGGCAACTTGGTCGTTGGGCTCGTTGATCCTCTCTTTCCTGTTGGCGTTCGGCTCGGTGATGGCGGTGCCCGTCACTTGGTTGGGTGTAGCAACGTTGACGGCGCTACCGACTGTCGTCCATGCGCAGGCCGAGCCGCCGTGCGACCCAGCGGATGCGGGTGCCAACGATGACGACGGGGACGAATTCTGTAACGCGGCCTCCGCCGGCAAGAACCTGGGTAACCCCAAAAATCCGGGCTGTGACTGTACATACCCTCAAGGTACATCCGGCGATCCGATCGATAATGCGACCGGCAATATCTACATCGAGGAAGATGACCAACAAGGCGGCGGCGCGTTCCCGTTGCGATTGACGCGCAGCTACAACTCCTCAACCGCTTCTATGCTGTACATGAGCACCGTAAGCACCCCCTTGGGTGCGTCCGTGACGAACGCTCGCCCCGTGATCAGTGAGGCATCGGAGATTGCAAAGCGCAGTGCAATCGAAAATGTCGTCTATCCCGTAGGCGATGCGACACCCGGGATTGGGATAGCTAGTTACGTTTACCCGTTCGGCATCGGCTGGAGCTTCAACTACGGTTCCCGGCTGGTCTTCGATAACGAGCAACCCGTCACCAGCCTGGAAGCTTTGCGTGGCGATGGGCAAGTGCTGACATTTATTTTGACAAATGGGGTGTGGACGCCAGATGCGGACGTTAATGATCAGTTGACGGAACAAACCGACGGCTCGGGTAACGCAACCGGCTGGACGCTGATCGATGGCGATCTTAACACTGAGCAGTACGATGCGACGGGGCATTTGCAAACGCTAACCAATCGCGCGGGCCTAACACAAACCTTTGGGTACAACACGGCGGGGCAGCTAGCGAGCGTCACCGATCCAAGCGGACGCAGTCTTCAGTTCGCATATAACGCGCAAAACCAGGTGACTAAAGTCACTGACTCAGCCGGTGGCGCTTACATCTATGCCTACGATACCAATGGCAATTTGCATTCGGTGACCTACCCCGACAGCCGCGTTAAAACGTATGCCTACACCGCCACTTCCGTTTCCCCATACACGTACTACCTGCTCGATAGCGTGGTCGACGAAACGAATACCACCTATGCGAGCTACACATACACCGGGTACCAAAGTGGCGCTTCAACATCGTTAGCGGGTGGCGTCAATAGCATCCAGTTGACGGTGGGTGGCAACTCCAACACCAGTACAACGACGGATGCGTTAGGCGCGGTGCGTACCTACACGAGCCAGTTCCTCGTCAATGGATTCCGCCACACGCAGGTACAGACCCCGTGTTTGGGTTGCGCGACCTCGGTCAATACAGCCACCTACACCTATAACGCCAATGGCTATATCGCGAGCGAGACGAATGTGCTTGGCGATGGCAGTACACCCCGCAACCTGACCTACACGTGGGATACCAGCCATAACTTGCTGCAGACCTTCGTTGATGGTGCCGGCTCGCCCCAGCAACGTACCACGACCATGACCTGGAACACGGCCCTGCGCGTGCCGCTAACCCGCACCGTATCCAATGCCAACAACATCATCGTTCGTAGCGAAGGGTGGTTTTACAACGCTGCAGGCCAAACACTGGCGCACTGCCTCATCGATCCGACGAACAGTGCCGATAGTGGCTACGTGTGTTCCAACACGGGCAGCGCCCCTTCGGGCGTGCGGCGTTGGACCTATGTGTATTGCACGATGGTGGGCGGTAACTGTCCGTTGGTGGGGCTGTTGCAATCGGTGACTGGCCCGCGCACCGATCTCACGCAGACCACCACCTACAGCTATTACACCAGCGCCAGCGCCGTGAGCTGCGGCACGCCGGGCGCCGCGTGCTATCAGCCGGGCGACCTTTACCAAGTGACTGATCCACTGGGTCACACTACGACATACCTCAGTTATGACGCCGACGGTCGCGTCATCACCATGCAAGACAGTAACGGTGTCTATACGAACTTGGCCTATACTCCACGCGGCTGGTTGGCTAGTCGGACGATACGAGTAACGCCCGCCAATACCCCGAATAGCTCTGACGCGATTACGACACTGAGCTATACGCCGTACGGTGCTGTGGCTGGTATCACCGATCCTGATGGTGTTGTGGTCACATTCACCTATGACGCCGCCCATCGTCTGACCGCCATTACCGATGCCCTGGGCAAACACATTCAGTACACACTGGATGCTGCGGGCAATCGAACCAAAGAGCAGTACTTCAACGCAGCAGGCACGGTCGTCCACAGCGTATCGCGAAACTACAATGTGCTGAGTCAGTTGACCACCGTTATGGATGGTCTCAACAACACCGTTTTCAGCGCGACTTACAGTGATAGTTACGACGGCAATGGCAATCTTGTGCATAGCGTGGATGCGCGAGGGTTCCAGCATCACCAGGGCTTCGATGCCCTCGATCGACTCATTAGTACGATTCAGAACTACAACGGCAGCGACCCATCGACGACCAACACGACGACAGCCTACGGCCGGGATGCTCTAGATCGTTTGACCGCCGTGACCGATCCCAGCGGCCTCAGTACCAGCTATATTTATGATGGGCTGAATGATCGAACCAGCCTGCAAAGTCCCGATACGGGCGCCAGTAGCGACACGTATGATGCCGCCGGCAATCGCCTCACGCACACCGATGCGAAAGGCATCACCAGCACGTCGACTTACGATGCGGATAATCGCCTTATCGGCATCAGCTATCCTGATAGCACGCAGAACGTCACCTACTACTACGATGAGGCCGACTCGGTCACCGGTTGCAGTAGCTCGCGTCCGACAGATCGCCTCACACGCATCGTGGAGAACGGACTGACTACGATCTTCTGCTACGGCGGTCACGGCAATATCGGTACTCTAAGGCGGGCGGCATCGAGCTATACTGATACGACAACGTACGGCTACACGTTGGCCGATCGGTTGAGTAGTGTGACGAACGCCGATGGCACGCTGACGCAGTACACCTACAACTCCAACGGCTTGTTCGAGAGTGTGCAGGTAACGCCCAGTGGAGCGACCAGCCCAACCACGGTGGTCAGCAGTGTCACGTGGATGCCGTTTGGTCCCATCAGTGGCTACGTGTTGGGGAATGGTCAGACGGTGACGCGTAGTTATGATGCCAACTATCAGCTCACTGATTTAACGAGTCCGGCGTTCAACTTGCACGTTGCACGCGATGCGATGGGCGACATCACGGCCATCGGCAATGCGTCGGGTGCAAACCCCGCCACGGAGACCTATGTCTACGATTCATTGTATCGATTGCTGAGTGTCACCGAGGCAAACGGTTCAGTTCTCGAAAGCGTCACCTATAACCAAACAGGTGATCGACTGACGAAGACGGGCTTTGGCTTGGACGCGGGTACGTACACGTACAACGCGGGCACGCATCAGCTTAATGCCGTGGGGAATAGTGCATTTACTGCCGATGCCGATGGCAACACGACGGGAATGACACAAGCGGGCAGCACCTACGGTTTCGGGTACAGCGACCGCAATCGCATGACAGTGGCTCAGTTGGGTGGCAGCACGATTGCGAACTACACCTACGATGCTGTCGGGGAACGTATCCAGAAGGTCACCGGCACCGCGACCGAACGCTACGACTACAACACATCCAGTCAGCTGCTGGGTGAGTACGGAACGACGAACCGGGACTACATCTGGATGGGCAACATCCCGGTCGCGAACGTTGATACCGCGGGCCAAACGAGCACGATTGCCTACGTGACGGCGGATCAGCTTGGTACACCTCGTGCGATTACAAATAGCAGCGGCACGACCGAATGGCAGAACCCTTATCAGGGCAATCCTTGGAATGAGGTGGCACCCACTACTACGGGCTACACCTATAACGCGCGGTTCCCGGGGCAATACTTTGATCAAGAAACGGGCCTGAATTACAACGGGCATCGCGACTATGACTCATCAACAGGGCGATACATCGAAAGCGATCCGCTTGGCATGTTCGGTGGTCAAGCGAGCACTTATGCCTATGCTGGGAGCGATCCGTTGAGTCATATCGACCCCTTCGGTTTGGCTACGACGATCATTGTCACTTATGACGGCGGCATTGGAACGCACGCGGCTCTCTATACTGATCACGGCTTCGAAAATGGACCATTTATCTATGATCCCGCTGGGGCATATCCGGGAGTTACACCCGGGCAAGATGTGCGAGGATCGGGCGATCTATTCACAGGTGATGATGCCAATCTCGGAAGTTATTTAGCGTTTCAACGCGGCACGGGGAGCAATGTCACGACTTACACTTTTAACACTACCCCTCAAGAGGAGGCAGCAATTGACGCCAATGCTGAGGCTGAAGGTGGCGCTTTTCCGGGCTTTTGCGCGGATCATGTATCAAATGCAATACGAGGCATAGGGCCGTTTAGTAATCTACCTCACTACTATCGACCAGGCGGTCTGGGAACCGCGCTATCTGACCTTCCTGGGGTAACGACGAAGCAGGTGCCATGAATCAGTCGCTCAGTTCAGCAATTAGATATGGCGTTGTTTGCATGACATTACTAGCGATTGCGCAGTTTTCCCCGTTGCGCTTTACGGATAGATTTTACCAGTTTGATCGAGTACACGTATTCGTTCCAACGTTTTATGTCGCTCTGTTAATAGTCGGGTTCTTCGTTCGTCCATACGCCACAACTGTATTAAAGGTTGTTTTATTCAAGGGCAGTATAAGTGGCGTGCTAGCGGGAATCTTTGCATATTTTGTAACTATATTGGCAAACAGGCACGGGCTAGATCTATTCCATGCTTCGGCCGTGTTTGAGGTCGTTGCATCATTGCTATTTACGCTAATTGTGTTTTTTACTCCCCTTTTGGGCATCGTCTCCGCGTTGATTACCCGCTTTCTCATTTTAAAAAAAGTACGGGATAGCACCTAGAGGCTTTATGCCTATGTGAGAGGCAACCCGTTGCTCTATATCGATCCTTATGGGCTAGCCGTCCAGGCTGTTCTCGGACTGGGTGGTACGCTCAACGTTCCCGGAACCGGCGGTGGCGTGAGTCTTAACCTTGGCGTCAATTTCGATTGGTGGAATTCGTCTGTATATTTACAGGCCCAGGGAAATTTGGGTGCTCCTGCTGCTGGAGGATATTTTGTGGGCGCGGGCGGTAACTTTGAATTTGCCGACACTGCCGCCCCCTCAACTGGATTGGATTCAGCGCCCTACTGGGAAGCTGATGTCGGCGTGCTAGGAGGATTGGGTGCTTTTGGTAGTCCCGATGATTGCGGCAATCTCAACCTTGGCGCGATGAGAGGAACGAAAGGCGGATTTGCCGTGGGTGGCGGTATTTACTCAGGTGCAACCAACACGGCAACGACCGTGTCGCCGACATTGGGGCAAATGATGTCCGCCTTCAACAGCTTTGCACCCGATGGGGGAATCTAGGGTCGCGCGAATTCGAACAATAAGTTGTGGTGAGAATTGCTATTGTGGATTCGCATTTCACACGCTGATCGATTTCATAACAAGCAATGCAATGAGAAAGGGGATGCCGAAATGCTTACGTATACTTTGTTGAACTTTTTCGGTGCATTTCTTATGGGGATCGTCATCATAATTTGGTTCGTTGCATTGCGGCTTTCAAAGGCTGATCCTAGGCACTTTCGGACTTCCGACGGCTCGCTACATTGGTGGATTCCTAACTCGATCAACCAGGTCGTAAGGATGATTTTCGACACGAGCTTGCCTCATTTGGATTATGGACGCGGTGTACGAAACGGAATATACATTGCCCGTGTTCTTTACGCGCTTGGCGTCATTGGCATGGGAATGTTTATTTATCTTTTTTTTGAGCATCCTACACTTATGTTTCCGTACGTGAGGACTCATCAATAATACGCGGCAATGACAACTCAAAGCGTCGGTCTCTGAACTCGGCGGTTCCGGGAAGAGTTGTGTGTTGGACTGCCTTTTAATCAACTTAAAAAATGACTAATTCAAGACGAGAGTCGCAAAAGTACGCGGATGTGTGGCGCAGGTTACGGTTTATCGAAAATGCTTTTTGGAGTGTTTTCATTGCCGGCATATTGATCCTGTTTGTATTGTCGTTCCCTGAATTTCGTGGTGCCGAAAAGATCTTCGGACTTTGTCTATTTATTGCACTCATTGGACTCAATGCGATTGCGTCATCGTTCCGCTGTCCTCGATGTGGGAAAAAATTTTACAAGCCAAATTTTTTGGCAGTGAACTCTGCTTCAAAGGTCTGTATGCATTGTGGGCTCCCTAAGTGGTACGTCGCCGACTCCGTAAGGGCACGACCAAATGAGTAACCAGACTGCTGAAAAAACGACTGCCTTCACTCTCGAAGCCAACACACCGCTGAGTGCGGACAAGCAGTCCATGCTCGTCCGCTTGGCGGCGGTGCCCGACAGCGACATCGATCGGCATCGCACCCCGTTCGCCCGATGCCACAAGGGTATCCGTGCTCGCTGATAAGAGGCGCCAGATTGTCCGCCTATTTGCATGGGCTGTATTCGTCCTATCGTTTACCAATGCACTCTATTTTGTCTTGCGCACGACAAACCCGGTGATCAGCTCGGATGCCTGGTACTTTCTCGACGTGTTTGTTCGTAAAGCACTCAATGGGACGCTGACTTTTGCTGATTTTTTTGTTAGGCGAAGAGGCCTCGATCATGCGCAGCCCATGTTTAAGGCAATTTTGTGGGCTGAGCTACGCTATTTTGACTTAGATTTCTCGCTCGAGGCCATCGTGGGGGTGCTTGCGGCTGCACTATGTGCGTTGATGATTCGCTTTTTCTTGATGCCGAAATCGGGTGCCGGGCCAACACATGCTTACAACGAACTTGCTTGGGCATCTATCTGCGCGGTCATTTTTTCGTTGAATGCAACGGAAATATGGACGTGGTCGTTGGTAACGATGGAGTATTTAACCTTAGTCCCGATACTTGTCTTCTGGGGGGTTCTCTGGCACGCCTTAAACCACAAGCGCTATGTGCTTTTGGGAGGAGTAACACTCTGGCTAGGTGCTGTCGATGACGATAGTGCAGTGATTACGGTGGTCGCGGGACTGATGGCGTTGGGGATACTGCTGCTCGTTGACCATCGACGGCGCGACCGGGGTGTCTGGACACTACTTCTAGTCGTGGTTTTATCCATGGTCGTGATACGAACGTGTTATATGTTTGCCCCATTGGTCCGTGGCATACCGAAGTTTCCACTGCCTCATTATTTAGGTTTATTGGTCGATCATTTGCATGCGGGCGACGTATGGTCATGGTTTGCGACACCGTTGGTGCAATCCATGGTGATGTCCAGTCATTTCAAGATGCTGGTTGATGCATCGTGGACGGGAATGGAAGTGACCATTGCTCTGGCTCTAGTGGCCGCACACGGATGGTTTTGGTGGAAGGCGGCGAGAGCCCCTTACAACTTGCCAATATTCATCTCCGTCTGTCTCATGCTTCTCTATTACGGGTGGCTCGGCGGCATTCTCGTTTTTCGCGTAACCACCTATGGTGACCATTACCTAGAACAGGGCCGATACGTTCTTCGATATCAACTCAATTTGTTCGCGCTTTTAATGATGATGGCTGGAGTTTGTCAGCGAAAAGATCGGCCAAAGTTAGAGCGCAACTCCATTCGACGCTGGGTGCCAGCGTGCGGCTGCGTTACGCTCTTACTACTCCAGATTCCACTCTCTACGGAGGCGTGGCGTTCAAGGCCTTATATCCTGGCGTATTACCACCGTGCCGCTGTTCAATTAAGGCAACTAGCAAAGGATCCCGAGGAAACGGCCGGGTGCCCTCCAGATCTGGATGTATGTGCTGAACCGCTGGCATTGCGAAAGCAATCTTTAGCACTTTTGGGCGATCATCATTTGAATGTTTTTTCTCAACGCGTGCAGCATTGGCACTCTTTTTTGCCAAAGGGGAACGAAAGCGCTGAGTTTGACTCAACAGGAGTGCATATCCGTTAGTCCGTCAATATGAAGCTGTGGGCGCTTGTCCGATTGGGCCGTCGTTCTTATTCACTGAGCATTGGGAAGCGTCCGCCGCTGGTTCGGCAACGCGTTTGTGCTCGAAAAGGTGCGTGGGCGCTTGAGCGGCGGCTCATTACTCCGAGACTTTTCACATTGCAAAACCATTCGGGTGACACAACCTAGATCTGGTCTGCATGGTAGGTCGTACCCGAACAAGGGGCGAGCAACGTCGATTTCTTAGCTGACGTTCCTGATCTCATCTTTGAAAATGATTGGCCGAGATCGGCGGTGAAAATCATCAGCCGGGCTTCACCCCGGCTGATGCCATTCATCACTAGAGGATATTCGCATGCTTGTGCTGAACTCGGTAATCGAACAGCAAAGTCCGCGTGATCTGGTGCGTTTGGTTAGTGCTTATCGCTGTCGTGCGAGGAACTGCGTGGTCGTGGTAGTGAATTGGAATTCCAGTGCAAGCGTCCAACGCTAATTCGACGCACAGCCAGTCCGACTCACAACGACAGTTTAACGTGGTTAGAAAGGTATCCCAGGCATCGACGATAGTACCCGTAGGGCCTTCACGAAGGCGCGCGAGGAGCAGTCGACGTCCACCGCCAGATTCGCACGGCTTGGAAGGCGAAAATTCCCATGCTCGCCAAAACGATCACCAACGCGACGAGCCAAGGAATATCCACGGACGAAGACGATGCCCCAAGTCGAGGGAAAGCATCGGAAAATCCGGAAAGCCCCATCGCAATTGGGATTGCGATGATTCCTGGGACCAAGCACCGGGCCAGAAGCCGCAGGCAAATTTTGTCAACGTTGGACATACAAACCCCATGGCGCACACCGGATCACCGTCCCCGACCATCCGTGGTGGAGACGGTCGCTCACACGATAAGAATTAGTGGTCTCACTTTTTGAGACCGAACGGGAGAACCCTCCATGAAAAAAGGGTAAGCCTTTCGATATCGCCGCTCCAGCCCAATTCAAGGTTGCCTGGAAGGCGTCGATAGAACTCGAAGACGACAGGCGACGCCACCGACCGACGGAATGCGTTGCGCCAACGCCAAGGAGCCTCTGATGTCGCACACGGGATCGCATCAACTTACCCATCAGCCGCCAATGCTAATTCCGTCAACGCGCCTTCAACGGACTGTTCAGATATTTACCGCGGTGACGCTCTTCTTCGCGATGATGACACCGGTGACTTATTTTATCGGTCGCGCTTATCACGATGGTTGGTATGACTACCTCCATCTCGACCAGGGGATGTTTCCCTTGGACACGTCCGGCATGCTGATCGATGGTATAGAGGCATGGGGTGACACGGTGGGGTTGCTCGCAAACGCCGTCGGCAAAATGCTTAGGGTCCATTGGCTCTGGTTGATTTTTCTGATGGCAAGCGGGGGACTGATCTGGTCAGCGTTTGCATACTTTTTCGAACGGTTAGGAAACAAACGCGCTAAGCAGAAAGTCGAACCCACGGGACATGTGGAGAGTCAACGACGGAGACCGCTCGCCGCGGTGTTTTTAAGGCTCCTAGTGATTTTTCTAATCTTTTGTTTCGTCTACGAGCTGATCTTTGGATTGACACTCGCGTTTGCTCTGTTGACGGTGCCCTTTTTTCGGTTGGGAGCACATGAGGCAAGAATTGCGGCCGACAACAACTTCAAGAACGCGCCAGTAGTTACTGTGAAGCTGCCCAACGGCGATCTCTCCGAGCAAAGAGAGATCGGTTGTGGCCCACAGTTCTGTGCACTATGGGGAAGCGGCTACGCGAGCACTGTTCCGTTGTCGGCAATCACGTGGGTGGAGTCATCTCCTCCTGGTAATCCCTTGGCAATCATGGCCCAGAATAAATCTGACGGGCTTGCTACTCCTGCGGCGGGCTCTTCGCGATAGCCACCCACGGGGCTGCGGTATAAACCCAACTTCCACAGCGAGATTCCACGATGAATTTTTCCGCAGAAGAGCTTCAAAGTCTGGCCTTCTATCAGAACACTTATGAACAAATAGGATTCTGGTGGATGAGGAAAGGTTACAGTGAACGTCTGGGTGAAAAAGACGTACGTGTTTGTCGGTTTTGCAGCAAGATGAAACCTGAGGTTTCTTTCAGCAAGAAGGCACACGTCGTCCCTCAGTCTTTAGGCAATAGAGGTCTGATCAGCTACTACGAGTGCGACACATGCAACGAGATATTTGGTGGTGGAATTGAAAACGATCTTGGCAACTGGACGAAGCCGGCCCGCACGATGTTGCGTGTTCACGGTCAAAACGGCATTCCCAAGTTAGTCGGGAAGGGGCAATCAGGCTGGCGGATAGAGGGAGGAGCAAAGGGAGGTCTAGCGATCTCCGCGCATCAAGACCATATGCCGCATACGGTGGATGAGGAAAAGAAAGCAATTACATTCGATTTGCCACGTGACCCCTACACCCCGGCTGCTGTCATGAAAGCATTCGTCCGGATCGGACTAACCATGATGCCCGCGCCCGAACTTGCGAACTTCGACGACCTCATGCAGTGGATAAAGAATCCCGATCACAGCGTCCGAACAATTGGAGGGAGCACGATTTATCAAACCATGCATCCCGGACCGTTGCCAAACGATCAAGTACAGGCGAGTCTGCTACGGCGGGCGAAGGAAGAGGCACCTTTTCCATACATGTTTTTGGTTCTATCGTTTGCAAACCAGGCCTATCAGATACCGCTAACCTCACGTGATCACGACGCCCATCTGCAAGGGTTGAACATTACGATGCCCCTTTTTCCCACTAGCACGCCGCTGGATCGCAATACGTATGGACATCCCAGAACGACACCCATCGATCTCTCCACGACTACAGAAGTGCGCGACGAAAAGATGAAAATTGTCATGCGCTATGACCATGTGGAAGATATGCAATCGACCAAGGGCGACGTTGGAGAAAGCAACAATGGCTAATGAACTCTGCCCAGCACGTGGACATCCCGGAGGAAGTTCGTCCGTTCCACATTATTCAATCCGTGGCACAGATGTCTGCCCGGCTCGTGGGCATGTTGAGGGAAGCTCATCGGTGCCGCATTACCAAATACGTGGCAATGAGCTTTGCCCGGCGCGCGGCCACTCAGCGGGGAGTTCCTCTATTCCACACTATGTCATTCGTGGCACGGACGTTTGTCCGGCTCGCGGACACCCGGGTGGCAGCTCATCGGTGCCGTGGTACACGTTGTGCTAGCGTGCACACACCTAGCTACTCATAAAGCGGACGCCGACGGCGCCGCATTAACTCAAGCGTTAGACAACAAGATGCGACCGCACGGAATTGAATGCATTGAGTTAGCAATAGCACCTCAGCCTGATCAAAGTGCATCACGCAGGATCAAATAAACCCGGTCGGGAGCCCCTGGTGACCACCGGCTTATCTCCATGGTGAGGAAGTACGCGTGGCGCTCGATACCTAGTCACGGCCCTCTAACACGTATATTGGACAAGTGCCTGCTCCCAGTCGGTCCGCTCATGCCGTGCTTTTAAAAGCCATCAAAGTCGGCCTGTAATGAGCCAGCTTGCTCGCTTCGATGACCAGTTGCTGCACACGTTCGGAATATCCGAGCAACGTTTCAAATGGGTCGGGCGTAAGTGAGAGATACTTCTCGTCATGCGGCGCGGGAGCCAGTCGAATCGTCTTAATAGTTCCTACCAAAGGAGCCGTCGCCTCTCTTAGTCGCAACATAGCTGCCGCAGGGTTGGCCGCCAACGGCTGACGGTGCACCATCTGATTGCGAACATCACTGAGCTTGCGTAGCCATTGGGGCAATTCTTTTGTGCCCCAGGCTGACGTTAATAATTTCGTGAGCGGCTCTGCAGCGTGGTGTTGGTTGGCTTCCTTCTTTAGCCACGCTTCCAGGCGAATCATATCGTCTAGGGATTCTTTAGCACCTACGTGCAGCGCTGCAATGCGAACCAGATGATCTCGAGCACTGCACAGCTCGGATGCCAGAGAGTGGAAGGCTACGTACAAATCCAACAGCGGCACGTTTTTAAAACCGACCGTGACCTCCTTCTTGCGCAGCAAGGCCTCGATCAACTGAGCATGATGACACTTAGCCACGTCACGCAGACGCACACCCGCAGCTTGCATCGACACAGAGACATACCTTGCGGCATCCGCATAGGTATCGTTCTTGTCTAAATGCGCTCCAGTCGAAATAGCTGCCCACGTATCGGCACCGCTGAGTCCATTGGTCATCAGGCTATCACGAGGACGCCAGATTTCCGTGGATGCAATGCCATCATCAATGATCTGATTGGTGCCGACTGTTTGAACGCCAAGGTTTTTTGTCGCTTCAGCCAAGGCATGGTTGGATGGAAGAACTGTATGTTCAACTTTACCGTCGTTCCAGACAGGAGCCAGGCCAAATTTACCGCCATCTAACGGGAACGAGATTAGACCGCCGGTACAATACGTAACAGACCTATATGCGGCGGCGCCATGAGAAACATCGGACACATCCACGGCATGATTTTGTTGTGACTCCATCCGGATCGATCTCCTAAGCAGATTTAGCATGCCGGTTATTTTTCCCCCTTAGGCGACATCACCGGCATGAGGCTCGCCGGACAATACCGCGCCGACGAAGCCTTACAGGATGGATGACAAAGTTAGCCCGCTCTCACTAGTACCGTGGGCCAAATGGAGGGGTATGACCCGCTTAAACTACCAATTGGAATCATTGGTGGATGGTGTTTCCTTTGATTTAGCAGTTGCGTGAGGTTTTGCGTGTTGCTCAGATCGCGCTGATGCCGTTGTGCTAGAGGGTGTATTCATGGCGATCTGTTTACGGAGCTCCATGCTTCCAGGAGTGAAGGATGCGTCCATATGAACATTGTCTTCCACGATATGTCCATACGAGAGGTTGGGGGTTACGCGATCGATCTGCACACTGCAGCATGGTGTTTCCATGGGACCTAGCGATTGACCCGACTGCGGATCAACGATCGGCTTACCAAGGTTGACTGCCTGATAGGTAGCGCCTTCTTGAACTGCATCACCGCCCTGGTTGATGACGACGTTGCGGCCCTGAAGCTGCAATACCGAAAGTGGGTACGTGCTTTGCAAAATTGACGTGATGATGCTGCGGTCCATTGCGTCCATCATGTCAGAGGCTAGCTTGTTGCCATCCACCGAGACGCCCATGGTCGTGGGTTCTGTGGAAGGAAAGGCATAGTTGAACGACTGCGACATGACCAATTGACCCGTTGCAGCATTGACCACGCGGAACGACACCTCGCCGCCGCCGGAATAACTCACCAGCGTGCGATTTGCCATACGCAAAGCTTGCTCGTGCCGCACATATTCAAACCGATTGATGGTCGGAATGACGATCAAATCGGTCGCTAATTGCTGACCCAGCCTTGCGGTATCGGAGGGCGTTGCGTTACCCGACTGGATGAGGCCGATTTCTTGATTAATCTGCGCATCCGCCGTGCGATCCAGGACCGTAAAACGATGGGTCTGGGTCAGTGCTTCGGCAATCTTGGATTGAATGTCCGACGCAATGGAGTCGGCCGGGATGGTGTTATCGCCAACCTGGAACGTGGCGCCTTGGACTTGCGGTTGGGCCACGACCACGCGGGTCAATTTGGCGCTCGCAGCTTCACGGTAGGTGGCGACATCGGCACCAATGCGAACTTCCCATTGCGAGGCATATTCGGTGTGCTTCCCTTGATAGTCCACCTGCGCCGCGCCTTGGTGTTGATCCCAGGAACCTTTAACGCCCTCGGCTACATTCGCCGACGCATCGCCTCCTGATGCATTAGCGCTAGCAGAGGCATCCACATTGCCCTTATTCCAGCTTGCCCCCTGGTTGGCTTTGAGGCTTTCTTCGTCCGTGCTGGTCGGTGTGTTGACTTGTTTCTGCGACAGCAACTGGAAATGCGAGACAGCACCCGAGGTCGCACTGGCGACCCAATTGGCATAGGCCGATGAAGAGACATCCGCGCTTTGACCGCCGGATGAAGCGCTTACACCCGTCGCAAATTGGGCGGTGCCCCCACTGACTTGCTTACCGTTGACCTCTTCAATGGCCATCCGAATGGCGTTGTCGACTGCCGCTTCCAGGGTAGGGCCTGTCGCAGTCACTTCGACATGCTGTGTGGTCACGCCGCCAAAGTCTGGATTAGTGCGGATCGGTTTGGGCGTCTGCGCAACGGCTTGGCTTGCCGCCACGGATGGCGTCGCAGCCGCAGTGGTGGAGGGAGCCGCATGCTGCTGGCAAGCGGCCAATGACACGGTGGCCAAAAGGCCACCGTAGATGAGTTTCAACCTATAAGAGGGGGTCATCGCGCTAGCCTTATTCGAGCCCGCCCAGTGCCTGGGTCGCATCGGAGGGCACCTTGACGCCGTTGTTCTGGCTGATGGTCATCGTTTTGCGGAATACGTCAAACAAGTTCTTGGAATAGGAGGGCGTCGACTTCGCGACAAAAGCGCCGGCCTTCAACTTGGTCATACCGCTGGTCAGGCCCGACAAGCCACTCATCGACCCCTTTGCAGTCGTAGTGAACTTCTCCGCCTGGACGATGACGTCATGCGTGCCGAGCACACCTTTGGCAAAGTGGGGCAGGCTTTGCGCGTAATACTCTTTTTCTTCGGCCGTCAGCGTGGCCTGTTTGGCCTGCTGCGCGGTGATCTCATCGTTAGCTTTGCTGGAGATGTCCACGGTCTTTTCAAGTGTCTCCGTATCGAGGCTCGTGCTCTGCAGTGCTTTTTGCTGGTCATCGCACAGTTTGGCTTGATCCTTCAGGCCATAGGCCTGGGCCAAGAGTGATTGAGCGGCCAGCACTTCGCTCTGCGATGCCACGAAAGATTTGACGAGCGCATCTTGTGCGGCCAGTGCGTCGGTCGATGAACCGGAAGAGGTGCTGCTCAGCGACGTCGGAAGATGAAACTGTGCGCTTGCGGAGGTGGCTGCAAAAAGACCGACAGTGATGCTCGCGGCGAGAAAAAGTTTGGATGATTTCATGATGTGTCCCCTGTGATAGTGATTGGTTTACGCAACCTTGCGTGGAATCAATGGATGCCTTTGTTGCTCAGCTCATCCACCATCTGATGGGCGGCTTGGCTGGCGGCTTCTTTGAGCGCGTTGGTGCGGGCAACGGATGCATCCGGACCCAACCCGGCGTATTGCACCGGCCCAATCGAGGCGAGCGTGCGCGCGAAGCGTCCTTGAACGTTGAACACCTTGCCGGTGACGGTGACAAAGACGCGCATGTTGCCGCTGACGGGGTCGCGATCGGGCATGCCGACGTCTAACGTGCCCAGAGCGAAGTAACCGATGCCTGCCCGCTGCACGCCTTGCGTGGTGTTGTACATCACCGTGGAGGGCAGGTCGTTGCCATGGCTGTATGCATCGCGAATGTTGGCGATGTTGACGAGGCCACCGCTTGCACCTTCAACTTGATCCGCTTCAACCACGTCGTAGCCAGCGTCCGAGAAGACACCTGTCATGGCAGTGTCAACCTCGCCGGCGTTAGTGACGCTCCAATCCACCTTGTCGGCCTTACGGGTCACGCTGCCACCGGTAGTGGTCGCATCGCTCGTGTGCTGCTGCATGCTGTCGGTAGTGCTGACGTCGTGGGCCTGGACGGACTCGCCTTCATTGGTAGAGCGCGACATGCTGTTGTCGACGTCTGTACGCTTGTAGACCTTGTCGTCGAAGCTCTGCACACTGGACTGGTTACGTGCCAGGAATAGGAACGTCATGGTTCCACGGCCCGAAGCAGCGATATCGGATGCGGAAGCCGAGCCAGTGCCAAGGTCATTCATCAGTCGCGTGCTGTTGATGTCGGCACGGATCACGACACTATACGTCTTGGCTTGTTTGTCTTGGTTTTCGGTCAGGACGGTGGTGCCCAGGATGTAATCATCGATATGGGCAGTAATGCGATCGCGCTGTGCTTCAAAGATACGAGACTTCGCCGCATTGCTATCGGCGATATAGCGCTCCAAGGCATTGGCTTCGGCTTTCCTCAAGGCGTTTTGGCGCTCGGGGGCGCCCAACGACCAGCCCGTATACTCCACGTTGGCCATCCCCTTTTCGGAAACAGTTTGCGCGTGCACAGGAACGACCAGCGCGGCAACGCTGAAAGCCAGCGCGCCGATAAGCCACGGCTTCATCGACATGATTGGATTAACTCCCCTAGAGATGAAAACTGATCACGGGCTTGCTTGTCGTCTGACAAGCCTGACTTCAACCATGGGTTGTTGGAGTCAGAAAGTGAGCGCGTGAAATTGTCAAAAAGGCTAAGCAGGGTGTCGTGCGTTGCCGGCCAGTCGTCCACGGAGGTCTGCGTGATAGGCACCGTCTTGGACTCGCCCTGCTTGACGCGTTGCGAGAAATAGACGTTGCCCGACAGCGGTTCGAGGACGCTGATGTCAACAAACGCTCCATAGAGGAACAGAGCATCGACACTGGTCTGAGACTGGGCAATTTTCTTGAAGCCCGCGACGTTCAAGTGAATGTCGTAATCGGCTTCGGGGATCTTTAAATCGTAGACTTCTCCTTCGATGAACCGCGCGGCCATCGAGGAGCCCAGTGCTTGATTGCTGCTGTAGGGCAGCACTGAAAGGTGTTGGTTGGTGCCCAAGTAGGTACCAAATGCTTCGGCGACTTCTTGGGGAAGTGTGGAGGCGTCAACTTGAGGTGCGTATTGGTGCAGGTAATCAAGCGCTTTCGGCCCCAAGGTGGAAGAAGTCACTCGAAGATGTTTGTTCGACGCCAACGGTACGGAAGCACGGGCCAGTGTTTTGGCAAACTCACTGGCCAAATCGTGTTGCCCCGGCGCACCAAAGAGAAGGTTGTGATACGCAGCTTGTATTTGTTCATCGCTCGGCAGGGTCGGGCTTACGTCGATGAAATCGATGATGAAAGGAAAGCCGCCGAGCACTTGCTTCTCTTTGAAGTCAAAGAAGAGCGCTTGGGCCGACACTTCGATGCGCAACTTGTAGACGCTGCCGATGTGTTCGACCGAGGTGGTTTCACGATCCACGCCAAGCGCCAATGCTGTGGAATTGGCGGCGTCCTTGATGGAACCCAGTGAATCAAAGGCAATCGTTTCAGGAAGCGTTTGACTTTGGAGGAACGTTCGAACGCGCTGGTTAAGTGCCGCATCACCGCCGCTGGCCAGTGCGGTCGAAACGTGCGGAAAAGCTTGGCCGATGGCGGCGGCGTTGCTCGTATACGCGACCCCAGCAAAGTAGACCTTGCTGTCCGGAGACGTGGCCATGCTGGGCAGAGCCAACAATAAACAGCCTAGGAAGGCCGTTCCGCTCATTAATCGGCGGAGAAATAGCGCGGCTCGGTCGCGACGCCAAAGTGCTGGAAGCATTCCACTTGCTCCTTGCTAGTTTCCATGCGCGGATCGGCGCAACTTCAATAAGCCCTCGGTTCCGCGGGCATCTGATGCCGCGAAATCCGTCCCTGTCGGTGCGTAAAGCTTCCAACGCACTGGCGGGGTTCCACGAAGCAGGAAGCGTGCCGCTAAAGCGTGGTGTTCACGCAGTGCGGCCATCGGCAATTGTTGCGAGTTTAGGTCTGAGCGAAATTTGCTCGCTTAGACAGATACCTACCGCAGAGGGTCGACGTGAGCATGGCTAAGTCGGGAGCGGCCGTCAGATGCGTTTTGACTGTGCTGGCCCCCGGCGGGAGATGCCGGAAATGTGACGCGTTTGGTCATCGGATCGTGCTTCGCGTCAAGCTTCTCACTGGTGTTCGAATGTTCTTTCGACAGGTGTTGAGGTTTGCGTGGCTTCAAGGTGCCGCTACCGATCACTGCCTGTGCGTAACGTGTATCGCGAGGCGAAGGGCTAAAGGTTGTTTGAAACAGAGCAGAACATTCATGAGGCGCATCAACGGTCAGCTATTCGTCCGCCTCGGGGCCTTTGATGGCGTCGTCGAGCGCACGCGTGCGCCGTGCAATTTGCTGTTGGATGGCGTCGCTTTTTGTAAGCCGCGCAGCGCGCGTCGCATAAGAGACGTAGTTTCGTGGACCAGCGTATAAATAAGAACGATTGAGTTTGCCGCGCTTGATGGCCACTGATGAAAGAGATACACCTTTTACACGGGCTGCCTTTGCTCTCGCACGCTTCGCTTGTCGCACACCTTTTCGAATTCGGTTGTAGAACCTGGCGACTCCTCCGCTTCGAAGACGCACTTTGCGTCCGTCGTAGGTCAGCCCGAGGTATTGCAACGCTGGCTTGGTGGTTGTTCCGGGAGCGCCAAAGGCGCATTCCTCGAGCTTCTCCGGTTGCACTTCCAATTTGATGGACGTCACGAGCGCTTCAATGAACGCCTTAGCCTCAACCGCGTGTTCCGGTGGAACGATGCAGAGAACGTCATCGCAGTATCGACGATAAAGTCCACCCCAGGCCGCAATCTGTTCCGCGACCTTGCGGTCAAAGTCCAGCATGTAGATGTTGGAAAGCGTTGCACTTATGGGCGTCCCTTGGGGAATGCCTTTATCCAGCTGGTGCACCTCGATGTGACCCGCATCGGCAATACGCGTCCGGAACGCATTGGGGGTGCACACGCGGGTGCGGCCTGAGGCTTTTGGGGAATGAATGCTGATTCCAAACGTCGCAAAAAGCGTGGTCTGCTGGACGGCGGAATAGCGGGTGAGTGATCGGTAAATCGCGTAATGATCCGCGGGCAGCGATCGCTCCTTGATGATGTCGGCCCACTTGTCTCGCAATATCCGATGATTGAGGTTGTCGAAGAAGCCGCTGATGTCGTAGGCGAGTGCAACGCAGGGGCGGTGCGTTTTGATCCACTCAAATGCTTCGCGTGCGAAATGAATGTTGCATCGACCGTCACCGGTTCGAAATGCGGTCACTACCTCACTCAGGCCGAGCGTATGCAAGCGTTGCTCGTATTGCTTGGTCAGCTTTGCCGAGTAATAAGCGTATAACGCCGCGTCATGATGGGACGCGTAGCTGATGGGGCGAAGTTTCGGCTTGGGCGTGAATACCGTCCCTTGGCGTTTGATCTTGCGAATTACCTTGATCTGCGTAATCAAGGGCAAGAATTCCCACCTGGCTACGTGCGCAGGGTCGGCGACTGCCGCAGCGATCACGCTTCGGCGTGGCGGCTCATCGAAGTGAAGGTAGGGACGAGTGCGTAGTGGGTCGTTGCCCATAGTTAGCTGAGGGAGAGGGATGCGGCTACCCATGCTACCCCCCTCAGCTTCCGGAATCCCGAAGGATTCTCGATAGGGCGTCGCCCCATCGCCGCTGGTGCAATCACACTGATATTAAACTGCTCACTGAGGATTACTCGCGTGGACATCTCTGCCCAGCTCATCGTTGCTCAGCTACTCGGAACAATGTGGTTCGGTGGCCGGGAGTCCCGGACGCCGATTGACATTGCAATGAGCGCCCACACCGCTCACGCCTGGTGTGGTGGGTATTGATTGGGGATGGCTTTGGTCCATTTCAAGGGGTGCCCTGAACAGGGCAATCACCCTACCTGAACGCACCGATCGGCGCGCGCATTTGCAATAGAGCGTCCCATCTAAAAACGCTTTCGCATGCGACGCCTCGGTGAACACGTTCACGAAGAAAAAGATGGCGCGTCGCCCCCATTGCTCGCCGTCCGCGTTGATCTCTTCCCGCAAAGGGTGGGCGCGTCACGCGCGCCACCCTGTTTCTTACTTTTGTCGTAATGCGTTTACCTACAACTGCGCCAATAACCAAGGATTGTCTTTCTCGGCTTCACGGAATGCCCAGGGGAGCATGGCGCGCGTCTGCCGGTAGGCGTTGATGCATTCTTCCGGTGACGGTGGGTTCCGCGGTCCGATGGCCCGGTCTGCCATGCTCATTCCGGGTGTTTCATAAACCGCCTTCATTGCATCCGTCGTCGTGGTCAACGCATCCTTGTTCGGTTCCATGGAGCAGGCAATCACCCCGGCCATCGCTTCGTCCTGCGCCGCTTTAGGTAGGCCCATGGTCGTCGACACGGTCATGAAGGAACCGGTGAGGGAGAGCAGAGCCTGCTGACGATTCCCATTGGTGAGCGGACTTTCAAAAAAGAAATGACCCATCCCACCCAAACCAAAGGCAGCAATCGCCACGACATAGACCCATGGGACATCGCCTTCTCCGATACGCAATGACCTGAGGGTCACGATCGTGCCGGCTGACACGGTGGCGAGCGCCTGCCACCACAGTCCGTGCCACACGTCCATGACCGTCCACACGAGGGTCACGGCTGCGATCACGCTGATCGCACCGAGTTTCAATTTCCACATGAGGTTCTCCAAGGGGCGGCCAGGGGATTGGCCGAGAGGCTATCGACCCGCCGGCGCGAAACTTGAGGGCTGCTGGCTCAGACAGTTGTCCTCCGGGAGCGGTTTGAATCGATCCAAAACCACTACTAATGGGTGTCAGTACGCCTGGACCACACAAAGTGTTGGGTTCGATCTTGAAAAATGTGACGCGCGTCCACATGCGTCCGATTGAGGCCCGGCGAGGGACCTGGCAGCGACCGGGGTCCGGGCTCACCGTTTGTGGGGTATTGATATGGCTGAATCTATGGCCTGCCAGGGCCAAATTCTTGCGTTGTCCGGTGGCGGCTTCCGGGGGTTGTATAGCGCCAAACTGCTGGCGTCCCTAGAAGAGGCGGCCGGTCAGCCCATCGCGCGCCATTTTGACCTACTGGGCGGCACATCCATCGGCGGCATCCTCGCGCTGGCTCTTGCCTGCGAAATCCCTACATCACGGTTGGTCGGCCTGTTCGAAGAACACGGCGACAGCATCTTCAAGCGTCGCTCGTGGTCCGGCATCTTCCAGTCGCTGTATTCGCCGACGGGGTTGGCGAATCTTCTGGCGAGCGAGGATATCTTCGGCAAGCGCAAGCTGGGTGACTGCGTCCATCGTGTGATCGTGCCTGCGATCAATTACGGCACCGGCAATCCCACCGTTTTTAAAACGCCCCATGATCCTTCGTTCCGGAATGACTACAAACTGCGGCTGGTCGATGTCGCGTTGGCCACCAGTGCAGCGCCTCGGTATTTCCCACGTCACGTCGTCGATGATAGGCAGTTTGTGGATGGTGGGCTCTTCGCCAATTCGCCCGGATTGCTCGCCCTTCATGAAATGGAGCACTTCATGGACGTGCCTGCTTCGGCGGTGCGACTACTTTCGATCGGAACGATGTCGGTAAAGGTCAACGCCGGGCCTGCCGAAAGTGGAAGCGGTGGCATGTTCGATTGGGGAACGCTCAACCCATTGAACATGCCCAAGCGGCTTTTCGGTTTGGCCATCTCATCCAGTGAGACCACGACGGATTACATGTTGCGCCATCGCCTCACAGAGGAGCGTTATTTCCGCGCGGACGATAATGTTGATGGCACGTTGGAAAAATCGGTGGAGTTGGATTGCACCAATGAGAAAGCGCGGCGCATTTTGCGCAGGTTTGCCGATGATCGCGCTCGCAAGATGTTGAACGAACCACTCATTCGGAAGTTGTTGGCGTATTCGGCTGCTACGAACACCTTCCATTACGGCGCCCGCGCGGTGCGAGGAGAACAAGCCTATGCGTAAGTTTCATGCCCTGTTCGCCGGTAGTGGCGGCCTTTATGACGCCATCGTCCCCACGAGCACTCAAGAAAGTGCATTACGAGCAGCAAAGAATAAAATTCGCGATCATCTGCTGCGTGGCATCGAAGCCGCGTCTATGGATATCTTGGGTTTACCGCAAAAAGTGTCACCGCGTTTTAAAACGCAGGGTTCGTGGGCTTATCGGGCATGCGTTCAACCTGCACAACCAACCCAGGAGATGGATTGGGATTACGGTGTTTATTTGCCCGTCGACGCCTGGGAGGACGCCGCCACTCCCCGCGTGGCGGCGTCCGCTTACTTCGACCTAGTGGAACGCCTGTTGAAAGAGCTCTGTGAACAAGAAGGGTGGCACCCTGGTAAAAACAAGCCGCGATGTATCCGCGTGCACGTGGGGCAAGGCGCGCACATCGATGTTGCGCTGTACGCCGCCCCCAAAGAAAAATTTCTGCAGGTCAATGATCGCCATGTGGAATACGCAGATATGCAAAAGGCCATGGATGGCGCGTTGAACCGACAGTTGCTCGCCGAAGCGTATGAATTCGAACCCGAGCAGGACTGGGACGACTTTGACGACTTCATGGTCGCCACCCGTGATGGAACGTGGGAACGGTCAGACGCGGAAGCGATTGCGCGTTGGTTTCGCGATCAGGCCGATACTCAGGGTGATCAGTTGCGTCGCTGCTGGCGCTATCTAAAAGCATGGCGCGATATGCAATGGGAGACGAACGGTCCGAGTTCAGTGTTGTTGATGCTCGCTGCGACGCGCCACTTTGCAAAATGGCCTGCCCGGGATGATCGCACTTTGGCCGACGTCGCATATGCCATTGCCGAGGCTGTACTGCACGATTACCACGAAGAGGGTATTGATGCCGATCACAACTTCAATCGCATGGACCCGAAGGGTCGACTGGATGCGCATCAGCGTCTGACGCAACTGGCCACAACCTTACGCCAGGCCATGACTGAGCCAGGCTTGGACAAGCTTGCCGTGCTGGCGGCACTGCGTGGACATTTCGGTGCGCGCTTGCCACATCGCGAAGCTGACATCGTAGACGACCATCCGGCTGACCGTATTCGTGCGACGCCAGCCCGCGAGGTGATCGCACCCAAGGTCAATTCGTCTTATGCGGGGTGAGCAATGATGACACCGGCACAAATCGCGGTGTCCCAATACCTGGTTGAGCGAGGTTTGGCCTATGTCAACCGGCGCAGGGAGACGCTGCGGTTTCGGGGCAACCTGATGTGTCTATTCGGGGATGTCCCGGTCGAGATCACGATTAGTGACTGGGACTTCATTCGTTATCCACACATTCGGGTGATCGAACGCCCTGCGTGTCTGGACGGTGTCCAGGCACATTTGAGCGCATTGAATGGACTTTGCTATTTCACGCCCGGATCGGTACTGCTCAACCGCCACGATCCGGTGGCGGCCGTCGGGCAATGCCTCGCTCAGGCTACCGTAGTATTGAACGAGTTAGCTCGTGATTCCACCTATCGCCAAGGAGAATTCATCCGCGAGTATCTGGCGAACTGGGACGCCGGCCAGCAGCCGCCACCAATCCCCGTAGTGAAGGGCTCGATTGCTGACAAGACCACCCACATGAACGTCACCTTCGCGGAAGGTGGCGAATTCCCCTTTGCGATGTTTGGAGATGACGTTGATCAGCTCCGCTCAATCGTAGTCTCAACGGGCCGCACGCTTCGTGATCGTGGGAACAATTCGGGATGGGTGTTTCACACCGACCGATGGCCCCCTATGAGTGAGGCATTTCCAAGAACGGTGTATGACCTTTTTACCTGGGCGAAGGCGTGGGATCCCAACATGTATCAAGCGCTGCAGGATCGTTTGGGATACGACCGCGCATATCTGAACATGCCTATCCTCTTCCTGATGATCCGAAGCCCAGCTGGCTGGTTGGGTCTCACTTTCGACCTGGGGGACAGGTCGCAGCGGATCTTGGGGATGCGCAAAGCGACCAATTATCGACAGCGGCTTCATCGGCACAGTCGGGAGATTACCGTGACGCGTCTTTCCGTCTTGGATTGGAGTCCAGAGTTCGTCTATGCCCGCAACCTAGGGCTCGAGCAAAAGAATTTGTTTGGCAAACGCATTACGCTGATCGGTGGCGGAGCCATCGGCAGTCATGTCGCCAAAGCGCTTGTTCAAATGGGCGCAGGCCAAGGAAAGCATGGGCGACTTCGCATCGTGGATCACGACACGATGGAAGGTGGCAACGTTAGTCGGAACCTCTTGGGTTATCCCTCCCTGTTCAAATTCAAGGCGACCGAATTGGTCGCTGAGTTGCGACGCTTGCATCCCACCGCAAATGTTGAAGAGGAGGTAGGGGATGTGCTGAAGGTGGATGCTTTGTTTCGCGATGACCTAGTGATCGACGCCACGGGTGAAGAAGCGCTGAGTGAAGCGATCAATGTTCGTCACCTCACGGCAGGAGTGTCGGCGTGTCCGGTCTTATACGTGCGGATCTACGGGCAGGGCGATGCTGTGCAAGCACTGTGGGTCGACTCCGGACGCAAAGGCGCCTGCTTCGCTTGTTTGCGCAAGAACGATCCGCAAAGCCAACGCGAGCCACGCTTTCGCATCGGCAAGACGGATGAGCCGCAGTGGGTGATGCGGGGTTGCCAGGCCGTTACGCCTTACGCCGTCTCGGCGCCCATGCACGCTGCTGCGATGGCCAGTGAAATGGTCGCCGATTGGTTGCAGGGCAACGTGTCGCCGCGTCTTCGTTTCCTGGAACGCCCGAACGCGGATGTCATCCACAACAAGAATCAGAACCCAGAACCATTACCGCATTGCCCGGTGTGTAGCTCGCCTATCCAAGCGTCAAAGGTGGGGTAAGTGGTTTTCGCGAAGCCAATTGGCCAAGACGTCGTACTAGTGAACCCCGTTAATACAGGAGGATTAATCCTGCTTGAAGGTGAGGTGTTGGGCGCCATTGCGCGACACCGTCAACGCAGCAAGATCGCTCCAGAACAAGGTGGCGTGTTACTCGGTTATCGCCGAGATCCCCACTTACACGTTGTATCGGCTAGCTTTCCAGCACGTGGGGACCACGCTACACGCATCTCCTTTAAACGCGAAGACCCCTCGCATGCAGCGAAGGCTCTTCGAATGTGGAAGAACACCGATCGTAAGATCGACTATCTTGGCGAATGGCACACGCATCCCGAGATGCACCCGAATCCGTCTTCGATAGATAAGCACGCGTGGGCGGCCATTCGAGCGGTGACCCATGAAGTAATGTTGTTTGTGATCGCAGGGACCGACGAGGACTGGTGGATCGGATGTGGCGATCACAACGGTATTGCCCAGGTTGATCCCAAACTCGTCACCGCACCCTAAATGTGCACAATCCTCATTGAGTCTATGACGGGCCGCTACGAAAGCGGCCGGAGTTTGAACTCAGAGGAGCTCGGCCGCAATTCACACTATTGCGTTTCGGACGCATCTTCGGTGCGTGTTTAATCAGGTAGGGTCGCATTCGCCATTGGCCATGTGTTGTTCGACAGGTAAATGAAAGGGGTTCAAGCGCATGACTCTCGATAATGATGTGAATCGTGTCGACGACTCGGATTTCCACATACTTGCGCTGTCCGGTGGTGGTTATCGTGGACTTTATACGGCGCATGTTCTGGAGCGCCTGGAAGAAGAAACAGGGCGACCGATCGGTCAGTGTTTTGATTTGATCGCGGGCACTTCGATTGGCGGCATCATCGCGTTAGCCATCGCCTTTGAGGTGCCGATGCGCCGAGTCGTTGAGACTTTCAAGGAGGATGGCCAGACAATCTTTCCGCCCAAGTCGAAGTTAGCCGGACTTTTCGCCAGCCGATTTCGTACGGAGCCACTAAAAAACGTGATCGCTGGCCTGATTGATCATCAAGCGTTGCTAAGCGATGCGCGGCACGCTCTTCTCATCCCGACGCTCAATCTAACCACCGGCAAGCAACAAATCCTAAAGACCCGCCATCATCCTGACTGGGTGCGTGACCATAAATATGCGGCTATCGACGTGGCGTTGGCAACTGCAGCTGCACCGATTTATTTTCCTGTTGCCGAAATCGACAATCAGCTCTTTGCGGATGGCGGGTTATTTGCCAACGCACCCGATTTGGTGGCGTTGCACGAAGCGTCGAAATTCTTTGGCAAACCGGACAATCGTGTGCGCATGCTAAGCATTGGTACGCTCTCTTCAAGATACTCCATGCCCCACGGGCGGCGGCGTGATATGGGCGTCGCTCACTGGCTCAAGCCATCGGGCTTTCCATTGCTTCGCACGATCCTCTCTGCCCAACAGCAGTTCTCTAATCAATTAGTCCAGCATCGATTGGGCGATCAATACCTTCGGATCGACAACACACCTATGGATGATGTGATGCGAAACCTCAACTTGGATAACGCAAGCTACGCGGCACGGGATGCACTCTTGGGTTGGGCCGCCAAAGATGTAAGCGATGTAATGGGAACAGCGCCGATCAAACAGTTCCTTGCGCACACGCCGGGCCAATGGATCATCAAGGAATCGTAAAATGGGTGCCGCTTCCTCATTATTCTTTAGTTCGACTGCCGATCAGGACTCGCTCAACAAACGCGTACGCCCGAGCGACGATCAGATGAACTACCTGCGTGAAAGGAAGGACGATCTAGAGTCTTACCTGCGCCAAGATATCGCACGACGAACGGGTTGTGAGGTATCCACTTGGTTGCAGGGCTCTTACAAATTGCACACGTTGATTCGCCCCATCCATACCAAAGACGAATACGACGTGGACCTGGGGGTCTACGTAGAATGGGACGCCTTCGACCGAGAGAAGTGGACGCACGTACAATTGCGAACGCTGTTGCAAGCCTCGCTGATGGACTACCGCGATAACGTTGATGAAGTCAAAGATATCTCGGAACCAGCAAAACAGCGGTGCTCCCGAGTCATGTTCGACCAGCAGTTTCACATTGACGTGCCGATTTATCACTTTGAAACCACCACAAAGAATACTCAGTTAGCTACTTTGAACAAGGGATGGGAGCAAAGCGATCCCGAGCAGATGTTGAAGTGGTTCCAGGCACGATTGGGCGGCCCAGAACGAGCCCGGGTGAGACGCGTCGTGCGATACGTCAAGGCTTGGGCCTCGCTCACTTTCGCCGAGCAGCCTAAAATGCGGCCGAGCTCGTTGTTTCTAACTGTCTTGTGCGTAGATGCCTTCGTGGCGCATATCGGTGACCGCGAACTGCAGGACGATGACCTGCTGCAGGAGATCGTGGTGGCTATCGAGGAACGGCTGCGCGCCGACCCGCGTGTAGAAAACCCCGTAGCAACTGATCATGATCGGAATATCAATCGTTTGGACGACAATGCGTTCCGTACCTTCATGACGAAGCTACGCGCATTCGCCAGTACGGCTACGCGTGCTTGCGAATGCGAAGAAGAGGGCGATGCGGCAATAGTTTGGGCCGAAGCTTTTGACTTTCTTTTTCCATTGCCCGATGTTGAGGGTCTAGCCAAGGCCATGCCGGGTACGGGATTGATGGTGTCGACACCCGTCATCGCCATCGACATTCACGGCAAGGACGGGCACTTTGCCCGACGCTATACAGGTGAAGTCGAATTCGTTCGTCTCGGTGAAACGCTGGATTTTCACATTACCAATCCCGGCGTTTTGCCGCCACTTGCGCGCGTCAGGTGGGTAGTGCGCAATGTCGGCGATGAGGCCTTTCGCAAGAACGATCTCGGACATAGCGCATACGACACGGGCGGTTTATCACGGAACGAGCGTGCCGCGTATCTAGGTCGACATTTCATGGATTGCGAAGTCTACCAGGGGGATACAATCCATTCGGTCACACGCGTGCCCGTCAACATCATTGGTATGCAAATGCCAAATCGCCATCCGCCGCGACCGGCCTATCGGCTATTGGCAGGTCGACGTCGGCGCTAAGTGCTCGTCGATATCCGGGACAGCTCAAAGTGACCTGCCGTAGAGGCACTTGTGAAGTAATTTCCACTCAATTCGATGTGATCCACGAAGGGATAAAACTTCAGGATAGCCGATCCCAAATATGGTGACTGAGTTTCGCCTCTTCTTAGCTTCGGTGTGACGCGATAGACGTAGTAAAGAATGGGTGTACCCGACTCGGCATCTCGCTTAGGCTGGGCAATTAACGTCTCTGAATTCGAGTCATCAGCTAAAACCTCCATGCTAATAGCGAGGAGCGTCTGCTTGATAATTGCTTTCGCGCTCACCTCACCACTCTCATTGTTCCGTTGCCAGTGAATCGTCATACTCCACTCGCCATCTAGGAGCGGAAAGAGCCGTTGATTGAGACTGGGAAAGAATCTCCATAGAAGCTTCCAGCCGAATGACGCTAAGGCCCCCAGAAGCGCCGATAGCACCGTGCCGTATGTGATGGCTTGATGCACCGTATGCCAACCGAGCGGTGTTTGTGTCGACGAAGCGATGCCCACGACGATGATGACAACGGCATACGCCATCGCAATCCAACTAATCACACGCGTGATAGGTAAGAGGCTGATCATGCGGTGTCCTCAAAATGGACTTCAATACCGTCTCGAAAGAGGGCAATTCCAAAACCATGACTCGCAATGCCAGCCATACTAACCGGCGAGAGTGCCGATCCAAATAACGCGGCAAGGTAACGCCCTCCAAACCTTCTTCTGTAGTCAATAGTGGCGCTTGAAACGATTGGCGGCGAAAAGTATTGCGCGACCTTCAGCAATTGTCCTTGCGTGGATATCACATGAAAGCCATCGTGAAACTCGCTACTGAGCGTGCTGATCTCGGCGAGATAATCATCCAGTGCTGTATGCGCCCTAGGTACCGATAATGGTCGAAGGGGATAGATCGGAATATTCTCGGGCTCATCGCAAACCAAGACTCCGACACCGGAAAAGTCTGGGCCTGCTTTAGACTGCACACTATAAAGTAACTCTCGCAAGCCCTGCATTCTTCCTCCTCTTGAAGGCTCCTTCAGATCAGAATGGCATCTGGTAGGTTCGGTTTTATCGTTTTTCTGCCAAGCGTATAACTTTCGCATGCGGGAAGAAAACGAGCCCGTCAAGGTACGATCATCGACATAACTACAAGCATGATCATCCCAGCTTTTTTGTATGATCGCGACAACACAGCCATCTATGCTAGGCCCTCTCACCATCTGCAACCGCAGAAATATTCGCTTCGGTATCGGGTGTTGACCGCGCTTCACGCAATTGTGCCATTGCGTTGGTTCCTGCTTGAGATCGTCGGGTGTAATAGATGACCATGCGATCGGTCTTCCATCCGCCAGCAAGCTGAATCTGCGTTCCCGTTGCACCATGTTCGGCTAAATCATTCGCCGAACCAATGCGTGTCGAATGCCCACTTATCTTCATTGCGTGTTCTAAACCTGCAGCTTTCGCCCGTCGCCGAAAAATCCGCGCCACTTCCTGGGGCAATAACGCATGGTTTTCTCCCGCCTCATTCGCTTTAGGCCGACCGCCAAGAGGTCGAAAGAGCACGCCTTCTTTGATACTGGCAATTGCTTGCCAAGCACGGACGCGCTCAATCGTTTGGGCGCTCACAAAACGATAGTCAGGTGTAGTGCCATCTTGGTTTGTCTTGGAGAAGGGCACATGCAATGACCAAGTATTGCGCCTCCGGTTGTGATGCAGATCTTCCACGCGAATGGCCACCAATTCCGATTCGCGACATAGGGTGTCGGACGCGATCGATAGCAATGCAGCATCGCGTAAATCACGCGGTGTATCGCCGAGCGAGGCCAAGATGGTTTCGATGCCGGCCATATCCAATTCGCCAGCTTGTTTGCGCGTATGGCCGCCCATGGTCTTCAGTCGGCGAATCAATTTCTTCCATTTCACGGGCCAATCCGGATCCTTCGACGGGCTCGGTAAGCCCGCCGCTATGTGCACCAAACCGACCGTGTAGAGATAACGGTCAACCGTCGCACGCTTGCGTCCCTTGTCGATCGTCGAGGAAAGAAACGCTTCCAGTTGTCCTACGGAAGCGGGAAGGGGAGTTGCCCTATTCGCTTCGCACCACGCCAAGTACTGCGTCCAGTCGGAGCGCACGGCTTTCACCGTTGCTGGCGCGCTGCCTTCGGCAAAGTCCGCGGACCAGGTGCCGAGTCGTTCGAGTACCGCTTCGACCGACGCGGCTAACGCAGGGCGCGGCGCGTGAATGTCGGGCGACACCGCCGGCACGGACGCGAGCTCTTGCAAGGCGTCGACCACGCGTAGGGGGAGGGTGATTGGATTGGTCATCGCTGCCGTCTCGGCGGCGCCAAGATGACGCCGTTAACCTAAGATAGCAAATAAGTGCCATTATTCGCTATCTTAAAATGACAATAATATGTTTTATTTTCAGTGTAATAGATAAATTATAGGCCGATAGAGTAGGGCAATTAACTGGCTATAGAGACTTCCCCTCCCCGGGTCACCCAGTGACCCAATTCGGGTCACTCCCTCGAGTGTGGCCCGGCCCGGGTCAGCACGTCACGGATCACGGGAAGGCGTTATCCGATGAACCCCTTGAGCACGGTGGCCAGATAACGCGCCACATCGTTTTCGCGCCCGTCCTGCACCAACTGTCGTGCGGTCAAACCGCCAAAGCTCGACAGGCGCTCATGGTCAAACCAACGAATAAATCGAGGCATGGCCTCTAGGTCAAGGCGCGTTTCCTCGTCCAACGTGCGTAATAGCCGTTGCAACGGGACCAGTTCGTAGGGTCGTTGGTCTTCCACCCGTTTCTCCTGCCTCACGACTTCACTAATTATTATCGTATGACCCGATTCGGGTCACGCCTCCGCATCGCGTGTTGCACGACGATCACACAACAACTTCTCGGGGTATCACGTTCCCATGCACAGCTACCTCATCGTTTTTTCCATCGCCTTGTTTGGGGTGGTGCTACTCCTCACCACGCGCTTTCAGCGCAAGGGAACGATTAATTTTCCCTACGTGCGTGCGAAGGCGCTGTTCTCGCCCGCGGAACGAAGCTTTCTTGCCGGGTTGACCACGGCCGTGGGTTCGAACTACCGCGTGTTTGGAAAAGTCCGCGTGGCCGACATCGCCCACGTCAAACCGGGGCTGCGTCGTCCCTTGCATCAGGCCGCGCTCAACCGCATTGCGGCGAAACATTTTGACTACGTCATTTGCCGTGCGACCGACTTAACGGTGATATGCGTGGTGGAACTTAACGACCGCTCGCATCAGACAAAACGTGCACAACAACGTGATGCATTTATCGCGCAGGTCTGTCGCACCATCGATATACCGCTGTGGACCGTCTCTGCCGCGATGTCGTACGACATTTCAACGTTGCGCAACCAATTTGATGCACTCATCATCACGCCATGCCTGCCCGCAGATGCAGATGGCGGCGCCATCAGCTGACGGACTCCCCCATGTTCCTTAGGTCACCGAAACGGAGCGACGTGATGGACGACGATCAAGAAGATGCCGATAGCGTCACCCAAGTCGAGTTACACATCGCACAAGTGGTGTATGCGGCGACCAGTAAAGGTTATCGTCTGGCGTTGGCCGTGGCAGTAGACGCCGCCTATGCGCAAGATATTCTCAAGGAGAAGCTTCCTGATTATTTGCATGCGAGCATTGAAACGTTTGTGCTGCCGCCTCGCGAAAGCCTTCAGGGCGAACGCGAGACGTTTGCAGCATGGGTACCGAATAATGTACGAGAGAGCCTGGTAAAAACGGGGGAATACGGCGGATATTACTTTTCGGAGTACTACTACAGCCTTTCCTAAGAACTACGAGGCGCCCCTCGTTGCAGAAGTGAAGTCCAATAAAACGGATGCGGTTAGTCGCTACTTCAAGAAAAATGGTAGTGGCCTGCGGACGCAGTTCAACTGTTGCGCCATTGTCCGGAAGCATTTGAGGATTACTTAGCCGCTTGTCAAGCGATGGCAGCCCCTAAGTTGATCCTCAAGCCGATGTTTTGGCATTCGCAAACCTACCAAATCCACGATGACATCGAACTGCATTGTTGACGTATGTCGCGCGACAGCACTTAAACCCGATGATCGAACCTGGAGTCGCGGATCACTTGTTCATACGTCAACGCGAGACAAAGGGTTTTCAGCTCGACGACGCCACCATTGAAAGTACTGACCTGACTCTGGCGTGGAAACACCAGATAACCACTCAGTTTGTCAGTGGTCAGCGTCTCTCGCCGTACTCTGAAAATAAACTGTGCGCCCTGCGCATCGCCGGCGCACAGATCAACCATATCAGCCGGATCTCTAGTTCCCGTTTTGAAAAGTGGGTGCTGCCAGAATTCATTCATACCTCAAACCTCTCTCAATTTGTCTGATGCACGCGATACAGCGTCCTCTCCTTAAGGAGAGGACGTGACGGGCTTTACTCTTTGGTTGTACTTGCCACGTGTTGCGCCACGTCATGCTGCGGCCAGCCACCTGCCAATGACTGATACAACGCCACCGCAGCCGTTGCACTGCGCGTACGGCTATCGGCGAACGCGTCCTGTGCAATGAGCACGTTACGCTCGGCATCCAACACTTCGTATAGATCGATTGCTCCCGCGCGGTAACGGGTACGCGCCAACGCGGCCGCTTGCTCGCTATCGCGTGCGGCGCGCTCGAGCTGCTCATCCTCATTACGTGTCTTGGCGTACCGTACCAGCGCGTTCTCCGTATCTTCCAGCGCGAGCAACACGGTCTGTTGGTATTGCGCAAGCATCCCCGCCGCATCGGCACGGCTGGCGGCGAGTCGAGCGCGCACGCGGCCGACATCAAGGAAGGACCAATCGATACCGAATGCCGCCAAACTGGTCTGGCTTCCACTCTGAAACAAACCACCGGTCGTAATCGCCTGCGTGCCAAGTGCTCCAAGTAAGGTAACGCGCGGGAACAGATCCGCGGTCGCGACGCCTACTTGTGCTGTCGCGGCATGCAGGCGCGCTTCGGCTGCAGCGATATCGGGTCGTCTGCGCAGCAGATCGGCCGGTGTGCCGGGATCGACTTGCATAGGTACGGCGGGCAACGGCTTGGCTGGGTCGAGTTCCGCGATCAATGCCTCCGGCGGACGTCCGGTCAAGACGGCGAGACGATGTTCCGCCACGGCAATCTGCGCCTCCAAAGAGGGGATCTGTGATGCCGTGGTCTCGCACTGTGCACGAGCTCTCGCCGTGTCGAACGTTGTGCCGCGGCCTGCGTCCAGACTCGCCTCGACCAATTGCAATGTTTCCGTTTGGTTGGCCAGATTTTCACGGGTAATGCGCAAGCGCTCCTGCAAGCCACGCAACTGGATATAGGTGCGTGCGGTTTCTCCCGCGATGGCCACCTGCAAGGCTGCAAGATCTTCGGCGCTCGCTGCCGTTTGCGCACGTTGTGCTTCGACACTGCGGCGCACGCGACCGAACAGATCGAGCTCCCAGCTCGCATTCGCACCCACACTGTAATCGTGATAGCTACGCGGATAACCGTAAGAGAGCGCCTGACTTACTTCCTCGTGGCCACCCAGCGCGCTCGCGGTGATGGTGGGGACATAATCGAACTTCGCCTCACGCAGTAAGGCATTGGCACTGTCATAGTGCGCCAGCGATACACGTAGATCCTTGTTGGCGTCTAGCGCTTGGCTTACCAGCGCACTCAACTGTGGATCCCCGAAGCTTTGCCAGAACTCGGCATCGGCGGGATCCGGCAACATCGCGCTGGTGGATGAATCAGGCTCAGCCTGATGCGCATACTGCGCGGGGAGTGCCATCTTCGGTTGATGAAAATTCGGACCGACGGCGCACGCGGCCAAAGCCAGTGTGATGGCCGCAGCGAGGGGACGGATCAGTTTAGTCATGAGCGTTCTCCAGGACGGCGAGATCGCCTTCGAACGAGCTGTGCTCGCCTTTCCACGATGGATTGCCCGGCGCGAGTTTGCGCAGGGTGACGTAGAACACTGGGGTGAGGAACAGACCAAACAGCGTGACGCCGAGCATGCCGGAGAACACCGTCACTCCGGTCGCCGCGCGCACTTCGCTGCCTGCGCCATGTCCTAACAACAGCGGCACGGAGCCTGCAATGAAAGCCACGGATGTCATCACGATGGGACGCAGACGCAGACGGCATGCTTCCAGCGCTGCCTCCACCGTGCCCATGCCTTGCATTTCCAATTCACGCGCGAACTCGACGATCAAGATCGCGTTCTTGCACGCTAGGCCCATTAATACCACCAGGCCAACTTGCACGAAAACGTTGTTGTCGCCGCCGGAGAGCCGCACGCCGAGCAACGCTGCACACATGCATACTGGCACGATCAGAATCACCGCCAGCGGCAACGTCCAGCTTTCGTACAACGCGGACAACACTAGAAACGCCAGCATGACAGAGAGTGGAAACACGATCACTGCCGCGTTGCTTTGCGTAACCTGCTGATAGCTCAGATCCGTCCATTCAAGCGTGATGCCGGGCGGGAGTACCTTGTTGGCAAGCTCCTGCAGTTTGGCAATCGTCTGGCCGGAGGACATGACTTTCGGGTCAGCGTCACCGATCAGGTCCGCAGCCGGATAGCCGTTGTAGCGCATTACCGGGTCGGGGCCGTAGCTGGGCACGACAGTGACCATCGAACCGATCGGCACCATCTCGTTGCGATTATTACGTGTATACAATCGCGTGATGTCCTCAGCACGCTGGCGATGGGTGGTGTCGGCCTGTGCCATGACGCGGTAGACGCGTCCAAACACGTTGAAGTCGTTAACGTAGACCGAACCGAGGTAGGTTTGCAGTGTGTCGAAAAGATCGCTGAGAGCTACACCTTGCGCCTTAGCCTGCACGCGATCCACCTTCACCTCCAACTGTGGGATGTTCGCTTGATAGGAGCTGACCGGATAGCTCATACCCGGCGTTTTCGCGATCGCGGCTTGGAACTTGTTCAGGGCATCCTGCAGCGCGCCATAACCCAGGCCTCCACGATCTTCCAGGTACAGCGAATAGCCGGAGCCGCTGCCGAGTCCTTGGATCGGCGGCGGTAATAGTGCGTAGGCAAAGCCGCCCTTGATGCTCGCGAACTTCGCGTTAATTTCCGTATTGATCTGCGCGGCCGTGAGATGGCGCTCGTCGAACGGCTTGAGGATGATGTACGACGCCGTGAGATTGGGTGTGTTGACGTACTGCAGTGCGTTAAAGCCGGAATAGGCGACTACTGTATCTACACCATCCACCGTATGCGCGATCTGGACCATCTGATGCGTGATCGCATCGGTGCGGGCGAGCGATGCGCCCGGCGGCAATTTCGCACCTGCGAACAGAAAGAGCTTGTCCTGGGTGGGGACGAATCCGCTCGGTACAATGTGGAACAAGAAGCCCGTTGCGATCAATAAGCCCACATAGACGGCAAAGATTCCGCCGCGCCGACTCAGCGTATGTGCGACTGTGCCGTGGTAGCGATCCGAGCTGCGCTGGAAGAAGCGGTTAAACGGACCGAACAACCAGCCGAATGCGCGCTCGATCCAAAGCGCCAGTCTGTCTTTCGGCGCATGATGACTCGTCAGCAATTTCGCTGCCAACGCAGGCGACAATGTCAACGAGTTGACCGCCGAGATGACGGTGGAGATCGCAATGGTCACTGCGAACTGCTTGTAGAACTGTCCGGTCACGCCGGAGAGAAAGGCCATCGGCACGAATACCGCGCACAGCACCAGCGCGATCGCCACGATCGGTCCAGACACCTCTTTCATCGCCTGGTGCGCTGCCGCACGAGGATCTAGCCCCTGTTCGATATTGCGCTCGACGTTCTCCACCACCACGATGGCATCGTCGACCACGATACCGATCGCTAGTACCAGGCCGAACAGGGTCAACGTGTTAATCGAGTAACCCAGCAAGCACAACCAGGCGAAGGTACCCACGATGGAAACTGGTACCGCAACCAGTGGGATGATTGACGCGCGCCACGTCTGAAGAAACAGGATCACGACCACCACGACCAGAATCACCGCCTCGAACAGCGTGTGCTGGACGGCGCGAATCGACTCACGCACAAATACGGTTGGATCCCATTGGGCACGATAAGCCACGCCTGGCGGAAAACTGCGTGACAGCTCGTCCATTTTCGCGTACACCGCGTTGGCGACGCCAATCGCGTTAGCACCTGGCGAGAGGAAGATGCCGACTGTCGCAGTGTTTTTGGTGTCGATCATGGCGTGTAAGGTGTAGTCGCTTGCGCCGAGTTCCACACGGGCGACGTCCGACAGACGCGTAATCTGGCCGTTCGCGCCATTTTTTACCACGATATTGGCAAACTCCTGCTCCGTACGCAGGCGCCCGCGCACATTGATGGAGATCAGATAATCCGTGTTTTTTGGCGAGGGTTCGGCGCCGAGCTGACCGGCCGAGACTTCCACGTTCTGTTCGCGTATCGCACTGATCGCGTCACCGGCGGTCAGTCCGCGCGAAGCAAGCTTGTCCGGATCGAGCCAGACACGCATGGCGTAATCGCCTGCACCATATAGCTCTACGTCGCCGATGCCTGGGATGCGAGACAGCTCATCCTTGACGTGCAGCGTAAGGTAATTGCGCAGATACAGGGTGTCATAACGACTATCCGGCGAATACAGTCCCATGTACATCAGCGGCGTGGGCGACTGTTTCTGAGTGGTCACACCATACTGGCGCACCGCATCCGGTAAGCGCGAGAGTGCCTGACTGACGCGGTTCTGGACGCGTACGGCAGCCGTGTCTGGATCCACGCCGGGCAGGAACGTGACGACGACCTGCAAGCTACCATCGGAGCCAGCGACCGACTTCATATACATGATGCCTTCGACGCCGTTAATTGCCTCTTCCAACGGTTCCGCTACGGAGTCGGCGATTTCTTTGGGGTTAGCGCCAGGATACGTCGCGTGCACAATGACGCTTGGGGGCACCACTTCCGGATATTCGCTGACCGGTAGTATGGGAATGGCAATCAATCCGACCGCAAAGATGATGATGGACAGCACGATCGCAAAGATCGGCCGTTCAATGAAAAATTTTGAAAAGTCCATGGGTGAGGCCCTCGTCAGTTCATCGCCGTCTGTGTATCCGACAGGGCGGCATCCATAGTGACGTCATGTGGTTGGACCGACGCACCGGGGAAGAAGATTTTTTGTGTGCCGTCGACAACGACCTTGTCACCCTCGGCCAATCCCGACTCCACCACGCGTAAACCGTTTACGATGCGGCCAAGTTGCACGTCTTTGCGCATCGCCGTGTTATTCGGGCCGAGCACGTAGACGTATTTGCGATCCTGGTCGGTAAGCACAGCCCGGTCGCTGATCAAAAGCGCCTTGTACTGTCCGCGGTCATCCAGCTCTACGCGCGCGAACAGACCCGGCGTAAATTGATGTGTGGGATTGGGGAGAATGGCGCGTGCGCGCAACGTGCCCGTAGTCGGATCGACCTGATTGTCCAGGAAGTCGACCGTGCCCAGGTGCGGATACTCCGCTTCATTGGCCAAGCCCACCCGCACCGGGCTGCCTTGCGCTGTTCGCCCTTGTTGACGCATCAGGGAGCTGTAGCGCAAAAAACTTTGTTCATCGCAGTCGAAATACACATATACCGGATCCTGCGACACCAACATGGTGAGCAACGTCTGATCGGCTTGGGCGAGGTTGCCTGCAGTGAGCATGGCGCGGCTGGTGCGGCCGCTGATGGGCGCGCGTATTTCGGTGAAGCTCAGATTGAGCTTGGCCGTAGCCACCGCAGCCAGTGCTGTTTGCACGTCGGCGCTGCCCTGATCGTAGTCGGCACGGCGAGCCTCGAACTCCTCATGGGAAATAGCCGCAGACTGCATGAGAATTTGCGCACGCTTGTACTGCAACTGCGCAAGCTGTGCAGTCGCTTTGGCGTGCGCGAGCTGCGCCGTAGCGCTGTCCAATGCGTCTTGATAAGGACGTGGATCGATCACGAACAAGATATCGCCCTGTTTGACCTCATCGCCCTCCGTATAGGCCACGCGTTGAACGTAACCGCTCACACGAGGGCGAATTTCCACTGTGCCGATCGCGGAGACCCTGCCATTAAATTCATCCCATTCGTGTACTTGGGTGGATTTCACCGTGGCCACACTGACGTCCGGCGCTGCCGTCGCGGCTGCCGTAGTAGATGCGCCACCGCCGCGGCATCCACTGAGTAACAGGGCAAGAGCACTCGTGGTGCCCAGCACGTAGGAAATCTTACTGAGACGCCTACGTGTCCCAGATATCTGCATGGTGAACATGAGCACTACCTGCGAGGTTTGTATTGGAGTAGGCTACTCTCCGCCTCGACGTTATCCGGGTAAAGTAGTGACGTTACACAGGTATAATGACTAATAGGTTCTATATGATGTCCACCACGACTGACAATTCGCTTGGCACCTATCTCAAGGACCGTCGCACCAAACTCGATCCCGCAGCCTTTGGTCTTGTCGGGACTCGCCGGCGAACGCCCGGTCTGCGACGCGAAGAAGTGGCTCAACGCGCGAACGTAAGCGCCACGTGGTACACGTGGCTTGAGCAAGGGCGGGGCGGGGCGCCGTCAGCCGATGTAGTCGATCGCATTGCACACGCTTTAATGCTGACCGATGTCGAGCGCGAACACGTCTTTCTTCTCGCGCTTGGCCGTCCACCCAAAGTTCGCTACCAGGCACCTGAAGGTGTTACGCCTCGACTACAACGCATACTTGACGCATTAGAACTCAGCCCGGCGATCATAAAGACGAGCACCTGGGACATCGTTGCGTGGAATCGTGCTGCCACGGTGGTGCTCGCCGACTATGCTGCGCTTCCGGTTGAGCAGCGAAATGTACTTCGCCTCCTGTTTGGCAATCCCCATATTCGAGAGCGGCAACTTCATTGGGAAAGCATCGCGCGATTTGTCGTGGCCGCGTTCCGGGCCGATGCGGCGCGAGCGGGAGCCTCAAAAGAAGTTGAGGCACTCATCGATGAAATGAGTCGCAACAGCCCTGAATTCGCGAAGATGTGGAGTGACCACGATGTTTGCCATTATGGAGAGGGCATCAAGCAGCTTAGGCACCCTGAAGTTGGAATGATCGCAATGGAATTTTCATCCTTTGTGGTGGACGGACGATCCGATCTCAGTATGGTGGTCCACAACCCGGTGACACCTGAAGATGCGGACAAGGTACGTCAGCTGATCGAATCGCAAGTCCCGGCATCCTACGAAAAGGTTGATTGAACCGGTCGAGGGGCGCGCAGCAACACGAGTGGTTCAGTCCTTCGGAATTACCTCGTGGAATGTATGCGAGAGGCAAGCGTACAAGGCCCGGAAAAGTTACGTTTAATTGGCCTAGTTATTGCGATTAACTGGCCGGAAGATTGCGGTTAACTGGCAGGTATTACGAAAAACTGGCCCACATCCAGAGCCAGCCTTTTTCAGGCTCTTTCCAATATTTGACATAATATACATTATGCGCAATTTGCGATGTGGTGCCACTCCAGCAGCGCTGCATCTTGAACTTCAGACAAGCCACGTAAATTGGCCTCAATTACAACTAATGAAGCTCAAGACTCTCCTCGCTATGTGGCAGTCCTGCTCGACGATCCGAGTCATGTCGAAGCTCGCTGTCCAATGCACATATCGGATGGCATCGATGATCGCCGTTTTTTCCAGTCGAGTCTTGGCTCTTGTCTCCAAAGCCGATCTTCACTATACCCCCGGTAACACGGGCTAATCACTCTGCCCCGGCGATCACAATCCTGGTCCGACCTGGGGCACCTTGCTCAAGAGCGGCAGCTGCGTTGCATTGCGCGATGCTTCTGTTCTCTGAGTTTCAGCAATGACGCGTCGAGGACTACTTGGCCGCATGAAAAGTCTTCTTCCAATTCGTGCCTGTGTTGTCGTCCGTCATCTTGCACGCTGGTGCTTGCTGATCTGCCTGGTTGCCGCTGCCGCGGTGCACGCGGGTGCTGTGCCTGCCAAACCGGCATTTCTGCAGCTGCCACAGCTGCAACGCACCTTGTTCACGGTCAAGGATGGTCTGCCGTCAACGATCTACGCTATCACCGAGGACAAGGATGGCTATTTATGGCTCGGCGCCCCCACCGGACTGTTTCGTTTCGACGGTCTAAACGTTGTGCCTATGCTGAAAGGCCAGCTTCCACCCGAGGTGATTACAGCGCTGTACGGCGACAAGGATGGAAATCTGTGGATCGGCGGCTTGCACGGGACGGTAACGCGCGTCCATAACGGCATCGCGGAACAAATGGACCGCGGCTTGAGCGGAAGTACCGTCATGTCGTTCAAGCAGATGGCCGATGGTTCGCTTTGGCTTGTGACAGCAACCAAAGTCTATCGGCTCGTCGACGGCGCCTGGCGTCCTGTCGGCCCATCCGATGGCATCGATGCGAAATTCGTATGGGTGACAGGCACGGGGGTGGATGGTTCTTATTGGATATTCACCGCAAGCGGTGCGTATCGACTCCGCCCCGGCGCGCAGCGCTTTGAGCACGACACCGTGGACAACGGCATTGCGGCTATGGCCAACCTGCCAACCGCCGCTGTCTACCCGAGTGGTGGCGTAAGCGCCGATCTGATCGTCGATCGGACTGGCGCACTCTGGATACCCACCAACGGCAAGTTGGCGAGGCTGCACACAGACAATCAATCTGGCCAGCAACAACTTGTCACGGAAAACATCGAGGCTTCCGACAGTCACTCTGATATTCAGGTGACGGCTGACTTTAGCGACAGCCAAGGCAACGTGTGGATTGCCACACCCGAAGGGCTGGAGCAGTTTCGTGCCACGCGTTTTATACCGCTGGTGCTTCCCTTGCCTGTCTATTGGCCAGCGCTAATTGAAGACAGCGATCATGCGCTATGGGTTGTCAGTTCTTCAGCCACGCCACCGCTCCACATTGGCGAGACAGTCACGGTGCATCCAGAGATTGACGGTTTCGCACCTTGCATTACAAGCGGCCCGGATGGCAGCGTCTGGTTCAGTGGCGACAAAGGTATCGAGCACTACATCAATGGCCGGGTTAGCGAGGTCCCTATTCCTCCCGTACCGGGACAAAAAGCGTCGTCCGCAAACCCGAGGCCATACTGGCTGGACATGCAGTTGGCCAGCGACGGTTCGCTGTGGGTCTCGATGCGATTCAGCGGCATCACCCGATGGGACGGTCACATCTGGACCACCATCGACCCACACGCGGCCACGAGCATCCAGTTCGAAGGCACGCGGACATGGCTTGCCTACACCTCAGGCAAGTTGAAATCGATCGATCAGGGAAAAACAACCGTCTACACAGCGCAAAGCGGACTCGATCTAGGTGCGCTCACGAAACTGCGTCAAGGTATCTCCGGCCTCTGGATCGCGGGTGATGGCGGTATCGTGGTCAAAACCGGCGCGCATTTTCATCGACTTGTTGGTACGCATGGCGAGCGCTTTGAAAACGCAACCGACGTCATTCAGCTGACTAACGGCGACGTCTGGATAGCATCTCCCCGTGGCCTGTACCGCGTAACTGGCGCGGAAGTCCTGTCGGCCTTGGCGGTGGCGGATCACGCCGTCGCGTACACCTTGTTCGATCAAGCTGATGGCGTGGAAAGCCCCAGAAATCTCGTCGCTTCCGACAATGGTCGTCTGTGGGTTTCATTGCGGCAAGGTGTGGCCTCGATCGACGCACTGCACATGCCACCCATCCCTGCAGCGCCGCACGTATCGATCGAATCAATCAATGATCACGACGTGCGTTTTTCGGGCGCATCGATTCCTGCGCTGGAAAAAGGTACCCGAAGCGTTACGATTGGGTACGCGGCTCCCACGCTCTCGACGCCTTCCGAGTCGCATTTTCGCTACCTCCTCAAAGGTATCGACGATGACTGGCAGGTGGCCAGCGATCGGCGCGAAGCCCACTACGCAAATCTGGGGTATGGCCATTACCTGTTTCAGGTCGAGGCATCCAATGCCGACGGGGTTTGGGCGCAGCAGCCCACCGTCCTTGCTTTTCAGATACTGCCTGAGTTCTACCAGACCTGGTGGTTCAAGGTCCTGTGCTTCGCACTTGCTATCGCAGGACTATCGTTGTTGTATCTGATGCATCTAAGGCACATCTATGCGCAACTCGACGCGCGCGCACGCGAACGAGAGAACATGGCGCGGGACTTCCACGACACCATTCTGCAGAACTTTCAAAGCCTGCTAATGCATGTGGAGGTCGCCGCGCGCAGCGTGACCGAGGACACCGCCAGGCAGAAACTCGACAAGGCGCTTTCCGTTACCGAGAACGCGTTGAACGAAGGTCGTGACAAGATCGGTGAACTGCGTTCGCTGGCTGAGCCACTGGAAGATCTACCGACCGATATCGCCCACTTGGCAAATCGTCTTAGCGAAGTCTACCCCACAGCATTTTCAATGCATGTGGAGGGTAAGCCCCGATCTCTGAACGCAACGGCTGCCGGCGACGTCCATGCCATTGTTGGCGAACTGGTCACCAACGCATTCCGTCACTCAGGAGCGAGCGACTTGCATGTCGAACTGCACTATGGCCGACGCGAGTTGAACATCACGGTCGTCGACAATGGCCGGGGTATGGACCCTTCTGCGTTGGTCCGCGGGAAATCGGGGCACTGGGGTTTGCAGGGCATACGTGAAAGGGCGCGCCGAATCGGTGGCCGATTCACCATCGGTACGGCGCCGTCCGGAAAAGGAACACGCGCCGCCCTCAGGATTTCTGCACGTTTTGTCTATGCAGGCAGGCAGTGGCTTCGCTAGCGACTCTCGGTCACTGAGGCAGCCGTTTCACGTGAAGTGCTGAGGCCTTGCAGTTGCTGATGGCTTGCGACTCTGAAAGTCACCTGCCTCTGCGAATGAATGCCGCTGCGTGGTCAGACACGTCAAATCTGCTGAAAAAACACAAGCAAAATAATAAGTGAAACCTCTATTTTTTAAAGGCCGTCCTCGCTTCCCTAGAGGTGACTTGTCATGGCCTTTCGTATTCAGCTCCTCAGAAAGACCGCATCATCGGTGACTACCAGCAATCAAGCATTGCATTTTCACGGGGGCCAAGGCGCTGCCATCAATATTGCTGTCGCGGAGGTGTTGTCCGTTTTACGCACCGCGCAGGAAATCGAGCCGAATCCGAATGCGGTGATTTTTTGGTACCAGCACGTAAAAATCCGTGAGCTCGATTCCATGACAGCGGAACAACTGGTTCTCGAAGGGCGCGCCACGGATGTCGTCCGGTTTTTGCGCGCGATCCAATCCGGTGTGAGGCACGAGCAATGAGAACTCCCGTTGAATCGGCAATCGCTACGGATTCAAGTCGTTCGCGCACACTGGATCGGCGCAGGCACGAAAAATCCGATATGGATTTCTCTAGCGTTTCGCCAGATATCGCGAAGCTTATAGCCATGCGCGACAAGCTGATGCTGGATGCATTCTGTGCTCTGGAAAAATGTCATCCGCTACTTGCAGATATGCTTGTATATCGTACGGGCAGCCGTATCAACGCCGCCCGATGGATGTGCAAGCATCAGGGATCGTTTCGCGGCCTGACCGCTTACGACGTTATCGCCGATGGCGATATAGACACTATTTGGGATGAAGTTGTGTCGTCGTGACCACACGCAGAGGAAAAGGGTTTGGGAAATTGCTGTCTTGCTAGCAATTCCGTCGGAATATCCGTTGTCATGCCCTTCGACTGGTCCCAATCTCGAGAAAAAATATAAGCGTGAAGTCCCTGCCCGGCGTAACCGAAAAATGCGTGCGATGCCATCAAAGGGTGTCGACGATACGGTTTGTACCGCATGAATCATGACAATGCACGCACCCTTAGATCGTCGCTGACGTTGCGTACAATCCAAATTTCGAAGTGACGCATAAAGCTTTCCAGGAAACTTTTCGTTTCCCGCTTAACGAGGCGCCCTTCCGCATCGAGCAAATCAAAGGCGCCGCCGATATACGCTTCGGGCTGTTGCATAGCGGGCATATTGAGAAATACGAGCGATTGACGCAGGACGTGATTTGCACCGAAGCCGCCGATGCCACCCGGGGATGCTGTCGCGATCGCAGCAGGTTTTCCGTTCCAGACACTACGGCCCATCGGCCGTGAGCCAACATCCAGCGCGTTCTTCAAACCACCAGGTATCGAACGGTTGTACTCGGGCGTCACGAACAACACCGCATCCACGGCACGAATGCGCGCGCGAAACTGGCCCCACGCAACCGGTGCATCCGGGCCATCCAGATCGGGGTTATAGAGAGGAAGATCGGCAATCGGGATGAAATCAAACATCATCCCGTGACCCAAACTGGCCAGCACATTCGCCAGTTTCAAGTTCACCGAATCCTTTCGCAGGCTTCCGACTAAAACACCCACAGTGAACGGCTGGCTCATTGCTTTCTCCATCTCAATTAGGTTGACGGGCCCACGGCGACATTGACATCGCTGAGATTGAAAAGGCGCCTAAGGGTTTGCGCCAATCTGCTGCATGAGCGTGGCGTTGTCCCAGAACAGATATTCCTCGTCCATCACGCCCTCCTTGTTCCAGTGGCCGAGCGTGGCCATCGCGAGATGGTAGGCCTTCCCTGTCGGCTGGATGACTTTGCCGTTACCCAGCACCATGGGCTTGGTAAAAGTGCCATCCAGGAAACCCATGATGGCCGTCCATTGCCCGTCGGCGGTGCCGAAACGTATCGGATGCTCGGTGATGCGGTTATCCGGCGCGAACGTCCACATGAAATTCAGCTCCTTGATGTGAGCTGGAATGCCCTTGGTGGTATGACCGTCCGGATAATGCACGATGACGTCCTTGCCATGGCTCTTATGCAGGTTCTCCCACTGCTGTCCGCTGTAGACGTGGAAATCCAGGTCGTCGAAGTTCGCCAGATTCTTGGCGAGAATCGCCGGCATTCCGGGCACATTCGGTGTGGGTTCGTTGAGCTTGGTGGAAGGCCATGAGTTCTGCTGAGCCAAGGCGAGGCCACTTGCGCTCGCCACGCAAACACCGATCGCCATGACGCGCATGATCCTGACAGAAATGCGCTTCGCCATCGCGTGCTTTTCTTCGCTCAAAAAGGCGCTATCTACGCGCGTTACGTTGACAGACGACATAATGATTTCCTTTGGCGTGATCGTTGAAGTCGCTGAAAATGGAACTACGTCAAGCACCTTTTGCGTAGGTGAACCCGGCGCGTTGTAGCTGGGCCAAAAACGCGACCACGCTCGGCACCAATACAGCACCAGGGATCAAGTTATTCGTCAGATCCGCCGCGATCACGTCTGGATCTTTCATGGCTTTCGCCTGCAGACCTCGTGCGATCGCATGAATCGAATCGTGGCAGGCCACAAAAACCGCACCGCGTCGTTGGAGCGAAATGATGTTGTTATTCATCGCACCGTAGAAGCCGGCGACATTTTCATGATCATCGCTGGGAGACACGCCACGCTTTTCGATGATGAAGATGTTGCGCGTTGCAACGCCACCAGTTTTCCCGGCAAGGTCATATTTGTCCCACATATCCTGATTAAAAAGTGCGAGGTGAGCAGAACCATGAGTCGCCGATACCGAGAGGAAGTCGGGATTGTGGTGAGCGAAAACCTGCCCATTCAACGATTCACGCATCAAGCCTGGCCATGCGGCAGCGATATCGCTGTTCTCCCAGGCTTGGCTCGGCCGCCCGCGATAGCTGAGAATTTCCGCGGCCGCTTCATGGTCCCAATACTCTGGTTCGCTGACCATAAACGGTACGCTTTTGAATTCACGACGTCGCGGCGCGGCAGCGAGCCTTTGCGTCAAAGAAGCAAGTGTCTGAGCGCCACTCGGTAGCGCGCTGTCTGGCGAATCGCCAAGTAGGCTGCTCGCGCTGGCCGGTGCAACTTTCAGGGCCACCATCGCACCGGCTGCTACACCCAGAAAGCGGAGTGCGCTGCGACGGCTTAGGGTATTGGAAGTCTCTGACATGGCATCGGTTCCTTTTTATCTCAGTACGCGTAGACGTTGGCGGCTTGTGTGACCAAGTGATCCATAAAGCCAGTCATGGCGGCGACAGTGGCGGGATCCTTGATGTCGTAGCGATCAGCGAGTTCGTCCAGTCGCGGATAGCCAATCCAGATGCGCCCACGCTCGTCCTGCCAAACCAGCAGGTGCAGAGGGAGATCTAGCCCAATAGCCTGGTTCTGCAGCATTAGTTTTGTGCCGACCTTTGGATTGCCGAAGGAAAGCACGGTGGTAGGACGAAGGTGTAGCCCGGCGCGCGTTGCGTTATCGCTATGGTCGACCACGGAGAACAGCGGTACCTTTTCTTGCACCAACAGCGCCTTGATTCGCGCGACTGTCTCCGCCGTATCAAACTTGCTTTCCTGCGCGACGATGTGATGCTGATCGATGTCCGGACCCAGCTCTGACTTGTACGCGGCAGCGATTTCGCGCGCGAGGACAGTCAGATCGACACCTTCCTTGTTCGTCAGCAATGTCACGCAGACAAGCTCATCAGCGGATGTAAAACGGCTCAGATAAGAGCTGAAGCCCGGCGAATTCCCCTTGACCTCCATGAAACCGGGATGATGCGTGAACTCCCATCCAATCATCGCCGGCACAACTTTTCCGTTGTCCAGTTTGGTCGGCGCATAGACGAACTCGTGATCTTCCATGCTCTTGATCAGCGTCGTTCCTGCCAGACCAATGTCCCACTTGCTGATGTCTTCGGCCGATGACCACACGTCACCAAAGCCGAAAAGGTTTTCCGATGCCTCGGGAGCCACCGCGGTCAGCCTGTCACCCATAGCGACATAACCCGTCGCGGGTTCGACTGGGTTGATGAACGGCACTTCCGACTTGAACTTCGAATGCTGATTGTCGTTCGGGTGCGAGGCCGGCCGATCGATCTTTGCCAGCTGCGGCATGTCGCTGGCGAACATGGTGCTCGGCAGCTGTTCGGCATCGATCTGGTACTTCCAGATGAAGTCGTGATAACTCATCCCGCTTGCGCGCTCGATCGCGAGTGCGAGCAACGTTGCGTCCGTCGCGCTCAGGCGTACATCGGTTCCGCTGCGAAATTCAAGAGGCTTGTTCTGAACAAGCGCCAGTAACTCATGCGGCGTGTAACGCTTGCTGTTGTCGATCGCGCCGCGATAGTCCGGGATGCCGGAGCTGTGCTGCATCAACTGCTTGATCGTGACGCGTTGCCAAGCCGACGGCAGACCGTCGACATATTTGCCGATCGGATCGGCCGTGCTTAGCTTGCCCTGCTCTTTCAACTGCATGATCGCCACCGCCGTAAAGGCCTGGGTAATCGGGCCTACGTTCCACAATGTCTTGGTGGAAGCCAGTTCGTCGAGATCGATATTCGTCTTTCCATAACCCGCAGAGCGCGGAACATAGGGCGCTTGAACGATCGCCATTGTCAAACCCGGCAAATGATGTTCTGCCATGAAATCGGCCACTAGCTCATCGATAAACTCCCCGTGCGTCTGCAAGGCAGGATCACCACGCACAATGGGAAGCTTCGGCACGTAGGCCTGCTGTGACATGGCCGATGACGTGAACAGCACCAATGACCCGACAAACGCTAACGTCTTGATACGAAGAGTGTGCATGGACCCATCTCCTTAAGGCGTGACATCGAAAAACTTTTGGATGCCAGCCTAGAGAACGGCCACGCAGACGTATTGGAGAGAACGGTCATTCTTGACTTCTTGCGTGCCAAGACACGCGCCGTCATGGCACCTACATGAAAAGTTCCAGGCGCATTTCGAATGTCGCCGGATCAAGGAACAGGTGTCGACGGTCCGCTTGGGTACGCGTGTAGTTGGCCTGCAGCCGCAGATGTCTGCCGTAGTACCAGTTCACGCCCGCTGTCCAATCGCGCTCCCATCCACCCGGCACCGGCCAGTCGTTGAGGTTGACGGAGCTGTAACGAAGTACCAGTTCGACTGCGCCTGAGGCGTGCTCGGGAATGACGTTCTGCACCACGCCGTCGTCGTAGCGGCGTGATTCGCCGGTGAGTACCCAGCTTGCAAAAGCGTAGCGGCCATGAATGTCGTAATTCGGGTTGCTCGTGCTGAATGCTGTTCGTGCACCAAGATATTCGGCCTGGCAGGAAACGGGACCATCGATCCAAAGACCCTCCAGACTTGTTCGCTGGATACTCTTGACGTTTTCGAGCGTGCCGGAACTCTCAAGGCTGACGTCCTCGAGCATGACGGATGGCGCTGCCTTGAAAGAGGCAGTTGCCGGCCCTGCAACACCTGATTCATCCGTGCGACCTTCCGGGTATTCCACCGAGCGCGCCAACCCTAGATGCAGAACATCGCCAGGCAAATTGATCGGAACCCATGCTCCATGCAGTGCCCACGTGTGCCCTGGATTGCTGCCCTCCAGGTTGTCGCCGTAGTAGCCCGCATCGATCAGAGCATGTTCGCGGTGCCACGACCATTGAACACCGATGCGATAGCTTTCGAAGACCGCTTGCGACGCCGTGGAGTACTCGATGAACGACGTCTGCGTCGAGCTGGTGTTCTTTTCGAAATCCAGGGGAATCTTCCCTTCACCCAAACGCAGCGAACCAAAGTCGTAAGACGTATATGCCGACGTCTGCATTTTGACAAACGCATCGCGCCATTGCCTGTTCAATAGCGAATAGTAGATCGATATCTCATAGGTGCCAGGCTTGGATACGTACAAGCCCACATGATTGAACGTCCCCTTCTCGGCGTTGGCCAACCTTCCGTGTTCACCCGAGAAATTCGTCCTAATGAGGTCATAACTCAAGATGGGCGCTAGCGTTGCTCCATCACCGAAGGTCCACTGCGGTGTCGGCTCGCTTAGAACGTTGGGTTCATCCGCGCTGGAATTCATGGATGCGAAAAAAACGAGGAGTGTTACCAAGCCTCCGAATATCTCGAATGGACGACGGCTTTTCCTGAAGGCACTCATCGTGGCGGCGCAGATCATCCCGAGAATCGGAACGCCATAAGAGTGTCCGCAAGCTATTGCCGCAGCTCTTGTTGAAAAGCAAGAAGATTGTCATCTGCAGATATAACGATGACTCGACAAACCAAGCGCCCCAGCAGTTACCTAGCACACTTGATTTCCCGGCGAAACGGCGCCTCATTTTCGCTATCCATCCATGCCTACTCCTTTGGGATGAATCTTCATCACTCGCCATGCCCTAAGATTCAGCCGAAATTGCGAGGATCGCTCTGGCGAAATGATTTCACCTGCCCATGGAAAGGCTTTAATCTGCGTAATGAAAAGCGTTGAGTGAGGATTTGCCGTGGCGAGCCGTGCGTTGTGGAATTTTGAATTGGGAAATGCCGGCTTGCTATCACCTGGAAAGACGCTGGCCATTCGGTGTTTTATATGGGCGGCGATTCTTTACGCGATTATGTTCGGTTTGCTGTTTGCTTCCGTATTCGCCGGTCAATGGCTGCATCTTTCTTCAGCGGCAGGTTACGTCACGGCGATCGTGATGCCTATTCTTGGTTTTCTTCTCTATGCGCTGATCGTGCGCCTAGGCGAGCGGCGTGCACCGAGTGAAATATTCTTTCAAGCGTCGTCCTTGATCGACCTCGTCGTGGGTGCGGTGATCGGCATTGTCATCCTCTCGTTGATGCTTTTATTGCTTACGTCGCTGGGCTTGTACAGCGTGCGTCTCGGGCAGGGAAAAGGTTTTCTTGATAGCTTCGTTTTCGACAGCTATATCTCCGGCATGCTGGAGGAATTGGCATTTCGAGCGGTGTTATTGCGCCTCTTTGCGCGCATGTTCAACCCTCTCGCAGGCCTTCTTATTTCTTCCGCGCTATTTGGCATTGCGCATCTCACCCATGCCACACCTTTCCAGGCGGTCGAGGTTGCCTTCAATGCGGGTCTAACCCTGGGGCTGCCATACATGTTGACCGGACGTCTTTGGATGTCCGTCGGCTTGCACATTGCTTGGGATTTTTGGGAAGAATCTCTGCTGGGTGTGAACACCACCAACGGTGTCTTAATCAGCGTTCCGGATCTAAGCAAACCGGTCTATCTCACAGGTGGCGCTTACGGTCCAGATGGATCGTTGTTGGCGTCCCTCATCGCTGCGCTCGCCATCGTTGCCATGCTTTATGCCGGTAAGAAGGGTTGGCTGCGTCCACACGCGTAGTTCGGGCCCTAAAACGCCGTTTGCGCGACGACTATTCGCCTTCACAGGCTCGGGCTTTTGATTACCAACGTCGCAAAAAGCTCAGCGTTCGATAATTCCGCGCTTGTGCGCAATCTGCACGGCCTGTGTTCGTGACGCCGCGCCTAATTTTCCAAGGATGTTCTTCACGTGCACTTTGACGGTGGCCTCCGAGATGCACAGCATGTCGGCCACGATCCGGTTTGAATGTCCATTTGCCACATACTTGAGCACGATTACTTCGCGCGAAGTAAGTCGTTCGTCGATCGCGTGACCGGCGATTTCAGCAGCGATTTCATGAGGGATCACCTTCTTGCCCTCATGCAGAGCTCGAATCGTATCGATAAGATCGTGACGCACCGAGCTCTTCAGCAAGTAACCGCGTGCGCCGGCCTGCAACGCGCGTAGCGCCTGCGCATCCCCCTTGAAGGTCGTCAGCACGAGAATCACTGCCGCCGAATGCTCGTTGTGGATGATACGTATGGCTTCTTCCCCCGATATCCCGGGAAGCTCGAGATCCATCAACGTGACGTCCGGACGATGTTTACGGTATTGCAGGATGGCCTCTTCACCGGTACTCGCCATGGCGACCAATTCCATACTCGGCTCGGTTCCGATCACGGCAGCCAGCCCATCCAGCATGATCGGATGGTCATCCACGGCGAGGATACGAATCACATCAGGATTAGCATTCATGGCGCGCTTTACTCGTATCGGTGTTCAGGAGGAGTCCGAATTCTCAGGCGGTGAAGGAGTTGCTCCGATATCACGCCGATGCTGCGCCCGATCCAAGCCTTTTTCCAGTACGTATTCGGCGCGATCGAGCGCCTCGACGATATCGCGCCGAACGGGGTGATCGGGCGGGAGTCGCCGAGCAATCGCCTCGAATCGAAGAATCAGCCCCTGTCCGGACTGAAGCATCGACTCCTCAAGTGCCTGGGCGGCCGATTCCATCGCTCGCTGTGCGGCTTTGGAACGGGCCTGCTGTCTGACATGTCGGCGGCGCCAATGCCAAAGAATGGCCAGCATCAAAAGGACAGCCACAACACTGGCGACGATCAACCAGAAGCTGGGACATGTCCAAGGGATGGCGTGCATGCGGTTATTCCCTGCCGGTTTGCGTATTCAATAGCCCGCTTCCGTCGGCCTGGGATCACCCGAAAGGAGTAGCCATGGCGACACATTGAGAAACCCGGCACTTCATCACGATTTCAGGGGATATCAGCGATCAACGGAGCCGCGTCGCGGCGCAATCGATGCTGATGACGCCACGCTCCCGGGCTCTGTCCAAAGCGCCGTGAAAAGGCATGGCTCAAATGGCTTTGATCGAAAAAGCCGCATTCGTAAGCGATATCGGTCATGGTCTGCTCGGGTTCCATGAGCAGCGCCTTGGCCTTTTCCAGCCGCTGAATCAACAGCCAGCGATGCGGGGAGACACCGTAAGACTTGGTAAATGCACGGCCAAAATGTGGTGTGGAGAGTCCACATGCATGTGCCACATCGGACAATGGCTTGCCTGACAGGTTATCGCTTCCAAGCATTCTCTCAGCCACTTCTTTTTGCCATGGCTTAAGGCCGCCCGCTTTGGTTTCCTCGGATGAGGCCGCCTGCCCTTTCCTGCCGCCGTCTTGGATAGCGCACAAAGCGATCGTCAGATGCCGGACAAAAGGATCTTGATCGGTACAACCGTGAGTCAGTGCTTTCACCAAAAGCAGTGTCACTACATGACGAATACTTTCAACGCTATCCGGTTTCTCGTGACGGTGAAACACCGGCTTTGAAGTAGATAATCCTTGGTTCGACTCGCCGATTTGCAGAGAGAAAGGCGTGTAAATGCTCCGGCTATGGCGTGTATCCCTCACAGCACAAACCACCGCAAATTCATCGGACATGCGCGCGATGTTGACCAGCACGCGATGGCCCGGGGACACGGTCGCTGAAAAATCGTTATCTAACATAGATACCCCGAGCCAGACTGCAGCATCACTGCCCAATGACCATTGCGAACGGAATCGTTCCAATGCATTCAGCGATAGGGTAAGAAATGTCGAGCGCCGGCAAAACATAACTTCTGCCCAGAAAAAAATACCCCTTAGGCATTAGTCCATCATTCGGTGGTATCCGGTAACCCTAAAGGATTACGCCGACCACCGCGATATGGGCGATGTAAGAGCGTCTTCGCTCGACTACGCTGCACGTACCGCTGCTTTACTCGACAACAAGCATGTACGGTGGGATATGTCATGAGCGAGGTCAGTGATTTTTACACGTCCAGCATTACGGATGATGTCGTAGCAGCCATTCGGTCGACGATTCAAAAAGTAACGTCTGACTGGGACATTGACGACCTTGTCCTGCGCCATCTCACGCTGGCGTCCGACGCGCTGGAAAGCGAAAAAGCAAAAAGGACAACGTCATCTTTCCGTCAGCACCACGGCACATTGAATCCGGTTCAACTCGATAAAGCCAAGTCGCTTCTATCCGAAAAAGCATTTGCCGCCAACGCCTTGATATTCGCAGCGACCGCTTGTTCGATGTCTATCGGCCATTTTGAGCGGTGCTTCAAAGTATCGGCAGGCATGTCACCGCACCGCTGGATTACTCATGTCAGAATGAAAACCGCAAAACACATTCTGATGAGCACCACCAAGCCCATTGCCGATGTGGCTGCGCAGTGCGGCTATACAGAACAATGCCACTTCACCCGAATCTTCACCCGTGAGGTAGGTATGAGCCCGGGCGCCTGGCGACGGCTCCTCAATAACCTTTTGCGCTCTCCTTGAAATACAAAAAGATTAACCGCTCCTCACCGAGAACTTTCTCAGCGGCTTAAAAATTACGCGATGGCATCGTCTGAAATAGCATCCACCTAAGTGATAGATGGATCAAATGTAGTGAAGCATGCGCTTTTTTGCTTGTACGTTATCAGTGGCATTGATATTTAAAAGCTTATTTAATGCGATTCGAATTGGCCTTCGCAGATGTATGAAGGTACCGCAGTCATTCGTCATGTGGGACGGCGCATCCAGTGCAAACAGACAACCTGCCATAGGCGGAATGAAATCGTAAGTATCATCGTGCTGGCGAGCACTAAGACGACGAATGAGTAAGTGGGACGAGTCATGATCGTTGGTAACAGGCCGATCGCAAGCACGGGCGGTGCGTGAAGATCGATCACTCGCAAGATGAGTATTCCCATCATCATGCTGACAACTGCCCCTAATCCGGGGCCTAAAAGGCTCACGGCGCCGACACCCGCAAGGGCACCCAACGTGCACGCCAGTGGCAAATGCCACGGTCGTACCGCCCAGGGACAGACCAGAGGATGAGCAAACATTTCAAAGCCGATCACGACGATCGGCGGGAACAGCAATAAGCGCCATCCATTGTGCTGCGCCAGGAACGCCAGTCCCACAAGCACAAATAAGAAGGGCAGCAGCCAGAGCGGATTGGAAGCCGCCTTCTCCATGACGTTGTCGACCTTGTCACGAATCGACGGTACAGGAGTTTTTGGATGGAATCGTCGACGAACAATGCTGATCAGCGCCAACGAAGCCGTTCCCGCCGTAATAGCGGGCGGATACCACCAGCTATGTACGTCGAGCACAAGGGGCAACAGCCCGGCAGAGATCGCCGGCGCAATCGGCGATCGGATGGCTTCGATCACTCCTAAAGCGATAGCGACATCCAGAACTATAGCCGCAACACCGAAAGCCATGTGATTAGTGATCCACACCCCTACGATGGCGGTGACTAACGGAGTCAACACAAGCATTACCGGAGCGCTGGCCCATTTCCCATAAGGGCGCTTGATGATGTCGTTCGACAATGCTCCAAGTTCCGGAAACATCAGCAAATCAAAGCCCGTCAGTCGAGCGGCTAGCGCGATCGCGCCAATGAAAACTACGCTACCGAGTCGAATTAAGGTTGTGCGCAACAAGGCTGGTCTCATGGACCATCTTAAATAGCGAAAATCTCCGCCAAAGAGATCATCCAAAAGTGGTAACGAACAAAAAACGTTCACAGCAAAGATTTGAAAATCCCCGATCGGCAGTTACCTGATAAGTCACTCCACATGACCTTTATATATGATTGAATTCAAATGACTTTAAGATCGAGACAAATTTAATAGGCCTACGACAATGAACTGTTAGGGTTGTGTCTGTTCCACCCCATATCGCATTGCATCTACAAGAATATCGACGTCTATATTTTTTAGTGTCCGAAACTTGATGCAATACCCTGTTACGCTCGCCCGGCCGATCTTTTTTCCATATTTCTCGGCCAAGCACTTTTTGTCTTTTATCCCCATGATGTAGACGGATATGCCTGTTGTGTTCGCACTGATGCCAATTTGATAGAACTCCCTGTTTTTTCCATCGGCATAGTTCATGGTCTGCACCCCATACCCTATGTTCGGATTAGAAACCACGTGACCGCTTTCATCTCTGCCATCGAGAAACCATAATTTACAGTCCGGCATGATTCCAAGAATGATGCCATGAAGCTCTTGCATATCACTTCGTTTTGGCTCTGGCTGAGCTGCGATATAGCCTTTGATTTGGTTGCGTACGTTCATATAAAAATCTCTGCCCGGGGTCTGCCTAACCAATCCTACCCCCGATAACTTGCCCTGATCGCGACAAGGAAGGCTTATCGAGGCTGCATTGAGAACTTACGCGGCTCCAAACGCTAATAGGGTGTTTCTTCCACAGACGCACCTAAAATCCGCCCTCCCCTTTGCATCTGAACAAGGGCCGCGGTCTTTAGCCCATGTGACGAAGACGTCGGAAGCGGAAAAGTCACGCTGTCACCATTCCATGTACCCAAATGAACGAGATCGCGAACAACATTGCGTTGCGCCAATGTACGACCGCCATTCTCGCCTCCACCAATAGGTACACGTAACGTGTGTGGGTCGTATCGCACCAGCCATACATCCGCTACACCGTCCGATGGCGTCGAAGCCCCAATAGTTATGCTTTGAGCGGACCAATCAATCGTTGGTCCGTTCGTTTGGGCGCGTCCAATGGCTTCAAGCAATTCACTGCGATTCGTACCGACAAGATCAGTCTGACCGTTTATGTATATCTGCGGTGTCCAAACCGTGTCTCGCCGTCGGTGATGCGCATAGTCCCATTGACGTTGGGTGTAAGCATCGGTGGCAAATGTATCTTTCCAACCAAGTTGATCCCAATAAGTCACACTAAACGATAAGGCGAGTACGCCAGGTTCGCCGGCGATCGCATTAAGGTTGGCCTCCGCCGGCGGGCACGAAGAACATCCCTGGCTTTGAAAAAGTTCGACGACGACAAGGTGTTGCCGAGCAGCCGCGGCATTGTCTTCAGCGTGCACTGCAGGTTGTCGCAATAGCAGCGCAAGCGTTGCCGCCACCGCGCGTAAATAAAACATCTTATTGGCCATAGTACCCCGCAGGTTTAAGCAAGAAATGGTGTGCAGCATAGTCAGGCCGCCTCACCATTGCTTCGTTTAACTGTTGCGGTTTGTTACATCGTTTCTGGACTTCATAGCCGCTCGTCACATTTGAATGTGAAATGTCATCGTTTTGTGACGATGGGAAGCGAATCAGAGTTTGCGCGATTTAGCGTTTGCGATGTAACCCAGACGCTTCTTCCTCGAAGTAATGAGAAGTCGGTGCGCACGGCTGTCGGGAGTAACCAGTCGCAACAACGCAGGTTGTTGCAATTACCTACGCTCTAATCGAGGAAGGACCATGAAAAAGGTAATCTACGGATCAGCGCTACTCGCGCTGATGGTGGCAAGTGCTGCCAATGCGCAGTCAAATACTGGCTGGAACAACGGGGATCTTATCGTTACGGCCTCCAATACGGCCAGTAACGAGCTACTCGTTTACAACACCGGCGGAGCATTGGTAGAACAGATCAAGACCGAGGGTGCTGGGGGCGTCACCGGTAACGCTGGAGGCATTGCGCAGAATCACGACCTTCTAGCAGTGGTCAATTTCGGATCGGGAAACGTGTCGGTCTTCAGAAAACCCCAGGATCATGGTTTGTTGCAGCTGGAAAAAGTAGTGCCCGCCATCACCAATCCAGTGAGCATCGCCTTTGGCCGTGATCATTTATATATCCTCACTGCTACGCATATCGAATCCCATCCGATCGACCGTTTCGGCGTAAGCTCTACTGCTGATGGCGAAGCCCAGCTGGTGATTGCCGATGGCTCGGCCGCGCAAGTGGGTGTGTTGCAGGGCCAACTTGTCATTACCGAAAAGAGCAATGTGATCGAAACGATCAACCTAACCGGTCAAGGTGCCGTGACGGGCTCCACCAAGCGCGTGGCCAACATTCCTTCCAACGTCAACGCGCCATTCGGACTTGCCACACGTGGCGCCGATGCTTATGTGACGATCGCTCATGCTAACGAGATTAGCCTGGTGCGCGATGATGCCGTACTAACAGTTACTGGCTCCGGTACGCAGATGGCCCCTTGCTGGGTCACCCTTGATGGACCGTTCCTCTTCTCCGCCAACTCGCCCAGTCGATCGGTATCGCGTTATGCGGTTTACGGTCAGAAAATCATTCAAGATGCTGCTGTTGTCGCCCAATTTTCTGGCAATCCGACTGACATTACCTACCGCGATGGCCTAGCTGCCGTTATTGACGCAAATGGTTCCGTATCCCATGTCTCTATTTTCAATGTTGACGGCGATGGGAACTTCAATCTCAAAAGCGCTGTTACGATCGACAATGCTTCCACAAACGGTGTCGCCATCATCCGAAGTGACGACAACTTCAATTATTGAAGAAAGTCAGGTCTAAGCGCCGGGGAGTGGCGACACTCCCCGGTACCCAGTATCCACCCCGGTAAGAAGCTGCAAAATTCAGATGGCGTTATCTGACCTACGCAGGATTCCACCTCACCGCAAAAAAAATGGTCATGTCGATTTGTTGCAAACTGGTCATTTCATGGAGCGGCGTTTTTCCGTAGTTTCTCTCCTTAGCGACCGCATTGCCGGTCACACGAGGAAACGACAATGGCCTGGATACACAAGGAAATCCGGATTGAAGCCGATCCCCGGGATGTTTGGTCAGCTGTTTCGGACGTTGGCGCGGCCCATCGGCGACTCACTCCAGGCATCCTGACTGACGCTCGCCTGGATGGTGACAACGCTCGAATCGTTACGTTTGCCGACGGAACGGTCGCACGTGAATTGATTGTCGCGCTGGATAACCAGGCGAGGCGATTCGCATACGCGTCAGTCGGTGGTCGAGCCATTCATCACAATGCATCGTTCCAGGTCTTCGATGATGGCGATGGGTGCACGCGTCTAGTTTGGATAACGGATGTGTTGCCGGATGAGCTGGCTTCGTTTGTCGGACAACGTATAGAGCTGGGTTCGGCCGTTATAAAGCAAACGCTCGAACAGCGTTAACATTGAAGCCATGCGGTGCGAATATACGCAGTACTACGCGCCATGACGCTTCATTGTTATAGCTGGAGGCCCCTATGCTCACCGTACAAAACCTGCAGGCCGCGTTCGAACGCGTAACCGATTATTGGTCACCGAAAGTGATCGGCAAGGTCAATGATCAGTTGTTGAAGGCCGCAAAAATCAAAGGTCAGCTCGTCTGGCACGCGCACGACCAGGAAGACGAGCTGTTCCATATCGTCAAGGGCAGTATGCGCATCGAGTTGGAGGACGGCGTCGTTGAACTGCGCGAAGGCGACTTCCTCACTATTCCGATGGGTGTGCGACACAATCCGGTGGCGGATGAAGAATGCTGGATACTACTGATCGAATCGACGTCGACGAAGCACACGGGTAATGAAGTGACGCCGCTGACGCGCAGTATCGAAGAGCAATTTTCCTGAGTGCCATCGCGGTCCAGTAACTAGATGACGTTGGGGCCATGATGCGCGCTGGTTCGGTCTGACAATTCGATCCAAAGAACATTGGCTGTGCGAGAATGTGCGCGCAGATCTGTGACAAGCCCATCGCGAAAAGGAAGAACGTGATGATGGAATTTGGCATTCGTCGCCTGCTCGGCAACCACGGCGTTTTCTGTCGGTTGCTTGTCATCGGCTTGCTGGTCTACGTCAGATCCATCGCCCACGCGCAATCCGCACCTCAACCCGCTACCTCCGCGAATGCGGTTCCAACGCTCGCGCCGGTGGTCGTTACGGGTGAATTGCCAGGGCCCGCGTTGTGGAAGGTCAGTAAAGGCGACCACGTCATGTGGATACTCGGCCTGGTGACGCCGGTGCCCAGGGACATGCGCTGGAAATTCACGCCGCTGGAAAAACGCATTGCCGCCTCGCAGGCAGTATTGAAGCCGCCGGGACTGGAAATTGGCGTTCTGGGCCCATCGGCGAACAGGGTGCTGACATCGTCGATGATGCGCTTGAAATACAACCCGGATGGCGAGCGACTGGAACAGGTGTTAGAGCCGGCGCTATATAAGCGATGGCGCATGCAAAAGAATCGCTATCTCTACGATAATCAGAGCATTGACGACATGCGTCCGATTTTCGCGGGTCGCAGACTCTACGATGCCGTGCTCAGGCACGCCGGTCTGGTCGAGCAAACCCGCATCGAGAAAACGGTCTACGATGCTGCCGATCGACACGGCGTGAAGATTATCGACCCCGCCTACCAGTTAGCGCTGGGCGATCCGCATGCGGCCATCGGCACGTTAGGGAAATACGACATGGATGACCAGCGCTGCCTCGGCATGGTGCTCAATGCCATCGAACACGATCTGGTGCAAACGACTTTGCGTGCCAATGCGTGGGCGACCGGCGATCTCGATGGACTCAAAGCCACGTTGATGGAAACGCAGGAAGATGCTTGTCTGCCCGGCATCGATACGTCGCCGTTTGCAAAAGCGCTTGGTTTGTCGGATATGCAACAGCACATCGATCAATCATGGATCGAACATGCGGAGCAGGCACTGGCGCAAAATACGCAGACGGTGGCATTGCTGCCGATGGAGCAGCTTTTTATGCCGAACGGCTATCTGAGTGCGCTGCGAGCGGATGGATATACTGTGCAAGCGCCGCCTGAATAAATGGTTTGGAGAGTAATGGAACGAAAGGTAGTTAGGTGGGATAAGCAGGGTACTCCCCTCCTCTTGCCCAACGCGGCCTCGAACACCAGCGAAATATTGGAGCATTCATGCTAACGCTCTATTCGTACCCCGGACTCTGCGGCGTCGCTGACAACAATCCCTTTGGCCTGAAGGTTTATGCGTTCATGCGCTTGTGCGGGCTTTCGTTTACGCAGGCGCACATCCTCGATACGCAGCTAGCACCACGTGGGCAGTTGCCCTACCTCACCGATGGCGATCACTCTGTCGGCGATAGCGATTCGATCATTGCCTACCTTGCGAGCCGGTATGACATACGACTGGACGGACGCCTTTCTCCTGAGCAGAAAACTGTCAGCCTGTTAATTCGCAGGACACTCGATGACCTGTATTGGTGCATGAGTTATTCGCGCTGGAAGGACGAACACTTCTGGCCCCAGTTCCGGAAGATCATGCTTTCCGAACACCCAGAAATAACGGAGAGCGCCATGGAGGCTGGTCACGATTACAACGAAAAGCGATATTACTTCCAGGGTATCGGCCGATACGAACCCGATGCCGTCTATGCGCGTGGCATCGCCAACTTAGAGGCCATCGCAAACCTTCTAGGCGAACACACTTTCATGTTTGGCGATGCGCCAGGATCTATTGACGCGGCGATCTACGGTTTCGTCGCAAACATCTATTTTTATGACATTGCCACGCCGCTTAAAGCATACGTTCTAAGCCGTGACAATCTTGTTCGACACTGTGAACGGGTGCATGCATCCGTTCAACGCTGATCCTCGCGCTCAGCGAGGATCAGCATGACGTGCCATCTGCTGTTACGGCTTAGCATTCATGATCGGGTCTTTTAGCCAGTCAGCAATGTCATCGCCTAGCTCCTTGGCGAGGTGATCGAGCGCGCCGCACGTGGTCAAGCCCACCGAAGAGTTCTGATGTGCATCAAAAGAGCCCACCAGCTTACCGTTGTCACGGAGCTCGCCATGAATCGCGGCCCACTTAGGGCCTGTGAATCCACCGCCGCCAATGGCGTGTACGTTGACAATTCTCATGAAGAGAACCTTCCCGCTTAACTGCGAGGTGTCTTTATCCGTTATGGACACGGGCGTTTCAGCATAGTGCGCAATCTCTTCGCTCAACTTTGCATTCCAGTCGCATTTTGTCCGCACCTCATCTGTTCCAACGCCATCCGCATATGGAGTGACTCGCGGAATGGAAACCACGTCGGCGGCCGACGCCATGGAAGATATTCCGATCAATGCAAATGCCAATACTTTCATCACTGCCCTTTCCCCTGTATTTGGCCAAAGACGAACTTTTACGGTAGCTCAAACCCTCACGTCGCCCGTGTCTACATTATCCATGCCAGTTCGAAGGATTCTAGAAATGGAACTTCCCTACCGCTTCTAAAGACGGGTCGCCTGAACGTTCTTGCAGTGGGCGGTCGTTTTGCTGCAGCAAGCGGTGTGTGTCGATCTGGCCCGCACACATACACTCGTGTTCGCAATATCACGCAAGTTCGGCGACTGAACCTGAAGCGGGACATTATGCGGGTCACATTTACGAAGCGCAGGAAGTTCTCCGTGGCCATCGCCGCTGTCATGACGCTGCAGGCGACCGTAGCCAGTGCACAGCACGCCTCAGACAATCCAATCTCTGCCGCCGATGATGCCTATGGATTGACGCTCGGATTGGAGTCGGTGGGTCTATATAGCCCTGGGCTGGTTCGTGGGTTCAACCCGCAATCGGCCGGCAATGTGCGGATCGACGGCCTTTACTTCGATCAACAAGGCGCGTTGTCCAACCGTGTCATCGAGGATTCGACCATCAAGGTCGGTGTGAGTGAAATAGGCTATGCCTTTCCCGCGCCGACCGGCATCGTGGATTACGACCTCCGCCACGCCGGAGGCGATGTCCCCAGCGCAACGATCATTGCAAATGTCGGCCCGGATGAAGGACGCGGCATCAGTATCGATGGCAGCCTGCCCTTGATCGGTAACCAGCTCGTCCTACCGATGGGAATAAGCACGCAAGTCAGCACGCAGACGCCTTCTTACGGTCCCTACCCCGGATACACGTCGAATATAACAAGCCTAGGCGCGACGCCCCAGTGGTCGCCGAACGACAAGATTACTGTGCGTGCGATCGTTGACTGGCAGCAAACCGACAATGCAAAGACATTTCCGCTTTACTTCACGGCAGGTGATTTTCTGCCACCCGCCATTTCCAAAAACTACCTTGGCCAGAACTGGGCGGAAGGCCGCAATGTCACGACGAACCTCGGCGGCATCGTGTCTGCGCAATTGACCAAGATATGGCAGCTAAAGGCAGGTGCTTTTCGCTCGACAAACGACTATCCCGTCAGCTTTGCGGATCAGTACACCGACGTCCAGCCGAATGGCCATTCCGAGCATGTAGTCGTTGGATACCCCGATCAGAACACAGCGTCCAACTCTGGAGAGGCGCGCCTGACGGGCACCTTCCTAAGCGGCGATTGGCGTCAGCAAATCATCTTCATGACGCGTGGCCGCGACACCACGGCACGCTACGGTGGCGAGGACGTTGTCGACGCGGGGCCGACCGTTATCGGCACGCTCGTTGAAATACCGGAACCGAATTTCGTGTATTCGGCGACGACGAATGATCACACCGAATTGTGGAGCGTGGGCTCGGCCTATCATGTTGACTGGCGCCAACGCGCCGAATTCGAAGTGGGTGTTCAGGACGAAAACTATCGCGAGACCGTCGTCGCTCCGGGGATACCCGATTCCGGCATGTCGGCGCACCTTCCCCGCGCGTATAGCAATGCCGCCTATGCGCTCGCTCCGAAATGGACGCTCTATGCGGGATACACGCAGGGGCTCGAGAATTCCGGCGCTGCGCCCAATTCCGCCAAGAACAGCGGGGCGGTTCTTCCGGCGTCCAGGACTTGGCAAATCGATTCGGGCATACGTTATGTCGTGACACCCAAGTTCAAGATCATCGCAGGTGTCTTCGAGCTGCAGAAGCCCTACTTCAATCTGGACACGGACAACATCGATCGAGAACTCGGCGTGCAGCGAGCGAAGGGTATCGAGCTCTCCATTGCAGGAGAACCGGTCAAGTACGTGCACGTCAATATCGGTGTTCTCAATGGCCGAGTCAGCATTGTCGGACCGAACTTGGTCGCCGAGAAGGTCGGTTTCGTCGCCGTTGGCCAACCGCTTCTGACGTACGTAGCCAACATCAACTACAACCTTCCGTGGGTGCCGGCTGCGTCCATGGATATATCAGCCACCCATTTTGGAACTGCACCGGCAAGTATCGACAACGGTGTTTATTCACCCGCAGTCACGCAGGTGAATCTCGGTGGGCGATATCAGTTCACCACCTTCGGCAAGAAAAGCAGCCTTCGCCTGCAGATCCAGAACCTTTTGGCGACCAAGGAATGGACGACGCAATATACGCCCGGTTTTTTCCAATGGCCGCCACCACGGACGGTCTTTGCTTACATCACCACGGATCTCCTGTGACGTCGGGCCGCCCGTTTCGTTTTCACTCCGCGCGGCACACAAACCGCGCATTTCCCACCCAACCATAGCCAGGAGTTACTCATGAAAAACGTACGTTGCGCAATGCTCGCCATGTGTCTCGCGCTCGCCGCCGGCAGCGTCTTTGCCCAAGACAGCGGGATGGCGAAGGACTCGATGACTCAAACCGACAACGCTCACAGTGGCATGAAGAAGGACGCCATGGGACACACGGCGATGAAGAAAGGCACGATGTCCAAGGACAATATGGCGAAAGACGGCATGTCCAAAGACGCCAAGAGCGGCGATGCGATGAAGAACAACATGAGCCACGACACCACGGGAAATGACAGCTCACAGCATTAAGAGCCGTAACAGACCTCTGCCCATGTCATCCCAGCTGGCATGGGCAGCTTTTTTCTTTTGTTGAAAAATTCAGATCGCCTGGCGATGACAGAGCGTTACTATCAGCGATTGTTTGACAGCTCTTCCAGACGTTCCTGGATGCGCTTGCGGTAACGGCGGCTCAAACGCAGACGCGCCGTGCAATCCAGCAGGACCTCGTAGTCGCCACTGTCCTGCAGCTCCAAACCACGAACCCGTTCGAGGTTGACGATGATCGAGCGGTGGATGCGCGCAAAGGCTTTTGCGTCCAGATCTTGCTCAAGCTCCTGCAGCGTGCGGCGCAGGATGTGCGTGGTCGCACCCACATGGATACAGGCGTAGTAGCTCGCCGCTTCGATCCAATCGATATCTGCCACGTTAATGAACAAGGTCTGGCTTCGGCTCTTGACCGCGATCTTGCTGATCGATCGGCGTTGGGTTGGCGCATAGCGCGCGAGCTTTTCCTTGGCGCGTGCGAGGGCGCGATGGAAGCGCGCATCGTCGAACGGCTTCAGCAGGTAGTCCAGCGCACCCGCTTCGAAGGCGCGCAGTGCATACGCGTCGTAAGCGGTCACAAAGATGACGGTCTCGGGCATGTCGGCACCGAGCAGCTCGACCACGTCGAAGCCATCACATTCGGGCATTTGGACGTCCAGGAACACCAGGTCGGGTTTGGACTGTCTGATCTCCTTGATCGCCTCCAAACCTGATCCGCATTCAGTTACCGATGCGATATCGGGATCGTTATGCAACAGGATGGTGAGATTGCGCCGCGCGAGAGCCTCGTCGTCGACGACCAGGACGTGGATCGACTTAGCATTGTCTTCAGGCGGCGTCATTTACGTCTCCAGAAACGGCAGCGTCACGACAACCTCCACGCCGCCCGTGTCGACGGGCCTCAACAGCAACTCGGACCGGTCGCCGTGCAGGATCTGCAAACGGGTGCGCAGGTTGCCGAGGCCGACGCCACCGTGTGTCGCTTCCATGTCCTCTCGAGCCCATGGGCCATCGTTGTAGACCGTCAGACGAAGGGTGTGATCAAGCCGTGCACCGGCGACATGGATCTCACCGCCAGCGACGCGCTTGGAGACACCGTGTTTGATGGCGTTCTCCACGAGTGGCTGCAGCAGCAGATTCGGGACCAGTGCATGCCCCAGCTCGACGGGGATGCCCAGGCTCACCCGAAGACGGTCCCCGAATCGCACCTTTTGGATGTCGATATAGCGCTGCAGGTATTCAACTTCCTCCGTCAGCGTCACCTGCGCCCGATGGGAGTCTTCCGACGCGCGGCGCAGGAACTCGCTCAAGCCAACGATCATCCCGATCGCTGCATCATTGCGTTGATCGCGTACGAGGCCAACGATCGAATTGAGCGTGTTGAACATGAAATGCGGATCCATCTGACTCCGCAATGCAGCGAGCTGGGCCCGGGACAGCTCTGCATTGAGCCGCGCGGTCTCGGTCATCTGCCGCTCCATCTTTTCGCGCGAGTCCACGACATACGTGACGGTCAAAATCAGTGCGTAGGCGATCACGAACGTCAGGCTCTGGTCGATGAGCGTTGAGTACCAGGTGCTTACGAAAATGGGTGGTGGATTATGGTGCCACGGGTTAAAAATGACCCGAAGCATTGCCGCCCACGCTTCCGCGACCGTGCTGATGATGGCGAAAGCCGCCAGATGCACGATCACCGCCTTAAGCACCGTGCCCCGAGCGATCGGCCATCTTCGCGCCAGTTCGATGATGAGTGGTGTCGCCAACACCCAGGGCAGCCAGGACACGAACACGATAACGAATGGGATCAACCACGATCCGCGCCCATCCATGGCGTGCATGATGAGGATGGCCTGACTCGCATCGAACAGGCCGCCCGCGCACCAGATGGCCGCGATCCAAATCCAGCGGGTCGAGCGCGTGTGTAGGCGAGCGTCAGTCATAACCATCACGCTACACCAAAATCCTCGCAAAAATCCTGCGCTGCAGCGAACGGCCGCTCCGGTGCAGCAAGTCGTGTTCGAGTTCCCTTGTACGTGGCTCTGGCGCAAAGGCAACCTGAGCTGGACGCCCGGATTTGCATGTACAGTCATGCGAAGAAACGGAGACTTACATCTACCCTCGCACCGCCGCCTCGATCGCCGCAACATCGATCTTGCGCATCTTCATCATCGCCCCGAACGCACGCTTCGCTACGTCGCCACCGCTCGCCATCGCCTCGGTCAGGACGCGCGGCGTGATCTGCCACGACAAGCCCCACTTGTCCTTGCACCAGCCGCATTCACTTTCCGTGCCACCGTTATCGACAATCGCGTTCCAATATCGGTCGGTCTCAGCTTGGCTGTCGGTAGCGATCTGAAAGGAGAACGCCTCACTGTGTTTGAACACGTCGCCGCCATTGAGACCAAGGCACGGGATACCGCATACCGTGAACTCGACGGTCAAAACATCGCCCGCGTGACCGCCCGGAAAATCGCCCGGCGCCCGGTGCACCGCGCCGACCGTGCTGTCGGGAAAGGTCTGCGAGTAAAAGCGCGCGGCCCCTTCGGCGTCGTTTACGTACCACAAGCAAATCGTATTTTTGTTCATCATTGCCCTCCTCCATTTGCCGCCCAATAGGCTACAACGACAGATGTCTGCTTTGGGTCGAAAGCGGACCCGGGGCTTTCTCAGCAATCGAGAGGAGAAGTGGCTTTTCCGTTGAGATAAGTGGGAGCTTGAACTTCTGCAGCATCGCCGTCACCGGCATAGCTGTCGCCTGTCTCAGCTATCCGTCGTTTCCCGCACCGTGTGATGCGTCCGGGGAACCCATTGCCCAAGATCATGATGAAAACTGCGATAGCTATTCAGCTCACCCCCGTACACATGCAGGGAGAGCGCCATGCTGCTGCGAGAAAAATTGCGACACTGATGTGCATAGCTGGTATCTGTAAACAGCACATGGTCACCAACGCCGGCAACGATCGTGTCTTCGGCATTCAGTACGATGGACGGATCCTCTGACAAATGAAACGAATCCACCTGCAAAACACCGTCCAGGACAAGCTCCAATCCCCATAGCCCATCGTGATCATGGATGGGCGTGACGTGACCTGGCGGCCATGCGATGACGAGAGCCTCGTAACCTCGAGGCCGTCCATCGCTAAGGGCAATGCGCCGATATGGCGCTGGCGCGATATCCGATGCGAGTTGTCGCGCGTGCGGGCAATCAGGCCAACGAACGGATTCGGCGATTCGTTGGCAGATCGTTGCCGTGTCGGCATGACCTTGCTGATCGATGCACGCGTCAATCAACGCAAGGACGCGCTTGCCCCAAGGAGCGATAGACGACGCGGTAAGTGTATGGCTCATCAATAGCCCCAACGCTTTTGAATGCGAAGTCGCAGAGAACCATAGCTCGCGTTAAAGATACGCTAGATCGAACACGATCAAGATGGCCATCACGCGGATCGTTACGTCAATAAAGCGCCCATTTTTTAGCTGTGTTGTCGCCGATTGATGGTCGCGAGTATATTTGATATGTTTTTCGTATCACGCCATAGCTTCGTCATATAACGAAGTGGTGTGATTTTTTTCGTCGATCCACCCACGCTCGTGCATCTCCGTCAAAACACATTAAAAAATAAAAAAAAGCAAAGACGGATGGACGCCTAATTTCGTAGCCATCAAGCGATCGAAACAAGTTGCGTGCTGCGCTTAGTGCGAAGTGTCATACCTTCAGACTGATCGATCATCTTCCAAGCGTGTATTTTTCCTTCGAAGCAACGTATCTATAGACATGCCTTTTCGTCGGTCCTTGGCGGGGACGAATGACGGATGAGGAACTTGGAATCGCGGTTCCGAGACGTTGAGCACTTTGCATGAGAACGATTCAACGCGGTGACTCCCCTGCCGCGTCGCGCGCAAGGATGCGCAACCTTTTTTGATTGACTACACGGACCGGAGCACGACCTCGCGCGAACGGCTTTCTCCCCCTTCGAATCCCGCGCAATGAAAACCCCGCTCTGGGCGGGGTCTTCGAATGTCTAAGCGAGTTCGGCTTCTTCAGCGTCGAGGCGTTCTCGGTACATCGCTTCGGTCTCCTGATACAAGCCAGACCACGGATCCAGGACATATCCGTTAAGAGGCTCCTGAGACACACGGCGTAGGTCGCGGCGTTGCTCTGCACTATCAAATGGCGCATCAAGGGTCATCGGATCCATATGCACTCCTCACGGGTCGTCGCGGTAAGTTCAGCCTATCGGCAGGCTTGTTCGCGTCCAGTTAAAAGAATGCCGCCATTTGGGAAACGCAAAATTTATGACATATGTAACGATTGATGTGACTGCGACGCCTTGTACGATTTCATCCATCGCTCACGATGTGCCGTGTACCCAGGCCCAGTGCGGCTGAGCGTCGACGACGATATTGAGCAGAAGCATCGCCAACGGACGTCGTTCCAAGCTCGATGGAAAGCCATCTAGCCATCCAAACGATGGATGCGCTATGTTGCACTTACCTGCCCCATCCACCAGGCCATTCCCTTATGAAAGTAGCGTTTCGCGTCGCCAACTCGGTCTTGGTCGTGACTCTTGCTGTGTTGCTTGCACCGCTACATGCCTCAGATAGCCAATCCCAGCCGACTATTGACAGTGCGCTGCAAGCGTCCAGCCAGCAGCATCGGCCGGTGCTGCTCGATTTTCATGCAGTGTGGTGTTACTCGTGCTACTACATGGCTAGTCATGTTCTAACTGGCGCCGACTGGTCGGCGGTGGAACGCAAAGCCATCGTCGTCGATGTGGATGCCGATTCACCCGAAGGCCAGGCGTGGATGGAAAAGCTGAAGGTTTCCTTCCTGCCCAGCTACATCGTGCTGGATGAACACGGCAGTGAACTGGGCCGCATCAGCGCTGAACAACCCCGACAAAAGTTCTATCCGCAGATCAACGCAATCCTGGCGAATGGCAATACGCTCGATGCGCTGAAAGCTAAAGCCCAAGCCGGCTCGCTCGACGCGGTAGTCGCCGTACTTGACGCCTATCAGGCTCGCTCCGAAGGTCAGGCAGGCCTTGCGTGGTTCGAGTCGTTGCCATCGGCAGTGAAAAAAAAGGTTGTGGACGATCCGCGCGTTGCGCTGGGGCTCGAACAATTGACGCTGATCCAGACCGAGGCCGGCAACAACAAGAGTGCAATCATTGCGAGTGCACAAAAAGTGCTTGCACATGACATCGGGTGTCAGCGGCCGTATGTGCTCGACTCCTTGTTGGAGGCGAGCGACGGCCTGCCCGAAGTCCAGCGCAAAGCGCTGCTGACGCCGCAGCGTAAGCCGATGGATGCTTTGCTCGACACCCAGGTATTTGTCGCCACACCCACTTGTGCAGATCAGCGCAGCGCCGTACTGACCAGCGCGGATCTGGACACTGCGCTCGGTGATCATGTTGCCGAGACGGCACTATTGAATCGCGCTATCGACCTTACCAAGCAACGCCTTGGCAACAACCTCGCCAGCGATCGCAATCTCGCCGACAATCTTCGCGTGTATCTGGCACGCGCCAATCGCACGGCGGAGCTGGATGATTACCAGCACAAACTCATCGCTGCGTATCCGCAGGACTATGTCTATGCCTATCGCTATGGACGCAGCCTGCTGGAAGCCGGCAAACCCGCCGAGGCACTCCCGTATCTCGCTCAGGCATACGATAAGGCGTTTGGAGAAAACCGTCTTCGTGTTGCGTCTTTCCGCGTTAAAGCACTCAAGGAACTGCATCGCGACGATGAAGCCAAGAAAGTGGCAGCCGAGGCATTAAGTGCGAATGGCCCTTGGTTTCCGAAACAAATCGCTGCGTTGAAGGCTCAAGTCGCCGCTTAGTTACGCATCGTTGAAAAGCCCTGGGTAGGGAAAGGGTCAAAAAGCATCACGATTTTTCAGTAAATGTAGTTAGTTCGAAAACGTGTTGTCGGCAAAGGGCGGACCCGGCGATCGAATGTTTGTTTCAGGCGTTCTGTGGCAAGTAGCTGGGCCTGGCCGCGGTCATGCCCTGCTTCACTTGCATGGTGCGTTCGTCGGCTAGCACCTCATCCAAACCTGACTCAAGTCCGTCGAGCGCGCGTTTGACGATGTCCTCGGCGCTGGACTTCGGTGATTCGAAATCGCGTGCAAGGTCGGTATCGACAAAGCCCATGTGCAGTCCAAGCACCTGCGTCTTCTGCGGCGCCAATTCAATGCGCAGCGAGTTGGTAAGCGACCACGCGGCGGATTTGCTCGCCGCATAGGCGGCCATCGCGCCACTGTTTATCCATGAGACTATCGACAACACATTGAGCAGTGCGCCACCGCCATTGGTCTTGAGAATCGGCGCAAAAGCCTTGCTCATGCGCAACATGGCGAAAAAGTTGGTCTCGAAAATGCGCCGTGTGACGTCTTCGCTGTCCGGCGCGAGAAAGCCGCCGGTCTGAGCGATGCCAGCGTTGTTGATCACCAGCGTCACATCTGACGCCAGTTTTGCCGCAGCAGCCACCTCCTCTGGATTGGTGACGTCCAGTCGCAGGGGCACAACACCGGATTGCGTGATGGTTGCGGGGTCGCGTGCACCGGCGTACACCTTGCCGGCGCCACGGGCGAGCAATTCGCGAGTGAATGCCAGACCGAGCCCGCGATTGGCTCCGGTAACAAGGACGGTAGCGTTCTCAATTTTCATAAGAAACTCCAGGTTTGGGGGAAAGAACTGGCACTTAGATAGCGACTATTTCTCTGTCGCTCCGAGAACCGAACTCGCCATGCTGGGCGCTTGGGTTGCCCGTGAAAATAACTTTCTCGATCTTGGTCATGACAGATTCCTCAATAAGTCGTTGGGAGGGTTGTGTATCGGTAAACCTGCCGGTCGCCGCTGGGCGCCATTGCGTAATGGGCTGACCGAACGTGCGGGAGAAATTAGACCCTTCCAGATCAACCGGCTAGACGGTAAATTTGGTAACAACCCTTCCAGAAATGAGAGGCTATGAACCGACTCGAGGCCATGAGAATCCTGGTTGCGGCGGTGGATGCGGGTAGCCTTTCCGCAGCCAGCCGCCAACTGCGCATTCCGTTGGCCACCGTCAGTCGCCGTGTCTCGGATTTGGAGGAACACCTAGGCGTCCGCCTTTTGCTGCGCGGTACGCGAAAACTCACCCCGACCGATGCAGGGCGAGACTACGTCGCCTCGTGCCGGCGCATCTTGGAAGACCTCGTGGAGGCCGAGCGCACGGCAACCGGCGAGTATCGTGCGCCGCAGGGAGAGCTCATCATCAGCGCACCGTTGGTCGTCGGCCGCCATCATGTTGTCCCAGTCTTAGTCGAGTTTCTGCAGGCTTACCCAAAGATTCGTGCCCGCATCCAGTTGAGTGATCGCGTCAGTAACTTGCTCGAAGAACATGTGGATGCCGCTGTGCGTCTGGGCAAACTTCCGGATAGCGACATCATCGCCACTCGCATCGCACTGATTAGTCGTGTGCTCTGCGCCAGCCCTGTCTACTTGGCATCGCACGGTGTGCCGAAAGAACCAAACGATCTTGTCTCACACGAATGCATTACTTACGAGGGGTACTCTGCCGCGGACCGATGGGAGTTTCGCTCCGGGCAAACGTCTCAATGGATCCAGGTTGCATCGCGCCTCACGGTGAATTCCGCAGAAGCCGCAGTCATCGCCGCTATCGCCGACGCCGGTATTGCCCGCGCGCTCTCGGATCAGGTTGCCGAACCATTGAAATCGGGCGCGTTGGTGCGGCTTCTCGAAGCGTTCGAGCCGCCGCCCATGCCCGTCAGTCTGGTGTATCCGATGCAGCGCCATGTGCCGCTGAAGCTGCGTGCATTCTTGGACTTTGCAACACCGCGGCTGCGACAGCGCCTTGGTTATGAAAGCCCAAAAAATTCTTAAGCAGCGCAAATACCGTCGGGCCTGTCCGTATTCGAATCGATCATTACCATATCAAGCGCACAGGATTAATGGTCCGGGCAAACGGGAACATGGCCACTCTCCATGGCAACTGCGGACAACGCCATGTCTCCCGCAAGAGAGCGAAAGACGCGTTGCTGGGCATCAACCAGGTCATCGATGCCACCCTCTGCATGTTCGAAGTAAACACGCTGGCATGACCACGACTTCGCTGCCTGCGCTTGATCCAAAGAAACCCACCAATTCGCCACAAGCTCGACGTGAGAGCCCACTGCAGCGTCAAGCTTTTGAATCTGAACACCTACATGCGGGATGGAGCGCGATGCATCGTCGACTCCTTGGACATCTTCCAAGCCGTAATCCTGTCTCCAGGCATTGTCCAAAGCGCCTCTGATTTCATCCGCCAAAGGAGCGGCCCATCGATCCTCCGATTCGCGGATCAAGGTATTTCCGTTCGCCCGAACCACCAATTGCTCGGTATCAACTTCTGCAGGGATCTGGACCGACGTCAACCGTGCCCTGAATTTCGAGGCCGACATTTCTGGATGGCCAATCGCCGGTTGTAGAGTGTGGTATCGCAGGTCAGTGGATGCACATCCCGCAAGGAGCGCTACCGCGATCACCAACGTATAGCGCTTCATGGATGACTACCTTGCGACGATGCGCCGCCGGAAGATTGGTTAGTAGGTGATGTGTTCGGACGACCGCGGACCAAGGACTCCGGATGCTCAGTCAAAAGATCCGACAAACCGCGCATCGAATAACTCAGCCGGGTCAGCTCGATGAGCAGCTGGTTGAGGTTCGTCTGCAGAGACGAATCGGGCTGCAATGCGCCATTTGCCGACTGGAACGTCAATGTCGCCTGCCCCAGGGTTGCGTGTGCCGAGGGAAGAGTTTGCGTATTAAGGAGGTTGAGCGTCTTCCCCAATTCAGCGACGTCGCGATCGACACCCTTGCCGATCGAATCAAAAGGCACCTTCTGAATTTTGTTAACGATCTCGGCCAACTGTTCTTGCAATTGGCTCAAACTGCCCGGGAAGGTGGGTATCGATAAAGGCCTGCGCTTTTCATCAAACGATATCGGGGGCGCGTGCGGAACAAAATCGAGCGATATATAAAGCTGCCCTGTAAGCAAATTCCCCGTGCGCGCTTGCGCCCTCAAGCCGTCCTTGACCATGGAATCGACAAAAGCAGCCACTTGCGCCTCATTGCCCTGATCGGACGGAAACTTGGCCAGCACAGGCCCCAGTCGATGCGTATACACAGCAAGATCGACCACAACACTGAACTTTCGGGTCGGTGGGTCGTAGTCGAGTGCTACCTTGCGCACGTCACCAACATTGACGCCAAAGAACTCGACCGCAGCTCCTTTCTCCAAACCTCGCAGGGCCTCAGGAAACCTGAGCTGGAAAAAGAGAGGAGTGCCTTCGCGATCGGACATCGCCATGTCTTGATCGACCGCTACCGGAAATGCCGTGTCCTGAGCGGCCTCGGTCAAATCCTTGGCGTCAGGCGCGTTATCAAATGCGATACCGCCCGACACGATGGTCGCCAACGATTGGGTTCGCATCTTCAGGCCGGCGGACGTCAGCGAAACATCCAGTCCGCTTGCATTCCAGAATCGCGTGGCGGCACTGACAAACTGATCGTAAGGCGCGCGAACAAAGACACGAATCGAAACGGTTTTCGTCGCACCATCGAGCGAGTAAGCAGATACCCTACCCACTTCGATGTGGCGAAAATACAAGGGCGAACCCACAGCAAGCGAATTCAGGTCATCCGTCTTCAATACAAAACTGCGCCCTTGCTCCCCGCTTGTGACCATCGGCGGGTTCTCGAGCGCGACATAGGATTTTTTCGCGTTGCGTAACGTGCCTGGATCAACCGCGATATACGCCCCGGACAGCAATGTATCGATCCCCGACACGCCGCCGGGGCCAATTTGCGGTCGCACAATCCAAAATTGCGTATCCGAGTGGAGCAAGCGTTGCGCGCTTCTCTGAAATTGCACGGTTGCCAGCACGCGGTTGTCATCATCGCTCAGTGCAACCGAACTGACTGTTCCGACGACAACTTCCTTGTACTTGACGAAAGTCTTGCCAGCCTGCAAACCGGAGGCGGAGTCGAAGGTGATGACGACAGAAGGCCCTTGCTGGAGCTTTGCATGGACCAGCATGCCAATACCAATGACCACCGCGATGAGAGGAATGAGCCACACAATCGGAGTGTGGCGTCTCTTTGGTTGAATACGCGGATCGCGAAACGATCCTGAAGCGGAAGCTGTAGGATCAACCATGAGCCACCTTTCGATCCCACGTTAAACGCCCATCGAAACTAAGCGCAGACATCATGGTCAACACCACCACCGATCCAAAGAAAACAATGCCGAGCCGCGGTTCGGCGACACCCAGCGCGTTGAATTGAATGAGCGCAGCCACAATGGCTACAACAAGCACATCGAGCATCGACCAGTAGCCAATCCCTTCGACAAATTTCAAAAGCCGCGTTTTACTGATCATTGCATGCTCTGTGGTCGTGCTATTGAGCAACAGAAAGCCCATGGCAATAAATTTGGTGCACGGAACTGCGACGCTCGCCAGAAAAATCAACAAAGCGATATCCCACGAACCGGATTCCCAAAACTCCATGATGCCGCCGATGATCGTGCTCTCGGCCTCATTACCTAACATCTTCGTGTACATCACAGGATAGATATTGGCGGGGATATACAGCACCAATGCGGCGAGAAGGTAGGCAGTCGAGCGTGCATGCGAGTTGTGTTTGCGAAGACTCAGCACGCTGCCGCATCGCATGCAATAAAGCGTTTCAATCTCGCAGCGGGATCGTCCGTCGCAGACCATTCCGCAGAGGCTGCATGAGAGCAAATCGAGTTCGTCAGCCCTGATCCCGTTTGGCATCACGGGTGCCTCTCAAACAACTGCCAAAGCTCGTCAGTGTCATGTGTCGTAATAACCACCATAAGTGGCGCAAGCAATGCGACAGACAGCACCCCTGCTCCTATCAGCACGTGGAGGTAGCTGGACAATTTAATGATGGCCACCAGCACCCCGAGCAAGAAGACCTCAGTCATTCCCCAGGGCCGGCTGAAATGAAGGCAACGCAAGATAGCCACGAAGTAAGGACACGCTTTGCCCGCCACGGCAAATGACAGCAGCCACAACAAAAGCGCAATTTGAAATCCGGGTATGCCGATAATGACGAATCCGGCGGCTATCGCCGTGGGCGTCCCGGGCCCTTGCGCCAGCGCCGAGATGCATTGCCATATCGTCGCTTCGCTTTGAAGGCCTTCAAAACTGATCAGTGCTACTGGAAACGTATTGGCAAAAATGAATAAGCATGCCGCCGTGATTGTCCATGCCAACCAGGCCCCGACGGACAGCAGCGAGCCCTTTCCAAGTCGTGAACCGCAGCGACTGCAGAAATAACTGGCGCCTTGCGCCATGGTCTGTCGAACGTAGACTTCGTCGCAATGTTCACAGAGCATGAGTTCGGGATAAACGCGCACTTCTTTACTCATGCGGACCCATCGTCTCTCGCAGAGGCATGAGTTCAGATTCTCGGTCTTGGATTGTCTGGCGCATCGCGTTCTCGTCGGGCTTTTCCAAGTCGCGCTGTCGCGGCGTACGACTAACGAAGTCCAAGGCAGCGGCCGAAAGCGCGAACAACGCGCTCATTCGATACACCACATCCCCAGTTCATCCTTCAATCTATTCCAACGGAGCGCCATCCCCCAATTGGGTTATTCGGATGAGTGTTAGCCTCAACGGCGCCTACTCAGCAAAGAGCACAATCATTCTCGCGGCGACAGTTTCATCCAATAAGGAGGAACGTATTCGCGGCAGCGTAACAAAAGGTGTTTGAGCGACTGGATGAACATCCTAACGACACCCAGAACCATACCTTGAGGTGTTCATGGAGACAGCATTAATCAGCGCGTTGTCTGCGCTTGCGGGATCTGCAATCGGGTCGCTCGCGCCTGTTTTAAGTAACGTGATTTTGCAGAGAAGCGTGACGCAAAGAGAATTCCTGACCAGGAGCGTGGCAGCAAGGGAATCTCTTTACTCCGAATTTATTGATCAAGCATCGCATTTGTATGTCAATTCGCTTACGCGGGACATGGAAGACTTTGAAAAACTGCTGCAAGTCTACGCACTGATCGGCCGAATGATGCTTACATCGTCCAGTGAAGTCGTGAAGGAAGCAGAGGAGCTTATGCGCAGAATAACGGCCAATTTTGCGCAAAAAAATTTGACATTGAGCGAACTTCAGAAGCATGCCGTGAATGCCGGGAAGTCGCCCATCGAGCCCTTCAGCCTGGCCTGCCGCATTGAACTGAACACCATCGTCAAAACCATGCACCTGCCCCGCTACAAGTTGCACCAAACGCGGCGCTGACAGCCAGGCGGAACCCTGTACTGCGGGCACCTACACGTCCATCGGGTCGAGCCTTTGGCGAAGAGGCATGAGCGCGCTGCTGAGCTCGCAAGCAGGCGGGTGAAAATCACCCGCACGGTTTTACTACGCCGTTTCTTCAGTATCTTGGCGAGAGGGACTGGCCGTGCAACGGACTCGACGCCGTGGGATGCCGGTGGTCGCGTCGTCCGCAACAACCATAGAGACGCTACCGCTAGTCCCTACCGGGCTGCCATTCGTCCCTGAGTCATGTCAATCCAACCCAATCCACTTAGCTCCGTAGCCGCTGACAAAGGAATATTCAGGCTCAGCCATCCAGGGGAACTCTATCGTGCATAGCCGTGACGCGCTCAACGCGCCAACAACCGCTTCTCGCTCGCCGCAGAGCATCATGCCTGTGCTGCTCATCGCCCTGCTCTTCGGCGCAGTCCACCTGTTGACCAACGGGCAATACGGCTTTCACCGGGATGAATTGCAATTCCTCAATGATGCGCAGCATATGGATTGGGGCTTTGTGCCTTACCCGCCGCTGACCGCCGCCGTAGAGCATCTGAGCATGAATATGTTCGGCCTGTCGCTCGTGGGGTTGCGGCTGATTTCGGTATTGGCACAGGTTCTGGTGATTGTGGTCAGCGGCCTTATGGCTCGCGACCTCGGCGGTGGTCGTTTGGCGCAAATCTTCGCGGCGGTCGCGGTAGCACTGTCGCCTGCGCCGATGTTTGACGCGACGGAATTTCAGTACACCTCGTTCGACATGCTGTGGTGGGTGCTTATCGCCTGGAGTGCGATTCGTTTACTGCGCGACAACGAACCTCGCTGGTGGATAGCGATTGGCCTATTTGCCGGCCTTGGACTGCAGACCAAGTATTCGGTCGTCTTCGAGCTTGCCGGTGTGTTGGTAGGCGTGCTGCTTACCGATGCACGGCGATATGTCGCGAGTGGTTGGTTCTGGGCAGGTGGTGCCACGGCGCTGGTTATATTTTCGCCCAACCTCGCGTGGCTCATCAGGCACGACTTCATTTCCTACCATTTCCTGCAAGGTATCCACGCACGCGACGTCAACGAGGGCCGCGCGAACGGCTTCCTGCGCGGCCAGTTTCTGGTAAATGCCAACCTGTTTGCCGCGCCTGTCTGGCTCGCAGGTCTGTTCGGGTACTTCAGCAACCGCCGCTATCGTATGCTTGCATGGATGTATGCGGTGCCTTTGCTACTGTTCCTGTTTGCGCAGGGGCGTTTCTATTACACCAGCGGTACGTATCCGATGCTGCTGGCCATGGGATCGGTTGTCGGGGAGCGATGGTTGCATACCATGCGTCCCGCATGGCGTGTCGGGATTGCCACGCTGCTATTTACGGGTGTCTCCGCTATCGGTCTCTATGCAGCGCTTTGCATCGTGCCACTGGCATCAAGCGGCCCATTGCGAGATTTCGCGCTGCGGAAGAATGGCGACTTGCGTGAAGAAATCGGCTGGAATGAGCTTGTCGCGCAGGTTGCTGCCATTCGTGATGCGCTACCGCCCGAACAGCGAGCCAATCTGGGCATTGCTGTTGGAAACTATGGCGAGTCTGGCGCCATCGCCCTCTTCGGGCAGAACTATCACCTGCCCAAGCCAATCACTAACGTCAATTCCGGGTGGCTACGTGGCTATCCGCAAACACCGCCCAGCACCTATATTGTGTTGGGAAGTTCGCGTGAGCGTGCCGATGAGCTGTTCACTGGTTGCCGCCTCGCCGGCCACGTGACCAACGCGTGGAGCGTGGTCAACGAAGAAAGCCAGTATCACCCCGACATCTTTGTGTGCGGCCCCACGCGCAAGCCGCTAGGTGAGCTTTGGAAATACGGCCCCGAATTTGGATGAGTCATCGCGCAAACGGTTAGGTGTCGGAAAAATGCACGCCGCCGAGCGGTGTCCGCGTTGGCTTGAAAGCAACCCTGCCCACGCCACGAAGAAAGCCAGCCGTCTTTTCACACAATGACTAACCTATGCGCCTACTTTCCTACTGCAGATCGCAGAGTTTGCACATCTGCTTCCAACAAGTAACGCTGGCGCGGCGGCGCCGGACTTGGCGCGTTGAAATACACCATCGCCGTACCATCTTTTGACTCGAATACATTCAATGAGCTTTGCCGGCCATCGGGCTCGCGCATGACGATGGCCATGGTAATGGGAGCCTGAGACGTTTCCATCAGTACCCTCCAGCCGGCATCGTGCGCTTTCATCCAACTCGACAGCCGCGCCACTTCTTGCGCGCTCAACGGTCCACCAGAAATGTGGGGGCCGTAGACAGACGCACTCGCAATGGAGGGCGTTTTGATGACGCTGTAACAACCCGCCAAAGCAAGCGCCAACACCATGTTGGCGGCAATTCTCGCTACGACTCGCATGATGGCCACCCGCTGTCGTGGTAGCTCAGTCTGCGCCGTCCGTGGATCGACGTGCAACGAAAAGACCTAGCCGAAGGCCAACGCATTATCCGATGCGTAACCCGAACGGACGTTCGCAGGTGTAAGGCCAGGGGTACCGCATGCAGGCATATCCATCTTACGATGGCCACGACCGCCCGAAAATGCGATGATTTGCGGTTAACCGCCGCCCCCGCGGCGCCAGCGACCCCTAGAGACACCGTGAAGACCCCCCAAGGCCTGCAGGCGCTGATCGATGACGGCGTCATTGATGAAGTGCTACGTCCGCTGAAGAGCGGCAAGGAAGCGGCTGTTTACCTTGTCCGTAGCGGCGACGACGTACGCTGCGCAAAGGTCTACAAGGACATGGCACAGCGCAGCTTCCAGCAACGCGTGCAGTATCAGGAAGGTCGCAAGGTACGCGGCAGTCGTGAAGCGCGTGCGATCGGCAAAGCTACCAAGTACGGGCGCAAACAGCAGGAAGCAGAGTGGAAGAACACCGAGGTTGATGCGCTCTATCAATTGCGCGTCGCTGGCATGCGTGTGCCTGAGCCGTACGGTTATTTCCACGGCGTGCTGCTGATGGAACTAGTCACCGATGCCGACGGTTTCTGCGCGCCACGCCTGGGTGAGATAGAACTCAGCTCAGAGAAAGCGCGTGAATACCATCGCGTGCTGGTACGGCAGGTGGTGCTGATGCTTTGCTGCGGGCTGATTCATGGCGATCTGTCCGCGTACAACGTGTTGGTCGGTGTAGATGGGCCGGTGGTGATCGACTTCCCGCAGGTCGTCAATGCCGCGGGCAACAATGCGGCGCGCACGATGCTGTTGCGTGACGTCAACAACCTCACCGCACATCTTGGACGTTGGGCACCCGAGCTGCTGGACACGTGGTACGGCGAGGAAATGTGGGCGTTGTTCCAGGCGGGCGAGCTGCAACCCGATACGGAACTGACCGGTGAATTCACGCCGGACGAAACCGAAGTCGATCTCGACAGCATTCGTCAGTCGATCAATGATGCACGCGAAGAAATGCTGATCCGGCAACAAGGCCGTGAAGCGGCAGCGGAAGACTAGAACCTGATCAAAGCGTCAGCGCGTCCCGGTCTCAGAATTTCTCGCCCACCGGCAGATAGCGCCACATCCCCGGCGGCATCGCACCGTTCGGGCCCTTGCCTAAGGGAACCTTGCCGATGCGCAATCGGCGGATCGATATGACGCCCAGCCCGACCTGCACGCACATGTCGCGTAGCTGTCCGTTTTGCACGCCTTTGATCGCGAAGCGCAGCCGAGTCTCATTCTGCCAACTGACCTTGCACGGCGGCAGCTGACGGCCGTTGAAACTCAGGCCGGCATTGAGCCGTTGCAGACCGTCGGGCGCGATCTCACCGCTGATTTCGACGACGTACTCGTGCTCGATAAGGCCGGCATCCTCGGTCAGGCGACGCCACACACGACCGTCCTGGGTCAACACCATCAAACCACTGGCCTCTGTGTCCAACGACACTGGCGACGTCAAACGATGAAAATGGCGCCGTAGCACACGCTCGCCGCTGGGATCATCCGGCCAGTGTGTCGCCGGCGTTACCAAGGTGCTGGCGGGTTTGTAAGCGTTGCTCGCGTCGAAGCCCGCTGGCTTGTGCAACACGATCGTGGCCGGCTCCACCGCATCAAGGCGAGCGTTAGGGTCGAGCTCGACGCGCTCGACAGTCACCTTGTGTTGCGGTGCCTCGATCACCTGCCCGTCCACCGACACCCAGCCGTTCTGGATAAATTGCTCGGCTTCGGCACGCGAAACGCCGAACAGCTCGGAGACACGATGAGTAAGTCGAACCGGAGCGGACATGGGAATGGCCAGGGAAACGTAGCGTGCAGTGTAACGGCCCCCAAGCTGCCGATGCGCGAGGCGCTAGACCTCCGCATCGGCTCCAAAGCGGACGGAATCGTTTCAGACCGTCAGTTCGCTTGTACACCAGGCCCGATGTTTTTTTCGAGAAAACTCTGCACATGGTTGTACATGTCCACGACATTCTCTTCCTTGTAGAAGCCGTGTCCTTCGTTAGGCTTGGTCAGCCATTCGTACGGCTTGTGCGCGGCTTCCAATGCCGCGCGCATCGCCTTGGCCTGTGCAAACGGCGCGCGTTCGTCTGCTTCGCCATGAATCAACAACACCGGCACATCGATCTTGTCGGCAAGCTTGTCGGGTGAATTGGCTGCCAATTCGGAAGGATCCTTACCGATAGCCTTCTCCAGATAACTTCTTCCGACCTTCAGATCCTTGGTGTCGCCTTTGTCGTACATCATGGCCAGATCGTAGATACCGGCTTCGCCGATCGCGCACTTGAACATGCCGGGCGCGCGGATCACCGTCATCATCGCCGAATAGCCACCAAAGCTGCCGCCAAACACGCAGACGCGCTTAGGATCGCCGTAGTGCTGCGCTTCGGCCCACTTCACGCCATCGATCAGATCTTGTTGAATGCGCGTTCCCCATTGGCGGTAGCCGGCACCCACAAACCCGGGGCCGCGACCGCCCGATCCGCGATAATTGACCTGCAAGACCAGATAGCCACGGCTTGCGAGGAACTGCGCATCGGTGTCGAAAAACCAGGTGTCCTGGATGTCGAACGGACCACCGTGCGGCAACAGCACCATGGGTAGGTTATTCATACTGACACCTTTGGGCACCGTAAGAATCGCTTCTAACGGCATACCGTCGCTGGCAGTGAAATGCATGGGCACGCGTGAACCCATTTTGTCGGGATCGATGCTTGCTTGTTCCGAAAACAGTGCCGTTATCTTTTTTGCTCTCATGTCGAACAAGTAATACGTGCCGGGATCGCGATCGCTGCTGACCTCGAAAATAAGCACGGTCCCGTCTTCGCTGAAGCTACTGAAATTGACAAACTGTTTCGGAAATTTGTCGCTCAACTTTTGGTAAATCTGCGCCAGCGGCTGATTGCCGTTAATAACGATCGGCGTCGGAATACCGGTAGTAGGCGCAGCGGCGATAGGTTCGTTTAGCGGCGTCCACTGCACGTAGCCGATACTGGCAAAGTCGTCCTTGGCCAGTAGCTTCGATGTGCTGCCATCCGCATCCGTTTGCATCAGCGAGAACGGGCCGCCTTTGGCGCTGGCGAATGCATATAAATGCTGCTTGTCTTGCGAAAAGGTAATGGGCTCGAAGCGCTCACTATGTTCGCCGTCGGCAAGCTGCACCCATTGACCGTTGTGCATGCGATAGACGACATAGTTATCGGACAAGTCAATGCCTCGCGCGTAGCGCACGTTGCCATCCGGATCCGTAGTGAAGTCCATATCGCCCACATTGATCTGGCCGATCAGGTGGCGAACGCCATTGTCGGCATTAACGTCGTACAGCCAGGTGTTCTTTTCGTCATCCCACATGTACGTCTGCATGTAGAAGTGACCGTTGGCTTTCGCTGGCAAGCTGGCGATGGTGGCATAGCCGTCATCGGCGATGCGATCCCGGCCACCGCGTCCGGATAGACCCCATTCGCGATTGAACATGGGTTGGATTCGCGTGCCGTCTGCGTCGGTGGCGATGATTTCGCCCAACCGCTGCGGGCGGTCGAGCGAGCCCACGAACTTAGCCAGTTCTACCACCAGGCGCTCTGACGATGTCCACTCAATGTCGTACGGAAGTTGGGGCCAGGGCAGTCGGAGCAGACTTTTCGGGTGGCTCATATCGTCGGTCTTGTAGACCGCTACGGCGTGGCCTTCGCCCTGCTCGACGGCTACCGCCAGATACTGCCCGTCGGGCGAAAGCCTGGGCATCGAATAACCCCCGCGTTGGGCGAAGGCCTCCACTGGCACTTGGTCGCCGGCAGCGGCGACGACAGGCATCAACAAACACAGCGCGACCGCAAAGGCGCGCGCACGTCCCTTCCCCATGTTTTTATCCCCTGTTTGCACACGAAGTGTCACACGGTCCGGCCAACCTGCCCCCAGGGCCGTCCGTGTGGAGCGAGTGTATACAAACCATCGCAGGCTGACAGTGCCCCGACGTGGCGAAGGGTGGTCCGAATCGGGTTTGAATGGCAGCAGCTGTCGCAGCGGTATTCGGCAATGCCAAACCAGTGCCGCTTATGGACTCACGCCAACAAACATCTTTTCGATCTGCATGTCATGGAACGTATAGGGAATGCCGCCGGTTCCAAGACCGGACTCACGCAAGCCCGCAAACGGCATCCAGTCGACGCGGAATGCCGTGTGTTCGTTGACCATGACTGCCGATGCATCCAGGCCATGATAAGCACGTATCGCTGTGTCGAAATCGCGTGTGAATACGGCAGCCTGGAATGCAACCGGTAACGAATTGGCCGCCTGGAACGCCTGCTCGATATCGTCATAGGGATACACGCACACGACCGGGCCGAAAACCTCCTTCTGACTGACCTCACAATCAGCTGGCGGTGCAAACAGTATCGTCGGGGCGTAGCACGTCTCTCCGACCGGCTTGCCTCCAGTCAGGAGTTCCGTGCCGGCCGTTACCGCGTTCTGCACCCAGGTGCTTACGCGATCCAGCTCTTTTCGGCGAATCAGCGGGCCCACATGGGTTTCGGCCTTAGTGGGATCGCCAACGACGAGAGCCTCTGCAGCCCGCGCCAAGCGATCAGCTACGTTTCTAACGATGGACTGATGTGCATAAACACGCTGCACAGACACGCAAACCTGGCCTGCGTGATAAAAGCCGCCCTTGATCAGTTTGGGTATGGCTTTGTCGAGGTCCGCATCGGCAGCCACGATCACCGGCGCGGCGCCGCCATGCTCGAGTGCGCAACGAACACCCGGTGCGAGCTGCGAGCGCAGCTTCCAGCCGACGGCAGCGCTTCCGATGAAGCTGAAGAATCCAACGCGTGCGTCCGTGACCAGGCGTGACGCAAGCTCATTGCTGTCCAGCACAATGGCTTGCCCCCACGCTTCGGGGAGCCCAGCCTTGCGCAAAATATCGATCAGCGTCAGGCAGCTTAGCGGCGTATCGGTCGCGGGTTTGACGATGAAGGGACACCCGGCAGCTACCGCAGGGCCAACCTGATGAACGATCAAGTTAAGCGGATGGTTGAATGCACTGACCGCCACCACTACTCCGATGGGTTCACGTTGCGTGAAGGCCATCCGATGAGCCGAACTCGCATTGATGTTCATCGGAATGACATGTCCACCGTTGCCACGGATGGCTTCCGCGCATGACAGGATGCCATCGATGGCCCGAGCGGTTTCCGCACGCGCATCGATCAGAGGCTTGCCTCCCTCTTCCGCGATCAACATGGCCAGATCTTCGGCCACGTCGATCATGCTTTGCGCTGTTCGCCTCAAGATGGCTTCGCGATCTGCCGCAGGGAGCCAGCCACGGCGATCTTTGAATAAGCGATGGGCGATCGTGAGCGCGCGCTCGATGTCGTCTCCAGCGGAGACACTGACCGTGCCCACCACCGAGCCCTCGAACGGCGATTTGATCTCGAGCGCCGGTTCCTTGCCGCTCGCCTCGGAAACCATGCTTTTGAAGTGACGTTCTTTCATGACGACAACCTGCCCGGCCAGAGGTCCGGCTAACAGTCTAGCGCGCCTGCGTAGGTCACAAATCTGTCGTCTATATGATTCATTCCTTGAACCTTTGATTCCCGGCCGTCGAAGCGCCCGCTCGACTAGCGGAAAAGCCGTGTCCACTTTGGGCCGAAAGCGGACACTTTCCGCAAATGGTTTCCATGACCGTGAAAGACAACGTTCGCCGACAACAAGTACGTGGCTTACAAGTTGACCATCCGTGTCGTCACTCAAGCTGCGCCAAGAATGTCTTAGCGCCTTTCTCGATACCTGTTTCGGCGGCACTCAACGTGCCCAGACTAGCCGATATATTTTCGGCAGCCGGGTATTGTTTCGCGACAAACGCCTTCAGCAATTGATTGCTTTGACTGTCATAGATTTCTACAGCATAGGTGACTGATCCGAGCGACCTGGCGGGTATGTCGGCGGCACTCCTCAGTGTGCCCAGTACCGCACCGACCGGCAGGATTTGCTTGACCGTGCTCAGCACCGGCACGCTGGCCGAAGCGCCGGTCAAGGTGAGATGGATCCTCAGCGTGTCGGGACCGGCCACCGATGTCAGCACATACTTCTGCCCGAGTGTTTGACTGAATTGCGTCTGCATGTAATCGGCGAGCTGTTGTCGTTCGGCTGTGCTCAACTTGCCGAACTGCTGATCTTCGCCGTTGTAAACCGTTACGGTATCGAGCATCACCTGCGTGTACCTGGAAAGCTGCGCGTCCGGTGCTGAGTAGTAGAGCGGGATATGTTTGTTTTGGCCTTGCGAGTTTGGCGCCAGCTGTGCGGTGGAATCGAGGTTGCGATATTGAACCGGCGAGGTCGCAACACAGCCCGCCATACCGACCATGCAAAGCACAGGCAACAAGCACCGCAGCACATTTCTTTTGATCATTGACGTAATCATTGACGGTCCCATCCCTGCTTACGGCACGTAGTAATACGTGGCGGGGTAATAGGTGGCGGGGTAATACGTGGTGGGCACATAGACCACCTTCGGCGCTGGATATGTGGTTACAACGGGTGTTGCATAGACCACGCGGACCGGCGGCGGAGAACCCGCTTTGATGGTGACGGTTGAAGGGGCGCTTCTCACCACGACGCTGCTGTAGCAACAGGGTGCGGGGTAGACGACATAAGGGCCGGTCGTACGCACCGTGGTGACGCTATAGCTCGGCGTGGCCGAACGAGTGACGACGACTGCGCCGGCATGCGCGGAAGAAAAACAGGTGCCGATTCCAACGGCCAATAACATGGCGAATGTGTAACGTGTCTTGTTCATGATGATGAGTTCTCGTAGGTAGAAGGGAAAATCACGCGGCGACACCGCGATGGATAAGCAGGATCAGGGACGACCCAACGCGATGCGTGCAGCGGCGTACCAGCTAGGCGCACGTCGCAGATCGGTCAGCAAGCGACGCCATTCGCCGAACACCAGGCCGAGCGGGTTATGTGTGCCAAGCGGGTGATCGAGGCCATAGCGCAGGGGCTCGTCTTTGCGTTCGGCGGCAAACGTGCCGAACATCCGATCGAAAATAATCAGCGCACCACCGTAGTTCTTGTCGATGTACGGTGCATTCGAGGCATGATGAATGCGGTGATGCGTCGGCGTGTTGAGAATCCATTCCAGCGGACCGAGGTTGACTCGCGCTTCGGTATGCAGGAAGAACTGAAAGCGAAGATCCAACGCCAGAAGAATGATGACCATGCGCGGATCGAAGCCCAACGCCATCACCGGCAGATACACCAGCCAACCGGCAGAGATCAGGTTCGTCCATCCCAGGCGAATGGCCGAGAGCAACGTCATCTCTTCAGGCGTGTGATGCACGGCATGACTGGCCCACAACCAGCGCACTTCGTGGCTAAAGCGGTGGTACCAGTAGTAGGCGAACTCCACGACAAAGAAGCCGATGACCCAGACGCGCCAGTCATGCATCGAGAAATGCCACGGCGCGAAGTGCCATACCAACGCAAACACCGGGGCGAGAGCCAGCGCAGTCAACGCGTCGGTAACGGTGTGGCCCAGGGCAATCAGCATGGTGCTGCCCGCGCTGCGAAAGTTGTAACCTTTGCCGGCAACGAGCAGGCGCCACAGCATTTCCAGCACCACCGTAATCATCGCCAGTGGCAGAAATCCCGGGATGTGGACCGAATGAGCGTGTTGAAGGAGGTTCGACATGACGGTTACTCAGAATGGGAGAAGTTGAGCGCTGGATGCCTTGCGCTTGATCAACAGTTTGGTCCCGACTCGTAACCTGGCGATGTCCGCAACCGCCGACTTTGTAACAGGTTGTTACAGCACCCAAGTGCCTGCTATGAATAGGAAAAATGGCGACCTGCGTGAGGATAACCGGGGTGGCAGGAACGATCAGGGCACCGTTTGGCACGATGATGAGATTCACATCCGACGGTCGCCGCCTGCGCCATGGCATACGGGTGGCATAATGCCCGCCACGTAACGCCGTACCACAGACGAGGAGACTGTCCGTGAACGAGCGCGCTCCGCGCATCATCGTGCTCGACGACGATGCCGAAATACGCAACATGCTGCGCCGCTATCTGACGGATAACGGCTTCGAGGTGCAGGCCATCGACAGCGCTGAGCAGCTTGATCGTCTCTTGCAGCGCGAACCGTTCGATGCCCTCGTGCTGGATTTGATGATGCCGGGCGAAGACGGGCTTTCGATCTGCCGTCGCCTGCGCGCAAGTGGGCAGACCATTCCCATTCTCATGCTGACAGCGCGCGGCGATTCCATCGATCGCATCATCGGCCTGGAAATGGGTGCGGACGATTACCTGCCAAAGACGTCCGATCCGCGAGAGCTGGTCGCACGGTTGAAGGCCATGCGCCGGCGCCAAAGCATGCTACACAGCACGCAAGTATGGGGTAATGACGAAGTCACCGAATTCGGCCCGTTTACGCTCAACATTTCGCGCATGGAGCTGCAGCGTGATGGTGCATCCATTCCGCTGACCAACATGGAATTCCAATTGCTGCGAGTCTTTGCCGCCAATCCGCGCCGGCCGATGAGCCGCGATCATCTGCAGGACAAAGTAAAGGGAAAAGATCACGAGGCGATGGACCGTGCGCTGGATGTGCAGATCTCGCGTCTGCGCCGCAAGATCGAAGACGATCCGGCCGCGCCCTGCTACATCCGCACAGTGTGGGGTGTCGGCTACATGTTCACGCCGGACGGTGGTCATGCTTAAGCTGCGCCTGTGGCCGCGCTCGCTGTTTGGCCGCAACCTGCTTCTGCTGCTGGGACTTATTGCGATCGCGCAGATGTCCACGATCGTTCTTTACGTTTTGCTGCAACGCCCCCGTGTCATGGAGGTGGCGCAGTTGGTCGCCACCCAGGTGAACGTGCTCGATGCAGCGCTATCACAGGTGCCCGCGACGGATCGCGACGCCTATGTGGCCCGTTTGAACCGGGCGGGTGCGCTTAGCGCTCAGCTCACCGAACCACCGCCCGACAATTTCGCATACCGCACGCCATTGGCGGACTTGTTCATTCGTGAAGTGCGACGGAACCTGGCCAAGGGCATCACCTTGCGCATGACAAATACTCCGCAACTCAGTATTTGGGCATACCTGAACATCAGCGGCGAGCGTTACTGGATAAAGTTTCCCGTCAACGCTTTGGTTCCCTATCGTTGGCTTACTTCCGCACTAGTCCTGTGGTTAAGCCTGGCACTGTCGGCAGCGCTTGGTGCCTTGTTGATCCAGCGGCGCATCAATCGCCCATTGCGCGACATTGCCAATGCCGCGCAGAACGTCGGTTCCGGCGCAAGACATGCGCGCTTGCCAACCTACGATGCAAGCGAACTGGCGATCGTCGCGAAACAGTTCAATGCCATGCTGGACAACCTGGAAGAGATGGAGTCGAGCCGAACCGTCATGCTCGCCGGCATTTCGCATGACATCCGATCCCCACTGGCCAAATTGCGGCTCACCCTGGCGCTGGACAAGCACGCCAGCGAACTGCCGGTGGGTCAATACATCGATCAGATCGATGCCATCATCGGTCAATTTATCGACTTCGGCCGTGTCGGTAGCGACGAACGCATTGTTGAAGGTGAATTGAACGCATTGGTGGAAGAGCTAGCGTCGGGATTCGCCAAGCGAGGCCACGTTTTCGCATTACGGCTCGAGCCGCTGCCGGTATGGCCATTCCGTCCCATCGCCATGATGCGGCTCGTGCAAAATCTGATGGAAAACGCGGTGAAGTATGCCGGGGTAGGCCTGGAGGTACACACCTATATGGAGCGCGACAACGCGGTGCTGGCTGTGCTCGATGCGGGTCCCGGCCTCGCGGAAGGCGATGAAGCACGCTTGCTTCAACCGTTCACACGAGGCGACGTGGGGCGCTCCAACACCAGCGGTTCGGGGCTCGGGCTGGCCATTGTCGATCGCGTTGCGCGCTTGCACGGAGGCCGTTTGCAATTGATTCGCCGACACCCCACAGGCATGGAAGCACGAGTGACGTTCTCGCTCGTCCCTTCGCCTGCCGATACGGCCTCCGCAGCGCTGTAACGACCTGAAACATTTGCGGCCATACCCGCAATATCCACCCAACATCTCGTGCGTAGCATGTCTTTCGTCGGCCGAACTTCCTCGCCGGCGCGGCCCGATCCGTGGCCGCTCCCCCACTCCATAGGTACTATTTATATGCGCAAGATCTATTCCATTTTCCTCGTTGCGATGCTGTCGCCAGTCGTCGCGTTCGCGGCCCCGCAAGCTTCCGCCAATTCTCCGCGTGCGCAGCAGATGATGCGCATGCTGGAGCAGCGATTCGCTGCCGCCGATACCAACCACGACGGCAAACTCACCCTGGCCGAAGCTCAAGCCGGCATGCCGCGCGTAGCGCAGCATTTCAGCGATATCGACACGAACCACCAGGGCTACATCACGCTCGACCAGATCAAGCTCTTCATGGCCAGTCGTGCTGGCAGCTGAGTTCGTCATGCGCGATTTCTAGTGCGCACTTTTTGGCAAGACGGCATCCCCCCTCCGATACCCTCCACACCCGGTGCCGTCTTGCCCCCTTTATGCCACCCGCGTATTACGCGGGTGTTTTTTTGCGCGCCCCCCCCGCGTTCGATGATCAAGCTTCGATGGATCGTTCAAGCGTGCGAAGTCGGCACCCGTAAGACGAGTATCGGCATTGACGAGGTCATTGCGAATGCAGCACGGATCATTTGATAACTGGGTTACACACGTTATCGCAACCTTGATTCGCGCAATTCGCGAAAGCCGAACACTGTCGCTTTTGTTCCGTTGCAGCGGATGTTCGGTCGCGGCGCGCATCGATGTCGTCAGATCAACATGTCGAGCGGTGTCCTGACACGACAACGGCGCTTCCGTTTCGGGAAGCGCCGCTGGCGTGACGTGTGGGTGTCGCGCGTCGTCGTTTCATGGATGGTGGCGACTGTGCTGTTTCAGTTGCCGTTCGGTCCGCTGCTACTGGGGCTGTAACCCTGGCCTTGCGTATAGCTGCCACTGTGGCTGTACGTCTGCCCGTCCGCATTGGTGGCGGTTGCGGTATGCGTGGTTACTCCATTGGACGTACTCGTCGACGTCGCGTAGCTACCATGCTGCCCGCTGCCACTAGACTGACTATTGCCGGACCAGGTGCCGTTGGCATCGCGCGAATACGCACCATTGCCCGAGAAGTTACCGCCCGACGCGGTATGGCCGGAATTGGAAAAACTGGCCTGTGCAGAGCCATTCGGATTGGCGTTATAACTGTTATGACCGCTGAAGCTGCCGCCATTTGCGCCATTAGCCCAATGGCGACCTTGATGCGCGGTGGAACCGCCTGACCAGTTCGTGTAACCGCCGCCGGCCGCGCTGCCGCGTGCACCATAAGCGCCCGTCCCATGGAAGCGTGTTTGTGCCGAAGTGTCAGTAGCCACGGCCAGCGCAGCGATCAGCGCGGCTGCCAATATTAATTTCAAAGTTGGTAATACTCGCATTTCAAATTCTCCTGCCTAAAAAAGGGACATCGACATGACTAGTCCCGACGAGGAGCAATTCTGGATGGCGGATTTAAATGAGTTATGTGAGAAACAACGAAAAATGTAAGAGTTTGTTTCAGCGCTGAATCATTGGCGCAAGACAATTTGCCGCACACGGGGACGCTGCGGCCCTTCCCGGGCCGTCCCCAGACATCATTTTCATTCAAAGTTTTCCTCGACCTAGCCGAGCTACGGCCACATTTGGTCGAAAGCGGGCCTCGCCGCCCTAACCAAGGGCTGCATCAGGCCTCAGTTTCCTCCGACAACCGCACCACAACGCCAACGATCCCGCAGAGATCGCTCCCAACAGCAAGAACGCTATGCGAAACCCAAACACGTCGGCGATGACACCACCGAGCAGCGGACTCAGCGCCGCGCCCATTCCCTGCATCGTCATCACTGCGCCTTGCCCGACGTTGACGTGACCCGTGCCTTGCAACACCGTCGCTACCATCGCCGGTACCGCCACACTTTGCAGGCCCGCACCGATACCATCGAGTGCCTGCACCGGCCACACGCCCCAGCTCGTGATGAGATAAGCGGCAGTCATGCCACGAATGGGCAATACAATGAAAGTCAGCAAGATGACGAACCAATGGCCGTATGTGCGCATCCAGCGAATGGCGAACACAGACATCAGCACCATGACGGTCTGAGCGACCACGATAGTCAATGCAGTGAACAAAGCAGGGTTGCCTTGATGTGCCGCTACGATTGCCATGCCGTACAACGGCAACATCGCGGCGTTTCCTAAATGAAAGAGCAGCAATGCCACGCCAAGGATAAGAAGTGGCTTGCATGTCACTAAGACACGTAAGCCCGATACCTGATTCGCGTGCGTGCCGGGTTTCTCCCAACCGCGCGCTGCACGATCGTCAATCGCGCGCGCAGGAATCAGCAGCACGCTCGTAATTGCAAAGATCGCAAACAACGCGGCCAAACCAAAGACCGCGATGAACCCGAACCTCCAACCCAGTACGCCTGATAACGCCGCTCCAATCACGTTGCCCGCGTGGTTGATCGCCTGATTGCGGCCGAATTGATAATCGAAACCTGCTTTGCGCACCATGCCCAGCGTGATTCCGGCTAGCGTTGGCCCGAGCGCGGCGCCTGCCAGCGCCGTTGCGATCTGCGACGACGCCACCACCACCTTCGCGGGTGACAGCAACAGTAGTGCCGATGCCAGCACCGTGAAGATGCTACTGATTACCACGAGCGTGCGTTTGCGATGAGTAGCGTCAACCAAGGCTCCGGCAGGTGCCGTAGCGATCATGCCGACAACGCCACCCAGCGTCATGACGGCGCCGATCGCGCCGGTATGCCAACCTCTGGCTTGCAGAAACACACCTAGAAAAGGACCGATGCCCGCTTGCACATCGGCCATGAAAAAGTTGAGGCATTCAAGCGCTCTAATGCCAGGCGTGGACCCGCGGGTCGTCATGGGGCAGCTATCACTACCGTGGCTGTTGCGATCAACAACCTATACGAGAGTGCGCGTTTGCGTTGTGTCGAATCCGCACGAAACAGCCCCACCAATAACGACCCATATCGCCGAATGCATTTTCACCTGAATTTCACCGAGTACGGTATTTATTGCAACCCACATTTAGTAATTCGCCAATCACGAAACAACTTCAGAGGCTCTGACTATGAGTGCTCACCCTGGCGATTGCTGTACGACCACTCAAACCGATACCCAGCGCCGGACGATACTCAAATCCGCGCTAGGCTTGGCTGCATTCACTGCAGTCAGTGGGTTGCCATGGATGATGCCGGAATTGGCCGAGGCCGCGGCGCTTACCAAAGAGCAACGCGATGCGATGACGCCCGATCAGATCATCGCATCCATGAAAGAAGGCAACGAACGTTTTCGCACTGGCAAACCGACGCCACACGATTATCTCGCACAAAAACGCGCGACCGTCGGCGGTCAGTATCCCGCAGCAATGATCCTTAGTTGCATTGATTCGCGTGCACCCGCCGAGATCATTCTCGATACCGGTATTGGTGAGACGTTCAACGGGCGCGTTGCCGGAAATATTTCCAATGACGACCTGCTGGGAAGCATGGAATTCGCCTGCGCCCTGGCGGGTGCCAAGGTCGTTCTGGTGATGGGCCATACGAGCTGCGGTGCCATCAAGGGCGCCATCGATGGCGCCAAGCTCGGCAACCTCACTGGCTTGCTCGACAAGATAAAACCATCCGTCGATGCGACCGTGTTCAACGGTGACCGCAGCAGCAAAAACGACTTATTCGTGGATGCTGTAGCGACGACCAACGTTCGCCACACTATCGAAGAAATCCGACGACGCAGCGACGTCCTTGCGGGACTTGAGAAGGACGGCAAGATCAAGATCGTCGGTTCGATGTACCACCTTGTTGGTGGCAGGGTCGAGTTTCTTAGCTGACGTTGGTTGCTACGGCTTCGACAAAGGGGCCACGAGTGACGTCCGCCATGGGTCGAGATCGGACATTGTTGACTTCAGCGGACGCCCCATTTATCGCAAGTATCAACCTAGTGCGCTGCAGATCTCCGCGCCGAGTCTATGACCTGACGAATGGCGTCAATCACGACGTCGGGACGTTCCTTCTGCACATAGTGCCGGCTTGCCACCTCGACGAACCGGCCGCGTGTCGACTCCTGTGAAATGGTGCGCATCTGATCCGCATTCCACGTCAGAAATTGCATTTGCTCGGCGGTCGGCGTGCCTTTAAACGTGGCTGACTTGAACCAATCGGCCGAGATGACAACCAGCGGCAGGTTGCCAAGAGAGTGTTCCGCTTGCGAAATGCTCAGCCCATCTGTCGAATCGCCTTCATTGTCGATGGGATAAAACAGGTTTTGTCTTTCGGAGAACAAGGTAGCCTGATACGCAGGCCGGCTCTCCATGGACCTGATCTCGTGCGATAGCGCCTGTTCGTTTGGGTCGTGCTGGACACCAAAATCGTCCAAACAATGCTGTGTGTCGACACCATCGGCTTGCAGAGCGTCTTGTCGAGCAAGGTGCTCACAGTTTTCCAATTGCTGCCCACGGGCGAGGTAATTTTCGTATTTGTGAACGTAATTCGATGTCGTTGCGAGCGCCAATTTTTCAGTGATGGTCGCATCTACAAGGACCAATCCCGCCACGCGATTCGTATGCTCGTAGGTGAAAAGCCGAGCATTCAACCCGCCGCGTGAGTGCCCTACAAGAATGACTTGATCGCCCAGATGTGCTCGATCAATCAACGCCAACATATCGTCGACAGATGCCTGGGCCGTCGCTATGCGATCAATAGAATCACTGAAGAAATAATTGGCACGATCATAGGAGCATGCGCGTGTCGTCTTCGCGATCTCTCCCTGCACCGTTCGCCAGCTCAATGTGCCGTCTCCGAGCCCGGAGTCAAAAAGTACAGTTGGCTGACCTTTCCCTACGCAATAAAGATTAAGGTGTCGCTCCCGCGCAACAAGAACAAGTTCTTGTGGATGCAGATATGCCGATACGGGAAGTGATTCTGCTGCCGCGGCGCCCGCGATAGGAGATATTGCCGAGCAAAGAATCAGTACAGCCTTGAATACTGAGCGAGCTTCAATCATTTCGGAGCCACGTCCTTTTGGGTATGGTTACTCCGATGTTTACCGCTGTTAGAAGGTTTAATTCGGGCCTTAACGATTGGATGCAAAGTACGGAGCCGGGGCATGTCGAATCGGTACCCATCCGTTCGTCATAGGTTAAACACGTCAAGGAGAATGACCCATAAGTAAGCGAATCCTCGACGCCTTGGCCGGCATCTATGCAATCAACGGAGTATTCCAATGAGTCCCATCATCACCGCTTTTGAGCAATCGCCCGACCGCGGCAAGGGCCTATCGCGCGACGTGCGCGTTCGCTGGGCACTTGAAGAAACGGGCCAGCCTTACGAGGTTCGTCTCCTTTCATTCAGCGCCATGAAAGAACCCGCACATCGCAAGCTTCAACCTTTTGGGCAGCTTCCCACCTATGAAGAGGGCGACCTCACTCTGTTCGAGTCGGGCGCCATCGTGTTGCATATCGCGGAAAGCCATGCGGGGTTGCTGCCGGAGGATGCAAATGCGCGAGCGCGTGCGATCACGTGGATGTTTGCTGCACTCAACACCGTAGAAGCGCCGGTCCTCGAACTTATAACCGCCAGGTTTCTGGAGAGCGACAAACCCTGGAGCAAGGAACGCCTGCCCCTGATCCAGGATCGCATTCGTCATCGGCTCCATCAACTTTCTGCTTACATGGGCGATGCCGAATGGCTCGATGGTGCGTTCAGCGCAGGCGACCTGTTGATGGCGTCGGTGCTGCTCAGACTAAGGTTATCGGGCATCCTGGACGAATTCGCGAACCTCGCAGCCTACGCTGCCCGCGCCGAAGCGCGGCCCGCATATCAACGTGCTTTCGCAGCGCAATTGGCGGTTTTTACTAGCCACTCGTCGACTGGTTGATCGGCCCGTTTCGGATCGAAAACAGACATTTTACCGAGCCTAATGCCCCCGAATGTTCAACCGTCGACCGAGCGAACGCCTCCGCGTAGTCGACGACGCGTTTTCCACCAAGCGTGCAACACCGCGATAAGACCGAAGCCAAGAAGCGCCCCTTGTAAAAAGTGTAGTGGGATAGGTTCGAGCCCAAAGTGCAGATACAGGCTCTTTGACCCCATTGCCACGGCAAGGCAAACCAATCCGATTGCTAGCAGTGTGCGGGTACGAGTATCGCTCTTACCGCTGAGATTCGTCACTATTTCCTCGGGCAAGCACGGTCCAAGAAGCACATGAAAAACGGCGACTATCTCGGCTTAAGCGAGCCAAGACTAAGCTTTTCTGGCGATACTGAGATATAGGACACCAATAGCAATAAACGCAGCGCCGATACCGCAAAACGCGACCTGTTTGCCGAAGAATGCGGCGATGAAAAACAAACATCCGCTTCCCATAAAAAGGTAGCCGCTGAGCTTTTTATTCGGTTGATTAGACACTTTAAGCCCTCTGTCTATGATGGCCAACTATCCATTAGACGTACGCGGACGTCCAATTAGGTTTGATGCGCGCCGGGTCGAGAATGGACCTTATGCGCCCATAGAGATTAGATCCTTGCTGAGAGTAGCGATCGTCGGTCCGCTGCGGTATATTGCGGGCGGCAGTGCAATGCTGCAATGCGCAAGGTCCAGCCTTTCCGCGCCAAATTAAAGCTAACCCAGCTAGCTTCCGGGATGCCAGCATCACCCCCGCAATACATAGGGGTCCACACGCACTTTGTCCGACTCAATCGCGAGTGCGGCACAGCCGCAACATTTAAGACGGAATACATATCCAGGCCGGTGCCGATAAAAGCGCACCGCAATTGCTAGCAGTGGTCCACTGATCACTCAGCGAAGCTTGGCAATGTCCGGGGACGCGTACTTGTCGCGTCATCGTGCCCCAATCGCCCACTTGTCGTGCCCAGCGATCCATAAGAAGTCGTCGAGTTCGGCGGCATCGCAAACAAATGAGCATCGACACCTAACCATCATCACAACGGAGAAATACAATGAGCAATAACAATCGTAACCTTGACGCATTTTCGATTGAATATGCAGACCTCGTCATGGCTGGAACTGACAATCCGTCAACAATCGACGCTCACGAACTGGCATCCTTACGCGACGCGTACGAACGCATGCGCGGCGGTGGGAAACTTACCAGTCAGTCGCAAGCTGAGGTGTTCGGTAGCATCTTGAGCACAGTTCACAAGTATCTAAGCGATGCAAACGCGATGCTTGGCGACAAGCTGGACATGATCGCAGCGCCTGTGAATGTCGAGCAGTTACGCAATGCACTGCTGGATGCCAACGCACTGCTAGCGGCATTGCGTTGCGACGTCGCTCGCATATTCGCCACCGCTACCGTATATGCGGCAATAAAGTCCGATTGAAACGGCTGGCGTCGTTATCGGTCACTAAATTAATCGGTCTACGACAACAGCCTGCTTCCCTTGCAAAAAGCGGCGGACGTCAGGATCGCGCTCAAGACCAATCGCGACGTCGTAAGCATCGCGGGCGTCTCTATAAGCATGAGTTCGAGCTAGCAGCGCTGCGCGGGCGGCCCAATAAGGTTGGTATTGGGCGAGCCGGCCATCGGCGGCGAGTGCGTTTACTATCTCCAGTGCGGCAGCGGGCCCTTTCCACTCTGCAATCGCGACTGCACGGTTGAGTGCCACGACGGGCGAGCCGGAGAGCGCAAGCAACGCATCGTAGAGTTGCACTTCCACGGTCCAGTCCGTGCGTCCGGTGCGGCGGCGTTCGACGTGCGCGGATTGCAACGCCGCTTCGAGTTGATAGCGGCCTATGCGGCCAAGGGTGCTTGCATAGCGCAACAAGGCTTCAGCTTCCTCAATCATCGCTACGTTCCAGAGCAACACATCCTGCTCGGCCAGCGGCACATAGTCGCCGCTGGCACTACGCCGCGCACGGCGCCGCGCATCCGCGTGCAGCATCAGGGCTAACATGCCCAGTGCTTCCGGTTCCTGCGGCAGCAATGCAACCAGCAACCTTGCAAGAAACAACGCTTCATCGGTGAGGTCGCGCCGGGCCACATCGGTGCCACCGGGATCGCTCCACCCTTCCGCGAAGGCGGCGTAGATGGCATCCAACACGCCATCCAGCCGGTCCGCCAATTCATCGCGCGCGGGAATGGCGAAAGGAATGCCTGCTGCACGAATTTTTTGTTTGGCGCGGCCCAGACGTTTTCCCATCGCTTCGGGCGATGTGAGAAATGCCGACGCAATTGTCTTCGCGTCCAGTCCGAGCACGGCCTGCAACATCAACGGTGCGCGAATACCGGCATCGATGGCCGGATGTGCGCAGGCGAACAACAACGCAAGGCGTTTGTCGGGAATCTCTGCGTCGTGAATGGCTTCGGCCGATTCGGAGGTTTGATTCTCCACCAACATCTGCAATTGCGTGGTCACTGCCTCACCGCTGCGTCGATGGCGCATACCGTCGATGCTCTTTCGGCGCGCGACGGTCATCAACCATGCTTCCGGATTTGCCGGACATCCATGTACCGGCCAGTGTGCCAGCGCGGCAGCGAATGCTTCGGACACCGCGTCTTCGGCCGCCGCCACATCACGCGTGTCAGCGGCCAGGAAGGCGACGAGCTTACCGTAACTGCGACGCGCGACGGCGTCGACTACTTCGTGCGGTCGCATACCGGTTCATACTCGGTCATATCCCAAACGGGACGCACTTCAATCGTGCCATGACCAGCGCCAGGGCAACGTGCGGCCCAAGCCAGGGCCTCATCCAAACCAGGCGCTTCGATAAGGTAATAACCGCCCAACTGCTCCCGGGTTTCCACGTAGGGACCGTCGAGTACTTGCGACTTGCCATCGACCACGCGCACGGTGGTCGCGGTACCGACATCCTGCAACCGGTTGGAACCCACCCACGCACCCGCCGTCTTCAACGCCTGCGTATACGCCACATAGGCTGCGACGCCCTGCTCCTGTTCGGCCTTCGTCATGCTGGACCAGCCGCTCTCGTCCGCATAAAGCATCAGTAGATATTGCATTGGGATTCTCCGTTAGAGACGGGCACCATGCGCCGCCACTCTTATGACGCGCGAAGCCCCACGACTTGGACAACCCATCTTATCGAGAATCGACTTCCCGATAGCCGCCGGTATGGGATGGTTTGGCATCACCCCCATAAACGCGCCATTTCCGCTTATTTCATTCCCGCTTATTAAGCCATCTTCTATGGTTGCCCGTTCCGGCCAATAAACCATCGAACAGGAGCCTTCCATGCGACCCGACGTGATGGCAGGGGCGACCTTCCCCGACTACGAGCTGCCCGACCATACCGGCAAGCACCGCAAGCTCTCGGAGCTGCAGGCGCAGCAGCCGATGATTCTGGTCCTGAGCCGCGGAAGTTTCTGCCCCAAGGACCGCCGTCAGTCCGAAGGGCTGGTTCAATTGCATCGCGAGCTTGAGGTCGGGTATTGCCGGCTGGTGACGATCAGCACCGACAACATTGCGGAGACCAATGAAAACCGTAGCGGCGTCGGCGCGCATTGGCCCTTTCTGTCGGACCCGCGGCGCACTGTGCAGAAAGATCTCGATATCGCCGAATACACCGACACCGTCCACAATCCGATGATCCCGCACACGATCGTTCTCGAGCCCGGTCTGATCATCTACAAGATCTACAACGGCTACTGGTTCTTCGGCCGCCCGACCACGGAAGAACTGCGCCAGGACATGCGCGCTGTGTCGAAGAAGTGCCGGCCGGACTGGGATATTACAAATCCCGAACTCAAGGCCGCATGGCAGCAAGGTAAAAAGGAACGCTTCTACCCGTACGGAAAGACGTACGCACAGACCCTCAGCGAACAGGATTAGTCACGCCGCCAATAATGCTTTGGCGCGCGCGCAAACGTTGTCGACGGTAAACCCGTATTCGCGTATGACGATCTCGCCGGGCGCCGATGCACCGTAACGCTCCACGCCGAGCATGTCGCCGTGCGGTCCGATATAACGATCCCAGCCTTGCGACACACCCAGTTCCACCGCAAGCCGCGCGGTGACCGACGGCGGCAACACCGCATCGCGTTCGGCTTTTGGCAGTGCCTCGAATAATTCCCAGCTTGGCATTGAGACACAACGCACGGCGATGCCCTGCTCTTGCAAAACATCCGCCGCGGCGACAATAAGGCCGACTTCGGAACCACTGGCGATCAGAATAAGTTGCGGCTTTCCGTTCGGCGCATCGCTCAAGACATACGCGCCACGACGCAAGCCATTCGCAGCGGCATAACGATTGCGGTCAAGCGTAGGCACCGCCTGGCGAGTCAGCACCAAGGCCACCGGACGATCCCGCGTTTCCACCGCAACACGCCACGCCTCTGCGGTTTCATTTGCATCGGCGGGACGAATGACAGTGAAGTTTGGAATGGCACGCAGATTCGCCAACTGCTCCACCGGTTGATGCGTCGGGCCGTCCTGACCCAAGCCGATGCTGTCGTGCGTAAACACATGGATGACATGCAAGTGCGACAACGCTGCGAGCCGCATCGGCGGACGCATGTAATCGGAGAAGATGAAGAAGGTCGCACCGTAGGCAATGACGCCGCCGTGCGCCGCCAATCCATTGACGATAGCGCCCATCGCATGTTCGCGGATGCCGTAGTGGATATTGCGCCCTTCGTAACTCCAACCGCCCTTATCCGAACCCTGCAAATCCTCGCCTTTCACGGCGGGCGGATTGAAATCGCCGAAGCCTTTCAACACCGTCTTTGTCGAAGGATCGAGATCGGCCGAACCACCGGTCAGTGAGGGAAGTCTGGCCGCGATGGCGTTCATCACGTCGCGCGAAGCATCGCGCGTGGCGACGCCCTTGGCGCTCGCCGGAAATATCGGTATCGATTCATCCCAGTGTGCGGGCAATTCACCGCGCAGGCTGCCTTGCAGTTCGGCAGAGAGCTCCGGAAATGCTTTCGCATAAGCATTCATATGCTCATTCCAAGCTGCTTCATCACGCGCGCCGCGATCGATCGCTTCGCGGAAATGCGTCAGTGCTTGATCCGGTATCAGGAACTGAGGTTCTTCGGGCCAGCCCAGCTTCTGCTTCGTCTTTAGTACGTTCGGCTCGCCCAGTGGCGAACCATGCGATTCAAAACTGTCCTGCTCCGGCGAGCCATAACCGATATGCGTACGCACCACGATAAACGTCGGCCGCTCGGTTTCATCTTTCGCTGCCTGCAAAGCCGCCTGAATCGCAGCCAGATCATTACCGTCCGCCACATTCACGATATGCCAGCCATAGGCCGCGTAGCGCGCAGCACGATCCTCGGAGAAGGTAATGTCCGTGCCCGCCGACAACGTCACGCGGTTGTCGTCATAGATGAAAGTGAGCTTGCCGAGCTTGAGATGACCCGCAAGCGAAGACGCTTCCGCCACGACACCTTCCATCATGTCGCCATCGCTGACCATCGCATACGTTCGATGATCGATGACCATATGTCCCGGACGGTTGTAGCGCGCCGCTAGCTGCGCTTCGGCCATCGCCATGCCAACCGCGTTCGCCGCTCCCTGCCCTAGTGGACCTGTGGTGATTTCCACGCCCGGTGTATGCCCGAGTTCGGGATGTCCCGGCGTCATGCTGCCCCATTCGCGAAATTGCTTGATCTGGTCCAGCGGCAAGTCGTAACCCGTTAGATGAAGCAGGCTGTACAGCATCGCCGATGCATGCCCCGGCGAAAGCACGAAGCGATCGCGGTTCGCCCATTTAGGATTGCGAGGGTGGTGGTGCAGCCAGCGCGTCCACAACACGTAAGCCGTCGGCGAGGCACCCAGCGGCATGCCGGGGTGGCCGCTATCAGCCTTCTGCACCATATCGACGGATAGAAAGCGGATGGTATTGATGCACTGCTGGTCGAGTTCTGCGGTCATGGGAATAACCTGCTGATGCACAAGATGGTGCGCGCGTTGATGCGCATGTTCCATGCGTGCCGACCAAAAGAACCTCGGCACATGACCGAGTCACGTACCGATGTGCATGGGCAACGCCCATCATGCACACAGTGCGCGTGATAGAAGTAGAAAAAAAAAAGAAATTAGAGCGAAGCTGCGATCATCCGTGTCTGTTGTCGCAGCTGCTTCTTCGGGAGTTACTGGCCACGCCACCACCCGTCCATATCGCGTAGATAGCGGAACCTGGCCACAGGATGGACGCCGGCATCATCAGTACATCGGCTTTCCAACCTGTGTTACGACGGTTTGACGTCAAACGCAATCCGCCCAGCCGGCAGGAAAGTAATCGAGACAACCGCGCCACCCTTCGCTTCCGGAAAGTGATGGCTTCCCGGCGCCGGCGTTGTCCAGCCGCCATGACACCAGCCATTCGGACCGGCAAGCGCAGCGCCTTCATTCAGCGGCACCACCAGATTGATCTCGCCATATGGGTGCGAGTGATAGCCGCCGCGGAAACTGTCTTCGGGATTGTTCTGGGTGTTGTCGGTGCTGTCCATCAGCACGCCCGTCATGCTGAAGAAAAACGTCTCCGCACTCGGCGCAACAAGCTGTGCGCGACGGTAACGTGAGCCACCGATTTCAACGTCAGCCACCCAGCCCTCTTTCACGCCGAGGGTAATCAGTCGCGACAGATCTTTGTACAACTCGCTTTCAACACCGTATGTCGAATTCAACCATTGCTCGACCTCGGCGCTCGTGGTCTTGTCCTTGATCTCTTGCAGCAGAGGAATGCAGCGAGCGATGAATTCGTCTTTGGTACTGGTCAACGTGGTCTGAGACATTTCTGTGAATCCTTCGATCAAGCGCCATGCACACGCGCACGATCGATCAGCGGGAAACCGCCAAGCGGTCCCTTGGGTTTCTTTGCAAACCGGATCAAAGCTGTCGATCCAGGCATCGACAAGGTTGCAAGCGCATAGAGATGATTCGTCGCAAACACGACGGACTGCTCGTCGATCAGTATGGCTAAGGCATCTGCTTTGATCGGCGCAGATACATACTAAACCGAGCGGTTCGGTATGTCAATGCCGCGTCAATCATAGTCGCAATAAATACCTCTAAAACCCCGTTAAACTTTATAAACCGAACGGTTCGGTTCGGGTCTTCTGCTACGCTGACGGCGATCCCTGTGCCGGAACCCTCCATGCCCCGCTCCCCGCGCCGCCAATCCCCTGACGCCACCAGGGAATCGAACCCTGCGACACATACGGTCTCACAAGCGCCCGACAAGGCAGCAGCCGTGCTCGCGGGCGCCCGCGAAATCTTTCTGGCACTCGGCTTCAGCGCAGCCACCACTGACATGATTCAGCAGGCCGCTGGCGTATCCAAATCGACGGTCTACTCGCACTATCCAAATAAAGAAGCGTTGTTTACAGCGATGGTCGAAGCCGAGTGCGAATACGCCCTCCAGACCGTACGTAACCTGAAGTTCTCCGACAAAGACCTGGAATCGATTCTGGAAGAATCCGCACGCGCATATCTGGACATCGTGCTATCACCCGAATCCCTGGCGCTATATCGCGTCGTTGTAGCAGAAGCCCCGCGATTCCCCGAACTCGCCAGGCGCTTTTACGTTGCTGGGCCTGGAGCCATGAACGGCATGGTGGCGGAGTTACTCGATCGTGCCACGTCAAAAGAGGAACTCGACTTCAGCAGCGTCGGGCGTGATGCGGCAGCTGCACTATTTGTAAATATGGTTCGAGGCGAAGCGCAGATGCAATCGCTGACGCATCCGAACTCACGGCCATCCGCTGCACAGCGCGACCGCTGGGTACGTGAGGCAGTTGCGAGCTTCCTGCTTGCATTTAGAAAATTCAAAACGCGGGTGCGGCGGTAACAGTCGCAATGACAGTAGCCAATGTTATTTTAAAAAGGGCTCTGCCCCTTTTTTGTTGGAGGTCACGGTTGTGTTTTGTCGTGCGCCAAGAGTTCGCGTTGGTAGTACGCACCAAATGGATAGTCGCGTTGTCGAACCCACTTGCCATTACGGGACATGAGCAACGTTAGCTCGTTGCATGACGTGGTGACGTTTCCTTGCTGCACGAGACGTGTCGATGCCAGGTTGCGGATACGCTTCACGTCTTCGGCTGGTAGCTTCCGGCCAACGGTGACGTGCGGCTTAAAGGGATGATCGTCTGCCCTGGCGGGGTAGCGTTCCGCGATCCGCTTGGCTAACGCTTCGATGGGAGCAGCCGGTTCGGGCTCCAGGTAAACGACACGCGGAAACTCGGCGACGCGCGCAAGTGTGACAACAATAGTCGGCGTCGATGCACAGATGGAGGCGATGTAGTCGTGATCCGTTGCGGTGATGCGGTTGGCGGATAGCCAGTCGAAACGAATGGTTATATGAGCACCTAGTTCGCGCTTTGCCGATGGGTCGTATTGATCGCGCAAGTCCCCGATCACATGGTCGGCGTCCGGCAGCATAAGCGCCAATAGCGTCAGCGATTGGGCCAGGATTGGGCTACTCATCGGCGAAGCATGCCATATGGCGCGTTTCCGTAAAATAACGGCGCCAGGTACCGCTATCTTGCTACCTTTTCGTCAATCAAAGAGCACGTCGTGCGCAAGAATTGCTCTGAGTTCGGGGTACCAGAAGCGGTGCCAGGTTGGGCTTTCCGAGTTGTAAATATCGATGCCAGACCCTTAAGTCAATCGCCTGCCGTTTTGGCGGAGTTTGCGCGTATGACCAAGACGGTTCGACGATACCTTTGTCCAATTGTTCGCCATGACCCCGTTTAGCCTAATACCATCAGTGGCAAGTGCATCTTGCGCTTCCAAAGTGAATTGCTGGTGGCAGACCGGACGATTACGGCGTTTACGGAAGGAGGTTCCATGAAAAAGATGTCCATCCTCATGGTTGTTGCCGTCGCGGCGGTAGGTATTGGCAGCGTCGTGACCTTTGCGGAAGCAGGCAATGATTACGAAAGCGACCAGATCTTCGCGGGTCAGCTCCCGGCCGGATACCGCGACTGGAAGCTGGTCTCTGTGGCGCATGAGGAAGGCAAGCTCAACGATATTCGCGCCATTCTCGGCAACGATGTCGCGATAAAAGCCTATCGGGATGGGAAGCTTCCATTTCCGGACGGTTCGATCATTGCGCGGATTGCCTGGACTTATGTCCCCTCCGAAGCGAACGACAAAGCCTTTGGTCAGCAGCAATCCTTCGTTGCGGGCGCGCCGACCAACGTGCAGTTTATGGTGAAGGATTCAAAGAAATATGTGTCGACCGGTGGCTGGGGATACACGCAATTCGACGATGGCAAACCCGCTCACGTGGTGGTGCAAAACTGCTTTTCTTGCCATGTTCCGGCCAAGGCCAACGACTATCTCTTCACTCATTATTCGCCCTGAAGTCGGCGACATAATGTCCAGAAATAATGACGGTATCAGGTGCCGTTATCGCCCGGCTTTTTCGTCAATCAAAGAACACGTCGTGCTCAAGAATGATCCAAAGTTCGGCGGGACATAACAGCCGGTCTTTCCTTAGACGATATTCCACGGCCGCGGCCACCGCCTGGCAATTCTTTGGCGTCACTTCGCATAGATGCGAACGCAGGAAATCGATGACAAAACGCTGGAGCTGCCACGGAAGGCGATCGAATGGCGTATCGCCTTTTCGTAGCTGTGTTTGCCTGAGCAGCTTTCTTGCGGCAGTTTCCATGCCCTACCCCTTAGCTCGTGGCTAAAAGGCTGCATAAAATGTTCCACCTATTAGTTTCAATTGGTTGGAATCACGCTAACGTGTCCGCGGACATTTTGGCGGACAGTACGGACAACGGGCACGGATATTGAAGGGGTTTTCGTCGGCCGTCTTCGCCTACCCTTTTGTCGCCAATCAATGCGCCTGTACGTGATCCACGCACGTTATAGCCTTGGCGACATCCTCCAATACATCATCGATCTGAAAACTTAAATCGCCGAAAAGTTGGCCGATCAGGCTGCGGCGGATAAAAAGAATGGTGTCGTGATCGCCATTGGATGTGGCGGTGCCGGCGAGTTGTGCCATCAGCAGTAGCCTGTCGCGAATCGTGCACAGTTCGTCGTAGTGATCGCGCGACAGCACGAAGCTTGCCGGGTGGAACAGCTCGTGGGGTTTCTGATTCATGGACGTTTTCCATCACGTTAGGTCGCGCCACGTATTGCGCGTGGCGCGAAGGGCTTGCAGGAAAAACCCTGCACGTAGAAATGGGACTTTCTGATTTCGTTTTCTACGTTTGCCCACTGTTGCTCGACGCCGCGCAGTGTGGGCGGCGGTGAAGCAGGACAAATATCGGCTTGGTGGGAGCACCCGTGAGCGTGCGTGCCGTATGATCGAGCATAACCATGGTCAACTCTCTAGTTAGTTGGTTGTGGCCAGCGGATCGTTTGGGTTGCCGCCCAGGCGATCCGCGCTACTTCACTCATGTCGGGCGTGTCGTACTCATCAAGGTCGGATGGGCACGCCCGACGAAAGCACCTTCGCATAAGTGCGGCGTTGGCATCTGTCAGGGGATGCGGATTGGTGTTGACGGGAATGTTGATTGGTTTTGTTTTGGTTTTTTTTGTCCGCCCCCCGGGACTTCGCACTATTGAAATACAACGACACTGGATTCCCGCCTTCGCGGGAATGACGGTGAGGTAGTGGCCGAGGAGACGGCGGTGTGTATGTGTGCGGTGGGGGCATCTGAGCGGAGAAGGATGCAATCATGCATACCACACCTCGCCGTCATTCCCGCGAAGGCGGGAATCCAGTGTCGTTGCACATCAAAAGCGCAAAACCCCCTCCGCACTTGAAATGATGCTGTTGTCGACGAGACGAAGGTATGAGCCTTCTTGGCTTGTGATGTTTCGGGCGTGGATAGTTAAAAAGGGGTAGGAATGGATTTTCTTTATGGAAAAGCGCTCTAACCCCTTTTCTATTGCCGGCCATGGCGCCTATCCTTTGAGTTCGCACCTCCACGGCCGTCATGTGCTGACGTTACGCTCCAGGCATTTGAAGGCCACTCCCCCCAATTTCCCGAGGAGCTGATCATGGCAAGCAAGAGCAAGAGCAAACCCAAGGCCGACCTGACCAAGGCGAAGGAGATTCGCAAGGCGCCGTTGACCACGCCGACTGCGTTAGGTGCCGATGCGCGGCGCGACATTACGGCGGAACTCAATACGCTGCTCGCCGATTTTTTCGCGCTATATGTCAAGACGAAGAACTTTCATTGGCATATGTCGGGGCCGTATTTTCGCGATTATCACCTGTTGCTCGATGAGCAATCGGATGAGATTTACGCCACGCTCGATCCCATTGCCGAGCGCGTTCGCAAGGTCGGCGGCACTACGCTGCGCTCTGCGGGCCACATCACTCGCCTGCAACGCCTGAGCGACAACGATGCGGATTTTGTGACACCCGCGGACATGCTCGCCGAGCTGAAGGACGACAACACTCGCATGGCCGCTTTCATGCGCGAGACGCATGAGTTGTGCGATCAGTATGGCGACGTTGCCACGGCAAGCTTGTTGGAAAACTGGATCGACGAGGCTGAACGACGCGTATGGTTCCTGTTTGAATCGGGTCGCACGAATTAAGCTACGAGTTGAAGCGCAAAGTAAATGAGCTTGCCGCTAATGCGGCAGGCCCATTTGAAGTTGTGCTTTACGCACGTGTTTGCGTGACGTGCTTTATGGCGCCACTGACACCATCGTCTACTGGCGCGCTTCGCATACCGTCTGTATACCAAGGTCTTTGAATCACCGTACGTTTCGGTGATGGGAGGCCCTATGGCTGCGACAACGAACGATGTTCAGATCCGCGTGACTCGGCGTTCGCCCGCCTATTGGCGCGTCACCATCGATAATCCGCCACTCAATATTATGGGCCCGGTGATGGTCCGTCAGTTTCATCAAGTCATCAACGATCTTGAAGCCGACGATCACGTGAAGGTGGTGGTCTTCGACAGTGCGGTGGACGGTTACTTTCTTAATCACTCCGATTTTCAAGCGAAGCTCGAGGATCTGACGTCGCTACCCGCTGGCCGCACAGGATTGCCGCAGTGGCCAGACTTTCTGGTGCGATTGACTCGTGCACCCTTCGTCTCTATCGCGCTCATTCGCGGCCGTGCCACGGGTAACGGCAGCGAGATCACGCTGTCGTGCGATATGAGTTTCGCGAGTGAGGAAAAAGCGATCATCTCGCAATGGGAAGTGGGTGTGGGCATGGTGGCCGGCGGCGGCCCCATGGCGCGTTTGCCTGGGCTTATCGGCCGGAATCGTGCGCTTGAAGTGCTTTTGAGCTCCGACGACATCAGCGCTTATCAGGCTGAAATCTACGGTTACGTAAACCGCGCCCTGCCCGATTCTGAAATCGAAACTTTTGTGGATGCGCTGGCGATGCGAATCGCCTCGTTCGATAAGTGGGCGATCGCCAACACCAAGCGCCTGGTCAACACCAGCCTTCCCCCGGACGTGGAGATCGGTGCTGGCTGGGATGCGTGCATCGAATCGCTCGGTCGGCCTGCCGCACAAGCGGGCATCAAGGCATTGTTGGAGCGTGGGTTTCATCAACCCGGCGATGTCGAAAATCGGCTCGGCTATTACCTTGGCAAGATCCCGCACTAGATCGCTCTACACGTCAGTAATAGCGCGGAATGGGACCCACTTGCGGCGTAGCGCGATCGCTTAGATCGAACATCACTTCATCAACATAACACCAGCCCCACGCTTCCGGCGGATCGTAGCCTTCGATGATGGGGTGTTTGGTGTGATGGAAGTGCGCGGTGGCATGCCGGTTCGGTGACTCATCACAACAACCCACGTGCCCGCACGTGCGACATAGACGCAAGTGCAGCCAGGTGTCGCCCATCTTCAAACATTCCTCGCAGCCGCGCGTACGCGGCGTGACAACCTGGATAGACGCAAAGTGGGGACAATGGGTGGCCATCCGAGCACTCCTTGGACTACGAATGAACCGCGACTAATGACGTTTCGTGTTGCGTGGATCGTTGTGGGGATCGACGTAATCCATGCCCAACGGACCTATCGCCGTGACCTGCGAGATGTATTCGCCAGACTTTGCCCAATGGAAGTGCGACTGATTGCCCGGCAGTATCACGACGCTTCCTGGCGCGTATGCGACCAGTTTGCTTTCGTCGAACGCTTCGCCGAGGCCAATATAGAACACGCCGGATATCACCGTGTAGATGCGGTCTTCCGGATGTTTGTGCGGCATCATTTTCACATCGCCCGGCACCTTCACGCGGATCGTATAAGGGCCCGGTTTGGACGGATCACCGACCAGGATCGCGAGGCGAACGCCCGGCGGGTATGCCTCGAATGTCGTCCATTTGATGTCGTCGGCCCGGATCGCGTGAAATTGGTCCTGATCGGGCTGATGGATGCGCGTGGGCGGCGCCACGCCCGTCTTTTTGGTTTCTGTTGCTCGAACCATGACGGTTTTCCTTCGAGGCCAACGATAACGCCACCGGATCTTTGTGGATCCGGCATACGACAGCCAATCAAAACAGAAGCACGATCATGTGGCTATCGGACGATGGTATCGATGATAACGATAAATCCATGTGAGCCTTGGCAGTGGGTGACATGGAAAACAGCGACACCTTTGTCCAATAGCTTTGTCCGTCAGGATGATCTGTCATCGCGACGCGAACCTCGCAGTAGGTTGCCACTAACCAGGACTTCGAACATGCCCATCGTCACGATTCAGGTCACCCGTGAAGAATCAGACGCGGGTCGCGATGCAGCCACCGCAGAAGAGGAAGAGGCGCTGATCAAGGAGGTCAGCGAGTTGCTTCAAATTGCCCTAAATCAGCCAAGATACTCGAGCTTTGTCGTTGTCAAAGAGATTATCTGGACAAGTGGCGATGGGCGAACCGCCAGTTACAAGACGTTGTCGGAAACGTCGGGCGGAATCACAGGCAAGTCTTCCAGACTGCACTGACATTCATGCGTGTATTTGCTCGTCACACGGCTTTGGTGAGGCCGTATCTCGACTCACCGATGTGACGATACCGCCGTGGCAGCAGTGCGTGATCGTGCTGCGGCATTCGTTGTCAATCTATTCAACGCCGTCGCCCTTTACATCCGCTTTGTCGCGTGGGTGTTAAAAGCATGACACAGGTTTACACATGTTATTTCGTTGCTAAGTTTCGCCGTTATGTTGTAACTCGATAGCGGCGACACACATATCGAATGCCATCGCCCTCATATGCGGTCATCGGCGTATGATTGATCGGTCGCCGAAGGTAGCGATTAAATTACTTCGAATTTAGCCTTAGAACACACGCTGTTTCGGATCGTTGATGTGCACATCGATTCACTAACCGCGCACTCTCTTTCGTCGTTCAACGACGATGACGACTCCTCCAGCGTTTAGACGTGTTCTTAAATCCGGAGACGAATATGAATTCTGTAAACGTATCCGACCGCGAATCGGAATCGTTTTCTCTTTCGAACCATTCGCCCGTCGTCTTTGTCGTTGATCAAGACCGCTCGGTTCGCGAATCGCTCGAAGCACTCATCGAATTCCAAGGTTGGCATGCGGAGACATTTTCATCCGCGCACGATTTCCTTGCCCGACCCAGAGACCTTGTTCCCAGCTGCCTCGTACTCGACCTGTCTCTGCCGGACGTCAGCGGTTTGGATGTGCAGAAACGTGTGGCTGCAGACAGGGTCGACATGCCGGTCATTTTTATCACCGGCTGCGGCGACGTCGCCATGACAGTGCAGGCTATGAAAGCCGGTGCTACCGAGTTCCTGACCAAACCGTTCGATTCGCGTGTGTTATTGGAAGCCATCAAACAGGCGATCGATCAAAGTCGCGCTGCGTTGGAGCACGAAGCGGCCTTGCAAGAACTATTCACTCGCTATGAATTGCTAAGCACGCGCGAGCGGGAAGTCATGGCACTGGTCGTCACTGGCCTGTTGAACAAACAGATCGGCAGTGAGCTTGGTATCAGCGAAATTACCGTCAAGGCACACCGAGGCCGCGTGATGCGCAAGATGAGAGCTAGCTCATTACCCGACTTGGTGAACCTCGTGACCCGGCTTCACCATGATCCTTCAAACAGCAATCTTGTTTCGCCACGCGTTGAGCCGGTATCACACGTCCCCATCGCTACGACACCAAAGCACAATTGCGCCTCCCTATGAAGTAATGCATGGTCCAATGACAGTCTTTTGTCTTGGTCCAAGCTCGCGTTGCTTCCATGAGGAAACACCATGCGCAAAAACATCGAAGGGAAAGTCGTTGTCATTACGGGCGCAAGCAGCGGCATGGGCGAAGCGACCGCGCATCATCTTTCGACATTGGGTGCAGCAGTGGTTCTCGGCGCCAGGCGGATGGACCGTCTGAACCTGATTGCCAAGGACATCCGTTCGCAGTCCGGAAATGCGCTTGCGGTACAAGTCGATGTGACAAAACGGCCTGAGGTTGACACCCTTGCGAAGGCGGCAGTCGATGCCTACGGCAAAATCGACGTGTGGATCAATAATGCTGGCATTATGCCGATCGCGCCCTTGTCGTTGCTTAAAGTCGACGAATGGGATCGCATGATCGATCTCAACATCAAGGGCGTGCTGTACGGTATTGCCGCGGCATTGCCGTATATGCAAAAGGCAAACAGCGGTCACTTCATCAATATCGCTTCGGTTTTCGGCATCAAGATGTTTGCACCGGGCGGCACCGTCTATTGCGCCACCAAGGCTGCCGTCCGCTCGCTGACCGAGGGTCTGCGCATAGAGGTGCATGGCAACAAGATTCGGACGACGATCATTTCACCCGGTGCCGTCGAGTCTGAATTGAAGGAAGGCACTTCCGATGAAGCGTCTTCAAAGCTTGTGCATCAGCTCTATGAATCTTTCTCGATGCCCGCGGACACCGTCGCTCGCGCTATCGCTTATGCCATCGAACAACCGGCGGATATCGATATCAACGAAATAGTGGTGCGCCCGCTGGCGCAGGACTTCTGACATTCAGTGATTGCCAGATTTGATGGAGTGTACAGATGAATCGATACGGCACGGCGGCATGGTTGGGGAGCTTCAAAACAGGCAGCGGTATTATCTCGACTGAGAGTGGCGCACTCAAAAACGCGCCCTACAGCGTTAGCAGCCGCTTCGATGGACTCCCGGGCACGAACCCGGAGGAGTTGCTCGGCGCGGCACATGCGGGTTGTTTTACGATGGCCTTCGCGCTAATCATGGGCGAGGCCAAGTTCACTGCCGACCGCATGGACACGCAGGCGCTTGTGACGCTCGACAAGGTACCCGATGGGTACGCCATCACGGCCGTTCACCTCACGATCAAGGCAAAAATCCCCGATATCGATCAAGCGAAGTTCGATGAATTGGTCAACCTGGCGAAAAACGGTTGCCCCGTTTCCAAGGTTCTCAACGCGAAGATCAGTTTGACCGCGACGTTGGTGAACTAACGCTGTTTCGTAATAGCCGCTGCGCCTTTTCCGTCGATGAAAAAGCATGCGCTGATCGCGGCCAAAAGCGCACATGCGGATGAAATGGCCATTACCCAGCGAAATCCGGAGACAAATGACATGCCGATGGCGTGTCTGAGCGCGAGAGCATCCGCATGCGGCACATCGACCGGCACGACGATGCCCGCCAATTTCTGCCGCTGCGCAAGGATCGACGATAGGGTCGCGGGGCTCACTTGCAGGCGTACCAGCTCGCTATGAAGTGCGCTGTCGAATTGGCGTGTCAACACGATGCCAAACACCGCGATAGCGAGTAACCCGGCCACACGCGAGACGGCGTTGTTGACGCCGGACGCGGTACCTGCCCTATCGGTGTCCACGGCATTCATCACGGTGGTTGTCAGCGGCGCAACCGTGACACTCATACCCAGACCCATGACGCAAATAGCAGGGAAGAACGTACTCCAGTAATCAGAGTTGATGGACGGCCATGCGAACATGCCGAAACCGACCGACGCCACCAATGGCCCTACGATCAGCGGCAGCTTGGAACCGAACAGATCCACCAGCCGTCCGGCCCAGCGCGACAGCGCAAACATAATTACGACGAGCGGCATAAAGGCCGCGCCCGCGGCGGTGGCACCGTACCCCTGCACTTGAATCAAATTGAGCGGGAGGAAAAAGAGGCTTCCGCCCATGGCGGCGTATAGCAAGAACGTAAGAAGGTTCGCGCCGGCGAAGTTGCGCTCACGGAACAAACCCAATGGAAGCATGGGATTTTTCTTATGCATCTCCATCCAGAAGAACAAGATGAATGCGATGACCCCGCCTACGCCGGCAATCAGCACCACCGTGCTGACTCCTTCGTTTTGTGAATCAATGAGTGAGAAGACGATGCCCGCCAGTGCGAGGGTGACCAGCAAGGCTCCTAATAGATCAACCGAATCGCGATCCTTTTTATCGAAGCTCTCCGGGACCTTCGTTAGGCAAATGAGCAGCAACAAAATGCTGATCGGAAGATTCAAAAGAAACGCCCATTTCCACGAATAGTGTTCGACCAGGAATCCTCCCGCCACGGGACCGACCGCAGTGGTAATGCCGCTGAATGCAGACCAGGTGCCTATCGCCGCACCGCGCTCGGCCAAGGGATAGGCCGAACTCACGAGTGCCAGGCTGCCAGGAATAAGCATCGCGGCGCCTATGCCTTGAATGGCGCGAGTGGCAATCAGTTGTAGTGCGCTGCTCGACATCGCGCATCCAATCGACGCTGTGGCGAACAACGCAATGCCGATCACGAACAGGCGACGTCTTCCGTAATGATCGCCAAGCGCACCGCCGACGAGAAGCAACGCTGCCAAAACGAGCGTGTAAGCCTCCATGATCCATTGGACGTCGGAGACGCTCGCGTTGAATTGATGTTGTATGGCAGGAAGCGTTACGTTGACGACGGTGCCATCCATAAACGCCAAACTCGATCCGAGCACGGCAGCCAGTAATGTCCACCGGCGTGACGCGGCAGCACACGGCTTGGCCAAGGCGTCGGACAGGACAACACCTTTATCGCATGGCGGCGTTCCGATGTGGCTCATGCTTCAGATGTCCGTTAGCAACCCTGACTGACTTGCATGATTTCGGCCTGTGCTTCGAGCACCGCACAGGCTCGGCATAGTCTCGTTCCGACTTTACACCTATCCGGCGTCGGCATTCTTGCCCCTTCTCCGCGATAGCACAGGCTGCCACACACATCGCGTCAACGCATTTTCAGCCTTGTCTGAACAATCTGCGCACTCTGCCTTGACGTAGAATGGCGCTCCCTCTCCGCTCGAGTAATTTTTTATGGCCGACGAGAAGAAGGTACCTGGCGTTGGGACCTACGACGGTCCCGCCGGTGGATGGGGCGCGCTGCGCGCAGTCGCGGAGGCGTTAAAGGGCCAGCTTGCCGTCGGGCGGGAAACGTCCGCGCTCCGGCGCGTCAATCAGCCGACGGGTTTCGATTGCCCGGGATGCGCATGGCCCGATCCGAAGCATACGAGCTCGTTCGAGTTTTGCGAGAACGGCGCGAAAGCCGTTTCGTGGGAGGCGACGGCAAAGCGGGTCAAGCCCGAGTTCTTCGCCACCAATACGGTGTCGTCACTTTGGAATTTGACGGACTACGCACTGGAGAGCCTCGGCCGCATTACGCATCCGATGGCGTATAACGCCGAAAGCGATACGTATGTCCCCATCGAGTGGGAAGACGCCGCATGGCGTATTGCGCAGGCGCTCAATGCGCTGCCGGACCCCAACATGGCCGAGTTTTACACCTCCGGCCGCGCGTCGAATGAGGCAGCGTTTCTCTATCAGATTTTCGTTCGAGAGTTCGGCTCCAACAATTTTCCCGATTGCTCGAATATGTGCCATGAGGCGACGAGCGTCGGTCTGCCGCAATCGATCGGTGTTGGTAAAGGCACGGTTTCGCTGGAAGATTTCGATCACTGCGATGCCCTCTTCTGCATTGGCCACAATCCGGGAACCAATCACCCGCGCATGCTCAGCACGCTTCGCGAAGTCGCCAAGCGCGGCGTGCCGATTGTCGCTATCAATCCACTTCCGGAACGCGGGCTTGAGCGATTCACCGCTCCGCAGGATCCGCTTGAAATGGTGGCCGGTCTTTCCACGCCGCTTGCTTCCACGTTCTATCAAATCAAATGCGGCGGCGATCTTGGCTTCCTTAAAGGCATGATGAAGTGGTTGTTCGACGAGGATGCACGCGATCTTGAGGGCGGCGGTACCGGCTTGATCGATTGGGAGTTCATCAAAGAGCACACGGTCGGCGTCGATGCACTTCGCGCCGATATCGACAGCACCCGCTGGGAAGACATCGAAGCCAAATCGGGATTGACGCGCGCCCAGGTCGAAGACGTCGCGCGCATCTATGGGCAAGCCAAGCGCGTGATCGTGTGTTACGGCATGGGTATCACGCAGCACGCGCATGGCACGGAAAACGTGCAGCAAATAGCGAATCTATTGATGCTGCGCGGAAACATCGGGCGTGAAGGTGCCGGCATTTGCCCATTGCGCGGCCACTCCAACGTGCAAGGCAATCGCACGGTCGGTATTACCGAAAAACCGGATGATGCGCTTGTTGCCGGTATCGAGCGCGCGTTTGGATTCAAGCCACCCAAACATCACGGGCATGATGCCGTGCGCGCGATTCAGGCGATCCGCGATGGTCATTCCAAGGTGCTGTTGTGCCTGGGCGGCAATCTTGCGGTAGCCATGCCCGACCCTGATGCCACGTTCGATGCAATGCGAAAGCTCGATATGGTTGTGCATATCGCCACGAAGCTCAACCGGTCTCACCTGATTATCGGCAAGGAAGCGATCCTTCTGCCCTGCCTTGGCCGTACCGAACAGGACATGCAGGGTAACGGGCTTCAATCGATCACCGTGGAAGATTCGATGTCGATGGTGCATGCCTCGGAAGGTGGGCTTGAGCCTGCGTCCGAGCAATTGCGTTCGGAGCCGTGGATCGTTGCGCAGATCGCCAAAGCGACGTTGCCCAATACGCGCGTGGATTGGGATGCGTTAGTCGGCGACTACGACCGCATCCGCGACAAGATCGAGGTGGTCTATCCGGCCTTCAAGGATTACAACGAGCGCATTCGTCATCCGGGCGGCTTTCGTTTGTATATCGCGGCGTGCGAGCGAAAATGGGCCACCTTTGATGGGAAGGCACATTTTCTGATCGCACGCTCCATCGAAGAAGACCCGCAACTTCTCGGTGCATATCTGACGTTGACGACGGTGCGGTCGCACGATCAATACAACACCACGATTTACAGCTTGAATGATCGTTATCGCGGCATTACGGGTCGGCGCGACGTGATATTCATCAATCCCGACGACCTGAAGGCATCGGGTTTATCGCACGGCGAGCGTATCGATGTAGAAGTGATCGGGCCCGATGCGGTGGCGCACGATGGTACGCCTCGCGCAGTGCGCGGATTTATCGCGGTCAGTTATCCCATCGCGCAGGGCACGGTTGCCATGTATTACCCCGAGGGAAACCGTTTGGTCGGTTTGGAGAACTTCGATCAGGAATCGGGAACGCCTTCGTATAAATCGGTGCCTGTTGCGCTGCGTGCATCGAATAAGACTGGTGTGCCGCTCGACGTCTAAATGGGCTTGCCGTAAGCATGGTGGCTTGACCCCACCCCGACCCTCCCCTACTGCACGTAGGGGAGGGAGCAGATGCCGGATCGCTACAACTCAGCGTTCATCGGGAAAGGCGTCGAACTGAATCGAAGGATTTGAACGTGCGAACTCGATACAAAGTTCAGGTGCGTTAGCGGTGATGCTCGTCATCCGCAAATGGGTCGCCATGAGCACCTGCTCCACCGCCCATTCCGCCACCACCCATACCACCTCCACCCATTCCACCCGCGCTGCGTTTTCCTTCTTCCTTCGAACCGCCCTCTCCTTTTCCACGCGATGCGGAAGGACGTAGCGGGCCTTGTCTGGGAATCGATAGGTGTTGCGGCACCGGTTCAAGGTCAAGCACTTCGCGTATAAAGTTGCGCAACGACACGACCAGCTCCGCGGTGTGCACCGGGCGTCCTGCGGTGAGTTCCATCGCGGCATTTGCAGCCAGTGTTACCTGTTCTTCCGTGCCGAGAAGAATGATGTCGGACAAGGCCGCTTCAACCGCATCGCGCATTCGCCTCGAACGATCGGAACTGATGCGTGCCTTCTGACTATCCGCATCTTCTTCACGATGCTGCAGATCGCGCAGATGGGTGGGGTCTACCGCCAGGTTGCCGGTAAAAGATCCGCCCAGCGTTTTATACGCTGCGATAAGCGTGCGCAAACGTTCATTGATCTGACGATTGTCCCGCTCGCGCTTGTGCTGCACCGTCTGCATAAGCAACAGGCGTATCCCCACCATGATCAGCGAGACGACAGCCAGACCTACGAGCGTCGAAAGGAGCGCCTGCCACGAGCTGAAATCGAGGTTTCGCATAGGGGATCTCCCGAAGGATCACCCCTAGTCTACGACAAGGGCCACGCATGGCAGTGTGGCCCTTATTCAGACCGAACTAAAACAACTCAGAATTTCAGCTTTACGCCAACGTTCCAGAAACGGCCCACGATGCCCGCAAAGGCATACGTCGGGTTGTAGTTAATGGCCGCATAGTTGGCGGGGTCGAAAGGAGGCTTGCGATCGAACACATTCATGATCGACGCGGTAACGCTGATGTGCCGGTTGATTTCGTAGCTACCCACAAGATCGAAATCCGTGAACGAACCGGTGCGACAGTTGGACGGGAAGAACTGCCCTTCTGTGTTCAGGGCTTCGCATGAACCCGGGTAGAAACCAAGGTCCTCGCCAATTTCGGACATGCTGCTGGTGTAGTAGAAGGTGCCGGTGACGGTCGCGGGGCCGTATTCGATCGTATTCGACCACGACCCCTTGGTGCGCGGCGTGCCCGCGCCCGATGATAAATTGTACGGACCTTGCGTACCTACATAAGTCTCTTTCTGGCCGTTCGGTTCGACGAGGTACCACTCGAAGATCTGCGTACCTTGCAGTTCGCTGGTGTAGTGGAAACCACCACCGAAGTCGAAGTGCACTTGCAGATCGAGATCGACACCGGTGGTCTTGAGGTAATTGGCGTTGGTGTATTCGCCAATCAACTCGATGGCGCGCGGCAATGCGTTGGGTGCGGCCGGATCGGGAACGTCTTGAACGGCAGTAATGCCCGGAATGCTGATAACACCGTTGTTGGCGTAGTACTGCGCGATCGCGTCGTTGAAGTCCGGCGTGACGATCACGTTACTCTTGACGATGTTGTAGTAATCCAACGATGCGTTCAGCCAGCTCGCCGGTTGAACGACAACGCCAAACGTGAAGTTCCTTGCTTTCTCCGGCTTGATGTTGTGATTCGCCAGGCTGTACTCGGCGAGCGAATACGGCGTGGTGGCATAGGTGCTGTAACCATGCTCGGCCTGATAGTTGAGCGGCGCAACGTATTCGGGGATGAAACCCTCTGCCGAACTCGAACCGTTTTCAGAGAAGCTCGGCGCACGGAAGCCCTTGGAATACGTACCGCGAATGGCGACCCAATCCAGCGGTTTCCATTTGAAGCCAATCTTCGGCGAGAAGTTGTTGCCGAAGTCGGAGTAATGGTCGTAACGGCCTGACGCATCGACTTCCAGCGAATCAAGCAACGGCATGTCGAACTCGGCGTAGAGGCCGGCGACATCACGCGAACCTTTGGTTTGTGCAATGCCTAGTCCTTGATAGACATCGTCCGGGTTGAGTGCAGGATCATTCTGCGCTTCGTGCCGTACTTGTGTGCCGATCGCCAAGCCCATCGGTCCGCCCGGCAAATCCCACAGCTCGCGGTTGCCGGATACATCCAGCACATCCATGTCGGATGTCGACGTCTTGGTGATGGCCGGCGCTAGCGTGTTGAGCGAAGCCGAACTGTTCGCGCCTGGATTGATGAAATTGTAGGAACCACTGGTGATGGCATTCAACAAGGCCGGATAACTGAGAAAACCAAAGTTATCGACGTCCAACCAGACATGGTTCAATGCAACGGATGCGTCGAAGTTCCAATCGCCCGCAGTACCCGACACATCGCCCACAACGCGTAGATTGTGGTTGTCGTAATTGGCCCCGGTACCGCCCAACGGACCAAAAGCGTAATTAAGCAGCGCATATTCGCCGGCCGCTGCATAAGGGTCATTCGGATTCAATTGCCCGGCATTCGGGCCGGTTGTTAGCACGGGGGGAAGCGCAATACCGTTGGTATTGTTCGGAACCAGCGTCTGAATCTGTGCAGGGGGAGCGATGATCGTATAAGTCTTCTGCTCCATGTAACTGGCAGAGAGATAGGCCTTGGTCGTGTCATTGATCTTGACGGTGATACGGCCGTACAAACCGCCGTTCTGTGTCTTGGGCTGAACCTGGTTGTATTGATTGATGAAGTCCTGCTCGCAAAACGAACCGTTTGCGTTGGTCGTATAGAACGAGCCTGCGCCGCACGGGCGCAATGGCGAGTAGAGCGAACCAGGAACCTGCGTTACACCGCCGATGAAACCCTGCGCGGGATTAGTCAGCGTGCCTGGCGCAACCGATCCGTATATGGAACCCGGAAAGTTGCTGGTATTCGTGCCCTGCCCGCCATTGAGGTTAAAACCGCCAAGGGAACTCAGGTTGCCCGTGTTGTATGGAAAGCTGCGCTCTCTGTTGTAGATGACGTTATCGCTTTCATACTGCGCGCTGAAGTAGGCGTTGTAGTGATCCGTATTGAGATCGCCACCACCCGCGAGAAAGGTCGCCTTCTTCGTGAAGCCGCCGCCATGCTGCGAATTGCCGACATCGATGGTGCCTTCAACGCCCTGATAACCGGGCTTCATGATGATGTTCACCACACCCGCGATGGCGTCGGCGCCATAGATGGAAGAAGCGCCGTCCTTCAACACTTCGATGCGCTCTACGGATGCCAGCGGAATCGTGTTCAAATCCACGAACGAACGTTCCCCGTCGTCAGCCAGCGGGTAGCTTGCCAAACGTTTGCCGTCGACAAGGACAAGCGTCGAGTTCACTGTCAAACCGCGCAATGCCACGCCCGACGAACCCGCCGCAAACGCGCCGGTGAAAGACGTCGGCAAGCTACCGCTGTTATCGGCAGAGATGGAACGAACCACATCGGAGACCGTCGTAAAGCCGCTTCGCGCAATCTGCTGGGCGGTAATCACCGTGACCGGCGATGGTGTTTCCGTGTCAACGCGCGGAAGCGCCGAGCCGGTTACAGTGATGGTTTGCAGCTGCTGCGCGTTCTGCGAGGAAGGTGGTGCAGGCGACGGTGCCTGGTTTTGCTGCGCAGTCGCGGGGGTCGTCGTGTCCTGGGCAAACGTCACCATGCTGCTTGCGGCCAATGCCAGGCCGATGAGTGTGGATACCTGTTTGCGTACAAGGTGACGTGTGCAGTCGCGGACGTATCTGCTGTGAATGTGCGATGTCATCGTGGCCGTCCTCTTTTTTGGGGGCAACAACAAGCCGCAACGGTCTGAAAACAGACCGCGTCGTCGTACGCTAGGCGTTCTAGAAAAAGCCCCGCAGGCGACCACATGGGGGAAAGCCAGCCTGCGGGGTGAGGTAGCTGGCCCTGTAAAACTGTCGTGGCGTTAAGGAACGTGACTACTACAACTTTCTCACGCCCCTTTTATGGATGAGGCTAGGCACCTGTTAGTGCAGCATCCATAACCAATTCACCAAAAATTGTTGATGCCAATTTTTAACGAGGTGGAAGCAACCGAGGAGCACGCAACGCGTGTGCATGGCGCTGAAAATGAGTCATGACATGTTTTCCGTGACGGCGGAATGGATCAAAGCACGACCGGCTTGGCATTCGCATCTGCGCATTCGTGTGCGAATCGCCGTAAGCGTTGCGCAAGGAAAATTGCGAAAGCGATATCGAATGCCACGTAGGCATATTGCGTGCGCGACACACCCGTACCGAACGGAAACCAGATGCCGGGAACATGTATCGCCGATAGCTCCTGCGCGAATAAGCCGATGGAAATGAAAACGGCGGCAGCTAAGGCATACCAATCTTTCCTACCTATTTTCCGCACGCCGCAAACGACGATGAAAGTCAGCGCAAGCAGCAGCATCATGCGTACGGCAGTCACCAACCAGCCGACTGATGTCGCTGTCCACGATGGCAATACACCGTAAAACCATGAGCAGCTAAAGAACTGAGCACACATGTAAATCAGGGTCATCATCGGAATGCATTGACTTAGCCACCGGGGCTTGTCTACTTCGAACCATGCGCGCCAGGCCAGCACCCATGCACCAAGACACAACGGCACCAGCATCACGTAACTAACAAATTCGAACGTATGGATGGATTCAAATTGCCACCAGTAGAAAATGGCCTGATTGGCGCGATAAGCCGCGACAAGCAGCAGCGCCAGTGCAAACCAGCGATAGGCGGCATTTGGCCGATCAAAGAGGCGCACGCCGAGGCTCATCAACGCAAGTAGAACAAACAGAAAAGCCTCCACGACTTCAACAATGTAGCCCTTCACCGTCTCCAGCCATTGCAGCCGGTATTGCGCCTCGACGCTGCTCCGTTCTCCAATGGCCGGCGCGATATGGATACCGCCGGCGTCGTCAGCACCGATATCCCATGGTCCCATGAAGACTCTTATGGCGAGCACTACGGGATGCCCACTCGCGACGCTGGCCGGCAAATTAAATACATGTGGCTGGATGCTATAGGCGACGGGTGTGCGACCGGAAAAGTCGCCGATGCCACCCAGCAAATGTCCATCGAGAAACACCTGATACGCGCTATCCACATCAGGTGGCCCGCTCAATGCGAGTTCGGTACCGGCGGGCGCGTTCACCGTCAGCGTCAAACGGTACCAGCCATAACCGATGTAACCGCCATGCCCCCTCGCCTGCCACCCCGCCACGTAACCGGAAAGGCCAACATCGGAATCATGGGCGCCCGGCAAGGGAGTCAGGTCGACTGTTTCCCATGAAGCGTCATCCACATTTGTATTCGCCCAATTCGCATCGTCGCCTGCACGGAATTTCCATGGGCCGTTGAGCGCGGCGACTGAATGGCCAAGCGTGATCGACACCGGCCGCACGGTCGCTGCCATACCCGATTGCCATGACAGCAACATGAGCATCGCAACCATCCATCCAGCCCAAGCGTAACAACGATGCATTGTTCGGCATCCGTGGATCGAGGTGCGTTGCACTCTATCCAATTTGCAACGCCTTAGCGCGTGCCTTGTCTACGGGGTTGTGTCGTGATGGCGAAGAATGTCGAGCACCGCGGCGATGGCTTGCGCGTTATTCGGTACCTGATGATCGGATTGCACGATCAACGTGGATGCAGCGCCGGGAATCAGGGCGCTGCTTAGCGGCACGAATCCATCACCAGGTGGCGTTCGCCCCGGAAGCACACCCGCAATGGTGTGGTAACGCACGCCGGCGACGGGCAGTAGCTGCGCATCCACCTTGGTGACGGGTTCGTCGGGCAAAAGAGACGTCAGGCTGCTTAGGTGACCCAGTTGAAAATCCCGCGCAAGGTCGCCCTGAATGGCATTGGGGTTGTCTTTCGCGATGCGCCTGAGCACTGCAAGTTCGGGTACTTCCTCCCAGGCCAGACTTTGCGCAATGCGCCCGTACCAATAGCCGGCAGCGGGACTCCCGTGCTGAGGCGCCGCCATGAAGATTTCTTCGTCGACACCCGGATAGGGCGCGAACTGAAAAATATCCTTGAGCAGCGCGAGGTCCTTATCGCTGCTATGCAGGCTTTCCATCGGCACAGTAAACGCTGCGGTCCATAGGGCCGGCACGCTTTGCGCGCATAGCAGCCGTGCAATCATGCCGCCCATACTATGGCCGATCAGTACATCGCCTTTTCTCGCTGGAGCAGTGCCAGCAGGATCGATGGTTTTCCAAGTCGTGTCGAGATACATCTGAACGCGATAGCGTTCAATAAGCAACGGTGCGTTGGTCTGATAGACCACGTGCCATATCTGATAGCGCTTGTGCAGTTGCGGATCGCCGATGATGGCGTTGCTTAGCCGCGCCCATATCCGCGGACTGCTGGCGAGCCCATGAATCATGATGATGGGCGTCTTGTTAGGGTCGTAATCGTCGAACAAAAACACACCGGCGCGGTGGCCCACCGCAGTGCCCCCGATAAGGCCCCACCATCCCAGTCGCCGCAAATTGGAGTGGTTGATGAGTTGCGCGTAAGGTGCGGAAAGATCGTCGGCTACGCGATAGAGCTGCGTGCCGACCAGATCATCCTGTTGCGTTACGGGATACTGGAGAACGAATACCGGTTCTTCGCCGGTGTGCGTGCTATCCGGAGCACCCTCCAGCCAGAATGTCGCTGGCCGGAAAATACCTTCCGGTGGATACAGTGCGCAGACCGGCCGATTGGTGCAGGTTGGCGCAAACGCGACGAGCGGAACGCCGAACCCATCGTGGCGACTACGCACACCGCCGAAGATATCCACCGAAACCTGACTGGCAGATTCCAGCCATACGTGGTCGCCAAGGCTTTCGGGCAGCCCGCGAAATTCGACTCGAACGATGCGGTGCCCGAGCAATGTGTGTCCAGCGCGCACATCGATCACATCGCCTTGAGCAAGGGTATCGATGTACCAGCGGCTGCAGCTTGTCGCGAGCGATGCGGCGGCTTCCCGTGTGGAAGCCTGATCGCTGGCCATCGCATCGTGTGCAAGCACTGCGCAGCGCATCCACGCGTTGCTCTGTGCGTCGACATTGTGCAGGGTTGGCGCTTGCGCCGCCCACGTCATGGCAATCTTGAGCGCCTCTTCCGTCGAAACGCCGTGACCCGGGCCCTTCACCGTTGTGGATGGTGTAAGCGTCGTGCAGCCGTGCATGACGACGAGGGCGAACAGGCTCGCCACACAGCGAACAATAAGCCGTACGCCCGAGCGACACGTCATACTGGTAATCCCGTGTGGTTAGACAACCGGATCGTCGAGAAGCGTGTTACTCGTACAAGTTTGCTAGCGTTCGTTCATGACAGCAAGTACTAGACCCCTTCAGGTCAATGCACCCGGATCTCATCGAGGAAAAGCCACGTATCTTTTGCACCACCCGAATAGGAAACGGGTGCTGACTGGACTCTCTCTGCATTGACGCGCACGTAGCGAGCCGTGACCGGCGTCGTGGACGTGAAACTGATCGGCTGGATACGCAGCGGTGAGGAGAAGTCCGGTACCGGCGTATCGGTATAAAGAGGTGTCCAGTTCTGACCGTCCGTCGACACAAAGAAATACACCTCTTTGGGCAACAGAATTCGCGAATTGGGTCGCAGCAGAAAATCGACGTCAATAGCGTGAAACGTCGTGATCTGTTGCAGATCGATCGTGGCGCGGAAATCGCTATCGTGCCAGGCAGCCCAACGTCCGTCGTAGAACTCGTCGGTGCCCATGATCCCATCCACCAGCACGTCGCCTGATCCGTACTGCGGCGCTACGGGATTGGAAAACGTAATCGGCTTTCCCAAAGCGATATTGTTGACCAGGGTGAAAGAACTGGCCTTGTCGTAAGGCACTCCATGAAGAAACGGCACGACTTTCACGACGCCGGCTTTCTTGATTGTCAACGTATCGTCAAAAGACGGCGATTGTTCGGTAGGATCCGAACCGTCGAGGGTGTAGTGATTCTGCAGATCGGCGAATCCGCGCACGGCTTTTAGCTGCCAATCATTATGCTGCGCATCCAGTGTCATCGTGTAACTCACGACTGGCCGATCTTCCGGGCCATAGGCGATGTGCTGCGCATCCAGCCAGCCGTACTGAGCTTGCAATCGGTGCTGAAAATCAGCGTAGCTGGTTTCGTCGTGTGCTCCGCCCGTCCACACATTTTCGGCCAGCGCCAAAATGCGTGGATAGATTTTCCATTCGGCATTCAGCGGATTGGCGCGCTCGCTCCACAACGGCGCTTCGGCACCTAGAATCTGCGCGCGATGGTTTTGCAGGAATGCATCGGAGTTTCCGCCGGTTATATCGGTGCTGTAGACGTTTTTGACGGTCAGCTTATCCAGCGGTGCATCGAGGTAGAACGGACCCGCAACGATAATTCGGTTGCCGTTGGCGAGCGCTTTGTGCGCTTCGTCATCGCCACGCCAGATTTCGATAATGGCATTCTTGTCGGCGCCGCCTTCAAGAATCTCGTCCCAGCCCACCAGCGTTTTGCCCTTGCTGGCGAGATACGTCTGAATGTGCCGGATGAAGTAGCTTTGCAGTCCTTCTTCGTCTTGCAGGCCCTGTTCTTTCATAAGTGCCTGGCAGGAGGCACAATCTTTCCAACGATCCTTCGGCGTCTCGTCACCGCCAATGTGTATATACGGCGACGGGAAAAGTTTGATGACTTCATCCAGCACGTTTTGCAGGAACGTGAAGGTATTTTTGTCACCGACGCAATCGATATCCTTGAAGACACCCCACGTGGTGGCCACCGTCAACGGTTGTTTCGTGCAGGAGAGTTCTGGGTACGACGCCAACGCCGCAAGACTATGCCCCGGCATTTCGATTTCTGGAACGACCATGATGTTGCGCTGACCCGCGTACTTCACCACGTCGCGAATCTGCGCCTGCGTGTAGAAACCGCCGTAGCGCGTACCATCTTCCTCGATGCGCCATGCGCCCACGCTGGTGAGTTTCGGGTACTTCTTGATTTGCAGACGCCAGCCCTGGTCTTCCGTCAAATGCCAATGGAATGTGTTGATCTTGTAGTAACTCAACACGTCGAGCTGCTTCTTGATGAATGCAACGGGATAGAAATGTCGCCCGACGTCGAGCATGAAGCCGCGATAGGCGAACGCTGGCGCGTCTTCAATCTGCACGGCTGGAATCGCCGCAGGTGAGCCGTGCTCTAGCGGCAAAAGCTGACGCAAGGTTTGTACGCCCCAGAACAGTCCCTTGTCGGTCGATGCCTGGATGATCACACCGCGTGGCGTGACAGAAAGCCGATAGGCTTCATCGCCTTTCACGGAAGGATCGATCGCCAGTGCGATGCCATGTGCATGCACGCTTTCGGAAAGACGGATGCCAGTCTGCTCGCGGACCGCATCGCGCAAAAAGGAAACGATTTCGCGCGCTCGTGCATCGTTGGGAGCGTCGATACCGGTGTTGGCATCCAGTTGATAAACGCCCTGGCCGGTTTCCATATGTTGCGGTTTCGGGACAATCGAGATTTCGGCGGACGCACAAAAGCTCATCACCAGGACAGAAACACCCAAGCAGTACGCGAGCAACGACTTCAACATCCGTAAAACTCCATCTGTTCAAACATATCGCCCAAAGCAAACGAGCCCGGCTTTTGGCCGGGCTCGTTTGGATTGCTTACCTCAATCGATCTTCCAATCAACCGACAAGAAGAGCTCGCGACCGTTGTATTCATCGGCGCTTTGCCCCGTGGTGACGAACTCAAAGCCACCGGCGTAGTACGGGATTCCCGCGACCTTGTTGAAGATGTTGTTGACCGTGAAGGTCAACTTCACCTGCTGCAAGAGCTGATAGCTGACCGAGCTGTTCCAGGTGATCCAGATCGGGACGTGGCCGTTGTAAACCACGCAGTCTGCGTCACCCAGGCTCGGCTGGGTGCCGTTGGCGAGCGTTTCGCAAGCACCGTAGCCAGGCGAGCGCAAGGTGCCGTCACGCTGACCGGACACCGACACGTTCCAGAGGTCCTTGTTCCAATCGGCTACCCAATTGACCCTGCTCGCCACTTGGTTGTAGCGCGTATTGAGCAGTGGGTCGTTGGCCAGCACACGCTGTTTGTACGACAGATTGTTGGTGTAATTGATGCTGCCGCGGAAGTTGCCGTACTCCGTCGCTTTCTTGTAGTCCAGCGAAGCATCGATACCGCTCACGTACAACGACGCCTCGTTGATCGGGCCAGACTGCACCTCGGTGATCAGACCAGCCGCATTGCGCGTGACCATCTTCTCCACCATCTGGCAATACGCCGACCCCGGAATGTGTGCGGTATATGCCTGTACCCCGCTGGTGCCGTTTGCCTGCAGGCCGGTAAGGCAGCCGGCTTCGTCCGTCAGCACGGTTTGCTGGCTGAGGTACTCGATGGAGTTGTCCACGCCCATGTGCCAGTAGTCGGTGGAGAACGACAGGCCGTCCACACCGGGGATCTGCCACACGAAACCATAGGTCCAGGAGTGACCAGTCTGCGGCAACAAGTAGCGGCTGCCGCCTGTTACAAGGTTGTAGTACTGCGAGGGCGGACGTTGCACCTGCGAGCACCATGTGCTGTTGGTCTGACCCGCCTTGATGGCCTGGATGCACTGCAAGGGATCGATGAAATCACCCTGCGGTTCCGTGGAACCGGTCTGATAGATAGCCTGCATGTCCGGCGCCTTGAAGTTGGTGCCGTAGGTGCCGCGAATCAACAGACTATCGATGGGACGCCATTCGATACCGGTGCCCCAGGTGCGGGCGACGTCGGCACTGCTGGCGTCACGGTACTTGTCGAGGCGACCGGAGAGCGTCCAGGTCAACGTATCCAGAATCGGCATGCGGAACTCGGTGCCGAACGAGAAGCGCTGACGGGTGCCACCACCGGTGTTGTACTCATCGAACGGATTCTGGAACGTATCGCCGTTGGCGCCGCGCGGATCCGGCGAAAGCTGGAAGCCGTTGTGCGCAGCTTCGAATACCGCCGCCCAACCGATTGGTTCCTCGCTTACCCATGGCAATTTGTACAGATCGCCGTTGACGCGGAACTGCGCCTGGTCCAGCCACGACGTCGAGGTGTTCTCGCCACTGGCCGCGAACGTACCGTATTGCTGTGGCGTGATGGGGTTCCACCATTGCTGCCAGTTCATGGCGTAAATGGGCAAGCCTGCAGCGTTGGTACCCAACTGCTTGCCGAGGAAGAAATTGGTCATGGCCTGAGGATCGATGGCCGTGATGACCTGCCCCGTCGTCTGGTCGTAGAACTGAGGACTGACGTATACCGGCAACTGGGTGTTGGAAATGCCCACCGTGTCATACAGCGCCGCCGAGGCGTAAAGCTGCAAGCCGTTCTTGAAGTCGTACTCGCCGGCCACGAAGCCGCTGTTGTTGCGGCTGCCTGGTGTCAGCACCCAGTCTTTGAACAGGGCCGGCTGCGAGCAGTAGTAACCATTGTCGGTCACGCCGGTAATCTGGTTGCCCTGGGTGGCGACACTGTGCGACTGGCTCAGCTGGAAGTTGTTGCCGAACTTTGAGCAGCTGCCTGCCGGAGGCGTGATGTATTGACCTGAGGCGTTCGTAGCGGAGATGCCAATGGCGCTGGCTGAGTCGTACTGGTAGCCGAACATGCGATCGGCCGGGCTCCAGGCACCGTATCCGGCGTCGGATACCGAGTCCTGATAGGGACGATCGGCACCCCAGAGCGCCGTGCGGTTGGACTTCTCCGCGTTGTAGATGATGTGCCAGTTCTCGCCGGATTTGCCGCCGGAGAAGTTGATGTCGCCGTATCTGCGACCGCCACGAGTGGCGCCACCGCCGGTCACCTGCAGGTCATCGCCCTGATAGTCCTTCTTCAGGATTACGTTGACCACGCCTGCAATCGCATCCGAGCCATAGATCGACGAAGCGCCGGAGGCCAGGATTTCGATGTGGTCGATCATGCCGGTGGGCAGGTTGTTGTAGTTCTGGAAGTTGCTCTGAGCATTCAGCGGCTGCGGGTAGTCCACCACGCGATGCCCGTCGATCATCAGCAAGCTGAAGCCAGCACCCAGGTTGCGCAAGTTTACTGAGCGCGCATTCACCGAGGTGGCACCCCAACTGGCCGGGTCCTGCGTCTGGCCAAATTGCGGCATCGAATCGAGGAATTCCCACAGCGTGGTGAAACCCTCTGCCTTGATCTGTTCGCCGGTGACGATTTGGACCGGCGCCGGTCCTTCGATTTCCACGCGCGGGATCATCGAACCGGTGACGGTAATAGTTTGGAGTTTCGCCGCGTTCTTCTGATCGGCCGGCTGCCCGCTGGTTGACGTGCTTTGTGGGCTCGTCTGCGAATTGCTCGATGAGGTGCTCTGCTGATTCGTCTGCGAATTGTCAGAGGTCGTGCTCGATGTTTGTGCGAACGCACTTGGCGCGAACAACGCGAGCGCCAGCGAACTGGCCAACACACCACGACGTACTCGGATATTGCTCATGTTTCTCCCCTCCCGGTGAAGTTTTAGTGTCTCTTGCCGCATTCGACCCCCTGGTAAGTCGAAATCGGCGTTTTTACTTGCTCGTCTGTGATCGCGCTGAAAGCGGATCGGCATTTCTCTTTCTTTTCCGAACGACAGCGATTTATGAATGGGGCGCGCCTCCCTCCCTCGCTGTCAGCGTGAGATGGTCTTTCATTTCTATTCGATAGACATATGCACGCACGCCAGCAGGTTGCGTGGGCAGATTGAGATGCAAGCCGTCAGCTTGCTGATCGAACGCCACTGGTTTACCGGTGGCCAACAACGTCACCGACGTCACGTTCATGCTTGGCGTGATGGAATGAATCAGCGCATGAGTTGTCGACGGCCACGCCATTTCGATGGCGTAGAGACGTCCATTCTTGGTGGTGAAACGAAAATCTTCCGCGGTATAAGGCTTCGTCTTGGTGTCCTGCATGGTGCCGGCGGCGACTTGCGTGGGACCTTCGCCGTAATGCGTCCACGGACGCGTGCCGTAGATCGCTTCTCCGTTGACGTTCAACCATTGTCCGATCGCCAGCAAAATGTGCCGCGCCTGTTCCGGAATGGTGCCGTCGGCTTTGGGACCGATGTTCAACAGCAGATTGCCGTTCTTGCTCACCACATCGGCGAGCAACTGCACGATTTCATCCGGTGACTTGTAGGTATCGCCTTCCGCGTATCCCCATGAGTCGGGGCTCACTGAGGTTTCGGTCTGCCAGGGTTGTGGGCGGATATCCGCGGCCTGTCCGCGCTCGATGTTCAATGTGCCCGTACCGGGGCGCATATCATCGAGTTTGTAGTTGAGTACAACGCCCTGCTCGCGCGTTGCTGCCTGGTTGTAGTAGAACGCTGCGAACTCGGCCAATGCATTGCGGAAACGCGGTTGACCCACCCACCAATCGAAGTACATCAGGTCCGGATGGTAGTCCTGCACGATTTCGGACGAGCGGGCTAGCCAATCGTTGATGTATGCATCGGAAACGAATGTCCAATCGACATCCTGACCGTCCTCGCCCTTGGCAGATTCCGACGGATGCGCCGGCCCGTAGAGCGCGGCATAGCGTGGATCGTTGACGTCGGAATTGAATGTGCGTCCGTATTCGTAGAACCAGTCGTGCTCGGCGCGGTGCGAAGAAAGGCCGAGTTTCATGCCCTGCGCGCGAATCGCCTTGGCCAGTTCGCCGATCACGTCGCGATGCGGCCCCATTTTCACCGCAGTCCAATCCGACAGCTTCGAGTCGTACATCGCAAAGCCGTCATGATGCTCGGCAACGGGCACCACATAACGCGCGCCCGCTTCGCGGAACAACGTCGCCCATGCCTGCGGATCGAAGTGCTCGGCTTTGAAAAGCGGAATCAGATCCTTGTAGCCAACCTTGGGCATCGGGCCATAGGTGGCGATCTGATGCTGGTAGCGATCGGAGTTCTCGCCCGTGCGTTCGTACATGTGGCGCGGATACCACTCGCCTTTGAACGCAGGGACCGAGTACACACCCCAATGGATGAAGATGCCGAACTTGGCGTCTCGATACCATTCCGGCGTGCTGTAGCCGGTAAGGCTCTGCCAGTCCGGTGTCATGGGACCCTGCCAGGCGACTTTGTCAGCCTGCGCCAGGATGGCTTTGCGCGCACCGTCGTAAGGACGATTGGCGGCCACCCATTGCTGTTCGATCGTTGCCGCATCCGGCGGCGTCACTGCTTGCGTACTATCGGCAGCGACAACCGCAGTCATACCGAGCAGCGCAAAAACAACGCCTGCACATAGACCCATACCACGCAGCATCGAACTGTGCGCGCTCATGCGGTCTTATCCTGAGCCTGGTGACTCATCAGCCAGCTCGCTGCGCCAATGACACCCAGCCGCGCGTGATCCACAACGTGGACAGGAACGGTCTGCAGGAACGGACGCATCACGCCCTTATCGAGAAAGCGGCTCACGAACGTGCTGCGTTCGACAAACTCGACAATTTGCGAGAGAAAACCTCCGGCGAGATAGATGCCGCCGGTTGCGCCATACAACATCGCTAGATCGCCGAGGAAGGAACCGAGCCATCCGCAAAACAGCTCCAGGGTTTCCACCGCTCTCACGTTGGTACCGGCGCATGCTGCCGCAGTGATCGCGGCTGGCTCCTGAAACACGGCGGGCAAGCGTTCGACGCGGCACAACGCGCCATAAAGGCGTAGAAGTCCAGGGCCGGACAAGATGTGGTCGTAAGGTACATGCGTGTTGGCTTGCGCCAACTCGGCAAGCACTTGTTGTTCACGCCCGACGCGGGCCGCCAACTGGATGTGGCCCGCTTCCGTTGCAAGCACCTTGGGCTGTGCGCCGGGCAAACGCACCGCTACGCCAAGTCCGGTGCCTGGACCAACAATGACGACGGGACCTGTGCCTGTTTTATCCAGCCGTTTCTGGTTATGCAACGATGTGATATCGCTAACATCCAGATACGTCGTGCCGTAAGCCAGTGCTTCAAAATCATTGAGTATTTTGACGCTGCTCAGCCCCAATTCTGCCTCGAGCACAGACGGTGCGACTGGCCATTGCAAGTTGCTATTGACGACCCGCCCTTCATGCAGGAAGCCCGCACAGGCAAGCGCAAGATGAGACGGCTTGGCCGCATAGGTCGTGCAGAACGCACGTACGATCGCATCGAGACCGGAGTACTCAGCACACTTGTAGACGCGGTACGCCAACACATTGGGCGTCGTTTCGCCCTGCCCAAAGCTGATCAACCCGATGCGTGCATGGGTGCCGCCTACGTCGGCAGCAAGGAACGGCTCGTTGGAAAACGATGCTGACTTCGCGGACAATGCAGTCCCTTCCAGTGCGACACCAAACGGCGGGGAATAAATGCCCCCGGACTCGTTGAAGCCCTGATAGCCGCCTTTCATACGCAACGCTGCTCCGCGCCGTCGAGCGGCGAAGCCGTTTCGTTTTTACTCAGCTGGATCGGCCCCTTCATCTCCCCTCCGGTGCCCCAACAACGCTCTGTACTCATCCCCGGAGTCACCCGGCGATTTCATACGTGAATATCTAATTCATATTTACCTTCAAACAGCTTATAGGTCGAATTTAGATCGAGGCAAGTTGCATCGCAACACATTTTTTCGATTGCGATCACACAAAATTGCCCGTGCTCGTAAACCATTGTTTTGTGTACACACGTAACGGCACCCAGGTCCCTGCTTTGGGGAGGTTTCGCGAAACTGTCGACGGGTTCCGGTCGTGGCTTTTGAAGATCGAGAACCACGTACGCAATACGCAATCGCTTCCATGTGTAAGTGATGTGGACCAATCCATCGCTGGTCTGGATGACAGCCGGATAGGAAAACTCTGCACCCGAACTTTCTTCCGTCGTCAGTACGTGCTTCCAATGCACACCGTCGCTGAAAACAGGGACCGCAAGTGTTCCTCGCCGCCCAACCGCAACGCCATCACCATGACCCGGTTGGCCGACAACGACGAAAAACGTTAAACGCCTACTCCAAGTAACAGGACGCTGAAGATCACGGTGACGCGGGAAGCTTTCACCATCAGCGTTGCATGACCGGCAACTCATCCCACACCTTGGGGTCTTCGGAACCAAGCACCCAGGCGCAGAAACCTTCCAGGCCGTACTGATTTATCAGCGCGTAGCGATCGCGGAAACTATGCGCGTCAGGGATAAAAACCCATTCGCGCATATCGTCGCGGTAGAAGTAGAACCAGGACTCGTGTTCTACCGAATCCCACTGCACATTCGCGTGCTGTTCCTGTATCAAAGGCATCCACTCGTCGGCGTCGATGTAATCGGCCTTGATGTTGGACGCTTCGGTGCCATCCTCCCGCACGGGATTACCGGTATACCAGTGGTATCCATACAGTGCGATGCCTAACGAGAGCTTTTCCTTTGGCACCATCGTCAGCGCGTACTTCAGCTGCGCTATGACCCACGGCATGCCATCGACGGGCCCCGGTGTGGTCCAGCGGGTGTGCTGGTCGTACGTCATCAGGCAGATCAGATCTGCGTATTTGCCAAGCGCAGCCAAATCGTACGCGCCACGCCAGTACTGCCACATCCATTTCGCGAACTGCCCTTCCCCTGCGTGGCCCGGTGCGTTCGGAACCACGGCAATGGACAGCTTGAAACCATGCTTGTGCAACGCCTCGGCAGTCTGCTTGGCCAGCAAACTGAAGGCGTCCCGATCTGTCCAGGAAATGTTTTCGAAGTCGAACTGAAACCCGGCGTAGCCATGTTCTTCAGCCTGCTGCAGCATCGAATCGATCATGTGCTGCTTAGCCGTTTCGTCGTGCAGAAGATCGTGAAATCCCTTGCGTCCGGCCGACATGGAAATGATCGGCATGACCGGAACACGATGATCCTTGGCGATATCCATGACGTAACGATTCGGGCCGCCGTTGACCAGCCCCTGGTCGTCGACACCGTACCAGGTAGGTACCAGCAAGCCGATCTTGTCGGCATGAGCCACGAAGGAGTTGAGCGACTTGGGTGTACCCATCAGGTAAAACAGCGCGTCCGGCTGTTTCGCAAACGCGGCGCCACATACAAACATGGCGATCAAGAACGCGATGAATCGTTTCATGAAAATTTCCAGAGAAATGCAAATTTATGGTGCTGTTGCAGTCAATTCGATGCGATAGACATAGGCGTTTTCGCCGATCGATTGTTTCGGCAGGGTCAAGTGCAAGCCGTCGGGTTGTTGTTGCCACGTCACAGGCTGATCGTTGACAACCAGATTGACGGCGCGCACGTGGTCGTTCGGTTTGATCGCGTGGATGACTACCGTTCCATCTTTCGGCCAATCCATCTCGATCGCGTAGAGCACGCCGGGCTTGGCGGTGAAACGAAAGTCCTGTGCGGTATACGGCTGGGTCTTGGTGTCCTGGAATGAGCCGCCTACCACTTCAGTGGGGCCTTCACCAAACACGCGCCACGGCTTTGTGCCATAGATAGCATCGCCATTCGCTTTCAACCATTTGCCGATAGCCAATAACACGTTGCGCTCGCCATCCGGAATGGTGCCGTCTGCGCGCGGTCCGATATTGAGCATGAGGTTGCCGTTCTTGCTGACGACGTCGACCAACAGATGGATAAGTTCTCTCGGCGATTTATACGTATCGTGTTCGACATAACCCCACGACTTGTCGCTGATCGACGTGTCGGTCTGCCAATGGGTCGGGTGAATGCCCGTCAGCTGACCACGCTCGATATCGAGCGTACCCGCGCCCTCCGGAAAATCGCCCAGCTTGTAATTGACCACCACGCCGTCGCGGCGTGCACCTTCGTTGTAGTAATACGCCAGCATCTTCGGCAAGGTGTTGCGGAAGGTTGGATGGCCGATCCACCAATCGAAATAAATAAGATCGGGGTGGTAGTCATCGATCAGTTCGGCGGTGCGCGCAAGCCAGTCGTCCAGCCATGCCTGTGATACATAGGTCCAGTCGTCAGCGAGGTTTTGGTCGTCCTTCGACAGATGCGCTTCGGCGGGACCATAAAGTCCGGCATATCGCGGATCGTTGACGTCGGAATCGAATTGGCGGCCGCCATCGAAGAACCAATCATGTTCGGCGCGATGGGAAGACACGCCAAAACGAAGTCCCTGTGCACGTATCGCTTTGGCCAATAGTCCGATGAGGTCCTTGTGCGGCCCCATCTTCACCGCGGTCCACTCAGACAGCTGCGAGTCGTACATCGCAAAACCATCGTGATGTTCCGCTACAGGCACGACGTAACGCGCGCCCGCATCTCGGAATAATTGAGCCCAGTCCTGCGGATCGAAATGTTCGGCCTTGAACATCGGAATGAAGTCCTTGTAGCCGAACTTCGACTGCGGACCGTAAGTCGCCACATGATGGGCAAACTCCGCCGTACCCTGTTGATACATCAACCGCGGATACCACTCGCTGCCAAACGCCGGAACCGAATACACGCCCCAATGGATGAAGATGCCGAATTTTGCATCGTCGTACCACGCGGGCGAGCGGTAGTTTTGCAGCGAGACCCAGTCGGCGCGAAAGGGGCCCTTATCCATACCGCTGGCGACGCGGGACAAGATCGCGTTACGTTCCGGTGCAAATTTTGCGGAGGCCTTCTGCCAGGCTAGATCCGCATCGTGCGGCGACAGCGTCTTCGCCGTGGCGGCGGTCGATGATTGCGCGACTGCGGCATCGATAAATACAGCGCACGCAGCGAGCAGACCAATGGTGATGAGAAATCGCTTCATGGTCCCAACGCTTTTAGCCATACGGAACAGTGGTTATAAAAAAGCCGATCGCGGCCATTGGGGAACGGCTTGGCCGCGATCGACGAGGGAAACTAACGCTCAAAATTCAAACCGAGTGAGCGTACTTCGCGTTCACTTTCACGCATTGCGCCGACATCGACGCAATGGTCGAGATGCCAGCTCGCGGCGCCGATGACACCGTGCCGATCGTGATCCATGACGCGAATCGGAACCTTTTGCAGAAACGGGCGCATCACACCTTTGTCGAGAAACCGCTCGACAAAGGAACTCTGTCGCATGAAGTCGACCATGCTGGAAAGAAATCCGCCGGCCAAGTAGATGCCACCCGTGGCGCCGTACAACATGGCCAGGTCCGCCGAAAACGAGGCGAGCCAGCCACAAAACAAGGTGAGGGCCTCACGCGCAACATCGTCATTGCCGGCGAGCGCGGCAGAAGTAATCGCAGCAGGTTCGCCAAGGGACGGATAGCGGTCGCGTATCGCGCACAAGGCGGTATAGAGACGATGCAAGCCTGGACCGGAAAGCACCGTTTCGTAACACACGTGAGTGTCGGCTTGAGCCAATTGCGCAAGCACTTGCTGCTCGATGCCGACACGCGCGGCCAGTTGCGTGTGGCCCGCCTCCGTCGTCATCACGCGCGATGGCGCACCGGGAAACCAAACGGCCGCCCCTAGTCCAGTGCCCGGGCCAACAACGACGATGGGGCCGTTTTCCGGCGCAGACACCATAGGTGCCTTCAGCATCGTTGCGTGATGGGAAGCGACATGCCCTACGGCATACGCGAGCGCTTCAAGGTCGTTGAGGAACGTCACGCTGTCGAGTCCCAGCGCTTCTTTCATCGCTTGCGGCATGACTCGCCACGCAAGATTCTTGTTGATCACCGAACCCGCATGCATGTAACCGGCGCACGCGAGCACCAGTTTGCGAGGTTGCACATCAAGCTCCTCGCAGAAGCAGCGGACGATGTCCTCCAAATGGGGATGATCGCTACAGCGATACGTTCGATAGGCAAGGATCTGTGGCCTGCCCCCTTTGGCTGCCGTAGCGATAAGACCCAGGCGCGCATGCGTACCCCCGACGTCTGCTGCGAGAAATGCGAGATCGCCAGGATTTACAGGAACGTAGGTCTGAGCCATCGCCAAGTTCGCGTGGGCATCCGTCGACACATCGACGGATGGGGACATCGTCATCTCAGTCATGGCACCGAACCCCGCTGTGTGCGCAGGATTCGCCCAATTTTTTCAATGGAAATGGCATCTGCGCGCAACCCTGCCCCTGCGTCTGCGAATCAAACCGCCATGAACCAGCGGACCCGGCGCCTGTTCATTAGCAAAATGATATTTCATATATGTTTTAGATCGTGACAAACCGAATTGCAACTCTTTTTTGATGGCCGTCATCCCATCCCATTACGAACACCTGTAAATTGGATGTTTATATGTACACAGGCGAGCGGATGCGCGATCATCCCCAGACAGGTCCAAGCGAGAACCGGGAGTCCGTCCCTGAACGGAGGGGCTCCCCAGTCACCCTGAGGTTGGAATGACGCAAGCGACAACCCGGCCAAATCCCGATGCCGCCAAAGCTCAGCGGGTGCCGTGGCTGCGTTCGCCTCTGTCATTCGGTGGTGCTCCCATCGGCAACCTCTACGAATCCGTGGACGACGACAAAGCCGCTGCGGCCATCACGCGGGCCTGGCAACAAGGCATACGGCATTTCGATACGGCGCCCTATTACGGCTACGGCTTGAGCGAATCTCGGCTGGGCGACGTGCTGAGTGACCTGACGCGCGACAGCTATACGCTATCGACCAAGGTTGGCCGCGTAATCGAAGCGGACCATGGCCACACGCATCACGACGATGGTTTCATCGTCGACGGTCGGCGCGCTCATTTCGATTACAGCCGCGACGGCATCATGCGCTCAGTCGAGGCCAGCCTCAGCCGACTGCGCACCGATCATATCGATGTCCTGTTGTTACACGACATCGGTGCCCTGACTCACGGTGCACATCATGCCGCGGTGCTCCGCCAGGCATTGGATGAAGCACTGCCTGCAATGGCGGAATTGCGTGCGCAAGGCGTGTGCGACGCCATCGGCATTGGCGTCAACGAAGAAGCCGTGTGTCTCGAGGTGATGCCGCAGTTCCCGCTGGACGTCATCATGCTGGCCGGGCGCTACACACTGTTTGAGCAACAGCACAGCGAAGGCGTCATGGCGCAAGCACAAGCGCGCGGTGTCGCCATACTTGCTGCAGGCCCCTACAACTCGGGGCTGCTAGGGGGAACAAACGGGCCGGGTAGCTTCTACAACTACGCCCCGGCTGACGACGCCACTATCGAAAGAGCGCGGCACTTCTACGAGATCCTCGCGCATTCTCATACCGAGGTCGGCGCGGCAGCCTTGCAATTTCCGTTAGCGCATCCTGCTGTGCTCAGCGTTGTTTGCGGATTGCGTTCCGTGGCAGAGGTCGATAGTGCTACGGCACGCATGCAAGCCCCTATTCCCGCTGAAGCGTGGCATGCATTGCGTGAGGAAGGTTTGCTACGGAGCGGCACGCCCACACCATGATCATTGTCGATGCACATCAGCACTATTGGCAGCCATCGCGCGGCGACTATGGCTGGTTGGCGCATGCGCCTGCGGTATTGAACAAAGCTTTTCTGCCTGCCGATTTTCATGCCCAGCGGGAAGCTGCAGGCGTCAAGTTCAGCGTGCTTGTGCAAGCCGCACCGACTGAAGAAGAAACACGTTATCTATTCGAATTGGCGCACATCGATCCGGCGGTCGTCGGCGTTGTTGGCTGGGTCGACATGGAAGCGGACGATGTAGGCGCCCGCATCGATGCGCTGATTCGCGACGGCGGCGGCCTGCTCTGCGGATTGCGCCCGATGGCCCAGGACATCGCCGATCCGGACTGGCTGGCCAGGCCATCCCTCGATCGCGCCTTCGATTGCATCCAGGATTGCGGTTTGGCTTTTGACGCACTCGTCGGCATGCCGCAGTTGCCTGCTCTGTGCCGCCGGCTACGCCGCAATCCGCGGTTGAGTGTCGTGCTTGATCACGCAGGCAAACCGGCCATTGCCGATGGACGATTCGATCAATGGACCAGCTGGATCGACGAATTGGCGCAACATCCGCCACTTCACTGCAAGCTGTCGGGTCTGCTCACGCTGCTCGGCGAACCCGTCCATGAAGACGCGATAGAGCCTTATGTCGCAGACCTTTTTGCGCACTTTGGCGCGGAACGTCTGATGTGGGGCAGCGACTGGCCCGTGCTCACGACACATGCCGATTTCAGCCACTGGTTGCATGTGGCGTGGATGTTGACCGAGCGATACGCACCCGGCTCACAAGCGGATGTCTTTGCCGCCAATGCGGCGCGTTTTTACGCGCTGGACATCGACTTACCCGTTCCAGACTTTGCAGGAGTATCACCATGATCTTACCCGCCACGTTGTTTCGTTCCCGCTATAAAGGGGACGCCGCATGAGTGGACGTCTAGACGGCAAGCACGCGCTTGTCACCGCGGCGGGCGCGGGTATTGGTCGCGCAACGGCCCTCGCCTTCGCGCAGGCCGGTGCCAAGGTGCTCGCCACCGATATCGACAGCAATGCACTAGCCACTCTTGCGGCGGAGCATCCGGCACTCACCACGAAGTTGCTGGATGTCACCGATGCGGAAAGCATCCGCGCGTTGGTTCATTCATCCGGCCCCTTCGATGTGTTGTTCAACTGTGCCGGCTATGTCCATGCAGGCAGCATTCTGGATACCGACGATGCGAGCTGGCGCCGTTCGTTCACCATCAACGTCGACAGTATGTTCCATCTATGCAAGGCCGTTCTTCCCGGCATGCTCGAGCGCGGCAAAGGCAGCATCATCAACATGGCATCGGTCGCGTCCAGCATCAAAGGCATACCCAACCGATTTGCCTATGGCACAACGAAGGCCGCCGTGATCGGTTTGACACGCGCGATCGCCGCGGATTTCGTGGCGCGTGGCGTGCGATGCAACGCAATTTGTCCTGGCACGGTGAAAACACCATCACTCGGTGAACGCGTACGCGCGCTCGGCGGCGACGAGGCCGCCAACTGGCGAAGCTTCACCGACCGTCAACCGATGGGGCGTCTGGGCGAGCCTGAGGAAATTGCCGCACTAGCGCTGTATCTCGCGTCCGATGAATCCGCTTTCACGACAGGCACTATCCACGTTGTGGATGGTGGCTGGTCCAACTGAGCGCAAGGAGCGCATCTATGAAACTGGTACGTTACGGTGCACTCGGCAGGGAAAAGCCAGGCTTAGTCGACGAAGCAGGCACGCTTCGTGATCTCTCATCCGTCATTGACGATGTTGATGCGAAGGCACTGGGCCGCGAGGGCCGTGCGCGCATTGCCGAGATCGATCCAAAGACGTTGCCGACAGTGGCCGGCCAACCACGCTTCGGCGTGCCGATGGCACATGTCAGCAAAATGATTTGCGTCGGTATGAACTACGCCGAACACGCTGCAGAAACCAATGCGCAGGTGCCCGAGCAGCCGGTGATTTTCATGAAAGCCACCAGCGCGATCATCGGGCCCAACGATGACGTCGTCATTCCGCAAGATTCCATCAAGACCGACTGGGAAGTGGAACTGGGTGTCGTCATCGGCGAGACCGCTCGCAGTGTGACGGTCGAGAACGCACTGGCGCATGTCGCCGGCTATCTCGTGGTGAATGACTTGTCCGAGCGTGCGTTCCAATTCGATCACGGCGGTCAATGGGTCAAGGGCAAGAGCGCCGACACCTTCGGACCACTCGGCCCATGGCTGGTCACCACCGATGAAATCACCGATCCGCAGAATCTCCATCTTTGGCTGGAGGTCAACGGGCACCGCTATCAGAACGGGCACACGCGCACGATGATTTTCAACGTGGCGCAACTGGTAAGCCACATCAGCCGTTACATGACGCTGCTGCCTGGCGACGTCATCAGCACAGGTACGCCTTCCGGCGTGGGTCTCGGACAAAAGCCGCCGGTCTATCTGCGTCCCGGCGATGTGATCGAACTGGGCATCGATGGGCTCGGCCGACAGCGACAGCAGGTTCGCGCACATATCGGCGACGAACGCACAACATGACTGCGATGAATCTACGTATCCCCTACTCATGGAAGATCACTGCATGACAAAGATCACGGCATTGGATACCTATGATGTCCGCTTTCCGACCTCTCGCGAGTTGGACGGCTCGGATGCCATGAATCCTGATCCGGATTATTCGGCCGCGTACGTTGTGCTGCGCACCGATCAGCCCGGTCTGGAAGGTTACGGCTTTGCGTTCACGATCGGCCGCGGCAACGATGTGCAGAAAGTCGCCATCGACGCGTTGGCTCACCATGTATCGGGGCTCAGCGTCGATGACGTGATCGGCGATCTCGGTGGGTTCGCCAAACGTATGATCGGCGATTCCCAGTTGCGTTGGCTCGGCCCTGAAAAGGGTGTGATGCATATGGCGATCGGCGCAGTGATCAACGCCGCCTGGGATCTCGCCGCGCGGATGGCTGGCAAACCGTTGTGGCGATTCATTGCCGACATGACGCCCGAGCAGTTAGTCGCAACGATCGACTTCCGTTATCTCACCGACGCGCTTACCCCCGAAGAAGCACTGACCATGCTGCACGCAGCCAAAGTCAGCAAACCGCAGCGCATCGCGACATTGCTTGCCGAAGGCTATCCCGCCTACACCACATCGCCAGGCTGGCTTGGCTACAGCGACGAAAAAATGCAACGGCTCGCGCGCGAGGCGGTTGCCGCAGGCTTTCGTACCATCAAGCTCAAAGTCGGTATGAATGTGGAAGACGATGTACGGCGTTGCCGCCTTGCGCGCGAAACCGTCGGGCCCGACATCGGCATTGCCGTCGATGCCAACCAGCGCTGGGATGTACCTGACGCTATCGCCTGGCTGCGGCGCCTGTCGGATGTAAACATCGCTTGGGCTGAGGAACCGACAAGTCCGGACGATATCATCGGCCACGCCGCCATCCGCCGCGCCGTCACGCCGGTACCGGTTTCAACCGGCGAACACACGCACAATCGCGTCATGTTCAAGCAGCTATTTCAGGCCGGTGCAGTCGACCTCGTGCAGATCGACGCGGCTCGCGTCGGCGGTGTGAACGAAAATCTGGCGATTCTGCTGCTGGCTGCAAAATTCGGCGTGCGCGTGTTTCCGCATGCTGGCGGTGTTGGCCTCTGCGAATTGGTACAACATCTCGCGATGGCTGACTTTGTTGCGATCAGCGGGAAGAAAGACGATCGCGCCATCGAATTCGTCGACCATCTGCACGAACACTTTGTCGACCCTGTGATCGTGCGCAACGGTTGTTATATTGCGCCCGAGTCGCCAGGGTTTTCCGCGCAAATGCATACGGGCACCTTGGCGCATTATCGTTACCCGGACGGTCCCGCATGGCGCGAACCGGCCAGCGTGGCGAGAGCACGATGACCAGTCCCATCACCTGTGTTGCCGATTTGCGCGAACTCGCGAAGCGCCGCGTGCCGCGCGCCTTCTTCGAATACGCCGATCGCGGTTCCTACGAAGAAACGACGCTGCGGTCCAATCGTGCTGCGTTGGCAGGGATAAAACTGCGGCAACGGGTGATGCGTAACGTCGATAATCGCTCCCTGGCCACGGACATCGTCGGGCAACCGGTGTCCATGCCACTGGCGATTGCACCAACCGGCCTTACCGGGCTGCAACGCGGTGGCGGCGAGATCCTCGGCGCACGCGCGGCGGAAAAAGCCGGCATCCCGTTTTGCCTAAGCACGATGTCGATCTGTTCCATCGAACAAGTGCGCGACGCGGTGAAGACGCCGTTCTGGTTTCAGATCTATGTCATGCGCGATCGCGGTTTTACGCGGGCACTGATCGAGCGCGCCAAGGCCGCCGGTTGCTCAGCGCTGATGCTGACTGCTGACCTTACCGTGCAAGGTCAGCGCCATCGCGAGATCAAAAATGGTTTGTCGGTACCGCCCCGGCTGACCATGCACAACCTGCTGGACATGCTCAGCAAGCCACGCTGGGCGTGGAGCATGTTGAACGCACCCAGCAGGTCCTTCGGCAATTTGCAGGGACGCGTCGAGAATACCGACAGCCTCACCACGCTCGCGCAGTGGATCGCCAAACAGTTCGATCCGACGTTGACGTGGGAAGACCTCGAATGGATCCGCGCACTGTGGCCCGGCAAACTCATCATCAAAGGCATCCTTGATCCCGAGGACGCCCGTATCGCCGCCGAACATGCGGTCGACGCCATCGTCGTCTCCAATCATGGCGGCCGCCAGCTGGATGGTGCACCTGCCAGCATCGATGTGTTGCCATCGATCGTGCAAGCGGTCGGTGACCGATTGCAGGTGCTGTTCGACGGCGGCATTCTCACCGGCCAGGATTTGCTGAAGGCATTGGCCAGCGGCGCGCATGCCGGATTGATCGGTAAGGCGTTCCTTTATGGATTGGGCGCCATGGGTGAAGCCGGCGTTACACAAGCCATTGAGCTTATCCGCCGCGAATTAAGCGTGAGCATGGCCTTGACCGGACAGACGGATGTGCGCAGCATCACCAGCGATGTGATCTGGCGTAACGATTTCACTTAAGCATCCGTTGGCTGGGTTCGCCAGACCGCGCTACATCACTTGCTCAGGTTTTTTTGCCGGAAAGACCTGCAGAGAGCGTTTCAGCCAACGAAAAAATACGCGCCATGGGCACCCACTTCTGCCCCGTTTCGGCCCATGGTAAACGTTGCTGATAACGATCCATCAGCGCTTCCCACGCATGTGTCATTGGATCGTCCACCTGGCGTTTGATCGGCACATCGTAATCGTCGGGCACCTGGACAACCATCACCAACCGATTGCCGGTGCGAAAAATCTCCATCTCTTCGATGCCCGAAGCATGAATCGTCGCAGCAATTTCCGGCCAGACGTTGCCGGGTTGATGCAAACGTTCGTATTCGGCAATCGCAGCGTCGTCGTCGCGCAGATCCAACGCATAGTAACGACGTGGCATCAACTATCCCCTTCCAAAGCATGTCGGCGTCGTTGCCATGCAAACAGCAACACCACGGCAAAACTGCACGCCGGCACTATCATCGCATGCGCCATGCTGCTTTGATCGGATACCGCGCCCATCAGCGCGGTCAGCACCGCACCGCCAATAATGGTCATGACAAGCAGCGCCGAGCCGAGCTTACGTTCATCGTCACTCCGCCCTTCTACGCCCAGTGCGAACACGGTTGGATACATCACCGACATGAAAAAGCTGCATGTCACCAGTGCATAAGCGCCATGAACACCTGGCTGGAAGACGGCAAACAAAGTCAAAGCGATATTCACCGTGGCAAACGCCATCAACAGCCGCACTGGAGCGAGATACTTCATCAGGGCGGTGCCTGCGAAACGGCCCACCATGAAACACACCAGTCCAGCGGTGAGGAAATTCGCGGCATCCCTGGACGTTGTACCCGGCATCGTCGCCTGCACGTAGCGGATGGTGTAGCTCCACACACCGACCTGCGCGCCGACATAGAAGAACTGCGCGAACATGGCGCCGATAAAACGCCGGTCGCCCAGTAACCTGCGCAGCACGCCGCCTCCGCCCGCCAATACGGTATCTGTGTGTGACGCAGTCGCCTTTGGAAAACGCGTCAGCACAATCAACACCGCCCAGCACAGCACCACAATGCCGATCACCAGATAGGGCCACTGCACGGCCCGCGTTTCGCTGGCGTAGTAAGCCGTACGATCCGCCACGCTCATAGCCGCAAGCTGGGCAGACGAGCGATCAATGCCGGAAAAGATGAAGTGCTGGCCAATCAGAATGCCCGCGATCGAACCCAGCGGATTGAAGGCCTGCGCCAGGTTGAGCCGGCGTGTTGCCGTTTCGCGCGGACCGAGCAACGTCACAAATGGATTGGCCGAGGTTTCCAGAAAGGCCAGCCCGCTGGCAATCACGAACAGCGCGAACAGAAACAGGCCGTAGGTGGCGGATGCCGCAGCCGGCCAGAACAACAGCGCGCCCAACCCGTAGAGCGCCAATCCGAATACGACGGCGCTCTTGTAGCCAAAGCGGCGCATATATATGCCTGCCGGCATCGCGACCAGGAAATACCCGAGGTAGAACGCGCTCTGCACCAGCCCAGCGCGGAAATCGCTGAGCACGAATGCCTTCTTGAATTGCGCAATCAACACGTCGTTGAGGTTGTTGGCGCCGCCCCACAGAAAGAACAGGCTGACGATCAAGACCAGTGGCAACCATGATCGCTGTTCGGTCTCCGTGGCGCCGGCGAGCGGCATCGCTTGGTTATCTGTCACCGGCTGCACATCCACCCTCTTCTCTCTATGGCGAGCCCCAGGGTGGGATTCGCACAACCGCGTGGCGGCCTCCGCCATTATGTGCAAATATGAAACGATAATTCACCTGCGCCACAAGACGCGCCGCAACAAATCCGCCGGACAGCCCGGCATGATTGGCGGCAGTGTCGTAAGCGAGGCGGCAAGCCGGCCGCCAAAGGAAAGGAGAGCCATGCCGACTCAAACCCCCAAATACCGTGCGCCCGCGCTGGACAAAGGGCTGGACATCCTCGAGCTGCTGGCGAGCGCGCACAAGCCGCTCAGTATTACCGAGATCTCCGAAGGTGTCGGCCGCTCGCGCGGTGAGATCTTCCGCATGCTGCAGGTGCTGGAAGAGCGCGATTACATCAGCCGTGGCGAAGGCGACGTCGGCTACTCGGTCACCACCAGGCTATTTCGTCTAGGCATGGAACAGCCGCCGGTAAAAAGCACGATCGAAGCGGCGTTGCCTGTCATGCACAAACTCGCCGACATCAGCGGCCAGGCTTGCCATCTGGTCGTGCCTTCGCACGAACAGATCGTGGTGGTCGCCCGCGTGGATCCACCCGGTGAGGTTGCCCTGGTCGTGCGCGTCGGACACCGGCGTCCGATGTCACGGTCCACGTCGGGTCATGTACTTCTCGCCTTTCAGGATGAGCCGGTACGCGAGCGCTGGCTCGACATGATCGTCAAGTACGAACCTGCACTGGACCGAAAGAAGCTGACCAAATTGCTGACACAGCTTCGTGCGCGCGGCTACGCCAGCGAGCCGAGCCAAATCGTCGATGCGGTCACCGACCTTTCGGCGCCGGTGTTGCAACACGGACGTGCCGTCTGCGCGCTCACCATTCCCTTCATCGAGCAGCGTACCGAAGCACAAACCACCATGGATGACGTGCTTGCCGAGCTGCGGCGCGCGACTAAAGAAATATCCGATGCCTTGCAGTTTGGTGCGGCAGCTCATCCCGATTGAGCCGCGTGCAGCTCCAATCTCGTCACTCCTCTTCCAAAAAGCATTTACGCAGGATTCGAAAACATGCGGATGGGTCTACGCATTCTCCTCGCCTTCGCAGTCGGCACTAGCTTCGTCACAAGCACTTCGTTCGCGCAGAATTTCGTCGATATCAAACCATCGCCGCAACAAGTGCACTGGCAGGATCTTGAATTTGGGGTGATCGTACATTTCGGCACGAACACCTTCCTCGACCGTGAATGGGGCGACGGCACGGCCAATCCCAAAGTTTTCAATCCCGACCACGTCGATCCCACGCAGTGGGCCCGCGCGGCCAAGTCTGCCGGTGCAACCTATCTTGTGCTGGTCGCCAAACATCACGACGGCTTCGCGCTGTGGCCAACGGAGCAAAGCGACTACTCCGTTAAAAACAGCCCGTGGATGAACGGCAAAGGCAACCTGGTGCAAATGACCGAACAAGCCGTGCGCAAGGAGGGCATGGGGTTCGGTATCTATTTGTCGCCGTGGGATCGCCATGAACCGCGTTACGCCGACTCAGTAGCTTACGATAAATACTATCTCGCGCAGATGGATGAGTTGATTCAAGACTATGGTCCACTCACAGAATGGTGGCTGGACGGTGCGGGTAGCGCAGGTCACGTTTACGATTTCAAAAAATATGTTGAAGAACTGAGAACGTATCAGTCGAACGTGATGGTTTTTGCCGACGTCGCACTCTTTGGCTATGGCGACATCCGCTGGGTGGGCCAGGAAGATGGTCATATCCACGGCGAAAACTGGAACGTCATCGATCGGCACAGTGAATTGCGCTGGCGCCCGGTGGAAGTGGATACACCGCTGCACAAGCTGGAATGGTTCTGGCATCCGGACAGCGACAAGACCTTGAAGAGTGTCGACGAACTGGTCGATATATGGGAGAACAGCGTCGGTCGCGGCGGACAGCTGATGCTTGGCATCGCACCGAACCGCCATGGTGTTTTGCCCGACGCCGACGTTGCACGCCTCAGGGAGTTCGGCGAAGCGCTGCAGGCTCGCTACGGTGTCGACAAAGACCTGGCTCGCAACCATATCGCGGGTGATCCGAACGTTGACGCAGCCCTCGACGGCGATCCCGATACCTTCTGGTCTGCTGCTGAGGGTTCACCTCACGCGACGCTTGAAGCCGATTTCGCCAAACCCATCACCTTCAATCATGGCCTTACGATGGAATGGTTGAACGACGGTCAATGCGTGCAGAAATATGCCATCGAAGCATGGGCTGATGGCAAATGGGTGCAGGTGGCCAAGGCTGAAGCCATCGGGCATATGAAGATCGACCGCTTCACGGCAACCACCACTAGCAAGGTGCGACTGAATATTCTGTCCAGTGTCTGCACGCCGCGCATTCGCGAATTTCAGTTGTTCAATGTCGCGGGTGGCTGATCGTCATTCGGTCGTCGGAACTCAACAAGGCGGCACAAGTTCATAGGGACAGTACTTGGGCTCCCACACGAACGACTGAATCCGTTGGTCAAGAGTTGCTTCATCGCACGGGTCGGCAACGCCGTCGGCCTGTGCTTGTCTGGCGACGGCCTTGGCGACTGCCAGCGATACGGCGCGCAATTGATCGACGGGCGGAAGCAAGCGGCCGTTATGGTCTTGCGCAGTCGGCGACATCGCCGCGACCACCTTCGCGGCGACCATGAACATGCCATCCGTGACGCGTCGGGCATGCGCACCCAACACCCCCAAGCCGATGCCCGGAAAAATGTAGGAATTATTCGTCTGATCGACCGGAGTCGTCTTTCCATTCCATGTCACCGGTGAGAACGGACTGCCGGTTCCTATCAAGGCGCGACCATCCGTCCATTCCATCAGGTGTTGCGGTGTTCCTTCACTGCGTGAAGTCGGATTGGACAGCGGAAAGATCACAGGCCGTTGCACATGCTTGGCCATTTCGCGGATAACCGGTTCCGTAAATGCACCCGCCTGCCCCGACACGCCAATCAACACCGTGGGTTTCGCGTTTCGCATGACTTCGAGCAGGCCGACCTGATAAGGCTTCTCCAGTACCCACGTGTCGATCGCGTCGCGCTGCTGCACGAATGGCTCCTGCGCCGGCGTAATACCTTCCATGCCTTCGACAATCAAACCGTTGCGATCGACCAGATAAAACGACGCACGCGCCAGATCCTCATCGAGACCGGCATCGACCATCGCCCGCAGCAACAGATTGGAAATACCGCAACCGGCAGAGCCGGCGCCCAATACGGCGATACGTTGATCGGTGAGCTTCACACCCGTGACATTGACCGCGGCCAGCAACGTTCCCGCTGCAATGGACGCAGTACCCTGGATGTCATCATTGAATGTGCACAGGCGGTCGCGGTACTTCTCAAGCAAACGGCTGGCATTGGATCCCGCGAAATCTTCCCATTGCAGCAGGATATCCGGCCAGCGCTCGACCACGGCCTCGACGAATTCTTCGACGAACGCGTCGTACTCCGCGCCAACGACGCGCTCATGGCGCCAACCGATATAAAGCGGATTGGAAAGACGTTCGGTATTGTTCGTGCCCACATCGAGCAGAATGGGCAAGGTCAGATCCGGATGAATACCCGCGCACGCGGTGTACAACGATAGCTTTCCAATCGGAATGCCCATGCCGCCAGCGCCCTGGTCACCCAGACCCAGAATGCGCTCACCATCGCTGACGACAATCACGCGCACGGGATCGAAGCGGGGATCTGCGAGAATATCGCGAATGCGTTGCTTGTTCGGATAGCTCAGGAACAAACCGCGCGGCTTGCGCCAGATTTCACTGAAATGCTGGCAGCCCTCGCCCACCGTTGGCGTGTACACAAGTGGAAGCAATTCGTCGATGTAACGAACCAGCAATGCGTAGAAAAGCGTTTCGTTGCTGTCCTGCAGCTCTCGCAGGAAGGCGTAGCGTTCGAAGTCCGTCGCAAAGGAACGCATGCCTTTCAACCTGCGTTCGATCTGCTCCTCCATTGTACCAATGTGCGGCGGCAGGATACCGTGCAATCGAAACGTGTTGCGTTCGCTCTCGTTGAAAGCAACGCCTTTGTTCAACATCGGCTTATTAATGAGATCAAAGCCTGTCACGCTGACCTTGATCGCTTTGCCGGCACTGGTCGTATCGCTCATCGCACATCGTCTCCTGAAGCACAACTGCGATACTTAAGCACACATCGTCTGCGCATGTGTTGCGTTTTTGTGCAAGCGTGCGTCGTCGCAATGCCGCGCATTGCCGAAGCAGTTGCACTCGGCAACTGCCCCGAACTTGACGAAACGATTACTGTTTTGCTGCCGCTTCCGCATCGGCAGCACGTTGGGCGGCTGCCTTGGCATCGGCTGCTGCCTCATCTGCATCGGCGCGCAGTATCTTCGCGTAACCTTTTGCTTCGTCTGCCTGGACGGTGATGTGGATGCTCACCTCGTCGCTGACCTGCGGCACGTATGCCCCCAGACCGAAGTCCGACCGCTTCAGTATTGTCGTTGCGTCGAAACCGATCGCTGGCAAATTGTTGCGAATGTCCAGCCCGATTTTGTTGAGCGTCACATCCAATGTGACAGGCCGCGTTACCCCATGCACGGTGAGATTGCCGGTAACGGTGAGTTTGCCCGGTGCCCCGCCCTGCGCAACCTTGGTGCTCTTGAACGTCGCGGTAGGAAACTTGGCGGTGTCGAAGAAATCGACGGAGTGGAAGTTATCGTCCAGATCCGGCACGCCGCTGGTCATGTTGGCCAGCGCGATCGTGGCGGTCACCGTGGCCCGGGTCGGGTCCGCCGCATCGTAGTTCAGCGAGCCTTCCACCCGGGTGAACTGGGCAGTGGGGTTGGCAAATCCCAGATGGGTCCAGCGCACGATGCCTTCGGTATGTTGCGGTTCGAAGGTGTAGGTCGTGGCATGGAGCGGCAGGTTGACGAAAGCGAACGCGGCAGCAGCGGCGATGTAGCGGATCATGCGGCGGGACTCCTTGAGATCATGGGCAGCTTCTGGCCCGGATGGCCGAAAAGCGCGGCGGCACTGTGGGCGCGCTCCGCCGCTCAAGTCCTGAAAAATGCCCTGAAGGAAGCTGAAGATCTCTGAATCGCACTGCTTATCGCACCGATTCTTGGCAGTTGCCGCTCTGCACGCCCGAATGCGAACATCAATGGATCGGTCCCCGCACATAAGGCGCGTATGTCCTCGAGCATGGGTCAGTCTGCCAAGGCAACGCTGCGCGTCGGCGAATGGACGGTGAGTCCGCTGTCCGGCCAGATCGTCCGCGGCGACGAAACCGTCCGGCTCGAAGCGCGCACCATGCGCCTGCTGCTATGCCTGGCGGAGCACGCGGGCGAGGTGGTCAGCATCGATGAGTTGCTGAACCAGGTGTGGGAGGGCGTGATCGTCACGCCCGATTCGGTGTATCAGGCAGTGACCTCGCTGCGGCGGCTGCTCGGCGACGATCCCAAGCAACCGGTTTATATCGCCACCATTCCACGCCGCGGCTATCGCATGGTCGCCCCGGTCAGTAACGACGAATTGCCCGCCGTAGCGCAACAGGCAGCCAACGATGTATTGGCGTCGCCGCGCGTCGCAGCGGTACGAACGCGTCGTGCCGCGTGGTGGGGGATCGCCGCCGTGCTCGCTGTCGCGGTTGCGTTGATCGCCTATGCATATACCCATCCGCATCAGACACCGGTGACGGCGGCCGTACCAAACCCGAAGTCCATTGCGGTGCTCCCCTTCCTGGACATGACGGACACGATGAACGAGGAACCGTTCGCCGACGGCATGACTGACGAGTTGATCGACAAACTGAGCCAGTCACAAGGACTGCACGTGTCGTCGCCAACCTCGTCGTTCTACTTCAAAGACAAACAGGTGACCGTCGCGCAGGTGGGCAAGGCACTCAATGTTGCGTATGTGCTGGATGGCAGCGTACGCAAATCGGGCAACACACTGCGTGTGTCCGCGCGATTGGTGCGCACCGACGATGGCTTTGTGGTCTGGTCGCAAACCTACGATCGTTCATGGGCCGACAAACTGATGATTCAGGATGACATCGCCAGCGAAGTGACCAAGGCGCTCAAGGCGTCCATCAACTAACGATTGTCGTTTCGCCCCACGTTTTCAGATCTTTAACGCGGCCGCGTGATACGCCACGTGGTCGCCGATGAAGCTCGCGATAAAGTAATAGCTGTGATCGTAGCCTGGCTGCATGCGTAGTGTGATGGGATAATCCAATGCATCGGCTTCGCGCATGAGCCTATCGGGCTGCAATTGCTTATCGAGAAATTCATCTGCATCGCCCTGGTCGATCAGCAAGGGGAGCTTTTGCGTTGCTGCTCTCAGAAGCTCGAGCGTGTCATAGGCCTTCCAGACTTCGCGGTCATCACCGAGATAGGCAGAAAACGCCTTTTCTCCCCACGGCACCTGCGACGGCGCAACGATCGGTGAAAATGCCGAGGCACTGCGATACCGCTCCGGATTTCGCAGCGCAATCATCAAGGCACCATGACCGCCCATGGAATGCCCGCTGATCGCTCGCGATGACGTTGCCGGAAAATGCGCTTCAATCAGTGTAGGCAATTCGTTCGCCACATAGTCGTACATGCGATAGTGCCGCGACCAAGGCTCTCGCGTCGCATCGACATAAAACCCCGCGCCCTTGCCCAGATCGTATCCGTCGGCATCGGGAACGTTCTCACCGCGTGGGCTGGTGTCGGGCGCGACCAGCATCACGCCGTGCTCGGCGGCATAACGTTGTGCGCCGGCCTTGGTGATGAAGTTCTGCTCGGTACACGTCAGACCAGACAGCCAGTACAGCACCGGCACGCCACCCTTCGCTGCTTGCGGCGGCAGGTACACCGCAACCTGCATGCCGCAATTAAGCGTGGACGAATCGTGGCGATAAACATCCTGCCAGCCGCCGAAACAGGCGCGGTGTTCAATGCGTTCCATAGACGTTCCCGACGACGATCAGAAGTGGATGACAGTACGAATGGACTTGCCTTCGTGCATCAGGTCGAACGCCTCGTTGATCTTCTCCAGCGGCATCGTGTGCGTAATGAACGGATCCAGACGAATTTCCCCGCGCATCGCCTGCTGCACCATACCGGGCAATTGCGTCCGGCCTTTCACGCCGCCGAATGCACTGCCGCGCCACACGCGGCCGGTCACCAATTGAAAAGGCCGCGTACGGATTTCCTGCCCCGCTCCGGCAACGCCGATGATGATGCTTTCGCCCCAACCTTTGTGGCAGCACTCCAGCGCCGCGCGCATGACGTCGACGTTCCCGATGCATTCGAAGCTGTAATCGACGCCGCCATCGGTCAGCGCCACGATCACGTCCTGAATCGGTTTGTCGTAATCCTTCGGGTTGATGCAGTCGGTGGCGCCCATATTGCGCGCAAGATCGAACTTAGCCGGATTGGTATCGATCGCCAGAATGCGCCCGGCCCTGGCTTGCTTGGCGCCCTGGATCACCGCCAGACCGATGCCACCCAAGCCGAACACCGCGACACTCGCGCCCGGTTCGACCTTGGCCGTGTTATGCACGGCGCCGATGCCAGTGGTGACGCCGCAACCAAGCAGGCAGACTTTCTCCAACGGCGCATGCGGATCGATCTTCGCAAGTGACACTTCCGCAACCACGGTGTATTCGCTGAACGTGCTGGTGCCCATGTAGTGATACACGGGCTGCCCCTGATAGGAGAAGCGCGTCGTGCCGTCGGGCATCAGCCCTTTACCCTGCGTGGCGCGCACGGCCTGGCATAGGTTGGTTTTTCCCGACAGGCAGAACTTGCACTTGCCGCACTCGGCTGTGTACAGCGGAATCACATGATCGCCCGGCTTGACGCTGGTGACGCCCTCACCCACTTCCACAACGATGCCGCCGCCTTCATGACCCAGCACGGCGGGGAAAATACCTTCGGGATCGTCGCCGGACAGCGTGAACGCATCGGTATGGCATACGCCCGTGTGCGTAATCTTGACGAGTACTTCGCCTGCGCGCGGCGGTGCGACGTCGATCTCGACGATTTCCAACGGTTTTCCGGGTGCAAAAGCGACGGCAGCGCGTGATTTCATGAGTAGCTCCAGCTCGAAACACAAGACATAAACAGCGCACAGCATAACGGGCGCGCACGTATCACGCTGGAGATTAACCCATCGAGGCGCGTCAGCCGAGACCGGCAAATGGCTATATCGCTAAACGCGAAAGTGGTTATTTGGACCTTTCCATCGCTGGCGTAATGTGCAGTTAACGCAATGGGGCATCAACATGGGATGGCGGCGATGACATTCGACACAATGGCTCGGTTTGCAGCACTGTTATGCGCGTCGGGCTTTATAGCATCTTCAGTCCACGCCACCGGCCAAACGAACGCCACACAGGCGAGCAGCGCCTATCGCGACGGACAGCACGATTTCGACTTTGAAATCGGCACGTGGAAAACGCACCTGAAACGCCTTGTTCACCCGCTTACAGGTTCCCAACAATGGGCGACGTATGACGGGACGACCGTCGTAAGCAAAGTGTGGAACGGCCGCGCCAACCTGGTGGAGCTGGAAGTCGATGGGCAAGCCGGCCACATGGAACTGTTGTCCTTGCGTTTGTACAACCCGCAGGCGCATCAATGGAGCCTCAATGTCGCCAGCAGCAAAGGTGGTTCGCTGGGCGTACCGACCATTGGCGAATTCCGGAACGGGCGTGGCGAATTCATCGATCAGGAAAGCTATAACGACCGCACGATCCTGGTTCGCTTTGTGATCTCCGACATAACCTCCGATTCATGCCACTTCGAGCAGGCATTCTCCGACGATGGCGGCAAAACGTGGGAAATAAACTGGATCGCGACGGATACTCGCGTTAAAACAGGTTAAGTCCGCAACGAGGCTAAAAGCTGCATGGCCGCACGATGCCTGGTTGGGTTGATCGCAGTGGCGCTGTCGCTTACCGGCGCGGCGAGGCTATGTCGTGCGCAGTCGGCCGAGCGATGGGCCGCGCAGCAACAGGCAGCAGCGGCCAAGACCGACAGAATCATGGCCGACGTCAATGCCCACAAAGGGCTGCTCGATCAATACCTGGCCATGCGTGAGGCGTATGTCAGCGACAACTCGCAAGCATTCCGTCTGCTATTTGGGCAGTACGTCAGTTGGTACCAAAGCTTTCTCGGTGCCTATCCTGAAGCCATGGATAGCTTTTCCATTGCGCAACATGCTCAACCTGGTGACAACCCTTCACCACTTGCGGAAGACGGCTACGTAGCGCGGCCCGCTCTCGACGCCATTCCGGAGCTCGCTAAAAATTATCGCATCGTACTTTTCAACGAAGCGCACAACATCGCGCTGACACGAAGCCTGACCGTGCAGCTTTTAAGCCGTTTGCACGACGAGGGCTTCAACTACTTCGCAGCTGAAACTCTTGTGCAAACCGATACGGCGCTAACCTCTCGCGGTTACCCGACCGATAACAGCGGCTTCTATACCGAAGAACCCATTTATGCGGAAATGGTGCGTACAGCGCTCAAACTCGGCTTCAAGGTGGTCGCCTATGAGGCCACCACCGACACAAGCAGCAGCGACGCACGCGAAAGCGAACAGGCGCAAAACCTTTACAAACAAGTGTTCGCACGTGATCCGCAAGCAAAACTGGTGATCAATGCGGGTTACGAGCACATCACGACATCGGGGAGCTATCTGGGCGGCTCATCCATGGCCGAGCACCTGCACAAGCTCGTTGCGCTACCGATGCTTTCCATCGATCAAACGGCGATGTATCCGCATCCGTCGAAAGAAGACGACCATCCTTACTACACCGAGATCATGGACAAGTTGCGTCCGCAAGCCGCGATCGTTTTCGTGAATGCGGCGGGTAAGCCATGGGCGCTACGTTCAAGCTACGACGTCAACGTTTTCTTTCCGCCGTCACATGTGATACGAGGACGCCCCGCCTGGCTCACGCTGGGCGAACTTCGCCAACCCTTCCCCACAAGCGCAGACGAATGCCACGCACACTACCCATGCTTGATTGAAGCGCGTTACAGCAACGAAGGCGACGATGCCATTCCCGCCGATCGCCTGCTGCTGGATCTTGCACCGCTGGAAACGAGCGAATCCAACGTATCGCTATACAGCAGTACGCAAGGCGTCCCATCAGGAAACCTATATCTGCGGCCAGGTTCGTATCGTCTGAAGTTCATCACCAAGGGAGAGAAAGTCGTGCATCAGGAAAATATCGTCGTTCCCGCCACGCCAACGCATCACTGAAAGATAAAGAAGATATACGCGGCAAAGAGGATGAGATGCACGCCGCCCTGAAGGATGTTAGTGCGCCCGCTGGAAAAAGTGACCGTGCATAGAAACAAGGTCAGTACGAAGAGCAGCAGGTCGGTATGTTCCAGCCCCAACCGGATCGGATGAAGCGTTACCTCGCTGATCACGATGATCGCCGGGATGGTCAATCCAATTGTCGAAAGCACCGAACCCAGGAAGATGTTCATCGACCGCTGCAAATTGTTTTTACCGGCGGCACGCACGGCGCCCAATATCTCAGGCGTTGCGACGAGCACAGCCATCGCCAGGCCCGCAAGCGCAGCGGGCTTGCCCATCGTCTCCACAACGTAATCGACGGGTGGCGCAAGCTTCTCAGCCAGATAGACGACAAGCGCCATGTAGATGACGAGCAGCGCAGCATGCCATGCAAGTGGTGGCGTCAGAGAGAATGTCTCCGCAATCGATGTCTCTTCGACGTCTTGTTCCGCGGCAAAATAGGCACGATGCCTTCTAGTCTGAAGAAACAAGAAAGCCACATAGAGCCCGAGCGAAACCGAGGCAACGAAGATTTTCTCCGCGATAGAAAGCCTGGGTGGCCCGGATGCAACCACAGTGAAATTCGGCAACACGAGACACAACACGCCAAGCGGAATGATGACGCCAAGATAGGTATTGGCACCTTGAAGGTTGTAATACTGCTCGCGGTAACGCCAGCCGCCCAACAACAACGAAAGACCCACCATCCCGTTAAGCACGATCATGGTTACCGCAAACAGCGTATCGCGCGCCAAGGTCGGATTGTTCGCGCCGTGCAGCATGATTGCCGTGATGCTCACGACTTCGATCGACGTGATGCAAAGCGTAAGGATCAGCGTGCCGTACGGCTCACCGAGGCGTTCGGCGATGTGATCGGCATGCCTCACGACGGCAAGTGCGGAGCCGAGCACAACAGAAAACAACCAGAAGAACACCAACGTCAGTCGATATATGTCGGACAATCCCCCAAACAGGGAATCGCTAAACAGGTAGAACGCAATCGTCGTAAGAACGCTTAAGGCTAGAAAGCGCTCCTTACGCATCCATCCCAGCGTAATGGCCTTCCGCATAGCATCTCCCCCGTCACCCCATGCAAACCGTTGAGAAAACGTACTGCTCGCGGCATGTCGACGTGGGAAGGTTAAACACGGTAGCGCGCCGTGTCAAAAGAGCATGACTCTCGCGCGAATAATCGCTGCATTCGTTGTGTTTAGGCATCGCTTTTTCCGGTATGGCGCGATGCCATTGGTGCTCTGTATGCGCTGCACGGATACGGCAGACATTGAGTCGGTCGAGAAGCATGGAAATTCGTATGTCATACATGTAAGCGCCATCCATATTGATCTTCGTCATGACTTGCCCGATGTAACCACCTTCAAGGATGACATGGCGCTAGCTGTATTTCCTAACCCACGCGATCGTGTCTTTCGATGTCACCCATGTTGTGGATCGTCGCAAACGATATCGCTGCATGCCTAACGGCCGTATACGCACCGATGAGTGATCAGTGTCATCGCATCGCCCTCGGAAGAGTGTTTCAAATGCGAACACCCTCAAAAAAAATCGGAGTCATTCCAAACTTGCATAAGAAATAATTCGTCAGTTTGATTTAAGTTTTGTCCGGTATTGGCACAGTTTTTAATTTGTCGGAAATGCACGCGATAGAGCATCCGTAGCGAATTGGGCTAAAAAGCCCCATTTCCGGCGTGAAATCGATGTCGATTGACTCGTTTTTCCGTGACATTGATGTGATGAACACGCGCCGTTAACGTCGCCGCGACGAGCCATCATGGATTCATTACACAAATTGACGCGATGAACTGTTTGATTCTTCATCGCTGAGACGCTCTCCGCTGCCTCCAGACTGACTATTTGGCAACAGCTTCTTAAAGCCTTGTCGGTTTTTTCACTTTCATAGAGATAACTAAAGCGTTATGGATCGATGCAATGCGAGTGTTGAGGCTGCAAGTAAGCGCTTTTGCGTGAGATTCATAGGAAGTTCTTATGGGGTTTAACGAGGAAAAGTCGGTAATTGTTTTGACACGGATTCGGGTAATAAAAGGACTTAGTGGGGCCGACGGGGGCGGACTGAATTCTTCCCACTGATATCCAAAGGGCTTAGATGTTTCTATCAGCAGGAAGATCCAAGAACTAACAACCGCAATGGGAGACCCATGATGAAGCGCCAATGTTTGTTTTTATCGGTCGCTCTTGCGCTAGGAGCCACGTTCGGTGTCCATGCGCAGGACAACACATCTACCGCAGCGGGCAGTGCCCCCAGCAGTGACGTCACAAACACAAGCTTTGATGATCGTTGGTACGTATCACCTTATGTGGGCTGGTTTCACAATGACACCAAACGTCTGACCAACAGGAATCAGATCTACTACGGCCTGGGTATAGGCAAGTTTGTCTCGCCGAATGTCGCAGTCGATCTGTTTGCCGATCGGACCCAACGTCGGGTCGACTACGATCTGGGCGGTGGTCGATGGGCGAGCAACAATATCGGTGTCGACGTGCGTTATTTCTTCCTCGACTGGAACGCATGGCGTCCATATCTGGTGGGTGGCGTGATGGCCAGCCAGCACATCGATCCGTTCAATCACGGTGTCGATCCTGCTGCAGAAGGCGGCGTCGGTCTCTCCAAGACGATCACCGAGAACATCGACATCCGTGGCGAAATCAAGTATCGCTACGACTGGGACAACAAGACCTTCCCGCAGCGCAACGGTTTTGGCGATGCGATAGCCGACGTGGCCATGGTGTTCCGCCTTGGTCCGCCACCTGCCCCGCCCGCACCACCGGTTGCACCACCGCCGCCGCAACCTGACTGCTCCAAGCAATTCCGCAACGGCGTGAACCTGTGCGACAACAAGTGCCCGGATCTGCCGGAAGGCACGATCGTGGGTCCGGACGGCTGCCCGCAGAAGGTTGTGATCGACCTGAAGGGTGTCAACTTCAAGTTCGACCGTCCGAAGAAGGGCGAGACCAACATCGAGCCGACGCTGGCCGTGCCGAGCAGCGACTCGCTGGCGATCCTCGACCAGGCTGTGGATACGCTCAAGCGTTACCCGCAGGTGCACGTGACGGTGGCCGGTTACACCGACAGCGTGGGTACGGCTACTTACAACCAGGGCCTGTCGGAGCGTCGTGCAAAGATCGTGTACGACTACCTGACCTCGCATGGTATCGACGCCAGCCGTCTGGAAGGTCCGATCGGTCATGGTCTGAACGACCCGATCGACACCAACAAGACGGCCGAAGGTCGCGCTCGCAACCGTCGTACGGAACTGCAAGTTCAGCAATAAGAAATACAGGAAGGGAAATGGGAAAGCCCGGCTTCTGCCGGGCTTTCTTTTACATGCTATGCACTCGATGGCGTGCATTGCTATTGGTTCGGTTCACCGGCTTGAAGCGTAAACGACTACCAGATCTTTACCCGGTCATCCGGGGACAGATAAAGCTTCTGGCCGGATTGCACATGGAACGGTGCATACCACCCGTCGATATTGCGTACAGCCTGTGCGCGAATGTTGTCCGGCGCATGCACATCCGTCGACAGACGCTGACGCAGTTCCGCATCGCGAATCTTCACACGCCAGCTCTGCGCGTACGCAAGGAAGAAACGCTCGTCGCCGGTGAGGCCGCCGATCACTGGGGCGGGTTTGCCGTGCAACGATCGATGATAGGCCGCATAAGCGACCGCGAGTCCGGCAACGTCGGCAATGTTTTCGCCAAGCGTCTGTTGACCGTTGACGTGCAAGCCGGGTAACGCTTCGTAGTGGTTGTATTGATCGACGAGTTTCTGGGTCGTCGCCTTGAAATGCGCAGCGTCCTGCGGCGTCCACCAGTTTTCCAGCTTGCCCTGGGCATTGAACTCGGAGCCCAGGTTGTCGAAGCTGTGACTGATTTCATGGCCGATCGTGGCACCGGTTGCACCGTAATTGACGGCCGCATCGCCGTGCGGGAAGAAGAACGGCGGTTGCAATACGGCAGCGGGGAAATTCAGCGCGTTTTGCACCGGTAGATTCACCGCATCGACCGTTTGCGGTGTCATCCACCACTCGCCGCGATCGACGGGTTTACCTAATTTGGATAACTGGTAGTGATAACGGTATTCGATAGCGCGCTCGTGATTGCCAAGCGCATCGTCCTGCCGTACAACCAATGCACTGTAGTCACGCCACGTATCGGGATAGCCCACTCCGACACGCAACGCGGCCAGCTTTGCCTTGGCCTTGGCACGCGTAGCGGGTGTCATCCAGGCAAGTGTATCGAGGCGCTCGTTGAACGTCGCGATAAGGTTCTTCACCATATCCTGCACTTCGACCTTCGCCTCCGGCGGAAAATATTTCTGCGCGTAGACGCGCCCTACCGCGTAGTCGAGATCGCTGCTGGTTGCATCCACGGCACGCTTCCAACGCTCGGGTTGCGCGGGTACGCCTTCCAGCGTGCCGGAATAAAAAGTGAAGTTGAGGTCGGCGAATGCCTTGGGCAGTAACGGTGCAGCCGAATCGATGGCGTGATAACGCAGCAGCTGTTTCCATGTCTCAATGGGCTCGCTGCCCACTAGTGCGGCAATGGCGATCGTCGCTGCCGGTTGCCAGGCATCGATCTGTTTTTGATCGCCAAGACCGGCAGCATTGAAATAGACGGTCCAGTTCATGCCTGGCGCCCTCTGCGCGTAGTCGGCGATCGTCCACATGTTGTTGGCTTTGTGGATGTCTTCGCTATCGACAAGGCTTTGTTGCGCCTGCGCAATTTTCGTTTCCAGCGTCATGATGGCTGCTGCCTGCGTATCGGCATCCGTTGTGCCCGCCAGTTTCAGCAAGGCCCCGATATAGGTTTTATATTTTGCGCGATCCGCTGCCATCTCCGGATCATGCGATAAGTAGTAATCGCGGCTGGGCATGCCTAAGCCGCCTTGCATCAGGTAAGCGATATTGTGTGAAGGATCTTCCAGCCCTTGCGCAATGAAAAGTCCGAACAGATTTTCGGTCTGAAAATTGGTGGCATTGATCGGATCGACGTCAGCGCGCATTTCACGGCCCAGCACGCGCGCAAGGTCATCGCGCGTCTTGATGGCATCGATCTCACCCAGTTCGGCCTTGACCGGAGCGAGGCCTTTTTTCTCGATGCCGGCCTCATCCATATAGGCAGCATAGAAATCGGCAATCTTGCGATTATTGGTCCCGGCCGCCGGATGCGTCTTCGCCATGTTCTGGATCAGATCCGCCGTGCGCTTGGCGGTTAGGTCTTCCAGTTCCTGCGTAGGTCCAGTCGCGGATCGATCGGCAGGAATCTGCGCCATTTTCACCCACGCACCGTTGGCATAGCTGAAAAAGTCGTCGCCCGACTTCACCGAATGATCGATATACGAAAGATCGATACCGACATTTGCGTTGCTTGCAGCGGCCGTCTGATCGGCGCCGGAAACAACTGGTGTTGCAACGAGGGCAGCAATACCGCTCATGACCGCAACGGCTAGAAGAGTGCGAATAGGCTGCATGGCAGAAACCCTATGGTGTGAGGTCGACAGTGGGAACGATAGTTCCAGATGAACGTCCCGGCGCTATGACTGATGGGCTAAAGCGGCATTTGATGCCCGAATAAGGCACAGATACTATCTTTGGACCAAGCCGACAACATGTCATGGTGATCGATGCCCATCACGGCCGGCTATTCCGGTACACCACTTGCCAGGAAGCTCGGCATCAAGGCATCGATGCATGTAGCGATCTTTGACGCACCGGTTGACTATCGCGCATCGCTGGAACCGCTTCCCGAACATGTTGTGTTTGAGGCGAAAACTAGCGTGCGCACCCAGCTCGTTCATCTGTTCGTCACAGACAAACAAGAGCTTACCAAGGCGCTTCACGCGTATCGGAAGGCATTGAATTCTGACGCGTCGGTATGGGTGTCATGGCCCAAGAAGGCGTCCAAAGTTGCTACGACCGTCACGGAAGATGTCATCCGCGAAGTGGCCCTTCCCCTCGGGTTTGTCGACATCAAAGTCTGCGCCGTCAGCGAGATCTGGTCCGGACTCAAGCTGGTTGTTCGCAGGGAACTTCGCTAAAAAAGCGGCGCGATATTTATCGCGCCGCCCATCGTCACTTGCTGTCTTCCAACTTATGACACGGTCAAAATTGCTTGCGGCGTGCAGCGACATCGTCGGGGGTGACGGCGCCCTGTTTGTTGCCGAAGTGGCCGATGACGTAATTACTCAGCTCGGCAATTTCCGTATTCGAGTACGCATCGCCAAATGCAGGCATGAAGATATTCGGTCCGGCAAAGCGCATGTCCGAACCGTGCAAAAGGATCTGCGTGACGTTGGCGCCCTGAACATCATTCACGCCACGCGTGCCCAGCAGCGATGCATAAGGTGTCTGCTGACCTTGCCCGTTCCATTGATGGCAGCTTGCGCAGGCGCCTTCGAACAAGCGCAATCCCGGATTGTCTGCGCTGGCGCTGTCGCCACCCGGTGCCGCGTTGCTGGACGCTATGACCGGTGCTGCTTTCACGTCAACGGAAATGGGATCTTTGCCTTCGCGCGCAGGTACCGTGCGCAGATAGGTAACAAGCGCTGCGGTATCGGCAGGCTGCAGGAAACGCAGGCTGTTCTGCACAGCCTCCGCCATGGGGCCCGCCGCAGAACCACGCCCCTCGGCATGACCGGTCGTTAGATAGGCGGCAATCTCGCCATCGCTCCACGCGCCGATGCCATGGACTTGATCGGATGTGATGTTGTAGGCACGCCAGCCCTGCAATTCCTGACCCGCCAGTTCGTTGCCATGTTCCAGTCCAAAACCGAGGTTTCGCGGCGTATGACATTCGCCGCAATGCTCCAATGCTACGGCCACGTACTTGCCGCTATTCCATTCGGGCGATTTGGACGAGTCGGCGACAAAACGCTGGTTCTTGAAAAATGCGGCGTTCCAAAAACCCATCACCCAACGCTGGTTGTAGGGGAACGACAACTCGTTGGCTTTGTTTGGCTGCGATATTTTTGGCAAGCTGAACAGATACGCCTTGATCGCCAGCACATCGTTGCGGCTCAACTGCGTGTACGAGGTGTACGGAAACGCCGGGTAGAGATGCTGGCCATCCTTGCGTATACCTTCGCGTACGGCACGCACGAAATCGTCGTCGCTCCAACTACCGATGCCCGTGGCGACATCCGCCGTGATGTTGCTGGAATAGATGGTGCCGAAAGGCAGCTTGAAGGGAAAACCACCGGCAAACGCCTTGCCGGAACCAGACACGGTATGACACGCCGTGCAATCGGCGGCCTTGGTGAGGTACTCGCCGCGCGCCAGCACACTCGCCGACGGTGGTGCGCCGGCAATGACGGGCGCCGTGCCGTCGGATGCGTCGGTGCGATTCAAATAAAAATACGCACCTACGCCAATCAATGCGAGCAGTACCACGATGATGAGGAAGCGAGTCATGCTACGTCCCTCCCTTCAGGCACAGATGCCGACGCCACCGACTTGAGCGCGTCGGAGTTCTGCACGAGCCGATTGCGATCCACCGGCAACGTGTACAACCGCACACCGGTCGCCGCAAAGATCGCGTTGGTCAATGCAGGCGCAGCGATGGCGGTGCCTACTTCGCCCAAACCACCGGGCGGTTCGCCATTGATGACACGATGCACTTCAACGATCGGCGCTTCGTTGATGCGAAGACTGCGATAGTTGTTGAAGTTGGTTTGTTCGAAACCGCCATTCTTGACCGTTATGCCGTTGTAGAGGGCGGCGCTCAAACCAAACAGGACACCCCCCTGCACCTGCGCTTCAATCGAACTGGCATTGACGGCAATACCGCAATCCAGGGCGACCACTACGCGTCGCAGACGCACCTCGCCTTGCGGCGTGACCTCGGCTTCTACAATCGCGCATACATGACTGCCGAACGGCTCGCCCAATGATATCCCGCGTGCTGTCCGAGCCGGCAGCGGTTGCCCTCCCCAGCCTATTTTCTCCGCGGCAAGATTGAGCACGGCGAGTGCCCGCGGACTTTTGCCCAACAGCGCACGACGGTATTCAAGCGGATCTTTGTTCGCGCGATGCGCCAATTCGTCCATGAAACTTTCGACCACGAACAAATTATGCGTAGACCCGACGCCACGCCACCAACCAACAACGAGACCTTGCGGCATGTTGTGACGAATCCATTCCACCTTGTTGTGCGGAATGTCGTACGGGATTTCGACGACACACTCGACGGCATCGCTATCCATGCCGTTCTTGTCCATCGCCCCCGGCGCGAAACGCGCCAGCACGGAGCCGCCGCTAGTGCGATAGCCGTACCACACGGGCTGCCCATTGGCGTCGACGACCGCGGAAATGAGATCGTGATACATCGGGCGAACGATGTCGCGATGAATGTCTTCTTCGCGAGTCCAGATGACTTTCACGGGATAGGAAACCTGCTTGGCAAATGCAACAGCCTGCTGCACCCAATCGGTTTCCAGCCGCCGACCGAATCCGCCACCCAAGTATTGGTTGTGAACAACAACCTTATCGATGGGAAGGCCCGTGATCCTCGCACCCTCCTCCGCCGCACGCATGGGTACTTGCGTGCCCGTCCAGATTTCGCATTTGTCTGCCGTCACCCAGACAGTGGCATTCATCGGCTCCATCGTCGCGTGCGCGAGCATGGGCGATTGGTATTCCGACTGGACGAGTGTGCCTGATGGCTTGGCTCCCGTATCGCTCGCTACGATGGACTGACCGTTGTGCGCGCTATCGGCCAAGGCATCACGCAGTTGTTGCGTGTCCAAGGTGGCATTGGGACCGTAGTCCCAGGTGACGTTCAGAGCCTGCACGCCTTGTTTGGCCGCCCAGAAATGTTCGCCGACAACCGCGACGGCATCATCGATACGCAACACATCGATGACGCCAGGGATTGCACGCGCCGCTTTGTCGTCTACGGTGGATACCTTGCCACCCAAGGTCGGGCAAGAGACTACCGTCGCGACTTTCATGCCCGGCACACGTACGTCGATGCCGAATTGTGTCGCGCCCTTGATCTTGTCCGGCGAATCGACACGCCGCATCGGTTTGCCGAGCAATTTGAAATCTTTTGGATCGGTGAGCTGCACCTTGTCGGGCATCGGCAATTTCGCCGCTGCGGTAGCCACTTCGCCAAATCCGACACTGCGCGCGGACGGTGCATGATGAATCTCGCCGCGGTCCACCGTGCATGTTGAAGGATCTACCTTCCACTGCGCAGCTGCCGCTGTGACGAGCAGCGTACGTGCGACAGCACCTGCTTCGCGCAGTACCTGCCACGTGGCTCGCGTACTGGTCGAACCACCCGTGATCTGTCCGCCGAGTGCGGGTATGCCATAAAGCTCGTCGCTTGGCGGCGAATGTTCGACGGTAATCTGATCCAGGCCGACACCAAGTTCTTCGGCAAGCAGCATGCTGCAGCCGGTGTAGATACCCTGCCCCATTTCCACCGATGGCATCACCAGACGCACGGCACCGGTGGTATCGACGCGAATGAAGGCGTTCGGAGCAAACGTTGGATTTCCATCGGCCATCGCCGCGGCTGCGTCGCCAGGCTGGCGGCGTGCATTGATCATCGCCGAGACGGGACCCGTGCCTCCCAACCAAAGAAATGCAATCGCCAAACCACCCGATTGCAGGGCGTGCCGGCGGCTAAGGTCGACCACATCGCCATCGCTCGGCGTGCGTGATGTCGTGCTCATGACGCGGCTCCTGCGGGAGCGCTGACCATCGTCTGCAGGATCTCCGCTTTGCCAGTCGCGGCCTGTTTGATGGCGGCGCGTATACGCACATACGTCGCGCATCGGCAGATATTACCTGCCATGGCAGCATCGATATCCGCGTCCGTCGGGTTGGGCGTGCGCTGGAGTAACGCGGTCGCCGACATGATCTGCCCGGATTGACAGTAACCGCATTGCACGACATCCACCTCCAGCCACGCCTGCTGGATTTTCTGGCCTGCAGGCGTATTGCCGATCGCCTCGATGGTAGTAATGGCGCGATTGCCCAGGGATCCCACCGGAAGCACACAGGAGCGCACTGGCTGGCCATCCAGATGCACGGTGCATGCCCCGCACTGGGCAATGCCGCAACCGAACTTGGTGCCTGTGAGGCCAATGACGTCGCGCAGGACCCATAGCAACGGCATGTCGTCGGGCACATCCACAGGATAGGACTGGCCATTGATCGACAACGACAACATGGACACCTCCGCACTGCGTCGATAAGACACGTGCGCGCCCCGGCCTTCACGAAACCAGCACAGAGCGCGGTTACCCGGCCGAGCCTGCCTTACGCAGCTCGCCTGAAGTTTGCATGGGAGCAAACCCGTCGTAAAAAGCCGGTATATCAGAAGCCTCAGGTAAACGATAGGATGATTCGCGTAAGCCGCAAAACGATCTCGAAAACCCGACTTTCAGCCCCAACCATGGCATAAAACGTTATATACCTCGCACCATGACGCTCTCGTTTTTGTCCCCCTCTTCCGGCTGGCGACAGGACTGATGAATTCGGCACATGAGTTGAGCACGTTGATCCACGCGTTGCGCAGGCTGCATCGCGATGCATCGTCCAAGGCTGCCCTGGCTACGCTAACGCGCACACGCGGCTCTACCTTCCGCCGCCCCGGCACGCGCATGTTGGTCTTCGACGACGGCCGCGTGGTGTGCGAACTTTCCGGCGGTTGCCCGCAACGCGACATCGTGGCGAGAGCCCTGGAAGTCATCGCGAACGCAACGCCACGAGTCATCCAGTACAACGCCCAATCGGGTCTTGATGTACTGATGGAGATGGGATGCGGCGGCGAGCTGGAAGTTCTTATCGAGCCGCTGCTCACCATTCACGATACCGACTTTATCGACACGCTGACGACGTGTTTCGATCGCCGTACACCTGTTCACATGGCAACGTTATTCGCTATCGATGACGAAGCGATGATGCCGCGACGACTGCTCTGGAATAGCCATGCCGTTCTTCACGACTCCATCGACGATGAAGCACTGGTCCAGGCGATTATCGAGAGTGTTGGTTCTACCGACGTTAGCAGGGCGGCAACGCTAACACTCTCGTCGGTGCAAGGCACCGCGGATGTATTGATCGAAGCCATAGCACCACCGCATGCGTTGGTAGTGATCGGAAGCAGCGCTGCTGCGCGCGCCTTGTTGCCGTTGGCAAGCGCATTGGGCTGGCAGACAACCCTGGTGGATCACGACCCGGCAAGACTGAATGTCTCCGACCTTCCGGAAGGACTAAAGACCGTTTGCGCATCGCCATCGAGTCTCACGAACGCGCTCCCTCTCGATGCGCACAGTTCTGTCGTGGTCATGACGCACAATCTCGAACATGACGTCGCCTATCTCGGCGCGCTAAAAAATTCGCCAATTGCTTATCTTGGCGCGTTGGGATCAAGAGACCGTGTCGCTCGCATGCGCGACAACACGGCGCTGACCGGCCTGCATGTGCACGCGCCTGCGGGCCTGGATATCGGCTCGGAAACACCCGAAGAGATTGCGTTGGCGATCGCTGCGGAAATCATGGCGGTGATCAATCAACGCAGCGGTGGCTCTCTGCGCGACAACGACGGGACGATTCATTGATGGCGCAACACGGCAGCCACGCGTCGTCACCGGTGATTCTGCTGCTCGCTGCGGGTGAAGGCAGCCGTTATGGCGGCATCAAGCAATTGGCGGACATCGAAGATGAGCCGATGGTAAGGCGTGTGGCGCGTACTGTGCTGGAAACGACGGTGCCCGTTATCGTTGTCACCGGTGCTCATGCAGAAGAAGTAGAGAGAGTCATCGATGATTTGCCGCTTCACATTGCGCGTTGCGACGATTGGCAGCTTGGTATGGGTCAATCGCTCGCCACCGGTGTCCGTTTTCTTGTTAACCGCTTTCCAGATGCCTCCGCCGTTTTGATCTGTCTGGCGGATCAGCCGCTCTTGAGCGTGGCGTCCCTTCAACCACTGCTTCAACGCCACGCTCAAGCGCCGAAGCGTCTTCTGGCGACGGAACGAAACGGAATTAGCGGACCTCCAGCGTTATTTCCCCGGGACTGTTTCCCGCAATTGATGGCTCAGTCGGGTCCTTACGGCGCCCGTGCCGTGCTGGAAAATGAGGCCATGCGGGTCGAGGCATTTGCTTCCGGAGAGACCATGGATATCGACACGCTTGAAGACCTCAAACGCGTGCGCCAATGGCTCGCCGACGCTCATCTTCGCACCAAGATGCCTTGACGCTGGCATCTGTAGATCGTTCGTTCATCAACGAAGGAATACCTTCTCCCACACGAGCGTCGCCTCGGTGTTCATGGTTTTTGCCCGTCGTTGTACATGCTTTTGGTTAACGAACCCAGCATGACTGGTAAGGCGAAGTGATGATCAGGCAGAAGCTTGCAGGGCTCGTCTCATTGATAGCGCTCGTTTTCGCGCTCGGCGCCTGCTCGTCCATTCGTGACGATTACGTCAAGAAGCCCTCGACGGCATTGCCTCCAGCAACAACGACACCGCGCGGCAGCTACATCCAGGCGGCAACGAATCAGCATCCCGACGATTCCGGCTTCCGGTTGTTGATCAGCAGCACCAACGCCCTGATGAGCCGCGTTTCCCTGGCCGATCACGCGAAGCAATCCATCGATCTGCAGTACTACATCTTCGAAAACGATGCGACGGGGCGGCTCATCATGCAGCGCTTGCTTGCTGCGGCGGATCGAGGCGTGCGCGTGCGTCTGTTGATTGACGATCTCGACATGAAAAACGAAACCGACATATTGGAAGCGCTCAATTCGCATCCGAACATCAAGGTTCGACTTTTCAACCCTTTCACGACACGCAATCCATCGATGTTGTCCAAAGCATTCCAGCTCTTGACGGACTGGGACAAACTGAATCGACGTATGCACAACAAGTCGTTCATCGTGGACAACAACGTTGCCATCGTGGGCGGCCGCAATATCGGCGATGACTACTTCCATGCGGGCAATGAAATACACTTCCGCGATCTGGATGTCCTCGCGATAGGACCGGTGGTCCAACAGGCTTCCAACGCCTTCGATGCCTATTGGAACTGCGATGCCGCCTACCCCGTTACTGCATACAAGGGGCATCACACCAGCACCTACAATCTCGACAAGCTGCGCGCCGAGCTGAATCACGATGCACGCACGTTTGCGCAATCCGATTATGCGCAAGCTGCCATCGACAAGCTTCCCAGTGGTCCGACCGATGACAAGCCTGGCAGTTGGTTCTGGGGCCCTGCGACGCTGGTTGCCGATCAACCTGAGAAAATCACTGAGGAAAGCGGCGACAAGTCGCTGCGCATCGGGCCGCAGATTAAAGCGATTGCCGATCAGGCACAGCATAGTTTGCTGCTGGTGTCGCCTTATTTCATTCCTGGCGATTCCGGTGTGAGTTATTTGAATGCGATGAGCCAGCGCGGCGTAGCCGTCAAGGTGCTAACCAATTCGCTCTCGGCGACGGATGAGCCTGAAGTGACCGCTGCCTATTCGCGCTATCGCAAGCCACTGCTCGCGGACGGCATCACGCTTTACGAGCTTCGTCCGCTGCCGAACGAGCAAAATCCCGCTGGCGCAGAAGGTCGCTCATCCGGCTTCAGCCTGCACGCAAAAACGATCGTCGTGGATCGGCGCTATGCCTTTATCGGCTCGATGAACATGGACCCGCGCTCAAAGCTACTTAACACCGAGATGGGCGTCATCATTGATTGTCCGCCACTGGCCGATGCAGTCGCCACGCAATTCTTCGACAAAGCCACATCACCGCAGAATGCCTATCAGGTCGTGCTCGTTGGACATGACGCTACGCATACCGGCCATCTCGAATGGCACGCCGAGAACGACGGCAAGCCCGTGATCTTCCATAGCGATCCCGACGTGTCGATTGGGCGTCGCATAGAGGTGTCGTTCCTCAAGATGCTGCCCATCCAGAGCGTGCTCTGATGCGATCAGGGTTGCACATACCTTTCGATTTCTTGTGCACTGGATGCGTGCTGCTGCCGTCATAATTCGGTAGACTGGATGCGTTCGCGCATGTTTCGCTGAACAACTCGCTTGCGCTGCCGCAGCGCAACAAATCTGCTGAGCGATGTGCGGGAACCGGGTTCAACGCATAGATAAGGCAAAACAAGCTCGGGTTCGAAGAACCGATGCTTTGGCGATAACGGGACAGACTGTCAAACGCTTTTGCGTAACCACGACTACCGCGCTTGTCGATGGTGATCTGGCGATAGCCGTGTACAGCGTCAAACCGGTGCCCTTGTCTGGGGAGATGTCGCACCGGCGATGATCGGCTTGAGGAGACATACGACCTTCGCATCTCGTGGAGCGCCAGCTCCGTTCATTTCCGGGGAGGTTCTTGCAATGAGCAACGAACAGGCAGTCGCGCGATTCTCGAATCCGGCGCCGCTGGGATTGGCCGGATTTGCATTGACGACGTGGTTGTTGAGCATGATCAACGCCGGTTGGTTCACCGGCGATAGCATGAACATGGTTCTGGCAGTCGCACTCGCCTACGGCGGAACTGCGCAGATCATTGCAGGCGTGATGGAGCTGCCACGCGGCAATACGTTTGGCGTCACCGCCTTTGTCAGTTACGGCGCGTTCTGGTGGTCGTTCGCGCTATTCGTTCTGTTTCTGCACGACAAGGTACCGAGTGCATTTGTCGGCTGGTACCTGTTCATGTGGGGTGTTTTCACGTTCTACATGTGGATCGCTTCGCTACGTGCAGCGCGCGCGTTGCAACTGATCTTTCTCGCTTTATGGATCACCTTTTTCCTGCTTGCCGCAGGCGAATGGACCGGCATGGCTGGCTTGCATACAGCGGGCGGCTACGTGGGTTTGATCACGGCTTTGCTGGCGTTTTATTTGTCGGCCGCCGAAGTCATCAATGAGACGCACCATCGTGTGGTCCTTCCCGTTGGCGCTCCAGGTGCTTCTCGATAAACCGGCGTGAATGCTCGCGCATTCGCATCCCTACGGTTGCATGAAGGGAGACATCCATGAAACGGCATGCATTATTTCTGGCCCTTACCGCCCTTGGGCTAACTGTTACCGCCCCTGCCTTCGCCCAATCCGATAGCCGAGATTCGCAGATCAAGGCACTCAAAGCCATTGTCGAAAAGCAGCAGAAGCAACTCGACCAGCAGCAGCAGGATCTGGCATCGCTGCACGCGGCACTAACGCAATTGCAAGGTCAACAGACGCAGCAGCAAACGCAGATTCAACAGACTCAGCAAGCACAGCAAACGCAGGCCGCTGCTATTGCCGCCGTGCCGCCGCCGTCCAAACCATCGTTTACGGCGGGTAATGGGTTGTCGGTCTCTTTCAACGGCTTCATCGACGCCACCGCGTTCTCGCAGACCAAGAGCTTTACGTACGGCAACGGTCAGAATGCAGAATTTCCGATACCAGGATCGCTTGGTTCACTTAGCGGTTTCGATGTGCGCAACACGCGCTTCATGTTTGATTTGACAGGTGCCAAGGTTGCCGGCGACTGGGTCGGCGGCGCGCATCTCGAAATGGATTTCTTCGGCGGCAACAACGGCACCGGGGCTTATTCGCAACAGCAACCGTTGCCACGCCTGCGTCAGGCCTACATGGTGCTGGAGAATCCGACGACCGGCAGTACGTTGAAGATCGGCCAGATGTGGGACTTGATATTCCCGCTGGACGACCTGCCCGATTCGCTCAGCCATATCGCGTTTCCGCTGGGCTATGGCGCCGGCCTGATCGGCTGGCGTTTTCCGGGCGCCATCTTTTCGCAGGATCTCAATCATGGCTCGACCGGGCCCGCGTGGCGTCTGGATGTGGGCGTGTTTGAGGGCACTTGGGATGGCCCGGGCAACAACCTCAATTACCTGACAGCGGGCAACGCGGGCTTCCGACCGCAAGTGGAAGCGAAGCTGCATGTCGAGCAGGACAAAGAATGGATGTTTTTTGCCGCTGCGCACTACAGCCAGATCGATCTTGCCGGCGTAGGTGGAACGGAGCCGACACCGATCAAACGTGAATTCGGCAGCGAAGCGTTCGAGCTTGGCGCACAGTGGACACCAGGCTCGTGGATATTCAAGAGCGTGCTCTACACCGGCCGAGGCATCGGCGAGATCTTTGGCGACCTGTCCCAGTTCGGCGATATCAAGGACGACGGTGGCTATCTGACGGGCGGCTACAAGTTCACGAAAAACTGGAGCGTAAATGCGTTCTACGCGATCGCCAAACCCAGTGCGAACGATGTGATTCGCTGGATGGGCAACGGTTCAACCGGTTTACTGAGAAACCACATGTACGCGACCAATGTGGAGTACACCGTCGGCGACTACTCCTTCGCGCTGGAATGGATTCACTCGGTGCTCTTGACGACGACCAACGGCGGCAACCGTCTCAACACCAGCGGCAATCAAGTCAATCTGAGCGCCTTCTACAAGTTCTGACGATGCGAAACGAGCTGGCCACGGACGGCCAGTCGTCGCTCAACGGTTGATTGCTTGCGCCGATGCGCTGGCTGACGGCGCACCGCTGGATGCATCCGCGCCATAACCGCCGCCCAAGGCATCGATCAGACGAATGGACAGGTCGGCCTGCAGACTTTGCAGCGCAGCCAGCTGCTGTTCGGTTTGCAGCAGCTGCTGACGGCTGATCAGTGGTGTCAGAGGCCCCGACACACCACCCTTGTAGCCCTTGAATGCATCGTCCCAGCTTTTCTGCGCGTCGATGTTCGCGCGCTTTTCCAAATCGATCTGCGTGTGCACCGAATTCAGTGCGGAAACGAGATCCGATACTTGATTGATGGCGCCGATCAACAATGTGTTGTAGCGCGCGACGGCTTCGTCGTAGCCCGCATTCGCCGACGCAAGATTGGCGCGCAGACGGCCGCCGTCGAAAATCGGCAGACTGAGTGCGGGGCCGAATTCGTACTCACGCGCTGGCAGCTGGAGGACATTTACGTTGCCGACCGCAACAAATCCTGCCAATGCGCTTAAGCTGATATTCGGAAGAAATTGGGTTCTTGCTGCCTTGATATCCAGCGACGCTGCTTCGACGCGCCAGCGTGCAGCGACCAGATCGGTGCGCCGACCCATCAGGTTTACCGACAACGCATCAGGCAATACAAGCTTGCCTGCATCGAGCATCTGCGGCCTCCCAATATCGAGGCCGCGGTCAGGCCCCTGCCCCAGCAACACGGACAAACTGCTGCGTGCCGCATCGATAGCACGATCTGCCTGCGCTTTTTCCTGCTCGGCACTCGCTGCCTGCGAGTCGGCCAGCGCTTCTTGCTGTGGTGTGCCGAGACCGCCTTCAACCAGACGGTGCGTCAACGCCAGATACTTCGCCGTGCGCTGCTGCTCGTGTTCGGCAACATCCTGTACCGCGAAGGCGTACCCAAGGCTTACGTAAGCGCGCGCGACATTGACCGAAAGTTCGATACGCGCTGCGTAGGCATCGAGTTCTGCGGCACGGCTGCGGCCAAGTGCAGCTTCCCATGCGTCGCGCTTGCCGCCCCACAGGTCCAGATCCCACGAAAAACCCGCGGTAACGGTTTTGCTCCAGGCGAACGAACCGATGGCGTACTCGGGAAAAAGCGGATCTTTACTTGAAAGCCGTGCACCAATGACATTGGCATCCAACTCGCCTTGCGGCGCGCGTGCTGCATCGAGACTGGCAGCCACTGCTTCGGCCAGCCTGGCGCGCGCCTGTGCTTCGTCGAGGCTTGGATTGGTATGCAATGCCTCGTTGATCAGTTCCGATAGCTGCGGATCGCCGAGATCCTCCCACCAATCCTTTTTCGGCCACGCCGTAGGACTTAGCGACACGTTCGCCAGGCTACGTTCGGCCTTCAGACTATTCACGTCGAGTCTTGCGCCCGTGGGATGCAAGCCGCCCGGCGTGACGCAACCAGCCAACGCGACGCACAACGCTGTCGCGATGGCTATCGATCCGAAGCGATGCATGTCAGTCATTGCCGGATGCATCCGCGGTTGCCTGTGACGCGTCGCCACGCTCTTTGTGCTCGTCTGGGTGCACGATGAGCGTTGCCGTCATGCCAGCCACCAGCACGGTGCCGGCAGGCATATGATCGGTATCGATGTGTATTCGTACGGGAACGCGCTGCGCAAGACGCACCCAGTTAAAGGTGGGATTGACGTTGGCGAGAAGATCCGCGCCCAACGGATCGGCCGAATCGGTGATACCGCGCGCAATGCCTTCCACCGTGCCGTTCAAATGCGTACCGCCGCTCATCAGGCGGATGTCGACCGGATCGCCAACGCGAATATGCGGCATTTTCGTTTCTTCGAAATAGCCGTCGATCCAGTAGGAGTGACGATCGATCAGCGCGAGGCGCGGCACGCCTGCACTCGCATAATCACCCACACGCACAAGCAAATTGGTGACGTAGCCATCTACGGATGCACGTACTTGCGTTCGATCGAAATTGAGCTGCGCTGTCGCAAGCTCGACCTCCGCCTGCCTTACCGCCGCTAACGCCTGCTGTTGACCCGCGGCCGCCTGCTCTTGTCCCGCTTGCGCCTTGTTGACGGCCGCACGTGCCGCATCGGCCGTTGCCGCCGCATTGGCGCGGTCTTCCGTGGAAACGACATCCGATAGTGCCTGGCGACGCTTGGATTGCTCGGCATACATATCGAGGTTGGCGCGGCTTTGTTCCGTGCTCGCTTTCGCCGCATCGATATCGGCACCCGCCGCACGCAGTTTTGCTTGGGCCGCAGCAAGATTGGCCTTGGCCTGATCGAGCGCATCCTGATAGCGCGCCTGGTCGATCACGAAAAGCACGTCGCCTCTCTTTACCGTCTGATTGTCGACGACGTTGACTTGAGTCACCAAACCGGGCACATCCGGAGCGATGCGCACAATATAGGCCCGAATACGCCCGTCTCGCGTCCATGGCGAAAAAAAGTAGTGCCGCCAAAGTGCCCAACCGATAAGCACGGCTAGCAGCAACACAAAAGCAGTCAAGGCAACACGGATGTACTGGGCAGTTTTCATAGAGGTCACAGTCGAGACATTCGCCATTAATACAGCAGCAGCGCAATGCTGCCGAAGATGCACGCGATCAGCGCCAGGCGGAACAATGCCGGGTGCCAGACATAGCGATACAGGCCAAACCGCCCGATCACCATATCGATGAAAAACAACAGGAACAGCGAAATCAGAAACCAGACCAGCAATCCGGGAATCAATACGCCGGCGATGGCTATTTCACGTGGCATGACCGACTTCCTCGCTTTGTTTCTTCCGTGGCATATAGTCGGCGAGCACAGATTTGTCATCCAGCAATGCCAGGCGAATCAGGTGTAGGTGCACAAGCAGCCGTTGCGTGCCTTCGAACTGATTCAGTTGCGAAATCGAACCAATCAGTGCGTCGCGTGCTTGCGTGTAGGCAGAGGTTGTAGGGCTATCGTACAGATTTTTCAGCGCATCGATGGCTGGTGTAATCGCACGATGAACACCCTCCGGCCAATGCTTCGCGGCGAGGTCATAGCGCAGCTGGATCAGCGCGCGCCCGGTCTCATGCACGGACAGCGCCCACGCCAGCAATGAACGGGATTCGTCGCTCCCGCGTACGGTCTGCGCGACGATCTGACTGAAGAGATCGTGATTCGTGCTTTCAAAGCGATCGATCAATCCAGGCAGTGGCGCCTCGGCAGCCACGCACACTTGCCGGCGCAAACGCTCGAACTGGCGGCGAATAAACCATGGGCTGCCGATGGTCGATGGCACGAAGGTGAAAGCGACCGATGCCGATCCAACGCCGACCAACTGTGCAATCGATTCGTTCAAGAAGCGAACCGGGTCATACACCATCGGGTTTTTCAGTGCGATGAGATTGGTGAACCCGATCAGATAACCGGTACCGATGCCCGTCGTCGACGGCCACGCCATCAGCAATGCACCCATCATGAGAAATGGCGTGCACCCGGCGATCAGCAGGCCATAGCCATCCATATGGGTGAGTATGTAGAACTCGCATATGAAGCTCGCAGTCGCACCCAGCACATAACCGATAAGGAAAGCATTGACGGCTTTGATCGGGTTCGGCGCCGAGGCGAATAATCCGGCAAAGACGGTCGCGATGACCATCGCCGACGCACCAGAAGGCCATGCCAGAACGATCCAGAAAAAAGAGAGAACGGCCATCGTCATGGAAGCGCGAAGCACTGCGAGCCAAGCACCATAGATGTCGTTGCCGCGCGTGAAACGGATTCGCACGGCAGAGCCGGTAACGCCGCCCGGCGCCTGCAGCAGCGCCGCGGTATCCGTAAAGGCATACAGTTCGTCGGCGAAGCGGTGCACCAGGTCGGCACCCGTGTCGAAATCCTGGACATCCTGATCGGTTTGAAGGCTCGCGCGCATCACGGGTATATGAGCACCTATCGCGCGGCGAGCATCGTCCAGCCTGGGCAGAATGCACTTGGCCGATGTATCAGCATCGATCGGTATGTCGAGCGCTTCGCCCAACGGCGCATAAAGTTGGATAAGCGCCGCAGCAGGCACGTTGCGCCCATTGCGCTGAAGCCGGTTGATCAGATGGTGCAAGGACTGCAGACTGGTCGATGCGGCCATGAAGCGCTGATTGAAAAGCAGGATGTGACCGCTGCGTGCGCGCGCCTCGGGATCTTCGAAAATCACCGAGCTTCGCATGTCTTCCAGCGTGACTGCATCGCGCACGAAGCGCAGATGCGCTTTTTCGATATCGCCACGCGCTGTCTTGCCAGTCGTGGCCCGCTCCACAAATTGCATGAAGTGCGCATATTGTTCGCGCGCTGCGCGCCGCATGATGGCGCGGATGTGGCTGGGGAACACCAGATCGCTGACGACACCTGAGACCACAATGCCCAGCAATACTTCACTGATGCGCGCGACCGCGCCGTCAAATACGGCGAGCGGATTGTTGACGACCGGAATGACGATCAGCGCTGCGGTATAGCCCGCGAGCACAAAGGCATAGGCCTTGAAGTTGCGGTTGAGCGTCGCTCCGCCCGCGCACAGGCCGACCCACAGCGACAACGCCCCAAGAAACAGCACACGTTCCTGCGGAAAAAGGCCCACGATGACCAGCGCAGCCAGGGCGCCAACGACCGTGCCTATCGCGCGATAGAAACTCTTCGCCAGCACCATGCCGGACTGCCGGTTGGCGACAAGGATGGTAGTGAGCATGGCCGTGGAAGGCTGATCCAGTGCAAAACGCATGGCCAGCCAGCCGGTGAGGAAAAATGCCAGCAAGGTCTTGGCGACGAAGAGCCAGGTTTGCGTTTCGTCGCGCAACGCCGTGACGACGACATCGCGCGTCGTGGGTGTCACTGCATTGACATCGGTTACGGACATGACGATGACCGCCTCAGTCTGCCAAACCGCTCAAGAACTTTTTCAGAAGCTTTTCAAGCTGAACCTGTTCGGCGACAGCCAGATGACGCCCTTGCCTTACCAGCAACCCGCAAATGTCCGGCAGAAAACTTTCGATCAACGCCAGCCCTTTTGGCGTCAAACTCAGTTCGACCTTGCGCCGGTCGTCTGCACTGGCATTGCGGCTGATCAATCCTTGATCGGTCAATTCATTGGTCAGCCGCGTGATGTTGGCCGATTTCTCGCCCGTTGCATCAGCCAGCTCCGAAGGGGACATCGTACCGCTGGCGCTGCCATACAGCATCATCAGCAAGTTGTATTCCGGGTGGTTCACGCCATACGGCTTCAGCAACGCGTTTGCCTCGTCGTTTAGCAGCATATGGATGTGCTTGATCAGCCGCACCAGCACGCCGGGTCGGCGCGGGAAATCAGGGTAACGGCGGCACGTGACGGCCAGGCGCTGCTCGGTGGATGCGAAATCGCTCATATCCCCACCCCCATTATTCAGTTATATATATTTTATAAATGTATTATCTGAAAGTAAAGAAGCCGATGCCACCGCATGGGCAGACATCGGCTGAGTGATCAGAGGAATTTAATCAGGCGGCAGCGGATAACGCGCTACGCGCCTGCATCGCCAGTTCAAAGGAACGCTTGCGTGCGGCGTGATCGAAGATGTTCGCCGTGACCATCAATTCATCCGGTTGATGGCGATCGATGAACGCAGCCAGCCCTTCTCTCACCGTGTCCGGATTGCCAACGACGGCGCAAGCCAGCGCACGTTCGACGCCGTACTTTTCGGTCGACGTCCAGTAAGTCTCGATGTCGTCGATAGGCGGCGGAATCAATCCAGGCCGGCCGCGGCGCAAGTTGATAAAACTCTGCTGCTGCGTGGTAAACAACCGCTTCGCTTGTTCATCGCTTTCACTGGCCACAACGTTCACGCCGAGTATCGCGTAAGGCTTACTGAGGCGCGAGGACGGTTTGAAATCGCGCCGATAGAGCCTCAGTGCTTCGTCCATCTGGTCGGGCGCGAAGTGCGAGGCAAAGGCGAATGGCAGACCCAACGCGGCGGCAAGCTGCGCGCTGAAGAGGCTGGAGCCGAGCAACCACACCGGCACATCCAATCCAGCACCCGGCACGGCACGAACGGGCTGTCCGGGCACGGCGGGCTCGAAATACGCGAGCAGCTCCTGCACATCGTTCGGAAACGTTTCGGCGCCCTCGTAATAACGACGCAACGCACGCGCCGTGGGTTGATCCGTTCCTGGCGCGCGTCCCAGCCCCAGATCGATGCGACCCGGATGCAGCGACGCCAGCGTTCCGAACTGTTCGGCCACCTGCAACGGTGCATGGTTGGGCAACATGATACCGCCCGCTCCAACGCGGATGCGCGACGTTCCACCTGCGATATGTCCGATCAATACCGCCGTGGCCGCGCTCGCGATGCCTGGCATGTTGTGGTGCTCGGCAAGCCAGTAGCGCGTGTAGCCAAGCTGCTCGGCCCAGCGCGCCAGGTCGAGTGAGTTGGCGAAAGCCTGTTGCGGTGTGCTGCCTTCGGTAACGGGAGCGAGATCGAGTACAGAAAAGGGAATCATGGCGAAGACTCGTTGACCAGCTCCCTATGTGGGGGCTGGCCGCGATGTTTCTATCCCTCTCTGGTGCGTCTTTTAGAAGGCCTGCTGCTGGGGGTATTCGCCGGTGAAATCGTTATCCCAGAGGAAGTTGGTGAACGACACCGTCACCGACATCTCCAGACCTTCCACAAAGTGCCAGCACCCAACCGGCAGGAACAGCACCTCCCCGGGATTCAGCACGCAGGAAAGTACTTGTACGCCATCCATGCGCGGATAACGCGCCAGATCGATCTGGCGACCATCAACGTGCGTAAAACAATGTTCATGATTGTAGACATGCGCGATCTCGCAGGCGGGCATCAACAGGACGCGCTTGCGCCCCATCACCTGCGCCATGAAATTGTTGGTGAGATCGTGATGGAACGGGGTGACCGTTCCTTGTGGTCCAAACCACAGAAAGCCTTGTGTCGCACCTTCACCGGTCAGGTATTCGGGAATCTGCACGATGTCGTCCCACAACTCGGCCAGCGCCGTGCGATTTTTTCCCTCGTTATAGGCCGTCATGTAGAAATCGTTGCTGCGGCCTGCGTTGCGTACCAGTTCGACATAGTCGCCAAACGGCATCGTTTTACGATGCGCCGTCTTGCGTAGCTCGTATTGCGCATCGGAGTCGCGGCCGAACTGGATCTCCACCTCGCGATCGCCGCAGCGATCCTTGAAGTAATCGAGGCTCCACTTCGTCATTGCAGGCCAGTCTTCCATCATGCCCGTGATGATGACGGGGCGGCCGGCGGTGTAATACGCGTCGAGAAATTCTTCACGCGAAAGCTTGTGGCGGCGAGGCACCTCGGCATCTCTCAGGCGATTCATGCGGCGCTGAGCGTCTAAAACCCAATCGTGCTTGGCGAGGCGATTGCGCAGCCGTTGCGCGCCGACGATGTAAGGACTGGCCATCGCCTGTTGCAACTCATGCACGGCTTCGTCATGCGGGATACCGGCATTGAGCATCTGCTCGTAAATGCCCTGCGGCGGACCATCGAGCAACAGGTTCTCGGCGATCCAGCGACGCCACTCGTTATCGACGTGAACGACAGGCCTTAGTTCCACGGTTGCCATGACTTCCCCTCGCCGTGCCGCGCGGCAGTTTTTCGCCCGAGCTTAGCGCAGTCTCCGCTGTCGGGAAGTAGACGCCGATCACCGGATTTGCGCCTCCTCGTCTCGATTGCGTGAGGTGAATTTACATTATATAAACAACATAAACATATGATTTATATTAGTATAAATTCGTAGAATTTACTTTAAGTGCCGTGTTTGACGTGCGGTCCACTTCGGCCATGAAACAGTCGGCTACTGTTGCACTGCAGATGCGGCGCGAAAACACACCCATCGGAATGCCACGTTGAACGAGTCAGCCGAAAGCAGTTTGCACCGCCATATTCAACGTACGGCCTTTGCGTACTTTGACTACGAGACCAACCCCGACAACGGCCTGGTGCTGGACAAGAATGCACCCGATTGGCCGGCGAGCATTGCGGCAACCGGTTTGGCGCTCGCCTGCTATCCGATTGCGGTCGAGCGCGCCATGATGGATCGGCGCACGGCGGCAAAACGAACGCTCGCCACGCTGCGCTTCTTCAAGGCTAGTCATCAAGGGGAAGAGGAAGACGCCACCGGCTATCGCGGTTTCTATTACCACTTCCTCGACTACAAAACCGGCAAGCGCGCATGGCAATGTGAATTGTCCAGCGTCGATACGGCCTTTCTGATCGCCGGCATGCTCGCTGCCGCCGCCTACTTTCAGGACGACACTTCGGAAGAACGCCAGATACGCGAACTGGCCGACGTGCTGTACCGGCGCGTCGAATGGGACTGGCTGCTGGACGATGCGGATCGCATCCGTCATGGCTGGAGGCCAGAAAGCGGTTTTATACCTTTCGACTGGGAAGGCTACGACGAATCGTTGCTGCTGCACGTGCTGGCGCTGGGCTCGCCGACTCATCCGGTGCCCCCTCACGCGTACACCCATTGGGCTTCCACCTTCAGCTGGAAGAAATGCTACGACATCGAGTACCTCTACTCCGCACCACTGTTTACACACCACCTTTCGCATGTGTGGCTGGACCTGAAAGGCATCCAGGACGAATTCATGCGCGAGCACGGCATCGACTATTTCGAGAACAGCCGGCGCGCCACACGCATTCATCGCGAATACGCCATCGATAATCCACTGGGCTTCAAGGGATACGGCTCGCATTGCTGGGGTATTACGGCAAGCGACGGCCCAGGACCTGCGACACGCGTCATCGACGGCATCAAGCGGGAGTTCTTCGATTACGTCGGACGTGGTGCGCCTTACGGCGTGGACGACGGTACGCTCGCACCATGGTCCGTCGCCACATCCCTGCCCTTTGCGCCCGACATCGTCGAGCCTGCCGTGCATTACTACGTGCACAAGCTCAACCTGCACGATGTGCATCGCTACGGTTTTCGCTCCACGTTCAATCCGACGTTCGGCGAGCCGGGCAGTCCGTGCGGCTGGAAATCAAAATGGCACTGCGGACTGAACATCGGCCCCATCGTGACGATGATCGAGAACTATCACACCGGCATGCTGTGGCAACTGATGCGCGGGGTGCCGTGCATTACCGCCGGCCTTCGCAAGGCCGGCTTCAGCGGCGGATGGCTATCCGAGGAATCAGCTGCCTAGCGCAGCATCGACAATCTTCTGCGCCTCGTCCAACAGCGCCTTGAGATGCGCCTCATCCTTGAAGCTTTCGGCGTAGATCTTATAGATCTCCTCCGTACCTGAGGGACGCGCAGCAAACCAGCCGCTGGCAGCGATTACCTTGATCCCGCCAATCGCAGCATTGTTGCCAGGCGCATGATCGAGCACCTGTTCGATCTTCTCACCCGCCAAATCCTTGATATGCAGCTGATCGGGCGAAAGCTTCGACAATTTTGCTTTTTGCTGTGCGTTCGCCGGTGCGTCGATGCGATCGGAGTAAGGCTTGCCCAGCGTCTGTGTCAATTCGACAAACAGCTGTCCGGGATCTTTCCCTTCGCGTGCCGTCATTTCAGCGGAAAGCAAAGCGGGAACGATGCCGTCCTTGTCAGTGGTCCAGACACGTCCATCGTGGCGCAACAACGAAGCACCTGCACTTTCTTCGCAGCCAAAACCAAGCGAACCGTCGAACAGACCGTCGGAAAACCACTTGAACCCGACAGGTACTTCATAAAGCTTGCGATCCAAACGCTTCGCCACGCGGTCGATCAGCGACGTGCTGACGACAGTCTTGCCGACACCCGCCTGTTTGCTCCAATGCGGACGATGCCGGAACAAATAGTCGACCAGTACGGATAGATAGTTGTTCGGCAGCATCAAGCCGCTGCTGCGCGATACCACGCCATGGCGATCATGATCGGTATCGCATGCAAACGCGACGTCGTAGTCGTTTTTCAGTCCAATCAAGCGTTGCATCGCGTAGGGCGATGAAGGATCCATGCGGATCTTTCCATCCCAATCGACCGTCATGAAACTGAAAGTCGGATCGACCGTTTCGCTAACCACCGTCAGATCGATGCCGTAGCGCTCAGCAATCGGCCTCCAGTAATGCACGCCCGCGCCACCCAGCGGATCGACACCCATATGCACGCCCGCATTTCGAATGACATCGAAGTCGATGATGTTGGCGAGATCGTCGACATAGTGCGTGAGGTAATCGTGTTCCTTCACGATGCTCGCGTGGCGTGCTTTTGCAAAGTCGATGCGCTTGACGCCTTCTAATTTCTTCTCCAGGAAAGCATTCGCGCGCTGCTGAATCCAGCCCGTCACATCGGTGTCTGCAGGGCCACCATTGGGTGGGTTGTACTTGAAGCCGCCATTATCAGGAGGATTGTGCGATGGCGTAACAACGATGCCGTCGGCCAGACCTTCCTTGCGGCCGCGGTTGTAGACGAGGATGGCGTGCGACACCGCCGGCGTGGGCGTATATTCGTCGCCCGCCGAGATCATCACCGGGACATCGTTGGCGACCAGCACTTCCAGCGCACTCTCGAATGCCGGACGCGACAGCGCGTGCGTGTCGATGCCGATGAAAAGCGGCCCCGTAATTCCCTTGTGCTGTCGGTAATCGCAGATCGCCTGGCTGATGGCCAGCACATGCCACTCGTTGAAACTGCGTTCGAATGATGAACCGCGATGACCGGACGTGCCGAATGCCACGCGCTGCGAGGGTTCCGACGGGTCCGGGCGCAACTCGACGTAGGCATCGAGCAACTTGCGCACATCGACCAGCATGGATGAAGGGGCAACTTTCCCCGCGTTCTTGTCGACCTTCGCGTTCACGTGCTGTCCTCAGGCATCCATGGGTCCGCTCATTATGAGCGATGGCCTGCGAAACGCTGTTAGGTATGCGTGTGCAAAACCGGAAACAGTCGTTGTCTGTTCAGGCGGCCGGTGTCATGGGTGTACGCACCAGCCGGGGCGCAAGTCCCGATAACTCGGCGATGCGCGAAATGGTGTGGTCCGGCGCTGGCTGGATGGTCGCCATGTCGGCCTGCGCCGCATAGTGTCCTTGTTGCACGAACACCGTAGTGAGCCGGCCACCCATTTGACGTTTCATCGCAGCCAACAGATTGGGTTTGTCGTCCACCATCACATAGTGGCCTGCCGGGTAGCGTGCTTGCACGACGCCGAGCGCATGATCCTTGTGCACGAAGATCAGCACCTCGCCACGTATCACTTCGTAGATGCCGGCGCGTTCGACCTTGTGTGGCTGAAACACAATATCGCCATCGGACAGGACGACCGCTTTTCCCAGCGTGTTTAGATGTTTGATGATCGACAAAGCCTCTGGAAAAACCAGCTTCTCGAACGGATAGTGGAACAGCCACGATGACATCGCCAGCAAGCCTGGACGGTCGTCGTTCTCGCGGCGGAAGTGCTGGAGTGCGCCGAGGTAATCCGCGTAACCCACGGTGTCGCGCAGTTGTTCGTAGAGCGACCAGTAACGGTCGCATTCGTCCTGCCCGAACAACTCCTTCATTTGCGCACGAAGATCTGACGCGAAACGATCGTTATCGAGCAGCGTGTTATCGACGTCCAGCAGAAAGATGGTAGATGTGTTCATAAATTGATCTACAAATGAATGTCGACGCGATGTTCGCCACCGTCGTCAACCAACGGCAAGCGATCATGGTTGATGAGTTCGCCATTGAGCAGAATACGGCGCGCACCTGATTCTTCCGATGACGCGTGCACCGTGATCTGATAATCCGTCTCACGGTGCCGGTAACTCAAGCTGTAGCCCTTCCAGTCTGGCGGAAGAACCGGTTCGATGTACAGAACCTCGCCCTCCACGCGCAGGCCCAGCAGGGATTCCATGATCAGGCGATACATCCAGCCGGCCGAACCGGTGTACCACGTCCAGCCGCCACGTCCCTGATGCGGTTTGCCAAAATAGACATCGGCGGCCATCACATACGGTTCGACTTTGTAAACATCGATGTTTTCGCCGCTTCCGTGCGTGATTGGGCTGATCATGTGCAACAGTTCCCATGCGCGGCGTGCATCGCCCATGGTGGCAAACGCCATCGTTGCCCACACCGCCGCATGCGTGTATTGACCGCCGTTTTCGCGGACGCCCGGCACATAGCCTTTGATATAGCCCGGGTCCAAGGGCGCCTTATCGAACGGCGGATCGAGCAGCTGGATGAGGCTTGCTTCGCGTTTCACCAGATGCTTGTCCAACGACTCCATCGCTTGTTGTTGCCGCTCCTTCGACACGGCGTTGGACAGCACGGACCAACTCTGTGCAATGGAGTCGATGGTGCATTCCTGGTTTTGCTTGGAACCCAGCGGCGTTCCGTCATCGAAGTACGCGCGGCGGAACCATTCGCCATCCCAGCCATGCTCTTCCAGGCTGGCCGAAAGCTTCTTCGCTTCGTCCTCGCAGCGCTTTGCAAACGCCTCGTCTTGATGGCGACGCGCTGTTTCCACAAACGAGGTCAACACGTCGTGGAGGAAGAAACCCAACCAGATGCTTTCGCCGGTGCCTTTCTCGCCGACACGATTCATGCCGTCGTTCCAGTCGCCCGTACCGATCAATGGCAAGCCGTGCGGGCCGCGGGCCATGCTTTTTTCGATAGCGCGAACGCAGTGGTCATACAGTGTCGCACTCTGTTCCGAGCGCACGGGCAAGTCGTAATACGATTCTTCGTCCGGTTTGACGGGGCGTCCTTCGATAAAACCGACGCGCTCATCCATCACCCCCGTATCGGCGGTGATGTGCACGTAACGGCTGGTGGCGAGCGGCAGCCACAGATAATCGTCGGAGCAATGCGTACGCACGCCACGATCCGATGGCGGGTGCCACCAATGCTGCACGTCACCTTCGAGGAATTGATGCGCGGCACTTACCAACAGATACTGCCGCGCGTTGTACGGGCTGGCATGGACCATCGCCATCGTATCCTGCAATTGATCGCGGAAGCCGAACGCACCACCCGATTGGTAGTAGCCGCTGCGACCCCAGAAGCGTGCTGCGATGATCTGATACATCAACCAGCCATTCGCCAACGCATTGACGGACGGATCGGGTGTGCTGACCTGCACCTTGCCAAGCGTCCAGCGCCAATGCATGCGCACTTCTTCCAGCGTCACGCTAGCCGAGGACGAACCGCGATAACGCTTGGCAAGGTCCGTGGCACCCTTGGCATCGTGCGCGGCGCCGAGGCGGAAGATCACCTCTCGCGTATCGTCTTTGGCCAATTCGAAAGGCACCTGTATCGCTGCGCACGGATCCAGCCCCGGACCTAACCGGCCGGACAACCCTGCGCGCGACATCACCTCCGGGCTGCGCAGACTACCGTTTCGGCCGAGAAATTCGGTGCGATCGCCGGTAACACTGCGCGTAGTCGCATCCGTATCGAAAAACGCCACCCTACCCTGGAAATCGGTGTTGTAGGCGTTGCGCGCCAACAACGCACCGGTGACGGGATCGGATTCGGAAACGATATGCATCGCATACTTCGTGCGCAGATCGCCCAACACCCATTCCACGTAACCCGTCGCGGACAAGCGCCGCGCGCGACCGGACCGGTTGTGGACACGCAGCACCGAGAACTTGATCGGCGCGTGCAAGGCGACATACACCCAAAGCTCGGAATGAATGCCGTCTTCGATGTGCTCGTAAACCGAGTAGCCAAAACCGTGGCGCGTGATGTACGTGCCTTTTCCACGATGCGGTAACGGCGTCGGCGACCAATAGTGACCGTTTTCCTCATCGCGCAGATAGATGGCTTCGCCGCAGGTATCGCGGATGGGGTCGTTGTCCCACGGCGTCAGCCTGAATTCGTGCGAGTTTTCCGCCCATGTATAGGAGCTTCCCGCTTCGGAAATCACACAGCCGAAATCAGGATTGGCCAGCACATTGACCCACGGTGCGGGCGTCGGACGACCAGGTTGCAACGCGATGACGTACTCGGTTTTGTCGGCCGTAAAGCCACCATACCGATTACTCAACTCCAGTGTTTCGAGCAGCGCTTGCGTCTCATCTTGCGCTGCTGCCTGCTCGGCACGCGGCGTGCGTGAAATCGTAAGACGTGGCAGTTGCGACTCCACGCGGCGACGTTCGATCTGCTCGGCCAGCGTGCCGCGGTTATCGTAAAGGACGATGCGCGCAACGGATTGCACCAGTACGCGATCTTCGACCGATAGCTGTTGCGACGGGCGTACAAAAATGCCGCCCGGGCGATCAACGAGATTGGCTTCGGTGCCCGATGCGATAAGGCCGAGAATGAGATCCTGCAGCTGCTGACGATAGCCGGCCAGATCCTCGTTCCAGATCACCAGATCGACCGAGAGTCCCTTCAGACGCCAATACGCATGCGCTTGCACCAGTTGCCGCACGATGTCGATATTGGCGGTGTCGCCGATACGCAAGAGGACGATCGGCAAATCGCCGGAAATGGACTGCCCCCACAGGCCGGATTGACCGCGCTGATTGGCGATCAGCACGCTCGCTTCGGCGCGCAGCAAAGTGTTGGCGTAAAGAATGGAAGCGGCCATGCGTTCGTAGAGGCGCGCATCGGCATGCGTGGCATTCAACTGCTGCAGTAGTACCTGACTATGCGTCCAGGCGAGATCGAACACACGATCGGCCAGATGGCGATCGCGATATTTCTCGGCAAGGTGTTGGCACGCATCGCGATTGTCGGCCATACCCGTGACGATATCGACCGTCGCAGAATGTTCCGGCGGCAATGTAATGCGCGCGCGAATGGCAATGATCGGATCGAGCACAGGACCGACGGTATTGGAAAGCGCATCATGCGACGGCAAGCGGCCCAACGCGATTGGCTTGGCGATACTCCGGCCCCGGCCGATAAACTTTGCGCGGTCCGTCTCATACGAAATGAGGTCGACATGCGCATCGTGCACCGTCATCACATGGCACATCCATGGCACGCGCTCGTCATTGGAACGCGGCCGGCGCGTACCGATAAGCGCCTGTGCCGACTCGATCCATTCGGTTTCGACAAATAGGTTGCTGAATGCAGGATGCGCCGCATCGGCACTCGCCGGCGCGATGACAAGCTCAGCATAGGTCGTGATTTCGATGGTACGCGGCTTTCGTCCACGATTGGTCAGCCGAACGCGGCGCAGCTCGATGTCGTCTTCAGGTGAGACCACAATTTCCGTATGCGCATCGTAATTCTCCATACGTACACGGAATTCCGCACGGGCGTCGGAGAAGATCGCCTCGAAGTGATCCGGCTTCGCTAGCGTCGGCTGATACGTTGTCGACCAGAATTCTCCGCTTTCCACATCGCGTAAATAGCAGAACTGACCCCAGTTATCGCTGGTGATGTCTTCGTGCCATCGATTGATCGCGAGATCGCGGCAACGGCTGTAACCGGCACCGGAACTGCTCACCATCACGTGGTAACGGCCATTCGACAGCAGCTGCACGGCGGGTCGTGGCATGTTGGGATCGGCGAAGACGCGTAGCGTCGTATCGGCTGAAGTATTCACGGGGTTCATCATGTGCAGGCCGGTGGCGCGCAGATATTCAGACGCTGCTTTCGGAACACGTTCTTGCAACAGCAGCGCATTCGCGCGGAATTGAGGATCAGTGTCGAAACGTTTCTGCATCGGCTGATCCAGCAGCATGTAAGCGAGCGACAACAAGCTCATGCCCTGGTGGTGCGCCATGAACGAGCAAACCACTACCGATGTCTGCCCGTGTGGCACGCGTGCCGGTGTGTAATCGATGGCCTCGTAGAAACCGAATCGCCCTAACCTCCCTTCGGATAACAACCGCTCGAGGTTGGAACAAGCATATGAAGGCGCCACCATCAGCGCCATGACTGTGGCATATGGGGCAATGACAATGTCTTCGCCGAGCCCACGCTTCAAGCCAAGGCCCGGAACGCCAAACGCGCGATACTGATAATTGAGATGCACGTCGACGGTGTTGTAGCCCGATTCGGAAACACCCCAGGGCACGCCCGTCTGCGTCCCGTATTCGATCTGCCGGTCGACGGCGGCGCGGCAGGTGCGATCAAGCAGCGTGCCCTCATAGCTAGGCATGACCAGGGTCGGCATCAGGTATTCGAACATCGAGCCTGACCACGACAGGAGTACGGGCTCGCCGCCGGTTGTCGTCAGCAAACGGCCGAGGGCGAACCACCCCTCCTGCGGCAGCTGGCCCTGCGCAATGGCGACGTAGCATGCGAGGCGCGCTTCCGATGCGAGCAGGTCGTAGCAACCCGCATCGAGACGACGCTCATCCACGTTATAACCGATCGACAATAGTTTCTTGCGGTGGTCGTACAGAAAGCCAAAGTCCATCACAGCCAGATCGGAAACTACCGATGCCAGATGCATGATGAGTTCGCGACGAGCGGAGGGGCCCGCCGATTCATCATTGGTACCTGAGTTTGCCGCCATCAGCACCTGACGCAACGTGGGAATGTCCGGCAGTTCTGGATAATCTGTCGTCCAGGCAAGCGCAAGGTCCATCTCCTGCCTTATGTCCAGGACTTGTTCGCGCAACCGCTCGTACCAAAAGTGCGTTTCGGATGTTTCGTCGCCTTGAAGCTGCGGCCGCAGTTCCTCCGCCTTCGCTTGGAATTCCAGCACGTACGCGGCCATGCGTTCCAGCGAATGCGGCGGGTTTTCCAGCGTTTCCAGCACGTGGGTGCGAAGGCTCGTGAGTGCGCTATTGGAACGTCCACCTGGCGCCACTTCACGCAAGATAGTCAATGTATCGCGCAACCCTTCCAACAGGCTCACCTCGAACATCGGTGCATCGAGCAATGCGAGCAAGCCGGGGCGAAGCGTCAATAAGTGCGCAGCGAGATTTCCGCTGTCCACCGATGAAATGTAATGCGGTGCCAGTGGTCGTGCAGTGGTCGTGTCATACCAGTTGTAAAAATGGCCGCGATAACGCTCCATGCCCTGCAACGTCTGCAGCGTCTTGTTGACGCGATCGAGCAATCTTCCTGTAGTGATAAAGCCAAAATCGTGCGCGGCGAGACAAGACAGCAAGCCCAGGCCAATATTGGTAGGCGACGTCCGGTGTGCGACGACGCTGGTGGGAACTTCCTGCATGTTGTCGGGCGGAAGCCAGTTGTCCTCCGCTCCCACATACGTTTCGAAGAAGGCCCAGATTCGTCTCGACAAACCCCGCAGAAACTGCAGCTGCTTGCCCGATGGTGTGAACACCACTTCTCTGCGCTGCTCGCTGGACCAGCGTACGAGCGCGGGGGCCACCAGCCAAAGCAGCACGATCAATGCTGCAGGCGCCCACGCATGTGTGTGGTTGTGTCGCAGATGCCATATCGCCACTCCGGCCGCAACGGCCAGCGCGGGGTTGATCCACATCACGCGATAGATGCGCGACATGGAGGAGTCGGCGGCTCGCTCCACATCGCGCGATGTTCGCCACTGGAGCAAGTTGCGACGGCTGACCAACATCCGCCACAGAGTCCGAAGGATCGCATCCAGGCTGTAATACGCTTCGTGCGGCAACGTCATCAGACCGAACGCCGCGCGCATGAAATGCTGGCCGGTAGAAATCATCGCCACCTGCAGATGCGAACGCATGGAGATGTCGTAGGGCTTTTGCACAATCGCCAATAGCGATGAAAGCAGCGGCAGCGTGAACAGCAGCGCGAGAATCGCCACCGTCCAGGTTATCGGCTGCGCAAAGCAGAGCCATGCCACCAGAAACAATGCGACGAAGGATGGCGCGACAAGACTGCGGCGCAGATTGTCGAAAATCTTCCACCGCGACAGGTGGCTTAGCGTGTTCGGTTTCCAGTGCCCTTCCGGCGTAGGAACGCGCGGCCACATCCATGGCAACAATTGCCAGTCGCCGCGAATCCAACGATGACGCCGCTGGTAATCGCTGATATAGCCGGAAGGATATTCTTCATAAAGCAGAAGATCGCTCAGCAATCCGGACCGGGCGTAGCAACCCTCGATCAAATCGTGGCTGAGAATCGTGTTGTCCGGGAAACGATCTTCCAGTGCCTTGACGATGGCATCCACTTCGTAGATGCCCTTGCCAATGAAAGAACCCTCATTGAAGAGGTCCTGATAAACGTCGGATACCATGCGCGTGTAAGGATCGATGCCGACTTCGCTTCCGAACAGCATCGCGTAACCGGAGCGCGCCGAACTGGGTAAGCTGATACCGAGCCGCGGCTGAAGAATGCCGTAGCCGCGCACCATATGCTCTTTCTTCTTGCTGTAGATCGGCCGATTGAGCGGATGCATCATCGTGCCGATGAATTCTTGCGCAGCATCGCGAGGCAACTGGGTATCGGCATCGAGCGTGATGACGTATTTCACTTTGCGTAAGACGTCCACCGGCCCGATCGTCTCTTCGAATGGCGACGCGTCACCCGTGCTGAGAAGATTATTGAGATCGGTCAGCTTTCCGCGTTTGCGCTCATGCCCCATCCAGATCTTGTCGGCGGCGTTAAAGCGGCGTGGGCGATGCAGAAAATAAAAGCGATCGCCGGACCCTGGCGCATATTTCGCATTGAGCAATTCGATGTGATGCCGAGCCAGCTCCAGTAACTCTTCGTCGCCCTCCGCATGCTCCGAAGCGGCGTCCTTGTAGTCGCTGAGCAGCGCAAAGTGAATATGTTCGTCGCGGTTGGCGAGGAAATGCACTTCCAGCGTTTCCACCATGTCTTCCACATCTTGGGTGTTTCCAAGCAATGTGGGCACGACAACCAATGTTCGCCCCGCTTCCGGAACGCCGTGCGAATAATCCATGCGCGGCAACATCGCCGATGTTGTCGTGACGGTCACAACCCAGTTCACTAGACCCAACGCGAACTGGCTCGTCGCCAGCAGGGTTGGCACGACAAGCAGGATCAGTCCCCAAAGAGGAAAGTCGTTCTGTGCCGCCACACGAAGAATGGGCGCGGTAAATGCCAGTGTCAGCACCACAATCATACCGACATACAGCAGCAGCGGAATGCTGAAGAATGCGCGGCGCATGCTCATCAGCGTGTGATGGCGATAGCCTGCCTCCCTTTCCAGAATAGGAAGGCCCTTATCGACCAGGTAGTAGCCCACATGGGCACCGATACCAGGCACAGCGCTACTTGATGCGCAGTTGTGCGCGAGCTCAAGCGCAACCTTGGCGACTTCAACCTCGTTGCGATTGCTGGAACGTGCCAGGCGCTCCACTACGTGGCGATATTGGTCGCGGGTTGCGAAATCCATATCCTCGTAAATGCCCGCGGGGTCTTTCCGCAAGGTTTGCTCGACAACGCTCAACCGCTCGACGAAGGTGTGCCAATCGATCGCACCAAGGTGGCGAAGGCTGGTGATGCTATTGCCTATCGATACTTGATTGGCAGCCTGCTCCTGCGCTTCAAGTTGCAGCTCGTGCTCGATACTCGAGCCGGTTTCCGCGAGACGCTGTTCCACCCAAGTAAGCGGTAACGCCAGCACGGCGCTCTGGCCCTGTAAGCGTCGGGCGAGTTCCGCCACGAAAGCGCTGGTCATGGGCGGTTTCGAGCGGGCCATATCGGCAACGCCGATGACCACACTCTTCGGATCGCGCTCGGCGATCTCGGTGACGATATCCGCCCATTTGCTGGCCTGATCGCGATAATTCCAATCGGCCAGCACGCGCGCAGCGGCACGCCGCAGGTTTTCGATCAAGGCAAGGCGAAGCATGATCGGAATCGCCCACAGCTCGCCGATGGTCAGCGGCTGCACCGTCTGATAGGCGTCCATGAAGCGCCCGAGACTTTCATCGTCGACGCGCCCATCGCCGTGCGAGATGATTTCCAGTGCAAGCACGTAGACACGCGGGACGCCGTCCGGATCGTCTTGCGCAAGACGGGGCAGCTCGCGGTTATAGCTCTTGGGCAGATGCCGCTGTGTAATGCGAATCTGCTCTTCGATCAAATAGTAGTTATCCAGCAGCCACTCGCCCGCAGGCGAAATGCGGCGATTGCTCTTGGCAGCGGAGGTAAGCGCCTCGCATGCTTGCAACAGCACCGCTGCATTCTCGTCGAGCCGTTTGAGCAAACGGTCGGACGACGAGCGTGGGCTGAGCTTGTGCTGCTTGGCGAGCGCAATGCCGTGCTGCTCCATCTGTTCGGCACTGAAAAGCTCCGCACGCAGAGTCGGCTCGATCGCTTCTTCGCCCGCCACAGACTCGGCATGTCGAGCCGACGGATGGGTGTGGAAAGCGGTTTGCAGCAAAGATGGCTTGTCGATCCTGAACATTGCTCCCGTCCGGTTTTCGATACCACCTTCCGACAGGCGAGTTGCCATACCTGTCGTTCATCGCACGCCTGGGGACGGCGCGCTGCACGGTGCGCTGTGAGTTAAAAAAAATAGACTTCAGCGCGTGAAATTTAAGTACGCAGCATGTTGTGATGACCGAAGATCGGCCTTCCCCATCGCCCAAGGGTACGCCTTCGTACAGCATTCGGCGAGTGATCTTTGCAAGGACTTGCGCCCGAGCCGCCCAAAGTCCGAAGATCGACCCAGGGATTGACACCGACAAAGGGGATAGACATGCGATTGCTTCGAGTAATGGGCTGTCTGGCACTTCTTGCAGTGGTTGCTGTGTTCCTTCAGACACCCGTGATTTCCAACGTTTCGGCCAAGACGGCACACGTCTCGCAGCCGTCGAGCGACACCTTGTCGACCATCCAGAAGCGCGGATCGATACGCGTCGGGGTTGCGGTCAACGCGCCTTGGGTGTTGCACGACAAGAACGATCAGTGGATCGGCCTGGATATCGACCTGATGCAACAATTTGCACAGGACATGCGCTGGAAGGTTGAGTTCGTACCGACGACGTGGTCGACCGCTATCGACGACCTTCGCGCCGGCAAATTCGACGTAATTGCCGCCGGCCTCAGCGTCACGCCTCAGCGTGCGGCGTTACTGAAATACACGCAGCCTTATGCAAGCTTTGCATTAGGTTTGGTCGTCAATCGCAAATCGCTGGGCAAGGATGACCTGCTCACCCTTGAAACCGGTACGGGCAAACACCGCGTTGCCGTGCTGTCCGGTACTGTCACGGCATCGACGGCCAAGGAATATCTCGGCAATAGCGAACTGGTGGAAATCAACGACGAGAGCAAAGCGATTCAAGACCTGCGCAACGGTACGCTGGATGGCCTGATCGCCGAGCAACCACTACCGGACGCCCTCGCCCACTCCTACCAGGATCAGCTGCGCACGCTCGACGTGAGCGCGTATGGCAAGACCGCGCACGCATTTGGCCTGCGCCGCACCGATCAGGATCTTGTCGATGTACTCAACGCGTGGTTGGTTTACGAAGATGCCGCCGGCTGGATTCAATCGCGCGAGCAATTCTGGATTCACAGCGCTGCGTGGATCGAATTGATGTAAGCGCATGAGAACGCCGTGCCACTTTCGATGAAGGTGGCACGGCGATGTGCTAGAACGAGCGCGGTCAGTAGAACCCTTTCTGCACCTGAAACCAGAATCGCGCGGATCTGCTGGAATTGTCTCCGACCAGAACCGGCCGATTGCCTACCGGCGCAGCGACGCTGGTGCTTATCACCCAATCGTCCGGCGCCACCCAATGCAGCCCGATGCCGGCACTGTTGAGACGTGCGCTGTTTTGGCCTGGAAAAAACGGTTGCTTGTAAGCCTGCACGTGGCCGCTGTCGACGAATATCGATGCCTGCCAAGGGCCTGGCATCAATGCGAACGTGAAGTCATGGCGATACTCGATCGTCGCCAGATTGCCTTCTGCGCCAGATACGGCACCGACGTCATAACCACGCACGGTATTGGGGCCGCCGAGGTAGAACTGTTCGGACGTATCGAGATTTTTGTTGGCGATCTGTCCGGAAAAGCCAAAGTAGAGCGCGTTGACGGTGTCCAATTGCTGCAGGCGTGAGACGGAGTAATCGAACTTGGTGTAACTGCCCGCGGTGCGCGCACCAATGTAATCGATGAATTCCGCATAAAGGTTGTTGAAATACAGACGACCGTACGTGCCGCTGATATTGAAATTGGTCACACCGGTCGAATCACGCTGGTCGCCTGCCACAGTTGCCGTCCATGAATTGGAGTGGCGATTTGTTTCGATGTCGGCCACATCGATATCGTCACGCAATCGCTTGTGATCGAATTCGATCTGCGCGTACAGGTTGCCGCGCGTATTGCGGATAAAAGGCTGTGACAGGTTCACGCTCGACACTTGTGCCTTGCCGTGCGCATGCAAATCGGAAAGACCGTTTCCCAGCTTGTAGTCGAGGTCGGTCGCGGCCAACCCCAGCACCGTACCCTGCCCGTCCAGAAGGTACCGATAACCCACGCGGCCATAGTTCATGCCCGCACCGGAGCTGACACCGCTGAAGTCCAGCACGTCGCCTTGATGGAACAGACCGTTTACCGCAAACGAACCACTTAACCGCACGCGATCGGTGTAGCGGTTGCCGTAGTCGTCCAGCCCCAGTGTGCCGGTATAGCGCGGCGCGGACGTTACGTTCACGACGAGATCGGACGTACCAACTTCCGTACCCGGCCGCATGACAGAACTGACCGCGGCGCCCGGCACGTCGGTGAGCAAAAGCAGGCTTCTTTCCAGCGAATAGTCGGTAATCGCCTGCGCCGATTGCAGCGGCGCGAGCGTGGCATTGAGTACATGATCGGCCACCGCGCTTTGATTTTGCAGTACGACATTGCCGTAATGAGCTTCGACGACCGCGATGCGCACAACCCCGTTTTGAAGCGTCTGAGCGGGCACGTACGCCAAATCCAGCGGGTAACCGTGGTCGTGATAGCTCTGGGTAATGCGATCGGCCAGGGCGTCCAGATCGTCCAGAGAAAGGTTCTTGCCCTCCTCGGATGCAACCAGTGCATGCAGCTGCGCGGTGGGTAACAAGGTGTTGCCGGTAATTTCGATTTGCCGCACCAGGAAAGTTTCGTTACTGGCCGCCTTGTTGCGAGGCGCACGTTGTACGTTCAGATTGAGATTGGACGACGGGATGGGGACATTCTGTGGTTGGTTCTGTTGCAGTATCTGGCCGCTGGTGGGCGGTGTAACACCGCGCGTCTGGGCGCTCACGGATGTGGCGCCCAGCGCAATGCAAAGCAAGCCGAGCTTCGGTACAACATGTGGCATCCGGGTCATGCGGGGCTCCAGGACAAATATGTTGTCATCGGGCGCCCCAAGGTGCGCCACGTTATCGGCCTGCTCAGGGCGACGCATCGGCAGGCAACTTCACGCCTCCATTGATGACGTTGATGGGAAGACCGGACCGGAAGTCAGAACGAATCACGTTGCGCTCCACCGGGCGATGACGCTTCTTCTGGTTGCCTGTGAAGACGCCTACCGCGCTCATATCGGCCACTCCGTATGGCGTGGCAAGCGTGGTCGGATCGAGCACGCCATCGATCTGTGCCAGCCAACTACCCTGCACGCCAGTGCCCAATGAACCCAGGCCCGTGACATCGGCGTCCGTGGTGGTGACCGGATCCGTGATGACGTAATCGTCCGCGTACGGCCCGGTCGCCGTGATGCCTGACACTGTCACGAGCTTGTCGTTACCCGCGTATGGACTTCCGAACAACGCCGACGAATCGGTGAAGTTCACCGGGAACCCTGGCAGCAAGCCCGTGCTGCTCAGCAAGACAGCATCGTTGTCGGTACCGTTATAGGCGCGATTGGTGCCCAAAGCGGAAATGTCGATCGGCAATGGCGTGATGTTGGCGGTCGTCGTTGTCGTCGTGTCGAACACATAGTTGCCGGCATCTGCACCGCTGGCGCTGATGCCGTAAATCGTTACGGTCTTGCCGTTGCCGACGTTGGGATCGCCAAACAGCGACGATGCATCGGTGAAGCTCACCTGATCGCCAGGCAGGATGCCCAATGGCGTGAGCGACGTGATGTCGCTGTCGTTGCCGTTGAACACCTTGTTGGTGCCGGTCGCATTGAACGTAATCGTCAGCGGCGTAATGTTGGCCGTTGTCGTCGTCGACGTATTGAGCAGCACGTAATTGCCCGCATCGGCACCGCTATCGGAGATGCCATCCACCGTCACGGTCTTGCCGTTGCCGACGTTCTTGTCGGAGAAATCAGCCGATGTATTGCTGAAGCTGATCTGGTCACCCGCTATGACGCCGGTGCTACTCAACCCAACCGTGTCGAGCGCGTTACCGTCATAAACTTTGTTGGTGCCCGTGGCGTCGACCAGGATACCAAGCGGCGTGATGTTCGCTGTAAGACCGGTCGGTTGCACCAGAATGTAGTTGCTGGCGTCGGTGCCGCTTACGGTCATGTCGGCCGTCACTGCCTTATTGGTTCCCACGTTCTTGTTGTTGAACGTGCCCGTCGTATCGTTGCCAAGCGTAACGTCATCGCCTGCGAATACACCGTTGAGCATGGAGCCGGTCAGCGTGGCATCGGTCGTACCGTTGTAGACGCGGCTGTCTGCAGTTGTTCCCGTTACAAACAGCGTGGCTGGCGTGATGGTGACCCAGTCATCGCCTCCAACAAAGGTATAGTTGCTGGCCAGCGCGGGGCCGTTACCCGTCAGCGTGAAACCGCTCAATCCGCTGGACGCGAAGGACTGCTGTACGCCGACATTCTTGGTGTCCAGCGTGCCCGTCCCGGTCAGCGTCAGTGTTTGACCGGCCACGCCTGTCAGCACACCGTTGTTACCAAAGAGGCTGGCGTCGGCATCCGCGGTGGCGTCGTATACGCGCGTGCTGGTGAGATTGAGCACAGCCGGATTGATGGTTGCCGACGTCATGGCGGTTGTGTTGAAGGTGTAGTTACCTGCGTCGGGACCGACGGCGGTAATGCCGTCCACCGTGATCGGAATGTTGCTACCTGCATTGGCGCTGCTGAAATTGGCGGACGTGTCGGTAAAGCTCAACACGTCACCGCCGATCAGGCCCGAGCCGATCAGCGAGACCGTCGCGTTGGTCGACGCGTCATAAGTCTTATTCTGACCCGAGGCGTTTACCGTGATGGCGAGCGGCGTAATGGTGAATGTATCGGTTCCGCCGACAAGCGTGTAGTTGGTGCCCAACGCCGCCCCATTGCCCGTTAGCGTGAGGTCGTTCAAATTGAATCCGGACGCGTTTGTGTAACTGCCCACGTTCTTGCTGGAAGTGAGACCATCCCCGCTCAAGGTCAGCGTATCGCCATTGATCCCGTTCAATACGCCATTGGCACCGAAGAGATTGGCATCGGCATCGGTGCTTCCGTCATAGACGCGAGTCCCGGTCAGGTTCAGTACGTAAGGTGTTATGTTGGCTTGCGTCGTCGTCGTGGTATTGAACGTATAATTCGAAAGATCCGTGCCGCTTCCGGCAATGCCGGTGACGTCGATCGGTACGTTGTTGGCGGCGTTCGGCGAGGTGAAGTTGGCTGCGGAATCCGTGAAGGTGATGGTGTCACCCGGCAGCACACCACTGCTGCTTAATGTGACACCCGCTGTCGTGGTGCCGTCGTAGACCTTGTTGTCGCCCGTGGCGGTGACAAGTATGGACAGCGGCGTAATGGTCACCGTATCCGTACCGCCTACCAGGGTGTAGTTGCTGGCCAGCGAACCGGCGTTACCTGTCAACGCCAGCGTACCCGGATCGAAAGCTGGCGACCCTGTGTACGTACCGACATTCTTGCTATCGGTCGTTCCATTACCTGTCAACGTCAGCGTCTGGCCGGCCACACCCGGAATCACGCCATTGGTGCCGAACGAGCCCGGATCGATCGTAGTTGTGCCGTTGTACACCTGTGTACCCGACAAATTGATGATCGCCGGCATAATGGTGGCGCTGGTCGTTGCCGTGGTATTGAACGAATAATTGCCCGCATCCGCACCGCTCGCCGTGATGCCATCCACCGCGATGGGCACACCCGCACCTGCGTTGGCAGTGCTGAAGTTGGCCGACGAATCGCTGAAGTTGATCGTGTCACCCGAAATGATGCCCGTACTATTTAGGCCGACTGTGGCAGTCGTCGTGCCGTCATACGTCTTGTTGTTGCCGGTTGCGTCGACGATGATCGGTTTTGGTGTGATATCCGCGGTGATATCGGTGGGCTGAAGAATGATGTAGTTACTGGCATCGGTACCGCTGATGGTCATGTTGGTGCTCACGTCGATGCCGTTGCCGGCATTCTTCGTGGCGAACGTACCGTCCGTGTCATTGCCGAGCGTAACGTTGTCGCCGCTGAACACGCCTGCCAAGGTCGAGCCACTCAAGCTCGCAATGGTGTTGCCGTCATAGACTTTGTTCGCCGCGACTGTTCCATCGACGGTCAACGTCGCGGGCGTAATGGAGAGCGTGTCGGTGCCGCCAACAAGCGTGTAATTGCTGGCGAGTGTCGATCCGACACCCGTCAGGCTCAAATCGTTGAGATTGAATTGAACCGTACCCGTATAGGTGCCGACATTCTTGCTTGAAACGATGCCGGACCCGCTCAGCGTCAAGGTCTGGCCCGCAATACCCGTCAGCACACCGCTTGAGCCAAAGAGGTTCGCATTGGCATCCGTGTTCGCATCGTACACGCGCGTTCCGCTCAGATTGAGGATGACCGGTGTGATATTTGCACTCGTCGTAGTCGTCGTATTGAACGTGTAATTACCGGCGTCCGTGCCGTTGGCGGTAATACCCGACACGTCGATCGGAATGTTGTTTGCCACATTGGGACTGGTAAAGAGCGAGGATGTATCGCTGAAGGTGATGTTGTCGCCAGCAATGATGCCGCTGCCGCTTAAGGTAACCGAGGCGTTTTCAGTGGTGTCGTAAACCTTGTTCTGACCGGTTGCCGACACGGTAATGGCAAGCGGCGTGATATCCGCCTCGAGGCCCGAGGGCTGGACGATGGCATAGTTGCCGGCACTGGCTCCGCTTAGCGTCATAGCCGTGGTGACACCGATATCGTTCCCTACGTTTTTACTGGCGAACGTACCGGTGGTGTCATTGCTCAATGTCACCGTATCACCAGGCAACGGAGACGAAAGGGTCGCACCGGTAATGGTGGCCAGGGTTGTGCCGTCGTAGATCTTGTTTTGCGCTTCTGCCCCAGTGATGGTTAGCAGATAAGGCGTGATCTGCAGCGTGTCCGTACCGCCGATCAAGGTGTAGTTGCTTGCCAATCCTGTTCCGTTGGAAAGCGCCAGCGTGCCAAGAGCAAAGTTGGCACCCGTGTATGTGCCCACGTTCGGACTGGTTACCACGCCCGACCCACTCAAGTTCAGTGTTTGACCCGCTATGCCCGTAACGACACCACCGCTACCGAACAATGCAGCGTTGGCATCTTCACCCTGATCGTAGACGCGCGTGCCGGAGAGATTGATCACCCGAGCCGTGATGTTGGCAGCCGTCGAAGCGGTGGTGTTGATCAGCGTGTAGTTGCCGCCATCCGTACCACCCGCCGTAATGCCCAGGACGCTGATAGGAATGGCCGTACCGACGTTGCTCTGATTGAAATTCGCCGATGTGTCGCTGAAGGTAACGGTATCGCCGGCCAGTACGCCGGTACTGGAGAGATTGACGTTTGCCGTTGTTGTCGCGTTATAGACCTTGCTTACACCTGTGGCGCTGACCGAGATCGCCAGCGGCGTGATCGTCCCTGTTATCGTCGTTGGCTGCTCGATGATGTAGTTGCTTGCATCGATACCACTGATGGTCATGTCGGTACTGACTGGCTTGCCGGTTCCCGCATTCTTGTTGTCGAACGTGCCGGTGGTGTCGTTACCCAGTGTGACGTTATCCCCGGCAAACACGCCACCAAGCGTCGAACCACTGAGGTCGGCGGTCGCGTTGCCGTCATAGACTTTGGTCGCGGCAACAGTGCCCGTCACCGTGAGAATGGCGGGAGTAATGGTGACCCAATCGGTTCCACCGACCAGGGTGTAGTTGCTGGCGAGCGCGGCACCTACGCCGGTTAGCGTGAATCCACTCAAGCCACCGCCGGCAAAGGGTTGCTCGCTTCCTACGTTCTTGGTGGACAATGTTCCGGTACCGCTCAGCTGCAACGTCTGGCCATTGATGCCGGCCAGCGCACCGTTATTGCCGAAGAGCGTCGATGCCGCATCGGTATTCGCATCGTAAACGCGTGTGCCGGTCAGATTGAGCACTACCGGGTTGATGACGCCGTTATTGCCGGACGCTGTCGTGGGAAGAATGTAATTGGCGAGATTCGTGCCGGCATTCGCAACATAATCGGGTGTTCCCAATGTTGCGTTGACAGTCAGTCCCGTTCCGGCATTGGGTGTCGCGTAACTGGATGATGATTGCTGCGGAATTGTGGCGCCCTGACCTGCCACGAAACCAGCAATCGTGTAATCGGATGCGTTCAACTGCGCCGCGTCGGAACCATCGTAGGTCTTGGTCGGACTACCTGTGATCGTCACCGTCAGCGGTGCGGGGGTGATATTCGCCGTCAAACCGGGTTGAGAAATGATGTAATTGGATGCAGAAGCACCACCGATGCTGAAGCCGCTGGTCGATACCGCCAGACCATTACCCACGTTCGCGGTGCCGAACTGTCCGGTCGCACCTGTGTCGTTCAGCGTGACGGTGTCGCCGGCAAAAATGCCGTCCAACGTTGCGCCTGTAGTGTTAAGGCTATCGAGTGTTGTTCCGTCGTAAATCTTGTTATTGGCGATAACACCGGCAATCGTCAACATCGCCGGCGTGATGTTCGCAGTCAAACCTGTCGGCTGCACAAGCGCATAATTACTTGCTTCCGATCCGCTGATGCTGAAGGTTCCTGGTGTAACGGACAAGCCATTGCCAACATTCGACTGTGAGAATGTCCCTGTTGTCGCAGGTGTCAGCGCAACGTCGCCAACATCCGTAGAAACGAGACCAGCCAATCCTGCCGTGCCGACATTGAGTGTGGCCGCTGTCGTAGCGTCGTATGTCTTGTTATTGGCAGACACACCCGTGATATACAGCGGAGCCTGCGTGATCGTGCCTGGACCTGTTGCACTCGTTGGCAGGAAGTAGTTGCTGAGCAGCGTGCCGGCGTTGGCAGTGAAATCACTTGATACAAGGTTAGCGGTGATACTTTCACTACCCGCATTCGGACTTGCATAGTTGACGGACGATAACGGCGCGACCGTTGCACCCTCGCCGTTGACGAAGCCTGAAAATTGAATGTTGGCCGAGGTAATCGACGCCACCGTGGTGCCATTGTAGACCTTGGTTGGGTTACCGATGATGGATGCTGTCAGCGGCGCCGGCGTGATGGTTCCTGTACCGAAAGCCGTGATAGGGAACTGATAGTTATTGAGGTTGGTACCGGGGCCCGGCGTGAAATCCGCTTCGATCATGCTTGCCGTCACAGGCTGCGATCCGACATTCACCGTTGCGTATTGTCCGGTAATCGTCTGGTTTACCGTTGCGCTGTCGCTGCCCTGGAAACCCGACAAGGTGAAATCGCCCGCGGCAATCGTGGCAACGTTATTGCCGTCGTACACCTTGGTAGGATTACCGGTAATAGCCGCATTGAAACTCAATGAGATCGGCGCGGGTGTAATCGTGCCGAAGCCAGTCAACAAGCCAGGCAGCACATAATTGGTCAACAGCGTGCCGGAACCCGCCACGTAATCCGAGGCGGTCAACGTAGCGCTCACCGGCTCCACACCTGCATTCGGCGAGCCATACGTGCCGCTGGTTTGCGTTACCGTAATGCTTTGACCTGGCAGGAATCCCGTTAGCGAATAGTTGCCGCTATTGAGCGTGGCGTCCGTGGTGCCGTCGTAGACCTTGGTCGGGTTGTTGACGATGGACCCGCTCAAGACGATTGGATTGATCGTGCCCGACCCGGTGACAGATGCCGGGAAACTATAGTTGGACAATGACGTACCCGAGGCCGCGGAGAAATCAGAGGCCTCCAGGCTTACCGTGATTGGAATATTCGTGCCCGCATTCGGCGACGCGTAATTGGCCGAACTGTTCTGCGCAACCGTGGCGCTTTGACCTGCGACGAAACCGCTGACTGTGAAATCCGAACCGGGAACATTCGCAGGGGTTGTCGCGTCGTAGATCTTGGTCGGGTTACCCGAGAGCGTGATAGTCAGCGGCGCAGGCGTGATATCGGCCGTCAAACCGGTCGGCTGGCTAAACGTATAATTACTTGCGGCCGAACCGCTGATGCTGAATCCGGCGGCACTCACCGCCAGATTGTTGCCTACATTCGATTGACTAAACGTACCGGTGGCGCCGGTGTCCGAAAGTGTCACGTTGTCGCCGGCAACTAGTCCGCTCAACGTGGCGTTCGTGAAGTTCAAGGTGTCGGAGGTCGTTGCGTCATAGACTTTGTTATTCGCAACGACGCCGGAGACAGTCAGCATTGCCGGCGTGATGTTTGCGCTGAGTCCCTGCGGCTGCGTCAACATATAGTCGACGGCCTTGCTTCCCGTCAGCGTGTATCCGCTCCCGGTCACCGCAAGACCATTCCCCACGTTGGACTGACTGAACGTGCCCACCGCACCGGATGTCACCAGGGTGACGCTACCAGCATCGCCCGAGACAATGCCAAACAGACTTGCGTTGGCGCTGTTCAGCGTGTCCGATGTCGTGCCGTCGTAAACCTTGTTGTTGGCCAATACACCGCTGATCAGCAGCGGCGCCGGGGTGATAGTGCCTAGTCCGGTTGCCGACGTCGGCAGAATGTAATTGCTGAGATTCGTGCCGGCGCCCGGAGTGAAATTCGTCGATGCGAATGTCGCCGTAATAGCTTCCGATCCAGCCGTTGGCGATGCAAACGCGGATGGTACGTTGTTGGTATTGACGACTGCACTCTGCCCGGCAACGAATCCGGTGATGCTGTAATCGATCGCAACCGCCGTCGTGCTCGTCGTACCGTTATACACCTTGGTCGGATTGTTGATGACGGAAGCGCTCAGCTGCTTTGGCGTAATCGTTCCGATCGCAGCGCTGGGTGTCGTGCCGGATAGCGTGTAACCGTAAGCGGGCAAGCCACCAGACGTGGTGACGGTGATGTTGGACATGGCGCTTGGCGCAGTGACCGAGATGTTCGTACCCGCGTTTGGCGTCGCATAGGTACCGGTCGCTGCCGAAATTACATTGCCGTTGACCAAACCTGTGGTCGTGAGATTGGCGCCAGCAAGCGTCGCCACGGTCGTCCCGTCGTAGATCTTGCTGTCGGTGCCCGTCAGACCCGTAATCCTCAAGACCGGTGCGAGGCTATAGAGGAAACCGTTGCCCGTTCCAACCGCTGCCGTTTGATAAGGCGCGTTGTATTGCACGAAATCGGGTGTGAGTCCGCCGGTTGTATCCAGCGTCGGATTCGTCGAATAGATCAGCCATGGCGAAGCCGATCCCGTGCTAACCGCAGTGCTCGTGGAGTTGTTGACGAAATTCGCCGATGTCGCGAGCGTGACACCGGCAGCTCCCGTAATCGTGGCACCCGATGCGATCGTCAGGTTCGCACCATTGGCAACCATCGTAACCTTGCCTGCCCCGCTCACCGACGCATCGACGTTTACGGCGTGATACGCCAGCAGCGACAGATTGGCGGCCGAATTCGTCCAGCTGATCGGTGCCTCGACGTCGATGTCGCCCGCGCCGGCCGACTGCACACCAATGCCGCTTGCACCTGTCGCCGTGGTCTGTTCGGTGACGTTCGTACCGCCGTTAAGTGTGCTGTCGATCGTTGTCGCGGACGCTGCATCGATCGTCAGATTCGTCGGATCGACTAGCCACGTACCGGCCGTTCCATGAGGCGCCGCTGCCGTGATCTTTGAGTCATTCGCCAGATTGAAATGGGCAGCAGACGTTTCGATGGAGCCACCACTGCCACCGCTCGGCGCGCTCGCATCGAGCGTACCGCCGACGTTCACCGTTCCCGCTGCCATGCCACCCACCAAGGTGATGACACCGTTATGGTTCTCGACGGTTTGAGCTTGAATGATGCCGGTGTTGTTGACGGCACTCGCCAAAATGGCGTTCTTGGCACCGGCCGTCATGATCACCTGACCACCGTCAGCCTCGATCAACTCACGGTTTTCCACGAGATTGTTCAACGTGCTTTGATCGATCTGCACGTGCAGTAGCTGATCGCCCGCAAACGTCAGCGTAATGGTGCTGCCGCCGCTGAGCACCACCGTGCCAAGCTGCGCAGTCACGACGCCTTGGTTGGAAACATTGTTGCCAAGCAAGGCGACATAGCCACCATTGGAGGCTGTGATCTTGCCGCGATTGACAATGCTTCCTGTGCCCTTGCCGCTGAAGGTGCGTGTATTGGACGAGAGGTCGTTGTCATCCACGTCAAGCGTCGAGGCAACGAGCCCACCGACATTCACCTGTGCGCCCTGTCCAAATAGAATGCCGTTGGGATTGATCAGCCATACCTGGCCATTCGCATCGAGGTGGCCGTAAATCTCGCTTGGCGTACTGCTGAAGATGCGATTCACCGCAATCGAGCTGCTGCCCGGTTGCACGAAATCGACGGTCTGATTCGGCGCTATGTTGAAACTCTGCCAGTTCAACGTCAGCGTCGGGCTGCTCTGTTGGATGATCGTTGTATTGCCCAGTTGCTGGATTTGGCCGGAACCGGACGTTATCTGACCACCCAATGGACCGCCGCCTGCGTAAACCGCACTCGCGGCAAGCAGTGACGCTGCCAGCACTGACAGCATCCATCCACGCTGGCCGTTCGTTCGCTTGCGTGGCATCGACACGGTTGCATCATTCTTCGCCAGCTCAGACGCGACGACCCACTGCGCGCTGGCACGGTTCCAACACAGACGATAGATGTGATTCATGACTCGATGCACCGATGCATGGATGCCTCCGAAGCACGCGCGCAGGCAGACGGCTCGCGTTGCCACGGTCCGGTAGGAATAAAGTTGCAGGTGATGGTCCAGGCGTGAGCGATCAGAACGCGCCGCTTTAGAGACGGCGCAAGCGCTGGACGAAAATAGTGTGGATGTGAAAAGTCACATCGAAAGGCATAACGTTCACCGTGCCGGCGGATTGCTCCTGCCAGCGCGCATCCTTGCGTGTGAACCACGTGGGGAGCTAACCCACCCGCTGCCATTGGGGTTCCCTCAGTGAAGAGGTAGCCACGGCATGCCGAAGTCGCAGGTCATGCAGGGCCGTTCAGCCATGCCCCCTACACGGCTTTCACAAAACTGAATCGGCGACGCTATTTACGGCGTTAATCTAACACCCTCGCTTGGATTCTAGACCCAAGAATTTGAAAATAACAAGAAATATAGACGTCCAAACGCGGCCTTCACAAAGGTGAATGCGCGTGAGGAAAGCGCCAAATCGAACGAATGTAATGCCGGATTCTTTCAGCAGCGTGATGTGAGCCGCCGATATCGAACGACTCACACCCAAGCACCGCACTCAGAGCGCGTTGCGCGCTCAGTAAAAGCCCTTCTGCACCTGGAACCAGAAACGCGTCGACGTACTCACGTTCGGCCCAACCAATTGCGGCGTGTTGCCGATCGGCTTGGCAAGACTCGTGCTAAGTAGCCATTCGTTCGGCGCTGTCCAGTGCAGACCGATGCCAACACTATTCAAACGTGCCGTATTCGTCCCTGGCAGAAAGGGGTTCTTGTAGGCCTCGACATGTCCGCTATCAGCGAATATCGACGCCTGCCACGGACCAGGCATCATCGAAAACGTGAAATCGTGACGGTATTCGATCGTAGCGAGGTTGCCTTCCGCACCCGATACCACACCCACATCGTAACCACGCACGGTATTCGGACCACCGAGATAGAACTGCTCGGACGTATCCAGATTCTTGTTGGCGAGCTGGCCGGAGAAACCGAAGTACAGCGCGTTGGTGGTATCGAGCTGCTGCAGACGCGAAACCGAATAGTCCCACTTGGTGTACGTACCCGCGGTGCGTGCACCGAAGTAGTCGAAGAACAAGGTCTGGAAATTGTCCAGGTAAAGATGACCGTAAGTGCCGCTGATATTGAAGTTCGTCACACCGGTCGAATCGCGCTGGTCGCCGGCCACGGTTAGCGTCCAGCTATCGGAATGACGATCGGTTTGAATACCGACAATATCGATGTTGTCGTGCAGGCGCTTGTGATCGTATTCCACCTGCGCGTAAAGGTTGCCTGCCGTGTTGCGAATAAACGGCTGCGCGAGATTCACGCTTTGCGTGGTCGCCGTACCGTGCGCGTGGAGATCCTCCAGGCCGTTGCCAAGCTTGTAGCTGAGACCCGAAACGGCCAAGCCCAGCGTCGTGCCCTGCCCGTCCAACAAATAGCGATAGCTCAGACGCCCGTAGTCCATGCCGCCGCCCGACGTGACGCCGCTGAAATCCAGCAAGTCACCTTGATGGAAAAGGCCATTCACGTCGAAGGTGCCGGTCAAACGTACGCGGTCGGTGTAACTGTTTCCGTAGTCATCCAACCCGAGCGTGCCGGTATAACGAGGCGCGGACGTAACGTTCACCGTGAGGTCGGACGTACCTACTGCTTCGCCCGGACTTACCACTGAACTGACCAGGGCGCCCGGAATATCGGTAAGCAGCAACAAACTGCGTTCCAGCGTGTAGTCGGTCACCGATTGGCCCGACTGCAACGGCGAAATCGTCGCATTGAGCGGGTAGTTGGACACCGCGCTGTTGTTCTGCAATGTCACCTTCCCGTAGCGCGCCTCAATCACGGCGATGCGTACCACGCCATCCTGCACGGTCTGCTGCGGTACATACGCGGAATCGAGCGGATAGCCGTGCGCACGATAGGCCTGCGTAATGCGGTCGGCGAGATCGTCCAGATCATTCAACGTCAGATTGCGGCCTTCGCCGGATGCGACCAGCGCATGCAGGCGTTCGGTCGAGAGCAACGTATTACCAGTGATATCGATGTGGCGTACGTAGAAACTTGCCGTGCTCGTCGAACGAGGTTTATTAGGCGTCTGCATCTGCAGATTGAGATTCGATGAAGGTACCTGCGTCTGCGGCTGCACCTGCTGCAAAATCTGGCCGCTGTTGGTGGGCGGTGTCACTTCACGCGTTTGCGCGTAAAGCGCATGACTGCCCAAGGCTAGTGACAGTGCAATGGCAAGCGAGGAAAGTCGGGGAATGCGCTGCATCGAGGTCATGAGTAAACGGTCCGGCAAGAATGGGGCTGCCGGGCGCGCCGCAACGCGCCCGATCGTTTTGATTGTCAGGGCGAAGCATCCAGCGGCAGGCGCACACCGTCACCATCGACCTGCAGCGGGAATCCCGAATGGAAGTCCGAACGGATACGATTGCGCTCGACCGGCTTGTGCTGCAGCTTGTGGTTACCGATGTAAACGCCGACCGTATCCGATTCCGCCGAACCGTAAGGTGTGGCGAGTGCCGCCGGGTACAGCGTGGACTGCAACTGCGCGATCCAACCACCATCGATGCCAGTGCCCGCATAACCCACACCGGTGATGTTGGCGTCGGTCGTCGTGATCGGATCCGCCACGATGTAGTTGCCCGCATCGGCACCGGTCAAGCTGATGCCCGTGACGGTCACCGGTTTGTTGTTGCCTACGTAGGGGTTGTTGAAGTTCGACGATACGTCGATGAAACCCACCTGATCGCCGCTCAGCACTCCGCTGCTGCTCAGTGAAACGACGTCGCTGATTTTGCCGTTGTAGGGGCGGCTCGTACCGGTGGCGCTGATCGTGATCGACAACGGCGTGATGGAAAGCGTATCAGTGCCGCCGATCAGCGTGTAGTTGCTAGCCAAACCGCTGCCGTCTGAAAGCGTGAGGCCGCCGACGCCGAACTGCCCCGCTCCCGTATACGTACCGACATTCTTGCTCGCCACCGAACCCGAGCCGCTCAAGTTCAGCGTCTGGCCGTTGATACCCGTAAGAACACCATTGTTGCCAAACAGATTGGCGTTCGCATCGGTCTGCCCATCATATACACGCGTGCCGCTCAGATTGATAACAGCTGGCGTGATGTTCGCCGTCGTCGTTGCCGTCGTATTGAAGATGTAGTTGCCGGCATCTGCACCGCTGCCGGTAATGCCGGACACGCCGATAGAAATGCCGTTGCCCGCATTAGAGGTGCTGAAGTTTGCAGAGCCGTCATTAAAGCTGACTTGATCGCCAGCGAGAATGCCGCTGCTACCCAATCCCACCGTCGCCGTAGTCGTGCCGTCATAGACTTTGCTGTTGCCCGTTGCGGCCACCGTGATGGCGAGCGGCGTAATGGCAAGTGTGTCGGTGCCGCCGATTAGCGTGTAGTTGCTCGCAAGGCCCGTACCATCGGAAAGCGTCAAACCGCCAAGATTGAACTGGCCCGTTCCCGTATAGGTGCCAACGTTCTTGCTCGCCACCGAACCCGCGCCGCCCAAGTTCAATGTCTGGCCGTTGACGCCTGTCACGAGACCGCCGTTACTGAACAAGCTGGCGTCCGCGTCGGTTTGTCCGTCATACACGCGCGTGCCGCTCAAATTGATAACGGCCGGTGTGATGTTCGCGCTGGTAGTCGTGGTGGTATTGATGGTGTAGTTGCCCGCGTCCGCGCCCCCGGCTGCAATACCCGAGACGTTTACCTGTATGCCATTACCTGCATTCGGGCTGACGAACGCAGAGTTGCTGTCGGTAAACGTGACGTTGTCGCCGGCAAGGACGCCATTGCTGTACAGATTGCTCAGCGTTGCCGATGTCGTACTGTCGTACACCTTGTTGTTTGCGGTCGCGTCGACGGTGATCGCCAACGGCGTGACGGTCAGCGTATCGATGCCACCTACCAGTGTGTAGTTGCTGGCGATCGCGCTGCTGGAGCCAACCAGTTGGAGTGTACCGAGGCCGAAATCTTGCGTCGGATTACCGTTTGTGTACGTACCGACATCCTTGTTACTCAGCACGCCGCTGCCCGACACCGTCAGCGTGTCGCCGTTGAGCCCGGTGAGCGAGCCGAACAGGTTGCCATTCGCGTCCGTGTTGGCGTCGTAAGTACGCGTGCCGGAGAGATTCAACGCCAGCGGTGAAATATTCGCGGTCGTCTGTGCGGTCAGATTGAAACTGTAGTTGCCGGCATCGGTGCCGCTGGCCGTAATGCCCGACACTGTGACCGGAATATTGTTGCCGGCGTTGGGTGTCGAGAAATTGGCAGAACCATAGTTGAAGCTGATGTTGTCGCCCGCGAAGATCTGATTGCCCGACGACGAAACGGCCAAGCTTGCGTTAGCCGCCGTGGTGCTGTCATAGATCTTGTTGCTGGCCGATGCATCCAGCGTGATGGCCAGTGGCGTGATCGTGAAGTTGTCGACACCGCCGATCAGCGTGTAATCAGCAGCGTCCGCCGCCCCGTTTCCGACCAATGTGAGACCCGTCGTGTCGAGATTATTCGCGCCACCATTGGTATAGGTCCCCACGTTCTTGCTGCTGGTGGTGCCAGACCCGGATACTGTCAACGTCTCTGATCCAACCCCTGTCAAGGTGCCGAAGAGCGAACCGTTGGCATCGGTATTGTCGTCGTACACACGCGTGCCGCTGAGATTGAGAATAACCGGCGTGATCGTCAGCGTATCGGTGCCGCCCACCAACGTGTAGTTGCTGGCCAATGCCGAACCGTTACCGGTCAACGAGAGTGTGTTGAGGTTGAACGGCTGCGATGGGTTGGTTGTGGATCCGATAGCCTGGTACGTTCCTACGTCCTTGCCCGACACGGTGCCTACGCCACTCAGTGTCAGCGTGTCGCCATTCAGGCCCGTCAGCACACCGTTGGTGCCGAACAGGTTTGCATTCGCATCGGTATTGCCGTCGTAGATGCGCGTACCGGTAAGGCTCAACGGCAAGGGCGTGATATTCGCCGTGGTCTGCGCAGTGGTATTGAAGCTGTAATTGCCAGCATCCGCACCCGTGGCGACAATGCCAGTCGCCGTAACCAGGATGCCATTGCCGGCGTTCGCGGTAGCGAAAGTCGAGGAGCCGCCGGAGCCTACGGCAAAGTTGATGGTATCGCCGGCGTAAACTTGGCTGCCCGACGGGTCAACGCTGAAACTTGTCGTTGCGGCATTGCTACCGTTGTAGACCTTGTTGAGCGCCGAAGCATCCAGCGTGATAGCCAGTGGCGTAATGGTGAAGGTATCGGTGCCGCCGACAAGCGTGTAGTCGGCGGGATTGGTCGTCGTGTTTGCATCGACCAAGGTAAGGCCCGTCACGCTCAATCGATTGGTTCCGGACTGCTTGTACGTGCCAACATTTTTGCTGCTCGTTGTACCCGTTCCGCTGACCGTCAATTGATCTCCATTCAGGCCGGTGAGCGTACCGAAGAGACCGCCGGCGGCATCGGTGCCGTCGTCGTACACACGTGTACCGGTGAGATTGAGGATGAATGGCGTCACGGTGAAGCTGTCCGTGCCGCCCACCAGCGTGTAGTTGCTCGGGTTTGCGCTGTTGCCGTTCGCAGCAGCGAGCGTCAGGCCGGAAATGCTAAAGATCGACGTCGCCGAAGAGTTGGTATACGTGGCCGGATCTTTCGCACTGAGCGTACCGCTGCCATCGACGACCAGCTTGTCGCCGTTTATGCCGGTGGAAATCGTCGCAAACTGAGAGCCCAAGGCACTCGTCAGCCCGTTGTATACCCGCGACGCGCTGAGATTGATGATCTTGGGAAGAATCGTGCCGATACCCGTGGCAGCGTTAGGTAAGATGTAATTGGATAGATTGTCACCGTTGCTTGCGAGGAAGTCCGACGACACCAGCGTTGAATTGACGGTTTCCTGTCCGGCATTCGCACCCGCGTAGCTGGCCGTAGCCGACTGCGGAATGGTGATATCCGTAATCACCTGACCGCCATTGATGGTCAGCGTGTAATCGGACGCGAGCAGCGTCGCCGACGTGCTGCCATCGTAATTCTTGGTCGGATCGCCGGTAATCGCCGCCGACAACACGGCCGGCGAAATATTCGCTGTCAGGCCGGCCGGCTGTTGCAGCGAATAGTTCTGCGCTTCCGAGCCCGTCAGCGTCAATCCAAACACGCTGACCGGAATATTGGTCCCTACATTGGGCGTACTGAACGTACCGCCGGCACCGCCGGTCGAAAGCGAGACATTGGCACTGTCAACACCGTAGATACCGCTGAGCGAGTAGGCACTCGTGTTTAGTGTGGCGTCGGTCGATTGGTCGTAGGTTCTGCTTACGGCAGTGATACCCGACACTGTCACAGGCGCTGGTGTGATATTGGCCGTCAGACCGCTGGGCTGTATCAGCATGTAGTTGCCGGCCTGCGCACCGCCAATGCTGAAGGTGCCCGGTGTCACGCTCAGGCCATTGCCCACATTCGACTGCGAGAAGGTGCCGGTGGTCGCGGACGTCAGCGAGACCTGCCCCACGTCCGTGGAAACCAGGCCGGCCAGGCCGGCGCTGCTTACGTTGAGCGTGTCGCTGTTGGTCGTGTCGTACACCTTGTTCGAGGCATACACCCCAGTGATGTACAACGGCGCCTGCGTAATGGTGCCGGTGCCAGAAACGTTGGTGACCAGAATGTAGTTCGACAACAACGTACCCGCATTGGCGGTGTAGTTGTTGGGCGTCAACGTGCCCGACACGGCGTAGCTGCCCACATTCGACCCGGCATAGTTGAATGCCGTGGTGGGATTGATCGTTGCGCCTTCGCCATTGACGAAACCGCTCACAGCGAAATCGCCGGAATTCACCGACGCCGCGGTCGTGCCGTCGTACACCTTGGTGAGCGCACTGAGCGTTACCGTCAGCTGCACGGCCATGATCTGGCCCTGCCCCAGCGCCAGAACCGGGAACGTGTAATTACCTTCGTCACTCGGGTTGTTGAAGACAAAGTCGCCCTGCGGGATCGATACCGATATCGGTTGCGTGCCGACATTCTTGTTTGCATACGCGCCGACGAGGTTTGCGACGTTCAGTGAAACGGTGTCGCCATTCTGCAAGCCGCTGAATGTGATATCCGCCGTCGGGATGTTCGCCGTCACCGTACCGTCGTAGTACTTGTTCAACGAACCGTTGATCGTGCCGACGATCGTACCGGTCACCTGTTCAGGCGTGATGGTTCCCCAACCTGAGATCGTCGACGGCACGACGTAATTCGAAAGAATGGTGCTGCCGTCTGCGACGTAGTTGCCCGCACCGATAGTTGCGCTGACAGGCTCCGCGCCGGCATTCGGGCTGGCATATGTACCGCTTGTTTGCGTAACCGTGATGTCGTCGCTACCGACAAACCCCGTCAACGAATAGTTGGCGCTGGTCAGCGTCGCAGCAGTCGTTCCGTCGTATGTCTTGGTTGGATTGCCGACAATCGATGCGGCCAGCACGACCGGCGAGATCGTGCCCGGGCTGGTGAAGCTCGGCGCGAACGTGTAATTGGAAAGCAACGTGCCACTTGCGGGTGTGAAATCAGAAGGCTGCAGATTCACCGTGACGGTGTTCGCGCTCGCAACGTTCGGCGAATTGTACGTCGCCGAATTCTGCGTCACGGTTGCGCTCTGACCAGCCACGAATCCTGTGACGTTGAAATCCGAGCTGGTCAGATTGGCCGCAGTCGTGCCGTCATAAATTTTGTTGGGCGCGCTGTTCAAGGAAATCGTCAGCAACGCGGGAGTAATGTCAGCACTGAGACCCGTGGGCTGCGACAACGAGTAATTGCCGGCAGCCGAACCGGTGAGCGTGAAGCCCGACGCGGCCACACTCAAATTGTTGCCGACATTGGACTGGCTGAAGGTGCCCGTCGCACTTGCCGACGACAATGTCACGCTGGTGTCGTCAACAGCAAGGATACCGTTCAATTGCCCGTTGCCGGTAAGCGAGGCATCGGTGCCGCCATCGTACGCGCGGCTAACCGCCGAAATGCCGCTGATGGTGACGGCCTTCTGAGAGATATTCGCTTTCAGACCGTTCGGCGCGACCAGCGAATAGTCGATGGCTTGCGCGCCGGTCAACGAGAATCCACTCGCCGTCACCGCAATATTGTTGCCTGCGTTGGCGGTGGCAAAGTTACCGATTGCACTGGAGGAATCCAGTTGCACGGAGTCGTTGTTGATCACGCCATAGAGCGAAAGCGTTCCGCCAAGCGTTGCCGTCGTGGTGCCATCGTACGTTTTGCTGCTGACGAGCAAACCTTGTATCCAAAGCGGTGCGGGCGTGATCGTGCCCAGACCGGTTGCTGACGTCGGCAAGATGTAATTGGCAAAGTTGGTGCCCGAACCCGCCGTGAAGTTCTGCGCATTGAACACGGCGTCGATCTGCTCGGAACCGGCCGTTGCCGAAACGTAACCCACCGACTGCGGCTGGCCGACCGTTGCGCTCTGCGTACCGACGAAACCGGTGATCTGGTAGTTGGACGACGTCAGTGTTGCTGTGGTGGTGCCATCGTAGATCTTGGTCGGGTTGCCGATGATGGTCGCCGTCAACTGCTTGGGATCGATCTCGCCAATGTTGGCCGTGGCCGATCCGGCGAGCTTATAACCGTAAACCGGGATTGCGCCGGTGCTATCGGTAAACGTAAAGGTAGCGCCCGTCGACGATGCCGTTACGCCGATAGCATTGCCCGCATTGGCGCTGGCATACGTGCCTGTGCCGCTGGCACTTGCGATTTGATCGCCGTCGACCAGCCCTGATGTCGTGTAGTTCGCGCTGGTCAGCGTTGCTGCGGTCGTGCCATCGTACGTCTTATCGACCGTGCCGGTGAGGCCCGTGATCGTCACCGTGGGCGCAAGGCTATAGAGGAAGCCATTGCCACCGGCTGCGGGCGTCGTCTGGTAAGGCGCGTTGTATTGGATGAAGTTCGGCGTGAGGCCGCCGTCAGTATCGGCGGCAGGATTCGCCGAATAAATCAGCCAACGGCCACCGGAAGACGTGACTGCCGTACTTCCGACGTTATTGACGAAGTCGGCGCCGGTCGCAAGCGTGACACCTGTCGTACCAGCAATCGATCCGCCCGTTCCAATGGCCAGATTGCCAAGCACGGAATGCATCGACACGGCACCGCTGGTGCTTACTGCCGCATTGACGTTGATGCCAGCGTTGTTGGTCGAACCGTTCGCGAGCAGCGTGAGGTTGCCCGCACCGGTGATCGCAGCATTGATGTTGATGCCGTTGTATGCATTCAACGTCAGCGATGCGTTGGCATTAGTCCATGTGATGGGCGCATTGACGTTGATGTCGCCGTTAGGACCACCACTCGCACCCGAATCGCCCGAACCCACGCCGGTGTTTCCATTCGCACCTGTCGTCTCCGTAACGGACGTACCGCCATTGAGTGACGTTTCGATGTCGTTCGCGACTAGTGTGTTGATGTCCAGATCGACCGGATCCACGACCCACTGGCCTGCACGGCCATGTGGTGCCGCTGCGGTGATATGCGCGGCACCGATCGTCGCGAAATGCGCGGCGGACGTTTCGATAGTCCCGCCATTGCCACCTTTCGGCGCGCTGGCATCAAGCGTACCGCCGACATTCACCGTGCCCGCGTCCATGCCGCCGAGCAAGGTAATCGTGCCGTTATGGTTGGCAACCGTCTGTGCCTGCACAACGCCCGTGTTATTCACGGCACTGGCCAGGATCGCGTTCTTCGCACCCGCCGTCATGATCACCTGGCCGCCATTGGCCATGATCAACTCGCGGTTTTCGACAAGGTTGTTCAACGTGCTCTGATCGACCTGCACGTGCAGCAGTTGATCGCCGTTGAACGTCAGCGTCACCGCACTGCCGCCACCGAGCGCAACCGTGCCGAGCTGCGCACTGATAACGCCTTGGTTGGACACGTTGTTGCCAAGCAACGCGATATAGCCGCCGTTGGCCGCCGTGATCGTGCCCTTGTTGACGACGCTGCCAGTGCCCGAACCACTGAAGGTGCGCGTATTGGAGTTGAGCGAGTCGTTGTCGATACCCAGCGTCGATGCAACCAGCCCGCCTACATTCACCTGCGCGCCCTGCCCAAACAGGATGCCATTCGGATTGATCAGCCACACTTGGCCGTTGGCATTGAGGTGACCATAGATCTCGCTGGGCGTACTGCTGAAGATGCGGTTGACCGCTATCGAGCTGCTACCTGGCTGTTGAAAATCGACCGTCTGGTTTGCACCGATGTTGAAGCTCTGCCAATTCAGCGTCAGCGTCTGGCTGTTCTGCTGAATGATGGTGGTGTTGCCAACCTGCTGGATCTGTCCCGAACCTGACGTGATCTGACCGCCGATAGGGCCGCCGCCTGCGTAAGCCGCGCCTGCCGCAAGTAACGATGCGGCAAGCACGGACAACATCACGGCGCGATGTCCAACGATTCGCTTGCGCGACAGCGGAGCCGGCGCTGCGCTATCCGCAAGCTCCGACGCGGGGACCCACTGTTCGCTGGCGCGATTCCAACACAGACGGTAGATGCGGTTCATAGATCGAATACCTGTGCGTGAAAAACATGGAAACCCGCACGCCTTATCGGCATGCAGGTCTCAATCGGGAAAAGGTGTGTTGCGAACGAAAAACGGGGACGGAAATCCGTGGCCAGAACAGGCGCACGCGTGCTGCTGCCGCACTTGGCGACAGACAGAGCCTGCACAGCTGTATCAAGACGGGCGGTAGCCACAAACGTCTGAGAACCGACAAACCGCACCGATCCGCCAGCGCCCGCTAGAGCTGCGCCGGTAGACACTCTTGCTGAATGTCATTGCCCCCTGTCCCCCTGTTTTTTTCGTCAAACGATCAGCGGCACGGCCTGATTTCTTCGCCGGTGCCTTCCTTCCGCTTTCCGGGCTCTACCAAGTGTTCTGTAGGCCCATTTCCACTCAAACAGCCAGATATGTGAATCGAGTCACATAAGAATTGACGAACTTAGGAGGATAGTACCGGATTTGGCTTGAATCTCGCAACGAATTGCGATAGCCAATCGGCAGCCTCGCGCCTCGCAGGAAGGCCTTCCCGATATTTTTTTTGCGTGCGGCATCGGACATTTACCCGCGGCAAGCACAATGCAAGGTCTTCACCAATGTGAAGACCTTTCTTCGAAAAAAGTTTCTGCGGCTATCGCATTGACGACAGCCCGCAAGTTCAATGTGCGCCGGATGCCGCAGCGGATGCGTCGCCACCACCAGAGTGTCCGGGCTTGGAAATCCACAGCAGCGCAATCAGCACGACGAACAGAATTCCCGAGATATAGAAAAGATCGTCAACACCAAGCTGCGCAGCCTGCTGATCCAGCAGATGATTGAAAATGCCGTACGACTGCGCCTGACTATTTCCCGCCTGTTGAACCTGATTTGTGAAATGTTGAAAGACCGGGTTGTAGTTCGTCGTCACTTCGTTGAGCTGCGCGTGATGCAGGATCGAACGGTGATCCCAGGCCGTCTGGAAGATCGACGTACCGATTCCGCCGCACAAAATACGCAGGAAGTTCGATAAGCCCGACGCAGCCGGAATGCGCTGAGGCGGCAATCCCGACAACAAGACAGCCAGCAAGGGCACGAACAGCGTGGCGAGGCCGATACCCTGAATCAGTGTCGGCATAACGAGCGACCACGAGTCCACATCACTGGTGTAGTTGGCGCGCCAGAAGAAACACGCCGCGAACGCCAGCAGCGATACCGTGGCAAGGACACGCGGATCGACGCGCCCCATCAGTTTGCCGGTAAAAGGCGTCAACGCGACGGCCACCAAGCCTGCCGGGGCCAGAACCAGTCCTGCATCGGTAGCCCTGTATCCGAGATCAGTCTGAAGCCACAGCGGCAACAGCACGATGTTGGCGAAGTACAGTCCGTAAGACACCGACAAAGCGATCGTTCCCGCGGTGAAGTTGCGCAGTTTGAACAGACTCAAATCGACAATAGGATGGCGATCGGTCAACTCCCAGGCAACGAAGTACACGAATGCAATGGCCGAGGTGACCGCCAGCGCAATGATGACGGGCGAGTTGAACCAATCCAGATCCTTGCCCTTGTCGAGCATGATCTGCAAAGCGCCGACCCAGATCACCAACAGTACGAGGCCAAGAATATCGATCGGCAATTTATGCGTGGCCGATTCGCGATCGCGGAAGATCAACCATGTGCCGGCGATGGCGAGTATGCCAACAGGAATGTTGACGTAGAAGATCCATGGCCAGGTGTAGTTGTCGGAAATCCATCCACCAAGGATGGGCCCCGCGACAGGCGCCGTGAGCGTTGTCATGGACCAAAGCGCCAAGGCCAGCGATGACTTGCTGCGAGGAAACGCAGCCAGCAGCAACGCCTGCGAAAGCGGAATCATCGGACCGGCCACCGCACCTTGCAGCACGCGCGCCAGCAGCAGGAACGGCAAGTTCGGCGCGAAACCGCACATCCAGGAGGCGATAACAAAGAGTGTCGTCGCAGCGATGAAAAGCTTTACCTGCCCTATGCGCTGCGACAGCCAGCCGGTGAGAGGCAGAGCAATGGCGTTGGACACTGCGAACGACGTAATCACCCACGTCCCCTGGTCCGACGACACACCCAAATTGCCGGAGATCGTTGGAATGGAAACGTTGGCGATCGACGTGTCGAGCACGTTCATGAAGGTCGCCAGCGATACCGCAATCGCTCCGATGGCGAGCTTCGCGCCTTGCAGCGGCGGATGATCGATGTGCTTGTTATCGCTCATGGCACACGTGCTCAGCGAGCAGCCGCGACGCGGGGTGCGTTACGTAAAACGGGTGCGGCGGCGATCGCGGCTTCCGCATCGCTGCCCGCGTTCAGCGCGATGATCTTGGCGATTTCGCCGCTGGCTTCGGAACCGTAATCTTCGAAAACGGGCGTCTGATATACCGTATTCGGCGCTTGCTCCAGCGCGGGACCATTGTCGTTGTGCAAATCGACTTCGGCGAGTACGGACAAGCCAATACGCAACGGATGCGCCTCCAGTTCCTTCGGATCCAGCGCAACGCGCACCGGCAAACGCTGCACGATCTTGATCCAGTTGCCGGTCGCATTCTGCGGTGGCAGCAGCGAGAACGCAGAACCCGTGCCGGCCGAAAAACCGACGACACGACCGTGATAGGTCACCGACGAACCGTACACGTCAGCGTGCAGCGTCACCGGCTGACCGATGCGCATGTGCTGAAGCTGCACTTCCTTGAAGTTGGCGTCGACCCAGATTTCATTCAACGGAACAACTGCCATGAGCGGTGTGCCCGGTGCCACGCGCTGCCCCACCTGCACGACGCGTTGAGCTACATAACCGGTAACTGGCGCCGGCAACGTGTTGCGCGCATAGGCGAGGTACGCATCGCGCACTTTCGCCGAAGCGGCCAGAACATCCGGATGATTGGCAATCGAGACATTCCAGGTCAGCGCCTGATTGGCAGCCAGTTGCTGATTCGCTGCCTCATAGGCCGCTTCTGCATTGCTCAAGGCGTCGCGTGCGTGCGTAATCTCTTCGGTCGAGATGGCACCCGACTGCGCGATATCCATGCGGCGGTGATAGTCATCCTGCGCACGCGCGAGATCCGACTTGCGCTGCGCCAACACGGCGCGAAATTGCAGGTTATCCACATAGAGCGTGCGCACCTGGCGTACGGTTTGACCGAGCGCAGCTTCAGACTGCTGCAATGCAATCCGCGCATCGGCAGGGTCGAGCTTGACCAACGGCTGCCCTTGCTTGATGGTCTGCGTGTTGTCCGCATTCACGGCGATCACCGTACCAACCACCTGTGGCGTGACTTGCACGACGTTGCCGTTGACGTAGGCATCGTCCGTCGATTCGTAGTAACGCGAGACCAGCAAGTAATACGACACGGCAGCAGCCGCAGCAAGGGCGACGCCAAGGGTAATGAGAGCGAGGATACGGCGACGGCGACCTCGACTCGGTTGTTCGCCACTGTCAGTGGAGATCGATGAGGCTTGAGCGTTCATGGCAATGTCCGGGGATGTAAGGAGAGATGGAGAAGCGTTGAATTACGGGGAAGCTTGAGTGCGATTGACGGCAGCAACGTCTTCAGATGACGCCGCGTATCCACCACCCATCGCTTGAATAAGGGCAACCTGTGCATCCAGCCGCTGCATGCGCAACGTCGCTACGCGCTGGCTCTGCTCCAGTCGCGCGACATCTGCCGAAAGCACCTGCAACTGTGGATCGAGTCCGGCCTTGTAGCGGATGATCTCCAGGTCGTAAGCGCGACGGCTTGCGTCATAAGCGCTTTGCGCGGTGACTTGTTGTTGCGCGACGGCGTGAATGGTCGCGACCTGCGTGGCCACATCGTTCAAGGCGCCAATCAGCGTCTGGTTGTAGTCCGCAACGGCTGCGTCGTAACCGGCATAGCGGTCTTTCAGCTGCGCACGCAACGCACCGCCGTCGAACAACGGCAGGTGGATAGCCGGACCGGCCTGAACCGAGCGGCTGCTTGAGTTGAACAGGCGACCCCAGCCGAAGGCGTCGTAACCGACTGCTGCCGCCAGGTTGATGTCTGGGAAGAAATCCGCTTTCGCGACTTTCACGTCGTGGCCCGCGGCATCGATGCGCCAATGCGCGGCAACGACATCGGGACGGCGCGCCAACAGATCGGCAGGCAGGCTATCGGGCAGCGCACTGTCCGGCGCCGCGAGCAAAACAGGCTGGGTTATCTGCAGACCGCGATCGGGCCCTTTACCGAGAAGTGCGGCAAGTTGATAACGCGTCGTTGCGATCTGGCCGTCCAGTTCAGATACATCGGTTTGCGTGGCGTCGATGGTGACGTCGATAGTGCGGCTTTCGACTTCGTTATCCAAACCCGTTTGCACGCGTGCTTGCGTAAGCGAACCGATTGACTTGCGGCTGGCGACTTCGTTCTGGGCAACATCGCGCAGCGCGTATAACAACGCCAGATGCACGTAGGCATGCGCGACGGACGTGGACAGTACCAGCCGCGCCTGTTCCTCTTCGGCTTCTGCGGCCCTCCGTTCGGAAATGGCCGAACGCAGCGCCTCATGATTCTTGCCCCAGATATCGAGGTCATAGGAGGCGCCGAAAATCAGCGAATTTTCGTTCTGCCAGCTATTACCCACCGGCGGTGGCAAAAAAGTGTTGCCGCTGAAGTGTTCGCGCGCAAAGGTGTCTTTGACGTCCGCGCTTGGCCCGGTCGCAGCATGCGCCTGCTCGGCGTACGCAGATGCCTTTCCAACGCGTGCTTTCGCCTCGGCTAGCGTCGGACTATTGGCGACGGCTTCGTTGATCAGCGCCGTCAACTGCGGATCCCCGAATCGCGCGGACCAGTCCATAGCAGGCCACGTACCACCCTGAGCCGGAATACTGATGGCGCTCGTGTAATCGGAAACCGGTGCCGGGTGGCTATCGCTGCGAATGCCGCGATAGTTCACACACGCACTGAGTGCGGCGGTCAGCAGGGAAACACCCAGTACGCGCATCACGCCGCGCGGCGGCCTTGAAGCGATGACTGTGGATGGGTTCATAAAGGATATACCTCAAGGGGGAAGGCAATACCGTGTGCGAGGGCGTCACGACTTCCGCGTGTTGCGAAAGTCGTGACTTTGCATGGGGGAGCGTGCACGGCTTTGGCAGTTGTCGGCCATGCGCTTCAGGCCGCGTTGCAGCGCCTGCAGATCTGTCTTGCTGATGCCGGTAGTCAGGGCATCCAGAATGTGTTGCGTGATCTCGATCGTCCGGCGCGCAATGCGTTTTGCTCGATCAGTGAGTGCAATACGCACAACGCGGCGATCGTCCGTGCAACGGCGGCGCGTCAATAGGCCGTATTTTTCCAGCATGTCCAGCGCATGGCTTACCGTGCTGGCATTCACGCCGACTACGGCAGCGAGATCGTTGCCCAGCATGGCCGGCTCAGTGGCAAGCAACATCAGAATTTCGGCTTGAATACCGGTGATGTTGAATTCTTCTTTCATGCGCTGCGTTGTCAGACGTTTGAACGCAGACGACGTGCGTACCAGCGCGTGGGCGACATTGTCATGCTGGCGGCGCGCTGCAAATCGGCGCGCTCTGGTTTTCTGCGCGTCGCCAGCGCCTTGATCGTTCGCGATGGCAAGCGCACCAATGGCCGGCGCATCGGAAGCTTTCTTGCTGGTTCTTGAAGTAGCCACGTCGTATACCGTCTGCCTGTTATGAAGCAGTGGCCTCCGCAGCAGCGAGGGCAGCGCGACGACCGGACTCCAGAAAGCGATCGGACATCTCCCGATCATCCGTGGCGCGCGCCAGAACCATCGTGCCGATCAGGCACGACACCACTGCAGCGGCGTTTGCTTCGCGCTGCTCGGGCTTTAGCGATTCGGGAAGGACTGAACCGACAAGTTTCACCATTTCCTTGATGCTGCCGCTCAATTGCGCGCGTACCGGCCCATCCGTGCGCCCTGCTTCGATAGCGAGCGTGGCGAGCATGCAACCGCTACCTACGTTGTCGCGATGCGACGCGCTGAGATAACCGTTGATCAGCTCTTCCAGATTCGGACGGCCTGTCTCGCTGCTTACTTTGAGCCAGCGCTCGCGCATGCGTCCCTGCCCCACCGCAAGCGCTTCGCGCGTCAGATCGTCTTTCGATTCGAAGTGATTGTAGAAACCGCCCTGCGTCAGACCGATTTCGCTCATTAAGTTGGCGACGCCGACATTGGCGATGCCTTCCTTGCGGAAGCGCTCAGCCGCCGTGTCGATGATGCGGCGACGTGTCGTTTCTTTATGTCCCTTCTCGTAGCGCATGGGTCTGGCCTCAAGGGTTGAACTGCAAACGTTGCAATTGAATTATAGTCATCATATGATATTACGTACATAATGTAAAGACCCCGCCTGCCACGTCTTTGGCCCGGCTCTTCCCATCCCCCACGGAGAACTCCCCTATGAAAATCCAAGGTAAAACTGCCCTAGTCACCGGCGCCAACCGCGGTCTTGGCCTGGCTTATGCGAAAGCCCTGCTCGCCGCAGGCGCCGCCAAGGTCTATGCCGGCGCGCGCGATCCGTCCACGGTCACCCAGCCCGGCGTGGTACCCGTAAAGCTGGACGTCACTTCGCTGGACGACGTGGCAAAGGCCGCTGCACAGCTGTCCGACGTCGACATCGTCATCAACAATGCCGGTATCGCTCTTACGGGTACGAACCTGCTTGAAGACGAAGGCGCAAAGAATCTGCGCGCCCAGTTGGACACAAACGTATGGGGCATCTTGAACGTGAGCCGCGCGTTTGCGCCGGTACTGCGCGCCAACGGCGGCGGCGCCATCGTCAACATGCTCTCGGTATTGAGCTGGCTGAGCCTTCCCCGAACTGCGACCTATTCCATATCGAAAGCGGCAGCGTGGGCGTTGACGAACGGTTTGCGCAATGACTTGCGTAATCAGGGAACGCTAGTGGTGGGCGTGCATGCCGGACTGATCGACACGGACATGGCCAAAAATCTAGAAGGCCCAAAGACAAGTGCCGATGACATCGCGCAACGCGTTATCGAAGGGCTGCAAAACGGCGATGAAGAAGTGCTGGCCGATGCAATCTCGCAAAACGTGAAAGCGGGCTTTGGCGTTTCGCCCTCTCCTTACCTGGTTGGTCAGCGCGACTGAGCCAACTGCGGCCGACCTTCACCATAAACCGATTGCGGGGTGTCCGGACATACAAGTGCTAGCCCGGCAACATTGATTAAAAAAGCCGCCTCATATTTGAGGCGGCTTTTTCGTTGTCCGATACAAAATTCATGGGCGTCGACATATCCAGCTTGCTTTGCGCCGGCACCCAGCTATCGGGAAGCTTGTATGAGATCGTTGTTACGGCATAACAACGTGACCAACGGCAGAGGGGCTATTTGGCCTTATCTAAGGCAGCAAAACGCGCCGTGTATCAGTGCACGTGGCCTGGCACTATGGTTGCTTCGCTGAGATCGATCTGCTCCGCAAGCGGCAGCTGATCGATGTCGTAACCCGCGTCAGCCCATGCGTCGAGACCACCCAACAGCGGACGCACGCGGCGATAGCCTTGCATCAGCAAACCTTTCGCCGCTTTTGCTGCAGACACTTCATTCGGGCAGCTGCAATAGATCACCACTTCCTGGTCGATCGAAACGTGGTTGAGGTCCTGATCGATACCGCGCAAATCCGCCATCAACGCACCGGGAATAATGCGGGTATCCACCAGTCGCGAGGCCTGAGAGCGCACATCGATCACGACAGGTGCCTTCCCTTCCTCGATCAGCCGATGGAGTTCATCCACGTTGATGCGGGCAAGACGCAAGGCCAGCAGCAACCGCCGACGCTGCCACCACTTGAGCATCACATACGCGATGAACAAGGCAGCCAGGAATTCGAGAGCGACCGTACCCGCGCTCGCCAGCGCCATCAGTACGTGGTCGATCTCATGCGCAAAGGCGTAGCCGAGCCCAACGACCACACCGATCCAGAGCAGAGAACCAAGACTGTCGAACCACACGAAAACGTGCGGCCGCAGTTTCATCGCACCGACCAGCGGCGGCGCGATGGTGGAAAGGCCGGGTACGAATTTGGCGATCAGCAGAATCTGCCCACGCCAGCGCTGAAAACGCAACTCGGACTGCTTTACACACGAATCGGGCGACAGCGAAATGCGGCACAGCGTGCGCATGACCGTCGCACCAAAATGCCGGCCGGCCCAATACCAGGCTAGATCACTGATGAGGCACGCGATCAGCGCAACCACAATGACCGCGACCAGCGGCAGCTTGCCTGTAGACGCCAACGCACCGGCGACCACCAGCGTCGGCACCGCGGGCACAGGCACGCCTGCCTGCTCCACCAATACATTGACGAAGACCAGCAGCAAGCCGTATTCGGCGATCAACGCGATAATCGTATGCGTCACCGTAGTGACCCTCGATGAGGATGTCCGCAAATCGGATGCCTGCATCGTTGGGGTAAATGACGCTGAATGCAAGGTGCACGACGCATGTCGCGGTGCAAAAAAGCCATTCCGGCCGAAGCCGGAATGGCGGGATAGCAAAGCCGTTGAATGCCGTCAGGCTTTCGCGTCTTCAGCCAGCAGCGAGCGATAAATCAGACCGCCTACCGCACCGCCGATCAGCGGCACCAGCCAGAACATCCACAACTGATGGACCGCCCACGTCCCCTGGAACAGCGCCACGCCCGTGCTGCGCGCCGGGTTCACCGACGTATTGGTCACCGGGATGCTGATCAGATGGATGATGGTCAGCGTGAGGCCGATGGCCAGCGGGCCAAAGCCGACCGGTGCACGGCGGTCGGTCGAGCCGTGAATGACGATGACGAACATGGCCGTAAGCACGAATTCGCTAACCATACAGGCTTGCAGCGAGAAGCCGCCTGGCGAGTGCTCGCCGTACCCGTTGGAAGCAAAGCCGCTGGCAGTCGCGTCGAAGCCCGCCTTGCCGCTAGCGATGACGTACAGCACGGCTGCGGCGGCGATACCGCCGATCACCTGCGCGACGATATAAGGAATGACATCCTTGCCGCTAAAGCGACCGCCTGCGAACAGACCGACCGTTACAGCCGGATTGAAATGCGCCCCCGAAATACCCGCACAGGCATAAGCCATGGTCACCACGGTCAGGCCGAAGGCCAGTGCGACACCCAGGAAGCCAATACCCAGCCCCGGAAAAGCGGCCGAGATCACTGCGCTGCCGCAGCCTCCAAGTACTAACCAGAACGTTCCGAAAAATTCGGCACTGAGTCGTTTGAACATGGTCGTCTCCAATCAATGAAATGGTTAGCGGATCACGCGCTACGTATTTCTTTCTTGCGACGCCTGCTGCCCCTGGAATGACGGCATACAGTGCTACCTTCCGAAGGCTGTCCGCGTAATACCACGACGGCGAGCCGGTAAGGAAGTGGTTTCTTGTATCAAGAACCAAGCCCGCGCAAAGCGGGCGATATTGCGTTACTCATGCAACAAAAATCTGTCGGTGAAAGATGATTTTCATCTACCTTTGGCAACGTCACGAACGAAGTCCCCATAGTGAACGATCACTGTTGCGTGCCACCCTTACGCTTGCGTTCGTTAATTTCGTGACGAATCGTCTCGATGTTGCGCATGGGTTCGCGGCGGCGAACCATTTGCGCATAGCGCCAGAATCGGCCGCTTTGGCTGAATAACGTGGACCAGCCCAAGGGCGTAGGCTGAATGGCCGCGCGCAACGTTCGCGCGTAATCGAGCACAAGCCCTGGCGTCCAGGCCATCGCCTGGGCGCGGCGCTCCAATTGCGCGGCCACCCACAACTCTGGGTTGAACATGGCACGCAACAACACACCCAGGCCTGGGCCGGACTTGGCTAGTGATCCCTCCAGGGCCGCCTCCAGCGCATGGGCGACGGTACTGGAGCAATTGCGGTTGGTCAGGTTGTACGTATCGTTGCTCCGGTAGCGTTCCCAGAATGCCGCCAGGCGAGCGCGGTTGTAACGGCCGAAACGCACTTCCACAGTGGCATCACACCAACCTGCCGCCTCGACGGCATAACTGGGTTGGAAGCGGCCGGGCACATCGTTGTCTGCGGTGGCGCGCAGTGCACGCGAAAAATCCGTCTGCGATCGATCGATTTCAACCTTGGGGTAATGGCTGATGTAGATATCGGGCAGCGCTTCCAGGGCAGCATGTCCGGTGGAAATCACGCCTTTGCTATCTATCGCAGCGATATAGCGATCAATCACCGGTTGCGGCACGACATCTCCGACGGAACCTGCCGGCGTCCACACGTGGACAATCAGCTCGCCTTCCTGTTCTGCGACGCCCTCTTCCACCTCGGGAAGCAACGCATCATCTGTGGCGAGATCGCGTGACAGCCACAGTGACGCGGCCGCATGCGCCGGAAGTCTCTTGAGGCGAAACGCCTGGCGCAACAAGCCGCACCCCGAGAGAAAGATACCCATGCCAATGCAGTACGGCACCGTGCCTGCGTAGAACGTTGGATAAGGCTCGAACATGAAGACGGCAAACCCGACTTCCAGCAGTCCGGTCAGAAACGATAACCGCCAGCCAAGAAATCGCACCACGACCGCGGCGGCCATGCGGAAAATGCCATCCGCCAGAAACGCGACGCCAAACAGCATGGCGAGAATGACGCTTGCCGCATGGTGCTCATCCACTACCAGAAGACCCAACAGCAGAAACACCACGCCACGCGCTTTGCGCAATACCACGCGTGTATCGGTACCCGACGGCGACACTACCAATGTGACGACCGCCTCGATCAACAACAGATAGCCGAAAACATGGATGGGGAAGTACGTCACGCCATCCAAGGCATCGATGAAAATGGCTGCGCCTAACGCGGCCCAGACGAACCCGACCAAGGCCAGCATCAACCAGCGGCGCCGAATGAAATCGTGGCCCAAGAGCAGCAGAATCAGGCGAACCACGATGTCACCCCGTGCACGGTTTTTGACCAACGAATGACGTTCATGTGCTGCTCCGCGAGCGCATCATGAAAACGGCGAACAAGGCGCAGGCGACCGCGATCATGCCGGGCAATCCAAATTGCGCACTGCCAAGTATCGCCACGCCGGCCATAGTCGGCCCGATCAACGCCCCAGCGCCCCATGCCAGCCCCATGACCGCGTACACACCGACAAGATCGCTGCCCTGAAAACGGCTGCCAACCATCGCAAGCATCACCGTATAAATACCTACAAACAGCCCGCCCCAGACGAAGACCATCGCGAATGCCAGCTGCGTCTCCTGCAGTGCGAACGGCCACAACAGCGCTGTCACGGCGGAAATCCAGGCAAGTATCAGTGCAAGGCGCCGCTTGTCCATCTTGTCGGCCAGCCAGCCGATGGGGATCTGCAGAAGGATCGCACCAAGCATCAGCGTGGAGATGAGCTGCATCGCACGGTGCTCACTCCACCCCATACCGGTGGCATACAAGGCGATAAACGATAAACCGGCCGTTTCCACACCGGCATTGAGTATCGTTGTGGCGATGGCCACCGGCGCGAGCTTCACGTAACGCATGGGCTGAGCCCGTTCGGGTTCGCTGCGCGCTGGCGCAAGCACCCAGGGCGGGATCACAAAGACGACCGCAGCAACGGCGATGATTGCACCGATGGTAAAGGCCCGATCGTTCACGCCGACCTGAGATAACAAAGCGGGGCCGAGCACCATGCCGAGGGATAACGCGGCGGTATAGATCGCCATCGTCCGTCCGCGCGTACGCTCGTCGCTCAAGACATTGGTCCACGTTTCGGACATCACAAACAACACTTCGGCTGAGGCGCCTAGTGCGATACGCAAGGGAAACCAAAGCCAGATGATCGGCCATAGCTGGAAAAGAAAGAGCAGGATGCCAGCGAGAACCAACGCACATACCGTCAATGTGCGTGCGCCGAATCGCGCCGCCAATCCGGGTAACAGCGGAGCAGCTAACAACACGCCCAGCGCATGCATCGCCGCGTTGATACCGATAAACAGGCTGGAGTGACCGCGCGCAACAAGGCTCATCGCAATCAACGGCGCGGAAAGGCTATACGTCAATCCAAAGGTCGTTGCCGCGGCGACCACGGCCGCTACGGATAACTGCCGTCTCCAGCGCGGCGACGTCATCGCTGCCGTGGTTTGCGTGGAAGCCTGCATGCGACTGCCGTCCCCGCCGGTTCGCAATAGGTACCGTCTTTATAACCGAAAAGAGCCGGCTATCACGTCGTAGCGGTACGCCGTAGGATGCCGAGCAGCATCTACCGAGGCCCAGGCATGTCGTCAGCCCCTAACGATCAGGTTTATGAAAGCGGGATATTGCAAAGCTGGCACGAGAATGCCGGCGCATGGACGCAAACCGTGCGTGAGGGTGGTATCGAAAGCCGACGCCTGATCACCAATCAATCCATCCTTGATGCGGTACTGGAAACACGGCCGCACTCCGTGCTCGATCTTGGGTGTGGTGAAGGTTGGCTGGTTCGCGCACTGGCAGCGCAAGGTGTGCAGGCTATCGGTGTGGATGCGGTACCCGAGCTCATCGATCGAGCTGCCCAAGCAGGCGGTGATTTTCGAGTCGCATCCTTCGAGGACGTCATCCACGGGCGGCTTCAGCTACGTGTCGATACGCTCGTTTGCAATTTCGCCCTGCTCGGCAAGGAGTCGACCGAACGTCTGGTCGCGTGTCTACCGTCACTGCTAGAAGAAGGCGGCCGCTTCATTGTGCAAACGGTACACCCGGTGATCGCATGCGGCGACCAGGCTTATGTCGATGGCTGGCGAGAGGAAAACTGGGCCGGATTTTGCGCTGCATTTCCCGCGCATGCGCCCTGGTATTTCAGGACATTATCCAGCTGGATCGCGATGTTTACCGCATCCGGCTGGCGGTTATGCGAGATACGCGAACCGCTGCATCCGGGAACAGGCCGGCCGGCTTCGGTGATGTTTATCCTGCAGGATGGTACGCAGGATATCTTGCTTTGAACCTCTACACAGAATGCGCTGCCGTAAGGTAACGCATTCCGTGATGTCCAGGCCGGAGCGTTAAGCACCCGGCCTGGAACGAAGATCAGAGCGCAGCGTCCTTCAGCTTCTTCAGCGGACGGATCTTGACCTTCACGGTTGCAGGCTTGGCAGCGAACCACTGCTCTTCCTTCGTGAAGGGATTGATGCCCTTGCGGCGCGGCTTGGCCGCTACGCTGACGGCGGTGATCTTCAGAAGGCCCGGTAAGGTGAAAATGCCAGCGCCTTTCTTGTGGACCGATGCGTGAGCGGTGCTTTCGAGTGCAGACAGCACTGCGCGCACGTCCTTCGATGCAACACCCGTCGATTCGGCCAAGTGGGCCACCAGACCGGACTTGCTCAGTGCTTCCTTGATCGGCTTCGGAGCGGCTGCGGCTTTGGATGCCGACTTACCTTTTGCTGCCTTCGTCTTTGCCATGGACTACCCCATCGTTTATTGGTTTGTAGAGAAATGCCTCTCGGCGAGCAGAAATGTAGGGGAAATTTGTGGTCTCGCCAACTAGCAAATGCAAAAAAACGCATAAAAGATGCATTCAGTGGCTGTTGGCACGCTCAGAGCATCCCTAAGGCAGGCTTTTTGCCAGCATAAAGATGGCGACGGCGATGATGACCGCGGCAAAAAGTACGGTGAGCGCCCCACGTGTTTTGGACAATTTTTTAGCAGCCAACATGCCGAGCCATCCCCCGGCAACACCGCCGACGATGAATTCGATGGCGATCGGCCATGCCACCAGACCCGACGATGCATAGTTGAGCGCTGCGGTAAGACCGAAGGAACCCACGCAGAATAGCGACGTGCCAATTGCTTCGATCAGTGCCATTCCACTGGCGAAAACCAGTCCAGGCACGATCAAAAAACCACCGCCGATACCGAAAAAACCCGCGAGGCAACCAGCGCCTAGCCCCACGGCTCCCAATCGGGGAAACATGTGCGCTCGCGGATAACCACTTCCGTCATGCCCACGGCGGCCACGCAACATCAGCACGGCAATGACGATCATCAGCAAGGCAAACAACACCAGCAGCCGGTGCCCATCGATCACTTTACCGAGGCTTGATCCCAGAAATGCACCCACGACACCCGTTGCGGCAAACGTAAAAGCGGCGGGCCAGCGCACATTCCCTGCGCGTGCATGGGGAATCAGATTGGCGTAGGCATTTGCGGCCACGGCCAGCGCACTCGTACCGATGGCCATGTGAGGATCGCGCACTCCCACCACATAAAGCAGCAATGGCACGGCCAGAATCGATCCGCCGCCACCTATGAGTGCGAGCGAGAAACCGACCAGGGATCCGCAGAGGACGGTGAGCAGGTTGTGTAACAAGGGCATGGAGATGGCGCTTAAGCTGCCTGGATAGCGCTCATTAAACCTCACTTTGAGGTGATGCATGGCGTAAGCCACTTGGCCGCTCACACCCCCACCGATCGTCGAACGAAGCATGCATGTCGAAAACCAAATGTGCTTAATTCCGGCCCAATCGGCTCAATGCACCACCGCCGCCTGACTGTAAGCCATGTAAAGGCCGATCTTGTCGCCCGCCTTCAGATTGGCCATCGAATCCGGCGGGAAATGCACCCTAAGCGCCATACCGCTGGCCATGACGTCGACGATGCCGGTCTGCGGGTCAGTGTGAGTGACCGTGGCGGGCATCGTGTGCATGCCATGCATGTTGACCATGGCGATCGTTCGTGGCGTATGCGTCATATGTACGCCGACGGCCTGCCCCGCACTGGGTATGGAACCAGGTGGTGCAGTGTCCTGCGCGCCTACAAAGCCACAGAGCAACGCGCCAAACAACGACAACAAAAGACACGTGAACATTTTGCTCATGATTTGTTTGCTCATCGCACGATAAAAACATTCAGGCCTGCAGTATGCGGGCCTGAATGTTCAGACGGCCTGAAATTGTCAGCAAGACAGACAATTTCTAACCGCTAATCCCGCATGCTCCAGCGTAACGCTGAAGCACATCGCGCATGTCTGATTCAAGCTTATCCAAGTGCGGAGCGGCTTCTTCGATACCCTGTGATTCAATCAACTTTTCGAGTGCGACACACTGATCGGCGACATCTCTTTCGCCAAGCATCAACAAGGCACCTTTCAAAGAGTGAATGCGTGCAAGCAGCCCTTCCTGGTCACGCTCTTGCGTCGCATGAAGGATGGCATTGAGATCACGCGTGCCCGACTCCACAAAAACACGGCAGACTTTCTCGGGAAACTTGGATTTCCATGGCGCGCTGGCAGGTGGAGCGTCCGAATGGCTCATGCGTGGAAGGTGCTGGATCAACGCCTCACGAAGCGTTTCCAATGAAAGCGGCTTGAGCAGCAGGTCGGTAATGCCTGCACGCTTGCACTGGATTTTTTCGCTCGCCAACGCTGTTGCAGTAACGGCAAGGATGGGCATCTTGACGCCGCGGCCACGCAGCTCCTTCGCCAATTCGTAACCGTTCATATTCGGCATGTTGATATCGGTGAGCACAGCGCTATACCGGCCATCGCGCCACAAATGCAACGCGGCCACACCGTCTTCCGCGGCTTCCACCGCATAACCCAAGGTCTCGAGCTGCTGCTGAATCAATTCGCGATTAACGGGATTGTCATGAACCAGCAGAATGACGCTACCGCGTTCTGGATCGCGCTCTGATGTTTCGGGTGATGCCATTTCGAACGACGGAAGAATTTCATCGGCCGCATCACCGAGGATGCTCGTGAGAAGCGCATCGCTCGAATAACAGGAAATGAAACTCATAACGCCGTGTTGCTCTGGCAGCAACGGTCCATCCGCTGTCGCCAGCACTACGCGCCCGGCGCTTTCAACCAGCGCCCGTTCTTCCTCTTCGTCCCACGGACGCTGCTTGCCAAAAATCACCAGTGCATCGGCCTGCTTGAGCCATTCGGCGTCCACTTCCGAGGGCTTGGTGGCGACTTGCAAGCGGGCACCCCAATGGGTGAGCAGCGCCGTGATCTCTGTGCGCCATTCTGCCGCCGCGGACAGGAACACCACCCGACGCTTCGTCAAAGGGTGAGGATTGACCGCTCGATACGACTCATCTATCGCAACCGGTACTTCGAATGCGAATACGCTGCCGACACCTTGCGTACTTTGTGCGTCGATAGTTCCTTCCATCAGCTCGCTGATCTGCTGGCACAGCGTCAGCCCCAAACCGCTGCCGCCGAACCGTCGGGAGATGCTGGCATCGGCCTGCGAAAATGGCGCAAAAACCTGTTCTCGCTGCTCTTCCGTCATACCGATGCCGGAGTCAATCACCTCGAAACGCAGACGAGCCACTTCGCCACTGTGGGGCGATGCCGATCGAACACGCAGAATGACCCGACCGGATTCCGTAAACTTGACGGCATTGCTGATCAGGTTGTTGAGTACCTGTCGGATTCGGTGCACATCGGCGATATAAGCGTCTTCAAGATCCGCATCGATCCCATAATAAAGCTTCAGACCTTTGTGCTCTGCAGCGGGCGCATAAAGCAACGCGACTTGTTCGATCAGCGGCCTGATTTCAAATGGCACCGGATCAATGTCCAATTGACCCGCTTCGATACGCGAGAAGTCGAGTACGTCGCTGATGATGCTCAGCAGCGTATCGGCCGAAAAGCGAATGCGTTCCAGACGTTCGCGCTGAGACGGATCCAGTTTCGATCGCCCAAGCAATTCCAGATGGCCAAGAATGCCGTTGAGCGGCGTACGTATCTCGTGGCTCATCGTTGCCACGAAAGCTGTTTTTGCGCGGCTCGCGGATTCCGCCGCCAACTTGGCCTGTTCCGAATCCTCGCGAGCCTTGCGCAAATTCTCCTGAATCTCTCTTCGCGCTGTGACATCACGGAATACGCAAAACAGCGCGGCACGGTTCTGATAGATGATGGGCATGGCCGCGATGAGCAGATGCCGATCCGCATCGCTGTCGTGACTGGGTAGTGCCAGCTCGAACTCGCGGGCATCGGGGCGACCTGTGAGAGCCTCAGTCGCGTGCGCGTATTCACGAAGCACTTGCCGATAGAGCGTTGCATCCGAGTCAGGAATGGCGATTGCGAAACTGCGCACGGCATCGTTCTGCAAGAGCGGCGCTGCGTTGTCCAAACCGATAACGCACAGACCAATGGGCGACGTCTCTATCATCGTGCGGTTGAGTTCTTCGCTCTGATACACGCGCTTTGCGCGAGCCAGTGCAGGCGCGAATACGCTACGATCCTGCCTTATCAGCAATAACCACAGTGCAGCGAGCAGCAACATCGCCAGCGCTATCGTTGCGAGGAAAGGCCATTTCTCTCCTTGCAAAATGTCCGGCCAGCCATACCCGCGTACGAGTATCCAGGACGTTCCTGGGACTCTCTGTGCAATGAAAAACGAGCCTGCCTTGCGGTAACGAACGATCCTGTCTTCTGATGGCTGCAAAACCAGCAACGGTTTAATGGCTGCTGCAATGCTCTCGCTCTTTTCCGCAGCACCCGTTCCAAATACCACTTGACCATCATGGGTGATGACAGCCATATCCGTGGATGAAACCAATCGCATTTGATCGACAAACGGCTCGATCGGCTCGTAGATCACAAAGGCGCCGATGGGTGTATCTCCGTCCATGGCGACAAGAGACCCGACGATAGCGGGTTGACCGGTCGAAGGATTGGTACCCATGGAAGAAAGTATCTTCGGCAAACCCGTGCCAAAAAAGGGCAACGTTGGATTCCCTTGATGCAGTTCTTTCAGCGCTTGCAAATCGTTGAAGTCGATGCCGGGAGCGGCCAGCTTGGAAAACAGTGCCGCATGATCGGTGCGACCTGCCGCTGCATTCAGATCAACGCCATCCAGGCTTTTTCCGAACGCAAACAACGTTTCGCTCGGATCGTAGAAATAACCCATCGTCCCGGGACGTTTACCGCGAACGGTAATAGACGTACCGCTCACCACGGAAAGCTCTTCGGCAAGACCCAGATAGCGGCTGATCTTCTCTCGCGGCCAATTGTCCACGCCACTACCCACAACGAGATACGGTATGGCGTTGGGGCTAGCCTGCATCACCGCCTGATCATCATGCGCGACAAAATTGTCGACCTCCTTCTCGCCCGTGGCCACCAAATCGGCGGATTTGTTTTGCCACGCATACTCGATCAAATTGAGCGAACGCACATAGCCGGCATCGCGCTGGATAAAGACCGAATCAAGCGCGAGTTTGGCCTTGCGAAAATCGTCCAGCTGATCGGCCTTGTAGTCCTCGATGCTTAAGAAGATCGAAGCCAGCATGATCAGCAGGATGACCGCCGACAGAAAAGCGCCGCCGCCATAGAGCAGATGCCGCTGATGCCGCTCCAGGGCAGCAATGTCTTGCTGGCCTGTCGGGGCGTCGCGATGTGCGGGCTCGGCGTTTGTCATCTCGATGGTCCGGTCATTCTGGTTGGGAATTCAGCACGGCGCGGCAGAGTAAGAAAGGTTCTACCGATCACGAAGCGGAAGCATCGACACGCAGGCAGTTTAAATCCCCGCATGCCTGTATTGGCATAGGCAACTAAAGGCGTCAGTCTTGCCTCGATTCGCCTAGCCCTACCCTGTAGGAAAGCTTCCTGTTATCGCGCCGTCCCAAGTCGAAAGGACGATTAAGGAATTAACGCGATTTTGAGGATCGTACGAGGCAATCGCACCCAGAAATATCGGACACTTCTTAAAATCGGACGTACTAGTGGTACCTCGCGCCTTTCGCCACCTAACGGGACTTGGGTGGAGTGAACGGCGCCATTGACCGACGGAAACATCATGACTTCACATGGCATTTACACCATTGATACCGGGTTCGTCCGACCGCGATTCGATGCGGCTTACCTTCTCATCCACGACGGACACGGCGCTTTCATCGATTGCGGGACCAACCACTCGGTGCCGCGACTGCTCAGCGCCCTCGAAGAAACGGGTTTGGATCCCGCGCATGTCGACTGGTTGATCCTCACCCACGTTCATCTCGACCATGCAGGCGGCGCCGGTGAGCTGATGGCGCAGCTGCCGAATGCGCGGCTGGCCGTTCATCCGCGTGGCGCACGGCACATGATCGATCCGTCGCAGCTCTGGGCCGGTGCGATGGCCGTCTATGGCGAAGAGGTGATGCTGAAGTCCTATGGCCGTCTGCGCCCCGTACCAGCAGAGCGCGTAGCGGAGGCACCGGATGGTCATGTCATCGATCTACGCGGACGCAAGTTACGTTGCATCGACACGCCCGGCCACGCTCGCCATCACATGGCCATTTACGACGAGCAGGCCAATGTGTGTTTCACGGGCGACACGTTCGGCCTTTCCTATCGCGAATTCGATACGGACAATGGCCCTTTCATCCTGCCTACGACGACGCCCGTGCAGTTCGATCCAAACGCGCTGCATGCATCGATTGACCGGCTTGTCGCACTGAAGCCAGACGCCATGTATGTCACCCATTATGGGCGCATTGAAGATGTCCCGCGTCTGGCTGCAGATCTACATGCATCGATTGATGCGATGGTTGCGGTTGCACAAAAAGCACAAGGCAAACCCGATCGGCACGCCGAACTGACCCAAGGACTGACTGAACTCTATGCCGATCGGACAGCCAAGCACGGTTGGCACGGCGATCGCGATGCGCTAATCCACTGGCTTGGCATGGATATCGAACTCAATGCACAAGGACTCGGTGTATGGCTTGATCGCGACCGTGCTTGAGATAGCGCACGTCATGCTGACACGTCGAACTGGTCCAGTCAGGCCAATCGTGAACCGTTGGGAACGGGGCGCTCGACCGTAGTAATCACAACACCCTGCTCCGTATGAAAACCGGTGAGCAAAAACTGGGATCGGAACGGGCCAATTTGCTTTTCCGGAAAATTGATTACCCCAACGATCTGACGTCCAACCAATGATTCTGCGCTGTACAGCGCGGCGATCTGCGCACTGGTCTTGCGTTCGCCATACGGACCGAAATCCGCCCAGACCTTCCATGCGGGTTTTCGCGCTTCGGGAAAAGGTTCCACGCGTGTCACGGTGCCGGCAACCATCAACACTTTATCGAAATCGGCCCAGCTGATTTCGTTTTCCTTTGCTGTGCGCTCGCTCATCCTTCCAGACTCGTCTTGAACCAATCTTTGCATTCATACCACCAGTAACTCGCTTGCGCACCGATGAATCCAAACGGCTTGAGCGTGTTGTTAAGGCCGTAATCGGCGAACTGTTTCCAGCTTTCGTCGCCGTCGACAATGGCCGATGCGAGCAACTCGCCCGCGGCACATGTCGGCGCCAGACCGTGACCGCCGAATGCCTGTGCCCACCATAGGCCGTCGCCGCTGCTTCCAATCTGCGGCATCTGGTGGCGGGCGTAGCTCATCAAGCCCGACCAGGCATAGTCGATGCGCACACCCCGCAATGATGGAAATACGCGCAACAAGTCGCGCGTCAGAACACGTTGCACGGCGCGCGCGGAGCGATTGAGCACCGAGATGCGGCCGCCCCACAAGAGCCGTTTGTCGGGTAATGGCCGGTAATAATCGAAGGCAAACCGTGTGTCGTAAACGGCTGCCTTAGTCTGCAGCAATGCATCCAGCCGATCGCCCAATGGCTCCGTCACCATGACGTACGTGGCGATGGGAAGCACGGCGCGATCGATCTGTTTGCGCAGCCCGGCAAGGTAACCGCCACACGCGAGAATCACGTGCTCGGCCTCCAGTTCGCCTGATGCCGTGCTTATAAGCCAGCGATTGTTATTCCGACGAAGACGCCATACGTCGCTCTCTTCGTGAATGCGAACACCCAGCGTTGATGCTGCGGCAGCCAGCCCAATCGCATAGTTGAGCGGATGCAGGTGCAATGCGTTACGTTCGTAGAGACCATCATGGTAACGCTCGCTTCGCACAAGCTCGCGCAGCTCCTCTTCGGCCAGCCATTCCCAATGAATGCCATAGTGATCGGCCAGCGATTTCTGGCGCTGGCGCAACACGTTCGGATCGCGAAACCAGTTCGCCCAGATGATGCCCTGGTCGACCATATCGCAAGCAATCGTGTAGCGTTTGACGCGTTCGCGTATGCGATGCACGGCAGCGGTGGTCAGATCAAAGATCTTCTTAGCGCGCTCCTCGCCTAACTGACTGCGAAGTGCTTCTTCACCCAGCGAGTAACCGCCAAAGACAAAACCGCCGTTACGGCCCGACGCACCGAAGCCAATCTGCTTGCTTTCCAGCACCACCACATCGCGCTCGCCACGCTCGGCCAGACCAAGCGCCGTATTCAGGCCAGCGAAGCCACCGCCAATGATCGCCACGCGCGCTTCATGCCGCCCTTCCAGCGGTGCAAAGCGCTCGTAAGGTGTTGCGGTCGCTTGGTAGTACGACAGTACCGGTGACTGATTCATGCCTGTTGCATAGGGTCGGGGCGGTTCGACGGCCGAGCATAGCGCGGAAGTGCCTTGGTGCGCTCAGTCGACCAGATTGATATCCAGCAGCCGCTGGTCGGCGCGGCCGTGATCGTCCACGACGCGGATGGTGTACCGCCCTGCGCTATGCGGCTGCCAATACATCAATTCGTTCGGAGAACTGCGGCCTACGTAGGCGTCGTCCACAAACCAGTAAAGCGCATGAGCGTCGGCGTCGCTGGTCGCGGTGAACGGAATGCGCTCTTCGTCCAACTGCTTCAGCCGCAACGTGTAAGTGCTACCGCGCAAAGGCGAGGTAATGCTGGGTGCGCTGCCGTCGATACGCTGGCCGCCTTGACAGGCCAGATTGGTCGGAGGCGCCCGGCGAGGCATACCTGCTTGCTGGAAAACGTGCTGAAGATCGGAAGGCCAGAACTCATAGACCTCCACGTGTGTACGCTTACCGTCATAGGGAGGACACGCCGCGTCGCCCGTCGCATCGTCGATGACGACCGGACGATAGATGTCGTCGACCTTGATCGGCGACTTGCCGGGGATGAACCACGTCATGCCCTTCTGCGGACACCATTGCGTTGGCAGGTTTCCGCTGGCCAGGCAAATTTGCACGCGCTTGAGATTGGCTGGCATATGGCCGATAGGTTCATCCATGGGCACGTGTTCGGCATGTAGCGCATCGATGATCTGGAAAAACAACGGTGCCGCCGTATCGACACCGACAAACGCCGGATTGCCGCTGCCGTCGAAGTTGCCGACCCAAACCACCAGCACGTAGGGACCCACGCTGCCTGCCGTCCATGCATCACGAAAGGCCCATGACGTGCCAGTCTTCCAATACACCGGCATGCGCATGGATTGCATGCTTACGGAATCATCAGGCCGAGGATTCTGCCGGAGAATATCCATCACCATGAAGGTGGCTTCTTCGCTAAGCATGCGCGTGCCTGCCACTTCAGGCTCATCGGCACGCAAACGCAAGGGGCGCAATACACCGTGGTTGGCTAGCATCGCGTAAAGACCAGCCAGTTCCTGCATGCTGACTTCGCCGCCGCCTAGCACGAGCGATAGGCCGTAGTGCTGCTCGCTCGCCATCCGGCTGATACCGCTTTGCTGCAGAAAGTCATAAAGACTCGGCTGATGCAGTTGCGACGCCACCCACACAGCAGGAATGTTGCGGCTTCGAATCAACGCCTGCGTCGCCGTTATAGGCCCCAGAAAATTGCCGTCGAAGTTTTCGGGTGTGTATGGACCAAACGCCGTTGGCACATCTCGCAGCACAGTCTGGGGTTGCAAAATACCTTGATCGAAACCCAGCGCGTAAATAAATGGCTTCAATGTCGAACCGGGCGAACGTTTCGCCAGTGTTCCATTGACCTGCCCCTGGATCGACGCGTCGCGGTAATCGGCCGAGCCGACCATGGCCTTGATGCCCATATCGCGCGTATCGATCAGAATCGCCGATGCATTGTTGATGCCGCGCGACGCATTCCGTTTGACGTATAGCGCGATCTGACGCTGCACGCTTTTTTGCAGATCGAGATCGATCGTCGTGGTCAGCATCGGTTTACCGCTATCGTCGCTGATTTGTTGACTGGCCAGCGCTTGTTCAACGGCATGCGGTGCTTCAAACGGAAGGCGATTGAGTGGCCGCAGCGTCAACGGTAGTGCGAAGAGCGGCTTCCATGACGCATCCTGCGGGTACTTCTGAACCCACGCGTCATAAAGGCGGTTTCGTGCACCCGTCACGCCGCGACTGATCAATGCATCGTTAGATGCGCCTTGTCCCGCCTGCAGACGACGCGATGGATCTTGCGGAATGACGACCAGCGTCAAGGCTTCAGGCAGTGTGAGCTGGCTTGCAGGCTTGCCGAAATAAACAAGACTTGCCGTACCAACACCCTGCACGTTGGCACCGTAAGGCGCATCGTTGAGATAAGCCTGGAGAATCTCGCGCTTGGAATAAAACAGTTCCAGCTCGACTGCCCTGCCCAGCTGGCGAAGTTTTCCCATCGGCGTGCGGGTGTTTAGCCCCCACAGCAGTCGCGCCAGTTGCATGGTGATGGTCGAACCGCCTTGCGGCGCGCCATGACGCACGTACGTCACCCACGCGCCACGCAGCAAACCGTAAGGGTTGAAACCCGGATGCCACGCGTACCACCGATCCTCGTGCAGCAGCACGCCCTGAACCAGTTGAGGTGAGATGTCTTTCAACGGCACCCACAAGCGATATTGCTGATCGCTTGAAAGCGTCAATCGCAGCAAGCGCCCTTTGTCATCGTAGACAGCCGTCGATGAGGGAAACCATCCCCGTAGTGGCTGATGTGGCCACAGACGACAGCCGACGAGAACAGCAAGAATAAGTGCCGTACCCATCAACCAGTTCTGCCAGCGCTGGATCCAGCGTGTGACAGTTTTCAGCGAGCTGCGAATGACGGTTGGCATGTCTGCAATGCGCGTGTAAAGCGCCCTCTCCATCCGAAGAGAGGGCGCCTGTCTGCTCAGGGCTTATCCGTCACGGTCAACGTTGCGCCACCAGCGGAACGCGCCTGGATGGAGCGGTCGTACATCGATTCGGCATACGCTGGCGGTACGGCAAATTTGCCTGCGTTGGTTGCACGAATGCGATAGACGAACTCGTGGACATCAGGCGTCGCCGTGCCGTAGATCACGACGCGGTCTTCGCGGATGTCCGCATAGTCGAGCTGCCATGTCGACTGCGGCAAGCCGATCGTCGAGCGCCACGCGGGAGCGGGTGGTGGATTGCCGTTGCCCGAATCATTGTTGCCGTTATCGCTATTGTCATTCCCACTGTTGTCGCCGCCGCTGTTGTCGGCATTTTGCGGCGCGTTGACCGGCGGGGGCGGCTCGATAACCGGTTCAAAACCGCCCGGCAACAAGTCGACGACGGCCACATTGCCGATACCATCGTCGCCCGTTGCGCGAATGCGAACATGCACGTTGATCTCCTGGCCAACGGTCAACGTATCGACCGCTTTTCCTTGGTCATCGGTGTAATCGCGTATGACCTCAATGCCATTCTTGATGGCATCCGACGGTTGCCTGCTGTCGTAGCCCCCCTGACTGACGACATGCCATGCAGGCAACGTACTCTGGTTCACGAAGCGCAGTTTGCTGGCGGATACATCCCAACTTCCCGCCTGAAGCAGATTGCCTTCAATGCTGGAAATGGTTTTCGTGCTTCCGTCCGCATGCACTTCCTGAATGCCGAGCTTGTCCAACTCTGCCGACGTCTGATCGGCGTAGCTGTCCAGCGCAAGAATCGTCATGGATGACGATAGCGTGTTGTAGTCGTCATGTGCCATCGGCCACGCGAGATTTTCGAACACACGAGGCGGAAGTGCCTTGGCGCGATCCGGGAAGTGCTTGGACAGCAGGTACAGCACCGTAGCGTCACGAACCAGCGGATCGTAGTAGTAGCTGTAGAAATACTTCTCTCTAGCTTCCGAGCGCACAAGTGCTTTCTCGGGGCCGGCCATCAAACGATTCGCCTCATCATCCTGCTTCAGAAGTTTGTATGACGCGGCCAGCCAAGCTGCCGCAAGATCGTTCTTCCAATCTTCCGGATAGGCTTCTTGCAAGCGTTTCTGGATCGACGCCAAGGCATTGGTGGTGACATTGCCCTGACGTGTCAACAGATACGCGGCATAGGCGCGCTGACGTAGTAAATCGAGCGAGTCCATACCGTTGTCGTTGGCGAGCTGTTGCAGATACTTATTGCCTGCATCGAGCATGTCCTGTGGAACGGGCGTGCCGCGGTCGCGCGCCTCCAGCATGAAGTTCATGGCGTAGTTGGAAACAAACGGCTCTGAATCAGGTGTCGCCGACCAGAGACCAAATCCGCCCTCGCTGTTCTGACGCGAGTGGAGCACATCCAGAAGCTTCGAGACGGCTTCTGCGTTGCTGATTTTCTTTTCGGCGAAAACCGGCTGCAGCACGTGATTGAAGACCGGAACCTGCGGCCACTTGTCCATGATCAGGCGCGGCATCGCTGCACTCACGATCTGCTCGCTGCAATAATTTTGATAGTTAACCAAGTAGCTGGTAATGCCCTGTGCCAGCACGACGGGCAACGGCGAGATCGCCGCGTCGCGCGTTGCGTAGGCGTCGTACATCGGCCTGAGTGACGCGGTATCGATCTGGCTTCGCGTGGCAACCTGGCCAACATCGACCTGAGTGCGATACGCCGAGGCCGGCCGTACCGACACATCCACCGCCTGACCTGCCGATTTGTCGCCGTACGCGGCAGTAAAGGCCAGATGTCCCGAGCCAAGCTGATCCGTTGCTTTGACGCGGAACTTCACGACGCCCTCGCGCATTTCGGCGAGACTGATGTTTTGCGTCGGCGCACCGACTACTTGCAGCTGCGGGCCGGTTTTCAGCGTTACCGCAACCGGCACCTGCTTACCGCCCAGGCCAGTCAGATTGTTGGCGACACCGACACTGATATCCACCTCATCGCCCGGAGCCAGCGTAGTCGGCACGTTCGGCGACAGCACGAAGTCGCCGCGCACGGTCGTCGCACCTTCGTAGGTGCCCACGCGATCCTGCGAGACAGCGACCGCCATCACGCGAAGCTTGCCGTTGAAATAGTCCGGCACGGTATACGTGAAATCTTTCTCGCCATCGACATCGACGATGCCCGACCAGAACACCACCGGCTTGTCGCGCTTGCGCTTGAACGGATTCAATTGTTTGCCGATAGCCGCATCGGCATCGCCGCCGGGCGCTGCCGCGCTAGCCATCAACTTTTCAAAATCCGGCAAGATGAGATCGAGGATCTGCGACGTCTGAACTTCCAGCATCTTTTTGCGGAAGAAATACGTCAGCGGATCGCCGAGCTTGTAGTGCGCCACTTGCAGGATGCCTTCGTCCACCGCAAAGACGACCGCTTTGGCCGGATGATCCGCATGCAGCTTGAAGGTGACCGTATCGCCCGGTTTGACCAGATTGGGCGATTCCACCGTAATCGGATCGCGGCGTGCATCCAGATTCACCGAGAACGGCACCACGCCGTAACTCAACGGGCTCATGAAAATCTCATCTGACGATGGATCGCGGACGAATTGCACGTTGATGTAGCCGTTGCCCTCGAAGTCCTTCGGAATCGTGATCTGCTGGACGGAGCTGGTGGTGTCGGCGTGGAACCACGCATGCGCGTACACCTTGTCGCGCTCGATGGTGATCAGGCCGCTGCCAACATATGGCGCGTGGATGGAAATGTTCACCGTGTCGCCGGGCTTGTAATCGGGCTTTTCCAGGTTGAGCTGAAGCTCGGCATTGCGATCGAGCGAACGCGACAGGTTGGCGGCACCGGCCACCGAATAGCTGATGCGGTTGACTTCGATGCGATCGCTGCCGCGCAGGATCACTAGCGCATAGTTGCCAGGTTTGTCGGTTGGCAATGCGTAATCTAGGCCACCCGCGGGAATCAGTAGCGGCTGTTCGTTGACCGGAATTTCCTTGAGACGCGATTGGTATTTGTAGACGCCCGAATCCTGCTTGGTGAGTACGGAAACGTAACGGCGCTCGATCAACTGCGCTTTTAGGCCATCGAGCTTGATCGATTTAGCCTGCGGATCGATCGCCACTAGATGCACTTTTCGCACAGCATTGCGATCGACGTAATCGAGGTCGTCATCGCTGCGGTAACCCACCAGCCAATCGTTGCTGGATACGAGGCTCTGTGTTGCGGCGGCCACACTGCGGCCGCCGTCGGCTTCGTGCGCCTTGACAAGAAAGTAAAGCTGATACGTCGCATCGGCGTACTTCTTCAAATCCAGATCGAATTCGGCATGGCCGTTGTCGTCGGTCTTGCCATCCTGCAAGGCTTCGTCATAACCATCCTTCGCACGATGCACATCGTAGAAGTGATAGTTGGGCCAGCTGTGGAACGCAGGCCATGCCGGACGCAAGGTAAGCGACGCTTCCACACGACGATTGGCAGCGGGAGTGCCAAACAGATTCTGCGCATCGACGATGCCTTTCAGCCCAGCGGGCTTCACCCAGCCCTCGGTCACCTGGCTCGATAACTTCGCTTCGACCTTCATGCGATCCGGCAGGAATTCCTTCACCTGCACGGTGGTGTTGCCAATCTGCGTATCGGCTTTGCCGTCGCGCACGATGTACAGATTGACCGTCCAAGTGCCGGTCGGCGCGGTTTCGGATGGTGTGTACGTCAATTCGCCAAAGCCGGAGTCATCCATTTTCAGCGGGATTTGCTTGACGGTCACACCGCGTGGATCGACCACCTCCGCTTGCAGCGGAATACCTGCTACATCGCGCACCCAGCTCGCGGCTCTGACGATCAGACCAATGTGGATGTCATCACCCGGGCGATAGATGCCGCGATCGGAGAATAGGTAGCCGGACAACGTACCAGGATTCACCGCACTGGCTTCGCCGCCAATGTCGAAGCGCGAATAGTCCAGCTGCCTGTCGCTGCCGCCAATCGGCAGGAAGGAAAGATCGTCGGCTTTCTTGACCACATACAGGGACGGCTGCTTTTCCCGATCCAGACCTTTGAACGTTGGGAAATGCACCATGCCATCGGCGCCGGTGCTTTCGGTAAACAAGGTTTGGCCGTTGACGGCAAGCACGGATACTTCCGCACCGGCGACGGGTTGTCCGGTACGAATGGATTGCACGAAGACGTCTTGACTTCCATCCAGCGCACGCTTCACCAGCATGCCCAGATCGGTAACGACAATCAGGCGGCTGTCTTCGGCACTGTCGTTGGAGTCATCGTTTGCGCTGCTGTCGTCGCTCGATGCATCCGGGTCCGGTTGCGCGCCCGCAGGCGGCGGCGCAATGCCCTGCTTTGCAAAAGCCTTGGCTTTCGCCGCTTCGTCAGCCTGTTTCTTCTCAGCGGCCGGGTCGAAGTCGTACAAGTGCAGCAGGAATACACCGCGCTTGCCTTCCTGGAGGTATTGACCCAGATCCACACCTTCGTAGTGCGCGTGCGCGGGATCGCCGGTCGGGAACGCACGTTTAACCTCATAACGGTCAACGATGTGCTCCTCACCGAATCCGTAAATAAGCTGCGGATGGCTGTAGTTACCCTGATTGAGACTGACCAGATGCTGCAATTGATCCGGCAGCACGCGTCCGACTTCCAGCCGCATGCCGGTCATATTGCGCGACACGACGGAAATGCGTTTGCTGCCACTGAGCGAAAGCAGCGAACCGTCAGCCATGAAACGCAAGAGTTTCGGATAGTCGGGCACGGTGACGATTTGCACCGAAGGCGCACCAAGGATGTATCCGCCAAACGACTTCAGTCCCTTGTCCACACGAACGTAGATCCGCTGACCCGGATCGGCGTGGAACTTGAAGCTCTGCAATTCCTGGTAGTCGTTCTCGGTGGGCACGACTTCCAGCGGCAGCTCTTGCGACTTGCGCAGCGTATCTACACCAACTTCGCCCGTACTCCAGTCGTATTGGCCGTCATCGGCGTTATCGACACCCGGTTTGTGCGCGGGCAATACCCATGCATGAACGAGACCTGCGAGATCGCTGTCACGCACGGCACCGTTCAAGTTAACGACCATCACCTGCTCGGGTTCGTACTTGTCGTTATCAACGAGTGTTGGATTGATGTCCTGCACGGCTAAACTATAGAGGCCCGGCACGCGCACGCTGGCGCTTTGGTCGGCGTTAGTGCCCTCGCCGCCGCGGGAACTCTGTACGCCGCTATCAAGTTTCAGCGACACCGAACCGTCGTCGCGCGGCAAATCCAGCGGCTGTGAATGAATCCATGCGTGCAACTTGTATTGATCGTACGTAACGCTGAACTTGAGCGGCGTAGAGGCTTTACCACCCTGTCCGTCCAGTGCGAGCTCGATACGTTTTTCCAATTGCGCGCTATCGACTGGATAGTTGAAATTGACGGGGATGATGGTCTTTTTTGCTGTTGGGTCCTGCGGGTCTTGATAAAACTCGCCGCGACCAAGCGTCGCCGAAAATGGCTGCGTATCGAATTCAAAGTGATCGTCCGCGAGCAGTACGTGATGCGCAAACGCCTGCGGGATATCGAAACGAACCTTGTAATGCTGTCCGACCGGCCAGTCGGCGGCGGGCGTAAAGCGCAATGTCTTGTCATCCACCCAGGTCCATTGCCCCTTGGTATCGGGCTGCATGGTGATGCCGGTGGTTACTTGCTTGCCAACCAGTTCAATGGGTGCGGCAGAGGCCGAAAAATCAACCTCAAGCGGCTGGATGACCAGCGGCAGCTTGGTGTAATCGGTGATCGCAGGCGCGTTGATCTGCCAGGTGATGCGAAGCGGTTCGGGCGGCCGCGGGCGATGCTTATACCACTGCCATCCGTACCAGCTGCCAGCAGCAACCAGTACCGCGACGAGAACGGCCGAAGCCGAACGTAAGGGGCGTCGGCGCACGACGTGCATCCACGTTGGGGCTGCCCAGGTGACGTTGCCGACCAACGGCGCCAATATCCAGCCCAGTGCGCTGAGCACACCGCGCACGAGGCGCACGGGCAGCATAAGCAGAAAACGCAGCAGATCCATGATGCCTTCCGATATTCAATCCGTGTATGACCCCGGCGTTTTGCACGCCGCGGCGTTCGCCCAGCTGTAGGGAAGGCTCACGCCGACAGGCATGAACCACTACGAACAAGATTCCCCATGCACATACTGCGCATTGAAAATGGCAGCTTGCGGTCAGGATTCTGGCACGACCGTACGGCCTCGGGCAGAAGCATGACGAAAAAATAGCAGGCGCCGTATCGGCTCGGCGCCAGGCCTGCCGTCAGTGTTGCTTGAACTCTCGGACGACTTTGGCGAGTGTCGGGTCCTGCATGGCCATATGCATGGTGGCGCGCACCAGGCCGGCTTTGTTCCCGCAGTCAAAACGGGTGCCTTCAAAACGATAGGCAAGCACCTTGCCCTGCTCCTTCAAAAGCGCCTCGATGGCGTCCGTGAGCTGTATCTCGCCGCCTGCACCAGGCGTCGTCTGTTCGAGTAGCTGAAAGATGCGGCCGGGCAGCACGTAACGGCCGACCACCGCGAGGTTGGACGGCGCATCGGCCGGCTTGGGTTTCTCGACCATGAAGCGGATGCGCGCGCTTCGTGTGTCGATGGGTTCGGCATCGACGATGCCGTATTTGTCGGTCTGATCGTGCGGTACTTCTTCCACCGCAATGACGCCAGCTTTTTCCGTCTCACCCAGCTCGGCCATCTGGCGCAAAGCGCCCTTGCCCTGATTCCAGATCAGGTCATCGGGGAGCACGACTCCAAACGGCTCATCGCCTACCACCGGTTTGGCGCAAAGCACCGCATGACCAAGTCCAAGCGCCTCGGGTTGGGTCACGAAAATCGCACGCACATGTTTGGGAAGCGTGCCTTGCACCAGCGCCAGGAGTTCGTCCTTGCCCTTCTCCTGCAACTTCGCTTCAAGCTCATAAGCCTTGTCGAAGTAATCGGCAATAGCGTGTTTGTAACGATTGGTGACAAAGATCAGCGTATCGGCACCAGCGTCGACGGCTTCATCGACCGCGTACTGGATAAGCGGCTTATCCAATACCGGGAGCATTTCCTTGGCAACAACTTTGGTCGCGGGAAGAAAACGAGTACCTAGACCGGCAACCGGAAATACCACTTTGCGCAAGGGCTTACTCACTCACTTCTCTCCCATTTCATTGCGACGAATCGAAACAACGTTATCCGGCTGTGCCACATCGGTCCAGCAGAACGACGGCAGCAGGTTGGAGACGCAGCGCCGCAATTCCTCTTCATCGTAACTGCGCACCGAGTCAGCTGCTCGGGTCATCTGTACCTGCAACAGATCCCATGAGACCGGGCGATGTTGCGCAAGGAAGATCTTGTTGTGCGCGGTTGCGCTGTAGTTCTCCAGCGGATGAAACAGCTCTTCGAAGAGTTTTTCACCGGAACGCAAACCGGTATACACAATCGGTATCTCGGTGCCGGGCTTCTTGCCAGCAAGACGAATCATCTGCTCGGCGAGGTCACGTATCTTCACCGGCTCACCCATATCCAGTGCAAAGATTTCGCCGCCTTTGCCCAGGGCTGCCGCCTGCAAAATGAGTTGCGTGGCTTCCGGAATGGTCATGAAGTAACGCGAGATTTCCGGGTGCGTTACCGTCACCGGGCCACCCGAACTGATCTGCTGACGGAACAGGGGCACGACCGATCCAGCCGAATCAAGTACGTTACCGAACCGCACCGTAATGAAGTGCGTGCTGGAATTTGCGTTGAGATTCTGACACCAGATTTCGGCAATGCGTTTGCAAGCACCCATCACACTGGTGGGATTGACCGCTTTGTCCGTCGAGATAAGCACGAAGCACTCGACGCGCGTTTCGTGCGCGAGATCGGCCACGTTGCGTGTTGCCAGCACATTGTTCCGAACCGCGGTGCGCAACTGTCCTTGCAACATCGGAACATGCTTATACGCCGCCGCATGGAAAACCACCTGCGGCCTTACCTCCGTAAACAGGCGGCGCATAGCGATGGGATCGCCGCAATCGGCGAGCACGCTGTTAAGCAGAAGCTCTGGATAAGCAGCACGCAATTCCTGTGAAATCTGATAGAGGTTGTATTCGCTGGATTCGACGATGGTCAGTGCTTGGACGCCCAGCCGAGCGACCTGGCGGCAAAGCTCCGAGCCGATGGAGCCACCGCCCCCCGTCACCAGCACGCGACGCCCCGTCAACGTTTCGCGAATACGTGTCCAATCGAGCTCCACCGCATCGCGACCCAGCAAGTCCTCGATCGATACTTCCTTGATTTGGTTGAATTGGGCACGCCCTGCGACGACATCTTCCAGCTTGGGCACGGTGCGGTAAGGCAAACCCGTGCGGTCGCACAAATCGACCACGTGTCGCATCAGTCGTGCATTTGCACCGGGCAACGCAATCAACAGCATTTGTACCGCGGCTTCCTTGGCGACATCCGGAAGCTGGTCCAGAGTGCCGAGCACAGGCTTGCCGTTGATGCGCGCGCCGCGCAGCGAACGTTGATCGTCGACGAAGCCGACCACCACATAACGACTATCGCGATGAAGATCGCGCGCAAGCGCTTCGCCGGCACGATCCGCACCGACGATCAGCACACGCTGTGTTTTGGCATTCATGAAAAGATCGATGCGGCTGTCTTTCCAGAATCGATACGCCAGGCGCGGAGCGCCAAGAAACAGCGCAAGCACGAACGGATACAACAACAATACGGAGCGCGGCACACCTTCCAAACGTCCATACAGGAAGAGTGCTACACCGATGGCCACCGTTCCGACGATGGCGGCGCGCAAGATGTTCCACAGATCAGGAAGACTGGCGAATCGCCATACGCCTTTGTACAGCCCGGTCCACGCGTAGATCAGACCTTGTACAAGAAGGACAATCGGAAATTCGAAGAAACCGAAGGTAACCGGGAGTTGCGGGTCGATAGCGTAGCGAAGTTCCTTGGCCACCCACCAAGCGAGCGCTGTGACCAGCAGGTCGTGGGCAACCACGGCCACTCGCGGGTGAACGACGCCTACTAGTTTACGTATGGACATGCCGAACCTTGTATCGATCTCGCTGGATGTAACGACGCTTAGCAACGAGCCAAACAGCCGAAGCGATCGAATAAATAAGGACGCAAGCGATTAGCCCCATCCCTGGTTTTTCGAACGCCCACGCTGCGAATGGCACCGCTACCAACAGATTCCACCCGAAATACCACGCCGCCCCCACAGCATGTGCGTGCCCCCTGCGTACAATCCATTGATACAGATGTTCGCGGTGGGCAGTGTACCAGCGGCGTCCGCGCAGAATACGTGTAAGAAGAGTAAGGGTCGCATCCGTCACAAAAGCTGAACTGAGGATCAGGGATGCCCAAACCAGTGGCCAGCTCGCTTTCCAGAGCATGGTAGTTAGAGCGAAAACAAGCAGGCCAAGACTGCCGCTGCCAACATCCCCCATAAAAATACGGGCAGGTGCATGGTTGAAGTACCAGAACCCCAGGCATGCCGCTGCAACACAGGCCGATGCTGTGGCCAGCGCGGGCTGACCGGCAAACCATGACAGTACTGTCATGCCACATGCGACAAAGACGCCTTGTTGCGCCAACAGGCCATCTATACCGTCCATGAAATTGTGCAGATTGATGCTCCATGCTCCCGCCAAAACGAGCAACGGTAGCCAGAACCAGCTAGGACCATCCATGAGCAACGCGACGCAAAAAATAGCGACAGCAAGAACTTGCACACCAAAACGTGGAAGTGCGGGCAAAGAACTATGGTCGTCCCACCAACCAATCCACGCGACCATCACGACCGCGACGATCAATGCAACAACCGTAAATATCGGCCACACAGGTTGTACAAACAGCAGACACAACGGCATCGTTGGCACGACGGCAACAATAATGCCGATGCCGCCACCACGTGGTGTGGGCACTTTGTGCGAGCGCCGCTGACCGGGTTGATCGAACATGCCACGGCGATGCGCGTAGGCAATCGCAGCGCGCACGACGCCCAGCGCCAGAAGAAAAGCAATCAGAACGTAAAGTGCGATCGGGGCGAACGTAGCCACGACGGCATTACTCATTGGCCACACCGTGAATTGGCCTGATAGTGCTCCACCCTTTGCAACTAGGGCACTGCCAGTGATGTGCTTTCGTACCGAAACCGCAATGGCTGCAGCGATACATCGCCTGCCCTTCGAGCAACTTGTGCGTAAGGTCGCGAAGGATCAGGAAGTTCTCGCGCGCCTCGCCTTCGATCTTGTCCATCGTCGCATCGATAAGCGCCATCAGGCCGCGTACGGAGGGGCGCTGACGCAATTGCGACGTAAGAAATTCAATCGCAGGTTTTTCGCCATCCCGCTGCTCGTAGAGATGCGTCAATGCGAGAACCGGTGAAATACCGTGATAGCGCGCAAGAATGTCGCGCAGGAAGCGCTCTGCACGCTCCATTTGACCAGAGCGCGCATAGCTGTCCAGCAGCGGTGGCAAAATCTCAGGCACGAAGGCGATGTCAGCATCGACCGCGCGTTCGTAGACCTCGACCGCTTCAGCGTGTTGCCCTTCTTCGGCATGCAGACGCCCCGTGAGCATGAAGGCGCGCACACAATCGGGCTGGCACGCAAAGGCATGCTGCAAATAGTCGCGTGCTTCCGCACGTGCGCCATGTTGACGCGCTTGTTCGGCAAGTTCGCAATAGAACTGCGCGATGGTGGTTTCTTCTTCTTCGCCCGTCATCGTTTCGAGACGACGTGCGTGTTCGATTGCTTTATGCCAGTCGCGCTCGTGCTGATAAATGGCGATCAGGTGACGCAACGCGGATGGCGCGTGCGCGTTCATCGCAACGAGGTCGGAAAACAAAGCTTCCGCGCGATCGAGCAAACCGGCACGCATGTAATCCTCGCCAAGCTCAAGCAAGGCAACGGTCTTCATGCCTTCGGACAAGCCGGGCCGGGACACTAAATGCTGATGAAGACGAATCGCGCGGTCCACTTCGCCTCGACGCCGAAAGAGATTACCTAATGCTAAGTGCGTTTCTACGGTGTCCCGGTTGTATTCGGCGAGCTTGAGGAACACCTCGATAGCTTTGTCCTGCTCCTCGTTGAGCAGATAGTTCAAGCCACGGAAGTAATCGGAAGACAGCTCGCTGACCTGCGCACCCGAGCGGCGCACACCGGCGCGGCGGGCTGTCCACCAGCCACTTAGAAAGGCCGCCGGTATGAGCAGAGCCAGCAGCGGGTAGAAGGCGCTCATGATGTCTTGGGTACCTTGGCGCCCTGAGCCTTGGCAGAATGCCGACGTTCGCGCCGATGTCGGGTCGTCACGCCAAGCCATGCGGTCAATCCGCCCAGCACCCAGCCGAGTGCCAGCACAGAGAGCAAGGCTGCTCCCTTGGGAACCTGGACACGCGCGAAGGCAAGGTCGTAGCCGACTAAATCGGCATTAAGCGCCCCGAGTACAACACCCCCGGCGATGAACAACAGCAGTAGTAGCGTCACGATCAATCGCATTGCACAACTTTACCTGATTGACTGTGAGTGGCACAGGTATGACTGCACGTCGATTCAGTCGCAGTCAGCGTTGCGCCATTCGCAAAAAAAGAAAGGCAGGGTCGACTAAAAGTCGCCTGCCTGTCGGAATACGATTCGGGCATGGAACGGCTTAACCGTTCTTCTGCTCCAGATGCATGTTGACGCGTTCGCGCAGCTCTTTGCCTGGCTTGAAATGCGGAACATGCTTGCCTGGCAACGCAACCGCGTCGCCGGTTTTCGGATTGCGGCCCATACGTGGCGGACGGTAATGCAGCGCAAAGCTGCCGAAACCGCGTACTTCGATACGTTCGCCGGTAGCCAAGGCCTGACTCATCTGTTCGATGACGTTCTTGACTGCCAACTCGACGTCGCCAAACGCAAGATGGGTCTGGCGCCTAGCTAGCGCCTCAATGAGCTCGGATTTGGTCATGGGTCCCCAATGTCCGTGACGTGGAACGAGTTGGGGCGGCGTAACCGCCGCCCCACTGCAAGCACTACTTAGTCAGCCTTGTTGAGCTGCTCTTTGAGCAACGCACCAAGCTTGGTCGTGCCACCGGACGCCGACGAATATTCCGCCATCGCGTCTTGCAGCTCTTCCTCGTCCTTGGCGCGGATCGACAGCGACAACTGACGACCCTTACGGTCCATGCCCGTGAACTTGGCTTCGACCGCGTCGCCCACCTTCAGATGCTGCGTAGCATCTTCGATGCGCTCCTTGGCGATGTCGTTTGCACGGAGGTAACCCTCGACGCCATCACCCAGATCGATCACGGCGCCCTTCGCGTCAACTTCCTTCACGGTGCCGTTGACGATGGTGCCGCGCGGATGGACGGCCATGAAATGACCGAACGGATCCTGCTCCATCTGCTTGATGCCGAGCGAGATGCGCTCACGTTCCGGATCCACGGCGAGCACGACGGCTTCGATCTCGTCGCCCTTCTTGAAGTTGCGGACGAGGTCTTCACCCGACGCCTGCCAGGAGATGTCGGACAGGTGCACGAGACCATCGATGCCACCGTCCAGACCGATGAAGATGCCGAAGTCGGTGATCGACTTGATCTGACCGGACACCTTGTCGTTCTTCTTGTGCATCGCTGCGAACGCTTCCCACGGATTGGAACGCGTCTGCTTGATACCCAGCGAGATGCGGCGACGCTCTTCATCCACGTCCAGCACCATCACTTCGGTTTCGTCGCCGACCTGCACAACCTTGGCCGGATTGACGTTCTTGTTGGTCCAATCCATTTCGGACACGTGGACCAGACCTTCGACGCCCGGTTCGATCTCAACGAAGCAACCGTAATCGGTAACGTTGGAGACCTTGCCGAACAGACGGCTGCCGACCGGATAACGACGCGAGATGTTGACCCACGGATCGTCGCCCAGCTGCTTGAGGCCCAGCGAAACGCGGTTGCGCTCGCGGTCGTACTTGAGCACGCGAACATCCAGCTCGTCGCCGACGTTGACGACTTCGGACGGATGACGCACGCGCTTCCACGCCATGTCGGTGATGTGCAGCAGACCATCGATACCGCCCAGATCCACGAACGCGCCGTAGTCGGTGAGGTTCTTGACGGTGCCCTTCACCACTGCGCCTTCGGTCAGGCGTTCCAGCAGCTTCTCGCGCTCTTCGGAGAACTCGGTCTCCACCACAGCGCGGCGGCTGACCACAACGTTGTTGCGCTTGCGATCGAGCTTGATGATCTTGAATTCGAGTGCCTTGCCCTCGAGGTAGACCGGATCGCGCACCGGACGCACGTCGACGAGCGAACCGGGAAGGAACGCGCGGACGTCTTTGATGTCGACGGTGAAGCCACCCTTTACCTTGCCCGAGATCATGCCGGTGATGGTTTCTTCCTTGTCGAACGCCTGTTCCAGGTCGTCCCACACCATCGAACGCTTGGCCTTCTCGCGGGAGAGCTTGGTCTCGCCGAAGCCGTCTTCCAGGGCGTCGAGGGCAACCTTCACCTCATCACCCACCTGTACTTCCAACTCGCCCTTCTCGTCCTTGAACTGTTCGATCGGGACGATGCCTTCGCTCTTGAGGCCAGCGTTGATCACGACGACGTCGTTGCGGATTTCCACAACGATGCCCGTGACGATGGCACCCGGCTTCAGCTTGGAGATGGCCTGTTGGCTCTGTTCAAACAGCTCGGCAAAACTTTCAGTCATGTTGATTCCGTAAATAAGAAAAGGCCCTTGTGCACATGCGCCGTCGGATATTCGCGCATGGGCGAGGCCCACCGGTTATGGGTGATTCGGAAATCGCTTCCTCTCACCGTTGACCACAACCCCATGCCGTGACATGGAGCACCAATACCGCCGCCACCGTTTCACGGTTTGACGACGGTCAAAACTTTTGCGACCACATCCTCGATCCCCATGCCGGTGGTATCCACCAACACCGCATCGCGGGCGGGTTTGAGCGGCGCGACAGCCCGAGATGCATCACGGGTATCACGCGCTTCAATTTCGCTCTGAAGGGATGCAAGTGTAACGCTTAGCCCCTTTTCCTTCAACTGCTTATAGCGCCTTTTCGCCCTTTCGGCCGCGCTGGCGGTCAGAAACACCTTGAACCGGGCGTCAGGGAAAATCACCGTCCCCATGTCCCGGCCATCGGCCACAAGCCCAGGCTGCTTGCGGAAGCTCAACTGCAGCGCTACCAAGGCCTGGCGGACGGAGGGGACCGAGGCAATGGCCGACGCCGCCGCCCCCGCTGTCTCGGTCCGAAGCTCGTCTGTGGCATCGTGACCATTGACAATCACGCGCGTCTCGCCATCATCAGGCCCCGCGCGGAACTGGATTTTGGTCGTTTCCGCGCAACGGGTGACTGCCTCGGCATCGGACAGGTCCAAACCTGCCATGCCCGCTGCATAGCCCACCGCCCGATACAACGCCCCCGAATCAAGCAAACGCCAGCCCAGATGGTCGGCTACCAGCCGGCTGATGGTCCCTTTGCCTGATCCGGAAGGTCCGTCGATGGTCAGTACGGGCGCAGGCGGACTCGTCGGCATGGGATGACCTGATGGCACGGGAAGTGCTTAGCTTAACTTGTTTATTGAGGTACTAAGCACATGCTAGCCAGCTCTCAACTCATCGACGTTTTACCGCAAGCACCCGCCATGAATGATCTCCGTAGCGAGTTCGAACAGGCCGCTAGGGACATCAAGCGGTTTGGCGAACGCCCCGACAACGACACCCTCCTGCAGCTCTACGCCTTCTACAAGCAAGGTTCCGATGGCGATGTCCATGGCTGCCAGCCGGGCTTCTTCGACTTCATCGGCACGGCCAAGCAGGAAGCCTGGGCAAAACTGAAGGGTATGCCGCAAGACGAAGCCATGCGGCAGTACATCTCGCTGGTACGACAATTGCTGCCGTAAGGGTCACCTGACCCATGTGGGCCACTTGCGCCCACAGAGATAAATCGGCACATTCATACGATCGTTTGAACACGGTCGTCGCATGAGCTACCCCCATCTCTTCGCCCCGCTCCAGCTGGGCAACGTCACCTTGCCCAATCGCATCCTGATGGGATCGATGCATACCGGGCTGGAAGACAAAGCCGCCGATTTCGACAAACTCGCCGCGTATTTCGCCGAGCGTGCACGTGGTGGCGTTGGCTTGATCGTGACAGGCGGCATCGCGCCCAGCGTCCAGGGCTGGTTGAAGCCCTTCGGCGGACGCCTGACGATGCCATGGCACAAACCGCGACATCGAAAGGTTACTCAAGCCGTGCACGCGGAGGGCGGACGCATCTGCATGCAGATTCTGCATGCGGGCCGTTACGGCTATCACCCGTTGTCCGTGGCGCCATCGCGTATCAAATCGCCCATTACACCGTTCACCCCTCGCGCACTCAGCGCGCGCGGCGTCGAGCGCACCATTAACGACTTCGTTCGCTGCGCCAAGCTCGCGCAAGACGCCGGCTACGACGGTGTCGAGGTGATGGGTTCGGAAGGCTATTTGATCAATCAATTCATCGCAGCGCGCACCAATCAGCGCAACGATGAGTGGGGCGGCGATGCAACGCGGCGCATGCGTTTTCCAGCGGAAATCGTGCGGCGCATGCGCAAGGCTGTCGGTCCGGATTTCATCATCATCTATCGCTTGTCCATGCTTGATCTCGTCGAGAACGGGCAGGATTGGCAAGAGATCGTCACGCTTGCAAAAGCGATTGAAGCGGCCGGTGCGAGCATCATCAACACCGGTATCGGCTGGCACGAAGCGCGTGTACCGACGATTGTCACGAGTGTGCCGCGCGCAGGTTTTGCATGGGTGACGAAGAAGCTGAAAGGCGAAGTTTCCATTCCGCTTATCACGACCAATCGCATCAACATGCCTGATGTGGCCGAGCAGATCATTGCAAGCGGCGAAGCCGACATGGTGTCGATGGCGCGTCCGTTGCTCGCCGATCCGGAATGGGCAATCAAGGCAAAAGCCGATCGCAGCGATCGCATCAATACGTGCATTGCGTGCAATCAGGCATGCCTCGATCACGTGTTTCAGAATCAGCGCGCGAGCTGCATGGTCAATCCACGCGCGTGCCATGAAACCGAATTGAAAATCGTGCCTGCTCAAACGCGCAAGCGTATCGGCGTCATCGGTGCGGGCCCCGCGGGCATGGCCTGTGCAACAACGCTTGCCGAACGCGGTCACGATGTCACGCTGATCGATGCAGCGAATCAAATCGGCGGCCAGTTCAACTACGCGAAACGCATCCCCGGAAAGGAAGAATTTCACGAGACGTTGCGCTATTTCCGCCATCGTCTGACCGATGTTGGCGTGCGCGTTCAATTGGGCGAAAGCGCCGATGCCGAATCCATTCGCGCGCAGCGTTTTGACGACGTCGTAATTGCGACGGGTATTACCCCGCGCAAAGTAAGTTTTCCGGGAAGCAATGATCCGCGTGTCCTGAATTATCTCGACATCCTCGCTCACGACAAACTCGCCGGACATCGGGTTGCGATCATCGGTGCGGGCGGTATCGGTTTTGACGTTGCGGAATTCCTCACCGAACACGCGCCCTCGCCCACCACGGATGTCACGCGGTGGGCACGCGAATGGGGCGTGGATATGACGCTGGAGGAACGCGGCGGTTTGAAACCGGCGCACCCAGAACCTCCGGCACGTCAGATATGGCTGCTGCAACGCTCGGAAGGTCGTCCAGGCGCGCGCTTGAACAAAACCACCGGATGGGTGCATCGCGCGACGTTGAAGAACAAGAAAGTCACGATGGTCGGCGGCGTCACCTATGACCGGTTCGACGACGAAGGGCTGCACATCACGGTCGATGGCAAGCCGCAGGTCCTACCTGTCGATAACGTCGTTGTCTGCGCCGGCCAGGAACCGAACCGCAACCTCGCTGATGCACTGACCTCCCAGGGCCAGCGCGTGCATGTCATCGGAGGCGCGGACGTCGCCGCCGAACTGGACGCCAAACGTGCTATCGCCCAAGGCACACGACTTGCCGCAGAACTCTAAAAGAGTTCTGTAAGGCTCTATTTCAAAAGGTAGAAAAGGAAGCGCCCCGCCAGCGACGCGTCGGTAGTGGCTCTGGGGAGGGAGGCCGAATACCGCGGGGGTAGCGTCGCTGCGGGGCGAGGGTCTGCGGCACTCGGGGGGAGGGGGTCAGTGCCGCGACAAGAGTTATATTATGATCGACGCGATACAGAATCAAATATATATTTAGCCCTCCATTTATACGAAAGTCATATATGTTTGATTTTCGCCAATTGCGTTATTTCGTAGCGGTAGCCGAGGAGCTCAGCTTTACGCGAGCTGCGCAACGGCTGTATTTGTCACAACCTCCGTTATCCCAGCAGATCCAGGCGCTCGAGCAGGATCTGGGTATCCGCTTGCTGGACCGGGACAAGAGGAACGTCAGTTTGACCGCGCCGGGGCAAATCTTCCTCGAACAGGCGCGTCAGATTCTTGCGATGGCCGAGGAAACGCGGGTTAAGGTGACGGAGGCTGCGGCGGGGTTCAGCGGGCATCTCAAGCTGGCTTACACCGTATCGGTGTCCTTCCACCCTGCTCTCCCACAGACCCTGTTGCGGCTCGGCCAGAACGCACCCAATGTCCGCGTATGGCTGAGCGAGATGTATACCGAGCCTCAGTTCACCGCGCTGCGCGCCGGCCAGATCGACGTCGGCTTCGTACGCGATGAACCCAGCCACGAGGAAGATGCTCACGCGTTGCGGCTGGACGTCATCGATCGCGAGCCACTGCTGCTCGCCCTACCCTCCGGTCATCGCCTCGCGGATCGTGAAAGCCTCGAAATAGGCGAGATCGCTGGCGAGCCGTTCGTGATCCAACCTCGTGAACTCGCCGCGACGCTGTACGACAGGCTGGTTCTGCTCGCTGCCAGGGCCGGTTTTCATCCCCTGGTACGGCAGCAGGCCCAGCAGATCAATGGCCTGATCGCGCTGGTTGCCGCCGGCATAGGTATGGCGCTTGTTCCTGCCAGCATGCGGGCCGTCCAGCTCGCCGGCGTCAGCTATGTACCCCTAGCCGATCCAGATGCCTATCTGCTGCTGGCCGTCGCCAGCCGCATCGAAAACCCCTCGCCGGTGGTCCAGCAGTTCCTGCAAACGGTTTCTGAAGCCAAGCAAGTCTTAGGCTTGTGATAAGTGATTCAAATAGTTATACTTCTACGCTTTCTTTGACTCACATCGTTTCAGGAGCCTGCCGTGAAGGTGCTTTCCTCTTTGAAGTCCGCCAAGCAGCGGCACCGTGACTGCAAGGTTGTGCGCCGTCGCGGCAAAGTGTTCGTGATCTGCAAGAGCAACCCGCGCTTCAAAGCGCGTCAGCGTTGATCCGCGCTACGAATGCATGAAAAAGCCGCTGCGAAGCGGCTTTTTTTATGCCCGGATATATGCCCCATTAGATGCGCTTGTCAGCGGTGCCGCAGATAAGCCACAAAACTTCGCGCCAGCTCCGCCTTCAGTTCTTTCTCTGAAACGGGAGCTACTACGTGCCACATGGATGATGGATCGAGTGCATAGCCTTCGGCAGCACTCGCCGCCGTAAGCACAGCAAACTGCAACGCGCGACGCGGGAAACGATGTTCAATTTCAGCCCTGAAAGTCAGCAAAGCATCCACGACCAGGCTGATGTTTTCGGCTACGTATAATTTGCTCTCCGTAGCAAAATCCTGGTCCGTGTCTGTCTCTATGAATTTCGCCAACGCTCGCAACAGGCGCGGGTGACGCTTGTACTGTTCAAGCAGCGAATTCATCAGCTGGGCTGCACTTTCCTCCAACGTTTTTCGCAGAAGTGCCTTTCCTATACGTTCGCGATTTGTCTCGTTGCTCTTGCGCAACATGTGCAGGAATGCCGATCGCAACAATGCATCTTTGTCCGCAAATCGCCGGTAGACACTGGCGGGGGCAACCTTGGCAGCAGCGGCGATTTTCGGGATCACAGCGCCCTCCAGGCCTTCCTCGTCGAGGACTTTGATGGTGGCTGCCAGCAAGCGCTCCAGCGTTTCGCGGCTTCGTTGCTGCTTGGGTTCGTGATCAAGGCGCTTTTTTGTTCTCGGCATGACTAGACAGTAAGGTGGAGATATGTAAATGTAAATTCACATTTACTTATAGAGAAGTTCATGGACGTACAACGCACCGTTGGACTCGCTCAAGACATATTGGCCATCGCGTTTGTGGCAGTTGCGCCTTTCGCCGATTTGCGGTCGATAAAACGACTCAAACAGTTCAGCAGCAGTGCCGCGCGACTCGCCACCTATCGCAAAATAATCATTTCGACTTGGGTGGCGACGGTCATCGCGCTTGCCCTTACTTCATTCAAAACCTTGTTTTGGGTGACGCCGCAAACCAGCGAAGGAGCATCGCTCTTTCACAACCCGATCGCTCACTACGCTCTTGCCGCATGCGTAACCGTGTTCTTCCTATTGGCGCTCTGGCCCGGCATCCAATGTGCGTTCAAGCCGAGCGTTCGATCACGCTATCGCAAAGCCATGCACTCGTTAGTTTTTATGTTACCGGTGACGCCATCAGAACGTCTCCGGTGGTCGCTGGTCTGCCTCACCGCAGGCATATGCGAAGAACTGCTATACAGGGGATTCCTGCTCCAATATCTGCAAGGGCATCTCCATGGCGGCCCCGCACTCGGCCTCACGTTCGCGTGGCTGCTTAGCTCGCTCGTTTTTGGGTTCGGTCATCTCTACCAAGGAGCCGCCGGTGTCGTGAGAACGACCATCGCGGGCTTGATGCTTGGTCTGCTCGCCATTCTCACTGGAAATCTTTTGTTGCCGATCGTGGTTCACTGCGTCTTAGATCTGCAAGTTCTTCTTATGTACAACCCAATCAAAGACACTCCGGAAGAAGTACCTGTCCTTACTTCCGGATTCCGCCCTGAAAATCAATAGGCACGCTGATGAAGCGGCACGCGATTAAAAGCTTGCACGCAACTCATAACGTCGCTGCTTAAAACAAATGAGGCTCTGTGCTTTTACAGAGCCTCAACTACTTACATCGCCGGCGCACAAACGCGTCAATGCGCCGGATGACTTATTGGTAGCTGACGCCGGTAATTTCGTAATGCTTCACACCGTTGGGCGCCTTGAACTCGAAACTGTCGCCTGCGCTCTTGCCGATCAGTGCACGTGCGATTGGCGAAGACACTGCAATCAGACGCTGCTTGATGTCTGCTTCAAGATCGCCAACGATCTGATACGTCACTGCCTCGCCACTGTCTTCATCTTCCAAATCCACCGTGGCGCCGAACACCACCTTGTTGCCTGGCGTCAGGCGCGACACGTCGATGACTTCAGCCGTCGACAACGCCGCTTCGAGCTCGGCGATGCGGCCTTCGATGAAGCTCTGCTGCTCACGCGCAGCGTGATACTCGGCGTTTTCTTTCAAATCGCCATGCGCACGCGCTTCGGCAATCGCCGCAATGATTTTTGGACGCTCGACGGATTTCAAGCGTTCCAGTTCGCCGCGCAAGCGCTCCGAACCTACCTTGGTAATGGGGGCGCGACTCATGCGCTCAGCTCCTTGTGAAGTTCCTGCAGACTGTGTACTTCACCGGTGTCGTGGTAATCCAGCGAATGAACCAGCGCACGCGCGCCTGCGACAGTGGTTGAATAGGTGACGCGATGTTGCAAGGCTTCGCGGCGAATCGAGAACGAGTCTGCGATCGCCTGCTTGCCCTCAGTGGTATTGACGATATAGACAATTTCGCCGTTCTTGATCAGGTCGACGATATGCGGGCGACCTTCGAGCACTTTGTTGATGCGCTCGCACACAACACCGTGACCAGTCAGATAGGTTGCCGTACCGGATGTGGCGACAAGACTGAAACCGCGCGCCGTGATGTCCTTCGCGACAGACAGCAGGCGATCCTTGTCGGCATCGCGTACAGAGACAAACACTTTGCCCTTGGGCGGTGTCTTGATGCCCGCGGCGTCGTGACCGCGTGCAAACGCAGCGCCGAAGCTGCGGCCCACGCCCATCACTTCGCCGGTCGAACGCATTTCCGGCCCGAGGATAGGATCGACGTTCTGGAACTTCAGGAACGGGAAGATCGCTTCCTTCACCGAGTAATAAGCTGGAATGACTTCGCGTGTGGTGCCCTGCTCCACCAGGCTGCGGCCTGCCATGCAACGTGCGGCAATCTTCGCAAGAGGCACACCGGTCGCCTTGGAGACGAACGGCACCGTGCGCGATGCGCGCGGATTCACTTCCAGAATAAACACCGTGTCGCCCTGAATCGCAAACTGCGTGTTCATCAGGCCGATGACTTTCAGTTCCTTCGCCATCAGGCCGACCTGTCGGCGCAGTTCGTCCTGGATGGCCGGCGACAGCGAGTACGGCGGCAGCGAGCAGGATGAATCGCCCGAGTGCACGCCGGCCTCTTCGATGTGTTCCATGATGCCGCCAACGAGCACATTGCCCGTGGTGTCGGCAATGATATCGACGTCCACTTCGACGGCGTGATCGAGGAAGCGATCCAGCAGCACTGGCGAGTCGTTGGATACCTGCACGGCTTCGCGAATGTAGCGCGAGAGATCGGCATCGTCGTACACGACTTCCATCGCGCGGCCGCCCAGCACGTAGCTGGGACGCACAACCAGCGGATAACCGATCTCGCGCGCCAGCGCCAACGCTTCATCGGCATTGCGTGCGGTGCGGTTCGGCGGTTGCGTCAGACCCAGCTTGGTGATCATCTGCTGGAAGCGTTCGCGGTCTTCGGCCAGATCGATCGAATCGGGCGATGTACCGATGACCGGCACGCCCGCTGCTTCCAGTGCACGCGCGAGCTTGAGCGGCGTCTGACCGCCGTACTGCACGATCACGCCCTTCGGTTTTTCGAGATCGACAATCTCCAGCACGTCTTCGAGCGTCAGCGGCTCGAAATACAGGCGGTCGGAGGTGTCGTAGTCGGTCGAGACCGTTTCCGGATTGCAGTTGACCATGATGGTCTCGAATCCGTCTTCACGCAGCGCGAGTGCAGCGTGCACGCAGCAATAGTCGAATTCGATACCTTGACCGATACGATTCGGACCGCCGCCCAGCACGATGATCTTGTCGCGGTTGGTCGGGTTGGCTTCGCACTCTTCCTCGTAGGTCGAATACATATAGGCCGTATGCGTGGCAAATTCAGCAGCGCAGGAATCCACGCGCTTGTAGACCGGACGAACGCCCAGCGTGCGGCGCAGATGGCGAATCGCCGCTTCGTCCGTGCTGGTCAGCTCGGCGAGACGCGCATCGGAAAAACCAAGGCGCTTGAGCTCGCGCATACGCGATGCATCCAGCGCAGTCAGGCCGTGTTCCTGCACTTCTTTTTCGGTCAGCACGATGTCTTCGAAAGCAGCGAGGAACCACGGATCGACGCGGCTCAGATCGTGCACTTCTTCCAGCGTGAGACCGGCGCGGAAAGCATCGGCCAGATGGAACACGCGATCCGGACGCGGCTCGCGCAGTTCGCGCTTGAGCGTGGCCAGACCATCTTCCGTGTCGATGTTCAGACCCGTCGGATTGAGACCCGTCTTACCGATTTCCAGGCCGCGCAACGCTTTCTGCAGCGATTCGTGGAAGCTGCGGCCCATCGCCATCACCTCGCCCACCGACTTCATCTGCGTCGTGAGGCGTGCGTCGGCCTGCGGGAATTTCTCAAAGGCAAAGCGCGGAATCTTGGTGACGACGTAGTCGATGGTCGGTTCGAACGACGCTGGCGTAAGACCACCGGTGATGTCGTTCTTCAATTCATCGAGCGTGTAACCGACGGCGAGCTTCGCCGCGATCTTGGCGATCGGAAAACCCGTGGCCTTGGAGGCCAGCGCCGACGAACGCGACACGCGCGGATTCATCTCGATGACCACCACACGGCCAGTCTCGGCATTCACACCGAACTGCACGTTGGAGCCACCGGTATCCACACCGATCTTGCGTAGCACGGCGATGGAGGCATCGCGCAGGCGCTGGTATTCCTTGTCGGTGAGTGTCTGCGCCGGCGCGACGGTGATCGAGTCGCCCGTATGCACGCCCATCGGATCGAGGTTTTCGATCGAGCACACGATGATGCAGTTGTCCGCTTTGTCACGGACTACTTCCATCTCGAATTCTTTCCAGCCGAGCACGGATTCTTCCACCAGCACTTCGTGCACCGGTGAAAGCTCCAGACCACGCTTGACGATCTCTTCGAATTCTTCGCGGTTATACGCAATGCCGCCACCCGAACCGCCAAGCGTGAAGCTGGGGCGAATGATCGTCGGATAACCCACGGTGGTCTGAATTTCGACGGCCTGTTCGAATGAACGCGCCACCGCTGCCTTCGGGCACTCCAGACCGATTTCCGACATCGCGACGCGGAACAGCTCGCGGTCTTCTGCCATGCGAATGGCTTCGCGCGACGCACCGATCAGTTCGACACTGTACTTTTCAAGCACGCCGTTGTCGGCAAGATCGAGTGCGCAGTTCAAACCGGTCTGGCCGCCCATCGTCGGCAGCACGGCATCGGGACGTTCTTTCGCAATGATGCGTTCCACCGTCTGCCAGTTGATCGGCTCGATGTAGACGGCATCGGCCGTCTCCGGATCGGTCATGATCGTGGCGGGGTTGGAATTCACCAGGATGACGCGGTAACCCTCTTCCTTCAGCGCTTTGCATGCTTGTGCGCCGGAGTAATCGAACTCGCACGCCTGGCCGATGACGATCGGGCCTGCGCCGATGATGAGGATGCTCTTGATATCGGTACGTTTGGCCATCTTAGCGGGCCTCCTGCATCAGCTTGGCGAAGCGGTCGAACAGATAACCAATGTCGTGCGGACCTGGGCTTGCCTCCGGGTGACCCTGGAAGCAGAAGGCAGGACGATCGGTGAGCGCGAAGCCTTGCAGCGAACCGTCGAACAACGAGGTATGCGTAATGCGTACATTGGAAGGCAGCGTTGCGGCATCGACCGCGAAGCCATGGTTCTGCGAGGTGATCAGCACGCGACCATCGTCGTGATCTTTCACCGGATGGTTTGCACCGTGATGACCGAATTTCATCTTCAAGGTCTTCGCGCCGAGCGCAGCACCCATGATCTGATGGCCCAGGCAAATGCCGAAGAGCGGAATCTTCGCATTGAGAAATTCGCGCGTGGCCGCAATCGCGTAATCGCACACGGCCGGATCGCCCGGGCCGTTCGACAAGAACACGCCGTCGGGCTTCATGGCCAGCACGTCGGCGGCAGGCGTCTGCGCGGGCACTACGGTGATCTCGCAACCTTGCTCGGCGAGCAGGCGAAGAATGTTGCGCTTGGCGCCGAAGTCATACGCCACAACCTTGAAACGCTTTGCGGGCTGATTGAACGCCGTGCGATCGAGGTCATACACGCCTTCGTTCCAACCGTAAGGCTTGTCGACGCTGACCACCTTGGCCAGATCCATACCGTTCAAGCCGGGGAACGCGCGGGCTTTGGCGAGTGCCGCGTCGACATCGATCGATTCGCCAGCAACGATGCAACCGTTCTGCGCGCCCTTGTCGCGAAGAATGCGCGTCAGGCGGCGTGTATCGATACCGGCGATGGCGACGATGCCGTTGCGCTTGAGGTAGTCGGGCAGGCTTTCCGTACTACGCCAGTTGCTTGCGCGGCGGGGGATATCGCGAACGATCAGGCCGGCCGTGTGGACGGCTGTCGATTCGGCGTCTTCCTCATTGCAACCGGTGTTGCCAATGTGGGGGTATGTGAGGGTGACGATCTGGCGGGCATAGGAAGGATCGGTAAGGATCTCCTGGTAGCCCGTCATCGCTGTGTTGAAAACAACTTCGCCAACGGTGTCGCCAGTCGCACCCACGGAGTGTCCGTGAAATACGCTGCCGTCTTCGAGGGCAAGCAGAGCGGAAATGGGCATGTGGGGCCGCCTTTAGGTGCAGCAAAGTCCGCAAGCCGCATCAAAGCAGGCTTGTGGACCTTGGGTCATGGAGAGTCTCGGGCGGGTATAAATTTTAAGCGTTGGCAGCCTTTCTGTCCACCTAAACCAGCCATTGAAAAACGCGCCGCGGCACGTCATATGCGCCGCGCTCGCGCTAGACTGGCGGCAACTTAGCCGGTGAACCTGCCAAACTTCATGAATGCGACCGTGTTGCTCGATCCGATCCGACTGGACCGTCCCGATACGGATATCCGGGAGCAACCCTTTCCGTTCATGATTGCGCACGGCCAGCTGCCCGATGAAGCGCGTGGCGACCTGGAACGCGATTTCCCCAAATACGCCAGCGCAGGCTTTTTCCCTTATGACCCGGTGGACTGTGGCCCGTCGGTCAACGCCCTCGTCAATCAGATGACCACGCCGCAGTTCGCCAGCGCGATCGGGCGCCATCTGGGCATCGAAAACCTGGGTCAGTACCCGACGTTGGTGACCTTGTGCCGCGCGTTGAACAAGCGTCACGGCACGATTCATACGGATAGTCGCTCCAAGGTTGCCACTGCCCTGCTCTACTTGAACACGCAGTGGCCCGACACCAGCGACGGCTGCCTGCGCTTCTTGAATCGCATCGACAACATCGACGATATGGCCGCGCCCGAACTGAAGCCGCTGTATGGCGAGTTCGCGGTATTCAAGCGCTGCGACAACTCATTCCATGGTCACCTGCCCTACGAAGGCGAGCGCCGCGTCATTCAAGTCGCATGGCTGACCAGCGAAGAAGAGAAGTTGCGCAAGACCAAGCGCGGAAAGTTTTCGCGCGCCTTCAAGAAAATCTTCGGCGTGCTGGATCGCAAGCTGGGCGCCGATCGCGATCGCAGCGCGTCGCACAAGACGCGCGACGCATAAGCCTTTCGCTTTTCACGCGCTGAAAAAGTGCCAGCCCACGTAAAGGGCGAATACACCGTAAAGCAATCCGACGGGCACCAGCCAACGCCCGTCGACGCGGCCGCGATGGAACAACCACCACAGATAGACGATCGCAAGCGCCGTGACGATGCCTGATGCGATCAGCGGCCTGTCGAACATCCATGGCGTCGCGAACAGACCGAGCGCGCTAGGCACAGTGGCCTGAATCATCATCGCACCGGAAATGTTGGCGAGTGCCAAGCGCTCCTTACCTTGACGCACCCAGATAAGCGCATTCATCGTTTCAGGCAGTTCCGTCGCGACGGGGCTGAGCAAAAGAGCGACCAGATGCGGCGGCAAATGCATCGCCACGCCAATCGATTCGATTTGCGATACGAAAACGTGCGACGCGACAGCAATGATCACGAGCGCGAATACCGTCTGTATCACGACCATCGTCAACGACGGCACCTCGGAACGAGGCTGGAATTTCAGCGGCTCGAGGGCTTCGTCGATGGACGTTTCATCGTTGTGATTCAGTTCCCGCCACACATAGAGCGCATAGGCAGCGAGAAACAGCACGCCCAACCATGGCTTGAACGCAAAGGCGATCAGACCAAGCGTGCACTTCACGACAAAAATGGAAAGAAACCACGCCTGATCGCGCGCAAGCCGCGTTTCTCCCGCGCGCACTCGCGTGTCGTGTCGGCCCAGGCGACGGCGATTGATCCATAAGGCGACGCCGACCACGGCATAGGCAATGGTGGCAAGCACCAGCGGACCGCCCATCGCCGCGCCGACACCGATATCGCGAACTTCAGGCGTGCGCCCAAGGATTACCGCAACGAAGGTGACTGCGCTCTCCGGCAACGCCGTACCGAATGCGGCAAGTACGGTGCCCGTCGCGGTTGCGCTCAGATTGAGCTTTTGCCCCAGCCATTCGATGCCGTTGACGAAATACTCGCAGGCCAGATAAATGACCCCGGCAGACAGCAGGAAGAGCAGCGTCGTGATGAGCATGGAACATTCCGGGCCGGGCGAGCGAGAAAACCAATGGCGCACGCACGTGCTCGCCCGGCCGGGTGAGTCGTGTGTGGCCAAAGGTCTCGCCGAACCATCGCTGACGTGAGCATCTGCGACAACCATCCGCGCCACGAAGCATCAAGGCTTCAAGTGTGTTGACGCGGATTCCCCGATGCGAAGGCGTGGCGCCCTGTGCAGCGAGGATGGCTACTCCCCAATGACAACGGGCGGATGGTACAGGGGTCGGAGAATACGAACAACCGGGGTGTTTATCGACGGCTTATGCGGTTGTTTTTGCCTGCCGCGACTGCAGCATCTGATCGATGCTGTAAGCGCCGGGCTTGTGACCGGCCAGCCATGCGGCCGCTTCCAATGCACCGCGCGCGAAGATCGAGCGGTCGGTCGCGCGATGGCTCAATTCCACGCGCTCGCCCTGACCTAGCAGCAACGCCTCGTGCTCTCCAACGACATCGCCACCGCGCACGACGGCAAAGCCAATTGCACCACGGTGGCGCGCGCCGGGACGCCCCTCACGTGCGAACACGCCGTCTTTCTCGAGCGTGGTACCGCGTGCATCCGCCGCGGCATGCCCGAGGGCGAGCGCGGTACCCGAAGGCGCGTCCTCTTTTCGCGAGTGATGCGATTCGACGATTTCCAGATCCCAGTCCGGCAACGCCGCGGCTGCTTCGCGCAACAAGCGTGTGAGTACTGCAACGCCGAGGCTGAAGTTCGCGGCATGCAAGACAGCAATGTGCGAAGCGGCATCTGCCAATTGCTTTTGAAGTGATGCATCGATGCCGGTGGTGCCGGTGACAAGCGCCGCACCGTGTTCGACACAATGTGTCAAAGCCGCAGCAAGTCCATCCGGACCGCTGAAGTCGATAACCACATTGGCGTTGCGAGCCAACTGCCAATCATGGCTATAGCGAATCGACGTGGACAGCTCACCGAACACCGGTTTGCCGTCATGATCCGATCCCGCGGAAACACCCGCATGCACCAGCTCAAAGCGCCGGTCTTCGCGTATGAGCGCGAGCAACGCCCGGCCCATGCGACCGGACGCACCATTGATGGCAACACGGATAGGTTGCGTCATGCGACTGTTCCTCGATTCACTGGAACAGGGTAGCGCGTTTGACCGAACTGGCAACAAGCCCGCTCGGAATCCAGCGTCGCTGGCGCCTTACGAGGTAACGCGCGACCAGAACTGTTTGACGCCATCGACCCAGGTCTTGGCGCGAGGCGTGTGCTTGTCCGCCTCGCCATTGGCAAAGGTCGCTTCCAACTGCTCGAACAAGTCGCGCTGTTCGCGCGTCAGACGCACAGGTGTTTCGACGACGACACGGCAGACCAGATCACCGGTACGACCGCCGCGCACCGATTTCACACCGCGCCCGCGTAGCGTGAATTGCTGACCCGTTTGCGTTTCAGCCGGAATCGCAATCGGCACTTCGCCCTCGAGCGTGGGAACCTGCAACTCCGCACCCAATGCCGCTTGCGCAAAGCGAATGGGCAGTTCGCAATAGAGATTATTGCCTTCGCGCTGGAAGATAGCGTGCTCGCGCACGCGCACTTCCACATACAGATCGCCAGGTTCCGTGCCCGCCGGACCTGCTTCACCCTGCCCGTTCAGACGGATGCGATCGCCATTGTCGACGCCCGCCGGAATACGCACGGACAGCGTACGTGTTTCTTCCAGACGACCTTCGCCGTGGCATTCCTTGCACGGCTTTTCGATCGTGCGGCCGCTGCCCGCGCAATGCGGGCACGCCTGCTGGATGGAAAAAATGCCGTTCTGCATGCGCACGCGACCGTGGCCGCCGCAGGTTTTACAGGTGACGGTTTTGCCATCGTCCGAGCCACTGCCATTGCAGTGATGGCAATTCACCTGCGTGGGGATGTCGAACTTCTTCTCGATGCCGAACACGGCCTCTTCGAGATCCAGCTCCATGATGTAGCGTAGATCGGAGCCGCGACGCGGACGTCCACGGCCACCGCCGAAAATGTCGCCGAAGATATCGCCAAAGATGTCGCCCATGTCGCCGAAGCCACCGGCGCCACGGCCACCACCCATACCATTTTCGAAAGCGGCATGACCGTACTGGTCGTACATCGAACGCTTCTGCGGATCGGACAGAACTTCGTAGGCTTCCTTGGCCTCTTTGAATTTTTCCTGCGCGTGCGGATCGTCCGGGCAACGGTCGGGATGAAACTTCATCGCCAGACGGCGAAAGGACTTTTTCAGCTCCCCTTCGGTAACCGTTCGTTCAACGCTCAGAATTTCGTAATAGTCACGCTTGCTCATTGCTTGATCCGCGATTCGATGCGCCGATCGGGAATGAACCAGATCGCAGCCACCGTGGCATAAAGTAAACACGACACCCACGGCGCCACGAACGCCAGCACGATGCCAATCAGGTACATGGTGACGGCGACCTTGCCTTTCCAGTCGCGGCCTATCGCCTGCGCCAGCAAGGATTCACGGCCGCCATTGGCGGCGATCAGGCAGTACTGCAAGGGCACCCAGGCAACCGCGCACATCAACAGTACAACGCCGTACAAGGCCACCGGCAATCGGGCGAAATGGTTTTCGCCCATCCAGCCTGTTGCCACCGGCATCAACGATAGCCAGAACAACAGATGGAGATTCATCCAGAGCACGCCGCCACTCACTTTCTCGGCAGCTTGCAGAAGGTGATGGTGGTTGTTCCAGTAAATGCCTACGTAGATGAAGCTCAACACGTAGCTCAGGAACACTGGCCACTGCGGGAACAGCACATCCCAGCTGTCGCCGTGCGGCACCTTCAGTTCCAGCACCATGATGGTAATGATGATGGCTAACACGCCATCGCTGAAGGCTTCGAGCCGCCCCTTTTCCATCGCCTCCCCTCCAACGGCAACGAGCGCCCGAAAGGGCGCTCGTTCTGGACTACTTTAACCGATCAAGACGACTTGCCGTCGTTCTTCACTTCCGTGAATTCCGCATCGACCACGTCGTCGGGCTGCGACGAACCGCCAGGGCCCGGACCATGCTGCTGCGCACCGGCATCGCCCGCACCGCCGCCCTGTGCAGCGGCATACAGCGACTGTGCAACCTGCTCGAGCTTGGCGATCTTCGACTCGATGGCTGCCTTATCGTCGCCGTCCTTCACCTTCTCCAGCTCGGACAGTGCGCCTTCGATTTCGCTGAGCTGACCCGGCACTTTGCCGCCGTGCTCCTTCAGCGCGCTACGCGTCGAGTGCACCAGCTGATCGGCCTTGTTGCGTGTGCCGACGAGCTCCTGGAATTTTTTGTCCTCTTCCTTGTTCGCTTCGGCGTCCGCCACCATGCGTGCAATTTCTTCTTCGGACAGACCTGAGCCGGCCTTGATCTCGATCTTCTGTTCCTTGCCGGTCTTCTTGTCCTTCGCCGACACATGCAGGATGCCGTTAGCGTCGATGTCGAAGGTCACTTCGATCTGCGGCTGACCGCGCGGCGCAGCATCGATACCTTGCAGATCGAACTTGCCCAACGACTTGTTGGCGCTCGCACGCTCGCGCTCACCCTGTAGCACATGCACAGTTACGGCGGTCTGGTTGTCGTCGGCCGTCGAGAAGATCTGCGACGCCTTGGTCGGCACCGTGGTGTTCTTCTCGATGAGCTTGGTCATCACGCCGCCCATCGTTTCGATACCGAGCGACAGCGGGGTGACGTCGAGCAGCAGCACATCCTTGACCGTACCGCCGAGCACGCCGCCCTGAATGGCAGCGCCGACAGCCACGGCTTCGTCCGGATTCACATCCTTGCGCGGCTCTTTGCCGAAGAAATCCTTCACCGATTCCTGCACTTTCGGCATGCGGGTCTGACCGCCGACGAGGATCACTTCGTCGATGTCGGACACGCGCAGACCAGCGTCATTCAACGCGGTGCGGCAGGGTTCGATGGTCTTCTTGACCAGGTCTTCGACCAGCGCTTCGAGCTTGGCGCGGGTGAGCTTGATGTTGAGATGCTTCGGACCGGAAGCATCGGCCGTGACGTACGGCAGGTTCACTTCGGTCTGATGCGAGGACGACAGTTCGATCTTCGCGCGCTCGGCGGCATCCTTCAGACGCTGCAGCGCCAGCGGATCCTTGCGCAGGTCGATGCCCTGATCTTTCTTGAATTCTTCGATCAGGTAATCGATGACGCGCATGTCGAAGTCTTCGCCACCCAGGAACGTATCGCCGTTCGTGGCCAGCACTTCGAACTGCTTCTCGCCGTCGACTTCGGCGATTTCGATGATCGACACGTCGAACGTGCCACCACCCAAGTCGTACACCGCAATCTTGCGATCGCCGCCTTTCTTGTCCAGACCGTAGGCCAGTGCGGCCGCGGTCGGCTCGTTGATGATGCGCTTCACTTCCAGGCCCGCGATCTTGCCGGCGTCCTTGGTCGCCTGACGCTGGCTGTCGTTGAAGTAGGCCGGCACGGTGATCACGGCTTCAGTCACCGGCTCGCCGAGGTAATCCTCAGCGGTCTTCTTCATCTTCATCAGCACTTTTGCAGAGATTTCCTGCGGTGCCATTTTCTTGCCGTCGGCCGTTGCCACCCATGCGTCACCGTTGTCGTGCGCGAGGATGCTGTACGGCACGATGTGCAGATCTTTCTGCACTTCGGCGTCGGTGAATTTGCGGCCGATGAGGCGCTTCACCGCATAGAACGTATTCTTCGGATTGGTGACGCTCTGACGCTTGGCGGGCGCACCGACCAGTACTTCGCCATCCTTGGTAAAGGCGACGATCGACGGGGTGGTGCGATCGCCTTCGGAATTCTCAATCACCTTGGCGGTGCTGCCATCCATGATGGCGACGCACGAGTTAGTCGTGCCCAGGTCGATGCCTATGATCTTGCCCATATGTATGCTCCGGAAATCTCTTGTGGCAGCCCCTCGGCCGCGAATGGTTGAGAGATGGGGTTGCGCTGAAAGCGTTCAATACCAGCTGAACCCTGCAGTACTGGAATTACTGGAAAGTGTTCAGTCGTCCTTGGCCACAGCCACCAGTGCCGGGCGCAGCAAGCGATCATTCAATACATAGCCTTTCTGCAGCACGGTGACGACGGTACCCGGCGCCTTGCCCGGGGCTTCGACCATGCTCACGGCGTGATGACGCTCCGGATCGAGCGGCTGATCGACCGGATCGACCTGCACCAGGCCATTGTTGCTGGCGATACGCAAGAGCTCCTTCAGCGTGAGGCTGAGGCCTTCGCGTACCGCGTTCACATCGCCGCCTTCGACCGACAGGCCACGTTCCAGGCTGTCGTAGATCGGCAGCAGGTCGTTCAGCAGCTTTTCGTTGGCGAAGCGGCGTGCCTGCTCCAGATCGCGGTGCAGCCGGCGGCGCTGATTTTCCAGCTCGGCCTTCTCGCGCAGCACGGTCTCGCGCAAATCTTTGTTGCTCGCTTCCAGTTCGGCGACTTTGGCGTTGAGGGCATCGAGCTCGGCGCCCGACAACTCAGTCTGTGCGCCTTCCGGCGTTCCGGTGGGCGACTGCGAATCGCTGTTATGCATGAATAACTCCAACGTCGTCCTGGGCCGGTACGCGGTACCGACCATCAAAATCTGCGGGCAAACCCGCCTCCCGGGGCGTTTTATAAGGCCGTAGCCGCCCTATTCAAGGCTTCGCTCAACAACCCGGCGGTGGCCTGCACCACGGGAATCACCCGCTCGTACGCCATTCGGGTTGGGCCGATAACGCCGACGGCACCCAACAATCTACCCTGAGCACCGTAACTGGCCGTGACGACGCTGCAACCGTCGAGCGCGGCGAAACCCGATTCCTCACCGATAAATAATCGCACGCCTGGCGCTTTGGCGCAGACTTCCATCAGCTGAAGCAGCTCGTTCTTCTTGTGGAATGCCTCGAACAGCTCGCGCAGCCGATCCAGATTGGCCAGTTCCGAATACGCCATCAGGTTGGTCTGGCCGCTGATCAGCACGTCTTCGTTCTGCGGCGCGAACGAGGCAGCCGCCAGCTCGACCGCACTGGATAGCATCTGATGCAGCTCACTGCTGGCTTCGCGCAGCTCACGCAACAAATGCGCGCGGATATCGTCCACGCGCAGGCCGACGAAATGTTCATTGATGTAGTTGGCGGCCTGCTCCAGCTCGCTGCCATCCAGAGGCTTGGCCAGCTGGATCACGCGGTTTTGCACCTGATTGTCCGAGAACACCAGAATCACCAGCACGCGCGCATCGGGCAGCGGCACGAAATCGATGTGCCGCAGCGGGAAATCGGTTTGGCGAGGCACCGTCACCACGCCGGCAAAGTGCGTCATCGCAGAAAGCAGCGCCGAGGCGTTGCCGACCAGATCGCGCGCGGTGGTCGGCCCGGGCGGCAACTCCCGTTGCAGGCGCACCATTTCATCGCGCGGCAGCGGTTGTAGTTCGATCAGGCTGTCGACGAACAGACGCAGACCGCGCGGCGTGGGAATGCGCCCCGCGGAGGTATGCGGCGAAGCGACCAATCCCGCCTCTTCCAGATCCGCCATGATGTTACGGATGGTCGCCGGGCTGACATCCAACCCGGAGGAACGCGAAAGCGTGCGCGATCCTACCGGCTCGCCATCAGCCAGGTATTGCGCAATCAACGTGCGCAGCAAACGCCGCGCGCGAATATCAAGTTCCGGGTGACGATGAGGCATGCACTGTGGCAATCCGTGAGACGCTAAAGAAATAAGGTTTGCGCGGGGAGAATGCAAGAAAGCCCAAACGGGAGGCCGAACGCCTTCCGTCTCGCTACTCACCGCCTGCCCCGCCCCCTTACAATCGCACGAACCACTGCCGCCTTCACTCATGCTCACCTCTCTCTACGTCCGCCACCTTGCAGTCGTTGAAGAAGCCGACATCACCTTCGGCCCTGGCCTGACCGTGGTCAGCGGCGAGACGGGCGCCGGTAAGTCCTTGTTGGTGGATGCTTTGATGCTGCTTGCCGGTGCACGCGCAGACAGCAATATCGTGCGGGCCGGCAGCGATCGCGCCGAGCTGATCGCCGAGTTCGACCTCAAAGGCCTGCCCGAGGCCGCCGCGTGGCTCAAGCAGGAGGAGCTGGACGAAGACGGCGCCTGCCAGCTTCGTCGTGTGATTCGCGCTGAAGGCAGCTCGCGCGCATGGATCAACGGCCGGCCGGCGACTATTGGCCAGATGGGCGACCTTGCCGCGTTGCTCGTAGAGATTCACGGTCAGCACGAACATCAGGCGCTGCTTGAACGTACGCATCAACTCAATCTGCTCGACGCCTACGCTGAAAACGAAAAGCGGGTTGAACAGGTTCGCGATCTCGCCCTGCAATGGCGGGAGATCGGCACGCGCATGCGCAAACTGAGCGGTGACGACGATCGTGGTCACCGCCTGGAACTGCTGCGGCACGAACTGTCCGAACTGGAAAAGTGGGCGCTTCCGCCCGCCGAACTGGCCGAGCTGGAAGCCAGTCATAAGCGTTTGGCCAACGCCAGCAAGCTCACCGAGGGTTTGACGGGTGTCGTTGAAATGCTCGATGGCGACAGCGAGCTGGCGCTTCGCCAGTCACTAGGCCGCGCGCATGCGGAGTTGGGTCGCCTGGCGGCGCTGGATGATCGCCTCGCCCCCCTCCTCGAACTGCTGGACAGCGCGCAAATCCAGCTCAACGAAGCCGTCGATGGCCTGGAGCGCTACGCCCAGGATGTCGATCTGGACCCCGATCGCTATGCCGAAGTCGATACACATCTGACGCGCCTGCACGAACTGTCGCGCAAGCATCGACTGCCGGCGGCCGAACTCGACGCAAAGCGCACCTCAATCCAGACCGAGTTAAACGAACTGGAAAACGCAGGCGAAGCGCTGGAGCGATTGAGCACCCAACGCGATCAATTGCAACGCGACTACGCCAAAGCCGCCGAAGCGCTGAGCAAGGCACGCCAGACCGCCGCGAAGAAACTGAGCAAAGATGTCAGCGCGCTGATGACCGAACTGGGTATGGCTGGCGGCGTAGTGCAGGTTTCGCTCGAACCGGCCGAGAGCACCGAACCCGATCCGCAAGGCCGTGAACGTTGCGAATTGCTCGTCAGCGCCAACCCCGGTCAGCCGCCGCGCCCGCTGCGTAAAGTCGCCTCGGGTGGCGAACTTGCACGCATCAGTCTTGCCATCGAAGTGGCGACGCTGGGCAAAGACACCATCGGTAGCATGGTCTTCGATGAAGTAGACACCGGCATTGGCGGTGCAGTGGCCGAAGTCGTCGGACAAAAGTTGCGTGCGCTGGGTTCGCGTTGCCAGGTGCTGTGCGTGACGCATTTGCCGCAAGTGGCTGCGCAAGGGCATTCGCATTTGCGCGTGAGCAAACATAGCGAAGGTAATTCGACTCATACGCGCATTGAAGCGTTGAATACGGATGGCCGTCGTGACGAGTTGGCGCGTATGTTGGGGGGCGTCGAAATTACGCGCGAAACACGTGCGCATGCGAAGCAGATGCTGGAGCGGGCGCAGACGGCTTAAGTGGTTTCTCAGCCGCATAGCTTCGCCCGTTGGACGTAACACTGAGAGTGCTCGCGGCGCTCCGCTGCCCCTCCAATCTCGCCCCACACTTCTATCCCACCCCACCGTCATTCCGGCGCAGGCCGGAATCCAGTCTTAGTACGTAGTGCGAAGCACTCAAAATATTATTTCGTGTCCTTCGGACGCATATTTGTACTGGATTCCGGCCTGCGCCGGAATGACGTTGAGGTTTTTTTGCTCTTGAGGGAGCGGTGACTTCCGCGCTACGGGAAAGAAGTCCGCCTATCGGCTTCATCCCCGAGCAGGCAACAACCCACGCTCACTGGCAATCCGATAAAGATCCAACTCCGATCCCGCGCCCAGCTTGCCCATCAAACTTGCGCGATGGATGTAGACGGTCTTCTGCCCAATCCCCAGCTCCCCAGCCACCTGCTTCGGTGCACGTCCCGCTGCGAGAAGCAGAAACACCTCGCGCTCACGTGCCGTCAGGCGATCGACCGGATCCAGCAATTCATTCGGACGCTCAGCACGGCGTTGACGTAAATCGGAGCTCAAGAATTGCTCGCCCCGCATCACCGCGCGCAGACCAGCCACAAGTTCTTCCGGCGCTGCGCCCTTGGTGACGTAACCACTCGCCCCACGACGCAGAGCTTCGGATACATAAGGCTCACCGTCGTGCATGCTCAGCACCACGATGCGTGTGTCGGTGGCCACGCTGCGCAAATGCTCGATCAACGGCAAACCACTGCCATCCGGTAGCGACAGATCGAGCGCCACCAGATCGGGGCGCCGTTGGCTGATGGCCTCGACCGCATCGTCGGCGTTGCGGCACTCGGCCACCACCTCCAGGTCGGGCTCCATTTCGATCAGTCGCTTGAACCCTTCGCGGACGATGGCGTGATCGTCGACCAGAACAATACTGTGCATGACCCAACTGTATCAGTCCGGCGGCCTTGCGTAAGCGGTCCACATGTAACATCGGCGCATGCGACTGAAACCACTACTCAGCCTAAGCTCCGGGCCGCTCTTCGGCCTTGGCTATGCCGTGCTCTGGGCACTCCTCTGGCCGACCACGCAACCGGACTGGACGCTGCAATTCGGTTTTCGCTTCGGCGTGCTGCTGCTTTCTCCCATCCGCTACTGGCCGTGGCTGATCGGCGGTGAGCTGATCGCGGCGAGTTTGATCGACTACCTGCATGGCTACGCCCTCGGCTGGCGCATGTTTCTGTATGGCGATTTGCCGCAGCCGCTCGTCGTAGCACTGTGTCTGGGTCTGCTGCGCCGCGCCAACTTGCGCCCGAGCTTGCGTGATCCGGAAGAAGTGTCGCGACTGCTGCTCTCCGCCGGATTCACCGTGGTCGCCGCGACAGCCACCGATGCGTTGATGATGGCGTTCGTGCACGAGCTGCCGCCGACGGGCCTGCTACATGCATTAGGCGATGAGTTGCTCGGCAACTATGTCGGTCTGTTGCTGCTGGTGCCCCCGTTGATCATGGTGTGGCGTGCACGGCCGTCCAAACAAGAGCTGTCCGAACTGGCGATGGATGGTTTGCTGGTGATGCTACCTGCACTGGTCATTCTTCTTATCCTCACCGAACAGGCGGCGCCGCAACGTGAATTCGCGCGTGTGCTGTCATTGGCGCCGGTGTTGTTCTTCGCGTTTCGTCACGGCTGGCGCGGCGCGAGTTTGTCGATGCTTGTATCGAGTCTTGGCATGGCACTGGTCGATCGCGTGTTTACGCACGTCATCCCTACCGCCAATTCGCACTTGTTTCTGGCGGTTGCGGGCACCGGCGCGTTGATGCTTGGTTCGGCTACCGATGCACTACGTCGCAGCAGCGCGCGCGTCGCCGAACAGAACGTGTATCTCGCCGCCGTCAATCGGCGTCTCGATCATCTTGCCCGCCAACTTCGCGATGCTGCGCGCGGCAACATGCAAGCGGAAGAAAATCAACGCCGCCACATGGCCGCGGAATTGCACGACGAGCTCGGCCAAAACCTCACCGCCATCCAGACGCATGTGAAGCTCGCACAGACCCGTCTGCAGCACGCTGGTTTGGAAGACGTGAGCTTGTCGATCAACAGCATTCTCGGCCACATGCGTCGCGCGTTGCATCGACTGCTGGACGATTTGCGCCCCGCCGTGCTCGACGAATTCGGTTTGATGCGTGCGCTGGATGAAGGCCCCATCCGCGATCTTTTAAGCACCGCGGGAATGACCTACACCACCGAACTGCACGGCGATCCGCGCCTGGTCGAGGAAGACATTCGAACGGTGATCTATCGCCTCGCGCAGGAAAGTGCGACCAACGCCGTGAAACATGCGCAGGCGAGCGAGTTCCGCTTGCGCCTTCGCATTGGCGAACGTGCGGGCGTGGCCTTAGCCTTGTTGGATATCCGCGATAACGGTGTCGGCCTGCCCGACCGCGTGCCCCGTGGCGGACGCGGCCTTCAGGGCATGCGCGACCGCGTCACCTCCCTGGGCGGCCTCTTCCGCCTGCGCCCGGACGGCCAGGGCGTACACCTGCGCATCTTGTTGCGAAGCAGCATTTCTCGTAGGGAAACCAGTGACTTGTGACACTGTAACTAGGAAATTTTCTGATATCGGCCACGTAAAGCGTTCGTTAGGATTCGTCAATCGATGTGGGGGAGCCGCCATCGCAAGATGGTGAGCGCGGGTCAGCCGTGGGGACGGCGCGGCCCGAAGAGCGGCAGGATGCCGTTCCGCCGGAGTCTGGACAAACGCGCATATTGCGAGCAACTCGAATATGCGGCAGGTCAAGAGACAACGGTAAGCCGCTGGGCGGACAGGAGTCCTCCCGCGGCTTTTTTTTGGGCGTTTGTCTGGGCGTTGGCCGAACCGGTCGGGCCCCGCCGGGAGCCCGACCCGCAGCCAGGGCTTATCTACCCCGGCTTTTTGGCCGGACGTAAAGCACCAGGCTATGGTCCTGAATCTCGTAGCCGTGCTTGGCCGCAATGTCGCGCTGCAGGCGTTCGATCTCTTCGCTGACGAACTCGATCACCTTTCCGCTGTCCACATCGATCATGTGATCGTGATGCTGGCCTCGATCCAGTTCGTACACCGCCTGCCCGCCCTCGAAGTTATGTTTGCTGAGGATGCCGGCGGCCTCGAACTGGGTCAGCACGCGGTAAACGGTGGCAAGGCCGATATCTTCCTGATGCGCCAGCAACTTCTTGTAGACGTCTTCGGCCGTAAGGTGCCGAACCCCGTCTTCCTCGAAGATCTGGAGAATGCGCATCCGGGGGTGGGTGACCTTCAAACCGGCCTTACGGAGTTCTTGAGTTTCTTGCTCCATCGCATGCTCCCGATACGCGGTCAAATCAGGCCATTAGTGTATCATTCGATATCTTCACGTTCCGGACGGACGCACTACGAATGCAAAAGCTGATTCGCACGCTGGGCTTCGCCACGTTGGCCATTTCCCTGGCCGGCTGCCATATCGTGTATACCCCCGACGTGGCCCAGGGCAATCTGTTCGATAAAGTCATCGACAAGAACCTTGCCTCGCAGCTCAAGCCCGGTCTGACCAAGCGTCAGGTGCTGGTGTTGCTGGGTACGCCGTCGGTTGCATCGCCGTTCGATCAGAACCGCTGGGATTACGTCTCCACGTATTCGCATCGTGGCGAAAAGATGCAGCTGAACACGGTCAGCCTGTTCTTCAACAACGACGTGCTCGTCCGCACCGAAGGTCAGCTCTATCTGCAAGACGCGCAGAAACTGGTCAAGCAAAGCAACAAGTACAAGACCAACTACAACGTCAACGACACTTCCGGTGACAAGACCGGCGGTAGTGGTAGCGGCGGTGGCGATAGTGGTGGTGGCAGCGATAACGGTGACGATAACGGCGGCGACAACGGCGGCCACTGATCGGTCCAGCCATGCCTCTATTCAACGAGGCATGGTCACCTAACGCACACGACGACGGCGCGCATCTTTCGGATCGAGCGTCAGCGGTCGATAGATTTCGACACGATCGCCATCGCGCAACGTATCGTCCGGCGACACGCGACGCGAAAAAACGCCAAGACGTGATGGATCGAACGCGACCTCGGGCATCGCCTGCAAGATGCCCGACTGCTTCACCGCTTCGATAACGCGACTACCCACAGGCAGTGTGACCTTACGCAGCAACTGACGCTCCGCCGTGGCGCATACCACCTCCACGGAAATGCTGTCAGGCATACACGCGCTCCGCCTCGCGGCAGAAGTCATCGACCATGCGATTGGCCAGACCCTGAAAACCCAGTTTCAACGCTGCGCCGCCCAGGCGGCCGGCATAATCGAAATCCAGTTCCAGTGCGACCTTGCAGCCATCGGTGCCCAATGGGATGAAATCCCATAAACCCTCTAGGCTGCGGAAAGGTCCATTGACCAGACTTACTTGCAGGCGTCGTGGCCGGTCGATCGTGTTACGTGTGGTGAAACTGTGGTGGAAGCCGGCGAACTTGAGATCGAGCCGCGCCACCAACATGTTCTCCCCACGCTCGATCACCTCGGCATTGGCACACCAGGCGAAGCGCTTTGGGTATGCTTCGACCTCATTCACAAGGTCGAACATTTGCGCCGGCGAGTATTTCACCAGGGCGCTGCGGCGGATTTCGATCACAGTAGCCTCTTTGAATAATCGGGTCTGACCACCCGCGGTCAAACCAGCAGGGGGCAACAGGCCCGAAGTTTAACGGACATGGCAAAAGCGAAGGACAAAGACAAAAAAAATGCGGGCGGCACCATCGCGCTGAACAAGCGCGCCCGGCATGAATACCACATCGACCAGCGTTACGAGGCAGGCGTTGCCTTGCAAGGCTGGGAGGTGAAGGCATTGCGTGCCGGCCGCATCAATTTCGGCGACGGTTACGCCGTGGTGCTGAAGGGCGAGATCTTCCTGGTCGGCACCTCGATTCCCCCGCTCATCAGCGCGTCCACGCATGTGATCGCGGCTGATCGGCGTACCCGCAAGCTGCTTCTGCATAAACAGGAAATCGACCAGCTCATCGGCGCGGTCGAGCGCAAGGGCTACACCCTCGTGCCCATCGCCATGTACTGGAAAGGCAACAAGGTCAAAGTGGAAATCGGCCTGGCGCGCGGCAAGCAGGAACACGACAAGCGCAACACCGAAAAAGAGCGCGACTGGCAACGCGAAAAACAACGCACCATGCGCTCCCATAACCGCAACGCCTAAAGAAGCCCCTCTCCCCTCCGTGGGAAGTGTTGGGGTGCTCCCTCCCCCAACACCGCAACAACGCCGTCACCGCAGCGAAAGCTGGGGTCCAGCGCCTTTCACACGCAACACAAATACGCCATCAACCATCTAACCAACCCGAACTGCTACAATTCACCTGCTTAAAGCAATCTTAGATTTCCCCGGGGGTGTCATGGCTTCGACGGGGGTAGTGAGATAGCTTGGTGCATGCCGAGGGGGCAGCTTTCCTCGTTAAACCAGCCGCAAACTTATAGTTGCCAACGACGACAACTACGCTCTGGCCGCTTAAGGCCTAGCCCCGAACCCACGTGTGCCTGTGCTAGTGGATGTAGGGTCATTATCACGGGATCGCCCAAAACTGCCGTCTGCCGGTAAGGGTTAAATCAAGCGGACTGGTCCTTCGATGCGCCTCGCACTCTGTGCTGTCGCGGGACGAGATCTAACAGTGAGCTAAGCATGTAGTACCGGGCGTCAAGCGCCTTCGGACGCGGGTTCGACTCCCGCCACCTCCACCAATAGCAAACAAAAAGCCCGGCACATGGTGTCGGGCTTTTTGTTTGGATCGAGGTCGGCGAATACAAAACAACACGAAGATGAACCCGCTTCTCTTTCTTTAAGCAGGTCATAACCTTCATACAGACAATCACAGATTGCAGTGAATTCGCAGTCCCGTACGCGCAGCTTCACGCTTTAGTGCCGCGCTTATTTCCGGAAACGCGTAGTGCTTCAAGCCTGCGTTTCTCTCTCGTTGTACGTTCAACATCGCCGCCAGACATTTGCCGCCTTTTGAGATGGCTGTATTCATCGTTTTGACTTCCCAGTCCATGACAGGCTGAGTTGGATTGCGGCGGATCCGATCCAATAGCTCGGTGAAAACACGTCTCTGCTGAGGGGGCCAGTCCTCACACATTACAGCCAGATAAATCGCCTCTTCTACTTCTGCATTTAGCGGATGCCTTCGCGAGGAATGCTCTTGCACCACCGATTCATCATGAATCTCTCTGTGCATCTGTTGCATCGGGTTGAACAAGGGCAACAGCGTGATGGGCCCGGAACCGTGTGTTTGAGATAGGCGCAACAAGTCTTGCGCGCACGCATCACTCGCAAAGAGAACATTGAGGATATTGCCAGCCAGGTCGATTGCATCAAACTGATAGAACTCGCCAGTTATCGCCTGACCGCAGCAACAGGTTATGGATCGCCCCCGCAGCAATACCGTGTGCACCACTGGATACAAGCGGTATTGAGTCAATAGGTGAATCTTTTTCTGTTCGTCACATCCGTAAGTGATTGGCATGGCGGTTCCCGAACGCTATGAGTTACGAGAAGACTTGAGTTACTGCAGTACCGATCCACCTAGCGGCAATCCAGGGCAAAAGCGAGCCCGTCGCACGCGTGCACGGGTCAAAAATATTCGTATTCACGAGCAACGAAGTTGCTTAAGTACAACGCAAGATTACGCGGATATATGCTCAGTAGCTGGCTGGAAAATGAACGATGTTTCGAGCGTGGGGTACCGGCTTCAAACCCCTTCGAATGTCGGTTCGATTTTCGCCAAACCCGCTCATCGCAAACAAAAAGCCCGGCATCAGATGCCGGGCTTGTGGGATCGTGACTGGCAAACGTAAGCAATACGAAGGCGAACCTAAACCTGCTTTGCCACGGCGTCCGTCAATCCTTGAGCAACAAGTCCGGAGTGGCTCGGTTGACATCATTGCATCCGGTCAAAATCATGCCGACCCTGAGTTCCTCTTTAAGGATCTCCAACATATCCCGCACGCCGGATTCGCCTGCCGCCCCCAATGCATAGGCCCACGCACGCCCAACGAAGCATGCCTTGGCACCAAGCGCCAGCGCTTTCAACACATCCAGGCCCGAGCGAATGCCGCCATCCATAAAGACCGGAACGCTACCTTGAACGGCATCCACAACCTTCGGCAACGCGCGAATCGTCGATGTCACGCTATCGAGCTGTCTGCCACCGTGGTTCGACACCACAATCCCGTCGATATTTGTCTGTACGGCTCGTTTGGCATCCTCGGGGTCGAGAATGCCTTTCAAAATAATCTTTCCGGGAAAGATCGAACGTATCCACTCGATGTCTTTCCAGGTTGTCGATGCGTCAAAATTGTCGTGAACAAATTTTCCATATGGCACGCCTTTGGGCATCGCCTCGGCCACCGTACCAAACTTCAGCGGCCGGCCTTTCATGATGATATCGAGCGCCCAGCGCGGATGCGTCGCACCTTGAGCTACGAACCCTAGCATTCCGAGAAACGTCGGATCCTTCTCCATGCCATCGTGCACTTCGCTGTACCGTCGCCCAGGCGTCGCGAGATCGACGGTAAATACCAACACCTTCGAACCGGCGGAAACGGATCGTTCGATCACACTCTTCACGAAACCGCGGTCTTTGAGCATATACAGCTGGAACCAAGGGGGAATGCCAGTCTTTTGCGCGACCTCGTGCACATCGCACACGCCCATGGTCGACAACGTAAATGGAATACCAGCTGCCTTCGCCGCATTGGCCGCTTTGACTTCACCGCGGCTCGAATACATTCCGGCCATACCGACAGGCCCAAGGACGATGGGCAGTGACATCGCCTGCCCCCACAAGTCAATCGACAAGTTGAGATGCGATTCGTCCACCATCACGCGTTGGCGCAGCAGCGTAGCCTGTAGCTCGGCGATATTCGCGCGCAGCGTGTTCTCCTGATAGGAACCGCCGCTGATGTAGTCGTACAAGAATCGCGGAAGCCGCGCTTCGCACAGTTTGCGATAGTCTTCAATATTCGCAATGTTCACGCCGTCCCCTCACATAGTGAAGCGATCACCTTAGCGAAGGTGGCTGCCACGACTTTGGATAAAGCTAACGTGGGGCACTATTTCTGGCTTGTACGCGATTGATTGGATATGGATAAAAACTACGTGGATTAAAAGAGGCTAAAGAGCTAAGCGATGAGAATTCCAAGCTCTTTTTCGATATCTAATCAAAAAGACGGAGGCAGCTAAGAGGCGCCACAACGCGCCTATCAACAACCTCCGTCCTTTTTATTTTCCGATGATGATTAGTTGTTATCGCCGTTCAACATCGATCCAACGATACCCCCGAGCAGACCGCCGCCAACTACCGCTCGGCCGTTACCCTCGTTTCTGGGCAGATATTCGGCAATCTGATGCGCAAGGCGCGAGATGGGTAGCGTTTGCAGCCACACGGTGCCGGGGCCGGTAAGCGCTGCGAGGAAAATGCCATCGCCGCCGAAGATTGCGTTCTTGATACCAGGGACAGTGGTGATCTGAAAACTGACGGATGCCTGGAACGCACCGACGTGACCTGGGTGAACACGCATGGTTTCGCCGGGCGCCAGATCCTTACGGATGAGTTCTCCGGAGAGTTCGAGCCACGCAGTGCCCGAGCCGCCGATTCGTTGCAGCATGAAACCATCGCCACCGAAAATGCCGGCACCCAGCGACTGCTGGAAGCCAACGCCGATGGTGACTTGCGGCGTCGCGCACAGAAAGCCATGACGGTGCACGAAGTATTCGCTGTTTGGACTCACTGGCACCGGCACGATGTGACCGGGCACTTTGGTGGCAAAGGCGACCTCGCCTGGCCTTTGCATGGCGCGGTATTCGGTCATGAAAAAACTGCCGCCGCCGACTACGCGCTTGAACATACCCATCAGCCCCCCACCGCCGCCCATCTGGGTGTGCGTGGTCATCTGGATCGATGCAGTCATCCATGAAAGCTCGCCGCTCTCGGCGAAGACGCTTTCGTTGGGATCGAGCTGCACTTCCAGTACGGGCATCACCGTGCCCTGGATGCGGGTCTGCATGAGGTGTTCTCCTGATGGTTAGTAGTGGCCGATACGTCATCCTGGCGACAGCATGTCGGGAGACCACCGGCAGTTCAACAATAGCTCGCGGATATTACGCCTGAAAAAAATGGATCGGCGTGTTTTTTAAAATGTCTTTTAAGGATACCCAAGATAAGTAAATCGCCCTTTTCGACAATTCTCTCGCCAGTTTAGACTCGTGCCCTGGGTGTGGTCGTCGAATCACGGCGACGCATTGCAATGGCAAGGAAAAGCACCCACCTTTTTTTGATATTAAAGGAGCGCCCATCGTGAATCGCCAGGCAATATCCGATCGCACGCTAGCGGGCACTTGCTTATGCGGCAGTGTCGAATACGCGGTGAGCGATGCGTTTATCTACGCCATGAATTGTCACTGTTCCAAATGCCGCCGCACGACAGGATCCGCTTTCAAGCCATTCGCCGGCATCGAGCGTGACAAGTTGAGTGTGACCAAAGGCGAAGGCAACCTTTTGATCTTCGGCGATGGGGACAACCACGACGCTCATTGCAAAGCTTGCTGCTCGCTGCTCTATTCGGTGGTCAATGATGGCGCGCTGATCCATGTTGCGATGGGAACGCTTGTGGATGAGCCAACCATTCGCCCCACCGCGCATATCTTTGTCGGGTCCAAAGCTCCGTGGTACACCATCACCGACAATCTCCCGCAACACGAAGAATTACCTTGAGCAAAACCCGATCGTTTCGCGAACCCAAATCGATCCGATGCAAGACAAAGACATAGGTGCTTTGGCAGGTAAAACGAAGCCTGATTTGCTGAACTAAACATGCCATCTGGCACTGTATACAGGTCGCCTGCGTAATTACCGTAGCGAGCGAGTCCCCGTCCCTCCACATCGATGCCATGTGCTTTTCGTACCTGCCAACTGCGCAGGTGCGCCAGACGACTATGTCTCCGAATTCTTATCGTAGTGCGCTCGTACTCGCATGTTGTGTACTGCTGGGCTTGTCGGTCGTTTGCGAGGATGCGCATGCCAAGTACGTAGCGTTGACGGAATCCTCCAATGCAAATGTCGATATCGATGTCGCCCGCTGCCATCGCTACGACACGCTGCAGCCGCAAGGCACGACAAACCCCATCATCAGCACCTGCGACACGATGTCGCCTGGATTAGGCGGGCTTCGCGACAAGCTGGCTGATCACGGCTGGCTGATTCAAGGCGGCACTTACCTGGGTGGCACGTTCGATGTGTTGAATCATGGCGCCCGCCCTCAACTCTATATTGGACAAGACCCCACTTACCGGGCCAATACATTCGTCTACGCCACCTACGATTTATCGCGAATAGGCTTCGCGGGCACTTCGCAATTGGTGTTTAACGCGAATGTGCAGGCGTTCTCCTATGCACAGGAAAATCCGACCGGATTCGCCATCAACAGTCTCTATGTCAGTCAACGCTTCAACGACGGTCGGGTGCAGGTGCAATATGGCTATGACGAAATTGGAAACCAGTTTTATGGCTTCGCCCTAGGCACCAGTTCGACGACATCACCGGCGGGTGTAGGAAGTTCCATTCCCTACGAAGTCGGATTCATCTTCAACAAGTCCGCACCCGAGATCAATCTGCGCCTGGCCACAGATAGCAAGCATTTTTACGATCGTTTCGGCGTCACCCGTAGTGTGGATCCCAAGGGGCCTCAAGCGGATTGGGAAAACAATAATTTCTGGGGATTGAAGTGGCACATTCCCGGTGCCGACGCGCTCTACATCAACGAGTTGGGTTATCAGACGGATGCTGCGCCTCAGCAGCACATGATGTGGATACGTCAGGGTGTGATGTACAACGCAAGCCGATTCCCCGACTTCCACGGTGGCTACGCCGATGACAACTACGCCTATTACCTGGTCGGCGATTATCAGTTGATCCAAACCGATGCTGCGCAACCATTTCGCGGCGTTTACGTCAATGTAAAGGCCGACTACGCGCCGCCTGATCGAAACGTCTACACCGGCGACACCGGTGTGACGTTTTACGTGTTGGGTCCTTTTAACCAACCCAATGACGCGTTCGCGGTGGGCTACACCTTCGACGAATTGAGCCGATCGTTTGAGCGCATGCGACAGGCGAGCGGTTTTACGGCTGTGGATTTCAGCCGCAATTACTCGCTGTCTTATGTCCATCGGCTGTCGCGTGGTATTTATCTGTCCAACCAGCTGAGCTATACCGTCAACCCGATTCCATCGCCGAAACAACCGGAAGCATTGACCTGGATGACGTCGCTATCGTTTTCCTACTGAGTTGGAATTCGACAGCAGATCAATTTTGGACGATACCGATCGTATGCAGCCACACCTCGGCGAGCTGAGACCATTGTGTGATCGGGTTCGCTGTCGGCCGTAACCCGAATGCATGCCCTCCGTGGGCATACAGATGCATCTCCGCCGGCACCCGCGCTTTTGCTAGCGCGGTGTAATAGACCAACGACTGGTCTACGCCATCCACGTAATCGTCTTCCGCCTGTACCAAAAAGGTGGGCGACGTGTTGCTGGACACCGGCACATTAGGATTCAACTTGCCGTCATCCTCGGTGAGATGCCCTGGATAAATCGGCATGGCGAAGTCCGGACGCGCACTCTCTTTGTCTGCCGCATCCACCGATGCATAAAGGTGTCGATCGAAGTTCGTGCTGATCTCCGCCACCAGGTATCCGCCTGCCGAGAAGCCCAGCACACCTACCTTGTGCGGATCGACATGCCACTGCGCCGCGTGAAAGCGTACCAGCCGCATCGTTCGCTGCACGTCCTGCAGCGACGGTACTGAAAGTTCCAGGTTGTGCGGACGGCAGTCGCACTTCCAATCGTAGGGCTTGCTTGGCACTCGATACTTCAACAACACGCAGGTGATGCCTTTGGAAGTCAGCCAGTCGCAGGCTTCGGTGCCCTCCAGATCCATCGCGAGTATCTCGAACCCGCCACCCGGAATCACAACCACAGCGGCTCCGGTATTTTTCCCCGTGGGCGCGTACACCGTCATCGTGGGCTGGGTCACATTGGTCACCGCAGTCACCGGTTTGCCGACCAATAACTTCTTGCTCAGCCTCGCAGTTTCCGGCGCTGGGACTGCTTGCAGATCAGGCGCGACTCCCGGCCATATCGGTATTTGTGTGTGCCCGGCAGTGGGCTGCCACACCATCGTATCCGTGCTCGCATACGCGCTTGCGCATACGTTGAACAGACACAGCACCATGATCCATCGCTTCATGACATCCCTCCGTTTTAGCGCTCGGCTAACGTTGCACGATCAAGAAAAGGAATCGGGTAACACCCCTCTTACCAATCCTGCATGCTGCATCGGTCCTGCAGCGGCGGCTTCGATGGATTTTTTAGGGCGAGCTGGCTGAAGACACCATCCAAAAAAACAGAATCGGGATCATTCCCCGCCTCGCAAAGAACGCCCTGATTCAGCCTCCAGCGCCTCGCAACACGAGGATGCTCGCCGGTTCCGAGGCCCCGTATGGTGTAACATGGCCCCATCGATACCGCGCTTAAATCGTGCGTTACACACGGTCGCCCGCTGACCGCTTGCCTCGCTCCCCTTCACGTTGTCTCCCCATTTCGTCTGTGGAATGGCCCTTTGGGAGTGCTCATGTCAGGTTATTCCACCCGCAACGAGCGGGTGTCCATTGGTGGACACACCTATCGTTTACGGGTTCTCAGCGACAAGCAGCAATTTTCCGACCCGGACGGCCATGGCGCCCGGCTGGGGATCTCCTCTGCGCAATGGAGTCTGTTTGGACAGGTATGGCCGTCTGGCCGCCTGCTCGCACAAGCGATGAACCGTTTCGACGCCAGCAACAAACGGGTGTTGGAACTGGGCTGTGGCATTGGCCTTGCCAGCCTGGTTCTACAACGTCGTGGCATTGATGTCGTCGCGTCGGATATGCATCCGTTAGCCGAACCTTTCCTGGCCTACAACGCTGCGCTGAATGAGTTGCCTGCACTGCATTATCGTCAATTGCGCTGGAACGAGCCGCTGCTGACGTTGGGTCATTTCGATCTCATCATCGCGAGCGATGTGCTTTACGAAATCGACCACGCCGAACTTTTGGCCGGTGTTGTCGAGCGGCACGCTTATCCCAATGCGGAAGTGCTGGTGACCGATCCCGGTCGCGGCCATAGCAACCGTTTCAGCCGACTGCTGGCAGACCAGGGATTCGCCTCAGCCGAAGAGCGATGCCCGATGGATGATCGCGACGTACCTCCGTTTCGCGGTCGTCTGCTGCATTACACACGCATGCAAGAAGAGGCGCTGACATGAAGCCGCCGACGGGCCGATCAACAGGCGCAGCCCATTGCGACAGGTGCGATGCCGTCTGTTGCCGCCTGACGGTAGTTTTGCAACCCGAGGACAACATTCCGGCGCACCTCACCACGCATCTGGAAAATGGTCTGCTGGTGATGGCCAAAGATAAAGAAGGCTGGTGTGTGGCCGTGGATGGTACCCGCATGAATTGCGGGATTTATGAAACCCGCCCCGCCGTGTGCCGGCGATTCGTGATGAATGGCCCTTACTGCAAGGCCATTCGCGCCGACTATGCCGAACAGGGTGTTCATCGCAAGCCAGGTGAGTAACCACAAAGACATGCGCCCGATGCTTGGCGAACACGTAAAGCCACAAAACAGTAATACCCCCTCTTCTACCCACTCTGTGAGAACGCCCCCTTGGTAAAGATCAATTACTCCTACGAAAAGCGCCAACGCGAACTTGCTAAAAAGAAACTGCAAGACGAAAAGCTCGCGAAGAAAAAAGCTACACGAGAACCGCCTCAATCACCCAGCGGCGAGCGTGATCCATCCACAGGACGCCCGTGACAGCGCAAGACGCTACGGATGCAAAGATCTGGGTCGATGGCGACGCCTGCCCGACCGTCATCAAAGACATCTTGTTTCGGGCGGCCGAACGCGCGCAGGTGCACGTCACCCTGGTCGCCAATCGCGCATTGCGCTGCCCGCCTTCGCGCTACATCCATGCACTGCAAGTGCACGATGGTTTCGATGTAGCCGACAGTGAAATCGTCGCGCGTCTTAAACTCGGCGACCTCGCCGTCACTCAGGACATTCCATTGGCGGCGCGCGTGATCGAAAAAGGTGGCGTGGCCATCAGCCCGCGCGGAGAACGCTATACCCGCGACAACATGGCCGAACGCCTGTCGATGCGAAACTTCATGGAAGACCTACGCAACATTGGCGTGTACACGAACAACCGTTCTGCGTCGCATGCACGCGAGCGCCAATCGTTCGCCAATGAACTCGATGGCTGGCTGGTAGAACGTTCCAGACAGAAATGAAAAAGCCCGACACAAGGCCGGGCTCTTTACTAACAACCAGTAAAACTTAGACCACTTGGACCTGGTCGGCTTGCAGGCCGCGCTGGCCCTGGGTCACCGTGAAGGACACTTTCTGGCCTTCCTGCAGGCTCTTGAAGCCCGCGGACTGGATCGAGCGGAAATGAACGAACACGTCGTCACCGCCCTTATCGCGACTGATAAAGCCAAAGCCTTTGGCGTCGTTGAACCACTTCACTGTACCGGTTTCGGTCTGGGACATTTTTATATCTCCGTGCATCAGATGAGGCCGCGTTAGCGGCAAAAAGCTGGTTACAAGGAGGAAACGGGTACACGGTGTAGTAAGACTTTTGTCTTCAGCATCGGGCCACAATTCATGGTGACCCTTGAAACTCAGCCCGCGCAGCGTAGAGCTGATTGCCGCAAATAGCAAATCTGGGGCAACTTCCTGTTCAGATTGGCATCGCTAAACAGGATTACCGTCAACTAACGTGCGTGCGCGCAAGATGACTGCTATGGTCGGGATGCGACGCCGACCATCTCCGTCTGAGACTGACGTTCCCTCGCCTTTGAGCCACCTGCACCTTGCCTTTGCGCAAGGCCCTTCGATTATCACCGAGCGGCATCCCCGCCCGCCCATAGAGGCCGCCCCATCATGTCTCATCGCATTGCGCCCCTGTCACTGGCGCAGATACATAGCGTCTACGCTCCCGAGGCAAAACCAACGGGCAAAACAACCGGCAACGCTCAGGATGTCTACTATTCAAGGACGTCTTTCGCAGGCCGGGAGCCTGGTCATCCAGGACACCCGCCGCCGCCGCCGGAATCCAAAGGAAAGAAAGGCCGGCGCTAGTTGCACCGGACATCGCCACAACGGGATTGACAGCAACACATTCGTTTCGGAGGCGCCCGTGACCAACTCATCGCTATCCCAGCCCGAATATCGGGTCATGCGCTCACTGATGGGACGTTTTCACAGCAGCTGGGACCGTGAACTCATGACCGCAGACCGGATGTTTTGCCTGCAGGAAAAAGGCATGGTGGTGCGTGATAGCGGACAGTGGAAACTGACTGCACGGGGTGTGATGTACGCGTCGGTTGCGGTTTGATCCGTCAGCGTAGAAAAGCTATCTCGAAGAGCTTCGGCTCCAATCGCGGCTTACGCTTTTCCAAATAGGCTCGGCATCTGTCTGACTACATATTCCGACCCAAACGTCATATTGCGCATGAAAAACAAAACGCCCGGCGATAACTCGCTGGGCGTTTTGTTTCATACATCTAAAATAAGCGCGTGCTTTCCAATAATCCTACTCGACAAATCAATCTGCGCTGATTCTGCTTTAACCCAATGCGCAGTCCACGATTTGACTCAAATCATGTAACAATCTGCGCTTAAACCACACCCATGAGGTACATCAATGGCAATAGATTTGAAATCCCTTTCACCCAAGGAACTTCAAGCGCTCATCGCCAATGCGGAGTCTCAAATGCAGGAAGCACAGGCTAAACAAGTCCAGACGGTCAGGGAAAAGATCGATGCCATTCTTAAGAATAGCGGGCTGACTCTCGCGGATATCTACCCTACCCGTGCTGCGGGTAAGGCTAAAGTAGGTAAGCGAGGTGGTAAGGGCTCCGTTCCGCCCAAGTATCGAAACCCTGCGAACCCGTCCGAAACGTGGACTGGGCGCGGACGCCAACCGCTATGGGTTGCCGCTGCCGTCAAGAAACGCGGCGTTAGCTTGGATAGCCTTCTCATTGGTGGAGCATCCAAAGCTTCTACCAAGGCTACAAAAAAGACTTCAAAGAAAACGGCAAAGAAGGCGACCCGTAAAAAGGCTCGCCGTTAAGCCAAGCGAATTATGCAAACAAGAAAGCCCCAGGCTTGCACTGGGGCTTTTTTAGGCCTGACAGAAAAGCCCACTTAAACGCTATGCATGATCAAGCGGTGACGCTTTCGTAGTCGAGTGGTTCGGCCGGCCACTGCGGCACGACTATCCACAGAACGATGTAGAGCAAGCCGCCGAAGCCGGCACCCAGAAACAACAACAGCCACAGACCGCGGATCACCCATGTCGGCGTACCCAAGGCATAGGCCAGACCGGCGCAAATGCCACCGATCCACGCGGCTTTCTTTACACGTTTGAACGGACGTTCCATAAGCGCGGCCCTCTGCGGAAAGGTCAACTCGATCCTAGGTCAACCGATTCTACCTGCCAGTGAAGGAAGTCCTATGCGTCGCCAGCGCGATAGTCCAGGGCCTTTTGGCTTGAGGCTATCGTGAGCGAACACCTTACAACCTTAAAACGGCGCGCATCCCGGCTGAAGAAAGCAAATGATCGTCAAATAAAAGACTCGTGATGTTTTCACCCCATGAAACACCACAAGCCTATTTCCGGCCAGGGTTTATTCGTTAACCTTGAAACCACTGACCAACATGTCCAACTTCGATTTCATCTGGTCCTGCGGCTGATTGCCCTCCACCCCGTAAAACGCGCTGTAAAGCACCTGCGGCTGCGGGTTTGCGTGGGAGTTGATCACGGTGGCGATTTCAGCCACGTCATTGTGCTCGGATGAGATGCCGTCATAAGGATGTTGAGATAGCGCGTACTTCGACCACTCCTCTTTGTATTTGCTATCCAGATCATCGGTCGGGGGAATGTTGCGGCGAATGTTGATGCGGCTTTGCGTATGCGCATCCGGTTTGACTCGCACATCCGACACGTCCCATACGACCTTATCGCCGTCTTTCAGATAGCCGAAGGTAAGCGTCATGCTGCTATCCGGGGTAATTTTCTGAAGCTGCGGCGTAAATGCAAAATGGATGCGGTTCGATGTGTAACTGAAACTTTGGTCGTAATCGAACGCCACGTGGATATTCTTGAACGCATCAGGCAGAAGTTGTGTCTGCTGCAAAAAATCCTTCCATTGAGCCAGCGAACCGTCGTAAGCCGCAAAGACGTAGCTGCTCATTTCGCGCAACTCCAGCGTGTGCTGATGTTTCGCTGATGCGGGCAAGAACTGGATAAGCGCGACGTAGCCATCCGGCACCGGCAATGAACTGACCATCACGTACCAATTGGCGAACGGCATAGGCCATGCATACTGACGCCAATGGCGTCCCCACGCGTCGGTATAACTGGCGGTCTGACTCGGTTCGCCAAGCGAGGTTACTTTCACATTCTCGGTGCCCACATTGCGCTGGATATAGCCCTGTGTGGCCAGCGTATCAATCAGAAATTTGGGATCGCCGTAGTACTGGTTTGCGGAGATATTGTCGGGCCTGCCGATGTGCTCAAAATAAGTGTTTTTGGCAAAGCCGTTCATGATGAAGCCGTTGTGCGGAAGCGGGTTCTTTTTCGTACCGCCGGCGACTGGAAGCAGCCGCCACTGACTGGAATCGGTCAACACCATAAGGCTGGGAAATGAACGTGTCGGCGGCTCGGCGTGGAGAAACAGATCCGATCCAGCGCCCTTCGGAAAAATATTGTCGAATTCCTGGCTCAGCAATGCGGCGTGCAGCGCATCGATGCACGCGTTCTCCCACTGCACAAAGGACGATTCGAATGCGTCGTAACTCAACGGCAGAGCGACCTGCCCCTTGCACTCGTTACTGATTGTCGTGTCGAACATCGGCAACTGATACGGCACACGCGAATCGAGATTGGCCACATTGTCGGGCGCGTTGATCACCTCATCGATCGGCAACGCATAGTTGAGGTTTTCGTTCGGCGATTTCTTCACGATCACGCCGATCACCTTGCCATCCTTGTCCAGCAACGGACCGCCAGCACTACCGAACTCCGCGGCAGCAGAAAAGCGAATCCATTTCCAGCGGCCGCTCTCTTCCTCGGGCGTTGTCGAGGTATACAGGCCATCTCGCGCAATGACACCCTGACCTTCGGCATTGCCTATCGCATAGACCGCTTGATTGAGCGCGGGATTGGCATCCACCGACAGCGGCGTCGGCGCGGGATCGTCTTTCAGAGAGAAGACCGCGAAATCTCTGGCCAGAGAAAATTTCTCGAATTTGTCGATGGCGTAGACGTGGCCTTGCGTATCGCGCAGCTCGATACTACCCCACAGATTGTCGCCCATCAGCATGGCCAGACTGTGCGCTGCCGTAACGTAACGGTTGTGGCCAATGATAAACGCCGTCGCAATCGATATGTATTTGTCGTTGCGCTGCGCATAAGGCAGCTGGTCCAGCGGTAACGGCCGTTCATAGGTCAGTGGATCGGCGGTCGGTTTCGCAGCGACGAGTTCAAACGTCGCGGATTGCACCTTCGACATAACTGAAGAATCCAGCGTTCCTGCATATACCGGGCATATCAGCGTAGTGCTGGCCAGAAGGAGCGCCGCTATTCCCATGCGACACACGATGGATGTGCCAAGAGCGTGACGAATTGACGTAGACATAAGCATCCCTGACATCGATAGCCGGTACCGGATACCCGCCCGGGCATCCACATTTGCACCAAGCCGCGCGGATGATGCCACGATCTTCCAGCATGTTCTTGGTAGATTCCGCGCACTTTCATGCGTTTTGCATCGGGCTTTGTCACGGTTTTCTCCATAATGGGTTAGAAAATCGTGATACCCAATTGAATACAGTTATTGCCCGATCCTCCGTACGCGCACAAAGTCTGTTGCAATCGCGCAATGACATACCAAAGTACGTAACGGGTTTTCAAATGCTTTTGTTGTTTTCACATCTGAGGATGCATGCATGGAATATCGGCGTCTTGGCGCATCAGGTTTCAAGGTCCCTGTGCTGAGTTTCGGAACCGGAACATTCGGCGGTAAGGGTGAATTTTTTAGTGCATGGGGCAACACCGATGTGGCCGAGGCGCGTCGTCTGGTGGATATCTGCCTGGATGCCGGCGTAACGATGTTCGACAGCGCGGATATCTATTCCCGCGGTGCGGCCGAATCCATCCTGGGCGAAGCGATCAAAGGTCGCCGCGACAAGGTACTGATCTCTACCAAGTCGACATTCCGCTTCAGCGACGAACCCAACGACGTCGGCTCATCCCGCTTTCATCTGATCAACGCAGTCGACGGCGCGCTCAAGCGCCTTGGCACGGATTACATCGACTTGTTCCAGTTGCACGGCTTCGACGCCGTGACTCCGGTGGAAGAAACGCTTTCCACGCTGGATGACATGGTGCGCGCGGGCAAGATTCGCTATCTGGGCGTGTCGAATTTCTCAGGCTGGCATCTGATGAAATCGCTCGACGTAGCCAATCGTTACGGTTACTCACGTTATGTCGCCAATCAAACGTATTACTCGTTGATCGGCCGCGAATACGAATGGGAGCTGATGCCGCTCGGCCTGGATCAAGGCGTCGGCGCCGTGGTTTGGAGCCCGTTGGGTTGGGGCCGGCTCACTGGCAAGATTCGCCGCGGCCAACCACTCCCGGAGACCAGCCGTCTGCACAAGACCGGCGATATGGGCCCGCAAGTAAGCGACGAATACTTATATGGCGTGATCGACGCGCTTGACGAAATTGCCAGGGAAACCGGCAAAACCGTTCCGCAGATTGCATTGAACTGGTTGCTGCAGCGTCCCACCGTTTCGACGCTGGTAATCGGTGCGCGCAATGAAGAACAATTGAGGCAGAACCTCGGTGCCGTGGGTTGGAATCTCACTACCGAACAGGTCGCCAAGCTCGATGCCGCCAGCAATGTGACGCCTATTTATCCCTATTGGCACCAGCGTGGTTTCGGCGAACGCAATCCGCCACCGGTCTGACCGAACACGACCATGTTGCTACGGGCCACGACGCCCGTAGCAACCACAGGTAAATACGACAACGGTATGCTTCTCGCGAGCGATGCAGAGCATGCCCACATGGAACCACGACTGATCACCGATCCGAAGCTGCTGCCGATACTCGACGCGCTGAAGTCACGCGAGCCGATCTTTCATCGCCCCGAATTTGGCACGACACGCCGAGACTTCGATGCCATGTGCGATCCCGATTTCTGGGAAGTCGGCGCATCCGGCCGGCGCTATAGCCGCGACTACGTGCTCGACACGCTTGAGCAACGCCACCAACATCCGCACGACGATCACTGGGAAACCAGCGAGTTTCATGTGCGCGAGATCGCCGTGAATCTTTACCTGCTCACCTATACGCTAAAACAGGATCGGCGCATCACACGCCGTTGCACGCTTTGGCGGTACACGTCGGACGACTGGAAGATTGTTTATCACCAGGGCACCGTGGTGAGCGATTAGACATCACCGCACTTGGCAAACGAAAAAGCCCGCACTCTGGCGGGCTTTTGCATCATGGATCGAACCTGCCGGACAGGTCAGCCGCCCGTGCCCCGGTTGATGTCGCCCTGGTTCAGATGGCCGAGATCGGTCGGACCATTATTGGCACTATTCGTCTTCGAATTGGACCATGCACGAATAAAGTGACCATTCTGGTCAAAGCTCAGCATGGTCGACACGGTCGTCTGCTGATGCTTGGGGATCGACGAACCGGTCGTGGGCGTGCTGTCCTGCGCCAGGCTGTTGACCTTGGTCACATACTGCAACTGCTGCGTACCATCGGGCAGCTTTGTTGCCTGAAACGGTTGACCCAGTGCGGCTTCGGCGTCGGCGACAGTCGTCACACCTGGCTTGAATGAATTAATCGCCGACGAGCTCGAACTACCCCCCGTTGTTGCACAACCTGCCAAAACAAGCATTGCTAGTGCTGCTGCAAAACCCCTCGCCATTGCCCTTCTCCTGATTACGTCCTGAAAAACAGAAAAACGCTGAAAACATGCCTAGGCATATTTTCAGGGCTGAACATATGGAGCGCGTGCCTTAAGTCACGCCGTAAACCCGGACCCGCGATCCCCGATAAAAGCACCAAGTCTGGGAGGGGTCAAGAAACGGTGAAGATGAAAACTAAAGCGGCCGTGTTCAACCGCGCTACGCTGTAAAAAGCTTCGTCAAGGCACGAATTTTGCTTCAATTTTAGGGTTGCCTGTTTGGCCTAAGTGGCGTTCCATGGTGATGGGGTCTCCATGGATGACTAGTGAGTCACAGCGCCCGAATTTCTAAATTTCACATACCGTACACAACCATTAACCGGTGATAGGAGTGGGCAGGCTGCATACGTCGACATGAGCCGAATACTTTCCCTTCCCGTGCAAACCCAAAGCGGCTCCCATGATGTGGAGTGGCTGGGGCGCCTTATCGAGGCAACTACGCCAGAAGAAGTCAGTACGCTCATCGAAATACTGCTCGAAGCTCAATACGGGTGCACGCGGGCGCAGGTTTTCTGGCTCAACCCTCGCGGTAGAACCGACCGGCTCCCGGACGATCCTGCCATCGTAAGCCTCTCGAAAGCAGCGCTTGCAGCACTGGACGGCAAGCTGGCATCTGCGGATGGCCAGAAACTGGCTGTGTCGCTTTTGCTGCAAGAGCAAGTGGTGCTTGTTATCAGCGTCACGGCAGACACATCCGCACGCGCAATCCTGACTAACCTCGATACTTTTTTGCAGCTGGCAGTGCGCCAACTCGGCCATGCGTTGAAGCTCGCCAAGCTTTACGCCTCGCACAGCCAGCTGGAACATTCGGAAAACCTGCAACGCGCCCTCTTTGCCATCTCCGATCTTGCCGGCTCGAATCTCGACATGCCGGACATGCTGCGCGAAATTCATCGCATCGTCGGCGGATTGATGTACGCCGAAAACTTCTTCATCGTCCGCTACTACCCCGAGCGCGAAACGCTTCGTTTTCTCTACTACGCCGACATCAATGACGACGATCAACCCGACACCATGCACGAGATGCGTCTGGACGATCGCAGGAACACCCTGACCTGGTATCTGCTGACTCGGGGCGCGCCGTTAATGGGCAGCAACGAGCAGCTGCTCGAACAGATCGAATACGGCCCGCTTAGAATTTCCGGCCCGGATAGCGAAGACTGGCTGGGTGTGCCGATGCTACACAGCGGCGTCGTGCACGGCGCGCTGGTCGTGCAGAGTTACGGCAATCACAAACTTTATACACGTGACGATCTCTCACTGCTTGAATTCGTCGGCAGCCACATTCTTACATCGCTGGAACGCAAGGAAAGCAAGGACGAGCTGGAGCGCCGTGTACGGCAACGCACCGAAGAACTCGATCAGGTAAACCGGGGATTGCGCCAGGAAGTGCGCGAGCGCCTGCGCGCCGAACGACTGCAGGAGGCGCTATTCAAAGTCGCCCAGCTGGCCACCGCGGACATCGATGAAAAGTCGTTCTACGAACGCGTCCACGATGTCGTCGGCGGCTTGCTGGATGCACGAAATTTTTTCATCGCGCTATTGAGCGACGATCACGCAAACCTGGAATTCCCTTACTACATCGACGCCGGCGAACATCGCAGGCACACGCGGCCGGTTGGCCGCGGCCTCAGCGAATACGTCATGCGGCGTGGTCAGGCGTGGTCGGGCACGAGCGAGGACATCATTGCGCTGTCCCAGACCGGCGAGGTCGTTCCACGCCACATCGGCCAACCTTCCGCCAGCTGGCTCGGCGTTCCGCTCAAAGTGGATGACGATGTCATCGGTCTTGTCGTCGTTCAAACCTACGACGAAGACGCCCGCTACAGTGCATCCGATCAGGAACTGCTGAGCTTCGTTGCGTTGCAGATTGCCAACAGTATTTATCGCCGACGCTCGGCAGCGGCGCTGCATCAGGCGAACTTGCGACTGGAACACCGTGTAGAAGAGCGCACGCGCGAGCTGCGTGCCGAGATTGCACGCCGCGAGCAGATGCAACAGCAGCTGCATCATCAGGTGATGCACGATCCGTTGACGGGACTGCCCAACCGCGGTTGCCTGCGCGAACGCCTTGACAGCATCCTCAACCGGATCCAACACGAACGTAATCGACGCTGCGCGCTCCTGTATCTGGATATCGACCGCTTCAAGGTCATCAACGACAGCCTCGGTCATCTCGCCGGCGACGAATTTCTCAAAGCTATCGCCATGCGTCTGCTGACACACGTGCGCGAGCCGGACATGGTGGCTCGACTATCGGGCGATGAATTCGCCATTCTGCTCGAAGATATCGAAGTCACCGCTACAGCCACGGCGATTGCCGATCGCGTGCTGCAAGCCGTAGCGATACCGCTGCGCATCGCCGGTAAGGAGTTGGAGCCTTCCGTCAGCGTAGGCATCGCGTGCGGCGATGCCACCTATCTGGACGCAGACGAATTGATCCGCGATGCGGACCTGGCGCTTTATCAGGCCAAGCAGATGGGCCGCAAACGTTTTGTCGTATTCGACGAAGCCCTGGCGAAGGACATGGTGGACGTACTCGCCATGGAAAGCGAGCTTCGCAAGGCGTTGCGGCAAAACGAGTTCGAGCCCTATTTCCAGCCCATCTGCCGGCTCAACGATGGCAAGGTGATGGGCTACGAAGCCTTGATCCGATGGAACCATCCGCAGCGCGGACTTTTGAGACCGCACGATTTCGTCAAGATTGCTCAGGACAGCGGTTTGATCGAAGCGATCGATTGGCGTCTTTTCGAACAGAGTTGCCGCCTGTTGGTGCAAATAGCGCCGCAGGATCCGTTCATTACCTTCAACGTCTCCGCACTACATCTACGTCATGTCGACTTCGATATCCGCGTTCTGAAAATGCTTGAGCGCGCGGGCCTCGATCCTTCGCGGCTTATTACAGAGGTCACCGAAGGTGCGTTGCTGGATAATCCGGAGAGTGTGCGCGCCACACTGGAGCGTTTACGAAGCGCCGGCGTCGGCGCCGCGCTGGATGACTTCGGTACGGGCTATTCCTCGCTCAGCTATCTGCACTCGCTGCCCTTGCGCATGCTGAAGATCGACCGTGCGTTCGTGCAAGAGCTAGACAAACCCGGTAGCAGTAATAGCACCACCGTGGTTGCTGCGATCCTCGCTCTGGCGCACGCGCTCAATATCCAGGTGATCGCGGAAGGTATTGAAACGCAGGCACAGCGCAACGCGCTGTTGAGCATGGGTTGCGAAATGGGACAGGGTTATCTGCTTGGCCATCCGCTGCCGCTACAGCACTGGGTCGGTCCGCAAACGACGGAGTAGTTGTCGTTTTGCAAAGTGCACTAACAGAGTGACGCTGACCCGAAAACTCATCCAAAAGTGCGAGATCCTCCGAATTCCTGCTCGTCATTCCCGCGAAAGCGGGAATCTAGCGTCTGTGCATTTCACAAGATTCAAAGTCACTGGATTCCCGCTTTCGCGGGAATGACGAGCAAAAAGATCAAACAGACATGCAAACGCCGACCGTTCCTAAAGAATGGCCGGCGTCCGAAACAAATGGGTTATTCAGAGCGAATCGATCGCTACAACGTTGCGCAACCGCTCAAACATGCGAAACGTGTTGATGCTTTTCCTTGACCTCGCGCAATAGCTCCAGCACATGTGCGCGCTGCTCGCGTCGTTTCTGTTCCTGCGCAGCCAGCAGTTCCTGTCGGCGAGTCATCCTGACCGACCCTTGCTGCACCGATGTTTTCCCATGCGGGTGAACGATGCGCGCGATGTAGTCGGATAACACGCTGAACTGCCATGGAGAATGGGGTGCGCCTGGTGCATTCATACTGGGCCTCCACGCTAAGGTTACCCGCAGCAGGATCGTCTCTCTGCCCGGACATTCAATGTGCGCTACGGCTCGTTAGGCATTCGTAACGGCAGCAGCATGGGCGCCGTTACGAAAAAACAATGTCACGCGCACCCTTCGCAAGAGAAAACGTTTCCAGCAAGTATTGGCGCCACTTTGCGGGCACCGTAGACTGGTTACAGAGTAACGAATGAGGCCGTGTAAAGATGCTGCGTATCGTCCCCGGCGACTTCAGCGACCCGCGTATCGTCGCGTTGCTTGACACCCACGTGACCAGTGCCCGGGCGCAAACCGCACCCGGCAGTGCGCATGCGCTGGACCTTACTGGACTGCAATCGCCCGATGTCCTTTTCTGGGCAATCTGGGAAGACGACGAACTGCTCGGGGTCGGCGCACTGAAACAACTCTCGCCCACTGAGGGTGAAGTGAAGTCGATGCACACCTCGCAGTCCACACGCCGGCGCGGCGCTGGCAGCGCCATGTTGCGTCACATCATTGAAAGCGCTCGCAAAAACGGCATGACACGCCTGAGTCTTGAAACCGGCTCGTGGGACTACTTCATTCCCGCGCGTACGTTCTATCAACACCACGGCTTTATCGAATGCCCACCATTTGGCGACTACAAGGCCGATCCGCATAGCGTTTTCATGACACTCGATCTGACATAGTTGACGACGCCTTTTCGCTCAATCCCCTGCTCGGTGAAGGATTCCCATGAACCGTAGCTTCGATGCCATCATTGTCGGCGCCGGACAGGCCGGCCCTTCCCTCGCCGGCCGCCTTACCGCCGCCGGTATGAATGTGGCGATTGTTGAACGCCACTGGTTCGGCGGTACCTGCGTCAACACCGGCTGCATGCCGACGAAAACCCTGGTCGCCAGCGCACGAGTGGCGCATCAGGTACAACGCGCCGCCGAGTACGGCGTGAACGTTCCCGCTGGCGTGACCATCGATTTTCCGCGCGCCATGGCACGTGCGCACACCGTAACGATGAACTCGCGCGGCAATATCGAGCGCTGGTTGGGCGGCATGGATCGTCTGACCGTGCTGCGCGGTCACGCCCGCTTTGAAAGCGCCGATACGCTGCGCGTAAACGATGAAACGATTTCCGCGCCGCGCGTCTTCCTCAATGTCGGCGGCCGCGCGGCAGTGCCTGCCATGCCTGGCGTCGATGACATCACCTACCTGACCAACACGTCGATCCTGCAACTGGACACGCTTCCCCGCCACCTTGCCGTGATCGGCGGAAGTTACATCGGACTGGAATTCGCACAGATTTTTCGCCGCCTCGGCTCAGAAGTCACCGTTGTCGAAAAGCAGTCGCGATTGATCGCACGCGAGGACGAAGACGTGTCGGTCACGATTCGCCAGATATTGGAAGCAGAAGGCATTCACGTGCGCACCGACGCCGAATGCATCGCGTTTGCCAAACATCCGGACGGTGCTACCGTCAAAGTGGACTGCACATCGGGTGCGCCGGAAATCGTCGCCAGCCATGTATTGCTGGCGGTCGGACGCCGCCCCAACACCGACGACCTCGGGCTGGACAAGGCCGGGGTTCACACCGATAAGCGTGGCGACATTGTTGTAGACGACACGCTCGCCACCAATGTGCCCGGCATCTGGGCGATGGGCGATTGCAACGGTCGTGGCGCCTTCACACACACTGCTTATAACGACTACGAAATCATCGCCGCCAATCTGCTCGACAAGGACAACCGCAAGGTTTCGTCGCGAATCGTGGGTTATGCGCTCTACATCGACCCGCCGCTGGGCCGCATCGGGCTAACCGAAACCCAGGCACGGGCGAGCGGCAAGCGGTTGATGATTTCCAAGCGCCCGATGACGCGCGTCGGCCGTGCCGTCGAACGCGGCGAAACGCAAGGCTTCATGAAAATCATTGCCGACGCCGATACGCACCGCATGCTCGGCGCCGCCATTCTTGGCATCAGCGGTGATGAAGCAATCCATGGCGTGCTCGATCTGATGAATGCCGATCAGCCCTACGAAACATTGAAATGGGCCGTGCCGATTCATCCGACCGTCTCGGAATTGTTGCCGACGCTAGTAGGCGATCTGCAGCCTATTTGATTGCAACGCACTTTGCTCCCTCTCCCCTTCCGAGAGAGGGTTGGGGTGAGGGGTGCGAGACCTGCGCGGAGAATTTTTTTCGCGGTCAAATTCTGCAAAGAATTCGCGAACTACTTGATGCCTTTTCGCAAGATTTGCCCCTCACCCCAGCCCTCTCCCCGGAGGGTAGAGGGAGCGTAAGGCTGCGTGTAACCAGAATTGCTAACGCGCGTTGCCGACGTAATCCACGCGCCAGATGGAATTCGATCCATCGTCGGTGACCAGCAGCGAGCCATCCGGCGCGGCGGTCACGCTGACAGGCCGACCCCACACGCGTCCATCGGGCAGCACGAAGCCAGTGAGAAAATCTTCGTAATCGCCGCTTGCCTTGTCCGTATGATGACGTGGCAGGCGAATCACTTCATACCCTACGCGCGTCGCCTTGTTCCATGAACCATGCTCGGCCGCAAACAGGTCGCCCTGATAGTCGCTCGGGAATCGATGGGCTTCATAAAACGTAATCTGCAGCGATGCGTTATGCGGCTGCAGAATCACATCCGGCGTAATGACCTTGTCCTTCAATTCCGGATGCTTGCCCTCGTGACGCGGATCCTGATGACCGCCCATATACCACCATGGCCATCCGTAAAAACCGCCTTCGCGCACGGACGTAATGTAATCAGGCACCAGATTGTCGCCCAGTCCATCGCGCTCGTTCACCGTTGTCCACAGCTGACCGTTGTTCGGATCGACCGCGATGCCGGACGGATTGCGAATGCCCGACGCGTAGATGCGCATATTCGAGCCATCCGGATGAAAAGCGAGAATATCCGCACGGTCTTTTTCAGCCGGCGTGGTGTCCGGATCATCCACATTCGAACCGGAGCCTACCGCGACGTACATGGTTTTGTTGTCCAGCGAAAACGCCACGTCGCGCGTCCAATGTCCGGGACCGTGCGGAAGATCGACGACATGTTGCGCCGGTCCGCGCGCCTGCAAATCGCCGTTGTGATACGGGAAGCGCACAACGGCATTCGTGTTGCCGATATAAACCCATTGCGGATTCGCGCCGAGCGGATAGAACGCGATGCCGTAAGGATGATCCAGATGCGTGGCGAACACCGCTGTTTGCTTCGGCTTGCCGTCCGCTGTCATACCACGATAGATGCGGATCTGTCCGTTACCGCTTTCCGCAAGAAAAATATCGCCGTTCGGCGCAACGCGAATCACGCGCGGCGTATTCAAACCTTCCGCAAAAAGATTCACTTTGAATCCGGCCGGAGCCTTGGGTATCGCACCTTCAGGGCGTGCCACCAACGTCGGCGCATTGCCAGCAGAGCTGGTGGCATACGGTGCAGGTAAATCGGCAATCGTGATCTTGCGCGACCGGCCCGGCTCCTCGTAGCGGAAGTCGGTAAACGGCGGTTGCGGAGGCGGCGTAGTAATCGGTGATGCCATCGCCGGGTTTTGTGCGACCTGTACCGGCTTGGCAGTCGGCAAGACCTTCAGATACGACACGATCTGCCAGCGTTGCTGCTCGGGTAGCGATACCCACGACGGCATGCCGTTGGCTACATCGCCCTTCGAGATGAACCAGAACAATGCGCCGTCGGTGGCCAGTTGCGCGTCGCCGTGCGATAGCGATGGGATATTGCCGGTGCCCTGCCCGCTGGCACCGTGGCAACTCGCGCAATGCGCGGCATAGAGCGCACTCCCTGCGTTAACGGCCGAGGCTTGACCGCTATACGGATTGGCGACTGACGATGCGCTCGCGGGCGCACCGTGAAATGCCGCGTTATCCGCAGCACTGCACGTTACAGAAGTGAGCAAACCAATCGCACAAACGGTGGCGATGGACAGGCGGGATGAAGGGGAAAACACGAACGATTGGGCGGCCAAGATCTGTCTCCACTCGCGTGATGTCAGTAACGGGGAAATGTCATCGCTGACGCAGTGAGCGCCGAACCACGTTCGCAACATCTTTCATCGTGGTCTGCGCTCAAGGGGTATTGAACCTGTATACCGTGACAGATTCAGGCGATGTGAAACAGCGCCAAAAGTCTCGCATGCATTGTCGGGTGGCCGATCGATGGACGGCTGATCAAAGCTGCGGAATCGTTGCCCAATCATCCGATCTGGGCGTTATGGACAGATACGGACTTCGTGGTAACAAAAGTCGGGCGTGTTTGGCCGTCATCCCGGATGGACGGCCAAACCAAGTCAAAACTTGTCGCGACGAATCAGAACGACGGCAACGTGCGCGGCTTCCGGACCGGCGGCGGCTCGGGCCGGTTGTCCGTCACCGAGACGCTGAGGATTGCAAACGCGAAGCCGACAATGGCCAGCGCCAGGCCGCTCGGAATTTCCTGCAGCAAACGGATCAGTTTCGCCGCGCCGAACCACGAATGCGGGTTCGTCGCAAACGTACACGCTCCCGGGCAGACTTCACCCACCCAGGAGAACAACGTCGGCTGATTCATCCAGTTGCCGGTCTGCAACCAGCGAAGCGTCTGGAATCCCAGCCAGCAAATGGCCACCACATTCAGGGACACGCCAATTAACCAAAGCACCCATCCCAACGCGCCCCGCATCGCATGCTCAAGCTGCGCCTTTCCCATGTCGCACCTCCAGAGCCCCGCACGTACGTCTAGGCAGAACTCACCGTCTAAAAGTCCTTGCATAGTCCATGCCTAACGGCAGGACGCTTGCCACCTGCACGTCTTATCGGCTATTTGGCACAGAGCTTTAGGGAATTTCGCGCTGAGGCGGCGCGTCGACCTAAGTGATTGATGTGACGAAGAACGTCAGGTTGCGGCGCCAGTGACAATGGCGGGCCACCAGTACCGCATGGCGAAAAAATAGGTCGCGACAACCAAAAGGCACACGGCGATCCCCATGATCGCCGCCCCCAATAGTTTGGTCGCGGCGCTCGCCCGCTCCGAACGTCCCCGCAGATACGCCTCGGCAACGAGCAAATTGGGCAGGTAGAAGAAGAACGCCATCACGACGTCGAACGGCCCGTGAAAATCATGTGTATGGCCAAGCTTGTGCGTCATCAAAAACCAGAAGCCGTACTCCATGCGGTACAGCCACGAACCTATGGCCAACGCGAACAGGCGGATGGCCCATTTACGGTGCGTTTCGAGTTCCCGGCGACGTGCGTACCAATACGTCTGAACAGCGCACAGCACCATCAAGACACCGTAAAGTCCAAACCCGATGTTCATCGCCAGGCCGCCAATCGTGCCGGTGACGGCAATAAAGGTAAGCCCACCCACACCTGCCACGGCAGCAGCGGTGACGTAGATGCGCCCCAGCCAACGATGTACCGCAGGGACATGCTGCCGAATCGCGCTCAGCAATTGCATGAAACCCAAGGCCAGAATCACACCGCCCGCGGCAAAGTGCAGACCGATGCCTACAGTCGACGCCGTGCTCGACGCGGTGTAGAGGCCCGGCAGCACGCCATTCCATCTGGATGCCGTGCCCGAAACCAAAGCGCCTGCATAGAAAATCAGGATATATAGCCCAAACAGGCCGCAGCTGATCCACGTGACCGCCGCAAGCACGTAGCTGCTGAAACCGAACAGGCGTGAAGGAAGCGTCACTTTTGCCGATGACTGTTTCGCTTCTTCGATCGTCAACGCGTTAGCGTCTTCCATAACGTCCTCCCCCCATACCTTGCCATCGCAACCATGCGTACACGCAGCCGGCACCTACTGAATTAGACGTCTAAATGTTGACGCGCCCCAAGAAACGGTAAAGTCGTTCATTTACGTTTCTGCCTATTCTGAACGTTGCAACAGCAACTGTTAAGACCAAAGACAAAAAAAGTACGGCCAGCTCGGCAACGCAACGCTTTCGGCACGAAAGAGAGCTTTTCCGCCCAAACGTCTACGCGCTTTCCACGTATGAACTTCCATAGTGGAATCCTGATGTGGACTGCAACCTTGAAAAAATTCTATCTCCCCTATTCCGCCAGTGAATCTTCCGATTGGTCGCTCTATGCCAATGGAAAGGCGTTTACCTTCCACTCGCGCCGCGAAGCGCTTGCCTTTGCGACCGATCAATGCCGCAAAGCCGTCGCAGCTGGCGACAAGTCCGCGATGATCAGCATCGAAGGTCTCGACGGACAATGGCGCACATTCGATAGCAGCTTGTCGCCCATACTGAACGAACCGATGCAACGCGCTGGGTCGCAACACTGACCCCCTCGCATGAACGCATGCCCTGGATTCATTACAGAGCAGGGACTCCCATAAACCGGGCGGCTAAACATCGCATGGCGGCGCCGCGATTTTGCTATTTCCGGATCAATGCATGATTGACACGTACACATCGCTTTCATTTTTGCCAACGTTGTGTGCGCTAAGCCGCAACCTGTCCCCGTTTCTTTGAGAAGCGTTTTTTTACCGACTGCTTCAAGAATTTGCAGTTGAAGTGATGCGCGTCACTTCAACGTCATCAAAGTGGCACACACCATCCATACGTTCCGGCAACACCACACCATACGGATGGGTTCCACATGATCGAGCTCAATCGCCGTAAATTTCTTACGTTGTCGATCAAGGCCGCTGCACTGGGCATCACCGGATACACCGTTGGCGGCGTGCTCAAACCTGCACAAGCCGCAACGATCAAGGCAACCGGAACCATCGCGGATGTGAAGCATGTGGTTATCCTCATGCAGGAAAACCGCAGCTTCGATCATTATTTCGGAAGCCTGCAGGGCGTACGCGGTTTTGGCGATAAAGCCGGCATCACGCTTTCGGGTGGCTATTCGGTGTTCAATCAACCCAACGGATCGGCACGCCAGTATCCGTGGGCATTCAATACAACCTCGCCTGCGTCGGGCCAGACCAGCGAAGTGCTCACGCAATGCGACGGCAACCTCGATCACTCATGGGCCACGCAACATGCGGCGTGGAACGACGGAAAAATGGATTCCTGGGTCGCCGCGAAAGCCAGCGTTCGCACGCTCGGCTATCTCACGCGGCAGGACATTCCTTTCCACTACGCGCTTGCCGACGCATACACCATCTGCGATCACTACTTCTCGTCGATTCTCAGCTCGACCGGCCCCAACCGCACCTATCTCTGGGGCGGCATGATCGATCCGTCCGGTGATTACGGCGGCCCGGCTTACGACGGCGGCGATGAATCGGGACTCACCTGGGAAACCTACGCCGAGGAGCTGCAAGCTGCGGGCGTGACGTGGAAGGTTTACCAGAATGCCGCCGATAATTTCAGCGACAACGGCCTGGCGTATTTCAGCCAATTCGAGAATGCATCGACATCCAGCCCGCTCTTCATCAACGGTATGGATTCCGTTGCCAATGTGGATAACGCCACGCCCAACGACATTGCGTTGGCGATCCAAAATGACGTGATCAACGGCACGTTGCCGCAAGTCAGCTGGGTGGTTGCAAGCCAGGGTTACTCCGAACATCCCGACGCACCGCCGGATGACGGCGCGTATTTCATCAACCTGATCTTGCAGGCCCTGGCTGCGAACACAGAGACCTTCAACTCCACCGTCCTCCTGCTCAATTACGATGAAAACGACGGCTTCTTCGATCACGTACCGCCGCCCAGTCCGCCAAGTGGCACGACCGGTGAATTCATTACGGTGGATGGTGTGACGCAAGCCATCGGCATGGGTTTTCGCGTGCCCATGATTGTCTGCTCGCCGTGGACGCGCGGCGGCAACGTCGCTTCGCAGGTGTACGATCACACATCGGTGATTCAATTCCTGGAGACGTGGACGTCCGCACTGGGAACGCCCGCCGTGTGTTCGTACATCAGTGCATGGCGTCGTCAGGTGAGCGGCAACCTCACCGGCGCTTTCGACTTTGCCAACCCTGTATATGGCTTGCCGGCAAACCTGCCGGCCGCAACGACCGTTATCAGTCAGACCACCACCTGCAACCCGTTGCCCAATCCCACCGACAGCAACGCGTCCAATAGCTTGCCGTCACAGGAAACCGGTACACGCACTGCGTGCGCGCTTCCTTATCAACCCGATGCGAATATCTCGTCGTTCCAGTACGGCTCGAACGGTCAAATCCTAGTGTGGATAGAAATGCTCAACGTGGGCGCCATCGCAACCAGCGCCATTCCGCTGGCGATTTACGCCAATGCCTACCGAAACGGAGGACCATGGCAATACACCGTCGCCCCGTACAGCAGCGGCACGAACGGTTCGGTCAGCGATTTCTTCAATATCGGATCGGGCTACGGGAGCGGCAGTTACGATCTGACCGTTGTCGGGCCAAACCGTTTTCTGCGCCGCTTCGCGGGAGACGTCAATAACTCCGGTAAAATGTGCAGCGTTACGTCGTCGTACGCCGTCGATCCCGTATCTGGAAAACTCGCGATTTATTTCGCCTTGACGAATACGGGTAGCGAAGCCGTTACCTTCACCATCACCTCCAACAACTACACGACCGATGGCCCATGGACGTACTCCGTCGGAGCGGGCGCGACCGTCAATACGTATTTCTCGGCCGTAGCAAACACGAACGGCTGGTATGACTTCACGCTGACCCTCAGCGGCGACTCCAGCTGGATTCGGCGTTATACGGGCCATCTGGAAAACGGCAGTGCATCGGTGACGGGCTGACATCGTTGCGAGCTTCGCACGAAAAACCCCGGCGAAAAGCCGGGGTTTCGTCATACAGCTGGGAAATCACCATCGGGCTCGTTCGCTACATACGCTCCACCGGCATGACGCGCCGACGCGTGCGCTCCCGCAACGAGCAATCGCGCAACTCGTCGGCCATACGTTCGAGATCGGGAATGCCATAGAGAACCACCTTCGGCATGTCCTCGTCGGACGAGTCCAAATGCACCTCGCATAGACCAAGCACTTTCATGCCGAAAGGTTTCACGACGTCAAAGTGATCGACCCGAAATAGCTCGAGATTGTTCTGCACCTTGGAAAACACCCCGCGCTCGATACGGATGCGCTGGCTGGTGATGACGTAAGTGGTTGCGAGAGAGCGTATCCAATAAACGAGCAGCGCAATACCAACGGTGATGACGACGAAGAAGTATTGGCTGAAGGTATAAATCACCTTCGGGTGACCCGAAAACAAAGTGCGCTCCGCCACCACTTCCCGCGCAGCCACGTACGCATCCAGGTCCGTCCCGCAATAGCGGCACTTACGCGCCGCCCCCTGGATCATCTCTGCACATGCCGGACACGCCTTCATATTTGCTGCCATAACGATCCTTCAGGCCAATAATGTGACCAAGCGTATCGAAGATTGGCCGAACCAACGTTGAAGCCCGAGCACACAAACATCTAAGGCGCGTGAATCATGCGCCACCTAGCATTTAAGTGATTCATTGCGTTGGCAAATGCCTACTTGACGGACTATTTGCGTGTACGTAACGCACCAAGTCGCATAACTCTTTGCTGCTCGCTCTTACTGGTCGCTCGTCAAGCTCTGTCGAGCTGTGGGGCTACACACAAAGCGAGTTAAGTTGCGCGTGCTCAATAAGGTCGGGAGAAAAGTGTTTGCCTGCGAACTATCGGACGCTTAGGCATCCGTTGTCTGCAGCCAAACGCAGGGGACCTGTCGGCGTTGGCGGCATTGTTGCTTTTTCGGTGCGCGCTTAGGCGGTGCGATATGCGTTAGTCGGTCGACGAATTGGGGGCAACGGGTGCCGTACGCCGTTTCGAAATCAACCTCAGGAGAACCGAAGTGAAAATTCTCATGGTCCTGACCTCCCACGACACGCTGGGCAGTACTGGTCGAAAAACCGGGTTCTGGTTGGAGGAGTTTGCAGCTCCCTACTATGTATTTACCGACGCCGGCGCAGAGGTGACGGTTGCCTCGCCCAAGGGCGGCCAACCGCCGATCGATCCCAAGAGCGACGAACCCGACAACCAGACGCCGGCACAGACTCGTTTCAAGGCCGACAAGAAGGCACAGGACGTATTGGCCAACACCCGCCTTCTAAGCACCGTATCGGCAGCAGACTACGATACGGTTTACTACCCCGGCGGCCACGGCCCCATGTGGGATCTTGCAGAGGATCCCATCTCGATCAAATTGATCGAAGATTTCTACAACAGCGGCAAGCCCGTCGCGACGGTTTGCCATGCGCCTGGTGTCCTTCACCATGTGAAGTACAAGGGTGAACCCATCGTCAAAGGAAAACGGGTGACGGGGTTCACCAATACCGAAGAAGAAGCGGTAGGGCTCACAAAAGTCGTTCCGTTCCTGGTCGAGGACGAGCTCAAGCGTCTTGGCGGCAAATTTGAAAAGGTTGCCGATTGGCAGAGCTTTGCCATCGTCGATGGCCGTCTTATCACCGGGCAGAATCCCGCATCGTCGGAAGCTTCGGCCAAGGCTCTGATGAGTGTAATGAACGCGCACAAAGCCGCAGCCTGAGCCACTGCGTGGCGGAGAGAAAAGGGTCAGGGTGCTTTTTCTATCTGGGAAAGGTGCTCTGATTCTTTTTTGCACGCGTGAGCTCGTTCGATGCTCGCGCCAATACGATACGTTTCAATCGCTTGAAGAATGTGGAGATACCGTCGTCACTCGCCTCCTCGATACCCCTCACATTCAAGAGTCGCAGCATTTTGTCGATACCCACTACATAGCGCCAATTGAGACATGCGGTTCGTGGGGGAGTTATGACGACATTGCCATTCGTTGCCGAACCGTCTGACGACGGAACACCGAGCAACGTCGTGCCGTTTCCCTTCCGCGGACGCGACACACGCACGACGAGTGCGCCGTTTTCACGATCATGGATCGTAGGCACACCTTCCGCGAGAAAAAACACCGTTGATCTCGAGCCCCAGGATCGCCGTCTGGCCAGGCGGTTGGAGCGCGTTCTATGGGCCCTTCTCTATCATTCCCTGCATGAGTCACCCGATCTACGCGGATCGAAGTCGCAGTCCATTGAAAAACGCGTAAATCGCCTGGTTTCGCCGGGGAGGCTGCAAGCAGTGGCGCGGGCCGCCATCGACCTCGGCATGACCGCGGATCTGGCTCGCCTGGCTGCAGCGGTCGTAGTGTTCGAGCTTCAAGCGCAATCCCGGTTGTGGAGCAAGGTGATGCGCCTGTTTGTGGCGGAGCGTCGGCAAGCCAGAGAAGACACCCTCGCGATAGCGCAAATGCTTGCCTCGGATCTTGAAGCCTTAAAAGTCCGTCCTATCGATCAGCTCGCCAAATCGCTTGCGGACACGCGTTGGGATTGATCAACACGTCGAGTCGCTTTCGCCTGAAGAACAAGGCCCCGCGCTGAGGCACGGAACAAATCGGGCCGTGAAAGCCACGCGAATCAACCCCAATTGGCTACTTCCGAAACACACTATTTGGCCTCTGAAGCCGCCCACTGAAACCCCTACACTGGCGAACATCACCAGAGGGGGCGGATGGATGCGCATCGCAAGCGTGGGGCACGCAGTCTTCGCCGTTACCATGATCGCACTGGGCATCCAGTGTCTGATCACAGGTCATTACGCAGCACTCTGGCAACCGCTCGATCTTAGCGCTCCCGGTAACGCGGCATTGCCTTATCTGTGTGCCCTCATCACGCTGGGATGCGGCATAGGTCTGCTTTGGCAGCGGGCAGACGCCGCGCTCACGTTACTTGTGTATTTTCTGGCGTGGCTGCTGCTGTTCAGAGCACCCATCCTCTTTGCGGCCCTCGCCACCGCCGGTCCTTGGTACGGTATCGCCGAATGCGCGGTGTATATAGCCGCCACCTGGGTGTTATTCGCCTGGTTCGCAACAAACTGGAAGATGCCATCGCTTCTTCGTTTCATTAACGGCAACAGCGGCGTGCGTATTGCCAGAGTGCTGTACGCGTTGGCGATGATTTTCTTCGGACTGGGGCACTTCATCTATTTCAATGAGACCGTATCCCTGGTGCCTGCGTGGTTGCCCTGGCATGCAGGATGGGCGGCCTTCACCGGCGGTGCGTATATCGCCACCGGCATCGCGATGCTCATAGGCGTGCATGCACGTTTGGCGGCGACACTTTCTGCGTGGGAGATGGCCGCGCTCACGTTGCTTGTCTGGCTACCTATTGTGATGACTGGCGCTAATGCCTTCCAATGGAGCGAATGCGTTGACTCCTGGACGTTGACGGCATGCGGCTGGGTCGTCGCGAATTCTTATCGCGGGATGCCGTGGCTGGCTATCGGCAAGCGCTGATTCCGCACCTAAGTGTTCTTGATCGACGGATTCGGGCTGTTCATCCCGCCGCAGCAGAATGTCAGCGGCACGCCGTACACCTTGCCGCCAAATCTCGCGAAAAGCTGGTACTGCCATAGACCTTCACTGCTCTTGTCGTAGTGATGGTTATGGATGGTCAACTTGGTCTTTCCGATCAAATGAAGTTTGTGAAAAATTTTTTCGCGAGGCGTTCTCACCAGCCATAGAAACCCCGGATTGTCGGCCTCATCAAGCGCACAAAATTCACCCCCACTGGCGTTACCTGTAAGCGTCCAGGTGATCGTATGCGCATGATTGGCATCTTTGATTTTTTCAAAAATCTGGTGGTGATTTCCACTGTTGACGACCAGCAGATTGTCTTCCCCGCCATCGCGAAAATCGTGTGCCAGCTCGACACTAAGCTCGATATGCTTCTCGCCGCTATTGCTCATGATGAACTCCTACCGGAGATGGGATGGATGCCGCGTCAGCGATCACGCTCGCCACTTACTGCCAGCAAGCGACTTTGAAGTGCCGTATTCACCGGGTAGTCGATGTGCTCGCGATTCAACAAGGCGATTAGCCCGGCGTCACGGTATCCGCTATTCCAGAGCAGCCTGATCAGTGGTTTCGCATCGGAAACATTGCCGAGTGCCAACGTCGCTTCGACCTGCAGCGAAAGCAGGCGTGGATCGCTACGCCCACTCGATTGCGCAGTCGCCTCTCTAACGACGTCGCGGCGTAGCTGCATGGCCACGCGTGAATCGGTACTGACATTTGCGGACAATAGCTGCGCGGTCATCGTGGCGAGCAAGGTCGCGCGATCGTGAGGTTTTTGCGCCAGCAAATGATCAAGCGTGCTCTGCGCGACCTGTACTTGCGTGCGTGCGGCCTCAATGTCTCCGACAGCAAGAAACTCAGCCGCCTGCTCCGTTTGTGCTTCGGCCAGCTCGCGTTGCAATTCCGCGTTGCTGGGTGCGATTCGCACGAGTCCCGTAAACATCGACAACGCCTGTGCGGTGAGTGCCCGCGCCGAATCAAGGTCGCCGCTGAGACGTTTCAGCCGTGCGAGCTGCTGTATGTACCGGGCGAGATCTTCACGCAGATCGTTATTGTCGGGGTTGTCCTTGATAAGGCCAGCCGCGATGTCGACGGCCTGCTGCAGATAACGGATGCCGGTGGCATCTTCCCCTGCGAGTGCGAGTGTGCGCCCGAGAATCGCGTGAACGGTAAGCATCGTGTCGCGCTGGCTGTTGTCTTTCGGATCGCGCGCCGACAATCTGGATTCGATAGCGTCGTCTGCGCTGTACTCAGCGATGGCGGTAGCAAGGTCGCCATGCAGAAGCGCGAGTTTTCCCAGGTTGTTGTGCGCGCCGCCGAGTTCCACCGCCCATTGGCTGTTGTTCGGATCGGCCGCAACCAGTTTCTTGGATAAAGCAAGCGCGCTGCCGTAAGGCACCGCGGATTCATCGAGCTGACCACGCGCCTCCATCACATGACCGATGTTGTTGTCGAGCATCTCAAGCTCAAACTGCAACGCCAGATCGTTGGGAGCGTGCTGGGCCGCGTGCGACAGGATGCTCTGCGCCTGGTCAAAAACCTTTTGTGCTGCGTCGAGCTGCCCCTGATACCAATACGTATAGCCAATGAACGACAACGTGCGCGCGTAGTGCAACTGTCTGGCCGTATCTGCAGGTGCCGACGCGGCCAGGGCGCTATCAATTTTGGCGGCGGCTTGAAACGATGTCAGGGCTTCGGGCAGATGCCCTTGCAACTGCCGCACCTTGCCGATTTTTTCGAACGCCTTCGCGCGCTGCTCGAGCGCCTGATCGGTCACGTCCTTCGTAGGCAGCGAGGCGAAATAGGCCATCGCCTTGTCGTCGACGGCCTCCATGATGTCCAGGCGTTCGACCTGATATAGCTTGTCGTTGAGATCGCCAAGCATGAAATCGACCAGGTCTTCGGCTTGTTTCTGACGGCGTTCGGCATCGATGCGCGCAACGTCGGCGGCGTGACGTGCAAACAGCGCGGCGATGGCCAGTGTGGTCGTCGCTGCCATCACGATCAGCGCCAGCGCGGTAATCGCAGTCATTCGTCGATTGCGACGTTGCAGCTCGCGTTGCCTAAGGCTATCGAAACCAATGTCGAGCATGCCGGCAATCAGTTTCAGCTTGGCTTTGCGACGACCATCTTTGCCAGCACGCGCATCCGCGGCAATGGGTTCTGTGCGCTCGGTAGTGGGTTGCCCGTTTGCATCCAGACGAAAACGCAGCGCTGATACGAAGCACTCTTCCGTTTCGCGACCGGGCACATCGCTGGCGTTGGGTTCGCCATCGACGATCAAGCAGAAAATACGTTCGCTGCGACCCAGCTGTTTGAACGCCTGTACTTCCGATTGCACCCAGCGCGAAGCCGCCGAACGTGGCGAGCAGATCACGATTAGATTCGCGGCTTGTTCCAGCGCTTCGTTGACCTTGCGCCCGAGATCGGTTGCGCTGGCCAATTCATCGCGGTCGCGGAAAATCGGTGTGAGGCGGCGCGGAATGGTACCTGCGGCCGTTTGCGTACCCACCAGGCGCGCGGGAACGCGATACGTTTCCAGTGCCTTATGCAACCAGTCGGCCCAGGCCTTGTCCTGGTGGCTGTAGCTGATGAAAGCGTGGTATCTGAAAACCGATACCACGGGGGCCTGCGTCATCACGCATTGCACTCCCGCTGGGGCCACAGCCCTCCATTGCCAGGAAATGCCCGTTTCATCCGACCGGCGATCAGGTGCCGATCCCGCCAAAGGGCTGTATCGGGAGCCCTTCTAGGGGCACCCTACCACAGAAAGTGTGACGTAGATCACATTTCGCGTGGTACCCTCCCCGGCGACAAGCCATGGGACGTCCGGGCCGGTAGCGACTGGTCTGCTGTCCGATGGACAGGGATTCCGTGCAAGGGATGGCTGACCTTTCTGCGATCTCGCTCGGAAGCGGCCATGACTCCTTTGATCATCGGCGTCACCAGCCATCGCAATATCGCCGCGTCCGAGATCGAGCCGATCCGGCAGCGCGTTCGCGATTTCTTCTCCTTGATTCAACACGAATGTCCCACCCTCCCGTTAGTGGCATTGTCTGCATTGGCCGAAGGCGGCGATCAGCTGTTTGCAACCGAGGCGCTGATAGCGGGTGCGCGATTGGTTGTGCCGCTGCCGCTGCCGAAGGATTTATATCTCGACGACTTTACCGACCCAACAGTGCTTCGCGAATTCGAAGCGTTGTGCGAGCAGGCCGAGATCATTCGATTACCGCTGCTGAAAGGCCACTCGCGCGCCGATATCGAATCGCATGGGCTGGAACGCGACCGGCAGTATGCAAAAGCCGGCGTATTTATCGCCAGTCACTGCCATATCTTGCTGACCATGTGGGATGGCAAGGATTCCGGCCGGCTTGGTGGCACGGCGCAGATTGTGAAGTATTACCTCAGCGGCGCGATGCCTGGACTGATCGAGCGGCATCGCGAGGCGCGTCATGTGATCGCCGTCGGCGATGAGCACTTGCTCTACCACATCGTCTGTTCGCGCGAAGGTGCCGATGCCACCGTCGCGCCAGGTCTTTCTACATTGCAGACGATATGGCGCACCAGCGACACGCTTTCCACTAACAGCGATACACCCGATGAATTCCGCCTGATGTTCAAGCATATGGCGGAGTTCAATGACGATTGCGAGAAGTATCGCGACGACATCGCGGATGCGGCACGCGCGCACCACGATCCTTCACCGGAAACGCCCGATAACGTCGAACACCTTTTTCGCTGCGCCGACTGGCTGGCCATCCATTTTCAGCGGCGCGTGTTGTTAGCCCTGCGCGCGACGTACACGCTTGCGGCCCTGATGGGTATCGCCTTCGCCTTCTACGCGCATCTCGCCGCGCAGAACAATCTGATCTACCTCTTTCTGCTGCTTTTTGCGATCGGCGGTTTCGTTGCCATCGTCGCCCGACGCCGCGACTGGCATCGCAAGTATCTGGATTACCGCGCTTTGGCAGAAGGTTTGCGCATTCAGTCGTACTGGCGCCGCGCTGGTATTTCGACCAGCAGCGATCATGAGTTTGCGCACGACAACTTCTTACAGCGGCAGAACATCGAGCTTGGATGGATCCGCAACGTCATGCGCACGGTTGGCTTGCACCCACCCGCCAAGCCGTTACCCGATGCACTCGCCGAAGTGATTGCGGAATGGGTCGGCGAATCGGGGAAATCGGGGCAGCTTCATTATTTCGAACGTAAGACGGTCGAACGCACGGGTTTGCATCACATCACCGAGACCATCGGCTCTATCAGCCTGTGGGGCGGCATCTCGATCAGCGTATTTCTCGCCGTGTTCGCGCTGCGGCTTCCAGAAAGCACCAAGACGATCCTGGTGCTGATCATGGCGGTGCTTTCCATCATGGCGGCCGTCCGCGAGGCCTACGCTTATCGCAAAGCGGACAAGGAGTTGATCCGGCAATATCGATTCATGCAGCGCATTTTCAGCAGTGCGCGCGCTGCGCTCGACCGCACCAGCGAACCCGCCGAACAACGCGACATTCTACGGTCACTCGGCGACGCCGCACTCACCGAACACGCCGAGTGGACATTGATGCACCGCGAACGGCAGGTGGAGCACAGCAAGTTATAGCGTCGCGACGACTGCAAAAGGCGTGGGAGTGCTTGCTGCACTAACCCCTGTTTCCGTGCAAAATCTGTTCAAGGTAATACACCACCAGTCCGCCGAACCCACACGCGCACATCTCCTGCGGTGTGCGGCCGCCAAACTCGGCGATGGTTTCTGCGCGATACCACCGGCGCACCCGGCCGCTGTCACGGTCGATCATCAAGGCCAGACGAAGGACATCGCGCCGTTGCGGCACTGCTGGCCATACGGAGCGTGTACTCTCATCACGTTTCATCTGCACTCGTGCATTACGCATGATCACTACCTACTTTCTGTTCGTGTTCAAAAACTGAAGCTCAAGCATTTAGACAGCGACAACAACGCGGTCGCCGCGCTGAAATGGTTTTCCCGCGTGGGTGCACGGAGAATGGAATCAGCCCTCGTGGCTGCTTACTCGCGCGAGAATGCGGCGAAGGTGTGCAAGGTCGGTCTTGGAAAGGTGCTGGAACGCAGGCGGCGCATCGTCGCGTACTGTGCGTTGTAACAACTCGACAAGCTCCTTGCCTGCGGACGTAAGCGACACCAGTTTTGTGCGCCGGTTGTCGGGATGGGGATTGCGTTCGACCAGTCCGCGATTTTCAAGATCGTTAATGGCGACGGTGGTGGCGGGTGCGTCGCTACTGGTGATATACGCAATCTGCGTCAAGGTCTTCGGCTCATCGAGCAGCCGCCACAGTATGCGTGCGCGGCTGAAGGGCAAACCGGTGACGTCGATGACTTTACGGCGCCACTCCCCGCGGGTTTCCCACACCAGGGCAACCATCATCTGCCAGATGCGATCGGCTTCGCTACCACTAGGTGTGCGCCCGATCACGTCGTCGCTCCAACCGTCGTTTCTTCCAGCAAGTGCGCAGCATGTCGGGTGGTGTCATGCGCCCAGCGCGTGTTGGACAACCACGCCAGCAACAACACGGTTGCGCCGCCACCGGTAATCAACCACCAGAACGGATGCGACGCCTCGGCGAAACCGTTATGGATGTGTGCACCCAGGATGGTGCCCGCGAGCGCTACGCCGAGCGACGCGCCGATCTGCCTGCTGGTGGAAGCAACCGCCGCCGCAAGACCCGCCTGCGCCTTGGGCATGCCCGACACAGCCGTGTTGGTAATCGGTGCATTCACCATGCCGAAACCAATACCAAAAATCACATACGTCAACAACAGAAATGGCAGCGGCGTCGTGGCCGTCAGCTGCGTCATCATCAGCGCGCTGACGAGCGTAGCCGTGCCGGAGGTCAGCAATGAAGGTCGTGTGCCGTGTGTGCCGACCAGCCGCCCGGAGAGTGGCGAGCAGAGAATCGTCGCCAATGCGAGCGGCAACGTGCACAAACCGGTTTGGAACGCCGACAGTCCACGCACTTCCTGCAAGTACAGCGCATTGAGAAACAGGAAGCCGGAGAATGCCGAGAAGCTGCACACCGCGATCACGGTTGCGCTGCTGAAAGGCGCACTGCGGAAGAACCGCACATCGATCAACGGTTCATGGCGGCGAGGTTCGTAGACAAGCAACGCGATCAGCGCAAACGCGGCAGCCGCGAACAGGCCAATGATCGTCGGTGAATTCCACCCAGCATGCGGGCCTTCGATCACCGCATACGTGACCATCGCCAACAGCGCAAACACGAGCAATTGCCCGATCGGATCGACGCGCCGCGGATGCGGTGCCTTGGATTCCGGAATGTAGCGCGCAGCCAGCAGCATCGCCGCAGCACCGACAGGCAGGTTCACCCAGAAGATCGAGCGCCAGCCAACGCTTTCTGTCAGCGCTCCGCCGATGACCGGACCCAGCGCCATCGATACACCAGCGACCGCCCCCCAGATGCCGATGGCGCGTGCGCGTGCTTTCGGTTCGTGGAAGGTGTTGGCAATGATCGACATGGCGACCGGATTAAGCATGGTCGCGCCTAGCGCCTGCACAACGCGAAATGCCACAAGGCCATGAATATTTGGTGCAAGACTGCACAGCAGCGAGCCCAGCATAAACAGCGCCATGCCGGTCTGGAACACACGGCGACGCCCAAACCGGTCGGCCATCGACCCGGCCAGCATCAGCAGGCTTGCCACCACCATCGTGTAGGCGTCGATCACCCACTGCAGCCCCGATATCGACGCGGCAAGATCGTGCCGGATCGACGGCAGCGCGACATTGACGATGGTGGCGTCCATCGCAACCATCAGCAGGCTGAGGCAGCAAATGCCGAGAATCAGGTTTGGATGGGCCTCAGCCCGTCTGGCGTCGCGAATAGTTGTGTTCATACAACTATTGTAGATTGACAACTATTTCCGGTCAACGGGCTGGCCGCGACTCGCGAATGACATGCTTGACCTTGCCGACGCCGATGCGCGTAAGCTGCACGCGTGCTCCCTTCGCCGTTTGAATGGTTCTGGCGACGAGGCATGACTCGGCTAGGAATTGTCTGAAGGCCATTCGTGGCCGGGGGCACTAGAGTTCCGTCGCGCGCAGGCCATTACCGGTTTTGTCGCCTGCGGAGTCGGCGGTGGTTGTGCGCGCTTTTCGTCCCTCGCCGCCGGCGATGGGGTAGTACCCACCGTTCGAACCCTTTCGGAGTAGCGTCAATGGGATCTCATGACATCATTGCTTGGCTGATTATCGGTGCCATCGCCGGCTGGCTTGCCGGCAAGCTTGTAAAAGGCAGTGGCTTCGGATTGCTGGTCGATATCATCGTCGGCATCGTCGGCGCTTTTATCGGTGGCTGGCTGGCAGGCGTGCTGGGCATCAGTCTGGGTGCAGGCTGGATCGCATCAATCATCACCGCCACGATCGGCGCGATCATCCTTATTTTTATCGTGCGCTTGTTCAAGCGAGCCTGAGCAACGCGCCGCTCGCCAGATGTAATGCACGTTGCCGTCCGCATTGGCGGGCGGCAACGTTTCGCCCAGTTCGCCCCACGTTTTGACGGCTTCGGCCAGACTGCTGCACCAACCCGTGCGCCGCTCGCACACGCATTCCAACTGGTGCCTGTCATCCATGTTTCCGAAGGTTGGCCACTCATGGCGGGCGCTTCCGTGCGCCGTGTAATGGCGTGGCTCTTTTCTACACGCCGCGCACGCAGCGAAGAGTCCCGGTGCGTGTGTCACCTGTCGTTGGAACATAGGCGAATCAGCGCCTCCGGCCGATCACAACGCGGTGCACAAGCGACGTTGCGCTAACCGTTGGCATGTATCTGTGCGGATCACCTGCGATCGCATTAAGCATTGAACAGCGCCCCTTCCACCGAATGGCTGTAGACGGTGTTGCGGCCCGCAAGCTTGGCGGCATAAAGCGCCTGGTCGGCGACGTACAAGAGCGCTTCGGCGTCGGCGAGCAGTCCCCATGACGCGGAGAATGGATCGAGCGTCGCCACGCCGATACTGAGTGTGACCCGTCCGTACTCGCTTTCCGGATGCGGCATATTCATGTCAGCGGTTGCTTCAAGCACCGACTCGGCGATCTTCACCGCACCGACCACATCGGTACCCGGCAGGATGGCGACGAACTCCTCGCCACCGTAACGCCCCACGAAATCGCCATGCCGATGCAGCACGCTCTTCAGCTGCGCCGCGACCGTGCGCAGGCACTCGTCGCCAACCAGGTGACCGTAGCGGTCGTTGTAGCGCTTGAAGAAATCCACATCGACCATCAGCAGCGATAGCGGATGCCGGTCGCGTACGGCGCGCCCGACTTCTTCGACCAGCATGCTATCGACATGACGACGATTCGCCAGGCCCGTCAGATAGTCGTGCATGGCGTAGTGCTCGAGTTGCCGATTGGTCTCGGCCAGCGCCTGTTCCGCACGTTTGCGTTCGGTGATATCCATCAGTGCCGTCGTAATACCGGTCACCTGCCCCATCAGGTTGAGCAACGGCTTGACCGACACCTGATACACCTTGCTGCGATAGATGATCTCGTGCGCCGGCACATCCACACCAGCATCCATGCATTTGAGATCTTTTCGGATGAAATCCGCCGCACCGGGCTGGAGTTCTTCCATTTTTCGCCCGACCAAGGCTTCGGATGACAGACCGTAGATCGATGCGTACGCGGTGTTGGCCGCAAGGTAACGTCCATCGCGCCCGACCAGGCATAGCGCAGCCGGCGCTGTGTCGTAGATCGCTTTCATTCGATACACGCTTTCGCTCTCCATCGGATCGAAATGCGCCACGGCGTGTGCGATGCCGTAGTAACCCTGCAGCGCGCCGTTGTCGTCGTGCATGGGCACGGCGCACGATTCGATCGCCACCGTGGTGCCGTCCGGCCGCAGGTGGTGCGAGATCGCGCCGGAATACGGCAAGCCCGCCTTCGCGTGAAGCAGACGGGAAACGCGTGCTGCTTCCTCCGGCGTCATGAAGTCGACGACGTGCTTGCCCAGAACGTCATCGCGTTCGCGGCCAAGCAAAGCCAGCAGACTCTGCGCGACGTCGGTGTAGCGATACTGTTTGTCGACCTGCCAGCGCCATTCGGGATGAGTGCGAATCAGTTGCTGCAGCCGGTCGAGTCCCTCTTTGGTCTGTACGGGAAACATCGGACGTCTCGTGATGTGCGATAACTTCGTAACGCTGTCACTGCGGCTTTGCTTCAGTGCAATGCGCTCGCGTAATGCTTGCGTCGCTGCATGGGCCATGGATTTACAACCTCCTTGCCGTACTACGCCGCCGATCACACCCACGGCTCGACCATAACGAAGGTCTTCGGCACATCGGATGAGCGACATGACCAAGACCGCCCGGGCTGCGCGCCGAGGCGGTCTTGGTCATGTCTTCCATGCTGCTTATGCAAAGCAATGCGCGTACATCGCTTGGTCACTTCCATGTGCATAGACACACCGCGTCCTGGCACTTCACGCCCGATCCCTTTCTACAACTGAATCCCAACAGGCATGTCACACAGGGGGGCTGCATGCCTGCTGCCGACGTAGACTCGCCGACACACACCCTTCCATAGGCGTACGGGAAGACCCGGATGAACATCTTTTGGGAACGGACGAATCGCCCGAAACACCGCCGATAAACACCGCTTCATGGGTAAGCAGAATGCGACCCGGCGAGGGGCGTCTGTATCGGACGATTCCTAAAAATTCGGTGCCGCATCATCCTGGCATGCACCAGGCACCGGCTTTGCAGGGGAAACCGATGATGAAGCGAGGTGTCGCGCCACGCGGTAACCCGCACAGTCGCTACAACAATCCGTACGCCCGCGCGTATTCGAATAGCTGGGTATTGCTGGTGATGCCAAGCTTGCGCATCGCATCGTTCTTCTGCTGGCTGACCGTCTTGACGCTGCGGTGAACGTGTTCGGCAATCTGCGTAACGGTAAGCCCCTGCGCATACAGCCGCACCACTTCGGCCTCACGCTGAGACAGGATCGCCGGATCGTTGCTCGCCGCCGGCTGGGACGCGTCGGCCTGCGTGCGTGAGATCACGCGGTCGCCGACGTCCTCGCGCATGCTCTCGCAGATGTACATGCGCCCATTCATTACCGCGCCGATCGCCAGCAGCAGCTCTTTCATCATCGCGACCTTGCCGACCATGCCATTGACGCCCGCGGCCAGCATGCCGCGAACCAATGCGGGGTTATGCACCATGGTGAGCACGATGATCGGCAACGCCGGGTGATCGCGACGCAACCTGCGCAGCAGCAAGAGGCCGTCGCCGGCATCGTCTTCGTAGGGCATCGAAAAATCGGTGATCAGCAAATCGCAGGGCGTGGATGCAAGCAGGGCTACCAATTCGGCACCACTGCTCGCCTCACCCACCACTTCCATATTGCCGCGGCCCTTCAGCAAGGCCTGAACGCCGAGCATCACGACGGGATGATCATCGGCGATGACGATCCGGGTGGTCGGATTGCTGTGTGATATGGCCAAGGTCGCTACAGACTCCAGAACCGGCGGCACGCATCGCGCCCCCTGTTTGGCCAGAGTCTACCCAAACGCGCTGCATTCCAGTGATTTCGCGCATCGATTGATCTTGCGCGTCAAACAGGCATGATGAACGGCGTGGCCGCCCAATTGCCGAGGCGGTCTTTCCACGCATCCGGCTGACTTGATCGAACCATTGTCGTGCACCTAGCCATCATCATTCGTGCCGCAGAAACGGGCTGGTTCGATGCTGGCCCGCTGTCCGTTTCCGTCACCGTGGCGGTGCTTGCCGGTTTGCTGAGCCTTACCGCGCTGCTGGCGTTGCTGATTCTTCGCATGGCCTTTCTGCAACGCCAAAAACTGGCGCAGGCCGAGCAGGCCTTGCACCAGCAGGCAACCGCGATGCAGGCGATGCTGGACGCGATTCCGTTTCCCATCCTGATCAAGGACACCACCTCGACCTATCGCGCGCTCAACACCGCGTGCGATCGCAGGCTGGGCATTGCGACGGCGCAGGCCATCGGACAGACAAGCTTGGGGCTGGATACGCATCGCTGGCTTCCGCTGGCTGACGGCACGCCGGTCATGCAACGCCTGCATCAGCTGGGGTTGGACGCCTTGCGCGACGACAAGGTACAACGCTGCGAACTCGACTACCTCAGTGCCGATGGCCAACAGCGCACCGGGCTATTCCTCGAATCACCCACCCACGCAGCGAACGGCGCCCTCACCGGCACGGCCGGCGTCTTGCTCGACATCACCGAATATCGCCAGATAGAACTCCAGGCCCGCGCCACCGAGCAAAGTCTGCGCGATATCACGCGGCGCATTCCGGTGGTGGTTTTTGCGGTACGCCGCGGCAACGACCGTTTGCAGCGATTGGCCTTCATCGCCGGCAACCTGCACGCGCTGTTTGGCCTGGAAACATCGGACCTGGTTGAAACGGGCGACGTACTGCGCGATTGGCCGTTCCATGATCGCGTGCATGCCGAAGATGCCCCCGCATTGCGGCGGCAGCTGCAGCACGCCAGGCGGCATATGCGCACCTCGACGCTGGATTTCCGCGCGTATGGCGCCGATGGGTTGCGCTGGATCCATCTCGTGATGGGCGCGCGCCGTCTGCCCGACCACGGCGTAGAGTGGATCGGCTATTTCATCGACACCACCAGCATCAATGCGCACAACGAAGCACTGGTGGCTGCGCGCGACGCAGCCGAACGCGCCTCCAAGGCCAAGGCGGATTTTCTTGCCACCATGAGCCACGAAATCCGCACGCCGATGAACGGCGTGATCGGCATGCTCGAATTGCTGGGCCGCACGCCGCTCGATTCAGAGCAGCACGAACTGGTGCACGCGGTCGAAGATTCGGCCGGTGTGCTGATGCAGGTGCTGAACGATGTGTTGGATTTTTCCAAACTCGAAGCGGGCAATCTTCGTCTGGACGATGCGCCGTTCGATCTGCGCACGCTGGTCGACAACGTGGTCGGCATGATGACCGGCTCGATGCACAAGAAAGGGTTGCAGATCGACGTCGGCGCCGACGCGGCACTGGCCGGAAAGCTGCTGGGCGACAGTGTGCGCATACGGCAGATCCTGCTCAATCTGCTGAACAACGCCAGCAAGTTCACGGAGCGTGGCGGCGTGGCGGTGAGTCTGCGTGTCGTCGGTGACGACGGTCATTTCCAGCGCCTACGCTTGAGCGTCACGGATACCGGCATCGGCATCGCCGCCGACAAACAAGCCAATCTCTTTACGCCGTTCTCGCAAGCCGAGTCGTGGACCACGCGCCGCTACGGCGGCACTGGCCTTGGCCTCGCGATCTGCCGCCATCTGGTGCAATTGATGGACGGCAGCATCGAACTGAGCAGCCGCCTGGGCGAAGGCACCAAGGTGGTGATCGAGTTGCGCCTGCCGATCGCCCAGCGCGATATCGAACAGGCCACCGAATTCGCCGGCCGGCACGCGATCGTGCGACTGAAAGCCATCGATACCGCCAACGCACTGGCCGCGCATTTGACCGCACTGGGTTTCACTGTCGAACAGATACCGCCGGAGCAACCGATGCGGCGCGGCATTGCGGCCAACGTGCTGTTCATTGATCCTGATGATTCGCAAAGCGCGGGGCTTATCGCGGCACAAGCGATTCTGGTCGACACGCAAGCGGGCAGCCCAAGCGGTCACCTCGACGACGAACGCATCTGGCTCAATGCCAATCCGCTGAAATGGCAAGCCGTCGTGCGGGTTTGTCTGCAAGCGCTCAGGCCGCTCAGCGCCGCAACGCACGACAGATTGCCTGCGACGGCAATCGATGCTGTTGCGAATATCGCCGCTCCCGCACCCAAAACCGGACGCATTCTCGTCGCAGAAGACCACCCCATCAGCCAATCGTTGATACGCCGCCAACTCGACCTGCTGGGCTGGTCCTGCGATGTCGTCGCGGATGGCCGCGCCGCATACGACGCGCTCTGCGCTGGCGAGTACGCGATGCTCATGACCGATTGCCACATGCCGCTGATGAACGGTTACGAGTTGGCGAAGGCGTGGCGCCTGCATGAATCAGAAGGTCGCCGCCACACTCGCCTGCCAATCATCGCGATGACGGCCAACGCCCTCGACGGCGAGATCGAACGCTGCCGCGAAGCAGGCATGGACGATCATCTGAGCAAGCCCGTGCAACTGCGCCAGCTCGAGGAAAAGATCCTGTCGTGGATGCCCCGTGCCACAACAGACCCGGCAACGGCACCGAACCACGACGACGTCTTCGCCGAACCCGGCATGCAGGAAATGCGCGCCGAGATGCTGCGGATGCTGGTCCAGACCGGCGATACGGACCTGCGCAAACTCGAACAAGCCGTGGCCGATGGCGACAGCCGTCAAGCGACGCAGGCGCTGCATCGCTTGCTGGGCGCGCTGCAACTGTTCACCGCTGACCGGGTGATCGCCGATGGACGCGCCTGGCTGGAACGTTTGAGCAGTGACGATGCCGCTCAAGCGCTTCGCGAGATGCCCGCCTATCTCAAAAACCTGCGAAACGTCCTGGTCAGGTTGGCGCAAGAAACCACCGCTTCGTGAATCAACGCCGCGGCCCTCTTTCAGCCGCATTGGTATTTGTGCTGCAACTGCATCAAAATTAGCCCCAATCCATTCGATCCACACTGGCTGACCCCCGGACCAAGGTCACCTGTCGACGATCGATCCGTGACGTAGGGGGCGTCTCGCTAGTGCGGTTTCCGCACCGCACGGGATTTCAGGGGGAAACACCATGCATCCCACCCGGAACAAGCTGCTATGGCAGCGGCTTGCCCTCATGCTTTTCATCTTGTCGATCATGCCGATGGTTTCGGCTGCGGACTGGACCTATCGCGTTCGCCTGCACGACAACATCTGGGATCTGTCCAGCCGCTATCTGAAGCCCGACGTGCCGTGGCAGAAGCTGCAGGACTACAACAAGGTCGCCGATCCGTATCACCTCCCGCCCGGCATGACACTGCATGTGCCGATCGAATGGTTGCGCGTGCAACCAGCCAACGCGCAAGTGATTGCGGTGATCGGCAACGCGCACGTACAACTGCCCGGCCAGACGCAATCCGTTCCCGTAACGACGGGCATGACGCTGGCCTACGGCGCGCACTTGAACACCGACGCCAACGCCAGCCTATCCCTGCAATTCGCCGACGGCTCGCGCGTGCTGATGCAGGACAACAGCGAGCTCGATCTCGATCAGATGAGAGCATACGGACGCACCGGCATGGTGGATACAAGGCTGCGCCTGCAACACGGCCGTGTGTCCAGCGCGGTGACACCAATGACCGGCGCCGCCGCGCATTTCAGCGTGGAAACACCCGGCACGGTCTCAAGCGTGCGCGGCACGCATTTCCGCGTGGCGGCGGATGCCGATACGTCGCAAACGGAAGTAATCACCGGACGCGTCGAAGTCGCGGGTGATCACGCGGGCGTACTCGTGCAGAAAGGACTCGGCGTCGCCGTTGCCAACGGTTCGCGCCCGACACAGGCACAACCGCTACTCGCCGCGCCCGACCTGCACTGCCCCGCGCAACCGATCAATCAACTGCCCTATGCCTTTGCGTGGGCGCCGCTCGCTGGCGCGACAAACTATCGCGTGCAGATGGCCGTCAACGATCGCTTCGAAGCCTTGCTGCTCGATCACATCACCAGCTCGCCGCAAGCGGCGTTGCCCGATGTACCGGATAGCGATTACGCCGTGCGTGTGCGTGGTATCGACGCCAGTAAACTCGAAGGCGAGGACAGCATCTGCGTGCTGCACATCAGCGGCCATCCGCAACCGCCGCTGGTGATGGAACCGCTGCCTGGCAGCAAGGTGCGCGATACGCGTCCACGTTTCCGCTGGACCGAAAACCTGCAGGCCATTTCGTATGTGTGGCAGCTCGCCAGCGATACGCAATTCACCCAGTTGCTGGATTCGGAAACGAAAGTCACCGGCGACAACGTGCGCGCCTCGCAAGCGTTACCATACGGCCGCTATTACTGGCGCATTGCCAGTCGCGACAGCAACGGAAAACAAGGGCCTTTCAGCGATCCCATGCCCTTCGATCTGGTGCCGCAACCGCCTGCGCCGGAGGTTGGCAAATCGACGTCATCACATCATCAGGTGAGCCTGGGCTGGCAGACAGGCACACCCGGTCAGCGTTATCACATCCAGTTGGATCGCGATTCCCACTTTACGCATCCGCAAGTGGATCAGACGCTGGATCAACCTGTCCTGCAAATCCAAAAGCCCGGTTCCGGCACGTGGTTCGTGCGCGTGCAGACCATCGATACGGACGGCTATGCAGGCCCCTGGGGCGAAGTGCAGAAGATCCACATCGCCTGCATCTCCTGCCGCATCGCCGCCGTCGCAGGCGGTGGCGCCGTGGTGTTGTGGATCTTGCTATAAGGATGGCATGAGGGTTACCGACAACCATTCCTGCTGCCCCCATCCATCGCGGATCGCGAGGCGCTGATGCCCAACAGCGCCTTCGCGTGGCTCGTGCGCAGCATGATGTGGATGGCCGCCACCGGCCTGCTCGTCTTGTTGCTGATCAGCGGTGTGACAACACCCGTCGACAACGCGATCTACGATCTGCACGCACGCATCTGGCGTTACACGCCAGATGACGACGTCGTCATCATAGCCATCGACGCCAAGAGCCTCGATGCAGTGGGTCGCTTCCCTTGGCCGCGCTCCGTGTACGCGCAAGTCATCGACCGTCTGACCGCCGATGGCGTGCGCGGCATCGGCATGGACGTGACCATGTCCACACCCGAGTCCGACAACCCGCACAACGATCAACTGCTCGCCGATGCCATGCGTCGCAACGGCAAGGTCGTGATGCCGGTGTTCGCCGAAGCGGTTGCCTTAGGCGGCGCATTGCAGGAAGCACTGCCGGTGCCGCCGATTGCGCAAAACGTTGCCGCGCTCGGCCAGGTCGATGTCGCCAAGGATTCGGATGAAATCGTTCGTGGCGCGTATCTGAAAGCCGGCCTGGGCAGCGCATATTGGCCGTCACTGGCGTTGGCGCTGCAACAACTCGATCACACCGCACCTACCGCCCTGCCCGGACTGCGCGATCCGCTGGACAATGATGCTTCGCCGTATCTTTGGATGCGCGACAATTATGTCCTGCTGCGCTACGCGGGCGGGGACGGCACGTTCGGCCGTCTATCCTTCACCGATGTTCTCAACGGCAACGTTCCCGCTTCCTTGCTCAAAGGACGCTGGGTGTTGATCGGTGCAACAGCGGAAGGCCTGGGCGATATTCTGCAGACGCCCGATTCGCCAATGCCCGGCGTGGAATACCAAGCCAACGTGCTGGAATCCCTGCATCGCGGCCTGCTGGTCACGCCGCTCAACTTCATCGCACAACTTGTGGTGGCGAGCGTCGCACTCGTCATCCCGCTGTTGTTGTACGGATTGCCCGGGCTACGACGCAACTGGCAATTGCTGCTGCTTTCGGCGCTGGTGGCACTCACCGTATGCGTGGTATTGCTTCGCGTTTTCTATTTGTGGTGGCCACCCACCACATGCCTATCCATCATCGGCATCGCTTTTCTAGCGTGGAGCGTGTTTATCCGAGGCCCATCGCGCGCTGTATAAACGGCAACCGCTCGCGCATTAAAAAAAGCAGAGGGGCGGAGCGCACTTTCTATCGCATATCAAAACAGAAGGTGCACCCTGATCCGTATTTCACTGTTTATCGTCAATCAATGCGCTTGTACGTGATCCATGCACGGCATGGTCTTGGCGACATCCTCCAATACATCATCAATCTGAAAACTCAGGTCGCCGAAGAGTTGGCCGATCAGGCTGCGGCGAATGAAAAGCAACGTGTCGTGATCGCCATTGGATGTGGCGGTGCCGGCGAGTTGTGCCATCAGCAGAAGCTTGTCGCGAATCGTGCACAGTTCGTCGTAGTGATCGCGGGATAGCACGAAGCTTGCCGGGTGGAACAGCTCGTGGGGTTTCTGATTCATGGACGTTTTCCATCACGTTAGGTCGCGCCACGTATTGCGCGTGGCGCGAAGGGCTTGCAGGAAAAACCCTGCACGTAGAAATGGGACTTTCTGATTTCGTTTTCTACGTTTGCCCACTATCGCTCGACGCCGCGCAGTATGAGCGGCGGTGAAGCAGGACAAATATCGGCTTGGTGGGAGCACGCATGTGCGTGCGTGCCGTATGATCGAGCATAACCATGGTCAACTTTTCCGTAGTTGGTTGTGGCCAGCGGATCGTTTGGGTGCCAGCCCAGGCGATCCGCGCTACTTCACTCATGTCGGGCGTGTCGTGCTCATCAAGCTCGGATGGGCACGCCCGACGAAAGCACCATCGCATAAATGCGACGCGATCATCTGTCAGGGGACGCGGATTGGTGTTGACGGGAAAGCTGATTGGCTGTGCTTTGACTGCTGCATCGGTTCGCGATTTCTAACCTTGATATGCAAAGACACCGGATGACCGGCATGCGCCGTTGTAAAGTGTTTCCCGCCTTCGCGGGAATGACAGATTGGCGCGGCACACTTGGAGAGTTAACCTGACCCCAGTTCTCATCAAGTCGTAGCAGACAGTTCACGTGCTGCGTATTCCTGTCCGTGAACTACAGGATCCTTAAGCGGCGGCTGATCTTCGCCGAGCTTATTGAAGGCAAGCCACGCATGCCTAGCATAGTCAGCTAAATCCGTTAGTTCCGACACCAAGAAATCTCTCTGCTGTTGTTTCTTAGGATCTGGCCATTTTGGAATTTCTTCATAAATGGCTTTGGCTTGAAGCGATAGAAAGTTAATCATCGTGTATGCCTGACCAAAAATCCTAGCCTCGTTGGCGTCAAAAATATCTATTTTCGAGAGAAGCGAATCGAGCATCGACGTGTCGTAAATAGCCAAGCGTCTGGCTAAGTTGTAGAGAGTAATTCTTGAGTCTTTTGCGAGTATCTTCCAAGCCTCGCCGTTAGATGCCAAGACGTAGATCGGATTGAGGTAAGCCGAAGCTATAGCTTGTTGCTTAAGCTTGAGTTCCCTTACTTTATCGGTGCGCTCTATGGAAGCAGAGTGGAGCGCGGCCCACGCTGCTTGAAAGGTGGCGATAGCCGCAGCAATGCCACCAATCCCCGCAAGCCAGATAGGGAATTGTTCAGTGCGGAACGGACCACAGGCGAATTGCGGTAAATGAAAAACTGCGCAACCAATCAAGATTCCAATAGCGCACGCCCCAATGTGCGTAGTTGCCCAGCGGTAAAGATAAGCTTTCATGTCGCCCCCGAGATCGTCTTACCGCTTGGTGTCATTGCGGAAAAAGGGGACGGAGGTAATTGAGCAAATCGTACTTAACTACCTCCGCCCTTTTTTTAACTCACTGACAACTTTCTTTTCTCTCGTTGTCGGACAAGCCAATGATGACCCAGCGATCCTGAAGCTTGCCCAGAGTGATCACGTCTGTCCCGCAATGATCCACGCGGCCATTGATGGTGAACGTGTAAGACGCCCACACGACCGCGAGGTTCTGGTCGACGTGTACCTGTGGATCATGGATGTGTTCGGCGATGGGGCCACTTTTGTGTGCCGCTATGGCATCGGCCAGCTTTTCAATACTCAGTCGATGCAATTCATTTTCGTGCATGCTCGTGATTTCGATATTCGGCGCGACCACGGCCAGCAAGCCGGTCCTGTCCTGTTTGCTAAGGGCCTCGAAAAAACGCAGCACCGGATCCATCACCTGGGTGTTTTGATCGGCCGCGCTACAGCTCCATGCACACCCTAGCGCGGCGGCAGCGAAGACGAATAAACGAAGGTTCATGGCAGACGTCCTTTTGCGCTCAGCTGGTCATGGGTTGGCGCAGCGTAACCCAACAAATTACCGTTGACGCAAGCAACCTCGGATGAGGTGATAAGCGTCCCACTTCGGCAACGCACACAAACTTCAAAAACAGGGGTCAAAAACAGAGGTCAGAGTGCATTTCCTGTTTTGAACCCTGCGATACGACAGAAAGTGCACTCTGAATCCAGTTTTACCTAGGGCCGGCTTTTCTTAAGAACAAATTGCTCAATTTCCCGTAAGTGCTCAACGCACTTCCAGCGCAAATCTTCTTCTTTTAGACCAGGAAATTCGAGTGCGCTTTGCATTATGGCAACTTTGTTTGTCCACAAACTCTTACCAAGTGATTTTCCATCTGCGCTCGTAATACTTTGAGACACCAGGTATTCATCTAACACCTCATCAAAGGATTCGTACTGACCAACATCGAAGTCAGTCGACCCTAGCTTTTGGTGATGGTCCTTCGACGACTTCCAGACCGATATCATGGCGTGTTTGATGGAAGCATTTGGTAGATAGTTTTCAACCTCTCTGCCTTGCGTAATCAGGAAGCAACCTGCTTCCGCCCGATCTTTGTTCATCGATGCGATTCCATCGTGCATTTTTTGCGCGCCTGTTTTCAACAATTCACGAATCGGAGTGGCGCCGGGGCCAGAGTCGCGATCCCAATCAACCAAAACAATTGGGTGTCGGCAAACGCTTAACAGATCAAAAGTCGACTCAAATTGATCATGATCTGCAACAGACAAGTAGTTGATAAGAGCTCCGCCATATTGCATGTACGTGTAATGAAATCCTTCATGCAAATTGTGGCTGCTCAAACGCGGCGTAAGCCAATGTCGATAGAACAAAAGCTCAGTAGGTCCTTCCACCCAGATTACGACATTGGCCGTGAAAAGCGTCCTGGCCGGATGAACACCTAGGATTTCGAGAGCGTCGAACGCATCGCGCCGATTGGCGATACGTTCTGCATACAATTTGACATTTGCATCGTCGAAAGCGGACGTGCAGCGAAATACTCGCCCGTCGTTATTGAAAACCGGGGCAAATTCCGGAGCGTGACTCGCTACGATGAATTGTCTCGAATCCTCAAACATCAATTCAAGCAACCTGTGTCTGCGGGTCGGATGCAAACCATTTTCGGGTTCGTCCCACAGAACAACGCAATTACTTTCATCAAGCCTTGTGACGCCATAGAACGACAACGCAACTAAAGTTCCCGCTGATGCTTTTCGATACTCTATGTCGTTGACGGTTAGGAAATTTTTACCATGTCTTTGGTAAACATCGACTTGCGCTTGAAGGACGTGCTTAAGCTTCTCTATAGCATCTAAGTATTTATCGAACTCTTTTCGCTGGGATGACTTCTGAACAAATAAATGATCGACTAGTCCTTGGATACGATCATTGTGATTTGCGTCAGTACCAATGTATCGAAACATCGGAAAGCCAATTTCTCCAAGAAGAAGATCAGCCTGTTCGCGCGTCAACTCACGACTTGGCCGTAAATCACTGAATTCAAATTCAAGTTTATTAAATTCATTAAACCGCGATTTCGCACTCTCCAAATTGCTCTGAAGAGTTGTTGCGTTCGCCCTCCATGCCTGGACTTGGCTGATCATATGCTGTGCTTGTTGGTTTTGCTGAATGCTGGCTTGGTTTTTCTTTATCTCATCTTCTATTTGACTTATCTCCGATTCAACCTTACTTAGGTTAGTCTTCGTAGGAATGGATTGCGGCGAAGACATTGAAACGCCACGGACAGTAAGCGATTCAATTAATGATGTCTTTTCGTCACACGTAATGACTACGGTGATCGGTCCTTCTTCTCCTGAAAAGATATCTGTAACCAGCTTTCCGAAAGCGGGCTCATCGTAAGTGAACGAGAGTGTCGCTTTGGAGAACCGGTACCAATCTTCGTGGTCCGGAAGCTCGTCGCAGCAAGTTCTTTTTTTAAGAATCTCGAAGGCGAGACGGATTGCGCGAAGAGTCGTACTCTTTCCACTTCCATTAGGGCCTATTAACGTGGTCACTCGTTTCAAATCAGTGAGTTCAAGTTTTTCAAAGCCTTTCAAGCCTTCGAAATTGCAGCTAGATAGCCGAAGCATTACGCCCCCAAATTTTTCTTATCCATCGATGGTGAGAAAATATCCAATAGGCGGCTCACGTACGAATAGTTGAAGCTTGTACCCGCCGCGTCGTGAAGAGTACGCGTTGCCTGAACTCGAAAAACCAAGTTTCCCAAGAGTGCGATGCATCAAAGGATTGTCAGCGCGGGAGGTGGCAAAGACACCTTCAGTGCCGGCAGAAGCAAGAAGAGCTTTTGAAATAAGCAACGAGTACTTTTTACCTCTAGCGCTAGGCAGAATGAACACCCAGCCAAGCTCGTAGGGGAAATTTGAGCTGGGTAGCGCGAAACCGGCCATTGACGCGACGCTCGAACGGTATTCGCTATTCGGCCGCTTGAGCGCGGCAACACCTACAAGACTTTCACCTTCACGGAGAAAGCTCAACCGCACGGCTGATCTAACGCGATTCTCAAGGCCTTGCTGCGTCACTTCGCCACCAGCGAGAACGAGCACCATAAAATCAGCAATCTCTGCGTCGGAGCAGTTACTTGGAGATTTGGATTCCGGCTTTCCAATGTAGTCCATGTGCCGCCTGACGCCTGAGTTAAGCGGCGGCGAAGCCGTCCGCCTTGAACGAATTGTTAGCCCGATTAACCAATCCCCAAAAGCTTAAGGCAGATTGCAATGACTGTGCTGACAACAACGCCGGCACCGAAGAGCCAATAATCTCTCCACGCGCTGCGCTTTTCGCCCGCCTCTATGAGCTCGGCGAAGTATTCCGCCGCTGGAAGCGGCACTTTCTTGAGTTGCTCGATTCTCTGCCTGGCGTCTTTCTCTTTCGATTCCAACTCCAAAAGGCTTGCCTCCAACCCCTGGACTGTTTTCTCGCGCTGACTAGCAACCTGCGCCATTTCAGCGAGAATTGCGTCGACCTTCTTCGAGGCTGCAGAAAGAGCTTCGGTAAGTTCGTTCAATTGCTCGCTGTACGATTTCCGCGGCTCGGGACGTTTGAGAACAGTCCTTAGGATTTTTTGGATGAATTCGGTTGAAGCAACGCCTCCCGCAACCATGCTCAACACCGCTGCAAGCACTGAGGTGAGCAAATCGAGATCCATGTTTTCCCCTGAGGCTAACTACCCAATAGACGGACGTGCAGGTCCGGTTATACACCTACCCACATTTGCTGAATGCAGCCCAAAAAGCACTGTGCTCTTTAAGCTTTACTCGCCCCACGTCCGGCTAACAATCAAGCGCAAAAGCTGACGTCGATTACCGGCGCTGGAGGTCCGCGCTGGGTCGGAAGCAGACCTTTTCAGAAGATAACCGCTGGTGCCTGACACGAGAAAAGCGAGAAAACGAGAAAAGGGGTCAGAGCCCTTTTTTCTACAACGCACTCTGCCGCCCATAAAAAAACCCACCTCTCGGTGGGTTTCTCTACGTTTTCGCCATGCCTACCAGCGAAAACTTCTGTTGGTGCCCAAGGGGGGACTCGAACCCCCACGACTTGCGTCGCTACCACCTCAAGGTAGTGCGTCTACCAATTCCGCCACCTGGGCAGGTGTTTTTTCGTTTTTAGTGCTTGCCGGTGGGTGCTGGCGTTGCCGCCGGAACGTCACCTTGCGTCTTGGCCGAGCCCGGCGCCGGTTGGGCGGCTGGCACGTCGCCGTTGCCTGCTGCCGGAGCGGCGGGAGCTGCTGCCGGAACGGCCGCATTGGGCTGAGCCGGGGTTGCGGGCTGCGCATTTTGCGGCTTGGCGGCGTTGTTGCCAAGGTTTGCCATCACGCCGAGATCGGCATTGGCGGCTTTGGGCTGAATCTGGCCGCCGTGCATCTTGAGGTAGATGCCCATGGCGAGGCTGAGCGCAAAGAACAGCGCCGCCAGCACCGCGGTGGAACGCGACAGGAAGTTGGCCGAACCGCGGGCGCCAAAGACCGTTGCAGAGGCGCCGGCGCCGAAGCCGGAACCTGCATCTGCACCAGCACCGCGCTGCATAAGGATCAGCACGATCATGGCCGCAGCGATCAGGATGTAGAACACACTGAAGATGACGAACATGGTGTCTCGCGTAGGGTCGGGTGTTGCTCAGTGAGCGGCGTTGCAAATGGCCAGGAAATCGGCTGCCACGAGTGAGGCGCCCCCGATCAAACCACCATCTACGTCCGGCTGCGCGAAGAGCTCTGCAGCATTGGCCGCCTTGACGCTGCCGCCATAAAGCAGCCGGGTCAGACGGGCAATCATAGCATCCTCAGGCGCGAGTTGGCTACGGATGAAGGCGTGCATCTCCTGCGCCTGCTGGGGCGTCGCGGTGCGGCCTGTACCAATGGCCCAGACCGGTTCATAGGCGATCACGGCGGTGTCGAAACTGGCGACGCCGTTCAGCGCCAGCACGGCCTGCAATTGGCGGGCGATGACGGCTTCGGTTTCGCCTGCCTCGCGCTGTTCCAGCGTCTCGCCGACGCAGAGAATGGGGGTAACGCCGGCTGCGCGCGCGGCAGCAAATTTACGGGCGATACGCTCGTCGCTTTCGCGGTGAAGGTGGCGGCGCTCTGAGTGCCCCACCAGCGTCCACTTTGCCCCCACGTCCGCGATCATCGCTGCGGAGACTTCGCCGGTATAGGCGCCCTGCCCCTCATGCTCGCTCACGTCCTGGGCGCCGAAGCCCAGACCAGACCCGACGTGCGCAGCGGCGAGTGCGGCAATGTAGGGGAACGGCGGGAACACCAGCACGTCGATACCGGCCGGCATGCCCTCCACGATCTCTTGCACGAGCCCTTCGGCCATCGAGCGGCTGCCGTGCATTTTCCAGTTACCCGCGACCAGCTTCTTGCGCATAGCAGCATCCCACCCGGCGAAAACGCGCCAGCTTAGCCAGCGGAAACGATAGGAGCAACGTTCGCCCTATTCCTGGGATGGAAGACCGTCTGAGGGAACGCGGAATGCGCCCATGTCCAGTTCTTCCTTGATGCGCGTGGCCATGCTTCGTGCATCGACGTTGTCGCTGCTCAAGACGTGGCGCGGATGGGCATCGAATAGTGCGTAGAAGTCGTGATAAGGGGCGTAATTCTCGATCTTTCCCTCCGCACGATTCGCAGCGCGCGCTTCGCATACATCCAGGTCGGGTTTCAGCACGACATAGTCCAGCGGAATGTCTTTGAGAATTTTCCGCGCGGTGGGAAGAAAGTGCGGCGGTATCGAAAAGTCGATCAGTACGGTGTAACCGCTTTTTGCGAAGGGTAAGGCTGCCGCCGTCATCGAGCGCATCAGCAACGTGAAATGCTCACGTCGATCTTTCCCGGCGGGTGTGGCGATGAAACGCCAGAACTTGTCGCCTTCGATATGCGTGAGCGGGCCGGCGAGCTGCTTTACCAACTCCTGCGCAACCGTGGTCTTGCCGGCGCCGATCGGTCCAGCCAGATAGATGACGGTACCCAAACGATCAGTCACGTCGCCTCCGCGAAAGCCAGCGGTTTACATCGGCGCATCATCCGCGTGAGTCGTGACACACTCAAGACCCATGCATCCGACACGGCCGATGGTTGAAAACGACCTGCGAACGTCTATCGTAGCCAACTTGCCTGTTCACAGCCCCAGGATCTGCCATTCATGAGCAAAGAGCGCCCTCTCAGTTTGATTACCGGTGCATCGGCTGGCATCGGCGCTGCCTTTGCACGCGCACTCGCCGCGCGCGGTCATGATCTTGTGCTGACGGCGCGCCGCACGGATCGTCTGCAAGCATTGGCTGACGATCTGCAACGTGAGCACGGTACACGTTGCACGGTGCTCACTGCCGACCTGGCTGATCCGCATGCGGTGGAGCAGTTGTGCCAGACGTTGGATCAGCAGGATTTGCACGTCGACTGGCTGATCAATAACGCGGGTTATGGCGTGCCCGGCCGCTTCGATGCGAACGATTGGCAAGTCCATGCCGATTTCATTCGTGTGCTGATGACGGCGCCGACGGAGCTGGCATGGCGTCTCATCCACGGCATGCGCAAGCGTGGTTACGGACGCATCGTCAATGTCGCATCGCTAGCCGGGCACGTACCTGGCTCGGCAGGACATACGCTCTATGCCGCGAGTAAGGCGTATCTGATCAAGTTCTCGCAGTCACTGGCGCTGGAGAATCTGGAAACCGGCGTGAACGTATCGGCATTGTGCCCCGGCTTTACGCGTTCGGAATTTCACGACGTGACGGGCACGCGCCCGCTGGTCAGCAAGATGCCGGGCTTCATGTGGCAAAACGCGGAGGATGTCGTCGAGGAAGGCATCCGGGCCGTCGAGCGCGGTGAAGCGGTGCACGTGACGGGACGCTTCAATCGTACGGTCAAAGGCCTCTTCAAATTGATGCCGGACAAGCTCGCCTTGAGGATATCGGCGAAGCAGTCGCGCCGGTATCGCGCGCAGGAATAATTCGCTACGCGCTGATCCAACGTGCGAGAAAGAACGCCGCGGCCGATGCGAGGCCGCCGACGAAGACGGTCTGCAGTGCGCCACGCAACATGCTGATGCCGGTGAAGCGGGCTTTGGCCGCGCCAAAAATCGCCAGTGCGATCAGCGTGCAGATGACGGACAGGTGCAGCGCTGGCTGCAGCCCATCGATCAACATGTACGGCAGCAGCGGGACAAGGCCGCCGACGATGTAGGCACCGCCAATGGTCAATGCGCTGCGCAATGCGCGGCCAGGTTGTGGTTTTTCCAGCCCGAGCTCGTAGCGCATCATGAAATCCACCCACGCCTCGTGATCGTTGTGGAAGTGTTCCAGTACCGGCTTGCATGCGTCGCGCGTCAGGCCGTATTGCGCAAAAATCTGCACGATTTCGTTTTCTTCTTCGCGCGCCAGTTCGCGCACTTCACGCAGTTCGCGGCGTCGTTCGGCGTCGTAGTGATCGGCATCGCCGCGTGCCGCGAGATAGCCACCAAGGCCCATCGCAATCGCACCGGCTGCGATTTCCGCTACGCCCGCCACCACCACGACACGGCTGGCAACGGCTGCGCCGGAAAGGCCTGCGGCCAATGCAAACGGAACCGTCAGGCCGTCAGCCATACCGATGACGAGGTCGCGCACGACATCGGAGGCCATGAAATGGCGTTCCGTATGATGGTGATGATGCTTGGGTGACATGGCAAACGCTCCCTGTGACGCGCGCCACTTTAACGGCAAGCGTCGAAAAACGCGGCAATGAGAAACACACGCATTGTCTTTCGCACCACGGTTACGTGATGCGAAAGACAGGCATGGCAACGATCAGATCAGCTTGATCTCGCGCAGGCGCTGCATGAGATACTCATGCGAGCTGATGGCGGTGTCGTAGCGGCGCGGGTTGTCCGTGGTAATGCATTGGGGCAACGGGTCGAGCATCACATCCGGATTCGGATGCAGGAAGTACGGCACCGAATAGCGCGGCTTGCGTGCGTTGGCGTTCTGCGGATTCACCACGCGATGCGTCGTGGACGGATACACATGGTTGCTCAGGCGCTGCAGCATGTCGCCGATGTTCACCACAATGGCATCGCCTTCCGTGGTAATAGGCAGCCAGTTGCCTTCGCGCGTGAGCACTTCCAGACCTTCCGCACTGGCACCGACGAGCAGCGTGATGAAGTTGATGTCTTCATGCGCGCCGGCGCGTACGTTCGGAATGTTTGCTTCGGCGATCGGCGGATAGTGAATCGGACGAAGGATGGAGTTGCCTTCGTTGATCTTGCCCTCGAAGTACTCTTCCGGCAGATCGATATGCAGCGCCAGCGCGCGTAATACGCGGCTGCCAAGGTAATCGAGCGCCTCGAACAGTTCGTAGCCGTATTCGTGAAAACCGGGGACTTCGGCCGGCCAGATGTTCGGCGGCATGACGTCCGCAAATTTCGAATTGCGATCGATTTCGCGGCCGATGTGCCAGAACTCTTTCAGATCTGGATAGCGGCTGTCTTTGGCGGTTTCGATCTTGAAGGGCGTGTAGCCGCGCGCGCCGCCTGTACCAGGCATGTGGTACTTCATCTTGGTTTCGGCAGGTAGCGCGAAGAAACGCGCGAAGGCGTCGTACGCGCCGTCGATCAATTCGGGATTGATGCCGTGACCGCTGATGCAGCAGAAACCGAACTCGCGATAGGCGGCGCCCAGTTCGGCGACGAACGCGTCGCGGTCAGTGTCGAATCGACGGATATCGAGAGTCGGAACTCGTTTGGTTGCAATGTCCATAGCTTTTCCACAGGTATTGGCGTGCGGTCAATGTGTGTTCCGCCACCGCAGGGGCGTTGCACGTCGGGCCTGTTCCTTGGCGACCTGGGTACCTGAGTGCGGGGCATCGGCCCCGCTGGTTCACGAGCGTTCGGCTACGGATTTTACGACGTCTGCCAGCTTTTGCGCCAATTGTTTCACTTCCGCTTCGTCAGCCGCTTCTACGGTGACCCGAGCCATCGGCTCGGTGCCGGACGCACGCAGCACGACGCGGCCACGGCCATGCAAGGCCTGTTCGGTCTCGGCAAGCGCTTTCTTCACGTCCTCGCTATGGAGTGCTTCGCGTGCGCCTTTGGCGCGGACGTTGATCATGACCTGGGGCATCTTGTGCAGCCCCTGACGCGCGGCGACGAGATCCTGGCCGTCGAATTTCAGGGCTTCGAGCACGGCCAGCGCCGCGACAATACCGTCGCCAGTGGTCGCGCGGTCCATGCACAGCATGTGACCGGAGGTTTCACCGCCGAGCACGCCATCGTGTTCCTTCAGCTTCTGCAGAACGAAACGATCGCCCACGTTGGCGCGGATGAAATCGATGCCGGATTCGGTCAAGGCCTGCTGCAAACCGAAGTTGCTCATCGACGTGCCGACGACGGGGCCTTTGAGCATGCCGCGTTTGTGCCAGCTGCGCGCGAGCACATAGAGCATGTCATCGCCATCGCCGATGACGCCGTTGCGATCGACCATCTGTACGCGATCGCCGTCGCCGTCGAACGCAAAGCCGATATCCGCCTTGTTTTCCAGCACCGCGCGCTGCAGTGCTTGCGGGTGCATCGAGCCCACATCGTGATTGATATTGAAGCCGTCGGGCTTATCGCCGATGACGTACAACTGCGCGCCCAATTCCGCAAAAACCTTGGGAGCGGCCTGATACGTGGCGCCATGCGCGCAATCGAGCGCGATCTTCATGCCGGCGAGCGTGAAATCTTCCGGCACGGTGGTTTTGCAGAATTCGGCGTAGCGTGTGACGGCGTCGGTTACGCGCACCACTTTGCCCAGATCGTCGGAATCGACGGTGGTGAATTGCGCATCGGCTTCACGCTCGATCGCGTGCTCGATCTCGTCGGAAAGTTTTTCGCCGTGGGCGGAAAAAAACTTGATGCCGTTGTCGTGATGCGGGTTGTGCGACGCGCTGATCACCAAACCCGCATCGGCACGCAGGCTGCGCGTAAGGTAGGCGACGGCAGGCGTGGGCATCGGGCCGAACAAACGCACGTCGACGCCCGCAGCGGCCAGCCCCGCTTCCAGTGCGGATTCGAACATGTAGCCGGACACGCGCGTGTCCTTGCCGATCAACACCAGCGGATGACCCGGCGTTTTCTTCTGCTGACGGAGCACCACGCCGAGCGCGCGTCCAAGACGCAACATGAAATCCGCACTGATGGGCCATTGGCCAACGCGGCCGCGAATGCCATCGGTACCAAAGTATTTACGCTGTGTCATGACTTACCTGCTTGTTATTCGTCGTCCGGCCAGCGCGGCACATTGGGCGCGTCGCGGCGTTCGGGCTTGTCGCCCGATTGCACGGCATGCCACACCTTCAGCGCATCCACCGTGGCGGCCACATCGTGGACGCGTACCATGCGTGCGCCACGCTGAACGGCGATCAACGCCGCAGCCACGGAACCTGCAGCGCGATCGGCGGGCTCCTTGCGGCCGGTGAGCGTGCCGATCATGGATTTGCGCGACAAACCGACGTAAACACCGCTACCGAGATCGGCAAAACGTTCCAGCCGGCGCAGCAGTGCCAGGTTGTGCTCCAGGTCTTTGCCGAAGCCGAAGCCCGGATCGACCATCACCTTGCGCCGGTCGATCCCGGATATTTCGCAGGAGAACAGTCGATCGGTCAGGAACCGATGCACTTCGCCGACAACATCGTCGTAGTGCGGCGCGTCCTGCATGCTGCGTGGCTCGCCTTGCATGTGCATCAGACAGACCGGCACGCGCAATTCGGCCACCGCGTCCATCGCGCCTTCGCGGCGCAAGGCATAGACGTCGTTGATCATGCCCGCGCCGGCAGCGACGGCAGCGCGCATCACTTCCGGCTTGGACGTATCGATGGCGATGGGTAGCGATGTACGCGCGACAAGTTGTTCGATCACCGGAATGACGCGCTTGAGTTCGTCATCGACGGAAACATCGTCGGCACCGGGCCGGGTTGATTCGCCGCCGATATCGAACATATCCGCGCCCTCTTCTGCCAGGCGCAGGCCGTGAGCGACCGCGGCCTCCACGTCGGCAAACTGGCCGCCGTCGGAAAACGAATCCGGCGTCACGTTGATGATGCCGACCACGCGCGGACGATCGAGCGTCAACGCGCGGCCATTGCAATCAAGCACCGTGGCAAACAGATCCGTCGACATGCTCACTTACTCCGCGCCGCCGAGCTGGCCCATGAACTGGCGGTAGTAACGCAGCTCGTCGATGGAATCGCGAATATCCGAGAGGGCCGTATGCGCCGACTCTTTATTGAAGCCGCGACCGATCATCGGCGCCCAGCGACGCGCCAGCTCCTTGAGCGTGGACACATCCAGGTTGCGATAGTGGAAAAATCGCTCCAGTTGCGGCATCTGCCGATGCATGAAACGGCGGTCCTGGCAGATGGAGTTGCCGCACATCGGCGATTTGCCGGGCATCACCCATTGCTTGAGGAAACTCACCGTCGCCTGCTCTGCCGCGGCATGATTGACCGAGGAATTGATCACCTGATCCCACAGCCCCGAACGACGGTGCTGATTGCGGTTCCAGGTGTCCATCGCCTCCAGCCGCTCCGTCTCGTGGCGGATAGCGAACACGGGACCTTCGGCCAGAATGGTCAGGTCCTTGTCGGTAACGATGGTGGCGATTTCGAGGATCGAGTCGTTGTCCGTATCCAGACCGGTCATTTCGAGGTCGATCCAGACGAGATTGTCTTCGTTGACTTGGCTCATGCGCCCTCCCGGCGCGAAGTCTAGCAGAGGCCGCCACAGGGCTTCGCATGCGATGATCGGCTGATGCAGACCCTCTTCTGGCACGACTACGAAACCTTCGGCACGGATTCGCGGCGAGACCGGCCCATTCAATTTGCCGGTATCCGCACCACGCTGGAGCTGGAAGTGGTGGACGAGCCGGTGATGTTCTTCGCCAAGCCGCCCCGCGAGATGCCGCCCAGCCCGGAATCGTGCCTGATCACCGGTATTACCCCGCAGCAGGCCGAACGGGATGGTGTGATCGAGGCCGACTTTGCCGCGCGCGTGCACGAACAGCTGGCGGCGCCGGGCACGTGCGGTGTTGGCTATAACTCGCTCCGCTTCGACGATGAATTCACACGGCAGCTGCTCTATCGCAACTTCTTTGAGCCCTATGCTCGGGAGTGGGAAAACAGCAACTCGCGCTGGGATCTGATCGACCTGGTGCGCATGTGCGAAGCCCTGCGTCCCGAAGGCATCGTGTGGCCGACGCACGACGACGGCGCGCCGAGCTTCAAACTGGAACACCTTGCGCGGGCCAATCACCTGCAGCAGGAACGCGCGCACGATGCCTTGTCGGACGTGCATGCCTTGATCGATCTCGCGCGCCTGATTCGCGTGCGCCAACCGCGCCTGTGGGATTGGCATTACGGCCTGCGCCGCAAGCAACGCGTCTTCGAATTGCTCGATCTGACGAGCATGACGCCTGTCGTGCATGTGTCGTCGCGCTATCCGGCAAGCCGGCATTGTCTGGCGGTGATCATTCCGCTCGCGGTGCATCCGAACCGTTCGGGTGAAATCATTGTCTACGACCTTTCGCAGGACCCTGCCGATCTGCTTTCGTTGGATGCAGATGACATCGCCGACCGCATGTTTACGCCGCGCGCCGATCTGCCAGAGGGCATCGAGCGCATTGCGCTGAAGACGATCCATGCCAATCGCTCGCCTGCACTGGCGCCCTTATCGGTGCTGAAAGGCGTCGATATGCAGCGGCTTCAGCTGGATATGGATCGCTGCCTCGCCCATGCGGAAACACTGCGTGCGGCAACAGGACTCGGCGAGAAACTGCGCAGCATTTTTCAGCACGCGGCCGACCTGCCGCCACCGGAAGACCCTGAGCTTGCCCTGTACAGCGGCTTTCTTCCCGACTCCGACAAAAAACTGCTGCGCGACGTACGTGGAACGCCGCCCGATCAGTTGGGACAGAAGACCTTCGCGTTCCGCGATCCGCGCTATGCGGAGCTGCTGTTCCGCTACCGCGCACGAAACTGGCCAGACACGCTATCTGTCGAAGAACGCGAGCGCTGGGAAACATTCCGGCAACAGCGTCTAACGCGCCCGACACCGCTTACCGTGTTGACCTTGCCCGATTACTTCGCGCAAGTCTCGGCCTTGCGCAACGACCCGGCCAGAAGCGATAAATGGCCTTTGCTGGATCAACTGCAAGCCTGGGGCGGACAACTCGCCGCCGAAGCTGGTATTGCCGCCTGACACACGGAACCGAACCCGATGCCTCGTGCTTATTTTTCACCTGCCACATTTCGTTTTCTGCGCGCGTTGGCGCGCAACAACAATCGCGAATGGTTTCAAGCGCACAAACCGGATTACGAACGCGATGTGCGCGATCCGTTTCTTGAACTGATCACGGATATGCAGGGCCCGCTGGCGAAAATCAGTTCGCACTATCGTGCCGAGCCGAAGAAGAATGGTGGCTCGCTGTTTCGCATCTATCGGGATACACGGTTTTCCGGCGACAAGGAGCCTTACAAGCCGTGGGCGAGCGCGCGGTTTTATCACGAGCGCCGGCACGAGATTTCGGCGCCGTCGTTCTACATCCACATCCAGCCCGGTGATTGCTTTATCGGTGGCGGCATGTGGCGGCCGGATGCAGATCCGTTGAAGCGTATTCGTGCCTTTCTTGCCGACAACCCGGCAGCTTGGAAACGCGCTACGCAAAGCAAAGCGTTCAAGGATCATTTCGAGTTCTGGGGCGAATCGTTGACGCGGCCGCCGCGTGGGTTCGATGCGAATCACGAGCTTATTGAGGATTTGAAGCGCAAGGATTTCGCGGCGGGTGCAGCCTTTGACGAGAAGCTGGCGTGCTCGTCGGAGTTGTTGCCGTATATGGTGGCTAGCTACAAGCGTATTGCGCCGATGATTGATTATTTGTGTGCGTCGCAGGAGCTTGATTTCTGACAAATCCACCTCACCCCGCTCGTCATTCCGGCGTAGGCCGGAATCCAGTGGCTAGAGCGTGTGACAGTCGTCGCCCTATCCAAGCTTGACGACACTGGATTCCGGCCTGCGCCGGAATGACGGCAAAGAGGGTGGTCGCTTGAGTGTGCGCATTAAAAAAACCCGCTTTTGCGGGCTTTTTTTAATCACGCTTCGGGACGCATATAAGGGAACAACAGCACATCCCGAATCGACGACGAATTGGTCAGCAGCATCACCAAGCGATCGATGCCAATCCCCAATCCACCCGTCGGCGGCAACCCCACTTCCAGCGCACGAATGTAATCCGCATCAAAGTGCATCGCTTCGTCATCGCCGGAATCCTTCGCATCCACCTGCGCCTGGAAGCGCGCGGCCTGATCTTCCGGATCGTTCAATTCGGAGAAGCCATTGGCGATCTCCTTGCCGTTGACGAACAACTCGAAGCGATCGGTAATGCCCTTGTCCGTATCGTTCTCGCGCGCAAGCGGCGACACTTCCACCGGATGATCGATGATGAAAGTCGGCTGGATCAGCGTGTGCTCGACGGTCTTCTCGAAGATTTCCAGCAGCAGCTTGCCCCAGCCGTAACCCGCCTTCACATGCACACCCAGGCGTTTGGCGTGCGTGGCCATAGCGTCGCGATTGCGCAGTTCTTCGCGCTTGATCTCCGGATTGAGTTCCAGCACCGCATCTTCCATGCGCCAGCGACGGAAGGCCGGGCCGACATCGATGCCCTCACCGTCCCACTCCAGCTGTGTCGTGCCCAACACGTTTTGCGCCGTATCGCGAATCACCGACTCGGTGAGATCCATGATCTCGTGGTAGGTCGCGTATGCCTGATACAACTCCAGCATGGTGAATTCAGGATTGTGTCGCGTGGACACACCTTCATTGCGGAAGTTGCGGTTGATTTCGTAGACGCGATCAAAGCCGCCGACCACCAGGCGCTTCAGATAAAGCTCCGGCGCCACGCGTAGGAACAGATCGATATCCAGCGCGTTGTGATGCGTGATGAACGGACGCGCCGTGGCACCGCCGGGGATGATATGCATCATCGGCGTTTCCACTTCCATGAAGCGGCGCGGTCCGGCTTCCAGCCACTGACGCATGTAGCCGATGATCTTCGAGCGCAATGCGAACGTGCGGCGCGCTTCTTCGGTGACGATCAGATCGACATAACGCTGGCGATAGCGCTGCTCGACATCGGCAAGGCCATGCCACTTGTCGGGTAGCGGACGCAGACTCTTGGTGAGCAGGCGCACGCTATGGACCTTGACCGACAGTTCACCGGTCTTGGTGCGCATCAGCACGCCCTCGGCACCGATGATGTCGCCGACGTCCCAGCCCTTGAAGGCCTTGTAGGTGTCCTCGCCAACCGTGCCCTGATGGATAAACAGCTGGATACGGCCGCTGAAATCCTGGATTGGCACGAACGCAACTTTGCCCTGATCGCGCTTGATCATGATGCGGCCGGCGACTTTCACATGACGCGCAGCCGCTTCGACCGCTTCTGCCGTGTGCGTGTCTTTGTCGGCAAATTCGGCCTGCAAATCGCCCGCGAAAGCATCGACCTTGAAATCGTTCGGAAACGCGATACCGCTCTCGCGCAGCGCGCGCAGTTTCTCGCGGCGCTCGGCGATCAGCTTGTTTTCGTCGATCGGGGTGTCGGTGGGTTCAGTCATGGATAGTCCGTGTTATGTCGACACGCCATCGGGGCGTCGAGTACTGCTTTATAGAGGGTTTGATGTCCTGACACCGCTTGATGGTTCACTTGCCAAGCAAGACTAACCGTCAATCGCCTTTGTGAAACACTTGCTTGACCGCGTGCGTGGTGGCGTTCCAGCCCTCATGCGCGCCATGCGCGATGCCGTGACCGACTTGCGCTGCGCCATGACCAACCGATTTGGCTGCATTCGCCGTGCCATGTCCGACTGCCCGCGCCGCGTTCGCCGTGCCGTGCCCGACGTCGCGGGCACCGTTGCCGATGCCCTGTCCTGCCGTCTTCGTGTCCTGCTTGATGTCCTGGCCGACACTGGCACTCGCCGCACTGGCAAACGACGCGAACAACGCACACATCGGTAGCACTACGAAAATCTTCTTGCCGTTCATGCGATGACTCCGTGTTCGGTGGTCAAGCACATCCGTCACTTAAGCGTCTAAACGCTTGGCACCGGCATCCAGGCCGGATTTCAAACTGGCTTCCACGAATTCGTCCAGATCGCCGTCCAGCACTTTCTGCGTGTCGGTGCGTTCGATGCCGGTGCGCAGATCCTTGATGCGGCTCTGGTCGAGCACGTAGTTGCGGATTTGGCTGCCCCAGCCAATATCGGACTTGGTGGCTTCCAGCGCATCTTTCTCGGCGTTGCGCTTCTGGATCTCGATTTCGTACAGCTTGGCTTTCAGCATTTTCATCGCGCGGTCGCGGTTGGCGTGCTGGCTGCGCTCGGTCTGGCATGCCACCACCACGCCGCTAGGCACGTGCGTAATACGCACGGCGGACTCGGTCTTGTTGACGTGCTGGCCACCGGCGCCCGACGAACGGTAAACGTCGGTCTTCAAATCGGCCGGATTGATCTCGATGTCGATATCGTCGTCGACTTCCGGCGCCACGAAGACCGAGGTGAAGCTGGTGTGACGGCGGTTGTCGGAGTCGAACGGGCTTTTGCGCACGAGGCGATGCACGCCGATTTCGGTCTTCAACCAGCCGTAGGCGTAATCGCCTTCCACGCGGAACGTGGCGGATTTGATGCCGGCCACTTCACCCGCGCTCGCTTCCATCAGCTCGACCTTCCAGCCGCGCGATTCACACCAGCGCAAGTACATGCGCAGCAGGATTTCGGCCCAGTCCTGCGCTTCGGTGCCGCCGGCGCCAGCCTGGATGTCGACGAAGGCGTTGGCCGAGTCCATCTTGCCGGAGAACATGCGCTGGAATTCCAGCTTGCCGACTTCGGCGTCGATCTTGGCGACGTCACCTAGTACCGCGTTGACGGTGGCTTCGTCACCGTCGGCGGCGGCCATTTCCAGCAGCTCGCCGGCATCATTGAGGCCGCCAGTGATGCGGTCGATGCCACTGACGATGGTGTCGAGGCGGGCGCGTTCGCGGCCCAGTTCCTGCGCGCGCGGCGGATCGTCCCAGACGTTGGGGCTTTCCAGTTCGCGGCTTACTTCTTCCAGACGCTCACGCTTGGTGGCGTAGTCAAAGATACCCCCTAAGCGACTCGATGCGGCCCGTGAGGTCCGCAATCTGCGCGAGGATCGGATTGGTCTCAATCATGTGGCGTAAAACCCGATGTTGTGGCGCCAGACAGGCGCGAAACAAACGATTATCGTAGCAAACCGGGTGAGTAAGGCCTAGACGACCTTGCCGGGATCGCACCCTCGCGAGGGATCGCATCCGCTTGAGAAGGAGGCTATTCACGGTGAAACACCCGGGCCTTTCATCAGGTCGGGGATGGCTGATGCTCGGCCTTGGCCTGTTTCCGAGCAGCACACCCGCCGACCTTACCCCCTCCTCCAGCGCCGCCGGCACACCGCAAGCCAGCAGGCCCAATCCCATGCAGCGCGTGGAAACGGCGATGGAAAAAGGCGACGTACTGGGACTCTATCGCCTCTACAACACGTCCCCGGACGCGGTCACGCACGTGCTCGCCGCGATGGCGCTGGAACGCCTAAACCTGCATCTGGACAACGCCACGCGTGACGCCAGCCAATGCGAAAAGGTGTTGTTCGATTCGCAACCTGACGTCGCTTATTACTGCGCGCTTTTTCAAAGCGGCGACGTGCGCCTGTCTGGTCAGGAAAAGCGCGCCGATAACATGGATCTGTCCATCGCCCAGCGGTATCAAGGCAAGATCGGTGCGGCGATTTTGACCACGCTCGCCGACAACGCGACACACCGCGCACAGCTACCGGAATTTCAGGTGCAGCGGCCGGATCACACCCTCGTGCTGCCACTCACGACGGACTTCGATAGCACGTCGGTCTATCTCAGCGCTCAGGCCAATGGCAAATCGATGCTGCTGGCGCTCGACACCGGCGCATCCTGGTTGGTGCTGGATGAACGGGCGGCCCGCAAATGGAATGTGCGCTACATAGACCATCATCCCAGCTATATCCAGGGTTATTTCGCGAAGAAGATTCAGGTGCAGGAAGGATGGCTCGACAGCCTGGAACTTGGCGGCATCACGATGCAAAACGTGCCGGTCTATGTGATTCCACACGCGCCTAGAATCATTGGCATCGATTTGCTTCGCCGGCTTGGCGCTTTGCGTATCAGCAAAGATGAGCTGACCATCTATGCCGCCAGCGATGTAAAGCCGCCGTGCAACGATGCGCTGCTTGCATCCAGCCAATACAACGGAAATTTCCTGCGACTACTCACCAACATTGCTATCAACGGCAATGTGCAACCTGCGATGCTCGACACTGGCAGCAGTACGTATTTGAGCGGTAACGCCGCCGTCCTGTCTCAATACAAGAGTGGGATAAGCGGTCATCTCATGATGCGCGACATCAGTTCGCAGACCCAGGAAACCCGGGCGCGACTGGCAACGGAAACCGTCGTTATCGGTCATCAGCCGATCCGGATGACGTTTGTCGTATTCGAAGACGACACGCTCCCGTGGGGTTACGTATTAGGCAATCTCGTCCTGCAGGATATGGATTTCTTCTTCGATTTCGACAATCGGCATACGTGCCTGCTCTTGCACAAGCGCCTGCATTGATTCCGTAGACGCAGCGACGCCTGCAACATGCGGATCACGTTGCAGGCGCTTAACTCATGTCGCCGTTTCCAACGCATGGCTGTGCACATCACGCACGGCGCGTCCGGACGGGTCGGCCATCTTCGCAAACGCCGGGTCCCAGGCCAGCGCAGCCGATGACGAGCAGGCAATCGATTTGCCACCCGGCACCGTCGCTGCGCAGGCTTCTCCCGGGAAGTGCTTTTCGAAGATGCGGCGGTAGAGATACGCCTCTTTGGTCGCCGGCGTGTTGAACGGATAACGCGCCGCGGCCGCGGCAAATTCGCGATCGCTGATCGCCTGTTCGGCATGTGCCTTCAATCCATCGATCCAGCCGTAGCCGACCCCGTCGCTGAATTGTTCTTTCTGCCGCCAGAGAATCGATTCGGGTAAGGCGCCATCGAAGGCTTCGCGCAATACGGCTTTTTCAATCCGCCCGTTGCCTGCCATCTTGTGTTTGGCATCCATGCCCATGGCGACTTCCATAAACTCGAGGTCCAGGAACGGCACGCGCGCTTCCACACCCCACGCCATCATCGACTTGTTGGCGCGCAGGCAATCGTAGCTGTGCAAGGCATCGAGCTTGCGGATGGTTTCCTCGTGAAACGCTTCGGCAGATGGCGCTTTGTGAAAATACAGATAGCCGCCGAAGATTTCGTCGGAGCCTTCGCCCGACAAGACCATCTTCACGCCCATTGCCTTGATCCGTCGCGCAAGCAGGTACATTGGCGTCGATGCGCGGATGGTGGTGACGTCGTAGGTTTCGATATGCCGGATCACTTCCGGCAGCGCGTCGAGGCCTTCCCAGAAGGTGTAGATGAAACCGTGATGCACGGTGCCCAAGGCATCGGCCACCACTTTCGCCGCGGCCAGATCGGGCGAACCTTCCAGACCGATGGCGAAGGAATGTAACCGTGGCCACCATGCTTCGCTGCGATCGTCGTCTTCAACGCGTTCGCGTGCGAAACGCGATGCACATGCGGCAACCAGCGAGGAATCCAGACCACCCGACAGCAGCACGCCATACGGAACGTCCGTCATCAGTTGACGATGTACGGCCTTCTCGAAAGCTTCGCGCAATTCACCTGGACCCGGCGATTGCCCTTTCGTTACGCCGTAGTCGCGCCACGGGCGGCTGTAGTAGCTACGCAAGCGGCCATCGGCGCTGTCGTAGACGTGTCCGGGCGGAAATGGCGCGACATCCGCACATACGCCAACGAGGGCCTTCATCTCCGATGCAACGCACAGACGACCGTGTGAATCGTGCCCCCAGTACAGCGGGCAAACGCCAATGGGATCGCGGGCAATCACATATCGCTGCGCGGCGCCATCCCACAGCGCGAAGGCAAAAATGCCGTTGAGCTTGCCGAGGAAATCGACTCCATGTTCCTTGTAAAGCGCATTGATGACTTCGCAATCCGAACCCGTGGTGAAGTCATAGCTGCTCTTTGCGCGCAGCTCGCGGTGGTTGTAGATCTCGCCGTTCACCGCCAGCGCAAGTTGCCCGTCACGCGAACGCAGCGGCTGCGCACCACTGGCCGGATCGACAATGGCAAGACGTTCGTGCACCAGGATCACCCCCGCGTCCACGAAGACACCGCTCCAGTCCGGTCCACGGTGCCGCTGACGTTGCGACAGTTCCAGTGCCTGCAGACGTAACGCAGCCAGGTCATCGCCCGGCTGCAGATCGAACATTCCAAATATGGCGCACATGTCAGATTCCCTTTGGCAGATCAAACGTGAAAAACAAAAGGGCCCGCTTTTGGCGGGCCCTTTTGCGTGTGTATGTTTGTTGCTTTCGTCTACACGCCGGCCCACCCGTAGTGACAGGTATTATTATTGGCGTTGTTATTCAGACCGTTTGCAGCCACGACCACGCCGGCCAGAATGGCGGCGATGGCGATGGCGAAGCTGGCGACGGAAGCGTTCATGACTCGGACTTAATCACAAGCCGGTGCGGGGCGCAAGCTGTATCAACTTCGATACATGCCCTTGTGACGCCAGACGCACCGGCCTATTTTCACACCCGCTTATCCTGAAAATTGTTCATATCCAACGGGAACCTTAGCGTTCGACCGGCTAGCCATCAGGTCCATGGGGACAATCAAAGCTTTCGCAAAACCGACATAAGGCATCGTCTAGTGGCCCGCTAACCGGGCTGTCCGTTCTTGGGGAGCGAACGATGAGACGGATGAAATGCTTGAGTGGTTTGCTGATGTTGACCGCGTTGTCGCCTGCTTATGCGCAGACCGGCACGCAGACCCTGCAAAAGGAAGTCGATGACCTCAAGACGACGGTCAAGGAACTGCAGGCCGAGGTCAAGGAATTGAAGTCCGAGCGCGCCACGTCGGCGCAACAGCCCGCGGTCACCGCTGCGCCAACGACAAGTGCTCCGACAACGCCGTCATCGGCACCTGCGCAACAAGTTGCAACTGCAACTACCGCTGTACCCAGCTTGCAAGTCAATGCGATCCAGATGGGCGATGGCGAAGCCTCACCGCTACCACCGCAACAGAGCGTTTCGGAGAATGCCGACTCCGCATCGCGCGTCGATAACGAAGCGCCTCCGACTAATCCGGATTTGAAAGGCTTCATACAAATACCTGGCACACAGACGATTGTGCGTTTAGGCGGCTACGCCAAGCTGGACACTATCTACGACACGGGCGCCATCGGCTACCCCGATGCGTTTGTGACCTCGACAATACCGATACCCCGGCCGCGCGACGACGCCGGCAATTTCACGATGCAAGCGCGCCAGACTCGCCTGAGCCTGGAAATACGACGACCCACGGTCTTCGACGACAGTCTGCGCTTCTATTTCGAAACCGATCTATTTGGCGGCGGGGCTGGCAACTATGGGCTGCGTTTGCGTCAAGCGTATGGACAACTCGGCAACACCTATGCAGGTTTTGGCTGGTCGTCCTTTGCGGATTTGGACGCACTCCCCGACACACTGGATTTCGAAGGTCCACCCGGCGCCATCGCGCCACGTCAGGCCGGTATCCACCAGTTCATCCGCCTTGATGAAAGCAACAGCCTGACGATTGCCGCTGAGAATCCCACCTCGCAAGTCAGCGCTTATCAGCCCGTTACGCCTGACGTCATCGTCGACACTGTGCACGCGACGCAACATGTACCGGACATCATCGTCGCCCTGCGCACCGAGCATACATGGGGTCATTTGCAACTGGGTGGCGTACTGCGCCAGCTTGGCTACACCAACTACGAACAAAGCGACCGCATAGTGGCGGGCGGCGCGCAATTGAGCGGTTCGTTCAAGCTCGGTCCCTCCGATCCGTATAGCGATCTGCTGATGTTCGCCGCAGGCTGGGGCAAGGGCATCGCACGCTACATGGCCGACACCGACGGGCTTAACCTGGATGCATTGGTCGGCCCGGACGGCAAGCTGCACACACTCGACGACATCGGTGCGCACCTGGCTTATACGCACTACTGGAGCAGCAACTGGCGCAGCAATCTGGTCTACGGCATTGCGCGCATCGAGCATTCGCCGTTGCTTTCCTACGATGCGTACCACGATGCCAACTACGGCGCGATCAACCTGCTTTGGACGCCAGCGCCTACGTTCACCGCAGGCATCGAGTTGTTGCACGGGCGGTTGATGGAACAGAACAATCGCTCCAACGATGACACGCGTATCCAAGGTTCGGTGCAATACAGCTTCATCAAATGACGTAACAGCTAAGTCAGCTATGCATAAGGGAGCACCGACATAACCGGCATGGACACCACTCTTGAGCAGGCACAATTACGCTTCTCGATAGCGATCACGTTTCTCGTCGGCGCATCGAGCATTGCCATTGGTTTATTTCTGCGCTCGCAATCCATCGCGTTCGACGGCTTTTATTCGCTGGTTGATGTGGTGCTGACTACCGGATCGCTCGCGGTATCGCGTCTTATCTCGCAGGACGGCAGCCGCCGCTTTCAGTTTGGCTACTGGCATCTGGAGCCATTGGTGGTTGTGCTAAATGCTGCCGTCCTGACAACGACATGTGCCTACGCCGCGATCACGGCGGTACACGATCTGTCCGACGGCGGTCACGAAATCCGGTTTGGCATCGGTGCCGCGTGGGTGGCGCTGATCGGCGTTTTCAGCATGATCATGGCGCTGAATCTGCGGCGCAAAGCGCAAACACTTGGCTCGGCGCTGTTGAATCTGGACGCGAAGGGCTGGTTTATCGGCGCGAGCATCAGTATCGCGGTGCTGGTTGGTTTCGGTATCGCGGCCCTGATCCGCGGCGGACGCTTCGATCATTTGACTCCGTATATCGATTCCAGCGTGTTATTGCTGCTTACGATCGCCCTATTACCGCTGCCCTTGGGTAGCTTGTGGCAAGCCATGCGCGAAGTGTTGCAACTGGCGCCCAATGCGCTGGATCAGCAGGTACAAAACGTCATGCGCGCCATTGTGAGCGAGCGCGGTTACCTGGATTTCGCCAGTTACGTCGCAAAAATCGGACGCATGCGTTTTATCGACATCCATATTCTTCTGGCGCCGGATGCCGAATTGGGAACCATCGCCTCGGTCGACGACATTCGCGCGGATATCGCTGCGCGTCTGGGCGGGGATATCCGGGCCGAATGGTTGAACATCATGTTCACCAGCAAGCGTGCATGGATGTAGTGCGCCGACTAATCCAGTTGCGACACCCAGCGCAGTGCGTCATCGAGTTCGGCGTTGGAAAAAAGCTTGAAATGCGTCGGCATGGCAAATCCGAACATACCGGACATGACACGTATCCAGCCTACGTCGGTAACCAGCGCAGTACGTTCCCAGCCCGACCAATGGCGAAATCCGAGTTTCACGTCGTCCCACATCGCACCCGGCGCAAAGCCGGTGAAGTCATCACCGGCATGCACCACGATGCGTAATTTAGGATTCAACGCGAACGCTGCTTCGATATCCGGCACCATGACGTTCTCGTAATCGGCAGCCGTCACAAGCCCGCGCATCCGAAAGCCCAGCACACCGGCCGGCAGAGTGGGAAGTTGTTCGATCATGACGCGCCTCCTTCGTTGCGGGTTGCACCATCCAAGCGCTATTAACGCACGGGCGCAAGCTGCAGCGCGTGAATACGCGCCTACGGCACTCAAACGCTCAGACTGACTCGATATGGCGGAGCAACAAGCGCGGTGATTCGCGTCCTTGCCAGTCGTTGATGGTCAGCTCGTAGGCGGCACGCAGCATGGTCGGCGGCGGCTTGCCGTCATAGGCATTGAACATGACGGCTTCGTACAAGCCGTCATCGCGCGGATCGCGCAGGCTCAATCGAAGATGCCGTTCGCCCATCGGTTTCCAGCTGAAGCATTCGAAGCGGTTTTCAAAGACCGGTTCCGGAAAGGCCTGGCCCCAAGGACCGGCGAAACGTAAAAGTCGGGCCGTTTCGAGCGTAAACATGCCTGCCGGCATTTCGCCATCGGTATAAAGCACGGCTTGCAGCTGTTCCTCGTTCAGCCACTCCCGCGCAACCGCATCGAAAGCTTCTGCAAATCGCGGATAGTCGGTTGTGCGCAAGCTGAGACCCGCAGCCATCGCGTGACCGCCGAAGCGCTCGATAAGACCCGGATGGCGCGCATCGACAGCCGCCAATGCATCGCGAATATGAAATCCGGAAATGGAACGCGCCGAACCGCGAAGATGATCGGGGTCGTCTTCGCCCGCCGGTGCAAATGCGATGACGGGCCGGTGCAACCGCTCTTTCAACTTGGATGCCACCAACCCCACCACGCCCGCGTGCCAACTCGGCTCAAACAGGGTGACGCCTAGCGTTTGCGCGTCGACATGCGATGCGCTTGCGACCATCACTTCGGCTTCGGCCACCATCGCGGCCTGCAGCTCGCGGCGCTCCTGGTTGATCGAGCTCAACAGTTCGGCATAGCGACGCGCTTGCACGGGGTCGTCGGTGAGCAAGCATTCCACGCCAAGCCGCATATCTTCCAGGCGACCGGCAGCGTTCAAACGTGGTCCCACCGCGTAACCCAGGTCGCTGGTGCACGCGGTCGACACAGCACGCTGGCTTGCTTCGACCAATGCAGTGATACCTGCGCAGCCGCGGCGGCTGCGCAATCGTTTCATGCCAGCCTCGACAAGAATGCGATTGTTGAAATCCAGCGGCACGAGATCGGCAACGGTTCCTAGCGCCACAAGATCCAACAGCGACGAAAGATCCGGTTCGGCGCCCGACGCGAAACTCCCCTGCTCGCGCATGTACGCGCGCAGCGCGAGCAGCACGTAGAACATCACGCCAACACCAGCCAATGCCTTGCTGGGAAAACCATCCTCATGAAGGTTGGGATTGACGATGGCGTCGGCCATCGGCAATTGCTCGCCCGGCAGATGATGATCCGTGACGATCACCTTCATGCCGCGTGCCTTCGCCGCAGCAACACCGGCGACGCTCGCAACGCCGTTATCGACCGTTACAACTAGTTGAGCGTGCGATGGCAGCGATGCAACGAGTTCCGGCGTAAGTCCATAGCCGTGCACGAAGCGGTTTGGCACCACATAATCAACACGCTTGGCGCCCAGCAGCCGTAATCCACGGATAGCCACGGCGGTGCCAGTTGCGCCGTCGCAATCGTAATCACCGGCGATGATGACGGATACATCGTCGCGTATCGCTTCCGCCAACAAAGCAACGGCACGCTCGATTCCGCCCAGTTGTTGCGGCGACAAAAGACGATTCAGCCGATGCTCGGCCTGATCCGGACCGAAAACACCGCGCGCTGCGTAAATGCGTTGCAAAAGCGGATGCAGCGAGTCGCCCCATCCCGCCGGCTCGCCCAGCAGAGGACGACGACGCAGCTGCAACGAACTCATCGAACGCCTCGCCGCCAGAAACGCAGGCGATGCCACGGGCGATGCAGCCACCGTTCACCGCTCGCGAAAGACAGCTTCAATGGCTGTCGCTTTGCCAGGGCTTGCAACGATGGCCACCAAGTTGCGGTGATTTCTTCTGCACTCTGGTCTTGCAGATCGATCAACCAACCGGGGCGTGCAGCATTGACCGAAGCAACGTCGCGCGATTCAACGGGAATGCCCGCGCGTCTTGCCAATGCCGAAAGAAGGAGGTCATCCCCGATGACGCCCGACAAACGTGTTGTAACGCGTTGCGGCAACGGGCCGCCACCCCACAACCATAGGCTGTTAACCGGCGGCAGGCCGCGCGCACGACGCTCTGCGTTGACGGGATGCTGATGCAGGATCACCTGCACTTCATTGAACAACGCACGCCAGCGTCTGCCATCGTGTCCTTGCGGAAGATGTTCGTATAAGTCTTCACCGAGCGCCTGTTCTGGCGCTGCAAATTCTGGCAACGGCGATTGCGAAAGCAAACGCAGATGCCAGCGATCGGGCGATGAAATCTCCAGGATCATTCCGGCGTCGCCGAAAACGGGCTTCAAAGGCCTCGCCAGCGATTGCGCCTCGTCCATGGTGAGTTGCAATTGACCGCATGCGAGCAGCCGTGCACCGCTGAGATCAGGTTGTATCCATGCCGGATCGGCACTAAGCCAGCTGGCGTCTCCGGCGTCGCCAAGCAAATGCTCGCGCGTGAGTGCTGCTGCGGGAATACCACCACGACACGGAAAGTAATCGGCGAGACCACCAAGATAACCCACGGCGCCGTCTTCAAGACGATCGCCACGTGCAAGCAATAGGCGCAAAGGATGCGAAGGATCGAAGCGCTGCAAGTTCGGCAGCCAGCATTCGATCGAGTTGGATGATGTATCGGTCATCGACTCAGGCTTCGAGCAATTCGTAAAGCTGAAGCCACTCGGCTTCGAGCGTTTCCTTTTCTTTGCGCAACTCGGCCTGACGCTGACCAAGTTTCATCAACTGCGCCGTCGGACCGTTGTAGGTTCCGGGCTCGGCGAGCTTTTGCTCCAGCGTGGTCAGCTCTTCATCAATCGCTGCGACGCGCGTTTCGATTTTCTTGACACGCTGACGCGTGACCTTCTCGTTTTCACGCTGCGCAGCGGCAGCACGGCGGCGGTCGGCGGCGGATTCGATGGGTGTCGCGGCAGCTTCTGCGTTTTTCTTAGGGGCCGCGCCACGCGCACGCAACCAGCGTGCGTAGTCGTCCAGATCGCCGTCGAACGACTCGACCTTGCCGTCTGCGACGCGCCAGAAGCTGTCGCAAACCATGCCCAGCAGGTGGCGGTCATGCGAAACTAGCACCAGCGCACCGTCAAAATCTGCGAGTGCGTCAGCCAGTGCTTCGCGCATGTCGAGATCGAGATGGTTGGTCGGTTCGTCGAGCAACAGCAGGTTCGGTTTGTCCCACGCGATCAGCGCCAATGCTAGACGCGCACGCTCGCCACCGGAAAACCCGTCGACGGATTCGAATGCGCGATCGCCGGCGAAATTCCAGCCGCCGAGGAAATCGCGCAATGCTTGGGCTGCGACGCCCGGCGCTTTTTCCTGCAGATGATCGAATGGGCTGGAACCCTCGTGCAGGCTTTCGACGGTGTGCTGCGCGAAGTAGCCGATCTTCAGATCCTTATGCGCTTTGCGCTCGCCATGGAGCGGCGCCAACTCACCCACCAACGTTTTGACGAGTGTGGATTTACCCGCGCCGTTTGGACCAAGCAAACCGATACGCTCGCCGGCTTCCAGACGGAATCGCACGTCGTGCAGAATCGACACCGGTAGCTGCCCTGCTTCACCCGGATAACCGGCTTCCACCTCTTCCAGTTGCAGCATCGAATCAGGCAGACGATCCGGCACGGCGAACTGGAAATGGAACGCACGCTCGGCGCGAACCGCTTCCGTTCCGGCCATTTTTTCCAGGCGCTTCATGCGCGATTGCGCCTGCTTGGCTTTGCTGGCTTTTGCCTTGAAGCGATCGATAAACGATTGGAGATGCGCACGCTCGGCTTGCTCACGCTCGTGCGCGATAGCCTGCAGACGCAGCTGCTCGGCACGCTGCCGCTCAAACGCGCTGTAATTACCGGCGTAAAGCTTCGCCCTGCCTTCGTTGAGGTGCAGCGTATGCGTGATCACGCCGTCGAGAAATTCGCGATCGTGCGAAATGACCAGCAAGGTGCCTTGATAACGGCGCAACCACTCTTCCAGCCAAAGCACGGCATCGAGATCAAGGTGATTCGTCGGCTCGTCCAGCAGCAGCAATTCGGACGGTGCCATCAGTGCACGCGCAAGGTTGAGGCGTACGCGCCAGCCGCCGGAAAATTCGCGCACGGCACGCTCGTGTGTTTCCGCCTTGAAGCCTAGGCCGTGCAACAGACGGCCCGCGCGTGCGCGTGCATCGTAGCCATGCAGCTCTTCGATGCGGTGATGCGCGCGCGCCATCGCTTCGGTATCGCCACGCGCCTGCGCGTCGAATTCGTCGCGCAAGGCCGCCGCAAGCTCGACGTCGCCGCCCATCACGTATTCGATGGCCGGGTCAGGCAGCGCGGGCGTTTCCTGCGCTACGGAGGCCAGTCGCAACTTCGCCGGCATATCCAGCTCGCCTGAATCCGACTCGATGTGCCCCTGCAGTGCCGCGAACAGACTCGACTTGCCGCAACCGTTCCGGCCGACGACACCCAGCCGCCAGCCGCTCTGGATTACCAGGTCGATATCGGAAAGCAGCAAACGGCTGCCGCGGCGCAGAGCAAAGTGGCGAAAGGCAATCATGAGGACCTGAGTAAAAACCGGGCAAGGGATACCCGCAGCCGCACATGATACCGGGTGATAACGGTTGATCGGGTCACATCTGGCCATTTTGCGGATAGCATGGTGCTGGTAGTTCTGCTACAACGACGCAGCAAACGCTTCGCGCGGAGAGGGGACCATGTTCAAGCACCGTTACAGCCTGCCTTTGCTGGCAGCCATCGCTATCGGCACCGGCATGGCCGGGATGACCGTACACGCCCAGGACTCGATCCAGCAGCGCGTGCAGGACGAAAAAGGCATGAACCTGCCTGCCCGCGGCCTGAGCATGTCCCAGGTCGAGAAGCGGTACGGGGCGCCGCTGCGCAAGCTGTCGCCGCGTGGCGGCGACAGCTCCAAGCACCCGACGATCAACCGCTGGGAATACTCGACTTTCATCGTGTATTTCGAAAACAGTCACGTGATCCACGCGGTGCTCAATACGCCGGCTGGAAACAACACGAATCCGGCTTCGGCCAACTGATTCTCGCCACACCCGGCGGGTGATTCAGCCCAGCTGTCACCCGCCGTACGCGCTCTTCCCTTAAACTTGCGCCCTTGCCTGCCCGGCGAACGCTGGGCGCGTTCCGTTGCGCGAGTGTTGCCCCAATGACCGATTCCACCCTCCGCCTGCCGGCCGAATGGGAGCCTCAGGCTGCCGTATTGATAGCGTGGCCGCATGCCGACACCGACTGGGCCGAACGCCTTGAAGCGGTCGAGTCCACGTATGTCGCGCTTGCCGCCGCGGTGACGCGCTTCCAGCCGCTGATCATCGTCGTCGCGGGCGAAACGCTGCGCGCGCATGTCATGAGCCAACTGCAAGCGACGAATGCCGATCTTTCGCGCATCCGTTTTGTCGAACTCCCGTACGACGATACATGGCTGCGCGATTCCGGCCCCATCACATTGCGTAACAACGGCAATCGCTTTCAGCTCACCGACTTTCGATTCACCGGCTGGGGCGGCAAATTCGGCGCCGAGCAGGACGATGCGTTGATCGCAGGCCTGGTCGATGCAGGCGTGTTTGGATCGGCCGCGCACAAGCGCATCGATTGGGCGCTGGAAGGTGGCGGCATCGAAAGCGATGGCGACGGCACGATCCTGACAACGTGGCGCTGCCTGGTGCAGCGTCATCCGGAACAGTCGCGCGATGAGATGAGCACTATCCTGCGCGACAGTCTCAACGCGCAGCGCGTGTTATGGCTCGATTACGGCTATCTGGAAGGCGACGATACCGACGCGCATATCGATACGCTGGCGCGTTTCGCGCCGGATCATCGCATCGTGTATCAGGCGTGCGACGATGCGAGCGACGTGCACTACGACGAATTGAAGCGCATGGGCGAAGAACTCGCCACACTGCGCACGGCCGATGGAAAGCCGTACACGCTTTATCCGTTGCCGTGGGCAAAACCGATCGTCGATGAAGGTCGCCGTCTGGCCGCCTCGTATGCCAATTATCTGATCGTCAACGGCGCCGTACTCGTACCGGCGTATGGCGATGCCGCTGACGACGAAGCCGCGCGCATCATCGGCGAGGCTTACCCGGGACGCACCGTCGTACAGGTGCCATGTCGCCCGCTGATCTGGCAGAACGGCAGCCTGCACTGCATCACCATGCAGCTTCCCGCCGGGCTGGTCTAAAAGCCCATCAACCCCCATCTACTAGCGTTGCACAGATAAAAAGCCCGCTTCAGGACGTTCCCATGACTCGCAAGCTCCTCAAAGTTGCCCTGCTCCAAGAAACCCATCGCGGAAGCCGCGATGCGAATCTCGATGCGATCGAGGCAGGTTTGCGCGAAGCGGCGGCCGCGGGCGCCGAGCTGGTGCTGCTGCAAGAGCTGCATAACGGTCCGTATTTCTGCCAGCACGAATCGGTCGACGAATTCGATCTGGCGGAAACCATTCCCGGGCACAGCACGGCGCGCATCGGCAAACTCGCCGAGGAATTGAAGCTGGTGGTGGTTGCGTCGCTGTTCGAAAAACGCGCGGCGGGCCTGTATCACAACACCGCGGTGGTGTTTGACCGCTCGGCGAACATCGCCGGCAAGTACCGCAAGATGCACATTCCGGATGATCCTGCGTTCTACGAAAAGTTCTACTTCACGCCGGGCGATCTTGGTTTTGAACCGATTGATACCTCGGTGGGCCGTCTGGGCGTGCTGGTGTGTTGGGATCAGTGGTATCCGGAGGCCGCTCGCCTGATGGCGCTGGCCGGTGCGGAGTTACTGCTTTATCCGACGGCTATCGGCTGGGATCCGAAAGACGATCAGGCCGAGAAAGATCGCCAGCGCGAAGCGTGGGTCACGGTGCAGCGTGGTCATGCGGTGGCCAATGGCTTGCCCCTGCTGGCTTGCAATCGCACGGGCTATGAGGCCGATCCGTCGAATGTAGGGTCCGGCATTCAGTTCTGGGGCACCAGTTTCGTGGCCGGCCCACAAGGCGAGTTCCTGGCCAAGGCGAATACGGACAAGCGCGAATTGCTCGTGACCGAGATCGATATGGCACGTAGCGAGCACGTTCGCCGAATTTGGCCGTTTCTGCGTGATCGTCGCATCGACGCCTACAACGATCTGCTGCGTCGTTTCCGCGATTAAGCGTTCAGGCTCAAACCTGTCAAAATCGACTGGCTTGCACCCCATCCCCGGTATCCCCATGCTGGGACCTATCCCCATAGCCGACGCAACCACTGCATGAGCGTGACCGAGTCCGACCTCCTTCCCTCGCACGACCTGCGCGACCAGCCGATCGAACGCGTGCATCGCGACGGGGTGGAATATGTCGTGCTCGGCACCGCGCACGTGTCGCGCAGCAGCGTGGAAGCGGTGCACACGCTACTTTCAATAGAGAAGTTCGACGCCATCGCCGTGGAACTGTGCGAAAGCCGCGCCCAGGGCATGCGCGATCCGGAAGCGTTCAAACAGATGGATCTGTTTCGCGTGATTCGCCAAGGCAAAGCCGGCATGGTGGCGGCCAGCCTGGTGCTGTCGACCTTCCAGAAGCGGCTGGCCGATCAATACGGCATCGAACCGGGCGCCGAAATGAAAGCGGCGATGGAAGGCGCAGAGCAACGGAATGTGCCGTTGTGGCTGATCGATCGCGAAGTGGGCACCACGCTTAAGCGCGCGTGGCACAGCGTCGGCTTCTGGCAGCGTTTCAGCTTGCTTGGCGGCATGCTGGCCAGTGTGTTCGAGCGCGAGACGATCGACGAAAAAGAGATCGAAAAGCTCAAGCAAGGCGACATGCTCGAAAGCGCCTTCAGCGAGTTCGCCAGCGAATCCGCACCGCTCTATCGCAGCCTGATCGCCGAACGCGACGCATTCATGGCGGCGCGTCTGCGTCAGGAAGCGGGTAGCTCCATCACTGCCAATCCGTGCAAGGTGCTGGTGGTGATAGGCGCCGGACACCTCAAAGGTCTAAGCGAAAACTTACGCGTGCAGCAAGGCGACGCCGCGGACACCGCGGCAGAACTCGCGCGCACGCCACCGAAAGCGCGCTGGCCCAAATGGGTGGCGGTCGCCCTGGTGCTGGCCGTGTTCGGCGCGATTGCCTACGCCTTTCATCGCAACACAGCGCTGGGCGCGCAAGCACTGCGCGATTGGGTGCTGTTCACCGGCGGCTTTGCCGCGCTGGGCGCTGTGGTGGCTGGCGCTCATCCTTTAAGCATTCTCGCGGCGTTTATTGCCGCACCGATCAAGCCGTTCCGGCCCGGCATTCCCGCTGGTGGCATCAGCGCCATGGTGGAAGCCTGGGTACGCCGCCCGCGCGTGGTGGACTTCGAAACGCTGCGCGACGACATCGTGCACTGGAGCGGCTGGTGGAGGAACCGCGTGGCGCGCACGCTGCTGAACTTCTTCCTGGTCAGCCTGGGCACGGTGATCGGCGAGTACGCCGCCGGCATCCATATCATCAAGAGCATTTTCTGATCATTCGCGGGCGGGGCCTGCGACCCACTGTCGCGCGATATTGTGAGCGCTCTGTGGCAACCTCTATACTCCGGGGAATACGTTGCATGCGTCCGCTGGAACCGTGGGGATCCTCTTGATGACTCGATTGCAATTGGTTGGCGTGGCTGTAGCCACTGCGTTTGCTTTAACGGGCACCGCCCATGCCGCTGGCGACAAAGCCAATGGCCGCACACTCGTTTATACGTGCAATGGTTGCCACGGCGTGCCGGGCACCAACAACGCGTACCCGCAGTATCCTGTGCCGAAAATCGCCGGCCAGAACGCGCAATACATCATCAGCGCGCTGCATGAATACAAGTCGGGCGATCGCACGCATCCGACCATGATGGCGCAGGGGCAAAGCCTCTCCGATCAAGAGATCGAAGATATTGCCGCCTACCTGTCGAGCATCAGTCCGAAGTAATTGCCAAGGATTCCAACTGCATGAAACGCGCTATTACGCTGCTCTCGTTTGGTATCGCCCTGGCATTCGCTTCGGCTCCGTTATTTGCCAGCGGCGATGCCGACAACGGCAAAACCAAGGCAGCGACCTGTGTGGCCTGCCACGGTGCCGATGGCAACGCCATCGACCCGCAATATCCACGGCTGGCCGGTCAGTACAACGAATACATCCAGCAGGCCTTGCACGAATACAAAGACGGCCGCCGCAATAACACCGTCATGAAAACGCAGGTTGCCAATCTTTCCGATCAGGATATCGAAGACATCGCTGCTTACTTCTCCGCGATGCCAACGAAGCTGGATACGCTGAAGGGACATATCCAGGGCGATTGATTCCACCCGAATCACTCACTCAAAAGCAAAAGCCCGCAACTCACATTGCGGGCTTTTGTGTTTCCGGGCGATGATTCCTGCGGAATTTCCTTGAGAACACCCGAATGGGTTGCCTACCTTTACCCATCCTGTTTGTGCTGGGTGCGCTGATTGGCCGCTTTATCGGCGGAGACAACGGCATGCTGTGGGGATCGGGTATCGGCTTGTTACTCGGCGTTGTTTCAGCCGGCGTGTTTATCTGGCTGATTCGACGCGGTAAGTAATCAACCATCGCGCAATCAACCCATCGCGGATTGGCCTTCCTTCTTGCTGTAGTACGGATTGCTGCCACCCGCATGATCGGTGGCATCGCGCACTTCGGTAATTTCCGGCACGCGCTCGCGCAGCGTTTTTTCCACGCCATGCTTGAGGGTGACGTCCACCATGCCGCAGCCGTGGCAACCGCCGCCGAATTGCAGAAGCACGACGCCATTTGCATCGATTTCCAGCAGACTCACGCGACCGCCGTGTGCAGCAATGCGCGGATTGACTTCGGCTTCGAGCACGTAACGCACGCGCTCGACCAAACCCGCTTCCATGCCTGGAATCTCGCCTTTGATCCGTGGCGCGCGAATATTTAGCTGGCCACCCGTCTGATTCGGTTCGTAATCGATCGTCGCGCCTTCGAGCCACGGCGCACTATCTCCGTCGATGTGGAATTCGAAGCCTTTGCACTCGATCGTCCATTCGCCGCCGGTCAGCTCATGACGCTCGCAAAATTCCAGCTCGCAGTCGGCTGCAGGCGTTCCCGGTGACGTCACCCGCAAACGGATACCCGAACCTTCGATACCCTGTTGCGAAAGTAGGCGCAGAAAATGGTCTTGTGCGCGTTGGGAAATCTCGATCATGCCTGCTCCGGAACTGCCATCATTGCCCGGTGTGCCGGGCCATACAGCACCATTTTAGTCCTGTTTCGCGACGAATGTTCGATTTCCGATTTTTCGCGTACAGTTTCGGCGCTTTAGCGCCTGCCAATGGAGACCACCATGACCGCCCTTCCGCTCGCCGCCCAACACTGCCAGCCACGCAAGGGGAAGGAGCACGCGCTCGACGAGGCTGCTGTAGGCGCGCTGTTACCAATGGTTCCCGGCTGGAAACTGTCGGAGCAGCACGATGCGCTGGTCAAGGATTACCGCTTCGAAAACTTCCATCACACACTGGGATTCATCAACGCGGTCGGCTTCATGGCCAATCACGAAGATCATCATCCCGATATCGAGGCGGGCTACGGCCATTGCAAGTTGCGCTGGTCGACGCACGACGTCGGCGGCTTGTCGTTGAACGATTTCATTTGCGCCGCGCGCGTTGACGCCCTGTTCGCCCGTTGAACGCGACGCGGCGCCTGTCGACAGTATGGACCGCAGCCGGTTATCTGCTGGCTGCGGTTATTGTTTGTGTGGCGCTCAGCGTATTGGCAGCGCGGATGACGGCCGGGCAATTGCAAGATCAGGCGCAATGGCAGCTTGCACGCGTTCAAGCCAGTGAACCGCTTTGGGAATGGCGGTTTCGCAAACCGCACGATCTGATCGCGGGTCGCGCATTCGGAAACGCAAAGGTTTCCGTCGACGACGATGCGCTGACGATCACCAGCAGCGACGGCACGCCTTACGAACTTGGCCTGCCTGTCGCGTGGTCATTGGACCTTGCCCATTGGCCCTTGTTGCAACTCGAGCTCAAAAGTTCCGATCGCGGCGAGCTTGGATTGGTGGTAACGAACCCTTCCGGCGTATCGTGCATGGCGCTCACTGCTGGTGCGCTTTCACCAGACACCGCCTCACTGCGTATCGATTTGCGTGGTTTGACATGGAAGAACACCAGCGGCGCGCCGTGTCCAACGCCTGGCGTCGTGCAGATGTTGCGCCTACGCATTCAGGCACCCGAACACGCAACGCTACGACTTGCGTCGGTGTCGCTGCTGACGACCGAGCCGATGCAACTGTCGCAACAAAGCACCATCGATTTGCCGGATGAAGCGACGGGCACGGGCGTTGATCGATTTGTCGATGGCGCACAAAACGTGGCCATGCCGCTGTTCCATTTGCCCGCTGGCATCGATGCCGAAGCGATGCTGTCCTTGCGCGATCAGCTGCGCACGCGCTGGCCGGCTGCGTTGATCGTGCCCGCAGGTGTAACACCGCAAGCAGTCACGCCCTCATCGCACCATTCCATCTGGTGGGCTGCGTGCGTCGTTTACGTGCTGACGCTGGTCTGGCTTGCTTTCCGACCCTTCAAAGGGAATTGGCGCGCATGGCTTGAAATCGCCGGATGCCTTTTGGGTCCGTTGTGGTTGATCGCGGGCGTGCATTGGGGGCTTTATCCCACGCCGCTCGGATTTACCGCATTCGGTGCGGGTTTGCTCTTTGCATTCGTTATCGAACGCCGGCATCTGCCTCGGCTGTGGCGATGGCCATCGTCATGGCGCGATTGGCTATGGCCCTTCGCGCCCCTCATCCTCACCGTGCTGCTGACCATTCTTTACGGTCACACGCTGTCGCTACTGCCGCTTGGTCATACGTTCGCCTATTTCGGCTGGGCATGGGTGCAGCAATGGCTGATGCTGATCGTGATCATGCGGCGCTTCGAACAAGTGCTTTATCGCCCCGGTTGGGCGGTGATCGCAACAGCGATCGTCTTCGCGCTGCTCCACACGCCCAACGGCATGCTGATGCAATTGTGCTTCGTTGGCGAACTCTGGTGGGCGTGGTGTTTCCTGCGTTCGCGCAGCGTGCTGCCCATCGCGCTGGCGCATGCGGCCTGCGCGTTGCTGGTCGAATCGGGACTGGTGGGCGGACTGGTGCGCTCGCTGGAAGTCAGCGCCCGCTTCTTCCTTTAGCCGCCAAGGCATCGAGGAAGTCTTTCAGATCGTCGGGCAGCGGCGCCGAAAACCCGTACGCACGGCCATCCAACTCGAACGACATGTGCGAGGCGTGCAGAAAAAGCCGGTTCAGGCCCAGCTTGCGGAAGCGCTTGTTGGCCTCCTTGTCACCGTACTTTGGGTCGCCCGCGAGCGGGTGGCCGATATGGGCAGCATGGACACGAATCTGATGCGTGCGCCCGGTACCCAGCGTCGCCTGCATCAGACGGGCGCCCGAGTACTGCTCCATCTCATGGAAAAAAGTCAGCGATGGCTTGCCGCCCTCGGAGACCCTAACCATCCGCTCGCCGCCCTGAAGGATCGATTTCTGCAGCGGTACATTCACGTCAAAACGTGCCTTGGGCGGATGCCCAACCATCAGGCAGAGATACTGCTTGGTCACCTCGTTGGCGCGGATCGCAGCCTGAAGACCGGTCAGCCCGGCGCGAGTTTTTGCGAAAACCAGCACGCCGCTGGTGTCCCGGTCCAGCCGATGAACGAGTTCGAGATGCTCTTTCGGGCGCGCCTGCCGGAGCAACTCGATCGCCCCGTGACTCACCCCGCTGCCGCCGTGACTGGCCATCCCGGTCGGCTTGTCGATGACCAGGAAGTGCTTGTCTTCGAAGATGACTGCCTCGGCGGCCGCGGCCATGGCCCCCTGCGAGGCCTCCTGTTCAGCCGTACGCTCGGCCACCCGAACCGGCGGAATGCGCAGCATATCGCCCTGGGTGAGACGGGTATCGGGCTTGGCCCGCTTGCCGTTCACACGCACCTGCCCGGTGCGCAAAAGGCGGTAAATCATGCTCTTGGGCACGCCCTTGAGTATGGTCATCAATGCGTTGTCGATGCGCTGGCCGTCGCGTTCCGGGCCTATCTCGACTTGACGCACCCCATGAGGTACATCGGGGGAAGTTGCCGTCTGCATTGAAAAAAACCTGGGTAGAGAGGATACTCGTACAGCGCTCAGCCGGGTCCGCTGACGTTGTTGTTAGGGCCTGGCGCCCGCCTGTTACACCGGCGAGGTTTGGGCCGGTCGCCATCACGGCAGCCGGTTTGCAAACACCTTATGTATCGTAACGGTTCGGGTAGCCGCTTGTCCGGTCTCATGTAGACAGACAAATCGGCGTGCGTGCCCAAGAATCACCCCCGGTATCGGGAACGTTACCGTTTATTTGCCGCTTTACCGCAGCGGCGCGATCCCCGGAACGGCCGCCACACCAGGCGCCACCGCGGCGCGCGACGAGCGGCCAAGCCGAGGAATTACAATGAAAAGAATGCTGATCAACGCAACTCAGCGTGAAGAGTTGCGTGTGGCTATCGTGGATGGCCAAACGCTTTACGATCTTGATATCGAAATCCCTTCCCGCGAACAAAAAAAGGCCAATATCTACAAAGGCCGCATCACTCGCGTAGAACAATCCCTTGAAGCCTGCTTTGTCGACTATGGCGCCGAGCGCCATGGCTTCCTGCCGCTGAAGGAAGTCGCCCGCGAGTACTTCACGCCGGGTCTGGATCCCTACAAGTCGAACATCCGTGACCTGATCAAGGAAGGTCAGGAAGTGGTCGTTCAGGTCGAGAAGGAAGAGCGCGGCAATAAAGGCGCCGCCCTGACCACCTTCATCAGCCTGGCCGGCCGCTACATGGTGCTGATGCCGAACAACCCGAAGGCCGGCGGCGTATCCCGTCGCATCGAGGGTGAAGACCGGCAGGCGCTGAAGGAAGCGCTGGAGCACCTGACCGTTCCGGACGACATGGGCCTCATCGTGCGCACCGCCGGCATGGGCCGCGATGCCGAAGAGCTCCAGTGGGACCTCGATTACCTGCTCCAGTTGTGGAAGGCGATCTCTGGCGCCGCTCAGGCCCAGAAAGCGCCGTTCCTGATCTACCAGGAATCGAAGCTGTTCATCCGCGCGCTTCGCGATTACTTGCGCAGCGACATCGGCGAGATCCTGATCGACGAAGAGTCGCTGTATCAGGACGCGCGCGACTTCATGCAGCAGGTGATGCCCAATGCCCTGCGCAAGTTGAAGCTGTACAAGGACGACACCCCGCTCTTCTCGCGCTATCAGATCGAAACGCAGATCGAGAGCGCCTTCGACCGCAGCGTGCGCCTGCCCTCCGGCGGTTCGATCGTGATCGACCAGACCGAAGCGCTCACCGCCGTCGACATCAACTCCTCGAAGGCCACCAAGGGTGGCGACATCGAAGAGACCGCGTTCAACACCAATCTCGAAGCCGCGAGCGAAATCGCGCGCCAATTACGCATTCGCGATGCCGGCGGCCTGATCGTGATCGATTTCATCGACATGGACAGCCCCAAGCATCAGCGCGAGGTGGAAGAGCGCCTCAAGGACGCGCTGAAACTGGATCGCGCCCGCGTGCAGATCGGCCGTATCTCGCGCTTCGGGCTGCTTGAAATGTCGCGTCAGCGCCTGCGCCCGTCGCTGGGCGAAGCCACGCAGATCGTTTGTCCGCGTTGCGATGGCCACGGCCACATCCGCAGCGTGGAATCGCTGTCGCTGTCGACACTGCGTCTGATCGAAGAACACGCGATGAAGGACAACACCGGCCAGGTGCTGGTGCAGGCGCCGCCGACCGTCGCCAACTTCATGCTCAACGAAAAGCGTGCGAGCGTGGTCGAGATCGAACTGCGCAACAAGGTGCACGTGGTGATCGTGGCGGACGACAAGCTCGACACGCCGCACATCGAAATCCAGCGCATCCGCGAAGCGGACATGGGCGAGCACAGCAAGCCGAGCTACGAGCGCCTCACCGCGCAGGAAGAAACGGCCGTGCCGAAGATGGGCCAGATGCTCGGCAGCAACGAGCAACCGGCTGTCAGCGGCATCGTGCCGGCAAGTCCGGCCCCTGTGCGCGAAGAAGATGTCACTGCTACGGCTCCCGCAGCCCCAGTCGCGAAGCGTCAACCCGCTGCAGCGCCTGCCGCAGCGCCCGCGCCAAGTGGCGGCTTCCTTGCCCGACTCTTCGGCATGTTCCGCAGTGAACCTGCCGCAGCGCCCGCCCCTGCACCGGCCCCTGCTGCAAATCGTCAGGACTCCTCGCGCGGCAAGCCGCAGGACAACCGCCGCAACGATCGTACGCGCAGCGATGGCCAGCAGCAGCGTCAAGGCCAGCAGCGTGATCGCGATGCGCAGCATGGCAATACGCGCGGTGCCCAGCAGCAAAGCAAGAATCAGAACCCGAATCAGCGTCAGCGCAACGAGCAGCAGGCGAATCCGAACAAGCAACAACAGCAGCCCGGTAACAAGCAGGAACCGCGTCAGCCCAAGCAAGCACAGCCGGCGACTGACGCAGCAGCTACCGAGCGCAACAAGTCGCAACAGCCGAACGCCAACAAGCAACAACAACAACGCGCACCGCAAGGTGAGCGTCCCCAGCAAGCCGCTGTGCAGCCCGCGAACAAGCCAGCCGAAGCGCCGAAACCTGCCGAAGCAAGCACGCCCGTGATTGCCGTGCCGGAAGGCGTTGAAGCCGCTGCTACGGCTGAAAACGAGAGCAGTCAGTCGCGCCGCCGCCGCGGTCGCCGGGGTGGCCGTCGCCGTCGCCGTCACGATGGTGCCGTCGCAGCACCCGGTATGGAGACGAACGAACAGATCAACGCGGCTGAAGTCGATGACGAAGATCGCGATGACGACGCACCTTTCGCCATCGAACAAACGCCGCAAGTAAAGCGCGAGCCGGAAACTGCACACGTTGTCGAAACGACGCCTGTCGCTCTCTCGCCTGCGCCAGTGTTCAAACCGGAACCGGAAATCGCTGCGCCGTCGTTCTCAGCGCCGTCCCATGAAAATCATGAGCATTTCGCCAAGCCGACCACGGAAACCGATGCATTTACGGTTTCGGTCGAACCAGGTGTGCGTCCGTCGATCCTCGCGGAGGAAAACCCCGCGGCGCCGGTCATCATCGCCCCTGCGCCGGTGCCCGCTTCGTTCAATCTCCCCGTTTTGCCGCCGATTCCGGTGATTCACGAAACGGTCGCGACATCTGAAAGCGAAAGCAGCGTTGAAGCCACTGCACATGTCGAGACACCTGCGCCACAGACGCAGACCGTCACGGTGACCGTGCATCAGGACGCCGAACCGGCCGCCAACGAAGCGAACGTTACGGCACCCATCGAATCGATCGTTGTGCCGGAAGTTGCAACAACCGCTGCGGAACCGGTGATTCACCATCCGGAACCCGAGGCGGTTGTCGTTGCACCCACGCCGCTGATTCATCAGCCGGAACAAGGTGACCTGCTCTCCTCGCCGCTGCAGCATCACGCTTCCCCGGCCGAACACATCGAGGAAACGAAAGAACCGGAGTCTGACGAAGAGAATACGCATTCCGAACATCGGGATAGTCGTCTCTCGTAAGGGAAACTCCGTACGCGACGCAAAGAAAAGGCCGCATCATGTGCGGCCTTTTTGCATTGTCGCAGTCGAAGAACGGAGTCAGTTTCCGACCTGATTGTTGTGCGTATCCAGCAAGCCATGCACCGTCATCAGATGCGCCAGGCTGATCACGTGATCTACCTGCAGCTTTTCCATCAGACGCTGCTTGTACGTCGACACCGTTTTCGGGCTGAGATTGAGTTGTTCGCCGATAGCCGTCAGCGCCTTGCCGCGCACCAGCATCATCGCCACTTCCAGCTCGCGGCTGGAAAGCACGTCGAACGGCGAACCTTCGCCATCCAGCGTGGCTAATGCCAGCTGCTGCGCCACAGCAGGCGCCAGGTAGCGGCGCCCACCAGCCACCTGGCGAACCGCGTTGAGCAATTCTTCAGCAGCGCAGCTCTTGGTCAGGTAACCATGCGCGCCGGCATCCAGCAGACGCTTGGGAAAGCGGGCATCGTCGACCACGGTCACCACGATCACGTGCGTGGGCAGGTTGGCGCGCGCCACACGCTCGGTGAGCTCGATACCGCTCATCCCTGGCATGTGGACGTCGACCAGCGCGATATGCGGCTTGGTCGCCCGGATGAGACGTAGCCCTTCTTCAGCGGTCCCAGCCTCGCCGCAAATACGTATATCCGGTTGCTGCAGGATCATCCTGAAACCGGTGCGAACCAACTCGTGATCGTCCACGAGTACGACGTCGATCATCTCGCGCTCTTCCTAAAAAGGTAATGTGCCTACGCAAAGTAGGCCTGTCACTGACACATTGCAAGCTCGTAAGCTCTAGTTTTAAAAGGATTTTTTATATAACTCCTAAGCTCACAAAACAAATCAGAAATTGCTTACATGCAAGTACTAAAAATCAATGTCATTATTAGCGAAGTAACACAGTTGTAGCTCGTATCGCACACCCCAGTAAGGCTAGTCGTACTAACCGGAATGGAGCGTTTCGATGGTGATCTACTCGCTCAGACAATCGCCCGATGGTGATTGGAGCATCCGCCGAGATTCGGCAACTTTGTTTAGCCAGCTTCGCCTGGGTCCTGCCATTCAATTAGCTCGTGAAGCTGCCCGCGACGAACACACGCGTTCCGGCCGCAGCACCTGCGTTGAAATGCCTGGCCCCAGTTCCACGATCCGTCTCGCCCAGTACGCACGCCCCGGCATGCCGATCGAAAGCGCTGTGGCCTGACGTTATCGATATCAATCAGGCCATTCGCTCGTTGGAATCGGCCTCACATGCTACGATCGCGCGCCTGCAGCCGGTCGTCCGGCAAGTATCCCCGCCCGGATGGCGAAATAGGTAGACGCAAGAGACTTAAAATCTCTCAACCGCAAGGTTATGCCGGTTCGATTCCGGCTCCGGGCACCAATAAAAACAATAAGTTAGCCTCGCCGCCGGCCAGATCTCTTGCCATACCACTTCGCTGTTTGTGGCTTATTTGCCGTTTGATATGTGGCATCAATGGGGCCTGCAGAAATTTCATCGGGCAAATCAGAGTAAATCCCTTTGGCGTCAAGCTAAGTAGGCACGATTCGGTCTCACGCTATTGAGCCCTACCCTTGCAGCTAGATGCAAAGTAAATGAACTTGCCGCAGCGCTAGGCGAGCGTGTTTATCAGCGGTACCCATCTGATCGCGCCAAAGTGACAAACACCAACGCATCTATCGCGAAGCTGTCGGATAGTTACTCGTACCATGCGCGCAACCGCTCATGTAAAAATAACGGGCGACACGTCGAGCGCTTTTAAAAACAGGGAGAGCTTGTAGACGCAGTCTGCAAGCTCGTAAATGGGGCTCGGAAGCGATTCCGAATGTGAGACAAAGCTAAGGGGACGAGGTGTGCGAAATAATCTGCGCATGAAGAAACTCGCGGCGGCGATGATGCTTGCTGCGTGCAGCATATCCACCAGTGCTATGGCACAAGCGGCACGCGGCACGAAGACAGCCGCTAGCAGTCCGCTAGTAACATTGCATCCCGCAGTCAGTCTGCAGACAGGCGATACAGTGCTCGGACCGGTGGCCGTTTCGCAGCCGATACATGTTGTCGTAACGCTAAAGCTGCGCAACGAGCAACAGCTTGATGATTACATTGCGAAGCCCGGCTTTCGGCCACTGACATCCGGTCAATTCCAGTTGCTGTACAGCCCGACGAGTCAACAGGCCCAGACCGTCGCCGACTACTTGACGAAGGCCGGCTTCAGCAATGTAACCATTTCGCGCGATCATGCACTGGTGCAAGCCGACGGCCGTGCTGACACGGTGCAGGCAGCTTTTCATACGTCGCTCGTGCATGTGGCCACCCACGATGGTCGCGATGCCTTTGCCAACAACAGTGCGATACAGATTCCGGTAGCTCTGCAAGACACGGTGCACGCGGTGCTCGGCCTGCAAACCGTGCATGCCGTCAGCGGCTCTGCCAGCGCGCCCGACCCGCTTATTCCCCATGCCATGCAGCCCATGGACCTATCCGCGGGATCGGCGGTGGCACATCAACCCTCCGACTTCCCGATGATTTACGGTGCCAGCGGCATGCCCGCCGTCACCTCCGTTCCGGTGGGCTCCATTTCTGTCGGATCGATGACCAATGTGCTGGCGGATTTGAAGTCGCTGTATCCCAATGTCACGGTCACCCTGGAGGGTGACACCAGCGCCGGTTATGGCAGCGACAACAGCGGTGGCGATGCGTTATGGGACATGGATAGCCAAGCCATCATTGCCTTCACCGGTGCCTCGCAGTATTACTTCTATGTTGCCGCCTACAACACGGATGCGAGTCTGGAAACGGCGATATCACAAGTCGTGTCGGATAACCTGGTGAAGGTGATCGCCCTATCCTTCGGCGAATGCGAAAGTTCCGCGGAGGAGGATGGCGCGGTGTCAGCCATGGACACCTCGTTCAAGCAAGCCGTTGCGCAGGGACAAACGTTCTTTGCGTCATCCGGAGACGGCTGCATCACCTATACCATGCCAGAGTGGCCGGCGAGTTCGCAGTACGTCACGGCGGTGGGCGGCACCGAGCTCTATACCAGTTCCAACACCACGTGGCAGGGCGAAGTGGCGTTCGACGATATCCCGCAACACGGAGGTGCCACGAGTGGTGCTCAGAGCCAATTCGAGCCGCTACCGAGCTGGCAGAAAAACGTCACTGCTTACGACAACGGTTACGACCAAGGTTTTACCTATCGCGCCACGTCGGATATCGCGTTCGACGCCGCTCCCGGCATTCTGATCACAGTAGATGGTCAGGCAAATCATCAGGGCGCTGGCACGAATTTGTCCGCGCCGCTCGCCGCCGGTGCTTGGGCTCGTGTGTTGCAGGCCGATGGTCTCAGCTTAGGCTTTGCATCGCCAGTCATTTACCAAGTGGCGCAGTCGTCGCAAATCAACTACAGCAATGCCTTTCACGATGTTGTCTCCGGCACGAACAATACAAAGAACGCGGGCTTGGGATGGGATTACCTAACCGGTTGGGGCAGCATCGTGGTGAACCAGTTCGCCAGCATGGCGGCTGTCAATGCCAGTGCACCGACCGTATCGTTTGGTACCTTGCCCGCGCTGCAAGCTACGACGCCGATTCCGGGAAGTACACATACGCCGGGTGATTTCAACGGCGACGGCATATCCGATATGTTGTGGTTCAACCCGACGTCCAGCCAGATCGGTTATTGGACGATGAATGCAACGTCGAATACTGGCACGGCCACCGGCAACGTCACGCGTACCGGGCTTAGCAGTTACGACGTCACGCCGGGCTATTTCGTCGGGGCGGTTGGCGATTTCAACAACGATGGCTACGCCGATCTGGTATTTACCAGCGCCAATCGCGATCTGTGGTTGTGGACGAACAACCAGCAAGGGGGTTGGACGTCCTCGCGCATCAACGGTGGCAGTTATCCGAGCCAGTGGCAGTTGATCGGCGCCGGTGATGTCAATGGGGATGGTTACGACGATCTGCTGTGGCTGGATCCGTCCGACTGCGAATTCGGCTATTGGACGATGAACGGAAGTACGGTCACGGGCTATCACACCGTCAACGTTGCGTGTGGCTATTACCCAATCAGCATTGGTTATTACTCGCCATCAAATCGATTGAGCATTATCTGGACGAGTCCGGCGAATGATCTGTATATCTGGGATAGCAACGGTGATGGCACATTCAAGGCCTACGACCTGACCACTGGCCTCAATAACAGCTTACCGGCAGGCAGCCACTTTACGTCGATGGGTGGCGGTTATAAGGGACAGAATATCGGTGTGCAGTTCAACACCACGCAAGGTGCCGAAGGCGGCTTGGCGGTAGCAGGTGGCTGGCTTTTTTCGCGAACATTTGATGCCAGCGGCAATCAGACAGGCGTCACTTGGAAGGATTCCGCGATCGCTACGCAAGGCAGTACTCGCATTGCCGCCGCCGGTTACGTGATCGTCAGCAACAAACTCAACAACACCGGTGTCTATGACATCGACCCCACCAACATGGTTGTTCACACCGGGGGCTTGTACAACAGCAGCGTGCCTGCTCAAACAGGAAACGCGCCAACGACTCCCGTGGACTATTCCGCAGGAAGCAGCAGCTGGAGTTATCCAGTTGGTTGGTGGGTGGTGGGTGCGTACTTCAACAACACCGCTGCGCCGCCCTGGCAGTAAAACCCGTCTTCATACAGCGGCACATCGCGTTGCCGGAGCGGACAGTGCTGCAGTATTCGCCGGGACTAGGATGGATTGATACGGAGGACAAAACTAGCCTTTTATGCATTTAAACGTTAGCCATGGATAAGCATAGATCGCTTCGAACTTGATACTGAGAGATTTAAAATCTCTCAAATGCACGGTTATGACGGTTCGATTCCGGCTCCGAGCACCAATCTCTTAAGGCATTTCGGCAAGCTTCCAGCCCCTGCTCGCACCAGGTCTCCATGGCAACGCCATGGCTCCGATTATCCCAATTCGCTAATAGACCAGGCGCAGCACTGCCGTAACCGATAGTGATCTTCCGTGGCCGATAAGACCATCTATTCGATTGCGTACAGACGACATACCGCGCCGAAGAGAAAGCGGTCACCCATACCGTATGCTCACGCTACGCTTTTGTTGAGAACCTCGTTGATGGCTCGGATCAGATCGTCGCGTCCATACGGCTTAGTCAGCCGTATTGCACCGTCCGAGAGATCTTCCTGAATTTCTGCGTAGCCGCTGGCGAGCACAACCGGCAATGCTGGCCAGCGGATGTTCGCCTCATTGGTCAACTGAGCACCGGTCATGCCGGGCATCGCATGATCGGTCAAAAGGACATCGACATCGTTGACACCTTCGAGAACGGCAATCGCCTCCTCCGCCGAAGACACCTCGATCACCTTATGTCCCAGGCTCTCGAGCACCACGCCAGTGGTTGCACGAACGAGCGAATCGTCGTCGACGACCAACACGCAAAGCGAATTGTTAGCCAATGATAGAGAAGCGTTGCCAGTAGTCGGCGGCTTGAGGTCCCGGACGCGATCAACTTTGGTGCTTGGGAGCCACAACTCGACACGCGTACCGATGCCTTTGCTGCTTTTGATCACCATGCGGCCACCGGATTGCTCTAACAGGCCATGCACCATCGACAGACCCAGTCCCGTTCCTTTGCCGATGCCTTTGGTCGTAAAGAACGGTTCCGTTGCTTTACCCATGGTGACTTCATCCATGCCGATTCCGTCATCGGATATCGCCACGCAAACATAGTCGCCAGGTTCGAGCTTCGTTGAATGTGCGCGATCGATCGTTACGCTATGAGCGGAAAATGTCACGTTACCGCCGTCAGGTAACGCATCGCGTGCGTTCACCGCCAGATTCATCACCGCCAGCTCAAACTGATTGGCGTCGACAGATACTTGGCCCAACGCGTTTGGAAAATTCGTGGTGAGACGAATTCTTGGCCCAAGAGATCGTTGCAGCATATCGGTCATGCCATCGATGAGATCCTTGAGGTCGATCACCTCGAGGCGAAGCTCCTGCTTGCGTGCAAAAGCCAACATACGCTGCGTCAGAGCCGAGCCTCGCTTGACGGCGGCCTTGGCATGGCTCGCCAGTTTGACAACCTGATCGGGTTGTTCGCACTTGATCTCCATCATCTCGAGCGAGCTGTGGATGATCATCAACAGATTATTGAAATCGTGCGCGACGCCACCTGTGAGTTTTCCAATCGATTCGAGTTTTTGCGACTGGAATAGTGCTTCGCGTGCGCGCTCAAGTTGCTCGTTGGCTTCCTTTTGAGGCGTGACATCGCGCGTTATCTTGGCATAACCGATAACGGCGCCTTCATCGTTGGTGATGCGATCGATGATGACGTGTGCCCAGAAACGGGTTCCATCCTTGCGTAACCGCCAACCTTCATGCTCAAAACGGCCGTCCTGATGCGCAATGGACAAAGCTCGCTGAGGTAACTCTACCGCGCGATCTTCTTCGGTATAAAACATGCTGAAGTGTTTACCCAGAACTTCGTCAGCCTGATAGCCCTTGAAGCGTTCGGCACCGAGATTCCAGCTGATGATGTTGCCGCGGGGGTCGAGCATGTAGATGGCAAAATCCGCAATCGCCTCCACTAGCGCCCGGTATTCCTGCGCAGAAAGGAATTCCAGGGAATGACGCTCACTCGTTTTGGCGACCATAGGTTGCTCCTCGCGGCGCCGCGGGTACTTTGAGACTATAACAAGCGCCAACGGGAGACCGCGTGACGAAATATGCGCAGTGTTCGTAGGCCACACGATGCAAGCGTTCGGTGGCGATTCATCGCTTAACGGCAGCCTAAACCACGATTTCTCATCTGGCACCCGGTTTCGCATCCGTGGACGCCCAACGCGTTGTGCCTGACCTCGTCTTGCCGATGACTCTAAAATCACTCGACGGGGTCACTTCAATCACGCGGCTTGGAACATCCTGTGTTTGCCGTCCGGGCACACTGTTTCATTTTCTACTCATAGCCAGGAATCCATACCATGACTCAATCACCCCATTTCCTCTCCGCCTCAACCTTGACCGGCGATAAAGTCAAAAATCGCAAGGGCGAGTCACTGGGCGACCTCAAAGACATCATGATCGACACGACCACCGGCCACATCGCCTATGGCGTGTTGTCCTTCGGTGGTGTGATGGGGTTAGGCGAAAAACTATTCGCTGTGCCGTGGGAAGCGCTGCAAGTGGATGGCGGAAAAAAAGAGCTGATTCTCGACGTGGAAAAAGAACGGCTCAAAGATGCCCCGGGCTTTGACAAGGATCATTGGCCGAACTTTGCCGATACCGCATTCATCGATCAGGTCAGGCACTACTACATTCACTGATGTTCTTACATGCGCGCGAGGGCCATTAATGGGGCCCTCGCCGAAACAAGCACGTTGCCTGGAAGATATTTACTGGTCGCCCTAACCCGGGGTCGGATCCGGCTCCGATACATGCGGACCCATATCGGCTAAACGATATCCCGTGCCTGGAATGGTATGCAGCAACGGATAATCGAAGGGCTTATCGATGACACGGCGCAGGTTGTACATATGCGAACGTAACGTGTCCGAATCAGGCAGCGTATCGCTCCATATCTCCTTCTCTATCTCTGCACGCCCCACAACGCGGGGCGATTCCCGCATCAATATCTCCAGAAGGCGCAATCCAAGTGGCGACACACTGATCTCCTTGCCGTTGCGGGAGACCTTAAGCAACGCTTTGTCGAATTTGAGATTGCCGACGACCAGCGTCTCGGAAGACATCTGACGACGCTGTCTGCGAATCAGGGCACGAAGCCGCGCGTCCAGCTCCCGAAGCTCAAAGGGCTTGACCATATAGTCGTCAGCGCCAGCTTCCAAACCTTCCAGCTTTTCCTCGATGGTGTCGCGAGCAGTAAGCATGAGCAAAGGTGTCGAATTTTTTGCGTCGCCACGAAGCTTGCGACAAACAGCGATACCATCGATACCCGGAAGCATCAAATCGAGCACGATGATGTCGTAGGGTTTACTGACCGCGAGATGCAGCCCGGTAATACCATCATGGGCCACTTCTACACGGTAGCCAATCTTTTCCAAATATTCGCTAATGACGCTAGCGATTTCGATATTGTCTTCAACGAGCAGAATCGTCGCTGTGCTTTCGTTTTCCATCATTCGTCCTCCACGGGCGTGCCCGTCCGCTTCTCAGGCTAGAGGGGGAGAGCGTGACAGCGGCGTGAGTCAGAAAATCGATCTTCAGCTATTCGACAGATGCGCACGCTTTTTTTGCTTTTCGTTCTATATTTTTTCTAGTTTGTATAAACAGGAAGCAACTGCTAATAAAAAGTAACCGGGACTTGATGAGAATTTCGCATGGTCGCGATCTCGTCAGTCTTCAACTCATCGGGCCTCGAGTACTTAGGTGCAGCTTGCACAAGGAGGGAGCCAGGATCCCTCTTTTTTATGTCAACCCATATCGACGGCGCACCGGCGCAGATATTTCGATGAAAGATCACATGGACGCGTTGGCAAGCCAAATACGCTTCACGCTCGTCTCATCCGCTCTGTGAAAGCATTGACAATGCGGTCGGGGGTTACCGCATAGGAGCGAACTATGCATGTGCTGGTCATTGAAAATGACCGCGATACGCGTGATGTCCTTAGTTGCATGCTTGAAGATGCAGGCTACACCGTACTTCAAGCGTCGAAGGTCTCTGACGGTCTGCGACTAGCACGACTCAATAATCACATCGGCGTCGTTCTGGTGGATGTTCATCTGGGCGATCGTTTGACGGGATTGGAAATCCTAAAATCGCTGCGCGATCGGCTGCCATTCGCCCAATTCATTCTCATATCCGGCGACTGGGAAGCGCTTGAAAAAACCATTCCCGACACCCGAATGTTGCGCAAGCCCTGTGGACGAATGGAAGTCCTCGGCCTCGTGGGAAGTGCATTTGAAGAGTTCAGATCCAAAGGCGGGTCCGAAGCTGTGCCACAGGTTATTCGTCGACCCATTCACACTGTGCAGGGATGATTATTCCGATCGCTTGACAGTCCGGGCGCGTGTTACAGGCATGTAAAAAGAAAAGACGCCACCTAGCGTCTTTTCTTCATCCGTCCATAGCGAAATATCCGGACTTCTAACATCTGCCCATCATGCTTAGTGATTCTTGCGAGCTTCGTCCTTGGCCTTGCCGTATTCCTTCTCGGCTTTGCCAGCATGCTTTTCGATCTTGCCCTCGGCCTCGCGTGCCGGATTATTGGTGACCTTGCCGATGCCTTCCTTCACAGCGCCCTTGATCTCATGCTTGGTGCCTTCAGTGCGATGCTTATCCATGGTCGTGCTCTCTGTTCGTGGAGGTGGGTTCATGGTGCAGGAAGGACCGCCATCTCAAAGTCGTGCTCATGTGAAAAACGCATCGACGTCAATGAGCGGCTGTTCATATGCATGCCATCAACGAAGCGTGGTTGACAGTCCCAGTCTCGTGTAGTCGAAAAGGGCAGCGGTGCGTTATCGATAGCGTGCCTGACTGGAGGCAGGGGTCTACTCGATGAATAAGTTCGCCGTTATTGCCACCGTTTACCTAATGCTTTGTTGTGCGATTTCCGTGTCGTACTCGGCGCAGGCTCCTTCTGACACAACGGACCGGCCCGGGGTAGCCACCCTGGCGACGACACCCACGAATAGCTGTCCGGCCGACACACCGGCTTGGCCTATCTATAAGTCGCTAAGCACGGACGCGACCAGGGAAGTCGCCACGTCGATGGCGGCTTATCGCCTATTCGAGGGTGAATTTCGATTCTGCAATGCCGGCGGCTACGGATTGGATGCACGCTTGTTGATGGAATCATCGTCCAACCGCGCCAATGGATTTGTGTTTTGTGGGGAAGCCGTCAATTACGCCGACAACGGCATTACCTCTTCCAGCCAGGGACAGGTAAAGAGCGATGCCACTGCCCGGAAAGCCGCGGTCTTTGAATGGTATTACGGGGACAGCTCGCCCCGCTCCACGCCCCTTGCATTCAGCAACACCTATAACAACACAGGACGGCCGCAATACATCGTGGGCGAAGTCGTGACGGGTTATGCCCGGGCGCTGATCGGTAGCGACCCGAAGCTAGTTCAACAGGAATGCCTGAAAATGACCGAAGACCTTGCCGACGAGAAGGCCGCTGACGTGCTGAAACAACGGAACGCTCACCAGCGTCCCTAAGCAAGCAATAAGTAACACCGGGCAAGCTTGGCAAACCCCTCATCATGAGCTTGCCCATGCGCCAATCTCTTGCCATCGCCTTGCTTGCATCATTAGCCTGCGTTGCTGCCGCTCCTTTTGCGACAGCCGCCGATGCAGCCGCACAATCCCCCTATAAAGTGATCGGTCGCCTGACGCTTGGCGGCACCGGCGGCTGGGATTACCTCAGCTTTGATTCACAACGTCGTCATCTATTTGTTAGTCGCGGCGATCGCGTGTTGGTTATCGATGTCGATGGCAATAAGCAGATTGGCGAGATTCCAGGCACCAGTGGTGTGCATGGCATTGCCATCGCGCAGGATTTGCATCGTGGCTTTACCAGCAACGGTAAGGCAAATTCTGTGACCGTTTTCGATTTGGATACGCTCAAGACTGTCGGCACCATTGCTGGCACGGGGCAGAAGCCGGATTCGATCATCTATGACAGCGCGTCGCATCATGTGCTGACGTTCAACGGTAAAAGTGGTGATGCTAGCGTTATCGATCCCACCGCCGCCAAAGTTGTCGCCACGATCGCGCTACCCGGTAAACCGGAGTTCTCGGCCGCCGATGGTCAGGGCCATGTCTATGTAAACCTCGAAGACAAATCCGAGCTTTCAGAGATCGACACAAGCACGAACAAAGTGCTGCAAACATGGTCGCTCGCACCGTGCGAATCGCCCAGCGGTCTGGCCATGGATATTGTACATAAGCGGCTTTTCTCGGTCTGCGATAACCAGAAGATGGCGGTACTTGACGCAACGAATGGTCACGTCGTCGCAACCTTACCCATCGGTGATGGCCCAGATGCAGTGACTTTCGATCCTGAGCAAGCGCTTATTTACAGCTCGAATGGCGAAAGCGGTACGTTGACGGTTGTGCATGAAGACGATCCCGATCACTACTCGGTCGTCGCCAATGTTCCTACACAGATCAGTGCTCGCACGCAGGCACTGGATACACAAAAGCACCGCGTATATCTGTCATCGGCCAAGCTCGGCACCGACAAAGATGCGCATGGTCGCCAGCAACCTGTAGCGAATAGCTTTGCCATTCTTACCGTCGGCAAGCCCTAAAAGCATCGCTTGAATAACCGCCGGTAGTGCCTGAGCACACCGGCGGTTAGGCAACCGTCATACCGATTCCGTAGATGCGCCACGCACAAAATGTGTGGGAATCACGACGCTTACTCGTAGACCACGACCGGAAGGCGCATCGAGCAGTTCGATCGCAGCGTTATGCAACTGCGCGGCGCGTTGCACGATCGACAGTCCCAGTCCGTAGCCGTCTCCGCTGCTGCTCGCCTCACGATGGAAGCGTGCAAAGACGCTGGCGCGACGCTCCGCAGGAATGCCAGGTCCGTTATCGATCACCTCGATCACGGCCGCTTCCGTCGCTCGCTTCAACAACAATTGAACGCTGCCGCCGGCGGGAACATGATGCATCGCGTTTTCGATAAGGTTACGCAGCAATGCGGCCAAAGCCGCTTCGTATCCTTGTACTTTCAACGTATCTTCGTGACCGACAAACGCGAACTCGACGCCACTTTCGCCCAGCAAAGGCGCCAGTTCATCGATGACATTCATCGCCACGACAACAAGATCGACCTCACTGCGCTGTCCTGCTGCAGCGCCCGCTTCCAATCTCGCCAAGGCAAGCAGTTGTTCGATACGCCGGGCAAGTCTTGAAAGACCAACCTGAGCGCTAGCGAGAGAAGCCTTGGTCGCCGGAAGCTCGCTCGTCGATAACGCGCCGTCCAGGTGAATCATCGTCGATGCCAACGGCGTGCGTAATTCATGTGCGACGTCGGCACTGAAACGCCGCTCGCGTTCCAGGGCATCTTCCAGACGTTCCAACTGCGCATTGAGCGCTTCGATAACAGGTTGCAATTCCTGCGGCGCTCTTTCCAGCTCGATGCGCCGGCGGCTACCCGGTGCGCGCGATGCAAGCGCTTGCCTCAGACGTTCCAGCGGACGCAACCCGCGGCGCACAGCCCAGCCGATCAGCAGTGCCAGCAACGGGAGCCCGATAAGCAGTGGCATGCCAAGATCCAGCCACAAGGCATGCGAAATACCGCGGCGGCTGTCATCGCGCTCGCCCATGCGAATGACAAAGCCGTTGGCATCATCCACGAAGGTAAACACGCGCCATCCGTAACCATCGAACTGATAGTTCTCGAAACCCGATAACGGTGTTTGCGGCAGCGGTAATTGCGCGAGGTTGGCGGTTGTCAGGCGTACGTGACCGTGCATGTCGAACACTTGATAGCCCACTTCGGACTCGTAGGTTCGCCCATGCATCAGCTCTTCTTCGGCTTTGCGGCCGATGACGGGTACGATAAGTGGCCCCTGCTCCGGACGGCGCAATGCATCGATGCCCTCGTGCTGCATCAATACATCGAGCGTGCGTGCGGATTCGGCAAGACGGCCATCCAGCAGTTCGTGCGTTTCGATCAGCGTACGCCGAAAGCTGTAGAGGCCTAATGGCAGCAACACCGCGAACAGCAAAGTGACGATCATCCAACGCAGGCGTCCCTGCAGGCTTAGTGGCTTCACGTTGGGTCTCTTGGAATCATGTAGCCGACGCCTCGAATCGTGCGGATCGCATCGAAGCTGAGTTTGCGTCGCAGTGCATGGATTTGAACCTCCAAGGCGCTGCTGCCCACGGGGTTGTCGAGGCCGTAAAGCGAATTCTCCAGATGCTCGCGCCGCACGATGCGCCCCGCCCGCTCCATCAGTATGCGCAATAACGAGAACTCGCGACGCGTCAGCTCGATGCGTTTGCCGCGATATTCCGCTTCGGATGTTCCGATATCCAGGCTGATCACACCGACGTCGATGCGGTTGGCGGCTAATCCTTGTGCGCGCCGCGTCAGCGAGCGAATGCGCGCACTAAGCTCATCGACATGGAACGGCTTCACCAGATAGTCATCCGCACCTGCATCCAGACCGCGAACGCGTGCTTCGAGCGCATCGCGCGCCGTCATCACGATCACCGGCGTGTTGACATGCGCGCGGCGCGCTTCGGCCAAGACGTCCAGCCCGTCCTTGCCCGGCAAGCCCAGATCCAATAGGACGAGGTCCGCCGTCTGATCGCGCAACGCCACCAGCGCCTCGCGGCCATCGCGCAACCACGTAACCGCGTAGGAAAGCTTTTCCAACGCGTTCTGAATCGCGGTGCCGAGCTGAAGGTCGTCTTCGACCAGGATGATGTGCATACCGTTATGACCTTCTGAACCCTATCGCCGGGCGTACCCTCGCAAGCGATTGTGCAGAGATTAACTTAGGGTGGTCTTACTTATCCTTTCTCCAGTCACGCCCCTAATTGGCCAAGACGAGCTTCTGCCGGCGATTATTCGAGATTTTCCAAAGGCTTGTATGTTCCGAAACAACAAGGAGCATGAGCAGCCCAACGGTCGCGTGCGGACCAATGAGACTTAAGGACGATCGGAAGGGCTCAAAACACCCTGGCGATTCAAGCACGTGACACAAACCTGCCACACATTTTCAAGGCGTCATCGAAGTAGACCTCGCTTTGGAAGCAACGCACTTCTCAAGCCCTCCAGACGCAAAAAGCAGCCTTTCTTTCGACCCATGCCGAGCCGGAAGAAGCCGTGCTACGCTATTTCGGTATCGCGAACATAGTGATACGGCTTCACGGACCACGGATGGCCGCGGCAAGGCGTCACGTGGTGTAAAACGGCACTGCGGGGGCGTGGGCGTTGAGCAGTTTTCCAAACGATTTCGATCTGAATGCGGCATGGTTTCGCAAGTCGCAAGGCGATCTGAAGGCATTCATGGAGGCCTTCGCGGTGCGACTGGAAGGCGCCATTCCCGGACGCGTGACGGTAGAGCGCCAGAAGGACGGCCTGTTCTCCAAGATCAGTCACGCCGTCAAGATCTCGGTCGATGCACATAACCACACATACGTGCTTGCGCTGCAGAAGAGCCGTCTTCTGGCACAGCGCAGCAAGAGCGTACACGGTGTGACGCTAAGTACCGAACAGATGGATGTGCCGGCATGGCTTGCCGCTCTCCACGACGAAATTCAGGCGCTCGCCGAACACGCCGGTTCCGCGCAAAACGTACTACACGATTTCCTGATGTCCTGACGATGATGTCCGCGTGTCCGGCGGCTCAACCGTTTATCGCTCGAATCCCGCTGCAAGGATTACAGCCTGGAGTTTCGAATGTCATGGTTTGATCGGTTCAAAGGTAATACCCCTTCCCCGTCCTCCCAGGGCGCACCGCAACAAGATTTTGCCGGCAGCAATGCCGAGCGGCAGGCGGAATGGGAAAGTGCGCTGCATCATCATCGCCTTCCCGCCTTCGTCAAACAGCGTCTGAGTGACGCATCCAGCGGGAAACTTCCGTGGATCTCCACGATGACGCCTGCGGAGCTTGCGCAAACGCATCGCTACAAGGTTCGCCCCATCGCGATGGTGTCCGGCACATGCTGGTATCACTATGGCTATTCCTGGACGAATGGACACACAGCAGGGTGGCATCAGGCGCTCAAGCGCATGCAGCAGGAAGCCGTCGCTGCCGGTGCCAACGCCATCGTCGACGTGCGTATGCGCAAAATCAATCTGCACGTGGGCGCGAGCATGGACTTCACCGTGATGGGCACCGCGATTCGCGTCGAAGGCCTGCCGCCCAATCCCGAGCCGGTGGTCGCGACGGTGACCGCGCTTGAATTCATGCGCTTGCTCGAGGCCGACATCGTGCCGACGGGCATTGCGATTGGCGCGCACTACGAATGGCTGAATTCTTACTCATGGGCCAATCTCGACGCCAAGGGCGGCTGGATCAATCAGCCGCTTACCGAACTGGGTAACTTCTGGGAACGCGTACGGCGCAAGGCACTTCTCCAGCTTCGCCAGGACACGCAGCGCGATGGCAATGGCGTGCTTGCACATACGCATTTCGGCGAATTGCTGAAAGTTGAAGAGCAGAACGCCGCTCGTTACCTGGGCCGGCACATCGTGATCGGCACCGTGGTGGATAGCAAACGCTACGGCGCTGTGCCGCATGACATCCGACATGTTGTAGATATGTGTGATGGCACTTCGCCGATGCTCGAAGAACGCCAGCATGGACACAACGCTTATGACACCAATCAGGAAGAGGGTTCGATATGAGTGACGGCACGGCGATTCCGCAACACGCGCTTGAACGGCTCAAGGGCCTGCGCAGCGAAGGACATCCGGGTGGCATCTTCACCTCGGACTTTTCAGTCAACGAATTCCTGTTGGTGCGCAAGGCGGGTTTTGAACCGGTCGGCTTGTGCGTCGGCTCATGCATTTACCACCTGGGCATCCAGTATTCGAGCTGGAGCCAGAACCAGGAAATGAACGTGCTTTCGCAAGCGATGTATCACGCGCGCGAACTCGCGATGTCGCGCATGCGCTCGGAAGCCGAAAGCATGGGTGCCGACGGTATCGTGGGCGTGGAACTCACCGTCAAGCGCATGGAATGGGATGACAAGATCCTGGAATTCATCGCCATCGGAACGGGCGTGGTACACGCCAAGGGACACCCGGGCTATAAAGGGCATAACGGCAAACCCTTTACGTCCGATCTTTCCGGGCAGGATTTCTGGACACTCTTGCAGGCCGGTTATCGCCCGCTGGAAATGGTGATGGGATCGTGCGTGTATCACGTCGCACATCAAGGCATGTTCAAGGCGCTTGGCAACGTTGGCAACAACACCGAGCTGACCAACTTCTCGCAAGCGCTCTACGACGCACGCGAAATTGCCATGGAACGCATGCAACATGAAGCGACCGCCGTGAAGGCAGAAGGCGTCGTCGGCGTCGACCTCCACGAGGGTTCGCACAACTGGCAACCGCATATAATCGAATTCTTTGCCGTAGGCACGGCGGTGACACCGATTACGACCGAACGGGATGCTTCCACCATTCCCGATCCGCAATTGGTGTTGTCCGTCAACAATTGAACGGGAGTACAGACATGAGCATTCTTGGACGCGTAGCCGATCTGCTTCAGGCCAAAACGCATTCGTTGTTGAACAAGCTGGAAGATCCGAACGAGCAGCTCGATCTTTCGTATGAAAAAATGATTTCCGGCCTGCAGGAAACCAAGCAGCATCTGGCGGAAGTCGTGACAGAACAGAAGCTGCTTGAGCGGCAGATGGACCAGGCCACGCAGGAAGCCGATCAAGCACAGGACAATGCAAAACTTGCCATGCAATCGTCGCGCGAGGATCTGGCCCGCGAAGCGCTTGTGAAACGTCAGGCCGCGCAGGAAAAATTGCAGTCGCTTGGCAAGGCACATGACAACATCAGCGCGCAGGTCGAAAAGCTCATCGGCTACCAGAAAACACTGGAAGGCCGCATCGAACAATTCCGCACGCAGAAAGAAGTGATGAAGAGCAGCTACGCGGCTGCTCAGGCGCAGGTGAAGGTCACCGAGTCGTTGACGGGGGTGGGCGATCACCTCAGCCATGTCGGCGATACCATGCGTCGCGCCGAAGATAAGGTTGCTGGTGCCCAGGCCAAAGCCGACGCAATGGACGGTTTGCTGAAAGCCGGCGTTCTCAATGATCCGCTGGATCATCGAAGCAGCAGCGAAAAAGAGCTCGACGCCATGCGCAGCAATAGCGCCATCGACGCCGAACTGGCAAAACTCAAGGCGGAGCTTGGCAAAGCCTGACGCCCATCCAGCTGCCGGCTCACGAGCCGGCAGCTGCTTCTGCAGCACCATGCCTCGCGCGGGCATATGCTATGCACGTGATGACACGTGCAGCCCCTCCTCCACTCGGCGAAGACGGTCGCCACCTGCTTACGTTGCAACGTGAGTATCCGCGCGGCACGTATGTCGAAACGCATTCCCACACGTGGGCGCAGGTGCTTTATGCCGTCGAAGGCGTGATGTGGGTGGAAATCGGGTTTGAAGCGCTAGTCGTGCCGCCGCAGCGCGCGGTATGGGTGCCACCAGAAACATTGCACTCGATCAAGATGATGAGTGCGGTGCGCATGCGCAATCTGTATCTGCATCCGCAGGCGACCGAAGCGCTTGGTAAACGTGGCGAAGTATTTGAAGTCAGTCCTTTGCTGCGGCAGCTGATTGTGGTGATGGCCGAACAGGGTGAGCATCGTAGCCAGGAATACATCGATGCAGCGAACCGATTGATCGTGCTGGAACTCGCTGCGGCGAAGACCAGTACGTTGCGAATCATGCTTCCCGCCGGAACCGATCGGCGTCTTGAAACGGTGTGTCGTGCCGTGATCGACCATCCATCGCTCGATATTCCACTCGAACACTACAGCGATCAGGCTGGCGCTAGCGTACGAACGCTCTCTCGCCTTTTCCAACAGGAGCTCGGCATGGGCTTCGCCGAATGGCGCCGGCAGGTCCAGCTGGCCGTTGCGACGTCGCGCCTTGCGGAAGGCCACGCCGTTCATGCCATTGCGCGATCGCTCGGCTATTCGCCCAGCAGTTTCAGCGACATGTTCCGTCGCGAGCTGGGTGTTTCACCGGTAGCCTACCAACCCGCGGCATCCGCTCAGTAAACGTATTTTTAAGCTGCAGCAGTTGGCCGAAATTCGAATGCTTTTGACCGATCGTCGGCGCGGCGGTCATCTACACTTTCCCCTCAACGTAAGCCTTCGTTATGACGGAGACATTTATGAAAGCGCTTCGCTTTGACCATCCTGGCAAACCCGATGTGTTGGAGTACGTGGATGTCCCTACCCCGGTTATCGATGCCGATAGCGCATTGGTACGCGTTCGCGCGGCGTCGGTTAACCCCAGTGACGTGAAGAACGTTTCAGGACATTTTTCGCAAACGACGTTGCCCCGCATTCCCGGGCGAGATTTCAGCGGTGTGGTGGAACAAGGGCCAAAGGACTGGATCAGCGCGGAAGTCTGGGGAACCGGCGGCGATATCGGCTTCACGCGCGATGGCACGCATGCCGAGTACATCAAAGTACCTGTCGCGGCCCTGGTGCGAAAACCGAAGAGCTTGAGTCATGAAGAAGCCGCGTCGGTAGGCGTGAACTTTGTGGTTGCATGGCTCGGTACCATCGATTTCGCGCAATTGCGTCAAGGCGAAACCATCGCCGTGATCGGCGCAGGCGGCGGTGTGGGCGGTGCAGTGACGCAGATCGCCAAATCGCTTGGATGCCGAGTCATCGGAATCAATCGCGGTCCACTCGATCCGAATTCACCTGCGGGCCGGCGTGTGGATACCTTCGTGATGTTCGATGACGACACCGTCACTCGCGTACGGCAACTGGATGGTTTGGCTGACGGTACCGATGTCGTTTTTGACAGCGTAGGCGGCATCGCTTTCAACATGGCGCTTGGGCTGGCGAAGCGGCGCGGCCGCGTCGTGGAAATCAGCGCAACAGGCCAGCGCCGCGTCGAGTTCGACCTGATCGACTTCTACCACAACGAAACACAGTTGCTAGGCGCCGACAGCGCCAAACTGGGCGTGGCCGAGTCGGCGCGCCTGATGAAGGCGATTGCCACTGGTTTTGACGAGGGCAAGTTCGATGCCCCAGTCATCGCCCAGCGGTTCACCCTGGCTCAGGGCCGCGAAGCTTATGAGGCAGTGGCCCGTGGTACGACCGGGCGCGTCGTAATCGTCCCTTGAGCGTCAGCACCCACCCCATCATTCAGGAGCGGCGATGAAGCCTTACCTCGTATCTGTAGCCGTGGGCGTACTGGTTGGCCTGATTTACGGCTTCTTGCGCGTCAAATCCCCGGCACCGCCTACCGTGGCATTGGTTGGCCTGTTCGGCATGCTGGCGGGTGAGCAGCTCGTGGCATTAATCCGCTCGATGATGCCGTAGGCGTTAAACGCTGGCTTTGGGCTTGCGCCCCCGGCGCGGTTTGGCTTCTGCCTGGGCAATCAGTCCCTGCAGGTAGGCAATGCCTTCTTCCTCCGGAAAGAAGGACACCACGTCGGCAACCGAGAGCTTGTAACGCTCTTTCAGGGCAAGAAATTCCCCTTTCGCCCTTTCCATAGCGGATAAGGCCGCCTGTTTTTTGCTTGGTGGGCGCTGTTCGTTCTGCTTGTCGAGCGCTGCCAGTTCTTCCTGGAAGCGGCGGAAGGCGTCTTTGGGGAGTGTCATGGCAACGTGGGGGTGCTGCAGGGAGCCCCGATTATCTCATAGACGCTGGGCTTGTTAGGGCCGCCAGCCATGGGCAGCGCAAGTTTTCTCGATCACGGCTTAATGATTGGCAAGCTCGTGCCGATATCGCGGATAGACAAGCGGAAAACCGATGTGTCGCCCTTCACGTTTTGAATCACGCCATTTCATATGATTGCCTGAGCGTAACGCTGCGATTCTTTGTTTCAGGACTGTCACCGCTTGCCGCCCTGGTCTTTGACCGAACTGCACGGTTGGCACGCTTCATGAATTGCCTTACAGCGTTATCGGCGAGTTACACCGCTCAGGGATGGCTGGGGTGCGGTTATCTCGACATCAGGGGACGCGGGGATGATCAAATCAATCGCTGAAAATAGGTGGGTGCGCCAGATTGCCGTGGCGCTCGGATATGCACTCGTCTACACCGTGCTGCGGCCTTATTCGGGCGGTGTATGGACGGTGACCGCCGGCCTGCGTCTTAGCTGCCTGTTGTTATTTCCCCCTCGCTATTGGCCAGCGCTGATCGTTGGTGAATGCGCCGCCATCATTCCTTTTTATTACCCCATGGCAGAACGCTTTGGCACGCTATGGGTCATTGTCAGCTCGATACCTCCGATGCTTGTTGCAGCGCCCATCGTTTGGTGGAGTACTCGCAAACTCGGGATGTTTCCCTCGAAGCGAACAGTCAAGTTGAAGGCGCTGCTGATCTGCATTACGACGCTGTCGCTGATTTGGGTCGCGATGGGGTATGCCAGCGGACTCACTGCCATTGCTTCCGCCAGAGCCCTCCACCATTACCAATGGATAGAAATTCCTTATGCAGTGCTCGGTAAATACGTGGGCATCCTCACCATCGTACCGCTTGCCCTGGCGTTCAAATTACGCAAACCTCTGCCGTGGCGTGCGCAATGGGATGAATGGACCAAGAGTCGTCTGACGCTGGATACAGCCATGCTGTTGCTGCCGACGCTGGCAGTACTTGTATGGATGTATCGAGATGTGTCGGTCGACATCCGCCAGGTCATTCAGATGGCCATGTTTCTCCCTGTCGCGTGGCTCACTTCCAAACATGGCTGGCGAGCTGCCGCGATCGGCACAACGGTTGTGATGTTCTGCATCTTCATAGGCAATGCGGCAGACCCGAATCTGGGTCTGGTCGAAACGCAGGCCTTCATCGCGTTCGCCTCCACCAGCCTATTTGCGCTGGGTGTGCGCATCAGTGCGCAGAATGCGCGAGAGGAACAAGAACAACTCGATGCGCAAGCAGCCGTAAAACTCGCACAGCAAGGGCTCTATGCATGCGAAGTACGCATGCGTCAAACCGCCCAGGCGCTGGAACAGATCGGCGGTACGCTACAGCTGACGCAAACCAGGTTGCTTAACCGATTCAAACACATGCTCCCGCTGGCGGAAGGCCAGACGTATTTCAAGCAAGTCGCCACGACACAAAACCAAGTCTATCGACTGGCGGAGTCCATGCATCCGATAGCGTGGCGTGAACGTGGTCTGCCCGCCGCCTTAGGAGAAACCATAGCGCGCTCACTGGATGAAAGTGGCATTGCCTATCGCTTCCAACTCAAAGGTCGTGGACTGAGCCAACTTTCGTCCAGCGTGCACGCCGCCATCTACCGCTTCGCATGCGAAGCGGTCGTTTATATCTGCGAACAACAAGAATGGTCCTCGGTAGCCATTACACTACGTGGCGGCCTTACAAACGGACAGCAATGGGCGACGCTGCGCGTTGAAGGATCTACGCACCCTTCCGACATCAACGATCCTCTTTACACCAAATGCGACAGCCGTCAGGTCGCACTTAAACTCGGCACCAACGGAATGGGCATCGAGGCTATGCGCGATCATGTGCGCTTGTATGACGGCGGTCTGCATGTACGTCGCATGCAAGGCAATATCCAGATTACCGCGTTGATGCATGACGCCTACGAATCATTGCGGGAGGCCACAACCGGCGCTCCCGCACGCGAACTCTACATACGTTGACAGGCAACGTTAAACAGTGCCGATCATTGGTTAATGGAGATCGTCCCGATGTTGCACTTCGTTGGGTCAGAACACAGGCCAGCACTGTTGGAGATGGCGAAGGTTACTGCTCCAGTGCTCTGAGGCGTAGCCGTGATCTGCGTTGCACTGTCGTTGTAAACCGTCTCGGTTGTCGCTGCAGTGGAAGCATCAGCGTTCTGGACACTGCCCTGCGATACCTGCACGGACGAAGCATCCGTTCCGATCGGCAACACCAGCGTCTGACCTCCCGCCGTCGCGACAGCGCCACGCACTGTGCCGTTGGCGTCGTTGATTTGGATGTAGCGGATCCCGTCACGCACGAACACATAAACGTGATAGTGCGGACTGACGCTCACATCGGTAGCGTTCGGCCACGATTGGCCCAATCCGGTGGTGGGTGCTTGAGCCAGCGCCGATACGGAAAGCGAAAGAGCCATGACGCCTGCTGCGATGGTCAGACGAGAAACGAATTTGGATGATTTGCAGAACATAAAAATCCCCTTTTTGGGTTGTGGTGCGGATTGCCCTCGGCACGGTAGCCCCAGATACGTCTAGGCCGTGCCAAGCACCTACACCTACTAACCCGATGTAGCTGCCGGTTCTGGGCACCCTGTCTCACTTGAGGCACACAATCGTTTTTTCTTGCGCAAGCACCAGGTTTGATGCTTTTGCGCTACCGGATTCGATCGAACTTCGGGATGTGACCGCGGTGGTCAGCAACTTCGAGCACCATCGTCGCGAGATAGTCGAGTTCGCGTTGCTCCACCGAGTCACTACGCACCATCGTCAACGGATACGCTTTGGTTTTATCTCTCAGCGCAGCACGTGCTGCTTCTGCATACGTCAGACAGCGAGCGATGGGCTTGCACTACTCTCGCGAAGGCTTATGTCGACGTCGCGTGCACGTGATCAACATCACGTTTTCAACATAGGGGAAGCGTCAGTCATTCCGATTGGCTTCCCGTTTGCGTAGCGGCAGAAAACAACCATGCGACTGAACTTCAAGTCACAAATTTTCACCGCGTGAGCACAAACATCACCCTACGCTCCTGCAGCCACTTGGCACCCCTGGGGAGGGGGGCATCAATTTAGTTTCCTCACAATCTTTTCTTCTTTCTTATTAACCTTGGGAGTAGGTTTAAATGAATAGAACAGATTTGATGAAATCGTTTTCGGCGAAGGGGATTTTCAATTCGCGCGGCAAGCTCTGCGCGCTGCCCTTGGCAATCATGATGGCAGTTGGCGCAAGCGGCGCTGCCAATGCAGCGCAGTTCTACACGCATCACGTGAGAGCGGCAGTCGCTCAGGCCACAGCGCAAGAAGTAGGCACGCTTCCTTCCAGCAAACTAATGGCCATTGATGTTGTGCTGCCCGTACGCGATCAGGCCAGCCTTGATCAGTTCGTGGCGGCCGTCAGCAACCCGGCAAGCCTGCAGTATCGGCAATACGTGACACCACAAGAGTTCACCGAACGCTTTGGGCCTTCGCAAAGTGACTATGACACCGTCGTTCAATACTTGACGAGAAACGGTTTCACGGTGACCGGTGGAACCCGTGACAGCATGGACGTGCAAGCTGTAGGTCCGGTTTCTGCCGTGGAAACGGCCTTCAACGTCAAGATGCGCATGTATCAGCATCCGACTGAGAATCGCCAGTTCTACGCGCCAGATCGTGAGCCGACCACTTCGCTTGCCATTTCGTTGTGGCACGTGTCGGGCCTCGACAACTATTCGATTCCGCATCCGCAGTATGAGAAGAAGAGCGATTACGCCGCCGCACACGGCATTTCGCCAGACGCCGTGGTGTCGCATGCGACCACCGGCTCGGGCCCGTCTTCTTCGTTCCTGGGCAGCGACATGCGCGCGGCATATTACGGTAACGGCTCGCTTACCGGTGCAGGTCAGACGTTGGGTCTCTTTGAATACTATGGCATCAATACCGCGGACATCACGCTGTATTACAAGAACGCCAAGGAAACCAATCCGAATAACCTCACCGTTGTTTCTACCGACGGCACCTCCACGAGCTGCACCGGTAGCTGTGACGATGGCGAACAAGCGCTCGACGTGACGCAAGCACAAGGCATGGCGCCAGGGCTTTCCAGCGTCGTCATGTATGTCGGCTCCACCGACACCGCCATCATTAGCGCGATGACAACGACAACCGATTCCAACGGAGTGTTGCCGCTGACGCTCAGCTGTTCGTGGGGCTGGACGCCGGAAGACGCCACTACACTCGATCCCTATTTTGAAAAGATGGCCGCACAAGGCCAGAGCTTCTTTGTCGCGTCCGGCGATTCGGGTGAATGGACAAAGACCGGCAACGCAGAATCGTGGCCTGCTGACGATGCTCACATCATCAGCGTCGGTGGCACCGATCTGGTGACATCGAGCGCCGCAGGTCCCTGGAAGTCGGAAACAGCGTGGAGCGATTCATCGGGTGGTATTTCCCCCAACGACATCGCCATTCCCACGTGGCAGCAGATCTCCGGCGTCATCACCTCAACCAATAAGGGCTCAACGAAATATCGCAACGGTCCAGATATTTCGGCCAATGCAAACTTCACCTTCTATACCTGCGCCGACGGCAGCTGCCAGGCAAATGAGTATGGTGGTACGAGCTTCGCAGCACCCATGTGGGCCGCGTTTGTGGCGTTGGCCGATCAACAGATTGCCAACAACGGCAGCACCGCCTATGTGGGCTTCTTGAACCCAACGGTCTATGCCAACAATGCACCCGAAGGAACGACCTATACGACAACGTTCCACGACATCACGAGTGGCAAGAACGAAAAGTTCTCGACTGAAAAGGGCTATGACCTCGTCACTGGATGGGGCAGCCCACAAGCTGCGCTGATCAACAACCTGGCTCAGTAATTGTTCCAACGAGAGATTCGAAGAGGACTTTGAGTAAACGAAGGGGCGCGGTTATCCGCGCCCTTTTTTTGACATCTACTCAAGGGCCGCCAAACATAGGTTCCGATTTGCAAACATTCCTGCCCACCATGTTTGGCCCACCGCTCACCCTCAAGGCGTAACGCACATCGCATGCTTAGTCGCTCAATCGCTGTCCACTCATTGTTGCGAAATCGGATCCAAGTGATCGCTCGAATTGACCAAACGCTAAGATTGATTTTCTCCCGAGCAATAAAAAAGCCCTGAAAAATCAGGGCCTTGATTTTACTGGCGGAGAGAGTGGGATTCGAACCCACGGTAGGCTTACACCTACGGCAGTTTTCAAGACTGCTGCCTTAAACCACTCGGCCATCTCTCCGGATTTAGCGGCTGGCGAGCGCGTATCAGCGTCACCAGCGAGGGCGACATGGTATCAGGAACCGCGAACTCGCGGACCTTGCGAGCCTTTGCGGGACAGTGCGATGAGCGCCCAAACCATGATGACTACCGGGATCAGGCCGCCAAGCAGTGGAAACAGTGTGGCGGGATAGCGGATCACCATCGGTATCAGCTGCGTCGCCGTCGCGAAAGCAATGATCCAAAGGCGCCAGCTACGGCGACGGCGAGCGATCCAGAAGCTCGCGATCACCAGTATCAACGCAATGACATTGAACACCAGATCGATCGGCGGCAGCTGCCATACCGAAGCGAAGCTCAGCCGCGTACCGATCACGGACGCAAGCACGAACATGAGGAAGTAGCTGGTGTAGAACTCCACCTTGTCCCATGAGCTGCGGGCTTGGGTGTTCATGCGATTTTCTCCGCGCCTCCCATGTAAGAGCGCAGCGCTGCCGGAATGGTGATCGAACCATCGGCGTTCTGATAGTTCTCCATCACCGCGATAAGCGTGCGTCCTACGGCTAGACCCGAGCCGTTGAGCGTATGCACAAGTTCCGGCTTGTTGGTTTCCGCATTGCGCACGCGCGCCTGCAGACGGCGCGACTGAAAATCTTCGCAATTGGAGCAGCTGGAAATTTCGCGGTACGTGTTCTGGCTAGGCAGCCACACTTCCAGGTCATACGTCTTGGTGGACTGAAAACCCATATCGCCCGTGCACAACAGTAGCTTGCGATAAGGCAGTTCGAGTTTCTGCAACACCTTTTCCGCGTGACCGACCATTTCTTCCAGTTGCGCATACGATTCGCTCGCACGCGCAACCTGCACCATTTCCACTTTTTCGAACTGGTGCTGGCGAATCATCCCGCGCACGTCGCGGCCATAGCTGCCCGCTTCGGCGCGGAAGCAGAGCGAGTGCGCGGTGAGGCGCAGCGGCAACGCGTCGGCATCCTGGATGGTGTCGCGAACGAGATTGGTGAGCGAGACTTCAGCAGTCGGAATCAGATAACGACGGGAATCGCCCACTTGCGTAGCGAAGAGGTCTTCTTCGAACTTCGGCAGCTGTGACGTGCCGTACATCGTGTCGGCGTTGACCAGCACGGGCACGTTGCATTCCAGATAGCCGTGCTCGCGCGTGTGCAGATCGATCATGAACTGGCCAAGCGCACGATGCAGTTGCGCTAGCTGACCGCGCAGCACGGTAAAGCGTGCGCCGGAAAGTTTTGCGCCGGCGTCGCCATCGAGCCAGCCATGACGCTCGCCCAGCTCGACGTGATCCTTGACCGGAAATTCGAAGCTGCGCGTTGCGCCCCAGCGGCTGATTTCGCGGTTGTCGTTTTCGTCTTTGCCAACCGGCACGGACTCATGCGGAATATTTGGAATACGCAGCGCGATGTCGGACAGCTTGGCCTGCACATCGGCCAAGGCCTGTTCATTTGCCTTGAGCTTGTCGCCAATGCCGGCGACTTCCGCCATCAATGGCGCGACATCTTCACCTTTCGCCTTGGCCTGACCGATCGCCTTGGAACGCGTATTGCGCAGGTTCTGCAATTCCTGCGTTTCGGTAGACAGCTGCTTGCGTTGGCTTTCCAATGCCTCCACGGCGACGACGTCGAGCGCGAAGCCTCGGGTTTCCTTCAGGCGCGCGGCGGTTTCGGCCAGGCGCGAACGCAGCAATACGGGGTCCAGCATGTTCGGATCCGAATGGATGACAAGGATCGGGGATTATGGCTGCCGGGCTAGCGCCACCGCAACGCGGGAGCGCCCTGCCCGCGCCCATAGCCTCGATCAGGCCGTCTTGGTTTCGCGGCGCCCAAGCCACCAGGCCATCACGGCGCCCGCCAGCAGCCACCCGATCACTTGTTCGACGAGTGCTGCCGTCGCCAGCGCCGTCGGGAAGCGATACCAGTTCCAGTAGGGAATCATCATGCTTAGCCATGCGAAAAGCGTGGCGACCACGGCAATACCCAAGCGCTTGGTGAAGCCGAACGCGGCCATACCCATCAGGCAAGCCAACATGAGTGCCGACAGCGTATCGGAGGCCCATTCGCGTACGAGCTGCGGGCCCATTTGCGTCATATCGATGCCCTGCGGCTCGTAAACCACCCAGGCGTAAGGCGAAGTCGCGGCTTTTTTGCCGTATGCCGCCCTGACCGCCGGATCGCCCATCTGATTCGGGTCGATGGACGGCAGGATGTAGACACCGGGCTGCGTACCCAATCCCTCATGCAACGAACTGAGGACAACGTCTTCATGGATCGGTTGATGGATGCCCGGATTGCCTAGCCCAAGCAGCATATGGGCGACGAAACCCCAGAAGAACAGGACGATACCGCCAAAGATCCCCGCAACGAGTACGCGCATAGACAGCCCCTCCCCGGTTGGATGTGAGATGCAATCTAGGCGCCCCCGCAGGTGGCTGCAAGGGATCGCGCCGCATGATGCGGCTAGGGCTTCCGCGCCTGTTTGCGCGCTTCGCGTAACGACTGAAGTTTCTCGCGCAGCTTCAGTTCCAGCCCGCGCTCGACGGGGTGATAGAACTCGGTTCCTTCCAGCGCATCGGGCAGGCATTGCTGACCGAGTGCCACGCCGCCTTCGACATCATGGTCGTATTGATAGCCTTTGCCGTAGCCGAGGCCTTTCATCAACTTGGTCGGTGCGTTGCGCAAGTGCATGGGCACGTCGAGCGTGCCGGTTTCGCACACGATTGCGCGGGCCTGGTTATAGGCCTTGTACGCAGCGTTGCTCTTGGGTGCGATGGCAAGCCAGATGGCAAGCTGCGCGAGCCCCAGCTCACCTTCGGGACTGCCAAGGCGTTCGTAGGTATCCCACGCATCCAGCGCCATGCGCCATGCGCGCGGCTCCGCGAGACCAACATCTTCGACGGCCATGCGTGTCATGCGTCGCGCGAGATATAGCGGATCGCAACCACCGTCGAGCATGCGCACGAGCCAGTACACCGCCGCGTCTGGATCAGAAGAACGTACGGATTTATGCAGCGCAGATATCTGGTCGTAGAACTGCTCGCCGCCCTTGTCGAAACGGCGCGTGCGATCGGCAAGCACCTGTTCCAATGTTGCGTCGTCGATGACTTGGCCGTCGGCAAGTTCTGCCGCGATTTCCAGCAACGTTAGTGCACGGCGTACGTCGCCGTCAGCAGCCTTGGCGATCAGTTGCAACGTGGCAAGCGAAACGTCGAGCTTGAGTGCACCCAGTCCACGTTCTTCATCGACCAGCGCACGTTGAAGTGCTGCAACGATATCGTCCACCGACACCGCATCCAGCACGTGCACACGACAGCGCGACAGCAACGCGGAGTTCAACTCGAACGATGGATTTTCCGTCGTAGCGCCAATGAAGATGATGACGCCGCGTTCAATGTGCGGCAGAAAGGCATCCTGCTGCGCCTTGTTGAAGCGATGCACCTCGTCGACAAACAACACCGTGCGCCGGCCCTGCGCAAAGTTAACTTCCGCTTCGGCCAGCGCCTTGCGCACTTCAGGCAACCCGGAGAGCACCGCAGAAATGGCGCGAAAATCCGCATCGGCATAGCGCGCAACGAGCAGCGCCAGCGTTGTCTTGCCGCAACCGGGCGGTCCCCAAAGCACCATCGAGTGCACACGTCCGGCTTCTAACGCGCGCCGCAATGCCTTGCCTGGCGCGAGCAAGCGCTGTTGACCGACAATCTCGTCGAGATCGTTTGGCCGCATACGCTCGGCCAGTGGTTTGAGCTCGTCCGAATCCGCCGCAAAAAGTTCTGGCGTATGGTGGGGGCTGCGTCGTTCCATCGCTGGATGATAGGGCATCTGCTGCGAGCGCCGTTTTGGGCGTTTACAGGCCCGACGCTTACGACAGACTTGCGAATAGAATCGGAACGGATATTTCGGGCGTGATCAAAATCACTATTGCGCTAATTCTTCATTTCTTATATTAATCTTATAAATCTCCGCCAATGGATTAATTCGACGATTTTCTTATTTCAATAATTCTTCAATTCTTAGATTATCCTTAGCGCATTTTCTTTCGCATAAAAGAAAATGCCAATTTAATATATTTGTTATATATGTGTCACACAGCGTCTCTACGGTGTCGGCCTTCTACTACCCCGCCAACACCGGAAAAAAACAATGACGCGATCCACACATGCGCTGTACCGCTGCCCGCCGGCTTATCTCGCTCTTTGCCTTGCAGTAGCCCTTTCCAATCCGGTTTCGGCGCAGGACGCGGGCAATGCTACAAATGCCCAGACGAGTGGCCCTGGTACCAGCAATAATTCATCGAACAGCACCTCGACGAAGAATGCAAAAACCCTCGAAGGGTTGCAGGTCAATGCTAATTCGGCGGTAACTGCCATTGCCCCCACGCAAGGCTCGACCATTGCCACACAGCCGCAGTCGATCATCGGCAGCACGTACATCCAGGAAAACATCCCCCCGACCGGCGACTACACCGACGCCATGGCCATCTCGCCGAGCGTGTACACGATCGCGCCGAACGGCCCGGGCTTGATGGAAACGCAGGTCGCTTCGATCCGCGGCTTCCAGGATGGCCAGTACAACGTCACGTTCGATGGCATTCCGTGGGGCGACTCGAACGACTTCACGCATCACTCCACCTCGTATTTCACCAACCAGGACACCAGCAGCGTCACGGTCGATCGCGGCCCGGGCACGGCCGGTACGCTGGGCGATGCGACCTTCGGTGGCACGGTGTCGGTGGAATCGCTCAATCCGACGAACGATTTCAATCTTCACCCGTATGTCAGCCTTGGTAGCTGGGAAACGGCTGTCGAAGGCGCGGTCATCAACACCGGCAAACTCAACAGCAGCGGCACCAGCGCTGTGATCAACGTCCAGAACGGTTCGTCCGATGGCTACCTCACCGACGCCGGTCAGCGCCGCCAGAACGTGTTCGCCAAAGTGGTACAGCCGCTGGGCGATAACACCACGCTTACCTTCGGCGGCATGTGGAACAAGATCAACCAGTACGTTCCGCTTGGTGCAACCAAGGCGCAGATTGCCGAATACGGCCCGAACTATGCCTTGAACGACAATCCGAACAGCCAGTCCTACTACCGCTACAACCAGGATCAGATCAGCACCTACATGGGCTATGTCGGTCTGCATTCGGAATTTGACGGCTGGACACTGGACAACAAGGCCTATACCTACGCGTACAACCACTACGGCTACAACGGCCTGGACCCGAACGGCGAAACGCCGAACGGCACGTTCTGTAACGGCAAGGGTGACGACTGTCTCTATCCCGACAACGTACCTGGCCAGCACATGCGCAATTGGTATCGCTCGTGGGGCGATATCCTGCGCGTAAGCAAGGAACTGGGCCCAGGCGAGATCCGCACAGGCGTTTGGTACGACAAACAGGACAACTTGCGCTGGCAGTACGAGTTCGACGATACGTTGGACCAGCCCGCTATCAACACGACCGGTCAGCCGACCAAGGGCAGCGATAGCCCGGTGGATCGCTTCATGACCGACTCGCTGCGCACCATCCAGCCGTTTGTGGAATACCAGTGGAACATCACCGACCAGGCTTACCTGGTGGGCGGCGTGAAGTACGAAGACTTCCTGCGCGACATCGATTCCCTGTACAACCAGAAGACCGGCTTGCCGCTGGATTACTCGAAGGAATGGAACGCCACGCTGCCGTCGGCTGCGTTCCACTACAGCTTCACCTCCGATTGGACGGCGTATGCGCAGTGGGCAAAGGGCTTCCTGGCACCCAACCTCAACCTGTTCTACGTCACCAATCCGTCGATTTCCGATGCATCGCTTCAGCCGGAAAAAACCACGAACTGGCAGCTCGGTACCACCTGGACCAGCGACCGCCTGACGCTATCGGGCGACGTCTACAAGATCGACTTCAACAACTTCATCCAGAGCGTGAAAGTCGGCGCCAACACCATCTTCTACAACGGCGGTGGCGTGCATTACACAGGCGTCGAGCTCGAAGGCACCTACATGCTCGGCGGTGGCTTCAGCGTCTATGCCAACGGCTCGCTCAACCGCGCGATCCAGACTGCCAGCAACACCTGGAACCCGAATACGCCGCACAAGACCGCTGCGCTGGGCATGATCTACACCAATGGCTCGGTATATGCATCGCTGATCGACAAGTTCGTCGGCAAGACGTACTACACGGCCAATGCGAACGACGACACGCCGATCGGCGGCTATGCGGTGACCAATTTCACCGCCAGCTACAAGTTCGATCCGCACATGACCGATGTGAAGGACTTCAAGGTCGGCTTCCAGATCAACAATCTGTTCAACAACACCCACATCGACGCGCTGGCCGGCACCACCGTGGCCGATAGCACGCCGCTGTTCTGGACGATTCCGGCGCGCAACTTCAACTTCACCGTGTCGGCGGATTTGTTCTGATGCAACGTTACGCATTGCTGTTGAGCATGCTGCTTTTCAGCCAGTCCGCACTAGCTGACGGCGGTGGCACGAGTCCTGCCACCGTTGAACTGTCGAACCTGCTGCCGCCTCCGCCGGCAGCAGGTTCGATTGCGGCCCGGCACGATCTTCAAGTTGTGCTGAGCACGCAGCACACACGCACTGCCGCAGACATGGCCGCGGCCAAAGCCGATGCGGACCGATCCGTCTTTCGCTTTGCCGATGTGTTCGGCACGCCATTTCAGGCGTCCGCGTTACCCAAGACAGCCGCGTTTTTTACTCGCACGGCCGAACTCGACAAGGCATCAGTAAAGGAAGCCAAAGAGTACTGGCAGCGTCCGCGGCCATCGTTGGTATCGAGTCAGGTGCATCCGCTGTCGAAGGAAAAAGCCAACGACTGGAGTTATCCGAGCGGACATTCCACGTTCGGTTATACGACGGCCGTGTTACTCGCGAACATGGTGCCGGAGCAACGTGCGGCGATCTTTGCGCGTGCTGATGTCTACGCCGAGCATCGTATCGTGATGGGCGTGCACTTCCCGAGCGATGTCGAAGCAGGACGTGTCGCAGGCACCGTAATTGCCGACGACATCCTGCGTGATACGGGTTACCAGGCGGATTATCAGGCGGCTCGCGCAGAGTTGCGTCATGCGTTGGGTTTACCGGCTGATCCAGTGACGCCCGCATCATCGGTGCCCGCTGCAACCGCAGTTCACTGAGTTGATAAAAAGAAAGGCGCCCTTCAGGGCGCCTTTTTCAATTCTTGATCGGCTGCGTGGTGATGACCGGCAAATCACCCACCACATCTGTGCCCTTGGGCGGCGTGAAATTGAAATCCTGCGGCGGAACATCCGGATTGCGCTGCCAGTTCGAGAAGCGAATATCGGTGGTCGAACCGAGCTGATCGCGAAACTGCATGCGTGCAAGGCCTTTGGCATCGAAGCCAAGATCGACATAGTCGAACTGCGGGTCCTGAGCGCGCGAGGTCAGGCGTAGCCACGCAAGACCATCGTGCTCACCCTGTTCGGTGATGTTGAAGTCTTTGTCGACCTGCGAAAGATCCGTCAGCACGGCCAGCGGATTGTGTGACGACTCCGTATCCTGGCGGCGCACGGTGACCTGCTGCAGGCCTGGGTCGTACGACCACACGCGGCTACCGTCCGCGATGATCGATTGCTTGTACGGCGCCAACGTATCCCAACGGAATTGACTCGGCGCCTGCAATACCAGCGTGCCACTGGTCTGTTGCGACTGACCGCTCGGATTGCTGAGTGTCTGGGTGAAGTTGCCAGACAAGGCGTGCAACCCGTGTGCAAACGTATCCAGTCGGGCACGCGCCGGGCCCGTGGCAGCTTGCAAGAGCGTACTGAGCGACAGCGCAACCACGGCGATAGCGGCGGCGAAGCGGAGGCGTTTCATGAGTCCTGTTCCTGATTGGCCATATAAGCCAAGTGTGCGGCGGGAATGCTTAATGGAAAGCGTCAGTTCTTCGGTGGCGGCGGCGCCAGCACCTCACGGTTGCCGTTGTGCTGCGGCCCGCTGACCACACCGTCGGCTTCCATCTGTTCGATCAGACGCGCGGCACGGTTGTAGCCGATGCGCAAATGACGCTGCACGCCGGAAATGGAAGCGCGGCGCGTTTCGGTCACGATGCGAACCGCGCGGTCGTAAAGCTGCGCGTCTGCGTCGCCACCACCCTCTTCGCCTTCCATCGGCAAACCGGCGTCGCTGATGAACTTGCCGTCGCTGGTCGCCTGCACTTCTTCCAGCACGCCTTCGATGTACTGCGGCGCGCCTTGAGCTCTTAGCCAGTTCACGACGTTATGCACCTCATGGTCGTCCACGAAGGCGCCGTGCACACGTTCCGGCGTCGCCGTGCCGGGCGGCAGATAAAGCATGTCGCCGTGGCCCAGCAATGTTTCGGCGCCGGACTGATCGAGAATCGTGCGCGAGTCGATCTTGCTCGATACCTGGAACGCGATGCGCGTGGGAATGTTCGCCTTGATCAGGCCCGTGATCACATCGACCGACGGACGCTGCGTCGCCAACACCAGATGCACACCCGCCGCACGCGCCTTCTGCGCAAGACGCGCGATCAGCTCTTCGACCTTCTTGCCGACGATCATCATCATGTCGGCAAACTCGTCGATGATCACGACGATGTAAGGCAGCGGTTGCAGCGGTTCGGCCGCAAGATTCGGCATTTCGGGATTCGGGCGGAACAACGGATCGAGCAACGGCTGGCCCGCGTTCTCCGCGTCCTTCACTTTCTTGTTGAAGCCGGCGAGATTACGCACGCCCACCGCGGCCATCAGCTTGTAGCGGCGTTCCATCTCGGCCACGCACCAGCGCAGCGCGTTGGCAGCTTCCTTCATATCCGTCACGACCGGCGCGAGCAGATGCGGAATGCCTTCGTAAACCGAAAGCTCCAGCATCTTCGGATCGATCATGATCATGCGCACGTCTTTCGCGCTGGCTTTGTACAAAAGGCTCAAGACCATCGCATTCACCGCGACGGATTTACCCGAACCGGTGGTACCGGCCACCAGCAAGTGCGGCATCTTGGCCAGATCGACCACTACCGGCTTGCCGCCGATGTCTTTGCCCAGCGCCAGCGCCAACGGCGATTTCTGCTGATCGTATTTGTCGGAACGCAGAATTTCCGAGAGAAACACGATCTGCTTTTTCGCGTTGGGAATTTCCAGGCCGATGACGTTCTTGCCCGGAATCACGTCCACCACGCGTACGCTGACCACGGACAGACCGCGTGCAATGTCTTTATCCAGACTCGACACCTGACTGCCGCGCACACCAGCCGCCGGTTCGAGTTCGAAGCGCGTAATCACCGGGCCGGGATAAACGCCGACCACTTTGGCTTCGATGCGGAAATCCTTGAGCTTCAGCTCGACCTGACGCGACAGCACTTCGAGCGTTTCTTCCGAATAACCCGGACCCTGCTCCGGTGCTTCATCCAGCAACGAAAGCGGCGGCAATTCGCCGGGCTGTGCCGCTCCGACGAACAACGGAATCTGTGTTTCCACGCGCGCGCGTTCGCTCTTCACGACCGGCGCGGCGGGTGCCTCGATACGCACGGGTTCGCGTTTGGCTTGCTTGATCGCTTCGGTCTTCTTGACCACTTCGCGCTCGGCGCGCGCTTGATGCGCGGCGATCACTTCCGGTGCTGCACGAAGCTTGTCGCCCATCCAGCCGAACAACTTCAGCACGCCCTGTCCGGTCGCATCCATCAACTTGAACCAGGACAAACCCGTTGCGAGGGTCACCGCAATCAGAAATACCGCGAGCAACAAAAGCGGCGCGCCCTTGTCACCGAATGCACGCAACAACCCATGGCCGACGGCACGGCCAATCACACCACCGGCGCCTTCCGGCCCCATGGTGCTGTCTTGAAACTTCAACCAGCACAAACCGGGCGCGGTGATGAAGAAGAACACCGAACCGATCAGGCGCAGCGAAGGCTCCCACGGCTGCACGCTGCGCGCACCGTGATTGCGCAACACCTGCACACCGAGGAACAAAAGCAGCAGCGGGAAGAAATAAGCGATGCCACCGAACAGGTAGCGCAGCAGGTCGGCGATATACGCGCCGACCGTGCCGCCCAGGTTTTGCACATGCTCCGTGGAATTGGCATGCGACCAGCCCGGATCTGCAGCGTCGTAGCTAAACAGACAGACCAGCAGGTAAAGGGCCAGCGGCATCAACAGCAGCGCGCCGGCCTCACGAAGACGACGCTTGAGCTCTTCGCTCAAGCCCGTCTTTTCCTTTTGTTTTTTTACGTTCGCGCTACGCGCCACCGGGGTCTGTTTCCTTTAGGGATAGGGTGACTTTAAACCACACCCTGCAACGCCGGGTGGACCAATTTGCCACCGTCGACGTTGATGCCCTTCTTGAGCGGCTCGAATTCGCGCCATTCCTTACCGGCAGCCAGACGCTGCACGTACGGAAGGATTGCCGCGGAAATGGCCACGGACGAGGTCTGCGGCACGGCGCCCGGCATGTTGGTGACGCAGAAATGCGTGACACCGTGCACGTCGTAGGTCGGTTCCTTCCAGGTGGTCGGACGCGATGTTTCGAAGCAACCGCCCTGGTCGATGGAGATATCCACCAGCACGCTGCCCTTTTCCATCGTCTTGACCATCTCTTCGGTGACCACGCGCGGCGCCTTGGCGCTCGGGATCAGCACGGCGCCGACCACGATGTCGGCCGTGGCGACTTCTTCAGCCACCGAGGACTCGTACGCGTACAGCGCAGTGACGTTCGGGCCCATCGCCATCATTTCGGCGAGGCGGTCCTGACGCTTGTCGAAGACCACGACGTTGGCACCGGCCGCCGCAGCCAGCGCAGCAGCATTGCCACCGGCAGCGCCTGCGCCCAGCACCACGACCTTGCCGCGCGGCGTGGAGGCCATGCCGCCGAGCAACTTGCCCTTGCCGCCCTGCGGGCGATGCAGCAGCGTCGTGCCGATCTGCGTGGCGATACGGCCGGCAATGACCGACATCGGCAGCAACAGCGGCAGGCCGCCGTCTTCTTCCACCGACTCGAACGCCACGCCGGTCAAACCGATGTCCAGCAGGCTCTTCGTCAGCGCCGGTTCGGCAGCCAGGTGGAGGTAGCAGAACAGCAGGTGATGCTTCTTGAGCAGGGCCAGATCGCCGGCGATCGGCTCCTTCACCTTCACGATCAGCTCGCCCGCGTCGTACAGCGCGGCGGCATCCGGCACCAGTTTGACGCCAACCTTCGAATAGGCTTCGTCGGAGAAACCGCTCTTCTCGCCCGCGCCAGCCTGAATGAATACCTCGTGACCACGGCGCACCAGATCGGCGGCAGCGGCGGGAACGAGGGCAACACGACCTTCGAGGGTCTTGGTTTCTGAGGGAATACCGATACGCATGGGGAATGAATCCTGTGGTCTTAAAAGCAAAAACCGCGGCGCCACGCGCCGCGGCGGAATCTTTGGTCCGCCGACGCCTTGAATAGGCGCTGCGACTTCCCCATCCTTGCGGGTTCCCGGATCGTTGCTGCTACAGGCCTCACCGGATGCAACCGGGACCCTGGTAACAGCGAATGACCGTACAAGTCGCCAGCAAACCCTAAGGATTATAGCAATGACCACCCCTAAACATAGCCGCCTGCTGATCCTCGGCTCGGGCCCCGCCGGATACACCGCTGCCGTGTACGCCGCGCGAGCCAATCTCAAGCCGACCATGGTCACCGGCTTGCAACAGGGTGGCCAATTAATGACCACCACCGAGGTCGACAACTGGCCCGGTGATGTCAAAGGCGTGCAGGGTCCGGAATTGATGCAGCGCATGGCTGAACACGCCGAGCGCTTCGAAACCGAGATGGTGTTCGACCACATCCACTCCGCCGATCTCAAGCAGCGCCCGTTCCGTCTGAAGGGCGACTCGGGTGAATACACGTGCGATGCACTGATCATCGCAACCGGCGCCACTGCAAAGTATCTCGGCATCGCCAGCGAAGAACATTTCAAAGGCAAGGGCGTGTCGGCCTGCGCAACGTGCGACGGCTTCTTCTTCCGCGATCAGGATGTCGTCGTTGTCGGCGGCGGCAATACCGCGGTGGAGGAAGCGCTGTATCTGGCGAACATCGGCCGCAAGGTTTACCTCGTGCACCGTCGCGACAAGCTGCGCGCCGAGAAGATCATGCAGGACAAGCTGTTCGAGAAAGCCGCGGCCGGCAAGATCGAGCTGGTATGGAATCACACCATCGATGAAATTCTCGGTGACAGCTCGGGTGTGACCGGCGTGCGCGTGAAAGACATCAACAGCGGCGTGACGCGCGATATCGAAGCCACCGGTTTCTTCGTCGCCATCGGCCACACGCCGAACACCGGCATTTTCGAAGGCCAGCTGGATATGCACGACGGCTACATCAAGATCCGTAGCGGCCTGGAAGGCATGGCAACCATGACCTCGGTGCCCGGCGTGTTTGCTGCAGGCGACGTGGCCGATCACGTTTACCGCCAGGCCGTGACGTCCGCCGGTTTTGGTTGCATGGCCGCACTGGATGCCGAGCGCTGGCTCGACCAGGGCAAGCCCACGGCCTAAGCCGTTTTATCCGTCATTCCGGCGCACGCCGGAATGACGGGTTCAGATCTATTGATCGTCCTGCAACGTCGTTGATGGCATCATGACATCGTGATTGAAGCACGCTTCCACGACAGCATCGACGGCATCGCCAGCGCAGATTGGGATGCGCTGCGCCCCGACGACAATCCGTTCGTCTCACACGCTTTTCTCTCCGGTCTCGAACGCACAGGCTGCATTCGCCCGGAATGGGGTTGGCAGGCGCATCATCTTGGTCTTTATCGCGACAACGCGCTGATTGCCGCCGCGCCGTTGTATCTGAAAGGCAATTCGCACGGCGAATTTGTCTTCGACTGGAGTTGGGCGAGCGCATGGGAGCGCGCGGGCGGCGACTACTATCCCAAGCTGCTCAATGCGGTCCCCTATTCTCCTGTGATTGGCCCACGGTTGTTGGTCGGGCCAGACGGCGCAGAAGCTTCCGAGCACCGAAAGATGCTTGTACAAGCCATGCAGCAATACGCCCGGCGCCTGCAGCTTTCTTCCATCCACGCCAACTTTCTGGACGACGCCGATCTGCCCGCGTTCGAGGGCGAATGGATGGCGCGCAGCGACGTGCAATTTCATTGGCACAATCAAGGCTACGGCGACTTCGACGCATTCCTTGCCGCGCTCAATCACAAGAAGCGGAAGAACATACGCCACGAACGCCAACGTGCCATGTCGCACGGCCTGCACCTGGGCATGCACAGCGGCGCATCGCTCGATGCACGCACCTGGCAACGCATCCATTCGCTTTATGCGTCGACGTTCGATGCAAAAGGCAACCATGCCGCGCTTACCGAAACTTTTTTTCAGTACTTGCGCATCGATTTAGGTAATGCGGTGCAATTGGCGCTTGCAAAAGATGGTGATGACATCGTGGCGATGGCGCTCTTTCTGCATAGCTCCACCACGCTGTATGGCCGTTACTGGGGCGCGTGTGTCGACCTGCCGGATCTGCACTTCGAGCTCTGCTATTACCAGGGCATTGAATACGCGATCGCACAAGGACTGGCCCGTTTCGAACCTGGAGCACAGGGCGAACATAAACTGGCACGCGGCTTTCTACCGGTGCGCACGCATTCGCGCCATTACCTGGTGCATGAAGGATTTCGTTCGGCAGTACGGCGTGCGCTTGAGCACGAACGCGAAGGCATGGATGCTTACGCAGAAGAACTGCTCGATCACTCGCCCTACGCCGAACGATGATTCGCCTTCCTTTGCTCGATGACAACGCGCCCGATCATTTCCCTGATCCACGCACGGCGCTGATCGAACCGAATGGCCTGCTGGCGTTCGGCGGCGATCTGTCGCCCGAGCGCCTGATCGCTGCGTACTCGCACGGCATCTTTCCGTGGTTCAACGAAGGCGAGCCGATTCTGTGGTGGTCGCCCGATCCACGTTGCGTTTTTGAGACCGAAGCGCTGCGACCCAATCGCAGCCTGCGGCGTGCATTGTCAGATACGTCATGGCATATCACCGCAGATCGTGCATTTCGCGAAGTGATGCTCGCCTGCGCCGCACCCAGGGCTGGGCAAGCGGGTACATGGATCAGTCCCGCCATGATCGATGCCTACGTGGCGCTGCATGAAATGAATCGTGCGCACAGCGTGGAAGTATGGGACGGCGATCAACTCGTCGGCGGCATCTACGGCGTTTCCATCGGCCGGCTTTTCTGCGGTGAATCCATGTTCAGTGCGCGCAGCGGCGGATCGAAGCTCGCACTGTGCGCGCTTGCTGGATGGCTTCGCGAGTGGAGCTGTCCATGGATCGATGCGCAGGTCAGCAATCCGCATCTGCTTGGACTTGGCGCGAAGGAGATTCCGCGCAGCGCGTTTCTGCAAAACGTTCGCGTATTGACATCGGCGCCATTCGATCAACAGCAGTGGCACAACATCGCTGATTTGCCAGCCAATCGCCTATTGATCGACAGCGACATCAATGGTCCGGATGAAGTGCAAGCGTCTTCAGAGCCGGATAGTTGTCCATGAATAGCTGCACGAGCTTCGGGTCCAACTGAGTCCCCGCGACTTCCTGCAGATACTTCAGTACATCCGCCTCGGGCCAAGCGGGTTTGTAGACGCGGGGAAAACTCAGCGCATCCCATACGTCCACGACGCTGAAGATGCGTGCCGACAACGGTATCTCGTCGCCTTTCAATCCCTGCGGATATCCTGCGCCATCCCAGCGCTCATGGTGGCTGAAAGGAATGGCGCTGGCACCACGTAGAAAATCGATTCGTTGCAGCAGCCCATGACCGATGCCGGGATGCGTACGCATCACGACCGTTTCTTCTTCGGTCAATTTGGCGGGTTTGATGAGGATGGAATCCGGTAACGCCAGTTTGCCGATGTCATGCAGCAATGCGCCGAATCGAATGTCGCGCAAGTCATTACCTTCCACACCCGCCAGCTTCGCCAGCCCCACCGCCATCCGTACGACGCGCTCGGAATGATCGCTGGTTTCCTTGTGACGCACGTCCATCGCTTCGACCAGCACGCGCAACGCTTGTTCATGGCTGTCGAGCAAACGCTGATTGGCATCTGCCAGGCGATGAACGGTGCGGCCGATCAACCAGTACAACAAAAAACCCGTGCCCAGCACAAAGAACCAGCCTTTGAAAATCTGGTATCTGACGATGAGATGCGGATCATGTACCAGGTAGCCGAGCAGGTTCCCGGAAAACCATATCCATGCCGCCGACACCAGCACGTAAATGCCTGCGGCGCGCAACTGCGGACTTAACCTCACGACTTGCCCTCCCCCGGGGCGCGTCTACTCGATGTGCATTCTGCCATCAGCAACAACCACGCCGCTGCGCTGATATGCACAAATCATTGCGCTGATGTTGTGAAATCTGGGACAACGGCATCGTCATGGTTGCCGATGAAAATGATTACAAGGGTTATCGACGCCAGGGGCTGTCATCTTGAGACGATGATGAACGTCGAAGTTATGGGCGCTTTCTACGCAAGGCCGCCTGCAGCAGACGGCGCTGCAAGCGATCCGACAACGTCGAGGGCGCATTCAGGCCCATGCGCTCAAGATCCGCAGGTTCCTCCGCATTGGGCTCGCCGGGCATCAACACGGCTTTTAACAGCTGCCATCGGCCCTTCCAGCTGGAACTGGCGGACTTGAGCCATTCCAGCGCAGGCAAGATTCGCAATTCCACCGCGGTGAAATCCGTCCCGAATGGATAGGTTGGCAGCAAGCCTTTACGAATCGCGGACGCTAAGGCTTCCCTAAGGTTCTCGGGACGATGCTGACGCCAGGCGTCCGGAATCTTGAAATCCGCGGCGATTTTTCCGTGCGATTTGGCTTCGGCCGTCAGCGCGTCGATGAATCGCGCATCGCTGATGGCCAGCATAGCTTCGATGCATTCGCTATCGGTTTTGCCGCGTAAGTCGGCGACGCCGTATTCGCTGATGACGATATCGCGCAAATGGCGTGGAATCGTCATCGCCCCGTAATTCCATCGGATATTCGTTTCGATGCCGTTCTTGCTCTTGCGGGTGGCACGCAACATCAAGACCGACCGGCCATCGGGAATCTCATGCGCCATGGCCACAAAGTTGTACTGACCACCCACACCACTGACGACCTCGCCATCTTCCAACGCATCGGAAACAGCGCCGCCGAGCAACGTGGCCATCATGCACGTGTTGAAGAAACGCGCGCCGCGACGTTGCAACATCGCCAGCGCCTGGTGATCGCCGTAAAGTTGATTGACGTTGGAAACGCGGCACATGTCGATCGCATCCGGATCGCTGCCTGCTGTGACTTCCATCCAGTCATAAAGATCGCGCGTACCAAGAAAGAATGCGCCGCGCAGATAGTGACCGCCGGGCACATCCTCTGCCAGACGCCCCGCCGCCGACGCACGTTCCAGTGCGAGATTGTCCCAGCTGCGCCGCTTTATCACGCCGGCCTTGGCCAAATGCATGAAACCGTCGAGCACCATTTCACTCGCGCCGTACAAACCCGTTCTGAAACTGGCCAAACCACCCATGCGCGTAGCAAGCGAATGAGTGTGACCGCCTTTGTCCAATGCAAGCAGTACCTTGCGCCACGCGACGTTGTCTTGATGGCGCAGTAGCAGTCCCTTGACCAGCGCGTCGGATAGCGCACCAATACCAATCTGCAAACAGCCGCCGTCTTTCACCAGCGCGCTGGCGTGCAAACCGATAGCGTATTCGCTGGCATCCACGGGCAAGCGCGGCACCGCGAACAATCGCGGCGAAACGGGCGGTGCAAGTTCGATGTCGAAGAAATCCTGCGGTACTTCTGCGTGTCCGCCCATATAGGGAAGCGCCGGGTGCACGACTGCCACGCAGAGGGGACGCTGCTTGCCGGCGGCTTTCACGCGATCGAGAAAATCCAAGGTCAGATCGGGGTTGCACGACAGGCTGTAACGCACACCGTCCGACGTTTCGTGACGCGAGACCAGTTGCACCAGCAGGTTGATGTCCTGCACCACCAGGTCGCGTGCGACATGCGTGTAGTTCTGACTGATGTAATCGCGTTGCGCACTCGGGCTATTCAGATAGGCACCCGATTGCATGTAGAACTCGTGCACGGCCACGTTCGGCGGCAGCTTGCCGTTGATCTGATCGACGGCGTATTGCGGATTGACGTAATCGTTGCCGAAATGCCGGTCGAGAAAAGGTTCGAGGAAACGGGCTTCCAACCCCGGCTTGGGTTGTGGACGCATGAGTGAAAGCGCCGTGTACAGCGTCATGGATCGCCACGTGTCCGCTTGCATCAACGCGTAAAGCGCATTGAGCAAGCCGTGTGGTTTACCCAAACCAAGAGGCGCCGCGACGCGTAAGTCAGCACCCAGCCGCTCGACAATCAGCTGCGCACAGGCGTCGGTGTCCGTGAAACGCTGCTCTGGCAACATGGGCCGATCATGCCAGAACTGCATGAATGTGAGCATGTCTCCTGGAAAGGAGTCAGGTGGAATGCAAAACCCCATCGATATACTCCCCCCATGGCCTCGACTTCACCGCCCACGCCGAGCCGACTGCTGGCTGAGCAAGCACTGAGCCGTGCTGCTGGCGCACCGCTGGTCGGCGGCAATGCGCTTGAGCTGCTGATCGATGCGCAGGCGCATTACGACGCCTGGCTTGCCGCCATCCGCAGCGCAAAACGCCGCGTGCTGCTTGAGAACTACATCATCCGGAATGACGCGATCGGCCTTGCGTTTCGCGATGCACTTGTCGACCGCGCACGTGCCGGCGTGTTCGTGGCAGTCATCGTCGACTGGATGGGTTGCCTGGGTCAGTCGGGAACGTCGTTCTGGAAGCCGTTGCGCGAGGCAGGCGGCCAGGTGTGCGTATTCAACCCGCCGCAGTTCGGACGTTCGCTGGGCTGGATGAGCCGTGACCATCGCAAGCAACTGGTGGTCGATGGCGCGCACGGTTTTCTTTCCGGCGTGTGCATCAGCGCAAAGTGGCTCGGAAATCCCGAACGCCAGGTGCCCCCCTGGCGTGATACAGGCGTGGGCTTGCGCGGCCCCGCGGTGCGTGAATTGGAAGCGGCTTTCATCGACAGTTGGAATGCCTCGGGCTCACCACCGTTGGAACTTGATGCGATCACTGATGACGGCCGCGCCGGCTCGGTCGCGTTGCGGGTCATTGCCACGCAGCCTGCAACCGCCGGAATGTATCGGCTCGATCAAATGATCGCCGCGTTGGCCCGTCGTAGCCTGTGGCTGACTGACGCCTACTTCGTCGGCATCGCGCCCTATGTGCAAGCCCTGTCGGCTGCTGCTCGCGACGGTGTCGATGTTCGGCTGCTGGTTCCGGGCACGAGCGACATTCCGCTGGTGGCGAACATCTCACGCTCCGGTTATCGCCCGCTGCTCCAGGCAGGCATTCGCGTCTTCGAGTGGAACGGTTCGATGCTGCACGCCAAGACCGCCGTGGCCGATGGTCAATGGGCACGCGTCGGTTCGTCCAACCTCAACGTCGCGAGCTGGTTGAACAACCGCGAGATCGATGTCGCCGTCGAAGACGCGGGCTTTGCCGGGCAGCTTGCGGCGCAATACGAGAAGGATCTGGAGAACGCGACCGAGATCGTCCTGGCTCCACGGCGATACCGGCGTGGCCATCGCGTGCGGATCAGCGAAGCGCGGCCGCCTCACCCGCGGCATATCGGCGGCAGTTCAAGCCGCGCAGCGGCCGGTGCCTTGCGCATCGCCAATTCGATGGGCGCCGCACTGACGGAGCGCCGCGTGCTGGGCGACACCGAAAGCGGAACGCTGGTCAGCGCCGCGCTCCTGCTCGCCGCACTCGCCGTTGTGGCCATTGCGTGGCCGGCCGTGGTGGCATGGCCCATCGGCCTGTTGGCGGCCTGGTTCGCCATCAACACGGGGATGCGCGCCTGGCTTCTAAGGCAACGGCATCGCCGCCGCATCCGCGGAATCGATGAGGGCGATTAAGTCGGCGCACACGAAGGAAAGCATTGCTTACCAAATGCTTACATAACTTCAGTGAGAAATAGCCTTCGCACAACGCGCCAATAGGATGTTCCCCAAGCCGTTCGTGTTAGTCTCCCGCCTCCATGCACTCGCCCGACGACCTCAGCGACGCTACCGGCGGTCAGCCACCCCGGCACATCCTCACGCCCAGCACGCTCAACCGGCTGGTACGCGATCTGCTGGAAGATGCGCTGCCGCTGATCTGGATCGAGGGCGAGCTGTCGAACGTGGCGCGGCCCGCATCAGGCCACCTGTATTTCACGCTGAAGGACAGCGCGGCGCAGGTTCGCTGCGCCATGTTCAAGCCGAAAAGCGGCTGGCTGCGCTTCAAACCCGCCGACGGCATGCAGGTACTGGTGCGTGCGCGGGTGGGCCTGTACGAACCGCGCGGCGAATTCCAGCTTGTCGCCGAGCATATGGAACCGGCTGGCGAAGGCGCGCTGCAACGCGAGTTCGAGCGGCTGAAGGCACAGCTCGATGCCGAAGGTTTGTTTGCACCGGAACGCAAACGTCCCCTACCCCATTTTGCACGACGCATCGGCGTCATCACCTCGGCAACTGGCGCAGCGATACGCGATGTATTGAGCGTACTGGCGCGACGCTGGCCATTGGCCGATGTCGACGTACTGCCAGTTCCCGTACAAGGCCGCGAAGCACCGCCGGCTATCGTGACGATGCTGCGCAAAGCAGCAGCCAGCGGTCGCTACGACGTTTTACTGCTTACGCGCGGCGGCGGTTCGCTGGAAGATCTTTGGGCCTTCAACGACGAACGCGTCGCAAGAGCGATTCACGCCAGCAGCGTGCCCGTGGTCAGCGCAGTGGGCCATGAAATCGACTTCAGCATTGCCGATTTCGTGGCAGATCTTCGTGCTCCCACGCCTTCGGCAGCGGCGGAGTTGTTGGTACCGGATGCCCTCGCACTCAAGCGCCATCTTGATCAATTGCGCCAACGCATCGTCGCGATTCAAGAACGACAACTTCAGGCGCGAATCCAACGGGTCGATCATCTGCATGCGCGACTGCAATCGCAACGCCCGCAAGCACGGCTGACGCGCGATCGCGAACGCTTGCAGCAATTGCACCGGCGTTTACTGAGCGCACGTTCGGCGCAAGCCACGCAATGGACTGTGCGCCTCGAACGTGCGCATGCTCGCTTGCTCGCACAGCATCCCAAACAACGTCTTGCCCTGTGGCGTCACCAACTCGACCAGCAGGCGACGCATCTGCGCCGCTCCATCGAACATAAGCTGGAACGGGAGCGCCTGAGTTTGCAGCACACCGCACGCGCCATGCATGCAGTCAGCCCCCTGGCCACGCTGGAACGCGGCTACGCGATTCTGTTCGATGCAGATGGCAAAGTCCTTCGTTCGGCGCAGAATGTCACGGCTGGCACTGCCTTGCGTGCCCGTCTTGCCGACGGCGAATTGCCATTACAGGTAAGTGACGACTAAGTTCTGATTGCTCACACGAATTGAATGTTTCCAGTAACGAATCGAACATTGGTGTACGTGTAGCATCTGCTTTATTCCGATGGAGGCGATGCATGAAGGCCGCGACCCTTTTCGTGAAAGCCCTGGAAGCCGAAGGCGTACGCTGGATATTCGGTGTGCCGGGCGAAGAAAACCTGGATCTCGTCGAAGCGCTCCGGGAATCGTCCATCCGATTGATCGTCACCCGTCACGAACAAGCTGCCGGTTTTATGGCCGCCACGTGGGGGCGCCTTACCGGCGAAACGGGCGTCGCACTGTCGACCCTTGGCCCGGGAGCGACCAACCTGGTCACCGCGGCGGCGTATGCACAGCTCGGCGCCATGCCCATGCTGATGATCACCGGCCAGAAGCCCATCCGCACGCACAAGCAGGGCATGTTTCAGCTGGTCGATGTCGTCGACATGATGCAACCGCTGACCAAATACACTCGCCAGATCGTGTCGGCGGCGACGATTCCGGCGCGCATCCGCGAAGCGTTCCGTCGTTCCGAAGAAGAACGCCCCGGTGCAGTGCACCTCGAGTTGCCGGAAGATATTGCGCGCGACGAGGTGGAAGACGCCATTCTGCTTCCCACCGAATACGCGCGGCGTCCAGCGCCCGACGATGCCGCACTGGTGCAAGCCGCCGAAGCAATCAGCAATGCAAAACATCCGATCCTGATGATCGGTGCGGGTGCGAATCGTCAACGCACAGCAGTCGCCTTGCGGGCCTTCATCGACAAACTCGGCATCCCGTTCTTTACCACGCAAATGGGCAAAGGCGTGGTCGATGAAGACCATCATCTGTGGCTTGGCAACGCAGCGCTGTCGGCTGGCGACTTCGTCCATCGCGCCATCGACGCTGCCGACGTCATCATCAACGCCGGTCACGATGTGGTGGAAAAGCCGCCGTTCTTCATGACGCGCGGTCGGCGCACGGTGATCCACATCAACTTCTCCTCCGCCGAAGTGGATTCGGTTTATTTCCCGCAAATTGAAGTCGTCGGCGATATTGCCCACACCATCGAGCGGCTGACCGATGCCTTGAGCAAGCAGGAACACTGGGATTTCAAATTCTTCGACAAGGTACGCGACGCATTCCACAAGCAGCTCGCGGAAAACGCCGACGATCCGCGCTTCCCGATGCATCCTGTGCGCATTGTCGACGACACGCGCAAGTACATGCCCGACGACGGTGTGCTCTGTCTCGACAACGGCATGTACAAGCTCTGGTATGCGCGCTATTACAAAGCGCGCCAACCCAATACGGTTTTGCTCGATAACGCCTTGGCGACGATGGGTGCAGGCTTACCTTCAGCGATGGCCGCGAAAATGGTTTATCCCGACCGCAAGGTGCTGGCGATTTGCGGCGACGGCGGTTTCATGATGAATGCGCAGGAGCTGGAAACGGCCGTGCGTCTGAAGCTCGATCTGGTAATACTGCTGTTGCACGACGACGCCTTCGGCATGATCCGCTGGAAACAGGCCGACATGGGATTTGCCGATTTCGGTATGGAGTTCGGCAACCCCGATTTCGTGAAATTCGCCGAAGCCCATGGCGCGCACGGCCACCGCCCGGAACGCGCCGACGATTTTCTTCCGACGTTGAAACGCGCTTACGACCAGGGCGGCGTGCATCTTATCGATCTGGCCATCGACTATTCCGACAACCACCGTGTGCTCGACGAAGAAATTCGCCGCTTGAGCGCTGCCGTTTGATATCAGGGATTGATCATGCTCAAGAAAACCTACCCTTACTATCTTGCCAATCAGCCGCAAACGTCCAAGACCATGATGGAGGTGCTGGATAAATACAGCGGCAAAGTCGCCACGCGCGTAGCCGTGCCCGACGACGGCGCTACCGAAAAAGCCATCAAGTCAGCGGTGAAAGCCGCCGGCCCCATGAAGGATTTCCGGCCCTGGGCACGGCAAGCCGTGTTGCAACATTGTGCAAAGCGCTTCGAAGAGCGTCGTGACGAACTGGCGATGGCGCTGTGCGTTGAGGCTGGCAAACCTATCAAGGATTCCGCTGGCGAAGTGACGCGACTGATCGAAACCTTTCGAGTTGCGGCGGAAGAAGCGGTGCGTGTGAACGGCGAAACGCTGAATCTTGAGCTTGCTTCGCGATTGGATGGTTATCACGGTTACACCAAGCGTGTGCCGCTTGGCCCCGTGTCCTTCATCACGCCGTTCAACTTTCCCCTCAATCTGGTTGCGCACAAGGTAGCGCCAGCGATCGCCGCGGGCTGTCCGTTTGTGCTGAAGCCTTCGGAAAAAACGCCGATCGGCGCATTGATCATCGGCGAAATCCTCGCCGAGACCGATTTGCCCAAAGGCGCATTCTCGGTGCTTACGCTGGATGGCAAGCACGCCACGCCGCTGGTCGAGGACGAACGCCTGAAACTGCTGTCATTTACCGGCGGCCAGATCGGCTGGGACCTGAAAGCCAAGGCCGGACACAAAAAGGTCACCCTGGAACTGGGCGGCAACGCAGCGTGCATCATCGATGCCGATCAGAAATCGCGCATGGATAAAGTGATCGAGCGACTGATTTTCGGCGCCTTCTATCAATCCGGCCAAAGCTGCATCAGCGTGCAGCGCATCTACGCCCATGCGTCGATTTACGACGAACTGAAAAAGCGACTCGTCGAAGCGGTGAAGGCGCTCAAGGCCGGCGACCCGAAGAAGAAAGACGTATTCCTCGGCCCGATGATTGATGACGCCGCAGCCGAACGCCTAGAGGGCTGGATCAAGGAAGCGCACAAGGCAGGCGGCAAGATCCTGTGTGGCGGCAAGCGTAAGGGCAACATGCTCGAAGCTACGCTAATGGAAAATGTGCCGCGCGATGCGAAGGTCAATCGCATGGAAGCCTTCGGACCGTTCGCGTTGCTCGCACCTTTCAAGCGTATGGACGACGCTATCGCCATGGTCAACGACTCCGACTTCGGCCTGCAGGCCGGCATCTTTACCGACAGCCTCGATCACGCCATGCGTGCATGGAACGGCCTGGAGCAAGGCGGCGTAGTCGTCAACGACGTACCAAGCTTCCGCGTGGACAATATGCCCTACGGCGGCGTCAAACTATCGGGCATCGGACGCGAAGGCGTGCGCTATGCGATTGAGGATATGACGGAAATTCGGCTGATGGTGATGCGCGAACGTTAACGCGCATCCATCGCACAAACCTCACCCGCCACCTGCCGCAGCCGATTCACATCGCGCAGCGGCGGTGCACCGTGTTGACGACTGTATTCGCGACTGAATTGCGAGGGGCTTTCGTAACCGACGCGATGTGCGGCGGTGGCTACGTCGCAGCCTTCCGTCAGCAACAAGCGGCGCGCTTCATGCAAGCGCAGCAGTTTTTGATATTGCAACGGACTCATCGCCGTGATCTGACGAAAGTGATGATGCAGCGACGACGCGCTCATATTCACCCTGTTGGCCAGATCGCCAATGCGCAGCGGCCGGCTGTAGTGTTGCTTGAGCCATTGGATCGCACGTGCAATCTGCTGACTCTGGCTCCCCGAGGTAGCAATTTGCGCAAGCCGAGCGCCCTGCTCCCCTGTCAACAACCGATAGATGATTTCGCGTTCGATCAGCGGCGCAAGCAACGGCAAATCGGCTGGTGAGTCGAGCAAACGCACAAGACGCAGCAACGGATCGAGAAGCTCGTTGTTCAACGGACTCAATGCCAGTCCGCGCACTGTCGCTGTGGCGTGCTTGGACAACTTCACCTCGGACAGCCATTCGCTGATGCGAACCGGATCGAGCCGTAGCGTTAGGCAAAGGCATGGCTCCTTGGGCGATGCACGCATCACTTGCGCCGACACCGGCACGTCGATCGAGCTGATCAGGTAATGCCCGTTCTCCTGCTCCAGGCGCTCGTCGCCCAACAGGATGTGTTTGCTGCCCTGTAGCAAGACGCCAAGACAGGGCTCGTACATCGCACAGGTGCGGTCGCTCGGGGCATCGGCGCGGAAGACGGACAGCCCGGGCCACGCGGTCGGGGTGAGTCCTTCGGACTGAGCGTATCGTTCAATGAGCGCTGTCAATTCCTCGCGACCAGGCTCCAGGCGGGGAAAGGCGTCAATCGGCTTGAGTTGGCTATTCATGTGGATAAACGGGCCATCACGAGGAGAGTAGAGATTGCCTGTTCCTGCGAGCCATGGCGAGTGCCCGCACCCAGCGCTGCAGGATCGGGCAAGCATCGAGCAGGAATCGACTAGCTCCATCCAGGCCGCGCTGCGCATACTTGCCCTCTGTTCGCTCCCCCTTCCTCAGGAGATATCCATGGCTCAGAACATTCGTGGCTACGCCGCGCAATCGGCCACCGCACCGCTGGCACCCCATCAGTTCGAGCGGCGCGATCCACGCCCGGATGACGTGGTCATCGACATCCTTTACTGCGGCGTCTGCCACTCCGATATCCACACCGCCCGCAACGAATGGGGCGGCAGCAAGTATCCGGTCGTGCCGGGACACGAAATCATTGGCCGCGTGGCCTCGGTCGGCGACAAAGTCACCAAGTTCAAAGTCGGCGATATGGTCGGCGTCGGTTGCATGGTCGATTCCTGCCAGCATTGCGACGCATGCAATCAAGGGCTCGAGCAGTACTGCGAAGAAGTGCCGACCTTTACGTACAACAGCCTTGATCGCCACGACAAGCGCCCGACATTCGGCGGCTATTCCGAGCGCATCGTGTCGTCGGAAAAGTTCGTGCTGCGCATTCCCGATGGCGTCGATCCGAAAGCCGCTGCGCCGCTGCTATGCGCGGGCATTACCACGTGGTCGCCGCTGCGCCACTGGAAGATCAGCAAAGGACACAAGGTCGCCATCATCGGCCTCGGCGGTCTGGGCCATATGGGTTTGAAATTTGCCAAGGCGATGGGTGCCGATGTCACGCTGTTTACGCGCTCGCCCGACAAGGAAGAAGAAGCGCGTCGTCTGGGTGCGGATCACGTGGTGCTTTCCACCGATCCGAAACAGATGGAAGCGGTGGGCCGTTCGTTTGACTTCATTCTCGATACGGTTCCGCACCAGCATGACCTCAATCCTTATCTGGCCACGCTGAAGCTCGATGGCATCCATGTACTGGTGGGATTGGTAGAACCGATCGAACCGGCTGTGCACGCAGGCGGTCTGATTTTCGGCCGTCGCTCCGTCGCCGGCTCGTTGATCGGCGGCATTCCGGAGACGCAGGAAATGCTGGATTTCTGCGCCAAGCACGGCATCGGCTCGGATATCGAGATGATCAATATCCAGGACATCAACGAAGCCTACGCACGCATGCTCAAGAGCGACGTGCGCTACCGCTTCGTGATCGACATGGCCTCGCTGAAGAAAGAAGCTTGATAGTTGTCTTGACGAACGAACGGCCGGATGTGCGCTGCACATCCGGCCGTCTTGTTTAATCAGGCCGCACCGTATCGGCTCGGCGGCGGCGCGTTCCATCCTAGGACGTTGTAGAGGTGATACGTCAGGATGCCGATGTATTCGTGCAAAGCCGTATCCGTCAACGTCATGTTCCACACGTTAGGCAACCATGTAAGGCGAACCTGGATGTAATCCCCGCGCACGGGTGTTGGATCCATACCAAAATGCGCAAAAAACGCTTGCGCGCGGCGCAAATGGAAGGCCGACGTTACAAGCACGACACGCTGTGGCTGATACGCATGAAGTAACGGTTGCACGAATTGCGCGTTCTGCCACGTATTCATGCTGCGCGCGTCGAGGATCAGGTCGGATGGATCCACACCCATCGACTGCAGCACCGCCGCATAAGAATCCGCTTCCGACATGCCGTTGTGAAACGCATCACCGCCGCTGACCACTAATTTGCAGTTGTCGCCTGCCTGCTTGCATGAACGGTATAGCGCATACGCCTCGATAATGCGCCCGTCCGCAAAAATGGTCGGTTCAACACGGTCTGTGTCCTCGATCCGTGCAGTCCCCGCACCCAGCAATACAATCGCATTGCGCTGTGCCCAGCTGATATCCGGGCGCACGGCATACGGCGATTGCAGGTGAGTCAGCAACCACTTGGGTAGCGGGCCACAGGCCGATGCAAGAAACAGTGCAAGCGCGAGACCATAAAGCGTCCACTGGCATCGTCGCCAGCGAAAAAGACCGAAGAGAAATCCGATCAGCACGAGCACCAGCAGCCACAGGATCAACATGCGCAACTATCCGTATGGAAAGCATGCAGCCTAACGCAAGCGCCATGCGCTCGCTTCCCCTAACCTATGCAGCATGAGTGACACGTTGCACACACTGGTTGCTGCTGCCAGCCATAGCGAAGACATCCGCAAGAGCCGCTTCCTGGCGCAAGCGGCACCGGTCGATACACCGCAGCACGCGCTGACCTACGTGCAGCAGGTCAGCGATCTGTCCGCCACGCACAACTGCTGGGCGTATCGCATCGGGCAGGACTACCGCTTCAACGACGATGGCGAGCCCGGCGGCACAGCCGGGCGCCCGATCCTGCAGGCCATCGAGGGACAGGGCGTGGGTCGCGTCGTGGTGGTCGTGACGCGCTGGTACGGCGGCATCAAGCTCGGTGCAGGAGGGCTTGCTCGCGCCTATGGCGGAACGGCGGCCGAATGCCTGCGGCTCGCCCAACGCGTTCCGATCGTCACGATGATTCGGCTTGGCGTGCGATGCGACTTCCCCGACCTCGCCCGCATGAAAGCGCGCCTGAAGGATCTGGGCGCCGACGTCGAGCAGGAAACCTTCGATGCGACCGGTGTGACCTTGCATCTGCGCTTGCCGCACGATGTCGTCGAGGATGCGAAGGCCCGCATTGTCGACATCAGCCGTGGCCGTCATGAAGCCTACGAACTCGATTGAAAATGCGCGTCATCGAAACGCCAGAATCCCGCCTTTCACGGCACCCATCTCTGCCGAAAACTTGCACGCTGGCCCGACGTGGAACCCGTGCATGAAGCACGGGTACGTTGCGGCCAGAGGGGACCTCCATGCATCGCCTTCCCGGACTCGATCTGCTGCGTGCTATCGCTATCGTCTGGGTAATGCTTTTCCATTCCTGGATCGTCGGTGGGCTTGGTAGTCCCTACGATGCTGTCGCCGGTTATGGGTGGATGGGTGTCGATCTATTTTTTGTGTTGAGCGGTTACCTGATAGGTTATCAGTTGCTCAAACCTTTGAGCCTTGGTGAACCGCTGCGCTTAGCCGAGTTTTATCGGCGTCGCGCCTATCGCATCCTTCCGGCATTCCTGACAGTACTAGCCATTTACGTGCTTCTGCCGGGCTGGCGCGAAGCACCGGGTTTGCAGCCTGCGTGGCAGTTCCTGACGTTCACGGTCAATCTGCTGATCGACTATCAGCACAATCAGGCTTTCTCGCATGCCTGGTCGCTATGTGTCGAGGAACACTTCTATCTTTTGTTTCCGTTGCTCGCGTGGGGATTGGCCAGATGCCGTTCGCGCACGCTTGTCATCGGACTGTGCCTGTTCGTCGTTGCTGCGGGAATGTTGATACGTGGCTATGCATCCATGCATGGCAAGGATTATCTGGAGAGCATTTACTACCCAACGTATACGCGCCTCGATGGATTGATGGCGGGCGTATTGCTAGCCGCTATTCAGTCGTATCAACCCCAGCGCTGGGCGCGCCTGCAAGGGCATGCCAATACACTTGCTGTGGCGGGACTCATCATCGTCGGTTTTTCGATGTGGCTCTTTCGCGATCGTAGCTTCGCGCCGGTCGTGTTCGGCTTCCCGTTACTCGCGCTGGGATTCGCCCTGCTCGTTGCCGCGGCGGCAACTAAGCAAAGCTTTGGGCGCTGGCAGGTTCCCGGAGCCGGCTGGATGGCGGCGATGTCCTACAGCCTTTACCTCAGCCACAAACTGGCCATGCATCGGGTCGCCAGTTCGCTCGCCACGCACCCGCAGATCCACGGCTGGGCCGCGTTTTTGCTCTACGCCGTGACGATTTTCCTTTTCGGCACCCTGCTCCACTATGGGGTGGAACGTCCGTTCCTGCGCCTGCGAGATAGGCACACCGCCGCGCTGGGGCGGCCTGCTATCGCGGCCAGCGGGCCCCTCCCAGCTGCAAATGATTGAATCGTCTGGCGCGGGCCCCATGTGAATTCGAACGGCATACGGCGAGAACCCATGAGCACACCCCCGGCCAACGATCCCAAACGCCCTCGCCGCATCGGCTCGCTGAAGCTGTTGTGGCCGTTTGTGCGGCCCAACCGGACGCTAGCGTTTGGCTGGCTGCTGTTCCTGGCCTTGTCCTCCGCTTCCGCGCTGGTATTGCCGGTCGCGGTGCGGCACATGTTCGACCACGGCTTTCGCCACTCCAATGCGCAAGCCATCAACGGCAGCTTTCTGGCGCTGTTTGTCGTTGCATTGGTGATGGCCTTCGCCACCGCGGCGCGCTTCTACTGCATCTCGCTGTTGGGCGAACGCACGCTTGCCGCGCTTCGCTCCAAACTCTATGCGCACGTGATTCGTCTGGATGTCGGGTTCTACGAACGCAACCGCGTGGGCGAACTGACATCACGCCTGGGTACGGATACCGAGGTGGTGCAGGCCTTGGTCGGCTCGGGCATTTCGGTTGCCTTGCGCAGTGCGGTCATGCTGATCGGCGCGACGGTTGCGATGGTCTGGACCAGTCCGCGACTCGCCGGCCTTACCGCGCTGGTGATTCCCGCCGTGGTCCTGCCCATCCTGATATTCGGCCGTCGCGTACAGAAGCTTTCGCGTGCCAGCCAGGATCGTCTCGCCGACGCAGCGGCGATTGCCAACGAAACACTCAACGCCGCATCGGCCGTGAAAGCCTATGCGCGCGAGGGCATAGAAAGCGACCGCTATGGCGATGCCATCGCGCGCGCGCTGTCGACTGCGCGCAAGCGTATCGGTGTGCGTTCGATTCTCACGGCCGTTGTGATCACGCTGTTTTTCGGCGCGATCACCCTGGTGCTCTGGGTCGGTGCACGCGATGTGCTCGCCGGAACACTCGAGGAAGGCGTCCTCGCGCAATTCATCTTTTACGCTGTGTATTCCGGCGGTTCGATGATGGGTTTGTCCGATGTGTGGGGCGACGTGTTGCGTGCAGCCGGTGCCATGGAGCGCATTGGCGAACTGTTCGCCGAGGACGCGACGATTGCCGACCCGCCGAACCCCGTCGCACTGCCAACACCCGTTCACGGCGCGCTGCGTTTTGAGCACATCGAGTTTCGCTATCCGACGCGCCTTGATGCTCCTGCGCTGCACGACTTCAATCTCGATATACGCCCAGGCGAAACGGTGGCACTGGTCGGACCTTCCGGCGCCGGCAAGAGCACCGTCTTTGCGCTACTGCTGCGCTTCTACGATCCGCAACGTGGCCGCATCACGTTCGATGGCGTCGATCTTCGCGCGATGACACTGCCGGAACTACGCGGCGCCATCGCACTGGTGCCGCAGGAAACGGTGCTGTTCAGCGGCAGCGCTGCTGACAACATCCGTTTCGGACGGCAAGACGCCAGCGACGAGGAAGTGCACGATGCCGCCCGCGCCGCCGAGGCGAACGATTTCATCCAGCTGCTGCAGGATGGCTATAACGCGGAACTGGGCGAGCGCGGCGTACGTCTGTCGGGCGGTCAGCGCCAGCGCGTGGCGATTGCGCGTGCGATTCTGCGTGATGCCCCATTGCTACTGTTGGACGAGGCGACTTCGTCGTTGGATGCACAATCGGAAGCGGCGATTCAACAGGCACTGGAACGGCTGGAAAAAGGCCGTACCACGCTGGTTATCGCGCACCGTCTGGCCACCGTGCAGCGTGCGGATCGCATTGTGGTGATGGATGGCGGACGCATCATTGCGCAAGGCACGCATGCGAGCCTCTTGGCCGAAGGCGGTCTTTACGCCGAACTGGCACGTTTGCAGTTTGTAGCCTGATCCAACGAGAACGGCTCTTCGCATTCGGCTGCTCTTTCCTCCGCATAGAGGATTGAGGCGAGGGTATTCTTGCGTTGAATGCTTATAAGAGCGCGCTTTGAATCGAGGCGCCGCAAGATTGGCCCCTCATCCCAACCTTCTCCCCAGAGGGGAGAAGGGGTGCACGCAAAAAGCCATGTTTATAAAAAGAGAAAGCCTTGCGCTAGGCAAGGCTTTCTCCGAACTGCTATAGACGGATTGATCAGACCGCGAGTTCGACACCGGAAGCCTGGGCACCTTTCGGGCCCTGGGTCACTTCGAACTTCACGCGCTGGCCTTCCTGCAGGCTACGAAAGCCCTTGGAGTTGATCGCCGAGAAGTGGACAAACACGTCCTCCCCACCGTCCTCGGGTGCGATAAAACCGAAACCCTTGGCGTCGTTGAACCACTTGACCGTACCGAAACGCATTGCGTGAACCTCTGAATCTAAGGACTGGATGCACCAAGTCTCTGCGAGAACCAACCTCTACCCCTAGGTCCACCGCCCCTGGCACGGAGAAAGTATCTGCACGTTTCTGGGTAAAGCGCAATATGTGACTGCGCGGGGTATGACCTAAAGCGGGTTGATTGCTTAGGTTTTAAGCAGTTCGGCGAGGATCGGCGGCACCTGGGCGGTGGCGGCCGCGAGGTGGGCGAAGATCTCTTCGATGCTGATTTCCGCTTCGTCGCCGCAGCCGGCGGCAAAGTTGGCGACCAACGCAAGGCAGGCGTAATCCAGTTCCAGCTCGCGGGCGAGGCAGGCTTCGGGCATGCCGGTCATGCCGACCAGATCGCAGCCGTCGCGTTTCATACGGGCGATTTCGGCGCGGGTTTCCAGGCGCGGCCCCTGTGTTGCACCGTAGCAACCGCCGTCGATAACCGCGACGCCTGCACGATGGGCTGCGCCGATCAATGCCGTTCGCAGCGACGCGGTATACGGTTCGCTGAAATCGATATGTTTGACCCCGGCGCCTTCGACATCGCAAAAGCTGGTGTAGCGCCCGTGCGTGTAATCGATGACCTGGTCGGGAATGACGATGACGCGCGGCCCCATGTCGGCGCGAATGCCACCTACCGCATTCACACCGATCACCCGGCGCGCACCCAGGTGCTGCAGTGCCCAGAGGTTGGCGCGGTAATTCACGCGATGCGGCGGTAGCGTATGGCTTTCGCCATGGCGCGCCAGAAAAGCAATGCGACGGCCCGCAAAATCGCCGATCACTACATCGCCCGATGCCGGACCGTAGGGGGTATCGACGCTTTGACGAGAAGTGTTTTCGAGGCCCGGAAATTTATAGAGGCCGCTGCCGCCGATGACGGCGAGATCAATGGAAGAGGTCATGGAATGGCCTGGCGTGAATACGTTTACAAGTGAAGAGAAAGCACGATTGCGCCCTATTCTTTCAGCGCATAGATGGCAGGCAGATTACGGCCTTGTTCGTAGTAGTCCATGCCGAAGCCGAAGACATAACGGTCGGGCAATTCCACGCCGTTGAAATCGCTGATGATGCCCTCGGCGACGCGATCGTGCTGTTTGCAGCACAGCGTGACCACCAGTACGCGCTTCGCACCACGCTGAAGACAATCGTCGCGAACGGCTTTCAACGTATGGCCTTCGTCGAGAATGTCGTCGACGAGCAGCACGGTACGGTCCTGCAGCGACACGACGGGCTCGCGCAGCCAATGCAGATCGCTGCCGGATGTTTTACCGCGATAACGCGTGGCATGCACGTAATCGAATTCCATATCGGTGCGGATCGTCAGAGCCAGCAAGCCGCCGAACACCAAGGCACCGTTCATGACGGTAAGGAACACCGCACGCTCGCCATCGAGCGTGGCGTCGATGGCACGGCCCATGTCCGCGATCACGGTGTCCAGTTGTTCGCGATCGAATAGCTTGTCTGAGCGCAGCAGCGCATCGGTCAGGGACGGTGGAGATTGGCTCATGGAGATTCCTTAGTGATCCAATGCAGTGACGCGGGCGACGAAGCGATCGCGTTGCGGATTGTCGAGCAAACCGGCCCAGGTTGCGCCGATTGCGCCGCGCAGTATGGCGACGCGTTGCATGCTGGTCTCGGAAGCTTGCGGCATCGCGGCAATGGCCTCTTCCACCACGTCGGGGAAACAGGCCAGCACGAGATCGCAGCCGGCGGCGAAATGCGCGTGAATGCGTTTCTCTACGCTACCCGCGACGCCGGCGGCGGCCATGCTGATGTCATCGCTGATCACGGCACCCTGAAAGCCGAGTTCGTCGCGCAGGATGCCGTGAATCCAGCGACGCGAATAGCCTGCCGGTTGATCGTCGACTGCCGGATAGACCACATGGGCCATCATGACTGCCTCCGCATGCGCGGCGAACGCTTCCGTGAAGGGGCGAAGATCATCGCGGCGGATATCGTCCAATGAACGCGGATCAATGGCCTGCGCCTTGTGGGTATCCGCAGCGACGGACCCATGCCCCGGAAAGTGCTTCAGCACGGCAGCCATCCCGCCCAGATGCATGCCGCGCACGTAGGCTTGAACCAGTTCACCCGTAATCGCCGGATCGGCATGGAAAGCACGCGAACCAATGGCGGCGTTACCACGTGCGAGATCCGCGACCGGGGCAAAACTGAAATCGATACCACTGGCGCGCAATTCGCTGGCCATCACCCAGGCGTGTTCTTCGGCCAGACGCACGGCTTCGGCAGGATCACGGTCGTACACCTCGCCAATGCGTGCGAGCGCCGGCAATCGGGTAAACCCTTCGCGGAAACGCTGCACCGGGCCGCCTTCTTGATCCACGGCAATCAGCGTGTCTTCACCCGCCACTTCGCGGATCGATTCGACCAGCGAGAGCAGCTGATCGCGGTTGGCATAGTTGCGCGAGAACAAAATCACACCAGCCACACCCGGTGCCGTGAGCCACGCGCGCTCGTGCGGCAACAGCTCGGGTCCGGCGATACCGATCAGCAACATCAGGCCTTTACTCCGTGCATGGGTTTGGCGTCGTTCGCGTCGCGCTCGGCCGGGCTCCACGTGGTGTATGGGTGCCCGATCAAATTCACGTTGTAGTACCGCTCCAGATCGCTCACTTCGCGTCCCAGCCATGCCGGACGCGGAAAGTGCGCATCGGCGGCAGGCAATTCGATTTCCGCGACGATCAGGCCACGGTTGTTGCCACTGAATTCATCGACCTCGAACAGCCAGCCGTCAATGGTTACGTGGTGACGCGTCTTTTCCAGCGCGCCATCGCAGAGTGTCTCAAGCATGGTTTTGGCGTCATCGAGCGGCAACGGCAATTCGTATTCGGCGCGCGATACGCCCAAGTCCACTGATTTGATGTTGAGCCACGCTTGTTCGCCGCTGATGCGCACCCGTACCGACGCGCGCGCCGTTCCGTCTCGCATCGCGCTCACGTCGACCAGATAACCCTGGGCGATGCGCTTGCTCTCCGTCACCGCTTGTCGCCAATCATCGTTGGCCAGGAGAAACTTGCGTTCGATTTCGATGCCCATCGTCTGCCCCTTAGCGGCGCTCGAATAGCGCAATGGATTCGACGTGTGCAGTGTGCGGGAACATATCCATCACGCCAGCGGATTTCAGCCGGAAACCATGTTGGTTGACCAGGATGCCCGCGTCTCGCGCCAACGATGCCGGATGACAGGATACGTAGACAATGCGGCTGGTCTCCTTATGCGGCAGATACTCAAGCACCTTGTCGGCTCCTGCGCGCGGCGGATCGAGCAATAGCTTGTCCCACGGCTTGCGGGACCAGTCTGTGCCACGCTGATCTTCAAACAGATTGGCCACATGGAAGCGCGCATTGGTAATACCGTTTCTGGCAGCATTCTCCGCGGCGCGTGTGACAAGGCCATGCTCCCCTTCCACACCCGTCACTTCCGCAACGCGGCGCGCGAGCGGCAAGGTGAAATTGCCCAGCCCGCAGAAGAGATCCAGTACATGGTCGGTCGGCTGCGGATCGAGCAATTCCAGCGTGCGCGCCATCATGCGGCGATTCATGCCGGCATTGACCTGCACGAAATCGAGCGGCTGAAATTCGAGTTCGACATCCTGCACGCCTTCCCCGGCGGGAATTCGGAAGGCGAGTCGCGGATGTTCGGGCCACAGCGGATGCACGCTACTGATGCCTCCCGGCTGGAGGTAGATCGCAAAGCCGTGCTCCTGACCAAACGCGATGAGTGCGGCGCGATCGCGCTCGCTAAGCGGCTGCAGGTGGCGGAAAACCAATGCGATGGTGTCGTCGCCCGCGGCAAATTCAATCTGCGGAATTTCCGCTGCCGCATCCATGTTGCTGATGAGTTCGCCGAGCAAACCGATCTTCGGCCCCAGCGCCGGATGCACGACATCGCAATGCGTGATGTCGGCGACGAAACGCGGATTGCTTTCTTCGCGAAAGCCAACAAGCACTCGGCCTTTCTTGGCCACCGCGCGCACGGACAAACGACCCTTGCGACGATAACCCCAGGCTTCGTCGGTAAGCGGCGCAAGCCAGCTTTCCGGTTCCACCTTGCCGATGCGCGCAAAATTATCGACAAGCACACGTTGCTTGGCTTCGATCTGCGCGACGGCATCGAGATGCTGCAACGAGCAGCCGCCGCATTGCCCGAAGTGACGGCAACGAGGCTCAACGCGATGTTCCGACGGGGTGATCACTTCGACGGTTTCGGCTTCATCGAAATTGCGGTGACGTTTGCGCATCCGTATGCGCACTTGCTCGCCGAGCAAGGCGCCGCTGACGAATACGGTCTTGCCGTCGATGCGTGCAACGCCCCGGCCGTCGTGACTCAAATCGGTGATGGCGGCTTCAAATTCTTTCATCGGCACTCTTGGAAAAGCGGGCACCCGGATCGATGAGCCCGGGCGTGGTCATGAGGTAACAGAAGAAAGCGTAGGCCATGGCCAACCTTCCGCATCCGCCCATGATACCAGCCGTGGCCGAGGAGCCAGGAGGCCCGAATTAGCGATCGGCGACGTTGCCTTGGGACGCTGCCTTGAGACGGTGCAAGAACGTCGGCCAGTCGATTCGCGTCTGCTCGCCCACCACGTGCAGATAGGGCAAGCCGCTGCCTTCGACGATGGTGTAGCCGCTAGCATCTCCGTCGAGACCACTGAACGTGCACACCCCATTCTGCAAGGTGGTGTCGATCCCCATCCGCTTGTAATTGAGCGTCTTGAAGAGCTTCATCACCGCGCCCTGGAAACCGCCCGCCGCGGTACCGCCAGTTACAACGGAGAGATTGTTGGCGGCGTGCAGGCTGATCTTCCCGCCGTTCTGGGCGAGCAATGACGCCTTGAATGCGACGAGGTTACCACCCACAAGTTGCACCCCGTTGATCGAGCCATCCAGACGGCCGGTCATGCTGCCGAAACTGAAGGTATCGGCAAGCGGCGCGAGATCGAGCTGATGCAGCGCGACATCCGTAGTGATGATCGGGTTCTCGCTCAGCGGTTGCTGCACGGAGAGGTGCGTGAGAACAGCTGTGCCGTCGAACGCCTTGGCGGTGAGCTCGCCTTGAAGCTCGTATCGCTCGTTGATCGACGACATGGACGAAATCGTGCCATCCAGCGTGCCGGCGATCGGCGTCCAGCCCATGGTTTGATTGAGCGTCGCGAGGTCAACGCCAGCCACACTGGCAGCGAGATTCAGGCGTTGCGCTTTGGCAGCAGCAGGGCGCCATTCCAACGCCGTGAGATGAACCTGACCTTTGAGCAGCGGCATATCCAACGGTGACTGCAGCGCGAGACTTCCGTCATGACTGTGCCAATGCGATTGCGCGGCGCCGACTGCGTATTTGCGCCATACCAGCTGATTCCAGCCGAACGTGGTCGGCGGTTTGTCACCCTGTTCTGACCAGTCAACGTTCCCGTGAAGGCCGCTGGCCTGAAGCTGGCCAGTGCTATCGGCAAGATCCAGCCCGTCGCTATGGAAGGCGAAACTGCGCCAGCTATCCGCCACGTAGTCGAGATGGCCATCAAGCTGGCCGCTGATATGCAAGTTCGGCGCTAACGCGTTATCGAACCAGGGTTGACCGTAGCGATCGTAGGCTGCTGGGAAACGTGCCTGGAAATGATCGAGTTTCAATTTCTGCAGATTGCCTTTTGCATCGATGGAGAGTGCACCATCGAGCTGCAAGGCATCCGCGTCATCCAGATGAAGGCGACTGACCTCTGCACCGCCATGTTCCATATTGGCCACAAGATCCAGCGCAATATCATGGTCAGGCAAGCGCGCGAGCGCGGGTCCGAACTGCAACTGACCGCCATGCAGGCTGCCGTTCAAGGCAAGTTGTGCTGGACGATGTGTTGCATCCAGCGCGAAACGCGCATGCCCAGCCAACCCATCTGCGGCGACGTTGCCTGCAGGTGTGGTGTATTTAAGGTCTGCCGTCGTGACATCGCCGGACGACTGGAATCCTTCGTCTCGTACATCGAGCGCGAGTTCAGCATCCACTTTTCCGCCAGCAACATGCCCTGCCCAAACGGTTGCCAACAAGCCTTGCAACCAGCCGGCCGGCAGATTGTGCATGTTGATCTGCGCGTGGCTGGGCTGATCCAGCGGAAGCGCTGCACCGACGCGTATCACACCTTGCGTCGCATCGACTTCCAGCGTGTTCGCCGATCCGTCCATCACCACCGCAATGATCGCGTTGCTCAACGCACCACCGGGAGCGCCAGTGAACTGTGCAGTGCCGTCGAACAGCCAGCGCATTTGGATATCGCGCCGAAGATTGCCTTGCAGTGTCAGGCCGACCTTCCGCCAGCCCAATGTCGGGAAGTCAGCCTTGCTTGCGTGCAGGCTGATCTTTACCGTGTTCGGATCTGCGCCTGGCGCCAGCCGTGCTGTGATGTCCTGCAGGCTGGCGCCCGGGACATCGACTCGCTTGGCCGCGACGACCGTATCCGCCCACACCGGTACCGCCCCCATCAAACCGCAGAAGGTACACAGGCAAAGTAGCGAGCGGCGCAATGAACGAAACATGTCCGCCCATTCTGCCAAACTAAGCTGAACGAAACGGACAACGACGATGCCGTACCTGTCCCCTTCCTCGCCCACCGATGCTGCCGGACCGTATGTGCTGGTGGCCGACGACGACGCGACCAGCCGGTGCTTCCTGGGGAATGCCCTGCAGCAGCTCGGTGCGCGCGTGGCTTTGAGCCCCGATGGGGGAGCGGCGCTCAATCGAGCACGCACAGAAGCGTTTGACCTATTGCTGCTCGATTGCCGCATGCTGGACACCGATGCCGTAAGCGTGCTGAACCAGCTTCGCGATGACATCCATGCCCTTTCGGCGCGCACACCCGCGGTCGCGAGCAGCGCCGAGCTCGATGCCAGCAAGCAGCGCAGCTTATTGGAGGCCGGATTTCATGCGGTCCTGCTCAAACCCTGTACGTTAAGTGATCTGCAGGGCATCCTGGCCTTCGCGGCGATCGATAGCCAGCAACTGCCGCTGCTGGACGACAAGCTCGCCTTGAACGCCAGCGGTACGCCTGCCGTTATGCAGGCCCTGCGCAAACTCTTTCGCCAGGAATTGCTCCATCTGAACGAGGAACTTGACGCGCTAAGCTCGGATGCCACCGCGCTGGAAACACGGCTGCACAAGCTTCGTTCTTCCTGCGGCTTTTGCGGGGCAGCGTCATTAGCCGAACACAGCATGTCGTTGCAACGCCATTTGAAACTAGCGCAGCGCGGAGCGATGCTGCCGCTGGCTGATTTTCGCCAATCGTTGTTGCAGACAATCCAGGCGCTGGACGCGCAGTGACTTCAGCGGCGTGTCAGCGCGCCGCGCAAAACACGCCAGGCACGCAATTCGACACCGCCGAGGTGAAAGCGAATCAATTCGCGCATCGTGCCGCGAAGCGCTTGCAGTCCCTGTGCGTCGGGCATGCGATCTTCGCCCAGCGCCAATAGAACGCTGCCTTTCAAGGCATGCGGATCGGTGGCATTGCAAAGTACTGCGCCATGCTCAGGGCGATAGGTATAGGTTGCATCGGGTTGCAATGGCGCATCGCCGTCCGCCTCAACCTCCAGCTGCATGGCGTAACCAAGCGACGCAAGCAGATCTCTTTCAAAACGACGCAATTGCCAGCTCAACGACTCCCCGGTAGCCAAGCGGCCAAGCGTCTGCGCGTAGGCGGAGTAAAGCGTGGAAAGCGGATCCTGGCGCTCGGTCAATCGCACGACCAGTTCGTTGACGTAGAGGCCGGCGAGTGCGGCATCACCTGATAAACGCAACGGCAACGACGACAATTCGGCATGACGCAATGTCGCCAGCTCGCCGCGCAGCTGCAGATCGAGCAGCAACGGTTGAAAAGGCTCCAGTTGCGCCCGCGATACCCGGGAACGCGCGCCGCGTACGCCACGCGCGACGACGCCGAGACGTCCCGCATCGCGCGTCAGACATTCGAGCAGCAACGACGTTTCCCGATAAGGGCGCGAATGCAAGACGAAGGCAGGCTGTTGCTCAAGGAGCATGATGACCGCCGCCCCATCGTTCCTGCCGGATCATCACTTTCGCTAGTCCGTGTAACCAAACTGCTTCAGCAAAGACTCGTCGTCCGCCCAACCCTCACGGACCTTCACCCACAGTCGCAGAAAAACCTTGCGATCGAACATGCGCTCCATATGCCGGCGCGCTGCCGTGCCAATCGCCTTGAGTTGCTCGCCGCCCTGACCGATCACAATGGCCTTTTGACCGTCGCGCTCCACCCAGATCACCGCGTGAATTTCCGCAATGCCGTCCGGGCGATCCTGGAATTGTTCGATCTCAACCGTAGTCGCGTAAGGCAGCTCCTGATCCAGACGCAACATCAGTTGCTCGCGCACCATTTCTGCGGCGAGGAAGCGTTCGCTTCGATCCGTAATTTCGTCTTCGCCAAACACCGGCGCACGCACGGGCAAGCGCGTGATGATGTCATGCGTCAGCGCTTCCAGGCCCTTGCGCTTTAAAGCACTGACATAGTGCACAGCTTCAAAGCTGTGCTTTTCACTCAGCTCCGCAACGAAGGGCAGCAACGCCGCCTTATCTTTCGTCAGGTCGACCTTGTTGATGACGAGCAATCGCGGCACCTTTTGCTCATCTAGAGCTTCGTAGAGCGCCTCGTCTTCATCGGTCCAGCGCCCCGCCTCGATCACCTGCACAGCCAGTTCCACTTCGCTGATGGCCGAACGAACCGCACGGTTGAGGCTGCGATTCATCGCGCGCTTGGCGCCACGGTGCAACCCGGGCGTATCCACATAAAGGATCTGCCCCGCTTCGCTGGTAGCGATACCAAGGATTCGATGACGCGTCGTTTGCGGCCGTGGGCTGACGATAGACAAGCGAACGCCGATCAGGGCGTTGAGCAACGTCGATTTGCCGACGTTCGGTCGTCCGGCCAGTGCAACGAAGCCACAGCGGAAATCCGGATGCGGCAATTCGTGTTCGGCGAAGTCGTCTTCGCGATCGTCATTCATGGGATAAAAATACTCTCGTGGACGGCTGTAAGCATGGCGCTACCTGTCTGCGAGCGCCACTGAAAAATACAACGTGATAAAACGGTTAATGAGGAGACAGGCCATCCTGATCGGATGCCCGGCGCCAGGTGTCATGGGCTGTCGCGGGTATCCAGCAATCGGCTCAGCACCATTTCTGCGGCATCCTGCTCGGCCAGCCGGCGACTACTGCCCCGCCCCGCGGCAGTGATGGCCATCGGTTCCATGACCACGCAATTCACATCGAAGATGCGCGCGTGGTCTTCGCCTTCACTGCCCACCAGCTCGTACTGAGGCAAGGGCCAACCTTCGGCCTGCAACCACTCCTGCAACCGCGTCTTGGGGTCCTTGGAGGAGCGCGGCAACGCGGTGACGCGATCGGCAAACAGGCCTCTCACCGTCTGGCGACAGGCCTCAAAACCACCATCGAGGTAAACCGCAGCGACAAGCGCTTCGAATGCATCGGCAAGGATCGAGTCTCGCCGAAAGCCACCGCTCTTGAGCTCGCCCGAGCCGAGCTTGAGACGATCGCCAAGCTCAAGTTCGCGCGCCATCTCGGCAAGCGCCTGACCGTTCACCAATTGCGCACGAAGACGTGACATCTCGCCTTCACTGGCCTTGGGATGCGTCTCATACAGCATCTCGGCGACGATGGCTCCAAGCAAAGCGTCGCCGAGGAACTCCATCCGCTCGTTGTTGGGTTTACCCGCGCTACGATGCGTCAACGCCAATATGGCAAGCGATGGATCGCGGAAGTGATACGTCAGCTCCACTGCGTCTTACTGAGAAGCGGCAACGTTGCCTTGTATGGGCACACTTTTTTCAAAGTGCACCAGAAAATCGATGTTGGAAATAAACGGAATGTCCTTGTCGTACGCAACTTGCAACTGAAGCCCCTGTTCGCCCTTTGCAATGGTGATGTCGTCGGGCGTGATCGTGCCATCGCTGACGTACTGATAGTCCATCTTCTTGATTAGATCGTTGCGGATCTGTAGCGGCGTCTTACCCTCAAAGTTCTCGGTCGCCATATCGTTCATGGCTTTTTGCACACCCATAAACTCGGTGTATGCCGGCACGAGCTTCATCGCCATATAGGCAAAAAAGCCAACCACCAGCAATAAAATCAGAAAACTGATCAACGTCATGCCTGCATGCTTCGATTTCATAGCCCCCTCACTATGCCGCCGACGCGGCGCGTTCCGATTCAAACCGGCCTTGTAGCCTACTTTGCCCGTTATGCCCACGCTCCGCCAGCGACATGTTCACGGTTCGACGAGGGCTGGCAATGGCTGCGATTTAACGGATGACCGTTCCGATGCGGTGGAAATCCACGGCGCCAGTATGGAGCCCCTTCCAGCTAAACCAGATCATGAAGGCTTTGCCCACCAGATTCTGCTCGGGCAGACACCCCCACCAACGGCTGTCTTCGCTGTTTTCACGGTCATCGCCCATTACGATATAGCAGTTCGGCGGCACGACGGAAGGCACGCGCGAATTGGGGATCGGCGGCGTCGGGCCGCGTGAAGGCATGCGTGCAATCAAGTGGTTGACCGAGCCCAGCTGCTCGGACCAGATCGTCGCGTTGTTGTAGAGCAGCTCGTTGTCCTCGGCGCGATTCGGGTTGCCCTTGAAGGGACCGATTTCCGTATCGACAACCGGCTTACCGTTGATCACGATCTGACTGTCGTGAACTTCGATCGTATCGCCAGGCAAGCCAATGACACGTTTGATCCAATTCTGATTGGCAACCGGCGCATGCGGATCCGTGCAGGAGATATCGCCGCTGCGGACCGTATTGCCGTTCTCGTCCTGACAGATGTAACCGGGAAACCTGAACACGACGACGTCGCCACGCTTGGGCTCGCCAAGGCCGACGACTTTGTTGTTGAACGCCGGCAGGCGCAACCCATACGCGAACTTGTTGACCAGGATGAAATCGCCAACGTCCAGCGTCGGCATCATCGAACCGGACGGAATGCGAAACGGCTCGGCGATGAATGAGCGCAGCAACAGCACGACGAAGATGACCGGGAAGAGCGAACGCGCCCAATCCACGGCGGCGGGATCACGGTAATCCTCACGTGCCGCGTCGAAACGTGCCTTGCGCTTTTTGTAGAGAAACAGGCGATCAAGGCCCCACACGACGCCAAAAACGACGGTGAGTGCGAGCAGAATTGCCGAAAAATCAAAATCCATGCGATGACTCCATAGCCCGATGCTATTTGTCTACCTTAAGCACGGCGAGGAAAGCTTCCTGCGGAATCTCAACCCGACCGACCTGCTTCATCCGTTTCTTGCCTTCTTTCTGCTTCTCCAGAAGCTTCTTTTTGCGGCTCACATCGCCGCCATAGCATTTGGCCAAGACGTTCTTGCGCAGCGCTTTCACGGTTGAACGCGCGATGATCTGCGCGCCAATAGCCGCCTGGATCGCGACGTCGAATTGCTGACGTGGAATCAGGTCCTTCATGCGCTCGACCAGATCGCGGCCACGGCGATCGGCATGACTGCGATGCACGATCAGGCTTAATGCATCAACGCGATCGCCGTTGATCAGCACGTCCACACGTACAAACGGACCGGCATCAAAGCGCTCGAGGTGATAATCCATCGACGCATAACCGCGCGACACGGACTTGAGCTTGTCGAAGAAATCGAGCACGACTTCCGCGAGCGGAAGCTCGTAGCTGATTTGCACCTGCGTCGCGAGATACTGAATCGAACGCTGCACACCACGCTTTTCTTCGCACAACGTGATGATGTTGCCGATGTAATCGGGTGGCGTAAGGATGTTGGCAACGATGATCGGTTCGCGAATCTCTTCGATTTGCGGCGACGCGGGCAAATGCGCTGGGTTATCCAGCTGCATGATCGTGCCGTCGGTCTTGAGGATCTCGTAAACCACCGTCGGCGCGGTCGTGATCAGATTCAGATCGTATTCGCGCTCGAGGCGTTCCTGCACGATCTCCATATGCAGCATGCCAAGGAAGCCGCAACGGAATCCAAAGCCCATGGCCTCGGAGCTTTCCGGTTCGAAGAACAGCGCAGCATCGTTGAGGCGCAGCTTGTCGAGCGCCTCGCGCAGCGCCGGATAATCGTCCGCAGACACCGGAAAAAGGCCCGCGAACACACGTGGCTGCATGGTCTGGAAACCGGGCAGCGCGTGTGGTGCTGGCTTGGATGATGACGTGAGCGTATCGCCCACAGGCGCGCCGTGCACATCCTTGATGGCTGCCGTGATCCAGCCCACTTCACCCGCGGAAAGCTTTTCGAGCTTCTTGCGTTTGGGCGTGAAGACGCCCACTTCGCTGACCTCGTGCGAGCGGCCGGTGGACATCACCAGTAGCTTGTCGCCAGGTTTGATTTCGCCCTGCATGATGCGCACGAGCGAAACGACGCCGAGATAGTTGTCGAACCACGAATCGATGATCAGCGCCTGGAGGCGATCAGTATCGCGCGGCTTCGGTGGCGGAATGCGGGCCACGATGGCTTCGAGCACTTCGATCACGTTCTCGCCCGTCTTGGCGCTGACGGCCACGGCATCGTCTGCGTGAATGCCGATAACCGCTTCGATCTCACCCTTCACTTTTTCAGGATCGGCGGTCGGCAGGTCGATCTTGTTGAGCACCGGCACCACTTCGAGTCCCTGCTCCACTGCGGTGTAGCAGTTGGCAACTGACTGCGCTTCCACGCCCTGCGCCGCATCGACAACCAGCAACGCGCCTTCGCAGGCCGCGAGCGAACGACTCACTTCATAGGAGAAGTCGACGTGGCCGGGCGTGTCGATGAAGTTGAGCTGATAGGTCTTGCCGTTGCGCGCCTTGTACGGCAACGACACGGACTGCGCCTTGATGGTGATGCCGCGCTCACGCTCGATTGGGTTGCTGTCCAGCACCTGGGCTTCCATCTCACGCTCGGCCAGTCCGCCGCAAATTTGAATGATGCGGTCGGCAAGCGTCGACTTGCCGTGATCGATATGGGCGATGATGGAGAAATTGCGGATCAGTTCCATGGAATACGCTGTCAGCTTCACCGCCTCGTGCGATGCACAGGCAGCCTATCACCGGGATGGCGACATTAGCCGCGCATTATCGCATGGAATGCGACGCGCAACTGTACGAGTTAGTCCGCAAATTCAAAGGCCTGCTTGTTAAAGCAGGCCTTTGGGAGCGAATCACTCATCTTTGTCGGCAGGAACCGTAAGCGCGACGAAATTCGTCGCATCGCCCCTGCGAACGAGGAGCAGCACCGTGTCCCCGGGTTTCACGCCTGCGGTGGCGGCCTTATAGGCCTCCACGCTGCCTACCTTCTTTTGATTCACCATCAAAATCACATCACCCGGCTGCAGACCGGCCTGGGACGCGACCGGACCGGTAACGTCGGTTATCCCCACGCCCTCGCCTGCTTTCAGACCCAACTGGTTGCGCGCGGACTGATCCAGGCTTTGCACGCTCAGGCCGAGCGCATCGGCACCCCCGGAAGGTGCTGCTGGCGTCCCGGCAGAGGAACGGGCACTCGTGTCTCGCGACATGGTGCCAACGGTGACATTGACCGTCTTGTCCTGGCCGTTGCGGTAAACCTCGATTGGCACCGTGGTGCCGGGCTTCGTCATCGCAACCATCGGCGGCAGATCCGAACCTTGTTCAACCGGATGACCGTTGAACGCAAGAATGACGTCACCCGCCTGCAAACCCGCCTTCGCGGCCGCGCTTTGCGGCGAAACGCTCACGACGATCGCGCCTTTGGAACTGCCAAGCTTGAGCGCCTTGACCACATCGTCGTCCACCGGCTTGACCATCACACCCAACTGGCCGCGCGTGACATAGCCCTGGGTTTTCAACTGCTCCACCGCGTTCATCGCCACGTCGATCGGAATCGAGAAGGCGATGCCCTGATAACCACCGGTGTCGGAATAGATCTGCGAATTGATGCCGACGACCTGGCCTTGCAGGTTGAACAGCGGTCCGCCGGAATTGCCTCGATTGATCGGAACGTCGGTTTGAATGAACGAAGTATCAGGCTGATCCTGATTGCCCATGGTTCGACCCACCGCACTGACAATGCCTTGCGTCACTGTGAAATCGAACCCAAAGGGCGAGCCAATCGCCAACACCCACTGGCCCGGCTTCAGCAAGCGCGAATCGCCAATGGTCACCGCCGGCAGACTTCCACCCGCATCGACTTTCAACAACGCGATGTCATAGGTGGGATCGGTACCGACCACTTTCGCCGTGAGCGTGCGGCGATCCTGCAGGCGAACCGTCACGGTGTCGGCATGATCGACAACGTGATTGTTGGTGAGGATGTAGCCGTCGCTCGAAATGATGAAGCCGGAACCCAACGACGTATGCGCCTGGTCTTCCGGCGACGGCATCATGGGCATACCGAAGAAACGTCGGAAGAGTTCCGCCTGAGGATCATCCTGTCCTTGTGCCGGGTCGGCCCCCTTGGGGCGGCGGCCGGAATATTTGGCTTCGACGTGGACGACGGCGGCAGCGTTTTTCTGCACGATGCCGGTGAAATCGGGCAATCCAGCAACAGGGGCGGCAGTTTGAGCAAGCGCCAGACTGGATCCCGCGAGACCCAAGGCTAAGGCGCAGCACAACAGGCTGCTGGCAAAACGGGGTTGACTCATGGATTCCTCCTCAGTTCCGGGCGCCCTTACCCGTTCCAGGGTAAGGGATGGAACGGGAGGACAATTTAAGAAAACAGGAAGCGCGTAGGGCCGTTGCTGGAAGCGGCAGGGTTAACGCCCTGCGGCTCCCTGATTGGCTGCGCGTTGCGGTGCGGCCTTGGCCTGCGGTGTATCAATCAGCAGCAGATAACTGCCGTCCTGATTGTTGAGGGCCTTGTAGCCCTTGATGGAATAGCCCTGTCCGGCGATCGGATAGCGCTGAAACAGCAGATTGTCCGACGGGTCCGACAACGTGGCCGAGGCTTGCTGGCTCAAGCTGGACGCCGAATAGGCGCTCAACGAGGGTGGCACGGCAGACAGCGCACTACTGACGGGGCGCTGCACATCGGCAACCGCTCGCGGCTCGGCTTGAGGAGCCGGGTTAACCGACGCCAGATGCGCCGAATGACCGGAATCCCGAGCCGTCGGCTGTGAAACCATCAGCGCTGCGACTGCAACGCTGGCAGCAATCGCGCCACCGACGGAAAGGCGCAACCAATCGCGGCGATGCGAAGCGACCTGCGAGGCAGCCGTCTGCTCGTCTTCGATGAGCTGCATGACCCGCGACGCAAAGCCGGCACCCGCCAGGGGTGGCAGTTGCTGACGCAGGCTATCGCCCGCTACGTGATAGCGAGTCCAAACCTGAAGCAGCGACGTGTCGTGATCGAGCCTGCGCAACAAAAAGCGCAGCTCTTCCTTGGACAGCTCGCCGTCCATTGCCGAAGAGAGATTTTCCATGTTCGCATCACTCATGACATTCAATCCTCGCGGTCAGTAAGCAGCGGCCGCAACTTCTCGTCGATCGCCTCACGTGCCCGGAAGATACGAGAACGTACCGTTCCGATCGGGCAGCCCATAGATTCGGCAATCTCTTCATAGCTGAGGCCTTCCACTTCACGCAGCGTAATGGCCGTCCGCAGCTCCTCGGGCAAAGCTTGGACAGTGGCAAACACGGTTTGTTCAATTTCTTGTCGCATTAATTCGCGTTCGGGGGTAGCCCCCTCCTGCATGCGGTCTGCGCCGGGCACGAAAACGGCGTCTTCGACCGAAATATCGTCGGTCGGAGGGCGCCGGCCCATGGCCACCAAGTGGTTTTTGGCCGTGTTGACCGCAATCTTGTACATCCAAGTATAGAAAGCACTCTCGCCCCGGAACGAGCCGATGGCCCGCCAGGCGCGGACAAACGCCTCCTGCGCCACGTCCTCGCATTCGGCGTAGTTATGGATATAGCGGGAAATAAGACCGATGACCTTGTGCTGATACTTGCGAACCAGCAAGTCGAAAGCGCGCTTGTCCCCGTTTTGTACACGCTCAACCAGCGCACTATCGAGTTCGTTTTCGCCCATCCGGGCTGTCTCCTTCGTTACCGCGCCATACCCGGGATGCCGTCCATCGAATGGGTGATCTGCTCAGACCGGCGCCGTGCCCACAAGTTCAGCACGGACCGATGGCTTATCGGTCGATTCTAAGATAGGGACGTTCCACCAGCGCTCAAGCTGGCAAACGGTCCTCGATGCCGGACAGCAAGCGCTCACGTTCGCTCAGCAAGCGCTCGAAACTGCTTTGGGGCAAGGGCCGGCAGAACAGGTAGCCCTGCAATTCATCGCAATTGTTGGTGCGAAGAAATTGCAGATGCTGTTCGATTTCCACACCTTCGGCCACCACACCACGCTTCAACCGGTGCGCCATTTCGATGGTCGCGCGGACAATGGCCTCATCATCCGGATCGACGCCGATATTGCGCACGAAGCTTTGATCGATCTTGATGCGATCGGCCGGCAGCTTGCGCAGATAGTCCAGCGATGCCGCGCCCGTACCGAAATCGTCGATGGCGATATGACAACCCTGACGATGCAGCTTCTGCATGTTTTCCATCAGGTTCGGGGCCGCCTTGATGCTGATGCTTTCCGTCACTTCCAGTTCGAGCAATCCAGGTTCGAGCCCCGTTTCCTGCAATACCTCGGCAACGAGTTCGGAGAGATCGGGCTGCATCAACTGCACGGCAGAAAGATTGACGCCAAGCCGCAGGCGCAAACCGAAGCGGTCCTCCCAGATCTTCGCCTGTTTGCATGCCGTGCGCAGAACCCATTCGCCGATCGATACGATGAGGCCCGTTTCTTCGGCCAACGGAATGAAAAATCCTGGGCCGATATTGCCGAGCTCGGGATGCTCCCAGCGAAGCAACGCCTCCATGCCGACGATGTCTTCGCTGGTCGCGTTGATCTGCGGCTGATAGAAGACACGCAGCTCGCCATTGCCTTCGGCATGGCGAAGCCGTGCTTTCAACGCGGCATTCTGTTGTTCTTGCGCGGGACTGACGTCGTACACGCGATAGTTGTTGCGCCCCATGCTCTTGGCCGCATACATCGCTTCGTCCGCATGCTTGAGCAGGGTTTCCGCGTCAGGGGCATCTTCCGGGAAGAAGCTGATACCGATGGACGCGGTAACCTGTATCTCCGGACCGTCTTCCAGATGCAGCGGTGCATCCATCAACTGCACGATCTTGTCGGCGACGCGCATCACGTCATCCGTCTTCACGATATGCCGAAGCACGATGGTGAATTCGTCGCCGGCATATCGTGCGACCGTGTCGGACGCACGAACGCTGCTGCGAAGGCGCTGCGTTACCGCAACGAGCACCTGATCGCCCACTGCGTGACCAAGCGTATCGTTGATGAACTTGAAACGGTCCAGGTCGACGAACAGCACCGCAAACGTTTCGCCCGTGCGATTGGCTTCGCGAATGATGGTGTCGAGGCGGTCGTTGAACAGCAGACGGTTTGGCAATCCCGTCAGCGCATCCAACAAGCCTTCCGCTCGCCCCTGTTCGCGCGTGCGACGCAGCTCGAGCATGTGCGCAAAATGCGCCGCCGAGCAGTGCAGCACTGGCTCGAGAATTTCCGGCTCGGCGAAGGGATTGCGACTGCCTGCGAGCAACGCACCGAGCACATTGCGTCGTTCGTCAAGTAGTGGCAGACCGACAAATCCGCGCAGACCCAACTGACCAATCAATGGATCGACATCCGCAAGACGTCGCGCATCGTTCGGATGCATGAGCGTGCGGCCGCCCAGCACAAGCCGCAACGAACTCTGCAGTTGCGGTCCGGGCCATACCTGCTCGTCACCGCGCCAGCGCTGCACGACCTGTACCGGAACGCTGCTTTCCTCCGGCCGCGCCGACCACACGGCGAGGTAATCCATACCCATTTCATCGAGCAGCAATTGTGCGGTGTCTTTGATGCCCGCATCGTCGTGACTGCCGCTGAACAAACGCGCCAGCAAGGTCAACGCAACCGCAGGGCGCACGCCGGCAAGATCGCTGCGGAACTGCAGTGCAATCAAGTCGCGGCCGTTCTGCTGCACACGGCGCGCGCTTGCTTCGCCTGTGTCATGTCCTCGGATCGATTTGCGCTGAGCGGCGAGCCATCGGCGATCGGCATCGGCAAAGGCCTTGTCCATGCTGACGCTTTCAAACGACAGCACTTCGCTCAAGCTCAGGCTGGTCAACACACTGTTGGCCAAACCGCTGTGCCGCATGTACGCGGGACTGGCCTCGACAACGCGCTGCGCCAGCGGATCAATGATGAGCCAGTCGCCGTCGCCGTCTTCAAAGACAAAACGGTAGTCGCCGCCCGATGGACGTGCAGGCGATGCACTTACTGCCTTGCTGACCGGCTTTTCTTCGACGGCCGCTACGGCTTCAACCGTACCGCCTTGCAACTGTTGCCAACGCGGGATCAGCTCGGTACCGACTTGCGATGCGTAAAGCCAGCCACCCACCACCGCCGGCAATTGCGTAGGTTTGATGGTGGCGTCATCGATCAGCACAGCGAGAATCGGCGCGTCCGTACACGGCGGCAGCAAACGCAACTGTTCGCACAACGTCAGACTCGAACGGCCATCGCCATCGAAGGCCACGACAATCAAAGCGAGCGGCTCGCGCCCTTCCAGCAAAATGGCGGCATGCGTGGTATCGCGCGCGGAATGAATCGGCGGATGCCCTTGACCATCGAGCACATCGAACAGCTCGCGGCGCAGTTCGCGCTGCGACGCGACCAGCAAGATGCCCCCTTTGAACACCGGCGCGGTCACAGTAGCCAGCGCCCGTCGCGCAAACGCGGACGTTGCGCTACTTGGGACGTGCTGCTCAGACGCACAGCGACATCGTCGAGGCTCGCCGTCAAAGCGGGCGCAGCATCCAGAAGCACCACACGCCGCACATGTCCTGCCGGTGCGCGCGCGAGTTGGCGCAGCAACGTGCTATCCATGGCGGACATGGGCAGCGGAAAACGCTCGAACAGATATACGCCGAAGTGGATGCTCTGCTGCACGTAGCGCAGTGCATTACCCAATCGTTGCGAGCCAGGTATGCGCGCATGATGCGCTTCGCGCAAATTCGCCATGCCGCTTTCATGTTGCCAGACGTAAACAGACTGACCGTTGTTGCGGGCAATGGCACGAAACTGTTCGATCAGCACGGCGGTGTCTTCGTGCTCAAGCACGACCAACCCTCCGGGCGCTGTCAGAACGCGCTCGTAGATGTCGCTGCCGGCAAGCGGCGAAGGAGCCAGAAGGGAAGCCATAATGCCCGAGGTCAGTAAACGCTCCTCTAGCGTCACCCGCCCTTGCGCCAAGCGCAATAGTCAAAATGCTGTGACGTGACGCACGCTACACCCTGATTGCGGCAGTGCGGCAAGCCAACGTCAGCGTCTCGCAATCATCGCTGCGGGACGGTATGGTGAGGCCTTCCCATGGCCATACCCCTATCCCCATGTTCGAAGGACTGCGCTTCAATCATTGGAAAACGAGCCTGGACGACAGCGGCATCGTCACGCTGACCCTCGACCGCGCCAACAGCAGCGTCAATGCCATTTCCCGCGAGGTATTGGACGAACTGGGCCAGATCGTCGAACGACTGGCTATCGAAAAGCCCGCTGGCGTGATCATCCATTCCGCCAAGGCGAATGGTTTTGCCGTGGGGGCGGACATCAAGGAGTTCGTCGAATACGCCAAACGCGGGAGCGTGCAGGAAAATATCGAGAACGGTCAGCGGGTTTACGAATCGCTGGCGCGTCTTCCCTGCCCGACCGTAGCGGCCATCCATGGCGCCTGCATGGGTGGCGGGACGGAATTGATTCTGGCCTGCCGTCAACGCATTGCCACCGATGACGACAAGACCCGCATCGGATTGCCCGAAGTGATGTTGGGCATTCATCCCGGCTGGGGTGGATCGGCGCGTTTGCCGCGGCTGATCGGCGCTCCGGAAGCGTTGCCCGTCATGCTCACTGGTAAAGCGCTATCCGCACGGCGCGCCAAGAGCCTGGGCGTGGTCGATCGATTGGCTCGCCCGGAAGAACTGCTGCCTGAAGCACGCGCATTGCTACGCCACCCGCATGCCCGTCCGTTTGCACAGCGCGCCACCGCATGGGTAACCAATACGTGGCTGGCGCGGCAAATTCTTGCGCCCATGGTGATCAAACAAACGGCGGCCAAGGTACGCAAGGAACATTACCCTGCACCTTTCGCGCTCATCGACGTTTGGAAGCGCGGCGGCAGCAGCATCCAGCAACGCTTGAAACTTGAAGCGCGTTCTGTCGCCAAGCTTACGGAAACGCCGACGGCGCACAACCTCATCCGCATCTTCTTTCTGCAGGAACGGCTCAAAGGTCAAGGCAGCGGTGTTGATCCGGAGATTCGCCATGTGCACGTTGTCGGCGCGGGTGTCATGGGCGGCGACATTGCAGCCTGGGCTGCATTCAAGGGTTTCGATGTCACTCTGCAAGATCGCGAGATGAAATACATCCAGCCCGCACTCGATCGCGCGCAGGCACTTTACGAGAAGAAGCTCAAAACACCGGAAAAGGTGGAACAGGCGCGCAAGCGGTTGCGTGCGGATGTCGAAGGCACGGGCATGGCCCAAGCCGACCTTGCGATCGAAGCGATCTTCGAGAACGCCGAAGCGAAAGAGGCGTTGTACGCAACGATCGAACCGCAATTTACGGGTGACGAAATTCTCGCGACCAATACATCCTCCATTCCTTTGGATGAATTGCGCAAAGGATTAAAGGCGCCGAAACGTTTCCTGGGACTGCATTTCTTCAACCCCGTTGCACAAATGCCGCTGGTCGAAGTCGTGCGTCATGATGAACTCGATCCGGCCATCGAAAAACGCGCGCTGGCATTTTGCAAAGCAATTGGAAAATTGCCTGTCGCCGTCAAGGGAACGCCGGGCTTTCTGGTCAACCGCATCTTGATGCCGTATCTGCTCGAAGCGCTGCGCCTTTACAACGAAGGCGTGCCCGGCCCAGTGTTGGATAAACAGGCCAAAGCGTTCGGCATGCCTATGGGTCCGATCGAACTGGCCGATACGGTTGGCCTGGACGTTTGCGCGTCGGTCGGCAAAGAGCTGGCGCCATTCCTTGGTCTGGAGCTTCCGCCGGGTCTGGAAGACAAACTGGAACCCGGCAAACGTGGCAAGAAAGACGGCCAAGGCCTCTATACGTGGCACGACGGCAAGCCGCAGAAACCGGAAGTCGATGCCGATTACACGCCACCGCCGGACCTGCAAGACCGCATGATTCTTTCGATGGTGAACGAGGCCGTTGCCTGTCTCGGAGACGGCGTTGTCGACGATGCCGATCTTCTCGACGCCGGCGTGATTTTCGGTACCGGCTTTGCACCTTTCCGCGGCGGCCCGATCCAATACGTACGTACTGAGGGCGTAGATGCGATTCGCCAGAAGCTCGAGGCACTGTCCAAACGCTACGGCGAACGTTTCACGCCAAAGAACGGTTGGGATCATCCCGCTCTGAAACAGAACGGATTCGATTTTCCGACCGGCAGCTGATGCCGCGCAGATGAAAATGAAGAAGGCGCCCTACGGCGCCTTCTTTCATTCACCACATCAGATCGTCGGGAACGCCGTCTTCCCCGACTCCACCACTGGCCGAAGGATCGACCAGCAACGCGACGAGGTGCGGATCAATCGCGCGGATCTGTTCGGCGGTCGATTGTGCGACCAGCACATAACGTCCGGCGTTCTGGATAACGCCTAACTTACCGGCATTGAGTTCGGCCAGTTGCGCCGCATCGACGTAAAGCCGGCGAATCTTCCCACCGTATTCGAAGTGACGAACCTGATCGGCATCGGCCTTGTTCAGCGCGTTTCCTTCGAGCAATTGCTGGACCTTGGCCTTGCGTTCGCGCTTCAGGCGCGCCTGTTCAGCCGATTCCTGCTCGGCGCGCTTGCGCTCGTTGGCTTCCGTTTGCGCGCGGATGGCGTACGCCTTGGCGAGATCGATCTCTTCCTGCGTGCGCGCAGGTTTGGGCTTGTGATGCTGCGGCTTGCCCTTGCCGGGCGGCGGCGTCTGTCTGACGGGAGGCTGCTGCTGGCGCTTCTCGTCCTTGAGCTGTTTGACGATGCCGCTCTTGAGCAGCTGATCTCGTAGTGAATCGACCATGATCAAATCCGAAATTTCGTAGTGCGTTTCAATAGTGCGGCGGTGGAGGTTCGCTATGCGGGTCGTGACCTTGACCGGTTCGCACCGTAGCAAGTTCACTGCGCAGGTCGCGAATCATGCGCTCAAGCGTCGCAATCCGCACGGACTGGTCGGCGTCGGCAGTAACGAGCGCCTGCACAGCATCATCGATGAAAGCCAGCTTCACTTCCAACTCGGTGAGGCGTTGTTCGTAATCGCTCATGATTGATCGGTGCGCAAAACGCTACGGCCACGGCCAATGCCGTAATACGCCAACCCGGCTTCTTCAACCACAGCGGGCTCATAAAGATTGCGCCCGTCAAAAATGACCGGCTCCTTCAACGCCGCACGAATGCGTGCAAAATCCGGGCTGCGGAACGCCTTCCATTCCGTGATGATCGCCAGCGCATCGGCGCCGTCCAGCGCCTGATACGCGCTATCGCACAACACCAGATCGTTACGATCGCCATACACACGATGCGTTTCGTGACGCGCCTGGGGATCGTAAGCCCGCACGGTCGCACCAGCTTCCCACAGCGCTTCCATCAAGCGGCGGCTGGACGCTTCGCGCATGTCGTCGGTGTTGGGCTTGAACGCGAGTCCCCACAGTGCAATCGTGCGGCCACGCACGTCGCCATTGAAGTAGTGCGAGATGAAGTCGAACAGTTTGGTCTTCTGATCGTGGTTAACGGCTTCCACTGCACCAAGCAAACGTGCCGGATACCCTACGCCACGCGCCGTGCGCTCGAGCGCCTGCACATCCTTGGGGAAACACGAGCCGCCGTAACCGGCGCCGGGATAGATGAAATGGTAGCCAATGCGCGGATCGGAACCGATGCCCTGACGCACAAGCTCGATATCCGCTCCCACGAGTTCGGCGATATTGGCGATTTCGTTCATGAAACTGATCTTGGTCGCCAGCATCGCGTTGGCGGCGTACTTGGTCAGCTCCGCCGAACGCACATCCATCACCACGGTACGGTCATGGTTGCGGTTGAAAGGCGCGTACAACTTTCGCAGCATGCCAGTCGCGCGCTCACTCGAACTGCCAATCACCAGGCGATCCGGACGCAGACAATCTTCCACCGCGTCGCCTTCTTTCAGGAATTCGGGATTGGACACGACATCGAATTCCACCTGCGCGCCGCGCGCAGAAAGCTCGGAAGCGACGGCTTTATGCACGCGATCTGCCGTGCCGACCGGCACCGTGGATTTATTGACGATGACGGTGTAGCGGTCGAGATGGCGCCCAATCGATTGAGCGACGCCGAGCACGTATTTCAGATCGGCACTGCCATCCTCATCCGGCGGCGTTCCAACAGCGATGAAAATGATCTGTGCGTGCGCCACCGCCGCGGAGGCTTCGGTGGTGAATTCGAGCTGCCCATTGGCGTGATTGCGCCGCACGATGGGTTCGAGCCCTGGCTCGAAAATCGGAATTTCGCCGCGCTTCAAACGCTCGACTTTGCTCTCATCGATATCGACGCAGACGACGTGGTTGCCCATCTCGGCGAGGCAGGCACCGGTGACCAGACCCACATAACCGGTTCCAAAAATCGTGACTTTCATCGGATGGGATCACAACCTTGTTCGAAGCCGCCAATTCTAACAGGGCCTATAAGAAACCTCAGTGTCACCCGCAAAAGCGCTACATCGCACAACAAAACAGGGCGCGAATTGCTTCGCGCCCTGCTCGTGTATCGCTTGCGACGTACCAGCGATTACTGCTGGCCACCGCCTGCATCGCCACCACCCGGGGCACCGCCGCCCGGGGCACCACCGTCCTGTGCGCCCGCAGGCGTCGGACCGGTGCTGATCAGCGTGATGTCGAAAATCAGCGTTGCATTCGGTTCCGGGAAGCGCGACGGCTCCGAACCATAAGCGAGGCTCGCCGGAATGAACAGCTTGTAATGGCCGCCAACCTGCATCAGCTGCAGACCTTCGCGGAAGCCCGGAATGACGTGGGCCAACGGAATCGAAACCGGGCCACCGTTCTGCTGCGAGCTGTCGAACACGCGACCATCAACAAAGGTGCCGGTGTAGTTGATCTTGACCGTATCGTTCGGGCCCGGACGTGCGCCGGAACCTGCGGTAAGCACCTGGTACTGCAGACCCGAGGCCGTCACCTTCACGCCCGAAACCGACTTGTTCTTTGCGAGGAACGCAGTGCCTGCAGCCTGGTTCTTGGCCGATTCGGCGTCGAACTCAGCCTTGGCCTTGGCCTGCATTTCCGTCATGAACTCTTTCCACGTGGCCTGTGCCTGCGCATCGGACATGTTCGGCTTCTGACCGTTCAGCGCGGCTGTCACAGCCTGGCCGACGACAGCCGGGTCTACGTTCTGGCGGATAACGCCAGGGATCGAACCCACCATCTGATAGCCAAGGATCTGGCTGGCTTGAGCTTTGTTGGCAACCGGGGCGGCTGCGGAGCTCGATGTCTGGGCCTGCGCGCCAGCGGTGATACCCAGCGCAACGGCCAGGGCGGCCGCAGTCAGCGTGGGTCGCAGAAAATGCTTCATTTGGAAATCCCTCGTGTATTGGATATGCCGGCGTGCCGGTCGGACCTCCCCCGAATGGAGGCTGGCCTCGCATTGTGCGGTGTCATGTCCGGTCTTGGCAACGACGTTCAGGTAATGACCATCAGCCCGGATAAAGGTTCACCGCTGCGATTGTGCTCAACTTCTCATTCAGTTTGATTCGTGACCATCGGATGACGGTTTTTCGAGAGTTTCGCGCAAGGCAGCCTGCAGGCGCGCATGAACTTTCACCAGGGCGCGCCAGAGCACCACCGCGAGCACCACTGTCACGGCGACCAGGAAAACGGCTACACCGCGTGGCGGCAGAATCGCCGACCCCAAGACGCTAACCAGCACCGCCAGCGCCAAAAGTGTTGCCAAAGGAATCAGCCTCGCAAGAACCTGCCGGATCGCCTGGGTGTAGGAGCCTGCAAATCGCTCCCGAATACCCAACTCGGCCAGCAACATGCCCAGTGCCTCGGCTTTTCGATAGATCGCGATGAGCAGCGGCAAGGAAAAAAATAAAGCACACGCCCAGATCACCGAATGACGAAGATCGCGATCGAGCCCCCATTGCGTGAATCGATCCGCGTGATGGGCATTCACGTACGCACCGATGACGAACAGCGTGACGACCAACGCAATGTTGACGGCTATGTGCCAGAGCAACCGCCGGAACATCGCAGCAAGCGTGGCGTTTTCGTCAACGGGCCGTAGATTTTCCAGCCAGCCGCTGTAACTGCTCATCAGCAAGCGGAAGGATGTTGGCAAAACGCGCTGCCCTACCCCTGCGATCACATCCGTCGAACGCAGCAGATACGGCGAGACAAGCATGCAGATCAACGCAGCCGCTACGGCAATCGGATAGATGAAATCATCGACGGCGTTGAGCGAAAGTCCAAGCGTGGCGATCACAAACGAGAACTCGCCGATCTGTGCCATGCAAAGACCCGTGCGCAACGATGTTCGCGCATCGTGGCCAATGAAGAACATACCGACGCTGCAGACCACGCTCTTGCCGATCATGACGGCGAGTGCCACGAAGATCGCCGGCAGCGCGTAATGACTCAATTGAACGGGATCGATTTTCAGGCCAATAGCCACGAAAAACAGCGCCGCAAACATGTCACGCAACGGCTCGACCAGATGAATGACGCGCGGCGCGCTGCGTGCCTCGGCCACCACGGCACCGGCGAGAAAAGCGCCCAACGCGACGCTAAAGCCCAGTCGATCGGCGAGCAGACTCGCACCAAAACAGATGCCCAGCACGCTCACAAGCAGCGTTTCGTCGCGATCGAAATGTGCGATGTAGTCGACCAGTCGCGGCAAAAGCAGAAGGCCGACGATCATGCCGGCAACCACGAACAAACCCAGATGTCCGATGAGGCTGAAAGCTGTTCCCGTTTGCACCGTGCCGCGAATCGCTACCGCGGTAAGCAACGTAAGAAGCACGATCGTCAGCATGTCTTCGGCGACCAGCATACCGACCACCAGGCGCGCAAACGGCCATTGGCGAAGACCGTTTTCGGTCAATGTGCGAGTGGCCACCATGGTCGATGACAGCGACATGATTGCGCCGAGGAACAATGCGCTTCGATTACTCCAGCCGAACAGTTGCCCAAGCTCGTAACCGAGCCACAGCATGAAACCAACTTCAACAACGGTGACCAGCAACAACGCACCGCCGACTTGCCGCAACTTGCGCACGCTGAACTCCAGTCCCAACGTGAACATCAGCAACACCACACCGAGATTGGAGATATCGCCGATCGTGCGCGGATCGGCGACAAGCACGCCGGGTGTATGCGGACCAATCAGCACACCGGCGAGAATGTAGCCCGGCAAGACCGGCAATCGCAGACGCTGAAAAATCACCGTCGTGGTGCCGGCTACCAGCATCACAAACGCAAGGTCGCGAACAAAACCGATGTCGTGCATGCGTTTCCTCGCGACCAAGATTCAGTCACAGCTTAAACCGAAGCGTTACCATCGCCCGGTGATCGCATCACTCGAAATTCTGTTCATCCTGGAGCGCTTTTTTCCAAAAAAACGCTTGACGGAAATGTGAACCCATCCTATTCTTTCGGGCTTCCAGCAGGGGGCCATAGCTCAGCTGGGAGAGCGCCTGCATGGCATGCAGGAGGTCGGCGGTTCGATCCCGCCTGGCTCCACCAACATACACGTCCCCATCGTCTAGAGGCCTAGGACATCACCCTTTCACGGTGGCGACCGGGGTTCGAATCCCCGTGGGGACGCCAACTTTCACGAGTTGGAAATGGACTTAGTATGTTGAAGATGTTGGATGGTTGTACAACGCGGAGCGGTAGTTCAGTCGGTTAGAATGCTGGCCTGTCACGCCGGAGGTCGCGGGTTCGAGTCCCGTCCGCTCCGCCATTTGTTGTCAAACATGTTCTACCAGACATGTTGCTACCAAACATGTAGTCCCAAAAGGCTCGCCATCGTGCGAGCTTTTTTGTTGCCCGCGAAACGCTTGCCTGATCGCACTTATTTGATGGCCGGCGCCAGCGTACTGGCCGAATGGCCCTGCTCCGCCAGATATTCCAGCCAGCGCGCGAGAAAGCCGTTCATCTGCAAGCGATGCTGAAAAACCGTGTGGGCAGGTGGAAACGGCCCCAACACCTGCCAAAGATGGCGTCCGGGATGGCAATGCAACGCTTCGGCGACATGCGCATCGTTGTAGACGCGCAACTGCGCCGACGGTGCGCGAAGACCGGTCTGCGTATCGACAAATCCGTAGGTGAGTTCCAGCTCCAGCGTGTACGGATGACATTCCTGCACCACCAGATGCACCGGCAAACCGTCGTCGACATCCGACACGTAATCGCCGACAGCTAGCTTTTGAGGCGCAAACAGGCGCGTCAGCCGGTGGTAGTTCTCGGCATAAAGCCCCATCAGGAATTCGAAGCGTCCTGGCAACAGGGCGGCACGGCGGTCGAGCACGGCACTCATGGGCGGTATGGTTACTCCAGCACTTAGAACATGGTTTTTTCGATACCGAACTGATCGAAGATCTTGCTCGCAATTTCCTCAATCGACACGTGGGTCGTATTGAGGGACGGAATACCTGCTTGCCGCAACAACCGGTCGGCTTGCTCCAGCTCCCAGCGGCACTGCTTTAACGTAGCGTATCGGCTGCCTGGGCGGCGTTGTTCGCGAATCTGCGCCAGCCGGTTAGGCTCAATGGTCAATCCGAACAGGCGGCTTTTGTGGGCTCGCAGCTTCGGAGGCAGCTCGAGCTTTTCCAGATCGTCGTCGGTAAGCGGGTAATTGGCGGCGCTGACGCCATAATGCAAGGCCATGTAGAGGCAAGTAGGTGTTTTTCCTGAGCGGGACACGCCAACAAGGATCAGATCCGCCTGGGAATAATCCACGTCGATGCCGTCGTCGTGGCTCAGCGCGTAGTTGGTCGCGTTGATGCGCGCCTCGTATTTGGCGAAGTCCACCAGACCGTGCGAACGGTTCACGGCGCCGGAATGGCGTGTGTGCAGCTCATCTTCCAGCGGGCCGATAAAGGGGGCGAACACGTCCAGCATCAGCGCGCCGCTGGTCGCCACGATCTCGCACAGCTGCGGATCGGCCATCGTATTGACCACGATCGGCCGCTCGCCGCTTTGCGCGTAGCGCGTCTTGATACGTAGTGCGGCGGCTTCCGCTTTGTGGGCATCATCGATGAAGGGCAAACGGTGTTTCTCGAACTGCACCCCCTCAAACTGCGCAAGAATGCTGTTTCCGATCGTCTCGGCCGTAATACCAGTGGAATCGGAGATGAAAAAAACCGAGCGCTGCATGCGTGGGTCCGTGGGCCTTGAGGTTCCTGCCTTGCACCATATCGCAAGCGTGCAAGCCTGTCTTTGCTTGACTAGCACCTGACTGGTATGCAGTTGGCGCGGCGCAAAACCGGAATGGTCTTCTTGTGCCGCGCACCATCGGCAGCGGACAATACCAGTTCTTGTGCGGTCCGATTCCCCCTACGCCGCCTCCCAGTCACACCCTAAAGAGCTCTTGAGGAGACACCCTTGAACGATCTGGTGCTTTGGCTCGACCAACTGCGCATGACAGACCTTGGAAAGGTCGGCGGTAAGAATGCGTCGCTCGGCGAGATGATCGGCAACCTGTCCCAGCTGGGGGTCTCCGTGCCCGGCGGTTTCGCCACCACGGCCGATGCTTTCCAGGATTACCTGGAAAAAAGTGGTCTGGCCAAGCGCATCGTCGAGCGCCTCGCCACCCTCGATGTCGATGATGTGGACGCACTGGTCGCCGGCGGCAAGGAAATCCGGAGCTGGATCGTCGATACCGCCCTGCCCGCCGATCTGGAAAAGGCAATCCGCGATGCCTACGCCAAGCTCTGCAAGGACGCCGGCAGTAACGACATCGCCGTGGCCGTGCGCTCGTCCGCGACGGCTGAAGACCTGCCCGATGCGTCCTTTGCCGGCCAGCAGGAAACCTTCCTCAACGTCGTCGGCATCGACGACGTGCTGCACAAGGTGAAGGAAGTCTTCGCATCGCTCTACAACGATCGCGCGATCGCCTATCGCGTGCATCACGGCTTCAAGCACGAAGACGTGTTCCTCTCCGCAGGCGTGCAATTGATGGTGCGCTCGGATGTGGGCGCGTCGGGTGTGTTGTTCACGCTCGACACCGAATCGGGCTTTCGCGATGTGGTGTTTGTCACCGGCTCTTACGGCCTCGGCGAAATGGTCGTCCAGGGCGCCGTGAATCCGGATGAGTTCTACGTTTTCAAGCCGACGCTGAAAGAAGGCAAGCCCGCCGTGCTTCGTCGCAGCCTCGGCGCAAAACAGCAGCGCATGGTGTATTCCAGTGCGCCGGGCGAGCGCGTGCGCATCGAAGAAACACCGGCCGCCGATCGCAACCGTTTCTGCCTCACCGATGACGAAGTGCAGGAACTGTCCAAGCAAGCATTAGTGATCGAAAAACACTACCAGCGCCCGATGGATATCGAATGGGCGAAGGATGGAAACACCGGCAAGCTCTACATCGTGCAGGCGCGGCCGGAAACGGTGAAATCGCGTGCCCATGCGACGCAGCTGGAGCGTTTTCATCTCAACGAGAGAGGCAAGGTGCTCGCCGAAGGCCGCGCGATCGGCCAGAAAATCGGCAGCGGTAAAGCGCGCGTGATTCGCTCGCTGGCCGACATGAACAAAGTGCAGGCCGGCGACGTGCTGATCGCCGATATGACCGACCCCGATTGGGAACCGGTGATGAAGCGCGCATCCGCCATCGTGACCAATCGCGGTGGTCGTACGTGCCACGCGGCGATCATCGCGCGTGAGTTGGGCGTACCTGCCGTCGTCGGCACCGGCAACGCCTTGGATACGATTCCCGACGGCCACGAAGTCACCGTGTCGTGCGCCGAAGGCGATACCGGCACGATTTATGAAGGGCTGTTGAAGTTCGATCGCGTCACAGCGGATCTGGGCGACATGCCTGAAGCGCCGCTAAAAATCATGATGAACGTGGCGAATCCGGAACGCGCTTTCGATTTTGGCATGCTGCCCAATGCGGGTATCGGTTTGGCGCGCCTGGAAATGATCATCGCCAGCCACATCGGCGTGCATCCGAAGGCGCTGCTCGAATACAAGCTGCAGGACGCCGAAACCAAGGCGAAGATCGATCAGCGCATCGCCGGCTACGCTGATCCGGTGAGCTTCTATGTTGATCGTCTGGCTGAAGGCATCGCCACCATCGCGGCGTCGGTGTATCCCAAGCCGGTGATTGTGCGCTTGTCGGACTTCAAATCGAACGAATACGCCAACCTGCTCGGCGGCTCGCGTTACGAACCGCACGAAGAAAATCCGATGATCGGCTATCGCGGCGCCAGCCGTTATGTCGACGCAGGATTCACCGAATCGTTCGGGCTGGAATGCAAGGCCGTGAAACACGTCCGCGAAGTGATGGGCCTCACCAACGTATGGGTGATGATTCCGTTCGTGCGCACGCTCGACGAGGGCCGCAAGGTGGTTGAGGTGCTCGGCAAGAACGGCCTCAAGCAAGGCGAGCACGAGCTGAAGATCATCATGATGTGCGAACTGCCCTCGAACGCGCTGTTGGCCGACGAATTCCTCGACATCTTCGACGGTTTCTCCATCGGCTCCAACGACCTGACGCAGCTCACGCTGGGCCTGGATCGCGATTCGAGCATCGTGGCTCACCTCTTCGATGAACGCGATCCGGCCGTGAAAAAGCTGCTGTCGATGGCGATCCAGACCGCTCGCAAGCGCGGCAAGTACGTCGGCATCTGCGGCCAGGGCCCGTCGGATCATCCGGATCTGGCCGAATGGCTGATGGATCAGGGCATCGAATCGGTGTCGCTGAATCCGGACACGGTGGTGGATACCTGGTTGCGTTTGGCCAAGAAAAAGGCGGGCTGATATCGGTTAACAAAAGCCAGCCAGGCGCAGTCTTGCTCTTTAGCTCGTCATTCCGGCGAAGGCCGGAATCCAGTGTCGACAAGCTCCAGACGTGCTCATACACATCAAGCGATATCGCTACTGGATTCCGGCCTTCGCCGGAATGACGAGCAAGAGCGAAACGGGGGCGGTGAAAACACCGCCCCCGTTTCTTTTGACATGACTTCAGGCCTAGAAACTACGAAACGTTCGCGCTGTCCATTTTTGGAACGGAATAAACAAACCGATCCAGAGCCGACAAAAGCGAGGGCGCCATGCGCGGATTGATGCAACTCCTTTACAGAAACAAAGGATTCATCGTCTTCATGATCGGCATGGTGATGTTCCGCAGCGCCCTCGCCGATTGGAGCGTTGTACCCACCGGATCCATGCAGCCGACCATCCAGATTGGCGATCGCATCTTCGTCGATAAGGCCGCCTACGACATCCGCGTTCCGCTCACGCACATCTCGCTTTGGCACATCGCCGATCCACAGCGCGGCGATATCGTCGTGCTCGATTCACACGCCGCGAATGAGCGATTGGTGAAACGCGTGATTGGTATTCCCGGTGATGAGATTGCGCTGCGTGGAAACGTGCTTTACGTCAACGGCGTCGCCGCCACATATTCGCCAACCGCCGTGCAAGGCATTCACGACGACATCGGCGATCACGCGCTCTATGAAGTGGAACACGCCGGCAACGTGCAGCATCTCGTCCGACTCTCGCTCTACCGTCCCAGTGAGATGCGCGACTTCGGCCCCGTCAGGGTGCCTGCCCGGCAATACCTGCTGATGGGCGACAACCGCGACAACAGCATGGACTCGCGCTACCTGGGCTTTTTCCCGCGCAACGAGATCATCGGGCGCTCGCGTTACGTCGCCCTGTCGCTGGATCCGGACAACCACTATTTGCCGCGAGAAAAGCGCTTCGGCGCGCGCCTGGACAGCGTCGCACTAGCACCGCAATAGCCCCAAAACGGCCCCGCCGCCTGTTGTCATGATTCCGCTCAGCACGTATCATGTCCGGCTCGCGTGGACCACACGCACCCTTTTGGAGAGGTGGCAGAGTGGTCGAATGTACCTGACTCGAAATCAGGCGTACGTGTAAGCGTACCGTGGGTTCGAATCCCACCCTCTCCGCCAGCTACGTCAAGTAGTTACAAGATCCCGGCCTGGTGCCGGGATTTTTGTTTCTTGCATTGCTGACTCGGGTGTCCAGCCTTGGACAAACCGTTACTTGTGGGCGACATGACTCTTTGCACGCGACATGAATCGTCCGTATTCCTAGCCTTCATGTGAGTCGTCGCAGGGCTGCGGTTCGACTACCGGGGCATTCCAATTATCGGATAGGTGCAAAACCTACGGTCAGTGCAGCCAGCTGTCTGGTTCGGCAAACGCTACACCGCAATCTGCAAAACCAAGCGAATCGTTGATCACTAGGGGAGCGTTGGCATGGCACTTGATGACAAGGCAGCTCGTAGCCGGAATCTACGCTCGATGGCGCTGTATCTGGCGGTCGCATTCGTTATGGCGTGGGCGTTGTGGTTTGTTGCGTGGCTGATCAGCCAGCACAAGCTCTCGCTGCCGATCTTTCCGGTGCTGGTGGTGGGCTCCTTCGGCCCCTTCGTTGGGGCGCTGGTCACAACCTTGGCCGACGGTGGCCCTCGGCGCGCGCTGCGGTTTTTCGCCCGTGGTTTCGATCCGCGCATGGGCTGGGCGGTATTCCTGGTGTCGTTCTTCCTGATGCCGATCCTGGCCATCATCGTGGAGCTTGTGCATGCGAGGCTGGTGCACGGGGCACCGCACTTCACGATGAGCCTGTCAGAACTGCCGCTGAGCTACGTTTTCCTGTTTCTTATCGGTGGAACGCTGGCGGAGGAGTACGGCTGGTCGCTGCTGTCGGACAAGCTTGACAGCGTCCTGCCGCTCAAAAGCGCCACGTTGCTGCTCGGCGTCATCTGGGCTCTGTGGCACCTGCCCCTGTTTTTCATCATTACGCCGGGTGCGATCCAGGGGTACACGCCCTTCTATATTTTCCTTATCGCAACCGTCGCCATGCGTTTCCTGTTCGCCTGGGCCTATCATCGGGGCGGCTACAATATCCTGTCGAATATGTTGTTTCACACGGCGTCGAATATGGCCTACAGCATCGTGGCGGTGGCGCCATCGCCGGAGGATATGTCGACGGGCCGGCTGTGGATGTTCGCCGGCCTGACCATCGTCTCCGCCGTTGTGCTCTGGGTCATCGCTCCGCTTCACCCGGGGAAGCCGCCGAACGATGTTCCGGCCTGACTCAGAGCGCCCCGCCGAAAACACGCCATGAAAGAAAGACATCTAAGCCGCTGATTCAGCGGCTTTTCTTTGCACAAGTCTTTCACGCGCCGGCGCACAGATCGGCCAATCACTGGTCAACAAATACGCAAAACATGGTCCACATGCGCAAAAAAACGTGGCAGAGTAACCCTCTCTGCCGGCCAGCGGAGCGCGATTGCCATGAGCATGAGTTCCTCGCCCCTTGACGTCATTGAGCGCGCACGCGTTCTGACGAAAAGCCTCGTCCTCACATTTGAAGAGACGATCCGACGAGATGGCACGCTGAGTGAAGCGCAATGCCAGGCGATGGCGCAGGGCATCTGGCAAGTCACGATGGCGATGGAAAGTCTGCGCGAATCCACCCCGCTATTGTTCTCGCACGAATGCCATTTCAACGATGCCCTGCTCGACCTGTGTTGCCTGATGGGCATGCTGGAACGCGGTAGCGATATCGGCTTGGACGATTACCGTCATTGCGCGCCTATTCTTCACGTGATGGGCCATACCGCGCGCATGACGTGGGATACGCTCCAGCGCATCGAGCAGCGCATGCGTTTGGTTCGCGTCGCCGCATAAGCCGCAAAAACTGCTTATTTTCCGTCGATGTCACGTCACCTGTCGCGAGTCGCGGCAATTCCCGCGCGCGTGAATTCAGCACAATATTTTGCGCATACGGCGTACATCCGGCATGCTGCGCACATCTTGCTGGCGGATGCCCATGATCGAATTTGGACACGGAACCCACGTCGGATTGCGCCGCACGCGCAATGAGGACACCTACTACGCCGACTCGGCCTTGGGCCTGTTTTTGGTGGCCGACGGTATGGGCGGCCATCAACATGGAGAAGTAGCGTGTGCCTTGGCGCGCGATGCTGTCGTTGAGCTAGTGGGTCGTGGGCAATCTTTGGCCGAGGCGATACGCGGCGCAGCGGCGCGTTTGCTTGAATACGCGCAGCGCTTTGACGATGCGTTGCCGATGGGCACGACCGTCGCAGCCATCCGTTTTTCCGAGCAAGCGTATGAAGTGGCCTGGGTCGGCGACAGTCGTATCTATGAGTGGAAGAATGGACTGCGTCGCATCAGCCATGATCATTCGCTGGTGCAAGAGCTTGTTGCCGCCGGAGTGATCGATGAATCGCAGGCGGCGCGCCACCCGCAACGTAACGTGTTGACGCAAGCGTTAGGTATTACGGCGCTGGGCCAGTTGCATATCAGCATGGCGAAAGGGCAACTCGCACCCGGCGAAAGTTTTCTCGTGTGCAGTGACGGCCTGACCGAGGAAGTCACCGACAACGGCATTGCGAACATCGTCGCGCGTCAGGATCTGGCGGCACAGGAATGCGTCGATCATCTCCTGCTTGCCGCGCTGGATAACGGCGGCAGCGACAACATCACGGCGATCCTCGCGCGCATCCACTGACGCGGAACGCCTGCTTCAGACGTCCGCTTCCTGTCGACGCCACACAGACTGACCGCCTGCGCTCTTGTCGAGCGAATCGAGTCGGCGTTGATGCTCGGCGGTTTCTTGCTCGCTCGCGCGCAAAACACGAGGGCGGTGTGCAAGTACCACCGGCGCTTGTACCGTGCGCACGCGCGTTTCGGAACCGCCTTCAAAACCGAGATCCAGCACGACCTGGCCCGACGTCATGGCTAGGTAGACGTCGGCGAGCAACTGCGCGTCGATCAGGCCACCGTGCAGATCGCGCGCGGAATTGTCGACGCCAAGACGTTTGCACAAGGCATCCAAACTGTTGCGCTGACCGGGATAACGTTCGCGCGCCATCGCCAGCGTATCGAGCACCGGGCAGCGGTCTTGGATCCGACCGTAGTCAGCACCAAGCCGTTCGAGTTCGGCATTGATGAAGCCCACGTCGAAGCTCGCGTTATGAATGATCAGCTCGGCGCCATCGACGAAGGTGAGAAACTCCTCCACGACCTCGGCAAAAAGCGGCTTGTCGAGCAGAAACTCATCGGCGATGCCCGTGACTTCGCGCGCACCTTCATCGATCGCACGTTCTGGATTGAGATACGTTTGATAGTGCCGCCCGCTCGGCCTGCGCTCGATCAGCTCGACGCAGGCGATTTCGATCAGGCGATGCCCCAGACGTACTTCAAGACCGGTGGTTTCGGTATCGAGAACGATTTGTCTCATGCCTGTTCCTTGAACTTCTCGGCCTGCTCGCGCGCCGCTTGATCCACGCGCTCATTTTCGGCGTGCCCGGCGTGGCCGCGCACCCACTTCCAGCGTACTTGATGAGGCGTCGTGGCGGCACTCAAGCGTTCCCACAGATCTTGATTCTTCACCGGCTTTTTGTCGGACGTGCGCCATCCGTTGGATATCCAGCGCGGCACCCATTCTTCGATGCCCTGCATCACGTAGCGTGAATCGGTGGTCACCGTTACTTTGCAAGGCCGCTTGAGTGCTTCAAGCGCCTGAATCGCTGCCATCAGCTCCATGCGATTGTTCGTGGTTTGTGCTTCGCCGCCGCTCAATAAACGTTCGGTGTCTTTGGCTCTCAATAGGGCGGCCCATCCACCGGGCCCGGGATTGCCGAGGCATGCGCCATCGGTAAACGCTTCCACATCCGTCACGCGTTGTGCTCCATCTTTTTTGATTGTCTTGTTCAACTGACCGAACTGCGGCGCGCACCTGGTGCAAGACCTGCTCCGACGGGAGCGGTCACGGGCTTGGGTCGCAAACGTGTCGGAATGCTCATTGGCCCGGTCTTGCGCGCGACCAATACATAGCCACCACCGAGCCAGCTCGACGATGCCCAACCCGGCTCAGCCGATGGCAACGGCAAAATGCGCCCGACTCGCTGCACGCGTTCCACTTGCACATCGGCACGGCGCAAACGCGCAGAGAAATGAAACGGCGATTGCGCGTGCAGATGGCTGCCGCGCGTTTGCCACTGCCACCAGGGCGTCCATCCGCTGAGCGGATTCAGCCCCGTGAGGACAAGCATGCCGCCGGGAGCGAGAATGCGGACCACCTCGTCAATTGACAGCGGTGCTGGCTCGAAAGCGTGGCGCAAGAGAATGAGGTCGAAGGTCCGATCGGAAAAAGGTAATGGCTCCGAAGCGCTGGCGCGTATATCGCCCTCGATCCGGCCCTCGGCGAGCCGCAGCGTTACCCAGTGACTGAGATAGGGCGGATTGGGCGCCTCGTCCTGGGGCGCCGCGGAGAGCAACAGGGCACGACTGCCCGTACAGCGGCGCAGGTCGGGCATATAGGCCACCGTTTCATCCGCCAGCAGCCCGCTCATGGGCGCACTGGCGTAGATGTCTTGGGCGCGCTGGGGCATGAAGGCGAGGCCTGTCGCGGGTCGGATCAGCCATGAGTTTACTGGTTGGCTTTACAAAGACGAACCAGTACCCAACGGTGAACGAACGAATTTTCGATTAACGCATATCTAACGATCGTGCCATCTCCGGGGCTTATAGTCGGCGATCGCGCGCAAGCCGGAGGGCTGCGCCAGTCGATACGAATCCGCAGCGGAGATCGCCTTGCACGTCGTACCGCTACCGGCGCTTGCCGACAATTACATTTGGCTGCTGCATGACGACAGCGGCAATGCCATCGTCGTCGACCCGGGCGAATCGGAGCCGGTCGAAGCTGCCTTGCACGCGCGCAAGCTAACCCTGCGTGCCGTACTTCTTACGCATCATCACCCTGATCACATCGGCGGCGCCGAACGGTTGAAGGAAGCGTTCAACATCCCAGTGTATGCACCGGAAGATGATCGCATTGCTGTTGCTACACATCGCGTAAAAGACGGCGATTCGCTTGCCTTGTCGCAACCGGCAGCACGCTTCGATGTAATGGCTGTGCCGGGACATACACTCACTCACATCGTGTATGTCGGCGAAGGCGTGCTGCTGTGTGGCGATACGCTCTTCAGTCTTGGGTGTGGCCGCATGTTCGAAGGCACGCCCACGCAAATGCATGCATCGCTGCAGCGCCTGGCTGCACTGCCTGGCGAGACGCTGGTGTGCTGCGGTCATGAATACACCGCAGCCAATGCGCGCTTTGCGCAAACCGTTGAACCACACAACGCCGCACTTAACGCGCGCGCGCAAGAAGTCGACACGCTGCGCGCCGCGCATCGCCCGAGCGTACCGGCAACACTGGCCAGTGAACTGGCCTGCAACCCGTTCCTGCGTGTGAACAGCGATGAGGTGATCGATTGGTGCCGTCGACACGGCGCGGCCAACGATCCCGTCGCTCGCTTCGCAGCGCTGCGCTCCGCCAAGGATGCATTCAAGGCATGAAACCGACGCTGCGACTATTGCCGGTAGTACTTGCCTCGTTGATGGCGGCGTGCGCCACGACGCCTCCACCCGCAAAGAATGCCGCCCCTGCTCCGACAGTCGCACCTGCTCCGGTCAGTAGTCCAGCATCGGCAACGTCCGTCGCCACGGTTGTGCAGCCCACCGTTACGGCTGAAAACGCGGACGTCTGGGATAAGTTGCGCACCAGCTTCGTGATGTCCGATTGCGATGCCGATCCGCAAATCATGGTGTGGGCACATCGCTATACACAAAGTCCCTCGCGCTTTGAAGCGCAAATGAAGAGCGCGGTCCCGCAACTGATCTACGTGCAGCAGGTCGCCGAAAAATATAACGTCGCCGGTGAATTCGTATTGCTTCCGTGGGTAGAAAGCCAGTATCAGGCGAAGCCCGGTCGTCGCAATTTGCCGGCGGGCATGTGGCAAATTGAGCCGAGTACTGCGCATTCGATGGGATTGCACGTCGATCACGGCTACGACGGACGCCTGGACACATCCGCGGCCACCGATCGCGTCATGCACATGCTGCGCGGTTACTACGACGAACTGCACGATTGGCGACTGGTCGATTACGCATTCAATCGCGGCGAGTTCGCCGTCCAGCATATGGTGCAGCAACACGGAGTGCCGCCAGCGGAACCGGCGATTCCAAAGTGGCCTGTTCCGCGCGTAACAAAAGAACATCTGACCAAATTGCTGGCGCTCGCGTGTGTTATCCGCGAGCCCTCCCGATTCAACGTGACGTTGCCAACGCTGGCCGCCGAGGATCATCTGGAAGCCGTCGACATCACGCCAGGCATGACGTTCTCGACGACAGCAAGCCACGCCGGCATGCTGGCTGACGATCTCCGACGCTTGAATCCAGCGATGTCGAGCGAAGCTCTGAATTCAGGTTCGGGCAGCCAGATACTCATGCCTCATCGCAACGCCGAGCAATGGCGCAACGCGATGCAATCGGCAAATGCGCAGGACATGACTGCGAGCAATGCGCCGCTAGCCGACACACCGTCTTCAAACACGGCCGATGTCGCCCAAGACAGTGGGCCGACCGCGGTCAAATCGCACGCCGTGCGGACGCATACCGTAAAGCCGGGCGAAAGTCTCTGGCAGATTGCGCACAAATATTCGGTCAGCGTGAATACGCTTGAGCGTCTGAACAACCTCCACGGAAAGCCGCTGAAACCCGGGCAGGTATTGAGACTCGATGCGCCGTAAATCCATGCCTGGACGTATGGAAGCCGTATCGAGCCATGCCTGCTAAACTCCCCACGCTGCGCCAGATGGCGCACTGACAACCTTTTGGAGGACGCATGGGATTCCTGCACGGCAAGCGTGCCCTGATCACCGGCATTGCCAGCCAGCGCTCGATCGCCTGGGGCATTGCCAACGCGATGCATCGCGAAGGCGCACAACTCGCCTTTACCTACCCGAACGAGCGCATGAAAGACCGCGTCGATGAAGCGGCGAATGCCTTCGGCTCCAACATTGTGCTGCCGTGCGACGTGGCAGACGATGCGCAGATCGAGAATCTGTTTGTGGAGCTGGGCAAGCATTGGGACGGTCTGGACATCCTGGTTCACTCGATCGGCTTTGCGCCACGAGAGGCAATTCAGGGCCAATACCTGGATAACCTCACGCGCGAGAATTTCACTATTGCGCACGATATTTCCAGCTACAGCCTTGCTGCGCTGTCGAAGGCGGCTCGTCCGATGATGGCAGGCCGCAACGGTTCGATTCTCACCCTCACGTACCTCGGTGCCGAGCGCGCGCTCAGCAACTACAACGTGATGGGTCTGGCCAAGGCCAGCCTGGAAGCCAACGTGCGTTACCTGGCTTTCAACCTTGGCCCGGAAACCACGCGCGTCAACGCGATTTCCGCCGGTCCGATCAAGACGCTCGCCGCTGCGGGCATCGCCAACTTCCGCAAGATGCTCGATCACGTGGAAGAAAACGCACCGCTTCGCCGCAGCGTGACGATCGACGAAGTCGGCAACGTCGGCGCATTCCTGTGTTCGGATCTCGCCTCGGGCATCACGGGTGAAGTGACCTACGTGGACGCGGGTTACAACACGATCGGCATGACCGGCATCTGAGTCAGTTTCAAAAGATCAAACAAAAAGGGCGGCTCCGATGGAGTCGCCCTTTTTTTGTTCAACGTATGACATGCCGACAGATCGGCATGACAAAGCGTTACATGCGGTCTTTGGCGATTTCGATCTTCGTCTTCGCCTTCAGCATGTCGATGAAGCCCTGCGTTTCCACGCCACCGTAGGCCTGCATCATCTGGCGATATAGCATCTGGCGCTCTTCTTCGGGGAACTTGGATAGATCGCCCGGCTGCACCTTGTCCACCGCCAGCACTGCGTAATTGCCCTTACCCAACGCCACATCGGCATATTGCGGTTTGCCATCGGCAGCCGGATGCGGCGTCACGAACGCCTGCGTGAGGATTTCCTGCGGCAGATCCTGTTGAACGCGCTGGATGTCATTCGCCGTCTTCAGATCAGCATGCTCGGCAGTGGCGACCGTCGCCATGTCTTCGCCCTTGCTCAGGCGGCTAACCAGCACATCGGCCTTCTCATGAGCGGCATCGGCAATGCGTTGATCGAGAATCTTCTGCACGATCGCATCATGCACTTCGACAATCGCCTTCGGCGTCGCGGGAACGTGCTTGTCGGCGCGCACCACCACCGAATCGGTCTTGCTCAGGTCGATAAGGGTGGAATTGTTGCCCGACGTCAGAACATCGTTGGAGAACGCTGCGGCAATGACCTTCGGATTGGCGGCAATGCCCTGCCCGCCATCATGGCCAAACAGCGGCGTCTCCTTGACCTGCAAGTTCAACGCTTGCGCGGCCGGATCGAGCGAGCCCGGATTTTGCGACGTCAGGTCGGTCATCTTGCCGGCGGTGTCGTTGTACAGACGATCATGATCCGAAGCGGTGGCTTCCTTGATCAGCTGATCGCGAACCTGCTCGAACGGCTTGGTCTGGCCGCTGTGAACCTCGCGCAGGTAGATGATGTGATAGCCCTCATCCGAAAGCACAGGTTTGGAAATCTGTCCTTTCTGCAGTGAGAACATGGCCGATTCGAACGCGGCATTGGTGACGCCTTTCTGCAACCAGCCCAGGTCGCCGCCCTGCAGCTTCGAACCAAGGTCTTCCGAGTCTTGCTGGGCGAGTTTTGCAAAGTTGTCAGGCGTCGCTTCCGCGGCGATCTTGTTTGCCTTGTCCAACGCCGCCTTCTGCTGCGCAGGCGTGGCGTTCTTTGGCACGTTGATCAGGATATGCGACACCTCGCGTTCTTCGGGCATGCCGAAACGCGTGATTTCGTCCTGGTAACGCTTCTTCAGCTCATCGTCGCTCGGCGCTTGCGTATCCGGCTTGAGGTCTGCCGCATTCACTTCGATGTATTTCAGTGACACCTGTTCCGGATTCATGTAATCCGCTTGATGCGCTTTGTAGTAATCCTGGACCTGCGCGTCCGTGACCTGGCTATCGGCCGGCGTCGGACGTGGCAACACGAAATAGCGAATATTCCGGCGCTGCAATTGCAGCTGCATGTAACGGTCGATATCAGCGTTGGTAACGATTGTGCTACCGCTGATGGCATCGGGCAGCAACGTGCTTTGCAGCGAGTTGCGCACGCTGTCCTGATACATATCCGGTGTCATGCCGGCAGCGGCAAGCTGTGCGCGGTACATATCGCCATTGAACTTGCCGTCGACCTGGAACGCGGGCGTCGCCGCAATTGTTTCGCGCAGCGATTCGTCCGATACGCGCATGCCCAGATCGTCGTTCGCCTGCAACAGGAGTTGCTGACCGATCATCTGATCGACGAGTTTGTCCTTGAATTCAGGCTTGTCGAAAACGGTCGGATCGAACTTGTCGCCGAGCTGCGCACGCTGCTGCTGACGAATGCGATTCATCGCATCCTGATATTGCTGTTGGCTGACTTCAGTCTTGCCGACCTTTGCGACAAAGGTATCCGTGCGAGAAACAAAATAGTTCTCGATGCCGAAGAACGACATCGCAAACACCGCAATACCCAGCACAACAATCGCTGGCCATCCGTGCATTTTGTCGCGTAGTGACTGCAGCATGAGACTTTTTCCGCTATCGGGTTAACTGCGTTGAAAACACAAAATCTGAATAACACAAGGGCGCCTCGGAGGCGCCCTTGCAGAAGTGGCGGAGCGGACGGGACTCGAACCCGCGACCTCCGGCGTGACAGGCCAGCATTCTAACCGACTGAACTACCGCTCCACATTTCTGGTGGGTGCTGTAGGGATCGAACCTACGACCCTCGCCTTGTAAGGGCGACGCTCTACCGCTGAGCTAAGCACCCCAAGAACTAGCGGGCCGCTTAGTTTAGGGCGTCCTTAAGCGTCTTGCCAGCCTTGAATGCCGGGACCTTGGAGGCCGCGATCTTGATTTCTTCGTTGGTACGGGGGTTGCGACCCGTACGGGCTGCACGGCTGCGCACGGTGAAGGTACCAAAGCCGACGACCGAGACGTCGTCACCGTTCTTCAGAGCCTTCTGAACGGTTTCGAAGAAAGCTTCGAGCGCGCGGCCAGCATCGGCCTTGGTCAGTTCGGCATGTTCGGCGACGGCATTGATCAGATCGGTTTTATTCATTGAGTTACTCCCTTAAACAGGTATTCGGCCCGCGTGGTAGGTGGGACGGGACAACGCAGGAAAGGATCGATGGATTCTTGAAAGGCGTTGCCTCGCAACCCCGCATCGTTGTGCTTTCTGAGGAAAGCCCGGATGGCGGTGAGCCTTTATACCAGCGCCCCCCAGGGTCCGCAATACAAGTTGTACCAACGCTTTGCGGGGATTCAGGGCGACGCATGTAATGCGCGAGCACACATCTGATCATCGTTGTTTGGCAACGATATTACGCAGCGTGAAACAGGCGACACGGTAACCGTGTCGCCTATCGCAGATCCGACGAGAACGCGCTTGCTTAGTGCGTACGCGAGGGTGCCTCGGCACCGTCTTCGTGTGCCGCGGCATCGGACGCAGCGGCCTTGTCCGACTCCTCCTTCGGCGGCAACGGCAGCAATGGACGCTCCAGCGCAATGCCGAGCACTTCATCGATCCAGCGAACCGGATGGATATCCAGCGAGCCAGTGATGTTCTCAGGAATGTCGGCCAGATCCTTCCGGTTTTCATCCGGAATGATCACGGTGGTGATGCCACCACGATGCGCAGCGAGCAACTTTTCTTTCAATCCACCGATCGGCAGTACGCGACCACGCAACGTAATTTCGCCTGTCATCGCCACTTCCGAACGAACCGGAACTTTGGTCAACGCCGACACGAGCGCCGTGCACATGGCAATGCCTGCGCTGGGACCGTCTTTCGGTGTCGCACCTTCCGGCACGTGGATGTGCAGATCGAATTTCTCATGGAAATCCGGATCGATACCCAACTGGGCTGCGCGCGAGCGAACCACCGAAATCGCCGCTTGAATCGACTCTTTCATGACGTCGCCAAGCTGACCGGTGAGTATCTGACGCCCCTTGCCCGGGACGATCGACGCTTCGATGCTGAGCAGATCGCCACCGACCTGCGTCCACGCCAAGCCCGTAACCAGACCGATTTCGTTCTGTTGCTCCTTGCGGCCGAAGTCGAAACGGCGCACGCCAAGGTAGTGATCCAGATTCTCCGAATTGACCTTGACGACCTTCTTCGCAGCGGCGGCTTTTGCACTCGCCTTCTTGGTCTGAACTTGCTCGGCTTCTTTGCCCTTCTTTTTTACCTGATTGAGCGTCAGCTCTTTCACGACCTTGCGGCAGATCTTGGAAATTTCGCGCTCGAGATTACGTACACCGGATTCGCGCGTGTAATAGCGCACGATGTCGCGCACGGCTTCCTCGTCGATTGAAATTTCTTCCGGCTTCAGACCATTCGCCTTGACCTGCTTGGGCAGCAGATATCGCTGCGCAATGCCCAGCTTCTCATCCTCGGTGTAACCGGGGATGCGAATGACTTCCATACGATCCAGCAACGGACCGGGAATGTTGAGCGAATTCGCCGTGGCCACCCACATCACTTCGGAAAGATCGAGATCGACTTCCAGATAGTGATCGTTGAAGGCGTGGTTCTGCTCCGGATCAAGCACCTCGAGCAATGCGGACGACGGATCGCCGCGGAAGTCCATCGACATCTTGTCGATTTCATCGAGCACAAACAGCGGATTCTTCGAGCCGACTTTGTTCATGTTCTGAACGATGCGGCCCGGCATCGAACCGATATAAGTACGACGATGACCGCGGATTTCCGCTTCATCGCGTACACCGCCCAGACTCATGCGGACGAATTTGCGGTTGGTCGCTTTGGCGATGGATTGACCTAGCGAAGTTTTACCCACGCCCGGAGGACCGACCAGGCACAGGATCGGGCCCTTCATCGTGTTCACGCGCTGCTGCACAGCGAGGTATTCAAGGATGCGTTCCTTGACCTTCTCCAAGCCGAAGTGATCGGCATCGAGCACTTCCTGCGCGAGCGCGAGATCCTTGCGCACCTTGCTGCGCTTTTTCCACGGCACGCCGATCAGCCAGTCAAGGTAGTTGCGCACCACCGTTGCTTCGGCCGACATGGGCGACATCTGCTTGAGCTTGCCGAACTCCTGACGCGCCTTCGCCAACACGGGCTTGGGCATGCCGGCTTCTTCGATCTTCTTCTGCAGCTCTTCGATTTCGTTCGGGCCATCCTCGCTTTCGCCGAGTTCCTTCTGGATGGCCTTCATCTGTTCGTTGAGGTAGTACTCGCGCTGGCTCTTTTCCATCTGCGACTTCACACGGCCGCGGATGCGCTTTTCCACCTGCTGCAAATCGATCTCGCCATCGACGAGGCCGATCAGCAATTCAAGACGCTGAGCAACGTCGGCGGTCTCGAGTACTTTCTGTTTGTCGGACATACGCACCGTGAGGTGTGCAGCGATCGAATCGGCGAGACGCGACGGATCATCGATACCCGACAAGGTGGCCAGCACTTCCGGCGGCAACTTGCGGCTTTGCTTCACCAGTTGCTCGAACAGCGACACGAGCGTGCGCGAAACCACATCGAGCTCGCGTTCCTTGACGTTGTAAACGGGCTCAATGACACGCGAGCGCGCCGTCAGCATGCCCGCATCGTCGTTATATTCCTCGATCGCTACGCGCGACTGACCTTCAACGAGCACCTTCACGGTGCCGTCAGGCAGTTTCAACAATTGCAACACGCCGGCGAGCGTGCCGATTTCGTGTAGATCCTTGATCGCGGGATCGTCGATATCCGGACTCTTTTGCGCGACCAGCAGTATTTGCCGTTCGCCTTCCATCGCACGCTCAAGCGCGCGCATGGATTTGTCACGCCCGACGAACAGCGGAATCACCATGTGCGGATACACGACAACGTCGCGTAGCGGGAGTACCGGCAGCGCGTCTAGAAGCGCTCCAGTGGTGGCGGAAATTGCGGCACTTTTTGCCATCGCAGGAAATCTCTCGCGAAAAAGATATGGACAGCCCAGACACTGCGCCGTGGGCACTTACACGTCAAGTGGAGGCAATGTGACGAGCACTCAAGTGCTGGCCTAGCAACGAAAAACAAACGGCCCCGACGAAAGCCGTCGGGGCCGTCATAAGCGGATGTTGTAACGCTTACGCTGCGGCGTCGCCGCTTTCGCTACCGATACGCGCCTGCTGCTGCAAGTTTCCACGATAGATGAGGTACGGTTCTGCCTGACCTTCGATCACTGCCTCGTCCACCACAACCTTGCTCACGTGTTCCAGCGAGGGCAGCTCGTACATCGTGTCGAGCAGCACCTGCTCGAGAATGGTACGCAGACCACGCGCGCCCGTCTTGCGCTTTAGCGCCTTGCGAGCAACGGCCTGCAGCGCCTCTGGACGGAACTCCAGTTCAACGCCTTCCATCTCGAACAACTTGCGGAACTGCTTCGTCACCGCGTTGCGTGGCTCGGTGAGAATCTTCACCAGCGCTGGTTCGTCGAGTTCATCGAGCGTCGCCACAACGGGCAAGCGACCGACAAACTCCGGAATCAGACCGAAACGCACGAGGTCGGATGGCTCGACTTCCGCCAAAACCTTACCCAGATTTTCGGTGCGTTCCTTCGAACGAACTTCGGCAGAGAAACCGATGCCCGTCGTTTCGGAACGCTGCTGAATCACTTTCTCCAGACCCGCGAACGCACCACCGCAAATGAACAGGATGTTCTTGGTGTCGACCTGCAGGAATTCCTGCTGCGGATGTTTGCGGCCACCTTGCGGCGGCACCGAAGCGAGTGTGCCTTCGATGAGTTTGAGCAGCGCCTGCTGCACGCCTTCACCGGAAACGTCGCGCGTGATCGACGGGTTTTCGCTCTTGCGAGAGATCTTGTCGATCTCGTCGATGTAGACGATGCCCGACTGCGCTTTCTCGACGTCGTAGTCGCACTTCTGCAACAGCTTTTGGATAATGTTTTCGACGTCCTCACCGACGTAACCGGCTTCGGTCAGCGTGGTGGCGTCGGCGATCGTGAACGGCACGTTGAGCAAGCGCGCCAGCGTTTCGGCAAGCAGCGTTTTGCCCGAACCGGTCGGACCGATCAGAAGGATGTTGGATTTGCCCAGCTCGATATCGTCGGCGCGCTGGCGCGACTCCATCCGCTTGTAATGGTTGTAGACCGCTACGGCGAGCGCTTTCTTGGCGCGCGTCTGTCCGACCACGTACTGGTCGAGGGTCTCCATGATTTCCTTGGGCTTGGGCAGCTGGCTGCGCCCGGAGGCGGCCTTCTCCTCAAGCTCCTCACGGATAATGTCGTTGCACAGCTCCACGCACTCGTCGCAGATGAACACGGACGGACCCGCGATCAGCTTGCGCACTTCGTGCTGGCTCTTGCCGCAGAAGGAGCAGTAAAGAATCTTGCCGCTGTCGTTGGAACGGCCCTGCCGCTCGTCGCTCATTCGTTTGATCCTGCTGAGAAAAACCGGGTACGGGTCGAGAATAGCACAGGGTCCCGAGTCCGCACCCGGACGCGGGACCCTATGTGCCTAAAGCTTAGATCGGCGGAAATCAGGCCGACTTAACGGTTTCGACGGCTCGGCGGTCCAGAACGGAGTCGATCAGACCGTACTCCTTGGCGGATTCCGCGCTCATGAAGCGGTCGCGCTCCATATCCCGCTCGATCTTGTCCAAGGGCTGCCCCGTATGCTGAACGTAAATGTCGTTCAGGCGGCGGCGGAGATAAAGGATCTCCTGGGCCTGGATTTCGATGTCGGTCGCCTGCCCGCGGGCACCGCCCGACGGCTGATGGATCATCACGCGCGAGTTCGGCAGCGAGTAGCGCTTGCCCTTGGCGCCAGCCATCAGCAGCAGCGAGGCGGCGCTGCAAGCCTGACCGATGCACATGGTGCTGACGTCGGGCTTGATGAACTGCATCGTGTCGTAGATCGCCAGACCTGCGGTAACCACACCGCCGGGGCTGTTGATGTACAGATGGATGTCTTTCTCGGGGTTTTCCGATTCAAGGAACAGCATCTGCGCGACCAGCAGATTGGCGACCTGATCGTTGACTTCACCGACGAGGAAGATCACGCGCTCCTTCAACAGGCGCGAGTAGATGTCGTACGAGCGTTCGCCGCGAGCAGTCTGCTCGACAACGATCGGCACCAGATTGAGGTTGTGGATCGGGTCCATGGCCATCTCCGCGTGTGGGGACTGAAAGACGATTCGTACGATCAGGTCAGACTATATATCGGGCCTGATCGAATCATCGGGTTCAGGCACTAACGGGACGCATCACTTCGTCAAAGCTCAGGTTCTGCGCGGTGGTGTTGGCGTGTTCGGCCACCCACTCTGCTACCTGATCTTCCATGACGCGATTCTGCAGCCCAGACATCAATTGGGGATCGCCGTTGTAGAGTTCAATGACCTTCTCCGGCTCCTCGTAGGTCGACGCAATCGCGGCGAGCTGCTCGGCCAAACGCGAACGATCGAGTTTGAGTTCCTGCTTGCGGGCGATTTCACCCATCAACAGACCCGCGATGACGCGCATGCGCGCGGCAGGCATGGCTGCATCAACGAGCTGTTGCGGCGGCTGTTGACCGCGCGGCACGCTGCCCGTGGCCAAGCTGCGCGCCTCGGACTGCACCATCAGGTTGGGCACTTCCAGTTCGCTGTGCGCGGTAGCGAGCTTCTCGGCAACCTGCGACTTCAGGCGACCCATCAGCGCCGCCTTCAGTTCACGCTCAAGATTGGAGCGCACTTCCTTACGGAAGGTCGCGACGTCGCCGTCGGTGATACCAAACAGCTCGATGAATGCTGCATCGACTTCCGGCAGATTTGCCTGCTGCACCTTGACGATCTTGAAGCTGACCTTCGCGGTCTTGCCAGCAAGCTGTTCGTTGCGGAAATCGGCCGGAAATTCGACGTCGCTTTCGAATTCTTCGCCGGCCTTGTGGCCGGTCAGTGCGGAGTCGAGCGCCTTGAACAGCGTGCCCGAACCAATGACGCTACCGGCGCGCTCCAGACCTTCGTTCGGGAAGCGGTAGTCGCCTGCCACGGCAGAGTATTCGAACATCACGAAGTCGCCTTCCGCGGACGGGCGGTCCACTTCGTCGAAGCTGCGGCGCTGCTGGCGCAACGTTTCGATCATCTTTTCGATATCGGCGTCGGTGACTTCAGCGGTCGGGCGGCTGATTTCTAGCGAGGCAACGTCGATCTCCGGGAATTCCGGCATCACTTCGAACGTCGCCGTGTAGGCGATTTCGCCGTTTTCCGGTTTGCCGGTGGTGTCGATCGCCGGATTGGCGACGGGGCGCAGGTTTTCCTTCTCGAACGCTTCGCGCAGCGTGCTGCCGATCAGATCCGAGAGCACTTCGCCACGCACCTGCGCGCCAAAGCGCTGCTGGATGACAGTGGCCGGCACCTTACCCGGGCGGAAGCCCTTCAGGCGCACTGTGCGGCTCATTTCGGCGATGCGCTGGCTCACCTGCGACTCAAACCGTTCTGCCGGGAACTTGACCGTGAGCTTGCGCTCCAGCTTGCCGACGTTTTCAACCGAAAACTGCATGACGTCTCCTGGAAATACCTGTAGTGGCCCGTGACAGCGCCGCGGCGGCCCCCGGCCACCAGCCAAATCAAACTCAAGGTCCAATGGTGCGAAAGAAGGGACTCGAACCCTTACGGGGGTTACCCGCTGGAACCTAAATCCAGTGCGTCTACCAATTCCGCCACTTTCGCATCGGCTATTGATTGCAAACTGCAGATTCTCAACGATTTTTACCGGAATATCCGGAATCGCCAGGAAACTGCGGGGCTGCGACCCTAAGTCGATGATTACCTTGTGCCAAGCCAGCCATTTTACGGTTGTGCGACAGACCAGCACAAGCGCCAAAACCGGCCTGCGTACAGGGTTTTGCCGCACAAAGAAAAAGGACCCGCATCGCTGCGGGTCCTTCGGTAGCTGGTGGGCCGTGTAGGGATCGAACCTACGACCAATTGATTAAGAGTCAACTGCTCTACCAGCTGAGCTAACGGCCCAGTAACTGCTTGAATTTGGGGTGGACGATGGGACTCGAACCCACGACAACCGGAATCACAATCCGGTACTCTAACCAACTGAGCTACGCCCACCGTAACCACAAATCTGGCGCGCCCGACAGGAATCGAACCTGCAACCGTCGGCTTAGAAGGCCGATGCTCTATCCGGTTGAGCTACAGGCGCTTGACTTAAGCAGAACACCTGCTGGTCGGGGCAGAGGGATTCGAACCCACGACATCCAGCTCCCAAAGCTGGCGCTCTACCAGGCTGAGCTATACCCCGATTTCGAAACCCGGTCGCTTTCGCACACCGAAGCCTTGAAATGCTACGGGGGTCACTCTACCCCGTCAATCCGTATCGAACACACCGGACCTCAAACTTTTGTCCGGCTTTGCAAGCGATCTTCTGCTTGCTTTGCCTACACGACTAGTGCGACATCGTGCTTGCGAAAAAATGGTGCGCCCGGAGAGATTCGAACTCCCGACCACCAAGTTCGTAGCCTGGTACTCTATCCAGCTGAGCTACGGGCGCGTGGTTTACCTGATTGCGGCCGCCTGAACCCGGAAGACGGAGGCGCCGAAGCAAGAAGCGGAATTATTCAGGTACTGGTCGCAGTCGTCAATACTCTTTGTGAAGTTTTTTGAAACGACTCGTTCATATCCGGTTCGCTGGACGTCCATTTTCCGCAGCAAACGCATCGCCTGGCGTCACGTCAGATCAAGCGAAAAATTATCCGCATCCATCCAGGCAGGGAAACGTTCGCGATGCGCCAACAAAGGCGCAGGATCAATCGTCACTGTCGCCACCTGCTCTTGCGTACCGAGCTCGATCAACGACTCTCCCACCGGATCGATTACCGCGCTGTCGCCTGCGTAAGGCAGATCATTACCATCCACACCGACACGATTCACGCCGATCACGTAGGAAAGATTTTCAATAGCGCGTGCACGCAGGAGCGTACGCCACGGTTGTCGCCGCGGCGCAGGCCAGTTGGCGACGAAAAACGACAAGTCGTAATCCATGCCGCCTGTCGCCGATTCCAATCTGCGATTGCGCAACCACACCGGAAAGCGCAGGTCGTAACAGACTTGCGGAAGAATGCGCCAGCCTTTCAGTTCGACGATCAAACGTTCTGCGCCACCGCCGTAACGCGTGTGTTCGCCGGCCATGCGAAACAGATGACGTTTGTCGTACTGCTCGAACGTCCCATCCGGACGCGCCCAGATCAGCCGGTTGAAAACCGTGTCGCCTTCGCGAATCGCAAGACTGCCGGTGACCACAGCGTTTACTTCGGTGGCCAGCGCACGCATCCATGCAACGCCTTCACCATTCATCCCTTCTGCACTTGCGCGCGTGTCGTTGCTGAAGCCGGACAGAAACGTTTCCGGCAACACGATCAGATCGCTCTGCCCCGCTACGCGTCGAACGAGCGAGCCGTAGTACTCGCGATTGGCCGGCGCATCGTGCCAGCGCGTCGCGCCTTGCACGAGCGAAACATTCAAAGCTTGCATAGACGCTCCGCTGCGGCCTCCATCGTGGCATCGCTCTTGGCGAAGCACAGACGCACCAAACGCGTACCTGGCGCCTTTTCATAGAAAGGCGTCAAGGGAATCGCTGCCACGCCCCCTTCTTTCACCAGCCACTCGCAGAAGGCAACGTCATCTTCATCGCGAATCGCGGAGTAGTCGACCAGCTGGAAATAGCCGCCCGGCACGTCGAGCAATTTCAATCGCGACGGTGCCAGAAGTTTGCGGAACCGATCGCGCTTGACCTGGTAGAACGCGGGCAGTTCCAGGTAATGCTCCGGCGAGCTGGCAAGAAATTCGGCAAATGCGACCTGTGCCGGATGGAAAGTGCAAAACGTCAGGTACTGATGCACCTTGCGAAATTCGGCCGACAATTTGGCCGGCGCCACCGCATAACCGACCTTCCAGCCCGTGCAGTGATACGTCTTGCCGAAGCTGGAAACCACGATGCTGCGCGCAGCAAGTTCCGGATGGCGAAGCACGCTTTCATGCGCAGCACCGTCATACACGATGTGCTCATACACTTCGTCTGAGAGCACCACGATCGGCGTGTCGCGAATAATCGACGCAAGCTCGTCCAGATCGGCCGCCGACAACACCGCACCGGAAGGATTGTGCGGACTGTTGATCAGGATCATGCGCGTCTTCGGCGTGATCGCATCGCGCACGCGCTGCCAGTCGATCGAAAACGTCGGGACCGTGAGCGGAATATGCACCGCACGCGCACCCTGCAATTCAATCGCTGGCTCGTAAGAGTCGTACGCCGGATCGAACACGATGACTTCATCGCCCGCGCGCACAACCGCGGCAATGGCGGCGAACAGCGCTTCGGTCGCGCCAGAGGTAACCGTGATATCGCTATCCGCACTAACCTTATGGCCATAAAGCCGCTCGGTCTTGCTGGCAATCTGCTCACGCAGCGCCGCCGTGCCGATGCCCGGCGCATACTGATTCAGGCCATCCGCCATTGCACGCGTGACGGCATCGCGCAGCGCTTGCGGCGGTTCAAAATCCGGAAAACCCTGGCCAAGATTGACCGCTTTGTGCTGCACGGCCAGCTGGCTCATCACGCTGAAGATCGTGGTGCCTACTTTCGGAAGCTTTGTTTCGATAGTCATGAGCGGCCGTATGGATGTCTAAATGAGTGGGAGACTAGCATGTCTTACTGCTTGGGCTGAACCGGTACTTCCCAAACATCGAGCGGGCGTTTCATGCATTGCTGATGGATGGAGGCCGTCGCTTCGGGCAGGCGCTCGGCGAGAAAATCCACCAGTGCACGTACGCCAGGCAACATGCCGCGGCGGCTGGGATACACGAAATGCGCCATGCCTAGCGGCGCGCTCCAATCGGGAAGCAACACTTCCAGTTCACCGCGCGTGATGGCCGGTGCACACACGAATTCCGGCAGTAACGTCACGCCAACGCCACGCCGCGCCGCCTCCAGAAGAATCGCGAAATCGCCGGTGATCAGGCGGGCGCTGACTTCGACATTGACCCGCTCGCCTTTTGAATCGATCAGCTCCCACACTTGCGCGCCTTCGTGCTCTTGCATGGTTAGTGCGGGAAGTCGCGACAAATCATCGGGATGCTTGGGATAACCATGCGTTTTCAGTATGGCGGGGCTCGCCACGACCAAGATGCGCGACTGACTGAAACTGCGCACGACCATGTTCGCGTCGGTGTCGAGCTTGGATCGCACACGTATGGCAAGGTCGAAACCTTCGTTGATGAGATCGACACGCCGATTGTTCGAAAGCACACGCACCTGCACCTTCGGGTACAGCTGCATGAAGTCGGGGAGTATGTGCGACAGCACCGTCTGCGCAAGGGACACCGGGCAACTGAGCCGCACCACGCCACGTGGCTCGGCACGCAGTTCTTCCACGGCATCCTGCGCCGCCTGTGCTTCCTCGAGCACGGCTCGGCAATGGCCGTAGAAGCGCTCGCCTACCTCGGTCACGACAAAACGGCGCGTCGTCCGCTGCAGCAGCCGCACGCCCAGGCGTTCCTCCAATTGGGCAATGCGCTTGCTGAGACGGGACTTGGGCACACCCAAAGCACGCCCCGCGGCAGAAAAGCCGCCGTGTTCAACCACGGCTGCGAAGAAGTACAGGTCGTTCAGGTCCTGCATGGCACCTGGTAAGGCGGTCATCTTCGTTTCCCGTATAGAACGATAAGTTCAATTTTACCTGTCTTATCGTTCGTTTGTCCGAATTCTATGCTTACTCCATCGTCGGTCTGCCCGACTGGAACCTGAGATATCACCATGAAACTACTTCATATTGATGCAAGCTCGCTTGGCCAGCACTCCGTCTCGCGCCAATTGACCGCCGCCGCCGTGAACAAGCTCCGCCAGGAACACCCTGCCCTGGACGTTACCTACCGCGACGTCAGCAGCAACCCGCTGCCGCATTGGACGCCGGTCGTCGACGCTCAGAGCGAAGCCGCCCAGCTCGGCAACGAAGTGATGGACGAATTCCTTGCCGCGGACGTGATTGTCATCGGCGCCCCGATGTACAACTTCTCGATTCCCAGCCAGCTCAAGGCATGGATCGACCGTATTTCCGTCGCCGGCAAGACGTTCAGCTACACCGAAGCCGGCCCGAAGGGCTTGGCCGGTGGTAAGCGCGTCATCGTTGCTTCCAGCCGCGGCGGCATCTACAGCAGCGGTCCCGCAGCCGGCCTGGATTTCCAGGAAGCGTATCTGCGCGCTGTCTTTGGATTTCTCGGCATCACCGATTTGCAGTTTGTCCGTGCCGAAGGCGTGAACGTCAGCGCCGAGCACAAGACCAACGCGATCGCAGCGGCTCACAACACGATCGGCACGCTGACCAGCAAAGCCGCCTGATCCAACCATCGCCGTAAGAAGTAATTTCAGGAGCGTCCCGCTTGGACGCTCCTTTTTTGCGCTTAGCGGCCGAAGCGAATCTCGCCGCCGTCGTGTTCGCGATCCCAGCCGCGCAATTCGTCGCGAATGTGCGCGATGCGCTGGCGTCCCAGTGCATTGCGCTCTTCATCAAGCACCTGGCCGTCGAGCAACTCGGCGATGCGTTGCGCCGTCGGCAGCATGGTGTCCCACGCATCCAACGCGGTGACGGGGCCTGGCAAGGCCATGAAGAAACTCAGACCCGGCGTGTTTAGCGCATCGAGTCGTGTGAGATCGAAACTGCCAGGCTTGACCATATTGGCCACGCTGAAGATCGGACCCAGTTCGCGCTTGCCATCCACCAGACGGTGGTAGATGCCCATATCGCCGTATTCCAGACCCGCTTTCTCGGCAGCGACGATGAGATCTGCGCCGTTGAACGGATGACCGTCGCGCGCGATGACGAACAAGCTGACGATGCGCTCCACCGGCATTTGCGGCGGCCGCTTGCCGAGATCGGAGCGCTGCGGAATACGCGGCGCTGGCGCGGGAGCTGCGGGTGCCGGTGCGAAAACCGGCTCCTCCGGCGGCGGTGGCGGATTCATGGGTTCCGTAGGTGCGTAACGGCGCTCGGTTTTCGACTGCGCCTCCGGCTGAGAGGGTGCGCGCAAGGTCTCGATAATGGATGCGGCCGTGCTGCTGACTTTTGGCATCTGCAACGCATGGTGACGATCGTCGGCCAGCGTCGCGTTGAGCTTCTCGAGCTCCGTGCGCAGCCCCATGTCCAGCTCGCCTTGCTCGGGCTCCGTCGCGGAAAAGTGCGGGCCGATGCGCTCGCCGTGCGCGTCGTCGAATGCATCGCCGTCGTCGGCGGCAGTTTCACCAAATGTCGGATCGCGTCGCTCGCCGCTTACCGTCTCGGGCGCCAGGCGCCGCTTGCCCTGCTCTCTCTTCGGCTCGCCGAACAGCCAGACAAGAATCAGCACGATTACGCCGACGACAGCCAGCGGAATGCCAATCCACGGATTCCATTCAAGAGCCAACGCAGAACCTAGCAACATGATGTCAGTCCTCAGGCGGCGCCGGCCAGCTTGGCGGCCTCGGCAAGATCGACCTGCACAAGACGCGAAACACCCGGCTCGCGCATAGTAACGCCGCAAAGCTGGCTGGCCGCCTCCATGGTGGCCTTGTTATGGCTCACGAAGATGAACTGCACCTTTTCGCTCATCTCGCGCACCATGTTCGAGAAGCGGCCCACGTTCGCTTCGTCGAGCGGCGCGTCCACTTCGTCCAGCAAGCAGAACGGTGCAGGATTCAGCGCGAAGATCGCAAACACCAGCGATACCGCCGTCAGCGCCTTTTCACCGCCTGAAAGCAGCGTGATGTTCGATACGCGCTTACCCGGCGGCCGCGCCATGATCGACACGCCCGTGCTGAGCAGGTCGTCGCCGGTCAATTCCAGATAAGCGTGACCGCCGCCGAACAAGCGCGGGAACAATTCCTGCACGCCCGCGTTGACGCGATCGAAGGTCTCCTTGAAGCGCTGACGCGTTTCGCGGTCGATCTTCTTGATGGCGTTTTCCAACGTTTCCATCGCGCTGGTCAAGTCGGCGAGCTGCGTGTCGAGATAGGTCTTGCGCTCGCTTTGTTCGGCATGCTCCTGAATCGCGGCGAGATTGACCGGTTCCAGTCGCGCGATCTTTTGACCGAGATCGGCAAGATGTTGACGCCATTGCGCAGCGTCCACATCTTCGGCCAATTCCGCCAGCAAAGTTTCCAGCTCAAGACCGGAAGCTGCGATGGCCTCCGCGAGCTGATCCGCACGCATCTGCAACGCCTGCGCAGCAAGACGCTTCTCGGAAACACTCTCGCGCAAGCCGTTGAGTTCTTGCTCGACGTTGTGACGTTGCTGTTCCAGCTTGCGAAATTCGATATCGCAATCCTCGAGCGCGCGGCGCGCGTCGACGAGCTGGCGATCCACCAGCAGACGCTGATCCAGATACGTCTGACGCTCGGCTTCCAGTTCGGCAATGGGGTCGGAACCCGCGGCGAGCTGTTCGGCAATTTCAGTGCGGCGCGCGTCGATCTGGCGAATCTGGCTGTCCATGCGGGCCAGCGCCTGCTCCAGCGACGTCAGCGACGAACGCTTGGATTCGATACTGAGTGCAAGCGCGTGTGCCTGATCCGCAGCGTCGCGCGCATTCATGCGCGCTTCTTCGCGTGCTTCGAGCAGTGCGCGGCGTTCGTTTTCGAGCTCGCGGCGCTGGTCTTCGAGATCGCCCATGTTGTTGACCGACTCATCCAACCTTGCACGCGCGTCGCGCGTTTGCGTCTGGAGTTCCTCGATCTGTTCGATCAACGCGCTGACTTCGCCGGCTACCTTTTCGGCGCGTGCACGTGCCGTTTCAACCTTGCCGCGATGACTCTGCAACTGACCGGCGAGTTCCGACTGACGACGGTGCGCGTTGTAAAGTTCGCGCTGCGCGTCATCGCGGGAGCGCTCGACTTCGAATTTGTTGGTGCGCAACGTATCGAGTGTCGAGGTCGCTTCTTGGATTTGTGCTTCCAGCGTTTCGACCTGCTCGGTCAGCACGCGAATTTCGCGCTCGCGCGCCAGCACACCCACCTGATTGCCCTGCGCACGACGCACACGCGCCCAGCCCGGGCCCAGCCATTCGCCGGTGCGCGTGATGACCGATTGATACGGCGCCAGCGCAGAAAGACCGGAAACGCGCTGATGCGCTTCATCGACGTTTTCAGCGGTCAGTACGTGAGCAAGGATGGACGTTGCGGCAACGGGGCCGCGCACGTGCGCAGCAAGCGTTCCCGCCGTGGCGGCACCACCTTCCGCTTCATCGAGCAACGCGACATCCGCGTTATCGATACCGGGAAAGTCGCGCGCCAGATCGTGCGCGCCGTCGACGAGCACGCTGTCGATAAAGCCCGACAGCACCGTCTCGACCGCCGTTTCCCAGCCCGCTTCCACTTGCAGCACTTCGCCCAGACGACGCTTTTTGTCGAGGCCAAACTTCGACAGCCAGCTGCTGGCAGCGCTTTCTTCCTGACCCAATGCGGCGTGCTGCAATGCTTCCAGCGAAGCCAGGCGGCCACGAGACGTCTGCAATTGCTGACGCGCTTCGTTAAGAACCGACTGCACCTGACGTTCTTCATCAAGCACTTTTTCGTAGCTGAGTTTGTGCTGATCGAGCATGCCGCCGAGCGATTCCACGCGTTCGCGCTGAGTATCGTGTTCGACGTGCATTTGATCGGCGGCGGCATCGAGCGCGGCAACGTCGGTGGCCTTCTGTTCGGTGTCCAGTGTTTCCTTGCGTTTGGATAGGTCCATCGATTGACGATCGAGATAGCCGAGCTTGGTGCGCTCCACTTCAGCGGCGCGGCTCGCTTCACCGGCGGTGCGCGTATAGGTATCCCAGCGTTGCTGCCAATCGGCAAGCTTGGTTTCCGTTTCGCGCTGCGACTCGGCTGTTTCGTCCTGCATTTGACGCAGTGTTTCGAGCTTGGGATCGCCTTCGGCGAGCGCCATCCGCAAGGTTTCTACCTGGTCGCGATCGGTGGCAATGTGCGAAGCAAGTTCGCTGTGCTCGCGTTCGGCATCGAGCTGCGCGCGCTGCAGGCGTTCCGCGGTTTCGCGGTTGTAGCGAACCTGCTGTTCGACGCGCGCGATTTCGGCGCCGACCTTGTAGACCTCGCCCTGCACCGAGTTCAGATGTTCGCTGGCTTCGGTATGACGTTCGCGCGCCGTTTCGATCTGCGCCTCGATCTGGCGCTGTGTGGCGAGATGCTTTTCGATGGCGATTTCCGCGGCGGAGAGCCCTTCGCCCTGTCCGTCGTGCTGACTTTTCAGTCCGCGGTATTCGAGCGCGCGCAGTTCGGCTTCTTTGCGCGTCTGCTCTTCCTTGTACGCTTTCCAACGTTCAGCGGCGCGCGCCTGACGATTCAAATGCTCGAGCTGCTTGTCGACTTCGTCGCGCACGTCGCGCACGCGGTCGAGATTTTCGCGCGTTGCCTTGATGCGGCTTTCGGTTTCCTTGCGGCGTTCCTTGTATTTTGAAATGCCGGCGGCTTCTTCCAGATGTGTACGCAACTCTTCCGGATGCGCTTCAATGATCTGGCTGATCATGCCCTGCTCGATGATCGAGTAGCTGCGCGGGCCCAGGCCGGTGCCGAGGAACAGATCCGTAATGTCGCGACGGCGGCAACGCCCGCCGTTGAGGAAGTACGCCGATTGCCCGTCGCGCGTGACCTGGCGCTTCACGGAAATTTCGGCGTACTGCGCGTATTCGCCCTGAATGGTGCCGTCGGCGTTGTCGAAGATCAGTTCGACCGTCGCCTGGCCGACCGGCTTGCGCGCATTCGAGCCGGAGAAGATCACGTCCGTCAGCGAATCACCGCGCAGGCGGCTGGCCGCGCTCTCGCCCATCACCCAGCGAATGGCGTCGATGATGTTGGACTTGCCGCAACCGTTTGGTCCGACCACACCGGTCATGTTGGTGGGCAGATGCAAGGTGGTCGGATCGACGAAGGACTTGAACCCGGCGAGTTTGATCGTGGTTAGGCGCATGCAGAGTCAGCAGCTCAAAAGGTGATAGCCCACCGGCGTGGGCGACGGGTCACTGTGCCAAACACATGACAGCATCGCAATGCGTTTGGAGATTCGTGTGACCTGAAGAACATGATCCAACCGATTGATTCGTATCAATCTGGCGCTTTTGCATCGATGGAAAGCGCGTGAATGCCGTTGTCCATCAGCTCGCCCAGTGCGGCGTAGACGAGTCGGTGGCGCTTGATCGGCGGCACGCCCGCAAACTGCTCGCTGACCACGCGCACGTGGAAATGCCCCTTCCCTTCGTTCGCGTGACCGGCGTGCTTGTGGCCTTCGTCCAGCACTTCCAGCTCGACCGGATGCAGCGCCGCGTCCAGACGATGGCGAATTTGTTCGACCATCGCTGCCGTCATGCCGGCAATACCTTGCGGAACGGCTTCACGCTGACACTCGCGTAGACATTGGACTCGATATACGGGTCAGCCTTCGCCCAGTGCTCGGCCTCTGCCAGCGAGGAAAACTCGGCGACGATCAGGCTGCCGGTGAAGCCTGCGGGGCCTGGCTGATCGCTATCGATGGCCGGGAACGGGCCGGCCAGCAGCAGACGCCCTTCCTGTTGAAGCTTCTCCAGCCGCGCCAGATGCGCGCCGCGTGCGGCCAGTCGGCGATCGAGCGAATCCGGATGATCCGTGCCCGTGATGGCGTACCACATGTCTTCGAACTCCCTCAGGCAATCGGTGATCTTAGCCCACTGCGCTGCCTTGAATCATTCTTGGCCGAGCCCAATTGGCTGCATCAGATACCTGGCAAAAGGAATGCTGGCATGTGGTCGACGTTTGTGAATGGCATCGCGGGGCTGCTTGCGCAGTTGGCTCATGCGCTCGATGGCAGTTATGGCCTCGCCGTCATCGCGATGGCGGTAGCGGTGCGGTTGATCCTGTTGCCGATGACGCTGCACGCCGCGGAACAGGCATGGCATCGGCAAGCCAAGTTGTTGAAGCTGAAGCCGGAACTCGACCGGCTGCGCGAACGCCACGCCAAAGATCCATCGGCATACGCCACTGCCACGCAATCGCTCTATCGCCAACACGGCGTCACCAGCGGATTGGGTAGCGGCATGCTCACTGCCATCGTGCAGGCGCCATTGGGTGCCGGCATCTATGCGGCGATTCGTCAAAGCGTTGCGGGTGCAGGCTCGTTCCTGTGGGTAAGCAAGCTCGCTCGGCCCGACGCGTGGCTAGCCATCATCGTCACGCTGATGAGCTGTGCGGCCATTGCGCTCAACCCCGCGATGTCCGAGCAGGCCAGAACCGCGGTCCACTGGCTACCGGTGATCGTGACGCTGCTCGTGACATGGCATCTCAGCGCCGGACTGTGTTTGTACTGGGCCGGCGGCGCTGGTGTGGGCGTGCTTCAGGCCGCCCTGCTGCGCCAGCGCATTAATCGGTCGAAACCGGCCTCTTCTCCAGGGCGTTAGGCACCCTGGCAGCGGGTGATACCTGTCAGGAGCAATCCCTGACATCGTCCGCTGCCGCCCAAAACGCCTCGCGAGCATGCTTTCACACGCTGGGAAGTGGGTCCGATTTCGTTCTAGATCACCCGCCAAAGCCCGGTCTGAAGCCATTTTCTGGATGTCATAGCCCTCTAGGCCATCAGTCATAGCACGCGGTCGTTGACAGCTTCGAAGATGGTGTTATAGTCCACTACAACACCGGTCCACGAGATCACTAAGGAGAGCCGTCATGAAAGCACCGAACCCGATCGCCCTAACCGCCGCGGTTCTGTTTACCACGGTCAGCCTGCTCGCTCTGAGCCCGAACACCCCGAAAGACCATGTCACCGAAATCAATGGCGCAAAGGTCATCGACCTGGCACCCGTCTTCGTCCACCCGACGGCTGCCGACGAACGCGCCGCTGCATTGCTGGCAACGGCCAGCCTGACCTTCGTCAACTCGCCGATCGCCGGCCACGTGGAAAGCACGGCCAGCCTTCTCGGGGCGCAACTGTCCATGCCCTACTATTCGTTTGGCACCGCCAAGTTCGCCGGCATCAGCAAGGAATAAATCCATGTCCATCACCTGGAACGACAGCGTCCCGATCTATCGCCAACTACGCGAACGCGTAGTGGCGATGATCCTGGACGGCGCCTTGAACGAGGGCGACCCGCTGCCGTCAGTACGCCAGGTTGCAGCGGACTTTCAGATCAATCCGCTCACCGTCTCCAAGGCGTACCAGGAACTGGTCGACGATCAACTTGTGGAAAAAAGGAGGGGGCTGGGGATGTTTGTCATCGATGGAGCCCGCGAGGCGCTGCTCAAATCCGAGCGTGAGCGCTTCCTGAGAGAGGAATGGCCTGCACTGTTCGCACGTTTGCAGCGCCTGGGTCTGGACCTGAAAACCCTGATGCGCGAAGCGCCCCAGGATTCGGAGAATCAGTCATGAATGCGGTCATCACCGCCAGCGGTCTGAGCAAGCGCTACAAGAATACGGTGGCGCTGGACGACGTAAGTTTCCAGATACCCGCCGGTCGCATCGTGGGCCTTATCGGTCCCAACGGCGCCGGTAAAACCACCGCACTCAAAGCCATCCTCGGTCTCACTGACTTCCAGGGCCGGCTCGATGTGCTGGGCATGGATCCGCGCAGTCAGCGCGACAAGCTGATGGAACAGGTCTGCTTTATCGCCGACGTCGCCGTGTTGCCGCGCTGGATTCGTGTCAGCGAAGCAATCGACTTCGTCGCCAACATTCACCCGCGCTTCAATCGCGCCAAGTGCGAAGCGTTTCTCGCGCGCACCAAGCTCACTCCCGGTCAACGGGTACGACAGATGTCCAAGGGCATGATCGTCCAGCTGCATCTGGCATTGGTGATGGCTATCGATGCCAAACTGTTGGTGCTGGATGAGCCCACGCTCGGACTGGACATTCTTTACCGCAAGCAGTTCTATCAAAGTCTGCTTGAAGAATATTTCGACGATAACAAGACGATTATCGTCACCACGCATCAGGTCGAGGAAATCGAAAACATCCTCACTGATCTGATGTTCATCCGCGACGGAAAAATCGTCCTGAACACCGAGATGGAAGCCTTGGGCGATCGCTTCGCTGAAGTGATGGTAAGCGCCGACAAGGCCGCCACGGCACGTCAATTGAATCCACTGGACGAACGACAGGTGTTCGGCAAGAGCATTTTCCTGTTCGACGGCGCCGACCAATCGCGACTGGCTGAACTGGGCGAAATTCGCCGACCGTCGGTCAGTGATCTGTTCGTCGCCACCATGAAGGGGACTTACGCATGAAAACCCTCTACTGGCTTGTGAAGCGCGAATTCTGGGAACACCGCGGTGGTTTCCTGCGCGCGCCGGCCATAACGGCCGCCGCGTTCCTCACCATCGCGATCATGACGATCATTGGCGGCGAGATCATGGGGCATCGCTTTAGTGCCCAGTTCCCCTTGAATGATTCGAATATGGGCATCACCACGGATGGTCAAATGTCTGCGCAGGACCTGCAGCACGCAGGCACGTTCCTCGACGCGGTCATCTGCGGCAGCACGGCGACCGTGCTGGCGATCATGGCGATCGTGGTGTTCTTTTACTGCCTTGGCTCGCTTTACGACGATCGCAAGGACCGTAGCATCCTGTTCTGGGAATCGTTGCCGATCTCCAGCTGGAAAACGGTGGTTTCGAAGGTTTTCAGCGCCACTGTCGTGGCCCCGGTCATCGCGACGATCATAGGCATCGTGTTTGGATTGCTGCTTTTGATTCTGGGCACGCTCCTTTGCGAGATCCACGGGTTCAGCGTCTGGCATGTACTCGGTGCAGCGCATCCCATCCACGTCACCTTTGACATCATCGCGCTGATCCCGCTGTATGCGCTGTGCGCACTCCCGACCATCGGCTGGCTGATGCTCTGTTCTGCCTGCGCACGCAGCATGCCTATCCTTTGGGCGCTGCTGGTTCCGCTGGCAAGCAATCTGATCGTATGGTGGCTGCACATCATCGGCCTGGCGCAACTCAGCCCAAGCTGGTACTTCTCGCACGTCACCGCACGCCTGCTGTTCGGTCTGCGTCCGGCCAATTGGTTCGAATTTTCGTCGGATTCGCTTCACCCCGTGACTGCGCTCGATCACCTGGGATTGGTGGACAATTACGCGACACTGGCAGCCCCGGATGCGTGGATCGGAATTCTTGCCGGAGTCGCCATGATCGCGGTCGCCATCTGGTTCCGCCGCTGGCGCCACGACAACTGAAGTCGCACACTTGCCACATAGCAAACCATGATCTGATTGGGGAACGCATCATGAAGTACCAAGGAACGATTCTTCTTGCAGCGCTGTGTGTTCTTCTGGGCGCTTGCGATATGCCAGATACCACCATGGCGAACGGCGCTGTCACGTTGAGGGATAACGTCGTGACCCTGCACGTCGATGGCGCGCCCAATGCCATCATCAATGCGAAGGGCGAACTGCAGATCGGCGACAAGACGATCACCACCACACCACCGGAGCAGGGACTGCTGGTGCTCTATTACGAGAACGTAGCGGATGTGCACGACACCGGCGTCGAAATGGGCAAAGTCGGCGCGGGCATGGGCAAGAATGCGCTGCAGGATAAATTGAGCGGCAAGTCCAAGGATGAGACCGACAAGGACGCTGAAAGTGGCGCCGATCAATTGAAAACGCTGGGCAAGAAGATGTGTCAGGACCAGATCAACGTACAGAACGTCCAAAATCAGCTGGCCGCGCAGCTTCCCGACTTCAAGCCGTATGGCAAGATTTTCAACGACGAGAAAAAGTCGTGCGATAAGGACGACGACTAGGGCGAATGAGTCACCCGGCAACGTCAGGTCAACCCATCGGCACAACAGGTCACGCACTCATGAAAAGCACGCTCGCGCTTGGACTACTGACGGCATGCCTGTTCATTGCGGCATGCAGCGGCAAATCCGACAACGATGTGATCGTTATCGACGGCTCGACCAACATGGCCAATGGACACATCCGGTTGAACAACGACCATGTGGTATTGCGTGTCGACGGCTCGCCGGACGCCACGATCAGCGAGAACGGTGATCTGCTGATCGACCAGCAAAGCGTGAGCATCAACGACACGCAACGCCAGTTGCTGAAGTCCTACTATCAAAACGCCTATGCGATCCGCACCGACGGCATTGCGACCGGCAAGGCCGGTGCCGCAGTCGGTGCGCAGGCACTCAAGAGTGTGGCGACGCGACTGGCCAGCGGCGATCCCGACAAGATTCAACAAGACGTTGACGCCAAAGCCAAGCTGGTCAAGGAAGCCGCCAGGAAGATCTGCCAGGATGTCAGCGGCATCCAGGCCGCTCAGAATCAACTCACCCCGCAGCTTCCCGCGTTCAAGCCGTATGGCAACATCATTGGCGCCGGCGATGCGAAAGACTGCATGAACGGGACGAACGACTGACGCTCATCGTCGATGCCGCCCGGAAGGCGGCATCGCTTTCAATACTCACTCAACCGCCCCCGCCACCGCCACCGTGGATGCCGCCTTTGGTGAGTGCGCGCGGATCGAGCAACTTCTTCAGCTCTTCTTTCGACAGACCAGACTTTTCCAGCGCCACATCCATGATCGGGCGCTTCTCCTTGTACGCCTGCTTGGCTATCGCGGCGCCCTTTTCGTAACCGATCACCGGGTTCAACGCCGTCACAAGAATCGGGTTCATCGCCAATGCGAGATTGACGCGCTCGGCATTCACCTTGAAGCCCGCAATCGCCTTGTCCGCCAGCAACCGCGAGACGTTGGCGAGAATGTGGATCGATTGCAGCAAGTTGTAGGCGATCAACGGCAGCATCACGTTGAGCTGAAAATTGCCCGACTGCCCAGCGATGGTGATCGATGCATCGTTGCCGATCACTTGCGCTGCCACCATCGTTGTCGCTTCCGGAATCACCGGATTGACCTTGCCGGGCATGATGGACGAACCCGGCTGCAACGCAGGCAGCTCGATTTCGCCGATCCCTGCGAGCGGTCCGGAATTCATCCAGCGCAGATCGTTGGCGATCTTCATCAAAGCGACGGCCAGCGTCTTGAGCTGACCCGACAGTTCAACGGCAGCATCCTGCGCAGCCATGCCTTCAAAATAGTTGCCTGCCGAATCAAAGCGCACACCTGTGAGCTTTTTCAATTCGCGCGCTACACCGGCACCGAATTTGGGATCGGCATTAATACCCGTACCGACTGCCGTGCCGCCGAGCGGCAACTGGCGCATGCGCTTAAGGCTGTCCTGGATACGCTCGATGGCCGAATCGATCTGTGCCGACCACCCGGAGAGTTCCTGACCGAAAGTCACCGGCATCGCATCCATCAAATGCGTGCGTCCGGTCTTGGGCACATTGCGCAGCTCATGCGCGCGCTTGTCGATCACGCGTTTCAGATGCTTCAACGCGGGCAATAACTCTTCATGTGCGGTCAGCGTCGTACTGACGTGGATCGTGGTGGGAATCACGTCGTTAGAACTTTGCCCATAGTTCACGTGATCGTTCGGATGCACTTTGGCGCCACCTTTCGCCGCCACGTGCGCAATCACCTCATTGGCATTCATGTTGGTGCTGGTGCCCGAGCCGGTCTGGAAAATGTCGATCGGAAACTGATCGTCGAACTGACCGTCCGCCACCGACAACGCCGCTTTGCGTATCGCTGCCGCCTGCCCTTTCTTCAGATAACCGAGCGCAAGATTCGCCTCCGCAGCGGCGGCCTTGATCAGACCGAGCGCGCGGATAAAAGACCGCGGCAAGTGCAGGCCGGAAATCGGGAAGTTGTCGATCGCGCGCTGTGTTTGCGCGCCGTAAAGGGCATCGGCGGGGACTTTCAGTTCGCCCATGCTGTCGTGCTCGATGCGGAATCCGCTCATGGTTGCGTCTCGTGCGTAGGGGACTGGGTAACTATAAGCCTGCAAACGTTAGAGGCTGCTCAATGTAAAATAGCCAATTCTGATCCCCCGGAAGCTGCCCGATGTCCACCCACGCCCTCACCGCCCTGTCCCCGCTGGACGGCCGCTACGCCAGCAAAACCGAGGCGTTGCGCCCCATCTTCAGCGAATTCGGCCTGATGCACCGCCGCGTGCATGTGGAGATCGAATGGCTGCTCGCGCTGGCTTCCGAGTCCGGCATTGCCGAGCTGCCGCCCTTCACCGGAGCGCAGATCGCCAAGCTCAAAGCCATCGCAGCGGATTTCAGCGTAGAAGATGGCGCACGCATCAAGGCCATCGAAGCGACCACCAATCACGACGTCAAAGCGGTGGAGTACTTCATCAAGGAACGCATCGGCAACGATGCATCGCTCGCTCAGGCCAAAGAATTCGTGCACTTTGCGTGCACCAGCGAAGACATCAACAACCTGTCCTATGCGCTGATGCTGCGCGACGCACGCCAGAGTGTGCTGCTGCCCTGGCTGGACAAGATCATTGCCAAGCTGCGCGAGCTTTCGCACGCGAATGCCCATCTGCCGATGCTGTCGCGCACGCATGGACAAACGGCGTCCCCGAGCACGCTGGGCAAGGAATTGGCGAATGTGGTGGCGCGTCTGGAGCGCCAGCGCAAGCAACTGGCGGCGGTGGAAGTATCGGGCAAGATCAACGGCGCTGTCGGCAACTACAACGCTCATGCGATCACGTATCCGGATGTGGACTGGCGCAAGTTTTCGCAGCACTTCGTCACCGAACTGGGTCTGGACTACAACCCATACACCACGCAGATCGAACCGCACGATGGTGTGGCGGAGTACTGCGACGCCGTGCGCCGCGCCAACACGATCATGATCGATCTGGCGCGCGACATCTGGGGTTACATCTCGGTGGGTTATTTCAAGCAGGCGCTCAAAGCAGGCGAAGTCGGCTCCTCGACCATGCCGCACAAGGTGAACCCGATCGATTTCGAAAATGCGGAAGGCAACTTCGGCCTCGCCAACGCCCTGCTCGGTCACTTCGCCGAAAAACTGCCGATCAGCCGTTGGCAGCGTGACCTCACCGACTCGACCGTGCTTCGCGCGCTGGGCACGGCGTTCGGCCATACGCTCGTTGCGCTGGAATCGCTGCAGAAGGGCCTGGGCAAACTCAACGTCAATGCGGACCGCATTGCCGCCGATCTCGACGCCAGTTGGGAAGTGCTCGCCGAGGCGGTGCAAACGGTAATGCGCCGCTATGGCTTGCCCGAACCGTACGAGCAGCTCAAGGCGCTGACGCGCGGCCAAGGCATCACGCGCGAATCCATGCGTCAGTTCATCGACGGCCTCGCGCTGCCCGCGGATGCCAAGAAGCGCCTGATGGACCTGACGCCGGGCACCTACATCGGCCTTGCCGACGATCTGGCAAAAGGAATCTGATCGGCCGGACCGGACAAGGCATCCTGACCTTTGTCATGATGCCCTCTGCCCGACTCGAACGAGCCTCATGGCGCCTTTCTCCGAATTCCTGATTTTCGCCGGCATCGGTGCGCTCGCCCAGCTTGTGGATGGTGCGCTGGGTATGGCGTATGGCGTGACTTCGGCGGGCATGTTGCTGGGCATGGGCATGCCGCCGGCACTGGCGAGTGCCAGCGTGCACTACGCAGAAACGTTCACGTGCGGCGCTTCTGGACTCAGTCACTGGTGGGCGGGCAACGTGCAGCGCCGCCTGTTCTGGGTGTTGGCGATTCCCGGCGTGATTGGCGCTGTGATCGGCGCCACGTTGCTGGCGCATCTTCCGCCCACATGGATTCGTTATTTCCTCACGCCGTATCTGGTGTTGATGGGTTTGTTTCTGCTGTTCCGAACAACACGCCGCAAGGAACGACGCCACGACGTTCCTAAGGGAACGGGCTTGCTCGGATTTGTGGCAGGCCTGCTCGACGCCGCCGGCGGTGGCGGCTGGAGCGCGCTGACGGTCACCACGATGGTCGCGCGCGGCCAGGAACCGCGTTATGTCATCGGCAGCGTGCATTTGGCCAAATGCATCGTCAGCCTCGCCGCCAGCATCACCTTTCTGCTCAGCATCGGCGAAAGCAAGCTGCACGTTGTGCTGGGACTGATACTGGGCGGTGTGATGGCCGCACCCTTTGGTGCGTGGCTGGTGCGCCGCTTGCCGCCGCGCGTGACCACCCTGCTGGCCGGCCTCACGGTGTTGACGTTGGGTCTGTACAACTTCTATCGCATCGTTCGCTGATCACCTCGGCCAGCACTCGCGTTTACAATGACGCAATGGCCCTCTCGAAAACTTCCCGCAAGGCGCTGCCGATCGAAGTAAGCGGCACGCCCAAGATGCCGCTCGGCATGACGTCCGCACAGTTTCTGCGCGATTACTGGCAGAAACGGCCGTTACTGATTCGCAATGCATTCCCGAACTTCCAGTCGCCGGTCGCCCCGGAGGATCTTGCGGGTCTCGCCTGCGAAGAAGCAGCGCTCTCGCGATTGATCCAGCACGATGAAGATCGCGAACGCTGGCACGTCACGACCGGACCGCTCGCGGAAAGCGATTTTGCGAAAACCGGCGATGCGAACTGGACGCTGCTGGTGCAGGACGTCGACAAGTGGGATATGGACGTCGCCGCACTGCTCGATCACTTCCGCTTTCTACCCAGCTGGCGCGTCGACGACGTGATGATTTCCTACGCCGAACCCGGCGGCGGCGTCGGCGCGCACGTCGATCAATACGACGTGTTCTTGCTGCAGGGCTTGGGACAACGCCACTGGGCAATCAGCACCGATCCCGATGCACCGAAAGATTTCCGCAACGACGTCGAACTGAAGCAGCTGAGCCATTTCGAACCCACGCACGAATGGCTGCTCGATGTGGGCGACATGCTCTATCTGCCACCCGGCGTTGCGCACGATGGCGTCGCATTTGGCGGCCCGTGCATGACCTATTCGGTCGGCATGCGCGCACCATCGCAAGCCGAACTCGTAGGCGATCTGGCCGACTATCTCGCCGAGCATTTGCCGGAAGACATGCGCTACGCCGACCCGGATCTGGAGCCAGTCAAACGCGCAGGCGAGATCGGCAAGGATGCGTTGAAGCGCATCCGAACCGCACTCCCCTTTGCGGCGGGCATGGATGATGCGACGTTGCTCGACTGGTTCGGCCGCTTCATCACCCGCTATCGCAGCGCGCAAACGCCGCTGGCACCTTCCAAACCATTCAGCGAAGCGGCGCTGATGAAACAATTGACAGCTGGCGCATCGCTGCTTCGTCATCCATGGTCGCGTTTCGCATGGGCGCAGAACGGATCGCGCTACACGCTGTTCGCGAATGGCCACGCTTATCCGGCGACATCTCGCTCGGCCCAACAGCTTTGTTTGCATCGCACGCTATCGCCGCCGTTCGACTGGAACGGAAACGAGCGCGCGCTGCTTCTTTCGCTGGTCAACGACGGGCATCTGATTGCTCGCAAGCTGAGGAATCGCCGCACATGAGCACGACGCCCGAGACGGAGAACAAAGGCCCGCACGCCGTTCGGGATCGCGACGAACTGGCGGCCGCACGCCTGCAATTGCTCGCCGCCGCGCGCTACAAACTCGCCATCCATCTGCCATCGCTACCGGCCGACGCCTTCAACACGCCTACCGAACTGGCGGAGCTACGGCGCATCGCCACGTCGGGGCGCAACGCCGAGGTCCGTATTGTTTTGGGCGACGCCGACGCCGCATTGCGCGCAGGCCACCGGCTGATCGAGCTCGCCCAACGGCTGCCCAGCGCCATCCAGATCCGCATACCGGCGAGCGAAGACGACGGCGGCCCGGTCAATACCGCTTTCTGGCTGCTCAACGACACCTACGGCTACCTGTTCCTGCCCGACGCCAGTCGGCTGGAAGGTCGGGCAGCCTTGGAAGATGGTCCGGGACAGGCACCGCTGCTGCTCGATTTCGAACAGATCTGGGAACGAGCCACACCGGCCAGTCAATTGCAACCGCTGGGTTTGTAAACCGCCGGCTGAACAAGCCTGAGGATGTCGCCCTAAGTGCATGAACCGCTTTGAGTCGCGACTTTCGCCTAAGACCTTGTCACTGCAGCATTCGCCCGCACTTCCTGCAACGCGCCAGGACTAACTTCGCATAGCAGACAGGTTGCCGCATCGCAGCAGCCCCAGGCTATAATTAACAGGATTTTTCGCCAGCGAACCGCCTTGATCAGGCGATTTGCTGCTGGCCTCCCTTCCTTGCCGGTGGTGACGTGAGCACAAACCTGATCCGCGAGTTTTTCGATTCCTCGCAACTCGCAGGCGGCAACGCCGATTACGTTGAATCGTTGTATGACACATGGCTTGCCGACCCCGAGTCGGTACCCGCCGAGTGGAACATTTACTTCAAGACCTTCAAGGGCCGCGAGTCGGGGGATGTTTCCCACACCGCGGCCATTGCGCGTATTGAGGCCGCACAAAAGCATCGCCCCAATGGCGTTGCCGCCGCGCCCGTCAGTGACGAGCATGCGCGCAAACAGGCTGGCGTCCTGCGCCTGCTGACCGCTTACCGCTCACGCGGCCACCTCGCCGCCGATCTCGATCCGCTCGGCCTCGCGCACAAGATGAACGCGCCCGACCTGGGCCTGGCCTTCCACGGCCTCTCCGACGCTGACCTCGATACCGAATTCGATTGCGGCAACTTCGCCGGCGGCGGTCAGCGCATGAAGCTGCGCGAGCTGCTCGCGCGCCTGAAGCGTGTCTACACGGCCACGGTCGGTGCGGAGTTCATGTACATCTCCGACCACGCCCAGCGCAACTGGATCTACAACCAGCTTGAACAGGCCAACGGCAATGCGGGCCTGGATAAGGCCGGCAAGCAGCGCATCATGGACGGCCTCACCGCCGCCGACGGTCTCGAGCGCTATTTGCACACCAAGTACGTCGGCCAGAAGCGCTTCTCGCTGGAAGGCGGCGACAGCCTCATTCCGATGATGGATGACGTTGTACGCGCTGCCGGCGACAACGGCGTCAAGGATCTCGTGATCGGCATGGCCCACCGCGGCCGCCTGAACATGTTGGTGAACATTCTCGGCAAGCCGCCGAAGACCTTGTTCAACGAATTCGAAGGCAAGTTCGAGCACAACCAGGAAGACCCGGCCCACTCTGGCGACGTGAAGTACCACATGGGCTTCTCCGCCGACGTGCGTACGCCCAAGGGTGGCGTGCATGTGGCGCTGGCGTTCAACCCGTCGCATCTGGAAATCGTCAACCCGGTGGTTGCCGGTTCCGTGCATGCGCGCCAGATCCGCCGCAAGGACACCGAACACACACAGTCGCTTGCCGTGCTGATTCACGGCGACGCCGCGCTGGCCGGTCAGGGCGTGAACATGGAATTGTTCAACATGTCGCAGGCCCGCGGTTTCAAGATCGGGGGCACGCTGCACATCGTGATCAACAACCAGGTCGGCTTTACCACCTCCAATCCGCAAGACGCACGTTCGACGCTGTACTGCACCGACCTCGCCAAGATGGTCAACGCACCGGTGTTCCACGTGAATGGCGACGATCCGGAAGCGGTCATCCAGGTCACGCGCCTTGCCTACGCATTCCGCAAGCAGTTCCGCCGGGACGTCGTCATCGATCTGGTCTGCTATCGCCGCCACGGTCATAACGAAGCGGACGAACCTGCTGCCACGCAGCCGGTGATGTACCAGATCATCCGCAAGCGCCCGCCCGCGCGCGAACTCTATGCGCAGCAGCTGGTGAAAGAAGGCTTGCTGGCCGAGGGTGATGCACAGAAGCAGTTCGAAGCCTACCGCGAGCGCCTGGAAGCCGGCGCCGCGATGACCGATCTGCATCCGTCGCTGACCAAAGACGTGGAAGTGGATTGGAGCCAGTTCCTCGGCAACAAACTCGCCACGCCGGTGAAGACGGGTGTTGCGAAGGACAAGTTGGTCCAGCTCGCCAACCGCATCCTTGATATTCCGAATGACATTGCGCTGCAGTCGCGCGTTGCGAAGATCTACGACGACCGCCGCAAGATGGCCACCGGCGAACTTCCGGGCGACTGGGGTTTTGCCGAAAACCTCGCCTACGCCACGCTGATCGATGAAGGTCACAACCTGCGTCTGGTCGGCCAGGATTCCGGCCGCGGTACGTTCTTCCATCGCCATGCCGTGCTGCATGACCAGAAAGACGGCCGCACGTTCATGCCGCTCGCGACGCTGCGTAGCGACGCGAACGTGGAAGTGATCGATTCGCTGCTCAGCGAAGAAGCCGTGATGGCGTTCGAATACGGTCATGCCACCACGGATCCGTACACGCTCAACATCTGGGAAGGCCAGTTCGGCGACTTCGCCAACGGCGCGCAGGTGGTGATCGATCAGTTCATCAGCTCCGGCGAAGCGAAGTGGGATCGCCTGTGCGGTCTGGCGCTGTATCTGCCGCACGGTTACGAAGGCCAGGGTCCGGAGCATTCCTCCGCCCGTCTCGAACGCTTCCTGCAATTGTGCGCGATGGAAAACATGCAGGTCTGCGTACCGACCACGCCAGCGCAGGATTTCCACATGATTCGCCGTCAGATGCTGCGCCCCGTGCGCAAGCCGCTGATCGTGATGACGCCGAAATCGCTGTTGCGTCACAAGCTCGCGGTGTCCACGTTGGACGAACTGGCGAACGGCAGCTTCCAGCTGGTGATCGGCGAACACCGCGATCTGCCCGCGAAAAAGGTCAAGCGCGTGGTGCTGTGCGCGGGCAAGGTTTACTACGACTTGCTGGAAGACGCCGACAAGCGCGGACTGACCGACGTTGCCATCGTGCGTGTCGAGCAGCTCTATCCGTTCCCGCGTCCGGAAGTCACGGCCGAACTGGAAAAGTATCCTTCCGCGAAGGAAGTGATCTGGTGCCAGGAAGAGCCGATGAATCAGGGCGCATGGTTCCAGATCCGTCATCACTTGCAGGCTTGCGTGAACAACAAGCAGAGCCTGTCGTATGCCGGTCGCGCTCGTTCGCCCGCTCCGGCAGCCGGTCACCTCAACGATCACATTGCCGAACAGGCAGCGTTGGTCGAACAGGCACTGGTTGCACCGGTCGGCCCGGATCACTCAGCAGAATAAAACGTGTTTAGGAATGCGGTCGGGACGATCGCTTTCGATCTACGCGCTCACGGATGAGTGCTAAACCCTAAGGATTCATCTATGTCCATCGAAGTCAAAGTTCCTGTTCTGCCCGAGTCCGTCTCCGACGCCACCATCGCCACCTGGCACAAGAAGGCCGGCGAAGCGGTCAAGCGCGACGAGAACCTGGTTGATCTGGAAACCGACAAGGTTGTGCTTGAAGTGCCTTCGCCGGTCGATGGCGTGCTGAAGGAATTGAAGTTCCAGACCGGCGACACGGTGAATAGCCAGCAAGTGATCGCGATCATCGAAGAAGGCGCTGCAGCAGCTGCTCCGGCACCGGCTCCGGCCGCTGCGGCCCCGGCTCCCGCCCCCGCTCCGGCGGCTGCGGCAAAGACCACTGGCGGCAAGGGTGCCGATGAGCTCTCCCCGGCTGGCCTGCGCGTTGCCACCGAGCAGAACATCGACCCGTCCAAGGTTGCCGGCACCGGCCGCGATGGCCGCGTGACCAAGGAAGACCTGGTCAACTACGGCAAGGGTGGCGCTCCCGCCGCTGCGGCACCTGCGGTGGCTCCGACGCCGGGTTCGCGTCCGGAAGAACGCGTGCCGATGACGCGCATCCGCGCCCGCATCGCCGAGCGTCTGATGCAGTCGAAGAACTCCATCGCGATGCTCACGTCGTTCAACGAAGTGAACCTCGCCGAAGTCACCAAGATGCGCAAGACGCTCGGTGAGCAGTTCGAAAAGACGAACGGCGTGAAGCTTGGCTTCATGAGTTTCTTCGTGAAAGCGGCGGCCGAAGCGCTGAAGCGCCACACCATCGTCAACGCGTCGGTGGATGGCAACGACATCATCTATCACGGGTATCAGGACATCTCGATTGCCGTGTCAACCGACAAGGGCCTGGTGACGCCGGTACTGCGCGATGTGCAGAACATGAGCTTCGCCGATATCGAAAAGGGCATCGCCAACTACGCCAAGAAAGCGCGCGACGGCAAGCTGGGCCTGGACGATCTGCAAGGCGGCACGTTCACCATCACCAACGGTGGCACCTTCGGTTCGCTGCTGTCGACGCCAATCGTGAATCCGCCGCAAAGCGCGATTCTCGGCATGCACACCATCAAGGAGCGTGCGATTGTCGAAAACGGTCAGGTGATTGCTGCGCCGATGATGTATCTAGCGCTGAGCTACGACCACCGCATCATCGACGGTAAGGACGCCGTGCTGTTCCTGGTCGACATCAAGAATCAGCTGGAAAATCCGCAACGCATGCTGTTGGGTATGTAAGCCTCACTAAGCCCCTCTCCCTCCGGGAGAGGGGTTGGGGTGAGGGTGCGCTGATACCGCAATACCTCACTTCGCACGTACCGTCCCCCGCCCTCCGGGCATCCTCTCCAAAAGGAGAGGAACAAAGCGAGAAAAGACATGAGCGAAAAATTCGACGTCATCGTCATCGGCGCCGGCCCTGCCGGATACGTAGCCGCGATCCGCGCTGCACAGCTTGGCCTCAAGACCGCATGCGTGGATGCCTTCGTCGGTAAAGACGGCAAGCAGGCACTCGGCGGTACCTGCCTCAACGTGGGTTGCATTCCGTCCAAGGCGCTGCTCGATTCGTCCAAGCAGTTCCACAACCTCGCGCACAACTTGCCGGCGCACGGCATCAGCGTCGAGAACGCGAAGGTCGACCTCGGCACGTTCATCGGCCGCAAGGACAAAATCGTCAAGCAGTTCACCGGCGGTATCGGTCAGCTGTTCAAGGCGAACAAGGTCACGGCGTTCTTCGGCAAGGGCAAATTGTTGAAGGGCAACAACGTCGAAATCACCGGTAACGACGGCAGCAAGCAGACGATCAGCGCCACCAATGTGATCCTCGCTTCGGGTTCGGTGCCGATCGAACTGCCGTTCGCGAAGTTCGACAACAAGTACATCCTCGACAACGCCGGCGCGCTCGATATCAACGAAGTGCCGAAGCGTCTCGGCGTGATCGGCGCTGGCGTCATTGGTCTGGAACTGGGCAGCGTGTGGCGCCGCCTGGGTTCGGAAGTGACCGTGCTCGAAGCGCTGCCGGATTTCCTCGGCGTTGCCGATCCGGACATCGCCAAGATCGCGTTCAAGGAATTCACCAAGCTGGGCCTGGACATCAAGCTTGGAGCCAAGTTGAGCAAGGCCGAGATCAAGAACAACGCCGTCGCGCTGACCTATGAAGACAAGGACGGCAAGCACGAAATCACCGTCGACAAGCTGCTCGTCGCCGTGGGCCGCCGCGCCTACACCGACGGTCTGCTGGCCGACGACACCGGCGTGAAGCTCGATGAGCGCGGCCGCATCGTGGTCGACGAACACAATCACACCGGCGTGGACGGCGTGTGGGCCATCGGTGACGCCGTGCGCGGCCCGATGCTCGCGCACAAAGGCTCCGAAGAAGGCGTGGCCGTGGCCGAGTGGATCGCTGGCAAGGCTGGTCACGTGAATCTCGACACCGTTCCGTGGGTGATCTATACCGAACCGGAAATCGCCTGGGCCGGCAAGACCGAAAAGCAGCTGAAGGAAGAAGGCGTGCCCTACAAGGTCGGCACCTTCCCGTTCGCCGCTATCGGCCGCGCTGTGGCCATGAACGAGGCGATCGGCCAGGTGAAGGTCATCGCCCATGCCGACACCGACCGCCTGCTGGGCGTGCACATGGTTGGCCCGGGCGTGTCCGAGCTGATTGCCGAAGCCGTCGTGGCGATGGAGTTCAAGGGTTCCGCCGAAGACCTCGCCCGCATCGTCCACGCGCATCCGACCCTTTCGGAAGCCGTGCACGAAGCCGCCCTGTCGGTCGACAAGCGCGCGATTCACAAAGGCAACTAAGGCGTCATGCCACGCTGATCGGCGGCTCGCTCGTGGAGACATGGGCGAGCCGTTCTTATTTTTGTCTAAGCCTGGCGACGACTACATCCGATCCACGACACGTAGTACAACCTGATATTTCGTCATATCGGCATAGACCGGCGTGACGGATCTACACAACCCGACGAGTCCGTTGCCATGTCTCCGCCTACCTCTCTGTGCGTCTATTGCGGCTCCAGTTCCGGCAAGCATCCGGAATACACCGAGCAAGCCCGGGCTTTCGGTACAGAAATGGCTCGCCGCGGTATCGCGCTGATTTACGGTGGCGGCAAAGTGGGTTTGATGGGTTCCGTTGCCGACGCCGTGCTGACCGCGGGTGGAAAAGCCATCGGCGTGATTCCACGTCAACTGGTCGAACGCGAAGTCGCGCATCCGGGTCTCACGGAAATGCATGTGGTCGAAACCATGCATCAGCGCAAGACACGCATGTACGAACTATCGGATGCCTTCGTCGCGCTGCCCGGCGGTTACGGCACGATGGATGAAATGTTCGAGATGCTGACGTGGGCGCAGCTCGGCCTGCACAAATACCCCTGCGCTTTCCTCGACGTGCGTGGTTATTACACGCCTTTGCGCACGATGATGGATCACATGGTCACTGAAGGCTTCGTGCGCCGCGAACAACGCGACAGCGTGTGGTTCGGCGACAGCATGGAGAAACTGTTCGATTGGATGTCGCACTACCAAGGTGACGACATGCCCAAATGGATCGATAGCCAAAGCGTGAAAGCCTGAGCTTTCGCGCCGCCATCACGCAGGAGCCATCATGAGCCTCAGCACCGAGTTCCGCGCATTTCGCATCCACAACGACCCGAGTGGTTATCGCGGCGTTCTCGAAACCATCGACACCGATGCGCTCACCCGCGGCGAAGTGCTGGTGAAAGTCGCCTACTCATCGGTCAACTACAAAGATGCGCTGGCGGGTACCGGCAAAGGCAAAATCCTTCGCCAGTATCCGTTGAACGGCGGCATCGATGCGGCAGGCGTCGTCGTCGCTTCCAGCGACATCAACATCAAGGAAGGCGACTATGTGTTGTGCACCGGCAGCAGCCTTTCCGAAACGCTCGACGGTGGCTTCGGCGAATACATCCGCTTGCCGTCGCAATGGACTATTCCGCTACCCACAGGTCTGGATCTGCACGAAAGCATGATCATCGGCACGGCCGGCTTTACGGCTGCGCTGGCGTTGCTGCAGATGGAAGACAATCGCCAGACCCCAGGACTCGGAGCGCTCGCCGTAACGGGCGCCAGCGGCGGTGTCGGCATGCTCGCCATCGATATCTTCACGCGCGCTGGCTACGACGTGCATGCCATCAGCGGCAAGGCCGATCATTTCGATTTTCTGCGCAGCCTTGGCGCGAAAGAATGCATTGACCGTCACAAATTGGTCTTCAACGGCAAGCCGATGGATTCCGCACGCTTCGGCGGCGCGCTCGACAATGTCGGCGGCAGCATGCTTGCAGGACTTTTGCCGTTGATCGCACCGTATGGAAATGTTGCCATTTGCGGCAACGCTGGCGGCATTGCCTTTGACAGCACGGTCATGCCGTTCATCATTCGCGGCGTGAACCTCTTGGGCGTCGCCACCTCGGCAACACCCCGCGATATCCGCGACCGGGTGTGGCAACACCTCGCCGGCGACTGGAAACCTGCCCACCTGGATCGGATTCTTACCCAGGAAGTGTCACTGGAGCAGCTTCCGGAGGTATTCGAGCGTATGCTGGCTGGGAATTCTTTCGGCCGCACCATTGTGCGTATCGGCAAGGTTTGACATCTTCACGCTTGGAAGCCTCGCGGCTGAGCCTTAGAATTGGTCTGAACAACAAGGGGACTCCCACCTTATGGCACGCATTCTTATTGTCGACGATTCCCCGTCGCAGCTTCTTGGCATCAAGCGCATCGTCGAAAAACTCGGCCATGTCACGCTGACTGCCGAAGATGGCGCGGCGGGCGTCGAGGTGGCGAAACTCGAAAAGCCCGATCTGATCCTGATGGACGTCGTGATGCCGAACCTCAACGGCTTCCAGGCGACGCGCACGATCAGCAAGAACCCCGACACCTCGCACATTCCGATTGTGCTGGTGACGACGAAGGATCAGGAAACGGACAAAGTGTGGGGCATGCGCCAGGGCGCAAAAGCCTACGTCACCAAACCGATCAAGGAAGAGGAGTTGGTGGCAACGCTGAAGGAACTGCTTCCGGCGTAAGCCAACACGACGTATTGCAAAAACAAACGGCGCCGTGAGGCGCCGTTTGTTTTTCTAACGATGATCGCTGTCAGCGACGCGGATCGTAACCTGGATATTGCGCACGTAATTCTTCATACGCCGAACGTTGCGCGTCGCTTTCAGCCGGCGGTGTACGTATGGATACCTCCACCAGTTGATCGCCCGCAGGATCGCCCGGCATGCCGCGTCCCTTAAGACGTAACTTGCGGCCATTCTGCGTGCCGGCAGGAATGCGCAGATCGACCGCACCCGCCAATGTCGGCACAGGGACCGTCGCACCTAACGCCGCTTCCCACGACGCCACCGGCAGCACATGCAGCACGTTGCGGCCTTCCAGCTTGAATCGCGCATCGTCGCGAATCGACACTTCAAGCAGAAGATCTCCGCCCGGACCGCCACCCATGCCCGGATGTCCCTGCCCGCTCAACCGGATAACCTTGCCCGGCTGAATACCCGCAGGAATTTTCACTTCGAGCACGCGTTCCTGGCCGCTGCCATCGTCCAGACTCAAGCGCGTACGACCGCCGTTGAACGCTGTGTGCAGATCGATCTGCACCTGCGCTTGTATGTCGCGGCCACGGCGTGCGCGCGGCGCTTGTTGCTGCCGATGTCCGCCGCGACCAAACAGGCTTTCGAAGAAATCGCTGAAATCGCCCTCGCCCGCATCGCCAAAGTCGTAGCTCTGACCCTGCCCCCAATTCGGGGGCGGACGGAACTGCTCGCCCGAGCGGTAGCCACCAGCACGCAATTGATCGTATGCGCGACGCTTTTCTGCATCCCGCAATACTTCGTTGGCTTCGTTGATCGCCTTGAATTTCTCTTCGGCGCCGGCTTCTTTGTTCTTGTCCGGATGATATTTACGCGCCAGCTTGCGATACGCCGTCTTGATGTCAGCTTCGCTGGCATCAGGCTTCACGCCAAGGGTGTCGTAATAATCTTTGAATTCCACTGTTACTCCCCAACGAACCGGCTCCCAGGCCGGCCCAACATCAAAAACACGGGTAGCCCGCCACAGATCATCGTCCGTGGCGGGCTACCTTCGCAACATCGAGCGATGTGCGGTTATTGCGCGGTGTTGATCGTGATTCGGCGGGGCGCTGTCTGGGCCCGCTTCGGAATCACGACTTCCAGCACCCCATGCTTGCCGTTGGCGACAATGTTCTCGGCGTCGGCACTTTCCGGCAGCGTGAAGCGGCGGTGGAAGCTGCCATGCGCGCGCTCAACGCGCGTGAAGCGGCCGTTCTGCTCGGTTTTGTCGCTCGCGCGCTCGCCTTTGATGCTGAGGGTGCTCTTGTCCATGCTCACCTCAATGGTGGCGGGATCGACACCGGGAACATCCACGAAAATCACAAAACGCTGTTCTTCTTCCTTGATATCAACGCGCGGCGCCCACTGCTGAGCCGCCACGCTGGAGCTGTCGCTCTCGTCGTGCTGAAAGAAACGATCGAACACCTGACGGATGTCCGAGGGAATGGTGTGGGTGGTGCCCCATACGGCACTGCGGCTCAAAGTCATCGCTCTTACCTCGAAAAAGTTGCGGTGCATTCACCGCTTGATGCCTAGATAGTTCCGAAGGCCACCGTTTCAAGGCGACAAGCCACCCCAAGCAGGGGTAGCATCCCCGCGGTTGTCCTCCCTTCAGTGAGCCCCCTTATGCCGATCGAAACCGGAGCGCCCCTGCCGGACGTAGAAGTAGCCGTCATCGACGCCGATGCCGAGGTAACGCGCGTTCATACCGGCGAGCTTTTCGCAGGCCGGAAACTGGTGCTTTTCGGGGTACCGGGCGCGTTTACGCCGACGTGCTCCGAGCGTCACCTGCCCGGCTATGTGAAGCTCTATAAGGATTTCAAAGCCCGTGGCGTAGACGTCTTTTGCATGGCGGTGAACGACGCTTTCGTCATGAAGGCATGGGCCGCTTCGCAACAGGTGCCTTCGGGTTTCAAGTTACTGGCGGATGGAAATGCGTCGCTGACCAAGGCCCTTGGGCTGGAAATGGACGGCACTGCTTATGGTATGGGCATCCGCTCGCGCCGTTTTGCCCTCTATGCCGAAGAGGGCATCGTGAAGCTGCTGAACGTCGAGAAGCCAGGTGAGCTGCGCGTGACCACCGCGGAGGTGATGCTGGAAGCGACGCCTCAATAAGCCCTACACAGCAACGCGACCCGTATCACAGTAAGCGACCGACTCCCTCGACAAAGTATTTACGCGCGTCGTGCGTAGGGGGAATCTGATCATGAAAACACGCAAGCTGCCGCTGGCGCTTCTGGCGCTGTCCTTTTTCTATGCCACCTCGGCCCACGCGGCAGCCGCGTCGGGCACGATCCACTTCACCGGACTGGTTTATCAGCCGGCGTCGGCCTCGATGGACGTCCAGACATCCAGAGCCGACGCACCGATTGCCACGAAGAAGGTCGACTCGCTGCGCAACTTCCGCAATGCCATGCAGCGCGACGCACTCGATTATTTCGACACGTACGCCGGTAAGGATGCGAAAGTGGTGAGCGTGACTTACCTGTAAACGCATCGCAAAAAAGCCCCGCAAATGCGGGGCTTTTTTGTCGTTGCATGGCAAGACGTATCAACCGACATCGGGTTGCGTGTCGGGCGAACCACCCTGTTCCGGCGACAGGTCGTCACCGGGTTCCGCGTCGTCGCCACTGTTCTCTTCCGCATCCAGGCGCACCACGCTCACCAACGCCTCTTCCGCCGGCAGGCGAATCAACGTGACGCCTTGGGTGTTACGGCCCAATTGCGAGACCTCGGCAACGCGCGTGCGCACCAGCGTGCCCTGATTGGAAATCAACATCAGCTCGTGTGCGTCGGTAACCTGAGTCGCCGCCACCAGCGCACCGTTGCGTTCGGAGCACTGAATGCCAATCACGCCTTGCGTACCGCGACCCTTTTTCGGGAACTCTTCCAGCTGGGTACGCTTGCCGTAACCGCGCTCCGTTGCCGTGAGAATGTCACCTTCGGCAGCAACGATCAGCGACACTACTTCGGCGTTATCCGTGAGCTTCATGCCGCGCACGCCGGTGGCAGTACGGCCCATGGCGCGTACTTCACCTTCGTCGAAACGCACAACCTTACCGGTTGATGCAAAGAGCAGAACGTCGCTGTTGCCGTCGGTGAGTTCCACACCCACCAATGCATCGCCTTCATCCAAATTGATGGCGATCTTGCCCTTCTGCAGCTGATAGGCAAATTCGGTGAGCGGCGTCTTCTTGACCGTACCGTGTGCGGTGGCGAAGAACACAAAACGATCTTCGCTGTATTCGTGCACCGGCAATACCGCCTGCACTTTCTCGCCTTCGCCCAGCGGCAGCAGATTCACCATCGGCTTGCCACGTGCATTCGGGCCAGCATCCGGCATCTGATAAACCTTCAGCCAGTACACGCGACCCGTGCTAGTGAACGTGAGCAGCGTGTCGTGCGTATTGACGACCCACAACTGCTCGACGAAATCCTCGTCCTTCAACGTCGAAGCAGTGCGGCCTTTGCCGCCGCGACGCTGAGCACGATAGATATTCGCTGGTTGACGCTTCACATAACCGGCATGCGACAGCGTGACAACCACGTCTTCCGGTGCAATCAGGTCGAGAACGTTGAGGTCTTCCTGCGAGTGCTGGATTTCCGTGCGGCGCTCATCACCAAACTCGGTCTTGATCGCTTCGAGTTCTTCGCGAATGACGGTGAGCAAACGTACCGGGTCTTCCAGAATTTCGATAAGACCGCGAATGGTTTCAAGAATCTCGCGGTATTCGTCGGAAAGCTTGTCCTGCTCCAGGCCCGTGAGGCGATGCAAGCGCATCGCGAGAATTTCCTGGGCCTGCGTGTCGGATAGCTGATAGCCATCGGCTTTCAGACCATCGCGCGGATCCATGTCTTCCGGACGCGATGCTTCCGCACCCGCCGCAGCGAGCAACGCGCCGACCATGCCCGGCTGCCACTTGCGAGCCAGCATGCGCTCGCGTGCTTCCTGCGGCGACGCCGAGGTTTTGATCAGCTCGATCATCTCGTCGATGTTGGCGAGCGCGACGGTGAGGCCTTCCAAAATGTGCGCGCGCGCACGTGCCTTGCGCAGTTCGAAAATCGTGCGACGCGTAACGACTTCGCGACGATGGCGAACAAACGCTTCAAGGATTTCCTTGAGGTTGAGCGTGCGCGGCTGACCGTCGAGCAATGCCACCATGTTGATGCCGAACGTCACCTGCAGCTGTGTCTGCTGGAACAGATTGTTCAACACCACATCGGCCATCGAATCGCGACGGATTTCAATGACGACGCGCATACCGTCCTTGTCGGACTCGTCGCGCAATTCGGAAATGCCTTCGAGGCGCTTTTCCTTTACGAGCTCGGCGATCTTTTCGATCAAGCGAGCCTTGTTTACCTGATACGGCAGCTCGTGAACGATGATCGTTTCGCGGCCGTTGGATTCGGTTTCGATCTCGGTACGCGCACGAACGAGAATGCGGCCGCGGCCCGTGCGATACGCTTCAAGGATGCCCGCTGCGCCGTTGATGATACCCGCGGTCGGAAAATCCGGACCGGGGATATGCTGCATCAACTCCTCGACGCTGAGCGACGGGTTGTCGATCAACGCGATGGTGGCCGAGATTACTTCCGTGAGGTTGTGCGGCGGCACGTTGGTAGCCATACCCACCGCAATACCTGCCGAACCATTCACTAGCAGATTTGGAACGCGCGTGGGCAGAACCAGCGGTTCGTGTTCGCTTTCGTCGTAGTTCGGGCCGAAGTCGACGGTTTCCTTGTCGATGTCGGCGAGCAACTCGTGCGTGAGTTTCGCCATGCGCACTTCGGTGTAACGCATCGCGGCGGCGTTGTCGCCGTCAACCGAACCGAAGTTACCCTGACCATCCACCAGCATGTAGCGCAGCGAGAACGGTTGCGCCATGCGGACGATCGCGTCGTAAACCGATGCATCGCCGTGCGGGTGGTATTTACCGATCACGTCACCGACGACGCGCGCGGATTTTTTATACGGCTTGTTCCATACGTTATTCAGCTCGTTCATCGCGAACAACACGCGGCGATGTACAGGTTTCAGACCGTCTCGTACATCGGGGAGAGCACGTCCCACGATCACGCTCATGGCGTAATCGAGGTAGCTCTGGCGCATTTCATCTTCGATATTGACGCGGATGATTTCTTTGGCGAGCTCTGCCATCAATAGGCTTCCCTGGTAGCAAATAAGAACCCCGTGACAGGCGCGGAAAACGCATGTCTGCGAGGGTCAGGCGGTAGCTTCAAAGTGTAACACAACAGTGTTTGAAAAGTGCTTATTTTAGCCTTTTCAATCAATGAGTTACGGGTGTGTTTTGGAGCGCCTGAAAAGCAGTGTCCGGGCGCTGACAAAATTGACCAGAGCGGCCAAAACCGAGCCCACCGCAACGGCCAGTGCGGGCCACTGGTGCCAGCTCGGAAACTCGATCAAACAGGCGACATAAACCGCGTAATTAACGGCTGCGCCGCCGCTCATCAATGCCATCCAGTGCAGCCATTCGGAGAACACCGTGCGCCCACTATGGCGAGCGGCGAAGGTGTGGCTTCGGTTCCACCACCAGGTGACGGTCGCAGCAAGCAGAAAGGAAATCACCCTGCCCGCATACGGGTTGACGTGCGCAAGCCTCACGAGCAGCGTCACAACGCCCGCGTCGACGACGAAACCGATCAGGCCGCCGACAGCGAACAGTGCGAACTCGTGGTTGAGCTTCATGCAGCGAAAACAGCCCGCATGCGTTCGGTGGTGGGATTTTCGATAACGCCCCGCTCGGTAACGATGGCATCGATCAGGTCTGCGGGTGTGACGTCGAAAACGGGATTCCACGCTTCCGCGCCATCAACGACCGTGCGACGGCCCGCTACGCTTAGCAATTCCGCGGCATCGCGCAACTCGATTTCGATGTCATCGCCGGAGACCGTCGCCATATCCACCGTCGAAGACGGCGCGACGACCATGAACTTCACGCCGTGATGGCGAGCTGCAATGGCCAGTTGATACGTGCCGATCTTGTTGGCGGTGTCGCCATTGGCGGCAATGCGATCTGCGCCCACGATGACCCACTTCACATCGCCGGCTTTCATCAGATACGAAGCCGCCGAATCGGCGATCAACTTTGCAGGGATGCCGTCGCGGACGAGTTCCCACATGGTGAGGCGCGCACCCTGTTGCCATGGGCGTGTTTCGCCGGCGTAGACCTGATTGATACGGCCCGCGGCCACACCGGCGCGGATCACACCCAACGCGGTGCCGTAGCCGGAGGTAGCCAGCGACCCGGTGTTGCAATGGGTCATCACGGCAGAACCTGGCGCAATCAGTGCCGCGCCGAGTTCGCCCATATGACGATTCGCGGCGAGATCTTCGTCCTGGATGGCTTGCGCCTCGCGCTCCAGCGCTGCCGCGTCTGCACCGGCAGCGATGCGCGCTTTCATGCGATCAAGCGCCCACATCAGATTGACGGCGGTGGGACGTGCCGAACGCAGATGTGCAAGCGCCTGATCAAGTGGCTGACCGCTTTTTGCGGCGAGCACGACGCCCCATGCGGCAGCGATGCCGATTGCGGGTGCGCCACGAACGGCGAGGTCCTTGATCGCGTGGAAAACGGAGGCCTCATCGCGGCATTCGATCCACTTTTCCTCGGCGGGCAGCAGACGCTGGTCGAGCAAGCGGAGATGATCGCCGTGCCATTGGACGGCGCGGATGGTGTCGTGGGTGAAGGAGATGTTCGAGGTCATCGTCGTAGTTTAGAGGGCGGCGATGTTGGGAGCGAGAGGGAAAACGGCCCCACACCCTCTCGGCTAGCGCCCCTCACCGTCATTCCGGCGCAGGCCGGAATCCAGTGACCTCAGTTTTGGCCAATCGCGATATTTCGGCGATAAAGACACTGGATTCCGGCCTGCGCCGGAATGACGGTGAGGGTGATTGGGGAATACGGTAAGTTGATGCGATTCGCGACGTTCTTACGTGCGCTGCTGCAACCACTGATGAATCGCAGGCGCCACCTCACGCTGCGCACGGCTGGACACGTAAATCCCGATATGGCCGCCCTTGAACGCCAGCTCGGTGTAATCCTTCGTGCCTAGATGACGACCGAGCGGACGCGACGCATCCGGCGGCACGAGGTGATCCTGGTTGGCATAAATATTCAATACCGGCTGGCTGATCATCCCCAGATCGACCGGCTGATTGCCGATCTGCAAATCACCTTTGATCAGCTTGTTCTGCTGATAGAAATCCTTGATGAACTGGCGAAACGCTTCACCCGCCTGATCCGGTGAATCGAAAATCCAGCGTTCCATGCGCAGGAAGTTTTTCAGCTCTGCAGGATTGTCGAGAATGTCGACGAGACCTACGTATTTCTGCTGATTCAAGCGCAGCGGCTTGAGCATCAGGTACACCCAGTTCATCAACTCTGCGGGCACGTTGCCCAGCGTGTCGACGAACAAATCGACATTCATGCGTTGCACCCACTGCGAAAGCATGTTGTCGGGCGTCTGGAAATCGACCGGCGTCACCATCGTGACGAGGTTCTTGACCTTCTCCGGATGCATCGCGGTGTAGCACAACGAGAACGTACCGCCCTGACAAATGCCGAGCAAATTGATCGCATCCAGACCATGACGTCTGCCCACGGCATCGACAGCGCGATCGAGATAACCGTTGAGGTAGTCGTCGAGTGTCAGCCAGCGATCGGCGCCATCGGGGTAACCCCAATCGATGAGATAAACATCTTCGCCCTGCTCAAGCAGGTTGCGGACCAGCGAACGATCGTCTTGCAGATCGGTCATCCAAACTGTGTTGACCAGGGCGTAGACGATAAGCGTGGGCACTTTCGCCGTCGGCTTCGCGTTGCCTTTCATATGCCAAACGGTGAGTTTGTCTTCGCGATAAACCGCTTCGCGCGGCGTGTTGGCGTATTCCTGTTCGCCCAGTCCACGCAGATTTTGCATGCCGGCGGCAAGTTTGCGCTGGAACGCCGCCATCTCGGCGAAGGCTTGCTGAGGGTCGATGTGCAACGGTGCTTGCATGGGCGATCCTTACTTGCGCTTGCTGGATGCGGAGCGTGGGGCTTTTGCCGTCGACGCAGCGGACTTGATGGGGCGAACCGCAGATGCGTCCTTGGTCTTTGCTTTCGCTGCCGCCAGCTCACGCTTGAGATCGGCGATTTCGGTTTGCAAAGCATCGACGAGCGTTTCGTCCTGTTGTGGAACCGGACGTTGCCGCTCACGCATTTCGCGACGCAGCTGCTGCACGCGTTTGCCCAGGCTATCGACCTCGCTTCGCGTGGGAATGCCAAGCTCACGGCACATCTGTTCGGTTTGTTGCTGCTGCATCTGACGCACGCGCATTTGCGCGTTGACCAACTCGCCGAACACTTCGCGGTATTCGTCGGACAGCGCCATCTGCGAATACGCTTCTTCCATCGCGTCGACCCAAAGGTCGTAAAGCGCTTTCAAGGATTGAATCTGCTGGCCCGGCTCGGCGCGTGCGGCAAGCATGTCCTGCAGGCGCGAAATACCGTCGGTATTCACCTTCTGCAACAACGCCTGATATCGCGCGTTGATCTGCGCGTACTCTGCCATCGCTGCAGCGAGCGCTTGTTGATCGAGCTGCATTTCGCGCGCGATGCCAAAGGTGGCCGTCTGGCTTGGCGCACCGGTCAGACCGCTCATGCCCGCGCGCTGCATCGCCTGCAGCCAAGAGTTCCATTGATGGTCGAGGCCGAAAGCAGACGCGCTATCGATACCCGCCACCGTTTGCGCAAACGGCTGATTGAATGCGGCGAGAAATGGCTGCATGACCGTAGGCTGCTGCCAGTTACCCATCATTGGGTTGACGCCAGCACCGGCACCGGCGGCCTGCTGCAGCCACGTGCCGTAGGCCTGCAGGTTGGCGAGGCTGCGCGTGAGGAAGTCATCCTGCGAGGCCGTAGGCGGCATGCCACCGAAGGGAGACGGGTTCCCCGGTTGCTGTTGCAGGTATCGCATCCAGGTATCCCAGGACTGCTGTGCAAAAGCCTGGTAGTCCTTCAGAAAATCATGCGGCTGGTCGGGCATACCTGCATCCTCTAGCGGAATGCCGATCGTATCAAATTGAAGCTTTCCGAAATGAGAACGCCCGGCTACAGGAGCCGGGCGTTTTCGATGATCAGCGTGTCGGAAAAACTCAGGCGTTGGCGCCTTCGTCCTCGGTGACAGCCTTCATGGACAGGCGGATACGGCCCTGCTTGTCCACTTCGAGCACTTTGACTTTGACGATATCGCCTTCCTTGAGCTTGTCGGAGACCTTCTCGACGCGCTCATTGGAGATCTGCGAGACGTGGACGAGACCGTCCTTGCCCGGCAGGATCGTGACGAAAGCACCGAAGTCCATCAGCTTGGCAACCTTGCCTTCGTAGATGCGGCCCGGCTCGACGTCGGACACGATCTGCTCGATGCGCGCCTTGGCGGCGTTGGCCGCTTCGCGGTTGACCGAGGCGATCACGACCGTGCCATCGTCGGTGATGTCGATGGTGGTGCCGGTTTCTTCGGTGATCGAGCGGATGGTGGCGCCGCCCTTGCCGATGACTTCGCGGATCTTGTCCGGATGAATCTTGATGGTGAGCAGACGCGGTGCGTATTCGCTCATTTCCGAACGCGGCGTGCTGATCACCTTGGCCATTTCGCCGAGGATGTGCAGACGGCCACGCTTAGCCTGCTCCAGCGCCACCTTCATGATTTCTTCGGTGATGCCGTCGATCTTGATGTCCATCTGCAGCGCGGACACGCCATCGGCGCTACCGGCTACCTTGAAGTCCATGTCGCCGAGGTGATCTTCGTCACCGAGGATGTCGGAGAGCACGACGAAGTCGCCGCCTTCCTTCACCAGGCCCATGGCGATACCGGCGACCGGCGCCTTGAGCGGCACGCCAGCGTCCATCAAGGCCAGCGACGAACCGCACACCGATGCCATCGACGAGGAACCGTTCGACTCGGTGATCTCGGAGACCACGCGCAGCACGTACGGAAATTCTTCGATGCTCGGCTTGACGGCCTGCACGCCGCGCTTGGCGAGACGGCCGTGACCGATTTCGCGACGCTTCGGTGCGCCGAAACGACCGGCTTCACCCACCGAGAACGGCGGGAAGTTGTAGTGGAACAGGAACGGATCTTTCGACTCGCCTTCCGGCGCATCGATGATCTGGGCATCGCGCGTGGTGCCGAGCGTGGCGATAACCAGCGCCTGCGTTTCACCGCGGGTGAAGAGCGCCGAGCCGTGCGTACGCGGCAGGACGCCGACGCGAACGGTGATCGGACGCACGTCGTCGAGCTTACGACCGTCGATGCGGATCTTGGTCTTCAGCACGCTGTCGCGCATGGTGTGGTATTCGAGCTCGGCGAATTCCTTCGCGAGTTCGGCCGAGGCCCAGCCGTGTTGCTCGGCCTGATCCTTCAGCGATGCCAGCACGTCGGACTTGATCGCAGCGATGGCGTCGCGGCGCTGCAGCTTGTCGCGTACCTGGAAGGCTTCCTCGAGCTTGTTGCCGACTTCGCCCTTGAGCGCAGCAATCAGCGACTCATTGCGGGCCGGCGGCTGCCAGTCCCACGACGGCTTGGCAGCTTCAGCGGCCAGCTCGGCGATCGCACGAATCGCGACCTGTAGCTGCTGGTGACCGAACACCACCGCGCCGAGCATGACTTCTTCGCTCAGCAGCTTGGCTTCGGATTCGACCATCAGCACAGCGTTGGACGTACCGGCGACAACCAGGTCCAGATCCGAGGTCTTCAGCTCGGTGACGGACGGATTGAGCAGGTACTTGCCGTTGGTATAACCAACGCGCGCAGCACCGATCGGTCCCTTGAACGGGATGCCGGCAAGGCTAAGCGCAGCGGAGGCACCCAGCATGGCGGGAATGTCACCGTCGACTTCCGGGTTCAGCGAGACGACCTGTGCGATGACCTGCACTTCGTTCTTAAACTCTTCCGGGAACAACGGACGCACCGGACGATCGATCAGGCGCGAGGTGAGCGTTTCCTTTTCGGTCGGACGACCTTCGCGCTTGAAGAAGCCACCGGGAATGCGGCCGGCGGAGTAGAACTTCTCGACATAGTCGACGGTGAGCGGGAAAAAATCCTGCCCTTCCTTCGCCTTGGCGGCTGCGACTGCGGTGACGAGCACCACGGTACCGCCCATGCTGACCATGACAGCACCAGAAGACTGTCGGGCGATTTCGCCCGTCTCCAGTGTGACTTCGTGATTACCGTACTGGAATGACTTGGTTACTTTCGCCACGTGGTTTGTCCTCGGTCCGATCAGCGACGCAAGCCGAGGCGCTCAATCAGGCTCTGATATCGGCCTAGATCGCGATCCTTCAAATAGCCCAACAGGCGCTTGCGCTGATTAACCAGCTTGAGCAGACCACGGCGGGAATGATGATCTTGCTTGTGTGCTTTGAAATGATCGGTCAGGTGATCGATACGCGCGGAGAGCAGGGCAACCTGCACTTCCGTCGAACCGGTGTCGTTAGGCTTGTGGCCGAAGTCAGCAATGATCTTGCTGGACTGTTCTGCAGTGAGGGACATGAGTATCTCTTCCTATAAAAACGTGTGCGGAACTTGCGCAACATCACCACCCGATGATGTTGCGCAAGCTCCGGCGGTTGAACGAAAGCGTTGAATCAAGAGGGTTATTGTACCGACAGGGAGTGCATTGCAACAAGACCATCACATGCTGCGTTAAGTCTTTTCAGGTTCTTGGGGCAGATTGAAGCCGCGCAAAATGCGCATGCGGCCCTGCTCGCTGCACTCCACCAGCGCCAGGAGACGACCGTCGCTGGCGAAGGTTGCGGAGCGATCCCGGGGCAAATCTGCGGGCCATTCGATCTGACGGCCCTGTGAGACGGCCTGACTAGCCTCCTCGTCCAGGTGAATGGCGGGAAGGTCTGCCACGCCGGTCGCCATCGGCTGAACGAGCTGATCGAGCACGTCCTCGCCCTGCCCGGAGGCTTCCTGGAGCTGTTCGACGGTCACCATGACCGGCTCGCGGAACGGATCCACCCACAGGCGCCGCAGAGCGGTCAGATGGGCCCCGCAACCCAGCCGCTCGCCCAGATCAACCGCCAGGCTACGGATATACGTGCCGGAGCCGCATTCCACGAGCAGGGTCAGGGTGTCGGCAGTGCGGGAAACCAGTTCGAGCCGATCGATCTCGACTTCGCGTGGTGGCGCCTGAACATCCTCGCCGCGCCGTGCGCGAAGGTAGAGCGGTTCGCCGTCCTGCTTGATGGCCGAATACACCGGCGGAACCTGAACGATCGTCCCGCGCAGGGGGATCAGCGCAGCCTCGATCGTGGCGTCATCCAGCTCGGGCACCGGCCGTTGGTCGACGATCTGCCCTTCCCTGTCCGCCGTCGTCGTGGTCACACCGAGCTGACATTCGGCCAGATACGCCTTGCGCGATCCGAGCAGCATGCCGGCAATCTTGGTCGCTTCGCCAAAGCACAACGGCAGCAGGCCGGTGGCGAGCGGGTCGAGCGCACCGGTGTGACCGCCTTTGGCGGCGCGAAGTGTTCCCAGCGCGATCTGCAGCGCCTTGTTCGAACTCATGCCGAGCGGTTTGTCGAGCAGGAGGATGCCGTGCAGTTCACGGGCACCGGAGCGTTTGCGGCGGCGACTCATGGTGAATAGTGCAAGGTCGGGAGAACTCAGTCGTCGTTTTCGTCGGAGACGGGGCGATCGGCATCCTGGCGCAGCAGCAGATCGATGCGCTCGCCTTTGTCGACCGAGTCGTCGTATTTGAAACGCAACTCCGGCACGCGGCGCAGACGCATCTGGCGCGATAGCGTGCGGCGAAATTCGACGGCCAATTCGTTGAGCGCCTTCACCGCTTCTTTCGACTGTGCCGGCAGCAGTGCAGTAACCCACACCGTGGCAAAGTCCAGGTCGCGCGTCACTTCCACATCCGAGACGCTGCACGAAGGCAGTCCGTGATCGCGCACGGCAGCATGCACCATCGTGCCGATTTCACGGCGAAGCTCGGCGCCGACGCGGTCAGTTCGTTTGAAGTCACGTGAGGGCATAGGCCGCTCCAAAAAGAGAGAACACGCCGCTGCGATCGCGCAGCGGCGTGTCGCCTTTCCCGAAGGAAAGGTGTTTAGTTACAGCGTGCGGGCAACTTCGATGCGCTCGAAGCACTCGATCTGATCGCCCACCTTCACATCGTTGTACTGCTTCACGGCGATACCGCATTCCATGCCGCTGCGCACTTCGTCGACGAGTTCCTTGAAGCGGCGCAACGATTCCAGTTCGCCCTGGAAGATCACGGTGTTGTTACGCAGCACGCGAATCGGCTTGCTGCGCTTGACGGTACCTTCCACCACCATGCAACCGGCCACGGCGCCGAACTTGGAGCTGCGGAACACATCGCGCACCTGAGCGGTACCGATGATTTCTTCGCGCACTTCCACGCCCAGCAGACCGGACGCAGCCTGTTTCACCTGATCGATCACGTCATAGATGATCGAGAAGTAACGGACGTCCAGACCGGCCGTGTCGATCACCTTGCGTGCCGACGCATCCGCACGCACGTTGAAGCCGATCAATAGCGCTTTCGATGCTGCAGCGAGCGTTGCATCCGATTCGGTGATGCCGCCGACACCGGCTGCGATCACGTTGACCTTCACGTTTTCGTTGCCGATCTGGCTCAGCGATTCACGCAGTGCCTGTACCGAACCCTGCACATCGGCCTTGACGAGAATGTTGAGCGTCTGCTGTTCGGACGCCTGACCCATCAGCGCCATGATGTCTTCAAGGCGATTGGCCTTGCTCACCATGCGCGTTTCGCGACGCTTGAGCTGACGTTCTGCAGCGACTTCACGTGCCAGGCGTTCGTCGGCGACGACAACGAAGTCGTCACCGGCTTCCGGCACGCCGGAAAGACCGAGCACCTGCACGGGGATCGACGGGCCGGCTTCCTGCACGGTCTTGCCGGTTTCATCGATCAAGGCACGCATACGGCCGTATTCGATACCGCACACGACGAAGTCGCCACGCTTGAGCGTGCCCTGCTGCACCAGCACGGTAGCCACCGGACCGCGGCCGCGATCGAGCGCGGACTCGATAACCACACCCGAGGCCGGGCCGTCTTTCACGGCCGTGAGTTCCATCACTTCGGCCTGCACCAGGATCGCGTCCAGCAGGGCGTCGATGCCCAGACCGGTCTTCGCCGACACCGGCACGAACGGCGTGTCGCCACCCCATTCTTCCGGAATCACTTCCAGGTTGCCGAGGCCTTGCTTGACGTTGTCCGGATTGGCGTCGGACTTGTCCATTTTGTTGACCGCGACGATCAGCGGCACCTTGGCAGCGCGTGCGTGCTGCACGGCTTCCTGGGTCTGCGGCATCACGCCGTCATCGGCTGCAACCACCAGCACCACGATGTCAGTGGACTGCGCACCACGTGCACGCATCGACGTAAAGGCGGCGTGGCCCGGGGTGTCGAGGAACGTAATAACGCCCTTGGGCGTTTCCACGTGATAGGCACCGATGTGCTGCGTAATGCCACCCGCTTCGCCCGAAGCCACTTTGGTGCGGCGGATGTAATCGAGCAGCGAGGTCTTGCCGTGGTCGACGTGACCCATGATGGTGACAACTGGCGGACGCAACGAGCGCTCACCGTCTAGTTCGGCGTTCTGCGTGTGTGCTGCCAGTGCGGCTTCTGCGCCCTGATCGCTGGCTTCGACTGGCTTGTGGCCCAGTTCTTCCACCACGAGCACAGCCGTGTCGAGATCGATGGTCTGGTTGATCGTTGCCATCACGCCCATCTTGAAGAGCGCCTTGACGACTTCCGAACCCTTGACTGCCATCTTCTGCGCAAGCTCGGCAACCACGTTGGCATCGCCCACGACGACTTCGCGCACAACCGGCGCAGTCGGACGCGAGAAGCCGTGGGCTCCAGCTGAAGCCGGAGAGCCCGAACGTGCTGCGTCACGTGAAGAGCCCTTGTTTGCCTTGCCACGCTTGTTGGAACGGCGTGCACGATCGGCTTCGGACAGATGCAGTTCGCCAGCGGCGAAACGCTTTCCACCCGGCATATCGTCGCGATCCTGATGGCCATGACGCGCCTTGCCGCGATCGGCACCGCTGCTCGGCGCTGGCGCCGGAGCGGGTGCAGGCGCGGGAGCCGCAGCAACTGCCACGGGCTTCTTGTCGCGCTTGCGCGGTTCGTGAATGCGCGGAAGGATCATGCCCAGCGAATGCTGATCAATGCGCTGCACCGATGCCGGATCCGGCGCATTCTTGTCGCTGGCTTCGACGAATTCGTTGTCGGCCGGAACGTGACGTTCTTCTTCCACCGGACGCTGCGGTGCCTGGGCTTCGGCAGCGCGTGCTTCGGCAGCGGCTTGTGCCTCAAGGCGTGCGCGTTCGGCTTCTGCTTCGCGGCGCGCTTCTTCTTCAGCACGCTGGCGCGCTTCCTCCTGACGACGATGCTCCAGATCGACGCGTTCGCTTTCTTCATGCTCGCGCTGCTGCGCCGATTCGTGCAGCTTGCGCAATGCGTCTTCGCGCTCCGGCTCGGCACTCGCCTCTTCGGCAATCACGCTGCGCTTGACGTAGGTGCGCTTGGCGCGCACTTCCACGTTCACCGTCTTGGCGCTGCTTGGCGCACCGCGGCCGCCCGGCGTGGCGACTTTCAGTTCGCTGATCTTGCGGCGCTTGAGTGTGATCTGCCTGGGCGAGGAGTCGTCGGCTTCTGGCGCCACATCGTTCTTGCCGTGTGTGCGACGCAGAAAACCCAGCAGCTTCACCTTTTCGGTGCTGCTGATGACCTGCTCCGGATCGGAGAATTTCATGCCTGCTTCGCCAAGCTGCGTAAGCAGCCTGTCGACGGGCATGCCCAGAACCTGGGCTAGTTGTTTAATCGTAACGTCCGACATCGTGTTCTTTCTCCGCCGTTCCCGCGCTTATCGTCCGTACAAAACCTCTTTGCACGGCCACCTCCGTCCTTGGTGGAGACGTTTCAGTCTCCCGGCGCGCCCATCCAGGGCGCTGCCGCCGGGTTAGCCGCCCTTCTCCAGCCGCGCAATCATCGGCGCACGTGCCGCCATGATGAGTGCCGCTGCGCGTTCTTCATCCATGCCCTCGATGTCGATCATGTCGTCGACCGCGAGGTCGGCCAGATCGTCCACCGTGACGACACCGCGCTCAGCAAGCGCATAGGCCGTCGGTTCGTCCATGCCATCCAGATCAAGTAGTTCCTGCGAAGGCTGGTGTTCGTCGATGTTTTCTTCGACGGCCAGCGCTTCGGTGAGCAGCGAGTCGCGAGCACGGGCGCGAAGTTCTTCGACGATGTCTTCGTCGAAGCCTTCGATGGCCAGCAGCTCGGCGCTCGGCACGTAGGCGATTTCCTCGACGCTGGAGAAACCTTCCTGCACGAGGATGTTCGCGATTTCCTGGTCCACTTCCAGCTTGTCCATGAAGAGCTGGCGAGCGGATTCCTGCTCGGCTTCGCTCTTGGCGGCGACCTGGTCCTGCGTCATCACGTTGAGCTGCCAGCCGGTGAGCTTGCTGGCCAGGCGCACGTTCTGACCGCCGCGGCCGATGGCCTGCGAGAGTTTGTCTTCGGCGACGGCGATATCCATCGAGTGCTTGTCTTCGTCCATGATGATGGACTGCACTTCCGCCGGAGCCATCGCATTGATGACGTACTGCGCCTGGTTCTCGTGCCACAGGATGATGTCGACGCGCTCGCCATTGAGCTCGTTCGATACCGCCTGCACGCGCGAACCGCGCATGCCGATGCACGCGCCGATCGGATCGGTGCGGCTGTCGTGTGCAACCACGGCGATCTTGGCGCGATCGCCCGGATCACGCGCGCAGCCCTTGATCTCGACGAGACCCTGGCCGACTTCCGGCACTTCGAGCTTGAACAGCTCGATCATGAATTCCGGTGCAGCACGCGACACGAACAACTGCGGACCGCGCACTTCGGAGCGCACTTCCTGCAGATAACCGCGTACGCGATCGCCGACGCGATGCGATTCGCGCGGAATGGTCTTGTCGCGCGGAATAAAGGCCTCGGCGTTGCCGCCAAGATCCAGATAAACATTGCCGCGTTCGACGCGCTTGACGATGCCGGTAACCAGTTCGCCGACGCGATCCTTGAACGCATCGACCACCTGCTGGCGCTCGGCCTCGCGCACACGCTGCACGATCACCTGTTTGGCAGCCTGCGCAGCGATACGGCCAAATTCGGCATTTTCGATCTGCTGTTCGATGTATTCACCAATGGCCGAATCGGCGCGCTCGTCGATGGCGTCCATTAGTCGCAGCTGGTGGAACGGCGATTCCATTTCGCCATCATCGGCGATGATTTCCCAACGGCGGAAGGTTTCGTAGTCGCCCGTATTGCGATCGATGCTCACGCGAATCTCCGGATCTTCATCCGGGTAACGCTTTTTGGCAGCCGATGCCAACGCAGCTTCCATTGCCAGGAAGATCACGTCACGCGATACGCCCTTTTCATTGGCTACTGCATCAACGACCAGCAAAAGTTCTTTGCTCATTGCAACCACTCCGTGAACGCCATCCGGCGCCCCATCGACAGATTGAATTATTTCGACGCTTTCTTACCTGGCTTGCGACCGCCGAGTTTGGGCTGCGGCACATAACCGAGCGCGGCCCAATCCGGCACGATACGAGCGCTTTCCGCTGCATCGTGCGCAAACTCAAAAACCTTGCCTTCGGCTTCCAGCGCGATTAAATCGCCTTCCACCGATGCCACTTTGCCGCGCAAACGCCGGCGACCTTCAAGCGGTGCCTTCAACAGCACCTTTACTTCCTGACCGACCACCTTGGCGAACTGCGCAGCCGTAAACAGCGGGCGATCGATGCCAGGCGAGGAAACTTCCAATACGTAATGCCCTGGAATCGGATCTTCAACGTCCAGCATCGCGGAAAGCTCGCGGCTCGCCGATTCGCAATCATCGAGCGTCACTTCGCGCCCTTCCGCATCGAGATAGACGCGCAGCGTGCTCTGTCCCTGCGAAGGGCTGAATTCGATGCCAAGACATTCGAGCTGAAGATCAGCCAGAACGTCGGTGAATCGTTGTGCCAGAGCTTGCGTATCCATGTGATCCGTCTACTGTCGCCAGAAACAAAAAATGGGCTCAAGCGGCCCATTCCCTTATCTCGCCGATGTCCCGACTCTTCCAGGCTCTTTCCCGCACCCTTTCATAGCAAAAAATGCCTGACAAAGTGCACCGCAATCCTTGCGCCCAACAAAAAAGCCTCGCGAGGAGGCTTTCTTGTCCAAGAAAGATCTGGTAGCGGGGGTAGGATTCGAACCTACGACCTTCGGGTTATGAGCCCGACGAGCTGCCAGACTGCTCCACCCCGCATCAGAGTCCGAGGAGTTTAACGAGATGGCTAGATTCTTGCAAGCCTGAAACTCGTTAATGCCTCAAATCCGCACGTGCGGAACACACACCTCAACCGACGAAAGCCTGCTTGCACCAACCCAGCAGCGGTCCCCACCACAGACCCAGCGCAAGCAACACCAACGCATTCAACGATAAAGCCACGCGCAGTGTGAAATCGGGCTGAAGGCGCACTTGGGCGCCTTCTACAGGCTTGTCGAAGTACATCACCTTGACGACGCGCAGGTAGTAGTAAAGGCCGATGATGGCGAACACGGCGCCAACGATAGCCAGCCACATCATGCCCGCGTGAATCGCAGCCTGCAGCACGAGTAATTTGGCGAAGAAGCCAAACATCGGCGGCACACCGGCCAGCGAGAACAGCGCCAGCATCATCAGGAAAGCCATCCACGGCGAACGCTGATTGAGGCCTTTGAAGTCGTCGATTTCTTCGCTTTCAAAGCCGGCGCGGCTCAATGCGAGGATCACACCAAAGGCTGCGGTGGACATCAGCGCGTAGCTGATCGCATAAAACATCGCTGCCGAATAACCCTCCGGCGTGGCATTGACCAAACCGAGCAGCAGATAGCCCATGTGCGAGATGGTTGAGTACGCCAGCAGACGTTTGATATTCGTCTGCACGATGGCGACGAGATTGCCGATCGCCAGCGAAAGCACCGCCAGTGCGGCGAGCATCAGCTGCCAATGTTGCGCAAGATCGCCCATGCCGGTTTCGAGCAGGCGATAAGCCATACCGAATGCAGCGAGCTTCGATGCCGAACCGATGAAGGTCGTCACCGGAGTCGGTGCACCCTGGTAGACGTCGGGAATCCACATGTGGAACGGCGCCGCGCCCAACTTGAACGCGATACCGATGATCATGAAGATCAAACCGAACACCAACAGATGCGGCATCGTGCTGCTCGGAATCGCGGTATGCAACTGAGCAAGGCTCAGCGTGCCCGTCGCCCCGTAAACCATCGACATGCCATAGAGCAGCATGCCTGACGAAAGCGCACCCAGCACGAAGTACTTGATGGCGGCTTCCGACGAAAGGCTCGAATCGCGATTCAAGGCCACCAGTGCGTACGACGAAAGCGTCAGCAATTCCAGGCCCAGATAAATCATGATCAGGTTGCCGGCGGACACCAGCAGCATCACACCGATCACCGCGAAGATGGTGAGTGTGTAGAACTCGCCCACGAACAGCTTGCGATCCTGCAGATAAGGACGCGCGTAGATGAACACCAGAATCGTGGTCAGCAACGCGAACACCTTCAAGATACTGGCAACACCATCGCGGATGAACATGCCGTTGAACGCGGTGACTGTTCCACCCGTTTGCTTGAAGACGACCAGATAGATCGTTACGGCGAGCACCGCAATGGACATCCAGTGCAGATAGACGCGCTCGGATGGCTTCATGAAAGCGTCGGCCAGCAGAAGGACGCACGCCGCGGCCACCAGAAAGAACTCTGGCACCATGATGAGAATGTCGTTGAAAGTCGGCATGGTCGCTCTCGATCAGACCTTATGAATGGCCAGCACCTGGACGAGCTGCGTTACCGAGCTGTCCATGAGATGGATAAGTGGTTCCGGCCAGATACCAACGATCAGCACCATGGCGGCAAAACCACCCAGTACCAGCGTTTCGCGTGCGTTGATGTCTTTCATTTCCGCCACGTGCGGGTTCGTCACTTCGCCCCACAACACGCGCTTGACCAGCCACAGCGTGTACGCGGCACCGATGATCAGCGTGAATGCGGCAAACAGGGCAATCCACGGATTCGCACTGAAGGAAGCCAGGATCACCATGAATTCGCCGACGAAGCCGCTGGTGCCCGGCAACCCGCAGTTCGCCATGGCAAAGAACACGTAGAAGACGCCGAACCACGGCATCACATTGACGACGCCACCGTAGTCCTTAATTTGACGCGTATGCAGGCGGTCATACAGCACGCCGATGCACGAGAACATCGCACCTGAAACGAAACCGTGCGAGATCATCTGCACCATGGCACCTTGCATGCCCAGACGCGCCGCATCGGTGTTACCCAACTCTCGCGCCAGCATGAAGGCAATGAAGATGCCCAGCGTGACGAAGCCCATATGCGCCACGGACGAATAGGCCACCAGCTTCTTCATGTCTTCCTGCACCAGCGCGACATAGCCGATGTACACCACGGCGATCAGACTGAGCAGAATGATGAGCCATGCGAAATGCGCCGATGCATCGGGGACAATTGGCAGGCTGAAGCGCAGGAACCCGTATCCGCCGATCTTCAGCATGACGGCAGCCAGCACCACCGAACCGCCAGTCGGCGCTTCCACGTGCGCATCCGGCAACCATGTGTGTACCGGCACCATCGGCACCTTCACCGCAAAGGCGATCAGGAAGGCGAAGAACAGCCAGCTTTGCTCGGTCATCGTCAGCGGCAACATCGCCAGCGTATGCAGATCGAACGTACCTGCCTTCAAATACAGGTAGATCAAGCCGATCAGCATGAAGATCGAGCCGAGGAACGTATAGATGAAGAACTTCAGGGTTGCGTAGACGCGACGCGGGCCACCCCAGATACCGATCAGGATGAACATCGGTATCAGCATGGCCTCGAAGAACACGTAGAACAGCAACGCATCCGTGGCACAGAACACGCCGATCATCAAGCCTTCGAGCACCAGCATTGCGGCCATGTACTGATGCGGCTTGTCCTGGATCACTTCCCAGGCGCCGATGATCACCAGGATGCCGACAAACGTGGTCAGCAGGATCAGCGCGACCGAAATGCCGTCGACCGCCAGGCTGTAGTGCACGTTCAGCGCATCAATCCACAGATGGCTTTCCGCCAGCTGCATGCCGCCGGTAGTCGCGTTGTATTGCGGGATGAGGAACAGGCTGACGGCGAAGGTGAGAATCGCCATCAATAGGGATATCCAGCGCGCCGTGTTCGGACGGCTGGAGCCGGCCAACAGCACAGGCACTGCGCCTACGATGGGCAGCCAGATCAGCAGGCTGAGCAGATGATTGAACATGGAGCTCGCTTCCCTTAGTGCCCGCCGACCAGCCAGTACCCGCCCAGAAGCAGGATCAGGCCGAGGATCATCGCGAAGGCGTAGTGGTACAGATAACCAGACTGGAGACGACGCATGGCCGAAGCGATGCGCTGAATCATGCTAGCCGAACCGTCGATCAGCACACCGTCGATCACGGCAGCATCGCCGCCCTTCCAGAACATACGACCGAGCATGACGCCACCACGCGCGAAGACTGCGAAGTAGATGTTGTCGACCCAGTACTTACGGTCGAGGATCACCCAAATCGGATACAGCGCGCGCTTGATTTTGTCAGCCAGGGCGACGTTGAACAGATAAATGTAGGTAGTTATGACAAACGCGATTGCGACAAAGATAAACGGCAGCTGCGTCAGACCTTCAAGACCGGTTTGCCACCAACTGTGGAAGCCTTTGCCGAGTTCTTCCAGCACATTGTGGAAGTGCTGTACGTAAATCGCATCGCCAAACCAGTTGCCGTACAGCATCGGCTTGACCGTGAACATACCCACGAACAGCGACGGAATGGCCAACAGGATCAGCGGCAACGTCACCACCCACGGCGATTCCTTCGGTGCATGGTCCAGCACGCCTGGTTCATGACCGCCATGTTCGTCATGTGAGTCGTGATGATCATCATGGTGATCGCCATGACCGTGATGTTCGACGACCTTGAAACGCTCTTTGCCGTGGAACGTCATGTACATCTGGCGGAACGTGTAAGTCGCCGTCACGAACGCGCCAACGAGGACGCAGAAGTATGCGTAACCAGAACCCCAGCGATGCGAGTCGTGTACCGCCTCGATGATCGCGTCCTTCGAGTAGAAACCCGAGAAGAACGGTACGCCGCACAGCGCCAACGCACCGATCCACATGGTGATCCATGTGATCGGCATGTACTTACGCAGACCGCCCATGTAGCGCATGTCCTGCTCATGGTGCATGGCGATGATCACCGAACCAGCGCCGAGGAACAGCAGCGCCTTGAAGAACGCATGCGTCATCAGGTGGAACACGGCACCTGCATACGCCGACACACCCAGTGCGACGGTCATGTAGCCAAGCTGCGATAGCGTCGAATAGGCGACCACGCGCTTGATGTCGTTCTGCACGATACCGATCAGGCCCGTAAACAACGCGCCAGTCGCGCCAATCACCAACACAAGGCTAAGCGCCGTATCCGACAGCTCATACAGCGGCGACATACGCGCCACCATGAAGATACCGGCAGTCACCATCGTTGCCGCGTGGATCAATGCGGAGATCGGCGTCGGACCTTCCATCGAATCCGGCAGCCACACATGCAGCGGCACCTGCGCCGATTTACCCATCGCACCGATGAACAGCAGGATGCAGATGACCGTCGCGGCATCCCACTGCGTGTTCTGCGTAATGGTCAACGTCTTGCCGATCAGGCTTGGCGCGTGAGCGAACGCCGTCGCGTAATCCAGCGTACCAAGGAAGTACAGAATCGCTGCGATACCGAGCAGGAACCCGAAGTCGCCCACGCGGTTGACGATGAACGCCTTGAGGCTCGCGAAGGTCGCCGTCGAGCGCTTGTACCAGAAGCCGATCAGCAGATACGACACCAAGCCCACCGCTTCCCAGCCGAAGAACAGCTGCAGGAAGTTGTTGCTCATGACGAGCATCAACATCGAGAAGGTGAAGAGAGAAATGTAGCTGAAGAAACGCTGGTAACCGTCGTCGTCGGCCATGTAGCCGATGGTGTAGATGTGCACCAGCAGCGACACGAAGGTCACCACCACCATCATCATCGCGGTGAGACGGTCGATCAGGAAGCCGATGCTGGCGTTGAAGCGACCGATATCAAACCAGGTATAGATGGTGTGGTTGTAGACCGGCGCATTCCCAGCGGTGATCTGGTACAGCACATAGAACGACAGCCCGCAGGAAATCAGCAGACCGAGAATGGTGATGCTGTGTGCGCCCACGCGCCCGACTTGCTTGGCGAAAAAGCCAGCAAGCAAGCAACCGACAAGCGGCGCCAGCGCAATGGTCAACAGAATGGAGGTGGAAATTTCCATGTGCTCAACCCTTCATGCTGTCGATTTCGGCGACATTGACGGTGTTACGGTTACGGAACAACAACACCAGAATCGCCAGACCGATCGCGGATTCGGCCGCGGCCACGGTGAGAATGAAGAAGACGAAGACCTGCCCCGCCACATCGTGACCGAAGCGCGAGAAGGCAACGAAATTGATATTCACGGCAAGCAGCATCAGCTCGATCGCCATCAGCAACACGATGACGTTCTTGCGGTTGATGAACAGACCCGCCACCGAAATGCAGAACAGGATCGCGCCAAGCACGATGTAATGCGAAAGCGTGATCATGGCTTGGACTCCTGTGCGGGCGTCGGCTCGCTATCGGCCGAACGCTCCGCCGCCATCTTGATGATGCGAACGCGATCGCTGGCTTTGACCGCCACCTGCTCACTAGCCTGCTGGTGACGAACACCCTTGCGTTGGCGCAACGTAAGTGCCACCGCGGCAATCACGCCCACCGTAAGAATCAGTGCGGCAACTTCGAACGGCAGCAGGTATTGCGAATACAGCGCCATACCCAGCCACGCGGTATTGGAAAGGCCTGCGGCGGTTGCCGGGTTATCGCCCATCGTTTGCGCATGCATGATGCGCACGCCGATCAGGCCAAGCATTTCCACGAGCATGGCAATCGCGACGATAAGACCAACGGGCAGATACTTCACGAAACCCTCGCGAAGTTTCTCCTGATCGATGTCGAGCATCATCACGACGAACAGGAACAGCACCATCACCGCGCCGACGTAGACCACGATCAGCGCGATAGCCAGAAATTCAGCTTCGGCCAGCATCCAGATACAGGCGGTACTGAAGAACGTAAGCACGAGCGCCAGCACAGCGTGCACCGAGTTGCGCAGCGTGATCACCGACAACGCCGCGAGCACAGTCACCGCCGCGAAAGCGTAGAAACAGACGAGTTGGAACATTTGCGGATCGATCATGATGTCCCGTCCTCAGCGATAAGCCGCGTCTTGCGCACGAGCGGCTGCGATATCGGCTTCGAAACGATCGCCGATAGCCAACAGCTGCAGCTTGGTCACGACGTTCTCGCCGCGATGCTCGAAGTGGTATTCGTGCACATGCGTTTCGACGATCGAGTCCACCGGGCAGCTTTCTTCGCAGAAGCCGCAGTAGATGCACTTGAACAAGTCGATGTCATAGCGCGTGGTACGACGCTGACCATCGCTCGGGCGCGGTGCGGAGTCGATGGTGATGGCGAGTGCCGGGCACACCGCCTCGCACAGTTTGCACGCGATACAACGCTCTTCGCCGTTAGCATAACGGCGCAGCGCATGCAGACCGCGGAAGCGGTTGGATTTGGGGATGTGCTCCATCGGATAGCGCATCGTGTACTTCGGTGCGAACAAATACCGAAGCGTGAGCGCCATGCCCTTGAGCAATTCGATGAGCAGCAGGCTCTTGAAGTAGTTAGTAACGCGAGACATGACTGTCTTTAGCCCCCTGTGCCGACATGAACCCAGCCGTAGTACTTCATGCAGCCGGCAACGAGAACCCAAACGATGGCGATGGGAATGAACACCTTCCAGCCCAGGCGCATGATCTGGTCATAGCGGTAGCGCGGGAATGTCGCGCGGAACCACAGGAACAGGTTGGCGAACAGGAAGACCTTGAGGAATAACCACAGGATGCTTGGATGGCCAATGACGCCCCAGCTCTCCGGGAAAAAGCTGAGCCAGCCGCCGCAAAACAGGATCGGGGCGAGGAAGCTAACCAGAATCATGTTGGCGTATTCGGCCAGAAAGAACAGCGCGAAGGCCGAACCCGAATATTCCACGTGGAAGCCGGCCACGATTTCCGATTCACCTTCCGCTACGTCGAACGGTGCACGGTTGGTTTCTGCCACGCCCGAGACGAAGTACACGATAAACACGGGGAAAAGCGGCAGCCAGAACCAGCCGAACATGCCCTTGCCTGCCTGAGCATGCACGATGTCGGTCAGGTTCAGGCTACCTGCAAGAACAAGCACGCAGACCAGGCACAGGCCCATCGCCAGTTCGTAGGAAATAACCTGCGCTGCCGAGCGCATGGCACCAAGCAACGCATAACGCGAGTTCGACGACCAGCCCGCGAGGATGATGCCGTACACACCAAGCGACGTCATCGCCAGCAGATACAGCAATCCCGCGTTGGCGTTGGACAACACCATCTTGTCGCTGAAGGGGATCACCGCCCAAGCAGCGAGCGCAGGCACAAGCGCGATCATCGGTGCCAAGTAGTACAGGAACTTATTGGCATTGGTCGGAAGAATCACTTCCTTCACCAACAACTTCACCACGTCGGCAAAGGCCTGCAGCAAACCGAGCGGGCCAATTTTGTTTGGCCCCATGCGGACGTGCATCCAACCGATTATCTTGCGTTCCCAGTACACGTACATGGCAACCGCGATAACCAGCGGCAGCAGGACGCAAAGCGTGAAGATGATCGGCCAGACAAGTTGGTTGAGAATCTGCTCGCCCATGGGTTACGCCTTGCTCAAAGTGATGGCTGCGCCGTAAGGGGGCAGCGTCGCGGTCTGATCATGTGCGGCTTCGATCCACGCTGCGCCGTCGGGCACCGATGCATCGATCACCAGCGGCAGGACCACATTGGCCACTTTCACCTGTTGGCCAACTGCCAAGCCTTGACGTTGGGCCTCTTCCGCATTCACGCGTACGGCAGGTGCGCGATTGAGCGGATGCGACTGCAGCGCCGTTGCACGGCGAAGCACCGCATCGCTGCGGTAGATCGGCCAGGTAGCGAGACGGCTCAGGCCCTGCACTGCTTTGCGTTCGGCAAGTTCCTGCTTCGCTGCAACGTTCTGTTCATTGATCCCGTTACGCAGACCGGCTATGTCATCGAACTCAAAGCCCGGCAACTTCATCTGGCCACCGAGCGCACGCAATACCTTCCAGCCTGCGCGCACGTCATGACCCGGTGCTTTCGCGCCGGCTTCGACGCGCTGCGCATGACCATCGACATTCACGAGCGTGCCGTCGATTTCCGGCAACAGGCCGATCGGCAGGATCACATCAGCCACATCGCGCAATTCCGGTGTGGCGAACGAGGCAAAGGCAACGATGTGCTGCGTGCCATGCAATGCGTTGATGACGGCAGAACCGTCGGCAAAGTCGTGCGGCAGCTCCAGGCCATAAAGCACGTAAGCCTTGCGCGGCTGAGCGAGCATGGCCTGCGCATTGAGACCACCGTTACCGGGAACCACACCCACTTTGGCCAGACCAATGGCGTTGGCACCCGTCGGCAGCTCGTTATACGCCGCGCCCGTCGCTTCGGCGACGAAGCGCGCAATCGAACGTAGCCAGGATGCCTGCGGATGCGTAACAGCCGCCTCACCCAGAATCACAACAGCGTGGCCGGACTTCAGCGCGGCGATGGCATCGCTGTCGCCCTGATCGTTTGCAGCACCGTTGATGGCATCGGCAAGATAGGCTGGAGCCGTTGCACCCGCAGCGACGGCAGCCTTGGCGAGCGACAACAACGCATCAACCAGTGCATGCGGCGCAACGATGGCTTCGCCGGCAAGCTTGTAGTTGAAGTGGAATTCAGCCGGATTGATCGTGTAGACCTTCGCGCCCTTCTTCACCGCCTGATGGATGCGGTGATTGAGCAGCGGCATCTCGTAACGCAGATCGGAACCGACCAGCAGCGCGGCCTTCACCTTGTCGACATCCGCAACGGCCATGCCGAACGGCTGTGCGACGGCGTTGTCGGCAAAGTCGAGCTGACGCAGACGATGATCGATGTGCGCGCTGCCAAGACCACGAGCGAGACGAACGAGCAAATCACCTTCTTCGTTGGTCGTGGCGGGATGCACGAGGATGCCGAGGTCGCTACCCGCAACATCCTTCAACGCTTCTGCGGCGACGGCGAGCGCGTCGTCCCAGGTCGTGCCCTGCCAGCGACCATTGCGCTTCACTTCGGGTGTGCGCACGCGGTCGGCGGCATACAGACCCTGGTAGCTGTAACGGTCGCGGTCGGACAACCAGCATTCGTTGATGGCTTCGTTGTCGCGCGGCACGGTGCGCAGCACTTCGCCGCGGCGCGTATGCAGCCACAGGTTGGAACCCAGCGCGTCGTGGTAAGCCACCGACGGTTTGGCGATCAGCTCCCACGCACGCGCCTTGAACTGGAACGGCTTGTTGGTGAGCGCGCCGACCGGACAGACATCGATGATGTTGCCGGAGAGTTCGGTCTCCAGCGTCTTGCCGATGTACGTACCGATCTGCAGGTTTTCACCGCGGCTCATGCCGCCGAGCTCGTACGTGCCTGCAATTTCGCTGGTGAAGCGCACGCAGCGTGTGCACTGAATGCAACGCGTCATTTCGGTGGCGACGAGCGAACCGAGATTTTCGTCAGCGATCGTGCGCTTGCGTTCGGTGTAACGCGACACGCTGCGGCCGTAACCGAGCGCGACGTCCTGCAGTTCGCATTCGCCGCCCTGATCGCAGATCGGGCAGTCGAGCGGATGGTTGATCAGCAGGAATTCCATCACGTCGCGCTGGAACTTCAGTGCGCCAGCGGTACGCGTGGTGACCTTCATGCCTTCGGCAACGGGCGTTGCACACGCAGGTTGCGGCTTGGGCATGGGACGGCCGCCCATTTCCACTTCCACCAGACACATGCGGCAGTTGGCGGCGATGGGCAGCTTGCGGTGATAGCAGAAGCGCGGAATCGCGACGCCAATGGCGTCGGCCGCTTCGATGATCATGGCGCCCTTGCGGATCTGCGTGGGCTTGCCATCGATCTCGATGTTCAGAAGATCGGGCGCGGTATTGGCTGGCTGCGCACTCATGCAGCGACTCCACGACGTGTTTCGGCAAGCCGGTCTTCGGTCATCGAACGACCGTGCTGCACGTAATATTCGAATTCATCCCAGAAGCGGGCGAGGAAGCCCTGCACCGGCCACGCGGCGGCTTCGCCGAACGCGCAGATGGTGTGGCCTTCGATCTGACCCGCAACGGCCTTGAGGCGGTGCAAGTCGTCCTGCGTGCCCTTGCCTTCCACGATGCGTGTGAGCACGCGGTACATCCAGCCGGTGCCTTCGCGGCACGGCGTGCACTGACCGCACGACTCCTTAAAATAGAACCGCGAGATGCGATGGCAGACTTTCACCATGCAGGTAGTGTCATCCATCACGACAACCGCACCCGAACCAAGACCCGAGCCTGCTTTCTGCAGGCAGTCATAGTCCATGGTGGAATCCATCATGATGTCGGCCGGCAGCACCTTCATCGATGAACCACCCGGAATCACGGCTTTCAGCTTGTTGCCGTTACGCACGCCACCCGCCATTTCAAGCAGATCCTTGAACGGGATGCCGAGGCGAACTTCGAAGTTGCCGGGATTGTTGACGTGGCCGGAGACCGAAAAGATCTTCGGACCGCCATTGTTGGGCTTGCCCAGATTGAGGAACCAATCCGGACCGTTGCGCAGAATCGCCGGCACCGATGCATAGGTTTCGGTGTTGTTGATCGTCGTCGGCTTGCCGTACAGACCAAAATTGGCCGGGAACGGCGGCTTGAAACGCGGCTGGCCCTTCTTGCCTTCCAGCGATTCCATCAATGCGGTTTCTTCGCCGCAGATGTAAGCGCCAGCACCCAACGCGGTGTAGATATCGACGTTGATGCCGGTGCCCTGGATGTTCTTGCCGAGCAGACCGGCTTCGTACGCTTCCTTCAGCGCTTCTTCGAAATGCTCGAAGGGCTCGTGATGGAATTCGCCGCGCAGGTAGTTGTACGCAACCGTCGAACCGGTGGCGTAGCAAGCAATCGCCAAGCCTTCGATGACCGAGTGCGGGTTGTAGCGAAGAATGTCGCGGTCTTTTGCCGTACCGGGCTCCGATTCATCGGAGTTGCAGAGGATGTACTTCTGCATATCCCCCTTGGGCATGAAGGACCACTTCAAGCCGGTCGGAAAGCCTGCGCCGCCACGGCCGCGCAAATTGCTCTTCTTCACTTCCTCGACGATGGAAGCGGGATCGGGCTTCTCGGCGAGGATTTTCTTCCACGCCTTATAGCCGTCCACTTGCAGGTAGCTGTCCATCGCCCACGGCTTATCGAAATGCAGCGTGGTGTAGACGACCTGGTGTTCCTGGGGTGCGGGTCCGACTGCCATTGCCCTGCCCTTATTTCAAGCCATCGAGAATCTCGTCGACCTTTTCGGTCGTGAGATGCTCGTGGTAATGACCATTGACCGTCATCGCCGGTGCATACACGCACGCAGCAATGCATTCTTCTTCTTGCTTGAGGTAGACGCGCCCGTCGGGTGTGCTTTCGCCAAGCTTGATGCCGAGTTTCTTTTCGCAATGACGCACGAGATCTTCGGCGCCATTCAACCAGCACGAAATGTTGGTGCAGATCGCCACGTTGTTGCGGCCGACCGGCTTGGTTTCCAGCATCGAATAGAAGCTGGCCACTTCGTAAGCCCACACGGTCGGCACATCGATATAGCGTGCGACAGCGGCGATAAGCTCATCGGTGAGGAAGCCGTTGTTCTGTTCCTGCGCGGCAAACAAGGACTGGATCAGCGCGGAGCGCTTGCGATCCGGCGGGAACTTGCCCAGCCAATGATCGATGTGATGACGCGTGTGATCATTGAGCACGACGAGCGGATCGACATGCTTGACTTGATCGTAATTTCCGGTGGCTTTCATGTATGTATTCCTCCGGGCTCAGCGATCGACTTCGCCGAACACGAGGTCATAGGTGCCGATCACTGCCACGGCATCGGCCAGCATGTGGCCGCGCACGATGGCATCCATCGACGAGAGGTGGGCAAAGCCCGGTGCACGCAGATGCACGCGGAAAGGTTTGTTGGCGCCGTCGGAAACCAGATAGCAACCGAATTCGCCCTTCGGCGCTTCGACGGCTGCGTAGGTTTCGCCAGCGGGAACGCCGTAGCCTTCGGTGAACAGTTTGAAGTGATGGATCAGCGCTTCCATGTCTTCTTTCATGACTTCGCGCTTGGGCGGCGCAACTTTGTAGTTCTCCACCATTACCGGGCCCGGGTTGGCCCGCAACCAATTCACGCATTGCTTGATGATGCGATTGGACTGGCGCATTTCTTCGATGCGGCACAGATAACGGTCGTAGCAATCGCCACCCACGCCCACCGGGATGTCGAAATCCATTTCGGCGTATTTCGCATACGGCTGCTTCTTGCGCAGATCCCAGGCGATACCGGACCCGCGCAGCATGACGCCCGTCATGCCCCACTGCTGGGCAAGCTCGGGCGACACGACGCCGATGCCGACGGTGCGCTGTTTCCAGATACGGTTGTTGGTGAGCAGATCTTCGTACTCATCGACTTTCGTGGGGAAGTCGTTGGTGAATGCGTCGAGATAATCGAGCATCGAACCTTCGCGCCAGCTGTTGATGCGCTTGAGATCTTTACCTTTGTGCCACGGCGATTCGCGATATTGCGGCATCTTGCCGGGCAGATCGCGGTAGACGCCGCCCGGACGATAATATGTGGCGTGCATGCGTGCGCCGGAGACCGCTTCGTAGCAGTCCATCAGCTCTTCGCGTTCGCGGAAGGCGTACAGGAACACGGCCATCGCACCGAGGTCGAGCGCGTTCGAACCCACCCACATCAGATGATTCAGGATGCGGGTGATTTCGTCGAACATCGTGCGGATGTACTGCGCACGTTCCGGTGCCTGGATGCCGAGCAAGTGTTCGATGGCGCGCACGTAAGCGTGCTCGTTGCACATCATCGACACGTAGTCGAGGCGATCCATATAGCCGATCGACTGATTGAACGGCTTGGATTCGGCGAGCTTTTCGGTACCACGATGCAGCAGCCCGACGTGCGGATCGGCGCGGACGATGGTTTCGCCGTCCATCTCCAGCACCAGGCGCAACACACCGTGCGCAGCGGGATGCTGCGGGCCGAAGTTCATCGTGTAATTGCGGATTTCTTGACTCGACATGCTCAGTTCTCCCGCCAGTGGTCGGCGGCTTCGGCCTTGGCCTGCATCAGGTCGGCGTCGTCGCGGATCACGCGCGGGACCAGCACGCGCGGTTCAATCGAAACAGGTTCATAGACGACACGCTTCTGCTCGGGGTCGTAACGCACTTCGACGTTGCCGATCAGCGGGAAGTCTTTGCGGAACGGATGGCCGACAAAACCGTAGTCGGTAAGGATGCGGCGCAGATCCGGGTGACCGTCGTAGATGATGCCGTAGAGGTCGAACGATTCGCGCTCGAACCAGTTCAGGCCCGGCCAGGTGTGCACGAGCGACGGCACCACCGGCAGGCTGTCGTCTTCGCAGTACACGCGCAGACGCAGGCGCTGGTTGAATTCGATCGACAACAGGTGCACGACCGAGGCGAAACGATGCGGAATGGAAACCTGGCGCGGACGATCCGCCCATGTGAAGCGGCCAATCGCTTCGCCTTCCACACCACGCGAGAAGCCGGTGCTGGTGACGTCGGTGGTATCCCATTCGGTTTGACCGTAACTGAGATAGTCGATGCCGCACAGGTCGACGGCTTCGGTAAAACGGAAACCCGGTTCGTCGCGCAAGGCTGTCGCCACGGACAGCAGATTCGCTGCAGCGACTTCGGCCGTCGTCTGACCGTACGAAACGGTGATTTTCAGCAAATTGCCAAACCGCGCGGAGAGGCGCTCGGCCAGCGAGTTCGTTTGTGTATCGCTCATGACGACGCCTTTCAGGAACGCGCGATGGTGCTGGTACGACGGATCTTCTTTTGCAACTGCAAAATGCCGTGAATCAACGCCTCGGCCGTGGGCGGACAGCCCGGCACATAGATGTCTACCGGCACGATACGGTCGCAGCCGCGCACGACGGAGTAGGAATAGTGGTAATAGCCACCGCCGTTTGCGCAGCTGCCCATCGAGATCACCCATTTGGGATCGGGCATCTGGTCATAAACTTTGCGTAGCGCGGGAGCCATTTTGTTGACCAGCGTGCCGGCCACGATCATCACGTCCGATTGACGCGGACTGGGACGGAAGATCACGCCGTAACGGTCAAGATCCAGGCGCGCAGCACCAGCGTGCATCATTTCGACGGCGCAGCAGGCGAGGCCAAATGTCATCGGCCACATCGAACCGGTGCGCGCCCAGTTCATCAGCGCATCGACCGTCGTGGTCACTGCACCGCGCTGGATAACGGGGTTGTCGCCAGCCGGACGCAGGATGTCGTCCACCACATTCAACGGCTGCGGGTTGTGCATCACCCGATCAATGGCGGAGATCACTCCCATTCCAGCGCTCCCTTCTTCCACACGTAGGCAAAACCAATCACCAGCAACAGCAGGAACAGCGCCATTTCAATCAGCGCAATGATGCCGATGTGCTGGAACACGACCGCCCACGGAAAAAGGAAGGCGATTTCCAGATCGAAAATGATGAAGAGAATGGCAAGGAGGTAATAGCGCACGTCAAATTGCATGCGCGCATCCTCGAAGGCCTCGAAACCGCATTCGTACGGCGCAAGCTTCTCGGAATCGGGACGGCGGGGACCGACAAGCATGCCGATCACGAGGAGGGCTAACCCCAGGCCAGAGGCAATGCCAATGAACAGGAGAACGGGCCAATATTCGGCAAGCACGGTTTAACTTACCTCCGCACCCAAAAGGTGCATCAGTGACCGTCGGGGCAACGGTCCGGAAGTTCGAATCAGCGGGCTGTCCAGCCCTGTACGCTGACGTGCAGGTTGCAGGTGCTCGACGATCCTAAGGGATGAGCCCTAGGGATCGCGACATTGTATCAGCGCGCACGGGTAGGCCGACAAGCCTTTGTGCGGCATCACGCGAATTTCCTTCAATGGAGATACGTTTTCTGCAATATCGGTGCAGCAAATGCGACGCGAAGGCTTGCATTAACGTCTTAACGCAGCGGATATCCCCTGCTCCGCGCACGAATGACAATCCGCGCAACGTCCTGCGATGCGCGATTACATGGTTTGCGTAGCGCGTTCCGAACCCATGATGCCGGCAAGCAATGTCTCGATACGGCCACGTGCTGCTTCGCCATCGGACGTTTCATTGAATTGCACGCCGATACCGGCCGTTCGGTTGCCTTGCGCACCGATCGGCGTGATCCAGACGACTTTTCCGGCCACGGACAGACGCTCGCTTTCGTCGATCAGGCTGATCAGCAACACGACTTCGTCACCCAGCGAGTAACGCTGAGCGGTCGGCGCAAACAGACCACCATGCTTCAGGAAGGGCATGTACGCGTTGTAAAGCGACGCCGTATCCTTGAATTTCAGCGAAATAATGCCCTGACGGGCGACGGCCGGGTTCATGCCTGCTCCTGAGGTGCCACAACGTAAGCGTTTACCTTATGTCCCATCCTAACCAGCTGCCTGCGCCTTCGCAAAGGCGGCGGGATAGCTTTGGGAGACTGAAATCACAAAGCGTGCCAACCCCAGTGATCAAAGATCCAGGGAGAGGGCCAATCGAGGTGCAGTTTCACAAAGCCTGGATGGGGTGAGGGTTGGCTTGACGGCCACTCCAGCCGGTACGAGCCGTCTGCGTTCCGCATGATCGGCGCGTCCTGCCAGGCCCAGTCCCTGACGCCGGCGGGCGTCGCGACCAGCACTCGAAGCCAGCGATGCAGGATGGCTGGCGGCCGCCAGGGTAAGCGCATATCTCCCGAAACATCGGCTGCCATATAACGTTCGGGACTAAGCGCCAGGCGCCGCATGCGCCCTCCGCTCAACACCATTTGCGACCGATGCTCCGCCAAGGCCTGCAATTTGCGCTGCTGCTGCTCCGGGGTGGCGTCGATCCGAATCGGGTATTCGGAGAGCCCCCCTGCGCTGTGGACCGGATAAGCCCATTGCAGCGGTGCGGGATGAATGCCGGCGAGCGCCAGGCGGCACAGCACATGCGCGGCACCGTGGTCGGGGTGACTGTCCTCCAGCGCCGGAAAACAGACCAGCGTGGGACTAAAGGAGGAAAAGATGCCTTGAAGCATGGCAACGGATGCAGCGGTGTTGTCGCGTAAATGGCGTGTCACATCCATATCGAGCCAACCTAGCGATTCCAGTGCATCGGCCGGAAGGCCCAGATGCGCGATGGCATGCTTCGCTTCGCCGCGTCGGCGTGCACCCCAGCGTTGACGATCGCTGTCGCCAATATGCAAACGACGCTCGATGTAACGCTGCGGCCACGGGTTGTTGTCGCCATCCGTCAGCAGCAACAAGTGAACTGCTCCGCCCGCCGCCAACACCTGCTGTATAAGCACGCCGCATCCCAGTGTTTCGTCATCCGGGTGAGGCGCTACCACCAGCAAACGTGTTTGCGCAGACAGCGGCAACGGCTGCATCAGCGCCAGCGTCCAAGCAGTTCCAGTAGCAATAGATCGCCACGCAGCGGACCGCGTAACGCTTCGCGCGTGCGATTGGCTGCGTCATACCACGCACCCAATTGCTCGACGTCCAGCGAACTGGATAGCGGACCATTTCCAGCGGTAGCGCGTGCACGTATTTCGTCGGCGACCGCTTGCGCTGCAAACCACAGCCGTTGGTCTGGCGTGTTATCCAGCCAGCGGCGACCCATTTCGATCGGATCGCCGCGGCCCGCAGCAAGCGCTGCGAGATCCTTTCGCACATCCTGCCGCTGCGCCAGCGAACCTTCTTGTGCCCAGATGCGCGCAAGACCAGGATTGCCGCCGGCCGCGGCAAGCGCAGCTGCAGCGTCGCGCACGCCCTCACCCTGCAGCCATGCCAACGACTCAGCCTGTGAAGGCAACTGAAATTCAATGCGCTGACAGCGGCTGCGGATAGTGGCAGGCATGCGCCACGGTTCGTCAGCCAGCAGTAACAGCATGGTTTGCGATGCGGGTTCTTCGAGCGTCTTGAGCAATGCGTTCGCTGCAGCATTATTCATCGCATCGGCAGGATCGATGCTCGCAATCTGCCACCCACCAAATTGGCTGGACGTCGCCAGACGTGCGGACAATTCGCGAATCTGATCGACGACAATTTCCGAACGCTGCACGCCATCCTTGCGCAGACCGTAACTTAGCGACACGTAGTCAGGATGCGTGCCTGCATCAAACAAAAGGCAACTGCGGCACGTGCCACAGGCATCGCCATCGCTTGAATTTTGACAAAGAAGTCCACGCACAAAGCGGCGCAGAAAGTCTCGCTTGCCCAATCCACGCGGACCACAAAGCAATAACGCATGCGGCAACGCATTGCGTTGCCGGCGTGCCTGCAGACGCGCCCAGTGTTCGGCGTGCCAAGGCGGCGTGCTCATGCTGCGCTCTCGAACAAATGCGCGGTGGCTGCCAAAGCGTCGCGCAGCACGTATTCGGGCGTCTGGCCGGCATCGATCACTCGAAAGCGTGCAGGTTCCGCTTCGGCGCGTTGACGATAGACGTGCCGCACGCGTTCAAAGAAGGCATCCGCCTCGGTCTCGATGCGATCGGCCGCACCGCGACCGGCGGCACGCGCACGTCCCGTCGCCACCGGCAGATCGAGTAACAACGTCAGATCGGGCTTGAGTCCTGCACAAGCCCAGCGTTCAAGTTCGGCAATCCGCTCGACCGGCTGACCGCGGCCGCCACCTTGATACGCGTAGCTGGCATCGACGTAGCGATCGCACAGCACCCACTGCCCCGCTTCCAGCGCGGGGAGAATGCGTTCGCGCACCAGCTGCGCGCGCGCGGCGAACATCAACAGCAATTCGCTTTCCGCACTGATATCCGGATGCGCAGGGTCGAGCACGATGGCGCGAATCGCTTCACCCAGCGCAGTACCACCCGGTTCGCGCACTTGCAAAAGCGTCACGCCACGCGCGGCGAGGTAGTCATGCAGCCCCGCCAGCAATGTGCTTTTGCCAGCACCCTCGCCACCTTCGAGCGAAATAAAGCGTCCGTGTCGGTTCATTGGCAATGCTTCAGCTGATAACAGGCGACGTTGCGGTTTTGCTCGTCCAGCGTCGGGGCGAATACATGCGTGCCATCGCCCTTCGCCACGAAGTAGAGATCATCGCCCGCGGCCGGATGCAGCGCAGCCTCAATCGAGAGTTTGCCCGGCATCGCAATGGGCGTTGGCGGCAGACCGGGACGGGTATACGTGTTGTAAGGCGTATCGGTGGTCAGATCGACCTTGTGGATCGTCCCGGTGTAACTGGCGCCCATGCCGTAGATAACGGTGGGATCGGTCTGCAGCAACATGTTTTTCTGCAGCCGGCGGATAAACACACCGGCGACGCGCTGGCGCTCATCCGCACGACCGGTCTCCTTCTCCACGATGGAGGCGAGAATCAGTGCGTCGTAAGGCGTCGCCAGCGGAAGGTTGAGATCGCGCTTCGCCCACGAGGCATCGAGTGTTTTCGACATGGCGTCGTGCGCGCGCCGCAGTACATCCAGGTCGCTATCGCCCTTTACGTAGGCGTAGGTTTCCGGAAGAAAGCGCCCTTCCGGTTTCTCGTTCGGAGCGCCGATCTTCTGCATGATCGTGGCGTCGTCGAGGCCAACAGTGTCGTGCTTCAACTGGTCGGCTTTGGACAGCGCCTGCAACACGTCGTGGAAATTCCAGCCATCGACGATGGTGACGTCGCGCTGCATGACCTTGCCTTGCGCCATATTGGTAAGCAGCTGTTGCGGTGTCATGCCTGCAACTAACGCGTATTCGCCCGCATGCAATCGACCGGCCACATGCATTTCCTCCGCAAGCAGGCGCCAGTAGAGCGGAGCCGCCGTGCTAAGGCCCTGCGCACGAAGCTGATGGACGATGTCCTTGAAGCTGGTCCCACGTCCGAACTCGATGCTCTGGCCTGTTGCGGTCACTCGCAATGGGGTGTTGCCGAATCGCGAAAAATCGCGCCAGAACCATGCGGCAATGACTGCGCATGCGAGTACCAGCACCAATAAGACGAAGCGCCACGATGAACGCCCCAGATTCGCTCCACTACGGGTCATGCCTGCTCCATCGCAAATCCGAGATCGCGCCAATGCTGTTGCATGGCACGGGTTACCGGACCGGGAGCGTACACGGTATCGCCCACCGCCTGAACAGGCAGAATGCCGCGAATGCTGGAACTGAGGAAGAGCTCGGAAGCCCCGAGACATTCCGCTACGGATAAGTCGCGGATTTGGCAGGCGGGCAAAGCTTCCAATACTTCCGCACGTGCGACACCCGCAACGCCGCAACGCTCCAGCGACGGCGTCACGGGAACGCCGTCGACAACAGCGAAGAGGTTCGCCGCCGTCGCGCAGATCGCGTGGCCGTGCTGATCGCTCAATAGTCCCTCGCCGATGGCCGGATCGTTCCATTCGGCACGAGCGAGCACCTGCTCGAGACGATTGAGGTGCTTCATGCCGGCCAGCAAAGGCTGATCGGCCAGAGTGGTTTGGCATGGATGCAGGCGAATGCCATCGCGATAGATCGACGATGCGACAGAGGGCATGGGGAACGCCGCGACGATGCGCGTGGTTACCGTGGCGGATGGCAGCGCGTATCCACGCTCTCCTACACCGCGCGTTACGGTGATTCGCACGACAGCTTCTCGCTGATTGCCCACTGCTTGTTGCGCTTCCTGACGAAGCAGGTGCGGGTCTGGCGCAGGCATGTGCAAGCGCTCGCAACTGGTCAGCAAGCGATGCATATGCCTGCCCCACAATGGCGCATCGTTGCCAAGGAAACGGATCGTCTCGAACAGGCCATCGCCATAGGCAAGCCCGCGATCAAGCGCCGATACGCTATCCAGCGGCTGGCCATTCACCAGCATCATCAGCCGGTGACTCCCAGAGCACGAAGCATGCCGCGTGCCTTGGCGCGCGTTTCGTCCAGTTCTTTCGTCGCCACGGAATCGGCAACGATGCCCGCGCCTGCGCGCAACGTCACCTCGTTTCCGCTCAAGGTCAGCGTGCGAATGAGGATGTTCAAATCCAGATCGCCATTACGGTCGAGATAGCCCAATGCGCCGGTATAGGCACCGCGCGGGGCATCTTCGATCGATGCAATGATTTCCATGCAACGTACTTTAGGGCAACCGGTAATCGTGCCGCCCGGGAAGGTTGCAGCGATCACCTGCCCTGGCGTAACGCCATCGCGTACACGACCGCGGACGTTTGAAACGATGTGATGCACGTGCGCATAACTTTCCACGACCATCAGTTCGTTTACTTCAACCGTACCGGGTCGGCAAACGCGGCCGAGATCATTGCGCTCGAGGTCGATCAGCATGACGTGCTCGGCACGTTCTTTCGGATGCGCCGTGAGTTCGCGAATGCGGGCCAGATCATCGTCGCCCTCGACACGCGGCCGAGTGCCCGCAATAGGCCGGGTTTGCGCGATACCGCGACGTACTTCCACCAGGCGTTCGGGTGACGAGCTGACGACGGCCCAACCGCTCTGCTGCAGCAACCCAGCGAACGGAGCCGGATTGGCGTTGCGCAGTGATGCGTAGAGCGATGTGGGCGTCGGTGGTGAAGCGAAGGTTGCACGCCACGCGCGCGACAGGTTCGCTTGAAAGAGATCGCCCGCATGCAGGTGTTCGTGAATGCGCTCCACACCGCCAAGGAATAGCGAAGGATCGTCTTCTTCGATGACTTCAGGCGCGGCGAGTGCAGCAATGAATGGCTCCGCGTGCAGATCCGCTTCCATTGCATCGAGCAAGCGTTCTTGTCCCGTTTCCGCAACCAGAATCGTTTGCTCGCGCACGTGGTCGACGATGATCGCGGCGGGACAACGCACCGCCAGCGCCACAGGCAAATCCTGCGTTTGACGCAAGCGAAGAGTGGGTTCTATTTCCGCAGCAAGCTCATAGGCCAGCAATAGCACCCAGCCACCGTGAAATGGCAAGCCGTCATCTTTGCTTTGTGCGACACGTTCAGCGCGCCACGCAGCATCGAGTGCATCCAGAAAACGGCCTGGCACGACCTCACCGTTTTCGCCTTGCACCTGCCCACTCGATGAAAGACTCAGCGTGTCTTGCGGGAACGCGAAAAGAATGTCGTACCGCGCCTGCGCGCTGACGCGCGTGACGCTTTCAAGCAACGCCGGATAGCGCTCTGGAAACGCAGCGGCCGGCGCGAGCAGATCGCGCCGGCCGGCGAGTGTACGTATTGCGCAGGTCACTTAGATGCGACGGAAAGCGAGCGTACCGTTGGTGCCACCGAAGCCAAACGAGTTGGAGATGACGATGTCGAGCTTCGCATCGCGTGCGGTGTGCGGCACGAAGTCGAGATCGCAGCCCTCACCCGGCTCATCCAGGTTGATGGTGGGCGGAATGACCTGATCGCGCAGCGCCAGAATGCTGAAGATGGCTTCCACACCACCTGCTGCGCCGAGCAAGTGACCAGTGGTCGACTTGGTCGAACTCATCGCGAGCTTGTACGCGTGATCGCCGAACACGCTCTTGGCGGCGAGCACTTCGCCCAGATCGCCCAGCGGCGTAGAGGTGCCGTGTGCATTGATGTACTGCACATCGGTCGGATTGATGCCGCCATCGCGCAACGCCGCAACCATGCAGCGGGCCGCGCCTTCGCCACCTTCGCTCGGCGCAGTGATGTGAAACGCATCGCCGCTCATGCCGAAACCGACAAGCTCGGCATAAATGCGCGCACCGCGCGCCTTGGCCATTTCGTATTCCTCCAGCACCAGCACGCCGGCACCGTCGGACAACACGAAACCGTCGCGGTCCTTATCCCACGGACGGCTTGCCCGGTGCGGATCGTCGTTGCGGGTGGACATCGCCTTGGCCGAACAGAAGCCCGCCATCGCCGTGCCGGTCGTAGCAAACTCAGCACCGCCAGCCACCATCACATCCGCATCGCCGTACTGAATCATGCGCGCCGCGAGACCGATGTTATGTGCACCCGTGGTGCACGCCGTGACGCACGCGATGTTCGGTCCCTTCAGACCAAACATGATCGACAAATTGCCCGACACCATGTTGATGATCGAACTGGGCACGAAGAACGGCGACACGCGGCGCGGTCCCTTCTCGTGCAGCTCGATCGACGTGTCTTCGATGGTGTTCAGGCCACCGATACCAGCACCCACCGCCACGCCGATACGCGGCGCGTTGGCTTCCGTGATTTCCAGTCCGGAATCGCGCAGGGCTTGAGTGCCCGCCGCCACGCCGTAATGGATGAACGGATCCATCTTCTTCACATCTTTCGGTGCCATCCATTGGGCTGGATCGAAGTCGCGCACCTGGCCCGCAATGCGGGTGGCATAGGCGGTGGCATCGAAGTGCGTCACCGGACCGATGCCACTGACACCCTTCTGGATGTTTTCCCAGGCGGTGGCGATGTCGTTACCGACCGGCGAAATAATGCCCAGGCCGGTCACTACCACTCGTCGTTTGCTCATGGACTTAATTTCCTAACTGGTTCGGAGAGGATCAGCCGGCAGGCATCACCGTCCGCGAGTCGCGATGTGTACCGGCCGCGCATACCATACGGGATCGGACGTTACACATTGCAGAAACGAAAACTGCGCCTTGATGGCGCAGGTTCCGGTGTCACTACGTAGTGCATGGGCCGCGGGCTCCGCGATCCCGACACAACGATTCATGCTCAGGCGTTAGGCTTGCTGTGAGCCTTGATGTAGTCCACAGCCTGCTGCACGGTGGTGATCTTCTCGGCTTCTTCGTCCGGAATTTCCGTTTCGAATTCTTCTTCGAGAGCCATCACCAGCTCGACTGTGTCCAGCGAATCTGCGCCCAGATCGTCCACGAACGAAGCGTTCGCTGTGACCTCATCTTCCTTGACGCCCAGCTGCTCGACGACGATTTTCTTGACGCGTTCTTCGATGGTGCTCATGTTGCCTTTACCTCCCAAGGGGATTTGTTTGTCTTGCCGGACTTTTTGCCGACAAATTCTGCGGCATTGTAGTGGCTAAGCCGCGAAGCCGCCAATTATATGCCAGTGGGAACTAACCGCCACAGTGCCTGCGCCGAGGCGAAGGCGCCGATTGTCGCCTAAAAAGGACGACTTGACGACTTTTTCATATCAGCCAGGCCGCCTAGGGCCCGAAAAATTCAAACGGTGTTATGGAGGTGCGGCTCGCGCATGCAATAGGCCAGCACCCGTGAAGACCGCGATCAGGGCATGTACATGCCGCCGTTCACGTGCAAAGTCTCTCCGGTGATATAGCCGGCAGCAGGCGATGCGAGGAAGCCAACCGCCTTGGCGATGTCGCTGGCATCACCCAGGCGCCCGAGCGCGATCTGACCGAGCAGTGCCTGCTTGGATTCTTCCGGCAGGCCGCGTGTCATGTCGGTATCGATAAAGCCCGGCGCCACCACATTGACGGTGATGCCGCGCGAACCGATCTCGCGCGCCAGCGATTTGGAGAACGCAATGATGCCAGCCTTCGCGGCGGCGTAGTTGGACTGTCCCGGATTACCGGTAAGGCCAATGACCGAAGCGATCGAAATGATGCGGCCCTTGCGCGCTTTCATCATGCCGCGCATCACGGCTTTGGACGTGCGATATACCGAGGTGAGATTGGTATCGAGAATCGCCTGCCAATCTTCATCGCGCATGCGCATCAGCAACTGGTCGCGCGTGATGCCTGCGTTGTTGACGAGAATCGACACGGCACCGAATTGCTTGGTGATGTCGTCGATCAGCGCATCCACGGCGGCGCCTTCGGTGACATTCAACACACGGCCATGACCGCCGTGCGGCGCAAGACGCTTGCCAATGGCCGCAGCGCCGGATTCGCTGGTCGCCGTGCCGATGACGGTTGCGCCCATCGACGCCAGTTCATCCGCAATCGCCGCACCAATCCCGCGGCTGGCGCCGGTGACCAGTACGATTTCGCCTTTCAGTGTGCTCATTCGTTAGTTTCCTTGAGAAACGAAGACCGGGAGGCGCTCACGCCCACTCGCTGCGCGCGGCGTCGATATCCGTCGGCGCACCAAGCGCGCGCGCTTCCACACTCTTGTCGATACGCTTGATCAGACCCGACAGCACTTTGCCCGGCCCGCATTCGGCCATGCGCGTGGCGCCACCTGCAACGAGCGTCTGCACGCATTGCGTCCAACGCACCGGCAGATACAACTGACGTTGCAGTGCGCCGCGGATGTCGTCGATGGATGTATAGCTGCGTGCTTCAGCGTTCTGCACGACAGGAATGGCCGGTTGCTGCCACGCGATAGACGCCATGCGTTCGCCGAGTTTGTCCGCCGCATCGCGCATGAGTGCGCAGTGAGATGGGACAGACACCGCCAGCTTGATGGCTTTCTTCACACCCAATTCGGCGAGCTTGGCCAACGCGCGATCGACCGCTTCGGCATTACCGGCAATCACCAGCTGTCCAGGTGAATTGAAGTTGGCCGGCGATACCACCTGGCCTTGTGCGACTTCGGCGCAGACAGCAGCGATCTGTTCGTCATCGCCACCGAGAATCGCAGCCATCGCTCCAACGCCTGCCGGCACAGCGGCCTGCATCAAGCGACCACGCTCGGCAACCAGTGCCGCGGCATCATGTAGCGACAACGCACCAGCGCACACGAGCGCGCTGTATTCGCCGAGGCTGTGGCCAGAAAGCTGCGCGGGTTGCACACCGCCAAGTTTCTGCCACACGCGCCACACGGCAACGCTCGCTGCGAGCAAAGCGGGCTGCGTGTTTTCGGTGCGGTTGAGCTGATCTTCGGGTCCCTGCTGGCTGATTGCCCACAGGTCGACACCCGCACCTTGCGAGGCTTCATCGAAAGTTGCTTTGACGTCGCTGTTAACAGCGGCGAGATCGGCAAGCATGCCGACCGATTGCGAACCCTGGCCAGGAAAAACAAAGGCGAGCGATGCGGACGTTTGGGTCATGAAGAGGCGCAATTCATCGGGTAAAAACGAAATGGTGCCATCATTGCGTGACGTACGCAGCCGTATTCGGCTGACGCACGCCATGTTTATCGCAGGCGTTTGCCTGGATCAGTAGCGCAACAGCGCCGAAGCCCAGGTGAAACCGCCGCCGAACGCTTCCAACAACAGGTTCTGGCCCCGCTTGACCTTGCCCGAGCGCACCGCGAAGTCCAGCGCGAGCGGCACCGAGCCGGACGATGTATTGGCGTGCTTGTCGACGGTGACGATCACCTGTTCCATCGGCATGTTCAAACGCTTGGCCGTAGCCTCGATGATGCGCAGGTTCGCCTGATGCGGAATCAGCCAGTCGAGTTGCGATGCGTCCATACCGGCGGCATTGAGCGTTTCTTCGACCAGCGAATCGAGGGTCTTGACGGCAACCTTGAACACTTCGCGGCCGGACATGCGAATACGCACGCCGTGATTGGGCTCGTCCTTGAAACCGACAGAGACGCCGACCGGGTTGTACAACAGTTCCTTGTGACCGCCATCGGCGTGCAAGCAGGTTGCGTAGATGCCCGGTTCGTCTGACGCCTCAAGCACCACAGCGCCAGCGCCGTCGCCAAAGAGTACGCAGGTTTCGCGCTCGGTCCAGTCGACCATTCGTGTCAGCGTTTCGGCGCCGATCACCAGCACCTTCTTCGACTGACCGCTACGAATGAATTTGTCGGCGATGCCCAGCGCGTAAACGAAACCGGAGCACGCTGCATTGACGTCGAACGCGGCGCAGCCGTTCGCACCAAGACGATGCTGCACGAGGCATGCGGTGGACGGGAAAATGATGTCGGGCGTGGTGGTGCCCAGAATGATCAGATCCAGGTCGGCCGCTTTCACGCCCGCGGCGTCCAGCGCGCGCTGCGCAGCAAGCGTGGCCAGGTCGCCGGTGGTCTCCCCTTCTACAACAACGTGACGCTGGCGAATGCCGGTGCGGGAATGAATCCATTCGTCGCTGGTATCGACGAATTTCTCAAGGTCCGCGTTGGTCAGAACGCGTTCCGGCAAGGCACTGCCGGTGGCCATGATGCGGGAGTAAATCTGAGCCATTGAATTTCCATCAGCGGGCGGACGGTGCTTTCGTCTTCCGTCTCACATGGAGTCGGCACACCAAGACCGCAACGTTACGTTGCCTGACGCAAGAACGCAAAGCGGCGCGTCACCGCGCCGCTTTGCGGAACCGGATTCCGGAGCCTGACGGCTCGCAGAACCAACTTAATCTTCTTCGACCACCGAAACGTTGGTGTCGATCACTTTCTTGCCGCGGTAGTAGCCATCGGCGGTCACGTGGTGACGACGATGCACTTCACCGCTGGTCGGATCGGTGGCCAGCTGCACGGTGCTCAGCGCGTCGTGCGAACGACGCATGCCGCGGGTGGACGGGGTCTTGCGGCTCTTTTGAACGGCCATGATGGTTCTCCAGCTAAATCAGGTCTTCTTGAGTTCGCGCAATACCGCGAACGGGTTTTTGGGACGCTCATCGGCGGGCACTTGCTCCTCCGGCGGGCGGGTGACTTCTTCGGGCAACTCGCTGTCCGGGTTGATCGGTATCAGCGGCAGCTCCAACAACAATTCGTCTTCGATGACATCAAGCAGGCTCAGCTTGTCGTCCTCGCCGATCAGCAGCGGCTCGTATCCGGCCGGAAGCGCAGATTCATCGCGCTCGGAACGGATCAGACCCAATCGGCTTTCCAGCGAGACCGGCATCACGAACGGTTCGAGCGAGCGCTGACAAATCAGCCACAGAGGCGCCTGAACACGAACGTCTAGGTATGCCGTGCCGTACTCGTCCCGACCGAAATCGAGCTCGTACTGCGCCAAACCTTCCTTACTTGCCAGCACTTCACAGAGGCGAGGCATTGCGGCGACGGGTAGTGACCCCTGAAACGAACGCCGCGCCGAAACCATGCGCCAAGCGTCCACAGACTCTGGCAGTGTGGCGGACATAACTTGGAAATATTAAGTTTCCGGCCCCTTCAAGTCAACCGCGATCGACATCGCTGATCGGGGCGTAAACCGCGTCACGCCTCGGATCATCGCGCTTTGCCTGAATCGGGCTCATACGGCAGACTGGTCTCTGTCCCCCGCCCTGAGCCGATTCGAACCAGTGGATACCTACCTTTCGATCGGCCTGGCCATCCTGTTCATCTTACTTGCATCGGCCCTGGTGGGCGCGTTCGTGCTGCGAAAAATGACTCGTCGCGCCACCAGCCTGCGTCAGCTGCTGGAGCTGGCAGACCGCCTGGAGGCTGACCTGAAGGCTTGCCGTGCCCGGCTCCAGCAGGCCCACGCGGTGATGTCACTCAACCCGGACCTGCCCGCCGCCAGTGAGCAGGAGGCGGACCACGCGGTCGAAGCCGGTTTGCGTGCCCTGCTCCAGCAGCGCATCTGGATTCGCGATCGCGCGCCCACGGCCAGCCAAGGCGAGCTGGACGCCGCGATCCGTGACATGGACCAGACCCGTGAGCGGCTCCAGCCGCTCCTGCAGGCGCTGGGACAGGCACAGAACGAGCTGGATACGGCCATGCGCGAGCACATCCGGCAGGATGCCGGGCAGTGACGCCTGCGCGCATCGTCTTAGGTTCGACCTCACGTTATCGCGCCGAGCTGCTTCGGCGACTCGGGCTGGACTTCGAGGCCCGCGCGCCCGGCACCGTCGAGCATGTCGTCGCCGGCGAGCCTCCGGCCGATCGGGCTCTGCGTCTGGCTATCGCCAAGGCCACGGATGCGGGTGCTGGCTTGGCAGACGCGCTGGTGATCGGGTCGGATCAGGTGGCTGAACTGGAGGGCCACGTGCTCGACAAACCCGGCTCCGAGCAGCGCGCGTTTGAACAACTCGTTGCGTGTTCCGGCCACGTCGTCAATTTTCATACGGCGCTTTGCCTGTTCGATTGCCGAAACGGCAAGCACCAAACTCATGTCGATCTGACGCGCGTGCACTTCCGCGTGCTCGATGCGGCGGAAATCAAACGCTATATCGATCGCGAACAACCGCTGGATTGTGCGGGCAGCTTCAAATGCGAGGGATTGGGCATCTCGCTTTTTGAGCGCATTGATAACAGCGACCCGACCGCATTGATCGGCTTGCCGCTGATTGCATTGACGCGATTGCTACGCGACACGGGCGTCAACATTCCCTGACGTTATTCGCCTGCTGCGGCATTGCGCCAGGCCACACAATTATTCGAATTGTTTGTTTCATCAACCGCTGCAACATTGCCGCGATAGAACGCAATGCTCTTGCGATTGTCGAACAGAGCCAGTCTTTGAACAGGCTGCAAATTATCGATGCGCGCACAAAGCGAACCCAGCCACGGCGCACGTTCGCGCTCGCGCAACGCATGCTCGTCGACAACAAGCAACACTTGGCTCCCTGCATGCGCGTGACGCAAGGCCGTTTCGTCCAAGCCCCATAAGGCGAGTTGGGGAGCGCGTCCATATTTCACGTTCAACGGGCTATCCAGCGAATACACCGGATATTGGCTATTGAATTGAAAATCCAGTTCGGCAGCCATCATGAAGTTGTCGGCAACCAGCAAAGCCGGGCGTGCAGCTAACTGCGCCTTTGCGATGTCCCCACTCTGTTTCCAGCCGATAAAACTGGTCGGAAAGGCACGCGCCGCTCCCAACCAGTGCGACGAAACAGGATTGGCTGCCAAACCCAAGTAACAGAGACCCACCACTTGCGCGAGCAATGCGATCCCTGCGCAGACAACGGTAAACGTGCGCCAATTCTTTCTGACAGCGTCACGCAGCAAGACAGGCAACGCCGCCATCAACGGCAAATAGCCAGGCAAAGGCCAATGCACACGAAAGCGCTGATCGTCTGCAAAAAGTCCGGCAACGAAATAGACGACGATAAACGTAAGCGACAAGTACGCGATCACATCCCACGGACCGCCTTCCCTGCGTCGTCGCCAGCAACACCACGCTGCCCACAACGCACTGATGTACAAGAAAGGCGTGCACGTGACCGCTTGTTCCAATGGCTGCACCAGGGTATCCGCATGAAAGCGCCATGGATTGCGTTCCACCAGCTGAAACGCCAGCCCCGCACCATGTTGCTGCCAGTTGGAAACAACAAGTGGAATCAAACCCAGCGCAGCGATCAGCATCGCCAACCAGAAACCACCGCGCGTCCACTGCTGGCGGCCACGCGGTGTGAAAAGAAATAGCAACAACCCCGCCACCATGTACATCGCCGCCCGGTAGTGGCTTAGCCAACACACCGCAAGCGCAACACCCAGCAGCAACCAATCGCGCAAACGGCTCTCGTCCATCGCACGCAGTAGTGCCAACATCGCCATGGCACCGGCAACGGTGAGCGGCACATCGGGCAGCGCCACCACTCCTAGGCTTCCCGCGAGCGGCAAACACATGCACAGCAGCCCAGATTGCCAGGCTGCTCGTTCATCAAACGCATGCCTACCAAAAGCCACCAGCACCCACGGCAAACAACTCCCCAGCAACAAGAAGGGCCAACGCATTCCCCATACGCCATGCGCCGCCACGCTCTCTCCTGCTCGGATCAGCCACGCGGTAAGCGGCGGCAGATCGCTATAGCCCCAGGCGAGGTGTCGGCTTTCCTGCCAATAAAAGGCCTCATCGCCCAAAGGCTGCAGCGTTAGCGCAAGCACCAGCTTGATGACGAGCAGGCACAAGAAGACTGTGACGAATGCCGCTCGCCAGCGAGCAACACCCGCGACTACACTGGGATCGTTCCCCACGTCGGTCCTTGCCTCCCATCCCATGTCAGCCATCACCCCGCTTCGTGATGAAATTCTGCAGCAGCATCTCCATGCTGCCATTGCCCAGGTCAATAAGGTGCTGCTCGGCAAGGCGCGTCAGGTCAAACTGGCGTTTACCTGCCTGATCGCAGGTGGCCACCTGTTGCTGGAAGACGTGCCAGGCGTCGGCAAGACCACGCTTGCGCATGCACTCGCGGCAACTTTCGCGCTCGATTTCCAGCGCGTGCAGTTCACCAGCGACTTGCTGCCTTCGGACATTATCGGGGTCAGCATGTACGAGCGCGAGACCGGAGAATTTCGTTTTCATCAAGGCCCGGTGTTCGCGGGGTTGCTGTTAGCTGACGAAATCAACCGCGCCACGCCCAAAACACAAAGCGCATTGCTTGAAGCGATGGCCGAAGGACAAGTCACAGTCGACGGCCAGACACACGCGTTGCCGGAACCGTTCTTCGTGGTGGCGACACAGAATCCGCTGGATCTTGCGGGCACGTTCCCGTTGCCCGATTCGCAGCTCGACCGCTTCATGCTGCGCGTATCGCTCGATTATCCCGACGCCAGCGCCGAACGCGAATTGCTCACGGGTACGGATCGCCGCGACTTGCTCACGCGGCTGACTCCGCAACTGGATGCAGCGGGCCTCAACGCGCTTTACCGGCAAGTACAAACCATCACGGCCAGCTCCGCACTACTCGACTATCTGCAGGCGCTGCTGACCGCGAGCCGCCGTCATCCCGATATCCGAGTGGGTCTGTCGCCACGCGCGGGGCTATCGCTGCTTGCCGCGGCACGCGCCTGGGCGATGCTGAGCGATCGCGGACACGTGCTGCCAGAAGACATACAGGCGCTGTTCGTGCCACTGGCGGCGCATCGGCTTGTGGCATCACGCGGTGCAAGCGGTGAAACGCTTGCGCGCACGCTATTGAGCGAAGTCGCCGTCGACTGATGCGCGCGCCATTTCAGCGTCTGCAGCGATGGGCCGAACGCCGGCTGCCGTCACTCACGCGGCACAGAAAGCAGGAGCAGTTGCCCGTCATCTTGCATCGGCGGCGCATTTACATCGTTCCCACCGGCTTCGGTGTCGCCTTCACCGCGTTACTGATGGTGATGCTGACCGGCAGTCTCAACTATGCAAACAATGCTGCGTTGTTGCTGACATGTGTGCTCGGCGCGGCGACATCCATCAGCATGCTCATCGCCTTTCGCACCTTGAATGGGTTGCGCATCCATGGATTGCGCGCCGGTTATGCAACGGCTGGAAATCCGATTGATGTCACGTTCGATTTCCAGGCGACGCGTCTGCGGCAAGCGGTCCGGCTGGATATTGCAGACAGCATGCATGCGTTTGATGTCACCGGTCGAACCGACGTCACGGTGAGTCTTCCTACGGAACAACGCGGCTGGCTTGCCATTCCGCGTTTTCGCATCTGGACGACCTGGCCGATGGGTCTGTTTCGCGCGTGGAGTTGGTCCAACCCCGAATACGCTGTGCTTGTATGGCCACGGCCGGAGTTTTCCGGGCCCGCCCCTGCACAGCCGGTGGAAGACAATCGCCGCCAACGCCTGCACCGCGGCGAAGATCTAGCCGCACTTCGCGATTACCGCAGCGGCGACTCCATGCGTCACGTGGCGTGGAAAGCGAGTGCACGTCACGATATGTTGCTGGTGAAAGATTACGAGCAACCCGAAGCCCGTCAGGAATGGCGCCTGGATTGGCGAGACCTGCGTGGACTGGACGACGAATCGCGTATTTCCCGCCTCGCACGCTGGCTTGGCGAGGCCCAGGCGCAGGGGCGTCAGTACAGTCTGTGGCTTCCGACGGAAGTGATCACGATCAGCAGCGGTTCGGCACACTATGCGCGTTGCATGACCGCGCTGGCATTGATGCCATGATCAACCTCGCGCAACTTTTCCATCGCACCCCGTTGCAGCCGAACGTCAGCGAGCGCACGTTCAACCTGATGTGCCTGACGACGGCTTTCGTATTGGCCGTGCACGCTCCGCATGTTCCATGGTCGCTCACTATCGCGTTCGCGCTTGGGCTCGCGCTGCGCTGGTGGCAACGAAAGCACCGCCCCGGCAAGGTTTCCGGCTGGATCAAAGTGCCGATGCTGCTGATCCTGGTCGCTGCCGTGATTGCGCAATACGGCAATGTGTTTGGCCGTGAGCCCGGCTCCGCATTGGCGGCAGGTTTGCTGGTACTGAAACTCACCGAGAGCGAATCGTCGCGCGATGTACGCGTGGGCGCTGCGTTTGCATGCTTTCTTCTCATGGCCGCGCTGCTATTCGGTCAAAGTCTTGTCGCAACCGTCGTCGTGGGGCTGGGTTTGCTGCCTGCCTTGAGTACATGGCGCTCGCTCGAGCCCACGCAGATCACGTCAACTTTACCTCGTCAGTTGTTGCCTGCCGTCGTGCTGCTTGCTGTCTCGCTCCCTCTCGCAGCAACAGCGTTCCTGCTGGTGCCGCGCCTGAGCTCACCCTTGTGGGGCACGTCCGGACAACAGGCAGCGCGAAGCGGCTTGTCGGATGAAATGTCGCCCAGCGATTTCACCCAAATACTCAGCGACGACAGCCCAGCGATGCGGGTGACGTTCGATGGGGCACCGCCACCGAATCACCTGCGTTATTTCCGCGCCTTTGTTTTGTGGAACTACGACGGCGAAAACTGGACACGCGCCGATCGACCCGAGGTCGCTTCCCTGCCGATCGAAACAACAGGTGCCGTCAACTATCGAATCAACCTGGAGCCGACTCACCAGCGCGTACTGCCCACGCTCGATGTTCCGATGCAGGCACCCGCACAATCGCACATGCGCTCGGACGGCGAAGTGTTCGCCGAAAAGCCTGTCGATGACGTGATGGATTACGGATTGCGTTCGGCGGTGAATTATCGACTCGAAGGAAACATCGACGCCGACGTGCGCACGATGGCGTTGCAGTTGCCGTCAGGTTTCGACCCACGCAGTCACCAGCTCGCTGCGGAACTTCGAAAGCGTTACGGCAATAACGACGTCGCCATCATCAACGCAGTGCTCAGCCTTTTCCACAACGGTGGTTTCCGCTACACGCTAGGACCCGCGCCGTTGGGACGTAACGCGATTGACGATTTCCTGTTCAATACACACGAAGGTTTTTGCGAACATTACGCATCTTCTTTCACGGTGCTCATGCGCGCCGCCGGCATTCCCGCACGCGTTGTCACCGGCTATCAGGGTGGCTACTGGAATGCGATGGGAGCGTATCTGCTGGTGCGCAATTCCGATGCGCACGCGTGGAGCGAAGTGTGGCTGCCGGGGCGCGGCTGGATACGTGTGGACCCTACCGCTGCCGTGCAGCCGCAACGCATCAACCTTGGCGCTCAGGATGCCGGTGGCGATCAGCTCGCCTGGTATCGATCCGAATGGGTGGAGTCGATACGAAATCACTGGGACATCGTCAACCGATGGTGGGACAAGGGCGTTATCGGTTTTGACGCCATGCGCCAACGCGGACTGCTAACGCCGTTTGGCATACGCGACGCTGACACCGGCATTCTGGAAAGATTGCTGGGCGTTGGCATTGCGTTTTTCGGTGCAGTGGGTTTGCTGTGGGCGTTGTGGCGTCGACCGGAGGGTGATCCCGCCCTCGCGGCGATGCGCGCGCTGGAGCGCAAACTCGCCCGTGCCGGGGTCATCCGTGGGCGTAGCGAAGGGCCTCGCAATTACCTTCGCCGCGCAATTCGTTCGTTGCCTGGGCAGCGCACGGAACTGGATCATTTGATGAGGTGTTATATCGAACTGCGCTACGCCACTGTCGAACCTCACCCCGAATCTTTACGCGCTTTTCGGCAGGCAGTACGGAATTTCCAACCGCACCGCGTGGTCTAATCAAAGCGCAACGCTGTAGGATGCAACCGCCCACGATGGAGAAAAAAGTCATGTCTCCCCTATTTCGATTTCTTAGCCTCGCAGCGGCCTCTGCCCTGTTGGCCGCGTGCGCCACGGTGCCGCAGCCGCTGCAGGGCACCTTCGCCCCTGTTACATCGCTGAATGCGCAGGCCGGTAGTGCCAGCGGCCAGACGGTGCGCTGGGGTGGCGAAATCATCAGCACCGAACCGGGTCAGCAAGCCACCTGCTTCTACGTGCTGGGCCGTCAGCTGGATGATCAGGCACGCCCCATCCGCAACGGCGGCGATGCCAACACCCAAGGCCGTTTCGTCGCCTGCCGCGCCGGCTTCTACGATCCGGAAGTGTTTACACGCGGCCGCGAGATCACCGTCACCGGTACCGTCCAGGGCTCGATGAGCCGCAAGGTGGGTGATTACGACTACAACTACCCGCGTGTGGATGCGACCGTGGTCTACCTGTGGCCCAAGCGCCCGGTCGGCGGCGGTTATCCGTATGGCCCGGGCTGGTACGACCCGTACTGGGGTCCCTATTGGGGTCCTTACTGGGGCGGCCCGTATTGGGGCGGTTTTTGGGGCGGCCCGGTGATCATCGTTCGTCACCGCTGATCGTTCTGGATGAAGCATAAAAAACGCCGGCATCTGCCGGCGTTTTTTATGGGTGAAAGGTGGAGCACCCACTCAGCCCGGCGGCCACGTCATCCGGCGGCCCGCCAGCAAATGCACATGCAGGTGAAAAACGGTCTGGCCGCCATGTTCATTGCAGTTGATCACCGTGCGATAGCCGTCCTTGTCGAACCCTTCGCGCTTGGCGTAATCGGCAGCCGCAAGCACTAGCTTGCCGATCAGTTCCGCATCGGCTGCCGTGGCGTCGTTCAACGTTGCAATCGCCCGCTTGGGAATAAACAACACATGGACCGGCGCCTGCGGATTCAGGTCGCGAAAGGCCAGCACGTCATTGGTTTCATAGACGATATCGGCCGGAATCTCGCGGCGGATGATCTTTCCAAAAATAGTGTCGCCCATAGATCTCTCCTTCCGTTACAGGCCGGTCATTCCACCGATTGCCGACTGCCAAATGCATGCGCCAGCGTGCTTCGATCGACGTACTCCAGTTCGCCGCCCAGCGGCACACCGTGCGCCAATCGCGTTGGACGTATGCCTGCGGCGCGCGCAAGTTGTGCCAGATAGTGCGCCGTCGCTTCACCTTCGACGGTGGGGTTGGTGGCGAGAATCAATTCCTCGACATCGCCTTCGGCAAGGCGCTCGCTCAACAAGCCCAGTCCGAGCTCTTCCGGCCCCAGCCCATCCAACGGCGAAAGCCGGCCCATCAGCACGAAGTACTGTCCACGATAACCGGTGGCCTGTTCAATGGCGGCGAGATCGGTCGGCGACTCGACCACGCAGAGCACATGACGATCGCGACTGGAGCTTGCGCAGATCGCACAAACGGGCGTCTCGCTGAAATTGCGGCAACGCGAGCAATGACCGATTTTCTGCATCGCCTGCTCAAGCACCTTCGACAGCTTCAAGCCGCGCTCACGCTCGCGCTCCAGCAAATGGAACGCCATGCGCTGCGCACTCTTGCCACCCACGCCGGGAAGGCAACGAAGCGCTTCGATCAATTCGTTGAGGAGTGGAGAGCCGCTCATGATCTACCGAAAAAAAACCTGTAATGACGCAACGATGCTTGGCGGAACGATGCGCTTGGTCCAACCGCTCATCGGCGACGCCGCCCTTTAGAACGGCATCTTGAAACCGGGCGGCAGACTCATGCCGGACGTCACATTGCCCAGCCTGGCTTTGCTGGCCTCGGCTACCTTGTTCACGGCATCGTTGATCGCGGCGGCGACGAGGTCTTCGGCCATTTCCGGATCATCCGCAAACAGCTTGCGATCAATCTGGACGCGACGGACTTCATGCGCACCGCTCATCACCACGCTCACCAGACCGCCGCCGGAGCTGCCGGTCACTTCCAGCTTGGCGATTTCTTCCTGCGCGCGCTTCATGTCTTCCTGCATGCGCTGCGCCTGCTGCATCAGCTGGCCAAGTTGTCCTCTCATAGCGTGTACTCCGGAATATCAGGATTCAAAAGGTTTGACGGATTGCGGCACGACACGCGCACCGAATTCGCGCTTTAGTGCCTGCACCAGCGGATCGCCTTCGATGGATTGTTCGGCGGCCGATTGCGCCGCACTGCGCGCACTCGCAGCACGCGCCGCGGGGGTTTCGGCGACGCCCTGGCTGTCGCTCACAAAACGCAGCCGAACGGTTTCACCCATCACGGCGCTGATGCGGTCGGCGATTTGGCTCACCATCGGCTCGACGGCCAGATGCATGTACGTCGGTTGCAGCGCGAGTACCAACGTGTGGCCATCGCGATGATGCAAGGCCGAATTCTGCGCGAGCTGCCCGAGCGGTCCACGCAGGTCGGCACGTTGGATCAGTGCTTCCCAATCGAGTGGGCCGCTCATGGGAGCGGCCGGCGCTGTGGAAGCCGCTGGCTTCTCCTGCGTCGGCACAGAAGGAGGTACGGAGGCGGAAGGCCGCGCGGCGGCAGGCGGCGCTGCCGCATGGCTTGGCGACGGAGCTGGCGGACGCGGAACCGGCGCAGCGGCGGAACGCTGTCCACCGCTGGGTGCGGGCGCTGCATCGTCGGATGGACGAAACGCCAGCATGCGCAGCAACGCCATTTCGAAACCAGTACGCGCATCCGGCGCGAGCGACAAATCGCGGCGGCCGGTCGTTGCAATCTGGTAGTAAAGCTGCACGTCTTCGGCCGCCATGCGTTCGGCGAGGCTCAGCAGAGTGCTGTCGTCCGCGTCATTGGCTTCCGTTCGATAACCCGGCACCAGCTGGATCAACTGGATGCGATGCAGTGCGGCCGCAAGATCGTCGAGCACACTGCCGAAATCCGGCGAGTAGGACGCCACGCGCGTGCATTCGGCCATCAAGGCCTCACCATCGCCAGCAGCCAGTGCAGCGAGCAGGCCAAGCACCTGGCCGCGCTCCACGCTGCCGAGCATCGCCCTCACATCTTCCGCTTTCAGCGAACCACCGCCGTAAGCGATGGCCTGATCGAGCAGCGACAAACCATCGCGCAACGACCCGTCGGCGGCTCGCGCAAGCTCGCCAATAGCCGCGTCTTCGTATTCGATGTGTTCGGCGCCAAGGATATGGCGTATCTGTCCGCCGATCTGATCCGGCAGCAAGCGCTTGAGATTGAAGCGCAGGCAGCGGGAAAGCACAGTCACCGGCAGCTTTTGCGGGTCCGTCGTCGCCAAAAGAAATTTCACGTGCGGCGGCGGCTCTTCCAGCGTCTTCAGCAGCGCGTTGAAAGCCGGCTTGGAGAGCATGTGCACTTCGTCGACCAGATAGACCTTGAAGCGGCCGCGCGCCGGAGCGTATTGCGCGTTCTCGATCACTTCGCGCACATCGTCCACGCCCGTGTTACTGGCAGCGTCGATTTCCAGCAGATCCACGAACCGACCGGCATCCACCGCGGTGCAGACGCTGCACTCGCCACAGGGATCGGCCGATTCACCGCGTTCGCAGTTGAGCGACTTGGCGAAGATGCGTGCGATGGTCGTCTTGCCCACGCCGCGCGTGCCGGTGAACAGATAGGCGTGATGCATGCGCCCGCTGTCGAGCGCATTGGTCAGCGCGCGTACAACGTGTTCCTGTCCGACGAGTTCGGCGAACTTGCGGGGGCGCCACTTACGCGCGAGTACCTGATAAGACATGCGTCACGGTCAGTTGGGGGCGAAACCCGATTGTGCCAAGTCGGTCAAGGCAAGTCATGCAAACCTTTTCGGCACCCGCAAAAGGCGGCGGCCCCGCCAGCCACACCCCGGCACCCGAATCATTCGCTACCGTTGCTTCCTTCCGGACCTGGCGGGGTTTGCGAACTATCGTCGCGGGGGGACCGACGGGGCCACCATAGACGTGCTGAATATTGGTTCAGAGAGGGATCCTCCCTCCTCGTACCCTTCAATTTCCTACTGCTGCGCCAGCGTCCATGCCGTCGCCTCGTTCAATAACTGGCGGAGAGAGAGGGATTGTTCGGCCCATCCATGGACCTCATCCCTCGCTATCGCGAGGGACCAGCCTGCGGCTGTCCAAATTCGTTCCCGACGAATTTGTCGAACCGCGAGGGTTCTCACCCTCTCTCTTATCCTTAAACCCTTGCTGCTGCGCCAGCGTCCAAGCCGTCGCTTCTTTCAATAACTGGCGGAGAGAGAGGGATTCGAACCCTCGATACGGGGATAAGCCGTATACACACTTTCCAGGCGTGCTCCTTCAACCACTCGGACATCTCTCCGCACGCACGACTCGTTTGCCGACAATCCAGCGGCAAAGAAGCGGAAGGATAACGGTTGCCCTCGACTCAGACAAGAGAGAGACGGCTTCAACCTGCGTCGGACCGGGGCGGAGGCGGTGCGATAATCGGCACTCGCTGGCCCGTTCCGGCGATGCGATAACCGCGTGCGCCCAGCGCAGAACCATCGGCGGCGCTGCCGTAGTGATAGAGCACCAGACGCCTGCGCATCGCAGCGTCGTACTCGCGCTCGATATCGTCGATGCCGGTATGCGAGGGATTGCCGACCAGTCCGCAATCGTGCGCGATGACTTCATTGCCGCCCGCGTATTGCGACAGCATTTCCGGGATCGGCCGCGTATCGCCAGTAAAAGCGAAACTCCCCTGCAAGGCGATTCCAAACGACGTACCAGGACGATGATGCCGCGTTGGAAACACATCGAACCAGAAACCGTCGAGCCAGAAACCGCGCGAGCATGGCACCAGGCGAAACGCTTCCCAGTAGTTCACACCACCTTCTGCCAGCACGCCAGGATAATCGGCGATGCGTGTCTGCAACCATGGAACAAGTGCTGCGTGCGTAAACACGCGCGTTTGCCCACGCAGCGCATCGTTGAACCACAGTCGTGTGAACAAACGCTCCAGACCACCCACGTGATCCATATGCGTGTGGGTGATGTACAACGCATGCGGCGGTTCACCGTATGAGGCCATATAGCGGTCGAGCGTATCGGGGCCGCAATCGATCAGCAGCAGTGGCTTGCTGTCGCGCTCTACCACCGCCGAGGACGAACCAAGCTCCACCGCATGTGCGGCCCCTGTTCCAAGAAAGTGCAGATACCAGTTCATGCGCTGAGAGTACGCTCGTAGCCGTACATGAGGGGTGTCCAAATCTTCTTATCGAAGGGCGCCTCGCCCTCTTCCGCCGCGCCAAGCTTGAACAGGGAACGTCGCAACCGCTGGAGATTGGCCATGCGCCAGCCTTCTGCGGGTGTACGAATCTGTCCCCGGTCGAAGTCGATCAGATAAAGCGCCGACTCGGCAACCAGAATGTTGTGCGCGTTGAGGTCCGCATGCCATACACCCTTGCGATGAAAGCGCGCCACCAGCGCACCCACTTCCTGCGCCAGCTCCGCATCGAATCGCGCGGCCGCGACGCACTCGGCCACCGTGTGTGTGTTGGCAATACGACGCGTGATCAGGTCGCCGCGATAGTAAAGTCCGGCGCGTTGATAGCGGGCGGCCACCACTTGCGGCACCGGCAACTCCCACCGCGCGGCGGCTTGCAGCAAACGGAATTCGGCAAAGCAGCGAGTCTCGTCCGCACCGGTCCAGAAGTAACGATCACCCATCAACCGGGCGACCATGCCACCACGGCGGTAATGGCGCAGCACACACTCGCCGGCCGGGGTATCGATCAGGGCAACACCGCCACGGCCGCCGGCCTGGGCGCTCAATGCGCCACGCTCGCGCCAGTGGTCGGGGTCGAACCACGAGGCGTCGACTTGTGGCGACACCGTGGCGTCGAACAGAATCGCACCTTCGGTGTCCTGGCGCAGTTGCTCGTGCATCGGTGCTGCCGTAGCTCCCTATCGGTTCATTGCCCGGCGATTCTACATGTCTGATCCTGCATCCATCTGCCTTCTGCGAACGTCCGCCATCGGCGACGTCACCCATGTGGTGCCGCTGATACGTACGTTGCAGCAAGCGTGGCCGCAGGCTTCGCTGACCTGGATCGTCGGCAAACTGGAACGCAAGCTGGTGGGCGACCTGCCGGGTGTGGAATTCGTGACCTTCGACAAAAGCGCAGGCTGGGCCGGTATGCGTGAGGTCAATGCGGCGCTACGCGGCCATCGATTCGACGCCTTGCTGCAAATGCAGGTCGCGCTGCGTTCGAACATGCTGAGTCTGGGTATCAAGGCGAAGCGTCGCATTGGCTACGATCATGCCCGGGCCAAGGATCTGCATGGGCTGGTCATCAACGAACGTATTCCCGCACGCACGGGCGAACACGTCCTGGATGCCATCGGCAGCTTTTGCGAGCCGCTCGGCTTGAAACAAACCAGTGTGCGTTGGGATATTCCCATTCCCGATGATGCGCACGTCTGGGCGGCGGAGCAGCTACCCGGCGATCAACCGACGTTGTTGGTAAGCCCAACCTCCAGCCACGCGCTGCGGAACTGGCTACCGGAGCGCTACGCCGCTGTGATGGATCACGCGGCTTCGCGTCAATGGCGTGTGGTGTTGATCGGCGGCCCTTCTGCCAACGAGCGCATCATGGCGGATGCCGTACTGGCAGCCTGCCGTCACCAACCGCTCGATCTGACCGGCAAGGACACGCTCAAAAAACTGATGGCGATGTTCTGCCGCGCGCAATTGCTGCTGACGCCAGATTCCGGGCCAATGCACATGGCCAACACGGTCGGCTTGAAGGTGCTGGGACTGCATGCGGCGAGCAATCCAAACCGCTCCGGCCCCTATTCCGACCGGCGCTGGTGCGTCGACAAATACGACGCGGCGTCGCGCAAATATCTGGGCAAACCCGCGAGCGAAATCCCCTGGGGCAGCAAAATCGAACGCCCCGGTGTGATGGAGCTGATCGAGGTAAACGACGTCATCGATCGCTTCGAGGCCGCTGCGGCCGTTTGAACATCCGTTAGCGATTATTTCTGACGGTAATCCTGATACGACTTTTCTTCGACCAACTGCGAACCCAGCTTCACATTGATCTCGCGCTTCACAGCCGCGCGTTCGTCGTTCTCGAAATACACCGAGCGCGCAAGCTCGATGAACTCCTTGTCGAATTCCTGTGCTTTTTCTTTCAGGCGAATGCGGTCTTCGATGTCCCACAGGGTTTCGTTCACGGCTAGCAGGCGTGCGCGCTCCTTGCTGATGTCCGTTTGCGAAGCATGATGATTGGCCCATGTCGCATTGAGCAAATTCAGCTCGTTATGCACGTTGGCCAATTTCGACTCATCGGTGATAAGGCGCGCTTTGATCTCGAGAATCGTGATCTTGTCGATCAACTCGCCGAAAGACACCGGTACCTGGATCAGGCTCATGACAACCTCGTAACGAAAGACTTTAGCCGGCTCGGGCCGGAATAACGCCTATGATAACGCCGCCGGAAGGCCTTTATCGCGTCTTTGAACGTATCCGCGTGCTCAATTCGTCGTAAAAAGCGGCCGGAAGCTCCGCTTTGACGGGCACACTCCACCAGTTCGTCTTCGCGAAGCCGCGACATTTGATCGCATCTTTTTCGGTCATCAGCACCGGCAAATCGTCGCCGAAAGCGAAGTCTTCGGGAACGAACGCGTGATGATCGTCGAATGGATGCGCGATCACGTGAACACCCTGCGCCTCAAGACTCGCGAAAAAACGCTGCGGATTACCGATCGCAGCGACGGCATGCACACGCGTGCCTGAGAAGCTCGTGATCGCTTGCTCGTGTCCATCGGCCAGCGCACGCGCCACTCCACCGCGAAGCAGCATGAGCACCTCGCCCGCTTGAGGATCGCCGCCATTGCAAACTCGAAAATCAACGACACCCAGGCGACTTAGCGGTTCGCGCAATGGCCCCGCAGGTAATAGTTGTGCGTTACCGAAACGACGTTCGCCATCGATGACGCAAATTTCGACATCGCGCGCGAGCCGATAATGCTGCAAGCCATCGTCCGCGATTAGCACATCGCAGCCACTATTCACCAATAGCTGCGCAGCGGCCGGTCTATCGCGCCCGACGGCCACAGGCACGCCGGACGCGCGAATCAGTGCAGGTTCGTCACCGACCTCGGAAGGATTCGGCGCATCGCCCAGCAGCATGGGTTCGCGCTGCGTACCGCCGTAGCCTCGACTCACAACACCCGGCCGATGACCGCGCGCACGAAGCCCTTCGACCAACGCCAACGTAAGAGGGGTTTTGCCCGTGCCACCTGCGGTGATATTTCCCACCACGATGACAGGGCACGGCAACCGTACCGCACGAAGCAAACCCCAGTGGTATAGCGCGCGACGAACCGCGATCACTGCACCGTACAAACCCGCAAGCGGATAACACCACCAAGGCAGGCGCCCTTTGCCATACCAGCCCGCTTGGAGCGCTTCGGCTAGGGTCATAGATCAGTCGGCGACGATAGCGACAGGACGCTCGTTAAACTGCATACGGTGCAAGGCAGCGTAGTGCCCACCGATCGCAATCAACTCGGAATGCGTGCCGCGCTCAACGATCTTTCCATGATCCATCACGGCAATCTGATCAGCGTGTTCAATGGTCGACAAACGATGCGCGATGACCAGCGTGGTTCGATCTTTCATCAAACGCTGTAGCGCCTGCTGGATCAGGCGTTCCGACTCGGTGTCGAGTGCACTGGTCGCTTCATCAAGAACAAGAATGGGCGCATTCTTCAGAATGGCTCTAGCGATGGCGATGCGCTGGCGCTGACCACCCGAGAGCATGTTGCCGCCCTCGCCAATCTGACTGTGAATGCCTTTGGGCAAGCGCTCGATGAATTCCATCGCATTGGCCGCTTCGGCAGCGGCGATGATTTCTCGTTCGCTGGCGGCAGCCAGTTCGCCATATGCGATGTTTTCAGCGACGGTACCGTCGAACAATACAACTTGCTGCCCTACCCATGAGATCTGCTTGCGCAGGGAAGGCAACGTATATGTCTCGTAATCGGCTCCATCGAGCAACACACGGCCGCTACTAGGCTCATTAAAACGCGGCAATAGACTTACCAAGCTGCTCTTGCCACTGCCCGAGCGTCCCACTAAGGCAGTCACGCTGCCTGACTTACAGTGCAAATCGACAGCAACAAGCGCTTCGGTATTCGTACGCGGATAAATCAAGCCAACATTGTCGAAATGCAGATCGCCGCGAGTGCGTTCCAGCACATGCGTACCGTGATCCACTTCTGGCGGCGTATCGATAAGCGCGAACAGATTCTCCGCTGCCGAAATGCCCGTCTGGATCGTCGACTGTACGTTCGACAACCGTTTGAGCGATGACAGCATGCCGCCCATGGCGGTAAGCACGGCGATGAAAACGCCGGGTGAAATGCTCGCGATTACCGCCGGACGCGACGCCAAAAACACCATGCCCGCCAACGCAAACGAGGCGACGGTCTGAACTGTCGAGCCAGAAAAAGCGCTCGTCGCGACAATCTTCATATTGAGATAGCGCGCGCGACCCGAAACCTCTCTAAAGCGCTGCGCCGCCTGTTCTTGCCCCGCGTAAATGCGCACTTCGCGATGTGCGTCAAGCATTTCCTCAACCGTGCCCGTCACAGAACCCATCATGCCCTGGATACGCCGGCTGATCACGCGATAACGACGGCTCACTGCCGTCGTTATCAACACAATGGCGGGCACCAGCACCAGCAACGCGGTTGTGAGATAGAGGCTGGTATGAACCATAACGACAAACATGCCGATAACCGTCACGCCTTCCGTCACAGCAACTTTTAGCGCATCCGTCGAGGCACCCGCGATCTGCTCGCTGGTAAAGGTAATGCGCGAAACCTGATGGCCGGAATGTTCGTTGCCGAAATAGGTGACCGGAAGGCGTAGATACGCACCGAATACATCGCGTTGCATGGTCTGCACAACATTGCGCCCGACGTACCCCATCCCATAGTTGCTAACGTAGATGGCAATGCCACGAACGAGAAAGATCAGGATGATCCAGATCGGCATCCACCGTATGAGATACGGATCTTTCTTAGTCAGAAGGCTGTCCATGATCGGCTGCAGTTTTTGAGTGAACAGCGCCAACGCGCCACCGTCCACTACGAAACCGATGATGGCAATCAGTAGCACCGGCCAGTATTTCGCCGAGTAGCTGAGCAGCCGTTTGTAGACGCCCCGACTTTCCGCGTCCCAAAGGGCAACCTTCTTTTTGCGTTCGCTCATTTGCCCGTTTCCGACTGCGTCGGCGTCGTGGCGATGGAGAGATGAGTAAAGCCAAGTTGACCGAGCGCATCCATGGCGGTGACAACGTTCTGATGCGCTGTCATCGCATCTGCGCGGATGGTGACGGTCTGGTTGCGGTCGTCACCGGCCACGCTGGCGATGGCCGCTTTCAACGGCTCGACGCCCTCACCCATCACTTCGTCGCTACCCACGTAGAAATGGCCTTCGCGATCCACCATGACGGTAACCGCGGGCGGCTGCATATCGCGATCTTCCGCGCTCGCCTGCGGCAACTCCACCTTCAGGCGCGAATGCTGCACGAACGTCGTCGTGAGCACAAAGAACATCAAAAGCGTCAGCAGCACATCGATCAACGACACCACGTTGATCTCGAAATCATCGTTGCGACGGTCGTTCCCGATACGCATACGTCAGACCTGCGCCTTCCCGCTAGCCACCGGCGCGCGACGCGGACGTGGCGTCGCAGCAGGTGTTGCAGACATGGTCAGATCATCCAGCAGCAGCGTGGCTTGCCTTTCCATATCCACGCAATAACCCGCGACCTTCGAACGGAAGTAGCGGTGCAGCACGTAGGCGGGAATCGCGACAGTAAGACCGGCGGCCGTACAGATCAGCGCCTCGCCGATACCGCCGGCCATCTTGGTGGGATCGGCCATACCGCCAACCATCACCTGCATGAACATGCGAATTAGGCCAATCACTGTGCCGAACAGACCGAGCAACGGGCCGATCAGGGCAATGGTGCCGAGCGTGTTGAGATAGCGCTCCATGCGATGCACCACGTGGCGGCCGGTGTCTTCGATGCGCTCCTTGATCAATTCGCGCGGACGATTGCGCACGGCGAGCGCGGCAGCAAGCAACTCACCCAGCGGCGAGCCGTTGGAAAGCTTCTCGATGTGCTCCGGATCGAGCTGATCGGATTGCGCCCATTCGCGCACTTCCTGAGATAGACCAGGCGGCAATACGGATTTGCGACGTAGGGTCCAGCAGCGCTCCAGTACGATCGCCAGGGCCACCGCCGAACAGATCAGAATGGGCGCCATCGCCCAGCCGCCGGCCATCAGAATCTGAAACAAATCACCCACACCCAACTCCTGGACTTGCCGTGTGCCTGAAGTCGGCATCATAGCAGCGTCGTAGTTACATACCGTGCGGCCAGTGGCAGTTCATTCCCGCCAATAGCGCCGCTCCCGCTGCCGCCAGCGTATAGCGGTATAGGTGGCGGTGCGTGCCGGAAAATCAATCTGAATGGCACCTTCCAGCGCCGTGTTAAGTACCGGCACACCCGCGCTGGCGTAGCGCTGCAGCACCTCCGGCCGCGGGTGCCCGAAACGATTCAGCCAGCCGGTGGAAACGACCGCCAGCTCCGGCCTTGTTGTCGCAATAAAATCCGAACTCGACGATGTCCGGCTGCCGTGATGTGGCACCTGCAATACCAGCGGCAACCCGGATTGCCACTGTCTGGCAATGCGCGATTCAGCGTCGCTGTCGATATCCCCGGTCAGCAACAAACGGCCGCCGGTACCTGTGACGAGCAGAACGCATGAGCGATCGTTGTCGGTCGACGCCGCAGACGTGGCGGGACTCAACACCTCGAAATGCACACCGTCCCATTCCCAGTGTTGACCCGCCAAGCACTGGTCCATCGGTATCGACATGCGCTGCGGCTCGCCTGCGTAACGCTTTGCAGCAGGAAATGCTTTGGCAACTGCGGGCGCACCACCAGCATGATCGTTATCACCGTGACTGATCATCAGTACGTCCACGCGGTTCATTCCAAGCGCGTGCAACGACGGGATGACCACGGCTTCACCCAGGTCGAATCCGGATGGATAGAGCGCACCGGTGTCGTACACAAGGACGTGATCACGCGTGCGCACCACCATCGAAAGTCCCTGTCCAACATCGAGCATCCATGCCTGAAAGGCGCCGATATCCGGCTGCTGACGCACAGGCCAGATCAAGGGAAGAAACAACAGCACGCCCAAAGCTCGCAGCAGCACACCACGTGGCATGAACAACCATGCCGCGCCAACAATCGCCAGTATCAGCGCGACTAGTTTTACTTCAGGCAGAAACCAATGTGCACCCGGCCACGTTGCAGTTCTCTCAAGCACCCACCACTGCATGTGCGTCAACCATGCGGCGAGCTGGAGCACGGGTGTGGCCAGTGGCGGACAGATCAGCAGCAAGAGCACACCCATCAAGGCACACGGCACGATGACGAAACTCACGATCGGCACGGCCAGAAGGTTGGATAAAGCGCCTACCAACGATGCTTCGCCGAAAAACGATTGTGTGAGGGGTAACAACGCAACAGTCATCACCAGTTGTCCCAGTGTCAGATCGCGCAGGAATGCGCGAACGCCACGCCCTTGCGTTTCAAGACATAGCACCAGAAACCCGACACCTACGAAAGAAAGCCAGAATCCCGCCTCCAGAACGGCAAGGGGATCGACGATGAGTATCGCAACCAACGCCAATGCGAGTGCGTGAACAGGGCTAAATGCGCGCCTGCTGCACTTGCTGAGTGCGACAGCAGCAATCATCAACACCGTGCGAACCGTGGGCATGCCGAATCCGGCAATCGCCGCGTAGCCGAAAGCAACGATCAGTGCCGATAACGCCTGCGCCTGGACTTTGGGCCATCGCAATGCGAGTGACGGCCGGAGCCAGTACGTCATCGCACATAGCAAAACACCGAACAAGGCGGCGACGCCAACGTGGAATCCGGAGATGGCGATAAGGTGCGAAACACCGTTGGCGCGCGCGACGTCCCAGTCGTTTTCGTTGAGTCCGCCCGTATCGCCGACAGTAAAGGCCCTTAGCAATGCGGCATCGTGCGCATCGGAGACGCGTGTCTGGATACCGTGAGCGAGGTAAGCGCGTAGTTGGTCAATGCAAAAAAATGCGTTTGATAGACGACGATTCGCAGCGTCATCGCGCACATAACCTACGGCATCGATGCCATGTGCAAGCGCACTTCGCTCTCCATCCGCACCACCGGGATCGATCAGGCCACGCGGCCGTCGCAAACGCACTATGAGTTGCCAGCGTGAACAGGGTGTTAGCTCGATAGCGCGTGCGTCGTACCAGCTAATGTGCGCAAGACCGCGCCATGAGATCGTCTTTCCATCGAGCGTTGCTTCCTCGATCCGGAAGAGAAAGCTTGTGGCATCGGCCTTGGTTTCCGGAAGACTGACAACCTGGCCGAGGGCGACGAAATCCTGGCCCTCCCACACACGTGGCAAACGCGCTTCCATGCCAGCGCTGCCGCGCCATGCGGCCCAGGCAAAACCCAGCAAAGCTATGGCGAACCAACGCCACGACGGCGCACGCCAGATCAATCCAAGCGCACAGGGTGCAAAAAACAAAATCGCCCATAACGGCGGTAACACCGGAAGCCATTGCACGGACAATATGCCCGCGATGAGCGCTATCGCGGTTGAAACAGCACTCGGCCACTTCCCTGATCGCAGCATATCCGTGCCGCCTGACTCTTTGAGCAGGCAACACTAATTCAAGGTCGGATAACTTCGTGTAGGCCACGTGCTGCAGCGAAGCCTCCGGGCACGCTCCGAAGGCTTAGGGCTATGCCGACTTTCCGTCAAACGAGCGCTACACCTTTTCGCGCAACTCGCCGTTGTGCAGTTCCAGCGTGCGGTCCATGCGTTTGGCAAGCCGGCTGTCATGCGTGACGAGGATGAAGCTGGTACCGATCTCGCGATTCAATTCAAGCATCAAGGCATAGACCTGAGCGGCATTGTCTTCGTCGAGGTTACCGGTCGGCTCATCACCGAGCACACAGGATGGCCGCGTCACCAAGGCACGAGCTACCGCACAGCGTTGACGTTCACCGCCCGACAGTTCGCCAGGTTTGTGTTCCAGACGTTGTCCCAGCCCGACTCGTTCGAGCAGCACTTTCGCCTGCTTTTGCGCGTCGGCAATGTTCGTGCCGCGAATCAGCAAGGGCATGCACACATTTTCCATCGCCGTGAACTCGGGCAGCAGGTGATGGAATTGGTAGATGAAGCCCAAGGACTTGTTGCGCACGCGGCCACGCTCGGCATCAGAGAGCTTGGAGAGAAGGCGCCCTTCGACCTCCACTTCGCCGCTGGTCAACGTATCCAGACCGCCAATGATGTGCAGCAACGTACTCTTGCCGGAACCCGACGCACCGACGATAGCAAGCGTTTCACCACGCTTGAGCGTGAAACTGGCATCCGACAACACTTTGGTCCGCAGATCGCCCTCTTCGTACGTCTTGGCGATATGGCTGGCGCGCAGCACGATGTCCTGAGAAGCATTCGTCATGGGATTACTCATAGCGCAGCGCCTGCGCAGGCTGGGTACGCGATGCGCGCCATGCGGGATAAAGCGTGGCAAGCAGGGAGAACGCGAAAGTGACCAGGGACACCCACAACACGTCGTACGCGTCGAGCTTACTGGGCACCTCGCTGATGTAGTAAACGTCGGGCGACAGGAACACCACACCCGTCAGGTGCTCGATCATCTTCACAATCGCAGGCAGCTGCCACGAGAGCAGCGAACCCAAACCCACACCAAAGGCGATGCCCACCACACCTACCAACACGCCCTGCACCATGAACATACCCATGATGCTACGCGGCGTGGAACCCAAGGTGCGAAGAATGGCAATGTCGGCCTGCTTGTCGGTGACAAGCATCATCAACATCGAGATAAGATTGATCACCGCAACGAGAATGATCAGCGACAGGATGATGAACATCACCTTTTTCTCCATGGCGATGGCCTTGAAGAAGTTGGCGTGGCTGTCCATCCACGTGGTCACTTCGTAGGTTTGTCCCAGCGAATCGGCGAGTTCCATCGCGATCGATCGCGCGTTATCGAGATTGTCCAAGCTCAGGCGAATGCCGGTCGGCCCCGCGATGTTCTTCAGCTTTTCGGCGTTGCCGATGCTGATAAGACCTAGGCCCGAATCGAACTCCTCCATGCCCATTTCGAAGATGCCGCTAACCGTAAATGCGCGGATTCGCGGCGTAGCGCCGGTGAGCGGATTGGAGGTGACTTGCGGCACGACGAGGATGACGCGATCGCCAAGGCCAACGCCTAGCTGCAGCGCCAGATCCTTGCCAAGAATAATGTTCCAGCCGTCCGAATTCAGCGTATCGAACGACCCTTCCACCATGTGCTGATTGATGTTGGAAACCTTTGGTTCCTGCGACGGGTCGATACCGCGCACGATGGCGCCGGTGGATCGCTGCGCCTGCATGAACGTTTGAATCTCGACGTACGGCGCGGCGCCCTTCACGTGAGGGTTACCGTCGACCGCCTTCACGGCGAACTGCCAGTTCTGCAGACTTTCGCCCCCGACGCTGGACACCGTCGCGTCGGAAATCGCGCCAAGAATGCGCGAACGCAGCTGGTAGTCGAAGCCGTTCATCACCGACATCACCGTGATCAAGGCCATCACGCTGATCGTGATGCAGATAATCGATACGGATGAAATGAAGGAGATGAACTGGTTGCGCCGTTTGGCGCGGGTATAGCGCAGGCCTACGAAGAGCTCGAGCGGTCGGAACATGGAGGATTCGCTTGTGGAATTCGGGTGACGGGCCGCCCGGATGCCCGATGATCAACAATCATCGTGAAATCCTTCAGACCACGCCGAGCGCGCAGAGTGCCCGAAGCGGGTCGACCCGGCAACCAAGCGGTCACGCCGCGCTTTCCTGAGCGACTGCCTTCATGACCGCAAGGCGCATGCGCAGGCGACGGCGGATATCCGCGTCGCTGTTGTCGGGCATCAGCCAAAGGCTAAGTTTGCCATAGCGGGGGCTGCTGAGCCGCAGCAAAACCAGCGACCCCATCACCTTGAAGGAGTGCAGCGACGCCGGTTCATCCGTGGCATCGAGGCCGCGCAAAGTCCAGCCGCTGGAGTGGGCCCAACCCGCGGCATTCACGGGACTGCGCAGCTGCCGCAAAGCGAGCCTGCAAGCGATCGCGACACCTAAGGCCACGCAGACCTGCCCCCATGACGGCATGCCCGATAAAACCACCGCCAGAACGGCGATCACGCTGACAGCAATGAACAAGCGACCGGGCCAGCGCGAGGGCCGATATTCAAAGCCGATGGCGGGTGCGGATGTCATCGATGATGGCTTGCCAGTCGGATCGGGGTGCTTGCGCGTGGCCCATCACCCAATCCCATAGATCGGGGTCTTGCACATCGAGTAACTCTTCGAATGCCTGGCGTTGCGCTTCATCGGCCGCAGGAAACGAGGTCTCCAGCCAACCACCAAACAATGAATCGAGTTCGCGAGTGCCGCGACGCGTACGCCAGCGAAGACGTTTGATGCGATCAGCATCCATGAGAAACGCCTCGGTCAAAGCCCCTCTCCCGGTGGGAGAGGGGTTGGGGTGAGGGTACGCATCTTGAGACGAGTCACATCCATTCTTCGAGGCCGCACCCTCATCCGCCCTACGGGCACCTTCTCCCAACGGGAGAAGGAAAAATCGATTACGCCGAACGACGCTCCACGATCAACTTCTTGATCTCCGCAATCGCCTTGGCCGGATTCAAACCCTTCGGACAGGTGCGTGCGCAGTTCATGATGGTGTGGCAGCGATACAGCTTGAACGGATCTTCCAGATCGTCCAGACGTGTGCCGGTGTCCTCATCGCGCGAATCGACGATCCAGCGATACGCCTGCAGCAAAATGGCCGGACCGAGGTAACGATCGCCATTCCACCAGTAGCTCGGGCAGCTGGTCGAGCAGCAGGCGCAAAGAATACATTCGTACAAGCCATCGAGCTTCTTGCGATCTTGCGGCGACTGCAAACGCTCGCGATCCGGTGCGGCACTCTGTGTGCGCAGCCACGGCCTGATCGAAGCGAATTGCGCGTAGAAATGCGTGAGGTCCGGCACGAGATCCTTCACCACCGGCATGTGCGGCAGCGGATAGATTTTCACATCACCCGCCGCACATTCTTCAATGGCCCGTGTGCAGGCCAGCGTATTAGTGCCGTCGATATTCATCGCGCACGAACCGCAGATGCCTTCGCGGCACGAGCGACGCAATGTCAGCGTCGGATCGATTTCGTTCTTGATCTTCAGCAGTGCATCCAGAACCATCGGACCGCAAGCGGCCAGATCGACTTCGTACGTGTCGATGCGGGGGTTCTGGCCGTCATCCGGCGACCAGCGATAGATGCGGAACGTACGCGGTTTCTTCGCGTCTTTCGCCGGAAAGTGCTTGCCCGGCTGGATCTTCGAATTCTTGGGTAGCGTGAACTCTGCCACGATTGCCTCTCCAGTCGGTGATGCTTAGTAAACGCGCTTCTTCGGCGGCACAACCTCGACATCTTTGGTCAAGGTATACATGTGCACCGGGCGGAAATCGAAGCTGCTCTTGCCGTTATCGTCGACCTTCACGAGGGTGTGCTTCATCCACTCGTGATCGTCGCGATCCGGGAAATCTTCGCGTGCATGCGCGCCACGACTTTCATGGCGCTGTTCGGCAGACTGCATGGTCGCCACCGCCTGCGGCAGCAGGTTGGACAGCTCCAGCGTTTCGATCAGATCGGAGTTCCACACCATGGAACGGTCGCTGACCTTCACGTCCTTGAACGAATCGTAGACGTCGCCGATCTTCTTGCTGCCTTCCTGCAGGGTTTCGCCGGTGCGGAACACGGCGGCGTCCTTTTGCATGGTGCGCTGCATGTCCATGCGGATCTGCGCCGTCGGCGTACTGCCGTTGGCGTTACGCAACGCGTCGAAGCGCGAGAGCGCCTTGTCGAGCACGCTGGCGGGAAGATCTTTTTGCGATGAGCCCGGCTTAATGAGTTCTGCGCAGCGATGTGCAACGGCGCGGCCGAAAACCACCAGATCGAGCAGCGAGTTGGAACCCAAACGATTCGCGCCGTGCACCGACACGCAGGCTGCTTCGCCGATGGCAAAAAGACCTGGTATCACGGAGTCGACGTCGTCGCCTTTCTTCTGCACCACTTCGCCGTGATAGTTGGTGGGAATGCCGCCCATGTTGTAGTGAACCGTCGGCAGAACCGGGATCGGCTCCTTCGTCACATCCACGCCAGCAAAGATGCGTGCGGATTCCGCAATGCCCGGCAGGCGCTCGTGAATCACTTCGGCACCAAGGTGCATCAGATTCAAATGCACATGGTCCTTCTGCTCACCCACACCGCGGCCTTCGCGCACTTCGAGCGTGATGGCGCGACTGACGACGTCACGCGAAGCAAGGTCCTTCGCGCTCGGCGCATAGCGCTCCATGAAGCGCTCGCCCTTGGAGTTGGTCAGATAACCGCCTTCGCCGCGCACGCCTTCGGTAATCAGCACGCCAGCGCCGTAAATACCGGTGGGATGGAACTGCACGAATTCCATGTCCTGCAGCGCAAGACCGGAGCGCAGCACCATGCCGCCGCCGTCACCCGTGCAGGTGTGAGCAGAGGTTGCGCTGAAGTAAGCGCGGCCGTAGCCACCCGTCGCCAGCACCACGGCCTGACCACGGAAGAAGTGCAGCGTACCTTCGTTCATATCGAGCGCGAGCACGCCGCGGCATACACCTTCCTCATCGAAAATCAGGTCGATGACGAAGTATTCGATGAAGAACGTGGCGTCGTGCGCCAGTGCCTGCTGATACAGCGTATGCAAAATGGCGTGACCCGTACGGTCAGCCGCCGCGCAGGTGCGTTGCGCCGTGCCCTTGCCGTAATGCGTCGTCATGCCGCCGAACGGACGCTGATAGATGCGGCCATCATCGGTGCGCGAGAACGGCACACCGTAATGTTCCAGTTCGTAAATGGCCGGAATGGCTTCGCGGCACATGTATTCGATGGCGTCCTGGTCACCCAACCAGTCCGAACCCTTGATTGTGTCGTAGAAATGGAAGCGCCAGTCGTCTTCGCCCATGTTGCCGAGCGCCGCGGCGACACCACCCTGTGCGGCCACCGTGTGCGAGCGTGTCGGGAACACCTTGGTGATGCAGGCCGCTTTCAGACCCTTTTCTGCCAGACCAAAGGTGGCACGCAGACCGGCACCACCGGCGCCGACCACGATGACGTCGTATTTGTGTTGCTGAATTTTATAGGCTTCCATCGGCCTCAGGCTCCCAATGCGATGCGCAGTACAGCCAGCGCGCCAGCCAGCACGCCCAGCACCGCGAGGAACTTAATCGCCACCATCAGGAAGATTTCCTTCCAGCGGGTGTGCACGTAATCTTCGATCACCACTTGCAGGCCCAGCACCGCGTGCCAGAACGCGGTGACGATAAACGCCACCAGCAGAACGGCATTCCAAGGTTTGGCAACGGTGGCGCGGGCTGTCGCGTAGTCGGCATGCAGCAGACCCAGCACCAGAACCACGAACCACAATCCGAGAAGAATGAGGCCTGCCGCCGTAACACGCTGCGTCCACCAATGGCCCACACCGAACTGCGCCGAGCCCAGTCCGCGCGCCCGCTTGAGCGGGTTTTGCAAATCCTTGGGCAGATCTTTGGCATTCGTGCTCATGCGGCACCTCCGGCAGTCAGCACATAGGCCCAGACCAGCAGCGTCAGCACGAGGCTTATGACGATGGAGAGCCAGCTCGAACGCACGAACTGAGCGATTGCGTAACCGGCGCCCGCATCCTGGATCAAATGCCGGATGCCGTTGCAAAGGTGATAAAAGAGCGCCCAGGTCCAACCGATCATCAGGATCATGCCGAGCGGGCTGCCCGTGCATACCTTGAACTGATTGAAGGCATCTTCACCGGCAGCCAGCGAGAGCAAACCCCACAGAACCATCAGCGTGCCCACCGCCAGGGCAATGCCGGTGGCGCGATGCAAGATGGAAGTCACCATCTGCACTTGCCACTTATATATCTGTAGGTGCGGAGAAAGCGGTCGTTGCGTCTGTGCCATGGCGGCTATCCTGGGGTGGAATCGCTGATGCCCGCACCGCCACCTGTCCCCTGCTCTATCGCCACGTCCACAACGCGGACGCGCAGTGGATCAGAAGTCGATGCAGCGTCCGTTCTTCTCCCAATCGCCGTAGCGGGTGGGATCCGGTGCCGGTCGCCCGTCCTTTTCCTTTTCCTGCAATGGCGAAACAGGCGTGACAGCACGCTCCGTCTTGGCGGGATCAGAATCGGTTACGGGTTTGGAGGAAGTGTCGGGCATGGTTGGTATCGCTAAAAGCGTAATACTTGCGGCATAGCGGCACAACCAGTTGACGCGCGGCGCCAAGCGTTGCATGCCCTGGCGTGCGGCCTTGCACCATACGCAAACCGACCCCATCTGCCCAGACGCATGCCCACATCCAATATCGCCCAAGCTGTCATTCTCGAAGGCCCGGACGCCCTCGCCTTCGCGCACAACCAATTCACCAGTCCGGTGACCAGTCTGTCGAACGGCCAATGGCAGTTCAGCAGCTGGCTCGATGCACAGGGGCGCGTGCGCGCACTGTTTCATCTGGCGCGATTGAGTGATGAAACATTCCTGATCGTTTTGCGCGGTGGCAATGCACACGAATTTGTTGATGCATTGCGGCGCTTCGTATTCCGCTCGCGCGTCACGCTGATTGCAAAAGATGGACTGAAAATTGCACGCGGCGCTGCGCTACCCATGCATGTCATCGACACAGAAAACAATGTTTTTCGTTTCGGCTGCGGCTCGCATTCCATGCACATTGCAAGCGACGTTGCCGATGACGACACATGGCAATTTGCGCAGTTGCAAGAAGGTTGGCCGTGGCTTCCAAACAATGCATTGAACGAGTTCACGCCGCCTGCGTTATCGCTGCATCGCCTCGGTGCGATTGCACTCGACAAAGGTTGTTATCCAGGACAGGAAATTGTTGCGCGCTTGCATTATCGCGGCGGCAACAAGCGACATCTGCATCGTGTCGAACTTTCAAAATGCGTTACTGATGGCATGGTGATGCAACGCGACGATCGCGAATTTGTGCGATTGCTAACTGTTATCTCACATCATGAACGCATCGAATCACTTGCTGTCATAGCTGATGATGTTGCGCAAAACATGACATCTCATTCAGAAACGATGAGCGATGATGGTGTTTCGATAACGCCGCTAAATGCTTGGCAAGACTGATAGTTACGATATTTATCGCATCGCCGCGACGTGATTGAAATGTGAATCAAACAGTGCAGGCACTTGCAAAGATAAAAAACCCCCACTAGATTCCGCCAAACTTTTTACGGCACCCAATCAAGCCCGCAGGGTGCTGTTACACGCGACGAACCGGAGGGGTCCGGATCGGCGCGACCCGGCAGAAGTATTTGCCGGTGGACAATTCGCCGTATGCGCGAACACGCTGCATGTAGGGGCTCATTAGCCCGCAGCGTCAAAGCCAATTTAATGCCGATCGACATCGGACATGTCGGTCGATTTCGCTACGTTGTCGTAGCTAACCGTATGCATCACAAGTTTCGGTGCATGCGATTAATCCAGGTGGCACGGTCTGCCCGCCCGTCCACCGCAACTGCGTTGTGGCAAGCATGGTTTTTGCCTAAGCGTGACTGCAAGTTGGAGGCAGGTATGAAACTTTCCATGCTGTTGTGGCTAATGTCCGTATTGCCCCAACCGCTCGCAGACCAGACTTGTCTGGCGACCACCGTCTATCTGGAAGCACGTAGCCAGTCGACGATCGGTCAGATGGCCGTGGCAGAAGTTGCCATGCGTCGACGCGAACGCGGTCAATGGGGTGGTACGGTTTGCGATGTGGTGAAATCACCGCATCAATTTGCACTCACGACGACACCGCAATCCCAGGACATCGACAATCTCCAGGCTTTCCAGAAGGCTTGGGATATTGCAGGACAGTCGATCATCAACTGGGGACGCCCCGCCGACGAACGTCGCTTTTTTGTGCCGCGCGCCGATCACTTTGCCACTGTGTCGGTAGCACCTGCATGGTCGCGCAATCGCAACGCCATCACCATTGGCGACCACAAGTTCTACGCGATCAACTGATCAGCTCAAGCACAACGCATAAAAAAGGCCCTCTTTCGAGGGCCTTTTCATTTGGACGTCTAAACGCCTGATTCGAATCAGCGCGGATAAACCAGATTGTTGTTGATGTAGACGTAATCGCCGGGACGAACGCCGGGATTGGGCATCTGCGTTACCGTTGCGTACTGGCCATTATCCAGGCGAATCACAATCTGGAATGCGACCGAGGTACCACCTGGCTGGCTGTTTGCCGCACCAACCTGGTTGCCGACCACGCCACCGACCACCGCGCCACCAACGATGGCTGCCGTATTGCCGCGGCCATGGCCGATCGTGCTGCCAAGCAGGCCGCCGGCCACTGCGCCGATCACGGTGCCCACGCCACTGTTATTGGTGCCTTGCTGCTGCACGTAGACCTGCTGCACGCTCTGCACCACACCGCACGTTGTGCAAACGTTCGGCGGCGGACCGTATTGCGTCGAGCCACGGTAAGGCTGCGGCGTCTCGCATCCGGAAAGGGCCGCCAGTCCCACCATCAAACCTGCAAACAAACCCCACCTGATTGACTTGATTTTCACGACGACCTCCTGGTTGTTCGATTAATGCGCGTCCGGAACGGCGACACCGGTTTGGTCAACCTTGACCACGTTGCCTGGATCCTGGTCCATGCGGGTAGTGCGCGTAACCCCGTTGTACACGTAAGTCACGTCATACGCGACGATATTACCGCCGGGATTTGCAACGGTGCTGCAACGGTGTACGACAACATTTTCGACCTTTTTATCCTGCTCGCTTTTTTCGATACGGTTGCCGGCGTAGCCGCCACCCACCGCACCGACCGCCGTGGCCACACCGTTGCCTTTGCCGCCGCCAACCAGGTGACCCAGCAAGCCGCCCGCCACGGCACCGATGACCGTTCCTGCGATACGGTGCTTATCCTTCGGCGGCACCTTCTTTTGAACCACTTCGTCGTGACAAACCTGTTGCGGAGCGGCAGCTGGATCGTTTACCGGCGTCACGCTGACGACCTGCCCAACCAACCCGTCATCGCCCGGGGGCACCGCCTGCCCGCTTGCCGCCACGCTGCTGGCAACCGCCGCGCCCGCGGCACTGCTACTGGCCGCAGCGCTACCTGTCGTACCGTTGTCCGCTTGCTTGCTGCACGCTGTCACGCCCAAGGCGAACGTGGTGACAAGGCCAACGCAAAACGCATTCACCGCCAACTTGCCCATTTCTGAATCTCCTGCACGAAAGCTACGGCGGCACGAGCCGCCTCCCCAAGGTATGTTATGCCGGTGAATTGAAACGCCGGACGGCTGAATAAGGGCTAGATCGATATAAGAACTGTCGATTGGCTCATAGGAAACGAGTCCGGGATCCAACTTTTCGCAAAGACCCCATGCCACAGCTTGCCGACAGTCACGTACATCTGGACGACGCGCGCTTCGACGCCGACCGCGATGCGGTGCTCCGTCGCGCTCATGCCGCGGGAGTCATGCTGCAAGTCGTGCCTGGCGTCGACGCCGCCAGCTGGACGCGCATTGAAGCGCTGTGTACGCCTGGCAGCGGCCTTTTTCCGGCCTGGGGTCTGCATCCGATGTTAATGCATGTTCATCGCGACGAGGACCTGGCCACGTTGCCGCAGTGGCTTGAAACAAAACGCCCTGTTGCCGTCGGCGAAATCGGCCTCGATTTCCACCACGAAGATCACGACGCAGAACGGCAACGCGATTACTTTCGCAGGCAACTTATGCTGGCGCGCGATTTTGACTTGCCCGTGATTCTCCACGCACGTGCAGCGATGGATGAAGTCACAACTACCTTGCGCCACATGGGCGGTTTACGTGGCGTCGTGCACAGCTTTTCCGGTAGCGAGCAGCAGGCCGAGCAGCTGTGGAAGATCGGTTTTCATCTGGGTATTGGCGGCCCCGTCACGTACGATCGCGCGCAACGCCTGCGCAAGATCGTGGCAAAGATGCCCATCGAGTATCTGCTGCTTGAGAGCGATGCGCCGGATCAATCGGGAGCCGCACACCGCGGCGAACGCAACGAGCCTTCCTACATCCCTGACGTACTTCATTGCATTGCCGCGCTCCGTGGCGAAGATCCCGCCGATATCGCGGCGGTCACGACGGCAAACACACGCCGCCTGTTCGGGATTACCTGACTAGTCCATCAGTTGTACGAGCTGGCACTTGCCAAAAGCGATATTTGCGTTGCACAATTTATTTCACCAGTGAAATATGCACCGATGAAATGTCGCTAAGTTACGACCTCCAGATGCTCGATGAGGGCATCGCGCGCGTCCGCGAGATCATTCCGGAAATGCCGGAAGACGCTGCGCTGTGCCGTGTCATGTTGCTGGTCAGCCAGCGCATGCACGAGCAACTGGAGAACAAGCTCAAGCCTTTCAAGCTCAATGACAGCGAATTTCGCACGCTGATGATGTTGTTCTCCAAGCCGGATGGTAGTTTCACACCCAGTGAACTTTGCGTATTCACCTCGCAAGGCGCGACCAACATGACGCGCATCGCCGATGCGCTGATCAAACGCGGCTTGATTACACGCGCCCCCAGCGCCGAAGACAGGCGCCGCGTGTTGATGAAAATCACAGCAACCGGCAAGCGCTTCGTGTTGAAGATGCTGCCCGAGATGTTTCCCAGTCTCCATCTCATTTTCGCTGGTTTCAGCGATGCAGACCGCCGCAACCTCATGCGGCTTCTGCGCAAGCTTGCCCACAACCTTTGCCAACTCGAAAACGAAGCGGGTGATCCGCCATGAACGTCGTTTCGTCTCCCTCCCCTTTGCGGCTTCGGCCGTTGGCGCTGTTGACGTTATGTCTGACGATCGGCATTGCCGGCTGTTCTTTCATCCCCAAGAAAGTGCAGCACCCAGTGCTACGCGATGACGTACCGCTGGCCGGCTTGCATGTACCCACGAAAGCAGGCTGGCCCGATTCCGATTGGTGGCGCGTTTACAACGATCCGCAGTTGGATAACCTGATCGCGATGGCGATGAAGAACTCGCCCGACCTTGCGCAGGCGCATTCGCGCGTGCAAACGGCCGAACAGTCGGTGAAGGTGGCGGCTGCGCAAGCGGGCTTGAACATCAACGGCAATGCGCAGGTCACTCGCCAGCGCATGAGCGATCACGGCTTGTTCCCACCATCGCTGCTCGGTTTTAACTGGTACAACCAGGCCGATCTCGGTATCCAGGCCGAATACGATTTCGACTGGTGGGGCAAGAAGCGCGAATCGATCGAAGCCGCGCTGGATCAGGCTCATGCCGCCGAGGCGCAACGCAGTGCCGCGGCACTGGAAATCCAGAATACCGTTGCCGATACCTACTTCGGTTGGCTTGCAGATGAGGGCCGTCTTCATCTGGCGCAGCAATCCGTCGCGATCCAGCAGCGCTTGCTGCAGATTGCCGAGTTGCGCGTAAAGCAGGGTGTGGATTTGCCCGATACCTTTCAGCAAGCTCGCGCTCAACTCGCCAGCACCCAGCAAATGGTGGTGACGCTGCAAGGCTCCATCGAACTTCGCAAAGTAGTGCTCGCTGCGCTGGTCGACGTATCTCCTGCCGATCTTCCCGAGCTGCATCCGCATGCATTGCCGCGCATCGAAGGTGCGTTGCCGGACGATGCGCGCCTGGATCTGATCGCACGTCGCCCGGATATCACGGCGAGCCGTTGGCAGGTTGAAGCTGCGCTCAAGCAAACCGATGTAGCGCGTGCCGAATTTTTCCCTGACGTCAGCATCAATGCGATGGCGGGACTGTCCAGCACGAACCAAGGGGCTCCGAAATTTCCCGGCCTGTCCGAAGGCAGCAGTGGCGATCTCGGAAACCTCTTCGAATGGGGCAGCCGCGTGTTCGGCATTACGCCCGCGGTGCACCTTCCGATCTTCGAAGGCGGCCGCCTGAAAGCGAACTACGGTGCAAGCCGCGCACAGCTCGACGCCGCGATTGCGCAATACGACGTGACAGTGCGAGACGCCGCGCGCGACGTCGCCACGCAAGCCGTCACTGCGAAGCAAATTGCTGCGCGCCGAAACAAGCAGGACACCGAAGTAAGCGCCAACACCATGCTGGTTTCGACAGCGCACGCACGCGAAGCTCGCGGCACCAAAGATGCACGCGAAAGTCTCGGCGCGGAACTGCAACTGCTTCAGCAGCGCGATCAGGCGATCAGCCTGCACGCTCAGGCGCTGAGCACGGATCTGGCGCTGATCAAGGCGCTTGGCGGCGGTTATCGCTCGGATATCGATACCGCGCCGCTGCCCGCCACGTCGTCATCTTCCGCCCCCACTGCTTCTACTTCGACCATCCCCGGAGCCCCCGCCCATGAGCGCTTCTGAGTCCTCCGTTGCCAAGGATGCCAAGGACAGCGGTCTCGCTGCCAAGGACCCTGCCAAGCGTAGCCGTGCGTTGTTTATCGTTGCTGCCGTTTTCGTGCTCGCAGGACTCACATGGTTCCTGCTGTGGTTCTTCATTTTCTCAACGCGCGAAACCACCGATAACGCCTATGTCGGCGGCTATCAGGTCGCGCTGTCATCGCAGGTGTCTGGCACGGTTACCGCGATCATGACTGACGACACGCAGCATGTTGATGCCGGACAGGTGCTGGTGAAACTCGATGGCACCGATGCGGACGTGCGTCTGCGTCAAGCGAGCAGCGCGCTGGCACAAGCAGTACGCCAGGTGCGTGAGCAGACGGATACCGTCACCGGCGCCGACGCAACCGTAGCCGCACGCGAGGTCGATCTGCGCAAGGCGGAAGCCGACCTGCAGCGACATATGCCGCTCGTCGCCGCGCAAGCCGAATCGCCGGAAATAGTGCAGCACATGCGCGACAGCGTTGCGCAGGCGCGTGCGGCGCTGGATCAGGCCAAGGCACAAGCGAAGGCGTCGCGCGCATCGGTAGAAGGTACGGACATTGCCGACAATCCGTCCGTACTGCAGGCGCGTGCGAACTTCCGCGCTGCATGGGTTGCCGCACAACGCAACACGATCGTTGCGCCCGTCACCGGTTACGTCGCGCAGCGTAGCGTGCAGCTGGGTAGCAGCATCACGCCCGGCCAGCAGCTGATGACGATCATTCCACTGCACAACCTGTGGATCGACGCGAACTTCAAGGAAAACCAGCTGCGTCATGTCCGCATCGGTCAACCGGTAAAGATCACAACAGATATCTACGGCAGCAGCGTCGAATATCACGGCAAGGTGATTGGTCTGGGTGCAGGCACCGGCAGCGTGTTCTCGTTGCTGCCCGCGCAGAACGCGACAGGCAACTGGATCAAGGTCGTTCAGCGCGTGCCCGTCCGCGTTGCGCTGGACAACGACGAGCTCGACAAGCATCCGTTGCGCGTGGGCCTGTCGGCGGATGTCAAAGTTGACATCACCAACGACAAAGGGCCGGTACTCGCTTCGGCGCCGCAACAGCCGGTCGCACAAACCGATGTGTACGACCAGGTAGCGGCACAGGCCGACGCGGAAGCGGAAAAGATCATCCGCGCTAACCTCGGCAGTTCCGTTGACGCGTCCAAATAAATAAAACGAGCCCGGTGAGTCAGCATGGCCGTCACGCCCGATAACGCGGCACCCCCGAAGCCGCTGCACGGCACACCTTTGGTGTTGCTGACCATCGCAGTCGCGTTCAGCACCTTCATGGAGGTGCTGGACATGACCATCGTGAACGTCGCGGTGCCGCACATCTCCGGCAGCCTCGGCGTAAGCGCCAGCGAAGGTACCTGGACGATCAGTTCGTATTCGCTCGCCAGCGCGATCATGCAGCCGCTCACCGGCTGGATTGCGCGGCGCTTCGGCGAGGTGCGCACGTTCTGCGTATCGGTCGCATTGTTCGTCATCTTCTCGATGATGTGCGGCCTGGCCACCAGCATGCCGATGCTGGTTATCGCTCGCCTGCTGCAAGGCGCGGGCTCGGGCCCGATGGTGGCGCTGTCGCTAACGCTATTGCTATCGAGCTATCCGAAAGAACGGCAAGGCATCGCACTCGCGCTGTGGGCCATGACGGTGGTCGTGGCGCCCATCTTCGGCCCGATTCTCGGCGGTTACATCACCGACAATCTTTCTTGGCCCTGGATTTTCTACATCAACCTGCCGGTGGGCATCCTCGCCGCCATCATCACGTGGATGTTGTTGCACAAGCGCGAAACGAAGACGATGAAGGCGCCCATCGACGTCGTCGGTCTGTTCCTGCTCGTTGCGGGCGTTGGCTGCCTGCAGTTCATGCTCGACAACGGCAACGATCATGACTGGTTTGCATCGCCGCTGATCCTGACGCTGGGACTTACCGCGCTGGTATGCCTGGTCTTTCTGGTGGTGTGGGAAATCCACGCAAAACACCCTGTCGTGGATCTCACGCTGTTCAAGCAGCGCAATTTCACGATGGGCGTGATCAGCCTCTCGCTGGGCATGTTCGCGTTCTTCGGCATCAACGTCGTGTTCCCGCTGTGGTTGCAGACCACGCTGGGCTACACCGCCACGTGGGCGGGTTTGGCGAGTGCGCCAGTGGGCATACTGGCGTTCCTGCTGTCGCCGATTATCGGGCGCAACCTGCAGCGATTCGACCTGCGCATCCTGGTGACGTTCGCCTTTCTGATATTTGCGATGACGTCGTACTGGTTCTCGACCTTCGACAGTGCGGCGTCGTTTGCCACGCTGATCGTGCCGCGCTTCGTGATGGGTCTGGCGATCCCCTGCTTTTTCATTCCACTGAACCAGATCTACCTGTCGGGACTTCCTCCGACAGAGATCGCCAGCGCGTCGGGGCTTTCCAACTTCTTCCGTACGCTTGGCTCCAGCGTCTCGACGGCGGTCACTGTCACGCTGTGGCAGCACCGCGGTATCTACCATCACGCAACGCTGACCGAGTACGTCAGCTCCGCGCAACCTGGCGCTGCGCAATACATCCAGCAGCTCTCGCACATGAGCATGGGCGCCAGCCAGCGACTGGGCTTTATCGATCAAATCGTTACGCGCGAAGGCCTGACTTTGGCCGTAAACGATATCTTCTACATGTGCGCCATTTTGTTCATTTTGCTGATCCCGTTCATCTGGATGACCCGGCCGCCCTTCGGTTCGGCGGGCGGGGCGGCGGGACACTGAACGGGACTGATTGCTGCACCCTGGGGTGCAGCATCGGAACGGCCACCTAGCTGGTGCGGCGCAATACGTTCTGCTAGCGTGTGCCGCATGGCACAAACAAATCGCATCATTAAAAAGTACCCGAACCGTCGTCTTTATGACACGGAAATCTCCAGCTACATCACGCTGGAAGAAGTCCGTCAGCTGGTTCTGGATGGCGAACACTTCGAGGTCCGCGACGCCAAGTCCGGCGAGGACCTGACCCGCTCCGTCCTGCTGCAGATCATCTCTGAGCATGAGGAGAAAGGGCAGCCGATGCTGTCGCCTCAACTGCTCAGTCAGATCATCCGTTTCTATGGCGACTCCTTGCAGGGATTCATGGGGCCGTATCTGGAGCGCAGCTTGCAGGTCTTCCTCGACCAGCAGCAGCAATTCCGCTCCCAGCTCAACAGCCTCATGGGCCAGACCCCGTGGTCGCTGCTGAATGAGCTGACCGAGCGCAATCTGGATGCCTGGAAATCGATGCAGCGCGGATTCCTGGACACCGCAGCACAAGCGCAGCCCGCGGCTCAGCCCACGCGTCCCGGCACACCGGGCAAAAAGCCAGGTTAAATCGATTTAACCGCATTCCGCTGCAGCACAACATGTGCTGCCGCGCGGCATGCGTGGAAGGAATGATGTGATGACTTCGTCAACGTCCAACGCACGCGTCGCCGTGGTGACTGGTGGTATCGGCGGTATCGGCACGGAAATCTGCATGCGTCTGGCCGATGCCGGGCGGCAGGTGATTGCGGTGGATCTGGCCACGCGAAGCGATCGCATCGAGGCGTTCCGCGAGCATGTTTCGGCTTACAACGGCGCCATCCGTTTCGAGCCCTGCGACGTCAGCGACTTCAAGGCATGCGGCGGCCTGATCGAACACGTCGAGCGCAGCATCGGTCACGCTGACATCCTGATCAATGCAGCGGGCATCACGCGCGATACCAGTCTGCGCAAGATGGACCCGCAGCAATGGCACGACTTGATGCGCGTGAACCTGGATGGCGTGTTCAATATGTGCCGCCACGTAGTCGACAGCATGACGACGCGCGGTTTCGGCCGCATCGTCAATCTCAGCTCGGTGAATGGGCAGACCGGCCAATTCGGACAGACCAACTATTCGGCGGCCAAGGCCGGTGTGCACGGCTTCAGCATGGCGCTCGCTCGCGAAACCGCGCGCAAGGGCGTCACGGTGAACACCGTTTCGCCGGGTTACTGCGACACGCCCATGGTGGCCGCGGTGCCCCAGGACATTCGCCAGCAAATCATTTCCGACATCCCGGTCGGTCGCCTCGGCACGCCAGCGGACATCGCTCGCGCCGTGGTGTTCCTGACTGCGGAGGACGCCGGCTACATCACAGGCGCCAACCTGCCGGTAAACGGCGGGTATTTCATGAGCTTCTGAAAAATCCCGGCGGGCGTACTTGCGGTAAACGCATACTTGCGGAAAAGTGTCGTGCTTACCTCTATGGGATGCGGCATGACACGGCAATCCATCACTCTGATCGGCGGGGGCCTGGTAGGCGCCCTGCTCGCCCAGTTGCTCGCCAAGCGCGGATTTGCCGTGGAGGTCTTCGAAAAGCGCCCCGATCCGCGTGTTGCGGGCTTTATCGGTGGGCGCTCGATCAATCTCGCGCTGGCTGAACGTGGTCTGCAAGCCTTGCGCACGGCCGGTCTCGCCGACGATGTGCTGCAGCGTGCCGTGATGATGCGCGGACGCATGGTGCATCCGCTCAACGGTACGCCAGGTTTGCAGCGTTACGGCGTTGACGATAGCGAAGTGATCTGGTCCGTCTCGCGTGGCGGTCTCAACACATTGTTGCTCGATGCTGCAGAGGCCGCCGGCGTAACGTTTCACTTCGGCCAGTCGCTGGCTGACGCAGATATCGATCAACGCCGCATCACGCTTGTCGATGAGAAAGGTGTCGAGCGCCATCACGACGCGCCGATTCTAGTAGGTGCCGACGGTGCAGGCTCTGCACTGCGCGCAGCGATGAACGATCACACGCCACTGGGTATCCGTGTCGAACCGCTCGGTCACGCGTACAAGGAGCTGGAGATTCCGCCAGCAACTGGCGCCACCCGTTTTGCGATCGAACCAAATGCACTGCACATCTGGCCGCGCGGCGGCTACATGTGCATCGCGCTACCGAATACGGAAGGAAGCTTCACCGTCACGCTTTTCCTGCCGGCCCACGGACCGCACCCCAGTTTCGATACGCTGCCGGATTCGGCTGCAGCGGCCACTTTTTTTCGCGAGGAATTCCCGGATTTGCTGCCGCAAATTCCGCGTTTTGCCGAGGATTACGACGGCCACCCGGTGGGCGCGTTGTCCACGCTCTATCTCGACCGCTGGCACATCGACGACCGTGCGCTGCTGATCGGCGATGCCGCACACGCCATCGTCCCCTTCCATGGGCAAGGCATGAATTGCGGCTTCGAAGACACGGTGGTGCTTGCCGATCTGCTTGCCGAATCGGGGAACGGCACCCGCGATGCCTTCGCCGAATTCCAGCGCATTCGCCAGCCCAACGCGAACGCGATTGCAGCCATGGCGCTGGAAAACTATATCGAGATGCGCGATTCCGTCGCCGATCCGCATTACCTGGCCAAACGCGAACTCGGCGCGCGCCTTGCCGAACGTGCCCCGAACCACTTCATGGCGCGCTATCGCATGGTCACGTTCACGCATCTGCCGTATGCGTACGTGTTCGAGCGCGGCCGCGCGCAAGATATGCTGCTGGAACAATTGCTGCGTGGCTCGACGAGCGCCAACGACGTGCAACTCGACGCAGCTATCAGCACGCTTGAAGCAACACTCCCTCCGCTACCGAAGCTACGCCATGGATGAAAAACTGATCGAGGCGTATCGCACCACCGATTACCGCGTCCGCCTGCCGCGCGGCGGCTGGGTCAGCATCCGCGTCGATGCTGCGATTCCGGAGGAATTGCTTCCGTGGACCGGCAAGTACGCCTGGGCATTCATCACTGCGTGGAATCCTCATTCCGAAGTTCAAGCGCGCACGCAGAACCGTGCTGCGCAGCAATCGTTGCTCAGCGCGATTCGGGAGTTGCGGCAAACCGTCTGTGTGCGCCCCGGCATGGGCGTGGGTGAAGACTGGCGGGAACCGAGCTTGTTCGTCGTCGGCCCGGATCTATTTGAAACCGACCGTTTTGCGCAGCATTTCAGGCAAAACGCCTATGTACACGGCCTGGGCACCAGCCCCGCCCGATTGCGCCTCACCGGTGGCAGCACGCCACATGGACAAGCCGGATAAGCATTGCCGACAATGCCGGGGATGACCGACGCCTCGCCAGCCAAGCCCCTGCTTCAAGCACGGGCGCTTACCTTCCATCGTCAGGACGAACCGGTGTTCGGCCCGCTGGATTTTTGTCTGGATGCCGGCGAACTCACGCTGATCGAAGGCGACAACGGCAGCGGCAAAACGACCTTGATGCGCATCCTCACCGGATTGCTGCGGCCCGAAGAAGGCGAGCTTTACTGGCGTGGTGAACCACTGACGTGGGACCGCTGCAGCGGCGAGGTCGTGTTCCTCGGTCACCAGTTGGGACTGAAAGCCGACCTGACACCCCACGAAAACTTGCGCTTTGCCATCGGCCTGCACGGTCATCGCGAACATAGTCATATCGACGAAGCGCTCGCACATGTTGGGCTTTCCGGTTACGAAAACGAACCGGTGCGCAAGCTTTCTGCCGGTCAGAAGAAACGCGTTGCGCTCGCCCGATTGCTGCTTATCCCCGCTGCACTGTGGTTGCTCGACGAGCCATACGCCAACCTTGATCGCACCGGCATCGAACTAGTCAACGGATTGCTCGAAGCGCACATTGCGCACGGCGGCGCTGCGCTGGTGACGAGCCACGGTGCCGTCCAATTCCACGGCGGCGAACCGCATCGGATTCGCCTGCATGACTGATCCGCGACGCCCCGGACTCGGCCACGCCTGCATGGCTGTGTTACGGCGCGATCTCACTCTCGCATGGCGCCAGCGCGGCGACATGGCATTGCCAGTGTTGTACGCACTGATCGTCACTTCGTTGTTTCCGTTCGCGCTTGGTCCTGAAGATGCGTTGCTACGGCGCATCGCTGGCGGTGCGGTATTGGTGACGGTGCTGCTCGCCATGTTGCTGGCGCTCGATGCGATGTTCCGCAGCGATATCGAAGACGGTTCGCTCGAGCAATTAATGCTCGCACCGCAGCCACTTGCCGCGATGATGGGGATGAAGATCCTGGCGCACTGGATCGCCACCGCCGTGCCGCTGATTTTGGTCGCTCCACTGCTAGCCGGGATGCTGCATCTGCCGGCGATCGTCATGCCGGTGTTACTGCTGGCGTTGCTCTTTGCGACCCCGTTGCTAAGCCTCTTCGGCGGGGTGCTGGTGGCACTTACGGCCGGTACGCGGCGCTCTGGTATGCTGCTCGCCTTGATGCTGCTGCCGCTGTGCGTGCCGGTGGTGATCTTCGCCGCCGGGGCTCTGGCAGCTGCCCAGGAGGGGCTGCCCTGGATCGCCCCTATCGCATGGCTGGGTGCAGCACTTGCCCTGGCTGTCGTGCTGGCACCGCTGGCCTGCGCCGCCGCACTCCGTATTGCGCTGGACTCTTAAAGATGGCCAAGTGGATCCCTCTGTGGTTGCACAAGCTGAGCTCGCCGCCGGTGTTCTACGGCTTTGCGGGCAAGCTGCGGCCATGGGCGATTGCGCTGGCACTCATCCTCGGCGCCATCGGTCTGTATGGCGGCCTCGTATTGGCGCCGCCGGATTATCAGCAAGGCGACGACTACCGCATCATTTTCATCCATGTGCCCTGCGCGTGGATGAGTCTTTTCATCTACGCCGTCATGGGCGTGGCTGCGTTTATCGCATTGGTGTGGCGTATCAAGCTCGCTGAAATTGTCGCGATGGCATCGGCACCGATCGGCGCCGCATTTACTTTCATCACGCTGGTCACCGGTTCGCTTTGGGGCGAACGCATGTGGGGCACGTGGTGGACGTGGGATGCGCGTCTTACATCAGAACTCGTGCTGTTGTTTCTGTATCTGGGCGTGATCGGTCTTTACCACTCGTTTGAAGATCGCCGCCAGGGCGCACGCACGGCAGCGTTTCTCGCGCTGATCGGCATCATCAACGTGCCGATCGTGCATTTCTCGGTGAACTGGTGGAATACCCTGCATCAGGGTTCGACCATCCGTTTGCTTGGACCCTCCACGATGGCGTCCTCGATGATCTGGCCGCTGCTAACGATGATGGCAGCCACGAAGTTCTATTACATCGCCAGTCTCTTCGGCCGCACGCGTGCCGATCTCCTGTCGCTGGAAAGCGGCAAGGATTGGGTGCGCGAAATCGCCGAGAAAGAGGTGCGCGGATGAGCGGCTCGTTGCAATCGTTTTTCGCGATGGGCGGTTACGCCGCGTACGTGTGGCCGGCTTACGGGGTGTTCTTTGTCGTGCTGCTGATCGACTGGCTGGCGCCGCAATTCCGGCGTCGCCGAACGCTACGTGAATTGCGTGGCCGCATGGCACGACAAAATACCCGCCGGGAGCGCACTAACCGGAACTCCGCCACCTCGGCCTGATTGCCGCACAGCTCAACGAATCGCTCATGAATCCCACGCGCAAACGCAGGCTCACCATCATCCTCAGCATTCTCGGTGCCGCCGTCGTCGCGTCGGCGCTAGTGGTGTATGCGTTGCAGCAGAACATGAATTACCTCTTCACCCCCAGCCAGGTGCAAGACGGCGATGCGACGCGCTACAAAAACTTCCGTCTTGGCGGCATGGTGAAAGCCGGCTCCATCCAGCGCAGCAACGATTCGCTCAAGGTCACGTTCACCGTGGTCGATGCGGCCGGTGCGATGCCAGTCGAATACACCGGCATTCTTCCGGATCTTTTCCGCGAGAACCAATCCGTGATCGCCACCGGTCACATGGACGGCGCGCGTTTTGTGGCCACCGAAGTGCTGGCCAAGCACGACGAAACCTACATGCCGAAAGAGCTGAAAGACGCGATGGCGAAAGCGCATCAGGGCAAGCACATCGACGAATCCGCGTCGCAGGACAAATCGCAGCTATGACACCTGAACTGGGTCAACTTGCACTGATCCTTGCGCTGCTGCTCGCGCTGGCGCAAAGCATCCTTCCGCTTGTCGGTGCATGGCGTGGAAACAATGCGCTGATGGCCGTCGCACGCCCTGCCGCTGCAGGACAGGCCGTATTCGTTGCCCTCGCGTTCTTCATCCTCGTGTGGGCGTTCGTGCATTTCGATTTCTCGGTGCAATACGTCGCCGACAACTCCAACCTCCAGCTGCCCTGGTATTACCGCATCGCCGCGGTGTGGGGAGCGCACGAAGGGTCGATGTTGCTGTGGGTGCTGATTCTCAACGTATGGACCGTCGCGCTCGCGCTTTTCAGCAGGTCGTTGCCCGACGTATTTGTGTCGCGCGTGTTGGCAGTGCTCGGCATCATTTCTGTCGGATTCCTCTGCTTTATTCTTTTTACGTCGAATCCGTTTGGACGTTTGCTGCCGATGCCGCCGGATGGCGCGGACCTCAATCCGATCCTGCAAGACCCCGGCATGACGTTCCATCCGCCCGTGCTCTACATGGGTTATGTCGGTTTCTCCGTGGCGTTTGCTTTTTCGATTGCTGCGTTGCTTGGCGGTTCGATGGAGCAGTCATGGGTTCGCTGGGCGCGTCCATGGACCAACGCTGCGTGGGGTTTCCTCTCTTGCGGCATCGTCGCGGGAAGCTGGTGGGCCTACTCGGAACTCGGCTGGGGTGGTTGGTGGTTCTGGGATCCGGTTGAAAACGCCAGCTTTATGCCGTGGCTGGTGGGTGTGGCGTTGATACATGCGCAAGCCGTAACCGAAAAGCGCGGCTCCCTGCGCGCATGGACGATCCTGCTGTCACTTTTTGCGTTCTCGCTTTCCCTGCTCGGCACCTTCCTGGTGCGCTCGGGCATTCTCACATCAGTGCATGCCTTTGCTTCCGATCCGCGGCGTGGCACTTACATCCTTTGTTTCCTTGCGTTCGTAGTTGGCGGATCGCTGCTGCTCTATGCATTGCGTGCTCCCAAGGTTGCGGGTGGTAAAGCGTTTGCACTGATCTCGCGCGAAAGCGCAATTTTGGTCGGCAACCTGATGTTTACCGTGGCAGCAGCCATGGTGTTGCTTGGCACATTGTTCCCATTGCTGGGCGATGCCTTGGATATCGGCAAGGTCTCGGTGGGACCGCCCTACTTCGGCTTGCTGTTTCCGTTGCTGATGCTGCCGGTGATGGTACTGCTGCCCTTCGGCCCGTTCCTGCGCTGGGGCAAAAGCGATGTTCCCGTTCTTTCTCAAGTATTGAGCCGCACAGGCATTGCCGCTGCGGCATGTGCTCTTATCGCGGCGTTCTTCGTGCACGGGCAACTGAAGGCGATTGCAGGCGTCGCTTGCGCGGCATGGGTGAGCGTTGGGATCGTGCTTTATATGGCGAAACGCTGGCGCGAGATGCCGCGTGGGCGCCGCTATCCCGCTGAAATGGCGGGCATGCTGCTCGCGCATTTTGGTGTCGCCATCTTTGTGATCGGCGTGCTGCTTTCCGAATCCCTCAGCGTTACGCGCGATGTCCGCCTGAGCCCCGGGCAAACCGCCACCGTTGGCGGCTACGAATTTCGTTTCGATGGTGTCATGCAGACGACGGGCCCGAATTGGATGGCCGAACAAGGTGTGGTAACGGTGATGCGTAACGGTTCGCTCGTCGCTGAAATGCATCCGCAAAAGCGCACGTATTCGCACGAACAAGTGCAGACGACATCGGCGGTCGATCCGGGCGTCACACGCGATCTGTATGTCGCGCTGGGCGAGCCGATGGATGCGAACCATGTCGAAGGCGCATGGGCGTTGCGCCTGTACACCAAACCGTTTATCCGCTGGATCTGGGGCGGCGGCCTGTTCATGATGCTTGGCGGCTTCGTCAGCGCCGCCGATCGCCGCTTCCGCGTCAAACGCGAGGCTGACGCTGTGCAAACGATCCTGACGCCCGTGCGGGAATCGCAGGCATGAGCCGTCTCGTTCCATTCTTCGCCTTTGTGCTGCTGGCGGCATTGCTTGGCTTTGGCATCTGGTGGAACAGCTCGCACGATCCGACCGCCGTCCCGTCGCCGTTGATCAACAAGCCTGCACCGGCCTTTGTGCTGCCGAAGCTGGACAATCCCAAGCAGATGGTCAGCAAAGACTCGATGCTTGGCAAACCTTATCTGGTCAATGTGTTTGCCAGCTGGTGCTTTGCGTGCGGCGAAGAACATCCGGTGTTGATGGAACAGTCCAAGCAGCTGGGCATTCCGGTCGTCGGTTACGACTACAAGGACGAACCCGCTGACGCAAAAGCGTGGCTTGGTCAGCACGGTAATCCGTACGACATGGTGATCACCGATCAATCCGGTCACACCGCCATCGACTTCGGCGTGTATGGCGCACCTGAAACGTTTCTGATCGATGGTAAAGGCGTGATTCGCTATAAGCGCATCGGGCCGCTTACGCCGGATGTCATTGCGCAGCAGCTGATGCCGGCCATTGCAGCGCTGGAAAAGGCGCCGTGATGCTTCTGCCTATTGCAAACCTCCTGGCTAACCCCTCTCCCTCCGGGAGAGGGTGCCGGCAGGCGGGTGAGGGTTCGACCGGAGCGAACCAATCACGTCTCTCGAACGACTCGGATCTCGCGCTTCGAGCGCACCCTCACCCCAACCCCTCTCCCGAGGGGAGAGGGGCTAAGTTGCGCGGCGGTATGCTGATCGGTTTAGCGGCGCTGATGATGCTTTTGAGCAACATGGCCGCCGCACAAGCTATCGATCCCCTGCCATTCCGCGATCACGCCGAAGAGCTACGCTTCCAGCATCTCACCGGCGAACTGCGCTGCCTGGTCTGCCAGGATGAAAACCTCGCCGACTCCAACGCCGATTTCGCGCGCGATCTGCGCCACAAAGTGTTCGAGTTGATGCAGGAAGGCAAAAGCGACGCCGAGATCAAGCAGTATCTGGTCGATCGCTATTCCGAATTCGTGCTGTATGACCCACCCGTCAACACGCATACCTGGCTGCTGTGGTTCGGACCATTGCTGATCCTGATCGCAGGCGGTTTCGTTGTCGGATACACCATCCGCAAACGCAGCCAAGCCAGCATACCCGCAGCACCGACCGATACTGGGGACGATTGGTGAAGTTCGCTTTCTACATTGCCGCCGCAGTGATGATCGCTGTGGCGCTCGCATTGCTGTTGATTCCCTTGCTGCGGCACGGCCGACGTACGGGTCGTTCGCGCAGCGTGTTCGCGCTGATGCTGGTTATCGCGCTCGTTGTTCCGCTCGGCACAGCAGGTGTGTATCAGCTGATCGGCACGCCGTCCGCGATCGACAATGTGCCCACGCAAGCGCAGGCCGGCATGGACATCCACAAGGCGCTCGACGAGTTGCGTGCACATCTGGTCGCCACACCCAAGGACGCACAAGGCTGGCTGCTGCTGGCGCAAGCCGAAACGGAAATGCAGCAACCCGATCAAGCGCGTGATGCGTACGATCATGTGCTGCAGCTGACGCCCAATGACACCAACGCGATGGTTGGCTGGGCCGAGGCCGACGCGGCATCGCGCACCGATCATCGCATCGAAGGCCGTGCACGCGATCTATTGCTGCAAGCCGTAAAGCTTGCTCCGGATAATCAGCGGGGGCTCTGGCTGCTTGGCATCAGCGATTTCCAGCAAGGCCAATATGCCGACGCCGCCGCAACGTGGCGAATCCTGCAACCGCAATTGCAGCCGGGATCCACCGTGGCGCAAGCAGTCGCGCAGCAAATCGCGATGGCCGACGCACGCGTAAGTGGCAAGTCCGATCCCACGGAACACCCCGCCAACACGCAGGAGCCTGCCTTGCAGGTGAACGTATCTCTGGCGCCTTCACTCAAGAACAAGCTTAAGGCAGGCGACACGCTCTTCGTCTACGCCAAAGCCGAAAACGGCCCGCCCATGCCACTCGCGGTCGCGCGCCTCGATGCAAGCAAGCTTCCGACGACGGTGACGCTTACGGATGCCATGAGCATGGTGCCGGCGATGAAGCTGTCGTCCACCCCGAATGTTTTCGTCGGCGCGCGAATCAGCCATAGTGGACAGGCTATCGCGCAGGCCGGCGATCTCGAAGGAGATGCCGGCGTGGTTGCGGTGGACAGCACGACACCCATCAACATTGTGATTGATAAGGTGCACAACTAGGGAACGGTTATGAGCGACGCACGCCAATACTTCCAGCTGCCGACGCCCTTCGCGATGAAGCGTGGCGGCTCGCTGCATGGCGCGCATGTCGCTTATGAAACGTGGGGCACATTGAGTGCCGAACGTGATAATGCGCTGCTGATCCTCACCGGCCTGTCCCCGAGTGCACACGCGGCGGCGAACGACATCGATCCTTCGCCCGGCTGGTGGGAAGAGATGATCGGCCCCGGCAAGGCCATCGACACATCACGCTGGTTTGTGATCTGCGTGAATTCACTCGGCAGCGACAAAGGTTCCACCTGCCCTGCTTCGATCGATCCGGCCACCGGTGAGCCTTATCGGCTGACTTTCCCCGATCTCTCGCTGGAAGATGTTGCTCATGCATCGCACGCGATGGTCACAAGCCTGGGCATCGACAAACTCGCCTGCCTGATCGGCTGCTCGATGGGCGGCATGAGTGCGCTGGCTTACATGCTGCTGCATCCCGGTAGCGTGCGTACACATATCAGTGTGGATACCGCGCCGCAAGCGCAACCGTTCGCCATCGCCATCCGCTCGTTGCAACGCGAAGCGATCCGCCTCGATCCGCACTGGAACGATGGCCAGTACGACAACGAGCGCTATCCCGATATCGGCATGAGCATTGCGCGCAAGCTTGGCGTGATTACGTATCGCTCCGCAATGGAATGGAACGGACGCTTCGCACGTATCCGGCTCGACCCGGAGCAACGAGAAGATCAGCCGTTCGGCTTCGAATTTCAGGTCGAGTCGTATCTGGAAGGACACGCGCAACGTTTTGTGCGCACCTTCGACCCCAACAGCTATCTCTATCTGTCGCGCGCGAGCGACTGGTTCGATATTTCCGAATACGGAAACGGTAGCGTGCTCGAAGGCTTGAAGCGCATCCACATCGAGCAGGCGCTGGTGATTGGCGTCAGCACCGACATCCTGTTTCCGCTGGAGCAGCAGGAGCAGATTGCAGAGGGTCTGGAAGCGGCGGGTGCGAACGTGCAATTCGTGGCCCTGGATTCACCGCAAGGCCACGACGCCTTTCTGGTCGACATCGAAAACTACAGCCGCGCCATTGGCGGCTTCCTGTCGCGGCTTTAAAGCGCGATCGGTTCGAAATCCGCGAACATCGCCTCGGCTTCGGGCAGCTCCCGCAGCGGTACGTAATCGCAGGCGTTGCCAAAACGCTCCCACAATTCCACCACGCGAGGACTGGAGTGCGCCGCTTCAATCGCGCCGTCCTCCCATTCGAATACTTCGACCACGGTGCCGTCTTTGGCGCGCATCGCCTGCGCCGGGCGATTCGTCACCAGACCCAAGGCTTTCAGGCACGGCACGTGTTCGCGCACCAGCACGTCCAGCTCTGCCTCGCACCCCGGTTTCGGACGGTACGCTACAATGACCATTCTTCCCATGGACGCCCCCTTCGGGCCTGATCAGGCACCGATCGGAGTAGGCTAGCAGAGAAGCCTTAGCTGGGCTTCAGCCGGTTCGTTTTTCAATAGGGTTGTGTTGCAACCCCTGGATTTACCCGAGACCACCATGCTCACCAAGGAATTCCCCGGCTGTCAGACGTTGATCGATGCTATCGACGAGGCAATTGCCCAACCGTCCACGCCCGCGATCACCGACAGTCTTCGCAACAGTCTCTGCAAGCTGATTCGCAGCAAGGAAATTACCCTGCCCGAATGCGTGTTCGAAACCGCGCAGGGCCGTTACGCCCGCCGCGAGCTTTATCACAGCGACGAACACGGCTATTGCGTGGTTGCGATGACGTGGGGTCCCGGCCAGGGCACCCCGATCCACGACCACTGCGGCATGTGGTGCGTGGAAGGCGTCTGGAGCGGCGCGCTGGAAGTCGTGCAGTACGAGCAACTGGCTGGCGAAGGCGATCTGTACCGCTTCCAGCCCGTCGGCTCGATCCAGGCAGGCCCGGGTTCCGCGGGCAGCCTGATCCCGCCGCACGAGTACCACACGATCCGCAACCCCAGCGACGACACCGTCGCCGTGAGCCTGCACATCTACTCCGGCAACATGACCCACTGCGCCGTCTTCCAGCCCAAGGGCACGGATCACTGCTACGAGCGCTCGGACCGTCAACTGAGTCTCGACCCGGTCAATTGAACCCGGCATAATAGGCGTTCTATCTGGGCCGGTGTGGCGGAATGGTAGACGCGGTGGACTCAAAATCCACTGGCAGCGATGTCGTGTAGGTTCGAGTCCTATCACCGGTACCACTTAAAAAACGCGCGCTTAGCGCGTTTTTTATTGCCCGAAATGCGCGAGAATTTTGGTCCGCAATCTCGAATTATTGCGGACCGAACACTGAATCCGGTTGTGGCCGCACATATCGATCGATGTGATAAATGCGACTTCGATGGCATTGTTGTCGAGCAGTTTTATCGGCAAGCTGGTTGTGTCCGCTTTCGACCCAGAGCGGACATGGCAAAGCCATGTTTTAGTCGCGATGAATATGTTTGAAAAAGCTAATCTACGAAACACTCGGCAAGATTGATACGAGGTTCGTATGGCGGAGACCGCGGTTGTCCGTAGGGCACATAAGAGAGATGCGGAGCAGATTGCTGCTTGCCTCTCATCTCTGGGGTATGGAACTACCTCTGCGCTGGTTCAAGTAAAGCTGGATGGGATTGACGATTCGCGGAGGGATGTGGTCTTTGTCTGCCAGTTCGGAGATTCGGTGGTTGGCGTCGTTAGCTTGCATGCGATTCCGTTGTTTCATACCTCGGGCGAACTAGTTCGAATCACCTCACTTGCTGTATTAGAGGGATGGTTCCGGAAAGGCGTCGGCGCCATGCTCATTGAGGCTTCCGAACGATGGGGCTGGTCAGTTGGGGCTGCTCGTATAGAAGTCACAAGTGGCGATCATCGCGATGGCGCACATCGTTTTTACGAGGCAATGGGATATTTCATGACCGAACGTCGCTTTATCAAGTCGCGTCCGTAGCCGATTTATCATGTCCGCTTTCGACCCATAGCGGACAGTTTCTCCAGATATCTCGTGTCGATCCCGTAATCTCCCATTCGTCGCATCCATGAAACTGACCATGTCGGTCACGCTTCACGCTGAGGAGACAGTTATGTCCTATATCGACGGTTTTGTGATCGCGGTGCCCAAAGCCAACCGCGAGAAGTTCATCGTGCACGCCCGAACTTTTGACGCTATTTTTGTGGAGTTCGGCGCCATCCGGGTGATGGAGTGCTGGGGCGAGGACGTGCCCGACGGCAAGCTCACCGATTTCCGCCGCGCCGTGCAGGCGACGCAGGACGAATCCGTGGTGTTTTCTTGGGTGGAATGGCCCGACAAGGCCGCTCGCGATGCCGGCATGGCGAAATTCATGCAAGACCCGCGCATGAAGGCCGCAGCCGACTGTCCTTTCGATGGCAAGCGCATGATCTTTGGCGGCTTCGAGTCGGTAGTTAGCCTGCCGGACTAGGGGGGCTTTGCGCTGCGCGCCTTTCAAAGCAACGTCCGCTTTCGACCCAGAGCGTACATAAAAGAACCGAGTTCGGCGGACCACTTACGGTGCCCATAGTGCTGCGAACCGTATGCGAAATGCCCCACGAGCTGGGGAAGCCGGCCCTGCTCCCGATTTCCGGTCCGCAATTATTTTCCCGCCCTTGTGCACCAACGGCTTCGGGAAGCTATCAAACATTCAATTGCGGACCGAAATTTCCTTTAGGCTGTTGATGTGCAAGCATTTATGAGTGTGACTCAAAATCCACTGGCAGCGATGTCGTGTAGGTTCGAGTCCTATCACCGGTATCAACAAAGCGCTGTTCCAGCTTGCGAAAGCACAGAGGGAATCGGCAAACAAATCAGCCCCGTTCAGCGGGGCTTTTTTGTGCGCCACGTACAGCCGCATGATCGTGCGGGCCGTTGTCATGTAAACGCTTTCATCACACGCCGGATGTATTAAGGTAGAGCCAAAGAAACAAGGGGGTTTTGCCAGAACATGATGGTGCTGCTCGCAATCGGATTCATTCTTTTGCACGTAGTGCTCGTCATGCTTATCCCCGCGCACGCCATCGTGGTGTCGTACGCGTTTCTGATTGCAGCCCCGTTGTTTGCGTCGGCTTTCGCGATACGTCGCTGCATGATCGAGGGTTTCGCGCTGAGCCAGGGTTGGATTCTCGCCGCGCTTAGCCTGATCTTCTGGACGCTGGGCATGGTTTTCAGCGCTCGCCAGGACATTTTCCTGAGCAACAGCAATCAGGTGCCCGGCGACAGCATGTTGCTTTACATCCTGTTCGGGGTACCCATTTCCTACGCGACAGCTGTTGTGGGGGTCTACAGCCGCAGTCGCCTGCAGCGCGGCATTGATGCGGTACTGGTCGCGTCACTTGGTTATCTCTATTTCGCGCTGACGTTTTCGTGGGTGACGCTGCGTGGTTCTCCCGACGAGTTTTCCACGCGCATGGTTGCGTTGATGTTCGATGTGGAAAATGCGTTTCTCGCGATCACGACACTCATCCGCTTCTTCGCCGCGGACATGCTCAGGCAACGCCATTTCTTCGGCACATTGGCTGGCTTGACGTTGCTCTACGCTATCACCGCCGCGTATTACAACCATCATGTTGCGTTAGACGTTTCGCCGAATATCGGCAGCGCATACGACGGAATCGTGGACGTACCCTTTCTTGCCTTCGCCCTGATGACACTGCGCGAGCCTTCGCGCATACCCAAGGCGATCAACCCGCCGCCGGGCCTGGTGCGTTTCGTGCGCATCGGCAGCCCGCTTTTGCTTTCCCTGGCGGTGCTCACCATTTCCTTGCTGCTGCTGCACAGGCGATTCAACCTCGGCGTTGCCGGCATTCTTGTTGCGGTGTTTGGATACGGCTTGCGCAGCATCCTTAGCCAAGTGCGTCAGATCGAAATGGAGGACGAGCTGCGTAGTGACCGCACAGCACTCGCTGAGCTCGCCCTGCGCGATAGCTTGACGGGCGTAGGCAACCGGCGTGCTTTCGAGGAGGCTATCGAAAAGGAGTGGCGTGTCGCGCTGCGTACGCAGCAATCCATTTCATTGCTGCTTGTGGATATCGATTTCTTCAAGCAATACAACGATCGCTACGGACATCTCGCCGGTGACAAGTGCATCCGTGATATCGCTGCAGCATTGCATGCAGCGCTTCAACGCCCAGCCGACTTGGTTGCACGCTATGGAGGAGAGGAGTTTGCCGTCATCCTGCCGGGCACATCCTCATCCGGAGCACGCGAGGTAGCAACGCGCGTCTGCAAGCTTGTGCGCCAACTCAACATACCACACGACAACAGTCCGCATGGGCGCGCCACCGTCAGCGTAGGTACTTCAACGGTTACACCTAGCGAAGGCACCCTACCGCACGAGTTGATAGCCGCCACCGATCGCGCTCTGTACGACGCCAAAAACAACGGCCGCAACCGCGTCGAACAAGGCATTCATACGCATTAGCTGGAAGGCGACCCTGCGTCGTCCGTCAGAAACATGTGGCCGTTGTCGGTGAAGTGAATGACTGCTCGGCGCCCTGCCCGCAGTTGCCTTGCGGTATTGACCGAAGACGCTAGCGCAGGTGCCATCTCTGCGATATCCAACGGGCGGTTCGCGCGTCGCTTCTGTTTACCGGAGAAGCGCATACGGTTGTATTGCGACCACGTACCGATGGACAGCGAGCTTACGAGCGCCACCATCACCACCAGTTTCAAATCGCTGACCGCATGCAGTGGGTGTACCAAACCCAGTTGCTTGTACGCATTATGCATGCCGAGCAACCATGCGATCGCCGTAAGCACCGGCATCCAAAGCGAAATCCAGAGCGTCCACGCCACCATGGTGATAAATGCGAAAGTGGCTCGTTGCAACGGGCGCTGATTTTCGGGCTTCTCGATAATGAATTCGGCTTTCATCGCAAACCTCGGTCGGGACTTGTCCACACAGCGCGCGTGCCTTTGCGCTTGAATATGGCTTTGGGTAGTGCACAAATCGATGTCGCGGTCGTGAGCATCCAATAGACCAGCGGATACCAGATCATCCAGTAGTAGTTGCGGCCAATGCGCGCTTCATAACGGCGATCGATCAACAGACTGATCAGGAATTGCCCCATGCAGATCATGCCGAGCACCACGCCGTTCCACTCAGGCAGCAGAGTATCGACGCGAATCTCCTGCGGCAGATCGATGAATTTGCCGAGGAACCAGAGCATCACGATGGTCGCCATGTCGAATGACCAAAGCAGACTGACCAGGTATTCCGCCGCAACCACCCACATGCGGCGCTGACGCCAGCGCAACAGCTTCAATCCGTAGCGAAGCAATACTTCCGAACCGCCCTGCGCCCAACGCAGACGCTGCTTCCACAAACCGCGCAACGTCTCCGGCATCAGAATCCAGCACAACGCATTGGGTTCGTAGCGGATTTCCCAGTGACGCATCTGCAAACGCCAGCTGACGTCGATATCTTCCGTCACCATGTCGGTATTCCAGTAACCGACATCGTGCAACGCCGACTTGCGGAACGCGGCGATCACACCCGACACCGTGAAGATGCGGCCGTACACGCGCTGTGCGCGCTTGATCAGGCCAATGATCGACGAGAACTCGCCAACCTGCAGCTTGCCGAGCAGCGTAGAACGATTGCGGATACGCGGATTACCTGTCACCGCACCCACGCGTGAGCTGTCGATCAGATGCGAAACCAGCCAGTGTGTGGCATACGGATCGAGCAATGCATCACCGTCCACGCAAACCAGATACTCCGCCTTGGAGGCGAGCGCCGCGGCGCGCAATCCCATCGCTTTACCCTGATTGCTGGCAAGGTGCAGCACGCGCAGCTCCGGATATTCCTTCATCAATTCGTCGAGCTGTTCGCCGGTGTCGTCCGTCGAACCGTCATTCACGGCGATGATTTCGAAGTACGGATAGGTTTGTCCCGCCAGATAGGCAATCGTCTCGCGCACCTGTTCGCCTTCGTTGTGACAGGGAACGATCAGCGACACCATCGGATACGACGACAACGCCGGCGGCTTCACGCGCGACGGCTCCTTGCGTTCCCAGCGCATGAAATAGATCAGGCCGCCGCTCATCCAGACGAGCGACATCGCCAACGGATAGAAGAAGGCGAATTCAAGCAGGACGTGGAGTGCATGACCGTTCATCGTCAGCGCTCCGGATACGGATAATCGGCGATGGAAATCGACGGACGAATCGATTCCAGCCCGGGGTGGTTCTTGATGAAATCGTCCGGATAGTAGCCAACGTGACGTACGCCATTGGCCTCAAGCAATTCGATGCGGCCTGTCAGATCCGACTCGGCGATCGGTTGCTGTGTGCGCCAGTCCTGCGTCGCCAGCTCGAACAACGAGCGATCCATGGCGTTCGGCGCGGCCGCCTTCACACGCGCAGCCAGATCGCGATACCAGCTCGCGCGGTCGGAATGCTTATCCAGTTGCGGCATCGCCATGATCGCCGTCATGTCGTAGTTGGCAAGGAATGCGGGCAAGCTTTGCGCAAACCAGGCCTCGGCTTCCGGCTGGAAGATCGGGCGCGTGTAAATGTTGCGCGCCGTCTTCACTTGCGGTCGCCAGCGGCGGAAACGATTGGTAAGTTCGTGCGTGAAATCGATCAGCGCCTGCGTGCGCTGCGCAGGACTCATCGTCGACCACGGACCAAGATTGTCGGTGTCGCGGATGTACGCATCATCGGAGAACAGGATGCCTGCCGCATCGGCGTGCATCGCCAGATCTTCATAGGTATCCCCGATCCACTGGCGCACGCGCGGATCCCACGGCGCCAGACGATAGTGATCGCCGCCGGGCTTGGGTTCTCCGCCGAGTGAAGGAAGATTCGGTGCATCCGGAAAACGGAACGCGATCACCGGCATCCACGCGTAGACACGCACGAAAGCGCGCGTACGAAGTTGCCATTCGACGCGTGAGAACAAGTCGGCGCGCATCGGCAGATGGCGGCTCGGGAAATACGCCGCTTCGGCAACACCATCGCCTTTGGGATCGGCATACGCCTGCAACCACACCTGACTCGGATGCATACGCTTGATACGGTCGAGCAGAATCGAGAGATTGCGTTCCTGCTGTTTCGGATCCGGGTCGTAGACGTAATCGAGATCGACCTGCACCGCACGTACCGAATCGACACGTTGCTGATGGCGAATCACCCAACCCAGACGATTGGCCGAGATGTTGCCGCTCACCAGCAAACGCGGAATGGTCGTATCGGTTTGAACATCGGGCAGCGCATCGCCAAGGCTGAAGGAAATCGGCATGCCCTCTTCCGCTGCGATTCGCACCGCGATCTGGTTGTAAGCGCCGTACGGCCAGACGATCGCGCGCGGGCGGTGCCCGGTTTCCTTGAACAATTCATCCGAACTATGGCGAAGGTCGTCGCGCAGTCGCGCCATGTAGGCGTCCTGCGCTTCGTAACTGGATGTCGCCATGTTGTAGCGCAGACTCACGACCGCGGGCATCTGGTTGTTCTGCGGATTGCCCGGAATGCCCAGATGCTGTCCCCACGTGTGCGAGGCGAACTCGACCAGGCCGGACTTCTGCATCTCGCGCACCTGATCCCAGGTCAGGAAGCAATCGCGCGTGCAGTCGGCGCCGTTGTAGGCCATCGTCTGGCCCTTCGGCATATCCATCCACGAACCCACCAGCGCCGCAACTGCGGGATAGTTATAGGCACGCAGCAGCGGATACACGCGCGTGTAGAAACTTTCCAGACCATCGTCGAAGGTGAGTAGCACCGCGTGATCGGGCAATGCCGGACCACCCTTCGATGCCTTGACCACATCTTCGAGACTGACGACGTGATAACCGTTGCCCTTCAGCCAGTCGAACTGAGCAATGAGATGATCGGTGTTGGTGGCGTCGGCATCGTGATAGCCCTCGTCGGGCACATCGTCACGCACATCGTGATACGCGAGCACGATGAAATTCGGCTTGGCGTACACCATCTCGCCCGCGTGCGCGAGATTGGCGAAGGTGAGCAGCAGCAATGTCAGCAGAAAGGCGCGCATCGTTACTCTCCCCAATGCATCGTGAGGTCGAGCACGACCCGTGACTCGTATCGGCCGTCGTAAGGCTGGTAATGCCATGCCAGGCCCCAGCCGAAACGCAGACCCGCGCGCGGTTGATATATCTGTCCGTAACGCGCGCTCACCAGCAGTCCCGTCGAGTAATTGCGTTCGGCATATCCGCCGACCGCCAGATCAACGCGCTCGGTCCAGCTGCGGTCTTCGTACTGGTTGAGCGTGTTCTGAAACACGCTGGTCAGTGCGTAAGAACGGTCTTCCGACGGGTTGAAGTAAGGGCGATCGACTTCGCTGTTGTGTGAGCCGCCAATTTCTACGCCACCATCCCATGTCAGGTTCTCCCCTGTATGCAAACGCTGGACGAAATCGGCCAGCCAGCCTTCGCGCAAGTTGCCGTCGGTGAAACGATCGCGATACACCGCCAGACGCGCTGACGTCAGTTCGCTGGCGCGCCATTGCACGGCCGTACTCAGACCGTCACCCGTAATGCCGTAATACTGAGCGCGCAACGGAACGTCGTTGCTTGCGCTGCTCCAGTCCGTCGACCACGTCCACTGATCGTTGAGAGACCAATTGAAACCGGCCGTGAAATCGGTGCGGCGAACAAAGTTGTCGATCGCCGGCAACGCCTGCGCGTACAGCTCGATGCCGTGGAAAAAAGCCTGCACGCCGAGACCGGCACGCTCGCGCGACACATCGCCTTCCGGCAGCGATGCCGAGGCGTACTGGGCCAGCGCGACGACGCGCCAATGATTTTCGAGCAACGGACTGGCCAGCGATGCTTCGGTTTCCTGATCGCGATCGCCGTAATCAGGGCTGTTGCCCCAGCCGTTATCGTGCGAGATATCGAACTGCCATCCGCTGTCGCGCTGCCATGCCGCTTGGGCATCTTGCACGCGGCCGCTGCGGCCGGCTTCCCGTTGCGCCTGGGCAAGGTCGGCTTCGACGTCCGCATAGTCGTACATCGCGCGATGCGCCTCAGCCTGATCGAGTGCGGCAGCGGCGTCGCGCTCGTCATAGGTGTCGGCGACTTTCAATGTCTCCATCGCACGGCGCGGCCAGCCACGCGCAAGCTCTGCCATCGCCAGTTCGCGGCGAATATCGGCGTTGGCGGGCGCTTCGGCGCTTAGTGCGGAGAGATGGTTGTAGGAATCGCGCAGATAACCCGCATCTTGTTCGATCGAAGCAGCGTTGGTGTCGGCATCGACCTTGCGCTGGTTTTCCTTCGCGCCTTTGACATCGCGTGGATGCAGCCACTTCGGTTCGCGCTTGTCGAGATCATTAATCGTCTTGAGTGCGTCGTGCGTGCGGCCCGCTGCGAGATACGCGTACGCCAGGCCGATGCGCGGATCGGTCTGGCTCGGATCGTAAGGGCCTGGATCGCGGCGAATGCTGTCTTCGTAAAGCGGAATCGCGTCGCGCGCGTCGTGCTCTTGCATCATCGCGTCGGCGACGGCTTCCTCGGCGTAGGCGGGCAATTGCACGCCGCGTTTTTTCATCGGCGCGTAATCGCCGAGAACTTCCTTGGCGCGATCGTCCTGATCGAGTACCGCCAGCAAGTCCATCCGCGCACGCTCACGAATATCGGCCGATGCGGTGGGATCGTCGGCAAGTTTCTCGATATCGGCCGCGGCTTTGTCGGCTTCGTCATACGGACGATGCGGATTGACGGGTTCGCCACGCGCCCAGCGGACCTCGTGGGCGTCGTAGTCGGCGGCGAGCCGCATCTTTTGAGCCGCGTCCGGCAGGCTTGCACCCAGCTCTTTGGCGCGCGCCGCAGCGCCCAGCTCGGAGAGAATCTGGATGTTGAGCTCGCGCGCCTCGAGGTTGTCCGGCCAGCGGGCCAGAACGTCCTGGGTATAGGAGAGTGCCTCGATGCGATGCCCCGCGGCCCGCTCCTTGCGGGCCATAGCCAACAGATTCGCGGGATCGGTCGCGGATTGGATCGCTGATTGCGCCAATGCGGCATCACCAACGCCGTATAGGGCCAAAAACACGAACAATGCGGTCTTTGCTTGCCTCAAACGTTGCACGCGAAATTTTTGTCCTTGTTTCAACGACATGCCCGTTCCTACGTCACCCAAGCGTCAGCGTTTAGATCGAGGTAGTACCTAGATGGCGCATAGTGACAAGGTCATACGTAAACGACTCATCACCGGATGCCCACTTCTTGCGCTAGGACTGGCAAGAACCGCGCCATTTGTGACGTAGTTCTCATTTTGGTGCCGTGCTGCACCGCAATATGACCGAATTGCCCCCCATGCTCGGAGGCTTCGGCCATAACAGCGCTAGTGGGGCGCCCCCAGCTCGCGGCGATCGCCCACCAGGGTGATCAGAACGTGGTCTGCGAGGCTTTCGGCGGGCTGAAGGCGGCTACTCCGCCGGGCACTGACTGCCCGTACGCGTCCTATTGCGACAAAGAGTGCCCCCGCCACGCGAAGAGATCGGCGGCGCATGATTCGTAGGGGTTAGGTGTCACGTCACCAGATGTTTTCGACATACCCCTGGCGAAACTGCCAGTTGACGATCCCCTGGCGACGCATCGGCCAGCCGGCGCTGGCGAGCTTTGGACAGATGTCGTCCAGCTGGGCCTGCGTGATGCCCAGATTGGGAATCTTGAACTGCGCATCATAAGCCGCGTTAGGGTGCTGCCTGACGTAATCGCGCGCTTCTTTGACGTACGGTCCGACGCTGTTGGCGTACGCGCGAAGCCCCTGGTCCGTCAGATCAGGGTGCGTCTTCATGCATACGTCGAGGATGGCCGCCAGCACATAAGTCGTACGCGGACCGGGCCGGAGCGTTGCGGTGCCAAACGCGGCGCCAAGCGGCAATATCGCAACCAGACCGAGGCAACAACCAACGAGACGGCAACGCATAAACGCCTCCTTCGAGCCGGACGAAGAACGGGCACGCCCCCTATGCGTATACGCCGTCGGTGGAAACCCGGCGTAAAGAGACCGCAAATAAAACGGTGCGGCGTTCATGCGAATAAAAAGGCCTGCGCGATGGCAGGCCTTTCCGAAGTTCGCGCGTGGCGCGGCGATCAAATATTCACGATGCCTTGTTCGGCGCCGACTGACGCAAGCCGAAAAAAATCAACAACACGGCGCCTACGCAGATGCCGCTATCGGCAACGTTGAACGTCGGGTAGTACCAGTCGTGGTAATAGACCTGGATGAAATCGGTGACCTGCGAAGCATGCAGTCGGTCGATAAGATTGCCCAGCGCACCGCCAATCACCATCGCAAGCGGCAACGCCGTACGCCATTCGCGTCGTGCCGTGCGTGCGAGCCAGATGATCAACGCGACGCTGATGACGACGGCCAATCCGACGAAGAACCAACGCTGCCAACCGCCGCTTTGCGCGAGGAAACTGAAAGCAGCGCCAGTGTTGAAGGCGAGCGTCCAGTTAAGAAATCCGGGAATGACCGGATGCGGGACGCCAGCTGGCTGCAACGTCGTCAGCGCCCACCATTTGCTGAGCTGATCGAGCAGGATGACCAGCACGGAAACCAGCAGCCAGGGCAATGCGTTGGGTTTGGATTGCATCTTTATTCTCGAAGATTCCCGATAAAAGCCCCTCTCCCTTCGGGAGAGGGGTTGGGGTGAGGGTCCGATCGAAGCACTGCGATGAATTTCACTGCAAGAGATCATCATCGCGCGCTGCCCGAACCCTCACCCCCAGCCCCTCTCCCGGAGGAGAGGGGAGCAAAGCGAAAGCTCAGAACCAGTGACGGTTTTCGCCCGGCCCTTCCACATTACTCACGCAGCGCCCGCAGATTTCCGGATGATCCGGATGACTGCCGACATCATCGCGACGGTGCCAGCAGCGGATGCACTTCGCAGCACTGCTCACACTCGCGGTGACGTACGCCGCCCCATCTTCCAGCGCAACGGCGACCGCGTCATCGGGTCGTGGCTGCAACGGTGCAAAGCTGAAGTCGGACGTGATGAAGAAGAAACGCATTTCGTCCGCTTTTGTCGCTTCTGCATAACGCGCAGTGATGACAGCGTCGGCGTGCAAGACGAGCTTCGCCTCAAGCGCAGCACCGATGCGTTCGGCCTTGCGCATGTCTTCCAGTACACGCGAAGCCGTGTCGCGAATGGCCAACAGATCGGCCCAATAACGACGCTGCTCGGGCGAACCTTGCGTATTCTCAAGACCGTCATACCAGGTTTCGAACAACACGCTTTCGCCACGCGTACCCGGCATGAGCTGCCAGATTTCTTCCGACGTGAACGACAAGATCGGTGCCAACCAACGCACCAATGCTTCCAGAATGCGATACATCGCACTCTGCGCGCTGCGGCGGCCGACGCTTTCGGTCGGCATCGTGTACAGACGATCCTTGGTGATATCCAGATACAACGCGCCCATCTCGTTCGTACAGAAGTTCTGGACGCGTTGAACGATTTCGGGGAAATCGTAGCGTTCGTAAGCGGCGATCACGGCCTGCTGCACTTCGTACGCCTGCCCCACGGCCCACTGATCGAGCAGTACGCTGCTTTCGACCGGCACCAGATGCTTGGCCGGATCGAACCCATCCAGATTGCCGAGCAGAAAGCGTGCTGTGTTACGGATGCGGCGATACGCATCGGCAACGCGCTTGAGGATTTCATCGGACACCGACATTTCGTTGCGGTAATCCGCTGCAGCGACCCACAGGCGCAGAATGTCGGCACCGAGCGTGTCCATCACCTTCTGCGGTGCGACGACGTTGCCTTGCGACTTGGACATCTTGCGGCCCTGTCCATCCACCGCAAAACCGTGCGTGAGCAGCTCCTTGTACGGCGGCTGGCCATCGAGCATCGAGGCCGTAAGCAGCGACGAATGGAACCAGCCGCGATGCTGATCGGAACCCTCCAGATAGAGGTCGGCCGGGAACGTCGACACATCGACATGCGAACCACGCAGGACGTGCCAGTGCGTCGTGCCCGAATCGAACCACACGTCGAGCGTGTCGCGATTTTTCTCGTACTGCGCTGCTTCGTCGGCAGGGAGGAAATCGCCGGGTTCGATGCTCTGCCATGCCTCGATACCATCTTGCTCGATGCGCTTGGCCACTTCTTCCAGCAACTCCGGTGTGCGCGGATGCAGCTCGCCGGTTTCGCGATGCACGAAGAACGCCATCGGCACGCCCCACTGACGCTGACGCGACAATGTCCAGTCCGGGCGATTGGCGATCATCGCATGCAGACGCTGCTTGCCCCACGCCGGAAAGAAGCGTGTTGCCTCGATACCGTCGAGCGCTGTCTCACGCAACGTCTTGCCGCCATCTTTGGGCACAACATCCATGCCCGCGAACCACTGCGACGTGGCGCGATAGATGATCGGCGTCTTGTGGCGCCAGCAATGCATGTAGCTATGTGTGTACTTGTTCTGATGCAACAGCGAACCGGCTTGATCCAGCGCTTCGACGATCTTCGGATTCGCCTTCCATATGAACATGCCGCCGAACAGCGGCAGCGTCGACGCATAGTGACCATCGCCCATCACCGGATTGATGATGTCCGCGTCCTTCATGCCGTGCGCTTTGCACGACAGGAAGTCTTCCACGCCGTAAGCAGGCGATGAGTGCACGATGCCGGTACCGGTATCCAGCGTCACGTAATCGCCGAAATACACCGGCGACAAGCGCGCATAACCCGGATCGACGTTGTAAAGCGGATGACGGAAGCGCAAGTCGCCAAGTGCGCTGCCCGGTGCAGACGCGACGATATGGCCTTCCAGACCGTAGGTCTTCAGGCACTCTTCCACGCGCTCGGTGGCGAGAATCAGCAAGCCCTTCGTCGTATCGACGAGGCTATAGCTGAAATCCGGATGCAGGTTGAGCGCCTGGTTGGCGGGGATCGTCCATGGCGTAGTCGTCCAGATCACGATCATGCCGTTAGGCTTGGGAAGTTTCTCCAACCCGAATGCTTTGGCGACCGCGGCCGGATCATCGAACGCAAAGCCCACGTCGATCGCGATGTCGGTCTTGTCTTCGTATTCGACTTCCGCTTCGGCCAGCGCCGAACGGCAATCGAAGCACCAGTTGACCGGTTTCAAGCCGCGATAGATGTAGCCCTTGCGCAACATCTCCGAGAGCGCGCGCAGTTCCGACGCCTCGTTGGTGTGATCCATCGTGAGATAGGGACGATCCCAATCGCCGAGCACACCCAGGCGCTTGAAGTCCGCGCGCTGTGTCTGGATCTGCTCCAGCGCGTACGCGCGTGCCTTGCGCTGCACTTCGGCAGCGGGAAGGTTCTTGCCGAACTGCTTCTCGACCTGGATTTCGATCGGCATGCCGTGGCAATCCCAGCCGGGCACATACGGTGCGTGAAAGCCCGCAAGCACCTTCGACTTGACCACGATGTCCTTGAGAATCTTGTTGACCGCGTGCCCGATGTGGATCGCGCCGTTCGCATACGGCGGACCGTCGTGCAGCAGAAAGATCGGACGCCCTGCGGTCTTCGCCTGAATCTGGTGGTAGCGGCCTGCCTTTTCCCAATCGGCCAGCCAGCCCGGTTCGCGCTTGGGGAGATCCCCGCGCATCGGAAAGGTGGTCTGTGGCAGGTTGATGGTGCTCTTGTAGTCCTGGGTCATCGCTCGGGCGCCGTGCTATGGGATGCCATCACCGTGACGGCACCGCCGGTCGTTCTTCCCGCTTCGATAACCGAGCATCACCCGAGGAACCGAAGCGTCTTACGTTTGCTCGCCGCGCGCGGCGGTCAGGGGTGACCTAGGCACGCATTCGTGGTCGGCACCGGCTCTGTTTGTCCGCAGATCACAGGGGCATCGGTGAAGGCAGACTGGCTGTCTGTCGAACCGATGCCCCGAAGAGATGCGGGCAAACAGAGCCGGCCCTTCGGGTGACTTCTGAAAGCGCCGCGGGCTGCGCCTCACGGCTTGGAAAGACAGCCAGTCTTCCCTGCGCCGCGCGACACACCCCGCGGCGCTTTCAGAAGTCATGACGACTACGAATGCGTGCCTAGGTCACCCCAGACGCACGCGCTTCGGCGGGTGCTTCAAATAATAATGATCGCCACGGCCGCTGTTGCGGTCGTATCAGATAGAACAGGCAGGTTTTTCTTCGCCATGGGGCTCGCCTTCTACTCGCCGATCAGTACCGGGTTCATGCCCAGGATCTCCCGGGCCGAACGCGCATCATGATCCATTTGTACCTTTAATGGGTCCAATCCGTCGAATTTCATCTCGTCGCGGAGCTTGGCGACGAATTCCACCGCCATGCGCTGGCCGTACAGATGGCCGTCGAAGTCGAACAGGTGGACTTCCAGCAAGGGCTCGACGACCTCGTTGACCGTCGGCCGCGTGCCGAGGCTGGCGACGCCGGGCCAACTGCACTCACCCTCGCCCAGCCCCACCCGGACCGCAAAAATGCCGTGCACGGGGGTCACCCGATCGCGCAGATGGATGTTGGCGGTCGGATAACCCAGCGTACGGCCCAGCTGTTTGCCGTATTCGACCTTGCCTTCCATGACAAAGGGACGCCCGAGCAAGGGTGCGGCCGCGCCAAAATTGCCGGCGGCGAGCAAGGCACGTACGCGGCTGGCGGAGATGCGTTCGCCGTCGAGCAACACCACCGGCATCGTGTGCGCGGCGAAACCGCGCTCGGCGCCGACACGTTCCAGCATCGCGACATCGCCCGCGCGTTTGTGGCCGAAACGGAAATCCGCCCCGACCCATACCTCACGCACATTCAATCGCTCGATCAATACGCGCTGGATAAAATCTTCCGCCGACATGGCAGTCAGCGCCTGGTTGAAGCGCAGCAGCAGCGTGTGCTCCATGCCGGAAGCCGCAAAGCCCAGCAACTTTTCGCGCACGCTGGACAGCCGCGGCACCGGCTCCTTCGAAAAGTACGCTCGCGGCAGCGGCTCGAAACTCACCACGATAGGCATACAGCCGAGCGCCTGCGCGCGCTCTCGCACCTGATTGAGCAAGGCTTGGTGACCGCGATGCAGACCATCGAAAGCGCCGACCGCAATCACACTGCCGCCGGGGGCCACACACGGCCCCGCAACGTCCCGGGACAGTTTCATCATCGCGCCAGTATAGCGTTCAAGCGTGGTGCAATTCGCGTAGACGAAAGCCGGTGGCGAACAGAACCGCCACATACGTCGCACCGCCTGCGCCGACAAGGAATGCCAGCCGCCATACGCGTCCGATCACGTGCATCTGCGTCCAGTCCGGCCAATACCAGCGGCCGAGCAGCAACACGATCGTCATCGCCGCGCAAGCGAGTGCCAGACGGATCAGATGACGCCGCCATCCCGGCTGACGCTCGTAAATATTGGCCTGCCCCAACCAGCGCCATAGCAGCAGCAGATTGACGTAGCTGGCAACGGCGCTCGCCATGCCCAGTGCCAAGTGCAGCCCCGGCACCTTCGACAGACCTTCGAACAGCGGCCCCGCTTTCAATGCCGGCGGCGCCCACAGCGCATAAAGCAGCACAAGGAACAGGCCGTTGAGCAGCATGTTGGTGATCAACGCCGCAACGCCAGCACGAACCGGCGTGCGCGTGTCTTTGCGTGCATAGAAAGCGGGCAGCAGCACCTTCACTTGTGCGTAAGCAGGAACACCGAAACTCAGCGCCGTCACCGAGAGTGTGGCCATGCGCGTGTCGAACGGCGTGAATTGGCCATTCTGAAATAGCGTGGCCACCAAGGGTTCGGCAAGCAGCATCAAGCCGAACATGGCAGGCACGGCAATCAACAGCGTTATGCGCAATCCCCAATCGAGCGCCTTGGAAAAACCTTCGTGATCGGTCGCCACGTGATGACGCGACAGCGACGGCAGAATCACCGTACCCAGCGCGACACCAAACACGCCGAGCGGCAATTCGAGAAACCGATCCGCTTGCGACAACCATGTCTGCGAACCGGAAATCAGTAGCGATGCGATCACCGTGTCGAACAACAGATTGATCTGCGACACCGATGAGCCGAACAATGTCGGCACCATCTGCTTCATGATCCGGCGTACATCAGGGTGATTCCAGCCCCAGCGCGGCCATGCGAGCAAGCCAAGCTGCCGCAATGCAGGCAGCTGAAAAATCACCTGAAAAATGCCCGCTGCGAACACCGCCCAGCCCATCGCGAGGATCGGTGTTTGCAGATGCTTCGATAGCCACCATGCGCCAGCAATCATGCACAGGTTGAGGATCACTGGCGTGAGCGCTGGCAGTCCGAAGCGATGAAAGCTGTTCAGCACACCGCCCGATAACGCCGTCAGCGACACGAACAAGAGAAACGGAAAGGTGAGCCGCAACAGTTCGACGGTCAGCGCGAACTTGTGCGGTTCGTCGATAGCGCCCGGTGTAAATATCGTCGTCACTTGCGGCGCGAACAACACACCGATGGCCGTGATCACCAGCAATATGCCGCCGAGCGTGCCTGCAACCGACACCGTCAGCCGCTTCAAATCCTCGTGAGTGCCCTTCTCTTTGACTTCCGTAAACACCGGCACGAAGACGGTAGAGAATGAGCCTTCCGCAAACATACGGCGCATGAAGTTGGGAATGCGAAACGCCACCCAGAACGCGTCGGTCGCCACGTTAGCGCCGAAGACGTGACTGATCGAGATATCCCGCAGCAGCCCAAGCACGCGCGACACCATCGTCATGCTGCTGAACGACAACAGCCCGCGTAACAAGCTTGGCGACTTCATGCCTCTCCCGACTTCTTCAATGACTTTGCACGGCGCGTTGCGCAGGCGTGGATTTTGACAGTCGCCGAAGGTGTTGCAATGGTCACTGATCTGGCGGAAATCGGATGCATAACCCCGATTTACGACTCGGATGCCGATTTGGCCGCCGGGCGAGCGAAAAAGGCGAACAGCGCGATGATGACGATGCGGACCGCGATGTTGATCCACAGCACCGTGTTTTCTCGCTGCCCATAGGCGACATAGGCCTCGAGCAGCGCCGATGTTCCGTGGAAAACGATGCAGCTGTACGCAATCAGCCGCAGGCCGCGCGCATCCGTCAGGCGGCAGCCGCCAAACGACAGGAACGAGAGGCCAAACTCCGCACCAGCCAGCAAATAGGCCATCAGATAAGAACCGGGGTCCAGATGGATACCGGCCACTGCGGGTATCGCCGCTGGCGAGACGGTGAGCCCAACCACCGCGGCCAGCGTCGCCAGCCCATGGATGAAAAGCAGTTTTCGTAAACCTCCGAAACGCTTCACGGGCCCGACTCCAGCACAGAGACGGAACCATTCTGAGACTTCTGGTCCCAAATGAGCGAAAATAGCCCGCAACGGGCCATCGGAAGCGGCCCAACCGCTTGACCCATCGGGAAATTGAAGCCATAATCGGCGTCTTTCTCCAACCCAAAGCAATTCCGGAGTTCTACCTTGGCTAACATCAAGTCCGCGAAGAAGCGCGCGCGCCAGTCCGAGCAGCGCCGCCTGCGCAACGTCAGCGCCCGTTCCATGGTGCGCAGCGCCCTGCGCAAGGTCGTCAAGGCCATTGAGGCTAAGGACAAGAACGGCGCCGTAGCCGCTTTTGCTGCTGCCCAGCCGGTCATGGATCGTTATGCCGCTCGCGGCCTGATCCACAAGAACAAAGCTGCTCGTCATAAGAGCCGCCTGAACGCGAAGATCCACGAGCTGGCTTAAGCTTCCGCGTCCAAACGGGTTGTCGAAAAGCCGGCGGAAACGCCGGCTTTTTCGTCTCCGGCGTTTGCGGCCTCGCCTCGCAGCGCACGGCGATCAGCGCAGCGCCAGCAGCTGCTTCTTCATGGCACGCACTTCGTCCACATTCGTCTGGTCCGTATGGGGCGACAGATCCTGCAGCGCCGGATTGCGGTAACGCATCCGCGAGGGCTGAACACCCCGCGCGGAGCCGTGAAATTCATGCGCACCGGTTCGCCGGGCGATATCGACCACGTTCCCCGAGCGAATACCCGCCCCAGCCATGATCGCGATGCGGCCAGCCGCATGTCTGACCAATCCCGCAATCACATCCGCGCCCTGCAACGCATTCGCACGGCCGCCGGACGTCAGGATTCGCTCACAGCCAAGCGCTACGACGTCTTCCAGCGAACGTTGCAAGTCCGCACTCGCGTCGAATGCGCGATGGAAGGTCACACCCATTTTCCCTGCCGCAGCGACGAGCCCGTGACAGCGCGGATCGACCGCGCCATCGTCCGTGAGCGCGCCAACCACCACGCCATCACAACCAAGACGCGCGCAGGTTTCGATGTCGCGCTGCATGGCATCGAATTCGGCATCGCCATACAGAAAATCGCCCCCACGCGGACGAATCAGCACGTAGATGGGCAAGCGCACGTGATCGCGTGTTGTGGCAATGACGCCGTAAGAAGGCGTAATGCCTCCTTCAGAAAGACTGCCGCATAGCTCGATGCGATCGGCACCACCTTCCTGCGCGGCTTGCGCGGAGGTGAGTGAGCCGGCTGCAATTTCCAGTGTGATTGGCGTGGTCATCAGCTAAATGTCGTTTGATAAACGCTGGGCGACGCCAGCAGAAGATCCTGCTTATGCGCGTCGCACACAGCGTAAGTGAAACCTTTCTGGATAGCGTACGCACCGCACTCGCCATCGCGCCGCAAGGCCAGGAAACCGACCTGCAATTCCTTGGCAGCATCAGGACGCTTCTTCACGATGCGCCGCACGGCTTCTTCGCACGCCTCCTGCGGACTGCGACCTTGGCGCATGAGTTCGACGACGAGAAAGCTACCCGCGTTGCGAATCACTTCTTCGCCGACGCCCGTGGACGTTGCGCCACCGACTTCGTTATCGACATACAAACCGGCGCCAATGATCGGGCTGTCGCCCACGCGCCCGTGCAGCTTCCACGCCATGCCACTGGTGGTGCATGCGCCGGCGAGGCGCCCGTTGGCATCGACAGCAAGCATGCCGATGGTGTCGTGATTGTTCTTCCCGCCCGGCAATCCAAGGCTTTGCTGCGCCTGGTGGTAGTCGATGTTTTCGCTGTTGGCGACAGGCTTGTATTGGGAATGCTTCAACCACTCATGCCACGCTTTTTCCGACTCGGGCGTGAGCAGATTTTCCTTGGTGAAACCCTGTTGCAGCGCAAATTCCAGCGCGCCATCGCCGACCAGTAGCACGTGCGGTGTGTTCTCCATCACCTTGCGCGCCACCTTGATCGGGTGACCGATGTGTTCGAGCGCCGCGACCGCACCGCAGCGGCCGTCGCCATCCATGATGCTGGCGTCCAGCGTAACTTTGCCGTCGCGGTCCGGATAGCCCGCTCGGCCGACGCTGTGATTGTTCAGATCGGACTCGGGCACCTGCACACCCGTTTCCACCGCATCGAGTGGCTTGCCACCGGGACCCAACACCGTCCAGGCAGCCTGATTGGCGGGAACGCCGAAATCCCATGTCGACACAACGCGCGCGCCGACATTTCCAGGAACGGAGCCACTCATTTGTGCGGCGCTGCGCGAAATGCGCGGCACGACGGCCAGCGCTGATGTGGCGAGCAAAGTGGTTTTAAGAAAGTCGCGGCGATTACTCATCAAGGCCTCCAAACAGCGGCCAGCGGCCGCAAAGGTCACATGATGAACGATGCGCCGCGATCAGGCGACCCTGCAGATCGTCCTAGTTGTGATCTTCGCCGCGCAAACGCACGTCGCCCGGCAGCATGTCGTTGCGGCCTTCGCGTGCCTGCTTCTGCTCTTCGAAGAAACGTTGCACCTGCTGACAGACGGCCATCGTGTTTTCGCGCGCGATCGCCGAGACGAGAAACCACGGTTGCGTCCAACCCAGACGCTTGACGATGTCTTCCGCGACGGCCTGACGCTCGTCTTCGGGCAACACGTCGGCCTTGTTGAGCACCAGCCAGCGCGGGCGTCCGAGCAGTTCGGGGTCGAACTTCTCCAGTTCCTGCTCGATGGCATGCACTTGCTCGACGACATCGGAACCATCCATCGGCGCGACATCCACCAGATGCAAAAGCAAACGTGTGCGTGCGAGGTGACGCAGGAATTGAATGCCCAAACCCGCACCTTCTGCAGCGCCCTCGATCAGGCCGGGAATGTCGGCAATCACAAAGCTCTGATCCGTGCCGAGGCTCACAACGCCCAGATTGGGATGCAGCGTCGTAAACGGATAATCCGCGACGCGCGGCGTTGCAGCCGATACGGCACGAATGAATGTGGATTTGCCTGCATTGGGAAATCCAAGCAAACCGACGTCCGCGAGAAGCTTGAGTTCCAGCTTCAATTCGCGCAATTCGCCGGGCGTACCGGGCGTGGACTTGCGCGGCGCGCGATTGACCGAGCTCTTGAAGTGGATGTTGCCCAGGCCACCCTTGCCGCCCTGCGCCACAAGCAAACGCTGGCCGTGCGAGGTGAGATCACCGATCTGCTCATCGGTATCGACGTTGGTCACGACGGTTCCGACCGGTACGCGAATGGTGGTGTCTTCGCCGCCCTTGCCGTACATGTCGCTGCCCATGCCGTTCTGTCCGCGCTGTGCCTTGAAGCTGCGCTGGTGACGGAAGTCGATCAGGGTGTTGAGGCCTTCATCGGCAACGAGCCACACGGAACCGCCCGTGCCACCGTCGCCGCCATCCGGACCACCGAACGGGATGAACTTCTCGCGGCGGAAACTGATGCAGCCGTTGCCACCGTCCCCCGCGTGGACTTTGATGATCGCTTCGTCGACGAATTTCATGGGATAGGCCGGAGTTGGGGAACAGTGGGGATAAGCGATCTTGCCACACCGTCATTCCGGCGCAGGCTGGAATCCAGTGACGTTATCGCAGGGTTGGTGCCTCGTCGCGAGATGGCAGGCCGCGAAGGCGCGCAATCTGGCGATAACACTTGATTCACTACTGAGGTCACTGGATTCCGGCCTGCGCCGAAGCGCTTTTCAACGGCGGAGCCGGCCAATGACGACGTGACTTCGCTGGGTGCAGCGGCACTACGAGCCGCGGCGTGTCCGAAGAAGCGCTACAAAAAACAAAGGCCCCGCCAGGCGGGGCCTTCGCTATCGCGTCGGAAAGGATTTAACCCTTAACGACGTTGACGTACCTGCGATTGTTCTCGCCGCGGACCTTGAACTCGACCTTGCCGTCGACCAGCGCGAACAACGTGTGGTCACGACCCAGACCCACGCCGGTGCCAGCATGGAACTGGGTGCCGCGCTGACGCACGATGATGTTGCCGGCTTCGATGGCCTGACCACCGTAGACCTTCACACCGAGGTATTTGGGGTTCGAATCGCGACCGTTGCGGGATGAACCTACGCCTTTTTTATGTGCCATGACTCTTTACTCCGGCTAATCAGGCGTTGATGCCCGTGATCTCGACTTCGGTGAAATGCTGACGGTGTCCCTGCTGCTTCTTGTAGTGCTTGCGGCGGCGGAACTTGACGATGCGGACCTTGTCGGCGCGGCCATGCTTGCGCACGGTGGCGCTCACGGTGGCACCGGACACGGTGGGTGCGCCGACGGTGATGGTTTCACCGGAGCCGACCAGCAACACCTGGTCGAACTTCACATTGGCGCCTTCTTCGGCGTTCAGCAGTTCCACGCGCAGGACATCGCCCTGCTGGACGCGGTACTGCTTGCCGCCGGTCTTGATGACTGCATAACTCATGGCAATAGCCCTTCTGTCGTTATTCTCTTGGGTTCACCGCGACCTATTCGGGCGCAGTGAACTGTGGATTATATCGACTAGGCGCTTTTCTGGTCAACAAGTGACCAGTGCACGAAAAGGGCGTCCGGCAACCCGTTCAGCCTCAGGGTTGGCTCGGCGAACCGCCACCCGAAGGTGCCCCCGGGCTGCCGGTGCTACCGCCGGAAGTCGAAGCCGGGCACCTGCCCTGGGCGTCCAGTTTTCCGGATTTCTGCAGCTCCGCGAACATCTCGCTGGTCCGCTGACGGCCCCACTGCTGGACGGCCTGGGCGGCTTCGGTCATGGTGCCTGGCATCTGGCTCACCAGTCTCTGGCCGAGCGGGGTCTTATAGAACTTGATCAGACCGTCGACGTCCTCGGCCGAGAAGTGGTGCTGGTAAGCAGGAATCATCGCCTGGACGAGCTGGGCCTGACCGTTCTTGTCGATGTAGGTCTGCCAGTAGCTCGCGTCCACGCAAGGAAATTGCAGGCTCATCATTGAGGTCATCTGGTTGTTCATGTCGGTGAACTGCGCCGGCACGCCCATCATTTCGATCAGCTGCTGCACCTTCTCCGTGCTCGGCGGTGCGGCAATGGCCGATCCGGACGCCAGTGCCACGCAAAGTCCCACGCCCATCACCCGCTTGCTTACCGCCATGTCACACCCTCCGGCCGTATAAGGAATTTCGGAAACAGCGGCCGAGCATATTCGCCCCGCGGTTCGCTGCCTAGCAATCCTTCAAACGCGTCTGCTGACACCACGTTGTCAGCAGGTTATTTCGATCCCCACACGGGCTGAACGCACCCTCTTGCTATAGTGAGCGGTCCCCCAAATATCTAGGCGTAATGGACACCATACGCATCCGCGGCGCGCGCACGCACAACCTCAAGAACATCGACCTTGACCTGCCGCGCGATCGGTTGATCGTGATTACAGGCCTGTCCGGTTCGGGCAAATCCTCGCTGGCGTTCGACACCATCTACGCCGAGGGGCAGCGTCGTTACGTGGAGTCGCTGTCGGCCTACGCCCGGCAATTTCTCTCGATGATGGAGAAGCCGGACGTCGATCACATCGAGGGTCTCTCCCCCGCCATCTCGATCGAACAGAAGTCCACCTCGCACAACCCGCGTTCGACGGTCGGCACGATTACCGAGGTCTACGACTACCTGCGCCTGCTGTACGCGCGCGTGGGTACGCCACGCTGTCCTGATCACGGTATTCCGCTGGAAGCGCAAACGGTCAGCCAGATGGTCGACACCACGCTGGCGATGAATCCGGACAAGCGCTTCATGTTGCTGGCGCCGGTGATCCGCGAACGCAAGGGCGAGCACGTGCAGGTGTTCGAACAGCTGCGTGCACAGGGTTTCGTGCGTGCGCGTGTCGATGGCACCGTGCATGACCTCGATGCCGTGCCTGCGCTCACGCTGAGACAGAAGCACACCATCGAAGCGGTGATCGATCGCTTCCGTCCACGCGATGACATCAAGCAACGCCTGGCCGAATCATTCGAAACGGCGCTGCGTCTGGGCGACGGTCTGGCCATCGTCGTGGACATGGACGACGCCAAGGCGAACGAACAGTTGTTCTCCTCGCGCTACTCCTGCCCGGTTTGCGATTACTCGTTGCCTGAACTCGAGCCGCGCCTGTTCTCGTTCAACTCGCCCGTGGGCGCATGCCCGTCGTGCGATGGTCTGGGCGTGACACAGGTGTTCTCGCCCGACCGTGTCGTGGGTCATCCGGAATTGTCGCTGGCAAGCGGCGCTGTTCGCGGGTGGGATCGCCGCAACGCGCATTACTTCCAGTTGATCATGTCGCTGGCCAACCACTACGGCTTCGATGTCGACACGCCGTGGCAGAAGCTCAACAAGACCGTGCAGCAGGCCATTCTGTACGGGAGCGGCAAAGAGAAGATCGCCTTCCGCTATCTCACCGAGCGCGGCGGAAAAGTTACGCGCGAGCATGCATTCGAGGGAATTCTTCCGAACCTCGAAAGGCGCTACAAGGAAACCGAATCGTCAGCGGTGCGCGAGGAGCTGGCGAAATACATCACCGACAATCCGTGTCCGGAATGCAACGGTCAACGCTTGAATCGTTCAGCACGCAACGTATTCGTTGCCGATCAAGCGTTGCCCGTACTCACGGCACGCTCTATCGACGATGCGCTGGGCTTCTTCGACACCTTTAAGCTCACCGGCTGGCGCGGCGAGATTGCCGTGAAGATCGTGAAGGAAATTCGCGAGCGCCTGAGCTTCCTCAACGACGTGGGCTTGAATTACCTCACGCTCGATCGTCAGGCCGATACGTTATCGGGCGGCGAAGCGCAGCGCATTCGTCTGGCCTCGCAAATCGGTGCAGGTCTCGTCGGCGTCATGTACGTGCTGGACGAGCCGTCGATCGGTTTGCATCAGCGCGACAACGAACGCCTGCTCGGCACGCTGACTCGCCTGCGCGATTTGGGTAACACAGTGATCGTCGTTGAACATGACGAGGATGCGATTCGCGCGGCCGACCACGTTCTGGATATTGGACCTGGCGCAGGCGTGCACGGCGGCGAAATCGTTGCGCAGGGGACGATGAAAGATATCCTCGCATCGCCGCGTTCCGTCACCGGTCAATTTCTCTCCGGCAAACGCGGCATCAAAATACCTGAAGAGCGCCGCGAACAGTTGGATAAAGACTCGTGGCTCTATCTGAAAGGCGCGACCGGCAACAATCTGAAGAACGTCGATCTGGCCATTCCTGCAGGTCTGTTTACGTGCGTCACGGGCGTATCCGGATCGGGCAAGTCGACGCTGGTCAACGACACGTTGTTCGCGCTTGCCGCCGCCGAACTGAATGGTTCGAGCACACAGCCTGCGCCGTACAAATCCATCGAAGGCATGGAACTGTTCGACAAGGTGGTGGACATCGACCAGTCGCCCATCGGACGCACGCCGCGTTCGAATCCGGCCACGTACACGGGTCTTTTCACACCGCTGCGTGAGCTGTTCGCGCAAGTTCCCGAATCGCGTGCGCGCGGCTACACACCCGGTCGTTTCAGCTTCAACGTTCGCGGTGGCCGATGCGAAGCCTGCGAAGGCGACGGCATGATCAAGGTGGAAATGCACTTCCTCCCCGACGTGTACGTACCTTGCGACGTCTGCCACGGCAAACGCTACAACCGCGAGACGCTGGAGATTCTCTACAAGGGTCACACGATTGCCGACGTGCTCGGCATGACGGTGGAAGACGCGTCCAAGCTGTTCGAGAACGTGCCTACGATTGCGCGCAAACTCGATACGCTGCGTGCCGTGGGGCTGGATTACATCAAGCTTGGGCAGAGCGCGACGACGTTGTCGGGTGGTGAAGCGCAGCGCGTGAAGCTGTCGAAAGAGCTTTCCAAGCGCGACACCGGGCGCACGCTCTACATTCTCGACGAACCCACGACAGGCCTGCATTTCCACGACATCGAACAGCTGCTCGACGTGCTGCATCAGTTGGTCGAACAAGGCAACACGGTGGTCGTGATCGAGCACAATCTCGACGTCATCAAAACGGCCGACTGGATTGTCGACCTGGGACCGGAAGGTGGCTCCGGCGGCGGCCGGATTCTCGTGACGGGTACACCGGAAACTGTGGCCAGCACGCCCAACTCGCATACTGGGCACTTCCTGGCGCCGCATCTGAAACCGGTCAAAGCGGCCAGCGCAAGATCCGGTCAAAGCACCACCAAGGCCAAACGCAAGGTAGCGTCGTAAGCATGAGCTCGAACGATTCAAACAATGAAGCCGTATTGCTATACACGGCGTCGATCAGTGTGCGCTGGCGTGATCTCGATGCGTTCAATCACGTCAACAATTCAAGCTATCTCACCTTTCTGGAAGAAGCGCGTCTGCAATGGCTGCAGCACTTGCCGGGAACGTGGATGACCGGCAATGCAGCGCCGGTGATGGCGGCCAGCGAGATCAACTATCGCCGCCCCATCGAATGGCCAGCGCAGCTGGTCGTTCAACTGCTCTGCACCCGGCTCGGCAATAGCTCCATGACGATTGGCCATCGCATTGTCGATGCCAGCGATGAGAGCCAGCTTTATTGCGATGGCCACGTGGTCATGGTCTGGATGGACCCGGCCAGCGGCAAGTCCGTGCCGCTTCCCCAAACGGTTCGCGAATCGGCCACCGGAGCAGCTGCTTAAACCGCGTACGGCGTTCACACAGCATCGTTATGATGGCGGCGGACCCCTGCCGATGGAGCGCCCCCATGACGATTCAACATCGAACCGCCCTCGCCGTTGCCTGTGCCGTTTTTTGTTTCGCGTCGCTGGTTAACGCAGCGGACAATGCATCGATAACGCTCTATCGCAGCGACAACCCCGGCCTTTACGCGAGCAACGGTAGCGGCTCCATCGACGAGGGGTACGCGGTCGTGCGCGAGCAGCGCAGCGTATCGTTGCAATCCGGTGTGCACGACATCGTTATTGGGGATTTGCCGAATAATCTCGACGCCGAAGCCATGGCGCTGGGTTTTCCCGGCGGCGAAGCCAAGGTCGTCTCGCAGCGCTTGCTGTTGGGCCAGGGCGCCAATGCTGCGCTCACCGGCCTGACCGGCAGCACGATCAGTGTGCTTGGCGACAATGGCCAACCGCTCGCGAGCGGCACGCTGCTTCGCGCGGGTGATGACGGGCTGGTAGTGAACAACACCAGCGGTGGAACCACACTCGTACGCAACTATGCCGCGGTAAACACCGGCAGCAACAGCTTCCCTACCGGCTCAAGCCTGCGCTTACGCGTCGATGCATCGCGTAGCGGCGATGCAAATGCCGTGCTGAGCTATCCCACGTCGGGCATCGGTTGGCGCGCCGCATATGTGGCGACGCTTCAATCGGGTAGCGCTTGCAGCGCGCAATTTGAGTCGCGCGCAAGCATCGCCAACCGCAGCGGCCGGGACTGGCACGATGCGAAGGTGACACTGATCGCCGGTGAACCGAATTTCGCCAAGCCTTCAGGACCGCGTCCGATGATGATGGCGAAAGCCGTTCCCGAGGGAACGATCCTGGGAGGCGCCATGCCAGAACAATCCACGCTGGCCGACTATCGCAGCTACGCCCTGCCCGCTCCCGTCGATCTCCCTGATGGCAGCATCAGCCAGGTGCCGCTCTACGCCACGCGAACCATGACGTGCGAGCGCACGGCGCTTTACGAGAACGGTGGCAACTGGATGCCGCCGCAGCCGATGTTGAACGATCAATTCAACACCGACAACAACACCAGCATCACCAGCACATTTCGCCTGACAGCATTTGATAGCTTGCCGGCCGGCTATCTGCGCGTATTGACGGCGGATCGCAACGGCGTACCGCAATTCATCGGCGAAGGACGTATCACCGACACGCCGAAAGGTGCAGATGCCACCATCACGCTCGGCACCGCTTTCGACCTTCGCGGTAACCGCGAGCGCACCAGCTTCCACGTCGACAAAGCCGGGCGCACACTGGACGAGGCATTTCGCATCACGCTGACCAACACTGGCGACACGGCACGCACGGTGCTGGTGCGCGAACATCCCAATCGCTGGCGCCAGTGGACGGTGACGTCCTCCACGACCAAGCCAAGCAACCAGACAACCGATACGCTGGAGTTCCGTATCAACGTACCGGCGAACGGAAAAGCAACGCTCGATTACGCCGTACGCTACACATGGACGGCCGACGATCAGCCTCAATCCTGACCTTCTCTTTGGAGCCAACCATGCTCAATCTCGTCAAGCACGATGCCATCACCGAAATCCAGATGGCTCGGCCGCCCGTCAACGCGCTCAACATCGATCTGCTGCGCGCGATTCAAAACGGAGTGAATGAAGCGGTTCAAGGCGGTGCGCGCGGTATCGTGCTATCGGGTACGCAAGGCATGTTTTCCGCGGGCGTGGATGTCCCCACCCTGCTCACACTCGACCGTGCCGGCGTGCGCGGATTCTGGCGCGAATTCTTCGTCACCTGCGCGGCATTGGCGCATTCGCCGGTGCCCGTTGTTGCGGCGATTACCGGTCATAGTCCCGCAGGCGGCGCCGTGCTTTCGCTGTTCTGCGATTACCGTGTGATGGCCGAAGGTCCGTATCGCATCGGCCTTAACGAAGTGCAGGTCGGGCTGATTGCACCGGACTGTATTCAAATGGCGTTGCGCCGCATCGTCGGGGCCTATCGCGCGGAGCGCTTGTTGGTATCGGGAGCGTTGATCGATGCGCAGCAAGCCTTGGCGTGCGGCTTTGTGGATGAACTCACCGCCATCGATCAGGTCACCACGCGTGCGCTGCATTGGCTCAACGGCATGCTGGCACTCCCTGCGCACGCGATGCTTGGGACTCGCCAAATTGCACGTGCCGATTTGATGGCGGCGTACGCCGACGTCGATGCGCTGCCGATCGATACCTTCGTCGACGCGTTCTATCACCCGGAAACGCAAACCACCCTGCAGCAACTGGTGGCGCGCCTGAAGAAGAAGGACTGACGCAGTCTTCGACGATTACGAGTTGCCGGTGCTACCGGCACTCGTTTCGATGGGCCGCGAAGAATCGCTCACCCATCCGCTCCAGGACGGCGCGTAAAGACGCGAACCGGAAAGTCCGGCGTGCTCCATGGCGAGAAGGTTATGGCAGGCCGTCACGCCCGAGCCGCACATGTGGACGACCTGATCCGGTGCGTGATCGCCAAGCACGGCGAGAAATTCCCGCTTGAGTGCCGCAGCAGGCTTGAAGCGTCCATCGGCATCAAGGTTCTCGGTGAACGGCCGATTCGCCGCACCCGGCACATGACCCGCTGCACGATCGAGCGGTTCTACCTCGCCGCGATAACGCGGTGTGGCGCGCGCATCCAGCAGCAACTCCTGCTTCAAATGACCCGCAGCAGCGTGATCGATAAGGTACTGATTCGCGTCGTAGTGCAACGACACGTGCGTCGACTGGCGTTGCGGCGCCGCTTGTTCGACGGGTTTCCCCGCTGACTTCCATGCAGCGAAACCGCCATCGAGCACGGCGACATCCTTTACGCCCGTCACGCGCAGCAACCACCACAATCGCGCAGCCGCCAGCGCACCATTCCCAGCGTCGTAGCAAACCACCTGTAGGCCCGGACGCCAGCCCCATTTTCCAAGCGATGCGGAGAATGCTTCTTCTGAAGGCAACGGATGGCGCCCGAGGCCAAGCGGTATGCGGCCAAGATCCGCCAGATCGTGATCGAGGCTCGCGAAGACAGCGCCCGGAATGTGCTCGGCGTGATAATCGCGCTCACCCTTTTGCGCATCGAACTGGTCGTAGCGGCAATCGACGACCAATACATCGTCAGGTTTCAGTGCAGCGAGTTCAGCGACGGAAATCAGCGTACTTTTCATGCGTGCTCCATCCTCTGCAACAGGTTTTCCAGCATCGCGGCGGTGGCACCCCAGATGCGGTGGCCGCTATGGTCGAACTCCACCATCTCACGGCGATGTCCTCGAAACTCCATGGTGTAGCGCTTGAGGTTGTCTCGTTCAAGGAAGAACGCGAGTGGCACTTCGAATACTTCGGCCACTTCATCCGGTGCGGGACGAAAACGTGCTTCGGGTGCAATGCGCGCAACGACCGGCGTAATGCTGAAGCCGCTGATCGTCTCGAAGCAATCCAGATAACCCATCGGCGTGACCAATGTTCGGTCGAGCCCGATTTCTTCCTCGCTTTCGCGCAGCGCAGTGGTTATCGCGTTTTCGTCGCCGGGATCCGTACGGCCGCCGGGAAACGACACCTGCCCGGCGTGCGAACTCAGATGATCGGTACGCACGGTGAACACCATGCGCGGTTCGTCGCCGTCGCGCAAACCGATCAGCACGGCAGCCGGAAGACGCTCGGTATTGCCCAGCAGATCCGACATCTGCGCATGGTTCCAGCCAGGCGCTGACGGCGGTTGCGACAGCGGGCGCAACGCGCGTTGCACCACGTCCATCATCATGCGATCTCGCGTGCGGGAAGCACTACGTCCATATAGTGGGAGCGCTCGGTCTCGCTCATGCTCCGCCAACGGGCGATTTCATCGCCTGTGCGATAGCAACCCAGACAGTAGCCCTGCGGATCGAGCTGGCAGATGCCGATGCACGGGCTAAGAATGGCTTGAGCGGGAAGCGGGGAAATGTTCGACATGCGCCCGATATGCTAACGCAGGCGCCCTTCCGGTACACGGAAATTTGGCTTACGGGCCGGCAGATTGAGGATTCGGCGGCTTGATGTCGAGTAGTTCGATGTCGAACACCAGCGCCTGGTTGGGGCCGATGCGTGGCAACGCGCCGTGCTCGCCGTAAGCCAGCTGTGGCGGAATCACCACCTTCCAGCGATCGCCCACGTGCATGCGCGGAATGACGTACTGCCAGCCTCGGATGACGCGGTCCACGGTGAAACTTACGGGTGAGCCGTGCGCCCAGGTGCTATCGAACTCGGTGCCGTCGATCAGCATGCCGCGATAGTTCACCGTCACCAGGCTATCGACACCGGGATTGACTGAACCGTCACCTTTCTTGATCACCGAATACTGAATGCCGGACGGCAACTGCACCACGCCAGGCTGCGTGCCGTTGTGCGTCAGGAAATCCGTACTCTTGCGCGCGTTGTCGGCAGCAATGCGATTGAATTCCGAGACGGCCTCGTCGCGGATGTGCTCACCCAAGCCCGACAATTGATCGAACATGTCTTGCTTGGTGACGGTCGGCGGACGCTTTTCGTAACCATCTTCCATGGCCTTTCGCACCACGTTGATATCCACGCCTGCCGGGAAATCGCCACCGGAGAGCTGGGTACCGAGGTGATAGCCGATCGCGTAGGAAAGCTTGTACTTGTCGATCTTGACCGGCGGCGGAGGCGGTTGCTTCGGCGGCGGGCTGGGGGCAAGCGGTCCCTGTGCCTGAACCGCATACGCGGCAAGCAGCAAGAAAACCGGGACCAGCCATCGCGTGTATGCCATTACTTTCTCCATGGCGGCAAGCATACGGCCAAAGCCGCCATCCTAAGCGGTTCGGCCATTTCTTGCAGCTGTGCCATCGATTCAGCACCGTCAATCAAGGTCTGTCTAAGAAAGCGCGGATCGGCAAAGGTTCCCGCTGCTAAAATCAGTGCTTTATCTTCGATACGGAGTCGACCGTGGCCTACCGCAACCTTGAAATCGGCAATCGCGATGCCGTTCGCACGATTACCGTCAATCGGCCGGACAAGCTCAATGCGCTCAACCGCGACACCTTGAACGAGCTGACCCTGGCGTTCGCGCAAGCCGCGCAGGACGACGCCGTGCGCGCTGTGGTGCTGGCCGGATCCGGTGAAAAGGCCTTTGTCGCCGGCGCGGACATCAGTGAGATGCATGGCTATACGCCTATGCAAGCGCAAAGCTTCTCGCGCACCGGTCAGCGCTTGATGAGCAGCATTGAACGACTTGGCAAACCCGTCATCGCGCGCATTCAGGGTTTTGCGCTCGGCGGCGGCATGGAGTTGGCGATGGCCTGCCATCTGCGCATCGCCAGCGAGAAGGCCAGGTTCGGTCAGCCGGAAATCAATCTTGGCTTGATTCCCGGCTTTGGCGGTACGCAACGCCTGCTGCGTCTGGCTGGCCGCAGCGCGGCCTTGGAGCTTTGTCTGACGGGCGCCACGATCACGGCACAGCGCGCCTATGAGCTGGGCGTGGTGAATCGCGTGGTCGCACCCGAGGCGCTGGACGAAACCGTCAACGCGCTAGCCGACCAACTGGCTGCTGCTGCGCCTTTGGCTGCTGCAGGCATTCTCGATGCCGTACTGCAGGGTGGTGAAACGTCGATCGATCAGGGACTCGAATTCGAAACGCAGGGGTTTGCACTGGCGTTCTCGACGGAAGATATGCGCGAAGGCACCAGCGCATTTCTGGAGAAGCGCAAGGCCATGTTCAAAGGAAAGTAATCGCACATGCGCTGCATCGTCATTCGGCTTTATGCCCGAATGACGATGCAGCGAAACAGCCTGTCAGTGACCGCCGCGATATTTTTTTTCGCCCGCGGTAATGCGCAAATCCAATCGGTTTTCCGGCGGCGCCAGCGGGCACGTGGCGAATGACGTGAACGCGCACGGCGGGTTGTAAGCCTTGTTGAAATCCAGCACGACCTTGCCGTTCACCGGCAATGCGGCATAGAGAAAGCGCGCCGCGCCATACGTTTCGTGACCCGACGTGCGGTCGGCCAGCACAAAGAACAACTCACCGCCCGGCTCTTCCTGATACGGAAGCAACTCGTATGTGTGCCCGTCATGCGTAAACACGGCCTTGCCGGGCACCTTGACGGTATCGATCGTGCCAATCACCGAACCGATCTGAAGATCGTGCGGCGGATCGAACGGCACCCAGTCGGCGACGATGTGCCATGACGGATCGATCGGAAAATAATCGATGCCGAGAAAGTGCTGCCGCGTCGCCGAGGTGCTGTCCTTCACGCGCAATGCCTTGCGGCCTTCGCGGTCGATGACATAAAAGTTTGCGGTACCGAATGCGACAAGCGTCGGCGATGCACCGCCCGTGACGTGCGCATCGTCGATCAGCGTTGCGTCGCTGACGGATTTGCCGTCAACCGTTGCGTCGCTTCCCGGTGCAAGCTTGATATGAATTTGCCCTGCCTTATCCAGCGTCACCACGCCCAGGTGCGCGGGGCCGGCCTGCAGCACAATGTCGTTATCCGCAGCGCTGCCGACGCGATTGGCACCTTCCTGCAACCACTCAAGACCGATCAGGCTGAGCCAGCCATCGGGAGCCGTCAGCCGAGCCGTGCGATCGGCTCGCCATTTGTCGATGCTCTGCGTGTAGTTATCCGGCGCAACGGCGTGGGTGGGGGTATCGGCATGCACGAGGGCTACTCCAGTACTCAAAATCAGTCCGGCCAGGACATTACGCCACATGGGGTTTGCTCCGCCCGTTGCAAGAAGGCTTCAGTATGGCCATCCGTTTGCGGGTGTTACAAGCCGTTCTTAACGACCGCGAAGAAATAGCTTATCCAGTTCGCTCATGTTGATCTGTACCCAAGTGGGGCGGCCGTGGTTGCACTGGCCGGATCGCTCGGTCGCTTCCATCTCGCGCAGCAGTGCGTTCATTTCCGTCACCGTGAGACGACGGCCGGCACGCACGGAGCCATGACAGGCCATGGTGGATAGCAATTCGTTTTCGACTTCCTGCAATTGCCGCGAACTTCCATGTTGCGCAAGCTCGCCAAGAACACTGCGTGTCAGTTCCGCCACATCGGCGCCTTCGAGCAATGCGGGGATGCGTCGCACGACAACCGCAGAGGGGCCGCTGCGCGACAACTCCAGCCCCCAATCCGCGAGTGCTTCGCCATGCTCTTCGGCCGCCGCGGCCTCCTTTGCGCTTACGGCAACCGACAACGGCACCAGCAGCATTTGCGAACGGAGATTGCTGCACGCGCGGCCGGACTTGAGCTTTTCATACGTGATGCGTTCGTGTGCGGCATGCATGTCGACGAGGACGAGTCCATGCGCATTCTCGGCAAGAATGTAGATCGTCTTCAATTGCGCAATGGCATAGCCGAGCGGCGGAACATCGTCGTCATTGGCCGAAGGTATCGGTTGCACGGCACTGACCTGCAACGCTTCGGGCTCTCCCAGCAACGCGGCGTACCCGGCCAATGGCTCGTCGCGTACACCCAGCTGCAAGCGGCTCTGCGTGTGATTGCTCTGCCAGCTGTTGCTGCTATACGACGGGATGGTTGGCGTTGAAGCCATCGGCGTCGGCGTCCACGTCGTACTTTCAGGTTGCGAAACCACCTGCCCTGCACGCGTTTCGGCGAGTGCTTCGTGCAAAGTGCGGAACAGAAAATCGTGAACCAGACGTTGTTCGCGAAAACGCACTTCGCTTTTCGCCGGATGTACGTTCACATCGACGCCCACCGGATCAAGATCGAGGTAAAGCACAAAAACAGGGTGCCGTCCGTGGAACAGCACATCCGCGTACGCCTGCCGGACCGCATGAGCGACAACGCGATCGCGCACCAATCGTCCATTCACATAGAAATACTGCGAATCCGCCTGTGGACGCGAGGCCGTAGGTAAACCCACCCAACCCGAAAGACGCATGCCCGCCGTAGCGTGATCAATGCGCAGGCTTTGCTGAGGGAAGTCATCGCCCAATACTTCGGCAACGCGCATCAGCATGGACTGATCGTCGCGCGCGGCTTTCCAGACACGCACGGACTTGCCGTTGTGACTCAACCGGAATTCGACCTTGCTGCGCGCCAGCGCAAGCGACTTGAGCAGATCGTCGATATGCGCGAATTCCGTGCGTTCGGCGCGAAGAAATTTGCGTCGCGCCGGCACGTTGTAAAACAGATCGCGCACTTCGACACTGGTACCTTGCGGATGTTGCGCAGGACGTGCCGCCTGCATGCGCCCGCTATCGACCTCGATGCGAAACGCATTGTCCTGTCCGCGCAAGCGCGACGTCATGGCAAAACGTGCCACCGACGACATGGATGCCAGCGCTTCACCGCGAAAACCCATGCTCGCAACGTGTTCAAGATCGTCGAAACTGCCGATCTTGCTGGTCGCATGCGATGCCACCGCCAGCGGCAAATCATCGGCGGCGATACCATCGCCGTCGTCGCGAACGCGAATCAGCCGGGCGCCGCCCAGCTCGATGTCGACCTCGACGCGCGTGGCACCTGCATCGAGACTGTTTTCGACCAGTTCCTTGACGACCGAAGACGGCCGTTCGATGACTTCGCCAGCGGCGATCTGGTTGATGAGGTCGGAGGGAAGCGGTTTGATGCGGGGCATTGAGCAAGCTTAACAGCGCCCGGCTTAGGGATGCTCTGATGCATTCTGCGCAGGCGTCACCGGCTCTATCCGTTCGCAGACCGCAGGACCATCGGCGAAGGCAGACTGGCTGTCTGTCAAGACGATGATCCGAAGGTATGCGGACGGATAGAGCCGGCCCCAACGCGTTGAATTTGAGTGATGGGGTGATATCCAGAAGGCTCGCAGGCTGCGCCGCACGGCTTGGCAAGACAGCCAGTCTTCCCGGCGCCGCGCAACACACCCTGCGAGCCTTCTGGATATCATGCCGCCTGCGCAGAATGCATCAGAGCATCCCTAGATCAACTATCCGGAATTTCCAGCATGGTGCCGGGACGAACGCTATTGCTGCTGATGCCGTTGATGCTCTTCAGGGAATCCACGCTCACGCCGTATTGCTTGGCGATGCTGCGCAGGCTTTCACCCGATTCGACGCGGTGCATGTCACGAACGTCGGCATCGGCTGGGGCCGAGGTGTCACTGTCAGCTACTTTCTCTGCCGGCTTGCCGGTCGATGCCACTTCAGTTCCGCCATCGACCGAAATGCCCTTGCGGCGCGCCGCTTCCACCGCAAACCACGTGCCGGGCGGCGGATTGTTCAGAAAATAACTCTTCAGACCATCCATGACGGCGGTAGCCAGTTCCTGCTGATGACCCGGATCACGCAACTTGTGCTCTTCAGACGGATTGCTGATGAATGCCGTCTCGACCAGGATCGACGGGACATCCGGCGAACGCAGCACTACGAAGTTCGCATGCTCCACGTAGCCGCGATGGGTCGGGCCCAAGGCCGACAACGCGTTCAACACATTCTGCGCAACCGTGTCGCTCGCCTGCACCGCCCAGCCCTGCTGCATATCGAGCAGAACGGAGGCCAGACTGTCGTTCTCGGAGGCCAGTGAAACGCCACCGATAAGGTCGGAACTGTTTTCGCGATCGGCCAGCATCTGTGCCGCGACCGAGCTCTTGCCGCGCGAGGACAACACCCAAACCGATGAGCCGCGGGCGTCGCTGCTGGTGTAGGAGTCGGCGTGGATGGCGATGAACAGATCGGCCTGATTCTGGCGCGCAATTTCGTAGCGCTGCTTCAACGGAATGAAGTAGTCGCCATCGCGTGTGAGGATGGCTTTCATCCCCGGCTGGCGATTGATCTGTGCCGCCAGGTCGCGCGCCACGGCGAGCGTCACGTCTTTTTCGAGCGTGCCGTCGGGGCCGTGCGCGCCTTGATCCTTGCCGCCATGGCCGGCATCCACCGCCACGATGACCTGACGCTGGCTATTCATCAGCAGCGCGGCCTGTCGCAGATTGATGCCCTTGCGGGATGACTTGCTGACGGGAGCCGCCACGACGGGAGGCGGGGCAGCGCTGTCGTCGGTATCGGCTGTCGAAACTGAACTTGCGGGCGCCGGCTGGCTCACTTCAGCGACCGGATTAGCCGGAGCCGGCTTGTGCGACGGCGCCGCACCAGCTGCGCCCGGATAAAGATCCAGCACCAGGCGATAACCCGCCGAACCCGACGGGCCGAGGACAAAGCTCTTGGTCTGGCTGCCCGGCGTCACCGAGGCCATCAGGCGAATGCCGCTGCCCTGACGCGCGCTGCTCAGGCTTTTCAGCAGCCCCTGCGCGGCTGCATCAAAGCTCGCCACGACGCGGCTGTCGCTCAAATCGAGCAAAACGCGATCGCCGTCGCGGCTGAGTTTGTAGGACGTGGGGCCGGAAAGATCGAAGACGACGCGGGTGTATTCGGGACCTGCCCAGACGCGGGCATTTTTCACGTCGCCGGCGTGCAGCACGCTGCTGGCCACCGCGAAGAGAAGCGCGGTACCAGTCAAACAGGTAATGCGGGTGATCAGTCCCCTCATACCGCGGAATTGAATATCAGTGCTCTCTCGATTGCAAGAGTTTTTTCTTTGATTTTCCATAACCTGCGGGCTATTTGTCAGGCCAGCTCAAGCTATCGGCCATAAGCCACGCATTTTGAAGGCACACCCGCCGGGGCCTTCTCGTTCAGTTTTCTTATGCCGGACGAACACTTACGACTGCTTGCGTCTCACCTCAGACGAGCCAGCAGTTGCTGGCCCCGGACCGTGTTGGGCCGCAAAGCGGCGCTGCGGCCGGCGCCGCTGTAGGCCAGTTCGAGCACCAGATCGGACGCTGGCAATGCCCCCTTCCCACGTTCCGGCCATTCCACGAGCACCACGGCATCTTGATCGGACAAGGCATCCAACCCGAGCCATTCCAGTTCACCCGGATCGGCGATGCGGTAAAGGTCTAGGTGCCACGCAGGACGTCCCTTCGCCTGATAGCCCTCGACCAAACTGTAGGTTGGACTCTTGATGCGCTCGCCCACGCCGAGTGCTCTTAACAATGCGCGCGCGAAACTTGTCTTGCCCGCACCGAGTTCACCGTGCAAATAAATGACGATGCCGCCATCGAGTGCATCGGCAACACGCACGCCGAATGCGTGCGTGGCATCTTCATCGGCAAGTTCCCAACGCTGCTCAACCATGCGCAAGTCCGTTCACGAGTGTACGCAAGGGTTCCAATAAATCGCTCGCAAGCAAACCGCGCTCACCACCGCGCGCAGCCAAATCGCCTGCGCGTGCGTGCAAGCCCACGCCCATTCGCGCCGCCTGCCATGCGTTGCAACCTTGCGCCATCAATGCAGCTATCACGCCTGTCATCAGATCGCCCATACCACCCGAACCCATGCCAGGATTCCCCCAGATACAGACGTCCAGACGTCCATCCGAATCGGCTATCAGACTACCCGAACCTTTCAATACGACGACCGCGCTGTAGCGTTGCGCCAACGCACGTGCAGCGGTGAAGCGATCTTTTTGAATGTCTGCGGTCGTCGTCGAAAGCAGCCGTGCGGCCTCACCGGGATGCGGCGTCAATACGGTAGGCGCGCTGAACTTTCGCGGTTCGCGTGCAAGCAAATTGAGTCCATCCGCATCGAGTACCAACGGTTTGTTGCTATCGAGCGCCGTGAGCCATAAGGCGTGCCCCCAGGCTGTTTGGCCCAAGCCGGGCCCCACCGCCAAAACCGTGGCGCGATCGAGCAAAGACTGCAGCTCTTGCGGACCGTGCACTGCGTGCGGCATCAATTCCGGTCGCGCGGCATTCAGTGCAAAAAGATTCTCGGCGCGCGTGGCGACGCTAACCAACCCTGCACCGCTGCGCAGCGCCGCTTCACTACACAAACGAATCGCGCCAGCCGTGCCTTGATCGCCGCCGATAGCGAGTACATGTCCGCTATCGCCCTTGTGGGCATCGCGTGCACGGGGTGGCAAATGTGCCGCTTCCAACAATGCAGCGTCGGTTGGCATGCCTTGCCAGAGAATCTCGGGCAAACCGAGCGCATCGACAACCAGGGCACCAACCTTCGTCGCCGCTTGTCCCGTATACATGCCGCGTTTGGCCGCGATGAAACTCACGGTCAGTTGCGCAACGATGGCCGACCCCGGGCAATGCCCCGTATCCGCGTTCAATCCGGAGGGCACATCAAGTGCCATCACCGGCACGCCTGAGGCATTGATACGATCGATCAGCGACGATGCCGATGCGTCGGGCGCACGATTCAATCCTGTGCCGTAGAGCGCGTCGACGTAGACATCGGCATGTGGCAACGATCCATCCTGATGCCAGCGATGTGTGATGCCCGCGCTGCGTATCCATGTCTCGCGCGCGGATTTCGCATCGCCCTGCCGAACGTCGCTCAATTCGACCACTTCGACGCCGAGTCCCGCACCATGCGCGAGGGCGGCGACCAGATAACCGTCGCCACCGTTATTCCCAGGCCCGCAAAACACCACCAGACGCCGCGCTTGCGGCCATTGCCGGCAAAGGCAGGCAAATGCCGCCGTGGCGGCCCGGCTCATCAGCTCGAAACCGCTGATACCCAAGTCATCGATCGCACGCCGGTCGAGCGCACGAACCTGCTCGACGGTATAGAGATCGTGGTCGTGTGTCATGGCATGCATCAGCCGATTATAGGCAGCGATTACACTAGACGCATGTCAACGCAAGCACAGCCGGACTACGCCGCACTCGCCAGCGATATCAAACGCTGGGCGCGCGAGCTCGGCTTCGCCGAAGCGGGCATCAGCGGTGTCGAACTGGCCCAGGACGAGCAGCACCTGAAGAATTGGCTCGATGACGGCTATCACGGCGAGATGGAGTACATGGAGCGCCATGGCACTCGTCGCAGCCGCCCCGATGAGCTGGAACCAGGAACGCAACGCGTGATTTCGGTGCGCATGGATTACATGCCACCGGGTACCGAACATGCGTGGGATGTGATCAACGATGCCGAAGCAGGCTACGTAGCACGTTACGCGTTGGGCCGCGATTATCACAAGCTGATGCGCAATCGATTGCAAAAGCTGGCCGAACGCATTCGCGGTTCGATTGGCGATTTCGGTTATCGCGCCTACGTCGATTCAGCACCGGTGTTGGAGAAAGCGCTGGCGCGCAATGCGGGACTGGGCTGGATCGGCAAGCATACGGTATTGATCAACAAGCAGGGCGGTTCGTATTTCTTCCTCGGCGAGCTGTACACCAACCTGCCGTTACCCATTGATGAACCGGCAAGCGCGCATTGCGGTACTTGTCGAAAGTGCATCGATATCTGTCCGACGCAGGCGATCATCGGTCCGTATCGACTTGATGCACGTCGCTGCATTTCTTATCTGACGATCGAGTTGAAAGGCTCGATTCCGGAAGAACTGCGCGCACCGATGGGCAACCGCATTTTCGGTTGCGACGATTGCCAGCTCATCTGCCCGTGGAACAAATTCGCTCAGGACACGGCGGAACCGGATTTCGCGCCTCGTCATCGGCTGGACGGCGCGAAACTGGTCGAGCTATTCGCGTGGAGCGAAGCGGAGTTCCTGCAACGCACCGAAGGCATGGCGATCCGTCGCACGGGTTACGAAGGTTGGTTGCGCAACATCGCCGTGGCGCTGGGCAATGCGCCACCGTCGGATGCTGTTCGAAACGCGCTCACGGCACACCGCGATCATCCATCGGAGATCGTGCGCGAACACGTTGCGTGGGCGTTGAAGCAGCAGGCGGCCGATACAGCCGCCTGACGAGAAAGGCTTCTTAGGCCGCAGCCATCTGCTTGGGAATCGAGCGATTCGTGTGGCTGATGCGATTGCCTTCGCCCACATAGACGAGCGTCGGCTGGAACTTCTCCAGCTCGGCTTCGTTCAAGTGCACGAAGGCTGCGACGATGACCAGATCACCCGGCTGCGCGCGATGGGCGGCGCTGCCGTTCACCGAGATGATGCCGGAGCCTTCTTCAGCGCGCAGCGCATAGGTCACAAAGCGCTTGCCGTTGTTGATGTTCCAGGCATGAATTTGTTCGTACTCGCGAATGCCCGACGCATCGAGCAGCAAGCCGTCGATGGCGATGGAGCCCTCATAGTGCAGCTCCGCGTGGGTCACGGTTGCACGATGGATCTTCGCCTTCAGCATGTTGAGTTGCATGACTTCAATTCCTGCAGGAACTGCCTGCATGACGGATATTATCGAGCCGCCGCCGTTGCGCCGCAACATCGGCTTACGGGCGCTAGATGGGGATGGCCTAATCGAACAACAAGTTGTCGATCAGGCGGGTGGTCCCGAGCTTGGCGGCGATGAGGGCAACCAGCCCTTCCCGCTCGGTCTCGGCAGGCTCGGCAAGGTCTTCCGCACGCCGGATGGCAGCGTAATCGGGGACAAAGCCGGCACGTTCCAGCTTGGACGCGGCCGCCTGCTCCACCACCTTCGGATGGTGGCCCTTGGCGACCAGATCGCGCATTTGTTGCAGGGTCTCGTAAATGGTCACGGATAGGGCGCGCTCTTCCGGTGACAAGTACTGATTTCTGGAGCTGAGCGCCAAACCGTCGTCCGCGCGCTGGGTCGGCGCGCCCATCACTTTCACAGGCAACCCAAGGTCCCGCACCATGCGCTCGATCACCTTGAGCTGCTGGAAATCTTTCTGTCCGAATATCGCGATATCCGGTTGAACCAGGTTGAACAGTTTACACACGACCGTGGCGACGCCGTCGAAATGACCCGGCCGATACTCGCCCTCCAAGGTGTCGGTGATCTGCGGCAAGTGAATGCTGACGCTGTGCTCCGGGCCAAATGGATACATGGTGGCGACATCCGGCGCGAACAGCAGATCGCAACCCGATTCGGCCAGACCCGCCTGATCCTGCGTCATGGTGCGCGGATAACGCTCGAAATCTTCGTTCGGCCCGAACTGCGTAGGGTTGACGAACACGCTTGCCACGACACGATCAGCGCGCGCGCGCGCCAGTTTCACCAGCGAATGATGACCAGCGTGCAGGTTGCCCATGGTCGGCACGAAGCCGACCGTGTGCCCCTGCGATCGCCAGCCACGGATGGTGGCTCGCAATCCCGCTGCGTCTTGCAAGGTTTGCATGAATACTCGCTCTTTGAACGGATTTAATTGAAGCTGTGTTCGGCGGCCGGAAAGGCACCGCTACGAACATCGGCGGCATACGCTGCGATCGCCTCGCTGACCGATTGGCGGCCGGCGAGAAAATCCTTGCTGAACTTTGGACGCTTGCCGGGCGTGATGCCCAGCATGTCATAGATCACCAGCACCTGTCCGTCACACTGCGGGCCAGCGCCGATGCCAATGACGGGGATTTTAAGCGCCTTGGTTATACGCTCGCCCAACGCGGCAGGAACGCCTTCCAGGACGAGCAAGTCTGCACCGGCGTCCTGCACGGCCAGCGCTTCGTTGTAGACGCGCTCGGCCGCGTCATGCTCGCGGCCCTGAATCTTGAATCCACCAAACTTGTGCACCGATTGCGGCGTAAGCCCGAGATGCGCGCAGACCGGAATGACGCGCTCGGTCAGCGCATGAATGGCTTCGAGGATATGCGGTGAAGCACCTTCGATCTTGAGCATCGCGGCGCCCGCTTCGCCAACCAGACGCGCGCCGGCTTCCAATGCGTATGCAGCATCGCGATCGGCGAGAAACGGAACATCGGTGACCAACAACGTCGTCGACAAACCACGCGCCACTGCGGCGGTGTGATAAACCATCTGATCGAGCGTGACCGGCAACGTGCTGCGATGCCCCTGAACCACCATGCCCAGCGAATCGCCAACCAGCGCGATATCCACACCGGCCTGCTCCACCTGCGTGGCGAAGCTCGCGTCGTATGCGGTAAGCATGACGATCTTGCGCCCTTCCGCCTTCATCGCATGCAGACTCGGTACGGTCACCGGCTTGCGAGCGGGAGCGCTTGCGTTTTCGACGTACACGGCCATTCCTTCAATGCTGCGGTGAACAATTATCCGGCTTGGGACGGCAAAGGCTCAAGCCATTGCCTCACAGCCTTGCGTATCAACGGCTCGCAGCAGGTTACTCACGCGGCCTTGCCCGGGAATTTCAAGATCGGGCGCCACATCGTTGAGCGGCAGCAACACGAATGCCCGCTCGGAAATATGCGGATGCGGCAAGGTGAGTCGTTCATCGTTCACCGTTTGGCCCATCACGTGGAGCAGATCCAGATCGAGCGTGCGCGGCCCCCAACGTTCGCCAAGACGCGTGCGTCCTGCTTCGCGTTCGATCTCAAGCAACGCATCGAGTAAGTCATGCGGCGGCATCGGCGTTTCAAATGCCACCACCGCGTTCAGAAAATCAGGCTGCTCGACGTTGCCCCACGGCGGCGTGCGATAAAGACGCGAGCGAGCCAGCACGTGAGAGTTCGGAAGGCGCGACAACTTCTCGATCGCGTCGAGAAGTTGCTGCCTGGAATCGCCGAGATTACTGCCAAGCGCGATGTAAGCGCGCATCAAGTGGTTCCTGATTTACCCGCGGGTTTACGGCGACGCTTGCGTTTGCGCGGCGCGGTGCTGCGCACCAGTTCGACCTCGCCCGCGGCGTTCGTGCTCTGCAACGGCAGCGCCGCTGCAAGGGTTTCATGCGGCAATTGCTGCGCATGTGCCCACCATTGCCCGAGCTCGCCCATGGCGGGCGATTCGGCCGAACGTAGTAACAGAAAATCGAATGCCGCGCGGAAACGCGGATGCGTCAGCAGGCGAAACACCTTCTTGCGCTGAATCTGTTCGAAGCGCGGTTGCAGCGACCAGATCTCTTCCATCGTGATCGTAAAGCGGCGTGGAATCGCCACGCGCTGGCATTGTTCGGCTACGACATGCGTCGCTGCACGCGACCATGCTTCGTTGGCGTCTTTGCCCTGCGTGGTCCAGGTGTGCGCCAGATCGCGTACCTCGCCCCACAGCAGTACCGCGAACAGAAATGCCGGCGTGACCGATTTGCCGTCACTGATGCGTGCGTCGGTGCTTTCCAGGCCCTGCTCGACCAACTCGCGCAACGCCTTGTCGCCACGCTTGAGCGCGCGCGCCGTGGCCGGGAACATGAATTTGAGCAGCCCGCATTGCTCCAGCATGCGGAAACTCTTCAAGCCATGCCCGGTGAGAAACATCTTGAGCGATTCGTCGAAAAGCCGCGCTGGCGCCACTGAGCTGAGCAACGGCCCCAGCTCCGCAAACGGTGCCGACGCCGACGAATCGATACGGAAATCGAGCTTTGCGGCAAGGCGTGCCGCGCGCAGCATGCGCACGGGATCTTCGCGATAACGCGTGGCTGGGTCGCCAATCAGGCGCAGCACGCGATCTTGCAGATCCTGCATGCCGCCGACGTAATCGCGCACGGCGAAATCGTTGATGCCGTAGTACATCGCATTGACGCGGAAGTCGCGGCGCAGCGCATCTTCCTCGATCGTGCCCCAGACGTTGTCGCGCACGATGCGCCCATCGACGATGTGCCGATCACCCTCGCCTTCTTCCTCGCTGGTGCCGCGGAAGGTGGCCACCTCGATGATCTCCGATCCGTACACCACGTGCGCGAGGCGGAAGCGGCGACCGATCAGTCGGCAGTTGCGGAAGAGTTTCTTCACATCGTCCGGCGTCGCATTGGTGGCGACGTCGAAGTCCTTCGGGTGACCGCCGAGCAGCAGATCGCGCACGGCGCCACCTACCAGATAGGCGTCGTAACCGGCCTCATTCAGACGATAGAGCACACGCAACGCAGCTTTGCTGATGTTCTTGCGAGAGATCGTGTGCTGCTCGCGCGGAATGATGCGCAGCGCGTGCTTGGCGTCGTTCCTGGCTTTGGAATTCAAGCGATCAAAGTCCTTGGGAGCATTCATCTTCCAATGGCATGGCCCAAACAAGCCTGCCGGCTTGGCCCGATTATCGCGGCCAAATGCATTGTCCTGTGAGCGTATCCAACAGTGCTCGTCACCGCCCTAGCGCGTTGCCGGGCGGGACAATTCAGCTATACTACCGCGCCTTGCAGCAATACGCTCCCATCGTCTAGCGGTCTAGGACACCGCCCTCTCAAGGCGGGAACACGAGTTCGAACCTCGTTGGGAGCGCCACCCTTCCATTATGATCGGACTTCCGATCCAAAGCAGGCACACGGCAGCATGACTTTTGTCGTCACTGATAACTGCATCAAATGCAAATACACCGATTGCGTTGAAGTCTGCCCTGTCGACGCATTCCATGAAGGTCCCAACTTCCTGGCCATCAATCCCGACGAGTGCATCGATTGCACGTTGTGCGAACCCGAGTGCCCGATCAACGCGATTTATCCGGAAGACGACGTGCCCGCCGGGCAAGAGTCCTTCACCGCGCTGAACAAGGAACTGGCCAAATCCTGGCCGGTGATCACGCAGCGCAAAGACGCCTTGGCCGACGCGAAAGAATGGGAAGGCAAGCCCGACAAGCTCAAGCTACTCGAGCGCTGAGCCGTTTCACGAACAAAAAAGCCGCCCATTGGGCGGCTTTTTTTATCTCTTGCGAGGACTGAGCGCTCGCTCAGCCCTTGCCGCCCAGGCGAGACTTCAAGCTGTCGACCACCTTGGCCACAGCAGCGGCTTCGCCCTGTGCGCGAACCTGGCTCGAACCCTGACCGCTATTGGTCACGCTAACCACAATCTGGCGCGGAGCGACCGTCGGACCGCTGGAGCTGCTGCCCTTGCCGAACATGCGGCCGAAGAAGCCTGCTTTTTCCACCGGCTGGTCGGAAGCCATCACGCTGATCGTGTAGCTAAGCGCTGTGTCGTCGTGGCTTTGCAGCGTTCCAAGATCGCCGTTGGCCAAAGCCTCGCCTACGCGGCGGTAGGTGTCCTGCGGATTGTCGGCCATGATGAAGCCGTCCGTAATCGTCCCCGGATTGTTGCCCACGCGCGCCGTCGCACCGTTCGCCGAGGGCTGATTGCTGCCTTCCGGCGGAATCACCAGCGCCGCGCTGGCCGAAGGTGTATCCATGCCCGGCGGGATCTGCAGCGGGGATTCCTGCTTAGCGTTCTGCCACGCGCGCTCACTACGGAACATGCCGCAGCCCGAAAGTAGCAGGCCAGAGAGAGCCAGGGCCGGCAGGGCAACGGCGAGAGAAAATTTCTTCATGTAGAGGGATTCCGTGATGTTCCGTAGTGAATTATTGAAGTCGGGACAGCCAATCGTTCAGGCGGCATCCGCCAAGGATGCCAGAGTCGCCAGGGCCTTGCGCAACTGTTCACGTGCCGGACCCTGTTCCAGCTCGACCAACGGCAACCGCGGCACGGCGGTTCCCAGCCCCAGATCGGGCAGGCCGGCCTTCACCGCGATCGGGTTCGGCGCGCAATTGAGCGCCTGCACCAGCGGATCGAGGGCGGCATTGCAGCGCGCTGCCGCCGCGCGGTCGCCCGCGGTGGCCGCATCGCACAGTGCACGGAAAGCCCTGGGCACCAGGTTGGCCACGACCGAAATGGTACCCGCTGCACCCTGCAGCATGGCATCACCCGCCGTCTGGTCGTCACCGGACAGATAGACGAAATCCGAACGAACAAGTTCCGCAGTTTGCTTGATGCGCTCGGCATCGCCGCGCGCTTCCTTGATGCCGACGATCGCCGGATGATCGCGCAGCACCGCCGTGATATCGGGCGAAATGTCGCAGGCGGTGCGGGTCGGCACGTTGTACAGCAGCGTCGGCAGACCACCGTGTTCGGCCACTTCGAGGAAATGACGGCGCAGACCTTCCTGCGTGGGGCGCACGTAATACGGGGCCACCACGAGTGCCACATCGGCACCCAGAGAACGGGCGCGTTTCGTGAGAGCCACAGTTTTTGCCGTGCCCGCCTCGCCGGTTCCAGCGATCACAGGGATGCGACGAGCAACGCGCTCGACCGCAAAGGCCAGCAATCGATCGTATTCATCATGTTCGAGCATGTGAGCTTCGCCGGTGGAACCAGCGACGACCACTGCCTGGGTGCCCCCTGCGATCTGGAAATCGAGCAGGCGGCCGAATGCCGCAAGATCGAGCCCCCCATCCGGACCGAACGGGGTAACCAGCGCGCAGATGCTTCCGCGAATATCCATGGTGCGATCCGCACAAAACTGAGCCCTGCATATTACTTGCGGGCTCGCGGGACGGGCAAGTAAGCTCGGCTATCGTCTGTCGTCGTCCCGCACGACACGGGATCGCCATTTTCCATGTCCACCACTCCTTTTTCCGCGCGATCCAGCAACGACCATCACCTAGTGATCCAGACGCTGACTCCCGCGGCACGCACGCCGTTGCTCGCGCTGGCCCGTCGTATCGCCGATGCCGGTTGCAACCTGTCGGATGCGCGCGTCTCCACCGTCGGTATCGATACATCGCTCACCCTGCTCGCGACGGGCGCCTGGGACGCGGTGGCGAAACTGGAAACGGCGCTGACCAAGCTGGCGCGTGAAGAAGAACTGCGCCTGACCTACTACCGCACGGTGCCACGCGAACCCAGCGGCCACCTGCTGCCCTACCTCGTGGAAGTGGTGTCGTCCGATCGGCCCGGCATCCTGGTGAAGATCGTCGATTTCTTCAGCCGCCACGAAATCAGCGTCGAGCAATTGAGCTCGATGCGCTATCAGGCCATGCAGACAGGCGCCGCGATGTTCCAGGCGCAGTTCACGATCGGGGTGCCGGATAAAATCCACATTGCCGCTTTGCGCGACGATTTTCTCGAGTTCTGCGATGGCCTGAATCTGGACGCCATCATGGATCCGGTGAAGTTCTAGGATGCTCCGCTAGGATCAATCTGACAAGGCTGTTTTCCACTGCCCGACACGCGCTAGTCTCCATCCCAGGCAAGCGCAAAACTCAGTCAGGCTTCCGGAGAACTCATGCCCGACCTAGGAAAGAAAGTTCCTAAGCTGCAAGGCGTCACTGGCGACGGCAGCACGCTGAAACTGGATTCACTGAAGGGACAATGGGTAGTCGTCTACTTCTACCCGAAGGACAGCACCCCCGGTTGCACCAACGAAGCGAAAGACTTCCGCGACCTCTATCCGAAATTCCGCAAACGCCATGCCGAAATCGTCGGCGTTTCGCGCGACTCCGTAAAATCCCACGCCAATTTCGCCAGCAAGCAGGGGCTGCCGTTTCCGCTTGTTTCCGATGCTGAAGAAACCTGGTGCAACGCCTTCGACGTGATTCACGAGAAGGTGCTGTACGGGAAACGTCACATGGGCGTGGTACGCAGTACCTTTCTGATCGACCCCGACGGCAAGCTCGCCGCGGAGTGGCGGGGCGTGAAAGTGCCCGGTCATGCCCAGGCGGTGCTCGACGCGATACCCAGCCGGTGATTTCCACGTCTCACGCATTCACCAACGTGCTACGTCCCTCTAACCTCCAGCCCTATGAGGTTCCTTCCGCATGACCGGAAGCAAGCGCATCTACGCCCTCGATACCAACGTGCTGTTGCATGATCCCACCTCACTGTTCCGCTTCGAAGAACACGACGTCTTCATTCCGATGACGGTGCTGGAAGAACTGGATGAAAAGAAGAAAGGCGCTTCGGAAGTTTCGCGTAATGGCCGCCAGGTCAGCCGCTTTCTCAATGAGCTGATCGAACGCGGCAACGGTCATGGCATCAGCAACGGTCTGGAGTTGACCAACCCGCAAGGCGTCACGCTCAAGCGCGGCGGCGCGGTCGGCCGCCTGTATTTCCAGCAGCGCACCAGCAACGGTCACGGCAAAGCCGATAACCAGATTCTCTCGTCGGTCATCGAACTGCGCGATCAGAATCCGGAACGCTCGGTGATTCTGGTCACCAAAGACATCAACCTGCGCATCAAAGCCAAGATCTACGGCATCGATGCGGAGGATTACGAAAACGATCGCGCGCTCGACGATTTCGCCCTGCTCTACACCGGCTCGACCGAGTTGCCGGAAAACTTCTGGGACAAGCATCCGGAAGTGCAGTCGTGGAACGAGCGTGGTCGCACCTTCTACAAGGTCGATCGCAGGGAAGATGAAGATTGGTATCCGCAGCAATGTCTGTTCCTGCCAGGCGAAAACAGCGTTGAATTGCGTGTGCTGCATGTCGACGAGCAACGCGCAACACTGGTGTTGCTGGACGATCACAGCCACAGCAATCACAGCGTATGGGGCATCGCCGCGCGCAACCGCGAGCAGAATTTCGCGCTCAACGTGTTGATGGATCCTGATGTGGATTTCGTCACGCTGCTCGGCACGGCCGGCACCGGCAAGACCTTGCTTGCACTCGCTGCCGGCTTGGCGCAGGTAATGGATCAGCAGCGTTATCGCGAAATCATCATGACCCGCGCAACGGTTTCTGTCGGCGAAGACATCGGCTTCCTGCCAGGTACCGAAGAAGAAAAGATGACGCCGTGGATGGGCGCACTCACCGATAACCTCGAAGTGCTCGCCAATCCGGAAGAAGGTGGCAGCTGGGGGCGTCAGGCCACCAACGACCTGCTCGCTTCGCGCATCAAGATCCGCTCGCTCAACTTCATGCGTGGCCGCACATTCCTGTCGCGTTATCTGATCATCGACGAAGCGCAGAACCTGACGCCGAAACAGATGAAAACCTTGATTACGCGCGCAGGTCCCGGCACCAAGATCGTCTGCTTGGGTAACGTCGAGCAGATCGATACGCCCTACCTGACCGAAACCACGTCGGGCCTGACTTACGCCGTCGACCGTTTCAAGCATTGGTCGCATTCGGCGCACATCACGCTGCGTCGCGGTGAACGTTCGCGCTTGGCTGATTTCGCCTCGGAGGCGCTGTAGTAAGGCTCTTGATCGTCATTGACCGGCTGCGCCGTTGAAAAGCGCTTCGGCGCAGGCCGGAATCCAGTGGAGACAACGCCATGGATTGGCGACAATCCTTGTGTTTATATGCTTGCCAGTAGCAAAAATGGCACGTTGTACATCGGCGTGACTAGCGACTTGGTGAAGCGCGTATGGCAACACAAGAGTCATGCGGTTGAAGGATTCACTCATCGCTACAATGTCGATTTGCTCGTTTGGTACGAACTGCACCCCACTATGGAATCCGCCATACTTCGCGAAAAAGCATTGAAGGGGTGGAAACGTCTCTGGAAAAATCGCCTTATCGAAGGCGAGAACCCTGAGTGGTCCGATCTTTATCCAACCTTGCTGTAACTGGATTCCGGCCTACGCCGGAATGACGAGCGAAGAGCGTGGCGCGTACGTTAAATCCACCCATAGCACTGACCATCGCCGGATCCGATTCCGGCGGTGGTGCAGGCATTCAAGCGGATCTGAAAACATTCCATGCGCATGACGTGCATGGCCTGTCCGTTATCGCCGCGATTACCTCGCAAAACACGCGCGGCGTTACTGCTGTACACGCTGTTCCGCTCAAACATATCCAAAGCCAGATCGAAGCGCTGTTCGACGACTTCCCCATCGCCGCCGTAAAAACCGGCATGCTCGGCAATGCGGCGACGGTCGGCCTCGTCGCTCGTGAATTGCGCAAACGCAAACCGGCGTGGCTGGTGGTCGATCCGGTGATGATTTCCACCAGCGGCTCCCGGCTACTGGATGAGGACGCCATCGATGCCATGGTCAATGAATTGATTCCGCTCGCCGATGTGCTCACTCCCAACTTGCCGGAAGCCGAAGCCTTGATCGGTTGCCCGCTGCGCACGGCGAACCAAATGGTGAATGCCGGGGAAACGTTGCGCGCCCTCGGCGCCCGCACGATCTTGCTGAAAGGCGGCCACGCACGAGGCGACGAGGTGATTGATCGCTTCTTCGACGAAAGCGGAATGATGGAAGTCCGCCACGCCAGGCTGCCTGTCGAAGGGCATGGCACCGGCTGCACCCTGGCATCGGCCATTGCCGCCGAACTGGCCAAAGGCCATACCGCACGATCCGCGGTGCGCCGAGCCACGGCGTACGTGCATCGGGCGCTGAAACGCGGGTACAAGCCGGGCGGCGGCGATCTTTACGTGCTGAATCATTAATCGGCAAAAAGCCGTAAAATCATTGCGCAATGGCCAACCGGCCACATATTTCGATCCTGCGCCTGGCGCGACCCGAGCCGTTATTCCCGATGGATTTCCTCAGTCCCCGCTTCATCATCCTTTACGTGTTGCTGGCCTTCGCCCTGTGCGTGCTGCTGGTGCATCTGCGTGGACGCGCGCGCTTGCGCTTCGATCGCCAACTGGTCGATCACTCCGCCATCTTCGCGCCGTACAACCTGCTGATGTATGCGTTCTCGGCGGTCCCGGCCAAACCCATTCTGGATCGTCGCGGTTTCCCTCAATTGGATCTGTTGCAAGCCAACTGGAAAACCATCCGCGAGGAGGCGCTGCAGCTGTTTGACGACGGGCATATCCGCGCCGCAGAAAAAAACAATGACGCAAGCTTCAATAGTTTCTTCAAGCAGGGCTGGAAACGTTTTTACCTGAAGTGGTACGGCGAGCCACTGGCCTCCGCCGAAACGTTGTGCCCGCAAACCGTCGCGCTGCTCAAATCGATTCCGAGCGTAAAAGCCGCTATGTTTGCGACGCTGGCACCGAACAGCAAACTCAATCCGCATCGCGATCCCTTCGCCGGCTCGCTGCGTTATCACCTTGGCCTGATCACCCCCAACTCGCGCGACTGCCGCATCTTCGTCGACGGAGAAGAACACGCGTGGGGCGACGGCAAAGACGTCGTGTTCGACGAAACCTACGTGCACTGGGTCGAGAACAAGACCGATCAGACACGCGTGATTCTGTTCGCCGATGTCGAGCGCCCGCTGCGCACCGGTTTCATGAACGCGATCAACCATCGCGTCGGTGCATTCATGGGCAAGATCACCGCTTCGCCCAACACCGAATCGCCGGAAGAAAAGACCGGTTTCGTCAATCGCATGTTTGCGCTGAATCAGCGCAGCCGCGAACGCAACCGCGCCTTCAAGCGGAAATACCCGCGCCTGTTCCGCGCAGTGAAGTACACGGGCATGCTGATCTTCATCTGGCTGGTGTTCCTGGCACCCTGGCCGTTCGTGCACTGAACCCGTCACGTTTTCGGTGCGTGGTACGTCCTAGTTACAGGTCACCGGAAAACGGTCATGGACAACCACACCGAGTATTTTCAAAAGCAACGGCCTCGTCTGCTTGGGCTTGCCTACCGCATGCTCGGCACCCCAGCCGATGCAGAAGACGTACTGCACGATGCGTGGATGCGCTGGCACGCGCAGGATAAAAGCCAGCTGGACGATCCCGAAGCCTGGCTGGTTTCGGTCACCACGCGCCTTGCACTGGACCGTCTTCGTCACGCAAAAGTCGAGCGTGCCCACTACACCGGCCCTTGGCTTCCCGAACCACTGATTGAAGCCAGCGAGCAACCGGAAGAACAAGCCGAGCATGCAGAAACGCTCACTTTGTCGTTTCTTCTTTTGCTGGAGCGGTTGAGTGCGGAAGAGCGTGCTGCGTTCCTGTTGAACGAGGTCTTCGACTATAGCCATGCCGAAGCGGCGGCCATGCTGGGCATTACCGAGGACACCTGCCGGCAGCGTGTCCATCGCGCCCGGCAGCGTGTGCGTCAGGATCGGCCGCGCTTTACGAGTGACGCAAAAACGCAGCAACATCTGCTGGAGCGTTTCGCGGCGGCTCTGGAGCAGCCCACGGAAGAGAATCTGCACGCGCTGCTCGCCGCCGATGCGGTGCACGTTGCGGATGGCGGCGGCGCCGTCACGGCCACGCTGCGTCCGCTGCACGGTGCGGAACGCATCGCGCGCCTGTATCTGCAGATCAACCTCAAGGAACAAGGCCATCAGATCCAGCGCCAGCTGCAGGTGGTCAACGGCGCCCCCGCTCTGCTGACGTGGGCTGATGGCAAGCTCGTTACCGTAATCTGGATCGAGTGCAACGACGATCAGATCGTGTCCATGCAAGTCCTTCGCAACCCCGCCAAACTGGCTCGACTGGAAGCTGTCACGAAATCGCAGGCTGGCACGTCCTTGCATTGAACGACCCAAATGGGTCGCCTTTCACACGAGGATTCCCCCATGTCAGCCCGTTTTTCCTATTTTGACAATCCTGAAGCCCTTAAGCCGCTGTTTGCGATGAAGGCGTATATCGATCATTCCGGGCTTGAGAAGAGCCTGGTGCATCTGGTGATGTTGCGCGCTTCGCAGCTGAACGGCTGTGCGTATTGCATCGATATGCACAGCAAGGAAGCGCGCGCCGATGGTGAGACCGAACAACGGTTGTATCTGCTGCAGGCCTGGCGCGAAGCGCCGTTCTATAGCGCGCGTGAACGTGCGGCGTTCGCATGGTGCGAAGCGGTGACGCGGCTGGATCCGGTGCACGGCGTTCCCGATGATATCTATGAGCAGGCGCGTGCCGAGTTCAGTGAGCGTGAGCTGATGGATCTCAATTTGTTGGTGATCATGATCAATAGCTGGAATCGGATTGCGATACCGAGCAAGACGGAAGCGGGTTCATTCCAGCCGGTCACTCGCAAGGTCGCCTAACCATCGCCTCTGCGCCGTCATTCCGCCGCAGGCCGGAATCCAGTGGCGACATGGCGTCGATTTTTGCATTAACGCTGACTTCGTAATGCGTATTTTATTTCCGGCATGTCGCGAAAACCGAGCGATACAGTCACTGGATTCCGGCCTGCGCCGAAGCGCTTTTCAACGGCGCAGCCGGTCAATGACGGCACTGTAGAAGCGTGTGGAATATTGGGAAGTCTGCGAAAAGAAAAAGCCGCCTTTATAGGCGGCTTTTTTTGCGGGTGATCACACGATCAGGCTTTAACGCGCTTCGCAATCGCCTCGCCGAAACTCTGCGTATTGCCTTTGCCACCCAGATCCGGCGTCACATGATCGCGATCATTCGCCATCGTGTCGCGAATCGCCTGACGCAGCTTGGTGCCCTTCTCGACCATGCCAAGGTGATCAAGCATGTCCGCAGCAGCCAGCAACAGCGCACACGGATTGGCAACGCCCTTGCCGGCGATATCCGGCGCAGAACCATGCACCGCCTCGAAGATCGCCGCGTTCGCGCCGATGTTGTCGCCCGGAGCAAGCCCAAGGCCACCCACCAAACCCGCGCAAAGATCGGAAAGAATGTCGCCGAAAAGATTCGTCGTGACGATCACATCGAACTGCTCCGGACGCATCACCAGCTGCATGCAGGCGTTGTCAACGATCATCTCGTTGAACTCGATCTGCGGGTATTCCTTGGCGATTTCACGCGCCACATTCAGGAACAGCCCCGAAGCGGTCTTGATGATGTTGGCCTTGTGCACCGCGGTGACTTTCTTGCGGCCTTTCTTGACCGCCATCTCGAAGGCGTAACGCACGATGCGCGCACTACCCTTTCGCGTGTTGCGGATCATCGAGGTCGCTACTTCACCGTCTTCCGACAGCGTCTGGCCTTCGGCCAGATACGCGCCTTCGGTGTTCTCGCGCACGGTGATGATGTCGATGTTCTCGTAGCGCGCCTTGGTGCCCGGGAAGCTGATCGCCGGACGCACATTGGCGTACAGGTCGAAGTGGCGGCGCAGTGTGACGTTGATGGAGGTGAAACCACCGCCCACCGGCGTGGTCAGCGGCCCCTTCAGCGCCACCTGATGCTTGGCAATCGCCTCAAGTGTTGCCTTGGGCAGCAGATCGCCATGCTTTTCCAGCGCGATCATGCCCGCTTCGACCGTGTCGTAGCTCAAGCCGCATTCGAGCGCATCGAGCACGTGCAACGTAGCGCTCATGATCTCCGGGCCGATACCGTCGCCCGGGATCACCGCGATGGTCTTGCTCATGGGGAAACTCCTTGGATTGAAGCGGGGGACGCCAGCGCGAGGGGAATGGGCGCCAGGCTGAAAACCCGTCAATTATCGCCGATGCGGCTGTCGTCGAACAGCCCGAAACGGGACTGGAGCGTTGGAAATCCTCGCACGGAGCGTTGCATCAGATCGAATAAGGATGGCTCTTTGCATTCGCCTCCTCTCCCCTGCGGGGAGAGGATTGAGGTGAGGGGCCACGCTCGCGATGACATGCATCGGAGCCGGCTTTGAATCACCACTTACGCAAGATTGTTCCCCTCATCCCAGCCCTCTCCCCGATGGGGAGAGGGAGCAAAAGCGTTCACGGATGTTCGCTGCAGTTTTCGCCCTGGGTGGTGCTGCCGGATTCCAGCTGATCCAGGAAATCCACGGCACGGCGAAGATGCGGGATCACAATCGACCCACCCACCACCAGGCCCACGCTGAACACTTCGAAGAACTCTTCGCGCGTCACGCCCGCTTCCTTGCATTGCGCGACGTGATAGCTGATGCAGTCGTCGCAACGCAGCACCATTGATGCGACCAGACCAAGCATTTCCTTGGTCTTCACATCCAGCGCGCCGGCTTTGTACGTTTGCGTATCGAGCGCGAAGAAGCGCCGCACGACCTGGTTGTCTTCACCCAGGATGCGTTCGTTCATGCGTTGACGAAAAGCGGTGAATTCGGCGAGGCGATCCTTTTCGCTGCTCATGCCATTTCGCCCAGAAGTGCCGTCAGCTTGCCGCTGCGATCGGCAGCGACCAGATCGTCGTAACCGCCAACGTGGTGATTGTTGACGAAAATCTGCGGCACCGTGCGACGGCCGCCGCTGCGTTGGAGCATCAGATCGCGCTGCGCCGGATCGGTGTCCACACGCACTTCCTCCCAGGCAAGGCCCTTGGCCTTCAGGAGGTTCTTGGCGGCCACGCAGTAAGGGCATACCGCGGTGGAATAGACTTCGATCTTGGGCATTGCAAAACTCCGAAATAACCTGCGCAGGAAATGGCGGTTACAGCCTTTAAAAACAACCCGCTTGGGGCTGAACTGCAACCTCGCCGTAAGGTCACAAGTGATATTGTCGTTCATCTATGACCATGGCACCACGACATCTGCGTAAACGCCTGCTGACCACTCTGGTCCTGACTGGCCTGACCCTGGCTGCCGGTGCCCAGGACAAGCCGGACGACATCCGCCTGCCCGACCTTGGCAGCTCGGCCAACGCCCTGGTTTCGGATCAGGAGCTGAAGGATTACGGCCAGGAAATGCTCGAGGAGATGCGCGCGCTCGACATGGTCGTGGACGATCCGCTGCTGAACGACTACATCAACAATCTTGGCTTCCGTCTGGTTGCCAATTCGGCCAAGCCGAAGGATCATTTCGCGTTCTTCATCGCCAAAGACCCGGTGATCAATGCGTTCTCGGCTCCGGGCGGTTATATCGGCATCGATTCGGGTTTGATCACCATCACGCGCAGCGAAGACGAACTCGCCGCAGTGATGGCGCATGAAATCGGCCACATTACGCAAAACCATCTGCAGCGCGCCTACGAATCGGCACGAAAAGATGAGCCACTGATGGCGCTGGTTGCGTTGGGCGCGATTGCTGCCGGCGGCGTTTCCAATGGCGGCGCAACCGCGGCGTTGCTGGAAGGCGGCATGGGTGCGATTGCGCAGAAAGAAATCAACTTCACGCGCAAGGATGAAGCCGAGGCCGACCGCACCGGCATTACCACGCTATCCAAGGCAGGCTTCGACCCGAACGCCATGGCCGAATTCTTCCAGCGCATGGAAGATGAAATGAGCGCGGATTCCGGCGGCATCCAGGTGCCATCGCTGTTGCAGGATCACCCGGTCACCGCCGACCGCATTGCCGACGCGAAAGCGCGCGCGACAGCGCTGATCGCTGCACAGAAAACACAACCGAACGGCAATCTGCTCGACAAGACCAACTGGGAAGGCATCACAGCGCCGATTGCTTACGTCAAAGATCCCACCACGCTGCTCAACGTGAAAGGTGAAGATCCGAACGGCCCCAGCACCTATCTGCTGATGCGTGAACGCGTGCGCGTGCTGGCTGACGATCCGTATCACATGGCGACGTACTACGGTTCATTGCTCGCCGCCAACAAGCCCGGGAGCGACACGGCGGAAAATCACTACGGTTATGCGTTGGCACTCACGCGCACCGGCCAAGGCATCAAAGCGATTCCTCAGTTGCAGCCGTTACTGGTCAAATATCCGCAGAGCATCATCCTGCGCCTAGGGATGGCCGATGCACGGTTGCAGGCTGGCGAGCGTGCTGCGGCGCTAGATATTTACGCCGCACTCAACACGCAATCGCCGCACAACAAGGCCATTGCCGTCGCTTATGCCAACGCGCTGACCCAGGGTGGTTCCGTCGCTCAGGCCGCCCAGGCCGCAGACCTGCTTCGCCCGATGCTGGAAGACACCGACGAGCCCGATATCTTCACCGCCTACGCACGCGCCAGCGACCGGGCCGGCGACCCAATCCGTTCGGGCGAAGCCTATGCCCAGGCCAGTTATCTCTCGGGCCGGCCCTTCGACGCGATGGAGCAGCTCAAAGGCCTGCTCAAGCGGAAGGATCTGGATTATTACGCGCGGGCACGCATTCAGGCCCACATCGCCGAACTCACCCCGCTGGTGATGGAACTGCGTAAACGCCACGTTTCGACCGACGACAACCCGGATGGGAACAACCAGACACCCCAGTTAAACGACCACGATTCGGCCGTTGAAGGGCTTCAGCAGGAGCGGCAGATGCTGGACGGGTCGCCCTGCGGCCTGCCAGGATGCCTGAGTATTTCAACCCAGAAATACTGAAAAACCCGCGCTGTTCAAGTCTTTGACAATTAAATTTCACATTGTGTCATTGCCACGTAACATTGCACCGCTGCAATATTTGCGTCATAGGCAAACCCCATTGGACCCAGCGTGCACAAACGCATCCTGATCGTTGAAGACGAAGCTTCCATCCGCGACATGGTCGCTTTCGCCCTGCGCAAGGCCGGTATGGATACCGCCCAGGCTGCCGACGCACGCACAGCTCAGATGTCCATTGCCGAGCAGGTTCCCGACCTGATTCTGCTGGACTGGATGCTGCCGGGCACCAGCGGACTGGACCTGGCCCGCCGTCTGCGCAAGGAAGAACTCAGCCGCGAAGTGCCCATCATCATGCTCACCGCACGCGGCGAGGAAATGGACCGCGTGAATGGCCTGGAAGCCGGCGTGGACGACTATGTCGTCAAGCCCTTCTCCACCCGTGAGCTGATCGCCCGCATCAAGGCCGTGCTTCGCCGCAGCCAGGGTGATGACGGTTCGGGCATGGTGGAACTGGGCCGCCTGCGCATCGATGGCCCGGCGCACCGCGTGTTTGCGGGCGACGAGCCGGTGCCGATCGGCCCGACCGAATACCGCTTGCTGTACTTCTTCATGACCCATCCCGAACGCGTCTACTCCCGCGCCCAGCTGCTCGACCACGTGTGGGGCGGCAGCGTGTACGTGGAAGAACGCACCGTCGATGTGCACATCCGGCGCCTGCGCAAGACACTCGAGCCGTGGAAGCTCGAAGACATGGTGCAGACGGTCCGGGGTGCAGGCTATCGATTCTCGGCAAGCCCCTGACGCCCACCCCGCCATGAACCGCTTGCTCGACAGCGCCTGGAAACTCCCATTCGCGCTAGTCGTCGGCTTGCTTGCAGGCGGTTTGGCGGGTTGGTTGGCCGGAGGCCATGTCGCCACGGGTGTGGCGCTCGTCGCTGTAGCAGAGATTGTCTTGCTGCTGACGCACTTGCGTCACATAGCTAAGACAATGATTAACTCGTCCACCCCCGACAAGAACAACGACCCCGACCAACCCCGGCATGACCGATTCATGATGCGCTCCCGACGCCTGGCCGCCAATTTGCACGATCTGCGCAGAGCCGCTGGCAATCTGCCGGACGCGATTGTGCTGCTCGATCAGGACCAGCACGTACGCTGGTTCAACCATGCGGCGGAGAGCTTACTGGGTCTGCGTCGTCCGCAGGATCGCGGCATCGTGCTGCGCGACAAGTTGCACAATTCCGAACTCGCCGGTTGGCTGGAAGAGCCCTCGCCCGAACCGCTCAACGACGTCAGCGCGCCAGGGCAGCCAAGCCGCCATATCAACGTGACCATGCTGCCTTTTGGCCAGCGCCAGCGTCTGCTGCTTGCACGCGATATCAGCCATATGTCGCGTCTGGAACAGATTCGCCGCGACTTCGTGGCGAATGTGTCGCACGAACTACGCACGCCGCTTACGGTAATTCACGGTTATCTCGAATTGCTCGATCCGGAAGATGTGCCGCATCTGGCGCCGGTGCTCGGCGAAATGCGCGCACAGTCCAAGCGCATGGGTCAGATCGTCGAAGATCTGCTGACCTTGTCGCGCCTGGAAACACAGGACCACGTCAGCGAAGAACGTGTGCAGATGGCGCCGCTGTTGGCAACGCTGCGCAAGGAAGCCGAAGCGCTTAGCCAAGGCCGCCACACCATCACGGTGGAATCGACGGCCGAACTGGATCTGCTCGGCTCGCCGAAGGATTTGCACAGTGCGCTCTCCAACCTGGTGAGCAACGCGGTGCGTTACACGCCGACCGGCGGACGCATCACGGTTCGCTGGGAACGTACGGCCGAAGGCGCCAACTACTCGGTAACCGACACGGGTTACGGCATTCCTGCCGATCATCTGTCGCGCCTCACTGAGCGCTTCTATCGTGTTTCCTCAAGCCGTTCGCGCGACAGCGGCGGCACCGGTCTTGGTCTCTCCATCGTGAAACACGTGCTCGGCTTGCATCAGGCACGTCTGGATATCCGCAGTACACCGGGTCAAGGTTCCACCTTCACTTGCTGCTTCGGTCCCGAGCGCCTGCTGACGCCAGAAGTCCACGACGTCAGCAAACCGCTCGACGTTCACTGAGCGATTGACACAAAAGCGTAGGCGTAAAGGTAGTTGATAGGCGAGAATGCGCGGATGCCGCGCCGCCCAGCCATCCAACCCGTCGTGAACGAAGCGCCCAAGCCCGAGCTTTTTCTGAGCCGCGAACTGGGTGCGCTTGAATTCAACTTCCGCGTACTCGCACAAGCGCGCGATCCGAGCACGCCCGTGCTTGAACGTCTGCGCTTTCTAAGCATCGTCGCGAGCAATCTCGACGAATTCTTCGAAGTACGTGTGGCGATGCTTAAGCATCACCATCAATTCGGTTCGGCAGCGCCGGGGCCGGATGGCGTCGCGTCCGGCGAACTGCTTGCGCATATCCGCGAACGCGTGCTCGATCTGGTCGGCGCGCAGTATGCCACATGGCATGACGAACTGGGGCCTGCACTGGCGGCCGAAAACATTCACTTCCTCACGCGTAAACAGTGGACAACGCGGCAACGCCGATGGTTGCAAGGCTATTTCGAAAACGAAGTGTTGCCGGTGCTTTCACCGCTAGGTCTCGATCCGGCGCATCCCTTCCCACGCATTCTCAACAAGACGCTGAACATCGCCGTGGTGCTGCAAGGCCGTGACGCATTCGGCCACGAGGGCCACATGGCGCTGGTGCGCGCGCCGCGTTCGCTGCCGCGCATCATCCGCATTCCGGATGAAGTGGGCGGCACCGGCGATCACTACGTCTTTCTCGCCGAATTGCTGCAGGCGTTCGTCGATATGATGTTCCCCGGTTTCAAGGTGGCTGGCGCCTATCAATTCCGCGTGACGCGTAACAGCGAGCTGATCGTGGAAGAGGAAGTCGACAACCTCGCTCGCGCGCTGACCGAAGAATTGCTCGGCCGCGGTTATGCGCGCCCCGTTCGATTGGAAATCGGCAACGACTGTCCGCAATCCATCGTGTCGATGCTGATCTCCAACTTCCAGTTGGAAGAGACCGACGTCTATCGCTGCAACGGGCCGGTGAACATCATTCGCGTCGGCACGGTGTACGACGACATCGATCGCCCCGACCTGAAATTTCCGCGCTTCACACCCGCCATATCGCCCGGGCTCAATGGTGCCAAGCGCATCTTCGACGTGCTGAGCCAGCGCGACATATTGCTGCATCATCCCTACGAATCGTTCTCGGCCGTTGTCGATCTGCTGCGCGAAGCCGTACAGGACCCGGACGTTCTCGCCATCAAGCAAACGCTATATCGCGCAGGCAAAGACACGCCACTCGTGGATCTGCTGGTCGAGGCCGCGCGCAAAGGCAAAGACGTCACCGTTGTAATTGAACTGCGCGCACGCTTCGACGAAGAAGCCAATATCCGCTTTGCCACGCGGCTACAGGAAGCCGGCGTGCAAGTGGTGTATGGCGTGGTCGGCTTCAAGACGCACGCCAAGATGATGCTGATCGTGCGGCGCGAAAACGGCCATCTGCGCCGTTATTCGCATTTGTCGACGGGCAACTACCATCAGGCCAACAGCCGCCTGTACACCGACATCGGCCTGATGACGGCCGATCCGGAAATTGGCGAAGACCTGCACAAGGTGTTCCAGCAATTGTCGGGCTTGGGCCCGATGATCAGCCTGAAGCGTTTGCTGCATTCGCCGTTCACGCTCTACAAGAGCATCATCGAGAAGATCGAGCGAGAAGCAACGCATGCGCGCAATGGTCGTCCTGCGCGCATCGTCGCCAAGCTCAATGCACTCAATGAAGCGCATGTTATTGAAGCGCTTTACGCGGCAGCGCAAGCTGGCGTGGATATCGACCTGATCGTGCGCGGCGCGTGCACGCTGCGTCCAGGTTTACCCGGCATATCCGAACGCATTCGCGTTCGCTCCATTGTTGGACGTTTTCTCGAGCACAGTCGCGTTTACTGGTTTGCCAACGATGGTCAACCGGAAATCTACTGCGCCAGCGCGGACTGGATGGAACGCAATCTGATGCGGCGCATCGAGATCGCCTTTCCCATCATCGATCCGCAACTGGCGAAACGCGTTCACGATGAAACGCTCGCCAACTATCTCGCCGATAACACACAGGCATGGCTGCTCGACAGCGATGGACATTACGAACGCGCCACTCCCGGCGCACACGCGCCGTATACCGCGCAGCAGGTATTGCTTGAACGCTTGAGCGGCCTCAACGCTTCCACGTAACGATGCAACTTCAGATCATTTACCCGACCATGCGAGTATCCCAGCCAGTCCCGACCAGGAGCGATGCGTGAGCCTCGGCGACCAGACGCAGATCAAGGATGGCGAGCTGATGGCCGCCGTCGATATGGGTTCGAACAGTTTCCACATGGTCGTGGCGCGCATGGAGCACGGGGAACCGCGCGTGATCGACCGCCTGCGCGACAGCGTGCGCATGGCGGCCGGCCTTCGCGCCGACGGCACGCTGGATGCGGAACACCGCGCACGCGCATTGAACTGTCTTGCCCGCTTTGGTCAGCGCATCGCCGGCATTCCTACCGCGCGCGTGCGCGCCGTGGCGACGAATACGGTGCGGCGGCTGGCTTCACCGCAAGCGTTCCTCACCGCAGCGGAAACCGCGCTGGGTCACCCGGTAGAAGTCGTATCCGGCCGTGAAGAAGGCCGACTGATCTTTCTCGGTGTCGCACACGATCTTTCCGCATCGCGCGAACCGCGTTTGGTTATCGACATCGGTGGCGGCAGTACCGAATTCATCATTGGCCGCGGGCTGGCACCGATGCACACGGAAAGCGTGCAGGTCGGTTGCATCGCTACCACCGCGCGCTTCTTCCCCGGCGGCAAGCTCACACGCAAACGGTGGCAGCGTGCACGCGGCGAAATCGGCGTGTTGCTGCAGCAGTTCTCCGAGGAATATCTGGAGTCCGGTTGGGTCGATGCGTTCGGCTCCTCCGGCAGTGCGAAGGCCATCGGCGCTGTCGTGCAGGCGATGAAACTCTCCGACCACGGCGTAACGCCCGCATCGCTTGCTTCGTTACGCGATGCGCTGCTTGAGCAAGGGCAAATCGGCACACTGAAACTACCGGGCCTGGCCGAAGAGCGCGCGCCGGTATTCGCCGGTGCCGTGGTGATTCTCGAAGCTGCATTCGCCGCGCTGGGCATTCAGCGCCTGGAAGTGTGCGAAAGCTCAATGCGCGAAGGACTGCTGTGGGACCTGATCGGTCGCGCAGGCGGCAGCGATCCGCGCACCGCCAGCATTGATGCATTGGCCAGTCGCTATGGCGTCGATCGTGCCCAGGCACGTCGCGTGGAATCCACGGCGCTGATGCTGTTCGATCAGGTCGCCGCAACGTGGAAGCTCGATGCCGAAGCACGCGAATGGTTGTCGTGGGCAGCTCGCGTGCACGAAATCGGCCTGGCGATCGCACATAGCCAGCACCATCATCACGGTGCCTACATTCTTCGCAATGCCGATCTGGCCGGTTTCTCCAAGCAGGAACAGCACCTGCTGGCCGCGATCATCCAGGCCCACCGCCGCAAGCCGGACAAAACCAGCTTTGCATCGCTGCCCCAGCGTTACCGCCAGCTCGCCAGGCATATCACGGCGCTGCTGCGCCTCGCCGTGCTGTTCCGGCGTGCGCGGCGTGCGGAATCCCTGCCGCCCTTGCGCCTGGCTGCAACCACCCAGCGACTGACCCTGCAACTTCCTGCAGCGTGGCTCGAGCAACATCCGCTGAGCCAGGCAGATCTGGAGCAGGAAATCACGCCCATGACCGAACTGGGACTTGCGCTGAGCGTGTCCGCACAATGACGCGAAGCCAACCTGACATGGCCAAAAGAGGCACAGCGGCTCCGGGCCGCGTATGATGCCCCGATATTTCCGCCGCTCCGCCCAATCGTCATGCCCAAGTACCTGCTGACTGCCCTCTTTCTGCTCGCTACGCCGCTTGCCTTCGCGCAGACTTCTGCGCCAGCTGCGAATGCGGCGACGCCTGCTGCAGCCAATCCGACGGTTGTGCTGCACACCTCGCAGGGCGACATCACGCTGGAACTGTTCGCCGACAAAGCACCCAAGAGCGTCGCCAATTTCTTGCGCTATGTGCATGAGGGCTTTTACGCCGGCACGGTGTTCCATCGCGTGATTCCCGGTTATCTGATCCAGGGCGGCTTGTATACGAAAGATCTGCAGCCACGCCGCACGCACTCGCCAGTGGCCAGCGAAGCGGACAACGGCTTGTCGAATCTGCGTGGCACCATCGCCGTGGCGCGCGGCGGCGATCCCAACTCGGGCACAGCGCAGTTCTTCATCAATCTGGTCGACGATCGTCGGCTGGACTATGCCGGCAATCAAAGCGGATTGACCTGGGGTTACGCGGTATTCGGCAAAGTCATCAAAGGCATGGACGTCGTCGACAAGATCGCCGCCCTGCCGACCCATGCACAAGGCCCCTTCTCTGCCGACGTGCCCAATCCGCCCGTGGTGATTGACGGCGCGAACGTGCTCGGCGAAGAAACGCCCGCAGCCGCATCGAGTGGTACCTCACGCAAATCGCCATGAGCACGTTGTTCATTGCCGATCTGCATCTGGACGACAGCCGGCCGCACATCACTTCGTTGTTCGAAAACTTTCTGGCCAGCGATGAAGTTCGCCACGCCGATGCGCTGTACATTCTCGGCGATCTGGTCGAAGCATGGATTGGCGACGACGACGATGCAGAACTGCCGCAACGCATTGCTCGCGCCACGCGCGCGTTACGCGATGCAGGTGTGCCGGTCTACTTCATGGTCGGCAATCGCGACTTTCTGTTAGGCGAAGCGTTTGCCGAACGCGCCGGCTTCACACTGCTCGAAGACGGCACGGTGCACGATCTGTACGGCAAGCCTACGCTGCTGATGCATGGCGATGTGCTGTGCACGGACGATGTCGCTTACCAGACCGTGCGCCGCAACGTACGCACGCCGGAATGGAAAGCGCAGGTTCTTTCCATGTCGCTGGATGCGCGTCGCGCTTTTGCCGCGAAGGCGCGGGAAGACAGCCGCGCGCATACGGGCAGTACGAAAGAAACCATCATGGACGTCAACGCCGATGCCGTGGCCCAGGCCATGCGCGACGCTGGCGTGCAGACCGTTATACATGGCCATACGCATCGCCCCGCCGTCCACCGTTTTGAACTCGATGGCTCTCCGGCAACCCGTATCGTTCTTGGCGATTGGTATGAACAGGGTTCGCTGCTTCGGGTGACACCCGCAGGTGCCGAACTTCAAGCGCTACCAACGCCGTAAACGATTTCACGCCAGCTGCCGAAAAAATAATACGCAAAACTGACGTTTGGCCGTCTATACGGCCCAAGCCAACTGTGTGAGGTTGATAACCTCAAGTGTAGACAATGTCTGCACCATGTCTTCACGTGACGCGCATCACGCTTTTTACGCCCGATTCCCGCTCTTGCAGGTACGTGGCTTCTATCCAAATAACCGGAAAAGGCAGGGGCCGGTCGGGAGGGATAGATGTCTACCTCAGCGCATCCACTACAGGTGGAACGCCTACATGGAACGCACAGCGTTCGTGGAGTGACGATCATGCGTAGCACTTCTTCGGGCAACTTAGTCAAACAAACATGTCTTGCGTCGGCAATCATGGTCGCGGTGATTTCACTGGCGGCCTGCAGTGGTTCGGGTTCCGTCCGATCCTCCGGGGGAGGGTCTGCAATCAGCCCAAGCAGCACTGGCTCGGGCGGCAGCACAGGAAGCGGCTCCGGTAGCGGTACGTCCGGCAGCAGCGGCAACAGTGGCACCGGTTCGGGCAGTGGCAGTGGAACGGGGACAGGCACCGGATCGGGTGGTGGTGGCATTACGGGTACCGGTGGCGGTGGATCGGGTGGTGGCGGATCCGGCGGTGGCTCGGGCGGAGGTTCCGGTAGCGGCGGTGGCTCCGGAGGGGGATCGGGTTCGGGAGGCGGTGGCGGTACGCCGCAACCTACGAGTCTGGTTGGCAGTGTCGCCACAGGTCTCGGTAACGTCGTGTCCGGCGCGGGTGGCGCGATCAGTACCATCGGTTCGCAAATACCCAATCAATCGCTGCTTGGCGGCAACACGCCAACCACACAGGGCTTGGCTGGTGTGATCACTAACACCGGCAACGCGGTATCGACGCTGGGTAATGGCGTCACCAGCGGTCTCGGTCAAATTGGCAACACCGGCAATCCCGTGGGTACGACGGTCGATAGCCTCGGCGGCGTGGTGGATGACTCCGGCAAAGCCGTCAACTCACTGGGCGATACGGTAACCAGCGTTGGCGATTTCCAAGGCTCGCCCATTCAACCGATCACATCGACACTTGGTGGCGCGGTCTCGATGGTCGGCAACGGCGTATCCGACGGAAGCACCCCGCTTGAGAACGCACTGAGCACCGGTGCCGTCAAAGCGGTCACGCAGACGCTCAGCAATGTGGTGACGCCGGTTGCCATGCTTGGGCAAAGCAACAGCCCGGGCAATGGCAATCTGATCGCTGCCGTTTCGCAAGTAGGCGGTGCAGCAACCAGCGGCACAGGCAATGTCGTCTCTGCAGTGGGTTCACAGATCGCCGGCTCGTCCGTACCGGGTGCATCTCCCATTACGCAATTCGTCGGCAACACCGTGCAAGGCACGGGTGGCGCTGTGACGACTCTGGGTAATGGCATTACCAGCGGTCTGGGACAGACTGGCAGCATCAGTAATCCGGTTGGTGTGACCGCAGTGGGCGCGACTACTTCCGTGACGGGCGTAGGCCAGACCCTGGCGACGACAGGTCAAACGTTGGCCGGTGCCACGGGTTCCGGCCCTGCAGCAGCCATCAACCCAGTCACCAGCACGGTGGGATCGGTGGTGAGCACAGCAGGTTCGGCCGTAGCTACGGTGGGAACGAACACAACTGCTGCCGTGAATGGCCCACTGCAACCGGTCACCCAAGGCGTGAGCAATCTGCTTAACGGCGTGAGTGGACTGACCGGTGACAGCGGCACCGGCAACCTGCTCAGCACGCTTGGCAATACCACCGGCGGTAGCAACGGCAAAGGCGGCCTGCTCGGCAAGCATACGCTTTAAGCCGAACGATCCACTGACAACGAGAACGCAAGTCGCAGGGAGGTGGCGCTGAGCCACCTCCCTCTTATGGGGCCGGCACGCGATCTGCCGTACTAGCGCGTGTCGTGATGGAAGACGACAAACAGGGGCAACGCATGAAGGCATGGATCGGCCCGGCTATTGGCATGTCGCTCGTCATGTCCGTGCAGGCGCAAGCGCAATTTCGCCCGCCGACGACTGCCAATCCGCTACAGAATTTGCCGCGCGTCGAAACGCCGAATGCGCCGCGCGTCAACACGCAAGTGCAGACCCAGGCCGCGAATCCACGTTTGGCCGCCCTGCTCGCCACGCAGATCACGCCGCAACGTTTCGACGTAACGGGCGTGCATGCCGTGCCGTTCAAGGAGATCGCAGCGTTGTTCACTCCGATGCGTGGCAAGACGGTTACCGTCGGAGATGTGCTTGCAGCGGCTGCGAAGATTACGGTTGTCTACAAGGCACACGGATATGCGTTGTCATTCGGCTATGTTCCCACCCAGAATTTCGCGGACGGCACCGTGCATGTCACCGTGGTCGAAGGCTACGTCGCTGATGTGGTCATCAAAGGCGATGCGGGAAACATGGAGCGAAAAATCCGCGCCATTGCCGCACATATCGTCAAGGACCGTCCGCTTCGACAGAAAACGTTCGAACGGTATCTACAGGTGCTCGGCATGCTACCGGGCATACACGTCAATGCGAACGTTCCCGCACCGACGACAACCGACGGCGCAACGCGTTTGGTAATCGATGTGACGCGTACGCGCTTCAACGCAACCACCGGCGTCGACGTCAACCATCCCGGCGTTCAAGGCTTGACTGCGGTCACGGAGAACGGTTTTACACCGCTTAGCGAACAGCTGACGTTTTCCACGCTGCTGCCTTCCGGCCCCGGTGATCAGCGACTGTATTCACTCGCCTACATGCAACCGGTTGGTGCAGACGGCTTGATGCTCCATGTGAGTGGTTCGCACTACCAGGGCAATCCGGACACGGACAATCAGCTGCCTTCGTATCTGCAACAGAGCATGGATCAGGATCAATATGCGATCAGTCTCTCTTATCCGCTGCTGCTGGATAGCCGCACCAATCTGACACTCACCGGCGGCGCGTACGCCACCGATCTGCAGGAGCGCTATACCAACACCGTGACCGGCGCGAGCGTGCTGCAGCAATACGATTTGCGTGTGCTCGATGCAAAACTCGATTACGTCAAGGCGCACGACAACAGCACGCAGAAGATCGATCTGGAAATCGCGCACGGACTGAATGCGCTGGGTGCCAGCGCGAGTGTCGTCACGCAGGTGGGTAACAACGTGCTGGTGACGCCTGCCAATGCCGAGTTCACGCGCTATGACGCCACGTTTATCCAAAGCAATGCGTGGCCACAGCGATTTGGAACGGTGTTCAATATCACCGGGCAACACAGCAACGATACGTTGCCTACCACCGAACAGATCAGCTTTGGCGGCCCGCGTTATGGGCTTGCGTACGATCCCGGTGAAACCTCAGGCGACAGTGGCTGGGGCGCGTCGATCGAAGTGAATCGGCACTACGATCTTTCCAACACGTGGGTGCGGCAAGTGACGCCTTACATCATCGGCCAATTTGCACGCGTGTATCTCAACGTGGGCGTGCCTTCGTTGGCGAAGCTGGGGACGGCGGGCGTGGGTGTGCGTTGGACGGATAAGCGTTATTACGCGTTTGACCTTACGGTGGCCGAGCCGGTTGGCGATGTTCCGATGGGTGCTCCGCATCGGGAACCGCGGGTGGATTTTTCTTTTAGCTACCAGTTGCATTGATGCTGGCACTTATCCCAAAGGGAAAAGGATTCAAGCTGCAAAGCTTCAAAACAAAACGGCCGCCAGCAGGCGGCCGTTTTGATATCACGAATAACCAAAATTACTTCTTGGCGAACAGATGCTCGACACCGGCGCGCTCTTCGCGCAGTTCTTTGTCGGTGGCATCCATGCGGGCACGCGAGAAGTCATTGATCTCCAGACCCTGCACGATCTCGTACTTACCGTTCTTCACCGTCACCGGGTAGCCGTAGATCACGCCCGGCTTGATGCCATACGAGCCGTCCGACGGAATGCCCATCGACACCCAGTCGCCTTCCGACGTGCCCAGCGCCCAGTTGCGCATGTGATCGATGGCTGCAGAAGCTGCCGACGCCGCCGAGGAAGCACCGCGTGCCTTGATGATCGCTGCGCCGCGCTGCTGCACGGTCGGGATGAAATCCTTCTCGTACCAGTTTTGATCGACGAGGCTGAGCGCAGCCTTGCCGCCGACGGTCGCGTGATGCAGATCCGGATACTGCGTGGAGCTGTGGTTGCCCCAGATGGTGACTTTCTTGATGTCGGTCGTGTGCTTGCCGGTCTTCTCGGCGAGCTGCGACAGCGCACGGTTGTGGTCCAGGCGCACCATCGCGGTGAAGCACTTCGGATCGAGATCCGGTGCGTTCTGCTGCGCAATCAGCGAATTGGTGTTGGCCGGGTTGCCGACCACCAGCACGCGCACATCACGCTTGGCGTGATCGTTCAGTGCTTTGCCCTGCGGCGAGAAGATCGCGCCGTTTGCTTCGAGCAGATCCTTGCGCTCCATGCCCGGGCCACGCGGACGTGCGCCGACGAGCAATGCGTAATCGACGTCCTTGAAGGCGACGTTCACGTCATCGGTGGCGACCACGCCAGCCAGCGTCGGGAATGCGCAGTCGTTGAGTTCCATCACCACACCCTGCAGCGCAGGCAGCGCCGGGGTGATTTCGAGCAGGTGCAGGATCACCGGCTGATCCGGACCGAGCATGTCGCCGGCAGCAATGCGGAACAGCAGGGCGTAACCAATCTGGCCGGCAGCGCCGGTCACGGCAACACGAACGGGTGCTTTCATCGTGGGAACTCCTTCAGGTGCATAAAACGAGGCCCGCATCCTTACGACGCGGGCCGGTAAATAAATCAGGTCAGTTCGGCAAAGAATTGGGTAATGCGATCCAGTCCCGGCTGAAGTTGTGCGGTGGGACAGGTGTAGGAAATGCGCATCGCAAGCGGCTCGCCGAATGCGGAGCCCGGCACGCAGGCCACGCCCTTCGCTTCCAGCAACGCTGCGCATACATCGACGTCGTTCTCCAGACGCTTGCCGTTGTGGCTCTTGCCAAACGCCACCGAGATATCCGGGAATGCATAGAACGCGCCTTGTGGACGCGGACACACCACACCGGGAATCGCTTTCAGCGCATTGACGACAATATCGCGCTTCTCGGCAAATTCCTTGCACTTCGCCTGCGGAATATCCTGCGGGCCACTGAACGCCGCGACGGCCGCGGCCGTGATCACTTCCGGCACGCTGGTGATGTGATTGGAGTTGAGCGTGGTGACCGCTTTCGCCACCGACTCGGGACCTGCAATCAAACCCACGCGCCAGCCCGGCATGCCGTAGGTCTTGGATACCGAGTCGACAAACACGAGACGATCGCGCAATTCCGGACGCGCGAAGACAAAGTTGTGATAACCGATACCGTCGAACACCATCGAGTTGTAGATGTCGTCGGTGACAATCCACGTATCCGGATACTTCACCAGCACATCGGCCAGCGCAGCGATTTCTTCGCGCGTGTAAACCATGCCGGTGGGATTGGACGGATTGTTGAACAGGAACACTTTCGGCTTGCGCGCCAGTGCGGTTTCGAGCTGCGCCGGCGTGAGCTTGTAGTTCTGCGACGGGCCGCAATGCAGCACGTTCGCCTTGGCGCCGACGATGTCGGCGATGTCGTGATAGGTCGTCCAGTACGGCGCGGCAAAGCAGATCTCGTCGCCTTCGTTGAGCATCGCCTCGGCCAGGTTGTACAGCACCTGTTTCGCGCCAATGCCGATCGAAAGATTCGCACGGCCATAACCGCTAAAACCGAGCGCTTCGATGTGTTTCAGGAAGGCATCGAGCAACGCATCGGCGCCGCGATTGCTGCCGTACTGACCGCTATCGTGCGAAAGCGCCTCGCGGGCCGCCTGATAGACGTGATCGCCGGGCAGAAAATTCGGCACGCCGATGGAGAAACTGATGATGTCGCGGCCGGCAGCCTTGAGCTGCTTGGCCTTTTCGGCAATGACCATGATCGCGCTGGGTTTGGCGCGGCCGACACGCTGGGCGAGCTGGGGCATGGCTTCCTCGGAGGGGGACGGAAACAACAAACCCGGCAATTTTAGCATGCGGCGCCGCGTCAATCGCGGCCCCTGCCCCGGCTTCAAAAACTCCTATTGTTCCGTCACGTTCCGCTGGCATGATGAAGCGCCCCCGCAGCGCGGGGCGAAAGACGCCGTCCGACCAGCAGTTTGAATCACTGACTCAAGGAGTAGGTGCGTATGCTCAACTTCATCTGGTTCATCATCGTCGGTTTCTTCGTTGGCCTTATTGCCAGGTGGGTGGTCCCTGGCGAGAACCATATGGGCTTCCTCATGACCACGGTCGTGGGCATCGTGGGCTCCATCATCGGTGGCCTGATCGGTTATCTGTTCAAGCGGCCGCCGCCGGGCTCCAAGTTCCATACCGCCGGCTTTCTGATGTCGATCGTGGGCGCGATCATCCTGATGTTGCTGCTGCGCTATTTCAATCCGCAATAACCTCACGCGACTGCGCATAAAAAAGCACGGCGGGTTGCCCTGCCGTGCTTTTTTCGTGGAAGAGAAAAACGATCAGGCTGTATCGGTGTGCGGGCCAAACAGCTTGCCGGCCAGTCCCGCCAAGGACGATAGATCCAAGCCACTGCCATTGCTGGGCACCTGACCATTGGGGGTCAAGTGATCGACGGCATGCGGCAGCACCTGCGCAAGTCCGTTCATCACCTGGTCCTGGCTCATGCCCAATTTGCTTGCGGCTTCGGCAACGACCGAATTCAAACCGCCATTCTGCAACGCCTGTCCGAGTTGACCACTGGAAATGGCTTGATTGGCGCCGTTGCCAACCCACGATTGCACGGCGTCACTCATGCCGTGTTGCTGCAGAAGGTTGGTCAACCCCTGGATGCCGCCGGCTTGCTGGATCAATTGACCGGCCACCGAAACGAGCGATGCTCCACCTGCCGCCGCATCAGTCTGGTTACCGCCACCGAACAAACTGCCCAAATTTCCGAGGATGGACATCGCAGCACTCCTTTTCATCGCGTAATGAGGGGGCCCAGCGTCCGGATTGTAGGTCGACATCGGCTACACGAAAGTGACCATTCCGTGAAGAAGAAAGGCCGCCGGAGAAGCCCCGGCGGCCTTTTGTTTTTCTTGGGGAAGTGGAGCGATCAGGCGCGCTGATCGAGCACTTCGTTCCATTCCTTTACCCGATCGGCCTGCTTGGCGAGCAGTGCATCGACATCGCCTTCCACGGTGACCTTTTCAATGATGTCGCCTTGCTTGATGGCATCGACCACGGCCTGATCTTCCGCACCAACGATTTCGCCGAACACGCTGTGCTTGCCGTCCAGCCACGGCGTGGCGCCATGGGTGATGAAGAACTGGCTGCCGTTCGTGCGCGGGCCGGCATTGGCCATCGACAGAATGCCCGGCTTGTCATGACGCAGCGACGAATGGAATTCGTCCTCGAAACGATAGCCCGGACCGCCACGGCCGCTGCCTTCCGGGCAACCGCCCTGGACCATGAAGTCGGCAATCACGCGGTGGAACGCCAAACCATCGTAATAACCGCGGCGCGCCAGATTGACGAAACTCGCCACGGTGACCGGGGTTTTGTCGTCATGAAGACGCAGATGAATCGGACCGCGGTTGGTGGTGAGCGTCACATTGATGGCCATGGATAATCCTTCTTTGTCAGAGCTGAAACGATGCGTCCGGACGTCGGGCGCCTAATAGCCAAGGATAACGCCAGTAGCTCGGTGGGGACAGAATTTAGGGTAAATCCAGCATGAGCGCCTGCAATGGCCCCGCACCACGAGGCGCGCCGGCGGGTGCCGGGATATCGCTCGGCCAGGGTTGCTCCGCGTAGAGATGCGCGTAGAGCCGATCCAGCGCTGCGTAGCCGTAGGGCAGCAATGGCAAATGCCTGTCACCAAACCCGGGGAATGGCAGGAATGCATCGAAGTGCTGCGCGTGCGGGATTTTCCAATACAACGGCTGGCGTCCTTCATCGTGCAGCCACGCGATATAAGGTTCGGAGGTGAATGTCGTCGGCAGCAAACCATCGTCTGCACCGTGCACTACCCATAGCGGAAGACCGGCGCGCGGCAGCCTCGCAGCGAGTGCATTCACCGATGCATGCAGTGCAACCGCGTCGGCGTCGTTGCCTGTCCATAGCCGACGCAAGCATTCGGTACCGACAAATTGCGGATCGTCAGATGTATCCGTACCGCCGAACAAGCCCACGCCATTGCCGGGCGGAATGCCCGATGCGTCGGCCCACCAGCTTGCGCGCGTTGCATCGTCGGCAACGGCAGGTTTGCCCGCTGCGGTTATGGCTTCATAGCGATAACCACATGGCATGTCTTCGGAGCCGCGACGCAGATAAGCAGAGGCGTAGGCCGCGCCGATCACACGCCACAGATCCAGCGCCGTGGACGACGCGCCGGTAGCCATGGCCTGATCGGTCCACCCTCTGCTGCACAAATGTTCGTATGCCTCAGCGGCCTGTGCTTGCAGCGTGGATGTCTTCAGCAAGCCTTGCGTATGCAGGCGCGCGCAACGCGTCACCCATGTTGCATGCGGTTTGCCCTGCGCATCGCGTGCGAACGGCGTCGAAGCGAAACGTTCGTCCAGCAATGCACACGGCAACCACATCGCCGCCTCGGTCATGTAGTCGAAGAGTGCCGGGCCGTTGGGCGTGTGCACATTCGGTTCCAATGCAACAACACCGGCCAGCATGTGCTGATCGTCCAAACCAGCCGCCTGCAATACCGCACCGCCGCCGTTGGACAAACCCGTTGCGATGATCTTTGTATTCTGCGGTGTGAAAGGCGCCTGATCCGGAAAAGCACGATCAAGCATCGCTAGACCAAACTGCGCGGCCTGCAAAACGTGACGCCCCCAGTCGGCCTCCGGGTTATCGCCGGAATGCGCATGCTTTATCGCAATGCCTTTGCTGGCTGACGGCGACGGTTCGAATTCCAGCATCGCGGTGCCGCGTATGGCGCGCCGACCGTCCAGTGCGACGCCCGTGTCGTCGGCATAGTCGAAGTAACCCGATCCGGTTCCTTTATCGGTGTACGCCACCGCGCAACCGCGTGACAGGCCCCATGCACCGGCCAACGCAATCGCGCCGTAAATGCCGCGCGATCCGGACGACGCCGTGACGATAAGACACCGGCGTGCCTTGTCGAAATGGTCCGGTACCTGCAGCAAGACGCGATGCGGCGCATGTGCGCCTGGAATTTTCGCAAACGCCTGATACTCGCGGCCGGGCACATCGGGAACGGCACCATAAACAGAACCGTAACCGCCAAGCGGGCCCAAATCGGCGATCCCCGCCCAGCTCGTGCGGATCGCCCGGCATCGCAACTCCTGCACGGTGGGATGCTGTGGATCTGCAAAAGGGGCCGGAGGCGCCCTGAGCCCAGCCAAACCCAGACCACCACTGAGCAAATCGTCATGGTCGCGATGCTCGGTGACGCAGACATCGCCCTGAACGAAATCGATCCCTTGCATCGGAGGCTCCGTAGACGACCGCCCGACAATATACGCAGCGACGCCTGTTAGGGGGCAAACCCGTGCCGATGCTCGGCTACAGCCTTACCGGCGGCCAACCCGAAGCCCTCACATTTGTGAATAAACAGCCCTTCATCCCCAGACCGAGGCGACCCACACTGACGGCAACCCAGCACGCCGCAACCCTCGCGCGGCACTGCGTTATGCAGATATCAAGCAAGCTGTCACATAACTCCGTATAATTGGCGGGTTAACCCTAACCGAAACCTGCGCGGCGATCTTACGGCTCGCCCAAGCCCTATATCCATGTCCATCGAAAACCTGCGCAATATCGCCATCGTCGCTCACGTCGACCATGGCAAAACCACCCTCGTCGACCAGCTGCTGAAGCAGTCGGGCACGCTGTCCGAACGCACGGTGCTCGCCGAACGCGTGATGGACAGCAACGATCAGGAAAAAGAACGCGGCATCACCATTCTTGCCAAGAACACCGCGATCACCTGGCGTGGCAACCGCATCAACATCGTCGACACCCCAGGCCACGCGGACTTCGGCGGCGAAGTGGAACGTGTGCTGTCGATGGTCGATACCGTGTTGATTCTCGTCGACGCGATGGACGGCCCGATGCCGCAGACGCGCTTCGTCACGCAGAAGGCGTTCGCGATGGGCTTCAAGCCGATCGTGGTGATCAACAAGATCGACCGCCCGGGCTCGCGCCCGCAATGGGTTGTGGACCAGGTGTGGGATCTGTTCGATCGCCTCGGCGCCACCGCCGAGCAGATGGACTTCCCGATCGTCTACGCGTCGGCGCTGGGTGGCTATGCCAGCCTTGAAGACTCGGCTCGCGAAGGCGACATGACCCCGCTTTACCAGGCGATCATGGATCATGCGCCGAAGCCGGAGGTCGACCCGAACGGCCCGTTCCAGATGCGCATCAGCCAGCTGGACTACAACAACTTCGTTGGCGTCATCGGCATTGGTCGCATCCAGCGCGGCACGCTGAAGAAGAACATGCCGGTCGCCGTGATCAATCGCGAAGGCAAGAAGCGCCAGGGCAAGGTGCTGCAGGTGCTCGGCTTCATGGGCCTGGAGCGCATCGAGCAGGACAGCGCCGAAGCGGGCGATATCGTCGCCATCTCCGGCATCCAGGATCTGACCATTTCCGACACGGTCTGCGCGCTGGATACCCCGGAAGCGCTACCGGCCCTGACCGTCGACGAACCGATGATCAGCATGACCTTCCAGGTCAACAACTCGCCGTTCGCCGGCAGCAAAGACCTTTCGGGCGGCAAGTTCCTGACCAGCCGCCAGCTGAAGGATCGTCTGGACCGCGAACAGGTGCACAACGTGGCCCTGAAGGTCGAGCAAGGCTCCGATGCCGACAAGTTCCTCGTCTCCGGTCGCGGTGAATTGCATCTGTCGGTGCTGATCGAGAACATGCGCCGCGAGGGCTACGAACTCGCCGTATCGCGCCCCGAAGTGATCATCAAAGAGATCGACGGCCAGAAGATGGAGCCGATCGAACAACTCGTGGTCGACGTCGAGGAAATTCACCAGGGACCGGTGATGGAGCGCCTTGGCATCCGCAAGGGCCAGCTGAAGAACATGGAGTCGGACGGCAAGGGTCGTGTGCGTCTCGAATACCAGATCCCGGCACGCGGCCTGATCGGTTTCCAGAATCAGTTCAAGACCCTCACCCAGGGTTCGGGCCTGCTGTTCCACGTGTTCGACCACTACGGTCCGAAGGAAGAAGGCCAGATCGCCAAGCGCCTCAACGGCGTGATGATCGCCAACGCGGCCGGCACCACGCCCGCTTACTCGTTGGGGCCGTTGCAGGATCGCGGCAAGTTGTTCGCGGCGGAAGGCGATTCGGTCTATGAAGGCCAGCTCGTCGGTATTCACGCCAAGGACAACGACCTCACCGTCAACGCGATCAAACCCAAACCGCTGACCAACATGCGTGCGTCGGGCAAGGACGATGCTATCCAGCTGACTCCGGCGATCAAGTTCTCACTGGAACAGGCATTGGATTTCATCGACGACGATGAGCTGGTGGAGATCACCCCACGAGAGATCCGTTTGCGCAAGAAGCACCTCACCGAAAACGATCGCAAGAAAGCGTCGCGCGGCGCGGGATAAATGCATCGCTGCCAAGACAACGAAAGGCCACCGCAAGGTGGCCTTTTTGTTGGACGTCTTTTCGTTGACACACTCGCTTGCAGCTTGCAGCATGAGCGGTGCACCGGCGATTGGACGTCCGCAACCTTCACTCATGATCACCACGTTTCAACGCCGCGCCCGTCGCAACATCTTGTCGTGCCTGCTGATCGCCGCAGCGCCCTTGGCCGCTCACGCCGATGATGCGCCGCTGTTCGTGCCGCAATGGCTCGGCGCGCAATACACCTTCGTCGATCAAAATCAGTCGCGCGTGCACGCGCCCTACAGCGGCCCGTTGAGCCTCAATCCCAATGGATCGACAGCACGCTCGCACACGTTTGGCACGTATTTCGGCATCCAGCTTCCGGAACGTCTGCAGTTTTATCTCGACGTGGAAATGTTCAAGGGCGAAGGTGTAAGCGGCGCTACCGGTCTGGCTGGTTTGACGAATGGCGACATCATTCGCTCCGGCGTTGCTAGCCTTGGCAAACGTCCCTACGTCGCTCGCGCTTATTTGCGCTGGACGGTCCCACTCGGCGACCAGATGACGACCATCGAGCGCGGACAAGATCAGCTGCCGGGCCAAGAAGCGGCCAAGCACATTGAAATCAAAGTCGGCCTGATGGCGGTCAATGATGATTTCGACAAGAACCGTTACGCGAATTCGACACGCACGCAGTTCATGAACTGGTCGCTATGGAACAACACCGCCTGGGACTTTGCGGCTGACACGCGCGGTTACACCGACGGATTAATGGTTGGCTGGATCATGCCCGGATGGAGTCTGCGTTATGGCATCTATCGCATGCCGATCGAGGCTAACGGACAACCGCTGGAAGAATCGTTGAATGTAGCGAGCGGTCAGCAACTCGAATGGACGCTGCAACCGAAGCCCGATGGCTGGGCGCTACGTTTTCTGGGTTTCTACAACACCGGAAACATGGGCATTTATCAACAGGCCATCGATATCGCCGAAGCAACCGGTCAGCAGCCGAATGTTCACGACGACGATGCGCCCGGACGCCACAAGTTCGGCTTTGGCATCAACGGCGAACTTCCGCTGGCCGACAATGGCGACACCGGACTTTTCATGCGTGCAGGCTGGAACGACGGACACACCGAATCGTTCGTGTTTACAGAAGTCGATCGCGTGCTCAGCGGTGGCTTTCAATTATCCGGCGCGCATTGGGGCCGTTCCGACGATCGAGTCGGTTTGGGCGTTGCCATCGAAGGGCTATCGCGCATTCACTCCGAATACCTCACCCTGGGCGGCGACGGATTCCTGCTGGGCGACGGCACGCTGCGTTACGGTCCGGAACAGATTGCCGAGGCGTATTACAGCATCGCGGTGATCAACCACCTGACCATCACACCGGACATTCAATTCATTCGCAATCCCGGCTACAACCGCGATCGCGGCCCGGCGCGCTTTGCCGGTCTGCGCGCGCACATCGAATTCTGAGTTCAGCCCTGCAAACGATTGCTGCAGCGAATGGGCGCGGCGCTGACACGATGCATATCGAACACGAGCAACTCGTTGTGTCCGTGCTTGAACCATGACGCGGGGCAATACAGGCGCTGCTGCGGGCCGATTTGCCAGTAACGGCCAAGCGGCTTGCCATTGACCCACAGATAGCCTTTGTTCCACTCGCTCATGTCGATGTAGCAATCGCCCAGCTGGTCGAGCTTGACGATGGCCTTGAAGAACATGCCGGGACGAAGCGCAGAAGGCGAATTCCGTTCCATCGGCGGAAGGCCTGCGATATAGGCCTCATCCAGCGGCAGGCTATGCGCTTGCCAATCGTGCAGCTCTTCGCCGTTGAGCGTTACCGCGCCGACGATGCCCTTGAAGTCGTACATCGCTTGCCCGTAACCGACATGGCCGAAACTGTCGACCAGAATCTCCACCATCGCACCCACGCCGTTGGCGGGTGGCGGAATATCCACGTATTGCCGCACGTGCAAACCGGGTTTGTTCACGCGCGACACATAATCCAGGTATTTCCCGTCGCTCGATACCGTGCCGTAATCGCGCAGGCCTTCCATATTCAGCATGCCGCCGCTCAACAGCGTCTTGCGGTACAACACCATGCCTTGATTCTGCGCAAACAGGATTTCATTCGGATCGGGCTTCTTCACCTGCCGCGACGGCATCGGAAAGTTGTCCCAGATCGATGCATAGGGATGCGCCATCACATCATCAAAATGGATGGTCGGTGGCGCGGGCGGTGGATCCGAGACTGGCGCCGGCAGATGTGCCGTAATCACGGAACGGAAAGCGCGGTAATCGCGCGTCGCTTCGCCGCGCTCGTTTATCGGCGCACCGTAATCGTAGCTGGTGATGACCGGTTCGAAATTCGCGTAGTCGTTACGCGCGTTGGCACCGGCGGTGAAGCCGAAGTTGGTGCCGCCATGTACCACGTACATGTTGAACGAGCGGCCTTCGGCCATGAGCTTGCGCAAGGTCGGCAGATAATTGCCGCTTTGAAAAAACAGATCGCCCCAGTGCGTCAACCAGCCGGGATAACCCTCGCCGACCCACACTGGCGCGTCGCCCGCAATCGCCTGCGCGGCGGCAAAATCGGTATCGCCATCCAGGCCTAGTGCAGCGCCCGGCACATACGTGCCTGCTTTCTGGATTTGGTCCAATCCATCGGAGACCGAGAACGGTCCTTCGATGCCGTTTGCTTGCCACATCGTACGCAAGCGCAGCAGATACTCGCGATCGTGGCCAAACGATGCGTATTCGTTCTCGATCTGCATCATCAGGATCGGGCCGCCACGGTTGGCCATCAGCGGCGCAATCTTGGGACCCACCGCTTCCATGTAGCGTTGCACAGCGTGCATGTAGCGCGCGTCGTCTTTGGTGCGCACGCGAATGGAAGGATCGCGCAACAGGTATGCCGGCAGACCACCCAAATCCCATTCCGCGCAAACGTAGGGGCCTGGGCGCAGATAAACCCACATGCCTTCCTGCTGACACAACTTGATGAAACGGACGAAGTCGCGGCGCTCGGTCGTGAAGTCGAACACGCCCGGCTCGCTTTCGAAGTAGTTCCACATCAAGTAAATCGCGATGGTATTGAGTCCCATCGCCTTGGCCATCTGAATGCGGTGCAGCCAGTATTCGGCGGGAATGCGCGCGGGATGCATTTCACCGCTGCGTATCTGGAACGGTGTGCCGTCGAGCAGGAAATGTTGGCGGCTGAGCTCGAAACGATGCGGCTTGCCATCGGGGATGGGTTCGATACCGGATGCTTTGTCCGTTTCGCCATAAGCAACCGGCATGGCTGCAGCCAGCGGTGTCAAAAGCGCAAATCGAAGAAAATCGCGACGCTCCATGAATTCCTCAGCCAATAGCTCTACACATACTCCCTCCCCTGCTTGCAGGGGAGGGCCGGGGAGGGGTCAATCAATCTTGCCGCAACCATCACGGCTTCACCCCACCCCAACCCTCCCCCACTGCACGTAGGGGAGGGAGCGCGTTGCGGCTAGATCGAAAACTTACGCTCGCACCGCATCACTAACAACGGAGGCCGGAGGGTACATCAAGGCGTCAATTCAAGGGTCAATACTTCGAATGGCGCCAGCGTGATCGTGCTCACATGATCGGCATCGAGCTGCTTCGGAGCGCCACCGCTGTTCCACACGTCACGAACGTGGAACTGCCGCACCGCGCCTTTCGGCAATTCCAATTGCCGTTGCAGATCGATGACAGCCGTCTGTGCGTGTGAATCCGGATTGCGTAGCGTGATAATCGATTTGTTCGGCGACCACGACGCCCAACCGTAGACATCCAGCCGCCCCGGATCGCCGCCGATCCAATGCGAGTCGCGCAAAACATCCGCGTTACTGCGAGACCATTTGGCCGCTTCGGCCAGCGAATCCCAGTTGTCTTTGCTCAGCAGCGACGGCGTGATATACATCTCCTGCAGCTGCGTTCCTGTCCCGAAATAGGAATGCACTTCATTGGCGAAGTCGTGCCCGGGATCAGTATTGAGGCGCGTATTCTTCTGCGCATAGATGATGCCGTGAAGCATCAGCGAGTTGATCGGATACAGCGGACCTTGAATGACGATGTTTTCGTAAGTCTGCTGATCGCGATAAGTGATCCACTGCTCGCGCTCGGTACCCACACCCGCATGCCAGTCGTCTTCTCCGCCACGCCAGATGGAATCGGCATAGCGCAACCAGAATGGCGATGCCCAGGTACCGGTCGTGAGATTGATATAAGTTTCCGGATGAGAAGCGCGAATATCTTCGATCAGCGCAATCGCTGCAGAGAAGTCGCTATCGAAACGGCTGCCCGGAAATACGCTGTCGGCGTTACCGGTGCCATCGAACTTGAATTGGTTGATGCCGTCTTTGTCGAGCATTTCCATAACCGCATCATGGAAACGCTGGTAATACGTCGGACCAGAGAGCGCGAAGCCATCGTCGATGATTTCGTAGCCGGCTGCCTTGCCATTCTTCACACGCTCATCCTTGGGCGGCCCGTAACCGCCCCAAGGCGACAGCCACATGCCCGGCGCGGCACCGTATTTCGCCGCGGCGTCGCGCAACGGCACAAAGCCATGCGGGAAATCCTTGCTGAAATGCCAGCTGCCGGATCGATCATCCCAGCCATCGTCGAACAGGAAAGAGTCGAGCTTCACGCCGCGCTTGACGCTGAGCTCCTCACCGAAAGTGTTGATGCGATCGAGCGCCTGCGTTTCGGTATAGGGCGTGAAGTAACCGATGTCGTACCAGGAGTTGTAATGCAGGAAGGGGCGATAGGGATGCGCGCGCTCCCGCTCCACATATGTCGCAAAATCGCGCCGCAACTGACCATCACGAACGGCACCGACAACCGCCGAATACGTGATCGACTGATCTTTGCGAAGCGGCAGCGTACGCGCCATGCTGAGCACTACATGCTTGCCACGCACATCGCTATCCGACAATGGGTTCTCAAACCCCATATACATCCGCCCCGCCACCACTGGCGAACCTTTGACGGTGCCGTCGACTTCCGCATGATCGATGGTCGACGGAATTAGCGACACACTGGTAAGCGGCTCGTCCTGCTTCAAGGCGGTGACGGTGACGATTTCGCGCAGATAGGCCGAACCGTCGCGCTGCACAAGTTGCCAGTCAACACGAAAGCGCCCATCGGCATCGCCAAAGCTTGCGCTTACCGCCTTACCTGCCGAACGTTCCGCCAGATTCGGCGATTTTGGATCGGCCGGCAGCGCACGCTCGGACGGAGCTGCCAGCAAATGCATATCGCCGGCCTTGATGGATTGCTTGTTCCGCAAGGTCAAATCGAACAGCGCGTCGACTTTCAACGCCTGGCCATTGTCGCGATCCGTGATGGTCAAGCCAGTCAGACGATTTTGAGCGACCACCCAGGCCGCCTCGACAGCGGCATTGCCAAAATGCGCCTGCCCGGTCTGAACCGCGTAGACGGGCGCTCCGGGATTGAGAATCGCCGCATCGTCCGCATGCGCCAACGACGAACCACCCAAACACGCACCTATCAGGCCGATGGCGAGACCCGTCCTGCGCATCGATAGCAACTTGTTGCGATACACGTGAAACATGGAAACCTCTTGAAGAGCGGCAGCCTTTGGCGCCTTGGTAGCACTCGAAGCGATGATTTTTGTTCAAGCGGCGAGGCTGCAAAGATTTATACCCCTTGCAGACCTCGCCTTTGTCACATCAGAACTTCTGTGAATAACGCACGTAGACATAGCGGCCAAGGTCATACGACGAGTTGTAGTCGTACGGCGTATCGCCGCTCTGATAACCACCGTACACGTTCGGGCTGACGCGATTGAAGATGTCGTTCGCTCCAAGCGAGATCGTGGCATGCCACGGCGCGTTCCAGTACACCTGCAGATCGTTAAACGTGATGGATGGAATCTGCGTCTGCGGCACCACGCCGACACCCGGTGCATAGTAGTTGGGTAGCGTGCACGGGAACGCCGTAATACCCGTCGACGGCGCATAGGCGCAATCCACCTTGTACGGCGAGAAGTAACGCACCGTCCAGCTTGCACCGAAATCGTGCCAGCTCCAGTTCAGTGTCACGTTGTCGCGCAAACGCCACGATGTGTAGTAGTTCTGCGTGTTACCCGCCATGTAGATGACGTTCGAGCCGATCGTCGGCAACATGTTGAACGCTGCGATGTACGTACCATTCATGCCCAGCTTGAAGTTGCCGACCGGTGTCTCGGGGAAGCGGTAGTTGAACGAGAAATCGTAGCCGCGCTCCTTCAACCAACCTGCGTTCGTTTCCAGATTCAACAGATCGTAGATCTGGCCGGTAGTTGGATTGCGCTTGAACTGACCGCACGCCGACTGGATGCTGTACTGATAACAATCGGCGATGAGCTGATCGTTGCTGATGCCCGTGATCAGGTTGCGGATGTTGTACGTCCACCAGTCGACGGTCGCGTCGAAACCGGGCAACCATGCCGGACTGTAAACAAGGCCCACGTCACCGTTGTAGGACGTTTCCGGGCGCAGGTTCGGGTTGCCGCCGGTCCAGTTGGTCGTTGGCTCGGCACCCTCACCGCTAGGCGATGTAATGGGAGCGCCGGTGTTGTCGGTCTGGCGGAAATTCGCCGGCACACCCTGGATACCGCCATAACCGGTCAAGCAACGTTGTGCGACAAGCGCGTTGTTGCCGTACGCGGAGAGGCCATACACCGAGTCGCACGGGTCGGTGAACGTACCAGCGGGATAACGGCCCTGGAAAAGATCGTTGACCGTCGGCGCGCGGAAACCAGTGCCGTAACTTGCACGCACCAGCACGTCGTCGATCGGCTTCCACGTCAATTTGAACGAGCTGTTGGTCGTGCTGCCGAAGTTGCTGTAGTGCGAATAGCGTGTCGCCACATCGAGGCTGAGGCTTTGCGCACCGGGCAAATCTTTCAGCAGCGGCGCGTTGACTTCCGCGTACGCCTCGTTGAGATCGTAACTGCCGCTATTGGGACCTACGCCACCGTCGGTCGAATAACCCGCGTAGGCAAACGGATCGGGCGAGTCATAACCGGACTCATCGCGATGCTGCACACCCGTGGAGAACGTCAGATCGCCGCCCGGCAACTCCGCCAGATCGCCGCCAAAGTCGGCAACCCATGCGCGCTCGTTGCTGCCGTAATGTTCGATGCTGTTGATTGCGATGTATTTGAGCTCCTGCGGCGTGAGCGGCGCAAGCGGATTGATGGGCACGCATCCGGCAATCACGTTGCCCGGTGTGCCACACACCACAGTGCCACCCTGTGAGAACGAAGGGCCCAATGCATTGGCAACGTTGATCAGGTTGAAATAACCGGTGCGCGTGTTAACACCGCTGATCTTGCTGTCGTACGTGTACACATCCCAATTGAATTCGTGTTCGCCGATGCTGAAGACGCCATCCAGGCCAAAGCTGTAACGATAGTTCTTGTTATCGTTCCAGCTGATATAGCTGTCCTCTGGCGCATAGCGGGCGAACTGGACCGGCTGAATACCGTAAAGCGGATTGTAGTAACTGTATTCGGAAAGCACTGAAGGATACGCGCCGTTCGAGCCCATGCCCGAATAGAAATAGGGCGAGCCCGATTGCGCGGTTTCGTAGTCGGCGTTGTACCCGTAGTTGAACTTGAACGTGATGTTGTCGGTGATCTTGTAATGCGCATCGAGGTACAGGTTCTTGGTCCTGTCCTCCGTCAGCAACATATTCGTGCGACCGGCGTAGGGGTTGTAATTCTGGTCGCCCGCATTCGCGAGGCTGGTGATGTTCCCGTTTGCTGCGTACGTCGGATACACGTAAGGATGGTAATCGTTGATGTTCATCGGATTACCACCCGCATTGAGCACCCACGGTTGAACCGCGCCGTTGACGGTGGCGGCGCCCGGATAGTTGAGGATCTGCGCCTGTGGACCAGTCTGATTCAAGCCGTAATACGGATACTGCGACGTATAGGGGTACGCCGAGAAACTGCGATCGTCCGCCCAGACGGCGCTCTGATTCTGAAACGACGCACTGAACACAACGCCACCGCGATCATTGCTCTTGCCTGCGGTAAAACTGTTCTGCGTCTGACGGCCATCCGCATGCGGCATATATTCGCCGTCGTACGTATCGAGCTGAACGCCGTTGAAGTTCTTTTTCGTGACGATGTTGATCACACCGGCGATGGCATCGGAACCGTAAACCGCAGAGGCACCCGTCGCAAGAATGTCGATGTGATCGACAATGGATGTCGGGATGACGTTGATATTGGTGTAACCGCCATGTGCGGCACCAATGCGTTGACCATCCACCAGCACCAGCGTACGCATGGCACCCAGACCGCGAAGATCGATGAACGAACCGCCCTGGTTAGGGCCCAGATCACCCGGTGCGGATCGGCTGAGATCCGGCGGCGACATCGACGATACGTTCTGCAACAACTGACCGACCGTCGCGAAACCCTGCTTCTGGATATCCTGCGCAGTGATCGTGACTACGGGCTGCGCCGCCTCGACATCCACACTGCGAATGTTCGAACCCGTCACGGTGACAGCTTCAAGGTTGACGGCCTTCTTCGTCGAAGGCGGATTCGCTTGCGTGGCCTGACTCGTCTGGCTGCTGCTCACGTTGGACGACTGGGTCGTCGACGATGTCTGGGCAACCGCAGCACCGGCAAATGCAAACCCTGTCAAAGCGATTGCGACGTGAAGCGAGAGCAGCGTTTTCTTGATCGTGGGGCGAGTGAACCGTTCCGTGCCGCGTTCGGTGCCGCGGCAACTTGTTTTTGTGGTGTGCATCAAAACCCTTCCTCCCGTGTTGTGATGTCGCATCACCGGCAATCGTGTTGCCGCGTGCGAATATTGATCGTCGGGCGAAAGCTCCCCTTGCGCCCGACACTCAGTGTTCTGTTCCCTACTTGCGTTTGCTATGCATCATCGTGGTGATGTGCTGTGCGCTTTCTCCGGTTCCCGGAGACGGCTTACCTTTACCGAGGGAAGCAACGACTCCACGCTGCTTCGTTCTGCAAAACCTGTTTCTTCCGTCTGCGCGTTGGCCATGCCGCTGGCGACCGCCAACCGCAATGCTTCATCGAGCGGCATATTTCGCTTCAGCGCCACCGCAAAGCCGGCGAGAAAGCAATCGCCGGAACCGACGCTGTTGCGCACACGTATCGAGCTCCCTTGCGCATGCCAGACGCCGCTTTCATCAGCGGCCACGGCGCCGAGCTCGCCCATCGTGACAACCGGCACGGCAACGCCGCGCTCGCGCAAGGCCACTGCCGCGCGTTCGGCAGCCAACAAATCATTGACTGGCTGACCGATCCATTCGCTGATCTCATCGCGATTGGGCTTGACCATGAACGGTTTTGCGTCGATGGCATGCCGCATGGCATCACCGCTTGCATCGACAAGACAGCGCTTGCCGCGTTGCCGCGCGTATTCGACGAGGCCGGCGTAGACCGTCGCGGTCAGTCCGCGCGGCAAGCTTCCGCAGAGAATCACCAGCTCGCTTTCATCGATGCTGCGCCGAAAATGCTCTAGCAGCGCCTCGCATTCGGATCGCAAGAGTTCCGGACCCTGCCCCAATATTTCCGTGATCGTGCCGCGTGCATCGCGTAGTGCCAGGCAATGGCGAAGTTCGCCACCCACATCGACGCCGTGAAACGCAACACCGCGCTCACGCATGCGGCGATCAATCAAAGCGCGATGCGTAGCATCCACCAAGCCGATCAGTTGCACGCGCTCACCCAGCGCCGCAATGGTTTGCGCAACGTGCACACCCTTCCCACCGGGATAAACATGTTCAACCTGGACCCGATGCACCTCGCCAGGATTCAGCGCTTCGAGCTGAATAAAACGATCGATAGCCGTGTTGAATCCGGCGACTGTGATCATGGCTTTGCCGCCATCATGGACATGGCTTGATCAGCCGTGGCTTGTGCTGCCGTGCCACCCATGCCGCGGGTGGAAAGACTTCCGCACGCGCTACCCCACCGCATGGAATCCAGCCACGACGCCTTGCGTAGCCACGCATGCAAGAAACCGGCGTCGAATGAATCACCGGCGCCCGTGCTGTCGATGGCGTCGACGGGATAGGCGGGTACATCAACCTTCAAGCCATCGTCCAGGCTGGTGCATCCGTCGCTGCCGCGCTTTACGACAGTGCGAGTGCGGCCGTTTTGTACGGCAGCCAATGCTTCGCCCAGATCGTCACGGCCCGTGATCGCTTCCAACTCCTGCGCGTTGGGTAGAAACACATCGACGTGTTGCAAAGTCTCAAGCACGTCGCCTTCCCACTTTTGCTCGGGATCGAAACCCGGATCGAGCGATGTGGTGAGGCCTAATGCGGTGGCGCGCTCGAACAATCGGCGACAACCGGGCCGCAATGCCTTCTGCAGGAAGTAGGAAGAGATGTGCAGATGAGTCGCTTTTCGCAGCCACTCGTCCTGCACTTCATCGGCACGCAGTTCGGCCATGGCGCCTGCGAATGTGACGAGTGCGCGGTCGTTCGGTGTCGACAATGAAGCGGTGACACCGGTGCGCAGCGACGCATCGGGTCGCAGCGAAGAGGTATCGATTCCGGCGTCGCGCAATGCACGCAGGCAATACTCGCCGGACGCATCCGAGCCGAGTCTCCCGTGAAATGCGACATGATTTCCGAGCTTCGCCAAGCCCATCGCGCAAATCATCGATGAGCTGCCCGGCGTCATCACGAAGTCGTCGGCAAGCACTTCCTTGCCCGGCATCGGTAGCGCACGGCAGCCCTTGAAGACGAAATCCACGTTGATCTCGCCAACCACCAGGATGCGTACGGGCTGCTGGGTCGTCTTCACGGCGATGCTCCGTGAATGGCGAAGTCCTCGACAACACGAGTCAGCACACCTTCGGATGGCGCATCGGGTTTGCAGCCCAAGTGCAGGCAGCGGAAAAATGCCAGCAGTTGTGTCGCCACCACATCGGTAAGTACAGCAGCGGTATCGGCATTGGATGTCGCGAAAGGTGCGTCGACATAAACGTCGTTAACGCTAATCACTTCTGATGGCACGTCCGCACCGACGATCAGCTTGGCCAAGCCAAGCCGCTTGCGCGACACCTCACGCAACACATCCAATTCATAACGGCGAACATCGGCCTTGGGCGACAACAACGCCACAATCAACGTCGACGGATGGATGAACGACATCGGTCCATGCCGGAGGCCAAGGAATGTTTCCGCCATGGTGACGACCCTGCCACCGGTCATCTCCAGCATTTTCAGCGCGCCTTCGCGTGCGGCGCCAAACGCAGGCCCGCTACCGAGATAGACCACCGATGCGATATCGCGCTGCGCCAGCGCGGCCACGCTGTCGGACGACGTATCGAAAACCCGCCGCACATTCGACGCAGCCTGATCGATGGCGTCTTCGACCATCGCATCGCGCGTACGCTGCAGCAACGCAGTACCGCCGAGCAGCAGATTGGTGAAGCTGCTGGTCATTACCAGACTGCGGTCGTTGGTGCGTTCGTCCAGCACCAGCACCGTGACGCGCGGATCGTTGTTGTATTGCGTGGCGAGCTTGCCGTCGGCGTTGCAGGTAATCACCAGATGCCGCCATTGAGGCGCTTCGGCCAGCAAGGTGCTCACCACACCGCCGCTTTCGGGACTGTCGCCCGAGCGCGCCAGCGAAATCAGCAAGCCGGGGCCTTGCGGCAGTACGCTGTCCCAATGCGTCAGCAGTGTGCCCGCGGCGATCGCCTGCACGGGTACGCCAAGACCCGATTGCAGGATCGGCGCGAGGCATTCGCCGATGTACATGGAACTGCCCGACCCCGTGAGCACGATATGCATCGGCCGCGGCTCGATCGCTTTCGCCACCCGCTGCTGGACGATGGTGCTATGGAGCAAATCGAACGTGTCTTTCCAGGTCGCCGGTTGCTGCAGGATTTCCCGCAGGGTGTCGGCATAGCCTTCCGCCTGCTGCTCGGCGGCCGGCGCAGCCGCCAGCGTCTCCAGCATTGTTTTTTCTTTCGTTTTCTTATGAAGTATTGACATTTTGCTCAATTCGCTCGAATGTGAAACCATCCGATGACGCTCCCAGAGTATTCGAAATGAAAGACGAGTTACAACACCTTTCGAAATCTTCCGAAAAGTTTTCGAAACTTTCCCTTTCCCACGGCAAGCGAACCCGCCTGCACCGGTTGATGTATGGCCACGGCCCCCGTAACGGCAGCCTGCTTGTGCTGCCGTTGGACCAGGGACTGGAACACGGCCCGACCGACTTCTTCCCGAACCCGCCCGCGATCGATCCGGAGTACCAGTTCCGCCTCGCGGTGGAAGGCAACTTTTCGGCGATCGCGCTCGGCGTGGGTCTGGCCGAGAAGTACATGGGCGATTGGTGCGGGCAGGTTCCGTTGATCCTGAAGCTCAACGGCAAGACCAATATCCCCAGCGACGCAGACGCCACCTCGCCGCTCTTCGCCTCCGTCGAAGACGCCGTGCGATTGGGCGCCGACGCGGTCGGCTACACCATGTATATCGGTTCGCCGCGCCAGCACGACGAATTTCGCCAGTTCGAGAAAGTCCGCCAGGATTGCGAACGCTACGGCATGCCGCTGGTGCTGTGGTCGTATCCGCGTGGTTCGGCGATCGATGCCAAAGGCGGCAAAGGCAGCCTCTACGCGCAGGATTACGCCGCACGTGTCGCACTGGAGCTGGGCGCCGATCTGGTGAAGTTGCACGAGCCGGACGATAACCGCGCCAACGTGCCCGCGCCGTATAACAAGCTCGATGAAGACGCATCCGCGCGCACGCAACGCGTCGTGCGCTCAGCCGGACGCACGATGGTGCTGTTCTCGGGGGGTGAGAAAAACGACGACGACGCAGCCGTGTTGCGCAAGGTCGAGTTCTACATGGCCTCCGGCGCCACCGGCGTGATGTTCGGCCGCAACATGTGGTTGCGTCCTTTGGACCAGGCCGTGGCACTCACGAAGGCCGTACACCAGATCATGGCCAAGTATCCGCGCTGACTGTTCGAGGGGCCTCCCCCTCCGCTTCGGCAGTCTCGGCGGCGCCGACCTCTCTCCCCGGCGGGATGCCTCACGCATCCTCCGCCTGCGCCGGGGAGAGGGGGTAAGGCACCGGCGCCGCTTGCGTTTCCCTCCAGGTGTGTTTCGATCAACACTCACGCGCACCCTCTTCCCGCCATCACGTGGAAGCAGAGAAAGTCATGACGCAACGCCTACGTAAACCATCTCCTGCACACCCGGCTCCCTGGTCTTTCCGCACGCAAACGCGTGGTGGGTGCTTCTGCTGCGCGCCACCGCGCGGCGCCGGCACCATTCAGGCGAGCAGCGGGAAAAATCCGCTGCAAACAGCGCCCGATCAAAGCAAGAGCGAGTTGCGGCTGAAGGATTTCAAACCGCGCAGCATGTTGCGCGTATCCAAATCGCGCATCGAAACGCCGCGTTTTCCGGTCATCGATGCGCACACGCATCTCACCTGGTCGACCAACGTACGCAACGGTGTTTCTGTCGGCGAAGACATCACGGTTTTTGCGAAACCCGAAGACCTGCTTCCGGTGATGGATCGAAAAGGTATCCGCACACTCGTCAATCTCACAGGCGGTATAGGCAAGGGGCTGGAACAAACCGTTCGCATGTTTGATGAGGCAGCACCCGGGCGTTTCATCACGCTCACCGAGCCTTCCTATGGGCTATTTGCCGAATCGAATTACCCGCAACTGCAGGCCGATGCGATTGAACATGCGCATCGTGTCGGCGCGCGCGGTTTGAAGTTGCTTAAAACGCTCGGCCTGTATCTGCGCGAACAGATCGATAGCGGTTCATTGGTAGCGGTCGATGATCGGCGCTTCGATCCAATGTGGGAGGCCTGTGCGGCCTACAACATGCCGGTGTTTCTGCATGTTTCAGACCCCGAGGCCTTCTTCCTGCGGACCGACGAATACAACGAGCGCTATGAAGAACTGAGCCATCACCCGGACTGGTCGTTCTACGGCCCGGAATTTCCGAGCAACGAAGAGATCCTCGCGGCGCGCGATCGCCTGATCGCCCGGCATCCCAAGACCACGTTTGCGCTGATGCATGTAGGCAACTGGGCTGAGAACCTGGATGCCGTGTCGTCCTGTCTGGACCGTTTTCCCAATACGCTGGTGGATATCAGCGCCCGCATTGGCGAGCTGGGGCGGCAACCGCGCACGGCACAGCGCTTTTTCGACCGCTATCAGGATCGCATCCTGTTCGGCACGGATGCGGTGCCCTCACCCTATGGCGACGATGTCCCACAGCAGCTGTTCTGCGACGAGCTCTACGAGATTTACTACCGTTTTCTCGAGACCGAGGATGAATACTTCGATTACGCCCCGGCCGAAACACCGCCGCAGGGCCGCTGGTCGATCTACGGGGTCGGACTGACAGACACAATCCTGCGCAAGATATACCATGACAATGCCGCCAGACTGTTGAATATCCGTCATGAGTGAAGCCCGCGCCTCCGTCCCCTCGCAGCGTCTTCTCGTCGAGGAGCGCCGACGCATGATCGTCGACTACGTCGAGAGCAACGGCCGCGCGACGGTCGAAGAACTCGCCACACGCTTTGGTACGTCGTCCGTCACGATCCGCAACGACCTGGAAACGCTCGCCCGCAATTCGGTGATCGCGCGTTCACACGGCGGCGCGCTGCCCGTTACGCAAGCGACCACCAACGATGTGCCGTTGAACATCAAAGAGACGCGCTCGCATCCGCAAAAGTTGCGCATCGGTCAAGCGGCAGCGAAGCTGATTCAGGACGGCGAAACCATCATTCTGGATTCGGGTTCTACCACCGCGGAAATTGCGCGACAGATTCGCCAGATGAAATTCGAGTCGCTCACAGTCGTGACGAATGCGCTGAACATTGCGCTGGAATTGTCGGGACTGCCGAACATTCGCGTGATGATGCTTGGCGGTCTGCTACGGCAAACATCGTATTCGCTGGTTGGACCCGATGCGGAACAGGCGTTGTCGCGTCTTTCGGCGGATCGCCTGTTTCTGGGTGTCGACGGCCTCGATCCGGTGGTTGGTGTCACGACGCCCGATCCGCTGGAAGCGTCGCTCAATGCGTTGATGATTCGTGTATCGCGCGAGACCATCGCTGTATTCGACGCGAGCAAGTTGGGGCAGCGCAGCCTTTCCGTGATCACGCCCGTGCAAACCTTGCATACCGCCATCACCGATAACAGCGCTGCGCCTGAGATGGTCGAGGCACTTCGCAGTGCTGGCGTGAAGGTGATGTTGGTCTAAGCCGCCAACATCATTCCGTCTGCTCTAAAGCGACGAACGAAAGCCAGGCGTGCCTCTCGCTTTTTGCCCGTCATTCCGGCGCAGGCCGGAATCTAGTGGCGATATTGTTTGATGTGTATGAACACTATTGAAGCTTGACGACACTGGATTCCGGCCTGCGCCGAAGCGCTTTTCAACGGCGTAGCCGGTCAATGACGAGCAAGGCAACACTGTCACGAATAATTGGCTCTAAGTACCCACCGGCAACTGAGCACGCTCCAACGCCGAAATATGCCGCTCCAATCGCGGCCCCACATAGCATTGCGAGCCACACGGCAACAGCCCCACTTCGTGAAAAGCATGCAGATACCAAGCCGGTGAGCGCAGCTGCAGATCCTGATGATCGCCATCCGGATCATCGCGATTGGTAAACACTTCCAGAAACGCCACACCTTCCAGCATCTCGGCAATGCCAATAAGCCCCGCGCGTATTTCGGCCGGCTTGAGGTAATGCATCACGTCGGAACACACGATCACATCGAAGCGCGTGTCAAAACGCAGTTCCGCCAGTTGGCTGAAGCGCGCAAGACCGATATTCCGGCTGCGCCCGAAACGTCGAGCGACATATTCACTGGCATCCAGGCCGCGATAATGCACATCAGGTCGCAGCGCACGCAGCGGCGCGCGCCATACACCTTCACCGCAACCAACATCGAGCACATTGCGGATGGGCCTGCCGAGATAGAACTCGGCCTGCGCCACCACCATCGCCACTTTGCGCTTCAACGCCCCCGGCGAACTCACCGCGTGATCGGGATCGCGGTACCACTTGTCGAAATAAGCCTGATCGTAAGTTTTGTGCATGGTTGGGCTCCATCCAGCCTCGCATGGTAACTCCGCATTAACGTCACGGCCTGCTTTTCGTGAATCACAGTGAAATATTCTTCACCTAAAGCAACATTTGGGTCAGCCCTGAGGAAAGATAGACGTTGAGGCAGTAAAGACACTCAACGGGGGGCCCAACCATGCAAGCAGAAACGATCCCACACCCACGAAAGCGACCTTCCCGTCTGCTTGTGGCTCTTTTGCTGGCGGCACCACTGATCTGCCCGCTGTCGCTGAAGGCCGCCGACACCCGTCCGCTAAGCCCTGACGATGTCGCATGGCTGCGCCGTGTCAGCTTCGGCCTGGATAGCGCCACCATCGAGCGCTACCGCGAAATCGGTCGTACACGTTTCCTCGACGAAGAACTGGCCGGCGGCGACGATCCGCTTCCCCCTGCCGTCGCACCGCTCATCAATAGCTACGAGGTCTATAACACCGCGCCCGCGCAACTGGTGGCCCAATACCGGGATGAGCAGCAGAAGGTCAAGAAGACCGACGACTCCGATACCAGCGCCAAGGATATGGCGAAGAAAGATTTCCAGATGTATCGCCGCGACCTCTATAAGCAAAGCATGGAGGTCGAGCTGCTGCGTGCCATCTATGGCAAGAATCAGCTGAAAGAACAGATGGTGTGGTTCTGGCTCAACCATTTCAGCGTGTATGCGCCCAAGGGCGGCGTGGGCCTGTTTACGACCGATTACGAAGAAAACGTGGTCCGCCCGCGTGCGCTGGGCAAGTTCAAGGATCTGGTCATGGCGACGCTGGAAAGCCCCGCCATGGAGCTATACCTGGACAACGCAAAAAATATCCGCGGCAAAACCAATGAGAACTACGCGCGCGAGTTGATGGAACTGCACACGCTCGGCGTCAATTCCGGTTACACCCAGCAGGACGTGCAGCAGCTTTCGCTGATACTCACGGGTTCAGGCGTGGTGGCGCAACGCGGCCCCAATGTCATCGACGGCATCGACGATAGCTTCCTTCGTCAACGTCCCGGTGTCGTGCGCGATGGTTTGTTTATCTTCCTGCCCGGCCGCCACGATTTCTCGAACAAGGAATTCCTGGGACAAACCATTCATGGCAGCGGCTTCGATGAAGTCCAGCAGGCGGTCGACTTGATTGTGCGACAACCGGCGTGTGCGACCTTTGTCTCCAAGCAGATCGCACAGTATTTCGTTGCCGATGATCCGCCGCCCGCACTCGTCAATGAGATGGCGCAAACCTTCCAGCGTACCGATGGCGATATCGCTGCCGTGCTACGCACGATGTTCATGTCCAAATACATCACGCAGAGCTACGGCAAGAAGTTCAAGGACCCTACGCAGTTTCTTGTTTCGGCCATGCGCATCAGCTACGACGGCAAGCCGATCAGCAACGCCGATCCGCTGGTGAACTGGCTCAATCAGATGAGCGAACTGCCCTACGGCCACATCACGCCGGATGGTTGGGCACTGGATAGTGCGAGCTGGTCCAGTTCCGGCCAGATGGCGAAACGCTTTGATGTAGCACGCGCCATCGGCAGCGGCAGAAACCGTCTTTTCGCCGGTAGCGATGGCCAGGTGACGCAAGCCAATCCGCCGATGCTCAACTCAACACTCTTCCAGGAAACGCTCCAACCGACGCTGTCTGCGAGCACGCGCGATGCGCTGGCCAAGGCCGCGTCACAAGTTGAATGGAACACGTTCCTTCTGTCTTCACCTGACTTCAACTATCGCTGAGGCACGCCATGAACCGTCGCGAATTTCTCCTTGCTGCAGGTGCTGCTGCCACATTGCCAGCGCTCTCTTTCTCCGGCCGCCTGTTTGCCACGCCGACAAACTCGCCGCGCTTTCTGTTTGTGTTTCTGCGTGGCGGCTACGACTGCAACAACATGCTCGTGCCCTACAGCAGCGATTTCTATTACGAATCGCGTCCGACGATTGCGATCGCGAAGCCCGACAACTCGTCCAACAGCGCCATCGCGCTGGATTCCAACTGGGGTTTGAATCCGGTATTGCGCGATTCGATCTATCCGCTGTGGCAGAAGAAGCAAATCGCTTTCATTCCATTCGCAGGTACGGACGATCTGTCGCGCAGTCACTTTGAAACGCAAGACAACATCGAACGCGGCCAGCCGCAGGACCAGGGCAGCAACTTCCGCTCGGGCTTCATGGCACGCCTTTCCAGCGTACTCACGGGCGTTCCGGCCATCGCGTTTACCAACAGCCTACCGCTGAGTTTCCAGGGCGCGAGCAAGGACATTCCGAATATCTCGCTCAAGGGCGACACCAAGGCGCACTTTGACGATCGCCAGGCCTCCATTCTCGCCGGCATGTACAAGAACACGTCGCTGGCATCGGCTGCAGCCGATGGTTTGAGCCTGCGTTCAACGGTGTCGATGGATCTCCAGAACGAAATGGTCGCGGCCAGCCGCGGCGCGCCAAGTGCATCGGGTTTTGCGCAGGAAACGCAGCGCATCGCCACGTTGATGCGCGATCAATATCGCTTGGGCTTTGTCGACGTCGGCGGTTGGGATACACACGTGAATCAAGGCAATGTCACGGGCGGTCTCGCCAACAATCTTCGCAATCTGGGTGAAGGCCTTGCTGCCTATGCCAACACGCTGGGCGATGAATGGAACAACACGACAGTGGTAGTCGTTTCCGAATTCGGCCGCACGTTCCGTGAAAACGGCGACCATGGGACTGATCACGGTCATGGCACCGTGCACTGGGTGCTTGGTGGCAAGGTCAACGGCGGCCGCATCGCGGGTGAACAGATTGCGGTCACGCAAGAAAACCTGTTGCAGAATCGCGACTACAAGGTACTCAACAACTACCGCGACGTGTACAGCGGATTGCTCGGCCGCATCTGGGGACTGCAAGGCAATCGTCTGCAGACGGTGTTCCCGCAGGCGCGCCCGCGCGATCTGCAACTGGTGTGATGCAGCGCACCCCAAATCAAACCGTCAACCGTCATTGATCGTCTGCGCCGCTGTGAAACACGTCGGCGCAGACGGTCATGACGATGTGGCAGAATCCCTGCGCCAGGTTATTTCTGCCGCCCTCCCCGCAAGCCTGCGGGACGAGCCAAAACCCGAGAGACTCGCCGCATGCGTCCAACCGCTCTTGCCGCCCTGTCGCTGTCGATAACCTTACTTATTGCCCCTACCGTTACGCAGGCATCCAGCAGCAACGCCACGCTGAGCCAGGAGGATGCGGCGTGGCTGCGGCGCGATGCTTTCGGATTGGATACGGCAACCGTGGCGCAATACCGCGCACTCGGCCGCAAAACCATGCTGGAAAAGCAGCTGGATGATCGCCTCGGCGATAGCTTGCCTGCGCCGGTCGCAGCGCAAATTGCATCCTACGAATCCTTCTACACACCGCTCGATCAGTTGCTGACGTCCATTCAAGACGAGCAGCAGCAAATTAAAGCCATGCTCGACGGCCCTACCAAAGTAGCCGCCAATCAAGCCCTGCAGGCACGCGGCAACAAACTCGGACAGGAAGCGCAACAAGCGGAGCTATTGCATGCCATCTACGGGCCCAACCAGCTCAAGGAACAACTGGCGTGGTTCTGGCTCAATCATTTCAGCGTTTATGCCCAGAAAGGACGCGTGCGTTGGGAACTGGCCGATTACGAACAGAATGCGATCCGCCCGCATGCGCTAGGCAAATTCCGCGATCTGGTGATGGCCACGCTGGAAAGTCCGGCCATGCTGGAATTTCTCGACAACGCACAGAACGCGAAAGGCCACGTCAACGAAAACTACGCGCGCGAATTGATGGAGCTGCACACGCTCGGCGTCAACTCGGGATACACGCAGCAGGACGTGCAGCAACTGGCGTTGATACTTACTGGTGTCGGCATTGCTCCCACCAACGGCAAACCCGAGAAATTCGGTCCGAAGGTCGCGCCGCTCGTCGTTCGCAATGGTTTGTTCGAATTCAATCCGCAACGGCACGATTTCAGCGACAAGGTGCTGCTCGGCAAAACCATCAAGGGCAGCGGCTTTGACGAAGTGCAACAAGCTGTAGATTTGATCGTGAAGCAACCAGCTTGCGCGCAATTCATTTCACGCAAGCTCGCCGAATATTTTATCTCCGACAATCCCCCACCGGACCTGGTGGCGAAAATGGCGCGCACTTTCCGCCATAGTGACGGCGACATCGCAGAGGTTATGCGCGTCATGTTCCAGTCACGCGACCTGATCAGCAACGCAGGCAAGAAGTTCAAGGATCCGATGCAGTTCGTCGTATCGTCCGTGCGGCTGGGCTATGACGGCACGCCGATCGTCAACGCGCAACCGATGGTGGGCTGGCTCAATCAACTCGATCAACCGTTGTTTGGGCGTATTACGCCGGACGGCTGGCCGCTGGACAACATCAGTTGGTCCAGTTCCGGACAGATGGCGAAACGATTCGACATCGCACGCGCCATCGGCACGGGTAACAACCAGCTGTTCACGCCCGTGGGAAGTACCCAGCGCGGCGCGGGTTTTCCAATGCTGACGACACGTCTTTATTACGACGCGATCGAACCGTATCTTTCGCCGGCCACGCACGATGCCCTTGCGAAGGCAACGTCACAGCAGGAATGGAACACATTCCTGCTCTCATCGCCGGACATGAACTACCGTTGATCGTTCATGCGCGGCGATATTCGCCGTGCATAACACGTTCCCAATGCACGCCCCCATCGAAAGAGCTTTCCAGCGTGAGCTGGTAGTCCCCCTCTTCGGATGGCCGGTAGATGTGACGCGTTTGCCCACGCGATGACGTGCGCAGGAAAACCAGCTGCGTTCCATCCCAATGCCCCAGCGCGGGATGCGATGGCGTAAAGCCGTAACTATCGAACCAGTAAAGCGCGTATTCGCCCGGTTCCGCGCCCGCTACGAAAATCGCATGCGCCTGCAACGATGGCTTGCCGTCGCGTTCTTCACGATAGTCCTGCAGCAAGGCTTTGCCGCCGAGTTCGAAACGCGCACTCACTTTCGCCGTCGCGGGGCCGCCTTCGCCCCAGCGGGTTGTAGCGATCTGTTCCTCGCCCAGCCATTCACCCGCCAGTGCAGCAAGGACGCCGTTGCCTTCTGTCGAGGTCATCTGTACTTACTCCTTCACGGCTCCGGCGACCAACAGATGTTTCGCCATCTGACCATGTAGACGTCCGATGGCACGCACCATGTGCAAAGTGGTGAACAAGAGCAGCACGCCGATGATGCACAGGATGAAAGCGGCAGGCCAACCGTTCAACACCAGGATGCCATTGCACACCCAGTCAGGACCGTTGCAGCTGTCCTGAAATCCGGACATGCTCGCGACGAGCTTGACTAAGGGTGCCGCTGTAAACCCCAACGAGATGCTAAGCAGCGTGACCGTAAGCGTGAAATAGATGATGCCAAGCGGCAGCATCATCAGCATGTAGAACAGCGTGCTCCAGCTACGCGGGTCGGTAAACATCGCACCGATCCGCTTCCATATCGACATCCCTTGCGTGGAGAACGCTGGACGACGCGGCATGCGCACACCCAACATCGATTCCACCATGCGCCCTTCCACTAGCGACAACACGCGTACCGAGCCGAAGAACAACATGATGAACGGGATGCCGATAATCAGCACCCCCAGACCCAGCGACAACGAAATACCCGTTACCGTCCAGGTGAAATAGAAAATACCTGTCGCCAATGACAGCACCATGTAGAACAACGCACTGTAAGTACGCGGATCGGCTGCGACGCCAAAAAACTTGCCACCGAGCGAGCGCCGCTTCGGCACCGGCGGCGGACGTAGTGCACGCTGAATCTTGATTTCCTGATCGCGGTAAATCTCCGCGACCTCGTCCGGAGCACCATAACTGCTCACTACCCTGGCAAGCATGTCCGCTTCGCTGCGCCCAGGCTGTTCGGCCAACTCTGCGCGCAGATGTTCTTCTGCGTCGTACAGTGCATCCTGAATCAACGCCGGATCGGCGCCACGCAACGCGGCGCGCAGCTGATCCAGATATTCCGCGATCGTGCGCGGCGTTAGATCTGGACGTGTCGTCATCGCCATTCTCCTTGCAGAACTTTATCAACCGAATCGCGCGTGCCTTCCCACGCCACGATCCACTCTCGCAATACTTCGCGGCCATACTTCGTAATGCGGTAATAACGGCGCGGCGGCCCACTCACCGAGGGCTCCACCTCACTCCCCAACAAGCCGGCCGCTTCCAGATTTCGCAGCACGGGGTAAAGCGCACTCTGCTTGCCCGCCAGCGCACCTTCGCCCAGCTCCTCCAGACGCTTGGCAATCTGATAGCCATACATCGGCTGCCGCGACTGCCCGAGCACCGCCAGCAACACCAGCGATACCGTGCCGGTAGAAAGCTCTTTCTGAAATTTCTTGAGTTGGCCCGCGTTATCGTCCACGGCTGACCCGCTCTTCCACTTATGATGGAGTGCACTGTAGTGTGAACCTCACACTAGTGCATGGGCCTGAAGTCATGGCTCTCAGGGGTGCGTCCATCGGGCACAACACCCATGTATGTACCGGTTGTCCGATTGTTCAACACATCGAAGGAGGCACACTACTGTCCTGCACTTTGATAGCTCCGCGAGCGCTTCGCGGGTTCCTAGGCTACTGCCTTCGATGCAGCGCCGAGGAAGCGTTCGACGATCTCCGGCAGCAACGGGGCGACGGGGAGCGTGTAGTGGGTGGTATTCGGCAAGATGGCGAGCTCGTTTGCGGGCCGCAGAGAGCCATCGATTCCGGCATCGCGCTGGCCGCCGCCCAACGCCTTCCAGAACTCGACCATGTGTTCGGGCCGGATGGCGTCAGCGTCGGCATAGACCAGCAGTGTGCGCGCCTGAAGCTTGGCGACCTCGGCGCTCCAGTCGAAGGAACGTTTGGTCATGTCGCCGACCTTCCTGAAGAGGTTGGTCCAATCGACATTGGGATAGGTCTGCCCTAACGGCGATGCTTTGACGCCAGGGCCCAACGTGGCAGCGTTGGCCTCCAACTGTTTGAAGGCCACTACCACCTCCGGATAAAAGCCGTCCTGCCTCATTGCCGCAGACACGAGCACGAGCCGGTTAACCACGTCCGGATGACGGATAGCGGTCTGCAGCGCGACGCTGGAGCCCAGTGAGTAGCCCATGACGTCGGCCTTGCCGAGTTTCAGATGGCCGATCAGCGCGGCAATGTCGTCGCCCATCGTTTCACTGCGCAGTGGCCTGTCCGTATCTGGCGTGCGCCCATGTGCCTGGAGATGGACGGCGATCACCTGCCGGCTCTTGGCCAGTTCGGCCAGATTGCTCCCGAAGCTGTCCGGGTCGATGCCACCGTGGAGAAGAATGAGCGGCTTGCCGGCGCCATGCACGCTGTAAAAGAGATGCTGACCATTGACGTCGGCAACATGCTGATTCGACATGGTGAGAGTCTCCTTGGCTCGAACGGGAAGGACCGCAGTCAGCACTGCGGTCGCCATGGCAGTCTTCAGGAAATCGCGTCTGAGCATATCGTCCTCATGCGGCGCCGACTGGGCCAGCGCGGCTAGCGATCGTGTGTTTCATCGCCATCCTTTCCATGCGCACGTGGCCGCGGTGTGTTCACTATCTGCCTGCGAGCAACTCATCCAGCTGCGCGAACTGTTCGGGCAGGCCTTCCGCCGAACCGGCGAGGGCTTCCTCAAGGGCTTCCGTCGTTGGGTAGAGTTCGTGAAAAATGACCAGCGTCTTGCCGGCATTTTCTTCGAACGTTACCGTGGTCAAGGCGCCCTGATCGCTATCTTCGTTCGTCCATACGAGACGCTTGTGCGGCGTTACTTCTTTGTACGTGCCGAAGAACGCCATCGGTTGATCGAAGTCCGGATGGCTGAACACGAGGCGATACGTACCCCCGGTGCGAACATCCATGTCGCACGAGACCAGCGACATGCCCACCGACTTCGGAACCCACCAAATCTTGAACAATTCGGGTTTGCTCCACGCTTCGAACACGATATGCGCCGGGGCGTTGAACGTTCGTGTCACGACGAATTCGCGGTCGGACTTGCGCTCCACAACGGTGCGGTTCATGACGGCGGAACTACTTTCTCTTGCTTCTGGCATTTGCCTTCTCCTTGCGGTTCAAGTTCTCGACAATCTCGTCCAACGCGTCGAAACGCGCGCTCCATAGTTGGCGGTGCTGCTCGATCCAGGCGGCCTCTTCTTCCAGCCGGCGCAGTCCGAGCTTGCAGGTTCGTACGCGCCCAACCTTCTCCGTGATCACGAGTCCCGCCTGCTCCAAGATGCTGACGTGCTTCTTCATGCCCGTGAGGGTCATGTGAAACCTTTGGGCAAGGTCGGTAATTGAGGCTTCTGAACCCCCGAGCTGCTCCAGCACGCCGCGTCGGGTGACATCGGAGAGCGCGGCGAACGTTGTGTCGAGGCGTGTTTGATAGTGAACCATATGGTTCACTGTAAGACGCACATGGGGGATTTGCAAGCGGATGACCCCACGGGCGCAAATCGCACGCAGCTCCTCTGCCGCTCCGAACCCAAACTGCACATGCCGCGCGCGGGCAAGGTTCCGACAGGCGGCTTTGTGGCAGTCAGATCAAGACGTCGAATGACTCCTCAGGGCCGAAAGTGGACGCTCTGCCAAAGGTTTCAGCACAAACTTTGGTCATCGAAGGGTTGCTTAAGGCGAGCGCCACGAATTCTAAATAATGTTTTATTTAAAGTGCACAGACTTAGCTGTCCACTGGTCAGCAAAGTACGTACGCACCTCAAACTGCACAGACCTTGGTTTCGAAAAACGCACACATTTTGGTGTCAGTGGTTAGCGCAAAAAAAGCGATCTCGCATCGATCAAGAAATAGCCCTTTCGTATGATGCATCTTGACGTGTATTGCCGCACCCTACTTGGCAACTCAGCCTTTGTCGCGACGCACGATCGCACTCGATGAAAAGCTTAAAGACCTCCTTCACTTCATATTCGGAGAATGGGTGCCGCTGGAAAATGTCATTGTTGCGTTCCGCATGACATGAATACGACGAGCTACCAGAAAAGCAGCGACATCCGTCACGAAGGTCACAAGTCATGAATAAAAATTTCCATGCGCCGGGCCAGCTAAATGCGAAGCGTCGCGATTTTTTGACAGCGACCATTATCGGATCACTCGCTCTCGCCGTAGATCGCATATCGAATGCGTTCGATCGCTCAGAGGTTTCTAGCGACCGATCTCGTCCTGCGAAACCTCCACAGGAACATGTCACCATGACCACGTTATATAAAATGCAAAAAGTGGAAGACGTCGACGTCTTCTACCGTGAAGCGGGTCGCCTGGACGCACCGGTGCTACTTCTCTTGCATGGATACCCGACCGCCAGTCACATGTTCCGTGACCTCATTCCGTTGCTGGCTAACGATTACCATGTGATCGCCCCGGATCTTCCGGGCTTTGGCAATACGAAGGCACCCCCGCGTGGAACATTTGACTATTCGTTCGACCATCTTGCGCAGATCGTCATTGGTTTCACGAACGCATTGAACCTCAAGAAATATGCGCTATATGTTTTCGACTATGGTGCACCCACCGGCTTTCGTGTCGCAGTTGCTCATCCCGAGCGCGTGACGGCAATCATCAGCCAGAATGGCAATGCCTACGAAGATGGTTTGAGCAACGTTTGGGGTCCTTATCAAGCGTATTGGCGGGCCCCGTCGGAGAAGACACGAGAAGCGTGCCGCGATGCTCTTTCACCCGAAGCGATACGTATGCAGTATTTGCATGGAGCCGATCCCCTGAAGGTATCGCCCGACGGCTACACCCTCGACATTGCATACATGAGCCGCCCGGGAATGGATGATATCCAGCTTGACCTCGTGCTGGATTACCGCACCAACGTCGCCTCCTATCCGGCATGGCAAGCCTACTTTCGCGAGCATCAACCGCCATTGCTCGCGGTATGGGGCGACCAAGACCCATTCTTCCTTCCCGCGGGCGCAAAGGCCTATAAGCGTGACATTCCGGAAGCCGAAGTGCATTTGTTGAATACCGGACATTTCGCGCTTGAGACGAATGCGCGTGATATTGCCGATTACATACGTGACTTTCTAAAGCGGAAAGTAAAGGACGTTTCCTAAGGTGCTTACGATCCGGCATCACAGGCAAGACTCGAACTGATACTCCGATTAGCAGTCACGGGTTTTCTCGTGTATTTCCGTATCAATCCGTCGCTGCTCGCAATCAAACTTGACTTGGCCAAACCCGCGGCAGGAGAATCGATACCCCCTTCGCACCGCTGTGCCAAAGCGGCGTGTTGGTGTTCGCGTGCCTTCATTGGAGGTTCGTATGAGCTATCACCTGGAAGGTCGTCTGCTCGAAGTTTGCAACTGCAAGGTCCTATGCCCCTGCTGGATCGGCGAAGATCCTGACAACGGTACGTGCGACACCATTGTCGCCTGGCATATCGACAAGGGAGTGGTCGACGGTGTCGATGTTGCCGGCAATACCATCGCGGCCGTGGCCCATGTGCCCGGCAACATTCTGCAAGGCAACTGGACTGCCGCGATCTACATCGGCGACCAAGCTTCAAAAGCACAGGAAGAGGCACTGCTAAAGGTCTACACCGGCCAGGCCGGCGGACCGGTCGCCGATCTCGCCAAGCTCATCGGCCAGGTCGTATCGGTGGAGCGAGCGCCCATCCGGTTCACGGTGGTTTCGGGTAAGGGCGAACTCGAGATCGGCACGAACTACTACGCCGAACTCGAACCCTATCTCGGCGCGACCGGTGGCCAGACCACGCTGTCCGATACCGTGTTTTCAACCGTGCCCGGGGCGCCGGTGTTTGTCGGCAAGGCTCCGACTTATCGATCCAGAAACGCTGCCCTCGGCATCAATCTCGACATCAAGAATCACAACGCCCTGCAGAGCACGTTCGTCTTCGACGCATGAACTCAACGGCAGGCCCTTCGCCGCTTGGCGCTTCGCGCCATGTTCGCGTGTTCGTGCCAATCCTCGCCGCGCTGGTTGCTTTCGCTTGGGTTGCGTTGTGGGCGTGGACGCGCAGTCCTTATGGACGCTATATCGAACACGGTAACTGGATAGCCTCAGGATCGATTGCGTTTTTGTGTCGTGTCGTTCCGGGTGGCAACGTGGTCGTGCCCGTGTTACTCGAGGCCGTCGCGTGGATCCTCATGACAATGGCGATGATGTTGCCCACCACGTTGCCACTGTTCAATACCTTCGACCGGTTGACGGGCGAGCGACCAGACCATGGACGTCTCCTTACGCTGCTCGGCCTTGGCTATATCACGGTGTGGGGAGCCTTCGGACTCCTGGCGCATGCACTTCACACTGTACTGCTGTCCGTGCTCGCAAGCGTACCCACGCTGGCGTGGAATGGATGGCTGATTGGTGTCGCCATCATTGCGTTGGCCGGCGTATTTCAGTTCAGCAAGCTCAAATACCGGTGTCTGGAAAAATGCCGTACGCCGTTGAGCTTCGTCATTGAACACTGGCGTGGGCAAGCGCGAGCACGGCAAGCCTTCGCGCTTGGCGCGCATCACGGTTTATTCTGCGTCGGCTGCTGCTGGGCGCTGATGCTATTGATGTTCGCTCTCGGTACCGGCAGCCTCGGGTGGATGCTCTTGCTTGCAGCCGTGATGGCTATCGAAAAAAACGTGCGCTGGGGCAAGCATCTCAGCGCGCCCCTCGGCGTTGCGTTGCTGTCGTGGGCAGTCGTTCTGGTGGCGACCCATGCATGAAACACGCGGCGGACTGCTCATCTTGCAGACGACCGTCTTCACTACGCTGGCGATGCTCGCCTTCGCGGCCAATTCGCTATTGTGCCGGTTTGCATTGCAACGACACGAAATCGATCCGGTCAGTTTTGCCGCCATCAGGCTCGTTTCCGGGGCGATCATGCTCGCTGTCATCGTTCGACTCCGGCCGGAGCGATCCTCGCCCCGCCATGCCGACTGGCTCGCTGCGACCATGCTGTTTGCGTATGTCGCGTTCTTCTCCTTCGCGTATCTCACGTTGTCGGCAGGCACGGGAGCATTGATTCTGTTCGGCGCGGTTCAATTGACCATGCTCAGCGTTGGCGTGCGCTCCGGCGAAAAATTCGGGTACGTCGCGTGGTTCGGTCTCGCATTGGCCGTCGCTGGGCTTTGCTATCTGGTGTCGCCGGGTATCGCAGCGCCACCGCTCCTCGGCGCTGCGTCGATGGCGATCGCTGGCGTGGCGTGGGGCGTGTACTCATTGCGCGGCCGCCGCCTGACCGACCCTCTTGCCGCAGCAGCGGGAAACTTTGCGAGGGCTGCGTTGCTTGTTCCCTTGCTGAGCTTGCTTTTCATCGTCAACGCCCGCGCTTACACGGATGCGGCCGGTGTCGCTCTGAGCGTTGCATCCGGCGCACTCACGTCGGGCATCGGGTATGTCATCTGGTATGCAGCCTTGAGCAGGCTTTCTGCCATGCGCGCCGCCACCGTACAGCTGTCCGTGCCGCTGATCGCGGCATTTGGCGGAGTGCTGTTCCTATCGGAAGCGATCACTCCGCGCCTGATTGTCGCTTCTACCGCGATTCTTGGGGGCATAGCGATGGTGATGACCAGCAGGTCGCGGAACCATTGAAGGTGGACATGGTTGTAGAGCGGCGCCCACTTGTGAGTACGCACTTTGGTTATGAAGCCAACTCTCGCAGGCAATCCACTTGTCTAGCTGGGCTTCGCCGTTCAAACCACCAGGGCCAGCTATGTGTCGAGTGGCATGGTGCTAAGTGGCACATCTCAAAAAGCTGCCAGTGCTGAATTATGGAGGCGCGAATCTTCAATCAAGGCTGTGACAGGGAAGCTTTCATGACAGATGTTCTCGAAAAGAATGAGCGGTTTGAGCAACTAGCAGACACAGTTTGTCTTTCAAGGCGACAGATGCTGCTGGGCCTCGGGTTGGCTGCCGTTGCAGCCAGTTCATGGTCGAAACTTGGATGGGCGGCTGCTCCCTCGAACTGGCCGTTGTGGACGGTGGAGGGGCACGGCGGCAAGGTATTTTTGACGGGAGAAACACCAGCACGTCGAACTATCTGGAAAGACGCGCGGATAGAAGGTTTGTTGCAAAACTGTTCTGCGTTATGGACGGAAACCAACCTGATTCGGCATCAAGACATACAGGTACTCATCAAACAATACGGGATCGACGAGTCGAAGCCGCTGCTATCGAAGTTGAGTGAAAGAGACCAAAGCCGTTTGGCAGAAGCGGCGAAATTGGCGCAGGTGCCATTGGATAGTATGGCCCAATACAGACCGTGGTTCGCGGCATTTACGGTGGAGCAAGCCTACTACGCGGCCATGAATCTGCCGGAAGCCGGCACGGCGGAAAAGGTGTTGATGCCGATGGCGAAAAACGACGGCATCACTATTTCCAGCGAATTCCCATCTATTGATGACCTGGTTGCTTTCATGGGCACATCTTCGGCAGCCGAAGATGTTCAATATCTGCAATACACGCTGGATCACCTTCTTGATGGGGCTGCAAAAAACGAGCTGGTCTATTCCCGCTGGGCACGCGGTGACATGAGTGGTGCGGAGCAGATGGTTGCCAGAATGAAAGCATCGCAACCCGCCATGTACGACAAACACGTGATCGGGAGAAATGGGCGCTGGGTGCCACGCATTGACGAAATGTTGAAGAGTCCGAAACCTGCATTGGTCGTCGTCGGCCTTTACCACGTTGCAGGGCCTGACAGTGTTCTCGCGCGTTTACGGGAACATGGACTCAAAGTAACTACTGTTTGACGCGTCGCCCATTCCATGGGTGGTGCGCGTCCACGCACCACCCAATATGTAGCAACGAACTTAACCCCGGGGAGAAGCGGACTGAAGCACAGCTTGCGCCTCTGAAGCCTTCCGTATCCGGTGCGATGCAAGCAGTCGAAACGCCGCGGGCAACACAACCATTGACAAAAGCGGTGCCGTTAGCATGCCGCCGATCATGGGCGCAGCGATGCGTTGCATCACCTCCGAGCCCGCACCATGACCGAGCAGGATCGGAAACAAGCCTGCCAGAATGACGGCCACTGTCATCGCTTTCGGACGCACACGCTGCACCGCGCCTTCGCGAATCGCCATATCGAGTTCAGCAACACCCGCATGCGGATTCTGCGCAAGCTGCTTGTCCCACGCATGGCGAAGATACAGCAGCATCACGACGCCGAATTCAGCCGCCACGCCACTGAGTGCGATGAAACCGATCATGGTTGCTACGGATACCGCGTGGCCGAGCAGCCAGATCAACCATAGTCCGCCGACTAGTGCGAGCGGCACGCTCGCCATGATCAAGGCGGCTTCACTCGACCGACGAAACACAACGAAGATCAGCGCAAAAATGATCGCCAACGCGGCCGGTACGACGAGCTTCAGGCGTTCCATGGCGCTCTGTAAATATTCGAACTGTCCCGACCAGGCAATCGTCACGCCGGGCGGCAGCGAAACTTGTTCTGCCACGACACGCTGTAAACGGCTCACGACTGTTCCCAGATCGCTGCCGAACGTATCGACATAAACATACGTCGCCAACTGGCCGTTCTCGCTTTTCAGATCGGATGGACCCGCATCCAGGTTGACGTCAGCGACTTGCGCGAGCGTGAGTTGTGTTCCATTGGCGAGAATCGGCAATTCTCGCAGCGCTTCGACCGAATCGCGCTCAAGTCGCGGATAGCGCACGACGATGGGATAGCGTTCGCGTCCTTCAACCGTCTGTCCAACAGGATCGCCGCCGACTACCGTCGCGATAAGCTGCTGCACTTGGTCTTGCGTCAGCCCATAGCGCGCAGCGGCATCACGACGGACATGCACGTCGAGGTAACGACCACTGGTGGGGCGTTCCGCAATCGCAGAACTAACTCCCGGCACGTTCTTGGCCACGGTCTCGATGCGATCGGCCACAGTTTGCAGCGTCATCAAATCCGTACCTAGCACCTTGATGCCGATCGGACTCTTGATGCCGGTGGACAGCATGTCGATCCGATTGCGAATCGGCGGTACGAAGAGGTTGGTCAAGCCGGGTACGCGCACCGCCCTGTCCAATTCGGCTTCGATCTTGGCCATCGTCATCCCTGGACGCCATTGATCCTTGGGCTTGAAGCTGATCGTGGTTTCGAACATCTCCAGCGGCGCCGGATCGGTAGCACTTTCCGCGCGCCCCGCCTTGCCAAAAACATGATCGACTTCCGGAACGGTCTTGATCATGCGGTCGGTGAGTTGCAGCAGCTGCGAGGCCTTGTCTGCCGATAGCCCCGTCAATGCAGTGGGCATGTACAACAAGGTGCCTTCATCCATGGGAGGCATGAACTCGCTGCCTAACTGACTCATGGGTATTGCCGCACTAAGCAACAGTGCGCCGGCCAGCGCGAGCGTCGTTTTTGGATAGCGCAGCACCGCATCAAGAATCGGCCGATACAGTGTCATCAGACCGCGATTGAGCGGGTTATCGTTCTCATGGCGAATGCGGCCTCGCACGAGATAGCCCATCAACACCGGCACCAACGTGATCGCCAATCCCGCCGCAGCCGCCATCGCATAGGTTTTCGTGAACGCAAGCGGCTTGAACAGCTTGCCTTCCTGCCCCTGCAGCGCAAACACCGGCACGAACGACAGCGCGATGATCAGCAGGCTGATGAAAAGCGCCGGCCCGACCTCAGCCGCCGATTCCGCCACAAGCTCCCAACGTGTCGCACCTTGCGGCTCTTGCCCATCATGCGCGTCACGCCAATGTTCCAGATGTTTGTGTGTGTTCTCGATCATCACGATGGCGGCATCCACCATCGCGCCGATGGCAATCGCAATGCCGCCAAGTGACATCAAGTTGGCCGATACGCCTTGCAAATTCATCACGATGAAAGCGGCCAGCACACCCAACGGCAGCGTGATGACTGCAACGAAAGCCGATCGCATGTGGCCAAGGAACAAGGCACACACCAGCGCGACAACCAGGAACTCCTCCAGCAATTTGCCCCAGACGTTCTCTACGGCGGCATCGATCAGCTGCGACCGATCGTAGGTCGGCACAATCTCTACGCCTGTTGGCAGACTGCGCTGGAGCTCTGTCAGTTTGGCCTTGACGGCGGCAATCGCGGTTCGAGCGTTCTTCCCCGACCGCAGTACGATCACACCCCCGGCCACCTCGCCCTGCCCATCCAGTTCCGCTATGCCACGCCGAAACGTAGGGCCACGTTGTACCGTCGCGACATCGCGCAAAAACACCGGTATGCCGGCGTTACTGGTGACGACAGGAACGCTTTCGAAATCATTGCGCGTTTTCAAATAACCTTCGCTGCGCACCATCACTTCGGCTTCGCCTTGCTCAATGACCGAGCCGCCGTTCGCACCATTGGCGGCACGGACCGCGTCAATCAATTGGGTGACAGTGATGCCGCGAGCCGCCAGTGCTTGAGGATCGGGCACGACCTGCCAGGCGCGCTCCATGCCTCCGATACTGGCTACTTCTGCAACGTCCGGGACCGTCTTCAACTGGTAGCGAAGAAACCAGTCCTGTATGGCACGCAACTGACCCAGGTCGTGTTTACCGATGCGATCAACCAGCGCGTACTCGTAGATCCATCCCAGCCCCGTTGCATCGGGGCCCAACGCAGGGTTTACACCGGCTGGAAGACTACTGCGAACCTGGCTCAGATACTCCAATACACGCGATCGCGCCCAATAGAGATCCGTGTTGTCGTCAAACAACACATAGACGTAGGAATCCCCGAAGAACGAATAGCCACGTACGACTTTGGCGCCGGGTACGGAAAGCATCGTCGTAGCGAGGGGGTAAGTGACCTGATCCTCCACCACTTGCGGCGACTGGCCCGGCCAAGTGGTACGGATGATGACCTGCGTATCGGAAAGATCGGGTAACGCATCAATCGGTGTGTGCATGGTGGCATACACCCCGACAGCGGCCAGAACCAATGCAGCCAGCAATACGAGCACGCGGTGTGCAATGGCTGCACGAATCAGCGTGGCAATCATGGCTGATCTCCCATATGCATCCCCGACATCGGAGCGCTCGCTGCCGGAGCAGGTTGAGAGGAGTGGGTATCGAGTCGATCGAGTGCGCCGGACAAGCTGGCTTCCGAATCAATCAGGAATTGACCGGACACCACAACTTTTTCGTTGCCCTGCAGTCCCCCGAGAATTTCCGTGTATCCCTCCGAGGAACGACCTGTGCGCACGGATACGGGGCGAAAGTGTCCGTTCCCCTCCACGACGATCACACGCGCTTCAGAGCCCGATGTAATGAGTGCATCACTTGGCACGACCGGCACAGCCTCGCCGTTCGCCGGTGCAATGCGCACCGAGGCAAACATGCCTGGACTCAGCGCTCCATCCGCATTATCAAGCACAATGCGCGCGCGTTGCGTGCGTGTCATGGTGTCGATGTCGGGCAGCAAGGTTTCCACGGTGCCGCGGAACTCGCGCCCTGGCAGTGCATCCACTACAACGGTCACGGGCGTGCCATGACGCACCGTTCCAGCAGTCACCTGGGGCAGTGCGGCTTCAACCCAAACAGTGGACAAGCCATTCACAGTCATCAGGGTCTGACCGGCACTTACACGTTGCCCTTCTCGTACATCAAGAGCAGTGATCACGCCGCTTGCAGTGGCGTGCACGGTTATACCGCCGGTCGAACTGCGGTGAGCGCTTCGGATATCGGCGTCGGTCAAGCCCATGACATCAAGGCGTTGACGTGCAGCAGCACGCAATGCTTTAGCGTCGGAGGATTGGGCCTGCTGAAGTGCGCTGTATTCGGCGATGGCGGAATTCCATTCCGGCGCCAACATCGTCGCCAATGGTTCACCTGCCGTGATAGCGGTGTACGGAGCACGCACGTAGAGCTGGCTTACGACACCGTCGACACGAGCACTTACCGTGGTGGCTTGCCGCAAATCCCAGGTCACCGTGCCGGGAACCTGGCTTACCGACGCCAAAACCCGATGCTGCACGGGGACCGTTCGTATTCCAAGGTTTTGAACAGTCGTCGGATCAATCCGGACAATGCTCGCATCAGCACCTTCATCGGCGTACTTGGGCACCATCTTCATGCCCATGGGCGACAATCCCGGGTGATCGAAATGCTGCTCCGGCACCATGGTGTCGTACCAATACAGAACTTTTTTGTCCTGCGCTTCGGATGTCGCAGCAACCAATGATGTGGAAGACGATGGTGTGTATCGACCACTGAAGTAGCCGATAGCAAGTAACAGTGCCGCTATGGTGATAGCCGCAAAAATAGTCAGCACACGCTTCATGGCATGCTCTCCGAAGTCGGTAACAGGTAGGCCAGCGATGCCCACAGGCGCGCGCGTGCCGTAAGTGCATCGACATAAGTCATACGCAGTTCGATTTCGTCGCGGCGAGCATCCAGCCAAGGTTGCAAAGCACCGCCCCCGCGGTAGGCGGCTAGCGCTGTTTTCGTGCGATCGCGATCCAGGGGAAGCATCGTGCCCTGATATCGCTGGATCTGACGAGCCCAACCCTGCCAACTCGCGACAGTACGCGTTACGAAGGCTTGTTGTTCACGACGCGCGTCTTCATGGTTGTCCTGCGCCGCTTCCCACTGCTCTTCCCTTGCACTGATGGTCCGGTCCTGCCGATTGCGTGTGAACAGCGGCAACGTCACGCCAAATTGCACCATCACCATGTCCGAGAGCGGTCCCGCGCGCTGTCCGTAAAGGAAACTCACGCTCCAGTCGGGATGTTTGGTGGCACGTGCCCGATCCAATGCGGCCTGTGCGACTTGCTCGCGCGCCTCCCAGACTTGCATGGGAGCTTGTTGGTCGACGGCTTGTTCAAGATGCTCGGGCGCGACTGGCAATCGTCCGAAGTCAGGCGCGTCGCCAAGATCTGTAGCGGTATGCACGAGCCATCGCTGCAGACCTGCTTGCGCCACTGCAACGTCCGCGTCGGCGGCTTCCACGCGATTGTCGAGCGCTGCCGCTTCGGCGCGAGTCGCTAGCGCATCGGTCGCGCTGCCAGCGCCGCCTTTCAATCGCGCCTGCGCGATTTGCACAGCCAAAGCATTTTCAGCGTGTAGCTCGGAAAGTAGCGCGCGCTTTTGCTGTGCTGCCCACAGATCAATCCAGGCATCGGCAATACGTTCCTGGATCGATTGGATAGTGTCGGCGCCCTCAGCATCGGCGGCCTTGATCTCGGCATCCGCCACTTCGCGATCGGCAGAACGTGCTGCGCGGGAGGGGAGCGTTTGGGTAAAGCCTATCGTGCGCATCGTCATAGGGTCCGAGCGCACGCTGAAAGCACCCGATGTGTCGATGGGAAAATTCTCGACACCGAAATTCAAAGTTGGATCAGGCAAACGACCCGCGCGAGCCGCTTCTTCGTGCATCGACGCAACGTGTTCGTGATGTGCCATGAGCGCGGGTGCTTGAGCTGTGCCTTCTTGCACTGCCGCTTCCAGGGTTAACGGCGGATCTGCCGCGTAGGCCGTGAAGACCGGCGCCCCACCCAGGACGACAGCCAATCCCGACGCCACCGAGCGACGGGTAAACAGAGACAGCAACATGATGATTACTCCTGGGAGCCAACGGGTATCGCGCCCAAACGGGCACGACGACGCTTCAACGAGAAGCGCGGCTCGCTAAATCAACAAGGAGCAGAACAGAAGGTTTGCCGGCGGTGGCGGTGCTCGGAGACGATCAAGCTGCCTTTGATTGACCGTCATTGGCGACGACAACGCAACAGCAGAGGTCGGCGAGGGAGGCAGCGCCACCAAAATGCTTGGTGGCACAGATAACGGATGAATCGCAGTAGGCGCCGACGCATCCGAGGCGCAGTGCTTGGCGCACAACGCCCGATCCGCGGCCGTATGCTTCATCTGCGGGCATGTCGACGCCATAGCCCGGTCGGCCGCCGCCGTACCCATGGCCATCGTCGGACCCATCGTGCCATCCGGCATGGTGCAGACATACGCGGCGAGCGCTGACTGCAATCCGATCATGAACAGCAGTCCCCCGAGCAGCAGCCAACGCGTCAGCCGCGCGCGACGGATATCGCGCAGGCGCCAACGGGTTGGACCCAACTTCGGGATCGACAGATGCGGCATGGAAACGATTGTACTCCAGCCCGACGGGAGAGCTGCTCTTCCCTAATTTCGCTCGCCAGCCCAAATGGTTACACGCACATACAGTTGTGCCTGTGCGGTTGTCCGGATACTTCCAGGTTCATACGCCATCTAAACAGAGGACCTATTGCTGTCCAGACAGGCTTCAACGGACGACGCGGCCATCGTTAATATCCAATGCCTCCTCAGTGCCCAGTAAGGTCAAAGGAAATGGGCAGCCGAACTGTCCGACCATGGCCGCACACGCAAGCACCGCTTCAAACAAACCGGGTATACATACGCGGTTCCAAGGAAACCAACGATGAAAACATTTGGAAAAGGGTTGCTCTACATGGTGTCGCTTGCCGTCGTCTCGGTCTTCGGCATGGGCGCATTCATCGTTTCAGGAATCTACGACGTGGGCGCCGATGCACCGCATTGGCCTGTTACGTATACCGTTTTACAAATGGCACGGGACAGATCGATCGCAGTTCGAAGCCAGAACGAAAACGTGCCCGATCTGAACGATCCGCAGGTCATCCTGAAAGGTGCAGGACAATACGCTGCCATGTGCACCGGCTGCCATCTCGCGCCCGGCGTTGACGACTCGGAACTTCGCCACGGCCTGTATCCGCAACCGCCCAACCTCGCTCTACAGCATGTCGATCCAAAAACGGCGTTCTGGGTCATCAAGCACGGCATCAAGATGAGTGCGATGCCCGCGTGGGGTTCCAGCCACGACGACGCCACGATTTGGAGCATGGTGGCATTCCTTCAAAAACTGCCAACTCTGAGCCCCGAAGAATATAAAACGATCGTTGCGAAAGCGCCGCCCGACGACGACATGGACATGGACTCCAAGACCATGGGTCAACACAAGTAATCACGAAGGTTGCATCGAAATCTATCGCGCAGCTTTTGTACATATCCGGTCAATCTCGTACAAGCGAGAAAGACGGCGCTGGGCTAGCGTTGGTCACAACCTCAATATCGCGACACCGTTTGACTAACGGCTCCGTCGGAAGCTTTTTAATTAAGCAATATCTGTAGCCCGAATGAATCTATCGCGCGGGGGCACGTGTCTGCTGGCCGCTGAAGGAGAAACCGATGCGCATCGTCCATTTCGAAAAAGGGGGCGAGCACGGAATTGCGGCGAATGACGGCTCGGGTTGGCACGGTCTTACGAAGCGCAAAAGCGGATTCCCAGGCACGCTTCCCGAACTGATTGCAAATGGGGCAGATCTCTTGCGCGCAGGCAGAGACCTTCTGCTGCTACCCACCATCGATCTGGACAAAGTTCGGATACTTCCTCCGGTACCCAAGCCACCGAAAATCCTGTGTGTCGGTCTGAACTACGATGATCACCTTGAGGAAAGCGGGCTCAAAAAACCGGTCTATCCGGAAATTTTTGCACGGTTCGCAACCAGTCTGATTGCTCACCGTGATCCGATCCGTCTGCCACGCGAATCCGACACGCTCGACTATGAGGCAGAACTCGCTGTTGTGATCGGTCGCGGAGGTCGACGCATCAATCGGGACAGAGCCCTCGATCACGTTGCGGGTTACTCCCTCTTCAACGACGCGACGATCCGCGATTTTCAACTGCGCACACCGCAATGGACGATGGGCAAGAATTTCGATGGCACAGGGGCATTCGGTCCCTGGCTAGTGACGCCCGACGCCTTGCCGCCAGGAGCTCACGGCCTGCGCATTCAGGGCCGATTGAACGGTCAAGTGATGCAGGACTCATCGATCGACAAGCTCATTTTCAGCGTCCCGGCATTGATCGAAATGATCAGCGTCGCGATCAGTCTGGAGCCTGGCGATGTGATCATCACCGGGACACCCGGCGGCGTTGGGGCAGCGCGTAAACCACCTGTTTTCATGAAGCCTGGCGATGTCTTCGAAGTGGAGATCGAGGGAATGGGTGTATTGAGCAACACCGTCCAACACGAATCACCCGACGAGGCATCGCGATGAGTAGAAAGTTATTTTCCGCAAACCCATCGCGCATAGGACGCGGCAATGGGCCATCAAAGAGCGATGCAGTGTCCGCCTCGCTGGTCGACGGGACACCCACTGATCTGAAGGCCGATCTCATCGCCCTGCTGGGAAAACAGAACGTTCTCCATAGAGCCATCGATCTCGTACGGTTTGCCTCCGATGCAAGCCCTTATCGACTCATTCCGCAAGTTGTCGTGCAGCCTCGAACCACCGATGACATCGCCAAGCTCTTTCGCTATTGCCGCGACAACGGAAGGCACGCGACGCTTCGCGCCGCAGGCACCAGCTTGAACGGTCAATCTCTATCGGACGATCTGCTCATCGACGTGCGCCGTCATTGGTACGGTGCCAAAGTGGAGAACGATGGGTTCCGAGTGCGCGCGCGTGCAGGAATGATCCTTGGGCACATCAACGCGATGCTTGCGCGATACGGCCGACGACTAGGACCGGATCCGGCGAGCCTGAATGCGTGCACCATCGGCGGCGTGATCGCCAACAACTCGGGCGGCATGCGCTGCACCGTCAAGAACGACGCTTATCAGACCGTTTCGGCGATGACGTTCGTAACAGCCTCCGGCGCCGTTATCGACACCTCGGCTCCCGACGCGGAAGCGGTATTCGAACGAGCCGAACCCGATCTGGCGCGAGGACTGCTGGTACTTCGCGAACAACTGCTTGCCGATCGTGAGCTGACTGACCGTGTGCGACGAAAGTATTCGATACGGAACACTCATGGCTATCGGCTCTGCGCGCTGCTCGACGGCGAAACGCCACTTGAAATCTTTCGTCGGCTGCTCGTGGGATCCGAGGGCACGCTCGCATTCGTTGCCGAGGCCGTGATCAGCACCGTCCCCGCGCCCAACGTAACCAGTGTCGCGTGGATACCGGTACCCACCATCGACGAAGCCGTCGGCCTTGTGCCGAGCCTCGTTGGTCTCGGCGCCACCGCCGTTGAGTTGATGATCGCCCCTGCTCTCACTGCCGCGGGCAATGCCTTCGCGAACACGCCTTGCTACTGGAAAACGCTCGATCCGAATGCTGCCGCTCTGCTCGTAGAGTTCGGTGCCAAAGACACGCAAGCGCTCGAGGTCTTGCAGAGCAAGGTCATCGAGTTGACCTCCGGCAACCATCTACTCCATCCCGTAGAGTTCACGAGCGTGGAGGAAGCTGTCGAGCTGGCATGGCATGTGCGCGAGGGACTGCTCGGGCTGGTCGGCAAACTTCGCCCGAAGGGCTCGACGCTCATCACCGAAGATGTGTGCTTTCCGCCAGAACGCCTTGCGCAAGGTGCGAGAGACGTCCAGGAATTGCTCAGCAAGCATGGCTTCATCCCTGGCGTCGCGGGTCATGCGGCGCACGGAAATCTTCACTTCACGCTGGTTGCGGACTTTAGCAATCCAGACGATCACGAACGCTACGCGGTCTTCATGAAAGAGCTCGTCGAACTTGTCGTCCGCAAGCACGATGGCTCGCTCAAGGCCGAGCACGGCACTGGTCTGAACATGGCGCCTTTCGTCGAATCGGAATGGGGCGCAAAGGCCACCGCCATGATGTGGCGAATCAAGGAGCTCGCCGACCCCAAAGGTATTCTCGGACCGAACGTGATCCTGACGCGCAACGCAAAACTCCACCTGGAGAATTTGAAATCGGTGCCGTTGATCGAAAACGTCACGGATTCCGTGCAATGCATCGAGTGCGGATTTTGCGAACCGGTTTGTCCCAGCCGCAATGTCACCATGACACCAAGGCAGCGTATCGTGACCAGGCGTGAAATGGCTCGCCAATCACCCGAATCACCCATGCTTACCCAGCTGCAGCAGGAATATCAGTACGACGGCATCGAGACCTGCGCGGGCGACGGTACATGCGCAATTCCATGCCCGATCGGCATCAACACCGGTGCCCTGATCCGCGAATTCCGTGCGGTGGAAACTACGCCGGCGGCCGACAACGTCGCGCTACGACTCGCCAAGAACTGGACTTCGGTCGAGAAGCTAGCTCGCGTTGGCCTGTCCGCCACACATGCCTTCTCCACCGTATTCGGATACAAGCCGCTGAAGGGTTTGACTGGACTTGCGCGAGCGGTGGCTAGTCCCGATCTGATTCCCAGTGTGCCTGGCCCTATGCCTCGATCTGCTCGTGCTCTGCCGTCGACCCCAATGGGCGGTGCCGCAGCCGTGTATTTTCCCGCCTGCATCAACCGGATGTTTGGCCGCGATCCGGATAGCCCGGCTTCGCCTTCATTGCCGGAGGCATTCGTCGAACTATCCGAACGCGCCGGAAAACCGTTGTGGATTCCGCCTGACGCCATCGGTCTGTGTTGTTCGACCCCCTGGAAATCGAAGGGGTATCCGAAAGGCCACGAGTTCATGGCCAAATCCATCGCCGACGCCATGTTGCGATGGAGCGACGACGGTAAGCTCCCGATCGTCGTTGACGCGGCATCGTGCACTCTCGCGCTCAGCCAGGATATTGCTTCGCTACTCGATGCAAAGACCAAAGCCGAGTACGAGAGTCTTACCATCATCGACTCGATTGCATGGTGTCGCGACTTGCTTCCAAAGTTGACGATCCGGCGCAAGCTCGGGCGTGTCGCCGTGCATCCAACCTGCTCCATCACGCATTTGGGATTGGCCAAGACACTCAAGCAAATTGCGGCGCACTTGGCGGACGATGTCGAGGTGCCGATCGGCACGACATGCTGCGGCACGGCGGGGGATAGAGGCCTCCTGCATCCCGAACTCGTCGTCTCGTCGACCCGCGAAGTCAAAGCCGTCCTGGATGCTCACCCTGCCGAGGCCTACGTTTCGGCGAACCGAACCTGTGAGATGGGCCTCCGGCATGCGACGGGGCGACCATACGAGTCGTTTGTTTTCCTGCTCGAGGAATTGAGCCGTCCAGAGGTGCTCTAACAGATGACCGAAAGCTCATCGAGACGATGACCTAAAAGGAATCAGTCCATGCCATTTTCCGACTACAAATGTTTGAAGCTCACGATCAACTCCGGCGTTGCATTCGTCAGCATCAATCACCCGCCAATAAATCTTCTCGATGAAGTTCTATCGCCGGAATTGGACAAACTTGGCAGGGAGCTCGAAACCGATGAGAGTGTCCGCGTTATCGTCTTGCAGAGCGCCCTTCCTGATTTTTTTATCGCTCACTCCGGTTTAGGCCGGGTTGGAGCCGCTTCCAAATTGGTATCGCATACGCGCAGCTTTCGTCTTACGCAGATGATCGGCGAGCGATTCAGAAACATGCCCAAGGTAACGATTGCGAAAATCGAAGGACGTTGCCGGGGTGGAGGAAGTGAAATCGCACTTGCCGCAGACATGTGTTTTGCTGCCATAGGTAAAGCGATCTTTGGTCATCCAGAGGTCGCGGTCGGGCTTGTTCCGGGCGGCGGCGCCACGCAACGATTGCCACGAGTCATGGGGCGTGCGCGCGCCCTGGAGGTGCTTTTAAGTTGCAATGATTTTTCGGCCGAGCTGGCAGAGCTTTACGGCTATATCAATCGTGCGTTGCCGGCGGACAAATTGACGCCCTTTGTCGAGGAACTGGCCTATCGCATCGCTTCATTTCCCGCGCATACCATCGCTCATGTCAAAGCGGCCGTGGATATTGGAGCCTTCGGCTCTTTGGCAGAAGGGCTTCTGGTGGAAGCCCACGAGTCAGATTTGAGTGTCGCCAGCGAGATATCGCAAGCGCGCGTGAAGGAAGCACTGAAGGTCGGCGCCGAAACGTATGAAGGTGAGTTGGAAATGGATTTTCTAGAGAGACTTTCCCCGACAAAATAACGCGGCGACTGAAGGTCGTCTCATGCGCTTACAAGATACGATGCCGCTCACTCTGATTAGGCATGTTTGGTTATCGACTATCCGCACAGATTTCTCGGCAAAACTCCAGGAAGGCTTCGACTGCTGCCGGCGCCAAACGGCGCGATGGCCGCATGATGTACAGCGGAAACGTTTCTCCCGGCCAATTGGGGAACAACTCGACGAGTGCGCCACTCGCAATCAACGGTTCGATGCCCAGGTACAGCAGCTGCGCGATACCAACGCCGGCCACGCATGCTTGCACCATCGTGTCGACGTCGGTGAGCGTCAGGTGGCCTTTCGTTTCAACGGGAAGCACCTCGCTGCCACGCTGAAACTCCCAGTGAAACGGTTTGCCGTGCCGCGGATCGATGTACTGAATGCAATCGTGCTCGACGAGCTTGGCGGGTGTTTTGGGTTGCCCATGCCTGGCGATGTAGGCGGGCGACGCCACCGTCAGCACTCGCGTTTCGAGCAAGAGTCGCGACGACATCGTAGAAGGAGGTTGCGGCCCGAAGCGCACTGCAACGTCGATACCTTCAGTGATCAAATCACCCACATCCGGGTTCTGCAAAATGGTTAGCTCGAGTCCCGGGTAACGCTCTCGCAACAGCGGCAGCTTCGGCACAAGTACGTGACGCGCAAAGATGGGATTGAGACTCACGCGTAGCGCGCCGCGCACCGTCACGGCGGCCCCTGTCGCGAAATTCGCAGCTTCCTCGATGCCTTCAAGATGCGGTGCCGCGCGCTCGTAAAGACGAAGTCCCTCATCCGTAAGATGCAGCGTTCGGGTGGTGCGATTCAAAAGCCGTACGCCCAATCGTTCTTCCAGTCTCGCGACCGAACGGCTCACCCCGGATGCCGATAGCCCGAGCATCTCGCCTGCCCTGCTGAAGCTGCCGGCCTCTACCACCGCGGCCAACACGCTCATCCCCGAAAGCAGCCGCCCATCGAAGCTCATGGGGCCTCCTCCATTTGTGACTTTTAGCAAAAATGATTTGAGCGACTCTACCTTTATCAAAGATGGGCCACAACCTATCGTTGCGCCCACGGTAGGCCAGCGGGTCGACAAGGGCTTCAGGCCGCTACCGCCAAAGCCATTGACCGCTTCACTCATCGATAAAGGGAGACCTTCTTATGTCCGGTTTCGCACGCAATACCCTTTTCAAGGGCGGCACCATCCTGACGATGGATGCCAAGGTTCCTAACCTGGCGATCGGCGACGTTCTCGTCCAGGGCGACCGCATCGCGGCCATTGGCCCGGACCTCCATATCGAGGATGCCGAGATCATTGACGCATCGGGCAGTATCGTCCTGCCGGGCCTGATCGATGCCCATCACCATGCGTGGCTCGGCGTGATGCGCCGGCTCATGCCCGATGTGGATGATCTGTTCGCTTACATCGACGTCGTGGCCGAAAAGCTCGGTGCGCACTATCGCCCACTGGATATGTATCTGAGCACGAAGCTGACGGCGACCGCGTCGCTCGACGCAGGCATCACCACCATCATCGACGCCTGCCACAGTTCGCGCACGCCCGAACACACGGACGCAGCGCTCGATGCGCTTGATAACGCGGGCATCCGCGCACTGCATATGGTGGGCGCCGCCATGGACAAGCAGGCTTCGGCAGCGCATTTACCGCGCGATCTCGAACGGCTGGCACTCAACTGGAATCATGGCGAAGGTCTCGTTCGAGTTGGCTTGTTCGGGCAACTCAAACTCGACTGGTGGAAAATCGCGCGCGAACTCGACATGCGCATCCTGACCGAGTTCATCGGCGACCTTGCCAAGCTTTCACCGGAATTTGCACAACCGGGCGTATTGGGGCCGCACAATATCTTCAACCATTGCACACGCGTGCCCGAAGAAACGTGGAAGCTGTTTGCACAGGCCGGCGTCAACATCACCGTCAATCCGCGCTCGGATGCGTTGTTTGGTTTCGATGACGAGACGTTCGCGTATCAGAAGGCCATCGACTACGGCTTGAAGCCCGCACTTGGCATCGATCTGGACACCGCGTTCGGTAGCGACATGTTCGGCGAGATGCATGCGTTGTTCGGCCAGCAGCGCTCAGCCATGCGCTATCGCCGCTTCCACAAGGAAGACAACGTACCGGCTCCCATCTCGGTGAATGCCGTGCTGGAAGCAGCAACAGTCAATGGCGCACGGGCCGCGGGTCTCGAAGATTCGATCGGCACGCTGAGCCCGGGCAAACAGGCCGACATCATCATGATTCGCACGGATGGTGCGGCGGTTTTCCCGGTAACGAATGCGATCGGCACGGTCGTGCAGGCTGTCGAGCGTTCGGATGTCGACACCGTGATGGTTGCCGGTGAGATCCGTAAGCGCGCAGGCAAATTGATCGGCGTCGATGTGGCGCAACTGTCCGCGGATGTCATGGCCTCCCGCAACTATTTGCTCAAAGCGAGCGGGTATCGCCCAGACCTCTTCAGCACGTCTGCCGCCAACACCGAAGTCTTGGCGTAATCCGAAGGCGTCGCCGACGGAAACCGGCGACGCCTCGATCCTCATCAACTTAAGTTCGTGGAGGCTGTTATGTCAGCGCCCGCTATCAACGATGTGAGTCGGCCTCAGGCAACGCCGGTTCATCTGTCTCGTCCCGCGCCCGGCATCATCGCGGCATTGTTCTGCGGCTATCTCGCTGTCGGTCTGCCGCTGCCGGTCATTCCGCTCTTCATTCACGAGAAGCTTCACTTCAGTAACTTTATTGTTGGTCTCGTTATCGGTATCCAGTTCGTCGCTACCGTGCTGACGCGTGGTTATGCCGGCCGGCTCACCGATCATCACGGCGGCAAGCGATCGGCTCTCCAAGGCGCGGTGGTGTGCGCATTCGGCGGACTTCTTTACCTGATTGCAGCGACGCCTGGTCAGTCACCTGCGATCAGCCTTGCTGTGGTCATCGCTGGCCGTCTCGTTGCCGGATTCGGCGAGAGTCAGTTCGTCACCGGTTGCGTATCCTGGTCGATCGCGTCGGTGGGTCCGCAACGCGCCGGCATGTCGATGTCGTGGACCGGCATTGCGATGTTTGCAGCGCTCGCTATCGGTGCACCGGTCGGCATGATGCTTTATCAGGCCTATGGGCTTCGCACTGCCATGATTGCGTGCATCATCGCACCGCTTATGGGTGCAGTGATTGCGCTGCGTGGCACGTCCTACGCAAGTTCTGCGGGGCAACGCCTGCCGTTCTACCGTGTCATCGGTCAGATTTGGCGAGAGGGACTTGGCCTCATGTTGCAAGGCGTTGGCTTGTCGGGTCTCACGGCTTTCGCATCGCTTTACTTCGCCGCAAAGACATGGAGTCATGCGGGCCTGGTGATGACGGCTTTCGGCATCGGCTTCATTCTCGTGCGTCTCGTGCTCGGGCATTTGCCGGACAAAATGAGCGGTTACCGCGTTGCACTCTGGTCATTCGTTGTCGAAGCTATCGGTCAAGCCATGCTTTGGACCGCTCCGTATGAAATCGTCGCCCTCGTCGGTGCGCTCGTCACGGGACTTGGCTGCGCACTTGTATTCCCAGCACTTGGTGTGGAAGCACTCAAGCGCGTAACGCCCGCTAATCGTGGCAGCGCAATGGGTGCATTCGTCGCCTTTCTTGATATCGCTTACGGGGTATCCGGCCCTACGGCGGGCATCATCGCCGGACATTTCGGTTATGCCGCCGTCTATCTCTTCGGCGCAGTCTGCGCACTGATTGGTGCGGGTCTCGTGCTCACCGTTCGCGCACCACAATATTGAACACAAACGTCGTACCGGCAAACCAATGCTTGCTGGCGCCGGCCACAGGAGAAAGAAACATGTCACGCGTCTTTATTACGGGTTCGTCCACCGGCCTTGGCTTGATGACGGCCGAACTGCTCGCAAGTCAGGGCCACAAAGTCGTGATCCACGCACGCAACGCCAATCGCGCCGAGGATGCTGCACGATCCCTACCTGAAGCAGAGGCCGTCGTCATTGGCGACCTGGAAACCATCGCAGGCTCGACGAGTGTTGCAGCACAAGTCAACGCACTCGGGCGCTTCGATGCAGTCATCCATAATGCGGCGGTCGGATATCGCGAAGGACATCGCGTGACATCCGATGGCTTGCCGCACGTCTTCGCCGTCAACACGTTATCCGCTTATTTACTCACCGCACTCATTGAGCGCCCAAAGCGACTCGTCTATCTCAGCTCCGGTATGCATCATCACGTCGACGCGAATCTGGACGACATTCTCTGGAAGACGCGCCGCTGGAGTGGCTCTTCTGCTTATGCCGAAAGCAAGCTGCACGACACCATGCTCGCCTTCGCGGTCGCCCGACGCTGGAAAGACGTTCTGTCGAATGCCCTGGAACCCGGCTGGGTGCCGACCAGGATGGGTGGACCTGGTGCGCCCGACGATATGGACAAGGCGCACGTTACCCAAGCTTGGCTAGCCGTGAACGATAATTCTGACGCGCACGTCACAGGCAAATATTTCTATCACCTCAAGCAGATGAAACCGAATCGACAGGCCTACGACGCGGTGCTGCAAGATCGTCTGCTGGCCATTTGCGCTGAAGTTTCCGGCGTAACGCTACCAGCCTGACCTGTGCCCTCGCCAAAACGTTAGGCTACAAGAAGCTGGTTTCATGTCCGTCTAGGGTCGACAGCGGACCGACAGTCAACGCTCGCAAACAATCGCGGCCGCACGATGGCGGCCGCGTTGCGTGGTGGTCTTGCGTAGAACTTAGAAGCGATATTCGAGCGTGCCGCCGTATACGCTGGTGCCGAAATGACCTTGCCAGATGCCGGGGGCCTGCGAATGGTATTCATCGTAATTCAGGCTTACGCCCAGATGACGATTGAAGTCGTAGCCCACGCCGGCGCCTGCATAAAAGCCGTTGCCAGTGGCCGTGGACGTGCTACTCGGTAGCAGACCGAACGTATCGTGCTGATGTCCGTCGGTCTGCGAATGGAACCAGCCTCCGCGCACCGAAAAGAACCAGCCGTTAGCATCGCCAGCATGCCACTTGAAAACGCCGCCCAAGATTTCACCATCGGTTTTAGCGCTTATACGGAGCGGGTCATACGGACCACCTAAGCTGCTCACGAGGTGGTAGTTGGTGCCGGAGACGTTACCCAAATCCACGTAGCCGGTTTCCACGCCCCAGGTATACGACTGGACATTCCACAGATAACCCAGACGCACCGCGCCTGCCCAACTGGTGGGATCCCTGCTACGCAGATTGTTGAAAGCCGTATCCTGACCAGCCGCTTCGCCATTGACGAAGATTTGACCATCCATTGCCATAGCCGACGTGGACGCAATAGCGATGGCCACGCCGATGGCGATCTTTGAAATCCCTAGTTTCATTGGAGCCCCTGATAAGAAGAGTGGGTTGTTGTCGACGAATGAACGCAACGATCCGACCACTTTGGTATTTGCACCCATCCAGTGGCGCAAAATTTTGCGGCCGCAAGGAAATTCGCGGCGTATATATTTTCAGTGAAAGCGATGCGCTTCGCAAACGACTCGTGCGCTCGACAACGGGATAGAGACAGTCAAGAAATATCGACGTAGACATAACTTCCAAACTCAACGTTGCGCTAGGCGTCAGCGACTGCCCCCGCAACGACGCACATCGTTGCGCAGTAACTTCGTCACCCATCTCCAACGCGTCGAGCGTTTATCTTTTCTCGCCATTTGGGCACGTTCACGCCCATCATGATGAGCCACAGGCAAAGCGATAGTTCTGCCAGGAAGCCCAAGACCTCCAGGTACGTGGATAGAGTGCCTGCATGCGGAGAGAGAAAAATCAGCCAACCCAAACCGGCAAGCATCATCAGCACGCCAAGAATGCGTGGCAGAAAGGTTGACCTGAAAATGAGGTAGCCCAATAACAGGCAATAGGGCCCGAAAAATATCAGGGGACTTACCCCGTAAACAGCGATATTAAAGACGCCCAGAACATCGATGGCGCACCCTGCCAGGCTGAATAATGCCGCGAGCAACGAAAAACGCGCATTCACTGGCTTAAACATGCCGTAGAAGAGCAGCGTTACAGCGACGTAAAACAGTTGGGAAATCAGATTGACGGCGTCATAGGCAACAAGCCGGCTCCGGCCAATGAAGGTCTCGGCGGATATCGCGGTTAGGAAGTAAAGCAAATAAACAACGCCGGTCATTCTCGCCCGGGGACGCGGAGAGGCTGCTTCGATCCGCTTTGTCATTTCGGGCACGATTATGCACCTTGCCTTTTGGCCGATTCACCCCATTAAACGCTCAGCGCAATGACTAGATAGTTGGAGGCCCGATGACGACTCAACACGACAAAGCCATCCTTGCCGGTGGTTGCTTCTGGGGTATGCAGGATTTGCTCCGCCGCTATCCGGGCATCCTGTCCACACGCGTTGGTTATACCGGTGGCGACGTTGCCAATGCCACGTATAGAAACCACGGTTCGCATGCCGAAGCGATCGAAATCACCTTCGATCCAAGTGTCATCGGCTATCGCCAGATCCTCGAATTCTTTTTTCAGATCCACGACCCGAGCACCAAGAACCGTCAGGGCAATGATGTCGGCGCGAGTTACCGCTCAGCGATCTTCTATCTCAATGACGATCAAAAAGAGATCGCCGAAGATACGGTGGCCGATGCGGACGCATCAGGCCTATGGCCAGGAAAAATCGTGACCGAGATCGCTCCCGCAGGTCCCTTTTGGGAAGCGGAGCCGGAACATCAGGATTATCTGGAACGTTATCCCGATGGCTATACCTGTCACTTCATTCGGCCGGAATGGAAGCTACCGAAACGGGCGCATTGAAAGAGAGAATGACCACGGCCATTACGCAGACTCATCCTGCTTCGATGGCTGACGAAACTCGTAATCCTCTGGCCGAAAGTTAAGCGCGCGACTCCTGTAGACAAACGTGTAACTCGGCCAGATCGATGCGTTGCGTCCGGTCTTGTCCATGTACCAGCTTTTGCAACCAGCCGTCACCCAGACAGTTCCGCGCAATTTGCGATCCACCCAGGCTATGTAACGCTTCTGCGCTTCGGCACCAGCCTCGACCACGGCAACGCCCAACGTTTCTGCACGCCGGATAAGGCGAAGCGCCTGCTCCACTTGCGTCTCCAGCATGTAAACCATCGACGTGTGCCCAAGAACCGTATTTGGTCCGTGGAGGAGAAACAAATTCGGAAAATCGCTGACCATGGTGCCCGTAAGCGAACGGGGACTGCCCTGCCAGACATCGGCCAGCGATGTGTTGTCTCGCCCATAGATGTAGTGGGAATACGGCAGATCCTGTACCTGAAAGCCGGTACCGAAGATGATCACATCGACCTTATGTTCGACTCCATCACTGCCGACGACGCCGTCTTCCGTGACACGTTCCAACCCTGAAGGAACAACGTGTACGTTCGGTTGTGCCAGCGCGGGATAATAATCATCTGAAACCAGGACGCGTTTGCAACCCAGCGTGTAGTGGGGCGTAAGCTTTCGACGCAAAACCGTATCTTTGATGCTCGCGTGCATGTGTCTGATGGCTTGCATCTGGACGACGCGCATCACGATGGGATGCCGAAATCCGAACGCCAGCAATTCGCGTTGCACGTAGATGCTGAAGCGAGCGCACCGCTGCCACCATGGAAACCGACGGAAGCGTTCCCTGGTATTCCGGGTAATGGCAAAGTCGCCGCGCTTGACGACCCACGCCGCGGTACGTTGAAAGAGATATAACGTCGAGACGATGGGCTGAATCCGTGGAACGAACTGAATGGCCGACGCCCCCGTACCGACCACGCATACCGCTTTGCCTTCCAGGTTCACATCGCTTGGCCATTGGGCCGAGTGAAATATGGGCCCCTTGAAATGGCTCATCCCTTCTATAGCGGGAATCTTCGGATCGCTGAGCGCGCCCATGCCTGCAAACACGTAGCGGCCACGGTATTCCCCATGCGCGGTACCGATGATCCACTCGCCGTGTTCCTCACTCCAATACATGCGTTGAACCGCGGTATTGAATTGGATGTGTTCCAATATCCGGAATTCCTGCGTGCAACGCCGAAGATAATCCAGAATCTCCGGCTGCGGAGAAAACTGGTAATTCCAACTCGAGTTGGGCGCAAAGGAATACGAATACAAATGTGATTGAACATCACACGCGCAGCCGGGATATCGATTGTCGCGCCAGACACCGCCGACATCGTCGCCGCGCTCCAGCACGACAAAGTCGTGCTCTCCTTTTTGCTTCAGACGAATGGCCGCCGCCAGACCGCCGAAGCCGGCGCCAACGATGACGACCTTGAACGAGCGATCGTTCGGGCTCCGAGCGTCGAGCACGCCCCCTCCACACCGTCATGTCCCAGGGACAAAAATCAGACCAAAACCTGAGACAGGCTTATTACCTGAGCGCGGCGGGAGGAAACGCTAAGGATTAGTACATTTGTCGTTTAGGCAAGCGAAGCTCGCTGCGCTAAACCGCATGATCCTCTACCTTCGGAATGGCCCCGCTTGCATACAACTCGTCGATATCGGCCACGCTAAATTCCAGTTGCCGCAGGATCTCCTCGTTATGCTCTCCGATCTTCGGAGCACGCTTGGCGGATACCTTGTCGACACCATGCACCTGAATCGGGCTACTGATCGTGGATGTCAGTTTTCCACCGGCGCCCTCGATCGGAACAATGATGTTGTTTGCATGGAGCTGCGGATCGTCGATGACTTCGTGTGGAGCCCGCACCGCGCCGAACGTCACGTGCACACCGTTGAACACGTTGTACCAATGTTCCATCGGTTGCGAGCCGAACACCTCATCCAGGATGGCAGTGAGCTGCGGCATATTCACCATCAGCTTCGCCGGATCGGAGAACCTGGGATCAGTCAGGAGATCGGGTCGGCCGATTGCCATAGCCACGGCTGCCAACTTGTCGGACGTAACGACGAGAACGAACCACGTGTCATCGGCGGAGCGATAGACGTTCATCGCTGCATTCGCGGGATTTTTGCGATCGTGCAGCCCGAAGAATTTGGCGTCGCACAGCGCAGCCTGGATGGAAACACTCGCGGACCACACGCCTTCGGCGAGCAGCGAGGTCGTGACATGCGCACCCTCCCCGGTTCGCTCGCGGCGATACAGGGCCGTGACAATCGCCGAATAGAGTCCCATTGCCGTCGCGTTGTCGCCACTACCCGCCACGGGCCAGGTTGGCGGCGCGCCGGCATCGCGCGTCATCGACAACAAGCCGCTGCGAGCCCAATACGACGTGATGTCGAAGCCAGGCAGGTTTGCATCGGGCCCCTTGTCGCCGAAACCCGTGATATCCGCGTAGATCAAGCGCGGATTCCAAGCGATGACATCATCATATTCAAGCTTGAGCCGCGCACGTGCAGGGTGCGGCGTGTTGACGATGAGAACGTCGGCCCATTTGACGAGCTTTTCGAGAACCGGCCGCGCGCTCGGGGATTTCAGATCAATCGCCATACCCCGCTTGTTGCGATTGTTCAGATGCCATGGGTAAGCATCCTCGGAAACCGGTTGTGGCGGGGCGTTGTGCGCGTGCCGCCACAGCTCGCCGCTCGGCGGTTCGACTTTGATGACGTCGGCGCCGAAGTCGGACAAGATCACCGCGGCGCTGGGACCTGCGATGAAGCTCGCCATGTCGACGACTTTCAGACCGGAAAAAATATTGTTGCTTGCCATATTTGTTCTCTATGAATCGCTGTGTGCGGCGGATACTTCACCGCCCCCGAAATTGAGGTACACGTTTCTCGAGGAAAGCGGTGGTGCCTTCCTTCTTGTCTTCGCTGGCCGCGCAAATGCCAAAGTAGGAAGCCTCCAGCGCAAGCCCTGCGCTTTGGCTGGTCTCTAAACCTTTGTTCGCTGCATCCAGGGAAAACTTCACCGCAATCGGCGCGTTGGCAGCGATCTGCTTGAGAATGGCTTCCGCTCGATCCATCAAGCTGTCCGCAGCGACAACCTCGTTGACCAGACCGATGCGATAGGCTTCCTGCGCAGAAATTGTTTCGCCGGTGAGGATCAGTTGCAGCGCGCGCCCTTTTCCCACGAGACGTGGCAGACGTTGCGTTCCACCACCGCCAGGCAGCAAGCCCAATTTGACTTCGGGTTGGCCGAATCTGGCGTGTTCCACGGCGATCCGTATCGTGCACGCCATGGCGGTCTCGCAACCTCCACCAAGCGCAAAACCATTGATCGCGGCGATGACGGGTTTGCCGAGATTTTCTATGAGGTCCAGCACGCCCTGCCCTAACCGGCTGGACTGCTCCGCTTCGTAGGCGTCCAAATGCGCGAGCTCGCTAATGTCGGCGCCGGCGATGAAAGCCTTGTCGCCCGCGCCGGTAAGGATCACGCCGCGCACGGAAGCGTCGGCTTTCGCATCCTCGAATGCAGCGTTCAAATCAGTCCAGGTCGACGTATTGAGTGCGTTGAGTACTTTGGGCCGATTAATCGTCACATAGGCGATCAAACCCTTTTTCTCGTACAGAACGTTCTCGAGCTTTAGCTCCGTCGCTGTCGAAATATTTAAGGATGAGGTCATTACTAAGCTCCTCCCACCGTAGCTTTGGACTTTGAGAAGTCGGGCGCGCGTTTTTCGAGGAATGCCGTGAGGGCTTCCTTGGCATCATCCGACTGCAAACGCGACGCGTACTCCTGGAACTCGAGTTCCGCAGCGGCCGCCATATGAGCACTCAAGGTACGCCTCATCAGCCGCTTGCTCGCGCGCACGGCTCCAGCCGGCAGTCGTATCAGTTTGTTTGCCGTGTCCAGCGCTGTCGCCATGAGTTCGGCCTCGGCCACGACGCGTGTGACGAACCCCAGCTCCGCCGCGCGACGCGCATCGAACGGCTGCGCCAGTAGAACCAATTCCGCTGCGGCGAGGTAGCCGATCTGCGCGGGAAGCCAATAGCTCGTTCCCAACTCCGGCACCAACGCGAGATTCACGAACGGCATCTGGAATCTGGTGTGCTCCGCGGCGTACACGAAATCGAAGTGCGTAAGCATCGTCGTGCCGCCGCCGATGGCGAGGCCATGTACCGCAGCGATAAGCGGCTTGTCGAACTCGATCAGCGCCGCGAAGAAGCGGGCCTGCGGACTGTCGTCACCCTGCGGAGGATGGTGGAGGAAATCGCCGAGGTCATTGCCCGCGCAGAATGCATCGCCGGTGCCATGCAAGAGCACAACCCGCGTTTCGTCGTCCTTGGCCGCGGCGTTGAGCAACTCCGCTACTGTCGAGTACATGTTGGACGTCATCGCATTCTTCTTCTCCGGTCGGTTGAACTGGATTCGAAGTATGTTCTCGACGCGTTCGGTCACAATCTCAGGCACTTCCATCTCCATAGATTTTTGGCTGCTCGCGGTGACGCGCGTCAAACAAAGGCGCCGTAGCCAGTGATGGCTTTACCCACGATCAGGTTTTGCATCTGATAGGTGCCTTCGTAGGAATAAAGCGCCTCAGCGTCGACGAAGAAACGCCCGACATCGTAGTCGGCGAGGATACCGTTGCCGCCCAAAAGCTCGCGTCCCCATGCGACGGTTTCGCGCGATTTAGCCGTACAAAACGCTTTCGCGAGTGCAGCTTGGTGATCGCTGAGCTTGCCGTCGTCATCGAGTTGCGCGAGCCGAAGCATCAAGCACTGGCATGCGGTCACGTTGGCGAGCATCTTTGCCAGCATATCCTGCACCAACTGGAACGAAGCAATCGGCTTGCCGAACTGCAATCGCTCCTGGGTGTATTTGAGCGTTGCTTCGAACGCACCCATCTGGATGCCGGTGGAAGCCCAACCCACCATGTAGCGTGTCATTCTCAGCACGCGTGCTGTATCGCGGAATGAGTTACCGCCCTGCAGGCGATTCGCCTCAGGCACGCGCACATCCGTCAACGTGATCTGCCCGTTCTGAACCACCTTCAACGCGATCTTGTGCTCCATCTTCTCAACGCTGAATCCGGGCGTGATCTTGTTCTCAACGATGAAACCTTTGACCTGATTGTCAGCGACATCGCGGGCCCAGATGATCGAAATGTCACACCATGGCGAGTTACCGATCCAACGCTTCTGGCCGTTGAGAACCCAGGTATCTCCTTCGCGCTTGGCGGTCGTAGTCAATCCGCCGCCTGTTCCCGAACCAACCAATGGCTCGGTCAATCCGAAACACCCGATCTTTTCAAAACGCGCCATTTGCGGAAGCCACTTCTGCCGCTGCTCATCCGATCCGTCGAGATAAATCGAGCCCATGGCCAGGCCGCTGTGCACACCGAAGAACGTACACATCGATGCATCGGTACGCGCTATCTCCATCGCGACGAAACCGAACAGCTTCTGGCTACCGCCCGCGCAGCCATAACCTTCGTAGCCAAGCCCGCCAATACCCAGTTCCTTGAACGAAGGCAGCAGCTCGAACGGAAACGCGTCATCCGACCAGTACTTATTGATGATCGGCCGGACCTTCGTCTCCATGTACGCGCGCACTTTGGCGACGACGGCCCTCTCCTCGGGAGTAAGGTGATCGACCAATTGATAGAAATCGCCGTTGGGTACGGGCACAGGTTTTTCGCCAGCGGCATGACTTGCTGCGGTGTCTGTAGACATTTGGAACTCATCCCTACGGCTTGAGAGCCGGAAAAGTTGAAGACGTACGATCGATCTCGCCGTTGGTCTCAGAGACCGCAGCCGTCGATTTCCTTTAGCGCGACTTGTCAGCCTTGTTGCGCAGCTCGATCAAGCCGAGCAGGACTTCGTCGCGCTCCGACGCAAGCTGGTCGATCGAGCGCGAACCGACTTCGGCATGAACACCGTCGATCAATTTCTTCTGCACTTCGGGCGTGAGTTCCGGAGTTCCAAGCACCTTCCACCAGGCAGTCATCGGGCCGGTGAATTGCTGGAAGAAATGTTCGATACCGCCTTGGCCACCGCCCAGATGATTGAGCATCAGCTGACCCATGATGCCCCAGCGCAGACCGGGTCCCCAGCACAATGCCGTGTCGACATCGGCGGCACTGACGACATCCTCGGCGACGAGATGGTAGACCTCCCGTGCCAATGCAGCTTGCAAGCGATTCGCGACATGCCCAGGCACTTCCTTTTTCACGCGCACAGTGCGCTTGCCGAGGCTCGTGTAAAACTCGTCGACGCGCTCGATCGTATCCTTCGACGTCTTTGCACCGCCGACAATCTCGACCAAGGGAACAAGATGCGGTGGATTGAACGGGTGACCGATAACGCAGCGTTCGGGATGCAGTGTGCATGCGGACTGGATTTCGCTCATCGTCAGGCCCGACGAGCTTGAAGCGATGATGACGCTAGGCTTCAACAGTTCGTCCAATTGACGATAGAGCGTCTTTTTGAAGTCGATTTTTTCCGGTCCATTTTCCTGCACCAGATCGGCGTCTTTAACGGCATCGGTCACGCTTGCAGTGAACGACAGCCTATCCTGAGAAGCATCGGCTGCAAGACCCAGGCGTTGCATCGCAGGCCACGCTGTTGAAACAAAGCGCCGAAGCGCTGCCTCCGCATCCGGTGCGACGTCCGTTGCGACTACGTCGAGGCCCTTGGCAAGAAAGAGTGTGGCCCAACTGGCACCGATAACTCCCGTACCGATAATGGCAACTCGGCGAATAGGCTTGTTTTGCGACATCTCACTTCTCCTTGGGGATTTCGGCGTACGCGATGCCGGTCAAATTGCCCTGCGCGTAGAGGACATTCTTTTCACCGGAACCATCGAGCCGCGCGGAGTACATCGATCCCGCAAGATCGGTCACAAACATGCGGTCGCCTTCCACATCCAGAGCAATGCCGATGCCTTCCATCAGATGGCTTATGACGATCTCCGGCTCGGCCGGCTTGTTGTCGATAGACGCGCGATTGACCGTGTTACCGCGCGGCGGGTCGCCGCGATCGGTCCAGTACAGCACGCGATTGCTCGTATCGAGCTCAAGATCGATCGGCTCGGGCAAACCATCGAAGAAGACCTCGATGTCAGTCCGGTTCGCCGCGGTTTGCCCGGCGGGAATTTCAAGATTGGCGCGAAAGATACGGCCGCGGCCCGCGTTGTCCGGTCCCTTTTGCGACCAGTAGATATGCCCGCGTTTCGGGTCGATCGTCAGTCCGACGCACCAACGTGTCTGATCCTGGCGCTCGACTTCGCCGTGGCCGGATTCGATCAGTGTCTCCAGCTGCGAACCGTCAAGATTGCAGCGCATGACGCGCATTCCCTCGCGATCGCACCAATAAAGCTTTCTGTCTTTCTTATCGAGGATGATCTGCTTGGGCGTGTGGGTCCATCCCTTGGGAAGGATCGTCTTGCGATTCGTGCCGTCGATGTCGGCGCGCTCGATCGATCCATCGTTGAGATTCGGCACACCCATGTTGGTCCAATAAATATGACCAGCATCCGTATCCACTACGATGCCATCCGGCAAGTGACAACCCGTCACGATAGTCTCGTGTTCTGTGCCATCCGTATTCATCGAGTGAATGCGCCCGGCGTTTAGCTCAAGCACAAATAGACGAGCGACAGTGGTGTCGGCATCGACGCCACGATTGTTTTTTTCGGTGATTTCAGACATGCGGGACCTGTGTATTCATCTGACGCGAAACGGGTCAGAGGCCGGCCGCTACGGTGCCGCTAATACCAGCCACGGTATTGGATGAAACCATCACCTTAGGAATGATTGTGTTTTCTCAGCTCAACGCGAACGAGCGTAAGCCAACGCTCGTCACGCAATCGTTTGGTGATTTGTTTTTAACGGAACAAGGTGCGCAAGCAACGCAGTCATAAACGTTTGCACCGTAAGTTCAATGACCTGCGAAAAATAAAGGCACCATGCATTGGTGATACGAAAGTGCTAGGTAAGTTATAGAACGTGAGCACGGTTATCAGTCGTCATCCACTGGTAACAATTCTTCTTACCGCGATTATTTTTTAACCCACCACTGTAGGGTCAACGCTGTCCGCTAACTTACGCACTCCGAGGAACGAATCCAGGCACGCCCGTCTCCACCACCGCGTTCAATCGAATGCTTGTCGTGATGAGATGTTCCATCTCATGCATGGCATCGTCGGGCAGCGCGGATATATCAAAGTTCTCACGGATATGCACGGGGTTCGTCGATGTGGTAAGGAATGCCGTGCCGCGCTGCACTGCCCATGCCAACGCCACTTGTGCCGGCATCTTGCCGACACGCTGTGCGATGGCCTTGATCACCGGATCGTCCGTTATTCTCGGTTCCATGCCATGGCCCAATGGAGCATAGGCAAGCAGCACGATGCCATGCTGTTTGCAGAAATCGAGCAGTTCCCATTCGGGAAGATAAGGATGGCATTCGACCTGCACGACAGAGGGTTTGATGCGCGCAATGGCAACGATCTCTTTCACTTTCTCCAGCGTGATATCCGATAGACCGATGGATCGGCACCGGCCCTCGTCCACCAGACTCTCCATCGCACGCCATGTGTCGACCAATGTGATGTCCGAATCGTAGATCGGCTCGTTCCGCTCGTTCATCGGATACTGTTCATCGCCCGGCTGGAATGCGAAAGGCGTGTGGATCAGATAGGAATCAAGATAGTCGAGCTGAAAACGACGCAAGCTGGCTTCGAACGCAAGCTTGAGTCTTTCGGGACGATGATTGTTGTTCCATAGCTTGGTGGTGACGAAAAGTTCCTCTCGCTTCACCGTTCCAGCTTCAAAAGCCTCCTGCAGCGCCTCGCCAACCAGTGTTTCGTTGCGATAAACCTCGGCGCCATCGATATGCCGGAATCCCACTTCCAACGCGGCCTTGATGGCCGGCTTCACTGCATCGACTTTCGTAATAAGCGTGCCAAAGCCAACGGCTGGGATAGATCCGTTGCCATGATTGAGTGGAATTCTTTTATCGCGAAGATTTTCTGACGTAGACATGTTTGTGCTCTCGTGTTGGAAGCCAGGTCCGCGCGGAAGAAACACGCGTCAGCTGCTGTGTGAAACCGAAGTTGCTTGAACATCCCATCCGCATCGATGCCCTGGACGGAAGCGCCGCTTTTCTTCAAGAACCCGGTAAGTGAGGAAAAGTAGTGGGCCGATCCTTCACGGTTTCTCGCGGTACGCTACTCTTTGTTCGAACGCATCGTGTGAATTTCCTCCGAGTGCAATGGACAGTTGCACGGTGTCGAGGTAACGCGCCGTCTTCGCCTGGATCTGACCGATCAACGCGCGCTGGTAACCGCGCTCGGCGTCCAGCACGTCGAGCACGCCGATTTCGCCCACTTGATAGCCCTGCCGGTTCAATTGCAGGCTGGTTTGGGCAGCGCTCAACGCGCGCTGCTGCGCGGCATATTCTTCCGAGTCGTGGTTGATGGCCTGCAGCACGTCCGCCACCTGCCCCAACGATTTGATAACGGTCTGTTGATAATCGGCAAACGATGCGTTGTAGCCGTCGATGGAAGCGCGACGATTCGCCTTGAGCGTGCCGCCCTCATAAATCGGCCCGGTCAACCCCGCTGCAACACCCCAAAGCGTGCCGATGCCTGGGCCTGCCTGAGTGAGCGAAGCTGAAAGCTTCAGGTGTGGGTACATATCCGCGGTAGCTACGCCGATCGCAGCACTCGATGCATGCAATTGCGCTTCGGCTTCGAGAATGTCGGGCCGGTTGCGCGCGAGTTCGGAGGGCAGACTGATGGGTACATCCCCAGGCAATGCAAAATCGCTTAAGTCGAAATTCGGCGCCGTCCATTCGCCCGGGCTCTTTCCCACCAGAATCGACAATGCGTGCCGCGCCACATCGCGTTGCTGGGCAAGCGGCGGCAGCAAGGTTTGGTCTTGGGCGAGCTGCGTCGTAGCCAGCGCGATATCAACCTGCGTAGCTTTGCCGTATTGATGAGCCGTGCGAACCAGTTCGAGATTCTTCTGATCGTCAGCGATCAAAACGTTGACGGCGTCAATTTGCGCGCGCGCGGACGCGAGCAGCAATGCCTCGCTGGCGACATCACCGGTGACAGTCAGATAGGCCGCGTCAAATCGATGCTGTTGAAGTTCGGCGAGTGCCGACTTTTCCTCAACCGACCGTTTCGTACCGCCAAAAATGTCGAAGTCGAAACTCACCTGTGGTCCGACTGCGTAGAAGTTGGATGTGGATACGCTGGCTCCTTCAATCGCCCGCTGACGGCCGCCCTGCGCTCCAAAACCCACCTGCGGCTTCAGACCACCGGCAGCTGCGGTAACGGCTTCATTCGCCTGCGCAATCGTTGCGTCCGCCGCTTCCAGATCGAAATTGCCCGCGATGGCTTTATGCATCACGCCATCGAGCTTCGGCGAGCCGAGCGTCGACCACCAATCACCATCGATGCTCTTGCCCAGATCGATATGTTGAGCGCCAGCAGCCGTATTGCTGGTGCTGAGTTCCTGTTCGGCCTGCGCATCGTAGTGTTGCGAGACGGGTGCAGCCGGCCTTTCAAAATCAGGCCCCACCATGCATGCGGATAGAAGCACAGACGTAGCGCTGGCAAGGATGACTGTCCTTGCAACGCACCTCAATGAAATGGATCCAATCAGTTTCATGTTGCAACTCCAGGAGTGTCACTTGTCGACACGCGGTTTGCGAAGGAACAGAACAAGCGGGCTAGCGATCAGCATGACCGCCATCAAAAGTTTGAATTGACCAATGACCCCGACAATCGCTGACTGACTGGTGACCAGATCATTCATCGTGGCGAGTGCCGGCATCGATAGAGAGCCGGCCGTCTCACTCGCAATGCGGTATGGCCTGAGGTTGTTGGCAAGCGCCAGGTGCATGCTCTGGGTATTGTTGAAGAAGTAGATCTGCACGATTGCAATGCCGAGCGTGCTGCCATAAAGGCGCGACAGGTTGAAGAACGCCGTGCCTTCCGAGCGAAATGTCGGGTCCAGCGTGCTGAAGGCAGCCCGTGTCAGTGCGGGCATCAGAATGCCCAAACCGGCGCCTTGGAAAATGCCTGCCAAAATCACCGCGCGCTCATCCATCAGCGGCGAGTAACCGACCATCTGCCATGTGCCGTAGACCGCGAGGCACAAGCCACCGATGACGAACAAGCGATTGTCGACGCGCGCTGGCAAGCGCCAAGCGAGGAGCAATGCAGATATCAGTGCAATGCCTCGCGGAATCGTGATGTAGCCGGCGGTGTGCGCCGGGTAGCCGAATAGCTCTTCGAGTATCGGCGAGGTCAGCGCCAAGGTTGGCAGAAGAACGAAACCCAACGCGAAGAACATCACCGTCGAAACACCGAAGTTGCGGTCCTTGAACAACGCCTTATTGAGGAAGTGCTGGTCTTTCGTCAGCACATGCACAATGAAGAGGTAGAAACCGAGCACGGATGCGATCGTTTCCGCCCATATCTCGGTTGAAGCAAACCACTCCATGCGCTCGCCGCGATCAAGCAGCATCTGCAGACCTGTGATGCCTAGTGAAAAAGTCGCCAGCCCAAAGAAGTCAAAAGACGGCCTTTTCTCTGCTTTCTTTTCCCTCAGATAGAAACCCATCGTCAACGCGATAAACGCGGCTATCGGAAGGCTGAGATAGAAGATCGATTGCCAGCCGACATATTCGCTGAGTGCACCGCCGATGCCTGGGCCGCTCAGCATTCCAAGTAGCGCTGTCACACTCCATAGAAGGCCGATGTGGCCGTGCCGAAGTGGCGGCAGTTCATCGAGCAGGATAGATATCGACAACGGCGCGAGCGTGCCGCTCGCGGCACCCTGCAAAATGCGCGCAGAGACGAATTGCAGCGGTGTCGTCGCCAGCGTGTCGAGTATCAGTGCAAAGCTGAAAACCGCGAGCGAAATCTGAAAGACTGCCTTTCTCCCACATCTGCCCGATAGCCAATGCGTCATCGGCATGACGATGGCGCTCGCGGCGATATAAGAGGTGAAGATCCAGCCGATCTCGTCGTCGGTCATCGACAGCGCGCCCTGCACATACGGAAGCGCTGCATTCGGAATCGATATGTTCATCGCCTGCATGAAGGTCGCAAGCATCGCGGCGATGATCAGGAACCGGTGCGATCTCACATTGGTGCCGGGATCGACGGGGGCATTCACTGTCCTGCTCCCATACCAGGACTTGCAGCACGAACGCTCTGCTGGGTATCGACTTGCGCGGTGACACTCATACCCGAGTACAGCGGCCACTTCGGATCGATGTTGTCCAGCTCAAGCCGCACGGGCAAACGTTGCACGACCTTCACCCAGTTGCCGGTGGCGTTCTCAGGTGGCAACACCGAAAATTCCGATCCCGTCCCGGGGCTGATGCTCACAACGTGCGCCTTGAAACGATGCCCAGGATAGGTATCGACATCGACGTTCGCCGCCTGACCCGGTCGCATATGCGTCAAGCCGGTTTCGCGAAAATTTGCTTCGATCCACACATGGCGGCTCGACATCATCGAGAACACCGTGGCGCCGCTACTGACGAAATCGCCTACCTGCAGATCGTCAACCTTGGTGACGACGCCATCGTCCGGCGCGATCACCGTGGTATAGGAGAGATCGAGCCGTGCGCGATCCAGTTGAGCTTTTGCCTCGCGAACCGTCGGATGCTGATCGACATCGATATTCGGGTCGCCATTCAATTCGGCGACGCTGTTGGACACGTCCTGTTGCGCCGACGCAATGTGCTGGCGCGCCACCAAAAGGTCCGTTTGGGCCTGCTCATACGTCGAGCGCGACGTGAAATCCGTGGCGAGCAGTGCCTTCTTGCGCTCATATTCATGCTCGTCGAAATCGGCCGTAGCCTTGGCTGATTCCACATCGGCCAATTGCCGGCGGTAGGTTGCCTTGAGCGCTTCAACCTGAAGGCGCGCACTGCCGAGCCGCGCCTCGGCCTGTTCCACGGCGATCCGGTATGGCTCGGGATCTATCTGGAACAACAACTGACCCGCGCGAACCGGTTGATTGTCCCGCACCGCGATGTTCACCACCTGACCGGGAACCCTCGCGTTGATGGAGACCTTCGCGGCCTGCACAAAAGCATCGTCAGTCGCGACATCGTGCGCGGTGGCCAGATACCTGGCACCGCCACCTATCACCAGCAACAGCGGCAACGCCGCCATCAGGGGCAGGCGCAGCTTTGCCTTGATGCTCCGGCGCTCGTCTTTCGCGCGATCACCCGCGTCCAGCCCACCCGCCACTTCGTCAAATTGTTTACGCATCGCAGATTCCTCAATGACTGCCGGGCTGGCGCAAAGACCGTGACTTGGCTCTCTACCGAGCGGCCGCGCGCCTGACGCTCATGCATGTTGAATTTTGTACATGTTCGGATAATAATCACCCAGCACACGAGAGGTCAAGTATTTTTATGCTATCTGGAACAAAAATAGATAAGAGTGAGAAAAAGCCCCGCGGGCGGCCACGCGCCTACGAGCCTGAGACCGCTCTGCGGCAGGCCGCGGAGGCGTTTTGGAAGAGCGGTTATTCCGGGACCTCACTCGATGACATTTCCGCCGCCACCGGCATGAACCGGCCGAGCCTTCGGGCGGCGTTCGGCGACAAGCACGACATTTATGTCAGGGCGTTAAGTGGCTACTGGGAACTCAAATTTGCAGCGATGCATAAAGCACTGGAGAGCGGCGGCACCTTGGCCGAAGCCTTGATGAAGGTGTACGACGCGGCACTATCGATCTACTTCTCCGGCGACGATCAAGTGCTCGGATGCTTCGTCGTCGGGACGGCCGTTACCGAGGCGCCGGGCGATCCGCAGATACTGGAAATCGCCGCAGAGGGTTTTCGTGCGCTCGATGCCGCGTTTGAAGCGCGCTTCAAACTTGCCCGTACCGCCGGAGAATTGAAACAGGGTGCCGATCCCAAAACGCTCGCCCTGCTCGCCTCGGCGACGATGCATTCCATAGCTATCCGCGCTCGCACGGGCACCTCGCGGAATGACTTGAGAAAGCTCGCGCAGAAAGCGGTCAATGCGATCTGCGAGTAATCGGTTGATGCAATCCATATTCGCGAATAAAGCATGGGTTCCTGTCGAACTCGGCCTCAGCCGAGTTTGCAAGGTGTGCCGTGACTGAAGAACTCCCTGACATCATTGCCGGACGTCTCAACGTGCTCTTTTGCGGAATAAACCCCGGAATGACAGCGGCCGCGACGGGCCATCACTTCGCTGGAAGAAGCAATCGCTTCTGGCGTGTCATACATCTGGCGGGCTTTACCCCTGAGGAAATTTCGCCTCAGGACGATCGCACGATACTCAAATACGGATGCGGTGTGACATCCGTAGTGAAACGACCGACGGCGAGCGCAGATCAGCTTTCACGGGAGGAATTCACCTCCGCCGCAGTGGAATTCGAGCAGAAGATCGCGCGCTATGCGCCACGCCTTGTCGCCTTTCTAGGCAAGGCAGCGTACGCCGCACTGTCAGGTCAACGAGAGCTCGCCTGGGGATTGCAGCCGGCACGCATGGAGGGTGCCGCCATTTGGGTTCTGCCCAATCCCAGTGGAAGGAATCGCGCATTCAATCTCGACAGTCTGGTCGATGCGTATCGTCAACTCTATGCAGCATCCATGCACGAACAACACTAACTGGAGAACTCGGTTGGTTAAAAAGAAAGCCACATCGATCATCTGGCCAGGCACGCCGTTGCCGCGTGCGTTCTTTGATCGGGTCGCCACGAAGGTGGCACCGCAACTGCTCAACAAAGTCCTGGCGTCCGAGGATGGCCGGGCGGGCCGGATTGTGGAAGTGGAGGCTTATCTCGGCGCTATCGATCCAGCTGCGCATACGTATCGGGGAAAGACGCCACGGAATGCTGTGATGTTTGGACCACCCGGGCATATGTATGTCTACTTCACGTACGGCATGCACTGGTGTGCCAACTGCGTGAGCGGCCCTGAGGGTGATGGTTGCGGTGTACTTATCCGTGCGCTGGAGCCACTACATGGGATTGAACAGATGCGCGCTGCGCGGCCACGCGTGGCGAGTGATCGCGATTTATGCCGCGGGCCCGCTCGGCTGACGCAGGCCATGGGCATCAATGGCGCGCAAAATGGACTCGATCTTGTTAGCGCCCATGATGGCTTCACCATCGTCGACGATGGCATGGCTCCGCCCAAAGCACGCGCCGGCAATCTTCGCATCGGCATCAGCGTCGGCAAGGATTTTCCCTGGCGATGGAATGTGCCTGGCAACCGTTATGTATCAGGTACGACTGCGCAGCGGCGCTGATATTCAAAAACGCGTAACCGGCGCAGGCTGGTCCCTTCCTGGTCTTTTGCCGAATAGCCACAACGCGTTCGGATCACACCCGAATCGCAACTTTTCCAGAAAGTATCGAAGCATAACTTTTCACTTGAACATTTATGTCCAAGGCAACTAGTTACGTGCCATTTAACAACCTTTCGATTTCTCGGCCGGCAGTGACGTCAGACCACAGCATTTGGCGCTGCATTTCACTTTGATCGCGCACACGACGAAGAATCGTTATACCTTTCGAAGATCGGCAACTCGCCGAGCAGGGGGCTGCATGCATTAAAACTCCTGTGGAGAAACAAGATGAGCAAGTTCAGCGACTACGAGTACAGGAAACAACCTGGGTTCGATATGAATACCTTCGAGGGAGCGAACCAGGCCATCCCGATGAAGACGCTTGTGATCCACTGCTTCGACCCTCGAGCCGCCGAAATACCTAAAGCTGTCGCCGAGTATTTGGGCGACGAGGTTTATCCGGGGGAAAACATTCTCGACGAATCCGGCAATCGGGTTGGCCACACGCGAACACTGTTTGTCGAGACGAACGCGGGTGGACGCGCCGCCTTTGCGCTGGAGTCCGTAGCGTCCATGGACTACATATTCAGCGTTCAAAACGTCGTCGTGGTTCACCACTCGTTCTGTGGCACGACAACGCTGACTCCCGAGCTGCTCATCGAGGAGTTCCATGATCATTATCACGCCGATATCTCGACATTGTTTGATCGCGACAGTCTTGCCATCATGGATTTCGAGACGTCGCTCAAGCACGACATCGCGATGCTTCGCTCGAGCCCTGCGGTGCCCAAGCACATCAAGCTCTACGGCTTCTTCTACGAAATCAGTTCCGGCAAGTTGACCGAAGTGGTGCGGGACATTCCTGCATAGATCAGTGTTTCAATGAGCATGCAGCGCTTCGCTCCATGCTGGTTGCGGACCCTTCCCGTGAAACGAATTATTTTCATCGCTTTATGTGCGCTGTTGGCAAGCGTCAATGCCTTGACCGCTGGGGAAACCGATAAAAACCTGGAGATGCCACACATGAACGAAGCCACGACGGTGTATCGCACGGTAAATGTTCAAGGGTTGAACATCTTCTATCGAGAAGCTGGCAGCAGCAATGCACCTGTCGTTCTCTTGCTGCATGGCTTCCCATCTTCGTCGCGGATGTACGACAAGTTGATACCGGTGCTTGCGGAGCGATATCACGTCATCGCACCCGACTATCCGGGATTTGGCCACTCCGATGCACCTTCCCCCGAGACGTTCTCCTATACCTTCGATCACTTGGCGTTGATCATCGATGCGTTTACTCAGGCGCTCGGCGTCCACCATTACGCGCTGTTTGTGCAGGACTATGGCGGGCCCGTTGGATTTCGTCTTGCACTCATGCATCCCGATCGTATCGACGCTATCGTTGTGCAAAATGCGGTCGCTCATGACGAAGGCCTGGGTCCTCTCTGGGCCACTCGCCGTCAATACTGGGCGAACAGGGAGGCTTATGCCGACAAGCTCCGCGCAAATCTGATCTCGTTCGATGCCGCAAAACAGCGTCACGTCGGCACCGATCCTCACCCCGAGCTTTACGACCCGGACCTTTGGACGGATGAATCTGCATTTCTGGGTCGTCCAGGCCAGGATCGCATTCAGGAAGATCTCTTTTACGACTACCGCACGAATGTCGCGGCGTATCCGAAGTGGCAAACTTATTTAAAGACATATCATCCGCCGCTGCTTGTCGTATGGGGAAAATATGACCCCTCTTTTACGGTAGCCGGCGCATGGGCTTACAAACAGGATATGCCTAGTGCAGAGATACATATCCTGGATGCGGGACATTTCGCCATGGACACAAAAAGTCAGGAAGTGGCGAATCTTACGCTGCAGTTTTTGGATCGCCTGGACCTCCCCAAGAACGCGCAGCACTGAGCTTGTCTGCGGCTGAGTACAACACGGATACCCCGATCCGGAGGCAACTTTCATGCGCGCATAACATTCAATCGGTATCGTTGCGTATCCAGCCAAGGCGCGAGCATATGCCGTACGAGCAACCCACCGTTCAATCGGCCGTCGTTATTGCCATGCACCTTGTCGACATCGCCGACGCGATCGACCTGCCAAAAGTGGAAAGGTTGTGGGACCAGCAGCAGCTTCCGGCCAGCACGCGTATCAAGCTCAGCAGCACTCCGCCCAAAGCCGTGACCTTCGGCGTACCCCCGGTGATGCTGACACTCGAAACACTGAGCCTGACGCTTGCGGGCAATCCCTATCAGGCGCAGGTCACGGCGCGCTTGTATGACTTCGGGGCTGCGGGATTTTCCATACAGATTCCCGTTGCTGCGTGCAGCTGGGCATCGTTTTCGCAACTGGTGAATGCTGTAGACGCCATGTTCGGCCCGAGTGCCGACAGTCCCGTGTGGCAGCAACTGCTGAAGCAGCTGCATGACGCCTTGCTTCCTGCTTTGACAAAACCGAGCCCTGCTTTACTGCACGAAGATTACCTGGTGGGCATCGTGCAGGCCTTCGACGAAGCGATACCGGTCAGCACCATGCACGAGCACATCGATTTGGTGCCACTACTTTCCGGCGAACAACGACCTCTATCCGAACAGGCGCGCCGTGACCTGCTGCAACAGCGCTTCTCTTACTACGCAGACGATCTGGTAGTACTGACCTGGGATCGCGCCTTCATCTATGAACCGCGCGGCGACTCCGACGTCAGGGACATTCTTGAGGTCGCCAACGCCCAGCTGCTTGAAATGCGTTTTTACGACGAACTGCTGGATGCCGAACTGCCGCTCATGTATGACCTGGTCGAGGCGGCTCACCACGCGAGCAATCCCTTTGCAGCGCGGCGGACGGCCGATCTGGCACGCAAGCTTTACACGCTCGTTGCGGAAGTCACCGAAGTCACCGAAAAGGTCGACAACGCCCTTCAAGTCACCGAAGACGTTTATCTTGCCCGCGTCTATACGGCGGCATTGGATCTCTTCCGCGTGCGCCAGGTCAGCGGCGCCGTAGATCGCAAGCTGGCGATCATCCGGGATACCTACGCCGCATTGTATGAAGAGGCCTCAGGCAAACGCGGCGAACTGTTGGAGTTGGCGATCATCGTGCTGATCGTGGTCGAAATTGCCATCGCGATACTGCGCCACTCAAGCTAGTGGCGCCGCCACTTCCACCCTGTTGATGCGCTGCGAGCAACGCTGGCGGTTTTATTTCAGAAAGCCACGCTTATCGAGCCAGTCGCGAAACATATCCGGCCACCCTTCCTCATCGGGAACACCCACCGCCAAGCCGGCGCCGTGCACGCCGTGTGCAAACAGGTGCACATCCGCGGGGACCTGCGCCGCGCGAAGCGCTTGGGCAAATACGACGCTGTTTTGCGGACTGATCTGCGCGTCATCCATGCTCTCGAACAGAAAGACCGGCGGTGTTTGAGCCGTTACGTTCGCCTGTCCGGACAGATAGTGTTCAAGCCGGTCCAAATCGCGGCCTTCATATCCGTAAAGAAGATGGCCAAGCGAATTGGGTGACGCATAGCTATTCGGCAACATGGAAATGACCGGATATCCCAGGCCAAGAAAATCCGGGCGTGCGTTGGTGTCATCGATGGAATCACGCTGAGGCAAGCCAAAATCTGTCGCCGGATGCAGTGTGATCGTACTGGCCAAATGACCACCGGCAGAGAATCCAAATAACCCGATTCTGTCGGGGCCGATGCCATAGTGTGCGGCGAGGCTGCGCACGAGCTTCAATGCGCGCTGGCCATCCCACATCGGAACGGGATACCGGTAAGTTCCATCCGGCTGGACCAGACGATAAAAAAGAACGAACGTCGTAACGTGTAATTGCTGCGAGAAATAATCGCCGACAGGCGCCTGCTCCTTGCGATCGCTCAGGTGATCATAACCACCGCCCGGCACCACGATGATCGCCGCACGTGTCGCAGAAACACCCGCTGCCGCAGGATAGATTTTCAGGTAGGGAATATCGCGGCAGGGATCGTCACCGATCGCGCCAGGTGCCCTGCCCGCCCACAATCGAATCTCGGTCGTGTCGGCAGGGTCGTAACAAGGGCTGGAATTCGCATGCGCGGGAGCGTCATCCCGTCGATGATGTTGTTGCGCCATCGCTGTGCCGACGGTGGCGCCGAGTAACAAACAGCAGGAAAGGAAAGACCACTTCATGCGGCACATCAATGTTCTCCAGAACCATCGCTTTCCACACTTCATCACATACGCATGTCAATGACGCGGCAATCCCTCAGAGCCATGACGTAACTTCTCTGTGACACAAGGTCGGGAGGATTGGATCAATGACTCCGCCTTCTGCCCGCAACATGTCCGCTTCTCGCCCGCCTGATGCAGCGACCGATGAAAGCAATTAAACGACGAAGTGTGACGACGTCGCCTGATCGACCTTAGCGCAACAGCGGCCACACCTCCCGCCGAACCCGTGCCGCTCCACAGTAGCAACGCCGTGCCTATGCAAAGTGGACACATGACACGTCCTCAGATCATGAAGTTGCACAGCATGACGACTTCTTCACCGGCCCGGGCCATCCACCCACGCCACCGGGCAGCATGTCGAAGAAATGCCAAATTGCGCAGAAGTCGTCGCCCGGGCTGAAGCCGGTATCGGAGACTCGCACGATCGCATCGCCATCGCGTTTAAAAACGGAAACACCGGGCATCCATCCGCCTTTGGCCGAGACGTAGCCCATGTCTGCGGCAAAACTCGAATCGGCGTGGCTGACCATCGGAAACCGCCAGCCGCGACTCTCGGCGAATTTCTTCTGCACATTCGGACTGTCAGGACTTGAAACGACGAAGCCCGCGCGTGAAACCACGTGTTGATGAATGCCGTTATATCCGTCTGCCCATAATGTGCAGTAAGAGCACGCGACACCCATGTTATGGATGACGATCAGATCTTCGTGATCTCCGAAGAGTTCGGACAAACGCACCGTGCCACTGGCAATTGCGAACTCATAATCTTTCACTTCCTTCGGCTCGACCGTCGCGATGGCGTCTCTCATCTTCTCGCGAATGTCGGCGATCTGGCGGCGGTAGTCCGCCAGTTTTCCGCTTACGTCTTCGTATTTCATGAGGGTATTCTCCAGCGAAACATCAAATCAGTTGTCGTAGGCAATACGATGCTTGACCATGACAACCTCCATAAGACGTTCTAACGCTGACGTCGGAGTCGCGCCGATCTTGTGCAGCGTTGATTACTTCTTGCGTAAGGCGCGTTTCTTGGTCTGCTTGCGCGGTTGCACAGGCGGCTTCCGCTGCGCTTTTCGCTCGTCGATATCCGCCAGGGTGGCGGCAAGCAGGTCGAATTGCTGCTGCCAGTACTTGCTGTAGCGGTTCATCCACACCGCCGCATCGAGCAACGGGCCCGCATCCAGACTGCATCGACTGATGCGCCCGGTGCGCTCCTGCTGAACAAGCCCGGTTCGCACCAATACCTGGATGTGGCGCGACACCGCTTGCAGGGAAATATCGAACGATTCGGCGAGCTCGGACACCAGCAGCGCCTGCCCGTCCAGGCGTTCCAGAATCTCCCGCCGCACCGGATCGGAGAGCGCAAAAAAGACCTGATCCAGGCGCGATTTGCCCAATTCCGGGTCCAGCCCGGTTTCATTGACCGCGTGCAGTGTGCGCCGGATATTCATCATGGCGTATGAATATCAACATATCAGTTGATTGTCAACTAATACGTTGAATATTTTTTGCACGCCATCCACGCCAAAAAAGACACACCAAGCATCGGCTCAGTGTGTCTTTGTTCGCCATGTCCTAGGCAATGTGCGCGTTATCCACCGTGATCCTGATCATTGTGCGGACGAGGCTGCGGCTTGGGCGCGGGGTGAGGTGCTGTATGAGCCGCCGGTGCAGGACGCGCAGCCGGATGATACGCAGGCTGCGGCGCTGCGCTAGGCGTCTGTTCTGGAGCGCGCGCGGGATGATAGGCCTGCTGAGGCGCCGCTGTGGGCCTTTCTTCCGGTTGCGATCTTTCTACCGGCTGCGGCGCCGGTGCGTGCGTCACTTCACGCTCGGGTGCCGCTGCATGCTCAGTGGGCGCAGATGCTGCATTCGGATGCGGCGCGAAATTAGCCGATCGCATGGCACCATTGTTTGCAGGCGCTGGATTGGCATGTTGTGCAGCAGCGGCCTCGGGTGCCGGTGCACCATGGGCGGCGACAACACCGCCGCCAGTGAAATTTGCCGGCCTGGCAGTTGCAGCAATGGAAGGATTGCCATGGTTATTGGCAAAGCGCAACGCAGAGTTTTGAGAAGCCATCTGCGCATGCTGTTGCTGCGCCGCTACGGGAGGCGTGTGTTGCTGTTGCGCATACGAAGCTTCCTGCGGTGTCGGTTGAGCAGCAACACCGCCAGTGCCGCCGTTATAGCTGACGTGATTGACCGTAACGTTGTTCACCACCGTCTGGTTGTAAACATTAGTGACGTGCACACCGCCAAAATGGTTTACCGATTGATTGTAATAGAAACCGCCGTTGCCCCAGTGGCCGCCTGCATAACCATTACCGGTATAGCCGTAGCCGTAGTTGATGCCGCCATAAAAGCCGACCTGCGGCCCCCAATAACCTTCATGGAACACGTAGACGCCATCGCCCCAGCCCCAGTATCCGGGTGTCCACAAGAGACCGACACTAGGTGGCTGGACCCACGTACCCGGAACCCAGTAATAACCACCGTCAGCCCATGCCCAATAACCGGGTACCCAGAGATAACCAGGCGCAGGAAGCGGAGGCTGTTCGTAGACAGGCAACGCGGGAGGCGCGATGTTTACCGACACGCCAATACCTATCGATATGCCTGCCTCGGCCGGAGCGGAAACCAACAAAGACGACGCACCCACGAACGCAGCGGACACGCCCAATGCAAGCGCACTAAAACGCGTTGCGGCCTTACGTACAAGAGAATGACGTTTCATGGTGTTCCTCGTTGACCAGATCGTACGAAAAAACGGTACAGCACCGAATCCGAAAGAAACATGAGCAAACAGCTTCTCGCCGTCACCGCGTTAATCGAAGTTCAGTCGACAAAAATCGCGTATCGACAAAAACTAGACGTCCAAATCCTTGTGCGCATTGATCAATCTTGAAATCAGTCTTCGATACAAAAATAAAAACGGCACATAAACTTGCGATAAGCTGACATGGTTGCGCATCTAGAAAGCAAGTCGATCCACCGATAACTGCACGCGAAAAACACAAACAATAAGGCGCCCCGAAATCATCCGGAACGCCTTCTGTTTTTCGCGAAAGACTTAGTTGTTGTGGTAGCAGTTCCTCAGGGCTTCCTCACGCGAACGATTGTATTCATCCTGCGTCATCGCACCCGTATTCAGCGCCGTCTGCAAATCTGTGAGCTGTTTACCGCAGGTGCCGTTGGATTGAGCAACCGCTTTCGAGCCACCACACGCAGTAAGTGCGATACAAAAAGCGACCGTCGTAACTGCAAGCATGGGCTTGAACATTTCCGACTCCTTACACGAGAAATAAGATATCTAGGCCGACTTGCGTACGGTGCAAACACTTTGATGTAACGGCCTTAGAGCTTGGTGCAAACGAGCTTCTACGACGCGAATGGTACGCGGACCAAATGAACGGCCTGGCAATAAGAGACGCCTTAATTGTGATGCCCACTTCACGTCCATGACCACATCAGAAACGAAGCGTTCGACACATCCTTCTGTAGTAAACGCGAACTTAGGAGAGTGCTTCTTCACTACCCCATCCGGCCTTCGCACCGTGCTCGCTGATTTCCTGCCGCACAGCAGTCAAAGCCGCATGAAGTGCGGACAGTTCACGCAAGGAATCGATCGATAAACTGCCGGGAGTCGCAGCCAATGTCTCGACGGCTTTGAGGCGTGCGTCTTCGAGTTTCTCACGCAGAACTATAGACGGAGTGATGAGGTTTCATGGCTCAATCCAAGAAGATCGTTTTGTGGGGTGAGCACTATCCCCGCGCAAATGTGCAAAACACATGAGCATCGATGGCTGGCATTAAAGTTTGTGAAAGCGAAGTCAGGAAAAAGGAACTCTCGCATTACTTGAAGCCATATGCGTACCTGGCTGTTCCATAGCAAGGATGGCTTGTATTCGACGAGGCCAACAGTAGGCGCAGGAGCCTTCCTCTGCTACCTTTCTTCGCGAACCATTCATCAGGGGAATCTCATGCGCGTACGCCTACTTCCAGCGGTGCTGGCGACAGCTATCGGTTTGTTTGTACTACCCGTCGCAGCTGATACGCCAAAATCCACACCTACTGCAAAAGAGCTGATCGCCAAATCCAAACCTGATGAATGGCGCACACCGGATCCAGCGAATCTGCTCTACATGCAGCTGCCGCAAGGACGCGTAGTAATCGAACTGGCGCCCGATTTCACGCCGCTGCATGCACAGAACATCCGCACACTCGTGCACGAACACTACTTCGACGGGTTGGCGATCATCCGCGTGCAGGACAACTTCGTTACGCAATGGGGCGATCCCAATGACGACGACAGCGGTGACAAAAGCAAGATCAAACCTCTGGGTACTGCAAAGCCGAAGTTGCCACCGGAATACACGCGCACCATCGATCCAAAGCTGCCCTGGACGCCGTTGCCAGATGGCGACGTCTACGCACCGCAAGTCGGCTTTACCGAGGGCTTCCCTGCAGCGCGTGATCCCGCCAATGGAAAAGAGTGGCTAACACACTGCTATGGCATGGTCGGCGTGGCACGCGACATTCCACCCGACAGCGGCAATGGCAATTCGCTCTATGTCGTGATCGGGCAGGCACCGCGCGGGCTTGATCGCAATCTCGCTATCGCCGGTCGTGTGATCGAAGGCATGCCCTATCTTTCCGGACTGCCGCGCGGCACCGGTGCACTTGGCTTCTATACGCAGGCAGCGCAACGCACTCCGATTATTTCCGTGCGATTGGCCTCGGATCTTCCACCGGCTGAACGAGAGAAGCTACAAGTGTTGCGCACGGACAGCGCGACATTTGCCGCAATTGTCGACGCGAAGCGCAATCGCCGCGATGCTTTCTACACGCTCCCTGCAGGCAAGATCGATGTGTGCAATATCGACATTCCCGTCCGCACTGAGCCTGCATCCGCAACCAATCATTGAGCAAAACAGCCGTTTCTGGCTCGATTTACGTCGATTGCATGAATCGGTGCTGAGTGTTGCCGTGCGATTACACAAATCCTTCGCCTCCAACATAGTCTCTTGAACCCGTGCCGGCTGCGCGACAGCCGGCTGGGCCACGGAGCAGGAAGTGATGAGGCGCACCCCGAAAATATTGACCGGGATCGTGGGCGTGCTGCTGGTGTTGATCGTCGTAATGGTTTTGTTTGTCGCTTATTTCGACTGGAATCGGGTCAAGCCAACTATCGACGACAACGTCAGCGCTGCCCTGGGTCGCCCGTTTGTGATTCAGGGTGATCTGACCGCGGCATGGCAACGTGAGCCGGCGGAACAAGGGTTGCGCGCATGGGTGCCTTGGCCCACGTTCACCGCGCGCAATATCCAGATTGGCAATCCTGCGTGGACGCATCGGCCGCAGTTTGCGCAACTTGATGCGTTGCAGTTTCGCATTTCGCCGCTGGCGCTCCTGATTCATCACATCGATGTGCCCGTCGTACAGCTCGTCGGACCGCAGATCGATCTTGAACGCGACAATCATGGACAAGTCAATTGGGAATTCGCATTCCAGCAGAACACTACACCTTCGGCATGGACCTTGAATCTCGGCTCGATTGGTGTCGACAAAGGCCAGGTCACGGTGAACGATGCCAAGAATCGCCTCGACTTGCAGATTGCCATCACACCGTTCCAACAGGCGATTCCTTACGACCAGATCGTTACGCAAGCGACCAGTGAAGCACGCGCCGACGTCGGCCACGATGTCGCCAAGACGGTCGACTCAAATAAGACCAAACCGGACGAGTCTGCTAACGCGAGCCATACCAGCTACCAATTCGCATGGACCGCGACCGGCAGCTATCAGGGAGCGCCGGTAACCGGCAGCGGCAAGACAGGTGCTGTGCTGGCAGTGCAACAGGCCAACCCGCCCTTCCCCGTGCAAGCACGATTGCACATTGGCGATACGAAAATCGCATTCGTCGGCACGCTGACCGATCCGATGCATCTTGGCGCGCTGGATCTGCGCGTGTGGTTTGCGGGTTCGAGCATGGCGAAGTTGTATCCCATACTTGGCATCACATTGCCGGAGACGCCGCCCTTCGCAACGGAGGGCCATCTTTCCGCCGAACTTCACAAGCATGGAAGTCACTTCAGCTATCGGGATTTCCGCGGGCGTGTCGGCGAAAGCGACATCGGCGGCAACCTCGCCGTAGTCACCGGCGGTGCTCGCCCTCGACTCATCGGCGATCTGCACTCGCAACAACTACGCTTTGTCGATCTGGCCCCGTTGATTGGCGCGGATAGTCAGGTGCAAAAGGAACAACGCGGCGATACCGTGCAGCAGCCTACGGACAAGGCACTGCCAGTCGAACAATTCAAAACTGATCGCTTGCGCGCGATGGATGCCGATGTCACCTATTCGGCAGCACGTATCGAACATCCGGGCTCGCTTCCGATCACGGCACTCACTACGCATGTTTATCTCGATAACGGCCAGCTGCGGCTGGACCCGCTTGATATGAGCGTAGCCGGGGGCACCCTTGATAGTCGCGTTCGTATCGACGGCGGTTCGCAGCCCATGCATATCGCGCTGGATCTGAAAGCGCGGCAGCTGGAGCTCAAACAACTCTTCCCGACTGTTCAGCAGATGCAATCGAGCTTCGGTCAGATCAATGGCGACGCCAAACTTAACGCAAGCGGCAATTCAATTTCCGCTTTGTTGGCCGATTCCAACGGTGAAGTGAAGTTGCTGATGAACGATGGCGTGATCAGCAAGACGCTGCTGGAAACCGCCGGTCTCAATGTCGCCAATGTTGTCGTCGAAAAGCTCTTTGGCGACAAGACGGTAAAGATCAACTGCGCCGCGGCCGACATGGCCGGCGAAAACGGCCTCTACACCAGCCGCCTGTTCGTGCTCGATACGGAAGATGCCGTTATCGATGTCACCGGCACCATCAACTTCGCCGACGAGCATCTGAATCTGGATGTGACGCCTCACACGAAGGGTCTGCGCATCGTGTCGTTGCGTTCGCCGCTTTATGTGAAAGGCACGCTGAAAGATCCGAATGTCGGTGTACATCCCGGACCGCTGATCCTGCGCGGCGGTGGCGCCGTAGCACTTGCCATCGTTGCTGCGCCGGCGGCAGCACTGCTCGCCGTCATCGTGCCTAGCCATGACAACAAGTACGCGAACACGTGCCAGCAAGTGCTGACGTCGCTGCGCAGCGAGAAGCCGCCGCCGGATAACACCAGGAAATCGCCACAAGGCGCGAATAGCCCTTCTCGCTAATGTGCCACCCGCCGCCGGAGCTGCCCGCTACAATGACCGGTCTGCCCTCTGAAGCAACCCGGCCACCATGCAGCCCGTCACCAAAGCCCGTCTGCAAATTCACTTCTGCGTGCTGCTTTGGGGCTTTACCGCCATTCTCGGCAAATTGATCACGCTACCGGCGTTGGCGCTCGTCTGGTGGCGCATGTTGCTGGTGACGGGCGCGCTGTTGCTGATGCCACGCGTATGGCGCGGCTTGCGGGCCATGCCAGCGAGATTGCGATGGGCTTATGCAGGCATCGGTGTGCTGGTTTCCCTGCACTGGCTGACGTTCTATGCTGCGATCAAGCTGGCCAATGCTTCAGTGGGCGCAACATGCATCGCGCTTGGACCGGCGTTTCTCGCATTTATCGAACCGTGGATCACGCGGCGAAAATTCGACCCGCGCGAGTTGCTGATAGCGATTGCCGTGGTGCCGGGTGTCGCGATGGTCGCTGGCGGCGTTCCTTCCGGCATGCGCATGGGTATCGCCGTGGGCGTGGTATCCGCACTTTTCGTCGCGCTGTTCGGCTCGCTCAACAAGCGGCTGGTCGAGCACGGCGACCCCTTTACGGTGACATGTATCGAACTTGGTACGGGCACGCTTTTTCTGACTCTATTGGGGCCGTTGATTCCACACACAGGATCGGCCTTTCCGCTGCCCAGCACGCACGATGCCGTGTTGCTGTTGACCCTGGCGTTCGGCTGCACCTTGTTGCCCTTTACGCTTGTGTTGTTCGCATTGCGCCACGTCAGCGCGTTCATGATGCAGATGATCACCAATCTGGAGCCGGTTTACGCCATCGTGCTGGCGATCATTCTGCTTGGCGAGCAGCGACAGCTGGATGCTTGGTTTTACGTAGGTGTCGTCGTGATTCTTGGCGCCGTGTTCGCGCATCCTTTTCTTCACCGCGAAGAGCGCAGCACTGCGCAACCGGAGCTGCTGGGCACGGCCGAGAGTCACAACGTGGTCGACTAAGTGGTCCATAGGGTCATTCCCGTCCCTGGCTACCGGTCGTGGACTTATACTGATCGCCCAAGCTTGCCTGGATTGCCATGAATTACCGCCACGCCTACCACGCAGGCAATTTCGCCGATGTACTGAAGCACAGCGTGCTATTCGCGTTGATTCAGGCGTTGCGGGTGAAGGAAACCCCTTTCGCGTTCATCGACACTCATGCGGGCAGCGGCTGCTACGCGCTCGACAGCGAGGAAGCAGGCAAGACGGGGGAATATCGCGACGGCATCTCACGCTTGCTGTTTCCCGATCTGCATAAGTCCGATCAGGCGAAAAGCACGACACTGCCGCCACTGCTTCGCCATTGGCTCGACACCATCACAACGTTGCCCGGCAACGAGCATGGACTGAAGCTCTATCCCGGCTCACCGCTGCAGGCAGCGCGAGCCATGCGCGATATCGACAGCGCACAGCTTTGCGAGCTTCGTACGGACGAGGCCTCATTGTTGCGCGAGCTTTTTCATCGCGACGCGCGAGTTCACGTTCATCACCGCAATGGTTATGAAGCACTGAAGGCGCTTATCCCGCCAAAAGAAAAACGCGGACTGGTGCTGATCGATCCGCCGTATGAAGCGCAGGAAGCCGAATACCGGCTGATCGAAACCGCGTTGAAAGCAGCACTGCTGCGCTGGCCGACAGGCATGTATGCCGTGTGGTATCCGATCAAACTGCGCAGTCAGGTGCAGCCTTTCCTGCGCTGGCTACAGCATTGCGGTGCGCGGCGCGTCTTGCGCGCGGAGCTTTTGGTGCATCCGGATGACTCGCCGCTGCGCTTGAATGGTTCGGGCATGGTCATTCTCAACGCGCCGTGGAACCTGGATCAAACGTTGCGCGACGCCATGCCCGCCATGGCGCGTTTGCTTTCGCAGGAACGTCCGGCGGAATGGCTGCTCGACTGGCTGGTGCAGGACGACGAAAAAGCGCCGCCGCCCCAAACCTCGCGTTATCCGGCACGGCTACCGCCGCCCAAGCGCGCCCGCTAAGCTCCGTGTAGACGGCAACCTCATTGCCATGTTCGAGGGAAGGAAGATTGTCATGACCCTTCGTACGCTGTTTCGCGCTCGGCATGTGTTGATTTCTATCGCTGCGCTCGCGTTGGCCGCTTGTGCACCCGCCCCGATTTATCAGGTCGCACCGGGAACAGTCGCCGCGTTGCCAGCGCAGGTTGCGGTGTCGCCGGAGAACTACAGCAAAGGCAATGTCATCTGGGGCGGCAGCGTGATTGCCGTGCGCAATTTTCCGGATCACAGCGAGATTGAAATCCTCGCTTATCCGCTTGATTCCTCGCAGCGTCCACTCATGAACGCACAGGCTGCCGGACGTTTTATTGCGCTATTTCCCGGCTACGTCGAACCTTTCAATTTTCCGGGCGGCTCTCTGATAACCATCAGCGGCCAACTCAACGGAAACCGTTCGGGCGCGGTCGATCAGGCGCAGTACGTGTATCCGCTGGCGAGCGTGTCGCAGTCGCATGTGTGGACACCTGCCGAGATGCGGCAAGGTCATCCGGACATCCATTTTGGTGTCGGCGTGGGTGTGGGCATTCGTTGATGGCGTCTTGACGCGCTGGTTTGCAGACAAGGAACTGAAGCATGTCCGGTCATGCCAATTCGTTGAGAGCCATCTTGCTGGCGCTGGGCGCCAATTTCGCGATCTTCGTCGCCAAGCTGGTGGCTGCCGTCATCACCGGCTCGGGCGCGATGATGGCCGAAGCCGTGCATTCGTTGGCCGATTGCGGCAATCAAGGTTTGCTTCTGCTGGGTATGCAGCAAGCGAAGAAGCCGCCTTCTGATGAGTATCCGCTTGGCTGGGGCCGGGCGATGTATTTCTGGTCGTTCATCGTCGCCGTGCTGCTCTTCGCCGTCGGCGGACTGTTTTCGGTTTACGAAGGCGTCCACAAGTTCTCGCAACCCGAACCATTGAAGTGGCCATGGCTCGCACTGGGCGTGCTGTTGTTCGGCATCGTGGCGGAAAGCATTTCGATGCGCGGTTGCATGCAGGAAGTGAATCGCGCACGCGGCGATCAGAATTTGTGGCGATGGTTTCGCGAAACGCGTTCCAGCGAATTGCTGGTGATCTTCGGCGAAGATCTCGCCGCGCTCGCTGGCTTGTGTCTGGCTGCGATGGCCATCGGCGCCACCATGGCTACGGGCAATCTGATGTTCGACGCATTAGGCACGGTCGCCATTGGCGTGTTGCTGATCGTGGTGGCGATTGCGCTGGCGATCGAGGTGAAGGCACTGCTTATCGGTCAGGGTATGGAGCCGCGACGCCGCGCCGAATTGCTCGCCTTTCTGACCCATCGCGCGGAAGTGGCCGAGATCCTGAATCTGATCACCGTACAGATGGGCCCGGATGTGATGGTGGCGATCAAGGCCCGCATGACTCCTACCGCCGACAATCTCAGCCTGATCGAGGCCATCAACACCGTCGAGCGCGAGATGAAGGCGCAGTTCGCCGAAGTGCGCTGGAGCTTCTTTGAGCCCGATGTGGCCGATTGAGCCGTGGAAGCGTGCTGCGACGCGCCATTGAGTCCACAGAGCTCTGGCGTCCGGCTCAACGCTCAGTGCGCCGTTTTAGGCGCAAATTGCCGCGAAACGTTGCCACGCATTCATGTTGCAGCGCACACAATACGCTAAAGTATGGGCATGACAATGACCCCTGCCCGCGACTCCGGAACCCCTTCCCGGCACACCTCGCTGCCTCCGCGCAGCCGTGAGCGCTTTACGCGCCCTCGGGTCGTCACGACGCCCCATGGGCAGACCGTACACACCGCAGACGGGCGCGAGCTGGTTCTGCGTGCCATCGAACCGGGCGATATCGCCGCCTTGCAGCGCTGCTTTCAGCGCCTTTCGCCGCAGGATGTGCGCCGTCGCTTTATGCATGCCATGTCGGAACTGCCTGCGCCGATGGCCCAGCGCATGTGCCGCATCGATCCGGAATGGGAAGCCGCTTTCGTCCTGATGGATGAAACTGTGAAACCCGCCGAACTGCGCGGCGTGGGCCGTATTTTCGTGGACGAGGCCAGCAACACCGCCGAGTTCTCGGTCCTGGTGGAACGCGACTGGACGCGCATCGGCCTGGGCGCCTTGCTGATGCAGCAACTGGTCGACGAATCCCGCCGCCGCGGCCTCAGCGAGCTGTGGGGCTACGTGCTGATGGAAAACCGCCCGATGCTGCAGCTGTGCAAGGAACTGGGTTTCGTGGCCACGATGCTGCCGGGTGAAGGCGGCACGGCACAAATCCGCCTCACGCTGTAAGAGCCCGACAGAGCGACGCGCTACACTTGCGCGCTCGATAGGCGCGGCATGAGGCCGCGCCTTGCCATGCAGCGTCCCCATGTCGAACCCGATCAGCCACCCGCCCCTTCCCACCACTCCTAAGCAGCGCCGCTTCTGGACCACACCACACGGTTCAGCGCGCGCCTTGTTGGTTGCCGAAGCGGCGAAATCGCATCCGGGATTGCTGGTGGTCGTAACGCGCGATACGCAGCGCGCACATGCACTGGAAGATGAGCTGCGCCTATTTGCCGGCACGTTGCCCGTGCTGCACTTTCCGGATTGGGAAACGTTGCCGTACGACGTCTTCAGTCCGCACCCGGAAATCGTTTCTCAGCGCGTTGCCACGTTGTATCAGCTGCCGAGCGTAAAGCGCGGGGTGCTGGTCGTCTCCGCCGCCACGTTGATGCAGCGCATTGCACCGCGCACGCACATAACCGGCTCGGGCTTGATGCTGAGCAAAGGCCAGAAGCTTGATCTCGCTGTCGAACAGCGCCGCTTGGAAGCCTCCGGTTATCGCCATGTTCCGCAAGTTGCCGAACCCGGCGATTTCGCGGTACGTGGCGCGTTGATCGATATCTTCCCGATGGGTGCGCCCGAGCCGTATCGCATCGAACTCTTCGACGACGAAGTGGAATCGATCCGCAGCTTCGATCCGGAAACGCAGCGCTCGCAGCAACAAGTCGAGAAAGTCGAATTGCTGCCTGCGCGCGAATTCCCCGTCACCGACGATGCGGCGAAAGCGTTCCGCAGCCGTTTGCGCGAGCGCTTCCCGATCGATGTGCGCCGCTGCCCGCTTTATCAGGATATGAAGGAAGGCGTGACGCCCGGCGGTATCGAGTATTACCTGCCATTGTTCTTCGAACATACCGCTACGCTGTTTGATTACCTAGCAGACGATGCGTTGTTCGTGCTCGGTGAAGGCACGCATGAAGCGTCCGAGCAATTCTGGCTGCAGACCGCGGAACGCTACGATCAGCGCGCGCACGACATCGAACGTCCAGTACTACCGCCCGCCGAGCTTTATCTTTCGCCCGATCAGCTGCGCGAACAACTCAACAAGCGTCTGCGCGTCGAAGTGGTCGAGAACGGCCATGAGCATGCAACGTCGTCAGGCACGCAACCGGCACCCGAGCTGCCGCTCAATCGCAAGGGTGAAGAACCCGGCACGTCGCTGCGTCACTTCATTGAAAACTACCCGGGACGCGTGCTGATTGCCGCCGATTCGGCGGGGCGCCGCGAAGCATTGCTTGAACAGGTTGCGGTGGTCGGTCTTCGCCCGCAAAACGTCGATGGCTGGCTGGCGTTCCTCAACGAGGACAGCGCGAAGCTCGCCATCACTATCGCGCCGATGGAGCAAGGCTTTGCGCTGGCGAAACCGGCGCTCACCGTACTCACGGAACGCGAACTGTTCGGCGAACGCGTGCGCACCGAGCGCAAACGTCGTCGCGGCGCGGCGCGCGATCCGGAATCGGTGATCCGTGATCTCACTGAACTCTCTATCGGTTCACCCATCGTCCACGTCGATCACGGCGTGGGCCGATATCAGGGCCTGGTTTCGATGGAATTGGGCGGCATGGAAGGCGAATTCCTCACCATCGAATACGCCAAGGGCGACAAGCTTTACGTGCCGGTCGCCCAGCTCGGCTTGGTGAGCCGCTATTCCGGCACCGCACCGGAATTGGCACCACTGCATTCGCTGGGCGGCGATGCGTGGGAACGCGCACGCAAGAAAGCGGCCGAGAAAGTCCGCGATGTCGCGGCCGAGTTGCTGGCCATTTACGCGCAACGTGAAGCGCGCGGCGGCGAATCGATACCGATCGATCGTCAGTTGGTCGAGGAGTTCGGCAGCAGTTTCCCGTTCGAAGAAACGCCGGATCAGCAGTACGCCATCGACGCCGTGCTGGGCGATCTGGCCGCGCCGCGCGCGATGGATCGCGTGATTTGCGGCGACGTCGGCTTCGGCAAGACCGAAGTGGCGTTGCGCGCAGCGTTCGCCGCCGCCACCGCCGGCAAGCAGGTCGCCGTATTGGTGCCCACCACCCTGCTCGCCCAGCAGCACTATCGCAACTTTGCCGACCGCTTTGCCGATTGGCCGGTGAAAGTTGACGTGCTGTCGCGCTTCCGCTCCACCAAAGATGTGAACGAGGCGCTAAAAAGGCTTGCCGATGGTCAAATCGACGTCATCGTCGGCACGCACAAACTGTTGCAGCCCGACGTCAAGTTCAAGCAGCTTGGACTAGTGATCGTCGACGAAGAACAACGCTTTGGCGTCCGGCAGAAAGAGCAGCTGAAAAAACTGCGTGCGGAAGTCGATCTGTTGACCATGACGGCCACGCCGATTCCGCGCACCCTGAACATGGCGATGAGCGGCTTGCGCGATCTTTCGTTGATTGCCACACCGCCTGCTCATCGCATGGCTGTACGCACCTTTATTTCCGCGTGGGAGCCAGCGCTGATACGCGAAGCGTTCCAGCGTGAACTGCAACGCGGCGGTCAGATATATTTCCTGCATAACGAAGTCGACAGCATCGAACGCGAGGCGCGCGCAATACAGGAACTGATCCCCGATGCGCGCATCGGCATCGCGCACGGACAGATGCCCGAGCGTGAACTGGAACAAGTAATGGCGGATTTCCATCGCCAGCGCTTCAACGTACTGGTCTGCACCACCATTATCGAAACCGGCATCGATATCCCGACCGCGAATACGATCATCATCAATCGTGCGGATCGTTTTGGCCTGGCGCAGTTGCATCAGCTGCGTGGCCGCGTCGGACGCTCACACCATCGTGCGTATGCCTACCTAATCGTGCCCGACCGCAAGGCGATAACGGCGGATGCCGAAAAGCGTCTCGAAGCGCTCGCGTCGCTCGAAGAACTCGGCGCCGGTTTCACGCTTGCGACGCACGATCTGGAAATCCGTGGTGCGGGCGAACTGCTCGGCGACGAGCAATCGGGTCAGATCCAGGAAATCGGCTTCGGTCTTTACACCGAACTGCTGGAACGCGCCGTGCGCGCACTGAAATCCGGCAAGGTGCCCGACTTCGATCTGACCAGCGAACATGAAACGGAAGTGGAATTGCATCTGCCCGCGTTGATTCCAGACGACTACCTGCCCGACGTCCATACGCGCCTGACGCTCTACAAACGCATCGCCAGCGCACGCGACCATGACGCGCTGCGCGAGCTGCAAGTGGAAATGATCGATCGTTTTGGGCTGCTGCCTGATGCTGTGAAGCAACTGTTCGCTATCGCCAGCCTGAAATTGATGGCAACGCCGCTGGGCATCCGCAAGCTCGACTTCGGTGCGAACGGCGGCCGCGTCACCTTCCGCGACAAGCCGGATGTCGACCCGATGGCCATTATTCGCCTGATTCAGAGCCAACCGCGCGTCTACAAACTCGAGGGCCAGGACAAGTTGAAGGTCAATCTCGAATTGCCCGGCGCCACCGAGCGCATTCGGGCTGCGGAAGATATTCTCGGCCGGCTTGGTGCGCGAAAAGCCGCTTAGAAGACGTGAGCAAAGGCGAGCGCGTTACTTCGCGCTCGCTCTGGTCAGATGCTGCAGACTGAAAAGACCCTCCGGGTCGGTCCATACATGCTGCACAGCCAGACCTGCAGAAGCCGCCAGCTCCGCAAAATCTTCCAATGAATATTTGCAGCTGTATTCGACCTGCATCGCTTCGTCTTCGCGGAAAAGCACCTGCATGCGACCGACGCGCACACGTTGTTCGCGCTTGCTGAGAATGTGCGTTTCGATACGGCCGATCATGGCGTTATAGTGCGCACGATGACGGAAACCGCTGAGTTCGAAATTGCAGCCAAGTTCGCGATTGAGCCGGGTGAGCATGTTGAGCGTGAAAGCAGCTGTCACGCCTGCCGCATCGTTGTAGGCGGCCTCAATCACTTTCTTGTCTTTCTTGAGATCGGCGCCCACGAGTATGCCGCCGTTATCGCCCATCTCGCCGCGCATCTTGCGCAGCAATTGCGCTGCGTCGCGCTCCTCGAAGTTGCCGATGGTGGAACCGGGGAAGTAGATCACCGTGCGGCCCGGCATGCGCGGCGGCACCGGCAGACGCAACGGACGCGTGAAATCGGTGGACAGCGGTTGAATCGGCAGCTGCGGAAAAACCTGCTCCATGTTGTGCATGCTGATGCGCAACGGCTCGGAGGAGATTTCAATCGGCACCCACGAGACCGGCGTCTGCAGATGCTCCAGCAACAGGCGCGTTTTGATCGCGTGCCCACTGCCGTATTCCACAAGCCGAACATCCGGACCAAGCACGTTGGCAATATCGGTCGCGTGTTCACGCAGCAGCGCTATCTCCGCTCGCGTGAGGTAATACTCCGGCTGCTCGCAAATCTGCTCGAAAAGCTCCGAGCCTTTTTCGTCGTAGAACAGCCAGGAAGGCAGACGTTTGGGCTGCGCACGCAGCCCCCGCTGGACGACCTGCAACAGTTCGTTATCAGGCGGGCGCTGTTCGTCCCGCAGTGCAGACATTTGAACGCTCATCGATCGTGTCCCAGACGGATGCCCGCAAATTGCCAGCGGGCATGGGGCGGAAAGAAATTTCGGTAGCTGACACGAATGTGGTCGTTCGGAGTTGCGCAGGAACCGCCACGCAACACCCACTGTCCATTCATGAACTTCCCGTTGTATTCGCCCAATGCACCGGGCAACGTTTTAAAACCGGGGTAACTCACATAAGGCGACGCGGTCCATTCCCAGACATCGCCATACATCTGCTGCAGACCGTCGCCATGCGAGGCAGCGACCGGATGAAAGCGATGGCTTTCCAGAAAATTACCGGTTGCATTGAGACCTGCGGCGGCGTCTTCCCATTCGGCTTCCGTGGGCAGCCGCGCGCCAGCCCATCGGGCAAACGCATCGGCTTCGAAATAGCTCAAATGGCAAACCAGTGCGTTGGGTTCCAACTCGCGAATGCCCATGAGCGTGAATTCACTCGACAGATCGTCCTGCCAATACAACGGCCGCTGCCAACCTTCGCGTTGCACGGTGGCCCATCCGTCGGATAGCCACAACCCAGCTTCGCGATAACCGCCGTCGCGCACGAACGCAAGATATTCGCTGTTTGTTACAGGACGATTGGCGATGGTATGCGGCGACAGCCACGTGCGATGTCTCGGCGTTTCGTTGTCGTAAGCGAAGTGCTTACCTTGATAACCGATATCGACCGCACCTTCTCTTCCGGCAACAAAGCGCATGGGCGTCGATGGACTGGCCGATGCGCCCATGACGACATCACGATAGGCCGGACGCAACGGATTGCACCAGAACGCATGCTTCAGATCGGTCAGCAACAATTCTTGATGTTGCTGTTCGTGATGCAATCCAAGTTCGATGCGCGAGGCAAGCTCGTCATCGATACCGTGCGAGATCAACTCACCCACGGCTTCGTCGATACGCGCGCGGTAATCGCGAATTTCATCCACGGTGGGGCGCGACAATAATCCGCGCTGCGGCCGCGCATGCATCGGCCCTACCGATTCGTAGTACGAATTGAACAGGTAGTACCACGCGGGGTTGGGCGATCGATACGACGGATCATTCCCGAGCACGAACTGCTCGAAGAACCATGTGGTATGCGCGAGATGCCATTTGCTCGGACTGGCATCGGGCATCGACTGCACCTGCAGGTCTTCCGGTGCAAGCCCGTTGGTCAACGCAAGGGTTTGACGACGAATGCGCATGAAACGCGCAAGGGCGTCCTCAGTGTGGACTGCTAGTGTTGGAGAGTTCATGACGCAGTTGGGATGCGAAGGGGGGTGCTGCGATACACCTGTGGAGAGGCGATCAGCGAGGGAGAATGCCCGCCAACATGCCGCAAAGGCCGTTCACAGAGCGTGATATGCACATAATGCGAGGTCGTCGTGACTGCGAGTCAAGCCATCGTTGCGTGGTGGTACGGCAATGAAGCGGTGTCATGAGGACCCCTCATCTTCGTGGCGCTGTGGTGTGTTCGTCTCACAAGCGTGGGGTCGTTACATCTGCAATCAACCCCACCAGGCCATCGCCCACTTAACTCCCTCACCCCGGCGAAGTGCAAACTGCAGTGCACAAAAAAAGCCCGGCTCGGCCGGGCTTTTTTTTGTGATTGCTTGAATGAATCAGGTGCTGATCAATTATTGAGCAGGACCGACATAGCGCGTCTGGTACGGGTCCGACGTCACCACTACCGGCGGCGGCGGGGGAGCACTGTAAACCACCGTGCCCGGGGCATAGTAACCAGGGCCGTACACCACCGCCGGCGGCCCGTAGTAGTACGGGGGCGGTGCCGTGGCGCTGATCACTGCGCCAGCCACCAGGCCACCGACGACAGCACCCGCGATCCAGCGACCGCCGTACCAATAACCGCCGCCGCGATAGCAGCAGCCGCCATGGTAGTAACCACCGTGGTAACCGCCACCACCGTGCCAGCCCCAGGGGGCCGCAGATGCGCCTACCGGCACAGCCGCGGCAGTGGCGAGAGCCAAACCGATCGCTACGAACTTGCCGACATTACGTTTGAACATGACACACCTCCGTCAAGATGGAAGTTATGTTCGATCCGAAGCGCTTAATCTGTACTGAAGCGTTTCATTTCTTTACATTCACATTTGCCCAAGGATTTATCTCGCCCTCAGCTGCCTTCAACCGCAGCAACCAGCAGTCGTGAATGTTCGATCGGCGGGAGAAATCGAAGGGAATACTGCCGGCGCCCCAGTTCTCGATGGACAGGCGATCTTCAAGCGCTTCACGGTCGAGCGTGAAGCGGCGAAAGTTATTCGAAAACACGATAACGCCATCGCCAGTAAGACGATCCGCGCACGCCAGCAGCAAGGCGACGTGATCGCGCTGCACATCGAAATCGTCCGCGCGCTTGGAATTGGAGAAGGTCGGCGGATCGACATAGATCAGCCCGAAATGATCGCGCGAGCTTTTCAGAAAACCTGTCGCATCCAATTGCATCAGGCGATGTTTCGTACCGGTGAATCCATTGAGCGCGAGATTGCGCGATGCCCAATCGAGATACGTTCCCGACAGATCCACACTGGTGGTGTCGCGCGCACCACCCGCCGCGGCATAGACGCTAGCGGTGGCGGTATAGGCAAACAGGTTGAGGAAGCGGCGCCCCTTGGCCAGCTCGCGCAGCTTTGCGCGCACCAGACGGTGATCAAGAAAAAGGCCGGTATCCAGGTAGTCGTAGAGGTTGACCATGAACGTCAGGCCGCCCTCTTCCACTTCGATGAATTCGCCGCGCTGATCGAATTGCCCGTATTTGGAACCACCCTTGCCGCGCTCGCGTGTCTTCAGCGCAATGCGTGTGCGCGGTGTTTCGAATAGTTCGCCGGCGACGCGCGCGATCTCGCGTACGCGGGTTTGACTGACGTCGGCAGGTACATCGGCGGGTGCGCGATATTCCTGGATATGCAGGTGCGTGGTATTGGAAGTGTCCGTGTACACATCGATGGCCGCCGCGTATTCGGGCAGATCCTGATCGTACGCGCGCCACGCATGAATGCCTTCGCGATCCAGCCGTTTGCGCAAATGGCGGACATTCTTTTCCAGCCGGTTCTTCAGCATCTGCGCGCCGGCGGAAAGCGGCGGCCTCTCGCGTGGCGTTTCATCGCGCGCGTGCAATTCGAAGATCAGCAACACGGTTTCGAGCGCACCGTTGTAGAGCGCGTATTTCTTTTCGGGACGAAGCGTCGTTGCGCGGCCGAGTTCCGCATCGCCGGCAAGTATCGCTGCGCGCCATCCCGTGAAGCGATCACGCAACGCTTCACCCAGCATGCGGTAGAGCTTGGGCATGCTTTCGCGATCGCCCAGTCGTTCGCCATAAGGTGGGTTGGTGATCACCAGGCCAGTAGTTACGCCAGGAGGTGGCGCGACATGCAGCGCATCGTGGCGATCCAATGTAAAGAACCCCGCAACGCCTGCTTCCTGCGCGTTGCGCTTGGCGGTCTGCACCATGCGCGAATCGGTATCGGAACCGAAGAAGCAGCTGCGCAGCGCCGGCAACCCGGCTTCGGCGCGCTTGCGCGCTTCATCCAGCAAACCGCGCCATAGCGGAATGTCGTGCTGCTTCCAGCCGAGGAACCCGTAATAGTCGCGGCGCAATCCCGGCGCCACGTCCGCCGCCATCAATGCACCTTCGATCAGCAGCGTGCCCGATCCACACATGGGATCGAGCAACGCGCCACCTTGCGCATAGATCTGCGGCCAGCCCGCGCGAAGCAACATCGCTGCAGCAAGGTTTTCCTTCAGCGGCGCTTCGCCCTGCTGCTCGCGCCAGCCACGGCGGTGCAAGGGCGAGCCAGCGAGATCGATCGACAACGTCGCACGATCGCGTCGCAGCCGAAGATTGATGCGCACATCCGGCTCTTCCGTATCGACAGCGGGACGTTCCTGCCCACGCTCACGGAATTGATCCACCACGGCGTCTTTCACGCGCTGCGCAAGAAACTGGCTATGCGCCATCTTGCTTTGCGACGTGTTGGCATCCACGGCCAAGGTTGCATGCGGTGCGAGATGGTCCGTCCAGTCGACGGACTGCACGCCCGCGTACAGTGCATCGTCCGAAGCGGCCTCGAATTCGGCGATGGGCACGAGGATGCGACTGGCCAGACGCGACCACAAGCAGGCGCGATACGCGGTGTCCAGATTGCCTGAAAAACGCACGCCAGCCAGCGCTTCGTGCACATCGGTAGCGCCGATCGCGATCAACTCATCGCGCAGCAGATATTCCAGTCCCTTGGGACAGGTTGCAAAGTAATCGCTCAAGTGCGCGCCGCCAGTTGTTCCAGGAAGAGACCGAACTGCCGCGCAATCGCGTCGACGTGTGCGCTCAGGCGATGGTCATCGTCCAGCACCAGCAATGGCAAGGAACGGCGCATGGCGAATTCGTAAATGTCATCCAGCGGACAGACATCATCCTGCCAGCCGTGAACGAGCAGCGTGGGCACGTCCAGCCGGACATCGAACGCGTAGTCGCTGCCGGGAATCACCGCCGGAGTCGCCAACAGGAACAGCCCTGCGACCGGCACCTCCAGCGACGCGAGACCGGAAACGAAAGATCCCATGCTCGAACCGACCAGCACGGGCTGCGTGCTGCTTGCGGCGATGCGGTCGTGCAAACGGGCAACGCGCGGCGTGATGCAGCCGGCGTGGCCAAGCGCGTCGTCCGCGCGATAGTCGGGGCGTTCACTGGTCCATCCCATCGATTCCGCGACCTTGGCCAGCGCACTGACCTTGGTGGCGTCCGGGCCCGAGTCCGAACCGTGGGAAAGAATGACGTGTCCGGGCATGACCTTCTCCATAAACCTGCCAAACAGGACGCGCATGATAGCCCCGCTCATGCGAGACTGCCGTCATGCCGATGCTGACCATTCACGACCAGCCGCTGCCCTACGTTGCCAAATTGCCCGAACGTCCCGCCAGTGCGGTCACGCTGGTGGTGATTCATTGCACGGAATTGCCGGATCTTGCGACCGCCCGCGAGTATGGCGAGAAGGTGTTGTACGACGACGGCACCGGCAACAGCGGTCACTATTACATCGACCGCGACGGCTCGGTTTACCTGTACGTGCCGGGCACACGCATTGCCCATCATGTGCGCGGATACAACCCGCAATCGATCGGCATCGAGCTGGTGAACCGCGGACGCTACCCGCACTGGTTCGACTCCACCCAGCAAACCATGACGGAGCCTTACAGGGCCGCGCAGATCGCCTCGCTGCGAGCGCTGCTGGCGCAGCTGCGAGCGGACTATCCGAACCTGCATGAGATCGCCGGCCATGAGGATCTGGATATTGCCCGGGTGCCGGCCAGCGACGACCCCGCCAGGGAAGTGCCGCGCAAATTGGACCCCGGCCCGCTGTTCCCATGGGCCGAGGTGCTCGCGGGCAGCGGTTTGAAACGCATCGGCGCAGGCCATTAGCTACCGCCGCACCGCTATAATCGCGGGCTACTTTTTACGCCACAGGCCACCGCCATGCGGGAAACGCACGTCAACGAACTGGTCGAGCTGTTGCAGCTCGAACGGCTGGAAGACAATCTTTTTCGCGGCCAGAGCCGGGATATCGGCACACGCTTCGTGTTCGGCGGCCAGGTGCTCGGACAGGCGCTGGCGGCCGCGCAGCAGACGGTCGACGAGTCGCGCGAAGCGCATTCGCTTCATGCTTACTTCCTGCGCGCGGGCGATATCGATGCGCCGATCGTCTACAGCGTGGAGCGTGCGCGTGACGGCGGTTCGTTCTCCGCACGCCGGGTGGTGGCCATTCAGCACGGTCAACCGATCTTGAACGGCGCCATCTCCTTCCAGGTTCCGGAGAAAGGTGTCGAGCATCAATCCACCATGCCGGAAGTGCCCGCGCCGGAGGATCTGGAACCGATGCACCGCGTTCCTCAAAAGGAACTGGCACGGTTGCCGGTGAAATTGCAGCGCTGGCTGGGTAGCGACGGCCCGTTCGAATTTCGTCAGGTATGGCCGCGAGACGAATTGCACCCGGCCAAACGTCCGCCCATCCAGCACATCTGGTTCCGCCTCACCTCGCCCATCGGCGACTCGCCAAGCCTGCATCGCGCCTTGCTGGCCTACGCATCGGATTTCCACCTGATCGGCACCGCCACCCTGCCACACGGTGTGTCCTACCTCACACACAACATCCAGATGGCCAGCCTCGACCACGCGTTGTGGTTCCATCGCCCGTTCCGGGTCGACGACTGGCTGCTCTATTCCTTCGACAGTCCGACCGCGCAAGGTGCGCGAGGCCTCGCACGTGGGCAGATCTTCAGTCGGGATGGCCGGTTGGTCGCGTCGACCGCGCAAGAAGGGCTAATCCGTCTGCGCGGCGATTGATTAGTTAGACTTAACGCATGCGCCTGCTCTATACCTCACCTCGCCAGGAAAACATCGACCGCGTTGTCGCCTTCATGAGCGAAAACGGCGTCGAGACCACCATCACCAATCGTTCCAACTGGAACCGGCCGAGCTACCAGCGCTTCAGCTATCAACAGCGCCGGGAAAACCGCGACAACTGGCCACAAGTGTGGGTGAGCCGCGCGGACGATTACACGAAAGCGCGTGAACTGCTGCGCCAGCTGGGCATCGAGCCGATTGTCCGTTACGGCGAGGAATTGCGGGCCGACCGCAATCCCGGCACGGTCTATGACCGACGGGAACATACGGTCGCCCGCGTCAGGCGTATTGTCCTGTTAGCCATCCTGGGCGTGTTCATGGTCCTCGCTCTGCGCTACCTGCACGTCATCTAAGTCGTTTTCTGCCCGAAAATCCTTGCCACGGTGGCCGTCAGCGGTCATAGAATCGGGCTATGCGTTCCGATCACGTCCGACTGTTCCAAACATTGCCGCACAGTTGCGGTTATTTTGTTGGGCGCACGGCACAGAATCTGGTGATCGATCCGGCTGCGCCGCAGCTGGATCGGCTGTACGGTGCTGCGCTGGATCACGGCTTTCGTCGCGCGGGCGGTCACCTTTATTTTCCGCATTGCCCGAATTGTCATGCATGCACGCCATGCCGCATTGATGTGGCGCGCTTCAAACCCGATCGTTCGCAGCGCCGCTGCCTGAAACGCAACGCCGACATTACCGTGAGCGAACGCATGGCAGGCTACAACAGCGAGCGTCATGTGCTCTATTCGCGTTATCTGCGAGCACGTCATCCCGGTGGCGGCATGGACGAAGCGGAAGCGAGCGACTTCCGGCGCTTTCTCACAGCGCCGTGGAGTCCGACCGTTTTTCTGGAGATGCATCTAAACGGTCAACTTGTTGGTGTCGCAGTGACCGATGTGTGCAACACGGGCGTTTCCGCCGTTTACACCTTCTACGATCCGGACGAACAGGATCGCGGATTAGGTACGTTTGCGATCCTGCAACAAGTCGAGTTGGCGCGGCGCCGTGGTATTCCCTGGGTTTATCTTGGCTTCTGGATCGATGGCCATCCCAAGATGGATTACAAAAAGCGTTTCCAGCCGCTGCAGGTACGCACCACAGAAGGCTGGACAGATCTGCGTCGATGATGCCGTCAAGGTAGTTCGCTGGCTTTCTGCCCTTCCGGCGCCTTCGGATACGGGAACAACGAGATAAGCGGCACCGAAATACCATCGTCGCCGACGATCCGGCAGTGCGTGCGATCCAGTTCGCGCGGATCATCCACACCGCAGCTATGCGCAATGATGCCCACTTCGTGCATCACATTTTTCGCGTAATGCGCAACGCGTTCGCTCTTGTCAGTCACGACCAGGCCGCGTTGCAGACGAGGATTCTGCGTGGTGATGCCGGTTGGACAGGTATTGCGGCTGCATTGCAGCGATTGGATGCAACCCAGCGCAAGCATGAAACCGCGCGCTGAATTGACAAAGTCAGCACCCATCGACAGCGCCCACGCCACGTCGTACGCCGTGATGCACTTGCCCGAGCAGATCACCTTGATGCGATCGCGCAGGCCTTGCGTGGTGAGCGTATCCACCAAACCGGGCAACGCTTCATGCAGCGGCAAACCCACACCTTCCATCAACGTTTGCGGTGCAGCGCCCGTACCGCCTTCCGAACCGTCGACGATGATGAAATCCGGCGCGCTCTCGATGCCGCGCTTGTAGATCTCTTCGCACAACTCGTTGATCCATCCCATATCGCCAAACACCGCTTTGAAGCCCGTGGGTTTGCCGGTGATATCGCGGATGTGATTGATGGAGTCCATCAATTGGGAAACGTTGCCGATATCCAGGTGACGGTTGGGGCTCTGCGAATCCTTGCCCACGGGAATGCCGCGAATCTCCGCAATTTCCGGCGTGACTTTCGCTGCCGGCAACAAGCCGCCCATACCCGGCTTGGCGCCCTGCCCCAGCTTGATGCTGACCATCTTCACCTGCTTGTGCGCGCAGATCGCCAGCAGCTTCTGATCATCGAGCTTGCCGTCGGGCGTGCGCACGCCGTATTTCGCGGTGCCAATCTCAAACACGATGTCGCAACCACCTTCCAGGTGATACGGCGCCAGGCCGCCCTCGCCCGTGTCCATCCAGATACCGGCCTTTTTCGCGCCGATGGACAGCGCACGCACGGCAGGTGCGGATAATGCACCGAAACTCATCGCGGAAATATTGAAGAACGCAGCATGATCGTACGGCTCGCGTGCATACGGACCGATGCGCACCGGCTTGGGATCGACGTGATGGTCGCCCAGTGACGGAAACGCCGCGTTGACGAAGAACGGCACGCCTTCTCCACGCAAATCGCGCGTGGAACCGAACGAATTGGTGTTTTCCGAATTCTTCGCCGCGCGATACACCCACATGCGTTGCGCACGATTGAACGGCAGCTCTTCGCGATCGCTGGAATACAGGTACTGCCGGAAAAATTCACCCAGATGCAGGAACCAGTAACGGAAGTGCCCGATCACCGGGTAGTTGCGCAGCACCGAGTTGTGCGTCTGGTTGCGGTCGAGCACCCAGACCACCGCCACGACCAGGACCACAACGACCAGCAGCAGCACAAACAAGAGTGCGAAGGTTTCCACCAGCACGACCAACCAATGCGCAAAGCCCGTCGATTCCATCTCGCTCTCCCTTCGTCAACGGCTGCTGCCATTGTGGTCTTGATGTGTGCGCGGCATCGGCGCCGCAGGTGTCACATGAATTCTACAACTCGGTGCGAATGACTTTGGCGGCGCGGATGGCCTTGGCCTTCGCCGCCTCGATATCCGTATCGCGCGCCAACGTTACCGCCATGCGACGGCGGCCCTTCACCTCCGGTTTGCCGAAGATGCGCAGCTGGGTGTCCATTTCCGCCAGCGCCTCGGCAATGCCGTGATAACGAGGCGCCTGCCCTTCACCTTCGACCAGCACCGCGCAGGATGCCGACGCGCCGTTCTGACGAATGATGGGAATGGGCAAACCGAGAATCGCGCGTGCATGCAATGCAAATTCGGAGAGGTCTTGCGAGATCAGCGTAACCAGGCCGGTATCGTGCGGACGCGGACTGACTTCGGAAAAGATCACGCTGTCGCCTTTGACGAAGAACTCGACGCCAAAGACACCCCAGCCGCCCAGCGCGCTGGTAATCGCCTCGGCTTGCCGCTCTGCCTCGGCCAACGCAACGGGGCTCATTGGCTGCGGCTGCCAGGATTCGCGGTAATCACCATCTTCCTGACGGTGTCCAATCGGCGCGCAGAAGCTGGTGCCCGCTTTGTGTCGTACGGTGAGCAAGGTGATTTCATAGTCGAACGGAACAAACCCTTCGACGATCACTTTGCCCTTGCCAGCACGACCACCCGATTGTGCGTAGTCCCAGGCGTGCTGCACGCCGGATACATCACGGACGATGCTTTGCCCCTTGCCCGACGAACTCATCACCGGCTTGATCACGAACGGAAAACCGATGGCCGCCACCGCGTCGCGATAGTCCGCTTCGTTGTCGCAGAAACGATAAGGTGACGTGGGCAAGCCAAGTTCTTCTGCGGCGAGTCGGCGAATGCCCTCGCGATTCATGGTCAGCCAGGTGGCGCGCGCGGTCGGAACGACCTTCAGCCCTTCCTTTTCCAGTTCCATCAGCGTCGGCGTGTGGATCGCTTCGATTTCGGGCACGACCAGATCGGGTTTTTCCTGCTCGATCAAGGCGCGTAGTGCGGCGCCGTCGAGCATGTCGATGACGTGACTTCGATGGGCCACCTGCATGGCCGGCGCATTCGCATAGCGATCGACCGCGATCACTTCCACCGCAAAACGCTGCAATTCGATGGCCACTTCCTTGCCCAGCTCGCCGGATCCGAGCAGTAGAACCTTCAAGGCATGGTTCGAATGGGGCGTTCCAAACGGCTTCATCGCGATCTCCTGAAAAACGGAGATTGTACGACTAGCGCGTTGCCGTCCTGCGATGGATTCCCCGGCTCCCGATACGGTTAGGCCGCCTGCTCCCCGGCCTTCCGACCAGCACTTGCATCTGATATCAAAAAGATATCTACTTCGCGCATCAGGAGGGTCAAATCATGAATGAGCGCACTGGGTTTTCCGTCAGCGGTATCCCGTTTGTCATTGTGTGGTTGCTGCTGGCGTTGTCGGGTTTTGTTTTCTATCTGCTGGCCGGCCAGGCGGGCATGCCGCCGTGGATCGGCGGCATAGGTATCGCCATCCATGCCCTGGATATCTGGTTCCTCAAAGGGTTCTTCCAGGTCGCCCCGAACGAGGGGCAAGTGATGCAGCTGTTCGGCAAATACGCCGGCACGGTGCGCGAGGAAGGTCTGCGCTGGACCAATCCGTTCTACACCCGGCGGCGCATCTCGCTGCGCGTGCGCAACTTCGAAAGCAATAAGTTGAAGGTCAATGATTTCGATGGCAACCCGATCGAAATCGCCGCGGTGGTGGTGTGGCAGGTTGTCGATACCGCGGAAGCCGTGTTCTGCGTCGATAACTACGAGAACTTCGTGCAGATCCAAAGCGAGTCCGCCCTGCGTCAGATGGCACAAAGCTATCCCTACGACGGGCGCGACGATGGCAAACCGTCGCTGCGCAGTCACGGCGAGGAAATCAACAATCACCTGCGCGACGAAATCCAGGCGCGCCTGGGCAAAGCGGGCGTGCAGGTGACCGAATCTCGTATCAGCCATCTCGCTTACGCACAGGAAATCGCGCAGGTCATGCTGCAGCGGCAGCAGGCAAGCGCGATTATCGCGGCGCGCGAACGCATCGTCGAAGGTGCGGTCGGCATGGTCGCCATGGCGTTGGATAAGCTGCGCACGCAGGGCGTCGTCGATCTGGATGAAGAGCGCAAGGCGGCGATGGTGAGCAATCTGCTGGTGGTGCTCTGCGGCGATCGCAGCACGCAGCCGGTAGTCAACGCCGGCACGCTCCATAACTGACGGCATCATGGCGGCCGATAAAAAAGCCTATCCGCTACGCATCAGCGCGACGGTGCTGGAAGCCATGCAACGCTGGGCGGATGACGAATTGCGTAGCGTCAACGCCCAGATTGAATACGTGCTGCGCGAGGCCTTGCAGAAAAGCGGACGATTAAAGCAAGGGAAGGTCAAACCGCTAACGGATGACGAAACGCGTTGAACGCGTCCTTCAATCGCGCTGGGAGCGAAGTGACAATCCCAGCGCGATCCACCCGGCGATAAATGCCACGCCGCCAAATGGCGTCACGATCCCGGTCCATCGCGGCGCTCCGAGCGCAAGCGCATAAAGACTTCCGCTGAAGAGCACGATACCCAGTGCAAACAAGATCACCGCTATGCGCGACGCCCTGCCCGGCCCCGACCACACGGCAACCGCCAACGCTAACGCATGCCAGAAGTGGTACTCCACCGCGGTATGCCAGAGCTCGTGCTGAGAAGCACTGAGCGTATCGCGCAGCGCATGTGCGCCGAATGCGCCGAGCAACACGGCGCTCGCGCCCGCGATCCCGACCAGCCAGCCATCGTTTTTGCGGACAAGTTGTCGCATGAAGATGGGTTTCCCTCGGCAAAAGTGCGATGAAGCACCGCGCGTGGCGTATGCTTGCTCGGTCTACTACGGGATTTTTGCATGAAGTTGCCGCGCCTCGCCCGCCTGGCCTCCCTCTCGATCCTCTTCGCTGCCAGCCTGCTGCTCGCCGCCTGCCATCACGATGAATCGCAGCCGTGGCAGCTTTCGGATATCTCCGGACACATGCCGGATCTTGCCTTCCAGCTGACCAACGATGAAGGCAAAGCCGTGACCGCAGCCGACTACCGTGGAAAGATCGCGGTGCTCTATTTTGGCTACACGCATTGTCCGGACGTTTGCCCATTGACGCTGGCGCACCTGCACGTGGTGCTGCAGAAACTGGGCAAGCCGGCTGACAATGTGCGCATCCTCTTCGTCAGCGTGGATCCGACGCGCGATACACCTGCCGTCATGCACGACTACGTCAAGGCCTTCGATCCGCGCGCGGTTGGGCTTACCGGATCTGCCACGGATATCGAGGCACTTACCAAGCGCTATCGCGCCGCGTTCACGCGTGAGCCGGGCGCTGCCGATGGCAGTTACGAAGTCAGCCATAGCTCCGGCATCTACATTTTCGATGAGAGCGGGAAGGCGCGTCTGCTTGCCACACCTGCCGATCCTCAGGACAAGATCGTGCACGATCTGCAGCTGATGCTCGGCTCAGGAAATGCGTCGTGACACGAGGTGCTATGCCCGCGCTGCTTTTCGTGGGATTACTGCACATCGGCAGCGCGTACGCTAAGCAAGCCAATCACGTCACCGCCGAACATGCATGGATTCGCCTGTTGCCCGGAGACTTACCCGCAGCAGGCTACGTGACTTTGCAGAACAACGACGCAAAAGCTGCCACGATTGCAGCCGTGCAAACGAACGCCTATACATCGGCCATGATTCATCAGAGTACGCAGGACGCAGATGGCATGAGTCACATGGCCATGGTGGACCATCTGGCGATTCCCGCGCACGCTGCCGTTTCGCTGTCTCCCAGCGGCTATCATCTGATGCTTGAACATGCGTCACACCCCGTCAAGCCTGGCGACAGCGTCAACGTCACGCTGCGCTTTGCCGATGGCAGCGAGCTGCCCGTGTCCTTTCTCGTACGTCCGGCCAACGCGGTCGATACGAACTAGTTCCATCTAACGCTGGCTGCCTGAGGCGAGCCGTCGATGCGAGTATTTGCGGTTTCCGATTTGCACGTGGACTATGAACCCAATCGTGAATGGTTGGGGCAGCTCTCATCGCACGATTACAACGACGACGTGCTGATACTTGCCGGCGATATCTCGGACAAGCTTGCCCTAATCGATGAATGCTTCGCGTTATTGACGCGTCGCTTCGGCGCCGTACTTTACGTACCCGGCAATCACGATTTGTGGATTCACCGCAGCGACGCGCAGGATTCCTTCGAGAAGTACATCACCGTGCGTAACACGGCTACGCACCATGGCGTACACCTGACAGCTTTTCGTCGCGGCGATCTGGCCATCGTTCCGTTGCTGGGGTGGTACGACTATTCCTTTGGCGACGCTAGCGACTTCCTCAAAAGTGCCTGGGTGGACTATCGCGCGTGCCGCTGGCCGGACGGTTACGACGATGCGGCCATCACCCGCTTCTTCACGGAACGCAATATCGCGCCGTCATCGCACGAGCTGGATGGCGCGAAAAAGATCATCACCTTCTCGCATTTTCTACCGCGCATCGATCTGATGCCTGATCGCATCCCCGCCCGGCATCGAAAAATTTATCCCGTTCTCGGCACGACCCTGCTGGAAAAACAGTTGCGGCAACTGGGATCGTGCCTGCACGTCTACGGGCACAGTCACGTCAATCGGCACGTCACCATCGACGACGTGACGTATATCAACAACGCCTTTGGTTACCCTGCCGAGGCGCACTTTACGGCACGCCGGCTGGTGCACGTGCATACCGCGAATTAGCTATGTCCGCCTAACGGCGCTGCATCTACCAGCGCTTGTCGCGATCGCGCCTGCCGGCGAATACGGCCACTGCGTGAAAGGCGCAACCATTGACGCATGGCAAGCAGGCCGCCAATGGTCTCGATGGTCGCAGCGGGTACCCAGATGATGATCCCGCCGATCAATTGGCCGGTAAACACGTTGAAGTCGAACGCGCGACCGCAGATTTCGAAGATCGGATAAAGGTCGGCCTTGGAGAAGGTGATGATGGCGCCGGCGAGAATTTGCGGCGTCATGGTGATACCCGGCGAGAGTACGCGGACGCCGGGAATCATGCGGCCCGGTGGCCGCGGCCGGTGATCGAGCACCAGCCACCAGTAGATGAAGCCGCTGACGATCATCGACCAATTCATGAATCGATAGACACGCCAGTCGAGCATCGCCATCGTCTGCATCGACGGTATCAGCCAGATCAGGATGAAGACCACGAACAGAATGGTGGCTACGGCAGGATTGAATAGCACGGCGTTAATGACACGCCATGGCCACGTCCGCAGCAAGGGCCTCAATCCATGCACGCGCCAGCGCAACGGCAAGCCTGCACGCAACACCGAGCCCGGATACGACGCCATGATGATCAGCGGCGCCAGATGATGCAGCAGCAATTGCTGGATGCGATGCATGAAGAATTCATGCTCGGCATAGAAATCGAAATACGTTTGCAGCGACAGATAGACGATCGCCATGCCCGACCAGAACGCGATGCGACGCCCCCGACTGACGGGCAGCTTTTGACAGCCTCGCCAGTACAGCACGCACGTCCCCAGGAATATCGCGAGAAAAATCCACGAAAATTCCCAGGGAACGATCCACTTCATCAGGACTGCAATCATCGCCCTCACCCACGCCGTACGACGGCGGCCGTGCTCAAGCTTAAATCACGCCACGCCGTGACCCGCAGACTTACCGTGCGGCATATTGCCATCATGGACGCTGACGGCGATTACGCTGTGTGCGGCGCCAACCATACGCGATGCCGAACAGGATGATCAGCGCCGGCAATAGCGTGATGTTGATGACCTTGATGCGCGTACCCAGCGCATCGATTTCGGCATTCAACTGATGCTGTACGTCGCGCAATTCCTTGCTGATTTCAAGCTCGCGTTGCAGGAACTGCTCGACTTCGTGTTTCTGCTCGGCGTTGGTTGCGGCATCATGCGCGCCCTTCGACGGCTGCAGTTCGTCGAGCCGTTGCTTCGTATCGGCCAGCTCGCCTTCCAACTCCTGCTCCTTCTGCAGGAACTTGCTATCGGCTGCGCGCCGCAAGGCGAGTACTCGCGTAAACGGGCGTTGTGAGGTCGAACGCCCACGAATGGAGAGCAGTGCGGACGATCCGGTGAGGTTGTCGACGAGATTGCTGATGAAGTCGCCGTTGTTGGCGAACGCACTCAGCACAGGCTGGTCCACGAAACCCTGCAGCGTTTGCGTTTCCACCCACAAGCGATCGGTCAACATATCCGTGTCGGCGATCAAAATAACTTCTGCATTCCCCGGCGATGCCGCTAGATGACCTGCGCGTTTGGCGAGCTCGGGGAACGCGCTGGCAAATGGACCATGCAGCCGCGCGGCAATCACATAATTCTGGTTTTGTGGCTGATAGCCTTGCAGCAGGCTTGTGGGATTGCTGCCCGCATCGATCACGCGCTGCAAAGGCGCCAACTCGGCGTCGGCACTGCTCTGCAACAGTGGCACCAATCGCGTCGTCGCATTCGGCAATAGATCGAAGTGACCCGCCGTAGACACATTGACACGCTGCAAGCTCGCGGTGACCGGATCGTCGCGATTGATTTCCTGCGCACCCAGACCCAGCATTGCCGGATGCGCAAGATTGGTCCCGTTGAGTTCGATCTGCAGCGCACGCGAACGATCGAGAACTATCTGACTTGGATCGAACTGCACGCCCCAATCGGCGAACAGTCGCGGCAGATTGGAACTGCGGTCGCCTTGTGCACCGCTCGTTTCATCCACCAGCGGTGTGGGATCGGACTCCGCAAACGGATCGACAAAGACGACAAGGTGTCCTCCTCCCAACACATATTGATCGATGGCGTATTGCACATCGTTCGACAAATGCTTGGGGTGAATCAACAAGAGCACCTTGATATCGCTGTCGATGTGTTTGATTTTGTCGGCGTCGAGCACATCGACATCGAACAGCTGCTGCAACTGGCGCATGACTGTCCAGGGCTGCACACCGTTTAGCGGATCACCCATCACAGGCAATGCGCTGATGACACCGACATGCGGCTTCTCTGCTTGATCGAGCTGATACAGCAACTTCGCAACGTCGTATTCCAGGAACGTTTCGCGGTTTGGATCGAGAAACGGAATGGACAAGGTGCGATCGACATCCTTGCCGGTGCGATCAGCGGCCGTGTCGGGCGTTGAATCCGGCGTGTCGTCGCTGGTTGGCTGACGCGTGCTTCCGACCAACCCGAAGAAAATGCGCTCGCCATTGCTGCCGCCATTGGCCGGCGTAAGACCTGCACTTTCCGCGCGTGCTTCGTCGTCCGAGTAAGGCACCGGGTCGACGATCTGCAGACGTATGCGCCCGCGCGATTGCGCGACGATCTCCTGCAGCATCTCCGCCACCCGCTGCTCATAGCTGCGCACTAATGGCAGGTCTTTGGTTGCGTGTTGCGAAAAATACAGCGTGAGCCAAAGCGGCCGCTCTGCCCCGTCGATGACCTGTTTGGTTCCGGGCGACAACGTGTACAGGCCATCGGTCGTCAGATCGAATCGCCCCATGGTCAGCCAGCGGCTTGTCACGAGCGTCGCCGTGCAATACGCCACGATGAGCAGGACCACTGCGCTAAGCAGAATGGTGCGTCGACGCAGTAACAAGCGTGCCATCTTTCAGTGACTCCGCTTGAGGTCGAGGATGAGCACGCCGGCTGCCAGCCAGGCAACGATGGTGAGCACGAAATAGAAAATATCCCGCAGGTCCAACACGCCTCGCGCGATTGCCTCGAAGTGCCGCAACATGGACAAATGAGCGACGGCGTTCACCAGCTTGCGTGGCAGCGCCCCCTGGAAGAAATCGAGCACCTCCGGCTGACCGGCAAGAATCAGCAGTACACACACGACGGCCGTGAGGATGAACGCGACGACCTGACTGCTGGTAAGCGTGGAAAGGCATGCACCAATGGCGAGAAACGCTCCCGCCATCAGCCAACTTCCAAGGTAACCGGCGATGATGATGCCGTTATCCGGCGAACCGAGATAGTTCACGGTGATCCAGATCGGAAACGTCAGCAGCAACGCAAGCCCGATGAACAGCCACGCCGCGAGAAATTTGCCGAGCATGGCTTGCCACAACGATGTCGGCAGCGTTTGCAGCAATTCCAGCGTTCCCGATTTGGCTTCTTCGGCCCACAGGCGCATGGATACCGCAGGCACCAGAATCAGATAAAGCCACGGATGCATCACGAAAAACGGCTGCAGGTCGGCGATGCCGCGATCGTAAAAATCGCCGGCGTAGAACGTGAGAATGCCAGCGAGCACCAGGAAGATCACCAGGAACACATACGCGACAGGCGTAACGAAGTAGCTGCGCAACTCGCGCCGCATCAAGGCCATCACCGGACTCATGGATGCGCCTCCGTTTCCGAGCCCAAGGTGATCTGACGGAACACTTCATCGAGCCGTCCGCGCTCAAGCTGGATCTCGGAAACTTCCAGACCTTGCTGGCGAAGCAAGCTCTCGACCGGTTCCAGAATGCGCTCACCGGGCTTGGGGAACACGGTGACGCGCCCGTCCAGCGGATCCACTTCGATCCCAGCGACTTGTGGCAGACGCCCCAGCATTTCTTGAGAAATGCCGCTGCCCGGTGCGCTGAACGACACGGCGCCGTGATAGCGCGAACGTTCTTCCAGTTCGGCGGGCGTTGCATCGGCGCGCAGCCGCCCACCCGCGATGATCACCACGCGATTGCACAACGCATGCACTTCTTCGAGCAGGTGCGTGGAGATCAGGATCGTGCGCTCGCGTGCCATGGCATCGATCAATTGACGCACCGTGTGTTTTTGATTGGGATCCAGACCATCGGTCGGTTCGTCGAGCATCAGCACCGGCGGATCGTGCACGATGGCCTGTGCAAGACCCACGCGCCTGCGCAACCCTTTGGATAGCGTCTCGATGCTGACGTTCAACGCACCTTCCAGCTCCAGGCGGCCGACCACTTCATCGAAACGGCGACGGCCGACATCCGAGCGCAATCCGCGCATGCGCATGATGAACACCAAAAACTCGCGCACCGTCATTTCGCCATAGCTGGGAGCGCCTTCCGGCAAATAGCCGAGCGCACGCTTTGCCTTCAACGGCTCCTTGCGCACGTCGTACCCGCAAACACGCGCCGTGCCTGCGGTGGGTGCTTGAAAGCCCGCGATCATGCGCATGGCCGTTGTCTTGCCGGCCCCATTGGGACCCAGCAGGCCCAATACCTGACCCGGTTCGGCGTAGATACTTAGCGCATCCACCGCGGTCAAATGGCCATAGCGCTTGGTGAGCTTGTCGGTTTCGATCATGTGAGGTCGCGGATGAGCCCTGCACACGCGCGTCGTTGCGCGGTTCGCATGGCAATGTACCGCAAGCGACGCACAAAGTTCGCCCAATAACGCCGTGAAAAGCATACGGAAATAAAAAAAGCCCTCCCCGGAGGGAGGGCTTTGCGAACCATCAAAGCAGTGCGCTTCTTAGCCTTTAGCCGGCGCAGCGCTGGAGCTGGCAGGAGCCGGCGCAGTGCCGCTGGAAGCGGGCTGTGCGCTCATCACAGGCGGCTGCTTGATGCCTGCCTGCTGCTCGGGCGTCTGCTGCGGCAGTGCGGCGCCGTCACCGGAATCGGCGATCGGCAGATATACATCGTACTGCGCGTAGGTGGTGATGTTGCCGCCAGCGTCTTTCACTTCCGGCTGGGCAAGGATGTCGTACAGACGGTTGGTCACTTCGTCGAACTTATAGCCGTGCGTCTGTGCATAGGCGCGCAGCATGTCGCGCGTCTGCGGAACACCGGCTGCAGTGCCGTTCCACTCCGCTTCGAGCGCAGGACCGCCGAATGCAAGCGTGCCGCGCACGTTGCTGTCGATGACCAGGCGGCCGTAGCGATCTTTGCTACCCGGGTCCAGATTCTGGTTGGCCGGATTGGCAGCGGTGCTGCTCGACGCCGGCGCGGCGGTTTGCTCAGCCAGCGACGGCGGGGTCGGCGGCGTCAGCTGATAGCTCTGACCGGCCACGTTGAGGCTGGCCGAATCGATCGGCTCGGCCACATCGAAGGTGTAGGTCTGATCGCCGTAATCCGTCGTGAAGATCACGCGCGCACCGGTGGTGTGCACGCCCAGTTTCTTGGCGGCATCTTCGATCTGCTTGACGGCGGCGTCGACGGCTTCATTGAGGCCGTCCAGACCGTCTTTGCGCTGCATCGACGTGGAGACGATCAGCACAGGCGTCGGCTTGGTCTGCACGATGTACGGCACGAGGCTGCTGTAGTCGATGTTCGGCACAGCGGCGAGCACATTCTGCAGGTTGTTCAGGCTGAACTGGATGAACGCGTCAGGCTGACCATGGATGTACATGTTGGAGTAGCGGTTGAGCAGGTTCCAACCGTAGTCCACGTCATACGACCACGTGATCTTGGTCAGTTTGCCGGTGTTGCCCTGACGCAGCAGATCCAGAGTGAAATGCTTGTCGTTACCGCGCCAGGCATTGTCGAGATTCCAGATGATCTGCGCACTGTTGACCGTGCTGTCGATCTTGTCGAAATCGGGCTGGGCCGAGGCGATGGTCAGCTTGCCCTCACCCACTTTTTCGTCCTGACCGTTCCAACTGATCTCCGAGCCCGGGCCATATGCATTGCCGGACAAGGTGTATTGGGTTCTGGCATCGTACGCGCGCAGCACACCGTAGTTGGGGAAGGTACGGAAGTTGGCTACAACGTCGTAAACCTGACGCAAGTCTTTGCTGACTACCACTGACCGTTCAACGTGACCGCTGCCGGGCATGATGACACCCACCACAACGCCGAAAACTACGACGATGATGAGGGCAACGATAAATTCCAGAACACGCGCCATTCCAGGTTTCTCCGAGACGTCTCTCTAGTGCGGGAAAGCGCAGGTCGAAGCGGACCGCCAGGGATGGCTTTCCCTTAGGGAAACCGCATCAGACGGGGATCGGCCGGCGCCTAAGCTGCCGATGGTACTTGCTCACGCTCAGGAACGCTACGGGCCACGCGGACCCGCAGCCACGCTGCTGCGCAGCATTTCTGGATTGGACGTCTAGAGCCTTAGGGATGCTCTGATCAATTCTACGCAGGCGGCATGATGTCCAGAAGGCGCGCAGGGTGTGTTGCGCGACGCAGGGAAGACTGGCTGTCTTGGCAAGTCGCGTGGCACGGCCTGCGCGCCTTCTGGACATCACCCTTTACTTTAAATTCGTCACGTTGGGCCGTGCCTGTCTGTCCGTATGCCTTCGGTCCATCGTCTCGACAGACGGCCAGTCTGCCTTCGCCGACGGCCCTGCGTCATGCGAACAGACAGGCACGGTGACGCCTGCGTAGAATTGATCAGAGCATCCCTCCTAGACGATCCCCAACTCCAGCGCTTTGAGCACCGCACGGGTGCGATCGCGTACGCCCAGCTTGGACAGGATGTTCGAAACGTGATTTTTCACGGTTCCTTCCGCCACCTTCAGAGAATTGGCAATTTCCTTATTGCTGTAACCGCCTGAGAGCAGGCGCAGGATCTCCGTTTCACGCTCGGTCAACGGATCGGGCTGTTCGAGGCTGGTGAACTGGTTGTGCATACGACTCACGCCCGCCAGCAGGCGCTGCGTCACCATCGGTGCTACCAGTGAGCCGCCGGACGCGACGGTGCGCACGGCTTCCACAAGTTGCTCCAGCGAGACATCCTTCAGCAGATAACCGCGCGCACCCGCTTTCAACCCCTGCAGTACCAACTGATCGTCATCGAATGTGGTGAGAATGATCGTGGGTGGCAATTCATTCCTTGCAGACAAGGCTTGCAAGACTTCCAGACCGCTCATGTTCGGCATGCGCAGGTCCAGCAACACGACATCGGGCTTGATCCGTGGAATGTCCTGCACAGCCTGCACGCCATCGGCGCACTCGGCCACCACACGGATATCTTCGGCCAGATCAAGCAGCGAACGAACTCCCTGGCGAACCAGGTTCTGGTCGTCGACAAGACAAACGGAGATCATCGCGCATCCTCGCAATATTCGTGGCACATCGCAGGCCACATGCGTACCGCTAACTGAAACAAATTCTTGCAGGCCATCATGTCACGCTCAACGCAGGCGGCTCGAACCGGGACGGCGTATGCGCCAGCACCGACGGCTCGCCCAGCGGCAAGCGCACGCTCAGCGCAAAGCCTTGCCCCGCCTCGCTTTCCATCGACACATCGCCACCGTACTCAGATAAACGTTCGCGCATGCCCGACAACCCGTTACCGGGTAGAATCGATGCAGAACCGCGGCCATCGTCCCACGCATTCAGGCTGAGCAGGTTTTCATCGTCGTAGGCAAAAGTCAGCCAGAGATTGCGGGCGCCGGCGTGCTTGGCGGTATTGGTGATGATTTCCTGCACACAGCGCAGCAGAACCTGCGCCCGGCGCGGGTCTTCCACCCCGAAACGCGGGGGCGTGGTCAGGTGCACCTGCAGACTGGGAACGCCGTCGATAAGGCTTTGCAGCGCCTGCGTCAGATCGATGGCATCGTCCTGGCGCAACTCGCTCACCGCTTCGCGTACGTCGGCGAGCAACAGTCGCGCTGTGCTTTGCGCCTTGCGCACGTGTTCGGATGCCGCTTCATTGCTCAAATGGCTGGCCACTTCCAGGTTCAGGCTGAGCGCCGTGAGGTGATGGCCGATCAGGTCGTGTAGCTCGCGCGCGATGCGCATGCGCTCGGCGATACGGGTGGATTCGGCGAGCAGCGCGCGCGTCGCCCGCAGCTCGGAATTGAGGCGCCGCTGCACATCGCGCTCGTCCGCCTGCTGGCTCGCGACAGTGGAAATGACAAAGCCGACCAACGAGTAGGCCGTATAGATGATGGCCTGCAGCACCGCCAGCACGATGGTGTACTCGGGGAAGGTCGCAAATACCCCCGTCAGACAAATCGTCTGCAGCACCATCCACCCGATGCCGACCCAAAAAGGGACCAGCCACGGCAATACGACGGAGATCACGACCATCAGGATCGCGGACAGCCCGCTGTGGCTGTACCAGCCCACCACCAGCGCCGCCGCCGTCATCAGTAGCAACCCGAATAATCGCGCACCGACGTGTGTGCGCGCGCCGAGGTTGTTGGTTACTAGCAGATAGATGATGCCGAAGATCAGGTAAAACAGCGTGCAAAGCAGCAACGCGAAGTCGGGCCGGTGTAGCAAATCCAGCCGCTTGGTGGCCCAACTGGTGAACAGCGGCGTGCCATCGCACAGATAAGCGATAAGCCCGGTAATGCGCAGCAGCCGCAAATGGTTGAAGTTGGTTGTCATGGCCATGGCATGCATCATAGGGCCGCGCCAATGCCCTGTAATGCGCGGGAAGTCACCCCTACCTCGATTGCTCAGCGCGTGGCTTTACAAAGGTTTTACATGCCGCAATACGGGATGATACGCCTTGTGGCACATGCCATAATGCGCCGGAGCTGGGCCGTCAGTCGGTCTTTTCCTTAGCAACTACTCACTGCGGAGCAACGAATGGCCCTTGCCATCCGCGACGTGCGCGAGCACGAATTGGATGCCGTCCTGGCGCTCAACAACACCGCCGGTCGCTCCATCCTCGTGCTGGACGCCGTGCAGTTGCGCTATTTCTACGATCACGCCGACTACTTCCGCGTGGCCGAGATCGACGGACAGCTCGCCGGATTCCTGATCGCCCTGCGCGACGGCGGCGACTACAGCAGTCCCAATTACCGCTGGTTCAACGAACACTATCCGTCGTTCGTGTACATCGATCGCATCGTCATCGCCAACGCCTACCGGCGCCACGGCCTGGGCCGCATTTTCTATTGCGATGTGAACAGCTTCGCCGAAGTACGCGTGCCGCTGCTGGCATGCGAAGTGTTTCTGGAACCGGTCGACGATGTCGTGGTGCTCTTCCACGGTACCTACGGTTTTCAGGAAGTCGGCCAGCAACGCATGGGCGAACACGGTCCACAGGTGAGCTTGCTCGCCAAAGATCTGCCCAGCTACACATATGTTCGCGATACCTATCTCGAACACGGCGGCTTGCCCGACGAGCCCTGGCTTGCCGGCCGCCCCACCCTTAAAACTGACAACACTACCAAGCGCCGCCTCGCCGGAGAGCGGCGCTCATGAATGTAAAAATGGATCAACAGACTTCTGACGCTTGCGACTTGCGCTTTGGCCAGGTCGGTATCGCTTGTGTGCGCGTACGACGGCCCGATGCGGCGGCCTTGTGCGAGGAACTCGAACGCCGCGTTCGTGCCGCGCCGCAGCTGTTTTCACGCGCTGCCGTGGTGCTCGATCTGAGTCACCTGCTCAATCTTCCCGATGACGGCGTCGTCGATGCGCTGCTCGAAGCCGTGCGCAGTGCCGGCATGTTGCCGGTCGGTCTGGCGTACGGCACGAGCGCGACCGAAGCGCTGGCACAACGCATGGGACTGCCGCTGATCGCGAAGTTCCGCGCAGCCTACGAACCCGCCGACGGCGGCAGCATCGCGCCACCCGCCACGAATGCTGCGCCAAATGCCGCGCCCGCTGCAGCACCCGCGCCTGCGCCGGTACGCGAACCGGTGCTGTCACCGACGGACGCACCGGTCGGCGCGCAACGCCACGAGAGTGCGGTGCGTTCGGGTCAGCAGGTGTATGCACGCGATCGCGATCTTGTCGTCACCGGCGCGATTGCGAACGGTGCCGAAGTTATCGCCGACGGCAGCATTCATATCTATGGCAGCCTGAAAGGCCGCGCGATGGCTGGCGCGCAAGGCGATATAAAAGCGCGCATCTTCGTGTCGGATTTCCGTGCCGAGCTGATCGCGATTGCCGGCCACTACCGCGTCTTCGAACAAATTCCGAAAGACCTGGAGGGCCAGTCTGTGCAATGCTGGCTCGAGGGCGAAAAACTATTGATTGCGCCACTGAAATAATGACTATTACAAGAACACATGCGGAGATGAGCCTTGACTGCTGAGATTATCGTTGTGACGTCCGGTAAGGGCGGCGTCGGCAAAACCACTACCAGCGCATCGCTTGCCACCGGACTGGCCATGCAGGGCAAGAAAGTGGCGGTCATCGACTTCGACGTCGGCTTGCGAAATCTCGATCTGATCATGGGCTGCGAACGTCGTGTGGTGTACGACTTCGTCAACGTCATCCAGGGCGAAGCCACGATCAAGCAAGCGCTGATCAAGGACAAACGCTACGAAAATCTCTCCGTGCTCGCCGCCAGCCAGACGCGCGATAAAGATGCACTGACACAGGAAGGCGTCGAGAAGGTACTCAACGATCTATCGAGCGACGGCTTCGACTACATCGTCTGCGACTCGCCGGCAGGTATCGAAAAGGGCGCGCATCTGGCGATGTATTTCGCCGATCACGCCGTCGTGGTGGTGAATCCGGAAGTGTCGTCGGTGCGCGACTCCGACCGCATTCTCGGCCTTCTCGCCAGCAAGACACGTCGCGCCGAACGCGGCGACGGCGCGATTGCCCAGCATCTGCTGCTTACCCGCTACAACCCCGCGCGTGTGGAACAGGGCGAAATGCTCAGCGTGAAAGACGTCGAGGAAATCCTCGGCCTCAGCGTGGTGGGTGTCATCCCGGAATCGGAGAACGTGCTCGCCGCATCGAACTCCGGCGTGCCGGTCATCCTCGACGAAAACTCGTACGCCGGGCAGGCCTACCGCGACACCGTGGCCCGCATCCTTGGCGAAACCCGCCCAATGCGCTTCCTTGAAGCACCCAAGAAGGGCTTCTTCCAGCGCGTATTCGGAGGTTGATCGCGATGGGTATTCTCGATTTTCTAAAGCGCCGGCCCGAACCGACTGCCGTGGTCGCCAAGGAGCGTCTTCGCATCATCGTTGCGCAGGAGCGCTCCACCCGAGGCGCACCGGATTACCTCCCCTTGCTGCGCAATGAATTGCTCGAAGTCATCAAGAAGTACGTGAACGTCGACCTGGACGCGATCAACATCAACGTCGAGCGCGACAGCGGGCATGAAATACTCGAGCTGTCGGTCGCGTTGCCGGAGGCCAAACCGGCAGGCAACGCCGCGACCTGATGCGTTACTCCCTCTCCCCTCCGGGGAGAGGGCCGGGGTGAGGGGCCACGCTCACCGCACGCCTCACTTCTTTCATTAGAAAGCACCTTCATCCAAACACGGATCAACCTTTTAGCAAGGTTGAG
>NZ_RYZR01000004.1 GCF_003977615.1 Dyella dinghuensis
TAGCAACGCCATCGAGTCGTTGCTTGCGCGCCATGGCCTGACGCTCGTTTACGTCGCGGATGGCGTACCGATCCCGGGCAGCTTCTGGGGCGAAGACGAAGCCGGCATCATCGGCAATACCGTGTATGCCCGCAGCGATACGCCCGTCCATTCGCTCTTGCACGAAGCCGGTCACCTGATCGTGCTGCCGCCGGAGCGTCGGGAAGAGGTTCACACCGACGCCACAGATTCCATCGCCGAAGAAGACGCCGTCTGTTATTTGCAGATCGTGCTGGGCGACACCCTTCCCGGTGTGGGGCGCCAACGCATCATGTCCGACATGGATGCCTGGGGTTATTCCTTCCGGCTTGGGTCCGCCCGCGCCTGGTTCGAACAGGACGCCGAAAACGCGCGCGACTGGTTAGTTGCGCGCGGTCTGCTTACCAAGGATGGCGAACCGGTATAGTCGCCCTCGCCCAACCGCCGCGAAACCCACTGTGCTGAAGAACACGCGCTACTACGACCCCATCAACGACTTTCGCCGTCGCGTTGCGCGGCGGCTGATGCGCCTTGTCTTCGGCAATCATGGGCAGCCCACTTCCGATCCGCTGCCGGCAAAAGGCGTCTATCGCATTCTGGTTTGCCATGTCAGCCACAGCCTGGGCAACACGCTGTTGCTGACACCACTGCTGGCTGAGCTGGAAAAGGTCTACCCGGCGGCAGAGATCGACATTCTTACGCGCAGCCCCATCGCGAAAGACGTTTACGGCCACTACTTCAGCGTGCAAAACATCTTCACGATGCCTGCGCATGGCGTGGGCCATCCGTTTCAGTTCTTCGGCACACTCAAGCGCATGCGCAAGATTCGCTATGACCTGGCGATCGATGCAGACCCGCTGTCGCAAACCGGCCGCCTGCTGATGCTGTTGTCGAACTCGACCTACACGCTTGGCTTCAGCAGCCCGAAGAAGCACGGCGAAATCACGCATGCCGTGCCGCTGCCCTCCCATCTCGAAAGCAAGGGACGTCGCCCGGTCTATCTGCTGCGCAGCGCGATGGGCCGCGACACCGCAGCGGAATATCCCGTGCCGGATATCCGCCTGAGCGCGGTGGAACGCGAACAGGGACGCGAAGCACTCACCCGGTCGCTGGCCGCCAGCGGTATCGAATCGCCGGGCCGCGGCATCATCGGCATCTTTGGCAATGCGACCGGCCCGAAGTTGCTGGGCGAAGCATGGTGGACGCGCTTCCTGCAGGTGCTGCAAGCCCAACACCCGGACTACAGTTTTGTCGAGATCGTTCCCGCCTCGGGCAAATCGATGCTCAGCTCGAAATACCCCGCGTATTTTTCCAGCGACTTGCGCAAGCTGGCCAGCGTACTGTCCGGTTTGGCCGTCTATATCAGCGCGGACTGCGGCATCATGCATCTGGCCTGTGCGTCGGATGTACCGACCATGGGCATCTTCACCGTCACCAACGGCGGCGAATGGGGTCCCTACGGCCGCGGCCGCCACACCATTGCCGCACATGGCATGGCACCCGAAGATGTGGCACAGATGATCGCCGCCATGCCCGAGTTCACGCCCGGCGGGAGCATTTGACCCGCCCCCACCGGCATCGGATAGGATGCTGGCATGTGGGAGATGGCATGCCTCCCGTTCCATTGTGGAACAAACCACCGAAAGGTTGATGATGCCTGCACCACCGGATTCCGGCGGCGCAGGCGTGCCTGTTGCCGTGGAATGGGACCAAGGCAAACAGGAGGCAACACAACGTGAGCATGACCGGATTTCTTGCCGTCGGTATCGGCGGCGCCTTCGGATGTTGGCTGCGCTGGATACTCGGCGTACTGCTCAATCCCATCTTTCCCACCGTTCCGCTGGGTACGCTCGCGGCGAACCTGAGTGGCGGCCTGCTGATGGGCTGCATGATGGGTATCTTCGAGCATTTTCAGACCTTACCGCCGGAGCTGCGGCTGCTGATCATGACCGGCTTTCTCGGCGGCCTGACCACCTTCTCTACCTTTTCCGCCGAAGCCGACACGCTGTTATTACGCGGGCAATACCTCTGGTTTGGTATGCATATCGCCGTGCATCTTTTCGGCAGTCTGGCCATGACCATCCTGGGCATTTTCCTGACGCGCGGTTTGCTGCGTCATTGAAAGGGAGAGAGCAACGCCATGAGCAACAACATCTCGCTCGACAGTCCCGCGGCCAACGGCGTCTTTCTCAGGTTCTACACACACGTCCACGCCAAGCACGACGGTCTGCTGGTGTCCGAATGGCTACTGGGCTTGGCCAAGCGCCTGAAGCTCGGCGGCGGCTCGGTATTCCGGGCGACGGCCGGGTACGGACGGCATGGCGTCATCCACCACGAAGCCTTTTTTGAACTCGCCGACGATCTTCCGCAAAAGATCGAGTTTCTGCTCAGCGAGCAAAATGCACAGACGTTGCTGGACCAGGTGCGTAACGCGGGCGTTGACCTCGTTTACGCATGGTCTCCGGTAAACTTCGGCCTACTGGGCAAGGGTCAACATGCATGAATCAGGATTCGCTGAGGCAGCGTGCCGCCGAACTCCTCGACATGGCCGGCGTGCATATCGATGGCAACGCACCCACCGATATTCGCGTGCATGACGATCAGCTTTATGCACGCGTCTTTGCACACGGTTCGCTCGGCCTGGGCGAGGCATACATGGATGCATGGTGGGACGCCGAGGATCTGCCCGGCTTCTTCACCAAAATTCTGACCACCCATCTGGACGAACACCTCAAGACGCTCGATACCCTGATCGCGCATCTGAAAGCACGCTTCATCAACATGCAGCGCGGCGAGCATGCCTTCGACATCGGCAAGCTGCATTACGACCTTGGCAACGATCTATTCAAAGCCATGCTCGGCAAGTACATGGTGTATTCCTGCGGTTATTGGGCGCAAGCGAACAATCTGGACGACGCGCAGGAAGCCAAGCTCGATCTGATCTGCCGGAAATTGCAATTGAAGCCTGGCATGCGCGTGCTCGATATCGGCAGCGGCTGGGGCGAAGCGCTGAAGTTTGCGGCAGAACGTTATGGCGTAAGCGGCGTGGGCATTACCGTTTCGCACGAGCAGGCCGAACTGTCGCGTGAACTGTGCCACGGCTTGCCGATAGAGATTCGCTTGCAGGATTACCGGGAACTCGACGATTCGTTCGATGCGATCATGTCGATTGGCATGTTTGAGCACGTGGGCGGCAAGAATTATCGCGAGTACTTCGAAGTCGCACGCCGCTGCCTCAAAAGCGATGGTTTGTTCCTGTTGCATTGCATCGGCAGCAACCAGTCGCCGGGGCGTCCGGATCCGTGGATCGAAAAGTACATCTTCCCGAATTCGATGATTCCTGCGGCCAGTCAGGTGGCAGCAGCGCTGGAGGGTTTGTTCGTGGTGGAGGACTGGCACAATTTCGGTGCCGATTACGACCGCACACTTACCGCATGGCGCGCGAACTTCGACGCCGCGTGGCCATCGCTCTCAACCCGCTATGACGAACGCTTCCGCCGGATGTGGCGGTTCTATCTCTCCGTATCGTCCGCCGTGTTCCGCAGCCGTCGCGATCAACTGTGGCAACTGACCTTGAGCCCGCACGGCGTCGCCGGAGGTTACCGTGTCCCTCGCTGAGTCATTCATGCGCATCCATCATCGTTTGCTTGTTCTGCTGCCTTTCCTTTTTCTGCTGTGCGGCAACGCCTTCGCACACCCTGTTCTTTGGCAGGCAAAAATCGGCAACAGCACGATCTATCTCTTCGGCACCGTCCATCTGCTGCCCAGCGATACGAACTGGCGTTTCCCGGCGCTCGATCAAGCGCTTTCGCAAAGCAAGTCCCTCTATATCGAGCTGACGGATGACGATCAGGCATCCATCGCGCCACTGATACTGCGTTACGGCCTGGATGCGGAACATCCGCTGTCCACACAACTGAGCCAGAACGAAAACGATGCGCTCGCCAAAGCCGCACAAGTAGCTGGCTTACCCGGCGGCGCGCAAACGCTGCAGCCGATGAAGCCCTGGCTGGCGGCGTTGACGTTGTCGGTGGCACCGTTGATGAAGGCCGGCATGGACCCGTCGCAAGGTGTGGACAAACAACTGAAGACAGACATGAGTGCCGCAGGCAAGCCTGTATACGGATTGGAAACGGCAGAACAGCAAATTCAATTTCTCGCGAATCTGTCTTCGCCGATGCAACTGGCCTTTTTGCGTGACACGCTGCGTGACGTCGACAAAAGCACCGAAGAACTTCGCTCACTCGTTAACGAGTGGAAACAGGGCAATGTCGCCGCCATCGCGAAGCTGGAGAACGACGAGCTCAAAACACGCGAGCCAGAGCTCTATCAACAGCTGATCGTCGAGCGCAACGAAAACTGGGCAGCGAAGATCAAGGACATGATGATTCGGCAGCCCGGCACCATATTCATCGCCGTCGGCGCCGCGCATCTTGCAGGCCCAGACAGTGTCCAGGCGCAATTGGCCAAGCTGGGGGTTGTCGTGCAGCAGGATTAATCTGCTGCGCCGCCATCAAAAGTCCGCGGTGACTGCCTTGGGACTGAGTGGCAGACGGCGGATATGGAGGGTGTAGCTGTCCATCTTGCCGAGATCGACGTAAGACGCCGTCACGGCCTTTCCGTCGAAGCCCGCCGTGATGCGATAAACATGACCTGCCTGTATGCCGCTCATCTTCAGCCACGGACGGTTGATCAGGTGGTTGTTCGACAAGGTGAGCCGCACGACGCGATCGCCCGGCAACACGCGCACCCACGGTGTTTTGCCGCCGTCGTATTGGGTCCAGGTGCTCTTGTCGTCCACACCCGTGATGCCGCACAAGTACGCCGGCTCTTGCTCTGCGCAGACGATAAGTGCCGTGTCCGACTTGGGATGATTTTTATCCGAATAACCAAGTTCGGGGCGCCGGCCTCCGACCAGCGCGCATCCCGAGAACAGGACGCAGGCCACTGCAACTGCGATTGTGCGTTGAAATTGCATTGGTTTTCGTCCAGTCATGGATGTTCGAGCCGTCGGGCATTCTAGCCTAAGGCGCCCGCCATCTGGCACCATCCTCCCCGCTATGGCGCCCCGCGCCTCCGAAGATATTCCCCATGAACTTGCAAGCCAATTACGAACAGATCCCGCTCAAGGAATACGCCGAGCGGGCTTACCTCGATTACTCGATGTACGTGGTGCTGGATCGCGCCCTGCCCTTCGTGGGCGACGGGCTGAAGCCGGTGCAACGCCGCATCATCTTCGCGATGAGCGAGCTTGGTCTGGCCGCCGGTGCCAAGCCAAAAAAATCGGCGCGTACGGTCGGTGACGTGATCGGTAAGTTCCATCCGCACGGCGACAGCGCCTGCTACGAAGCGATGGTGCTCATGGCGCAGCCGTTCTCGTATCGCTATCCGCTGATCGACGGTCAGGGCAACTTCGGCTCGCCCGATGATCCGAAAAGCTTCGCGGCCATGCGTTATACCGAGTCCAAGCTCAATCCGATTGCCGATGTGCTGCTGGGCGAGATCGGTCAAGGTACCGTGGACTGGGTGCCCAACTTCGACGGCACCCTGGAAGAACCCAGCTGGTTGCCTGCACGCCTGCCTCATGTGTTGCTCAATGGCTCGATGGGTATCGCGGTGGGCATGGCCACCGACATTCCGCCGCACAATCTGCGCGAAATCGTCAGCGCGTGCATCCGCCTGCTGGACGATCCGGACGCCACTATCGCAGATCTTTGCGAACACGTGCGCGGACCGGATTATCCGACTCAAGCGGAAATCATCACCCCGCGCAACGAACTGCTTGCGATGTACCACACGGGCGGCGGTTCGATCCGCGCCCGCGCAGTCTACGCGCGTGAAGACGGCAACATCGTGATCACGGCGCTGCCGCATCAGGTGAGCCCATCCAAGATCCTCGAGCAGATCGCCGCGCAGATGCGCGCGAAAAAACTGCCAATGATCGAAGACCTGCGCGACGAATCGGATCACGAAAATCCCATCCGTCTTGTTATCGTGCCGCGCTCGAACCGCGTTGATGCGGACGAAATGATGCAGCATCTTTTCGTCACCACGGATCTGGAAAAGAGCTTCCGCGTCAATCTCAACATGATCGGCCTGGATGGCCGTCCGCAGGTGAAGGATCTGAAGCGCATCCTCACCGAATGGCTGAACTTCCGTATCGATACGGTGACGCGCCGGCTCAATCATCGCCTCGCCAAAGTCGAGCGTCGCCTGCACCTCTTGGAAGGTTTGCGCATCGCTTACCTCAACCTCGACGAGGTGATCCGCATCGTCCGCACCGAGGACGAACCCAAACCGGTGCTGATGGCGCGCTTCAAACTCAGCGAAGAGCAAACCGATTACATCCTCGAAACCAAGCTGCGCCAGCTGGCGCGCCTGGAAGAGATGAAGATCAACGCCGAGCGCGATCAGCTCGAAGAAGAACGCGCCAAGATCAACGTGCTGCTGAAGTCGCCTGCCAAGCTCAAGGGTTTGATCAAGGAAGAACTACGCGCCGATGCTGCGAAGTACGGCGATGATCGCCGCTCGCCGCTGGTGCAGCGCGAAGCTGCGCAAGCGCTGGATGAAAGCGCGCTGGTCGCCAGCGAGCCGGTCACGGTCGTGCTGAGCCAGAAAGGCTGGATTCGCGCGGCGAAGGGGCACGACATCGATGCAGAAGGTTTGTCCTACCGCGAAGGCGATGCCCTGCTTGCGACCGTAAAAACGCGCACGACGCAGCAAGTCGCCATCATCGACTCGACCGGACGCAGCTATTCCACGCCTGCGCACACGTTGCCTTCCGCGCGTGGCAACGGCGAACCGCTGACCGGTCGTTTCACGCCGCCTGCCGGCGCACGCTTCGACGCGATCACCGCGGGTGACAACGACACACGCTTGGTGCTGGCCACCGACTTCGGCTACGGCTTCGTCACGCGCTTCGAGGCGCTGACGGGCCGCAACAAGGCCGGCAAGCAGATCATCACGCTCGGTGACGATGCGCGTGTGCTCGCACCGCAAGTGACAGCCGATCCTGCGCGCGATCGCATCGTGGTCGTCACGACGGAAGGCCACCTGTTGATGTTCTCGGTGGCCGAACTGCCCGAGCTGGACAAGGGCAAAGGCAACAAGCTCATCGAAATTCCGAAAGCCAAGCTCGCCAGCGGCGATGAGCGCGTGGTGGGTGTGGCGGTGGTCGCCGAAGGCAAGGGTGAAATCACGCTGTTCGCAGGCCAGCGCAAGTTGACGCTGAAGTGGTCCGATCTGGTCGAGTACGGCGGCAATCGCGCTACCCGCGGCGGCGTGCTGCCACGCGGCCTGCGCCGCGTGGAACGCATCGAAACCACCGGTTGAAAGGAACTTCCCCAGACCGCAGATCGTCCAATGGGCATGTGCACGGCGGGACATCCCCGTGCGTTATGCGATCGATAACCCCGGCACCACGCCCCCGGAGCACGTATGAACGTAAGAATCGCCACCGCCCTGGCGTCCTGCCTGCTGATGACGGCTGCGTGGGCGCAAACGTCCAGTCAGCCGCTGAACCTGAAACTTCCGGCCAACAGCGTACCGGCCTCCAGTTCGACCGCTCCGCAACCGGCGAAGGCCAGCACCGCGCAACCCAATCCCAGCGCCAGCATGGTGACCATCAACGGCGCTCACCCGTCTTCCAAAGACTCGCCGGGTGTTTACTACGGCGATACCAGCGGCAAACCCGGGCGTGACGAAACCGCCAGCACCGCCTGCGACGATTCCACCTACAACAAGGCCCAGGTCCATGGCGACGTCAACATGGGCGTCGTCAGCGCCAGCCATGTCGGCACCGGAACGTACGAAGGCGGCAACGTGAACATCGTCCAGAATACCGGCAGCTGCGATCACCCCACCGGCGCCGTGGGTATTTCCATCGGCGTGAGCAAATTCAACGGCTTCAACGGCCACTAATCGGACATCGAAAGCGGCTGGAAAGCCACTCTGCACGAGACTGTGGAGATTATTTCGCCCCGTCAGTGCCTTGCAGAGACCCTCAGTGATCCAAAACGTTGAATTTCGCCTCGAAGGTGGCCGTTGCGGCGTCCTGCTTATCCATGGACTCACCGGTACCCCTACCGAGATGCGCCTGGTCGGCAAAGGGCTGAATAACGCAGGTTTCAGCGTCTACGGCATGCAGTTGGCCGGACACTGCGGCGATGTGCAGGATCTGCTCGCGACCGGCTGGAAAGACTGGTACGCGAGCGTCGAAGCCGCCGCGGAAAAATACCGCCACGAAGTGGACCACCTGTTCGTGGCCGGCCTCTCCATGGGCGCGCTTCTCGCCTTGAAACTTGCCGCCGATCATCCGGACTGGGTACGCGGCGTGGGTGTGTACGGCGCAACCTTCCGCTACGACGGCTGGGCGATTCCGTGGTACAGCCGCTTCTCCGTCCTGCTTCCGCTGATGTTGAAGCTCGGCTTCTGGAAAAACGGCATCACTTACGAAACGGAGCCCTACGGGCTGCGTGACGAGCGCCTGCGCAAGCAGATCAGTCAGACGATGCTGCACTCGGGCGACAGCACCGCGGCGGGCCTTCCGGGCAACCCGTGGCCGTCGCTGGCGGAAATGCGCGCCATGGCCAAGGTGGTGAAACGCGAGTTGCCGAAGGTGACGGCGCCGTGTCTGGTTGCGCATGCGACCGAGGATGACGTCGCCAGCGTCGAAAATGCGTATCTCGTTGCACGTAGCGTGTCCGGTCCGGTGGAAATGCTGTTGCTCGAAGACAGCTATCACATGATCACGATCGACCGTGAACGCCGCACGCTGATCCACCGCACCGCCGAATATTTTTCGAAGGTTGCCTCAAGCTGCGCACCGGGTGCGCGCGCCATCGCCTGAAAGGACTTCCGTGACTCCGCTTGTCGCCACGTTGTGGTTGGTCAGTGTGTCGCTGGAAACCGGCGGCCAGCTTCTGCTCAAGCGCGCCGCCAGCGATCCGCTGGCCGGAGACGGCGCTGCGCGCTGGCGCTATATGGCGAGTCGTCCGTGGATGTGGCTGGGCATTCTCACTTACGTCGTCAAGATCCTCTTCTGGATCGCCTTCCTGTCGTTGGTGGATCTTTCTGAGGGCGTGCTACTTAGCTCGATCAATATCGTCGTGATCATGGTGGCGGGCTGGTTGTTGTTCCGCGAAAAACTCACACCCCTGCGCGTAGCGGGCATCCTGCTGGTCAGTACCGGCGTTGCCATCGTGGGGCTGGGCGCATGAGCGGCAGCGGACGCACCTGGCGGTTTTATCTTTGCGGCTTTTTGTTGCTGCTCGCGTTCGACACCATCGTGCAGCTTAGTTTCAAGAACACCGGCGTCCACGCATTCCCGCCCGAGGCAAACTGGGCATGGGTGCAACGCGTGTTCGGCCATCCGTGGATCTACATCGCGCTCGCCGCTTATCTGGGCAATTTCTTCACCTGGATGAGTTTGCTCAAGCACGCACCGATCGGCCCGGCCTTCGCGGCTACCCACCTGGACGTGGTCACCGTGATGTTTGCGTCGGCGTGGATATTCCATGAAGCACTGACACCGATGCGTCTTTTGGGCGCCGGCGTGATCGTGCTCGGCATCGTCTGCCTGGCATTTGCCGAAAGCGGCGCGCATCCGGAAAACGATGCGCCCACCGAAGCCAAGGGCGCGCTGGGCGTGACCGCCGGAAGCTAAACGTTGCGCGTTCGTCGTCGGATCATCGCATCCGCCGAATTTGCAAACTGGCCAGTAGATATTCACGTTACGCATGCGCCGGCGACAAGGTTCGCGAAAGGCTGCGCGGAGACTATGACGGCAAGAACCTACGCAGTTTTGTCTGGACAACACGCGGGCGCTTCGTCACGCTTGTGACAGGGGCCAAACAGGGAAACGATCCATGAGCAACGTTCAGCAAGAAATTTTCGAAATTATTGCCAAGCAAGCCAAGATCGATATCGCCACGATCAAAGCCGACTCGACGCTCAAGGATCTCGGCGTCGCTTCGCTGGACGCCATCGAAGTGATTTTCGATATCGAAGAACACTTCAACATCAATCTACCCAACGAAGACACCGATTTCGAAGCGGGCACCGTCGGCCATCTGGTCGATGCTGTGCAGCGACAAATCACGCTGAAAGGCAATAGCTGAAGTCCATGCGCCGTATCGTGATTACCGGCATGGGTGCGATCTGCGCGCTCGGCCACAATGCCACGGATACCTGGCAGGGGATGGTCGAAGGCCGCAGCGGCATCGACACGATTCATCATGTCGACGCCAGTCTGTTGCGCAACAATCCCGTCGCTGCAGAAGTCACCGACTTCGACCCCACCCAGTACATCGATGAAGCGCGTCTGCCGTTTCTCGATCCCATGAGCCAGTACGCGCTGGTGGCGGCGAACGAAGCCATTGCACAATCCGGACTGGATGTACGCAACGGACGCACGGCGGTTGTCACCGGCGTTGGCGTCGGCGGTGAAGAAACGCGCGAAGGCTTGTACAAGAAGCTCTACGCCGACAAAGCAGGACGTTTTCATCCGCTTGGCATCGTGCGCATCATGTCGAACGCGCCGGCCAGTCAGATCAGCATGGCGCACGGTATCACTGGCCCCACTTTTACGGTGGCCAGTGCATGCGCATCCTCCAACCACGCCATTGCCCAGGCGGCGCTGATGATGCGTGCCGGTATCGTCGATGCCGCGGTGGTGGGCGGTACGGAAGCCTGCCTTACGCTCGGCCTCCTGCGCGCATGGGAAGCGATGCGCGTTCTGTCGCCCGATACATGCCGTCCTTTCAGCATCAATCGCCGCGGCATCGTGCTTGGCGAAGGTTCGGCGATGTTTGTGCTGGAGACGCTGGAGAGCGCACAGGCGCGTGGCGCCACCATTCTTGCCGAGCTTGTTGGCGTCGGCATGAGTGCGGATGCGGGCGATATCGCGGCGCCATCGGAGATCGGTGCCGCCGCGGCAATCACCGCCGCGCTGCAGGACGCAAATATGCAGCCAGCGGAGGTGGATTACATCAACGCGCACGGTACTGGCACGGCCGCGAACGACTGCACCGAAACAGCCGCCATCCATCGCGTATTTGGTGAGCACGCGCGCAAGCTGGCTATTTCGTCGACCAAACCGATGCATGGTCATGCGTTGGGTGCGGCGGGTGCGCTGGAACTAATCGCCGTCATTGGCGCCCTGCGTCATGGCATCGTGCCGCCGACGTTGAACTACCTTGGCCCCGATCCCGCCTGCGATCTGGATTACGTGCCACTGGATGCGCGCCGCATGCCCGTGAATGCTGCAGTCAGCAATTCATTTGCGTTTGGTGGATTGAATGCGGTTGTCGCGTTGCGCCGTGTGCCGTAAGAGTTACCCAGAAAACCGGACACGGCGTTGCTTTTTGCTCGTCATTCCGGCGCAGGCCGGAATCCAGCGGCGATAACGCTTATATGCTTCCTCACGAATCAAGGACGACGACACTGGATTCCGGCCTGCGCCGGAATGACGTGAGGGATCTTTATCCCGTGGGATTGTGTGTAGCTCGATGGCTTCGCTGGAATCAGTAAACGAAAAAGACCGGAAACTTCGGTCTCAAAGCCGCGTAAACGACCACGACTGCATGCGCCCATCCTTGTACGGCATCACGCCGTGGAATGGCCGCGGATCCTCGTCAAACACCAGCGGCAAAAAGTGGCGATCGCCCTCCCACATCGGCAGCGTCATCAGCTGATCGACATCGATCCACTCCAGCGTGCCCTCGGGGTTCTCCGTCAACGGCTCACCACGGAAGGTGTCGACGATGAAGATAAAGCCCAGCCAGTCTTCGCCCTGCTTGCCGAAACCGGGCCAGTTGAGCGTGCCGCGCAGATGCATGGTTTCGCATTCGATGGCCGCCTCTTCGCGAATTTCACGGCGCATGCATTCGGCAATGTCTTCGCCTGGCTCCATCTTGCCGCCCAGACCGTTGTATTTGCCCAGATGTTGATCATCCGGCCGCGCATTGCGGTGGATCATCAATACTTTGCGCCGATCTGGCGAGAGCACATAACCGAGCGTGGCAACGATAGGCGTATAGGGCATGAGGCGGTGCGCAGGAATGCAAAGCTGAAGTTTAAGCGCTAAAGCTCAACAAATGGTCTTGCATCCGCCACCTCGACCCGGCCACCATCTATCCATGCGCCCGTTCTCGCCTCTCCAACGGCTGTGTCGCCGCCGGATATCCTGCCTGCTCGCGCTGATCGGAGCGTGTTACGCGCTCACGGCCTGCAGCTACCAGGTCGATCCGATGGAAAGCCGCGAACTGAGCTACCAGGGCCAGGATTACACCGTGGTGAAGCTGGATCTGCACCGCGAAACGTTGACCCTGCACTGGCACAATCCCGACAACGGCCAACCCTTCGGCGATATTCAAACACTGCGCGAATGGGGCGCCTCCAACGGCAAGCGATTGATGTTCGCAGCGAATGCGGGCATCTACGACCAGTCGTACTCGCCGCTGGGCCTGTATGTGGAAAACGGCAAGACGCTGGTACCGCTGAATCTTTTCCGTGGCAAAGCGTCCGCGGGCAATTTTTCGATTCAGCCCAATGGCGTGTTCGCGATCTATCCCGACGGTCATGCCGCGGTACGTACCAGCCTCGACTTCAAAGCGGACGGAAAGTCCGCCGATCTGGCGACGCAATCCGGACCGATGCTGGTCATCGATGGGCAGATCAACAATCAATTCATCGATGATTCCGGCAGTCTGAAATGGCGCAGTGGCGTGTGCGCACACTCGCCGTACCAGGTGATTTTCGTGGTGAGCGAATCGCCGGTGAATTTTCATACGTTTGCGCAGCTTTTCCGCGACGAACTCGGTTGCCGCGATGCGCTATATCTGGACGGCAGCATTTCGCAGTTCTACATCGACGGCACCGGCTACTCGGGCGCTCCCACCTTCATGGTCAAGCCCTACGCGGGCATCTTCGCGGTGTTCGCCAATCAATGAAACGTCGCTTTCGGTGGTTCCGCGCGCTGATTATTCTGATCCTGATCATGGTGATCGGTATCATCGCGACGGCTTGGTGGTTGCTGGCAGGTAGCCGTGCGCAACTGGATGGCGAACGGCGCGTAGCGGATATCGGCCATGCCGTCACGATCAATCGCGATGCATTGGGTGTAGTCACGCTGACAGGTCAATCCCGCGACGACGTCGGCTATGCGCTTGGTTACGTACACGCGCAGGAACGTTTCTTCGAGATGGACCTGATGCGTCGCCTCTCCGCCGGCGAACTATCGGAACTGTTTGGTCCCGCAGCGTTGGATACCGACATCAATCATCGTCGTCATCGCCTGCGTGCCGTCGCAGAAGCGGCCTATGCGGCCTTGACACCGGAAAAGAAACACACGCTCGACGTGTATCGCGATGGCGTTAATGCAGGCCTTGCGAACCTGCGCGAGAAACCGTGGGAGTACATGCTCACCGGCACGCAACCGCAACCGTGGCGATCGGAAGACACCATGCTGGTGATCGCCGCGATGTATCTGGATCTCAACGGCGATGGCCGCGAAGAACGCAAACTCAATATTGCGCGTATGCGCGCCGCACTGCCCGATCCGCTGGTGGACTTCCTGATTTCGCCCGACCCGACGTGGGAAGCGCCGCTGAGCGGCCACGTATCGCAGTCACCTGTCGTACCCGACGCGGCGGCTTATGATCTTCGTCGAGCGGCAGTTAACGATGGCGCTGCAAAAGTCGCCGCACTGTCGAACTTCTCGACGGACGAAACGTATCCCGGCAGCAACAACTTTGCTGTCGCCGGCAACCTCACGCATACCGGCGCGGCATTGCTCGCCAACGATATGCATCTGGCTTTGCGCGTGCCCAACATCTGGTTCCGCGCGCGACTGCGCTATCCCGACCCAACGGCGCCGAACGGCCAACGCGATGCGGTGGGTGTAACGCTACCGGGCACCCCAGCGCTCGTCGTCGGATCGAACGGACAGATCGCCTGGGGTTTCACGAACAGCTACGGCGACTGGTCGGACTGGGTTCGCGTGCTGCGCGATCCGCACGATTCCACTCGTTACAAAGTGCCTGAGGGTTGGGCAACGATCGAAAAGCATGAGGAAGTCATCCGCATCAAAGGCTCCGCCCCGCATACGCTGGAAGTGGAAGAAACGCGATGGGGACCGGTCATGGCGAAGGACACCGACGGTACGTCACTTGCCTTGTCGTGGATTGGCGGCCAGCCTCACGCTTACAACTTGAACACGATGCTACTCGAGCACGCCAATCAAGTGTCTGCTGCATTGGACATTGCGCCCACGCTGGGCATGCCACCGCAAAATCTGGTCGTGGCGGATAGTGCCGGACATATTGGTTGGACCATCGCCGGCAACAGCATTCCGCTGCGCACCGGATTCGACCCGCTTCGCCCGGCGGACTGGTCACAACCCAATACCGGATGGACCGGCTGGGCCGCGCCCGCGCAATACCCGCGCATCGAGAACCCTGCCGAAGGACGATTGTGGACGGCCAACAATCGCACGGTGGGCGACACGGACTTCGCATTGCTTGGTAACGGCGGACAGGACCTCGGCGCGCGCGCGCAACAAATTCGCGATGATCTGCAGGCACGCGCCGACTTTGCGCCGGCTAATCTATTAGACATACAGCTCGACGACCACGCGGTGTTTCTCACGCGCTGGCAGCAACTGCTGCAACAGACGCTGGCGGATGCGCACGAACCCGCGCTCGATGCCTTGCGCCAACTCACGTCGACCTGGGGCAACGAAGCGACAACAGCCAGCGTGGATTACCGGCTGGTCCATGCCTTCCGCGACGAAGTACACAAGCTTGCACTTGCGCCATTCGCCGCACAGATCAAACAACGCTTCCCCGATTTCGACTGGCCCGGTCCCGGCAATCAGGAAGCGGCCGTGTGGGCAATGATCCAGACGCAACCGATCAATCTGCTCGACCCCGCCTACAAGGACTGGCATGCGCTACTCGTGCAGGCAGCACGAAATGTAAGCAACACGCTTGGGCAGCAACCGGGTGGCCTTGCTGCGCGCACGTGGGGCGAGATCAACCGCGCACAAATCCGGCATCCGCTTTCGCGCGCATTGCCGGGTTTTGTCGGCCACTTTCTCGACATGCCCGCCGACGCGTTGCCGGGCGACAACAACATGCCGCGTGTCGGCGCACCGAGCTTTGGTGCTTCCGAGCGCATGGACGTTGCACCGGGCCACGAAGATCAAGGCATCATGGAAATGCCGGGTGGACAGAGCGACAACCCGCTATCGCCCTTCTACGGCGCAGGTCATGAGGATTGGGTACAAGGTCATCCAACGCCGCTATTGCCCGGCGAGACCAAATACACGCTGGTGCTGGAGCCCGCTGCTGGCTGACGCTAGCGTGTGATCACTTCAGCAGCATGCACTCGCAAATCGCCTGATAGAGATCGGGCAATCGCTCCAGATCTTTCACTGCCACGCATTCGTCCACCTTGTGGATCGTGGCGTTGACCGGGCCAAGCTCGATCACTTCCGCGCCCATGGGTGCAATGAAGCGTCCGTCCGACGTACCGCCGCCCGTGCTTTGTTCTGGTTCGACACCGCACAAATCACGGCACACGGAAACCACCACTTCGCGCAGATGGCCGCCGGGCGGCGTCAAAAACGCTTCGCCGGAAAGATTCCATTCCAGCGAGTAATCCACACCGTTATCGGCAAGAATGGCTTCGGTGCGCTTGCGCAGAGCGTCGGCGGTGCTTGCGGTGCTGTAGCGGAAATTGATCAGCGCCTTGAGCGATCCCGGAATGACGTTGTTGGCGCCGGTTCCCGAGTGAATATTCGAAACCTGGAACGACGTCGGCGGGAAGTCCGCGTTGCCGGCATCCCACTTTTCCGTGGTCAGCGCGGTGAGTGCGGGCGCAAACGCGTGGATCGGATTCAGTGCTTTCTCGGGATAAGCCACATGTCCCTGCACGCCATGCACCGCCAGCGTGCCTGATAAGGATCCGCGCCGACCCACGCGAATCAAATCGCCAAGTCTTTCCTTGGCGGACGGCTCGCCGACGACACACCAGTTGATGCACTCGCCAATCTGGTGGAAATACTCGACGACACGACGCACGCCATCGAGATTGGTGGGTCCTTCTTCGTCACTCGTCAACAGCAAGCCAACGCGACCTGGGTGGCCCGGATGCGCCGTAACGAAACGTTCGAGCGCCACGACCATCGCGGCGACGGAGCCTTTCATATCGGCAGCACCGCGACCGTAAAGATGTCCATCGCGAATCGTGGGTTCGAATGGCGGACTGTTCCACGATTCTTCCGGACCGCTCGGCACAACATCCGTATGACCGAGGAAAGCAAGCAGCGGCCCCTGCCCCGGCGCATTGTTCGCGCCGTGCGTCGCCCAAAGATTGAGCACTTCGCCGTAGAGCAAGTGCTCCACGCGAAAGCCCATTCGCGTGAGACGCTCGCCAATCAGTGGCAGGCAGCCCGCATCCTGTGGCGTCACCGAGCGACGGCGAATGAGGTCCGTGGCGAGATCGAGTACGTCAGACATCGCGTTCAACGTCCAAACAGTTTCTTGAAGCCATTGTCGGTAAAGCCCACGCTCACCGATCCGTCCGCCTGCACCACAACCGGCCGGCGGATCAGCGCAGGATACTCCTTCAACAGCAACGTCCATTCCGGATCGCTGCCCGGGCTCTTGCGCTGCGGCAGCAGGTTGCGCCATGTCGTGCCCGCTTTGTTGATCAGCTTTTCCCAGCCACCCAATTGTTCCGCCCAATTTTTGAGCGTAGCGGCGGGCACAGGATTCGCACGGTAATCGACAAACTCGTGCGCCACATCAAAACGCTTGAGCCAGTTGCGGGCTTTTTTGCAGGTATCGCAATTGGGAAGGCCATACAGCGTAGCGACTGTCATCGATCTATTCCGTTTTCAGTTGTTGCCGCTGCAGCATGCGCAGGATGAAGAAGAACGCAAACGCTGCAGCCAGATGCTTGATGGTGTGCCCGCTAATAATGCCGCCGGTCCAGCGAAATATCTGCCAGTCGAGCTTTTCGCAGACAAAGGCGACCGCGTAGGAAAGCAACGCGGGAAACAACAGGCGACGCTCGGTCCACGGCGTCGGCAGCATCGCCAGCGCAAGCAGGATGAGCAAGATGGCGCCGCCTTGCGCAATCAGATACGGCAAAAGGTTGCCGCTGAATTTCCAATACACCACGCTGCCAATGCCCAGCAGCGTAAGAACGATCAAAGGCATATCCGAACGCCAGCGCAAGCGTTCTGCATAGGTCGCAGCGAGCAGCGGCATGAACACCACCGTCATCGGCAAACGATCCCACACCAGTCGCTCATCGGACGGCGCCCAGTGGTAGTAACCGGAGCCGAACGCCGTGAAGATCAAGCCAACAAACATCAGCGCATAAGCGTGACGCGGCCCCGATTCCATCGCACGAATCGCAGGTTTCCGCATGGCGAACAGGCCAGCCAACCCAGCCGCCAGAAACATCACGTTCGACGCAACATCGCCGTAGTTGGGAATGCCGAGCCATCCGCGCTTGTCCGCAAAGTCGTGATAACCCTGCGGCTGCGCGAACGGCGGGCATACGCACGCGACGATCAACAGCACCGCGGCCAACCCGAACAGTGCGTAAGCCCGGCCTCGCACAGGGGTGACGACTGCTGTCATACGTCCTCGCTTAATCGGCGCTGCGGAGCAGCTCGTTGATACCGGTCTTGCTGCGCGTCTTCTCGTCCACCTGTTTGACAATCACGGCCGCATAGAGGCTGTGGCTGCCATCTTTCGCAGGCAGATTACCAGCAACGACGACGCTGCCCGCAGGAATGCGCCCGTAAGTCGTCTCACCGGTGGAGCGGTTGTAGATACGCGTGGATTGGCCGAGGAAAACGCCCATGCCGATCACGCTGCCCTTTTCCACCACCACGCCTTCGACCACTTCGGAACGTGCACCGATAAAGCAGTTGTCTTCGATGATGGTGGGATTGGCCTGCAGCGGCTCCAGCACGCCGCCAATGCCGACGCCACCGGAAAGATGCACGCCCGCACCGATCTGCGCGCAGGAACCGACCGTAGCCCATGTATCGACCATCGTTCCCGCGCCAACGTAAGCACCAATGTTTACGTAGCTCGGCATCAGCACGGCATCTTTGGCGATATGCGCACCGCGCCGCACCAGTGCACCCGGCACAACGCGCGCACCTAAACCTTGCAACTCACTATCGTGGCCGTGCGCGAAACGCAGTGGCACTTTGTCGAACGCCATCGCAGGGCCGCCATCGACAACGCGGTTACTGTTGATGCGGAAATAAAGCAGCACTGCTTTCTTGAGCCACTGATTGACGGTCCAGCCGCCGTTGCCATCCGGTTGCGCCACGCGCTGCTCGCCTGATTCGAGCAGATCGAGCACCTGACCGAGCGCCGGGCGCAGATGGGTTTCGATTTCGCTTTGGCTGAGATCGTTGCGGCGCTCGAAGGCATCGTCAATCAGGCTTTCTATGGATTGCATGAGGCAAGACTCGTCGTCGGTTCAAAGGCCAAGATTACATCGCCACGCGCACGCCTGACGTGTATGAATAAGCTGCCGCTTTCGTCAGATAAGCGCGAGCACGATGGGGAGCACAACGCCAGCCAGCAGCAGAACACTGAGCAACGCCGGTTTGCGCGAATAACGATAGGCCATGTAGATGCCAAGTAGGGTCGACACGAACAGCCCGAGCGAAACGAACGCGAAGAAAATTTTCAACGGCAACGGATTTTTCTGCGGCGTGCGCGACACTTCCGGCGCGGCCTGCACGGGCGCGACGGCATTGGCGACCGGTCCCGATGCCGAACTGGCCACCGCGGGCTTCTGATTGTCCGCGTCCACTGGATGCGGCTTATGCGAAGGAACGACCGCAGTCTGCTTCTTGTGGACCTGCGCCAGCGTTACCAGCCATGCGGGTGGCTTGTAGTCACTGCCTCGGGTCGTCTCATGCAGGCTGAAAACCTGCAGGCCGCCCGTAAACGCAAAAAACAGCAGCGCTGGCGCGATAAAAACGCCAACGTAAAGATGAATCTGTCGAGCCAGCTTAAGGAATTGGTGGGACGCGGACATGGATACACAGCCTTCTTGGCAAACGGGCCAATCTTGAGAATGAGGATTTTCGATGACAGGTTGCATAGCAACCCGGCGGGAAATCATTCCTAGGAAGGTCCGATCCGCTCCACTAAAGCGTGCCACAGACGCTGTTGCTGTGTCTCGCCCAGCGGGTTATTACGACGGTCCGTGAGCTGGAAGAAGTCCTCCACCCGCTCGCCGAAGGTGGCGATGCGCGCGTCGTGCACGCGTACTTCGCAGGTCATCATCACCTGGGTGACGGCCGCGAGCAGCCCAGGGCGGTCGCTGCACACCAGCGCCATCTGGGTCCGGCCGTCGGCCTGCTGGAAATCGATGCGCGGTGCCATCTGAAAGTGCTTCAGATGGCGCGACATGCTGCGCCGTGGCGGCATGATCGGGGCGGACTGCGCCAGCGCGCGATGCAGCCGCTGATAGAGTTCGTCGGCGCGCTCAAGGCTCGCCGGTTTCTGGTTTTCCGCCTCGAGCAACAGGAACGTGTCCAGCGCCTTGCCATCGTTGGAGCTGAGTACACGTGCCTCCATCACCGAGAAGTGCAGCCGGTCGAGCATCGCCGTCACGTTGGCGAACAGACCATCGCGATCGGGTGCGTAGACGAACAGTTCGGTGCTCCCGCGCACCGACATCGGATGCACGGCGATCAGCGGCAATTTTCCGTTCGCATCGAGAATGGCCGCCGTCTGCCACGCAACTTGTTGCGGATGGTGGCGAAGAAAACTCGATTCGGGGAATCCTGCCCAGACTTTCTCGATCGCCGCCGGATCGCGCCCTTCAGCCACCAATTGCTCCATCGCCTTTTCGCGGCATGCCGAAATACGCGCCGACCTCCCGGCCGATGGCTTGGCTTCACGCCGCAACGCGTAGCGCGTCGACGTGTACAAATCCGACAGCAGTCGGTCTTTCCACGCGTTCCACAAGCGCGGACTGGTGCCGATGATGTCGGCAATAGTCAGCAGGTAAAGCTGACCAAGGCGTTCGCGGCCACCTACCTTTTCCGCAAACCGATGCACGACATCCGGGTCGGTAATGTCTTGCCGTTGCGCCGTCGTGCTCATCAGCAGATGCCAGCGCACCAGCCACGCCACGCGCTCGATATCTTCGCTGGGCAAACCCAGCTTGTTGCCGAATTCGCGCGCATCGTCTTCGCCAAGCACCGAGTGGTCGCCACCGCGGCCTTTTGCGATGTCATGAAACAGCGCCGCCAACAGCATGATTTCAGGCTTCGGCAACGTCGGCCAGATTTCGCAAGCCAGCGGAAATTCGGAGTGCGTCGCGTTATCAGCAAAGCGTGCCATGTTGCGCAGCACGCGAACGGTGTGCTCATCCACCGTATAAACGTGGAAAAGATCGTATTGCATGCGGCCAAACACTTTGCCGAATGCTGGCAGGATGGCCGCAAGCAAACCGTGGCGGTTCATGCGCCACAGTGCTTCTACAGCAGGCGCACCACGTTTGAGCAATTGCAGAAACGCCGACAGCGCTTGCGGGTCGTCGGCGAGTTTCGTGCCTACGATCGCCGTCGCCTGATGGATGCGCCGCATTGTGTCGGCGGTGAATCCGATCAAACCTTTTTCATCGAGACGTGCGATAAAAATTTCGACCATCGATGCGGGCCGGCGCATGAAAAGATCCGGATCGCGCACCGCAAGTCGCGAACCGTAGCGAATGAAGTCTTCGCCAACGGGCTGCGCTGCGCACGGCGGCTCGAGCATTTCCTCAAAGCGATCGGCAATCTGGATACCAAGACGTTCGACCTGGCTGGCCGCGCGGTAGTAGCCCTGCATGAATTGCTCGACGCCAAGGTTTTTTTCATGTTCGTCTTCAAAACCGAGGCTTGTCGCGAGTGCGCGCTGATAGTCGAAAAGCAGGCGTTCCTCCGGACGACGTGCTTCCAAGTGCAAGGCGAAGCGATAACGCCGTAAGGTTGCTTCGGCTTGCAGCAGCGTGTCGCACTCGGCGGGATCGAGCAGGCCTTCCGTCACCATCTGCGGAAAATCGTTGGCATGCGCGAGGCGTTGTCCCAGCCAACGCAAGGAGTCGATGGTGCGTAGGCCGCCGGGACCATCTTTGAGATTGGGCTCGAGGTTGTAAGCGGTATCGTCAAATCGCGCATGACGCGCATCGCGATCCGCAAGACGCGCACGCAGGTACGCTTTCGGTGGCCACATGTCCGGCGCATCGACAATGGCGCGCAACGTTGCATCCAGCGTGGCGTCGCCTGCGAGGCGCCGTGCATCGAGCAGGGTCGTAAACACGCTCGCGTCAGCAGCAGCGAGCGTTTTGCATTGGGTGGGCTCGCGCACGGCATGACCTACTTTCAGGCCGATATCCCACAATGTCGCGAAACACTGCTCGAGCGCGCGCAGACGCGATGTGTCGGATCGCTCGATCAGCGCGAGCAAATCGATGTCCGAATACGGAAACAGCAACCCGCGGCCAAAACCGCCGATCGCAAACAGCGCGGCACCAGTCACTTCACCAAGACACGCCATCCAGACATGCGCGACGATGCGCGTCACCGAATCGCTGCGACGGCGCGCGAGCGCCACGGCGTCGGCACCGTCGCGGAAGGCGACGGCGATACTGCGATCCAGATCGCCCAGCAACTGACGCAACGCACGACGCGCTTCGGACGACACGCCCGAACGCGGCACCGCGACAGGCAATCGCGGTATCGGTGGCAAGCTGACGGCGGTGACGGCCTCAGTCATCTAGAAAACATCGCTGGAAGTTCAGCGATGAGCGTACCGCAGACGATGTGATGACTTGCAGCGTGCGCTCAGGCATCCGGCCATGGCGTAAGGATCTCGAAGCCATCGTCCGTCACCGCAATGGTGTGTTCCCACTGCGCGGACAAGGAATGATCCTTGGTCACCACCGTCCAGCCGTCGGGCAATTGCTTGGTTTGCGGCTTGCCCGCATTGACCATCGGTTCGACGGTAAAGGTCATGCCCTTTTGCAGCACGACGCCAGCACCAGGCTTGCCGTAGTGCAGAACTTGCGGTTCGTCGTGATAAACCTTGCCGATACCATGACCGCAATATTCGCGCACGATCGAGAAACCGGCCGCTTCGGCGTGCTTCTGGATCGCATGACCGACGTCGCCGAGCGTCGCGCCGGGACGCACGGCCTCGATGCCACGCATCATCGCTTCGTGAGTGGTTTCCACCAGACGCTTGGCGAGCACGCCGGGTGCACCGACGTAGTACATGCGGCTGGTATCGCCGTGCCAGCCGTCTTTGATCACGGTGACATCGAGATTGATGATGTCGCCGTCCTTGAGCAGCTTGCCGGGGCTCGGAATGCCATGGCAGATCACATGGTTGACCGAGGTGCACAGGGTCTTGGGGAACCCGTGGTAACCCACGTTCGCCGGGATGGCCTTCTGCACGTTCACGATGTGCTCGTAGGCCAGGCGGTCCAGGTCTTCCGTGGTCACACCCGGCTTGACGTGGTCCTTGAGCATGGCCAGCACCTCGGCCGCCAGCTGGCCGGCGACACGCATGCCTTCGAGGTCTTGGGCTGATTTAAGAGTAATTGCCATGATTTCACTGTCATGTGGTGGCAAAGTCCCCAAAAACCAGTGACTTGCCGCGAAGTCTCGACCCCGGCTATAATTTCCGGGTTTTGCAGACCCCATCGAAGCCTTTGCGGGCTCGAGCGGCGCAAAACTGAAGAGGGATTGTAACCGCCTAGCGCTACAAGCCCAACCAACGCCACACACGTATCGGCACCGTCTTCGGGGTGCTGCGGTCGTCCTTCCCAACAACGGACATCGCGGTCGAAGCTGGGGATACGTGGAGGTACCAACCCCCCGGGCCACAAAAAAAGGCCCATTGCAGGAGTAACACCATGGCTCAAGTCACCATGCGTCAGATGCTGGAAGCTGGCGTGCATTTCGGTCACCAGACCCGCTACTGGAACCCGAAGATGGCTCCGTACATCTTTGGCGCCCGCGGCAAGATTCACATCATCAACCTCGAAAAGACGCTGCCGCTGTTCACCGACGCGATGAACTTCCTGTCGGCGATCGCACAGAAGCGCGGCACCGTGCTGTTCGTGGGTACCAAGCGTTCCGCTCGCGAAGCGCTGGCTGAAGAAGCCGGTCGCGCCGGCATGCCTTTCGTTACCGCTCGCTGGCTCGGCGGCATGCTCACCAACTTCCGTACGGTGAAGCAGTCGGTCGCTCGCCTGAAGGAACTGGAAGCCGCTGAAACCGACGGCAGCTTCGAAAAGCTGGTCAAGCACGAAGTGCTGGCCCGTCGCCGCGAACGCGAGAAGCTGGAAAACTCGCTGGGCGGCATCAAGAACATGAACCGCCTGCCCGACGCGCTGTTCGTGGTCGATATCGGCCATGAAAACATCGCCGTACAGGAAGCCAAGAAGCTCGGCATCCCGGTCATTGCCGTGGTCGACACCAACTACAACCCGGAACTGGTCGATTACGCCATCCCGGGCAACGACGACGCCATCCGCGCCATCCAGCTGTACGCCCGCGCTGCTGCCGATTCGATCCTCGAAGGCAAGGCTGCCGCTCCGGCTGCTGCCCAGGGCGACGCCAATGAGTTCGTCGAACTCGACGGCGAAGGCAACCCGGTCGCGAAGGAAGAAGACCGTCGCGCCGCGGCTCCGCGCCGCAACGCGCCGGCCAAGAAGGGTGCACCGCGTGGCGGTGACCGCGACGGTGGTCGTGGCAACCGCGGTGGCCGCGGCGGCCGTGCGCAAGAAACGACCGACGCCGAGTAAGTCGTAAACATGCTGCCGGGGCTTCTTATCGACGCCCCGGCACTCTCCAGAATTTCCGAGGAAGCCATGAGCAATATTTCCGCACAACTGGTCAAGGAACTGCGTGAGCGTTCCGGTGCCGGCATGATGGAGTGCAAGAAAGCGCTGGTCGAAAACAGTGGCGACATCGAAGTCGCCATGGAATGGCTGCGCAAGTCGGGCTTGGCCAAAGCCGACAAGAAGGCCGGCCGCGTGGCCGCCGAAGGCCGTGTCGTGGCCGCCCAGGGCGCTGATAGCGCCGTGCTGGTCGAAGTGAACAGCGAAACGGACTTCGTCGCCAAGGACGCCAGCTTCGTGAAGTTCAGCGACACCGTCGCCGACGTCGCGCTGAAGTCCGGCGCCAACGATGTGGACGCCCTGAAGGCCGCCGCCTACCCGGACGCTGCGTCCGTGGAAGAAGCCGCCAAGGCGCTGGTCGCCACCATCGGCGAAAACATCCAGGTCCGACGCATGGCCCGCGTGTCGAACAACGGCACGATCGGCAGCTACGTGCACGGCGGCCGCATCGGCGTGCTGGTTGCGCTCAAGGGCGGCAACGAAGAACTCGCCAAGGGTATCGCCATGCACGTTGCGGCGATGAACCCCGCCTACGTGCGCGCTGAAGACGTACCGGCCGACTTCCTGGCGAAGGAAAAAGAAATCGCGCTGAGCCAGATGTCCGACAAGGAAAAGGCCAAGCCGGCCGAAATCCTTGAGAAGATCATCGGCGGCAAGGTCAACAAGATCGTCTCCGAAGTCACCCTGCTCGGCCAGCCCTACGTGTTGGACACCAACACCTCGGTGGCTGACGTGCTGAAGAAGGAAGGTGCAGACGTGATCTCTGTCGTTCGTCTCGCCGTCGGCGAAGGCATCGAGAAAGTTCAGGACGACTTCGCTGCCGAAGTGATGAAGCAGGCAGGCCTGGCGTAATTCGCCAACGCTTGAATGCGCAAAAGGCCACGGGAAACCGTGGCCTTTTTGTTTGCGCGATTCAAAATCATCGATCGATCGGAATCACATCCGCGGTGCGCTTTTTTGCAGGCTGCAGCAAATCCCAGCGATTGCCGTAGAGATCTTCGAACACCGCGACGGTGCCGTAGGACTCTTCGCGTGGCTGCTCCAAAAAACGCACGCCTCGTGAACGCATGATGTTGTAGCGGGCGTAAAAATCGTCGACGCGCAAAAACAGAAAGACGCGGCCGCCTGCCTGTTCGCCCACGCAGATGTCCTGTTCGCTATTGCTCGCCAGGGCAAGCAGCAAGCGCGTTTCCTTCGCGCCTGGCGGGGATACCAGCACCCAACGCTTGCCCTTCCCTAGCGGGGTGTCTTCGACAAGTTCGAAATCCAGACAATTCGTATAAAACGCAATCGCCTCATCGTAATCGCGCACAAGTAGTGCAACGGCGGCGATGGCGTGTTCCATGAGGGCTCCCAGCAGTGACTCCTGGGTGAAGCATAGACCGTGTGCCGCGCTGACGTCCGTAGCGGCGTCCGCTACAATGCACGCGTTTTGCACCATACAATTCGTCATCCGGAGCCTCTATGAGCGACCAGCTAAAGTACCGCCGCATTTTGCTCAAGCTCTCCGGCGAGGCACTGATGGGGGAGGCCGACTACGGCATCGACCCCAAGGTCATCGGCCGACTGGCTGACGAGATCATCGAGGTACAGCAGGCTGGGGTGCAGATTGGCGTCGTCATCGGCGGCGGCAACATCTTCCGCGGCGCGGGCCTTGCCGCAGCTGGCATGGATCGCGTCACCGGCGATCACATGGGCATGCTCGCCACGGTCATGAACGCGCTGGCCATGCAGGACGCCATCGAAAAACGCGGCGGCTACGCCCGCGTGATGAGCGCCATCCAGATTCACGACGTAGCCGAGGATTTCATCCGCCGCCGCGCCATCCGCCACATCGAAAAAGGCCGCATCGCGCTGTTCGCGGCAGGCACTGGCAACCCCTTCTTCACCACCGATTCCGCGGCTGCGCTGCGTGCGGTGGAAATGAACGTCGACCTGCTACTGAAAGCCACCAAGGTCGATGGCGTCTACAACGCCGACCCTGCCAAGCACCACGATGCCAAGCGCTTCGAACAGCTGAGCTACGACGAGGTCATCGAACGTAAGCTGGCCGTCATGGATACCGCGGCGATTGCGCTGTGCCGCGACCACCGCATGCCACTGCGCATTTACGACATGACGGTGCCGGGCAATCTGATGCGCATCATGCGCGGCGAAACGGTTGGCACACTGGTCGGCCCTACCGCCTGAAACACCCCTGCCAGGTAGCGACCGCGGCCGCGATAAAACGGCCGCGTGAATTCTGCCTGCTAATCCGCCAGCGATAACCCCCTGCTATACTTAACGGCTTGCACGCCACCGGGTGATTTCCTCATGCTCAACGACATCAAGAACGATGCCCAGACCCGCATGGGCAAGAGCATCGATGCTCTCAAGCACGATTTGTCCCGCCTGCGCACAGGCCGCGCAAGCACGACGCTGGTGGACCACATCAAAGTGCCGTATTACGGCTCGGATATGCCGCTGAACCAGGTGGCTTCGGTGTCGCTGGCCGATGGCCGCTCGATCGTCATTACGCCGTTCGAAAAGAACATGGTCGCCCCGATCGAAAAAGCGATCCTGGGATCGGATATCGGCGTTACGCCGACCACCGCCGGCACGGTTATCCGCCTGAACATGCCGCCGCTCACAGAAGAACGTCGCCGCGAGCTGGCCAAGCATGTGTCGCACGAAGGCGAGAACGCCAAGATTGCCATCCGCAATGTGCGCCGCGATGCGCTTCAGCACGTCAAGGATCTTCTGAAAGAAAAGAAGATCACGGAAGACGAAGAGCGTCGTGCCGATGACGACATCCAGAAGCTGACGGACCGCTTTGTGAAAGAAGTGGATACGCTGGCAAAGGCGAAAGAAGAAGAATTGATGGCCATGTGATCGGCCATCGATTGCGCGCGGTTGGAGCGGGACAGTTATCGCTCGACTCCATCGAATCTCGCGCAACGGATATACCCCTCTCATCTTCGGAGGGAGGGGCCATCGGTGAGGGGCATTGGGCAACATCGCCGTCAACGAACGAGCACCACGCAAACGCGTTGCGACATCCAGGCTCGGTCCCGTTTGCCCCGGCAAATGAGGCTCCCGAACGATCCCAGATGGCGAATCTCTGACAACCACTCCAAAGCAACGATTTCAGCGAGGCAAACGGCGGCGCCAACGCTACTCTCCCGTCCATGACCACGAACCACCCCAACTACGTACCTCGTCATATCGGCATCGTGATGGATGGGAATGGCCGCTGGGCGAAAGCGCGTCATCGTCCGCGCAGCTTCGGCCATAACGCCGGTCGCAAAGCGGTACGCGAAGTGGTGGAAGGTTGTTTGCGCCATGGCGTCGAAGCACTGACGTTATTTGCCTTCTCCAGCGAGAACTGGCAACGCCCGCAGGATGAAGTCGGCGCGTTGATGGATCTGTTCGTGCGCGCGCTTGATAAAGAAGTCGATGAGCTGCACAGCAACGGCGTGCGATTGCGTTTCATCGGCGAGCTCGGCGCTTTTGACACGTCACTGCGCCAGGGCATGCTCGACGCGATGAAGCGCACCGAGCGCAACGACAAGTTGCAGATGAACGTCGCCGTCAATTACGGCGGCCGCTGGGACATCGTGCAGGCAGCCCAAAAGGCCGCCCTCGCCGTCGCGCGTGGCGAGCTGTCCGTGGAAGCCATCGACGAGTCCATGTTCGACCAATGGACCTGCCTTGGCGAGCTTCCACCCCTTGACCTTTTTATCCGCACCGGTGGCGATCGCCGCGTCAGCAACTTCCTTTTATGGCAGATGGCCTATGCGGAGCTCTATTTCACCGATACGCTTTGGCCGGACTTCAACCAGGTCTCGCTGAAACATGCCATTGATGACTTTGCCCGCCGCGAACGCCGTTTTGGCCGCACCGGCGATCAGATCGCCCAAGCCTGATCGCTAAGGAACGCTCATGTTGCGCCAGCGCGTCCTCACTGCCCTGATTCTTGCTCCACTTGTCATCCTGCTGATTCTGTTTTTGCCGACGGATTTCTTCGCCGTCGCACTCGCCGCGGCCTTTCTCGCAGCGACCTGGGAATGGTCGCGCCTCTCCGGCATGAAGAACCGCGTTAACCGGGGCATTTTGCTCGGCTTTGCCGCAGTGTTTTTTGTCGTGCTGTGGCTGCTGCGTAGTTCTGCGTTGCTGTGGCCCGCGGTGATTGCCGCCGGTGTCGCATGGTGGCTGCTGGCGTGCGTATGGCTTCGGCACTTCGCTTTTGGTGCTGCACCGACCGCGGAAAATCGAAATCTCAAATTGCTGGCTGGCGCGTTCGTGATTTTCCCTGCATGGGTCGCAGGCGTGAATATTCATGCTGGCGAATCGCACGGCCATGCGTGGGTCTTTCTCGCCATGCTGCTGGTGTGGGCCGCCGATACCGGCGCTTACTTTGCCGGCCGCTTCTTTGGCAAACGCAAACTAGCCCCCAACATCAGCCCCGGCAAAACGTGGGCTGGCGTTTACGGCGCATTTGTCGCCAGCGCATTGGTGATTCTGGTGGGCGGCTGGTTGTTGGGAGTGCGCGATGCGCGACTTATCGGCCTGGTGGTCGTGGCAATTGTGACCGTCGCCAGCTCTATCGTTGGCGATCTGGTGGAAAGCCTGATGAAGCGCCACGCCAGCGTGAAAGATTCCGGCGCACTATTCCCCGGCCACGGCGGCTTGCTGGACCGCCTCGACAGCGTGTTTGCCGCACTTCCCGTCTTCGCACTCGGAAAGCTGTTGCTCGGGCTTTGAATTGCGTGAGCGCGATCCGCAATGTCGCTGTGTTGGGGGCAACGGGTTCGGTCGGGAAACATACCCTCGATGCTGTAAGTGACGACCCGGATCGTCTTCGTGCCAGCGTGCTCGTTGCGCACAGCAACGTTGAAGCGCTTGTTGCGCTTTGTATTCGCCATCGGCCCGATCTGGCGATCATTGCAGATACGCAACTGGAAACCGATCTCGCACGGCGACTCGCCGCCGCAGGCGTTCGTTGCGATGTCGCCAGTGGCCACGAGGCCATCTGCTACGCGGCTGGATCGTCTCTGTGCGATGTCGTTGTATGCGCCATGACGGGCTTGGCATCGCTCGATGCTGCACTAACTGCGGCACGCGCCGGAAAACGGCTTGTGCTGGCGAATAACGAACCCGCCGTGATCGCGGGCTCGCTGTTGAGAAACGCAGCCGCCGAAAGTGGCGGTGAAGTAATCCCGTTAAGCACTGCGGCGCATGCGATCGCCCAATACGTCAGCAACACCCATGCCGATCTCAATCACGCCGATGTCAGGCGCCTGATCCTTACGTCATTCGGCGGCCCCTTCGCGGGACGCACGCGCGCCGACCTTATGACGGTTACGCCTGATGACCTCGGCGCAACCCCGGGCAAGCTCTCCGATCGCCAACGTGCCGTCGATTCGGCCACCCTGATGAACACGGGCCTGGAGGCCCTCGCTATCCATCATCTGTTCCTGGCGACCCCGCAGATTCAGGTACGGCTGACCACGCGAAGCATCGCACCCGCCATACTGGAGCGAGCCGACGGGTCAATCCAAGCGCTAGGGCGCTGGCTCGATGCGCGGTCGGCCATCGATTCGGCGCTTCACGGAGCCGAACTGCCCAACCGCCATCCGATCGGTGAGAGAGAGACCCTATCCGCGCTTGCGGCACCCGATCCAGGCGCGTTCCGCTGCCTGACACTCGCACTGGCCGCCCTGCGTGAGGGCGGCGATGCGCCAGCGCTTCTGAATGCCGCTAACGAGGTCGCCGTAGCGGCCTTTCTGGCAGGGTCCCTACCCTTTCTTTCCATTGCCGACCTAATTGAGCAGGTCCTCACGGAACTGCCGCCGCAGCCTGTGGTCGATATCCAGACCCTACGCGAACGCGACCGGGCGGCCCGTGCTGCAGCCCGGCGGGTACTTCGCACCGCTTGCTGATAAGCTTTGTGCTTCTTTAGAGACGTACTTGATTGATGAATCCCTTTTTCGGCTCGGTGTTCTGGTTGCTGGTCACGCTCGGCGTGCTGGTGACTTTTCACGAATTCGGACACTACTGGGTCGCGCGGCGCTGCGGCGTGAAGGTTTTGCGCTTCTCCATCGGCTTCGGCAATGCGATCTGGAAGCGCATCGGCCGCGATGGCACCGAATACCAGATTGCGGCAATTCCACTGGGCGGCTACGTCAAAATGCTCGATGCGCGCGAAGGTGAAGTCGATCCCGCGCTGCTGCATCAGGAGTTCACCAATCAGTCGATCTGGAAGCGCATCGCCATCGTCGCTGCCGGTCCTGGCTTCAATATCATTTTCACGATCGCGGCGTTCTGGCTGATGTTCGTGATGGGTCGTACGGACTACGCACCCATCGTTACGGCAGAACCGCAAAGTCTTGCTGCACAAGCCGGCATCAAACCGGGCGATCGCATTCTCAGCGTCGGCGGCGAAGCCGTCGTCACGTGGAGTGGTGCTACCGATGCCATTGCCAATGCATTGCTGGGCCGCTCGCCGCTCCCGGTGACGGTACGCGGCACCGATGGTACGCAGCGTTCCATCGTACTGCCGCTCAATCGGCTGCCGGCCGGCGAAGATGTCGGCCAGTACATGGACAAGCTCGGAATCCAACCGGCCTCTCCCCCGCCGATTGCCGCCATCGTGCAGCCGGGCTATCCGGCCGCTACGGCGGGGATGCAGGCGGGCGACCAGGTGGTGAGTGTCAACGGTGTCGCCGTAAAGACTTTCGAAGAGATCGGCAAGCAGATCACCGCCGATGCGGTGAAGTCGCCGGTGATGTCGATCGCCATTCTGCGCAACGGCAAGCCGCTGCAGTTCACGTTGACGGCGCGCCTGGACTCCACGGACGCCAGCAAGCCGTACTGGGCGATTGGTATCGGCGCGCAGCCACCCGAAGCGGCCATCCAGCATTACGGCCCCTTCAAGGCCCTGACCGAATCGCTCGACCTGACCTGGCAACGGACCACCGAAACCTTCGGCATGGTTAGCAAGATGCTTACCGGCCAGGCATCCACGCGGAACCTCTCCGGCGTGATCGGCATCGCCCAGGTCGCCAATGCCGCGGCCTCGGCGGGGCTGGACCGATTCCTGGAATTCCTCGGCTTGGTGTCTCTCAGCCTGGCCATCGTCAACCTGTTGCCGATTCCAGTCTTGGACGGCGGGCACTTGCTGTATTACCTTATCGAGCTGGTCAAGGGCAGCCCGGTCAGTGAGCGGACCATGATCGCGGGTCAGTACGTGGGTCTCGCCTTGCTGTGCACACTGATGGTGTTGGCGTTTTACAACGACATCCATCGCATCATCCTGCCCTCGTGATACGGATGCGCGCCGCTGACAACCTCTGGTTGGATGCTGGCCGCCGCTTCTGTGCCGCGTGGCAAATCACCCGCAACGTGCGGCTTCCCGGTGTAGTTCAGCCGGCCATGCCAAGCGCAAGTGCGGACAAAACTTAAAGGATCGGGCTTGTCCCGGTTCGGGAAGAAAAATACAGCGCAGCGATCGAATGATCGCTTCGTCCGAATAACACAACGGAATCGACGATGAAGCGTATCGCCGCCCTGATCCTGCTTGCCTCCCTTTCAACGAGTGTGCTTGCACTCGAACCATTCGTCGTTTCTGACATCCGTATCGAAGGTCTCAGCCGCATCTCCGCGGGCACGGTATTCAACTACCTGCAGATCAACAAAGGCGATCGTCTTAGCAACGAAGAAGCCCAACAGGCTATTCGCGCCCTGTACAACACCAAGTTCTTCAGCGATGTGGAACTGGAACGCGATGGCGACATCCTGGTGGTGAAGGTGGTCGAGCGCCCCTCCATTGCCAAGCTCACCATCCGCGGCAACAACGACATCAAGACCGACGACTTGAAGAAGGGCCTGAAGGATATCGGCCTGACTGAAGGCGAAACCTTTGATCGCCTTTCGCTTGATCGCGTGCAGCAGGAACTGATTCGTCAGTACTACAACCGCGGCAAATACAACGTATCGGTGATTCCGCACGTGACCGAGCTGGATCGCAATCGTGTCGCCATCGATATCGAAATCCGCGAAGGCAAGGTTGCCAAGATCAAGGAAGTGAACATCGTAGGCAACACGGCGTTCACCACTCGCGAGATCGAAAAAGATTTCGAATCCGGCACCACCAACTGGCTGTCCTGGTATTCGAAGAACGACCAGTATTCGCAGGAAAAACTCTCGGGCGACCTGAAGAAACTGCAGTCGTACTACATGGACCGCGGTTACGCCGACTTCGGCCTGGATTCCTCGCAGGTGACGATCTCGCCCGACAAACGCGCGATGTACATCGACGCGGATGTGGTCCAGGGCGACATCTACCATATCTCCGACACGCATCTGCTCGGTCAGCTGATCCTGCCGGAAGCGACGCTGCGCCAGCTCGTGTTCGTGAAGAATGGCGACTTGTTCAATCGTCGCGCGATCGAAGCCACGTCCGATGCGATCAAGGCCACGCTGGCTAACATCGGTTACGCCTTTGCCAAGGTCAACTCGGTACCCAAGCTCGACAAGAGCGCCCACACCGCCGACATCACCTGGTACATCCAGCCTGGCCCGCGCGTGTATGTGCGCCGAGTGATCTTCCAGGGCAATACGCGTACCGAAGACGATGTGCTGCGTCGTGAAATGCGTCAGCTGGAAGGCGCCTGGTATTCGCAAGCGGCGATCGACCGTTCCAAGATCCGCCTGCAACAGCTGGGCTACTTCAAGACGGTCACCATCGACAAACAGACCGTCCCCGGTAGCGACGATGAGGTCGATCTGACGGTGAAGGTGGAAGAACAGTCCGCCGGCAGCCTGACGTTTGGCGTGGGTTACTCGCAGTATTCGGGCATCATCCTGTCGAGCTCGGTGTCGCAGAAAAACTTCCTCGGTACCGGCGATCAGTTCAGCGTCAGCGCAGAGCGCAGCGATTACCTCACGCAGATCAGCGCGAGTTACTACAACCCGTTCCTGACCGATAGCGGTGTCGGCATCGGCTACAACGCGTCGTTCTCGCGCGCCGATTACGCCGACCTGGGCAGCCAGTACGCAAGCTATTCGAACAGCACCAAGTCATTCTCGACCACGCTGGGTTTCCCGATCACCGACTTCGATAGTTTGAGAGGCAGTCTTGGTATCGGCAGCACCAAGCTCAACACGTACGTCGGCTACACCCCGCAGATCCTCGTTGACTACATCAACGCCTTGGGTCACGACACCATCCATTCGTGGACGGGCTCATTAAGCTGGGTGCACGACACGCGCAACTCGTATTGGGCACCTACTCACGGTGGCCAGCTGACTGCCACGGTCAACGTCGCATTGCCGGGTTCGACCGTGCAGTACTGGACGTTCAACGGCGAAGCCAATCATTACTGGCCGATCGGCAAGGGCTTCGTGCTCTATCTAGACGGCAAGGTTGGTTATGGCAACACGTACGGTAACCAGACGTACGAATTCAATACGGCAGACGGTGAATACAAAGCTGGCCAGACGATTGCTTTCCCGTTCTGGATGAATTTCTACGCTGGCGGTGTGACCGACGTGCGTGGCTTCCAGGACAACACCCTTGGTCCGCGCGCGTGCGCGGGCCAAACGACTGCTGGCGGGCCGATCACACCGCAGTCGAACGGTTACTGCCCCGGCAGTACCTATTCCTATTCACAGCCGATCGGTGGTGCATTCAAGGTGCTCGGCACGGCGGAACTGTATCTGCCACTGCCGTTCCTGAAGGACATCAACACCGCTCGCGTAGCGTGGTTCGTCGACGTCGGCCAGGCCTTCCCAACCATCAGCGATTTCCGCACCAGCCAGCTCGATGCCTCCACCGGTGTGTCGCTGCACTGGCAGGCACCGATCGGCCCGCTGATCATCAGCCTGGGCTTCCCGTTCCGCAAACAGCCGGGCGACAGCCAGTACACCGAACGCATTCAGTTCACCTTCGGCAGCCAGTTCTAATCGGACTGGTACCGTCGGGTCCGCAAGGACACGTCAAAGAAAGCGCGGCTATGCCGCGCTTTCTTTTGGATTCGTAGAAAAATGCGCGCGTAGTGGATTCAGCCCTTACAATGCGTCGCATGCTGGGGAAACTTGCATGAGCACGATCCAATACAGAGTGAGCGAACTAGCCAAACGTTTTTCCCTTGAGTTCAAGGGTGACGGCGAACGCATCATCGATGGTGTCGGCACATTGTCAGGTGCCGGTCCCAGCCAGCTCAGCTTTCTGTCGAACAGCAAGTATTCGGCGCAACTGGCCACCACGCGTGCCGGCGTAGTCGTGCTGAACAGCGACGCTGTTGCAAGCTGTCCGACCGCTGCACTCGTTGCACGCGACCCTTATGTGGCATACGCGCATATTGCCGCGCTTTTCGAACATCTGCCTGCTGCCCCACACGGGATACATCCAAGCGCAGTGGTTGCAACGGGCGCACGTGTGAGCGCAACGGCAAGCATAGGCCCGTGCTGCGTGATCGAAGACGGCGCCGTGGTCGAAGACGGGGCGGTGCTTGGCCCCCATTGCATCGTTGGCTCTCACTGCACCGTTGGTGCACAGTCGCGTCTGGTCGCCCGCGTAACCCTGGTCACCCGCGTCACGCTCGGCAAGCGCGTGCTCGTGCATCCGGGCGCGGTGATTGGCTCAGATGGGTTTGGCCTGGCTTTCGACCGCGATCACTGGGTGAAACTGCCGCAACTGGGTGGCGTTCGCATCGGCGACGACTGCGAAATCGGCGCCAATACCACCATCGATCGCGGCGCGCTGGATGACACGGTGCTGGAAGAAGACGTGCGCCTGGACAATCAGATCCAGATCGCCCACAACGTTCACGTCGGCGCCCATACGGCCATGGCAGGCTGTGCAGCGGTGGCCGGTAGTGCGAAAATTGGCCGCTATTGCATGATCGGCGGCAACGCCGGCGTGCTGGGGCATCTGGAAGTGGCTGACCGCGTTACCATTACAGCCAAAAGCCTCGTAACCCATTCGATTCGGGAAGCTGGCGAGTATTCCTCTGGAATACCGCTGCAGGAAAACCGCCAGTGGCGTCGTAATGCTGCGCGTTTCAAGCACCTGGATGAGCTCGCGCGCCGAGTGTCGGCGCTGGAAAAGGATAAGACTGATGACTGACAACACCGCTCCGATCACGCTGCCGGTGGGCGTGGAGCAGATTCAACAACTGCTGCCGCATCGCTACCCGTTCCTGCTGGTGGATCGGGTGATCGAGTTCGTGCCCGATCAGAGCGTCGTCACGATCAAGAACGTCACCATCAACGAACCGTTCTTCACCGGGCATTTCCCTGGCCACCCTGTTATGCCGGGCGTGTTGATCGTCGAGGCCATGGCGCAGTCGGCAGGTTTGCTGACGCAGCTCAGTGCTCGCTCGAAAGGCGGCTCGCCGAGTTCGCTTTTCTATCTCGCCAAAGTGGATAACGCGCGTTTCAATGCACCGGTCATTCCGGGCGATCAACTGCGCATGGAAGTTCGACTCAAGCGCCTGTTGCGCAACATGGGCATTTTCGAGGCGGCCACGTTGGTCGACGGCAAGGAAGTGGCCAGCTGCGAGCTGATGTGTGCGGCGAGGTCCGAAAAATGATTCACCCGACCGCGCAAATTGATCCATCTGCGGTTATCGGCGCAAATGTTCGCATTGGTGCCTACACGGTTATTGGTGCGGACGTGCATATCGGTGATGGCACTGTCATCGGCCCGCATGTTGTCGTCGAAGGCCCCACGCGAATCGGCAAAGACAACCGCATTGCGCAATTCGCGTCGCTGGGCGGCGATCCGCAAGACATGAAGTTCAGCGGCGAACGCACCGAGCTCGTTATCGGCGATCGCAACCTTATCCGCGAATTCGTCACCATCAATCGCGGCACCCCCGAAGGCGGTGGTGTTACGCGTATCGGTAACGACAACTGGCTGCTTGCTTACGTGCACGTCGCACACGATTGCACCGTCGGCAACCACACTATTTTCTCCAACTACTCTGCGCTGGCCGGTCACGTGGAAGTGGGCGACTGGACCGTGTTCTCCGGTTATTCCGGCGCGCATCAGTTCTGCAAGATCGGCGAACACGCCTTCATCGCGATGGGCTGCCTGCTCGGCGCCGACGTACCGCCTTTCCTGATGATGGCGAACGATCAAGGCGGACGTCCGCGTGGCTTGAACACCACCGGCCTGAAGCGCCGCGGTTTCGAACCGGAACGCATTACGGCCATCAAGCGCGCCTACCGCACACTCTATACCTCGGGTTTATCGTTAGCCGAAGCACGCGAGCAACTGGTGGTACAAGCGAAGGACAGCGAGGACGTGCGCGCCATGCTCGATTTCCTCGATCGTAGCGAGCGCGGTCTGGCGCGTTGATGTTGACGTTGATATGCGTCTCGCATATCAACAAATCAAATATGGGCTCTTGCCTGGGGTGCCCTTATGCCTGACGACAAAGAAAGCCCCCTGATCGCCATCATCGCCGGCGAAGAATCCGGCGATCAACTCGGCGCCGATCTCATCAATGCGCTGCGCCGCTTCTACCCCAACGCACGATTCGCCGGCATCGGCGGCACTCGCATGCAAGAACAGGGCTTCGAATCCTGGCACGACATGCGCCAGCTTTCGCTGTTCGGCTTCGCCGAAGTGGTCAGCCATTTGCCGCGTCTGCTGCGCCTGCGCAAGGAGCTCGTCGCACGACTGATCGCCGAGAAGCCGCTTGTCGTCATCGGCATTGACGCGCCGGACTTCAACCTCGGCGTCGAGCGACGCTTGAAGGAAGCGGGCATTCTGACCGTGCATTACGTGAGCCCATCGATTTGGGCCTGGCGCGAAAACCGCGCGGAAAAGATTGGCCACAGCGCAAACAGGGTGCTGTGCCTATTCCCGATGGAACCGCCGATTTATGCCAAGCATGGCATCGATGCGCGATTTGTCGGCCATCCGCTGGCAGATCGTTTTCCGCTCGTATCAGACCGCATTCCTGCGCGTCGCACGCTGCAATTACCATTGGATGTGCCGGTGCTCGCCGTGCTGCCCGGCAGCCGCGCCTCCGAACTGGAACGCATGGGCGCCATCTTCCTCGACGCCGCTCGCCGCGTTGCATCCGCGCTTCCGGGCTTGCGCATTGTGATCCCTGCCGCCAACACGCGAATGCTCGCGACGATGAAAACGCTGCTCGCGCGCGGCCCACATGACGAAATGATGCCGATCCTGATGGAGGGCCACGCTCACGACGCCATGCTCGCTGCAGACGTCGTGCTGCTCGCCTCGGGAACCGCAACGCTGGAAGCCATGCTCGCCAAACGCCCGATGGTTGTGGGCTATCGCGTTTCGCCCATCAGCTATCGCATTGCGCGCACGCTTAAGATGCTGAAGACGGACGTCTATGCGCTGCCGAACATTCTTGCGCGAGCGTGCGGTATGGGCAGCAAGGTCATGCTCGTTCCCGAATTGATGCAGGACAACTGCACGGCCGGCAAACTCGCAGACGCCACGCTGTCGCTTTTCCGTGACAGCGAACGCCGCGGCGCTATCGTCGCGGCGTTCGAACAACTTCACGATATTCTGCGCGGCGATCTGCATGGGCATGCCGGCGATCACGCCGCTGCCGCCATCGCCGAACTGGTGGATGCAAAATCCGCTGCAGCGAAGCACTGAACGGCACCGCTTCGATGAAACCCACTGCAACTGCTCGCACTCCGGTCGACAGACGACCATTCGACGACACGAATGCCAAGGGCATCCTCATCGCCGGTGTCGATGAAGCCGGACGTGGGCCACTCGCGGGCCCGGTGGTTGTCGCCGCCGTTGTGCTCAATCCACAACAGCCCGTCGACGGATTGGACGATTCCAAGAAACTCAGCGAAGCACGTCGCGAGAAACTCTTTCCGCTGATCATTGAACGCGCGCTGGCTTATTGCGTCGTCGTCGTCGAAAGGGATGAGATTGATCGCATCAATATCTTTCAGGCGACGATGACCGGTATGAGTCGTGCCGTTGCAGGCCTCACACCAGCGGCAGTCGAAGCGTGGGTCGACGGCAATCATCTACCGAAAGATCTGCCCTGCCCTGGACGCGCCATTATCGGTGGCGATGCACTGGTTCCTGCCATCAGCGCGGCATCCATTCTTGCAAAAGTCACGCGCGATCGACTGATGATGGCGATGGATACGGAACATCCCGGTTACGGATTCGCCGCACACAAAGGCTATTCAACGCCCGAGCATTTGGCCGCGTTGAAGCGACTGGGCCCTTGCCCGCAGCACCGGCACAGCTTTGCACCGGTGCGTCTGCTGCTCGATCAAGGCGAGCTTTTCTAAGCCTTTTTGTGACGGAAGAGCCTGCTCACTATCTCCGCGTAGCCCTCGTTGTATGTGAGCGACTCTCAGACAGCAGCGCGTGGCGCAGCGCCAGACTGGCTGTCTGGTCAAGCCGCGCGCTGCTGTCTGAGAGTCGCTCACATACAACCCGAAGGGCCGGGTCTGTTTGCCCGCATGCCTGCGTCCTCGCTCGGTTACGTATCGACATACGCGCCCTCACTCCTCCTTGGCTTGCGCGCAAACAGCTCCCGGCGAGGGCCACGCGGAGATAGTGAGCAGGCTCCAATAACCATCCACGTCTATAAAAATAGGCAACCTTTCCTATTGCGGCTGCATCCAAGCAGGTGTGGAATGGAATCGTAAGGTCATTGCGGCAGCTCGCATGCACTGTCGCAACGTCATCTCGCATGGACGCCCCCGTCAGCAGCCTGACGCAACGCGCGATGAGCACACGCTTGTCTCGCGCCAGCAGGCTATCAAGAGGATTTTCGTCATGCGCTTGATCCGCCCTCACCCTGAATACCCTGCAACCTCGGCCGCAACGCTCACTGCCGAAGCCGCCAAGCCGTCTGCAAAAGTCACGGATGCCCGAGAAAAGCACCTCGATTACAACCTTCAGCCGCTAAGCGTCGACAGCTTCTCGCACTACATCGATGCCGTGGTGGATGTCGATTGTTTCCGCGTACGTTGATGCGGTTTTCTTGATCATTCTCCTGCTCCAGGCCAGCGCTGGTTCCTGACCACGCGATCACGCTAACCTTGGCGAAATTCCAGGGGAAGCGGCCATGCATCTGCGTCGGGCGTGTTTTTTCGCACTGCTTGTGCTTTTCAGTCACGTTGCCATGGCGACCACGCTGCCCGGCAGCGGTGATCCGGCGCCCAGCTATCTGGGGCGCGACGCCAACGACCACGATGTCCGCGTCGAGGATATGCACGGCAAAGTGGTCGTCGTGACCTTCTGGGCCTCCTGGTGCGGCTATTGCCTCAAGGAGCTACCCATCCTGGCCAACGTCCAGAAGCTTGCGGGCGCCAACCAGCTTCAAGTGGTCGCCATCTCTTACAAAGAGGATTACAACAACTTCCGGCAGATTCATCACAACCTGCGGAAAACCGACCTGCTGCTGACCTACGACACCAAAGCGGCCGCTTCCGCGGCCTACGGGGTCACCGGCATCCCGCACATGGTGATGATCGGCCGGGATGGGCGCATCGCCTACGTGCATGTCGGGTACGACGAATCCATGCTCGACACCATCGCCAGCGAGCTCAATACGCTGCTTGCAGCGCCGGTGCCCGCCGATACGCACGCGCCGTAAACCGCAGCGCTGCGTCGCCGATTGTCAATTCTTGCCCGGCTCGAACCACACCGTTAGGCTGGGCCATTGATTCGCGTGCGAGCCATGGCCCTCCGTTTCGCTCATCTGCATCTGCACAGCGAGTATTCGCTGGTCGACTCGACCATCCGCATCAAGGCGCTGGTCGAATCGTGCGTGCGCGAAGGTATCCCCGCCGTCGCGCTGACGGACGAATGCAACATGTTCGCGCTGGTGAAGTTCTACAAGGCGTGCACGGCGGCCGGCATCAAACCGATTGGCGGCTGCGATCTGTGGATCAGCGCGCCCGACGATCCGCGCCCGTGGCGTCTCACGCTGATCTGCCAGAACCACGAGGGTTATCTCAACCTCTCGCGCCTGGTGTCGCGCGCATGGCGAGACGGACAGCAAGGTGGGCGCGCGCTGGTCGATGCGGCATGGCTCAACGTCGAAACGACGAAAGGCCTGATCGCGCTGATCGGCCGTGAAAGCGAGATTGGACGCATCGCCGTTCATCAAGGCACGGATCACGCACGTTCACGCACCTACATGCTGGCTGCGCTTTTTCCGGATCGCCTGTATCTCGAACTGACACGTTGCGGCCGCGAAGGCGAAGAGGCATGGAACAACGCAGCGCTCGCGTTGGGCACCGAAGCCAATCTGCCGGTGATCGCCAGCAACGATGTGCGCTTCCTGAAGCAAACCGACTTTGAAGCGCACGAAGCGCGCGTGTGTATCAATCAAGGCCGCGTGCTGGCCGATCCCAAACGCCCGCGCGATTACAGCGAACAGCAATACCTGAAATCGCCGACGGAAATGGCCGAGTTGTTTGCGGACATTCCCGAAGCGCTGGAAAACACGGTCGAGCTCGCCAAGCGCTGCAATCTCGAACTCACCTTCGGCACGTACTACCTGCCCGACTTTCCGGTGCCGGAAGGCCACGACCTTGCCAGTTACATTCGCGAAATTGCGCGCGCAGGTCTGAAAGAACGTCTCGACATCGCACCGCTCGCCGACGGCTACTCGCTCGCCGATTACGAAGCGCGCCTTGAGCGCGAGCTGGACGTCATCATCAAGATGGGCTTCCCCGGCTACTTCCTGATCGTGGCGGACTTCATCAACTGGGGTAAGCAGAACGGCATTCCGGTGGGGCCGGGGCGCGGCTCAGGTGCAGGCTCGCTCGTTGCGTGGGTGCTCAAGATTACGGATCTCGACCCGCTGCAGTTCAACCTGCTGTTCGAGCGCTTCCTAAATCCCGAACGCGTATCGATGCCGGACTTCGACATCGACTTCTGCATGGATCGCCGCGACGAGGTGATCGATTACGTCGCGCGCAAATACGGCCGCGATCACGTCAGCCAGATCATCACCTACGGTTCGATGGCCGCGAAGGCTGTGCTGCGCGATTCGGGCCGTGTGTTGGGCATGGGCTACAACGCGGTCGATCGCATCGCCAAGCTGATTCCGCCGCGCCCACTCGATCTGACGTTGTCCGATGCATTGGGCCGTTCCGAAAAATCGCAGAAAGAAACCGATCGTGTCGTCAAGGAATTCTGCGAGCTTTACGCGCAGGACGAAGAGGCGAAATCGCTGATCGATCTCGCGCTCAAGCTCGAAAACCTTACGCGTAACGCCGGCAAGCACGCTGGCGGCGTGGTGATCGGTCCGAAGCCGCTGACGGAATTCGCACCGCTGTACTGCGAACCGGGCGGTTCGGGCGTGGTGACGCAGTACGACAAGGACGACGTTGAAGCGGTCGGTCTCGTCAAGTTCGACTTCCTGGGTCTGCGCACGCTCACGATCATCGATTGGGCGGTGAAGGCGATCAACGTGCGGCGCGCTCAAACCGGCGAAGCGCCGGTAGACATCGCGACGCTGCCGCTCGACGATCCCGCGCCCTACGAGCTGCTGAAAAAAGCGCAGACGGTAGCAGTATTCCAGCTCGAATCCTCCGGCATGCAGCGCATGTTGAAGGATGCGAAGCCCGACCGTTTCGAAGACATCATCGCACTCGTCGCGCTGTATCGTCCCGGCCCGATGGACCTGATTCCCAGCTTCGTCGCGCGTAAACACGGCCGCGAAGAAGTGGAATATCCCGATCCGCGTGTCGAGCCGATCCTGAAAGAGACCTACGGCATCATGGTCTATCAGGAACAGGTCATGCAGATGGCGCAGATCGTCGGCGGTTACTCGCTCGGCGGCGCCGACCTGCTGCGTCGTGCGATGGGCAAAAAGAAACTCGAGGAAATGGCGAAGGAGCGCGCCAAATTCCGCGAAGGCGCTGCCAAAGACGGCCTCACCGGCGACAAAGCGGATTCCATCTTCGACTTGATGGAAAAGTTCGCCGGTTACGGCTTCAACAAATCGCACGCAGCTGCTTACGCGCTGGTGTCGTATCAGACCGCGTGGCTGAAAGCGCACTACCCCGCCGAATTCATGGCGGCGACGATTTCGTCGGACATGGACAACACCGACAAGGTGGTCACCTTCCTCGACGAATCGCGCGCGATTGGGCTGAAGGTGCTTCCGCCCGACGTGGATGCGTCGAAATTCATGTTCGTCGCGGTCGAACCCAAGGTCATTCGCTATGGCCTGGGCGCCATCAAAGGCGTGGGCCAAGGCGCGTGCGAAGCGATTGCCGACGAACGCGCCAAAGGCGGCCCGTACAAGGATTTGGCGGACTTCTGCCGTCGTGTCGATCCGTCCAAACTCAATCGGCGTGTACTCGAAGCGCTGATTCTTTCCGGCGCGCTCGATAGGCTGGCACCTACGCGCGCCAGCTTGATGCTGCAGTTGCCCGATGCGATCAAAGCAGCCGAGCAACATCTGCGCGACCGTCAATCCGGGCAGAACGATATGTTCGGTGCAGCGATGGGCGCCTCCGCGCAGGTTGTGCACGTGGATCTTCCCACCGCACCCGAATGGCCGCTCGAACAGAAACTGCAGGGCGAGCGCGACACGCTGGGCCATTACCTCTCCGGCCATCCCACCGACCCGTGGCGCGAGGAGCTGGCGCAACTGGCTACCTGCCCGCTCGGCGAGATCGTCGATCGTTATCAGCCGCCCAAGCCACGCAAGAACGATGGCGACGACGGCAATCGTTTCCGTCGCGGCCCCGACACACCGTGGACCGTCGCCGGCATGGTCACCGCCGTGCGCAAACGCGGCGACAGCGACGCGTTCGTGCGGCTGGAAGACGGCACCGGCAGCATCGAAGTCAGCTTCTTCGGCGAGCTGTACCAGCAAGTCGCACCGTTGCTCACCCGCGATGAAATGCTCGTGGTCGAAGGTGGTTTGCGCATCGACGACTTCTCCGGCGGCGGCTTTCAGGTGCGCGCCCGCAGCGCGTACACCCTCGGCGACGCCTGCCGCCGCTTTGCGCGACTGCTGCGCGTCAAAATCAACGGCGTCGGACCGGATTTCATCCCGCAATTGCGCCAGGCGTTGGCGGGACATCGTGGCGGTCGTGCCAGTGTCGTCCTCAGCGGCTACCACAACGCCAACGCACAGGCCGACCTGGAACTGGGCGAGGAGTGGCATGTCAACGCTATCCCCGAGCTTCTGCGCGCCGTACGCGGCATGCCAGGGGTGGTGGGCGCAGGCGTGCGGCTGATCAAGACCGGAAACGGCGATTAGCGACGCCGCGCACAGCCCCCATACGGCTCCGTTCCCGTCTTTTTGGCTGGCCCGGTATACTGCCCCGCTTCTGTGCCACCCCGTGCCCGAATGAATCCCAACTTCCTCGATTTTGAACAACCGATTGCCGACCTGGAGGCCAAGATCGAGGAACTCCGGCACGCCAGTCATGGCCAGGCATTCAATATCGATGAGGAAGTCTCCCGCCTTCGCGAAAAGCTGAAGGTGAAGACTGCCGATATTTTCCGCACGCTGACGCCGTGGCAGATGACGCAGTTGTCACGTCATCCCGGCCGCCCGTACACGCTCGATTACATCAGCGTGATGTGCGACGAATTCCACGAGCTCGCTGGCGACCGCGCGTATTCGGACGACGCCGCCATCGTCGGCGGCGTGGGCCGCATCAACGGCCGCTCGGTGGTCATCATCGGTCATCAGAAGGCGCGCGATACGAAGGGCAAGGTGCGCCGCAATTTCGGTATGCCGCGTCCGGAGGGTTACCGTAAGGCGCTGCGTCTGATGAAGATGGCGGAACGTTTCAAACTGCCGCTGTTCACACTGATCGACACGCCAGGTGCGTATCCCGGCGTCGGCGCGGAAGAACGCGGGCAGAGCGAAGCGATCGCGCGCAACCTGATGGAAATGGCCGAACTGAAGGTGCCGATCATCTGCACCGTGATCGGCGAAGGCGGTTCAGGTGGCGCGCTCGCCATTGGCGTGGGCGACCGTACGATCATGTTGCAGTATTCGACCTATTCGGTGATCTCGCCGGAAGGCTGCGCGTCCATTCTCTGGAAGAGCGCCGACAAAGCCAAAGATGCAGCCGAAGCGCTGGGACTGATCGCCCCGCGCCTGCTCGAACTGGGCCTGGTCGACAAAGTCGTGCGCGAGCCGCTCGGCGGTGCGCATCGCAATCCGCGCTCGATGGCTGTGCGTCTCAAGGCCGTGCTGCTCAACCAGCTCGACGAACTCGAAGCCATACCGGTGCCGGAACTCCTGGAACAGCGCTACCACCGCCTGCGCGGTTACGGCGCCTACCACGAGTAACTCCGCACATGCTCCCTCTCCCCTACGGGGAGAGGGCTGGGGTGAGGGGCCAATCTTGCGAAGATCAATAGTTCGAAGCCTGCTTCGAATGATGCTCAGCGCAAGAGAGTGCCCCCTCACCTCGATCCTCTCCCCGCAGGGGAGAGGAAGATGTAGCCTTCGCGCGACATCCAAGGAAACAAGCCCATGGCCAACGATCAAGCCACCAAACTCGCCGTGCTGATCGACGCCGACAACGCGCAGCCTTCCATTGCGGAAGGTTTGCTGGCTGAAGTCGCCAAGTACGGCACGGCGCATGTAAAGCGCGCTTACGGCGACTGGACCAGCAATCATCTGCGCGGATGGAAGGAACAGCTGCTCACGCAATCCATCCAGCCGATCCAGCAGTTCGGTTATACCAGCGGCAAGAACGCGACCGATTCGGCCATGATCATCGATGCGATGGACCTGCTTTATTCCGGACGCTTCGACGGCTTCTGCATCGTGTCGAGTGATAGCGACTTCACGCGCCTCGCAGCGCGCATTCGCGAATCAGGTTTGATCGTTTACGGTTTCGGCGAACGCAAGACACCGGAGCCCTTTCTTGCGGCATGCGACAAATTCATCTACACCGAAATCCTCGCGACGAAACCCGACGAAGAACAGCCGCTCAAACCGCGCGCGCCCGCACAGCTGAAAAAGGATGCGGGCCTGATCAACCTGCTGCGCAACGCGATCGATGCCGCATCCGACGACGAAGGCTGGGCAGGCTTAGGCGGCGTCGGTTCCATCATCACCAAGCAACGCCCCAACTTCGATTCACGCAGTTACGGCTACGGCAAATTGAGCGAGTTGATCGATGCCATCGACTTGTTCGAACTCGATCGCCGCAGCCCTGGCGATGGACGGCCAAAAGCCATATACGTGCGCAACAAAAAACCGGTGGCGCGTGAACAATCTTGAGCCGCTGCTTCAAACCTTGCTTCACGGGCTTTGCACGCAACCGGACGGCTCACTCTGTGTCGCGTACAGCGGTGGCCCCGACTCCACCGCGTTACTGCATGCCTTGGCGCATTTGCCCGAGGCACGCAAACGCGGCCTGCGCGCGTTACATGTCGATCATGGGCTGAATCCGGACAGCGCAAAGTGGTCCGCGCACTGTCTGGCCGTGTGCGCATTGCTTGGCGTGCATTGCGACGTTAAATGCGCCTACGTTGACCGTTCCGGCGGCATTGGTTTGGAAGCGGCGGCACGTGAAGCACGCTATGCCGTTTTTATCGAGCAGTTGCACGACGGCGAGCGACTCGTACTAGGTCATCATCAAGATGACCAGGTGGAAACCGTCCTGCTGAAACTGTTGCGTGGTGCCGGGCCGGAAGGATTGGGCGGCATGCGTGAGCAACGTGTACTGGGTCGCGGCATGCTGTGGCGCCCACTGCTCGGTGTTCCGCGCGACGTATTGCGCGACTACGTTCGCGCGCATGCATTGCCGTATGTCGATGATCCGTCCAATGACGACACGCGTTTGGCGCGCAATCATCTGCGCCATCGGGTTCTTCCGCAATTGAAAGCGTACTGGCCGCAAGCCGCTGCATCGATCACGCATAGCGCGAGCTTGTCTCGAACGGCTGCCGATACGCTGCAGCACGATTGGTCCGCCGCGCTCGAGAACTTGCGCGACGACGCCACTAACAGCCTCGATGTTGCCGGCTGGCTCGCATTACCGGACGCACTGCGCGAACCGCTGCTTGCACATTGGCTGCATGCGCAAGGCCTGCCCGCACCCACAACGGTGCAACGACATCAGATCGAACGCCAATGCACCGCGCAAGACGGTCAATTACCCTGCATTCGATGGCCGGGCGCCGAAGTGCACGTCTGGAAAAAACGAATGTGGGCCATGGTGCCGCGCAAACCTTCCACATGGACGGATGCACTGCCGTGGCAAGGCAAACCACTGCGTTTACCGGATGGCGGCCTACTGACGCTGGAGCCTGCCACGACGCTTCCCGTGGCGCTCACCATTCGCTGCCGCCAGGGCGGCGAACGGATCAAACCGGCAGGCGATCGGCACACGCGCGATTTGCGCTCGCTGTTCCAGACGGGAGCCATTCCACCGTGGCAACGCGACACCCTTCCGCTACTTTACGAAGACAACGTGCTGATTGCGGTGGCCGATCGGTGGTTGAGCGAGCGCGCCGAAACTATGTTCCGTCAGGCTGGCGCGCGTCCGCGATGGCAGTCCCCGCTGTCGAACCCGTTATCCGGCGATTGACGAAATACATCAGCAACAGCGATATCAGCGTGGTGCAGACCAACACGTCACCCAGCACATCGAAGTGCAGCAGCCGGCCGTCACCGGCCTGCACGATCACCAGCCCACCCAACACGGCGGCAAGACCGCCCGATACCTGCTGCAAGGAAGAGCTGATCGACATATATGCGCCGCGATCGGACGGCTTGGGCAGCGCCGACATCAAGGCCGACGACGAAATGATGCGCGAGAAAATGCCAAGCTGAAGCAGCGCACTGACGCCAATCAGCGGCCACAAGGCCAGATAGGACAGGCGGGTGTAGATCACCACCATCACAATCGTCACCGCACAGCCAAAGGCAAACACACGGTACTTGCCGAATTTGTCGCTCGCACGACCGATCAACGGCCCGGTCACCGCCGAGATCAACCCGGTTACCAAGTACACCAGCGTCAAATGATCCACCGAGATACCCACGTTATGCACCAGGAACAACGTGGAATAAGGCATCAGCAGAAAGCCGCCGATGGATAGCAACGCCGTGGCAACGAAACCGATCAGGTAACTGCGCGTGGACAAGGTGTGCAGCAAGTGATGCAGCGGATTCTTGTCCGGGCGTAACGCAAGATGCGCATTTACGGGGCGCAGCCGCCCGATGATTGCCCCGCCCACCACCGTGCACACCGTCACGATGAAGAAGAACGGCGCATTCCAGCCCCAGTGACTGGAGAGAAACAGACTCATCGGCAAGCCCAGCACGGAACTAGCCGCGAATGCCGTCTGGATAAAACCCATCACGCGCCCACGCATCGACAACGGAAACAAATCGGTGACGATGGCCATGGATGCCGCGCCCACCACGCCGGCAAACAAGCCAGTCACCGAGCGCGCGATAAGCAAGCTCATGTAGCTATGCGCGAGTCCGCAAAGCAACGTGCCGAGCATGAAGCCGCTGTAGAAAACCAGCAGCAGTTTTTTCCGGTCGAAACGATCGGCAAAACCGGCCGCAAGAAGACCGGAAACGCCAGCCGCAAACGCATAAGCCGACACCACATCACCGAATTGCCCGGGCGTGATGTGCAAGGCCGGCACCACCAACGCGCCGAGCGGCGCCAGCAGCATGAAATCCAGCACGATGGTGAACTGCAGAAACGCCAGCACGGCCACCACGAATTTCTGATAGCCGGAGAAGCCCGTGCCGCCCGGCTCGGCGGCATGCAATGACGAGGTATTGCTCACGAAGACTCCGTTAGGCGATTTTCGCCATATTCGTACGGTATGGGGTAGGTCGTAAGATATAATTTCGATATATCGAAATCAAGTGCCGCCGGAGATCGATGTTGCCGGAGACTTCCATACGGGCATCTTGAATGCATCAACCAGACCTGCAGCGGCGATTGATTCCGTCATGACGCTGCGCTAGCGTTGCCGGCCATGGCCAAGTCCTCCCCTGCACCTGCTGAAACCGCACCCGTCGCCGATTTCGAGCACTCGCTCGACGAACTGGAACAACTGGTGGCACGCATGGAAGGGGGCGATATGAGCCTGGACGAGTCGCTAGGCGCCTTCGAGCGCGGCATTGGCCTTTATCGCCACTGCCAACAGGCTCTCGACAAGGCCGAGCTGCGCGTTCGTCTGCTGCTCGATCCCGAAGCTCCCGACACCGCCGAACCATTTGAACCCGAAGCCTGAACTGAGTGCGGCCCTTCGCGAACTGATCGCCCGCGCCGAGCGCGCATTGGGCGACGTCTTGCCGCCCGACGACCAGGTTCCCGTCGATTTGCATCGCGCCATGCGCTACGCCGCGCTGGGCGGTGGCAAACGTTTGCGCCCGTTACTTACTTACGCAGCCGGTTTTGCGTTGGGTCACGACGGCACCGATCTCGACGCACCCGCATGCGCAGTCGAATTGATTCACGCCTATTCGCTCGTACACGACGATTTGCCGGCCATGGATGACGACGACATGCGACGCGGTCGTCCCACCTGTCACATCGTGTTTGGGGAGGCGATGGCCATTCTTGCGGGCGATGCCTTGCAAGCGCTCGCTTTCGAAATTCTCGCGCGCGGCAATCGCGCACGCGGCATGGAAATGCTGAGCACGCTCGGTTACGCATGCGGCGCGGAAGGCATGGCCGGTGGTCAGGCGCTCGATCTCACCGCAACCGGACGCACGCTGACGCTGGCCGAACTGGAATACATGCACGCCTGCAAGACCGGCGCACTGATCCGCGCAGCCGTGCGACTCGGTGCGCTTACGGCGGGTGCAGATAAACCATCGATGGAAGCATTGGATCGCTACGCCTCTGCCGTCGGCCTCGCTTTCCAGGTTCGCGACGACATCCTGGATGTCGAAGGCGCATCCGAAGTGCTCGGCAAAACGGCGGGCAAAGATGCGGTGCAGGGAAAATCCACGTTCCCATCGCTAATGGGTCTGGACGCTTCGCGTGCACGATTGGCGGAACTGACGCAGACCGCGCTCGACGCCATCGAATCGTTTGGCGCACGCGGCGAACTGCTGCGCGAGCTTGCGCTCTACGCAGCACATCGCCACCACTAAGGCGTTACTTGATGAACCGCAGCGCGAAGGGATAGCGGTAACGCACACCCTCGTTCGCCTTAACCGCGGCAATGATCGTCAGCACAAGCCATGCAACGCCGATGATCGCTCCCAGTGCTACCGCAATGGGAAAGCCAAGGCCGAACGTAATAATCGTCAGGACAATCAGCGCCAACGCCGCAATCGCCACGGTGATGTTGAAGTTCAATGCTTCTTTGGCCTGATCGGCGACGAAAGGCATGGTGTCCTTCTTGATCAGCCAAATCACCAACGGCCCAAGGAAGCATGCCCAGCCTCCGCCGAATGTCGAGGTAAGCAATGCGCCAAGGAATGCCGAAAGGTGCGCAAACATCGCCCACGTACGTTCTTCAGCAGGAATGTCGCCGGCAGGTGCTTGCTCACTGGCCGGCGGCGGAACCACAGACTCGGGCGGAACGCTCATACGCATCTCCTTCAAGCCGTGCAAACCCCGGCTTTTTGCCGGTCGAAAGCATCCTAGCAGAGCGCAGGAACGTGCGGCGTGAAGCCTTACTCGCCGGCGATGGTCATCTGACCAAGCAAGATCGAACCGGTGAGCAGGTGTGATCGTTTGTCCACATCGGCCCCCACGGCCTGAATACCCGCGAACATGTCGCGCAGGTTAGCCGCAATGGTGATCTCCTCCACGGGGTAGGCAATCTGGCCGTTCTCGACCCAGAAACCGGCTGCACCGCGGGAGTAATCGCCCGTGATGGTGTTGACGCCCTGACCCATCACCTCGGTCACCAATAGACCGGTGCCCAGACGCTTGAGCATGCCGTGGAAATCGTCTGCTTGGCCGCCATCAGCATGACCCGGTTCGACGACCATGTTGTGAATGCCGCCCGCGTTGCCGGTCGACTCGATGCCCAGCTTGCGCGCGGAATAACTGCCGAGGACATAACGAGCCAGTACGCCGTTTTCGATCAGCGCACTGTCGCGCGTCGCGACGCCTTCGGCATCGAACGCACCCGAACCCTGACCACGCATGAGGTACGGACGCTCCACAATGTTCAACCACGACGGCATGATCTGCTTGCCTGCGTGGTCGACCAGGAAACTGGCACGGCGATACAACGCGCCACCGCTGACGGCACCGATCAAATGACCGATCAGGCCGCGCGCAATCTCGGGCGAGAACATCACCGGACATTGGCGCGTCGACAAGCGCCGCGCACCGACGCGCGCCAGCGTGCGTTCGGCGGCTTTGTTGCCAAGCGCTTTCGCACTCATGAAATCCTGGGCACTGCGCACGCTGTCGTACCAGTAATCGCGCTGCATGCCCGCTTCATCACCGGCGATCAGCGACAACGACAAGGAATGACGGGTGCCACGCTCGCGGCCGACAAAGCCGTGCGAATTCGCGTAGACGGAAACACTTTCGCCCATCTGCACGCCGGCGCCTTCGGAATTGGTGATGCCCGCATGGGCGCGGCCGGCATCCTCGATGTCCTGTCCCAAGGCGATGGCATCGGCCGTATCGATGATCCACGGGTGCCACAGATCCAGATCGGGAAATTGCGTGGCCATGCGCGATGCATCGGCCAGGCCCGAGGCCGGATCTTCTTCCGTGTAACGCGCGATAGCACAGGCCTGTTCCAGCGTGGCCTGGATCGAATCGGCATTCAGGTCGGCGGTGCTGGCCGAACCCTTGCGCTGGCCGAAGTACACCGTGAGGCCAAAACCACGATCGCGGGTGTGCTCAACCGTCTCCACTTCGCCCAGACGCACGTTCACACTGAGGCCCGTATCGATGCTGGCCGACACCTCGGCCTGGCTGGCACCGGCGGCCCGGGCGCGACGGATCACGTCTTCGGCCAGGTGGGACAATCGGTCGAGTTCGCGCCGGCTGGCGTCCTGGCTGATGGCAACTTCGCTCACGTAGGCTTCCTAGGGGACTGGCGGGTACAATGGGCAGACATGGGGCCTTTGAACCCCATTGGCAATCCTTAGTCCGTCAAGGTTGCCACAGGAGCGACCATGTCCATAGCCACCGGCATCTATCGTCACTACAAAGGCCAGAGCTATCGCGTGCTGGGCATTGCCTTGCACAGCGAAACGATGGAAGAACTGGTCGTTTATCAGGCTCTATACGGCGACCATGGCCTGTGGGTGCGGCCTGCCACGATGTTCGCCGAATCCGTCGAGCTCGATGGCGAGCCGATTCCACGCTTCGCATTGATCGACGCCACGCCCAGTGAAACAAGACCGGGCACTTGAAGAACTGGAAACGTTAGTGAATCGCACGTACACCGACAATCCCGAGCACGACTACGGCCCGACCCGCACGCAGCAACGCCGCGACGCACTGGCTGTGTTGGCGCTCGCCATGCAATTGGTCGAACTGCCCCCGAGCAAACTCGCTCGGGCAAACCTGCCGGAAGATGTCGTGCGTGAAGTTGAAAACACGCGCCGCATCACCGCACATGTCGCGCGCAAGCGCCAGTTGGGCTTTCTCGCCAAGGTGATGCGTCGCCATGAAGACGACGCCTACGACGGCCTACGCACGTTGCTGGGTGAAAACCGCGAGCAATTGCGCAAGGAAACCGCCGCGATGCATCGTCTCGAAGCGTTGCGCGATCGACTGCTGCAGGATGAAAACGCATTGCAAGAACTGATCGATCAATATCCATCGATCGATCGTCAACACGTGCGCTCGCTCGTTCGGCAGGCGCGCGTAGAGCGCGATGGCAACAAACCGCCGCGCGCGTATCGCGAAATTTTCCAGTTGCTGAAACAAGTCAGCGCAGAAACCGAGACCGACGAAGACGCTTGATCGCAAGCGTCTTCGCAGCGGTCAGGAAGCGGTACCACCCACCGTCATCGCATCTACGCGCAGCGTAGGCTGACCGACACCCACCGGCACGCTCTGCCCTTCCTTGCCGCACACGCCAATGCCTTCGTCGAGGGCGAGATCGTTGCCGATCATCGACACGCGCGTGAGTACATCCGGGCCGCTACCGACGAGCGTGGCACCCTTCACGGGTGCAGTGATTTTGCCGTCTTCGATGAGATAGGCCTCGCTGGCGGAAAACACGAACTTGCCGTTGGTGATATCCACCTGGCCACCGCCAAAGTTCACAGCGTAGAGACCGCGCTTCACCGAGCGAATGATGTCCTGCGGGTCGTGCTGACCGGCGAGCATGTAAGTGTTGGTCATGCGCGGCATCGGCAATTGCGCGAACGATTCGCGGCGGCCGTTACCTGTCGGCGCCATACCCATCAGTCGCGCGTTGAGCTTGTCCTGCATGTAGCCCTTGAGAATGCCGTCTTCGATCAGCGTGGTGCATTCGGTGGGCGTGCCTTCGTCATCCACCGTGAGCGAACCGCGGCGACCTTGCAGCGTGCCATCGTCGACCACCGTGACGCCCGGCGCGGCGACGCGTTGACCCATGCGTCCGGCGAATGCCGAACTGCCCTTGCGATTGAAGTCGCCTTCGAGCCCGTGACCGATGGCTTCGTGCAACAACACGCCCGGCCAACCGGGACCGAGTACGACAGTCATCGTGCCAGCTGGTGCATCGACGGAATCCAGATTGACCAGCGCCTGACGCACGGCTTCATCCGCGAATGCCATCGCACGTCCGTTTTCCAGCAACTCACGATAGCCATAACGACCGCCACCGCCCGCGTAACCTTGCTCACGGCGACCGTTCTGCTCGGCAATCACCTGCACGCTCAAACGTACCAGCGGACGCACATCGGCCGCGAGCGTGCCATCCGAGCCGGCGACCAACACGGTATCCAGTGTCGCACTGAGACTGACGATGACCTGCTTGACGCGCGGATCGCGCGCACGCGCATACGCATCGACTTCGCGTAACACAGCGATCTTGTCGGGATTAGGCAAGCTGTCGACCGGGTCGATCGCCGGATAAAGCTGCCTGGCGCCATGCAACGCCAGCGGCTTACCGGCGCCGTTGCCACCATGCGCAATGGCGCGGGCCGCCTTGGAGGCTTCCAGCAGCTGCGGCAAGACGATTTCATCCGAATACGCAAAGCCGGTTTTCTCGCCGCTCATCGCGCGAACGCCGACGCCTTGCTCGATCGAATGACTGCCGTCCTTGACGATGCCCTCTTCCAGCACCCAGGACTCGCTGCGCGAATGCTGGAAATAGAGATCGGCGGCGTCGATGGAGGGGCCCATCAGCTGCGTGAACACACGATCGAGGTCACCGGTACCCAGTCCACCCGGGGCAAGTAGGCGGCTCTCGGCCTGTGCGATAAGGGAGCTCATGATTTAAGACCAGCCTGATTAAACGGTGGGAATAATCTGGGGGCGAATCAGGTGAGTTAAACCCGCGCCCACAAGCGTTGGATGATATCGCGCTAGCGGCCTGAGGTTGTCGCAGGAGCCGGCACGGATGACGCAGTTGCCGGCAGCGCTACGGACGAAGCTGCCGCGGGTGCCGCTACCGTTTCTGTCATGCCCTTGGTCATCACCGGCTTATCCCACGTGCCGCCGATGTGATAGTGCTGCACGGCGACGTGGTTGAGACCTTTGCCCAGGATGCCCTGCACGGCAAAACCCGCCGCGGCACCCACAGGGCCTGCAACCACCGCGCCGACCATCGGCAAGCTGTTGCCGATATGCGGCACGATGGAAACTTGCTGGTCGTAATCTTTCGCACGCAGGCCGGTGCGGCCGGTAATGGTTATCTCCGCCGCGGGGCCATGAATCTTCAAGTTATCGGTGTAGGCATTGCCGTCGTGCAGACGGAAATCACCCGTGATCACGTCGAAACCAAAACCCTTGCCGAACACATCGCCAAAGTCGAGCGACAATCGTCGCGGAAAGTCCGCGATCGACGCCAGACCGAAGAAGCGACCGCGCAGTCCCGGCGACGCCTGCAGAATATGCCCGTCGGTGACGTTCACGTTGAGCGAGCCTTCCATGTTGTCCAGCTCGAACGCCCAGGGGCCGCCCGGCCACGTGGCGTTGAGTTGATCGTGCGTCTTGCCACCCTGGAAGATGCCCGAAAAACCGAACGCGTTGAGCATGTCGCCGAGATTCGCCGCATTGAAATCAACGCGCAGGCGCGTGCTGCTCTTGGTCGGCGTGCCGTTCCAGTCGCCGCTGCCGCTGACCTGCGCACTCTTCGATTGCGTGGATAGCTGATCGATATGCATGCCGTTGGAGGTGGGCCACGTTTCCAGACGCGCCTGCCCCAGCTTCGCGTCGTCCAGGCGCAAATCGCTCACCCAGATATGCAAGGGCGGCATGCCGGCGGGATCCATGCCCGTGTTGGCGGGATCGGTTTGCTGAACGACTGGCGCGCCGGGTTTCTTGCCCGGTTGCACCGGTTCCTTCAGCCAATAAAGGCGTTGCAAACGCGCGGTAATACCGCGCTTGGACATTTCCGTTTCCGGCACGCTGAAATGACCCGCCGCGGCTGCACTGTCGACATCGAGCTCCAGCGCATCACCCTTCGGCGCCGCCGTGATGTGCATCTGCTGGAAGTCGCGTCCGAACATTTGCGCGTGCTCGGTGGTGACGTCGATGGTTTCCAGCGCCAGGCCATTGCTTGCGGTACCTCCGGCAATGGATTGCTTCACCCAGCCGCTGACATCCAGTTGTGGCGCATCGCCACTGATGCGCATGCCTTTGACGGGTAGACTGTCGGGCATGGCCGTACCAAAGGCGAACGTTGCAGCGAGCGGCGCTTGATCACTCGGCGGAAGACGCATCCGGCCGCGCATCACATCGCCGACCGAAATCTCCACATTGCTGCCGGCTTCCGGCAGGCTCATCGCAAGGTGCAGCGGCAAGTCCCCATCGGCGGTCTTGCTCAACGGCACGGGGAAATTCAGTGCAATACCGGAGAGCGGCGAATCGATGATCAGCATCTGTGCGTCAGACGTTCCATCTGCCGCATGCGCAATCTGATAGCCGACGCTGAATTGGCTACGGCCGTTGGCAACGTCGCTCAACCATTTCAGTTGCGGATAGTCCTGCAGCAATTCCGTGACGGTGTAGTTGCCGGTAATCGTGGCGGCCACCACTTTGTTCGGATCATTCGTCGCGCCGGCGATGGCCAGATCCAGCTGCGAGGGTTCTCCATGGAAGCCTCCAGCCAACGGACCAGCGTGGAAACCATGCTGATCGAATGTCGCCGGACCGCCCATTTTGTCGAGCTGCAACTTGAATTGCGGTGCGCTGACGTCGACATCCTTCAACTGCGCAGTGCCGTTGAGCAGGAAGTCGTGCATGGCGTTCATCGGCAGCGACATATGGAAATCAAACGTGCCCGTGCCGCCAAGCTTGAATTTCGAAAGGGTATCGGCCTGCTTTCTTGCAATGGGGCTGGTACCGACGAAGTTCAGCAGGTCCGATGCATTGCCATTGCCGCTGACGTTGAGATCCAGCACGGCATGCGCCAGCTCGGGAATAACTGCCACCGCGTTCGTCACTTTGACGTTGAGCGAATCGCCGGACGTGGCCTGCACCAGCATGCCTGCGTCGATAAAGTTTGCCGTCGCGTTGATGTGCTCCGCAACCGGCCAATCCTTGCCGTAACTCAAGGTGAGATCGCTGATATCAGCGCGTCCTTCGAAACGGCCCTCGTTATGATGGAACGGCCAGTTCGCGAGACTTCCGCGCACGAACACTGCCGCATCGTCGATCTTGCCTGCCACGAACGCCTGATCCAGCCATGAAATAGCAGGAGGCGCCATGGAATCGATGGGCCAAAACAGCTTTGCCGCAGAGATATCGGCATGCGTCAATGCGACATACACATCGAGGAACGGGCGCCCCCCGTCATTGGGAAGTTGCACGTCGCCCTGCGCATTGCCGCCATATCCTTCGCCTTCGAAATCCATATTCGCGACACCGATGTGGAACGCATCGTCATCGCGCCAGAAAGCGAAATCGCCGACGAAGTTGCTCATCACGAAGGGTTTGCGGAAGGTGTGCGGAAAATTGATCGCGGTGGCCTGCGCCGGAATTTCCAGCGAGACCGCTTCTGCGTCGCCACGCACTTGTCCATGCAGATGATCCACACCCGGCAACTTGCCGACGGATGTGATACCCAGATTGTCGAAGCTGCCTTGCAGCGACTGAAGGCCCGATGCCGCTGTCCAATGCAACGCGGCGTGATCGATCTGCCCATGCGGCTCGCCCATAGCCAACCATGCCGCGAGTCCTGGCGACATACCCGGCTTCAATCCCAGCCACGGCAATAGGGGGCCGATCTGCAGATTGCTTGCAGCGACATCGATAGATGCTTGAGGCGTACCTAGCTGGTTGAGCTCCGCGAGCAACGCGCTGCCATCGTTGCCGGCCCAACGAGCGGTGTAATTTGTACCGCCGCGGCGCACTTCAGCGATACCGCTTATCGCCGATACGGATGCTTTGACGCCCGCGGGATTGGTCACCGCCGGATCGTGCAAATCGACCTGCACGAGATTGCGTACGATCTTGCCATCCTGCCAATCCATCCACGCAGCCATGTCGCCATGACCGCTGTTGACGACATAGCCGCCCAGATCGATACCGGCGAGCATACCGTGCAAATCTGCGTTGTTCGTCGATATCCAGAACTTGCCGCTGCTGCCGTCATCACGGAAACGGCCTGCGCCTTGCAGCTCGCCGGTAGCGCCCAATCGATGCAGACGAGTTCCGACGCGAATGTGGCCGGCCTGATGCGTCAGACGCAGCTGATCGGCGAGCAAGGTGTAGTGCTCACCCAGACGCGCGTCGTTAATTTCAATGCGCAAGTCATCGAGCCACAACTCGACCGAGAGATGGCCGAGCGAAATGTTTTGCCGCTGCGTGTTGCCCGTTTCGCCGATGCCGTTGATGTGCCAGCTACCGTCCGCGTCGCGACTCAGATCGAGTTCGAGTCCGCGCGCTTCGAGATTGATCAGGTGACGCGACGGAAATAGCCAGCCGCCGAAATCGAGCTTGAGATCGCCCTCGGGGATATGCAGCGGGCTTCCACCATTCTCGGGACCCACCGTGACATTGCGCATGATGAAGCGCGGCCCCGACGGTTCCCAATGACCGTCCAGCGACGTAAACGTTACTTGGCGATGAAGTCGATCACTGAGTTCCTTCGCAACCCATTCCGGATGTTTCGCGAGCAGCGGTGCCAAAACCTGCGCAATGGCTGCAGTCAGAGCAAGCGTGATGACCAACACACCCACGACCCAGGCGGTCAGGCGTGTGATGCGATGCGCCACATGTTGCCATCGTGTGCTTACCATAAACCTGCGTCAAAGCAGTACGACATCGAACTGTTCCTGCGAGTAATGCTCCTCAGGCTGGAAGCGTATGCTTTTGGAGATGAACTCTTCCAGTTCGGCGACCGCTGTGGACTCCTCTTCGAGGATGCGATTTACGACTTTTGGGCTGGCCATCACTAAAAGTTTTTGCGCGTTGAACTGACGCACCGCCCGTGTGATCTCGCGGAAGATTTCGTACGTGACCGTCTCGGCCGTTTTCACCGTGCCACGCCCCATGCATGCCGGACACGGTTCGCACAATTGGCGTTCCAGGCTTTCGGTGGTGCGCTTGCGCGTCATCTCGACCAGGCCTAGCTGCGACATCGGATAGACCGTGGTCTTGGCATGATCGCGCGTGAGGCCCTTTTCGAGCATGCGGATAACCTGACGTTTGTGTTCTTCGTCGGTCATGTCGATGAAGTCGATGATGATAATGCCGCCAAGATTTCGCAGCCTTAACTGACGCGAAGCCGCCTGCGCCGCCTCCAGATTCGTCCGATAAACGGTTTCCTCCAGATTGCGTGTACCGAGGTAACCGCCGGTGTTCACGTCGATGGTGGTCATAGCCTCGGTCTGATCGACGATCAGATAGCCGCCGGACTTCAACGGCACTTCCTTGCGAAGCGCGCGCTGGATTTCGTCTTCGACGCCGTACAGATCGAAGATCGGGCGCTCGCCGGAATAGTGTTCGATACGATCGTCCAGGCTCGGCATGAACTTGTGGACGAACTTCGCCACTTTCTCGAACGTCTCACGCGAATCGACGCGAACTTTTTCGATGTCGTCGTTGAGCAGATCGCGCAATGCGCGCAACGGCAACGAAAGTTCTTCGTAGACGCGCTCGCCGACTTTGGCCTTGGCGATGTTTTCCTGTACCACACGCCAGACCTTGCCCAGATAGGTGACATCGAAGGCCAGCGATTCGGCGGACTGCTCTTCCGCGTTGGTGCGCACGATGTAGCCAAGCGGGTTTTCGCCAATGAGCGGCGTCAGCACGTCCTTCAGACGTTGCCGTTCGGCTTCCTCTTCAATGCGCGTGGAGATACCCAGCGTGCGCGCGTGCGGCAGCAGCACGAGATAGCGTGAGGGAATCGACAGATGCGTGGAAAGCCGCGCGCCCTTGGTACCGATGGGATCTTTCACCACCTGCACGACGATTTCCTGCCCTTCGTGCACCAGTTCGCTGATGGTGGGCATATGGCCGTTGCCATTGCCGCCCATGCCCAATTCGGTACCGTCCGGCAACGGCGGCCGGACGATGTCGGAGGCGTGCAGGAAGGCTGCTCGTTCCAGACCAATATCGACGAACACCGCCTGCATGCCGGGCATCACGCGCTGCACCCGTCCCTTGTAGACATTCCCGACATAGCCACGCCGGGACGTTCTTTCGACATGCAATTCCTGCAACATGCCATTTTCCACCACGCCGACTCGCGTCTCGCGCGGGGTTACATTGATCAGAATTTCTTCACTCACCGGCTTCCCCAATGCTTAGCGGCCTTTATAGCGGCTGCGCGCGAGAACTGTCGATGCAAAAAGCCCTTCTGCTCCTGTACTGCAGCGTTCGGTAAATTGAATCCATGCCTTCCGCCCGCCAAAGCCTGCCTCGAGCTGACACCCCGATCCTGCCCGACGTACTGCGACACGGGCTGAGTCTGGTGTTTTGCGGTACCGCTGCGGGCAAGCGATCGGCCGTAGAAGGGGCTTATTACGCCCATCCGGGCAACTTTTTCTGGCGGGCACTGTTCCAGGCCGGGCTGACGCCGCGTCTATTGGCCCCGGCGGAATTCCCGCTGCTGCCGGACTTCGGCATCGGGCTCACGGATCTGGCCAAACGGCATTCGGGCAACGACGATGAATTGCCCAAGGATGCGTTCGATGTGCCCGGCTTGCTCTCCAAGATCGAGAGGTACTCGCCTGGCGCGCTGGCCTTCACCAGCAAGAATGCAGCACGGGCGGTATTGGGGACTGATCTTCACTATGGCCTGCAGCCACAGTCGCTCGGCACAACGCGTGTCTATGTGCTGCCCTCACCTTCGGGTCAGGCACGAGGTCACTGGAACCTTGCGCCATGGCAGGCGTTGTCGAAAGACATCCAGCCAACACGCCGGCATGGATAATTTGGCCATCCAAACGGCGGAATGCTACGCAAAAACTCGCGCGGCGTTGAAAACATAGGACTTTTCCGCTACTCGCAATTCCATGCGAAATCGTGCATTGCGTATGGCATATGGTTGCCGTCACGAAAATTGTCTAGGCTACTAATTCTCGACAACCCCAAAAGTCAGCCAGCTCGTGCTCGCATCGCAAACGCGTGGGCTGATGGAAATCTCCGGTTATGTGGATCGTCAAAATCGCGCTTGAGCGACCGCTCACCTTTATCGTTCTCGCGCTGCTCCTACTGATCCTCGGTCCCCTGGCGATTCTGCGCACGCCGACCGATATTTTTCCGAACATCGATATTCCGGTCGTCTCGGTGGTGTGGCAGTACACCGGCCTGCCCGCCGACGATATGAACAACCGTATCGTCTCCGGTTTCGAACGCTCGCTTACCACCACCGTCAACGATATCGAACATACCGAGACCAACTCGCTTAATGGCGTGGGCTTGGTCAAGATCTTCTTCCAGCCGAATGTGAAGATCGACATGGCCGTGGCGCAGGTCACGGCGATTTCGCAGACGCTGCTCAAGTCGATGCCCGCCGGCGAAACGCCGCCGCTCGTCCTGGTCTACAACGCATCGACCGTGCCGGTGCTGCAGTTCGCGCTGTCGTCGAAGTCATTGTCGGAAGCGACGATCTTCGACGACGCCAACCAGATCGTGCGCACGTTCGTCACCTCCGTGCGTGGTGCAGCGACGCCCTATCCGTACGGCGGCAAACAGCGTCAGGTGCAGGTGGATATCAATCCGCAGGCGCTGCTTGCGCATGGTTTGGCGCCGTCCGATGTCGTCACGGCCATCGCCAACCAGAACCTGATTCTTCCGGCGGGCACGGAAAAAGTTGGCGACACCGAATACAGCATCCGTTTGAACGGCAGCCCGCTCAACGCGGAAGAACTCAACAACGCGCCGATCAAGACCGTCAACGGCATCACGACGTATATCCGCGACGTCGCGCATGTGCACGATGGCTCACCGCCGCAGACCAACGTAGTACGCGTGAACGGACAGCGCGCGGTGCTGATGTCGATCCTGAAGATCGGCGATGCGTCCACCCTGGATATCGTCGACAGTCTGCAAGGCATGTTGCCGTCGATTCGCGCCGCCATTCCAAAAGAACTGGAAATCAACTCGCTGTCGGATCAGTCGCTATTCGTGCGCGCGGCGATTTCGGGCGTGATTCGCGAAGGCGCCATTGCCGCCGGCCTGACTGGCCTGATGATCCTTTTGTTCCTCGGCTCCTGGCGTTCCACGCTGATCATCGCCATTTCGATTCCGCTGTCGATCCTCGCCTCGATCATCGCGTTGTCGGCACTGGGCGAGACGATCAACATCATGACGCTGGGCGGTCTCGCCTTGGCCGTGGGTATTCTCGTCGACGACGCCACGGTGACGATCGAGAACATCAACTCGCATCTTGAGGAAGGCAAAGAGGTCTACGACGCGATCATGGAGGGCGCGCATCAGATTGCCGTACCCGCGCTCGTGTCGACGCTATCGATCTGTATCGTGTTCGTGCCGATCTTCTTCCTCGGCGGCGTCGCCAAATACCTGTTCGCGCCACTGGCCGAAGCCGTCGTGTTCGCGATGCTGGCGTCCTATGTGTTGTCGCGAACGCTGGTGCCGACGCTGTCGCTGTACTGGCTTCAGAAGCACGATCATGATGCCAAGCCGACTGGCCCGCTTAGCCGCTTCCAGCATGGTTTCGAAAGCCGCTTCGAGCGTGTTCGCAACGGCTATCGTGGCGCGTTGGAAACCACGGAAAAGCATCGCGGCATCTTCGCCATCCTGTTCTTCGCCGCGTGTACGCTATCGGTGGGATTGCTGGTGCCCTGGCTGGGACGCGATTTCTTCCCGTACGTCGACGGCGGACAGATCAAGCTTCATTTCCGCGCGCCGACCGGCCTACGCATAGAAGAAACCGCACGGCTGGCCGATGGCATCGAAGGCGTCATCCGGCAGACGATTCCACAAAAGGAACTCACGAGCATCGTCGATACGCTCGGTCTGCCTTACAGCGGCATCAATCTTTCGTACAGCAACACCGGCGTGATCGGTACGTCGGATGGCGATATCTTCGTGACGCTCAATGAAGATCATCACCCCACCATCGATTACGTGCGCAGCTTGCGCGATCAGCTCAAGCAGAAATACCCAAGCGTGGTGTTCTCATTCCTGCCCGCGGATATCGTGGGCCAGATTCTGAATTTCGGTGCCCCCGCGCCGATCGACGTGCAGGTTTCCAGTCACGATCCCAATGCGTCGGTAAAGATCGCCAAGGAGTTGTATGGCGACCTGATCCATGTGCCGGGTTTGGTGGATGTGCGCATCCAACAGGCGCAGAACCTGCCGCAGATCAACGTCAATGTGGATCGCACGCGTGCCAGCATTGTCGGCCTGACGACGGATGACGTTGCCAGCAACCTGCTCACTGCGTTGGCAGGATCGACACAGGTGAATCCGACGTTCTGGGTCGATCCGAAAACCGGCATCAGTTACAGCCTTGCCACGCAGGCGCCGCAATATCGGCTCGATACGCTGGAGGCGCTCAAGAATCTTCCTATCACCAGTTTGTCCGGCGCTTCTGCGGCGGCGGCGAGCACGGCCAGCAGCAATCCTGGCGCGCCAAGTCAGATTCTCGCGAACCTCGCGAGTTTTGGACGCAGCTTCGGCCCCGCCGTAGTCTCGCATTACAGCACGCGTCCGCTGATCGACATCTACGGTTCGGTCGACCGCACCGATCTGGGTAGTGTGGCCGCCGACGTGCAACGCATTGTCGATCAGCATTCCAAAAACCTTCCGCGCGATTTGAACATCGACATCCGCGGTCAGGTTAAGACGATGCAGGCTTCGTATGCGGGGCTGTTGGGCGGTCTGGCCTTCGCGATCATCCTGGTTTACCTGCTGATCGTGGTGAATTTCCAGAGCTGGCTCGATCCGCTGATCGTCATCGCTGCCCTGCCCGCCGCGCTTGCCGGATTGGTGTGGATGCTGTTCCTCACACATACGCCGTTGTCGGTGCCCGCATTGATGGGCGCGATCATGTGCATGGGCGTGGCGACGGCGAACTCGATTCTGGTGATCAGCTTCGCGCGCGAACGCCTGGATCACCACGATGATCCGGTGAAGGCAGCCCTCGAAGCGGGTTACCAGCGTTTCCGTCCTGTATTGATGACTGCATTGGCGATGATCATCGGCATGGTGCCGATGGCGCTGGGCTTGGGCGAAGGTGGCGAACAAAACGCACCGCTTGGCCGTGCCGTGATCGGCGGCCTGCTGCTGGCCACCGCCGCCACGCTGTTCTTCGTACCCACCTTCTTCAGTATGCTGCACCGGCGCCGCAAGGCTCGCCGCGATGCCGCTGCCGCGTGAGATCTCTCTATGTCCAGCGCTAACGCAAATTCTCCGCTTCACTCCGGCAAACCGTCGCACGGTGCACGCCTTGTCCTTATCGGACTGGGTGTCGCACTCGTGGCGCTGGCCGCTTACGGCGTCATCTCGCGCATCAGTGATCGCCATACGCTGACCAACGATACCAACCGCAACGCGGTCGCCACGGTCAACGTGATGACACCCAAAGCCGCGCCGAAGGATCAGCAGCTCACGCTGCCGGGTACCGTCGCCTCCTGGCAGGATGCGCAGATCTACGCGCGCACGACCGGCTATGTGGCGAAGTGGTATGTCGATATCGGTGCGCGCGTGAAGAAAGGTCAGCTGCTTGCCGATCTGGATACGCCCGACGTCGATAACCAACTGCTGCAAGGCAAAGCGCAGATGCGGACCGACGAAGCGAACATGAATTTCGCCAAGATCACCGCGGATCGCTACGAAAAACTCGTCACGCAAGGCCTGGTCGCCACGCAGACGGGCGATCAGTTCGTCGCACAATACAAGGCGGACGTCGCCACGGTGCAGGCCGACGCTGCCAACGTCGCGCATTTGCAGAATCTGGAAGACTTCAAACACATCATTGCGCCGTTCGACGGCGTGATCACTCAACGCAATCTCGACATCGGCGCATTGATCGACGCCGGCTCGACGGGCAGCAACCTGTTCCTCATCGCTGACACCTCGCAGCTGCGTGTGTATGTGGACGTACCCGAAACCTTCGCCGGCAGCGTCAGCATTGGCATGCCCGCACAGGTAAGCCTGAATACCTACGGCGCCAAGCCAGTGACAGGCACCGTTGCGCGCACCGCCGACGCGCTTGATCCGACCACACGCACACTGCGCACGGAAATCGACATCGACAATGCGAGTCAGGTGCTGGTGCCGGGCGTGTACGCAAACGTCAAACTCGGCGTGTCCACCTCGACGCATGACTACACCGTGCCCTCCAATACGTTGCTCTTCCGCAGCGAAGGTTTACGCGTGGCGTTGGTGGACAATCAACAGCATGTGCATCTGCAACCGGTCACGCTGGGTCGCGACTTCGGCAGCACGGTGGAAGTAACGGAAGGTCTGCAGGACAATGACCGTATCGTGATCAGCCCGCCCGACTCGATGTATGAAGGGCAGCAGGTCAACATCGCTCAGAGCGACGACAAGTCGAAGCAACCGGCTGCGCAGAAGTAGGTAACTTCAATCGACCGGCGTGTGGCGGTAGGCGGCGACGTCGCGTTCCTCCACCGCCGAAGCGCGATTGGACCACGCTTGCCGGATATAGGTGACGACGGCGGCGACATCGGCATCGCTGAGCTGTTGCGCATACGGCGGCATGGAATACGGACGCGGGTTGCCTTGCGTTAGCGGCGCAAATCCACCCAACAACACGGCGCGTGCAGCATTGATTCCCGTGGGCTCGACCACGGACGAATTGCCGTCGAGTGTTGGATAGACGCCCGGAACGCCCGCGCCATTGTCGCGGTGACAATCCGCGCATTGCTTGGCGTAGACATCGCGACCGCGACTGACCAGTGATGCGCTATCAAAACTCGGCGGCACGACAGTAGGCTTCGGCCGCGCCGGCAACGACTGCAGATACGTGGCGATAGCACGCAGATCGTCGTTCGGATCGGGTTTGTATACACCTGGTTTGAAGTACAACGCGCGCCACGCGGTGAGCGAGCTTCGCATGCTGTACGGAAACTTGAGATCCAAAGGTTTGGGCGCCTGCGCAACCGGTGGCACACTTTGCAGATACGCAAACATCGCAACGGCGTCTTCGCGCGTGGTCTTGGTGAACGAAGTGTAGGAGAACACCGGATACAGCTTTTCACCGTCGTGCCCGATACCCGTGTGCAGTGCACGCCAGAAATCATCGACACTCCAGCGCCCTATGCCATGCTCCGGATCCGGCGTGATGTTCGGCACAGGAATGTTGCCGAATGGCGTTGCGATAACTCGCCCACCCGCATACGGCGCACCGCCCTGCTCCGTGTGGCAAGACATGCAGTCGCCAACGGTTGCCAGATAACGGCCCTTGGCGATAACGGCGGGGTCTTTAAGCACTGCGTTGACGTCCTGCCCCTCGACCAACGCCGACGATTCCTCAGTCGTATGCGTATGCCACCACCAACCGGCAAATACGATCACCAACAAAACAACGGGAATCCAGAGCAAGCGCAGATTTTTCATAGGCCGCCTCCCTGGCTATCCAGCACGCCACATTGCAGCGGTGGCGTTATCGCATTTGCGGCCTGAGGATGTACATCGGCAGGCACGGATTGACTGGCAAGCCACGCAGCAACCGCGGTGATATCGCTTGGCGCCAGACGATTGGCAATCTCGGACATGCAATCGGGTGCTTTGGAAGCACGCGTACCCGTTCGCCACGAACCCAACTGCGCACTGATGTAGTCATAGGGCAAACCAACCAGCCCCGGCACGGACGGTGGCGTGCCGGTAAGCTGCTTGCCATGACAGGCCTCACAGGCAGGCACCTTGCGTGATGGGTCGCCCGACGTCACCAACTGCTGGCCGCGTTGCAGTACCGAAGGTGCGATATCCGGCACCGCCGAGCTTTGATATGGCACCTGCTGCGCCGCGAAGTATTCGGCAATCTCATGCATGTATGCCGGGCTCAACTGGCGCACCGTGTATTCCATCGGCGCGTATTTACGCAGGCCGCGCTGGAAGTTTTGCAATTGCAGTTCGAGATAGGCAACCGGCTTTCCCGCCAGTCTTGGAAAAAGGTCGCCGTGTTGCGTACCTTCGCCGTGCACGCCATGGCACGTCGTACACGCGGCAATGCGCTGTTGAAGCGTATCGGGAACGGACGGTGGATCGGCGTGGGCCAGGCCGCCCAGCAGCAGCGCGAACGGCAGCAGCCGCCGCAGCGTGAGACAGAACTGGACCCTCCAGGCAGTCGTCTTCATGCGCCAAGTATAGTCCCGCGTCACGCGCGAACGGCGAGCTCTGCGGTTATGCTCAAGCTTCTGCGGCATCGTGTCATGCATCCATTCTGCAACACCGTGTCACACACCTATCATTCAAGACCTCCGGAGACTCCCATGATCCGCCCGTCGCTCTTGTGCGCTGCCCTCTCCCTTGCGTTGTTGCCCGTTGTCGCTTCGGTCGCTCAGGACACCACCCAGTTGCCCTGGCAAAGTGTGACCGAACTTCAGCAAAGCATGGATGCCGGCAAGCTCAATACCAAGACATTGGTTCGGGAGGATCTGACCCGTATCCATCGCATCGATCAAACGGGTCCGGCCCTGCACTCTGTGCTCGAGCTCAATATCGACGCATCGAAACTGGCGGCGCAGCTCGATACGAAACGGACCCAATCGCATGGACCGTTGTACGGCATTCCGATCCTGCTGAAAGACAACATCGATACCGGCGATCGCACGTTGACCACCGCCGGATCGCTCGCGCTAGTGGAGGCGCCCGCACCGAAAGATGCCGCACTGGTGACGCGATTGCGCAATGCCGGCATGCTGATTCTCGGCAAGGCCAATCTCACCGAATGGGCCGACTTCCGCTCCAGTCATGCAAGCAGTGGATGGACAGGCCGCGGTGGGCAGACGCGCAATCCCTACGCGCTGGATCGCAATCCGTGCGGTTCGAGTTCCGGCTCTGCCGTTGCGGTGGCCGCGGGCATCGTGCCAGTGGCGGTCGGCTCGGAAACCGATGGCTCGATCATTTGCCCGGCATCGATGAACGGTATTGTCGGCATCAAGCCGACGCTGGGTCTGGTAAGCCGCAGCGGCATTATCCCGATCAGCCACAACCAGGATACGGCGGGGCCACTTGCACGCAATGTCACCGACGCGGCGATGCTGCTCACGGTGATGGCCGGCAGCGATCCGAATGATCCGGCCACCGCCGATGCAGATAAACACGCGACGGATTACACGAAGTTCCTCGACCCGAACGGCTTGCGCGGCAAGCGCATCGGCGTGGTGCGCCAGCTTGCGGGCAATGAACCGAATGCCGATCGCGTGCTCGAAGAGGCGATTACAGCGCTGCGCGCGCAAGGCGCGATCATTGTCGATCCAGTCACCATTCCGCATCTGTCGGAACTGGGCGATCCGGAGATGACGGTGATGCTTTACGACTTCAAAAACGACATCAACAACTATCTCGCCGGCCGCAAAGGCCTGCATGTGAAGACGCTGGCCGACCTGATCGCTTTCAATCAGCGTGAGTCCGCGGTGGAGATGCAATGGTTTGGCCAGGATCTGTTTGAGCAGGCACAGAGCAAAGGCCCTCTCACCGACAAGGCCTATCTCGACGCATTGGCGAAGGCGAAACAGTTGTCGGGTCCGGATGGTATCGACGCTGCACTTCAGCAGGGTCATCTGGACGCACTGCTGTCTCCGTCATGGGGCCCTGCGTATCTGACAGACCTGGTGCTCGGCGATCACATCGTCAGCGGCAATCCGACGATTGGCGGCGCGTCACAACCGGCTGCCGTGGCGGGATATCCCTCGATCACCGTTCCTGCAGGTTGGGCGCACGGCTTGCCTGTCGGCATCGTGTTCTTCGGTACGAAATGGAGTGAGCCTGCGCTGATTTCGATTGCCTACGGTTTCGAACAGCACACGCACGCGTGGCAGGCACCGAAGTTTCTGGATACGGTGGATGGAAAGCCAGTGGCTTTCGGAAAGTAATCTGGTCGCTTCGTCGGGAATTGCGCGCTTGAGTTGAAGCATTCAACTCAAGCGCGACTTGTGTTCAACCCTTCTGCGATTTCCGCACGATCAACATCGCCAGCTCCAGCGACTGCTCGTAATTCAAGCGCGGGTCAACCATCGACTTGTAAGCACGCTGGAGATCGGCCTCGCTCAAGTCGCGCGCGCCACCCATGCACTCGGTGACATCTTCGCCAGTGAGTTCAAGATGCACGCCGCCCAGATGCGTACCTGCGGCCGCGTGAATATCGAATGCCTGATCGAGCTCGCTGCGAATGTTGTCGAAGCGGCGCGTTTTGTAGCCGTTGGACGTGCTCTCGGTATTGCCGTGCATCGGATCGGCAACCCACAACACGCGACGGCCTTCTCGTTTCACCGCTTCCAATAACGGCGGCAGTGCCGAAGCGATTTGTGCGTGACCCATGCGATGGATCAGCGTCAAACGACCCGGCTCGTCTTCGGGATTGAGCGCATCGATCAGCGGCAACAGCTGCGCCGGCGTTACGGAAGGACCAACCTTCACGGCAATCGGATTGCGAATACCACGGAAGTATTCGACGTGCGCACCATCGAGTGCAGCAGTACGCATACCGATCCACGGAAAATGCGTGGAGAGATTGAACCATCCGCGATGACGCGGAACCTGCCTCGTAAGGGCCTGCTCGTAATGCAGCAAGAGTGCTTCGTGCGAGGTGAAAAAATCCACGCGCGAGAAGCCGGCAATCGGGCCGGCCAGCGTTTCCATAAAGCGCAGCGAGTCACCAATGCCGGCCACCATGCGACGGTATTCGGCGGCGAGTGGCGAGTGCTCGACCCACGCCAGATCCCAATACTCGGGATGATGCAAATCGGCGAAACCGCCGTCGATCAGCGCGCGGACGAAATTCATCGTCAGCGCCGAATGGGCGTGCGCGCGAATCAGACGTTGCGGGTCGGGACGGCGCGCCTGCGCCGTGAATTCAGGGCCGTTGATCACGTCACCGCGGAAGCTTGGCAGTGTCACGCCATCGCGCGTCTCGGTATCGGTCGAGCGCGGCTTGGCGTACTGGCCGGCAAAGCGTCCGACGCGCAACACCGGCTGCTTGAGTCCGTGCACCAGAACCAGACTCATCTGCAGCAGCACTTTCAGACGGTTGGAGATGATCGGACTGGTGCAATCGGCGAAGCTCTCCGCACAGTCACCGCCCTGAAGCAGGAAACGCTTGCCTTCCTGTGCCTCAGCCAAGGCTTGCTTCAGCGAAAGCACTTCCCACGACGTGACCAGCGGCGGCAAACGGGTCAGCTCTCCGATCGCCTGAGCGAGTTCGGGAGCGTCTTCGTAGTGCGGCTGCTGCAAGGCAACGCGTTGCTGCCAGGACGTCGGGGTCCAGCTGAGGGAGTCGTGCTCGATGCTTACTGCCTGGGTCATAACCGCAATCTCTGGGGCGCTCGCTGCAAGGTCACGCGAATAGCCCACACGGACAAAAGGATGTACCACAACAGCGTCCAGAATGGCATCGGCAGACCAAGAATCGGCTGGATCTTGGCGCATTCACCGGAGCCGGTGAACACCATTTTGAGCACTTTCGCGAAGGGGAAGGCGTCCATCATGTAAGCCAGGTTGGGGCCGCAGGATGGAAGCTGATCGGGGGGCAGCGACTGGATCCACAGATGGCGCCCTGCCACCGCCAGACCGAACAGCGCACCCAGCAGGACGAACCCGGTGTAGAACCAGCGACCGCCCCTGCGCGGCGCATGCAGGGCACCCAGCAGAAAGAAGACACCCATCACCATAAAACCGATGCGCTGGAAGATGCACAGCGGACACGGCTCCATACCCCACACGTGTTCAGCATAGAGCGCAAAGCCCAGCAGAGCGGCGCAAATCAGGAAACCGGCGAAGAAACTGGCGCGGTACGACCAGCGAAGAGGATTCATGGCACACATGGGGATGAGGGCGAAGCGCAGACATTACCCGCTCGCCGGGACGCTGTCAGTAGGACCGAACTCATAGGAACTAAAAGCACAAACCCCGGTCAGTTGCCCGACCGGGGTTTGTATTTGGACGTCCAAACGAAGCTGGACGAAATTATTCGGCGTCGACGGCTTCAGTGCGCGGACGATCGACCAGTTCGACATACGCCATCGGCGCATTGTCGCCCGGGCGGAAGCCGCACTTGAGAATACGCAGATAGCCGCCGGGACGCTCGCGGTAACGCGGGCCGATTTCCACAAACAGCTTGCCAACGGCCTGCTTGTCGCGCAGACGGGCAAATGCCAGACGGCGATTGGCCACGCCATCGACCTTGGCCAAGGTGATCAGCGGCTCGGCGATGCGGCGCAGTTCCTTGGCTTTCGGCAGCGTCGTGCGGATCAGCTCATGCTTGATCAGCGACGAGGCCATGTTCTTGAACATCGCTTCGCGATGGCTACTGGTTCGGTTGAGCTTACGCCCGGATTTCATGTGACGCATGATGAGACTCTCTTGTCTGTTGTTATGAAAAACCGGTCCGTTATGGCCGGATTTCCGCGGGTTTCCCGCTGTTGAAGCCCTTGGTGAAACGGGCTCTTATAAGAGTGCAGCCATAAATGGCCGCTTTTTCGAGACTGACAGGAGCGCCAGCGGCGCTCCCGTCGTTACTCAATGACAGCGATCAAAAGCGATCGCAAAACAAACGATCAACCCAGCTGCATGCCGTGCGAGAGGCCCGGCGGCGGCCAGTTTTCAAGCTTCATGCCCAGGGCGAGACCACGTACGCCGAGAACATCTTTGATTTCCGTGAGCGACTTCTTGCCAAGATTCGGCGTCTTCAGCAGCTCGACTTCGGTCTTCTGTACCAGATCGCCGATGTAGTAGATGCTCTCGGCCTTCAGGCAGTTCGCCGAACGCACGGTGAGCTCCAGATCGTCGATCGGACGGAGCAGTAGCGGATCGAAACCGCCCTTTTCTGCTTTGTCCGTGGCGCTCTCGCGGCGCGAGAAGTCACCGAACACCGACAGCTGGTCGTTGAGGATTTCAGCAGCCTTACGCACTGCATCTTCCGCACCGATGGTGCCGTTGGTCTCGATGTCCAGCACGAGCTTGTCGAGGTTGGTGCGCTGCTCGACACGAGCCGCGTCCACTTCGTAAGCCACGCGCAGCACCGGCGCGAACGAGGCGTCCAGTTGCAGACGACCGATCGGGCGAGCTTCGTCATCCGGATGCTGACGCAGGCTGGCCGGCTGATAGCCGACGCCGCGACGCACCTTCAGACGCATGTTCAGCGCGATGTCCTTGGTCAGGTGGCAAATCACATGTTCCGGATTGATGATTTCCACCGAGTGATCGACGGTGATGTCGCCAGCCGTGACCACACCCTTGCCCTTCTTGGACAGGGTCAGGGTGACTTCGTCACCCGTATGCTGACGAATCGCCACTTCCTTGAGGTTCAACAGGACTTCGATAACGTCTTCCTGCAAACCTTCCAGAGTGGTGTATTCGTGCAGCACGCCATCAATTTCAACCTCGACGATGGCACTGCCAGGGATCGAGGAGAGCAGCACGCGACGAAGCGCATTGCCCAGTGTGTGGCCAAAGCCACGCTCGAGCGGCTCCACCACCACCTTGGCGCGATTCGGTCCGAGCTGCTCGACGTTGAGGCCGCGAGGCCGCAACACGCTAGTTGACGAAACTGCCATGCAGTGCTCCGGTTGATTACTTCGAATAAAGCTCGACGATCAGCGCTTCGTTGATGTCGGTCGGCAGATCTGCGCGATCCGGCACCGACTTGAACGTGCCGGCGAACTTCTTGCTATCCACTTCCACCCACTGCGGGCGCAGGTCCATCGTGTCGAACACGGTGCCCGCTTCCTGCACGCGCAGCTGAGTGCGCGCGCGCTCGGTCAGGGCGATCTCGTCACCCGGGCGAACCTGGTACGACGGGATGTTGACCTTCTTGCCGTTGACCAGAATGGCCTTGTGCGAGACGAGCTGGCGAGCCTGGGCGCGGGTGACCGCAAAACCCATGCGATACACGACATTGTCCAGACGGCTCTCGAGCAGGCGCAACAGGTTCTCGCCGGTGTTGCCCTTGAGGGTCGACGCCTTCGAGTAGTAGTTGCTGAACTGACGTTCGAGCACACCATAGATGCGCTTGACCTTCTGCTTTTCACGCAGCTGGACAGCATAATCGGACATGCGTGCGCGCTTGTTGGCGCCATGCTGACCGGGCTTGTTTTCCAATTTGCACTTGGAATCAATCGCGCGCGCCGGGCTCTTCAGGCTCAGGTCCGAACCTTCACGACGCGCGAGTTTGCAGGTAGCTCCACGATAACGTGCCATGGTTATGCTCCTTAGACGCGACGTTTCTTGGGGGGACGGCAGCCGTTATGCGGGATCGGCGTGACATCGATAATGTTCAGAACTTTGTAGCCGAGGGCGTTCAACGAACGCACCGCCGACTCACGGCCCGGGCCGGGGCCCTTGATCCGTACTTCCACCGTCTTCACGCCGTATTCGCCTGCTGCGCGGCCAGCCTTCTCGGCAGCGACCTGAGCAGCGAACGGGGTCGACTTACGCGAACCGCGGAAACCCGCGCCGCCAGCCGTCGCCCACGACAGGGCATTACCCTGGCGATCGGTGATCGTGATGATGGTGTTGTTGAAAGATGCCTGCACGTGGGCCACCGCATCGGTGACAACGCGCTTGATCTTTTTCTTGGTCTTAACTGGCTTTGCCATGTTCGGAATCCGTTACTTCTTGATCGCGCGACGGGGACCCTTGCGGGTACGTGCGTTAGTGCGCGTGCGCTGGCCGCGCACCGGCAGGCCACGACGGTGGCGCAGACCGCGGTAGCAACCCAGGTCCATCAAACGCTTGATGGCCATGCCGACTTCACGGCGCAGGTCGCCTTCCACGACGTATTTAGCGACTTCGTGGCGGATCTTCTCCACCTCGCCTTCGCTCAGCGATTTAATCGGCGTGGTTGGAACCACACCTGCGTCCGCACAGACCTTTTTAGCCCGGCTGCGGCCGATGCCGAAGATGCTCTGCAGGCCAACCCAGACGTGTTTCTGGACCGGCAAATTGACACCCGCAATGCGCGCCATGATGTACTTTCTCCGATGCTTTCTTGCGCGGTAAACGCGCAATTCTAACCTGAATCAAACTGTCAGGAAAGCCCTGTGGCACCTAGTGCCACCGCTTCCCACCCGTGCCTCACTGCAGCCTCAGCCGCGGCGCAGATTGGCCTTTTTGAGCAAACCTTCGTACTGATGGCTGTAGAGATGCGCCGTCACCTGAGCGGTGAAGTCCATCACCACCACCACCACGATCAGCAGCGACGTGCCGCCGAAGTAGAACGGAACATGCCAGGCGTTCTGCATGAACGTTGGCACCAGACAGACCAGTACGAGGTAGAGGGCGCCCACACCGGTCAGACGTGTCATCACGGAATCGATGTACTCAGCCGTCGAGCGACCCGGGCGAATACCCGGAATCAGCGCGCCAGACCGCTTGAGGTTATCGGCCGTGTCTTGCGAGTTGAAAACGATTGCCGTGTAGAAGAAGGCAAACGTGATCACCAGCACTGCATAAATAATGTCGTACAGCGGTTCGCCAGGTGTCAGCGCTTGAACCACGTTGGTCAACCAGCGCGACTGGTGGCTGACATTGCCCCACGTCGCCGCCATCGCCGGGAACATCAAAATACTGTTCGCGAAGATCGGCGGAATCACGCCCGACATGTTGATCTTGAGCGGCAGGTGGGACGTCTGGTTCATGTAAGAACGCTGGCCACCCGACCGCCTTGCGTAGTTCACCGTGATGCGCCGCTGTGCCCGCTCCATGAACACCACGAACGCCGTCACCGCCAGCACCATTCCGCAAACCGTGACGAGCGGCAGCGTATTGAGCTCGCCGTTGCTTGCCATGCCCAGCGTATGCGCCACGGCATTCGGCAAACCCGCGACGATGCCCGCGAAAATCAGCAGCGAGATACCGTTGCCGATACCGCGCTCGGTCATCTGCTCGCCCAGCCACATCAGGAACATCGATCCTGCTGTGAGGCCCACGACCGTCGACAGGATGAAGCCAAAGCCCGGCGTGTAGACCACCGGTCCAACCGAACTGGTCTGCTTCATCAGCGCTGCCGCGATACCGAAAGCCTGGAAAGCCGAAAGACCAACAGTGCCGAAACGCGTGTACATCGTCAGCGTGCGTTGTCCCGACTGACCTTCCTTGCGCAATGCCGCCAGGGTCGGAATAACCGAACCCATCATCTGCACCACGATCGATGCGGAGATATAGGGCACCACGCCAAGCGCAAACACCGACAAACGTCCCAGCGAACCACCCGAGAACATGTTGAACATGTCCAGGATGCCGCCACTCTGACCAATCAGAGCCGCCATGGCGTCCGGGTTGACACCCGGCACCGGGATGAACGAGCCGAGGCGGTACACAATCAGCGCACCAATCACAAAGAAGATGCGCTGACGAAGCTCGGTCAATTTACCGAGCGATCCGACCGATGTGCCCTTGGCTGCGGCCACGTGTGATTACTCCACGCTTCCGCCGGCAGCCTCGATGGCAGCCTTGGCGCCAGCGGTTGCCAGCAGACCCGAAAGCTTCACCGCGCGACCGATCTCGCCCTTGACGACGACCTTGACCTTCTTGGCACGGCTGTCGATCAGGCCAGCCTGATGCAGCACGACCGGATCGATCACGTCAGCCTTGAGCGCAGCCAGCTGATACAGGAACACTTCCTGGCTCTCTGCCTTCTTCAGCGAGCGGAAGCCCACCTTCGGCAGACGGCGCTGCAGCGGCATCTGACCGCCTTCGAAACCATACTTGTGGGTACCGCCGGCGCGAGCATGCTGACCCTTGTGGCCACGGCCAGCGGTCTTGCCCAGGCCCGAACCGATACCGCGACCAACGCGCAGGCGCGTCTTGCGCGAACCAGCAGCCGGCTTGATGTCATTCAGACGCATGATGCTTACTCCTCAACCCGCACGAGGTAATAGACCGTGTTGATCAAGCCACGCACCTGCGGGCTGTCTTTCAATTCACGGACATCGTTGAGCTTGCCCAGGCCGAGCGCTTTCACACTCAAGCGATGACGGCTCTGTACACCGCGCAGGCCCTTGACCAGGCGGACGCGGACAGTCTTATCGTTGTTAGCCATTACCCAGCACCTCTTCAACGGTCTTGCCACGCTTGGCAGCGATCTGCTTCGGCGAGGCAACGGCCTGCAGGCCCTTGATGGTGGCGCGAACCAGGTTGATCGGGTTACGCGAACCGACAGCTTTCGCCAGCACGTTCTTCACACCGACCACTTCGAGCACAGCGCGCATGGCACCGCCAGCGATCACGCCAGTACCTTCGGAGGCCGGCTGCATGAACACGCGAGCCGCACCGTGGTTGGCCTTGATGGCGTACCACAGCGTGCCGTTGTTCAGATCGATGTTCACCATGTTGCGGCGCGCACGTTCCATCGCCTTGGAGATGGCAACCGGCACTTCGCGTGCTTTGCCATAGCCAAAGCCAACCTTACCCTCGCCGTCGCCGACGACGGTCAGCGCGGTAAAGCTCATCTGGCGGCCACCCTTGACGGTCTTGGCCACGCGGTTGACGGCAATCAGCTTCTCGAGCAGGCCGTCTGAATTTTCACGATCGCTAGAAGACATATCTTTTTCCGTATGCCCGGACCATCCGGGACTTTTGCTTGCGGCTGTGCCGCTTGGAGTTGTTGTGTTTGTTACTTAGAACTTCAAACCAGCTTCACGAGCAGCATCGGCAAGTGCCTTGATGCGACCGTGATAGCGGAAACCGGAGCGATCGAACGCAACAGCTTCGATACCTGCAGCCTTGGCGCGCTCAGCAATCGCCTTGCCCACTGCAGCAGCAGCCGTCAGGTTCTTGGTGCCCTTCAAACTTTCTGCAACGGACTTCTGCACGGTCGATGCGGCAGCCACCACCTTTTCGCCAGAGGCGTCGAACACCTGGGCGTAGAGATGCTGGCCAGTGCGATGCACGGACAAGCGCGCTACGGCGAGCTTGCGGATGTGCGAGCGCGTGGACTTGGCGCGGCGCAGACGAGCTTCATTCTTGTTCATCATGTGTCTCCAGAAAGCGGATCGGCTAGTTAGCGGAGTGAGCCGCTATTACGCCTTCTTGGCTTCCTTAATGGTGATCTTCTCGCCCGAGTAACGAACGCCCTTGCCCTTATAGGGTTCCGGCGGACGATAACCACGGATCTTGGCAGCGACTTCGCCCACCAGCTGCTTGTCCGAACCCTTGATCAGGATTTCGGTCTGCGTCGGGGTTTCAATGCTGATGCCTTCCGGCGCATTGAAGACCACCGGGTGCGAGAAGCCCAGGCTCAGGTTCAGGGCCTTGCCGGTCATCGATGCGCGGTAACCCACGCCGACGAGTTCCAGCTTGCGCTCGTAACCTTCGGAAACGCCCTTGATCATGTTTGCGAGCAGCGCGCGAGCGGTACCGCCGAACTTGTCATCCGCGCCTTCGGCGACTTGGATGTTGACGGTGCCGTTGTCGTTGGCCACCGACACGCCCGGCAGGGCATGGATGGACAAGGCGCCCTTCGGGCCCTTCACGGCGATGCTGTCTTCCGCAATCTTGAGCTCAACGCCCTTCGGCAGCGAAATCGGTTTCTTGGCAACACGGGACATCGGAGGCTCCTTACGCGACCAGGCCGATAACTTCGCCGCCCACGCCTTGAGCGCGAGCCTGCTTGTCGGTCAACAGACCGGCGGAAGTCGAGATAATCGAAATGCCCAGACCGCCAAGCACCTTCGGCAGTTCACCCTTGCCGCGGTACACACGCAGACCGGAACGGCTGATGCGCTCGATGCGCTCGATGGCCGGACGGCCTTCGAAATACTTGAGCTTGATCTCGAGCACCGGCTTGCCTTCCTGCGAGGAAGTCTTGGCGTCGAGGATGTAGCCCTCATTCTTAAGAAGGTCGGCAAGCGCCACCTTCAGCTTCGACGACGGCATGCTTACGGCCTGCTTGCCCGTTGCTTGGGCATTGCGGATACGCGTAAACAGATCGGCGATGGGATCAGTCATGCTCATGAAAAACTTCCTTCAGAGTGCACCGATATCCGATAAAACCGGAAATCAATATTGAGTTGTGGGCCGCCATGGGGCGGTCTGCAGCACGCAGACCGTCAACTATAGCAGCCTTTTCCGGCTTTTGCGAATAGCGATGCTTCAAAGTCGCATCGACGGCGGCGCGTTACCACGCCGCCGGGTTTGGCGCCCCACCTAAAGGCAGGGCCGCCGTAGAACAATTACCAGCTGGCCTTACGCAGGCCCGGCACGTCGCCACGCATGGTGGCTTCGCGCAGCTTGTTACGGCCGAGACCGAACTTGCGGTACACGCCACGCGGACGACCCGACAGTTCGCAACGGTTACGCTGACGGCTCGGGCTGGCGTCGCGCGGCAGCTTCTGCAGCTTGGTCTGCGCTTCCATCTTGTCCTCGTAGGAGGACTTCGGATTCAGCACGATCGCCTTCAGTTCGGCGCGCTTGGCGGCGTACTTCTTGACGGTTTTGGTCCGCTTGATATCGCGGTTAACCATTGAGGTCTTGGCCATGGATTCTCTCGCGTATCAGTTGCGGAACGGGAAGCTGAAGGCTTCCAGCAGCGCTTTGGCTTCTTCGTCGGACTTGGCAGTGGTGGTGATGGAGATGTCCATACCACGCATCGCGTCGATCGCGTCGAAGTCGATTTCCGGGAAGATGATCTGTTCCTTGATGCCGAAGTTGTAGTTACCACGGCCATCGAAGGCGCGACCCGACACGCCGCGGAAGTCGCGGACGCGGGGAAGCGAAATGTTGATCAGGCGATCCAGGAATTCCCACATCTGGGCACGGCGCAAGGTGACCTTGCAGCCGATCGGCCAGCCGTCGCGGATCTTGAACGAGGCCACGGACACGCGCGCCTTGGTCGTGATCGGCTTCTGACCGGCAATCTTGGTCATATCCGCCACGGCATTTTCGAGCACTTTCTTGTTGCCCGCGGCTTCGCCCACGCCCATGTTCAGCGTGATCTTGGTGATGCGGGGAACCTGCATCACGTTCTGGTAACCAAAACGCTCGGTGAGCTTCTGGATGACCTGTTCTTTGTAAAAGTTTTCAAGGCGCGTCATGACTTGTGTTCCTTACGCGTCCACGACCTCGCCATTCGAACGGTACACGCGGACCTTGCGCCCATCACTGAGCGTTTTGGCACCGACGCGTTCACCCTTGTTCGTGGCGGGGTTGAACAGCTGCACATTAGAAATATGGATCGAAGCTTCACGCTCGACGATACCACCCGGCTGGTTGGCCTGCGGATTCGCCTTGGTGTGACGCTTGACCAGGTTGACGTTGGAGACGAACACGCGATCGCCATCAACGCGCAGCACGTCGCCGCGCTGACCTTTGTTTTTACCGGTGATCACGAGGACCTGATCACCCTTGCGGATACGGTTCATGGTTCTTCTCCGCCTCAGAGCACTTCGGGTGCGAGCGAGACGATCTTCATGAACTTCTCGCCGCGCAGCTCACGAGTCACGGGCCCGAAGATACGGGTGCCGATCGGCTCGAGCTTGTTGTTGAGGAGTACGGCTGCGTTACCGTCGAAACGGATCAGCGAACCGTCGGCGCGGCGCACACCCTTGGCAGTACGAACCACCACGGCGTTGTAAACCTCGCCCTTCTTCACCTTGCCACGTGGGATGGCATCTTTCACGGTGACTTTGATGACGTCACCGATCCCGGCGTAACGGCGCTTGGAGCCGCCGAGCACCTTGATACACATCAATTCCTTGGCGCCACTGTTGTCGGCGGCGGAAAGCGTGCTTTGCATCTGGATCATGGCTGCACCCTCCCCTTACGCTTCGGCGCGCGTGACGATTTCGACCACGCGGTGATGTTTGGTTTTGGAAAGCGGACGGCATTCCGCGATGCGAACCACGTCGCCCTCGTTCGCGCCGAGGTCGTTCTGCGCGTGGAGCTTGGTGGAACGACGCACGATCTTGCCCAGCAGCGGATGCTGCACCTGGCGTTCGATCAGTACGGTGACCGTCTTTTCCATCTTGTTGCTGATGACGCGGCCCTCAAGGGTGCGCGCCTGCTTGGTGTTGTCGCTCATGTCGGCCGTCCCTTACTTCTTGCCGCCGAGCACGAACTTCGTGCGGGCGATATCGCGCCGAACACGGCGCAGTTGGTGCGGCTGGCTAAGCTGACCGGTGCCCTTCTGCATGCGCAGGTTGAACTGCTCCTTGCGAAGGTCAAGCAGGTGCTGCTTCAGCTCGTCGGCCGACTTGTTGTTGAGATCTTTGGTGGCCATCACATCACCGCCCTGGAGACAAACTGGGTCTGCACCGACAACTTGGCAGCGGCCAGGCGGAATGCCTCGCGCGCGGTTGCCTCGTCGACACCCTCGATTTCATAAAGCATGCGGCCTGGCTGGATCGGTGCGACCCAGTACTCCACGCCACCCTTACCGGCGCCCATTCGGACTTCGATCGGCTTCTTGGTGATCGGCTTGTCCGGGAACACGCGGATCCACAGCTTGCCGCCGCGCTTCACGAAACGCGTGATGCAACGACGGGCCGCTTCGATCTGACGCGCGGTGAGAGCACCGTGCGTGGTGGCTTTCAGGCCGTATTCGCCAAAGCTGACGAGGTTCGAGCTGAAGGCCAGGCCGTCGTTACGGCCCTTGAACTGCTTGCGGTATTTGGTTCGCTTGGGTTGCAACATGGCAACTCTCCTTACTTCGCCGTCCGCTCGCGACGGCCTTCACCGTCACGACGCGATTCACGATCACGACGACCCTCGCCACCTTCACGCTCACGGCGCGGCTGGGAGGATTGCTGCTCTTCTTTCGGCTCCTGGCCGATCTGCGACAGGTCGAAAATTTCGCCCTTGTAGATCCAGACCTTGATGCCGATGATGCCGTACGTGGTTTTCGCTTCGGCGGTGCCGTAGTCGATGTCCGCACGCAGGGTATGCAGCGGCACGCGACCTTCACGGCTCCACTCGGAGCGAGCGATCTCGGCGCCGTTCAAACGACCGGACACGTTGATCTTGATACCCAGGGCGCCAAGGCGCATCGCGTTACCAACAGCGCGCTTCATGGCGCGACGGAACATGATGCGGCGCTCGAGCTGCTGAGCGATCGATTCGGCAACCAGCTGCGCGTCGATTTCGGGCTTGCGCACTTCGTTGACGTTGATGTGCGCCGGAACGCCCATCATGTCGCTGACTTCCTTGCGCAGCTTTTCGATGTCCTCGCCCTTCTTGCCGATCACCACGCCCGGACGGGCAGTGTGAATCGTCACGCGGGCCGTCTTGGCAGGACGCTCGATCAGGATCTTCGAGATACCGGCAGCGGACAGCTTCTTGCGCAGCATCTCGCGGACTTTGAGGTCGGCAGCGAGGTACTGAGCGAATTCGCCCTTATTGGCGTACCACTTCGAGTTCCAGTCCTTGGCAATGCCGAGGCGGATACCGGTGGGATGAACTTTATGACCCATCGTCTACGTCCTCTCAGTTACCAACGACCACAGTGATGTGGCTGGTGCGCTTCAGGATGCGCGAACCGCGGCCTTTGGCGCGGGCGTGCATACGCTTCATGGCCGGACCTTCATCGACGAAGATCTTCGAGACTTTCAATTCATCAACGTCCGCACCGAGGTTGTTCTCGGCGTTGGCGACAGCCGACAACAGCACTTTACGAACCATGTGCGCGGCTTTTTTGTTGGTGAACTGGAGCACGTCGCTGGCACGGCCCACGGGCATTCCGCGGACCAGGTCAGCTACCAGGCGTGCCTTCTGCGCTGAAATGCGAGCGCTGCGCAGGATCGCTTTGGCTTCGGTGCTCATCACTTGCCCTTCTTATCGCCGCCGTGGCCTTTGAACGTACGCGTCACCGCGAACTCGCCGAGCTTATGCCCGACCATGTTCTCGTTGACGAGCACCGGCACATGCTGGCGACCGTTGTGGATGGCGACGGTCAATCCCACCATTTCCGGCAGGATCATGGAGCGACGCGACCAGGTTTTGATCGGACGCTTGGAGTTGGTGGAAACCGCGGTTTCCACTTTCTTCATCAGGTGAAGGTCGACGAAGGGACCTTTCTTTAAAGAACGCGGCATGACGGTTTCCTATTACTTGCGACGACGCACGATGAACTGCTGCGTGCGCTTGTTGTTACGGGTCTTGTAACCCTTGGTCGGCGTGCCCCATGGGCTGACCGGATGACGGCCACCGGAGGTACGGCCTTCACCACCGCCGTGCGGGTGATCGACCGGGTTCATCACCACACCGCGAACGGTCGGACGAATGCCCTGCCAACGCTTCACACCGGCCTTGCCGAGCTTGCGCAGGCTGTGTTCCGAGTTGCCGACTTCACCGATGGTGGCGCGGCAATCGACCGGTACGCGGCGCATTTCGCCGGAGCGCAGGCGCAGCGTGGCGTAGCCCGTTTCGCGAGCGATCAGCTGTACCGAAGCACCGGCCGAACGCGCGATCTGCGCACCCTTGCCCGGCTTCATTTCCACGCAATGCACCGTCGAACCGACCGGGATATTGCGTAGCGGCAGGCTGTTCCCCACTTTGATCGGTGCATCGTGACCCGAGACCAGGCGGTCGCCCACCGCCACGCCAGCCGGCGCGATGATGTAGCGGCGCTCGCCGTCGGCGTAGCACAGCAGCGCGATGTGCGCGGTGCGGTTCGGATCGTATTCCAGACGCTCAACCTTGGCAGCGATGCCTTCTTTGTCGCGCTTGAAATCGATGATGCGGTAAGCCTGTTTGTGACCACCGCCGCGATGACGCGTGGTGATGCGACCAAAATGGTTGCGACCACCGGTCTTCGACTGGCTTTCGGTCAGCGGCGCGTACGGCGCGCCTTTGTGCAGCCCCTCGGTGCGGACGCTAACAGCGTCGCGGCGACCCGGCGAGGTTGGCTTGTGAGTAATTAGTGCCATCTGTCAAAACTCCTGGCTCAGGGCTTCGCCGACACGTCGATCGTCTGGCCTTCGGCGAGACGGACGTATGCCTTGCGCTTGCCCTGACGGTTGCCTGCGCGGAAACGGAAGGACTTCACCTTGCCCTTGGCGTTGACGAGGTTCACCTGCTCGACTTTGACGTCGAACATCTTCTCGACCGCATCGCGGACATCGGCCTTGGTTGCTTCGGGAGCAACCACGAAAACGTACTGGTTGCTCTCGGCGAGACGAGCAGCCTTTTCGGAGATGTGCGGCGCGCGCAGCGTATTGAGAATGCGTTCGTTGCTCATGCCAGCCACTCCTCGACCTTCTTGACCGCTTCGACGGTCATGACCACATGGTCGGAACCGACCAGGCTGACCGGGTTCAGCGCAACCACATCGACCACGTGCAGGTACGGGATGTTGCGCGAAGCCAGGAACAGCGCTTCGTTTGCATCTTCCGACACCAGCAGCACGCGACCGGAAACTTGCAGCTCGGCCAGCTTGGCGATCATCGACTTGGTCTTTGGGGTTTCGATGCCGAAACCATCGACAACCTTCAGACGACCCTGGCGATTCAGCTCCGAAAGGATGGAGCGAAGTGCCACGCGATAAGCCTTGCGGTTGACCTTCTGCTCATAGCTGCGAGGCTTGGCTGCGAACGTCACACCACCGCCCACGAAGATCGGGGCACGGTAGTCACCGTGACGGGCACCACCGCCCTTCTGCTTCTTGAACTTCTTGGTCGTACCGGACAGTTCGCCACGCGAAAGCTGTGCCTTGGTACCAGCGCGACCGCCTGCCTGATAGGCAACGACCACCTGGTGAATCAGGGCCTGCTTGAACTCGCCGCCGAACACATCGTCCGACACGCTGAGCGGCTTGGCGCCAATTACATTGAGTTCCATGCCGTCTCTCCTCAACCCTTGGTCGTCGGACGGATCACGACGTCGCCACCGGTTGCACCCGGTACCGCGCCCTTGACCGCAATCAGATGACGCTCGGCGTCGACCTTGACCACTTCCAGACCCTGCACGGTGCGGTTCACTGCACCCATGTGGCCGGACATCTTCTTGCCCGGGAACACGCGACCCGGGGTCTGACGCTGACCGATAGAACCCGGCGCACGATGCGACAGCGAGTTACCATGGGTAGCGTCACCCATCTTGAAGTTATGGCGCTTGATGGTGCCCTGGAAGCCCTTACCCTTGCTGACGCCGGCCACGTCGACGATCTGGCCGACCTGAAACACTTCGTCAGCCTTGATTTCGGCGCCGACGGCATACTTGCCGGCATCGGCCGAATTCAGGCGGAATTCCCACAGGCCACGACCCGGCTCGACTTTCGCCTTGGCGTAGTGACCCTTTTCCGGGGCCGTCAGCAAGCTGGCGCGCTTGACGCCAACGGCGACCTGCACCGCGCTATAACCATCGTTATCTTCCGTCTTCACCTGCGTCACGCGGTTCGGCGTCGCTTCAATCAGCGTCACCGGAATCGAGCGGCCGTCTTCGGTGAAGAGTCGGCTCATGCCGCATTTGCGGCCAACCAGTCCGATACTCATGTTCGTATCCTGTCTCTCGCTCAACCAAGCTTGATCTGAACGTCAACGCCAGCGGCGAGATCGAGCTTCATGAGCGCGTCCACGGTCTTGTCGTTGGGATCGACGATATCCAGCACGCGCTTGTGGGTGCGGGTTTCGTATTGATCGCGAGCGTCTTTGTCGACGTGCGGCGACACCAGAATGGTGTAGCGCTCGATCTTGGTCGGAAGCGGAATCGGACCGAGAACCGTAGCGCCAGTGCGCTTGGCCGTCTCGACGATTTCGCTGGCCGAACGATCGATCAGACGATGATCGAACGCCTTAAGCCGAATGCGAATCTTTTGGTTCGCCATAACCGTGTCCTGTTATCGAAAGAACAAATCTTGTGAATCGAAGTGGCTTCTCACCACCTCGCACAACCCAATGCACTACAGGTGTTGCAACGGTGCCACCGGAGAAAAACATCTTCCGGGAGACCCCAAAACGCCGGGCAGGCCGTATTCCGGCCTGCCCAGACAGGTAACGTACGCGGAAACCCTTTATTCGACAGAGACTTGCGTCTACTACCAGGGGATCCCCGCAACATCCTTGTTAGCGAATTCGAAGTGCTTCCTGCACCTCATTTCGCGGTAAACCGCCCAACACAGTGGTCGAGCGGTGAATTAGGTTGGAGACTATAGCTCATCTAAAGCTATAGAACAACTACCTGCAAGAAACCGCCTGTTTAGCAGGCGGTTTCTATACAGCAACTTACTTGACGATCTTGGCGACGACGCCAGCACCCACGGTACGGCCGCCTTCGCGGATCGCGAAACGCAGACCTTCCGTCATGGCGATCGGGGCAATCAGCTCCACCACCA
>NZ_RYZR01000005.1 GCF_003977615.1 Dyella dinghuensis
GTCGTCTTGCCGTGGTCCACGTGACCGATCGTGCCCACGTTCACGTGCGGCTTGGTGCGTTCGAATTTACCCTTTGCCATGAGCGCTAAATCCCGATGGAGTCAATGAGTGAAAGAAAAAATCTAACCTAAGGAAATCAAGCGAAACCCAACGGAGCCGCTTGTGATGGTGCTCATGACTGGAATCGAACCAGCGACCTCTTCCTTACCAAGGAAGTGCTCTACCGACTGAGCTACATGAGCATTGAAACTTGCAGCGACGAGATCAATGGAGCGGGAGACGGGAATCGAACCCGCACCATCAGCTTGGAAGGCTGAGGTTCTACCATTGAACTACTCCCGCCCTGCGCGGAACTCGTCTACCAGACCCTATTGGCAGATGAATCGCCGTTACGATCTGGTTTTCCAGCCTTGCCAATGGTTACCCGTGGCGATCAACTGGTGGAGGGAGGTGGATTCGAACCACCGAAGGCGTAAGCCAGCAGATTTACAGTCTGCCCCCGTTGGCCGCTTGGGTATCCCTCCAACAAAGAACGGCTATTGTGTGGATCGAGGCGTGATGTGTCAACACCTCGACCGGTCGAAACGGCCGGTTTTTCCGGATTTTCCCTGCGATCCTGACGCGCCTGTTCAGTCGTTTCCGGCGCCGCGCGTATCGACCAATTGCTCCATGCTCTTGGAGAGCTCAAGCAGATGCAGCGCTTTCTCTTGCAGACGACGTTCGTTGTCGTCGCGCGGCGTCCACGATGGCACCTGCGTGGGTTTGCCGTCGGGTTTATCGAGCGCAACAAACACCATGACGCAGCTGGTCGCCAGACGTTCTTCGCCGGTACGTAGATCGCGCGCCAAAACATCCACCGCCATCTGCATGCTCGATTTGCCGGTGTGAATGAGCTTCGCACGGACGCTAACCAGATCGCCGATAAGAATCGGTTTGACGAACTGGATGCCGCTGACTGCAGCCGTCACGCAATACGCACCGCTCCAGCCCACCGCACACGCATAACCAGCCTGATCGATCCACTTCATCACCATGCCGCCGTGCACTTTGCCGCCGAAATTGACATCGGTCGGTTGCGCCATAAAGCGGAACGTCACTTCGTGCTGCTGGCCTGACATGCGATCTCCCAAATGAGCGCAGCGAATCCAAGGGCGTGCATTATGCGCCTTTGCCTCGGCCATTCGGCAACGTCAGCACCATGGGCGTCGTAACCAGGCCCATGGGCGACGGTCGCTCACGCCCGGCCGCACGAAAACCCAGGCGTAAATAAACCGGCACGGCACAACGCGTTGCGTTGAGGGTGAAGCGTGGCGTGCCTGCACGACGTATCGCATCGCGCATCGTGCGCTCCCATAAACGCCGCCCTATGCCAAATCCTTGAAAGCGCGTACTCACAAAAAACTGGACTAGATGCGAGTCGTCACGCATCGCCGACACACCGACCAATACGCCGTCGATATAAGCAAGATGAAAGCGCTGCCCTTCGATGATTTTCTCGCGCAGCGACCGCGCGCTGCTGCGAGCGAGCAGCTCCTTGCCAACATGAAGCGACTGATCCGGAACGATCCAGCGCCGAACGAGGCGACGTATCAACAACCCCACCTCCCTTGCATCATCCGGGTGTGCGAGGCGCATGCGCAGTATCGGCTTGGACATGGGATTGATCGCCAGTAATGCCGCCAACATCCTCGCACGAAAAAGCCCCGTTTTTGCGGGGCTTTTTAGCGACAAACTTGGCAATTCCTTAAACGTTGAAGAGGAAGTGCAGCACATCCCCTTCCTTGACGATGTAATCCTTGCCTTCCTTGCGAAGACGACCCGCGGCGGCGGCGCCAGCCTCACCCTTGTATTGGATGAAGTCGCTGTAGGCGACCGTTTCGGCACGGATGAATCCACGTTCGAAGTCGGTGTGAATCACGCCCGCAGCTTGCGGTGCGGTCGAACCGGCTTTTACTGTCCAGGCACGTACTTCTTTGACGCCTGCCGTGAAGTACGTCTGCAAGCCGAGCAGCTTGTAACCCGCACGAATCACGCGATTGAGACCCGGCTCTTCCAAACCCAGATCCTTGAGAAATTCGTCGCGATCGGCGTCATCGAGCTGGGAAAGTTCTTCTTCAATCGCGGCGCAAACGGGCACGACCTCGGCACCTTCAGCTACCGCACGCTGACGCACGGCATCCAGATGCGGATTGTTTTCGAAGCCATCTTCGCGCACGTTGGCGATGTACATCAGCGGCTTGAGCGTAAGCAGGAAAAGGTCACGCACGAGCGCCTTTTCCTCGTCGTCCAGACCAAGGCTGCGGGCGGACTTGCCTTCGTTGAGACCTGCGGCAAGCTTCTGCAGAACGGGCTTTTTCGCCAACGCTTCCTTATCGTTCGCCTTCGCCGCGCGTTCCGCGCGATTGAGCGCCTTTTCGACCGAGTCGAGATCGGCCAACGCCAGTTCGGTATCGATGGTTTCGATGTCGGCGATGGGATCAACCTTGCCGGCCACGTGAATGATGTCGGTGTGCTCGAAGCAACGAACGACATGCGCAATCGCATCCACTTCGCGGATGTGCGAGAGGAACTTGTTGCCCAGGCCTTCGCCCTTCGACGCACCGGCAACCAGACCGGCGATATCGACGAATTCCACCGCCGTCGGCACCAGCTTTTGCGGCTTCACGATATCGGCAAGTTCATTCAAGCGCGGATCCGGCACGGGCACCACGCCGACGTTCGGTTCAATCGTGCAGAACGGGAAGTTCGCCGCAGCAATGCCCGCCTTGGTCAACGCGTTGAACAACGTGGATTTGCCGACATTAGGTAGGCCGACGATGCCGCATTTGATGCCCATGGTTTGAATCCGAAAGAGGTAATCGAAAATCGTGAAAGGAGAATAGTAAGACGGTGCGCGATGCGATCAACGTCTGCGTCCACTATTCCTTAGTTGTGTGAAGCTGTTGCATAGCCTTGTCGAACTGTCCATCGACGGCCAGCGGCAACACATCCAGCGCGCGTGCCACACCGTCGATCATGGCGTCTTCGTCTTTGACGGACGGACGACCCAGCACCCACGGCGTGACCTGATCGCGATGCCCCGGATGGCCAATGCCGATCCGCAAGCGGTGAAACTTGCCGTGCCCGAGGTGAGCGATGATGTCGCGCAGGCCGTTCTGGCCGCCGTGTCCACCATCGAATTTCATGCGCACGGTGCCGGCAGAAAGATCCAGGTCGTCGTGTGCGACCAGGCATTCGTCCGGTTCGATCTTGTAGTAGCGCAACGCGGATGCGACCGCGATGCCGCTCTTGTTCATGAATGTTGCTGGCTTGAGCAACCACACCGGCTCGCCGCCGATGCGCACTTTGCATGTCTCGCCATGCAGCTTGCCGTCGAGACCGAAACGCTCGCCCTGATCGCTTGCCAAGGCGTCAACAAACCAGAACCCGGCGTTGTGCCGGGTTCTGAGATATTCGGCACCGGGGTTACCCAGTCCGACAATGAGTCGCAAGCCTGCCATGGGCGAGATGACCGCAAGATCGGCCCCTCACCCTGCCCTCTCCCCAAAAGGGAGAGGGAAAAGTCAGGCGCCGTAGCGGCTTACTTCTTCGCATCCTTGGCGGGCGCTGCGGCAGCGTCGGCAGCCGGCTTGGCGGCTTCGCCTTCGGCACCTTCAGCCGGTGCTGCGTCGACTTCTTCCTGCACGGTCACAGCCGTGACCACCGGAACGTCGTGATCGGCGCCCAGATGCAACGCAACGATTTCCACGTCCTTCGGCAGCTTGAGCTCCGACAGGTGGACGATGTCGCCCGGCTTCAGGTCGGTCAGGTCGAGTTCGATGAACTCCGGCAGATCCTTCGGCAAGCAGGACACTTCCACTTCGTTGAGGTTGTGCGAGATGACCACACCAGCCGTTTTGCCGGCCGGGGACTTGTCCTGGTTGAGGAAGTGGATCGGCACATTCACGCGGATCGCTTCGTTCTCGTTGATGCGCAGGAAGTCCATGTGCAGCATCTGCTGCTTGAACGGATGCTTCTGCCAGTCACGCACCAGCACCTTCTGGGTCTTGCCGTCGACGTTGAGGTCGAGCACCGAGGAGAAGAACCACTCGTGCTTGGCGGCGAGCAGGATGGTGTTGTGCTCGATCTGGATGTTCTCCGGAGCGGCACCCGCACCGTAAACGACGGCTGGCACAAATGCCGTACGACGCAGGCGGCGGCTCGCACCTTTCCCCTGGTCCTTACGGCTCTGAGCCAGAATCTCATGAGTCTTAGCCATGTCAGTATTGCCTTGGTTTGGAAAACCGCCTCGCGGCGGCTGATTGGACTCTCCCGCGACCAGAAGAGCCGTATTGCCCGCTCGCGCGGACGGAAAAGTATTCAAGTATACAAGAAAATGCCGCATGGGGCCGAGCCTCGCGGCTTTAGCCCCTCTCCCCTCGGGAGAGGGGTTGGGGGAGGGTTCGGGCTTGCCGGGAGGTTGGATTTCTCGCTCCGGACGTACCCTCACCCGCCTGCCGGCACCCTCTCCCGGAGGGAGAGGGAATGCAAGCGTGGAGCCTAGCCTCGCGGCTTTAGCCCCTCTCCCCTCGGGAGAGGGGTTGGGGTGATGGTTCGGGCTTGCCGGGAAGTTGGATTCCCCGCTCAGAGCTACCCTCACCCGCCTGCCGGCACCCTCTCCCGGAGGGAGAGGGGATGCACGATTGGGCGATTGCCACTCTCCAAACGGAGAGGCGGCGCAGAATCAGTCGATGTAGAGCGAGCTGACCGATTCGCCGAAAGCGATACGGCGGATCGTCTCAGCCAGCAATTCGGCAACCGACAGCTGGCGGATCTTGGCGCACCCCTTCGCATCGTCACGCAGCGGAAGGGTGTTGGTGACGACCAACTGATCGAGCTGCGAGCCTTCGATATTGCGGATCGCCGCGCCAGAGAGCACCGGATGGACGCAATAGGCGACCACTTTGCGGGCACCGCGCTCCTTGAGAGCAGCAGCAGCGGCGCAGAGCGTGCCGGCGGTGTCGACGATGTCGTCCACCATCACGCAGGTCTTGCCGTCGACTTCACCGATGATGTTCATCACCGTCGCGACATTAGCCTTCGGACGGCGTTTATCGATGATCGCCAGATCGGCATCGTCCAAGCGCTTGGCGATGGCGCGGGCGCGGACCACACCGCCAACGTCCGGGCTGACTACAATCAAGTCGTCCATACTGTAGTTGCGCCAGATGTCGGCCAGCAGGATCGGCGAGGCGTAGACGTTGTCGACCGGGACGTCGAAAAAGCCCTGGATCTGGTCGGCATGCAGGTCGACGGTGAGGACACGATCGACGCCGGCCTTGCCGATCAGCTTGGCCACCAGCTTGGCGGTGATCGGCACACGCGCGGAACGCGGGCGACGGTCCTGGCGGGCGTAGCCGAAGTAAGGAATGACGGCGGTCACGCTGGCGGCGGAGGCGCGCTTCAGCGCATCGGCCAGGGCCAGCAATTCGAAGAGGTTCTCCGCGCTCGGCGCGCCCGTGGGCTGCAGGACGAACACTTCCTGGCGGCGCACGTTCTCTTCGATTTCGATCTGCACTTCGCCGTCGCTGAACTTGCCGACGAGCGCCTTGCCGAGCGGCACGCCCAGTCGATGGGCGACGTCTTCGGCCAAAGCACGGTGAGCGTTGCCGGTAAAGAGCATCGGGCTGGACGTGTCCACGGATGTTTCCTCAGAAACTAGCCATTGATGAATGGCTGGGGCGGTAGGATTCGAACCTACGCATGCGGGAATCAAAATCCCGTGCCTTAACCAGCTTGGCGACGCCCCAGTATTACTCGTTGTAGTTTGCTTCCTAATCAGGCCGTCGCGCCATGGCGCGATAGCGCCCGATGCAACGGTGACACCCCGACGCCCTCAGCCACCCAGGCTGTGAACGCGGCCGGACAGCGTCTTGCGACGGCCTCAGCCCGTTCGGGAGTTGCCGTTTCGAGGAAAACACAACCACTGCTGCCGGAGAGCCGCGCGTGGCCGTGGCTGCCGAGCCAGTCGAGCGCGGCGGCGACCCGAGGGTAGCGCTCGCGAACAATGGGCTCGAACACGTTTTCCAACGTTTCGCCGGAAGCAAAGGATGAAATTGTCGCCGGGGCCGCAATGCGTGTCAATTCAGTTGCTTGAAATAATTCGTCGCTTGACACGTTTGCGTGTGAGTCAAGTACGACATACCAGCGTTTGGGCAACGTGATCGATTTGAAGCGATCGACCGCGCCCGTCACCCATGCGGCGCGTCCACGCACAAATAGGGGCACGTCGTTGCCCAATGTTCTGCCAAGTTCTGCCAGCTCGTTCTGGTCGAGTCCGCATTTCCAAAGATGATTGAGCGCTACTAACACGGCGGCGGCAGTCGAACTCTCATCGCCAAGCCCGACATGCCGCGGAATACGCGGCTCGATGTCAATCTCGGCGCCTATGTTGATACCTGTGTGCGCACGCAACAGCACTGCAGCACGAAGAATCACGTCGTGTTCTTTTTCGCCATAACCCGTGCGATGACACAACTGATCGTCATCACGCACACGCAATCGAAGCTCATCACTCCAGTCGAGCAAACGCACAACGGATTGCCATTCGTCATGACCATCCTCATTCACGTCGAGCTTTCGCAAGAACAAATTCAGCTTTGCGGGTGCGGGCCAAACGGTCCACTCATGTGCCGCGGGTGCAGACAACTCGCGCGACATGAAAACACGCAATGCGTCAGGAAACCCGTTTTCACGATCCCGATCGCGCGCATAGGCAAACGCCGGGTCTCGTTTGTCGACAACAACGAAGCCGTGTTTTGCATAAAACGGCGCATTCCATGGCACATCCGCGAGCGTGCCCAGATCGACGCGGCGATAACCTGCCGATCTCGCCCATTCGCACGCACACTGCAACAAGGCCGCGCCGATACCTCGTTTGCTGTAGGCAGGCAGCACATCGATTTCGGCGATGCCGATGACATCGCCACCATGTTCCGTATCCAACCAGACAAAACCGACGGGATCATCGCTTTCCGCAACCCGCGCGACCCACACGAGTCCGCGCTGGATTGCTTCCTGAAGCATTTCCGGCGGAATAGATAGCGTCGCGTAAAACGGCCACGCAGGATGATCGCGAAACATCTGCACAGCGTTACGCTCAATCGCGCAGATGGCATCGACCTGAGTCGGAACCGCTCTCTCTATTTGAAATGACATGGGTGCTATCGCAGCCTGTTAGTGCACAAAAATGACGGGCAGCGAAGCATCGACAGGCGTCATTGCAAATTCCACGACTGGACGACGAGCTTCACCATGAAAGGGTTCTTCTGAGCGCGAATCAAAGTCGGCAACGGCGGTTTCTGCGTCGCGTCCCACGTGATGTAACTGACGCTCCAACCATCCTGCTGCAGCATCGAAAGCAGATGATCGTTGCCAAAACTCATGTCGGCATTCGAACCGCTGGCTCGCACGCCGAGCACCCAGGCGCGAAGTTCATCCAATGGCACATCCCAGCCCAGCGCCCGTTGCATCAGCGCCTCGGCGTTGGGGCCGCGTTGCGGGCCGCCATCCAGGCCTTCCAGCACAGCACCACCCGGCCCACCAGATAAGCGGAAACTTCTGCCGGTGATGGGCGCGCGCAGCTCGAATTCGTAGCGATCACCATTCTGCGTCCAGGTCAGATTGCCGCCACCGGCGTCACTCCCCGTCGACACAGCCAAACGCCCCACCAGCGTCCAGTGATTGGCACTGGCCAATTGCTGCTCACGCGCATCCTGTTGCGCGATCGACGTCGCATCGCCCTTGTTTCGAACGACCTGTTGCGGCACGCACGCAGCCAACAGCAGCGGCGCGGCCGCTACAAGAAAACGAAGGGAATATTTCATGGTTGAAGGCGCTTGATGGTTTCTTGAAGGTTGACGTTATGCGGATCGATGCGCCGCACTTCGTCGAAGATGCGTTGTGCTTGGTCGTGCTGCCCTGCTTTCCAGAGTACTTCACCAAGATGCACGCCGACGTCGGCATCTTTGCCGGACTGCCATGCAGCGCGAAGTACTTCGGCAGCCTGATCCAAATGACCAAGCCGATATTGCAACCAGCCCCACGAATCGGCGATGGAAGGATCATCCGGTTTTGCCGCGCGCGCCACCGAGATCAATTTCTCCGCCTCGGGCAAATCGCGGTTGGCATCGGCGAGCGTGAAACCCAGCGCATTGCTGGCATCGACGTCATTCGGTTTGATTTGCAGCAGGCGATGAAAATCGCCCACCGCCGAATCGATCTTGCCCATTTCGGCGTAAGCCAGACCGCGGCCATAAAGAAGATCCGGATCGTCGGGCACAACCTGCAACGCATGCGTGTACGCATTGATCGCTTCCGGATAGCGTTTTTCATGCATGTACAGATCGGCATCTACTTCATAAGCACGCCGCAATTGCGCCGGCTGATCGAGGTAATCGGTCTGCATTTCTGCCAACTGTTGATGCGCTTCGGCACTGCGCCCCAACGACTGCAACAGAATCGCGCTGCGAAGATCCGCGTCGAAGGCATGATCGTCGTCATCGGGAACCTGGTCATACCACTTCAGCGCATCTTCCTTGCGATCGAGCACCTCGGCGAGCTGGCCGAGCAAATAAGCGCTGGAATCGCGCACATCAGCGGGCGCTTGCGCGAGCTGCTTGTAGACTTCCGCGAGCGCTTTATCGTCTTTGGCATTCGCCGCCAGTGCAGCGCGCATCGCATAGGTCTGCGCGTTCTGCGGACCTTTCTCCAGCAATTGCGTCGCCTGCGCGTATTGACCGCTCTGGCCCAGCAACGAGGCATACGTCAGACGCAATCCGATGTTGGTGGGGTCTTTCCCCTGCGCCTCACGCAGAAGTGACAGGCCGCCGGTCTTGTCGCCATTGTCGAGCTTCAACTGCGCCGCCCATGCGTAGGTTTCGGCGGTACCGAAGCGTTTCATGGCTTCGTCGGCAATCTGCTGCGCATAGACGTGACGACCCAGCTGCTCGCCAAGCTGGCTCATCGCGAGCCATGCCTTGGGATCGGGCGGAAGCTTGTCGGGTGTCGCCAGGGTTTCCAGCAGGTGGGAAGCGAGCGCCGGATCGCGGCTGCCGATCAATACACGGCCGAACATGCGCCAGGCGTCTTTATCGCCACTGGCAAGCAGGATCGTCAGTTGCTGACGAGCCTCATCGGTTTGCCCCTGCTCTATCGCCAGCTCGGCACGCGCCTGCGCCAATTGCGAGGGAGACGCACCCAGCGCCTGCCAGCGGTTGATGGCGTTCTGCGCCGCGACCGGGTTATGCGTGGCGATCGCCAGGGCCGTGGCCTTGCCGGCGACATCAGGGTCCTTGGAGACCACCATCGCCTTGCCGTATGCCTGCGACGCCCTCTTGAGATCGGAGTCGGACAGCGCCAACTCACCGGCCAGCAGCTGGGTCAGAAGATCGTGGTCCGGATCCGGTGCCGGCAAGTCCACGCGCGCCAGGGGCTGCGGTGAAGTCGTTGATACGGCACCGCTTCGACCCTGCAGCGAGGCGCAGCCGGCCATGCTCAGCACAACCAACCCGCCGGCAACAAAATGCCGCATTTGCTTGAACTTGACCGTCCCGCTCAGCACACTATCTCTCCATCTCATCCGACGGTCCCGGTCATTCCGGCCACGCCTATTTTACGCCGGCCAACGCCTGCCGACTCCCATCGCATCTCGTCATGAAGCTGATTGCCCTCGGGCTTAACCACCTCACCGCGCCGGTCAGCCTGCGCGAAATGGTGGCGTTCGATGAAGATGCCACAAATGCGGCGTTGCGCGATCTGGCGATCCAACCTGGCGTGGATGAAGCGATGATCCTGTCCACCTGCAACCGCACCGAACTTTACGTAAGCGTAACGGCTGGCGCCGAGAACGTGCCGCAGGAATGGCTCAATCGTCACCATCATCTGACTCCGGGCAAGCTTGACGAGTTCCTTTATCGCCATGATGACGAAGCGGCTGTGAGGCATATGTTTCGGGTCGCTACCGGCCTGGACTCGATGGTGCTCGGCGAGCCGCAAATCCTCGGCCAGGTGAAAGACGCCTACCAGCAGGCCCGCGAAGCCCAGGCGCTGAAAACCTCGATGGACCGCCTCCTGCAACATACGTTTGCGGTAGCCAAGCGCGTACGTACGGACACCCGCATCGGCGCGCACACGGTGTCGGTGGCCTTTACGGCGGTGCGCCTGGCAGAACGCGTCTTTACGGATTTGCGACAGGCGTGCGTGTTGCTGATCGGCGCCGGAGACACCATCGAACTGGCGGTACGCCATCTGGCCGAAAAACAGGTCCGTCGCCTGATCGTCGCCAATCGCACGCTTGAAAATGCGCAGGAGCTTGCGAGCCGTCACGGCGGCTATGCCATCGCCCTGCAAGACCTGCCGCAGCATCTCGCCGAAGCGGATATCGTGATTTCTTCCACCGCCGCACGGCAACCCGTGCTGACGCGCACGATGGTCGAGAAAGCGATTGCCGCGCGCCGGCGCAAACCGATGTTCATGGTCGACATCGCCGTGCCGCGCGATATCGAACCCGCCGTCGGCGAACTCGACGACGTGTATCTCTACGGCATCGACGACCTGCGCCAGGTGATTGACGACAACCGCCGCTCACGCGAAAACGCAGCGCGCGAAGCCGATGCGATCATCGATCTGCAAGTCGAACGCTACATGGCGTGGCGTCGTGCGCTGACGGTGAAGAATCCCGCCGTGGATCTGCGCCTGCACGCCGAAACTTATCGCGACGAAGTGCTGGAAAAAGCGCGCGCGATGATTGCGCGCGGCAAATCGCCCGACGAAGCACTGGCGTTCCTCGCCAACACGCTGACCAACAAGTTGCTGCATCATCCCAGCGCACGTCTGCGCGAAGCGACATTGAGCGGTGATCACGACCTGCTCCACGCCGCCGGCCGTTTGTACGGTTTCGACGAAAAGCCCGAGACGAACGAGAACTAGCAAGGCGAAACGCCACTTGCCCGTTATCATGGGCTGCTATCACTCGTTCCATTCAGGGCACTGCTTTTGTCGATGACCCCTTCCATCCGCCGCAAACTCGAAGCCATTGCCGAGCGCCACGAAGAGATCGGGCTATTGCTCGGTCAGGCCGATGTGCTGGCCGACAACCATCGCTTCCGCGATCTCTCGCGCGAATACGCGCAGATCGAACCGGTCGCCGATGCCATGCGCGAGCAGACGCGCATCGAACGCGAGCTCGACGATGCGCGCGCCATGCTCGACGATCCGGATTTGCGCGACATGGCGGCCGACGATATCGGCCGCCTCGAATCCCGTGCAGCCGAGCTCGACGGCCATCTGCAACTGCTGCTGATTCCGAAGGACCCGCGCGACGAAGCCAATCTATTCCTCGAAGTGCGCGCTGGCTCCGGCGGCGACGAAGCCGCCATTTTTGCGGGCGATCTGTTCCGCATGTACACCCGCTTCGCCGAACGCCAGCGCTGGCAAGTCGAAGTGTTGAGCGAAAACCCCGGCGAACACGGTGGTTACAAAGAAATCGTGGCGCGCATCGAGGGCAAAGGCGCGTTCTCGCGCCTGAAATTCGAATCCGGCGTGCACTGCGTCAAGCGCGTGCCGGTGACTGAATCGCAGGGGCGCGTCCACACCTCCACGGCCACTGTCGCCGTGCTGCCCGAGCTGGACGAAATCGAAGAAATCGACATTTCCCCCGCCGACCTGAAAATCGATACCTTCCGGGCCTCCGGCGCAGGCGGCCAGCACGTCAACAAGACCGACTCGGCCATCCGCATCACCCACCTGCCCAGCGGCATCGTCGTGGAGTGCCAGGACGAGCGCAGCCAGCACAAGAACCGCGCCCGCGCGATGAGCCTGCTGAAAGCCCGGCTGCTTGACGAAGCTCAATCCAAACAGACCGCCGAGCAGGCGCAGTCACGGCGTCTGCAGGTCGGCACGGGCGACCGCAGCCAGCGCATTCGCACCTACCGCTACAAAGACAGCCTGGTCACCGATCACCGTATTGGCCTGGACCTGTACCGCCTGCCGGAAATCATGCAAGGCGACCTGGACGAGCTTTTGACGACCCTGGCGCGCGAACATCAGGCAGACGAACTGAAATCACTGTCCGGTGGTTAAAAAGCGAGTAAGAAGTCCCAGAGCGCGCTACTCTTGAAGCCGTCTGTAGGGGGAATCGAGTCACCTTGTCTGATCCGCCATTCCGGCACGCGCCGGAGTGAGGGAGCGAGTGTGAGGTCCTTCGCGACATTCGTGCCGTGCTCGCCATGACTTTCTCACTCGTTTCCTGACATGACAGAAGCTCCGCCAAACGACATCGCTGCGACACTGCAACGGCTCAATGAACTGCTGCAGCGTGACGCCAATGAAGAAGCGGTACAGCTCGCGGCCGGTTCGCGGCGCCTGTATCCCGTTTCGGCAGAACTCATCCACCTACACGGCATCGCGCTTTTGCGCCTTGGACGCCGGCGCGATGCGCAGCTGGCGCTGAATCGCGCTGCGGAACTTGCGCCCGGCAATATCGAACTGCAATGCAACCTGGCCAGCCTTTCGCTGGCGGACGGTAAGCCCGGCGCTGCCATCGAGCGGCTTCAAAGAGTACTCGCCGCAACCCCCGGACATCCGGCGGTGCTGCAATCACTCGGCGCAGCTTTCATGACAACCGGCCAGTTTGTACAGGCACGCGATGCATTCGCGCTGGCAGCCAAAACACTTCCGCAGCAGCCAGCGATCCGAGTCAACCTGGCCACGGCAGAAATGGAACTGGGCCGCATGACGGAAGCGGAGCAGCAGTTGCGCGAAGCGCTTCGGCAAGACCCATCCTTCGACGTAGCGCACGCGCTGCTCGGTCACATGATGCATCTGCAAAGCCGGCCGCACGAAGCAGCAGCGGCATTGCTCCGAGCCAGCAAGCTCGCACCGAAGAACGCGCAATACATGTTTCAGGCCGCGTTGATGCTGGATGAAGCCGGCGATCTTTCCGCCGCCAATGCAGCCTTCGCCGACTCGCTCTCGCGCGGGCCGACTTCGGTCCCCACGATGGGTCAACTGCTTTTCACCCGGCGCCGGCTTTGTCGTTGGAAAGGCATCGATGGACTCAGTGAACGCGTCATGCGCGCTGTAGCACAGGGCGAGCCTGGCGTTCATCCCTTTGTGTTTCAAGCCGAAGAAAGCGATGCCGCGCAACAGTTGCGTTGCGCCACCACGTACGCGAACAGGATCGATGAGCACGTCGGCGCGTTCCGCAAACAGCTTAATCTGCGCTACCCAATACCGTTACCAGACAGCCCGATTCGAGTCGGCATGATTTCCGATGGCTTCCACGAAACAGCCGTAGGACACCACATCGTTGGCTTGATCGAAGCGCTGGCCGATAGCGATTTGGACATCCATTTGTTTGCCACCACGCCGGACGATGGCAGCGTCATTCGCCGACGCCTGTCTGCCGCGGTGACGCTGCACGATGTGTCGAAGCTCAATCGCAAGCAGTTCGTCGAGCTTGTGCACGGCGGCGCGATTGAAATCCTGTTCGATTTAAACGGCTATCACGCTCGCGGCAATTCCGAACTGATGGCGTTGCGCACCGCGCCCGTCCAGGTGAACTGGCTCGGATACACCGGGAGTTCCGGTGCAAGCTGGGCAGACTATCTGTTGTCGGATGCCGTCGTATTGCCGTCGGAACTGCGCCAGCACGTCACCGAAAAAGTGATCCGATTGCCGCGTTGCGCGCAACCGAGCGACCCGGCTCGCAGAGGCGGCCAGACACCTTCACGTGCGGAATGTGGTTTGCCTGAAAACGGTGTTGTCTTCGCGACGTTCTGCGAAACCTACAGCATCAATCCAGCTGTCTTTGCGCGCTGCATGTTGATCCTGCAACAAGTGCCCGACAGCGTGCTGTGGTTGCTCAGCGGCCCCGCCGATGCGGACGATCGCTTGCGTCAAGCGGCCAAGGCGCTGGATGTTGCACCGGAACGTCTGGTGTTCATGCCGCGCATGCCCTATGAGGATTATCTGGCGCGCTACGCGCACGTGGATCTCTTCTTGGACACGCTGCCCATCAACTGTCGCGGCGCGGCATCCGATGCGCTTTGGGCAGGTTGTCCGGTGCTCACGCGCTCGGGCGAAACCATGGCCGGACGCACCGTAACCAGTTTGTTGCATCACCTGGGCCTGCCTGAATTGATCGCCGCCGACGCCGTGTCCTTTATCGGCATGGCCACGGCACTTGGCACGGACCCGGAAGCGCTGGCGACCGTACGACGCCATCTTGCTGAGGAACGCGCAAAGAATGCACTGTTCGACATGAAGGGATTTGCCGCAGACTTCCGTCGCGCCGTTCGTGCCATCAGCGCACGCCATCGCATTGGTCGACCGCCCACCGATCTGGACGTGTAATCTTGGGCTGAACTTGTCGCTTGGGAGAGAACCCATGAGCAAGCAGGACAAGCAATACAACAAGCGGATTGAAGAGCTTCAGCTGGAGCTTGCAGGCTTGAATCGCTGGCTGCACGAAAGCGGCAAACGCCTGTTGGTGATCTTTGAAGGCCGCGATGCGGCCGGCAAAGGCGGCACGATCAAGCGCATCACCGAAAGCATGGATACGCGCGGCTATCGCATCGCCGCACTCGGCAAGCCTGACGAAGTGGAAGCCGGACAATGGTATTTCCAGCGCTACGTTGCACATCTTCCCGCGGCTGGCGAAATGGTGCTGTTCGATCGCAGCTGGTACAACCGCGCTGTGATCGAACCGCTAATGGGCTTTTGCACCAAGGCGCAATACGAAGCGTTTCTCGACGCCGTGCCCGCGTTCGAAAAGTTGCTGACCGACGACGGCATCATCGTGCTGAAGTATTGGCTTACCGTCGATCAGAAAGAACAGGAAAAACGTTTTGCCGACCGTGCCGACGATCCGCTCAAGCGGTGGAAGCTTTCGCCTGTCGACATTGCGACGCGCTCGAAGTACGCCGAGCTTGGCGAACTGCGCAACAAGATGATTGCGCGCACGCATACGTCCAACGCGCCGTGGTTTCTGGTCGACTTCAACAGTCAGAAACGCGGACGCATAAATCTGATTCAGCACCTGCTGGAGCATGTGTCACGTCACGAAACACCCATACCGCGCGTCAAGCTCAAACCGCTCAAAGGCAAGCCCAAGCACGAGAATGTCAAAGACAAAGCGCTTTGGGTGCCCGATACGTTCGGCGAGTAATGCGATTCAAGGCGCAGTATCACGAGACGGCAAATCCGGCAGGAACATCGTCGTCGTACTCAGAACGCACAACGTCATCCACACGTGCCGCAGGTGGCCCTTGCCACAACCATTGCTCCAGCTCATCCACGGCGGCCGCGTCGCCGCACGCAACAACGTCGACGCGGCCATCCGGCAGATTTCTCGCATAGCCGCGAAGCTTGAGCCTCAACGCTTCGTTGCGCGCACTGGCGCGAAAGAACACGCCTTGCACTTTGCCGGTCACGAGAAAACGTGCGCTCATCACGGCATCAATGACCGATGGCTGCACTCAGCAACGCCGACGTGATCGGCCCGGTGAAATGCTTTGCAACTTTGCCGTCCGGACCAATGAGGTAGGTTGTCGGCAGACCCAGCGGTTCGTCGAAATCCTTCAGCGGCTTGTCCATCGTGACCTGGGCGATCGGATAAACGACGGCGTGTTTCGCCATGAACGCGCGAATATCCGCCGCTTCGGTATCGTCATAGGCGATGCCGATCGCACTGACGTTCGGATGCGTGGCGACGAAGTGCGAGATATCCGGCATTTCCTTGATGCAAGGCACACACCACGTCGCCCAGAAATTCACGATGACCCAGTGACCGCGCTGCGTGGCCAGGTCATACGGCTTGCCATCGAGCGTTGTCACCTTGAGCGACGGTTGCACGGGCATGGCGGCATAAACAGGGGATGCCAGCGCCATAGCAGCCAGCAGTAGTGATGACGCAAACCACTTCATGTTTCAGTTTCCTGGGGTTGGGGAGCAGGTGAAGCACGCAGAGGATAAACCTTGTCCAGCCGTGCACCCAAGGTTGCGCCGAGGGACTGCGCCAGCTTGGTCAGCAGCGCAAGAAGTTCCGGCGGAAGCTCGATATGCGACGCCGCCAGTTGCTCCACCGGATTCAATGGCAGGCGATAACCGCTATGGCGATAGACATGCAGCAGATCGGTGCTATCCAAACTGCGAGAGAGCAGCCAGCCTCCGGATTCGCTACGCCGAATCACATCGGCGCTCGACAAATCGTTGAAGTATGCGGCGATCGACGTGCTGCGCAAATTCGGCTCGGCCGCGCGAACGGTGGCTGTATCCAGCACAAGCCCTGCGCGCTGCGCATCCACGAAATGACGCAAAACGGCAAGCAACCCCAGAAATTCCGAACCTTCCGGCAGTACATCGCATGGCGCCTGATATTCAAACGCAGAAATGGACGCCGCCACCGACGCACAAAGAATGACGATGATCCACGACAGATAGATCCACAACAGCAGCAAGGGAATGATCGCTAGCGCACCATAGATCTGCTGATAATTCTGCGCATGCATCACGTAGTGGGTAAAACCCCATCGCGCCAGTTCGAACAAAATCGCACCGAGCAATGCACCGATGGCCGTATGTTTCTTGTTCACCCGGCGATTGGGCACCGTCGTATACATCAGCCACAGCGTGAAAAACGTCACGATAAATGGCAGTCCTTTCAACAGTTGCTGCACGATGCCCAACTGTTGCCCCGCATCCGCGAGCATCGGAATGGCTGCCACATAAGACATGGCGGCGATGCCGCCGACAACGAGGATCGGCCCCAGCGTCAGTGCCGCCCAATACAACAAAAGGCGCGGCCCCCACGGCCGGTGACGTTGCACCTGCCAGATGCGATTGAGCCTGTCTTCGATGCTGGTCATCATCGACACGGCACTGAACAGCATCACCAGTATGCTTATACCGGTGAGCTTGCGTGCATTGGTCGAAAAGTCACTGAGCGCGTTCTGCACCACATCGCCGGCAGTCGGGACAAAATTGCTGAAGACGAAATTGACCAAGGTGTCGCGTTGCGATTCAAACATCGGGAATGCGGCAAACATCGCCAGCATCGCCACCGTCAGCGGCACCAATGAAACCAGCGTGGTGTAGGACAGCGCACCGGCCGTCTCGAAGCACTTGTCGTCGAGGAAGCGCTGCCAGAGGAAATGGCCGAAGTTCAGGGTGCGGTCGCGATTGAAGCGCAAATTCATAAGTGCGAAGGATGCTCTTCCCTGGTGTCGCCCGTACACTACCCCATCCTATGTGAACGCCCAAAGCGCATGAGCGACATTCTGGTTCTCTACTACAGCCGTTCCGGCCATACCGCACAGCTCGCCCGGCTGATCGCGCGCGGCGTCGAAGAGGTTCCAGGCATGCGCGCACGCCTGCGCCAGGTACCCCCGGTGGCTCCGGTCACCGAGGTGGCCCAGCCGCCGGAACCGGAGGACGGTGCGCCCTACGTCACCAAGCAGGACCTGCACGATTGCGTGGGTCTGGCACTGGGCAGCCCTACCCGCTTCGGCAACATGGCCGCGCCGTTGAAATACTTCCTGGATTGCACCGGCGCCGAGTGGGCCAGTGGTGCGCTGGTCGGAAAACCGGCCGCCGTGTTTACCGCCACCAGCAGCATGCATGGGGGTCAGGAATCGACCTTGATCAGCATGTCGCTGCCACTGCTCCATCACGGCATGCTGTTGCTTGGCATTCCGTACACGGAACCGGCGCTCAGTCACACGACCAGTGGCGGCACGCCTTATGGCGCAAGTCACGTCACCGGCGCGAAAGGTGATAACGCCATCAGCGAGCACGAACGCGAACTCGCGCGTGCGCTTGGTAAACGCTTGGCCGTTGTCGCGCGTAAACTGGCGGCGAACGCGTGAGCACGCCGCTGCCTCCGATCTACCGCATCGGCCTTGCTGCGTGGGCTGTTTTGATCGTGCTGCAATGCGCGTGGTACGCATGGTTGTTTCCGCCGCAGAGCATGTCCGTGTGGACAGCCCTGGCCATTACCGTAGTGCCCCTGCTGTTGCCGCTGCTCGCGCTTCGCAATGTACGCCGTGCGCTGCTGTGGGTCGGCATCCTCAGCCTGTTCTATTTTTGTCACGGCGTGGCAGAAAGCTGGAGTTCGTCGCAAGAACGCTGGCTTGCACTGTTTGAAATTCTGCTGACGTTGCTGATCATCGGCGCGCTCGGCGCGGGTGTGAAACACAAGCCCACGGCAAGCGCCAGCTAACCGAACACCACCATGCTCTGGCGGCTCAGCGCGATGGGTTGTGCGCCCGGCCCCCAGAGCATCACTTGCTGACTGGTGTAACCGTCTTGCGCGGCCTGCAGCGTTGCATCGACGCGCCAATTGTTTAGCGGCAAGCCGCGGCTATCGCCGAACAGTTCCAGCATCCACGAGAGCGAACTGCCTGGCGCGGGTTTGTCGAGCATCGACAACGCGACCGGCGGGATGAAATCGGCAAAAGCCAGAACATGCGCTTCGTCAGCGACACCATCGTCCTTGAGCGATAGCTCGATCACCTGCTCCGTCTTCGTGCTGCCGGAAAATGGAATATCGCCCTGCAACCAGCGCGCTTCAAACTGCTGGGTGAATTGAGGCAGCAAGCCCGGCACATAGCGAAGCACATGCGGCTTCGCCATCGCCTCTACGACGGGTTGTATCGGCAACAAGCGCAACGCCGATTCGCGTGGCGCGCCAAAGATGCCTATCACCAGACATGCAGTCTCATCGCCATCGAGCAGGCGCGCCTCGATCTGCGTGACGCTTTTGCCCTGACGCAACACTTTCGCCGCGATTTTCACTGGACCGGCGGGAACGGGCGCAATGAACGCCACCTGCAAGCTGCGCAAGGGCACATCCGCGGATACGAGCGAACGCATGGCGCGCAAAGCCATCGCGGCCTGGATGCCGCCAAAGGCACTGCGGCCTTGCATCCAATCTTCGTCGAGCGAACCCGTCCACGTTTCGCCGTCGCGGCGGATGTTATTCAGTGTTTCGGAAAATCGCATGTTTTTGCCTCCGCGCGTATCCGGTCATGCTAACGGATGACTGCGACAGCGTGCAGCAAGCCATGCTGTGCCTATACTTGATCCAAGGCTCGAGCAAGGTGGCTGTCATGGGATTTCTGCAAGACGCTCCGCAACTGGCTCATCCGCATCGCAGCGACCGGTTGTTGATCGCTTTGCTCGACCGTGCCTTTCCGTCCAAACGCCGCAAGGCACTCGATGCCGATCTCGACGCGCTGGGCGATTACGCGCAGATGGCATGGGAACGCGCCAGTCGCAGCGCACGCCGCAAACCGATCCTTACTCAATGGGATGCATGGGGCCGACGTGTCGATCGCGTTGAATTGACTACTGCGTGGATGGAAGGCCCGCAGCTCACCACGCGTCACAGCATTCTCGCGTCGGGACACGAAAATCACGAACATGCGCGACTGGAAGAATTCACGCGCGCTTACGTCTATCACCTTGCGAGCGAGTTCTACACCTGCCCCCTGGCGATGACGGATGGCGCCGCGACGGCCATCAAGGCATCTGGCAATAAAACGCTCATCGATCGCGCGTTGCCGCATTTTCTCAGCCGCGACGCGCAAAACTTCTGGCTGTCCGGACAATGGATGACCGAGAACGCCGGCGGCTCGGATGTCAGCCATACCGAAACCGTGGCCGTGCAGGATGCCGAAGGTCAATGGCGTTTGTATGGCCGCAAATGGTTCAGCTCTGCGGTCGTCGGCGAAGCGGCATTGGCGCTGGCGCGCCCGGAAGGTTCGGGAACGGGGGCCGCCGCACTCGCGCTGTTTTACGTCGAAACGATGAACGGCGACGAGCGCAAGCCGGAACTGATGATCGATCGCCTGAAAGACAAACTCGGCACACACGAATTGCCGACTGCGGAAATTCATCTCGACGGTCTGCTCGCATGGCCGCTCGGCGAACTTGCGCACGGCGTGCGGCAAGTCGCGCCCATGCTCAACGTGACACGCACGTGGAACGCGATCTGCGCCGTCGCCAGCATGTCGCGCGCGATCAGCCTGGTGCGTGATTACGCGGCACGGCGGCAGGCATTTGGCCGTCCGTTGATCGAACAACCGCTACATGCGCAAACGATTGCCGATATGCAAGCCGAATTCGAAGGCGCCTTCGCGCTGGCCTTCGAAGTCGCCTACCTGCTCGGCCGCGTCGAACAGAATGCCGCGACGTTGCAGGAAACCGCATCGCTGCGCCTGCTCACGCCGCTTGCGAAATTATGGACCGGCAAGATGGCCGTGAACCTGTGCTCCGAAGCGCTGGAATGCTTTGGAGGCGCCGGTTACATCGAAGACACGGGCCTGCCGCAATTGCTGCGCGACGCGCAGGTGTATGCGATCTGGGAGGGCACCACCAACGTGCTGTCGCTCGACAGCCTGCGTGCGCTCGCCGGCAACAACAGCTTTGCGGCGTTGCGCAAGGTGATCAGCGGATGGCTGGGCGATGCGCACAACGCGCAGGCGGCCTTCGCCGTGCATGCAGCACTGGATGCCGCCGCCACACATATGGACGCGCAAAAACTCGAACGCAACGTGCTGGAAGCCGGCGCTCGCGGCATCGCTATATCGCTGGCCCGCTGTGCTGCGGCGGCCCTGATGGCACGCCAAGCCGCTTGGTCCTCGGCACGCGGCGACGAGCGTCCGGCGGCGGCATTGCGCCGTTTCCTGGGCCATGGCCTGCTGCGCCTGTCCGATATCAATGGGGAAGATACCCGCCTGCTGACGGAGTAATGCCGACAGCGGCGTCATCGTCCGGCTAAAATATCGGCTCACCCCTACGGCATCCCGATCATGCAGCATCTGACCATCGTCACCACCGGCGGCACCATCGACAAGATCTACTTCGATGACAAGTCGGACTACAAGATCGGCGCGCCGCAGATTGGCGAAATTCTCACGCAGCTCGGCGTTGCCTTTCAGTTCGATGTGATTCCGATACTGCGCAAGGACAGTCTGCATATGAATGCAGAAGATCGTGCGCTGATTCGTTCCACCATCGAAGCGCAGCCGCATCGTCATGTGCTGGTTACGCATGGCACGGACACGATGGTGGATACCGCCAAGGAACTCTCTGCGATCAAGGGCAAGGTGATTGTGTTGACCGGTGCGTTGAATCCAGCCCGCTTTCAGGGTTCGGATGCGGTGTTCAATGTCGGTTGCGCTGTCGCTGCCGTGCAGACGTTGCCTGATGGCGTCTATATCGCCATGAATGGCCGCGTGTGGGATCCGGCGAAAGTTCGCAAGAATCGCGATGCGAATCGCTTTGAAGAAGCGAGCAGCTAAAGTATTAACCCTCTCCCCTGCGGGGAGAGGGCTGGGTGAGGGGCAAACCTCGCGCGAAATTCGGGCGAAGCGCGCTTCGGCGCAGCTCAATCGCAAGATTGACCCCTCACCTCGATCCTCTCCCCGCAGGGGAGAGGAAGAAAAACTTAGAGGAAGCGAGCGGCTAAAGTATTAGCCCTCTCCCCTGCGGGGAGAGGGTTGGGTGAGGGGCAAACCTCGCGCGAAATTCGAGACGAAGCGCGCTTCGGTCCAGTTCAATCGCAAGATTGACCCCTCGTCTCGATCCTCTCCCCGCGGGGGAGAGGAAGAAAAGCGTTAGAGCATGCCGGTTTCGAGCTTGGCCACTTCCGACATCATCGACTGATTCCACGGCGGATCGAACACCAGATCCACATCCGCTTCGACAATCGTCGGAATCAATTCCAGCTTCGTGCGCGCATCGTCGATCAACACATCGCCCATGCCGCAACCGGGCGCAGTCAGCGTCATCTTCACGTACACCTTGCGCTGCTCGGGGCCGGCCGGCTCCAGGCTCACGTCGTAGACGAGGCCAAGCTCGACCACGTTGATCGGAATTTCCGGATCGAATACGGTACGCAGCTGCTGCCACACCAGCTTTTCCACATCGGCATCGCTGGCGTCGTCCGCAAGTTCCAGCGGCGGCGGTGGTTCCTTGCCCAGCGCATCAGCATCGTTGCCGGCGATGCGGAACAGATTGCCTTCCACGTACACCGTAAAACTGCCGCCCAGCGCCTGGGTGATGTAACCGACCTGGCCGGCCGGCAAAACCACGCTCTCGCCCTGCGGCACCATGACTGCGCTGCAGTCCCGCTCCAGAGTGAATGGTTCGCTGCTAAGACTGAAACCGCTCATGCCATCTCATCGATCGTTGTGGAAAGCCGCTTCGGCTTGCCCGGCCCTCTATTATGCCGGGGGCCTGTAGGGCCTGTCCCTACACATCAGGCTGAAACTACGAAATCTCAAGGGATGACGGGGGGAGAAAGACAGCGTATGCGGGTAAAATGGACGCTTTATGCGACAGGACTTTGCGTGACCGTGCAGCCTCTCAATCGCCGTTATCCGTCATGAGCCTGCGCCAGCTGATCGGCGAATGCTTCGCCCTGCTCTGCGCTGTGATGCTCGGCCTTGCGGCAGGTGCAATGTGGCTGCTACCCACCCTCTTCCTGCATCGGCAAATGCCGTGGATGGCCATACCCGTGGGCTGGCTGCTTGCGCATGCCACCTGCCAATGGGTGCATAAGCGTGCGTGGAATGCGGCAGCTCTTGCATCCATCGCGACCGTTGTCGCGACGGTTTACGTCCACGTGCTGGGTGCCGCGACCACGCTCTGGGAGATGACATCCGGTTACGGGTTGATGGGTGTCATACGCACCGCAGGCATTCCGATGCTGCTGGATCTGGCGCGTTTCGGTGTCAATTCAGGCGACATCGCCTGGTGCGTGGCCGGCATCGTCGTGGCCATCCTTGTATCGCTGCGCCTCTCGCGCAAGCCGGATCGGACGGCCAATTAGCCGTCCAGCGTCTTGAGTTCGGAAACCAGCTGCCCCGCAGCGGCCTGTCCGTCGCCGTACAACATGCGTGCGTTGTCGGCGTAGAACAGCGCGTTCTCGATGCCCGCAAAACCGGTGCCTTTGCCGCGTTTCACCACGATCACCTGTTTGGCGTCGGCGACGTCGAGAATCGGCATGCCGTAAATGGGCGATGACGGATCGGTCTTGGCGAGCGGATTGACCACGTCGTTCGCACCAATCACCAGCGCAACATCCGTCGCCGGAAATTCGGGATTGATGTCTTCCATGTCGACGATCAGGTCGTACGGCACGCCAGCTTCGGCCAGCAGCACGTTCATGTGACCCGGCATGCGCCCCGCCACCGGATGAATCGCGAATTTGACCTTCACGCCACGCGCCAGCAACAGCTGCGCAAACTCCCAAACCTTGTGCTGCGCTTGTGCGACGGCCATGCCGTAACCCGGCACGATCACCACGCGTTCGGCGTACGCCATCATCACGGCCGCATCCGCCGCTTCGATCGGCTTCTGGCTTCCGCCAATCTCTTGCGCCGCCGCGCCGGACGCGGCACCGAAACTGCCGAACAACACGTTGCCGATCGAGCGGTTCATCGCCTTGGCCATCAGCTGCGTGAGCAACGTACCCGCAGCACCGACCACCATGCCCGCGATGATCATCGCTTCGTTGTGCAGCACGTAGCCTTCGAATGCCACCGCCAGTCCGGTGAACGCGTTGTACAGCGAGATCACCACCGGCATATCGGCGCCACCGATCGGCAGCGTCATCAGCAGGCCAAACAGCAAGGCGAGCAAGAAAAAGGCGCCGATGAGCGGAAGGGTCAGATGCCCCATCGCGAGCATCACGCCAATCACCACGGCCGCTGCCAGAACCAGCATGTTCACGACGCGCTGGCCAGGGAAAACAAACCGCCGGTCCATCCAGCCCTGCAATTTGGCAAACGCAATCAGCGAGCCGGAAAAGCTCACCGAACCAATCAACGCACCTAGCACACCCAGCGCCAACGCGACGGGACTCAATGGCGCGATAACCGTGGCAACACCGTGCAGTGGTGACCAGCTTTCCGGCGCCAGCGGAAATGTATTGGGCGCCACGACACCGTTCACGGCGGCCAAACCGCCCACATGGCTGATCAGCTCCGTCGCACCAATGGCGGCCGCCGCGCCGCCGCCCATGCCGTTGTAGAGCGCCACCATCTGCGGCATCGCCGTCATCGCCACCCGGCGACCCGACCACCACGCGGCCGCCACGCCAATCAGCACGGCGCCGATGATCAGCCCGCGATTCTCCATGTCCGGCAGGAACAGGGTGGCGATCACCGCCAGCAACATACCGTAACCCGCCCACACGATGCCGCCCCGCGCGGTGCGCGGCGAGCTCATGCGTTTGAGGCCTAGGATGAAAAGAAGGGCTGCGAGGAAGTAACAGGCGTCGATCAGAGTCTGCAGCCAGGCCATCACTTGGCCTCCCCGCTACCCTTCCCGGGCTTGCTGGTCTTGAACATCTCCAGCATCCGTTCGGTGACCACATAGCCACCGGCCGCATTGCCGGCCCCCAACAGAACGCCCACAAATCCAATGGACATCTCGAATGGGGTACGGGCGTGGCCTAGCGCAATCATGGCGCCAACCAGCACAATGCCGTGGATGAAGTTCGAGCCCGACATCAGCGGTGTATGGAGAATGACAGGTACCCGCGCGATGATTTCGTAACCCGTGAACGCAGCCAACATGAAGATGTAAAGCGCCAGGAACCCGTCAAGCATGTGTTTCCCCCGCCAATCAGCCAGATACGACGCATCATACGGTGTCTGGTTGCCGTTCACTAAGTCAACCCGTGCGCGCGTCACGCGTTGATGTCGAGAGTCGAACAGATGGAGCCACGGGATGCCCGTCCAGACGATTCGGAAACTGGCGCCATGAACAGCGTCTCGGCAGTCTTTGAGTCGGATCTCCTGGTCCAGGAAGGCCGGGCCGTGCCCGCCAGCCTGGATGCTTTCCTGGCCAGCATGGAGCGCCGGGCCTTCCGCATGGCCGAGTTGCATCTGGGTCATCGCGAAGATGCCCTGGATGCCGTGCAGGACGCCATGCTCCGGCTGGTCAAGCATTACCGTGACAAACCGGCTGAGGAATGGACGCCGCTGTTCTGGGGCATCCTGCGCCGGCGTATCGTAGATATTCAGCGCCGACGCAAGGTTCGCTCCATTGTGGTCGGCTGGCTCGGCGGCGGTCACGACGACGACGGCGACGAACTACCCGTGTGGGAACCGGCCGATACCGGTCCGGACCCGCTCGAAAAATTGCACGGCGAACAGTCTTTTGCCGATATGGCAGCAGCCGTGAAGCAGCTTCCGCAGCGTCAGCGCGAAGCCTTCATGCTGCGCGTACTGGAAGGCCTGGATGTGGCTGAAACCGCACAGGCGATGGGCTGCTCGGAAGGCAGCGTCAAAACGCATCTCTCGCGCGCGATGCAACATTTGCGAGAGGAACTGGAGGAGTGGCGATGAACTCGTCCGACAAAGATTTCGAAAAGCGCGCCCGCGCGCTCTATCAGGAAGCCGCTCACCGCGTTGATCCGGTGACGGCCGGTCGCCTGCGCGCTGCGCGCCGCACGGCACTGGAAGCGGCCAAGACTCAGGCGTCGCCGCATCACCGTGCGCGCGTGTTGGTACCCGTCGGTGCGCTGGCCGCGATGGCCCTGGCTGCGTTGATGATCTGGCAACCGACACCCGGGTCGCACGACAACTCGTCCAACCAGCAGGCTGCCGTTCCGGTCGCTGCCGAACAGGACGTCGAAGCGTTGCCGCCGGGTACTGACAAGACCGATCCTACCCTGTACCAGAACCTCGACTTCTACAGCTGGTTGGCTGCCAATCAGAGCGGCAGCAGTAACCAGCCCAAAAACTGAGCCATGCTGCCACGTCGACATCGCCTGCCCGCCCTGTTCATCCTGACCCTTGGTTTCATGGCCGCGGCGCCGTCGTACGCGCAGAACGCACCCGTTGTACATCCGTGGAATTCCCTGTCGCCGACCCAGCGTAATCTGCTCGGTCCGTTTCAGTCACAGTGGGATTCCTTCCCACCGCGCAAGCAGGAACGCTTGCTTGACCGCGAAAGGAATTGGGAATCGATGCCGCCGGAACGCCAGGCGCAGATCCGCAGCAATATCGAACGCTGGCAGCAGATGACGCCGGAAGAGCGTCAACAGGCGCAGCAGAACCAGCATCTGTACGAGACGCTGCCGGCCGACAAGCAGCAGCAGCTGCATGACGCCTTTCAGCGCTTCCAGCAACTGCCGCCTGCCCAGCGCGACGCGTTGCGTCGTCAATGGCAGCAGCAATCGCCGGAGCAGAAGCAGCAATGGCTGCACCACCTTGGCCCTAATTCCACGCTTCCGGGTAAGCATGCCTTCGGCATGCCAGGGCGCTGACGGCGCCCATCGCCGTCATTTTTCTAACACGGTCGCGACAACGCTTGTGAAAACTCGTTTGCCGCCAAGCTACGCGGCAAAGATTTTTTCACCACCTCGCGTCACACAACTTTTTGCGACAAGCTCGTCGTTGAAGTCAGGCTGCAGGCTGTTTTCGCGAATGAGCAGCTCGGCGAAGTTGTAGACGTTGCGCGCATACATTTCCGACGCATGCAGCGGCGCACCCGCTGCAAGATTCAACGGACCGAGAATGGTCACACCACCGTGCTCGACGCGCTCGCCAGGTTGCGTCAATTCACAGTTGCCGCCGCTATCGGCCGCCAGATCCACAATCAACGCACCGGGCTTCATACCCTCCACCATCGCCTTGGTGAGGATTTTTGGCGCCGCGCGACCCGGTACGGCTGCAGTGGTGACAACGGCGTCGAAGACTTTCAGATGATCGGCCAGCGCCTGCTGTTGCGCGGCGCGTTCTTCGGCCGTCAGTTCGCGCGCATAACCGCCACTGCCTGCGGCACTGACACCCAGATCGAGAAACTTCGCGCCCAGCGATTCGATCTGTTCGCGTGTTTCCGGGCGCACGTCGTAACCTTCGATTTGCGCACCCAAGCGCCGCGCTGTCGCAATCGCCTGCAGTCCCGCAACACCCGCACCAATGACCAATACGCGCGATGGCCGGATCGTGCCAGCCGCGGTTGTCAGCATCGGGAAAAATTTCGGCGAGTTCTCAGCCGCAATCAGCATGGCGCGATAACCCGCCACCGCGGCCTGCGAACTGAGCACATCCATCGCCTGCGCGCGCGTGGTACGCGGCAGCAATTCCAGCGAGAAGGCGGTCACCTTGCGTTGCGCGAGCGCTTCGATACGCGTTGGCGCACCATGTGGACGCAACTGCCCGACCACGATGCTGCCTTCGCGCAAGCGAGTGATCGACGCGTCTTCGGGCGGTAACACGCACGCCAGCAAATCGGCTTGCTGCAATACCTGATCCTTGTCAGCGAACTCGGCATCGCCGTAGCTTGCATCCGGAAATCCCGCCGAGCTGCCCGCGCCATGCTCAAGCAATACGCGTACGCCCTTGCCATGCAATTTTTTTGCGACTTCGGGCGTGATGGCCACACGCCGCTCGCCAGCGGCCGTTTCACGCAATGCAGACACGGTGATCGACATCGGTTTTCCCCAGCGGAATCGTTTGAGCATCCTAGCCGATGCCCGTGTCGAGGCGAACTCCCATAAGCGCCTGTCTGCGGCCCCTGCGCCAACAGACTCTTGGGTTAGACTGGTCAGCCCGCCAGCGACGGAGTTCCGGATGTCGACGCAGCCAGTCAGCTCTGCCCTGCTGGAACTTGCCCGCGCCACGCGCGACAAGGCGTACGCGCCGTATTCGAATTTTCATGTCGGCGCCGCCCTGCAAACAAGGGACGGTCGTCAGTTTCCTGGCTGCAATGTCGAAAACGCGGCTTACGGTTTATGCAATTGCGCCGAACGCACCGCCCTGTTCAGCGCCATCGCCGCCGGATGCAAACCCGGGGATTTCACCGCCATGGCCGTGATTGCCGATACACCCGAACCCGTCACACCTTGCGGCTCGTGCAGACAGGCGCTTGCCGAGCTGTGCGACGGTGATATGCCCGTGCTGCTGGCGAATTTGAATGGTGCCACGCGGCTCACCACCGTTGCCGCTTTGCTACCTGATGGCTTCCTGCTGAAGCGGTCGGGCTAAGCCGATTCGAGAGGGCAAATTCTGGCGGAAACACGTACGGTTGTAGGATAGCGATTTACACCCCGACGGCCTCCCCATGCACGACGCGCTTTCCCTGCTTCAACAACGCCACTCGGCGCCCTCCCGCCAGCTCGGCGAGCCCGCACCGGATGCGGCGACATTGCGTGCTTTGCTTGAAGCATCCATTCGCGTGCCCGATCACGGCAAACTGGTTCCGTTTCGTCTGATCGAACTTCGCGGCGATGCAAAGCTTAGGTTCGGAGCACAGCTGGCCGAACGCGCCATTCGCCGCGATCCGAATCTGGCCGACTCCAAGCGCGAGAAAGAACGCAATCGCTACACATACGCACCGTTGGTAATCGTGGTAATTGCCCGCTTGCACGATGACGCCGGCATTCCGGAGATCGAACAGAAACTCTGCGCAGGCAATGTGGCGTACAACTTGCTGCTGGGAACCTACGCGCTGGGTTTTGGCGCGCAATGGCTAACCGGCTGGGCCGCGTACGATCCTGAAGTGGCCGCACTGTTGGGCCTCGCCAAAAATGAGTGCGTGATCGGCTTCGTGCACATCGGTACGCCACAGACCGAAATCCCTGATCGCGATCGTCCTGCTGTGGATGATCTGCTCAGCCAGTGGCAGGGCTGACAGGATGCCCGCATCCAGCCGTCCCACTGCGCACCTGATCGACGGCAGTCTCTACGTGTTTCGTGCCTGGCATTCGATGCCGGATGAATTCCACGATGCGGAAGGCCATCCCGTCAACGCGGTGCATGGCTACACACGATTTCTGTGCGAGTTGCTGGAACGCGAAAAACCCTCGCACCTTGCGGTGGCGTTCGATGCATCGCTGACCACGTCGTTTCGCAATGCGATCTACCCCCATTACAAAGCCAACCGCGAATTGCCGCCGCCGGATCTGGAACGGCAATTCGTGCAGTGCCGCGCCGTGACCGAAGCGTTGGGCGTGCGCGTGATGATCGATCACACCTACGAAGCGGACGATCTGATCGGCAGCGCGCTGTGGAGTTTGCGCGGACATGGATTTCGCAGCGTGATCGTCTCCGCCGACAAAGACTTCGGTCAGCTGCTGGGCGAGCATGACGAGCAATGGGATTTTGCGCGCAACACGCGCTGGGGACCAGCGGGCGTGTACGAACGTCTCGGTGTACGCCCCGAACAGGTCGCCGATTTTCTCGCCCTCTGCGGCGATGCGGTCGACAACATACCTGGCGTACCCGGCGTCGGGGCGAAAACGGCGGCGGCGCTGCTTGCACATTTCGGCAGCCTGGACGATTTGCTCGATCGTGTCGAAGAAGTCGCGTTCCTGCGCATACGCGGTGCCGCAAGCTGTGCCGCGAAACTGCGTGAGCATGCGGAATCGGCACGTCTTTATCGCCGGCTGACACGTATCGCATTGGATGCACCCGTCGAAGCAAGCGCGGAAGCATTGGTGCGTCAACGCAGCGGCGACAAAATCGAATCGCTATCCGAACAACTCCGCTTCGGCCCACTCACGCGCAACCGTCTGCGCGCACTGTGCAGTGCACAGGATTAATTCATAGGGAAATACTCGCCATGTCGACGAAGCATACGGATAGCAAACCCAGCGATGCCAACGCCCCGGTCGAGACCTTGTTTGAAGGACGCTGGCTCAGCATGCGCCGTCGCGGCCGCTGGGAATACGCCGAACGCAACAACCCGGGCGGCGCAGTCATCATTCTGGCCGTGACGCCCGAAGACAAGATTCTGTTCGTACAGCAATACCGGGTCGCCGTGCAGCAGTTCACCATCGAAATGCCGGCGGGCCTGGTCGGCGATCTTGCCGACAAACACAACGAAAGCGCATTACTGGCTGCACAGCGCGAGCTGGAAGAAGAAACCGGCTATCGCTGCGGCAGCGTGACCTTCGTGCACGAAGGTCCGTCGTCATCGGGTATGAGTAGCGAAATCATTGCCTATGCGCGCGCGCATGACCTTGTGAAAGTCGGCGAAGGCGGTGGCGACGAAAGCGAGAGCATCATCGTGCACGAAGTGCCGCGCAAGGAAGCTGGCGCATGGTTGCTCGCACGCGCCAACGAAGGTTTTTCCATCGATCCGAAGCTTTTCGCGGGTCTGTGGTTTATCGAACATGCCGACCTGTTCGGTTGATTCGATTACGGCTGCCCCGCTTTTTCCTTGGTCAGCTCAGCATCGAGATTTTTATCAGCGTCGGCAGCATAGGCTTTGCACGCTGCCGTATCGATGAGCGCATCAGGGTGAGCCCCCGTTTGGCGCCGCTGCACCCTGTCCCAGAAGTTGCTCTGATCGGGGTGCGGCGTTAGCAGGATGTCGCAAGGGAGTGCCGCGACAGTGGCAATCGACTTGCGAAAATCCTCGACACGGTGTGGATGCTTTGCATCATCGGTGTAGCGAAATGTTTTGTTGGTGTATGCCGTGAGACTGTCGGCATATGCGACGTTCAAACACGTATTTCCTTCGCAACTGTGCCACGTCCACGACATGCTGCCGGGCGTATGTCCGGGTGTGGCGTGTCCCGTGATCTCGACACCGCCAAAATTCACCACCTCGCCATCGCGCACCGCTCGTACGTGATGTACAGGCGTGTAGGTCGGTGCAAGACCAAATTGAGGATCTTCCGGATCAGCACCGCCCAGCTCCAATGCATGCGCACCGGGCGCACTGGCGAATACCTGTGCGCCGCTATCGTGCTGAAGCTGAGCAATGCCGCCAGCGTGATCGGAGTGTGCGTGCGAGTTGAGAATCCAATGGACATCGCTCACGCGAAATCCGAGCGCCTTGATATGTGCCTCAATGAGTGGCGCAGATTCGGGCAAGTCACCGTCGATCAAGACCAAGCCGTGCGGAGTGGAAATCAGAATCGACGACAAACCATGTGGACCCACGTAATACGTGTTTCCGAAAACCTTGAATGGTGTCTGTGGAGCATTCCAGGTTGCACGATCCTGCGCACTTACCGAAGACCAGGCCGAAGACCACATCGCGCAACAGGCAAGCGCAACGCCAAGTGAAAAGCGAACGGACATGACGAACTCCATCGTGGGGTCGCGGCGATGGTCCATCGCCGCGCGGTCCTTGCAGAGGCGTAAATGAGGCAACGCCGTGGCTATAAATGCGAATGGCTTCTCAGCGTCTTCACACGCCACGCGGTCAATACCGCGCCCACAAGCGCCAGACCGCCCCACTCGCCTACCAGCGTGCTGTCGTTGCCCAGCCACATAACGCTGGTGACCGCACCGACGACCACCATGGCAATCGCAGGCGTCAGGATCGGATCGATGCGTTCGTAATGCCAGCGCACCAGCAAACCTACGCCGGCCACAGCCAGGAGCAGACCGATCACATCGCGCAGCCAGCGGAATTCCGGCGGCACCGGCAAATCAGGGAAGATGTCGGAGATCGGCACGTCACCCACTTGCACGGCGTAACCGACACCGTCTTGTGCATCGCTGGCGGGAATCAACCGGTTGCCGTCCACTTTGGCTACGACCGTAACGGTTTGCGTCGGAACCGCTTCCCAGCCCACGCGAATATCGCCCACCTGCGGATTGGACGGAACGGCACTGGTGACGAGGTGCCCGTCGTACAGACTAAAGCTCGCCGCGAGATTGCTCGGCAAATTACGCAAATCCGGCGACACCGGTTGACTACCTTCCAGCGCGTGCAGCAGCGTCGTTGAGAGCACGAAGTCGTTGAGTCGCACGGCCCCCGCATAAAACTGCTGGCTCTGGATCGGAAGCGCGCCCGGATTGGTGTGCCCTTCGGGATGAACGAAATGACTGGAGTCGATCGGCTTGTCTTCCCAATCGAGTTCGTAGGCCGGCGGCCCACCGAATTGGGTTTCATGCCACTGGAACATTTGCACGTGGCGAATCAGGACCGGCTGCGGGGTCTGCTGATTGAATTGCTGATCGAGCGGCGATTCGACCACCTGCAAATCGCCGACGACGCGCACCATGTAACCCTGCTCGTCGCGATCCGGCCGCCCAGCCGTTCCCAGATCGAGAACATCGCCACCGTGGCGGCGCATTTGCGTCTGATAGTCGATCTGTCCTTTTTCGGTAACGGCAGTAAGGCCGACACCGATGAGAAGAATCACCGCTCCCAAAGCGGGCAACACCAATTCACGGAATGATGGAGGGGCCTTACGCTCGCCGCTCATCGAACCTCCGGTTGGTTGTCGCGGGACGGTGCTGTTGGTTTAGAGCAAGGCACCGCGCAATTCGGGCTGCTCCTCGGACGTACCATAGCGCCCACGCTCGTCGCGTGTCACGCGGGCCGTGGCGCAGGCGTGATCATGCGTGAAAAACAACCTCACGTTGCGTGAAAGCTTGTCGTCCAGGAAGACGCGCTTTTCTTCGATCAAGGCTTCCGGGAAGCGGTCGTAGCCCATGGTGATGGGAAGGTGGACCCAGTGCTTGCCCGGAATCAGGTCGGCGCAAAAAACTACGCCCGCGCATTCCGCCAGCATCAATCCCGGTGTATGACCGTCTGAAAAATGGAAGCGGACAGCCTGCCCCAGTGCCTGCGAATACTCGCCGGCCACCAGCTCCAGACGGCCGCTCTGCAGCAACAACGACTGCAACTCGGGAACAAAGGAAGCGCGATCACGCGGATGCGGCTTCATCGCACGCTGCCAATGTTGGGCACCGACCAGAAATTTTGCATGGGGAAACAGCAGGCTCGGCGTCTTGCCCTCCTCCCATGCCGCAAGCAAACCGCCGGCATGATCGAAGTGCAGGTGCGAGAGCACCACGACGTCGATGTCTTCATGCGAAACGCCCGCCTCGGCGAGCGAATCCAACAAGACGTGGTGACTTTCCACGACACCGTAGCGTTCACGCAGCGCCGGTTCGAAGAACGCACCGATACCGGTTTCGAACAGCACGTTGCGGCCGTCGAGATCTTTCACCAGCAGGCAACGGCACGCGAGCGGGATGCGGTTGAGTTCGTCCGGCGCAATCCAGCGCGACCACATCGCTTTGGGCGCATTGCCGAACATCGCGCCGCCATCGAGCTTTTGCGAATTACCGTTGATCGACCAGAACTGCATGACCACTACCCCACATCAAAGACGTCGCACTCAAACGCCTTTCGCCGATGACGAAAGGCGTTTGAAGCAGTTGCGCGTTATTGCACTTTGCCCAGGCCGTCAGCGCGGCGCGGATCGCTGGCTGCATCGACCTTGTTCGTGCGGCGGTCCCAGATCACCACATTCATGAAGCCCCAAGGCTCGCGCTGCTTGAGCGTGTAACCCATTTTGGTGAGCGCTTCGCTGGTCGATGCGTCGAAAGTGCCCGGCTCCGTCATGACCACATCCGGCATGTATTGATGATGGAAGCGCTTGTGCGCGGCAACGTCGTGCGCATCGCCGCCGTCGATAAAGGCAAGAATGCCTTCCAGCACCTGCGTGATGATGGTCGAGCCGCCTGGCGAGCCGATCACCGCCGTGCGATCAGGACCGATGACAATGCTCGGCGACATCGACGACAGCATGCGCTTGCCCGGTTCCGGCGCATTCGCCTTGCTGCCAAGCAATCCATAGACATTGGGCTTGTTCGGCACCAGGGCGAAGTCGTCCATCTCGTCGTTCAGCAGCACACCCGTGCCATCGGCAACGAAGGTGGAACCGAGCACGTAGTTCACCGTTGCGGTAATCGCCACCATGTTGCCGTCAGCATCGATGATCGAGAAATGCGTGGTGTGCATACCGGGATCTTCGCCGCTCGAAGGCGCAAGCATCGACGACGGCGTGGCCTTGTCGGGCAAGATGGTCTGACGCAAACCGTCGGCGTAATACGGCGACAGCAGCATGTTGAGCGGCATCTTCACGAAGTCCGGATCGCCCAGATAATCGTTGTGGTCGCGGAACGCGCGGCGCATCGACTCGATCACCAGATGCACGCGATGCACCTGATCGACTTTGGTCAGATCGAAACCGGAAAGAATGTTGAGGATTTCGGCAATGGCCACACCGCCGGACGACGGCGGCGGCGCAGTAATGATCTTGTAGCCGCGATAATCGAGCGTGATCGGCAGGCGCTCTTTCACGCTGTACGAGGACATATCTTTCAACGTCCAGTTGCCGCCAGCAGCGTGGACAGCATCGACGATCTTCTTTGCCGTTTTGCCGCTATAGAAACCAGCGTTGCCGTATTGCGCGAGCAATTGAAGCGTGTGTGCCTGATCCGGATCGCGCCAGATATCACCCGCTGCCGGCACTTTGCCGTTCGGCAGGAATTTAGCCGCCGATGCAGGCCAACGCTGAAGATTTTTCTGTTCGTCTTCAATGGAACCGAGCAAACGGTTATCGGGTTTGAAACCGTCGCGTGCCGTGCGGATGGCGGGTGCAAGCGAATCGGCCAAGGGCAATTTGCCGTAGTGTTTGGCAAGCCACACCAAGCCCGCCGGTTCGCCCGGAATGCCTGCGGAGAACGGCCCCTTCAACGCCGTATCGCGATTGGGCGTGCCATCCGGATTGAGGTAATCCTTGGGATTGACGGCTGCAGGTGCCGTTTCGCGCGCGTCGATAAAGACATCGCGATTGCCGGAAGCAACGTGCATCGTGGCCATGAAGCCACCGCCAATGCCCGAGCTTTCCGGTTCCACCACGGAAAGCGTGGACGCCACCGCAATCGCCGCATCAAAAGCGTTGCCACCTTTGGCGAGCACTTCGAAACCCGCCTGCGTCGCCAGCGCATTGGCGCTTGCGATACCGGCATGACCAGGACGCAACGCAAGCGGCGCAGTCTTGGTGGAAGGTGTCGGATTGTCGGCTGCGAAGGCAGCGCCGGTAGTCAGGACAAAACCAATAAGCAGCACGTGCCAGCGCAACGCAACCTTCATGCCTTGCTCTCCATCAGATGGGTGTATTTGTCGTGCAGTTGCTCGTGCGTTTCGGTATGCGCGGGGTCGATGATGATGCATTCGACCGGGCACACCACCACGCACTGCGGTTCGTCATGGTGACCGATGCATTCGGTGCACAACGAAGGATCGATGACGTAGTACTCCTCGCCAAGCGAAATCGCCTTGTTAGGGCAGACGGGTTCGCAGACGTCGCAGTTGACGCAGGTGTCGAGGATCTTGAGGGACATGCCGGACAAGTTTACATGGGCATACGCTTATTGTGCGAAGCAACAAAAGCGCATAAGCACAAGCACATCGGCGAAATGCCGAAAAAGCAGCGAGATAGCGCCCGGTTATCTGTACTGAAGTACGGGTGGGCGTATACCGAAGGCGGCGAGGATGCCCTCGCCGCCTTGGCGATGTCTTACATCGTGACGTAGCGAATGGTGGCGCCGGTCGGCTGCAGCGCCTGTTCCACGCGCTGCTCGTCGGCCTGATCGCCGATCACCAGAACGATGACGCCTTTGAAGGAACCGGGCTTGGCACCCTTGAAGGCATCGACGACGAAGTCGCCGGTCTTGCCCGAGTTGGAACCGCCGAAGGCAAGCAGGTTGCCCGGCAGCACGCCGCGAGCGACGTCGTCCTGCACGTTGCTCAGCTGGCGATCGCGCGAATCGTTGGAGGCATCGTCGTTACCGGCCGGCACCAGGAAGGCGTACGGCTGGCTGGCGGTCATGCCCTGCATGTTCTTCTGCACGATCTGGCCCAGGTAAGCACCCCAAGCCTTGCTGTCGTTCGGATCGGCCGGCTTGGTCAGCTGCTGGACCTGCTGCGTTTGCTGCTGCCCGTTGTCGCCCTGGTTGTTGCACGCGGACAGAGCCAGGCAGCCCGTCAACGCAAGGGCCGTGGCGATGAGAGTGAGTTTACGCATAGTTATCCCCTTCGGTTTCGGGTTGCTTTTTATGCCAGCGCTGCCGCATGGCTTGTTGGACCGCGGGATGCACGAAACCGGAAATGTCACCACCCAGGCGACCGATCTCGCGTACCAGCGAGGAAGAAATGAAGCTGTACTGCTCCGCTGGCGTCAAGAATAGCGTCTCTACCTTCGGAATGAGATGCCGATTCATGCTCGCGAGCTGAAATTCGTATTCGAAATCAGACACGGCGCGCAAACCGCGAAGGATGACGCCTGCACCGATCTGCTCGACAAACTGCGCCAGCAGGTTGTCGAACCCGCGCACTTCCACATTCTTCAGATCGGCCAGCGCCAGACGCGCGAGCGAAATGCGCTCCTGCAGCGTAAAGCCCGGACCCTTGCCCTTGTTCGGACTTTCGGCAACCGCCACTACCACGCGCTCGAACAAAGGCGCGGCACGCGCCACTAAATCGGCGTGGCCGTTGGTGATGGGGTCGAAGGTGCCCGGATAAACCGCGAGGCGTGTATTGACCGGTGGATTGTTCACGAAAAAGTGCTTTCGCGGGGGAAAGCATTAGCTTAACGGAATGGTCTAGGTCCGGCGATAGAGCGCATAGCGCACCTCGCCAGCCTGTCCTTCGCGATGCGGCATCCAATTGGCTGGAACAACGGGTGCCATTGCACGCGGGAATTCCACATATACCCATGCAGAGGCCGTCAGCCACCCGTGCTGCTCCAGTTGCTGCGCCAACGGCGTCCAGAGATTCAAGGCGAAGGGCGGATCGAGAAACACCAATCCGAACGGTTGCGGCGTTCCTTGCAGATAACGCCCGGCATCGAGGCCCGATACAACGCCGCCGTCTGCCTTGAGCCTTGCAAGGTTGCCACGGAGCGCCTCGGCCGCGGCGCCATCCGGCTCGACAAACTGCACCGTGCCGGCACCGCGCGAAAGCGCCTCGATACCCAACGCGCCAGTACCCGCACATAGATCCAGCGCCCGCACCCCCGCGATGGTGGGTGCCAGCCAGTTGAACAGCGTCTCGCGCACGCGCTCGGGCGTGGGCCGCAGCCCGGGCAGGTCTGGCACGTTCAAGCGGGAATTGCGCAAGTGACCGCCAATGATGCGGATTCGGCCAGACACAGGCTTCATGCGCCGTAGTCCTCAGCGGCCAGTACAGGTCGGGGTGATAGCATGATCGGTATTGTCTTTGAATATCGCCCCTCATGCTCAAGTTCTGGAAGAAGAAGCCTGCCGATAACGGCGCCGGGGAAAACGAGGAAGCGACGGATCAGGCCCCAGCGCAACCCATCGCGCAGGGAACGCCCCCTTCCGTCGAAGCGCCCGTTGCAGCGACCGAGACATCGGCCGAAGCGCCTGCGCGCCGTAGTTGGCGCGAGCGCCTGTCTGGCAGCGTTTTTTCGCGTGGCATTTCAACGTTGTTCTCCCGCCATCCCAAGCTCGACGACAGCTTGCTGGATGAATTGGAGACCACGCTGATTACTGCCGACGTCGGCATCGAAGCGAGCACCTCGCTCGTGGAGACGTTGCGCAAACGTATGCACAAGCGCGAGTTCGCCGATGCTGACGCATTGCTGCGCGCGTTGCGTCAGGAACTGATCGCATTGCTCAAGCCGGTGCAGACGTCGCTCGACATCGCAGGCCACAAACCCTTCGTCGTTCTCACAGTCGGCATCAACGGCGCGGGCAAGACCACCACCATCGGAAAACTCGCCCGTCGCTGGCGCGATGAAGGCAAACAAGTACTGCTGGCCGCTGGCGATACATTCCGTGCCGCCGCTGTGGAGCAGCTCAAGACATGGGGCGAACGCAATCAGGTGCCCGTGATTTCGCAAGGCCAGGATGCCGATGCGGCCAGCGTGATCTTCGACGCACTTCAAGCCGCGCGTTCACGCCATGCCGACGTGTTGATTGCCGACACTGCCGGCCGTCTGCATACGCAAGGAGGCCTGATGGACGAATTGGGCAAGATTGCGCGCGTGCTCAAAAAGCTCGATGCCGATGCGCCGCATGAAGTGCTGATGGTTATTGACGGCACCACCGGCCAGAACGCGGTGAATCAGGTACGTCAGTTCCGGCAGATTGTCGGTGTGACCGGCTTGGTCGTCACCAAACTCGACGGCACCGCCAAAGGCGGTGTGGTGTTCGCGCTGGCGCGCGAATTCGGCTTGCCGATTCGCTTTGTCGGCCTGGGTGAAACCGCCACCGACTTGCGCGTGTTCGATGCGGAGGCGTACGTCGATGGCCTGCTTCCTGCCGAATTCGCCAAAACATAAATGACCTTTCCGCGACCACTCCGTCTGTTGCTGATCATCACTGGCAGCGTGCTCGGTGTCGTCGTGCTTGGCGTACTGGCGTCGCTTTATCTGTTGCTGCAACCGGATCGTTTTACCGCGATGTTGCAGGAGCAAGCCAAGGAAGCAGGTCTGCAATTGACGCTATCCAGTCCCGCGAGCCCGACGCTGTTTCCGCGCCCTGCATTGCAACTGGAAGGCATCACGCTGATCGCCACCGATACAGGTTCGCGCGATACCAACATGCCCATCCTGCTCGCCGCAAACGGCCGGCTGGTGCTTCCTTGGCGCACGCTACTTGGCGGTCCGGTGGTGATCTCGCGCATGCAGATCAATTCACCGCGCGTCGATCTGGATGCGTTGCAGGCATGGCTGCTCGCGCTGCCGCCGCAGTCGACCAGCGTACCCGAACAGATACCGCGCATTGCGACAGGTGTACGCATTCGCAATGGCAGTCTGGTCGAAGGCAACAGCCAATGGTTGAGCGATGTGTCGCTCGATACCGGCCGCCTTGCGCCGAATCAGGCGTTCTGGATAAATCTGTCCGGCAAGGAACCCAACGGCACGCTTTTGCAGCTGCAACTCTCAAGCACTCTAAGCATCGACAAGGGTGCCTTGTTGCTCAACGAAATTACGGTACATGCTTCAGACAGCAGCGCTACCGAAGTGCACCTAGCGGGGCATGCACGCTGGAACGGCGCGGCAAACGCAACGCTGGCGCTGCAAGGCAAGTTCTCTCAGAAGGATGAAGGCAACTACGATGCTGCCGTCATGCTCACGCCAGCGAGCCAGGACAACCCGCTGTTGCTTCACCTTACGCTGCTCGGCACGAATAATCATGTCGATCTGGCGCTGCCGCCATTGGGATTGGCGCACTGGTGGAATCAGATGGCCAATCCGCAGGAGCCAAAGCTCTCCGCGCCGCCCGGTAATGGGCAAATCAACATGGCCTCACTCGATATCGGCAAAGTGCATATCGAAGGCTTGAGCGTGCAAACCGGCGATGCCGTGCCCGCCGATGCGCAAAGTGTTGCGCCGCCCGCAAAACCTGTCGCACCGCATCCGCAGTGACCACGTTCGCCAACGCCCTGCTCGCCTGGTTCGATCGTCATGGCCGTCACGACCTGCCGTGGCAACATCCACGCGATGCATATCGCGTGTGGCTGTCGGAAATCATGCTGCAGCAGACGCAAGTGAGCACGGTCATTCCGTACTTCCAGCGTTTCCTGGCGAAACTGCCTACGCTGGGCGATCTCGCCACGGCGGACGAAGATACCGTGCTCGCGTTGTGGTCCGGTCTTGGCTATTACCGGCGCGCGCGTTTTCTGCATCGAGCAGCGCAACGATGCGTTGAATTGCACAACGGTGAATTGCCGCGCGAATTCGATGCGCTTGCCGCACTACCGGGCATCGGTCGCTCCACCGCAGGCGCCATCCTCGCGCAGGCCTATGGACTGCGTTTTCCGATTCTTGACGGCAACGTGAAACGTGTACTGACGCGATACCACGGCATCGCTGGACATCCCGGCGAACGAGAAGTCGAAAAACAACTCTGGCTGCGTGCAGACGAACACACACCCGCAGAACGCACAGCGGATTACACCCAGGCGATCATGGATTTGGGCGCCACGGTATGCGTGCGCGCGCGCCCGCTGTGCGACGCGTGCCCGATGCGTAACGAGTGCATCGCGTTCCGCGAAAACCTCACCGCGCAATTGCCGACACCGAAACCCGGGAAATCCATTCCGACGCGCAGCACGATCATGCTGATCCTGCGCGACACCGAAGGCCGCATGCTTCTGCAGCGTCGCGGTGCACAAGGCGTATGGTCCGGCCTGTGGAGCCTGCCGGAAGCCGACGATACCGACAACGCATGGCGCGAAGCCCAGCGCCACGCCCGCATCGACGACGCGCAATCGCTAACGCCGTTCCTGCATGTCTTCAGCCACTATCGGCTTAAGATTCAACCCTTGCTGTTCGACAGCGCAGCACCCGCACACGCAATCGCCGATAATGCAGATCTGCGCTGGTGCGCCATCGCCGACCTGCCCGCACTCGGCCTCCCTGCCCCGGTGCGAACCCTGCTGATGGCGCTGCCGGAACCTACAGAAGAAGAGAAACAACCATGAGCCGCACCATTCACTGCGCGAAACTCGACATCGAGGCGGAAGGCCTGGATTTTGCCCCCTGGCCCGGCCCGCTGGGCCAGCGCATTTACGCCGAAATCTCCAAACCCGCGTGGCAGCAATGGCTGAGCCACCAGACCATGCTGATCAACGAATACCGTCTCAACCCGCTGGATCCGAAATCGCGCAAGTTTCTAGGCGAGGAAATGGAGAAATTCTTCTTTGGCGGCGACGTAAAAACCCCGGAAGGCTACGTCGCGCCCGAGTCCAAGTCTTGACGCACGGCCGCCCATCCGATTTAATGTGCGGCTCCACGCAACACCGATAGCCCCAGCGGCTGTCCACCCTGGCCGGGTAGCTCAGTTGGTAGAGCAGGGGATTGAAAATCCCCGTGTCGGCGGTTCGATTCCGTCCCCGGCCACCATGTTCTCGAGCCAAGACTTTGACCGGTCTTGGCTTTTTAGTTTCTGGGGTATGCACGCCCCACGCATCCACTCGCACGTGGATGTATTCTCGCTCCTCCATGAGCCAACCCTCCCCGACGCGTTCCTCTTTCGATCCCTTTGCATTAGGCATCTTCGTGCTGGTGTGTTTGGGGTTGAACTACGCAATCGTTCACCGATCGGGAGTCGTCAACGTCGGCCTTCAACTCTTCTATGTGGCGTGGCTCGTCATCGGTTCAACGTGGCCTTGTTGGAAACGATGGAGGCGCCAACATCGTCGGCGAGACTAACGCTATCGCGCACGGATATTCGCCGTGGAAGGCATGACAGGAGTCGCCGTTCATTGAAATTGCGCCCTACGCCTGCGCACTATGCCAGCACTGTCTAATGCAAGTCCGAGCTAAATTAGGCAATATGGACGTCAATACCGCAGGACGAAATCTTTAACTTGGCGCGAGTGTTTTGTCGCCGAGCCACATGAACGACAGACTCCCCTGTTGCCATTATTTTAAGGAAGGGAAATTACATGGACAGCAAAAAGCTTCTTTGCTTTGCATTACTCGCTTCAGTGACCAGCCTGAGCCACGCCAGCGGTTTTTTCGTAAACACCAGTCTCGGCGAAACGAATTTCTATCCGCAATCCAATGTGTATGACTTCTATGGACACAGTCATACGGAAGCGTTGCGCGTTGGGTATCGATGGACAAGCGGTGCGTTTTCATACGGACTGGAAACTGGATACGCGAACCTCGGCCACAGTCACCAATATTACGGTCATCTCATAGGATTCACCAATTTGAGTGAACGCATTGATGGCCCGGTGCTCGGCGCCAATCTGAAGTATTCGCTGCCGATGGGTTTCTACGTATCCGCGCGCGGCGGTTTTTTCAGGTCCACCGATCATCAAATATCCAAAGAAACCAGTTGGTCCTTTTTTCCGTACCCGCAAACTACCTACACGACCAGCGCCAACGTCTCCGGTATGGGAAGTTATTTCGGCGTCGGCATCGGATATGACATCAGCAAGTCATTTGGCGTTGGCCTCAATTACGACCGCTATCGCGCTCATGTTGTCACCAACTACCAAGAAATATTATTCGACGTAACGCCTCGAGTGGATGCCTACACGCTCACCGCAGAATATCGATTCTGATTTTCACGACGGCACCCCATTTGGATTGGCACGGAGCATTCATTACGGCGCGCCACGAGCATATCCAGCTTGTACCTCGATATGCTCAGCGCCACCAATTCTGCTTTTTTGGCGGGCACCCCCCGTCGTTGCCGCGCAAGGAGGCGCTGAATTCAATGCGCTCCCAATCGCTTGGACCAGGCTCCAATCTTGCGTACTGCGCCCCAGCTGATCGAGCCGTGCGATTCGCTTTGCATGAGACGCTGGCTGATTACACGAAGCACCTGGGCCATCAGCATGCATTCCTCTTCGGGCTTCAGCGCCTTTACGGCTGAGCTGGAGGTTTCATTGAGTCGCATGTCGAAGTCTGGGGCTTCCAGGCCATAGGAGTCGACAAGCCAATTGTTGATGTGTGCAAAGCGCTGCATCAGAGTTGCTCGCTCGTGAGACGTTAATGCACTCTCAAGCGCGAATTCATTTGATACGGCGTTATCGGATCGAAGCCACGCGAGCAGACTCCTGCGCAATTGGTTGGCTTCGTGATACGCATCCGGTGTGCCTGTGCGCACCGCTTCGCGCCATGTCGGTAGACATTGATTGATGCCGTGAAGAATTCGCGCTTCATACAGGCTGATGCGCTGATTGATGCGTCCCACCGATTCGAATTCAGACAGATCAACGTGTTCCAGTCCGGCGCAATGCAAGAAATCGGCGGCAAGCCCGCTTCTGCACGCGCTTGCATAGGATCTGACCGTCACAGCATCGCGACCGAATACCGCTTGCCAATCCTCCACAACCTGCAGCGGATTGAAACGGCGAACGTCAGGTGAAATGCGATCGATCGGTATCCAGTCACGGCTACCGCAACACAGATCTGTGGACAACGCGCTCAATGCCATCTCGTCCTGTCTGCGCACATAAAGAATGACTTGCACCGAGTGTGCGGAAAGATGTCCAGCCAATTCGTATATCGCAGCGAGGTCAAAACGCGAGGACATATGTTCGGCACTAAGCAGAACGCAGTCGCTGCGCGTGCGATCGATCAAGCGATTTAAATGCTCCATCATCAAAGCAACGGGTTGCTTGGAAGATGGGCTGATGAAGTCGCATCGATCCGATGAGAGAAATGCGGCAGCAATAGGATGGTGCGCTCGTTGCGCGCACAGCAGACTATCTGTGGGGTATAGAACGCCGTACCTTTTACGCAGCAAATTCGCATTCGCATGCAACGTGTGCTGCAGATAGGTCGTCCCAGTCTTTTCACTTCCAATGTGAAGAAGAACCTGCGCCACGTATTTTCCCCTGGCTGAAAGAAAGCAGCTGGCGCCCGATTCGTCGTCAGCTTGGCGCAAGAATAACGTAAGTCTTGATGAAAGCCAGACGAAGGCTTCGACTATTTTTCTCGTAAAATCATGCTGTTCCGATGCAACTTGCGATTTTCTCGCAATATCTTGCTTAACAGCACTTTGAAACGCAGCAACCGGAAAAAGAAAAGAGCTTGAGACGGCTTTGCCAGCGAATCTGGCGCCGAAGAATATCTATGGATCCTTGACGCGTTGTGCACCTGCCCCACACAGAAAAAATTTCACATTCACCCAACTCGTGTGAATCAACGGAAGGGTGTCATGAGCACGTTTTATATCCCCTACTGTGAAAGCCAAGCCGCAGAATGGCGTGTGGTAGAGAACGGTAAGACGCAGCTTTTTCACTCCCGCCGCGAGGCGCTCGTGTTTGCCATCGACCGATGCAAGGAGGCTCGGGCGTCCGGGGATCCTTCGGCGGTAATCAGCATCGAGGGAAACGACGGCCAATGGCGAGCATTTGATAGCCGCCTGCTGCCGGCCGCCGATGAACCTCCGGCCTGGAATGCCATGGTTCGCCACTGACGACTTGCACCCGCCCCGCCCGGGCTCAAGTAACCGCCAGACAGGCCGATAGAACACTCAACGATTCTCACCCGGACTTGGGGAAGTCTGGGGGCGGCCATCGCAGGGGGTGTGCCATGATTTTGACTGTTGTAGAAGAACTGATGCTCCACAACAAAACCTGCCCGCAATGTGGTGCAGGTGAACCATGTCTTGTTGCCGAGCATATTCAGGATTGTTGGCCTCAGCGTGTTGCCTCACAGGCGGCAGCGGTTCTTTCAGAGATCGCCGCCAGCGTTGTTGAAGAGCAACCCGTTATGGCGGCTCGCGTTCGCGTGCCGCAATTCAGCAGGTTTGGCTGACCTTCGCGTCAATCCGATGATGCATCGGTGATGCGCAACGCTCATCGGTGTGTCATCGAACGCCGCAAGTAACTTGCGGCGCGTCCTCGCGTGAGCTGCTTCACTGACATGTGTTATGGCCAAGCCATACATTTCTTGCGTATGCGCAAATACTACAAAAGGGTTCATGCCCGATACGGCTCGATAAACAGCCCGTTAGCAAAGCATGAATAAACCCCTATCGCGCCGCGCTGTTTTCACTCCGGATTGATATCGCGCGACAAAGACTCAAGGCTCCCAAAAGCCATGAGGATCCGTCCGTGAAAAAGACGATGACTTCATTGACCATCGCGCTAGCGCTGGTATGTGGTGTCGCCACGGCGCAGCAGGCCATGACTGAGCAGGATGTACGCGCCGACCTTGCGCAGCAGGGTTACAACGACGTGCACGATGTGGATTTTCATGACGGCGTCTGGACGGCTCGCGCCAAAAGCGGCGATGGCACGAAGGTGAAATTGCGCATCGATCCAACGACGGGACGCGCCTTTCCGGACTCGCAGATTTCTCGCCTGAGTGAATCCGACGTTCGCGCACAGCTCTCGACTGACGGCTACACACGCGTTCACGACGTCGACTTCGGTAACGGCGTGTGGACGGCGAAAGCAGAAAATCAGAACGGCAAGGATGTGAAGCTGCAGATCGATCCGGATACGGGCCGAATTATCGGCAGCAATTGATCGATCGCCGATTCTCACTGTGATAACACGAGGATTGACCATCCTCGCGTTGTTTGCATCTCACAGCGATGTCGTCAGGTTGGTAACCCAGTCGGGCAATATCCCGATGACGATGGCCTCCAGAGCGTGATCGGTGCCGGTGATGATCAGTACACCGACCAGTAACATCAATGCACCCAATATGCGTCGGCCGCGCGTGCTGGCATTCATCAATCTGGCACGCCAGCGCGACATCAACTTCTGTGTCGCCATGGCCATGGCGACCAGCACCGTCGCGATGCCGAGCGCAAAAGCCAGCATCACAAAAGCGACCTCGCCAAGGTTTTTACCTTGCGCAGCCAGCACGGTCGCAGCACCGAGTGTCGGCCCAACGCAGGGACTCCACACCAGACCAAGCAATACGCCAATGCCTGCTTGTCCCGCTAAACCGAATCGTTCCAATCGCGCCTGGCGTTCTCCCGCCCAGCTCGCGAGCGGCCCCATGATGTGCTCAAGCCACCCCTGCGCTCGCGGAATCAGCAATGCGATGCCTACGAGAAGCAAAAGAATGGCGCTTATCTTGCGAACCCGGTCGCCATCCAATCCAATCGAAGCACCGACAGTCGCAATAAGAAAACCGGCCAGCGTGAACGACGCGACCAGCCCGATCGCCAGCGCGAGTGGCCCAAAGCGATGACGTTGCGCTGCACTACCCAGCACGATGGGCACCAGCGGAATCACGCAGGGCGACAAGATCGTCAGCACGCCGGCTGCGTAGGCAACAAGTGGATTAAGGCTGCCGCTCATAAATACCTGACCAGGCAGGCAACGCCGATAAACATGTGCTCGTCTCCGTAGACATCTGTTGCCTGTGTCTTCGACATGCGTCGTATTGAAGTTACATTTCTCATCGGTGTAACCCGCGCCGTGCTTCCATCGAATAATGGTTTGACGACCAACGCAAGGCCCGACCCATGCACACACTTCGAATGCTCTCGCTTGCCGCGATTGGCTTGGCTTTCACATCTGTCGCCCTGGCTGCGCCGATTCAACCTTTCAGCACGGCTGCACTGAAAGCAGCGCAGGCAGCGGGGGAACCTGTCTTGGTGGACGCGTATGCGAGCTGGTGTCCGACCTGCCGCAAACAGGCACCGACCATCGACGCGATGGCCAAGGATCCCGCCTTCGCAAAACTCGTGATCCTTCGACTTGATTACGATAATCAGACGGCTGAAAAAAGCGCCCTGGGCATCACACAGCAAAGCACGTTGATTGCCTATCACGGTGCCAAAGAGGTCGGACGAACCGTGGGCATCACGGATCCCGAGCAGATCAAATCGCTGGCGCAATCGGCGCTGCAATAACGGCAAATCCTGTCGATAGGACAGCACGCTGAGTTCGTTCTATGCTGGCCCTCGCCAACACGAGGGCTGGCCATGCGCATTGCCAATGTCTTGCTCACCATATCGTTGATCGCCGTAAGCGGATGTGCGTCGACGGACGCAACGCACGCTCAGGCAAGCGCAACGTCGTCATGGATCAGTTATGCATGCGCGGATGGACGCGTCGTGCAAGCGGCGTATCCGGACACCCACACCGCGCAGGTCAAGATCGATGGTCAGACCCATACCCTGAACATCGCGATGTCCGCGGATGGAGCCCGCTACACCGGCGATGGCTGGCAATGGTGGACCAAGGGCATGCACGACGGCAGCCTGGCCCCCTTGGCAGCGAGCGAAACGATTGCGAACGCACCCGGCGTGGCCTGTCACGCCCCCTGATCTCACTTCGTTCTAACAAATGCGGCCCCAGTCATCGGAGCGACCACTGGCCGCCACGGTAATGACGCATAGGAATAACCGTCGCGTCATCGACGGCGCGCATCCTTTTGCCATCGGAAATGGAGTATCTCCCGATGGAGTCGCAGTACGTTTTTCCGTCCAGCCGTGGCCTTTTTCGCATTGTGAAACACGGTCACCGCTGGCGTTCGCTGGTCGAGGCGCTGGAAGTCGCGCGCCACGATTCGGCAGAAGCCGCCCTGGAAGCCTTGCGCATCGCCTGGCCACAGGCGCGTCTCCCACAGACTTTGAGTGAATGGCGTTACGTGGGTGAATCCACCGCGTTGCCCCATGCACGGTTGGCGCGTGCCACCAACACATTCAGAACTGCCGGCGTCGATCCTTCGCAAGCGCGCGTAAGTCGTTCGCGCCGTGCATGGAACCGCCCACACCGTGGCGTGACCGATCATGGATGATCGGTTGCTGCCTTCTCTCGCGGATCAATCCTTCGCGTTGATCACGTCGAGGAAATCGCGGCCATAGCGTTTGAGTTTTGCTTCGCCGATGCCGCTGATGGATGCAAGGTCTTCTTCCGTCTCCGGCAGTGCACGCAGCATGGCCAGCAAGGTTGCATCGTGGAAGATGACGTACGCGGGCACGCCATGTTGCTTGGCCAGCCTCGCACGCAGTGCACGCAGTGCTTCCCACATCGGCTGCTCGTAAGCCTCGATACCCAGACTCGCACCCGTCACCAACTGACTGTCGCGGCGACGCGATGCCTTGCGCGCAGGGCGCGTTTCTTCGCGCATGTGCACGGATTTGTTGCCGACCAGCACATCGCGGCTGGTTGCGGTAAGACGCAACGTGCCAAAACCTTCGGCATCCGTCGCAAGCAGGCCACTCGCCAACAACTGCCGGAACACGGAGCGCCACTGCTTCTCATCCATGTCGGCACCAATGCCGAACGTGGTGAGCCGATCGTGACCGAGTTGACTCATGCGCTCATTGTCGATGCCGCGCAGGACATCGATGACGTGCCCGGAACCGAAACGCTGTCCACTGCGATAGACCGCTGAAAGCGCCTTCTGCGCCGGCACCGTCGCATTCCAGGTTTTTGGTGGCTCAATGCAGTTGTCGCAACGCCCGCATGGACCATGAAAATCCTCGCCGAATGCACCCAGCAGCACTTCGCGACGGCAACGTGTTGCTTCGGCATACGCAAGCAAGGATTCAAGTTTCTGTCGTTCGACGCGCTTGCGTTCATCCGCAGATTCGGACTGCGCAATCATCTGGCTCATGGTGACCACGTCGGACAGGCCGTAAATCATCCACGCGTTGGCCGGCAAACCATCGCGACCGGCACGACCGGTCTCCTGGTAATAACCTTCCATGCTGCGCGGAAGATCCAGGTGGACGACAAAACGCACGTCGGGCTTGTCGATGCCCATGCCGAACGCCACCGTGGCCACCATCACCACACCGTCTTCGCGCAGAAAGCGTTGCTGATTGAATGCACGCTTCGCAGCATCGAGACCTGCGTGATAAGGCAATGCCTCGATACCCGCATCGGAAAGCCACTGCGCCGTTTCGTCGACTTTACGGCGGCTGAGGCAATACACGATGCCTGCATCGCCACGGTGCCCTTCGAGAAAACTCGTGAGCTGGCTGCGCGGATTATGCCGCTGCGCGACGATATAGTTGATGTTCGGGCGATCGAAGCTGGAGACGAACTGACGCGCCTGCTGCAACGCGAGCCGCTCGACAATCTCCTCGCGCGTGCGCGGATCGGCCGTTGCGGTGAGCGCGATGCGCGGTACGTTCGGAAAGCGCTGATGCAGGATCGTCAGTTCGCGGTATTCAGGGCGAAAGTCGTGTCCCCACTGCGAGACGCAATGCGCTTCGTCGATAGCAAATAGCGCGACTTCCGTGCGTTCGAGCAGATCGAGAAAACGCGAGGTAAGCAAACGTTCCGGCGCGACATACAACAAGTTCAATTCGCCCGCCAGCAATTGCCTTTCCACCTCGCGCTGTTGTTGCGCGTCCAGGCTGGAATTGAGATAGGCCGCGGCAACACCTGCTTCGCGCAAGGCATCGACCTGATCCTGCATCAATGCAATCAAGGGCGATACGACAATGCCCGTGCCTTGTCTGAGCAAAGCCGGAATCTGGTAGCACAACGACTTGCCGCCGCCCGTTGGCATGAGCACAAGCGCATCGCCGCCGTCGGCAACGTGTTCAACAATGGCTTGCTGAGGATCGCGAAAACGGGTGTAACCGAAAACGCTCTGAAGAATGTCGAGGGCGGTGGCAGGCATCCCTGCCATGCTAACAAACTGCGCCACCGCACTCACGGATGCCATGTGGTTGCGCGGAATGGAAGCGCGTCATCGCCATTCCCGAAACACCGTCCGATTACGATTCGGGCATGCCCCAGATCGCGTGATCGATATCCGCATCCAGGCCGAAACGCGACAGCGGCACGCGGCCGTTCTTCACTTCCACGCCTTCTGCCTTCAGCAGACGGCATTGCTCGCGATAACCGCGACTGCCGGGTGCCATGGCGATCTGACCGCTGGAGCGCAGTACGCGGAACCACGGCAAGACCATGCCATCGGGCACCTCGCCCAAGAGTCTTCCGACCAGCCGCGCCCTGCCCGGCAATCCGGCGCGCGCGGCAATGGCGCCGTAGCTGGCGACGCGCCCTGGCGGAATGGCCGCGATGGCAGCGAAAACCCGCAGATATTCCTCTTTCATGACAGTGTGCCCGTTTGGGGTACTCGGATGAAGCTTACGCAGACGTCGGCAGCAACCAGAGAAGTCTTCTTCATATCATGCCGTGTACGCAAAATTACCGCAGTCGTGGCACAGTATCCGTCCACCCGCTTTCTGTACGGACCGCCGTATGCATCATTTCGAAGCCGTACGTTCGCTTGTCGGCAGCCTGCATACCTTGAGGCAAAACGATCCGTATCTGATCAGCTTCGATCTGGTGCTCCCGCAAGGCCGCCATCAAGGCATTTACCTGGCGGAACTGGAAGATGAAACCGGACGGCGCTATCTGCGCATTTCCACACCTATCGGTCCGCTGTCAGGCACCGACCCCAAGCGTTGCCTGCGTTTCAACTGGGAGCAGCGCAACGGTTTTCTGGCTGTGACCGATCTCGATGGATCGCCGTACCTGCATCTGTGTGAAAACCGGCCATACGATCTGCTCAATCAGCAGGAACTGCGTCGACTGATCGATGAACTGGGCACGCTGGGCGATCAACTGGAGCAGGTGATCGTCAACGGCGGCGACTCGTTCTGATCAAAGCCAAAGACGCGCCACAGAAACGAACGCGTAAGCGAGCAGCGCCGTCACCGGCAGCGTGAGAATCCACGCCCACACCATGCGCTCGACTACCGACCAGCGAATGGCATTGAAGCGTTTCGCTGCGCCCACGCCCATGATCGACGACGAGACCACATGCGTCGTCGACACCGGCAAACCGAATGCCGATGCAGCAAGAATCACCATCGCGGAACTGCCTTCCGCAGCGAATCCATTGATCGGATGCAGCTTCACCATCTTGTGACCCAACGTCTTGATGATGCGCCAACCACCGCCTGCCGTACCCGCGGCCATCGTCAGCGCACACACCACCGCCACCCATGACGGCACGGCAAAACCGGTCGCCGTCGGCGCATGAATACGCAGGAAAGAAAGCCAGGAAGGCAAGCCATCGAACTGCCCCGCCGTCGTCGCGCTGGCGAGCGCGAGCGCGATGATGCCCATGCTCTTTTGCGCGTCGTTCATGCCGTGCGCCAAGCCCATCGCGCTTGCCGACACGATCTGCGCCTTGCCGAAGAAGCTGTTGACGAACGGCGTGCGCCCCAGATAGCGCAGAAAATTCTTTTGGCTTGCGAACCACGAAAGCAACGCGTAGAGCAAACCCATCAGCAGGAAGCCCAGCACGAAACCCATCAACGGCGAGACGACCATGGGCACCACCACTTTCGGAATGACGCCCTTGCCGTCCCACCAATGCGCGCCCTGCGCCCAGATCACCGCGGAAAAACGGCCGCCCGATGCCGCAATGGCTGCGCCCACCAGCGAACCTACCAAGGCGTGACTGGAGCTGGAAGGCAAACCCAGCCACCACGTAAGCAGATTCCAGACGATGGCCGCCAGCAACGCGCAAATCAGCAATTGCGGACCCGCTTCCACCACACCGGTGTTGACGATGCCCGCAGCGATGGTTGCCGCCACCGCCGTGCCCCACAACGCACCGATCATGTTGGTGATCGCAGCCAGCAGCACTGCCTGACCCGGCGTCAGCACTTTGGTCGCCACCACCGTTGCGATGGAGTTGGCGGTGTCGTGAAAACCGTTGATGTAGGTAAATGCGAGCGCGATCAGCACGACCGCAGCGACAAGGCCCAGACTCATGCGCCGACTCCCGTCGGGCAATACCATGCATAAGGGAAAGCGTGCACGGCGTTGTCCTCAGGAGTTCTTCAACACGATGGAATAAACGATGTTGCCGACGTCGCGGCATTTGTCGATGGCTTTCTCGATCAACTCGAACAGATCCTTGGCAAGCATCGCGCGCATGGGATCGTCGTTTTCGATGTAAAGCGTGCGATACGGCACCAGCAGCAGGCGATCGCCTTCCGATTCCAGCGTCTGCAAACGATCCTGCAGTTTCTTCACCGGGCCGATGCGCAAACCGTGCCGCAGCTCGCCGATCATCTGCGCGACGACTTCGGCCGAACGCGCGAGCACCAGCGTGCGCTGGGCGAAATCCACACCGGTGAGACGACTGGAGACAACCTCGTAGCGCTCGGCGAATTTTTCGATCGCCTTCGGAATCTTGTAGAGCGAGGTATTGAGCGCCTCGATATCTTCGCGATCCAGCGCGGTAACGAAAGTGTTCACCAGCTCTTCGCTGATCTTCGAAGCGAGCGCCTTTTCGCGCGCCCGAGCCGATGCGAAAGCCGCCATGACCGGCGCGCGATCGGCCTGCGTCACCAGTTCGTGCAAGGCCTTGGCGCTTTCGAGAGCCGCTTCTGCGCTCTCCTCGAGCAGGCCGTAAAACTTGTCGCCTTTGCCGAAAATGGTCTGGAGTGAAAACATGCGGGCAGCGCCTGAACCGGGAAATGGGGGCAAATGTGACGCGCATGTTACAGGACGCGCCTGCCGCGCCGCACCACCGGCGGCCCCGGGTGCCTTACACTCCACCCATGCCCGCATCTCCTCTCGCACTGTCGCGATGCTGACAACTATCGCGCTCGTCCTCGTCCTCGCCCTGTGTAACGGCTTCTTCGCGCTTTCGGAGATGGCCCTGGTCGCCTCGCGCAAGAGCCGCCTCAAGCAGATGGCTCGCACGAGCCGGCGCGCCAAGATCGCGTTGCGCCATGCCGAAGCGCCCGAACATTTCCTGTCCACGGTGCAGGTCGGCATCACACTGGTCATGCTGATCACCGGTGCGGTGGCGGGCGATGCGATCGGCTCCCACATCGCCGTCCTGCTGAACAACGGCGACTTGGCGTGGCTGGCGCCGTATACGCGCATCATCGGCATCGTGCTCGGATTCGTCGTGATCTCGTTCATCCAGATCGTGATTGGCGAGCTGGTGCCCAAGCGCCTGGCGCTGTCGGCACCTGAAAAAGTGGCCTCCATCGTCGCGATGCCCATGCTGGTGCTTTCGCGTGCCACGGCTCCGTTTGTGTGGACGCTCAATCGATCCAGCACCGTGCTGCTGAGACTGATGCGCGTAAAAGACCGTGGCGAAAACGCAGCAACGGAAGAAGAGATCCGATTGCTGGTGGCCGAAAGCACCGAACAAGGTGTGCTCGATGCCGACGAACAGGCGATGGTCAATCGCGTGTTGCGCCTGGGCGACCGCACGGTAGACAGCGTGATGAGTCCGCGCACACGCATTGCGTGGCTCGATATCAATGCACCGCTATCGGAAAACCTCGATGTGTTGCGGCAAACGCCATATTCGCGTTATCCGGCTTATCGTGGCGATGAGAGCGATATCGTCGGCGTGGTCGAAGTGAAGAGTTTGCTTGGCGGTATTACGGCCGGAAAGCTCGATCTGTTTCGCACCTTGGCCAAGCCACTGTACGTTCCCGCTACCGCGCGAGCGCTCGATCTGCTCGAAGAATTCCGCGATGCCGAAACACCCATGGCGCTCGTCGTGGACGAATACGGCGATATCGAAGGCGTGGTGACGCTCAACGATTTGCTCGCTGCCGTGGTGGGTGCGAGCCAGCTTGGACACGGCAAGGAAGAAAGCTCGCCGATCGTGCAACGCGAAGACGGCAGCTGGCTGGTCGACGGTGCAATTTCAACCGACGATCTGCGCGAATTGCTACATGTGGACAAGCTGTACGGCGAAGACGAGCATGAATTCCGCACTGCGGCGGGCATGGTCATGGCTGCACTGGGACACATTCCGCAAACAGGCGAAGTGTTCGAATGGCACGGCATTCGATTCGAAGTGGTCGATCTGGATGGCGCGCGTATCGACAAGCTGCTGATCACGCCGGCACCGAAAATCGAAGTTGCCGACGACGAGCAGTAGCGACGCGAGCGACAACGATTTTCCTCCTCTCCCCTTTGGGGAGAGGACCGAGGTGAGGGGACACTCTCGCGATTACGTGGGTGAGGGGACACTCTCGCGATTACGTGGCCGATGGGTGCATTGAACCATCGCTTCCGCAAGATTGGCCCCTCACCCCAACCCTCTCCCCAAAGGGGAGAGGGAGTCCCGCACGCTTTATTTCTTCTCGCGAGCCAGCTGCGCCATCCGCTGCGCATCGGCAAGAATCCCGTGCAGCATGCGCAACTCGCGTTCGTCCATTTGCGCACGCTGAAACAGTTTGCGTAACCGCAACATGATCGTCGTGGCGGCCCGGCCTTTGTGGAAATCGATATCATCCAGCGTTTGCGCCAGATGTTCGTAGAAGCGTTCCATTTGCGCGGCATCGGCCGGCGGCTCGTCATGCAACGGCGGCGGTGCGGAAATGTTTTCGCCGAGCCATGCAACGCGCAATTCGTACGCCATCACCTGCACGGCCTGTGACAGATTCAGCGAGCTGAAATCGTCCACGCTGGGAATGCGCACCATCGCGTGACAGCGAGCCAGCTCTTCGTTTTCCAAACCCGTGCGTTCGTTGCCGAAGACAAACGCCACCTGCTCGCCACGCTGTGCGGCCGCCAGTGCCTGCATCACGCCCTCGCGCGGCGTCAGCTCGGGCAGGTTCACGCCGCGCCGACGGGCAGACAGGCCGAAGGCCAGATTGGAGCCGGCCAGGCCTTCGATCAGCCCCTGATGGACCCCAGCTCCCTCCAGCACATCGTCGGCCCCAGCCGCCATGGCCGAGGCCTCGCGGTCAGGGAATTTATGCGGCGCCACCAATTCCATGCGGGTAAAACCCATGGTCCGCATGGCCCGCGCCGCGCTGCCGATGTTGCCCGGATGCGAGGTGCGGACGAGGACGAAGCGGAAAAGACGGGCGAGATCGGGGGCGGTCATGCGGATCGGATGGCTGGCAAACGGCTGAAAAGGATAGTGGAGATGGCGCCTTTTGGCCGCCAATACCCGTTCCGGGCCCGTCCGGCGCGCCACTCTGCTAGAATCCGCGGCCGCTAACCCGTTCTTTTGCCAAGCCAAAGCCATGACCAGACCCGCCGTCAACGTCGCGGTACGTGCCGCACGCTCCGCTGGTAACGTAATCCTGCGTTACATGAACCGCATCGACGGTCTCAACGTCGTTGAAAAACAACGCATGGACTTCGCCTCCGAGGTCGACAAGCTGGCTGAGGCCGAGATCGTCAAGGAACTGCGCCGCGCCTACCCCACTCACGCCATCCTCGCCGAGGAAAGTGGCGCGATGGGTAAAGGCCACTTGGTCTGGGTGATCGATCCGCTCGACGGCACGCACAATTACCTGCGCGGCATTCCGCACTTCAGCGTCTCGATCGCCCTGCTCGACAAGGGCGAGCCGGTGTACGCCGTGGTGTTCGATCCGTTGCGCGATGAGCTGTTCACCGCCAGCAAGGGCGATGGCGCATACCTCAACGATCGCCGCATGCGCGTGACCAAACGCGAGAACCTCACCGGCGCCATGATCGCGACCGGGTTTCCCTACCGCCAACGCGCGAATCTGGATTCGCAGCTGGCGATGACGCGCGCGCTGCTGTCGCAAGCCGAAGACATTCGCCGCTCCGGTTCGGCCGCATTGGATCTGGCCTACACCGCAGCCGGCCGCTACGACGGATTCTTCGAAATCGGCCTCAAGCCATGGGACATGGCAGCGGGTGCGTTGCTGGTGCGCGAAGCCGGCGGTCAGTACTGCGACTTCGCCGGCCGCGACGGCATTCCCGAAAGCGGCAATATCATCGCGGGCAATTTGCACGTGGTGAAGGCCATGACGGAAGCCATCGGTGCCAACGCCACGCCATCGTTATTGAAGGCCTGATGCAGGCCGAGAAAAAAGGCGCCGAAAGGCGCCTTTTTTGTTCACGTGGCCGACGCATCGAGCAACCCGATGTTGTAGGTCATGCCGAACGGATCGCGAACGTAGCAACGCGGCACCGCTGGGTTTTCCTCCAGCAACGTACATCCCGCCGCGAGCAATCGTTCCTTGGCGGCTTGAACATCCGGCACCAGAAATTCGAAAACCGGACCGTGCGACTTGCCTCTCTCGATGTAGAGGCGAAAGGCACCCGCTTCGAAACCGACCATGTTTTCGCTGCGCTGGACAATCTCCAGCCCCAACGAGGTTGCGTAAAACCTGACGGCCGCATCCCAATCTTCCGTGCGGATGATGATGTCGCGCGAAGAGCGAAACCCGTTTGTCATGGCAGTCACCCGATGCAAGGATCACGATCTGGTTGATTTCGCTGATACGGCTAACAAGAACCTACGCGTGCTCGCCTTTACTCAAGACGGTATCTGTCTTGCGACGACTTCGAAATGCTGCACTTCCGGCTCGAATTCCAGCAGAAAATCGGCGTCTTCCGGGTAATACTTCGCTTTCAGAATATCGTCGCCGGCAAAATCGCGGATCGCCTTTTCCGATACCCAATGCGTCATAGTCAGAAAGTGAGTAACATCGCCTTCCTCGCGACGCAGAACTGCAACGTCGATATTGCCAGGGACCGAACGATAGTCCGGGATGGCACGCTGCTCGAGAAACACAGCGTAGCGATCGGCGCGTTCGCGAGATGTTCGGCCATGCCAGATGCGACAGATCATCACGTTGCCTTTTAACAAAGCTGTATTGAGATCACTGACATCAACCATACGCCGCTATGCCGGCGAATGGCAGACCGCTTCGATATTGTTGCCATCCGGATCAAGCACGAAGGCGCCGTAATAGTGCTCGTGATAGTGCGGGCGCACGCCCGGCGCGCCGTTGTCGCGGCCGCCAGCCGCGATCGCGGCTTTGTAGAACGCATCGACGAGTGCACGGCTCGAAACGCGAAACGCCACATGGACAGGCGGATTGTTCGGCACGCCCTTGTATATCCAGAAATCCGGCTTCGGCGGTTCGCCCAACCCCGCGACATCGGTGTGACCGGTCACTGACGCGGGAAATTCCATCAATAGCGCATAACCAATCGCAGACAGCGCCTTGGTGTAAAACGCTTTGCTTTTATCGAAATCGCTTGCGGAGACGCCGGTGTGATCGATCATGCTTGCTCCGATGATGTCCAAGGCAGCTATCGTGAAAACGACGAACTTAGACTACTTCGAATACATTGCAATCAAAGCACGCTAAGGCTGCTCGCGCAAAAAGGTGCGTAGAAACGGCACCGTAATACGCCGCTGCGCCGCCAGCGATGCCTGGTCCAGTCGATCCAGCAGATCGAGCAACGCGCCCAGATCGCGCACATAACGGGCAAACAGCCAATCCAGCACCGCATCGTCCAGTTCGATGCCACGCAATGCTGCTTGTTGCTTCAACACTTCGCGGCGTTCTGCGTCGTCCAGCGGTTTGAGCGCGAATTGCGTGCATGCACCAAGCCGCGAACGCAAATCAGGGAGTGTCAGTGACAACTGCGCCGGCACCACTTCGGCCCCGAATAGAAGCGCCGTTCCTTCGGCTCGCGCACGATTGTATAGATCGAACAATGCATGCTCGGCATCGGGTTGACCTGCCAGTGCGTCAAGGTCATCCAAGGCAAGAAATTCGCTACCCGCCACGCCGCGAATGACCGATGCATGATCCTTCAACGTCTTCAACGGAAGGTATTGAACCGTGCGCCCCGCTTCACTCGCGCTCTGACATGCAGCAAGCAGCAGATGGCTCTTGCCGCTGCCCGATGGGCCGCTCAAGTACAACCATGGCGCGCCGCTCTTTGTTGCAAGCTCGCGAACAGCAGCAACCGCCGCGGCATTCGCGCCAGCATGAAAATGTTCAAAACGCTGGCGGCGTGGCCAGCGCAGAGTGAGAGGCAACTGCGCGGTCATGGCTTGTGCGGCCGCTCGCCTTCAATAACATGCGTTTCGGTTTTCACGTCGCCTTGCGTACCTTCGGTGATCGTGACATCCACTTCGGCGATTACCGTATCGGGCTCGCCTTCTTCGGTATACAGGTCGCTCTGTTTGTAGCGCTGCGCCAGATAACGCAGCAGCACGAGAATGACCGAGGCAGCCGGCAGCGCCAGCAATACACCGAGGAAACCAAACAGATAGCCACCGGCCAACACCGCGAAAATCACCGCCACCGGATGCAAGCCGATCTTCTCGCCGACCAAGCGTGGCACCAGCACATAGCCTTCCAGCAACTGGCCAACGACAAACACGCCGATCACCATCAGCAAATGCGTCCAGTCGCCGTGTTGCACGAGCGAGGCGATGATCGCTGCGGCGAAACCGGTGATGAAACCCAGATACGGAACGAAGCTGAGCAGACCCGCGACCATACCGATCAGCGGACCGACCGAAATACCAACCAGCGTCAACGCCACGCCGTAATAGATGGCAAGCGCCAACATCACCAGCAATTGACCGCGCACGAATGCGCCAAGCACGGCGTCTGCTTCGCGCGCCAGATGCGCAACGGTGGGTTCGATCGAGCGCGGCAGCATGCGGTCGATCCACACGACGAGCCGGTCCCAATCGCGCAGCAGGTAAAACCAGACGACCGGAATCAGCACCAGATTGGTCAACCACATCACCACACCAAAACCGGAGCGCGACAAGGTGCCAAGCACACTGCCGATGGACCCGATATGTTCCTTGATCTGCGCCATCAACCGATCGGTATCGAACGCATTGGGGTCCAGGTGCAGCTTTGTCTGCAGCCACGGCATGGCCACATTCCTCGCCCATTCCACGTAATGCGGAAAGTTCTCCACGAGGTTTTCGATCTGACGCGCAATCAAAGGCACCAGCAGCAGCAGCGTGGCGACGATCACGAGAATCAGCACGACAAACACGATGCTGACGGCCAGTGTGCGCCCAATGCCAAGCCGCTCGAGCCGATTGGCGAGCGGGTCGCCAAGATACGCGAGCATCGCGGCAATGGCGAAGGGCATCAGCACCGGCGCGAGCAGCCAGATAAACAGCGCGATCACCACGGTGATCGCCAGCAGTTGCCAGCGGCGGGAGGTCTCTTGGCTTATGGACACGAGTAGCTCATGAGTGACAGCCGGGTGCGGAAGGCAAGTTTGGCTTATGTGGCGGCGGGTTCAAAGCATTCGGCTCAGGACGCATGCCGCGCCTGCCATGCACGGTGCGACCAGCGCACGACATAGTCCAGGCCACTGACAACGCACAAGCCAGCGACCAGCCACATGAATGCGTAAGAGGACGGCGCAGGCCAGCGCGCCAGCGCCATCAGCACGCACACCAGATAGACGATCTGCATGAAGGTGCAGGCTTTGGATAACAGGCTCGGTTGCGGATAAATGCGCCCGATCAGCAAGCGCCACAGCACTGCGCCGGATGCAATGAGCAGATCGCGCGCGCAGACGATCAGCGTGAGCCACCAAGGCACCTCACCAAGCCACGCCAGAATCACGAAGCAGCTGACCAGCAGCAATTTGTCGGCGATGGCATCAAGCATGCCGCCAAGGCGACTCTGCCAGCCGTAATGGCGCGCCAGAAAACCATCGACGCCATCGGACACACCGGCAACGGCAACGAAAGCGAGTGACGACGACCAGCTCCGATGCAGCAACAACCAGCAAATGGGTGCGACCAGAACGACCCGCAGCATCGAAATGGCGTTAGGCAGATGCCGCCAGGGCGATTGCGACGCAGCGGGCATCGCGGCAACCATGGTCGTCTCAGTGCAGCCAGCGCAAGGTTACGTCGGCACCGTCGTGCGAGGTGCCCTGCATCATGCGGCCGCCGGCAGTGAGGTTCGCAGACAGAGTCGCCAATGGCGTTCCCGCTTTGACATCCAGCATCACGCCGTCGTCCTGCGCACCGAGCGTGCTGATTTTTTGCACGGTGGGATCGGCGCGCAAGGTGGAAAGCAGGTTGGCGTAATCCATCGCCGAATGCAGACCCGATACCCAAAGCTTGCCGTCGACCTGACCGGCGCCGATCACGTTGAGCGTCTGACCAAGACGATCCGTCGCGCTCTTGCCAGCGTCTGCGAACATCGCATCTTCACTGGTGCCTTGCGTGCTCCAATGCTGCGCGACACCGCCGCTGATCAAGGTCCAATCGGCGCTGCCGTTGTGCATGTCACCCATCAGCACGAGGCCGGTTTTGTAAATGCGCGTAATGGCAGCGAGCGCTGCCGGATCCGCACCGGCCAGCTGGCCCACATCGGGCAGCTGCGTGGGGTCAGCATACGTCACCTGATAACCGTGCTTGCTCACGGCATCAGCCAGCCCACCGAGATCGTCTTTGCCGAGCACGTTGCCGTCGCTACCGCGCACGACCAGCAGCACGGGCGGCTTCACGCCGGCGGCGGTCGCCCCCATCGTCGTAACGACACGCTGGACGGCACCCTGATCGAATGTCACCGCCAGCGTCAGGCTGGGCGGATTGCCAGGTCCACGCTGGTACTGGAAGACTTTCACGATACCGGCGGCATTCTGCATGGCATCGTCGTAACCGGCCTTGCCGCGCAGATCCTGGCCGCCTGACACACGCGCCAGCACCTGCCCCAATGCCGCTGAGAAGGCCTGCGTACGCTGCGCATCGCTGGTGTCAGTGACAGGCACCACCACGGTGTACGGCGACGTTGGCGGCGGCGGAGCGGCCTGACTCAAGGCGAGCTGCGGCAGGCCGGCGATCAGGCCAAGCAGCAAAGTAGCGAACAGCAAGCGTGTCAGGCGCATGGGTGGCCGGGCTCAGGGCGGGGGATTTGGGTCGAAGTCTGCCCAATCCGACCCCTAACGTCTATCATTGGACGTTTTCCGTGACGCAGGTTCCACCATGTCCGACGCCCTCACCTACCGCGCCGCTGGCGTGGATATCGATGCCGGCAATGCCGTGGTCGAACGCATCAAACCGCTGGTCAAGCGCACCTTCCGTCCCGAAGTGATGGGCGGCCTGGGCGGTTTCGGCGGTTTGTTCAATCTCGGCACGCGCTACAAGGAGCCGGTGCTGGTCTCCGGCACCGATGGCGTCGGCACCAAGCTCAAGCTTGCGCAGCAACTCGGGCGCCACGACACGATCGGCATCGACCTGGTCGGCATGTGCGTGAACGATGTGTTGGTGCAAGGTGCCGAACCGTTGTTCTTCCTCGATTACTTCGCGACCGGCAAGCTGGATGTCGATACCACGGTTGCCGTGGTCGGCGGCATCGCCAAAGGCTGCGAACTCGCCGGTTGCGCGTTGATCGGCGGCGAAACCGCCGAGATGCCGGATATGTATCCGCCGGGTGAATACGATCTCGCTGGCTTCACCGTCGGCGCCGTGGAAAAAGATGCGCTGCTCAGTGGCGAGGGCATCGTTGCGGGTGATGTGATTCTGGGCGTGGCATCGTCAGGTCCGCATTCCAACGGTTATTCGTTGATTCGCAAGATTGTCGAGCGCGCGGGCAATCCGTTCGATCTGGATATCGGTGGCGTCACGCTCGCCGATGCACTAATGGCGCCGACCACGATTTACGTGAAGCCCATGCTGGAATTGCTGAAGTCGGTGCCGGTGCACGGCATGGCGCATATCACCGGCGGCGGTTTGAAAGAAAACATTATTCGCGTGGTGCCCGATGGCCTGGGCCTGAAGATCGATGCGTTGGCCATCAAGCTGCCGCCGGTGTTCGAATGGTTGATGCGCGAAGGCAACGTGGCGCGCGAGGAAATGTGGCGCACCTTCAATTGTGGCATCGGCTTCACCATTCTGTTGCCGCGCGATGCGGTGGATGCGGCGTCCGCGCTGCTCGCCGAGCATGGCCTTGCAAGCTCTGTGATTGGCGAAGTCGTGAAAGCGACGGGCGACGAACGCGTCCACATTGGCTGAAGCGCTTTACTCCCTCTCCCCTCCGGGGCACGCGGAGAGGGGCCATGGATGGCCCAGGCTTTGAGGAGCGAGGAGAGGGCTGGGGTGAGGGGCCAACCTCGTCACGCGCTACACATCGTCAGCCATGAATCACTTCGATCTCGTGCATTAACGTCCACTTTCGCAAGAGTGTCCCCTCACCCCAACCCTCTCCCCGGAGGGGAGATGGAGTAAGAGCTGAAAGCCATGTCTTCACCGCTTCGCATCGCAGTACTCGCTTCCGGACGCGGCAGTAATTTCGCCGCGCTGCTGGCTGCGCGCGAACGTGGCGAGCTGTCGGCTGATTTCGTTTTGTTGGCCAGTGACAAACCCGATGCCGCGGCGTTGCAACTTGCGCGCATGGCTGGCGTGCCTACGCTGTTATTGGAACCGCACGATTACGCCGAACGTCGCGACTACGACGCCGCCTTGTTCGAACGCATCGCTGCCAGCAAACCGGACGTATTGGTGCTTGCGGGTTTCATGCGCATCATCGATGGCGATGCGTTGAAACCGTGGGTCGGCCGGATGATCAACATCCACCCGTCGCTACTGCCGAAATATCGCGGCCTGCATACGCACCGCCGTGCGCTGAAAGCCGGCGATACCGAACACGGCGCCAGCGTGCACTATGTCACCGCAGAACTGGATGGCGGCCCCGTCATCGCCCAGACCGTGCTGCCGATCGAAGCCGGCGATGACGAAAACACGCTCGCGACCAAGCTTCTACCGTTGGAGCATCAACTGCTTGCAGCGGTCGTTTCGCTCATCGCTGATGACCGCCTGGCGCTCACCGACAACGGCATCGCCTTCGATAGCGAGCCACTTCGCAAACCCTTGCGGTGGCATGACGGAAAGCTCACACGCTGACTCCGTGTTTCCGCAACGAGTCGTTCAGGATCGCTGCGTACACTGCCGATCCATGCGCACACTCAAACTCTCCCGAACCCTGCTCGCCGGCCTCACGCTGGCTACCTTCACCACCGCTGTGTTTGCATCGCCGCCGAAGTCGTTCACCGCGACTTATCAGGTACTGCGCGATGGCGAAGCGATGGGTCAGGCAACCATCACGCTGAAATCGCTCGGCAATGGCGAGTACGAATACAGCAACCAGATGAAAGGCACCTCTGGATTGGCCGCCATGCTCGGCGCCAACTCCAATGCCGTGACACGTTTCCGCTGGCACAACGACACGCTGGAAACGGAAAACTACACATCCAAAGTCAGCGCACTGAAAACCAAAGAGCGCACGATGCAGGTGAACTGGACCAGCAATCAGGTCACCGTCACCGACAACAAAGGCACGAATAACTACGCGGCAGTCCCAGGCATGGTCGACGGGAATACCTTTCCGCTGGCATTGGGTCTCGCATTGGCCAGTGGCAACCAGAGCGTCACGCTACCGGTCGGCGTGAAACAGCAGGTCGAGCATCAGCAATACAAAGTGCAGGCATCGGAATCGGTCCAGGTTCCTGCGGGCACCTTTAACGCCGAACGCGTGGCCCGCACGGATTCGGACAAACACTTCGAAGCGTGGTACGTGAAGCAATACCCGCTCCCGGTGAAGCTGGTGCAAACCGAAGGTGGCGATCTGACCATGCAGCTGAGTCAATTCAGCGCCAACTGAGCAAAAAAAACGGGCCGCATCAGCGGCCCGTTTCGTATGCGACCGTCACGTCGGCAAGTCAGGTCGGCAAGCGTCGAATCTTCGCGCCTAGCGTGCTGAGTTTCTCTTCGATGTTCTCGTAACCGCGATCGATGTGATACACGCGATCCACGGTCGTATCGCCTTCCGCAACGAGACCCGCCAGTACCAGACACGCGGATGCACGCAGGTCCGTGGCCATGATCGGCGCGCCACTCATCTTGTCCACGCCCTGGATGATTGCAGTATTGCCTTCAAGACGGATATCCGCACCAAGCCGCTGCAATTCGTGCGCGTGCATGAAGCGGTTTTCGAACACCGTCTCGGTAATAACGCCCACGCCTTCCGCGACGCAGTTGAGCGCGGTGAACTGCGCCTGCATGTCGGTCGGGAATGCCGGATACGGCGCGGTCGTGATATTCACCGCCTTCGGGCGGCGACCCTGCATATCCAGCTCGATCCAGTCCGGACCGGTCGAAATGTGCGCGCCGGCCTCTTCCAGCTTGGCGAGCACGGCATCGAGTGTGTTGGCGCGAGCATTACGCGCACGAACCTTGCCGCCGGTCATCGCCGCACCGACCAGGAAGGTGCCGGTTTCGATGCGATCGGGCAGCACTTCGTACGATGCGCCGTGCAGACGTTCGACGCCGTGAATCACCATCGTCGATGTGCCGGCGCCTTCGATCTGCGCGCCCATCGCGTTGAGGCAATTGGCCAGATCGACGACTTCCGGTTCCTGCGCCGCGTTTTCGATGATGCTGGTGCCCGATGCAAGCACGGCCGCCATCATCACGTTTTCGGTGCCGGTGACCGTGACCATGTCCATGACGATGTGCGCGCCCTTCAAGCGCTTCGCACGTGCCTTGATGTAACCATTCTCGACCTCGATCTCCGCACCGAGCGCCTGCAGGCCGCGAATGTGCTGGTCGACCGGACGCGAACCGATCTGGCAGCCGCCCGGCAGCGAGACTTCCGCCTGACCGAAACGCGCCACCAGCGGACCGAGCACCAGGATCGAGGCGCGCATGGTCTTTACCAGCTCATACGGCGCGAAATAGCGATCGGCAGAACGTGGGTCGACCTGGATCTTCATGCGGTCGTCCAGCACCAGCTGCACGCCCATCTGGCCGAGCAGTTCCATGGTGGTGGTGACGTCGTGCAGATGTGGCACGTTGCTGATCGTGACCGGCTCGTCAGCCAGAAGACAGGACGCGAGAATCGGCAGCACGGCGTTCTTGGCGCCGGAGATACCAACTTCCCCACGTAGCGGCTCGCCGCCGCTGATCAGAATTTTTGCCATCGGGAATCCTTCAAAAGCGAATGTCCGGGGAGCGCTGCAGCGACCGTCAACGGCGCGCGGCGACTTCCTCCGGCGTAAGAGTCTTGAGCGCGAGCGCGTGGATGGCGCCCCCCATCAGGTCGCCCAGTGTGGCGTAGACCAGGCGATGACGCGCCAGGGGCAGCTTGCCCGCGAACTGCGCCGCCACCACTTCAGCCTCAAAGTGCACACCGTCGTCGCCTTGCACGTTCACTTGTGCGCCGGGCAGGCCGTTTTCAATCATTGCCTGGATGCTGGCTGCGTCCATTGTTCTTCCACTGCGGGGGATCCTGAACGCCGGCACCCCTTTGTTAAGAGGTCAGCCATTGGCGTCAGGCATCAAGATAGAATGCGAATATGCCATGTTAATGGAAATCTGCTGTCGCAGAAACGACACGGGGTGCCCCAACCACGGCGAGCACCCCCTAGCCGTCAACGAGGACGCATGAACGCACCTATCGCCAAGCCCAAGTCCGCCCGGGTGGATGCCGCCGCCATCGTGCGCAGCGCACGCACCGTGATCGCCACGGAAGCGGCCGCCATTCGCGCGCTTGAGCCCCGCATCGACGATGACTTTGTCGCCGCTTGCGGGCTGATCCTGGGCTGCAAAGGGCGCTTGATCGTCACCGGCATGGGCAAATCCGGCCACGTGGGCCGCAAGATCGCCGCCACCATGGCCTCCACGGGTACCCCGGCCTTCTTCGTCCACCCGGGCGAAGCCAGCCATGGCGACCTGGGCATGATCCTGCCGCAGGACGTGGTGCTGGCCCTGTCCAACTCCGGCGAAACGGACGAGATCCTCTTCATCCTGCCGGTGATCAAGCGCCAGGGCATCCCGCTGATTGCCATCACGGGCAACCCGGATTCCTCCCTCGCCGGCCAGGCCGACGTGCACCTGGACGCCGGTATTTCCGCCGAGGCCTGCCCACTGGGCCTGGCCCCGACCGCCAGCACCACCGCCGCCCTGGTGATGGGCGATGCGCTGGCCATCGCACTTCTTGAGGCCCGCGGGTTTACCTCTGACGACTTCGCGCGTTCTCATCCCGCCGGCAGTCTCGGACGGCGTCTGTTGCTGCACATCAGCGACGTGATGCACACGGGCCCCGGCATCCCCACGATCTCGCCCGAAGCCAGCCTCACTGAAGCCTTGATGGAAATGACACGCAAACATTTGGGCATGACCGCCGTGATCGACAGCGATCAGCGTCTGCTCGGCGTGTTCACCGACGGTGACTTGCGTCGCGCTCTGGACGACGACGGCGTCGATCTGCGCAATGCCAAGGTCAGCGATCTGATGACGCGCGGCCCGAAGGTGATCAGTGCCGACAAGCTCGCCATCGAAGCGGCGCAGCTGATGGAGAAGTATCAAATTCACGCCCTGCTGGTGGTCGATCACGATCAACGCGTGGTGGGCGCCCTGAACATTCATGACCTGCTGCGCGCGCGCGTGGTCTGATCGGAAAAAAGCATGCCCAAGGATTATCTCGCCGACCTTCCCGCCGATCTGCTTGCACGCGCCGCGAAGATTCGTCTTGCCGCTTTCGATGTGGATGGCACGCTGACCGATGGCCGCCTGCTGTATAGCGAGAGCGGTCACGAAACCAAAGTCTTTCATGTGCACGACGGTCTGGGCATGAAGCGCTTGCAGGCCCATGGCATCGAAGTGGCGATCATCAGCGCACGCATCAGTCACCCGGTGGCCTTGCGCGCCGAAGAACTCGACATCGCCCACGTTTATCAAGGGCAGAACAACAAGCGCGAGAGCCTGCAACAAATCATCGAAGCGTTGAATCTGCAGCCCGAACAAGTGGCGTTCGTCGGTGACGATCTTCCGGATATTCCGGCAATGCGCATTGCGGGACTCGCCATCGCGGTCGCCAACGCGCATCCCTGGGTGGTCGAACAGGCGCATTGGCAGACGCGTCTTGGCGGCGGCTTGGGTGCCGTGCGCGAAGTGTGCGATCTGCTTCTGCACGCGCAAGGCAAAACGTCCGCAGAGAAGGAGCACTGGCGGTGAATCTGCGCCAATACCTGCGCGACAATCGAATCACGGTGGCCATTGTTGTGCTGGCCGTCCTGGCGCCTGCGAGCTGGTTTCTCGAACGCTGGGTGGAAGGACCGCCTGCGGTGAACGACTTCGTCGGCCCACCTGTTTCCGACTACGAGCTTTACACCTCCAAGGTGTGGAGCTACGACGTAAACGGCATGTTGAATTTCATCATGACCTCGCCCCGCATGAACCGCCGCGGCGGCGATGAGTCGCTGTACATCAATGCGCCGGAGTTCACGATCATTTCCAAGAAGCCCGGCATCCCCAACTGGCGGGGAAATGCCCCTTTTGGCTGGGTCAACAAATCCGGGACGCTGATGCGCCTGGATAATGCGGTCTACATGTGGCGACCTGCCTATGCGCAAGGTCCCATGGCAACATTATGTACCTCCAATGTCACTGGCTGGCCGAAAGAGAACCGCATGGAAACCGCGGATCCGGCCACCATGACGCAGGGTGCAAGCGTAATGAATGGCGTCGGCATGCGTGCCAACCTCAACGATAACCATCTGGAGTTGCTCCATGACGTGCACGGCACGATGTATTCCAGCCAGAACAACGCTACGGCTAAGCCTGTTGACTGCCGGGCTCTTCTTGCTTCTGCAACCGGCGCTGGCACGGCAGGATGATCGCAACCAGCCGATCAACGTCGTGCATGCCAACAGCATGGATGGCTACAACCAGCCCAACTCCATCAGCACCTTCACGGGGAATGTCCTGATCACTCAGGGAACCATGAAGCTGACGGGTCAGCTCGCAAAAATTTACACGGCGAAGGAAGACACCTCCGTCGATCACATCATTGTGACCGCAACGCCGCAGAAACAGCCGCACATCGAGCAGATCGACGACAACGGCAACCTCATGACCGGCGACGCGGATCAGTTGTATTACGACAACGTCAACAGCATCGCCATCCTCACCGGACACGCGCATGTGTGGCAGCAGAACAAGGGCGAGTCGTTCGGCGCCAAGCTCACCTACAACACGCAGACCGGTTACATGATCGGTGAAAGCGGTAACGAAGGTCAGGTACACATGACCTTCCTGCCCAAGCAGAAACCGTTGCCCCCGCCGAAGCATGGCGCGGCCCCTGCACCGGCGGCCGCGCCGGCCAAGCCCGCTGCAAAAACCCCGGCGGCAGCTACTAAACCGGCCTCCGCCTCCAGTTCACCGGCACCTGCCAGCAGCGCGCCGAGCAAGGAATAAACGCTACATGCTTTCCGCAGAAGGTCTGCAAAAAAGTTTCCGCGCGCGCCAGGTGGTGCGTGACTTCCAGTTCTCCATTCGCCAGGGCGAAGTCGTAGGGCTGCTCGGCCCTAACGGTGCCGGTAAAACGACCTGCTTCTACATGATCGTGGGTTTGATCGAAGCCGACGGCGGCCTGATCAAGCTCGACAAGCAGGACATCACCGGCCTGCCCATGCACGCGCGCGCGAAGCTGGGCATTGGTTACCTGCCGCAGGAAGCATCGGTATTTCGCAGACTTAGCGTGTCCGACAACATCATGGCCGTGCTGGAATTGCGCGAGCCGGATCAGCGCAAGCGCGACGCGCAGCTGGAAAGCCTGCTGGACGAATTGAAGATTTCGCACATCGCCGGCCAAAAAGGCATCAGCCTTTCCGGTGGCGAACGCCGCCGCGTGGAAATTGCCCGCGCGCTGGCCGCCGAACCGCGCTACATGCTGCTGGACGAACCCTTCGCCGGTGTGGACCCGATCTCGGTCGGTGAAATCCAGCGCATCGTGCGCCACCTCAAGGAACGCGGCATTGGCGTGCTGATCACCGATCACAACGTGCGCGAGACGCTGGGTATTTGCGACCGCGCCTACATCATGAATGAAGGCGAGGTGCTTTCGCGCGGCACGCCGGCCCATATCCTGGCCGACGAGAAAGTGCGCGAGGTCTATCTGGGCCGCGAATTCAGGCTCTGAATTCAGGCACTAAGTTGCGCCGTGTCACGCTCGTGCAATGAGCCACCCCATCCGGGCATGGGGGCTATGGCCGCCGCTCTATTTATAGGGTTAGGATGACCCTAAACTCGTTCCCATGGCAGGCATGAAACCCGGACTGCAGTTTCGACTCAATCAGCAACTGGCTCTTACGCCCCAATTGCAGCAAGCCATCCGGCTACTGCAATTGTCGCAACTGGAGCTGGCAGCGGAGTTGCGTCAACTCGCAGAGAGCAATCCCCTGCTCGAATTTGAAGAAGACGCCGACGCCGATCAGGAAGAGCTCGACGGCGAAAGCGACATCGATAACGACTTCGACATTCCCACCTCGTCCGCGAAAGAAACATCCGCGACGAGCGAGAACGACGAGGCCCCGGAATGGACCGAAGCCGATATCGGCTCGGACGAACCGATCGACTTCTCCTCGAGCAACGGCAGCAGTAACAGCAGCAGCCAGAGCAATCGCGACGATGACGGCATGGAGCCGCAGAACGCCGCACCGGAATCGCTGCAAGAACATTTGATGTGGCAATTGAACCTCACGCCGATGGATGGGCGTGCCAAGGCGATTGCCACCGTGCTTATCGACGCACTGAATACGGACGGCTATTTGGGTGAAGGCCTGGATGCCGTTCTCTCCGCACTGCCGCCGCATCTGAAAGCCACGCTGGATGAAGTGGAAGCCGTGCGCCGCCAACTGCAGCGCTTCGATCCTGCCGGCGTCGGCAGCATCGATCTGCCAGACTGCCTGCGCGCCCAGCTGGAGCAGTTCGACCCAAGCACGCCCTATCTCGATCTCGCACTGAAAATCGTCCAGCACGAACTGGAGCTGCTGGCGCGCAACGACATGGGCAAACTCGCCCGTCGTCTGCACGCCAGCGAGGAAGACACCACCGCCGCCGCCATCCTGATCCGCAGCCTGGACCCGCGGCCCGGCGCCGCGATGGATACCACGCCGGTGGAATACGTCGCGCCCGACGTCTATGCGCGCAAGGAAAGCACCCGCTGGCGCGTCTTCCTCAATCCGGACAGCCAGCCGAAGCTCAGCCTGAACCAGCATTACTGCAGCCTTATCGCCCGCGCACGCAGCGATGACGCCAGCTGGATGCGCGGACAGCTCCAGGAAGCACGCTGGCTGATTAAAAGTTTGGAGTCGCGTGCCGAAACACTCTTAAAGGTGGCCGACGCCATCGTGCGCCGGCAAAGCGCGTTCCTGGACTACGGTCCGGAAGCGATGCAGCCGTTGGTGTTGCGCGAAGTGGCCGAAGAGGTGGGTATGCATGAATCAACGATTTCACGTGTAACGACCCGCAAGTACATCCACACGCCGCGCGGCACGTATGAGCTGAAGTATTTCTTTTCAAGCGGTGTCTCCACGGAAGATGGCGGCAGCGCATCCGCAACGGCGATTCAAGCCATGTTGCGCAAGCTTGTCGACGGTGAAGATCCGCGCAAGCCGTTGTCCGATCAGGCTCTCGCTGAAGAACTTCACGGCAAGGGCATTCAAGTTGCACGTCGTACAGTCGCGAAATACCGAGAAATTCTGCGTATTCCCAGTTCAAGTGAACGACAGCGTAGTAGCTGAATACTTACTACCTACGCAAACGTAACAACTGGGAACTTGCGACTAAACGGAACGTTCTTATATTCAAGAGTAAGGTCTAGCTTCATGGTGCAAAAACCGTTTCACGGCGGTTCGCGCATCAGTCCACGCCGCCCAGGCGGCCTGCCAATGAAGGAGGCGCATCATGCAACTACAACTCAGTGGTCAAAAGATCGATGTCACACCGGCTTTAAGGGAACATGTGACAGCCAAACTCGATCGATTGACTCGCCTCGACGACCGCATCGTCAGCCTTAACGTCGTTCTTTCGGTCAGCAAGCTCCAGCAACGCGCTGAAGCCACTATGAACGTCACAGGCAACTCGCTGCACGCCGAAGCCATCGGAACGGACATGTACGCCTCGATCGACATGCTTTTCGACAAACTCGTGAACCAGCTTCGTCGATACCGTGAAAAGCTCTGCGACAAGCACCAGCATGAGGCTCGCGAGATTCGCCAAGCCGTTTAATACGCCCCAGCCCGCCCCACGCCGGGGCGGGCTCCCGCCCTGCTCCAAGCCGCGCGATGACGCGCCGCAGCGCACAAACTGGCACAATGTTCCTGCCGCCGCCTCCTGCCCAGGTCACCTGGCGGCACAAAGGAACGCTTTTGGACCGCCTCACCGCTCGACAACTCTATGACGACATCCATGAGCGCATGGCGCTCCGATGGGTCGCAGGTATGCGCGGCGAAACGCGCGTGCTGGAGTACGGATCCACGCCCGCCCGGCGCCCGTCGCTGGTGGGTTATCTCAATGTCATCTACCCGAACAAGATCCAGATCGTCGGCACGGAAGAGCTGAGCTACCTCGACGGCCTGGATTCGCGTCAACGCTGGGAAGTGATCCACAAAGCGGCCGCAACGCATCCGGTCGCTTTCATCGTCACCAAGGATCAAACCATTCCGTCCGACCTGCGCGAAGTGGCGGAAGAAACCAATACGCCGTTGTGGATCAGCTCCAAGCGCGGTCACGAATTGCTTACCTGGATGCAATATCACCTGGCGCGCACCATGGCGCCGCGCATTACGCTGCATGGTGTGTTGCTGGAAGTGTTCTCCATCGGCGTGTTGATCACGGGCGAGGCGGGTTCGGGCAAAAGCGAACTTGCGCTCGAGTTGATCAGCCGCGGACATCGCCTCGTTGCCGACGACGCGCCCGAATTCACCCTGATTGCACCCGACGTCATCGACGGTGCCTGCCCCGAACTGCTGCAGGATCTGCTGGAAGTTCGCGGCCTGGGCATCCTCAACGTTCGCGAGATGTTCGGCCACACTTCGGTGAAGACATCCAAATATCTGCGCCTCGTCGTGCATCTGAAACCGATGCGCGAAGGCGATCATTCCGATGCGCTCACACGTCTTACTGGCGACGTCGGTCATCGCGAAATCTTCGACGTAAAAGTGCCGATGATCACCCTGCCCGTCGCGCCAGGCCGCAACTTGGCGGTGCTCGTGGAAGCGGCGGTGCGCAGCCATATGCTGAAGAGCAAGGGCATCGATCCGGCCATGAGCTTCATGGATCGGCAGGCTCATCAAATGCAACGACTTCCACCCTGGTGATGTCATGAACGAGAACGGGAGTTTCATGGCTGCCGAGGATCCGAATGCCATCCATCTGGTCGTGCTCACGGGCATGTCCGGCGGCGGCAAGACGGTAGCGCTGCGCGCGCTGGAAGATCTGGAGTTCTACTGCGTCGACAACCTGCCCAGCGCACTGCTTCCGGAGTTGGTGGAAGCAGCCACGCGCGGCGACAACCGCCGCCGCCGGATCGCGGTCGGCGTGGACGTGCGCAATCGCGACGAAGATTTTCATCACATGCCGCAGGTGCTTTCCGCGCTTGCTGCCAATGTGCACGTGCATCTGATCTTTCTCGATTGCAGCGATGCGGTACTGACGAAGCGTTTCTCGGAAACGCGGCGGCGTCATCCGCTCGCATCGCGCCGCATGTCGCTGGCCGATGCGATTGCGCAGGAACGCCGCCTGCTGCGTCCGCTGATGGCGATTGCCGAACGGGTGATCGATTCCAGCGATCTCAACGTGCATCAGCTGCGCCGCCTCGTCGCCACCGGTTATGCGCAAACGACAGCGGGTCTCACGCTGATGTTTCAATCGTTTGCCTTCCGCCGCGGACTGCCGCTGGATTCGGATTTCGTATTCGACGCCCGCTGCCTGCCCAACCCGCACTGGGAACCAACCTTGCGGCCGCTATCGGGCAAGGACGGTCCGGTGCGCGACTTTCTCGATCAGCAGTTGCTCGTCGGCGAATACTTTGCCGACACCACGCGCTGGCTCGATGCATGGCTGCCCCGCTTCGAAGCGGACGACCGCAGCTACGTGACCATTTCCATCGGCTGCACCGGCGGCCGCCACCGTTCCGTCTACCTCGTCGAGAAGCTTGCCGCGCATTACCGCACTGGCCGCGAAAGCGTTCTCACTTTCCATCGTGAACTCGAGTGATATCCATGTTGTCACTAACAAACCCAACCGTAGCCGCTGCGCCATGACCGTCGGCGTGCTACTGATGACCCACGAGTCGGTCGGCCAGGCGCTGGTGAAAGCAGCACGTCATGTGCTGCCGAAGCTGCCGCTGCGTGTCGCCACCGTGGAGGTACCGGCTCGCGCCGATCCGGATGTGATGCGCACGCTGACTGCCAAGCATGCGCGTGAACTGGATCACGGCGATGGTGTGCTGGTGTTGGCTGATTTATACGGCGCCACGCCCTGCAACATCGGGCTGTCGTTGAGTACGGTCGGAGTAAGGCTACGCTGTGTATCGGGTTTGAATCTTCCGATGTTGCTGCGTGTTCTCAATTACGCCGACAAGCCGCTGGATGAACTTGCTGAAATCGCGGCCAGCGGCGGCCGCGGAGGAATTTTCATAGACCATGCTTGAAAAAGAGATTGTTGTCTCCAACAAACTGGGCTTGCATGCCCGCGCATCGGCGAAGCTGGTGCAGCTCGTGCAAGGTTTCAAATCCACCGTCTGGTTGATCAGCAGAGGCCGCGAAGTGAATGCCCAAAGCATCATGGGCGTGATGATGTTGGCCGCAGGTATCGGCACACCGCTGACGGTTCGCGCCGATGGCCCGGATGAAGACGCAGCGCTGAAAGAAGTGGTGGCGTTGTTCGATCGCAAATTTGACGAAGGAGCGTAAGCATGGTGCAAGGCACGGACAACGGAAAGCATGAAGCGCGAAACGCCATCTCTGTGGCGCAGCGCGACCATGTTTCCAACGCCCGTTCCCTGCTCGCCATTGCGCCCTCGCTGGAACATTGCCGATGAGGCAAATCCTCTCCGGCACCATGGCAGCGCGCGGCATGACCCTCGGTCGTGCACGGCTGGTTCAACCCAGTCGCTATCAAGTCGATACGCGCCCGTTGACAGAAGAGGAAATTCCTTCCGAACTTGAGCGCCTGCACGGCGCACTCGCTACCGCGCGTCATGAGTTGCATGAACTGCGCGGCAAACTGCACGGCGCTTTGGCGCGCGAGGTGAACGAATTCATCGATGCGCACAGTTTGTTGCTCGATGACGCCGAGCTGTTACGCGGCCTCGATGAAATGATCACCATCGGCCGCTATCGCGCCGGCAACGCGCTGAAGAAACAGCGCGACCGTCTTGCGAACGTCTTTGCGGCGATGGACGACCCGTATCTGCGCAGCCGCATGGAGGACGTCGACCAGGTGATCGGCCGCGTCGTGTCCGCCTTGCAACGCCAGACCAGCGCCGAAGAACGCAAACTGGCTGCGCGTGTCGGCGAGATTCTTGTGGCCGACACACTGGCGCCTGCCGACATGGCGCATCTGGCCGGCAATGGCCTACTGGGCGTGATCACCAGTTCCGGCAGCCCCTATTCGCACAGCGCCATCCTTGCACGCAGCTTGAGCCTGCCGATGCTGGTGGGTACACGAGACGCCTTGTCGACCATTCACGACGACGATCTGATCCTGCTCGATACCGAGCACGGTGAAGCCGTCGTGCATCCCACGGCGCAGGATCTCGCCCGCTATCGCGCATGGCAACGCGAAGCGGCGGCAGAAGGGCGCCGGCTGGCGAGTCTGGCCAACGCACCGACGCGCACGCGCGACGGTATCGACGTGCGGCTGCTCGCGAATGCCGAATCCACCACCGACGTCGCGCTCGCGCGATCGCGCGGCGCCGATGGCATCGGTTTGTACCGCACGGAATTCCTGTTCCTTCGCCACCGGCACCTTCCGTCCGAAGACGAACAGTTCATCGCCTACCGCGATGTAGTGCTCGGCATGGGCGGTGCGCCAGTCACGATACGCACACTCGATCTTGGTGCGGACAAGGCCGATGCCGCCGGATTGGTGGTTCGTGGCGAAGAGAACCCCGCACTCGGTGTGCGCGGTGTGCGTCTTTCGTTGCGTCACCCGGCTGTTTTCACGACCCAGATTCGCGCCATTCTGCGCGCTGCCTGCTATGGCCCGGTACGCGTGCTGGTGCCGATGGTGACGCAGCCGGATGAATTGATCGCGGTGCGTACGCTGTTCAAGCTGGCGCGGCAGGATCTCAAGCGCGAAAACATCGACCTACCGGAAAAACTTCCGCTGGGCGCCATGATCGAAGTGCCTGCCGCCGCGATCAATGTGCGCGCACTGCTAGAGCACGCCGACTTTCTCGCCATCGGCACCAACGATCTCGCGCAATATGTACTCGCTGCCGACCGCGGCAACGATGCGCTGGAAAACATCTACAACCCGCTGCAGCCCGCACTGTTGCGATTGCTTTCGCACGTTATCTCGGCAGGCCGGCGCGCGGGCAAGCCCGTCAGTCTGTGCGGTGAAATCGGCGGCGATGTGAATTTCACCGCGCTGTTGTTGGCGTTGGGTCTGTGCGAATTCAGCATGCATCCGAGTCAGATTCTGCACGTACGCGATCGCCTCGCTACGCTGGACCATGCACTTCTGCGCCGTCACGCGCCACGACTGATTCGCGCGCACACGCACGAACAAGCCGAAGAGTTGCTAGCCAGTCTGGTGCAGTAACGCGTAAGCCGTCAGACCGACTGCAGGAACGCTTCCAACGCAGCGCCGCGGTATTTTTCCCGATGCAACAGAATCGAAAGCTTGCGGCGTAAATCCAGGAACGGCGTTTTCAGCGCAACCAATCGCCCAGTGGCGACAGCATCGACAACGGCCACTTCCGGCAGGCATGCAATGCCCAGTCCCGCCGTCACCGCTTGCTTGATGGCTTCGATCTGATCGAGCTCCATCACGGTTTCGCCCGGCGGCAACTGCGCCAAAGCGCGCTCGCTGGTCGTGCGCGTGGCCGAGCCCGGTTCGCGCAATACCCAACGTTCGCCCGCAAAATCTTCGGGCTTCAGACTGCGTTTGCGAGACAACGGATGATCCGGCGGTGCGCACACAACCAGCGCGTCGTCACGCCACGGCCGTACTTCCAGCAGCGGATGCGTGACGGGGCCTTCCACGCATCCCACATCGAGACTGTGATCGAGCATCGCTGCAGCGATATCGCCCGTATTCGCCACCCGAAGACGAATGGCGACCTGTGGATGCGCGCGCACGAAGTCGCCCAGCAGTTCACCCACGCGATAGTTGCCGACGGTATTACTGGCACCGATGCGCAGGTCGCCCGCGAGCGAGACAGTTTTGCCCGCGGCCCGGCGTCCAAACTCGGCGTGGCGCTCGAGTAGCTCCTGCGCCAGCGGCAGCAACTCCCGTCCGCGCGGGTTTAGGCGCAACCTCCCGCGCTCCCGGTCGAACACGGGCGCATCCAGCTGACGCTCCATTTCGGCCAGGGCCATGCTGGCTGCGGGCTGGGTGAGGTACAACCGCTCGGCAGCAGCGCGGACGCTGCCGTGCAGGGCGATTTGCACGAAAACCTCTAACTGCCGCAGGCTGACGTTTAGCATCAGCTTATTTTATACATTTAATTAGATATTTCAAATTTTCTTTATCGATGGCGGCACGGACAATACGTCCAAACCCGAGGTATCCCGCCATGAACGCCACATCCATCCCCATGAAGAACATCCCGACCCTTCGCCTGAACGTATCCGGCCTTCTGCTGGCCGTCGGCATCTCCCTGGCGGCCTGGTGGCTCGGCCGCGCCGTGCCGCTCATTGGCGGCCCGGTCTTCGGCATTGTGATGGGCATTCTGGTGCGCAACCTGCTCTCGCCCAGCGAGACCTTTACGCCCGGCATCCAGTTCGCCAGCAAATACATCCTGCAGTGGTCGATCATCGCCCTGGGATTCGGCCTGAGCCTGACTCAGGTCGCCAAGACCGGACTGGAGTCGCTATCGGTAACGCTGGTGACGATGACCACCGCCTTCGTCACGGCGCTGGTGCTGGGACGCTTGATGAAGGTGCACAACAAGCTGCAGGTGCTGATTGGCGTCGGCACGGCTATTTGTGGCGGCTCGGCAATTGCTGCCATCACGCCCATCATCAAGCCTGACGATCACGACACGGCATTCGCGATCTCGACGATCTTCCTGTTCAACCTCGTCGCGGTGCTGCTGTTCCCGTTGCTCGGGCACATGCTGCATCTTTCCGATCTCGGCTTTGGACTATGGGCGGGCACGGCGATCAACGACACATCATCGGTGGTTGCAGCGGGCTACAGCTACAGCACGGCCGCGGGTGACTACGCCACGATCGTGAAGCTGACGCGTGCAACGCTGATCATTCCGATCTGCCTGATTCTTGCGATCGTTGTCGCCGTACGCGAAAAGCGCGCTGCCAAGCAGACGGGCGTCACCGGCGACTTCAGTCTCGCCCGCATCTTTCCCTGGTTCATCCTTTGGTTCCTGGTGGCATCCGGTTTGCGCACGGCAGGTTTCGTTCCGGCATCGTTGCTGCCAGTGCTGCACATCGCGGCGGAGTTCATGATTATCGTTGCGCTTACCGCGATCGGCTTGTCTGCCAATTTGCGCAAGATGGCATCGACCGGCGTACGCCCGATTCTGTTGGGACTTGGTGTGTGGGCAGCAGTGTCGATCAGCAGCCTGCTGGTGCAACTGGCCATCGGACAACTTTGAAACGCTGTGCTCCCTCTCCCCTGCGGGGAGAGGGCTGGGGTGAGGGGCCAACCTAGCGTCACCACCACGTCGAAGCGCAATTGCGATGCCACCGCATCGCAAGATTGACCCCTCACCTCAATCCTCTCCCAAGAGGGGAGAGGAGGAAAAGAGTCAGCGTCCCTGCTCAGCCAGCGTCAACGCGACCTTGTCACGCAAATACACTGGCAACGCGAGTTCAGGTGCATGTGCACGGCCAGCTTTGAACTCGCTGACCGCCAACGTCGCAACGTGGCGAGCCTGGGGATAACGCGCACCATCCGCAGAGCGAGGATCGATACCCAATCTCTCGCGCAAAGCGCTCGCATAAGTAGCCCAGCCCGTGCCGACAACGTGCCACGTATTGGCCTGTGGCAATTGCAGCGATTCGGCTGTGCACACGCGCTCTTCGTCCAACGCAATCAATCCGCCGTTGTCGTCGCGCCGATAGCTGACCGCATAGATTTCGCCCATGCGCGCATCGATCACCGCAAGAATGGCCGCATCGTCTTCGGGCGCTTCAAGCGCCAGCGCCGCGAGCGAAGAAATGGTCACCACGGGCAGATCGAGCGCCATGGCCATGCCTTGCGCCAGTGACACCGCCAGACGCACACCGGTAAACGCGCCAGGCCCACGACCCACCGCAATGCCGTCCAACGCATGCCTGCTGATGCCTGCTTCGGCCAGCAGTTCGTCCGCCATCGGCAATACGCGCTCGGCGTGCCGACGCGGCGCCAGCTCGGTGCGGGCAACGACGTCTTCACCGTGCACAAGCGCAACGGAGCAGGCTTCAGTCGCAGTTTCGATGGCTAGCAGGTTCATCGTCGCATTCTCGCACTTGTGCGCGCTCAGTACCGCTTCGCTTTAGGGTTGTAGTAACTGGTGTCAGATGCATCAAGCAATTGACGCATGGCCGGCCCAACGTGCTTGAACCCGTGCGCGGCGAGCACTTCTTTCTTGCCAGGAATATCGTACTGACCGGATACGCCCGGATGCGGCCGGCCATCGGCAGGAACATCTGCCGGACGCGGAAGTTGTTCGGGCCAGTGCTGCGCATGCAACGTCAGTGCGGGACACCAGTGACGATTGTCCGGATGCACCGGCTCGCGTTCCTTGATGTGGATGATCCCGCGTTTGTCGAATTCTTTGACGAAACCCTGATAAAAATCGTACTCGAGCGTGTTGTCGATCGTCGGCTGAACCGCATCGAGCATCGTGAAAAAGCGCGGATCGTTGCGTGCGATAAAAAACTGCGTCGACAAGGTGTGCTTGCGCTTGACGTAAAAATCGTTGCCCACAGCGCTGGCGATCGATGCCAAGCCCAGCTTCACTTTTGCAAACGGATGATGCAACCGACGCCACTGCGGGCGTTGATCGGTGCTCCATGTCGATGCAGCAAGATGCGCCTCCGGATGACGATCCAGCAGATCGATATAGCGCGTGATGATCTCCTGGTTGAACACCCAGGTGTCGGCTTCGATATGCAGCAGATACTGCGGGTTGTAGATCTCCACCGCCGCGCGACACGACTGCTGCAATAGATTCAGCGCACCATAGATGATGGTGCGCGGCTGGCAACGAACCAGCACGTCTTCCATGTGCGGTTCATACGTCGGGTCGGAACACGCATGGACGATCGGCCATGGCGCGGCATAGTTGAGCTTGATGATCTCCTGGTTGATTCGCGCGCAATCGGGCCGCTCATGGTTGGTCATGCACACGACCACCCTGGGACGCGGCGTCACCGTGGCTGGCACGGGCAGACCGGCGGTCGCGATATCGACTTCGTTCCTGATTTCCATGCGTGAGCGGTCGCCCTGTGCGAGAGTCGTCAAACCAGCTGGGCACTATAACGGAAGCAGACCGGCGCCCCGCTGACGCCCCACCGGGCCAGTTTGCCCGCGTTTTGGCAGGCCAGCTCCGGCCCTTTACAATGGATGCTTTACGCCTACCCACGCGTGCCGGACCCGGCGCGCAAACGCGAGTCCCCGATGGAAAAGAGTTTCGAGCCCCGCCCGATCGAGTCGAAGTGGTATGCCCGCTGGGAAGCCAGCGACGTATTCCGCCCGTCCGGCCATGGCGAGCCGTACTGCATCCTACTGCCGCCGCCGAACGTTACCGGCACCCTGCACATGGGCCATGCGTTCCAGCAGACCGTAATGGACATGCTGATCCGCTACCAGCGCATGCGCGGCATGAACACGCTGTGGCAGGTCGGTACCGATCATGCGGGCATCGCCACGCAGAAGATCGTCGAAAATCAGCTCGCGGTGGAAAGCAAAACCCGCCATGACCTTGGCCGCGAACCCTTCGTCGAACGTGTGTGGCAGTGGAAGGACGAATCCGGCTCCACCATCACCAATCAGATGCGCCGCCTTGGCGTCGCGGCGGACTGGTCGCGCGAACGCTTCACGATGGACGAAGGTCTGTCAGCTGCTGTGCGCAAGGTGTTCGTCGATTGGTATCGCGCCGGTTTGATCTATCGCGGCAATCGCCTGGTGAACTGGGACCCTGTGCTGGGTACGGCAGTGTCCGATCTTGAGGTGAATAACGTCGAGCGCGACGGCCACATGTGGTCGATTCGCTATCCAGTCACCGGCAGCGACGAAAGCGTTGTCGTCGCCACCACGCGTCCGGAAACGATGCTGGGCGACGTGGCAGTGGCCGTGCATCCGGACGATGAGCGTTACCAGAAGCTGATCGGCAAGATGCTGACGTTGCCGCTTACCGGCCGGCAGATTCCGGTGATCGCCGACGACTACGTCGACAAGGAATTCGGCACCGGCTGCGTGAAAATCACGCCTGCGCACGACTTCAACGACTACGCCATCGGCCAGCGTCACAAGCTGACGCCGATTGAGATCTTCACGCTCGACGCGAAGGTCAACGCGAACGCGCCCGCGAAATATCAGGGCATGGATCGCTACGAGGCACGCAAAGTCGTGCTCGCTGATCTCGAAGCGGCTGGTCTGCTCGTCGAAACCAGGCCGCACAAATTGCAGGTTCCGGTGAGTCAGCGTTCCGATGCTGTGATCGAACCGATGCTCACCGATCAATGGTTCGTCGATCTCACCAGCGACAAGCAGAAAGATGGCCGTCCCGGCGGCCGCAAGGCGATCACCGAACCGGCGCTCGACGCTGTGCGTTCGGGCGAGGTCAAGTTCGTGCCGGAAAACTGGACGACGACGTACACGCAGTGGTTGGACAACATCCAGGACTGGTGCATCAGCCGCCAGCTGTGGTGGGGCCACCGCATTCCTGCGTGGTACGACGAAGCGGGCAACATCTTCGTCGGCGAAGACGAAGCCGACGCACGTAAGCACGCGACCACCGCACCGGTCGGCGCACTGAAGCAGGACGAAGACGTGCTGGACACATGGTTCAGCTCAGCGCTGTGGCCTTTCTCCACGCTCGGCTGGCCCGCCAACGGTCCGGTGAAGAACGAGCGCGGCGACGTGGTCGCAAACTGGGAAGCCGACAAGATATTCCTGCCGAGCGCAGTGCTCGTCACCGGCTTCGACATCATCTTCTTCTGGGTCGCGCGCATGGTGATGGCGACCAAATACTTCACGGGCAAGGTGCCGTTCCGTGAGGTGTACATCAACGCCATCGTGCGTGATGCGGAAGGCCAGAAGATGTCCAAGTCCAAGGGCAACACGCTGGACCCGCTGGACCTGATCGACGGTATCGAACTGGAACCGCTGGTGGAAAAATCCATCAAGTCGCTGCTGATTCCGCAGGTGCGCGAGAAAGTCGAAAAACGCATCCGCAAGGATTACCCGAGCGGCATTCCCGCCATTGGTACCGACGCGCTGCGTTTCACCTTCGCTGCGCTGGCAAGCTACAGCCGCACCATCAACTTCGACATCAAGCGTGCCGAAGGCTACAAGGCGTTCTGCAACAAGTTGTGGAACGCGGCGCGCTTTGTGTTGATGAATCTTCCGGAAGGCGAATTGCCCGCGCCATCCGGTGCGCCGGCGACGGAAGCAGAACGCTGGATTCTCACACGCCTGAAGCAAACGCTGGGCGAAGTCGAACAGCATTTCATCACGTATCGCTTCGACTTGCTTGCGCAAGCGCTTTACGAGTTCACCTGGAACGAGTTCTGCGACTGGTTCCTCGAATTGTCCAAGCCTGCGTTGAACGGCGATGATGCCGCTGCTGCCGCGTCCACGCGCCACACGCTGGTCGTGGTGTTGGAAACTGTCTTGCGCGCGCTGCATCCGATCGTGCCGTTCATCACGGAAGAAATTTGGCAATCGGTGGCGCCGAAACTCGGCATCAAGGCCGACGGCATTTTGCAGCGCTCATGGCCCAACGCCAGCGATATGCCTGCCGATGAAGCCGCCACGGCTGAAATCGAGTGGTTCAAGAACGTACTGAGCGGCATTCGCCGCATTCGTGCAGAAATGAATATCGCACCGGGCAAGACGATTCCGTTATTGCTTGCCGATGGTGACGCGACCGATCGCGCACGAGCCGCGAAGTTCGCTGCGCAGATCAGCTTCCTCGCACGTGTGGACGCGCCGCAGTGGATTGCATCCGGTGCTGACGAACCAGCTGCCGCGGCAGCCGTGGTCGGTTCGATGCGCGTATTGATTCCGCTCGCCGGACTGATTGATCTGAGTGCCGAAAAGACGCGTCTCGCGAAAGAAATCGCACGCATCGAAGGTGAGATCAAGAAATGCGAGAACAAGCTGGGCAATGCGAACTTCGTCGCTAATGCGCCGGCTGAGGTGGTGGCGCAGGAGAGACAGCGGATTGCCGACTGGGGTACACAGGCCACGGCGCTGCGAGAGCAGATGCAAAAGCTCGGTTGATCGCTTCCGGAAAAGAAAAAAGCCCGCGTTCCTCACGGACGCGGGCTTTTTTTGCTCGTCATTCCGGCGTAGGCCGGAATCCAGTAACGGATGAGCTGAAAAATTCGGAAGAATATGGAGCGCTTTCGCCACTGGATTCCGGCCTACGCCGGAATGACGGGCATCAAGGAACATCAAACTCCAACGCCATCACAATGGCATCTTCGCGCCCGTTGTGCGCCGGGTAGTAACGCGGACGCCGTCCGATTTCGCGAAACCCCATCGATTCATACAACGTCTGCGCATTCGGATTCGACGGCCGGACTTCCAGAAACACGCGTTCGGCGCCGTTCCATCGTGCGATATCAAGCAACCGCTTCATCAGATGGCGGCCGAAACCTTGCCCGCGCTGCAGCGGATCGATGCAAACGTTGAGAACATGCGCCTCACCGGCACCCACTGACAAAATGCCGTAACCGATGATCTTGCCATCCATGCATAGCACCCACGAGGGGTGTCCCGCGCGCAGGCAGTCGCCGAAGATGCCTAACGTCCAGGGAAAATCATAGGAACCGTTTTCAAGTTCGCTGACGCGCGGCAAGTCCTCGCGCCGCATAGCGCGCATCTCCAGCGAGGGACGCGCCACGGCAACCATCAGGACGCCCCGGAAGCTCCCAGCGCGCGACGCATGCTACGCAACGCATGCCACAGACGGCGCTTGGAAGCGGCTTGAGAAAGCAGTTCATTGGGTGCATCGGCGAGGACGATATGCGCATCGCGCATGACGTCGGCCGGCAAGGCACGCCCCAGCGCGTGCGCCTGAGGCTCTCCGAACACGAGATACGCCTGAGCGTGTGGTACCTGCATCGCATCGGTCACTTCGATGCGTGCCGCGCGGGCGAGACTCGGCCCGAAAGCGCACAGCGCACGCCCAAGCAGATCTAGCTCACGCACTGCACACCCATGCGGTAGCACGACTACCACGCTGGTGCTGGACGGCAGCTCCATCGTTACCGGTTGTGCGATGGGTTCAACCACCGCCGTCGCACGCCGCCGCCACGACACCACGCCCAGCGCGCGAAGCACGCGCGAGCGGTGCGCAGGACTGGCGACGAGTGCGTTCATGCCACGCTACGCCGCGGACGTTTGCGATGCATAGCCAAACCCCACAGCGTCACCACCGGTCCGGATAGCAGATACAAGGTAAATACCACCAGCAACACGCGTGGCGGATCCACAAAGAACGGCACCAGAACCAGCACCGCGATAAGAATCCATAGAAACGGCACGCGCCCCATCGGCAGGGATTTGAAACTGTAGTAGCGGAAATTACTAACCATCAGCAAGCCGACGATTACCGCCATGAACGGCGTGAACTTGTCGAGCGTGACGCCGGACACTCCGAACTTATCCATACTCCAGACGAAAGACATGCACACTGCCGCAGCGGCCGGACTGGCCAACCCCTGAAAATAACGTTTGTCGATGACCTTGACCTGGGTGTTGAAGCGCGCCAGACGCAGCGCTGCGCACACGGCGTAGATAAACGCCGCCGCCCAGCCGATCCTGCCCCACGTGGCACCGTACTCGCGCAGGTTCGACAGCGACCAGTTGTACATCACCAGCGACGGTGCCAGGCCGAAACTCACCAGGTCCGACAACGAGTCGTACTGCACCCCGAATTCGCTCTGGGTATTGGTCAAACGCGCGACGCGGCCGTCCATGCCATCCAGCAGGGCAGCCACAAACACCGCAATGGCGGCATCCGTAAAACGGCCATCGATGCTGACGACGATGGCGTAGAAGCCGGCGAACATGGCGCCCGTCGTAAACAGGTTCGGCAGGAGATAAATACCGGGGTGCCGCGGCGGCCGGACTGGCGTGATGTCGCTCATGTATCAATCCGAAACGTGATGCCGTCAGTGTAGCAGGGTGCTGCGAATCGCCTCCCCGGATCGGGTGCGCCCTGGCGGGCACAAACCGCTTCAACTCCCTGTTTGTCCACGTGCCGCTTTAGCGCATTTACCCAAACGGGACGCAAGCAGAACGTGCAGAAAAGCACGTTCTCACGATTCCGGTACCTTCGGCGCTTGAGTCCTGACGACGCCAGCTGTTAACTAGTGCACCGCCTATACACCCGCCCCGGAGTCTGCCCATGCGTCGCCTCTCGTTTGCCCTTGCGCTTCTGCTGGTCGCGCCGATTGCCTCTGCTCAGGTCTACAAGTGGGTCGACGCCAAGGGCACCACTCATTTCTCCGAGAGCCCGCCGCCGGCCGGTACTAAATACAGCCAGGTGAACATCGCCGCGTCCGACTCGGAAGCCGCCGCAGCGTCATCGACCGCTTTGCCCGTAAACGCACCTAACGTTCCGACCGACAGCGGCAGCCAGCCGCAGCTCATGACCGATACGCCCCAAAACCGGGCCAAGCTATGCACCCAGCTCAAGGGAAGCATCGACGCCCTTACGGGCTCGGCCCCGGTCGTGGAACAACAGAACGGTCAACAAACACTGCTGAACCCCGATCAGCGCAAGCAGCAACTGGACGCCAGCCAGTCTCAATACCAACTGTACTGCGCGCAATAAGCACCTTTTCGCGCCCTCTTCCGCGAAGGGAAGAGGGAACGGCGGGCGGCCCGCTATAATCGGCGCTTTACCCCTGGATTCGCCGCACATGCGCCTTAGCCAATTCCACCTGGCCACCGTCAAGGAAGTCCCTGCCGACGCCGAACTCACCAGCCACAAGCTGATGCTTCGCGCCGGCATGATCCGCAAGCTCGCCTCGGGTATCTACACCTGGTCGCCGCTGGGCCTGCGCGTGCTGCGCAACGTGGAAAAAGTCGTGCGCGAGGAAATGAACCGCGCCGGCGCCATCGAAATGCTGATGCCCTCCGTGCAGCCGCGCGAGCTGTGGGAAGAAACCGGCCGCTGGCAACGCTTCGGCAGCGAGCTGCTGAAGATCAAGGACCGCAAGGAGCAGGAATTCTGCTACGGCCCCACGCACGAGGAAGTGGTCACCGATTTCGCGCGCAACGAGCTTAAAAGCTACAAGCAGCTGCCGGTCAATTTCTATCAGATCCAGACCAAGTTCCGCGATGAGATCCGTCCACGCTTCGGTGTGATGCGCTCGCGCGAATTCCTGATGAAGGACGCCTATTCGTTCCATCTCAACCAGGAATCGCTGAGCGAAACGTATGAGGTGATGTATCAGGCGTATTCGCGCATGTTTACGCGCCTGGGCCTGAAGTTCCGCGCCGTGCAGGCGGACACGGGCGCCATTGGTGGCAACGCCAGTCACGAATTCCAGGTGCTGGCCCATTCGGGCGAAGACGCCATCGCGTTCTCGGATGGTTCGGAATACGCCGCCAACATCGAAAAAGCCGAAGCATTGGCGCCTGCCATCAGCCGCCCTGCCCCGAGTGCAACGTTGCAGCGCATGGATACGCCGCGCGTGCGCACCGTCGACGATGTGGTTGCGCATTTCGGCATCACGCCCGACCGCGTGCTGAAGACCGTGCTCGTGCGCGGCAAGGAAGGCCTCGTTGCGCTGTGCCTGCGCGGCGATCACGACATCAACGAGGTCAAGGCCAACAAGCTGCCCGAGTTGCCCGACGAATCCGTGCTGGCGAGCGAAGAAGAGATTATTGCCGCCATCGGTGCGCGTCCCGGCTTCATCGGTCCGGTGGCGTTGCCCGATTCGATTCCCGTCATCGTCGATCGCAGCGCCGCGGCACTCGCCGATTTCGTCTGCGGCGGCAACGCCAACGACACCCATTACACCGGCGCCAATTGGGAACGCGACGCGCGCATCACACGCATCGAAGATATTCGCCAGGTCGTGGAAGGCGATCCTTCGCCCGATGGCCACGGCACCTTGCACATCGCACGCGGTATCGAGGTCGGCCACATCTTCCAGCTCGGCAAGAAATACGCCGAAGCACTTGACGCGACCGTTCTGGATGACCAGGGCAAGAAGCAGGTCATGCTGATGGGTTGTTACGGCGTCGGCATCAGCCGCATCGCCGCCGCCGCCATCGAACAATGCCATGACGATGCCGGCATCATCTGGCCCGAAACCATGGCGCCGTGGCGTGTGGCGGTGTGCGTGATCAATCCGAAGAACGCTCCGGAAGTGAATGCCGCTGCCGAATCGCTCTACAACGAACTCACCGCACGCGGCATCGATACGGTGTGGGACGATCGTGGCCTGCGCCCCGGCGCCATGTTTGCCGACATGGAATTGATCGGCATTCCGCATCGTGTTGTCGTCAGCGAACGCGGACTGGCTGCAGGCACGCTGGAATATCGCCGGCGCGATGCCGCTGAAAGCAGTGCCATCACGCGCGATGAGTTGTTCGAATTGCTGGGCTGAGCTCGGATTTCGCTCATCACAGAAAAAGCCGCCGCATGGCGGCTTTTTTAATCTCATCAGCATCAAAGCTCAGTAACTCGCAAGCCGCCCCTCCCCTACGTGCAGTAGGGGAGGGTTGGGGCGGGGTGAAGCCTTCAACCTCGCGGCAAGCTCGGACAACCCCACCCCGGCCCTCCCCTGTATGCAGGGGAGGGAGCAAATTCCAAGCAGCTAAGATTCCGCAGTAGCCTGCGTTTTCTTCGCGAATAAAAATAATCGCCCATTACCTTATTCACGCCCAAACGATTAACAAGCCTGCAATACGCAAATAGGATGATTCGTACAAATCGAATATTCATTATCTCATCGATATTGCTTTGCAATTCCGCAATATCTAGGGGAAAATCGAGAGTACTTCCGGGCATTTACAACTAAATGCACAAGCCCGGCAAGCCCATTTACACCTTTTTACCGGAGTCGCTCTTATGGCCATTGATATCAAAAACCTCAACCACACTCAGCTCAATGACCTGATCAGCAAAGCCCAGCTTCGCCAGAACGAACTTCGCAAGGAAAAAGTCATCAAGCTGCGCGAGAAAGTGCACGCTTTGATCAAGTCCGAGGGTTATACCTTCGAAGATGTCTTCGGCACGCCGCGTGTTGGCAAACGCCGTGGCACCGGTTCCGTGGCGCCGAAATACCGCAATCCGGCCGATCCGGAACAGACATGGTCCGGCCGCGGCAAGCGCCCGCGCTGGTTCAATGACGCACTGAAAGCCGGCAAGAAAGAAAAGGATCTGGCGATCTGATTTCTTGCAGCAACTGCTCGGAAAAAAACGCCGGCTCGTGCCGGCGTTTTTTATTGATCACGTTGCACGGTCATAGCGAACGGCGCGGGGCAATCGTCAATTCGCCAAACAATAATCCCGCCACCAGCGATATAAGCAGCGTCACCAGCAATATTCCGGTATCGAAACCAAGCGACGCATTGCGATCGAGCAGATAAGACACACTACGAAATCCCACGCTGCCCGGCACCAGCAACAAAATGCCCGGTTCGCGTACGACCGCACCCGGCCGGCCGACATAACGCGCATAAAGATTGGCTAATGCGCTGAGCAAAAAACCACCCAGAAACACACCGAATGGCGCGCCGGGCAAATTGACGGAAATCTCGCCGCCCAGGCGCGTTGTGACATAACCGACGATGACGGCCAGAATCACCACCGGCCAGTCCCTTTTCGCCGCGCGGAACAAAATCGCAAAAGCAATCGCAGCTACCAATAGCGCCGGATAATCCACCCATCCCGGCAGCGCAGGCAGTTCGAAATCGCGCGGTTCGATATGCAACACCGCGCAAATCTGCGTGGCGGCAACCGTACCGAATGTCAGCTTGAGCAGTGTCGCCATGGCACCACCCATGCGCGCCATGCCGGAGACCAGATGCTGACTGGAAATCTCGCGCACCGCTGTCGTCAACGACATGCCGGGCACCAGCACAATCAGCCCCGCAAGCACGACGGATTTGATCGCCAGCGGCACAACGAATGCGCTGACGATAATCGCCACGAGCGTCGCCACCATCGCGCAAATGGCGTCGCTGGCGACCGCCAATCGTGGCCGCGTGGCCGACAGTATTGTAATGGTGCCGATGATCAACCCGACCGCCGCCGCCACAAACAGATCCGCCAACGACGTATGCAGAAACAATGCATCGATGGCCGCCGCCGACAAACCGTAACTGCCGATCACCGCAGCCTTCTGTTGGCGCGTATCGGGAATCTCCAGCGCGCGCAACAGACGGAAACCTTCGCGCAAATCCAGCTCACCGGCGATGACGCGGTCGGCAATCTCGTCGGCACGGCACAGCTTGTCGAGATTCACATCGCCGGGAAGCAAACGAATGACTTGCGTAGCACTCGCCACACGGCCCTCATCGCCTTGCGCAAGATCGGCAAAGGAAATGATGATGGCGGTGGGGCTGGACCACACCTCCGCGCTCAGGCCAATGCGATGCGCCGAGCCGGAAATGGCCATCTCCAGGCGCGGCGACGATGCGCCGTATTTATGCAGGCGTGTTGCCAGTTCCACCAGAAACGCGATACGCGTGTTGATGGATGTAGTCGCAAACTGAACGCTCATGCGCCATCCACCCTTCGACAGGTGACGGCGGAGTACGACAGTGAATAGAGGATGTCATGGGCAGGCATGGCGCCATTCTTACCTGAAGCGCGCCACTTGGGTATGCGATGGGCTCGGCACCACGTAACGACGCCACGCTCCTCGCTTACCGGATACACCACTCAAGCCGGCCTTACCTTCAAGGTTGTGCCTTCCACAGCCACCACTTCGACCGTACTACCCAGCGGCAAATCGGGCCCGCTCACCAGCCATTGGCCGTCCCCGACGCACGCCGTACCTCGCCCGTTGACGATGGCTTCGATCAACACGTAACGGTTGCCGATCAGCTGCTCAGCGCGGCGATTCAGTTTTACGTCACCGGGCTCATTGCGGTGCAGCGTTGGGCGCAGCCCATACCAATAGGCCGCGCACGATGCGAACGCGAGTACCGCGAAAAGGATGGATTGAATCAGCATCGACAGACCCGGCACGATAAACACCAGCACACCCGTTACCGCAGCACCGATACCGATCCACAGCATGAAGTAGCCGGGCATGATCACCTCGATGGCAATCAACACCAGCGCGACGATCCACCAGATGTAATGCGCAGCAATGCTAGCGAACATGGTCGACTCCCTTACCGGTTCAACGCAGGCGTGGCGAGCGGAGTTCCACTCGCCACGCCTGAGATATCAGCTGATGGTCGGCGGCGTACGGCGCGCGGCAATCTTTTCTTGCTGCTGTCCCAATGATTCCTTCGCCAGCTCGGCAATGCCCGCCAGCGAACCGAGAATGCCCGTCGCCTCCATCGGCAGCAGCAGCATCTTTTGATTGGGCGAGTTGGCCATTTCCTTCAACGCTTCGACGTACTTGTTGGCGATGAAGTAATTGAGCGCATTGACGTTGCCGTTGGCGATCGCCTCGGACACCATCGACGTTGCCTTGGCTTCCGCCTCGGCCGAACGCTCACGCGCCTCGGCAGCACGGAACGCCGCCTCTTTCTCACCCTCGGCCGCCAGGATGACAGACTGTTTCTCGCCTTCGGCCTTGAGGATCGCCGCCTGACGGAAGCCCTCCGCTTCGAGAATATTCGCTCGCTTTTCACGCTCGGCTTTCATCTGCCGCGCCATCGAATCGATCAGGTCGCGCGGCGGCGCAATGTCCTTGATCTCGATGCGATTGACCTTCACACCCCACGGATGCGTGGCTTCGTCGACCACTTTCAACAGTTTTGCGTTGATCGCATCGCGCTGGCTCAACGATTCATCCAGATCCATCGAACCCAACACAGTACGAATATTGGTCATCACCAACGCGAGTGCAGCCTGCTGCAGATTCGCCACTTCATAGGCTGCTTTGGCGGCGTCCAATACCTGATAAAACACCACACCGTCGACGCGCACGACCGCGTTGTCCTTGGTGATCACGTCTTGGCTCGGCACGTCCAGCACCTGTTCCATCATGTTCATCTTGCGACCGATGCCGTACATCACGGGAATAAGAAAATGCAGGCCGGGCGACAGCGTGCGGATGTATTTGCCGAAGCGTTCAACAGTCCATTCGTAACCCTGCGGAACGACACGCACCAGCTTGGCCAGCACGACGAACACGAGCACGATAATGACTAATGCAACGATACTTCCCATGGCAACTCCTCCTTTTGATAAGGCGAGTATAGGCCAGCTTCGTTGCGTTACCGGTTACGCAGAGGTGGCTGTCAGAGGTAACGCCAGCGTAACGCGCAGGCCGCCGTCTTCCCGGTTGGCGAGTGCAATGCGGCCGCCGTGGGCTTCGCTGATCTCGCGCGCCAAGGCCAGGCCAAGGCCGGTGCCGGAACGCTTGGTGGAATAGAACGGCAACAGCGCCTGCGCCAGTACCGCCTCGCTCATGCCGGGTCCGCGATCGCCCACTTCGATACGCAGTTCATGGCCGACCGGGTGCAAGGCCAACGTCACGCCTTCCGGCGCACTACCCGACTCGTGCGCGTTCTTGATCAGGTTGATCAATACCTGTTCGATCTGCACCGGATCGAACCAGCCTGGCTGTGGCGGAATCTCACCGCTGAGCTGGAAGCGGCAATGCAGCGCCAGTCCATCGAGAAAGGGTTGCCATTCAATCGCCACCGGACGAGGCGCAGGAAGTTTCGCAAATCGTGCGTAACCGTCGATAAAGCCGTGCAGATGGCGAGCGCGTTCGCCAATGGTTGCGAATACGCCCGGCAAACGCTGCACATCGCCGCGACGCGCAAGCTCGGCACCGGAATGCGCAAGCGAAGAAATCGGCGCGAGCGAATTGTTCAATTCGTGGCTGACCACACGTATCACACGCTTCCACGCCGCCACTTCCTGCCTCGAAAGCTCGCGCGTCATGCGGCGGAACAGTTGCAGGCGATGCGGCCTTCCCTGCAGACGGAATGCCCGTTGCGAGAGATGGAAGGTTTCTTCGCTACCGTCCATTTCCACACTGAAAAGCGCGTCCTCGGTCCCTTCCGTGGCCTTGCGCAACGCTTCGGGAGAGTTCTCGATCAACGTGCCGAAATGCAGACCGTTGAGACTGCGGCCTTCGTTGAACAGGTGCCGTGCCGCGATATTCGCGTACGCCACACGTCCGCTGCTATCCGTCAACACCAATGCAACGGGCGTGTTCTGCACGACGGTATCGAGCAGCAATTCACGCTGCGCGAGATTCTGACGCTGCTCGCGGAGGGTCTGGCCCAACTCGTTGTGCACACGGATCAGGTCACCCAACTCGTCGCGGCGATTCAAGGCGATGGAAATACTGAAATCGCCATCGCGATAACTCGCTACCGCGCTTTCCAATGCACGCAGCAGGCGTTTGACGGGCTCCATCACGATATGCCCCAGCCACCAGCACAACGGCAGCAGGATGATCGCGCAGATGATGATGCCGCCTGCTTGAGTCGGCGGGGGGATGTCCAAAGTGAGCGCGGTGTGCAGCCACTTCAACGTCTGCGGTAAAGGCCAGCTCGTCACGCCGATATAAACCAGCGCGCCCATCAGCGCGGCAAACGCAAGCAAGACAGCCAGACGCCCTTCCAGCGACCTCAACCGCATCGTTCGTCCCCATTCACGCTAGAGCGGTGCTGCATGGAAGATCTCCCTGGGAATGCACCCGTTCTACAACACCCATGCGTGGATGTACCACTGCCGGAAGATCATGGCCCGCAACGGGTCCGATTCACGCCTGCTGCGTTGCGAGCCCGTAACGCTCCATGCGCCGGTAAAGCGCCTGTCGAGACAAACCGAGGGACTGCGCTGCGCGGCTCACAACACCATCGGCCTTATTGAGCGCCGCTTCAACCACCTCACGGCTGGGCTCGTCGAGATTGCGTACAGCCGCCGCCGTAACCGAATGCTGCGGCAAATTGAGCTGTTCGGGCGTGATAGGCGTGTTGTTGGCCAGTAAGGAGGCTCGCTCGATCGCGTTCTTCAGCTCACGCACATTGCCGGGCCATGGGTAGGTCAGCAAGGCCTCGCGCGCTGCCTCGCTGAGCTCCGCACGGCCAGCCAGGAAATGCTCGGCCAGCGGCATGATGTCGTCGATGCGCTCGGACAAGGGCGGAAGATTCACGTCGATGACGTTGAGCCGGTAATACAAATCTTCGCGGAACGTGCCGGCGCGAATCATCGCCTTCAGGTCCGCATTGGTCGCGCTCAATACGCGCACTTTCACCTTGCGCGTACGGCCCGAGCCCAGACGCTCGAATTGTCCGGTCTCCAGCACGCGCAACAGCTTCATCTGACCCGGCAACGGCAGGTTGCCGATTTCGTCGAGGAACAAGGTGCCCCCATCGGCAAGTTCAAAGCGTCCTTCGCGCGCCTTGTTGGCACCCGTATAGGCGCCAGCCTCGGCACCGAATAGTTCGGCTTCGATCAATTCGCCCGGCAACGCGCCGCAATTGACCGCGATAAACGCGCCATTCCGGACCGCCGAATTGGCGTGCACGATCGCCGCGATGCGCTCCTTGCCGGCGCCGTTAGGCCCGGTGATCAGCACAGGCACATCCGAACGCGCCACCTGACAGGCCAGATCCAGCGTCCGCGCCATGGCTTCGGAGGCAAACACCAGGCCGTCCAGATCGTATTTGCGCTGCAAGGCCTCGCGCCGCTTGCGGCGCTCCTGCCGCGTGCGGTTCACCTCGCGGGTGGATTCGGACAGCTCCAGCAGGTTCTCCACCGTCTGCAGCAGCTTGGCATCGTCCCAGGGTTTGGCCAGGTAATCGGCGGCCCCTGCCTTCACCAGCTCTACCGCGGTCTCCAGGTGCGTCCAGGCGGTCAGCAGGATCACCGGAAGGTCCGTGTGGCGCTCGCGCAGGGCACGGAACAGCTCCACGCCCTCTTCGCCCGAGGTCGTGTCGGCCGTGAAATTCATGTCCTGAATCACGACATCCACCGCTTCCCGCTCCAGCATCGCCAGGCCATCCTCGGGCGTCAGCGCCACAAGCGGCCGCACGTCATGCAACGAGAGCAGAAGCGACAGCGCTTCGCCCACGGCGGGGTTGTCGTCAATGATCAGTACGGTACGCATTCGTTTCCTACACATGCAGACATGGATGCAGCTCCTGCCCGAAAGGTTGCCATGACCATTTGCCTACGTATATGAAAAGTTGTCCGCAGCGCAGTGATCGTGTCGCGACGACAGGGTACAGCCTCGGGGCGTATGGTCGTGCTGCCCTCGCCGTCAAACCGTCCTTGTCGCCACCACCGGTGGCACGGCCGCAGCGCGCAACGCGGGCGCGAGTACCGCGAGCTGGCCCAGCGTCCACAACACCACGGCAGCAACGGGAAGGTAATAGAGCGGCAAGCGTGGCACTTCGTATTGCGTCACCAGCACAAGATTGAGCGCCAACGCAAACACGATGCCGAGCAAAATGCCTCCCGTGACGATGAGGAAATTCTCGGTGAGAAAGTAACGCAGGATATCGCCACGCGTTGCGCCCACCGCGCGACGAATACCGATCTGCCGGCGCCGCTGCTGCACCCAGAAGCTGGCCAGGCCGACGATGCCCAGCGCAGTGACCAGCATCAATGCAAGGATCACCCCTAACAGCATGCCAACCATGGCGCGGTCGCGTTCGAAATAATTGTGGCGCAGATCGCTGACGGTGTTGCTGTTGGCGTGATCGAACACGACATCCGGCGCCACCTTCGCGATGACGGCAGGCGCATCACGCACGATGCGTGGTATGTCGCTCGGGTCGGCGCGCACCAGATAGGTACCGTTGAGGAAACGTCCCGGCATGGTTGGCACAAACGCCGACCATTCCGCCGTATTCGTGCCCCGGCTTCCGGGTTGCGCGATCGCCAAATGATCGACTACGCCTATGACGCGGAAATGGAATCTATCGCACCAGAATTCCTTGCCTAGAGGATCGGCTCCCGGCCACAAGTGCGCCGCGAGTGCTTTGCTTATTACCGTGCTCGAATCATCGGCAAAATAATCATGCAGTGGCAGATAGTCAGCCGCTTGTGGCCACACGCCTTCGACAAGCTTCATACCCAGCGCCTGCACAGTACCGGGTCCGCCCTGATAGAAGTCGATCTGACCGCCCTGGATTTGACCCGCACGATCCTTGTTGATCCCGGCCGAATCGACCTGCTGCCCGAATGGAACGGTGTTGATAACACTGACCGACTGCACGCCAGCGATGCCGTGCAATCCGGCAATGATGCGCGCATTGACGTCCGGCCCCTGAGTGTCCTCAAAACCAGTAACGACGACCAAAGCCAACGAGTTTTCGTCTACCCCGCTAACGATGCGCATATTGCCAATCCGGTTGGCAATCAGGAAACAGGCGTTGCACAGCACGGCACACGCAAGCGCGATTTCCAGCGCAATCAACAAGGTCGCCAGGCGATGGTGGCGTAGCGCAGCGAGAATCGGTCGGATCTGCATGATGACGGCGCCCTTTAAAGTGTCTTCAATTGCAGCGCCGGAGGAATGCGGCTCGCGCGCAAGGCAGGCAGTGCACCGGCGATCAAGCTGACCACGAGGGCGAGCAAGAACGTCGTGAGTAACATCGTGAGATCCAGATGGGCCATATCCGCGTAGGCGGCCGGCTGACGACGCACCACCCACAGCCCGATCATCGTGAGCAACCAACCGCCAACGCCACCGAGCACGCCAATCAACCCCGCCTCGACCAGGCACTGAGCGAACACCGCACCACGCGTGGCGCCAAGCGCGCGGCGCACACCGATTTCGCCGCTGCGGCGCAGAAATTTCGCGAGCAAAAGACCCACCGTGTTGAACAGGCAAATGGCGAGAAAGGCGAATGCCAGCCATGTCTGGAGCCGCACATCGCTGGGCACCACGCCGTTGAAATCCAGCCATTGCATCAAGCCGCGCATGCGGGTGTTGTCGGCATGCGTGAAGCGGCCCAAGGCTTTCTGTTGTGCCGCGTAATCGTCTACAAAGCGCCGATAGCTTGCGACCTTTCCAGCATCGCCGAGCTGCACCCACAGCTGCACCCAATTGCACGGCGCCGCTTCAAGGTGCCCCGGCGTCGTTGGAATGCCCCAACAGTTGAACTGGTAGAAATGACCATCGTTGATTTCCAGCCCGCTAAAGAACGGCGCCATGACGTCCTCCGGCTTGCCGTAGAAGCTGGACGTATCGCCACCGCTGAAACGACCGCCCGCCACCGCATAGAACAATGGCGACGGCCGCCACGGTTTAAGTACACCGATGATGCGCACATCGCTATCGCGCAAACGTAAGGTGCGGCCCACGCTATTCTGACCCGCGAACAACTTGTCGTTAAGGTCCGCCGAGATCACCGCCACACGCGCATGCCTGGCGTCGTCCTCCGCGCTCCACCCGCCGCCGTATTGGAATGGCACATCGAACATCGGAAAGAAATCGGCCGTCGTCGACAGCATCGTTTCCATCAATGGCGGTAAATCCACACCCGGCGCACGCACCTTGAGCTGACTGTCCACGATCAGTGCCTGGCGGTCTGCGCGACGACTGCTCCACAGATCCATCGCCGAGCGGTAATCCATCACATCGGGTGGCTGGGCGTGATTGCTTTCGTTGGTTGGATCGGTATCGACCTGCGGATAGAACAGCGTGGCACTCTTGCCAGGCATCGGATCGCCCGAAAGCAGATGCATGACCGTGAGCGTGGTCATGCTGGCACCGATACCCACCGCGATCGCCAGCACCATCAACGCCGTCAGCATTTTGTTGTGCTTGAGGCTGCGCATGGCCAGATCGATGTAATACCCAAACATATGGCCCCCCTATGGACTCACACCGAACGCGTTGCGACGACCGGCGGCACGGCGGCAGCGCGCATCGCCGGGCCAAGCACGGCACACTGGCCGATCAGCCAAAGCAGCGCTGCGCCAACCGGCAGATACATCACCGGCAAACGCGGCAACTCGTAATGCACAATCAGAAAAAGGTTGATGCCGTACGCCAGCACCATGCCGACCACGATCCCCATCGTGGTGAGCAGGAAATTTTCAGTCTGAAAATAGCTGAGGATATTGCTGCGCGTTGCACCGAGCGCACGCCGCACACCAATGCTGTGATTTCGCTGCGACACCCAGAAACTCGCAAGTCCGACGATTCCCAATGCAGTGATGATGAGCATGGCGATGCAAACGCCGACAAGGATGCTGGCCATTGCACGATCATTCTGGAAGAAATCGCGCCGATGCTGCTCCATGGTGCCCTTCTCCAGCACGATGCGGTTGGGATCGAGCGCCATCAGTTTTGCGACGGCCGCTTTGAGCACCTCGTCCCGATCTTTCGGCGCGGTACGCAGCACATACACCGAGCCTTCGGCCGAACCCTCCTGGATGGGCAACACAACGCTGTATTGAGCGCCTTTTGCCATCTGCATTTCACTGGGCCTCACCAAGGTCCCCACCACGCCCACAACGGTGAGAGGGACGTCCTGGCCTATATAGACCTGCTTGCCAAGCGCCTCCTGTCCTGGCCACAGACGATCCGCTACAGCGCGTGAAACGATGGCTGGGTTAGGCTGGTTGCCTAGCTCGCCTTTATCCAGTGCCTCAACAACTTTGCTCATCGGCACATATTCTTCGGGTCGAAAGTCGCGTCCCTCGACTATCTGCGCACCCAATACACGCAACAAATTTTCGCCGTGATACATGGCCGCACTGAGACTGTCCTCCCGCTGGCTCAGCGTTAAGCGCAGGCCTGCGTTGTCGGAACCATAGTCGAACGGGATCTGGTCGATCAGCGCCGCAGCCTTGACGCCGGATATGCCTTCCAGCGCAGCAATATCCGCCGCCGCACGCGCGGGCGCGTCAGGGCGATTGCCGATGTAAGCGGTCTTCACGTACACCAGTTCCTGTTCTGCGACACCGCTGACGACGCGCATGTTTTCAAGACGCTGGTCAATCAGAAAGATGGCGTTGCAAATGATCGCGCATGTCAAAGCGATCTCGAGAATAAGCAGGCATGCCGTGAATTTGTGGCGCCGCAAAGTCATCAGTATGGGACGAATATCCATATCAATTCGCCTTCAATTGCAGTGCGGGAGGAATGTGGCAGGCACGCCACGCTGGAAGCACGCCCGCCACCAGGCTTGCACCGATAGCCAACGCAAAGGTCGCCAGCAGCATGGGCGTATCCATGTGGGCAAGCGGGGCGTACTCCGCCGGCTGCTGTCGTACGCACCACAACCCGAACAGAGACAGCAAAAGCCCGAGAGCACCGCCAGCGAAACCGATGGTGCCCGCTTCGATCAATAACTGTGCAAACAAAGCGCGGCGGGATGCCCCAAGTGCGCGACGCACGCCCAGCTCATTCGCGCGACGCATGAATTTCGCCAGCATCAGACCCACGGTATTGATGAGGCACACCACCAGAAAGCCCAGAGCCAGCCACGTTTGAAGACGCGCATCGCTAGGAACGACTTTCTGGAAGGCCAGCCATTGCATCATCGAACGCAAGCGGACATTCGGCGCCCGCGTGAATCGACCCAATGCGTGCTGTTCTTCCGAATAGTGCACGAGAAATGCCTGATATTCGCTGACGCTCGCGGCATCATCCAGTTGAACCCAGAACTGCAGCCATACGCATTGCGACCGCTCCAGATCTTCTGGGCCGCCGTTGCCGTTGCCCCAGCAATCGACCGAACCCTCGTGTCCCATGTGCGTGGCGCGCGATGTGGTCAAGGGAACAAAAATATCTTCGTCGCTGGCGTAGTTACCCATATAGGGGTCGTAGAAATGCGGATTCGGATGCCAATCGCCCAGCACGCCGATGATGCGAAAATCCGCTCCTTGCAAGCGCAACGTTCCGCCCACGCTGTTCTTGCCGCCAAATAATTTATCGTTCAAGTCAGAGCTGATAACGACGATGTGTGCTTTGCCAGCATCCTCCGCATCGCCCCATGCATTGCCGTACTTGAACGGCAAGCCGAACATCGGAAAGAAATCTTTCGTCGTAAACAACGCCATGGCCCGGAAGGGATCGATGCTCGACTGCGTTGGCTGCAGTGGCACCATGCCGCCGGTCATCAATGCCTGCCGCGTTGCGCGCTTCGCATTCAACAGGTTCATGCCGTCGATCCACGCTACCTGCTCCGGCGGCTCCGCGCCGGGAACGTACTTGCTGATATCTTGGGGATCGACTTGCGGGTAATAAATCGATGCGCTGCGCCCCGGCAGTGGATCGCCGGAGAGCACGTGAAGCACCGTGAGTGTTGTCATGCTCGCGCCAATACCCAACGCAATGGCCAGCACCATCAACGCGGTGAGCATGCGATTGCGCCTGAGCCCACGAAATGCGAGATCGAGGTAATAGCCAAACATCAGACACTCCTAATCCGATGACCCTGAGTTAGCGATTCAACCGAGCATCACACCGTGCGTGTTGCCACGACGGGCGGCACGTTGGCTGCACGCATGGCCGGCACCAAAACCGCCAACTGACCTAGTACCAACACCGTGGCCAAACCGACCAACACGTACCAGAAAGGCATGGTCGTCATCTCGAAGTACTGGATCAGCGCGCGATTCAAGCCGATGGCCAGCGCAATGCCAACCACTGCACCGCCACCGGCAATCAACAGATTTTCGAGCTGGAAGTAATGCCGGATATCGATCTTGCGTGCACCTAGCGCACGACGCACACCGATCTGCCGATGACGCTGCCCCACCCAGAAACTGGTCAGACCAACGATGCCCGCCGCAGTGACGGCCAGCAAAATCAGGCACACAACACCCATCAGCGCTGCCATACCGATGTCGGCGCGATACGCATCGGCGCGGATCGCCCCAAAGGACTTCACGCTGTCATCGTCGAGCACACGCATGGGATTGACCCCGTACAGCGCGCCGGGTATGGCATGCATCACCGCATCCATCCGTCCAGGCTTGGTGCGTACGGCGTAACGGGAATAATTGGCGTTAAGGCGAAGCGGTTCGATCGTCGAATTCCACACGAAAGTGCTCGCCCATGTGCCATTGCTGGGAACCTGCAAGCGCGCGACCACCCCGACAATCGTGGTCGGCTTGGTGCCGCCATCGAGGTACATCGCCTTGCCGACAGCACCTTGCGGAAATAACTTATCGGCAAGTTCTTTGGTCACCATCACCAAGGAAGGTTCGGCCGGATCGCGGAACCCCTTATTGGTGACATCACCCGCCGTGAAGTTGCGGCCGGCAACCAGCTGCAGACCCAGCGTCTTCAGGAAGTTTTCGTCGCCAAAGTAATACGTGCTGCGTGCATCGCCTTTAATCAGATCCGAACCCGGCTTCGTCGCGACAGAGCCGTTCCAGCTGCTGTCGAGCAACGGCAATGAATTGCTGGGTGTAACCGAGACGACATCCGGCATCGCACGCAAGGCTTCGATATCTTCGCGCTGCAGCTCATCGAGCTTCTGGATGCTGGCCGGATCGTCGCCGCTCGGCGCACCGACCCATTGCTGGCTCACCAGAATGAGATTGGATTCATCCATGCCGGTCGGGCGATTCACTTTCTCAACGCGCGAATAGATGATGAAAACGGCGTTGCAGACGATGGCAAGCGTGAGCGCGATCTGCATCGCGATCAGCACAACGCCTGATTTGTGTTTGCGTAACGCGGCAATCATGGGATGCAAGGACATGGCATCACTCCTCAATTCGATTTGAGCTGCAGCGCGGGTTGAACGCGCGAGGCTCGCCAGGTGGGATAGAGGCCCGCTAGCACCGTCGCGATGACGGCGACGATCAGGGTCAGGATCAACAAACTGAAATCCATACGGGCGAGCGTCGCGATCTCTTTCGGGAGTACCCACGCCACGCTCTTCACCCCGACCCATGTCAGCATCAAGCCAAGCAGGCCGCCCGCCGCGCCGACAATGCCGGCCTCGATCAGAAATTGCGTATAGATCGCGTTGCGCGGCGCACCAAGCGCCCTGCGCACGCCGATTTCCGAACTGCGGCGCAGGAACTTTGCCAGCAACAAACCGGCAGTATTTACCAGGCAGACAATCAGCAAGCCGAGTGCCACCACCAGCGACACCTGTGTATCGCTCGGCGCAACATGTTGGTCTTTCAACCATGCGGGCACGTCGCGCAAGCGATTGTTCACCGGCCAGCTGAAGCGTCCCGCCTCTTTCTGTTCGCGGAAATAACCATCCAGGTAATCTCTATACGCGGCGACATCGGCCTTTTCGTCCAGCTCGACCATGTAGGCAATCCATATGCAGGTCGATTGCTGCAGGCCAACGAACCCGCTTCCCTTCGGAATTTCGTCGCAATTGGTATTGCCATCGTTAGCTATCCCCATATCGATAGCACGCCGAAACGGAAGGAACACGTCCTCGAAATCGGTCGTGAAGCCGCCTGTGTTCACCACATCGTAGAAAACGGGCTTCGGCGCCCAGTTGTCGAGCACGCCGACAATGCGATAGTCCTTGCCTTCGATGTCGAGCGTTTTGCCGACGCTGTTCACGCCGCCAAACAATTTCTGGTTGAGTTTGCTGCTGATCACCACAACGGCTGCGCTTTGCGTATCGTCACTGGCGCTCCAACCGCTACCGTATTGGAACGGCACATCGAACATCGGGAAGAATTCGCTATAGACAGCGTGACCCCCGACATTGATCGGATGCATGCTTCGATCGGGCGGAATGATCGACGGCGATATGTGATACATCGCCGATTGATACTTGGCGCGATGCGCACGCATGAGCGCAACGGCGTCGTTGTAATCCATTGCATTCGGCGGCTCGGTGTCGGTGCCGCCCTGGCGCGCCTTGGGCCCCCAGATATCGATCTGCGGCACGAACAGCTTCGATGATTTCCATGGGATCGGATCGCCCGAGACGGCGCGAAACACCGAGTAAGTCGTCATGGACGCGGCCACGCCGAAGCCGATGGCCAGCACCATCAACATGGTCAAGCCTGGACTCCGCTTGAGACTGCGTACGGCCAGATCGATGTAATAGCCCAACATGGGGCACCTCCGCCCTTTGATTGATGTTCCTCTTGCGAGGATTTCTTCTTAATTCAAACCGATCGTGTCGCTTCCACCGGCGGTACACGCGACGCGCGCAACGCCGGTGCAAGCACAGCGCCCTGCCCCAGCAACAACAGCACGACAGCGCCCACAAGCAGGTACGTGCCCGACAGGCGCGCCACGTCGTAATGCGTCACCATCCACAGATTGATGCCGATAGCCAGCAAAGTTCCCACGACGACCCCAGCCACACCGATCAGCATGTTCTCCGTCATGAAGTAGCTGAGAATGTCGTTGCGCGTCGCACCCAGCGCGCGCCGGATGCCGATCTGCCGGCGCCGCTGGCCTACCCAGAAGCTGGTGAGGCCCACGATGCCGGCGGCGGTAATCGCCAGCAGCACGGCACTGACGATGCCCATCAAGATGGCCATGCCGTAGTCGCGCTCGTAAGCCTTGGCACGCACTTGCGCAAACGTCATCTCACCGTCGTCTGGATCGAAGATGCGCATGCGGTTTTGCGCAATCAGAGCTTTTGGCACATCGCGCATGGCTGCTTCCAGTTGTCCTGGCCGCGCCCGAATCAGGTAGTGCACATAACCTGTACCTACTTCTCGCATCGGCACCAGGACTGCGTTATACGCAAAGGCATTATCGTCGCTGTCCATCATGTGCGATTGCAGTGTGTCCGTGATGCCGACAATGGTCGAAGGCGTATTGTTATTGCTGGCGTAGATCTGCTTGCCGAGCGCGTCACCATTCGGGAACAGCACTTTCGCCAGATCCTTGCTGACGATGATCGCGGGCCATCCCTTCATGTCTTGAATCGTGAGCGATTGCACTTCGTCAGGCGTGAAATTGCGGCCCGCAATCAGCTTCACACCCAGCGTACCCAGCGTATGTTCGTCCGCCAGGAAGACCGACGCATCCGTCGTCATATGGATCTGATCGGGCGTCATGCGAATGAAGTTGTCCCAACCGGTTCCATGCAGGGGAAAACTGTTGAGCGACGTGGCGTCCTGCACGCTGCCAAGCTGATGCAACGCGGTCAGATCGGCTTTGATTTGTGCATCGATATTGTCATTGGACGAGTTGTCCGCCCAGTCAGACGTGATGACAAAAAGGTTCGACTCATTCACGCCCGACGGACGACTGACGCGGGCAATGCGCTCGTGAATGATGAATAGCGCGTTGCACACGATCGCCAGCGTCAGCGCGATCTGGAATCCAATCAGAATCGTGCCTGCCTTATGGCGGCGCATCGCGGCGAGTATGGGTTTGATCTGCATCGTCGTCGCCTCAGTTCGATTTCAGCTGCCAGGCCGGCTGCACTTGCGCGGCGCGCCATGTCGGATAAAACGCGGCAATCACCGTCGCCAATACCGCCACGATGAGCGTCGTAAGCAACAACGACATATCGAGATGCGCCAGACGTGCGACGTCGGGCTCGAACAACAGCCCAATCCCCTGCATGCCCACGATCGTCAACAGCAGACCCAGCACGCCACCCGCCAGACCGACGGTGGCCGCTTCCATCAGAAACTGTGCGTAGACTTCGCGACGCGTCGCGCCGAGCGCACGACGCACGCCTATCTCCGACGACCGCCGCATGAATTTGGCGAGCAGCAAGCCAATCGTATTCACCAGGCAGATGATGAAGAAACCGATCGATACGAACAATGAAATGCGGCTCTCGGCAGGCACCACTTTTTCGTGATCGAGCCACTCGGTCACATTACGCAAACGCACATTCGGCGCCCATTGGAAGCGGCCGGCTTGCTGCTGCTCGGCGGAATAGGCGGTGAGAAATTCTTTATAGCGTTCCGCGTCGGCCTGCGTCGGCAATTCGGCCCAGAACGGAATCCATGCGCACTCGCGATGCAACCATTGCTCGTCGTTCGAGAAATGGGCCGGCGCACCGCCGCAATTGTTGCGCCCGGCCATGCCGACATGGATGTCGACGGCGCGATTAACGCTGATGTAAACCTGCGCCGGGTTGGCGAACTCCATGTTGTCGTAGGCGTCGTAATAGCGAGGCTTCGGATCCCAATGCTCCGTCACGCCGACGATGCGATAGGCGTGCATATCCAGCGTCACATCGCGCCCGACGCTGTTCGCGCCGCCGAACAGCCGCTGATTCAATGCGTCACTGATCACCGCGACCGCCGCATGACCGTCGTCATCGGCATTCGTCCACGGCGAGCCGTATTTGAACGGCACGTCAAACATGGTGAAAAAATCCGCGGTGGTCGCGTAGCCGGTTGTCGTACTCGGTAAATCGTTGGCGTTTTGCGGAAGTACCGAAGGTGCGATGTCGTAGAGCATGGTCTGATGCGGCGCCTTGTGCGCCTGCATCAGTGCGACAGCATCGGTGTAATTGAGCGCGTCCGGCGGCTCGTTGCCTGGTTCGTTGTATTGCGGCCCACGGTTGTCGATCTGCACGTTGTAAAGCTGACTGGATTTCCACGGGATGGGATTGCCCGAGACCACACGAAACACCGACCACGTAATCATCGAAGCGGCCACGCCAAAGGCAATGGCCATCACCATCAATGCGGTAAGCACAGGGTTGCGCCGCAAGCTGCGCCACCCCAATCCCAGGTAGTAAACGAACATGCTCATGCCGGACGCGTCGCCTCGATCGGTGGTACGCGCGAGGCGCGCAATGCGGGAGCGAACACCGCACCCTGCCCTAACAAAACCAGTGTCACCATGCCGCCTAATACATAGGTCAGCGGCAGGAATCCCAGCGAGAAGGTTTTTACGAGCCAGAGATTGAGTCCGAACGCCAGCAAGGTGCCGATAGCGATGCCACCCAGACTGATGAGCAGATTCTCGGTGAGGAAGTAATGCAGGATGTCGCGGTGCGTGGCACCCAGCGCGCGACGCACCCCGATCTGTCGCCGCCGTTGGCCGACCCAGAAGCTGGTCAGTCCGACGATGCCGGCCGCAGTGATCGCCAGCAGCACCGCGCAGATGATGCCCATCAGAATGGCCATGCCGCGATCGCGCTCGAAGGCTTCCTCGCGAATCTGTTGATAATTGACCAGACCGTCTTTCGCAGGAAACATGCGCATGCGGTTTTCTGCATACAAGGCTTTGGGCGCCTCGCGCATCGCGTCGGCAAGCTGGCCCGGTTTGGCCCGCACTACGTAGAACACGCCCAACGGTTGCGCCAGCCGAAGCGGCCAGATCAGTGACTGGCCTGTATACGGTGCGCTCCACGTCGATACATCCTGGCGATGCAATGTATCGACAATACCGATGATGGTAGTTGGCGTGCTGCTCATCGAATAAAACGATTTGCCCAGTGCGTCGCCATTCGGAAACAACCGATCGGCGAGGGTCTTGCTGATGATGGTCACCGGCGGAATCGTGGATTCACGCAGGCCCATGTTTTGCACTTCGCCGGCATTGAAATCGCGGCCTGCAATCAACTTCAAGCCAAGCGTGCGCAGGAAATGCTCATCGCCTACGTAGACGGACGCATCGGTAGTCTTGGCGGTCTGATCGGGCTTCATGGTGATGAAGTTGTCCCAGCCACCGCCACGCAAAGGGTAACCGTCGGTGGGGGTAGCGTCGGCCACGCTCGGCAATTGCCGCAACGTAGCCAAGTCCTGCTGGACCTTCGCGGCTGCCTGCTCCTTCGTGTATTGCTCGCCCCACAGGTTGGCCATGGCAAACAGGTTGGGTTCGTCCACCCCGGTGGGTTCGGCAATATGCGCCAGGCGTTGATGGATGATGTACAGCGCGTTGCACACAATCGCCAGCGTCAGCGCGATCTGCAAAGCAATAAGCACGGTACCGGCCTTGTGCCTGCGTAGTGCGGAAAGAATCGGCTTAATCTGCATCACAACGACTCCCTCGCCTCAGTTGGACTTCAATTGCCAGGCAGGCTGCACCTGCGCAGCACGCCATGCCGGGTAGAACGCGGCCGCCACAGCGGCAAGCACCGACACCAACAGCGTCAGTGCAACCAGCGACAGATCCAGATGCGCCAGTTGCGCGATTTCCTGATCGAACAGAAGGCTCACCCCGCTCATGCCCACCGCTGTGAGCAGCAGACCCAGCACACCGCCTGCGATACCCACCGAAGCAGCCTCGAGCAGGTACTGCGTGTAAATTTCCCGCCGCGTCGCGCCAAGCGCGCGCCGCACACCGATCTCGCCGGCACGACGCATGAACTTCGCCAGCAGCAGGCCGATCGTGTTGACCAGGCAAATCACGAAGAAGCACAACGCCACGATCAGCGAGATACGGCTCTCCGGCGGAACGACGTTCTGCTGCGTCATGAATGCCATCACATCGAGCAACCGGATGTTGGCCGGCCAGCCGAAACGGCCCGCATGCTGCTGATCGGCGGCATAGCTGGTCAGGAATTGCCGGTATTGCTCCGCGTCACTGCGCGTATTGAGTTCCACCCACGGCATCAGCCATACGCAATTGCTTTGCAGCCATTGATCCCAACCGGTGAAGGCGAGATTGCCGCGGCAACTGTTGCGTCCGGAAGAGTCGACATGCAGGTCGAGCATGCGATTGAGCAACACGTAGAAGTCCGGCGATTCAGAGAACCCGTCTTCGCCCCACACAGCGTAGAAGCGTGGCGCAGGGTTCCAATGCTGGGCTACGCCGACAATACGATAAGCATTGCCGCCAAGGACAATTTCCTTACCGACGCTATTGGCGCCGCCAAACATGCGCTGATTGAATTCCTTCGTCAGAACGACATCGGCGGCGCGATGATCGTCTTCGCTGGTGTTCCAGCCGGAGCCGTAAAGAAACGGCACCTCGAACATCGGGAAGAAATCGCCTGTCACCGCATAACCGGACGCGGACGACGGAACACTATCGGCATCCCTTCCGAGCGCCGACAACATCACCGGATAAATCAAGGTCTGGCGCGACGCTTTATGCGCGCGCATCAACGCCATCGCATCGACGTAGTTGAGCGCTCCCGGCGGCTCGCCCTTTTCGTTCTGCTGCGGCCCCCAGCTATCGATCTGCGGTGCAAACAGCTGCGAGGACTTGTTCGGAATTGGATCATCCGACACCGCACGAAACACCGAGTACGTGATCATCGACGCGGCCACGCCAAAACCGATGGCCATCATCATCAGTGCGGTGAGCATGGGATTGCGCCGCAGGCTGCGCAGGCCAAGTTGTAGGTAGTAGGCGTACATCGGCTCGTGGCTCGTCCATGTCGGATGAATGCAATGGCGAGAGTGGCCCTCGCCCCCGCCCTCTCCCCGCATGGGGAGAGGGTGCTCGAACATCAGCCGCGGATTTGTCCGGCTGCCGCGGTATAGGCTGTGTGGAAGCGCGGATCTTCCGCGAGATCCACCACCTGACCGTCGATGATGTGCACGTTGCGTTGTGCGCGCGCGGCGAGTTCCGGATCATGCGTCACCATCACGATGGTGGCGCCTTCGCGATGGATTTCTTCGAGCAGTTCCAGAACGCCGCGTGCCATTTGCGTATCGAGGTTGCCGGTCGGTTCGTCGGCTAGAAGCAGGCGCGGCGTACCCGCCAATGCACGCGCAATCGCAACGCGCTGCTGCTGACCGCCGGAGAGTTCTGCCGGATAGTGCTTGGCGCGCGACGCGAGGCCCACGCGATCCAGCGCATTCATGATGCGCTCCTTGCGCTCGGCTGCTTTCATACCGCGATAGCGCAACGGCACTTCGACGTTGTCGAACACGTTGAGGTCGGGAATGAGATTGAAGGCCTGGAAGATGAAGCCGATTTTCTCGTTGCGGATCTTCGAGCGCGCGTTGTCGTCGAGCTGGCTCACTTCGATACCGTCCAGGTGGTATTCGCCGCCGGTGAATGTTTCGAGCAAACCTGCAATCGTGAGGAAGGTGGTTTTGCCCGAACCGGACGGACCGGTAACGGCGACGAACTCGCCTTCTTTGACGTCGATGTTGAAGTCGCGAAGTGCGTACGTCTCCACCACTTCGGTGCGGTAAACCTTAGAAAGGTGAGTCATCTTCAGCATGGTTGTGTCCTTCAGTTGAGGTTTTTGCCCCTCCCGCTTTTCTACGGGAGGCTGGGAGGGGGTGAAGGCTTGTCGTCACTCGACTCACCCCACCCCAGCCCCGCTCTGCGTACACAGAGCAGGGAGTAATCGTCAGCGGCTGATCACGACCCGCTGTGCGCCTTTAAAGTTGTCGGTGCCGGAGATCACGATGTTGTCGCCTTCCTTCAGGCCATCGAGGATCTCGACTTTGTCGATGCTGCTTTCGCCTACGCGAATCGGCGTCTTGGTGGCGATGCCGTCGTTGACGAGGTAGGCGTAGCTGCCGCCGGATTCGTCGACGAACGAACCGCGCTGCACCGTCAGCACGTTTTCGCGGTGATCCAGCAGAATGCGCACGGACAGGCGCTGGTTCTGACGCAGCTGCTTGGGCGTGCTGCCATCGAAGCGCACGCGCGCGGCGACTTCGCCGTTGACGACTTCCGGCGAAATGGCGCTGACGATGCCCTTCCAGGTGTTGTCGTTGCCGCTGATCTCACCCGACATGCCGATGGCAAGATCGCGCGCGAAACTTTCCGGCACCTTCACTTCCACTTCGAGCGCGGACAGATCGATCACGCTGAGCAGTTGTGCATCTTTCGCGACAGTAGCGCGCTCGGCGATAAAGAGCTGGCCGACCTGACCGTCGACCGGCGAACGCACGTTGAGATCGTCGACCTGGCGTTGCAGGTCTTTCACCAACAGCACCTGACGATCGTGCGCGAGTTTCTTTGCCTGGATGTCGAAGGTGCCGCTGTTGTTGTTGAGGTTGAGATCGGCTTGCGCGTGCTGCAGCGCGATGTCCGCTTTTTCGACGGAGTCCTTGGCGCGATCGACGTCCATCTCCGGCACGCCGCCCTGCGAATACGCTTTCTCGTAACGATCCAGATCGCGCTTTGCGGTTTGATCGTCGATCTTGGCGTTGTCGTACGCCTTCTGCATCTGCGACGTTTGCATGCGTGCACTGTTCTGCGAACGCATGTAGTCCACTTGCATGGCATCGGCGTTGGATTCTTCCTGCGCGAGCTTGTTGACGAGTTCGGGACTGTCGATGAGCGCGAGCACTTCGCCCTTCTTGACGTTGTCGCCCGCATGCACTTTCAGCGTCACGGCACCGCCGTAAGTGGCGTAAAGCGTGGGACTGACGGCAGCGACCACCTGGCCTTCTGCCGCGATGTCGCGAATGAAGGGACCACGCTGTACCGTGGCGAAAGCCAATCGTGAAGCACTCACCGAAGAGTCGGCTGAGAACAGTCGCGCAACACCCGGCGCAAAAATCGCCAGCACAATTACAGCCGCGACGGCACCGCCAATCCAGAGCAGTTTCTTCTTGCGGCTTGGCTTGACGTTGATCAGTCGGTCCTGGGCCGAGGTGTCGCGAATCATGGTGTTGTCCCTTGGCCGCGGACAGTGCGGCCCTACACCCGATATCAGCAATCTGCGTGCCAGCCGGCGAACGTGCGATTACTTTTGCACGATCAATCACTTATAGGATGCATGCGCATGCGCGCGACTGTCCGCGGACACCGGCCGGACAGCTGGACGGGCGGCGTGGACACGCCTTTACGGGTGCAAGGACACCGATTCCGCGTGCGCGATATGCGCAGCGACATGATGGCCCAAGGGCGAGAGTTCGCTGGTCGCGTTGCGTTCGAGCACGGTCAAGCCAGCGACCTCACGCAGACGAAAGTTTACGATGCGTGCGCTATCGGGCCTGAGCATCGGCATATCTGGCGAGCCGGGCGGCTGAAGTGGCGATTCGTGCATCGTCATCAAGGCTTCCCACGCGAGATAGTCGGTATCGGGAAGCAAATGCAGGCGCGCGCGCGGCCGACCGAAACGATCCATGCATTCGAGCCATTCGCGCGGACCGTCGTCAGTCACGGCGCTCGTCGCCATCAGCCAATGAATATCCAGCAACGGTGCAAGGGTGCGTTCGGTCACCAGCAAACCGGGTGGCAGCGCCTCGGTGATCACTTGCGCCGCGCTGTTATGCAGATAAAGCACGCTGCCGAGGCCCGGCAATTTGTGCATCAACCCATGCGGTGAAATGTGATGGAAACGCCGTGATAAAACAGTGCGCGGCGCGTGGCGGCAACGCTGTGCTATAGGCGTAGTAAGCCAACCGAACATGACGATCTCCCGATTGAAGACCTGGCTGGCGCACACATGCTGGCGAACAGGTTTAATTGAAATTCCCTTCTCCCATCGGAGCACGCGGGGAGGGCACATGGATGTGCCCGGCTCTGGGGAGCGAGGAAGGTGCCGGCAGGCGGATGAGGGTCCGGTGCTAAAGCCACCTTGAACCCGCTAGCACGAACCATCGCCTCACTTAGTCAAAATCAACTTCCCATTCCGCGTAAGCCGCAGGTGATATTCGCTACCAAGATGCTGAATCACCAGCTCCCGCTCACCCGCCAGCAAACGCTGACTGGAAATGCGCCGCACCGGCGATACGGATGGCGCGACGGCTTCCAAAGCCGACAGCATCGGCGGTTGCGATGGGCGGGAGAGGGTTAGCGTGCTTGCGGTCATGGCGCGACTCCGTCGTCAGGGTGACGATCAAATGATAATGATTCTCATTTAATAGTCAAGCGACGAGGTGAGTCAGGCCACGGAGCTCTCGATCCGCTGTTTCAGGGCTGCATCGATTCGCGGCAATAGATCCAAAGCACCCAGGTTTTGCTCCAGCTGTTCGCGCCGGCTGGCACCGAGCAAAACCGTCGAGACATGCGGATTGGTCAGGCACCAAGCGATCGCGAGCTGTGCCGGCGTCGTGCCCAATTCCGCAGCGATGACCGACAACTGCTTCACCTTCTCGACGCGGCTGCTGTTCTCGCCCAGCACCATATCGCGCAGCCATTCGTAACCCGGTTGCGTAATGCGCGAACCCTGCGGCACACCCTGGTTGTATTTGCCGCTCAACAAGCCTGATGCCAACGGCGACCAGATCGTGGTGCCCATCGCGTAATGTTCGTAGAGCGGTGCGTATTCCTGCTCGACACGTTCGCGATGCAACAGGTTGTATTGCGGCTGCTCGACCACCGGCGCGTACATGTGCATGTCGCGCGCGACGCGGTGCGCCTCATGAATTTCCGCGGCAGACCATTCGCTCGTACCCCAGTACAAGACCTTGCCCTGACGAATCAGCGTGTCCATCGCCGCAACGGTTTCATCGATAGGCGTTTCCGGATCGGGGCGATGACAGAAATACAGATCCAGATGCCCCACGCGCAAACGTTCGAGTGCCTGATGACAGGCTTCGATCACATGTTTGCGCGAAAGACCGCGCTGCGTCGGGCGTGGTTTCTCCGCTGCGCCGAAATACACCTTGCTCGATACACAGTAGCTATCGCGCGGAAAACGCAGATCGGCGAGTACATCGCCCATCAGGCGTTCGGCTTCGCCATGGTTGTACGTTTCTGCGTTATCGAAGAAATTGATACCGCGATCCCACGCAAGCGCCATCAACTCGCGTGCTTCGGAGCGGCCGACCTGGCGTCCGAATGTCACCCACGCGCCGAAGGACAACGCGGACAACTGCAGGCCAGTGCGGCCGAGGCGGCGGTATTGCATGGATATCTCCCGATTGTGACAGCAGCTATCGAACGCTGGATATCATCGACGATGATCAGACGCCGCAAAAGCAAACGCCCCCGCAAAGGTTACTACCTGTGCGAGGGTGCGATGTCACAAATTTGTGGACGAACGGCGTGATGAGATGGAAACGTCACTGCACCGTAAAATCGGTAACCGTGCTGTCAAGTGAGTTGCCCTGGTTTTGCATGTGCAGCGTCACTGCTACGTCATACTTTTCCAGATAGGCGAGCGTCATCTTGTTGGTCACCATGCCGTTGTTGTCGATGGCCTGGCAGTTGAGCTCCAGCGCCTGCCCCTGGATCGACGCATTCAACTGCGACGCACTGTAACGCTTGCCGCTCTCGCAAATGACCTGGCCCGGATCCGCAAACGTCGCCTGCCCTGCCGCACCGTACAAATAGACAAAACTTATGTGGCCATCGGTTTTCGTATCGAAATGCAGCACCTTGCGCGCCTCGATCACCGGCGAAATCGTGCTCTTGTCCGTCGGCACGTTCTGCGTCAGAAACGGAAAATAGCCGCGATACATCAGATCCAATCGCGTCGATGCCGCCGCACCGCGCGTCTGCGCGCTTTCCTTTCGGCGAACCAGACCGTGTCCAGCGTTTTCAATCGTTACTTCGACGGTATAGACACCGCCGGCATTACCTTGGCCGGTGCTCGTGACCTGGTCGCGCGTGTGCAAAACCATTCGGTTGAACGACACGGGATCCAGATTCGCGTTGATCACTGCACTCTTCACATCGGGAGCGAGTGCGTCGGCGCTGAAGTGCTGCGAAAAATAATCAGTATCTGTATTCGATGCGCCGCTCGGCGGAAGCGGTGCTGCGCCTTGATCCATGGACTGTGCGTTGCAGTTTGAACTGGCGTATCCAGCCATGAGCACCGGGACCAGCGTTAACGCAAGAAGCTTTTTCTTCGATGCAAAGCCCATGATCCGTCCTCTGAACGCACAATGCGCACCGCCAATCATCTTCCTCAAAACGATCGGCGAGAACAAGCTAAACAGCATGGCCGCCATGCAGAGGCTTCAGGTTCAACGTTACACGCCATTTCTTGCGATAGAAGCACGGGCTAGATAAGCCGCAAGACCGCCCAGAGCACGACGGCAGCGAATACCCCGGCGATCACATCGTCGACCATCACACCCAGACCGCCTTTGAGGTGGCGATCGAACCAGCGGATCGGCCAGGGTTTCCATACGTCGAACAAGCGAAATAGCGCAAAGCCTGCGACCACCGCCCACCATGGGGCGAGCAGCGCAGGCAACAGCGCGATCCACTGACCGATGAATTCGTCCCACACAAGACTGCGATGATCGTCGACACCGACTGCCCGGCCCGCTATATCGCATGCCCAGACGCCGATAACAAAACCGACAGCGATGACGAGCAGGTTGAGCGGCAATGACAGATGACGCAGCAACAACCACGGAAGAATGGCGGCGAGCGAACCGAACGTGCCCTGCGCTTTCGGCGCAAGACCCGAACCAAAACCGCATGCCAGCCATCCCGCGGGCGTGGATAAGAGTGCGCGGCGTTGTTCTACCGTTAGTGTCTTCGCGTCACTCATGATGTGAAGTGATCCCAACCACGATGCGTCAGCTCCAGCGGCTTTCCATCTGCATGTCGCACGCTCACGCCCTCGCCTTCCACGATGCGGCCTATCTTCGTCGCACCACAACCAAGCCGCGCAAAATCCGCCTGCACGGCTGCAATGTGCTGAGTTGGTACGGTGAAGCAAAGCTCATAATCGTCGCCGCCGCTCAATGCGAAATCCCACGACGTTGTGTCATCGAAGAGATCGAGCAGTGAAGAGGAACGTGGGAGCAGCGATACATCGATCTCCGCGCCGACGCCGCTGGCCACACAGATGTGACCGAGATCGGCGAGCAAGCCGTCGGATACATCGATACACGCGGTGGCGTGGCTACGCAAAGCCAAACCCGCTGCAACACGCGGCGTGGGACGATTCAGGCGTTCGATGAGGAACAGCGATCGCGCATCGTCATCACCATGCTTTCCTAAAAGCTGCAAACCAGCCGCCGCATCACCCAGCGTGCCGGTGACGAAGATCGCATCGCCCGGCTTTGCGCCGTCACGCATGAGTGCTTTGCCCGGCGGCACGAAACCGTGCACCGCAACGCTGATCGTGAGTGCGCCACGCGTCGTATCGCCGCCCACCAAGGCAAGACGATACGACTGCGCCAGTTGCGCAAAGCCGGTGGCGAAGTCGTCGATGAAATCGGCATCGCCCTTGGGCAGCGTCATGGCGAGCAGCGCCCATGCGGGCGTCGCGCCCATCGCGGCGAGATCGGAAAGATTGACGGCCAGCGATTTCCAGCCGATATCCGCAGCACGCGTGCCCGGCGGAAAATGCACGCCTTCGACCATGGTATCGATCGCGACCGCTAGTTCCTGCCCGGCTGGAACGGAAACAACCGCAGCATCGTCGCCGATTCCCAAACGCACATCGTCGCGCCCTTGCGCGGTGCGCTCACGAATGCGATCGATAAGGGAAAATTCCATGGCGGATTGGGTGTCAGCGATGAGGGAATGCGCAGGTCCGTAAGCGTGAGACGGCAGGACGTTCAGCGCTGTTCCGCTAACCGGCCCCGGGTCCGCGTTTTTCTACTCCACGCAGTTGCGCGGCGAGTTTGTCGAGCACACCGTTGACATAACTGTGCCCATGATCGGCACCGAAACGCTTGGTCACTTCGATGGCTTCATTGATGATCACGCGATAGGGAACGTCGGGCCGATACTTCAGCTCATAAGCCGCCAGACGCAACGCGGCGCGTTCGATCGGATCGATCTGCGCAACATCGCGATCGATGTACGGCTTGAGCGCTTCGTCGATGGCATCGACGTGTTTGTTCACGCCATGCAGCAGATCTTCGAAGTACTCCAGGTCCGCCACTTCCATATCCTGTTCGTGGCGGAACTGATCGATCACCGATGTCATCGAGCTACCGCTCATCTGCCACGCATACAATGCCTGCAACGCACGGCGACGTGCGCGCGAGCGTGCGGCGAGATCGATGCCTTCGGGACGTTGATTCATTACAGCTGTCCGTACAGGTTGACCATCTCAAGCGCAGCGATGGCGGCATCGGCGCCTTTGTTGCCGGCCTTGGTGCCGGAGCGCTCGATCGCCTGTTCGATGGTGTCGGTGGTGAGGACGCCAAACGCAACGGGTACGCCCGAACTGTAAGCCGCAGTAGCCAGACCCTTGGCGCATTCGCCTGCAACGAAATCGAAGTGCGGCGTGGAACCGCGAATGACCGCCCCCAACGCGATGACGGCTGCGTATTTTTCGGAGTTGGCGAGCTTGTGCGCCGCCAGCGCAATTTCCCACGCGCCGGGCACGCGGATCAGATCGATGGCGTCGTCTTTCACGCCATGACGCACCAGCGCATCACGCGCACCGGCCACCAGCGGTTCGACGACGAATCCGTTGAAACGGCCGGCGACGATGGCAAAACGGCCTTTGGGCGTGGCGAAATCGCCTTCGATGGTCTTCATGGTGCATGGATTCCTATGACGGGTGGGCCCGTGCGAGCCCGCTATTTTACGGGTTTGGGTTACGGCGTGCTTGGGAAATCAGGTCAATGGCGGCTCAAGCGGCTGCCGCAGATGGGGATAGCCGCTGAAATCCAGGCTCGCACGGCGTCCGACGACCCTCAGCCGGGCCGGCACACCGAACGGGAGGGTGAACTTGTCGGCATCGTGGCCGAAGGGCATGCCCGAAAGCACCGGGATGCCTGCAATGCGGCGAATCTGGGCAAACCCGTCCGCCAGGTCATAGCCGTTGTCATAGCTGGTAGGCCGGCATTGCGTGAAGTCGCCCAGAATCAGCGCCCGCTGCCGCCCCAGCACGCCCGACAGATGCAGGTGATAGAGCAGGCGTTCGATGCGGAATGGCGGCTCGCCGACGTCTTCGACGAACAGGATGCCGCCTTCGATATTCGGGAAGTACGGCGTCTGCAACAGACTGCAGATCATCGCGAGATTGCCACCCCACAATGGCCCCTGCACATCGCATTCGAGCCCGTCGCCGCAATCCCAGCTGGCGTTGCCGTGCGGTGCGCTCAACGTGCGCCAGAAATGACGCCAGGTAAGCGGGCTCAATTGCGGCGGACCAAAATCCGGACCGAGCATAGGACCACCGAACGTGACCACGCCGCTCTTGGCATACAACGCCATCTGCAATGCGGTGAAATCACTGTGGCCGACGATAGCGATGGGCTGACCCGCAAGACGTTCGCGCAACGCGTCGTAGTGCACGCCTTCGAGCAGACGTGTTGCGCCATAACCGCCACGAATGGACAACACAATGTCCGGCAGCGTATCGAACGTCGCCAGCGCATTGATGTCGGCAAGACGCTGCGCATCGCTTCCCGCGTAGCGCAGCTCGGTGCGATCGAGCACATCCAGACCATCCACCTCACAACCGGCCTCACGCAGGCGCTCCACGCCACGCGTCATCGCGTCGCGATTGTGCGGATAGCCCGAAGGGGCGATCAGACGAACGCGACAGGATGGATCGGCCTTCATGGTCATGAGTTCTCCTGGATGGGCATGATTACGGAGCGATGTGTGCCGCGGCGACGTTTGCCTGACCGTTCAATACGAAGTCGCGCGAGGAATGGCCGACCTGAATCGGATAGCTGCCGGCAGCGACTTGCCATTGATGTCCGGGCACATCGAACGTCGCAAGCAGACGCGGATCGACCGTCACCGTGACCGTCGTGCTCTGTCCCGGCTGCAAGCTGACTTTCTCGAAGCCAATCAGACGACGCGGTGCTTCGCCACTACCGGCAGGCATGCCGACGTAAACCTGCGGCGTATCCATGCCCGCACGCTGACCGGTATTGGTGACTTTGAAACTCACCGTGACGCGATCGCCTTGGGAGCTGACATGCAAATCGCTGTAACCGAACTTGCTGTACGAGAGACCGAAACCGAATGGGAACAACGGTTGCAGGTTCTTCTCGTCGTACCACTTGTAACCGACCGCAGCGCCTTCGATGTTGTAGTCGACATCCTGCGCATTGGTGAGCTGCGGGCGCGGCAACTGCTGCTCGTCCTGTGGGAACGTCACCGGCAAGCGGCCCGAAGGATTCACTTTGCCAGTTAGTACTTCTGCAATCGCCTCGCCGCCGCCGGCGCCGGGGAACCATGTTTCAACCACGGCATTGACCTTGGACAGCCACGGCATCTTCACCGGACCGCCGTTTTCCAGAACGACAACGGCATGCGTATTGGCAGCACTGACGGCATCGATCAGTGCATCCTGACCGCTCGGCAGCGAAAGATTCGGCACATCGATGCCTTCGCACGTCCACTGCGTGGCGAAAACAATCGCCACATCCGACGACTTCGCCAAGGCCGCCGCGCGAGCCGGATCGCTGCCATCGTCATAACGCACGGTGACGCCCGGCAGCAGTTTCTGCAGCGACTTCATCGGAGACGTCGGGTCGTAAACCATCCATTGCCACGTAGCTAGCCCGGGCGGTTGCGATGCGGGAATAGCTGGGCCACCGATCGGCCACACCTGTGCCGAACCGCCACCTGATAGCACGCCGACGTCGGCATGGCCGCCAATGATGGCGATGCTCTTGACGCTGTGATTCAACGGCAGCAGCGATTGATCGTTCTTCAACAGCACGATCGCCTGCTCTTCCGCACGCTGCGACACCAGCGCATCGGCCGCTGCGTTCAGCGGCTTGACGACCGGCGGATCATCGAACAGACCGCCGGCGTACATCTCACGCAAAATGCGATGCACCATGTCGTCCAATCGACTGACAGTCACCGTGCCTTTCGCGAGGGCATCCAGCAACGACTTGCCAAACGTTTCGGTCGAATTACCCAGACTGTCGCCGGAGACCACATCGATGCCGGAGACCTGATCCACACCTGCAAGCGCATCGTTGACGCTGTGGTCACCACCCCAGTCGGTCATCACCCAACCCGGATACTTCCAGTCGCCTTTGAGAACGTCGTTGAGCAGATGCCCGTTGGAGCAATCCCACACGTTGTTGACCTTGTTGTAACCGCACATCACCGAGGCGGGATGACCACTCTCGATGGCAAGCTCGAATGCAAGCAGATCCGATTCGCGCATCGCACGTTCATCGATGTTCGAACTGACCGTGAGGCGATTGGTTTCCTGATCGTTCAACGCGTAATGCTTGATCGTGGAAAGCACGTGCCGCGATTGAATACCGCTAATTTCGCCAGCGTCGATGCGCGAGGCAAGCAGCGGATCTTCGCCAAGGTATTCGAACGTGCGGCCGTCGCGCGGCTCGCGTGTCAGATTGATACCACCGGCCAACAGCATGTTGATGCCTTGCGAATGGGCTTCACCCGCAATCATGCTGCCGCCGGCGAAAGCGATTTTCGGATTCCATGTCGCCGCGATACCGAGCGTCGAAGGCAGTGGCGTTGCATTGCCCGCTTCGCCGCGCACGTGACGTGGCTGACCGTTTTGATCCTTAGTGGTCGGATAATTCTGGACGCCGATGCCCGCATCGTTTTCCTGCAGCGCGGGAATACCCAGCGAAGGCAGCGCAGGAACGTAACCGGCCGTACCGATGCCGCCCGGCGGTTGTTTCTCGATCATGGTGTTGTAGCTCTGCACCATGTGATGCTTGTCGTCCAGCGACATGCGTTTCACCAGCTGATCCGCGCGCTGGTCGGGCGTAAGCGAAGCGGACTGTTGCGCGATGGCGCTCGACATGCAGGCCAGCGATAGTGCCGTAAGGCATATCGTCTGCATCTGCTTGCGTCCGACTGGCAAATCCGTGACTTTCATCTCAACCTCGCATGTGCGGAACAAAACATGGCACAGAGCATGCCATGAAGAAGGTGTTTGTTGCGGCAAATGGCAGGCTAAATGGTGATGGTCTCGTCCGCCCACACGCCGACGCCCCCCTTGCTCGTCATTCCGGCGCAGGCCGGAATCCAGTGGCGATGGGGCTTGTTAGCGCGATAATGTGGCTGGCAATTGCATGCTGAGTAATCGCGTGACCGCAAAGATGACTACTGACGTCACTGGATTCCGGCCTGCGCCGGAATGACGGGATGTGGACTGTGGCGCGTGTTCACTCCGCGTACTCAACCACCTCCAGCCCAAACCCAGCGAGCCCCACAAGTTTTCGCGGCGTGCCAAGCACACGCAGGCGATGCACACCCAGATCGGTGAGTATCTGCGCGCCCAATCCATGCTGACGCCATTCCTGTTGCTGCACCTCTTCGGGCGCCTGAGCCGCCGGTTGCCGGTTGAGACGGCGCAGCAGCGCATCGGGCGTATCTTCACCCGACAACACCAACAGAACGCCGCGCCCTTCATCACCGATGCGGCGCAGCGCTGATGTCACCGTCAGGCCAAGATCGTCGCGTTGAAGATGCAGGACATCCGACAACGTGTTGCGCACATGCACGCGTGAAAGCACCGGCGAGCCGTCATCCACCGTGCCGCGCACCAGTGCGAAATGCAGACCGTGACGAATCGCGTCGCGATAAGCCACCAAGCGGAACGGACCGAACTCCGTCTGCACCTCGTCTTCGTAAACGCGCTTCACCGTTTTTTCGGTTTCCAGGCGATAGCGGATCAGATCGGCGATCGAACCTATCTTGAGGCCATGCTTTTTCGCAAAAACTTCCAGCTCGGGGCGACGGGCCATCGAACCGTCTTCGTGCAGCACTTCGATAAGAACTGCTGAAGGTTCCAATCCGGCGAGCGCAGCAAGATCGCAGCCGGCTTCGGTGTGCCCCGCACGTGTGAGCACGCCGCCAGGCTGTGCTGTGAGTGGGAAAATGTGCCCTGGCTGCGACAGGTCTTGCGGTTTGGCATCCGCTTTCACTGCCACCTGAATCGTGCGTGCGCGATCGTGCGCGGAAATGCCAGTGGTAACGCCTTCTGCCGCCTCAATCGAAACGGTGAAGTTGGTGTGGTACGGCGAGGTGTTGTCGCTGACCATCGGCCGGAGACCAAGCTGGCGCGTGCGTTGCTCGGTAAGCGTAAGACACACAAGTCCGCGTGCTTCGCGCACCATGAAGTTGATGTCTTCCGGCCGCACCATTTGCGCGGCCATGATCAGATCGCCTTCGTTCTCGCGATCTTCGTCGTCGAGAATGACCACCATGCGGCCGGCACGGATGTCTTCGAGGATTTCGGGGATGGTGTTGAATGCCATGGGTAGGTTGTCCGTTAGTCGGGCAAAACTTTTTTGGTTGCCCTGGGCTTGGATGAGGATTTGCGCAATGCGAGTGTTTCGCGCTGTGCGTGCCCTCACCCCTACCCCTCTCCCGACGGAAGAGGGGAATCATGTGGGGTTAGGCGAAACCGTGCTGTTTTAGAAAGTTTTCATCGATGCGCGGTGCTTCGCCGTTGCCCATCAGTCGTTCGATATAGCGCGCCACCACATCCACTTCGATGTTGACGGCGTCGCCTGCGCGTCGTGCGTGGAACGCGGTGTGTTCCACGGTGTGGGGAATCAGGTTCACACCGAAACGGTTGCCTGCTACTTCGTTGACGGTGAGACTGGTGCCGTCGATGCAGATGGAGCCTTTGGAAGCGATGTAGCGCGCAAGTTGTGCAGGCACTTCGAACATCCAGCGTTGCGAACGGCCATCGGGTGTAATGGATACGACCATGCCAACGCCGTCGACATGGCCCGAGACCAGATGTCCGCCAAGACGATCCGCCAGGCGCAACGCTTTTTCCAGATTCACGGGATCGCCAGCCTTGTGCTTGCCCAGCGTGGTGAGCGAGAGCGTTTCGTTGGAAACGTCGGCCGCGAATCCGCGCGCTTCGAGCGACACCGCGGTCAGGCATACGCCCGACACGGCAATGCTGTCGCCCAGTTGCACATCGGAAAGATCCAGATTCGCAGTATCGACATGCAGACGCACGTCACCGCCACGCGGTTCCAGCCGCGCGATGCGGCCGACGCTTTGAATGATGCCGGTAAACATCAGCGCACCTCCGCAACGAAGGTGAGCACGACACTGAGTTGATGATCGATCATGAAACGTTCTCCACGCACAGCGAATGTGGGAACGCCCCAAGGCATGAGGCACACGCACCGCTTGCGCGATGCATGCAGCCGTCTTCTTTCATCCGGACTTTGCGCGGCAGCGATCAACAGCTGCAACGTGAACCGTCGGCTCCGGCATTGGACCGGATCTGCTGACCTTCCGACAGGAGCCGGAAGCGCTCGCGGGCTCGGACCTTTCGGTCCCTACCGCCGGTGGGGAATTCCACCCCGCCCTGAAGACGTTTGTTGTCGGTTTGCTGGCAAGCCAGCCCCGCCAGTTTAACACCGACCGGCCGGATGAACCCGGCGCCCGCGTGCCCGGGCGGAAACAATGCGTTCGCCCAAGCGCCTGTAAGTGCCGGAATCGAGGCTTAAGGATGCGTGGGCCGGGCTTTTCTGTCCGGCCTGGATCTTTGACTGCAGATCAGCGCGTGACTCGAAAGCGATAGCGCCAGTCGTCGCCGATTCTGACCTCGTCCATGCGGCTCAATGCTGTCCGCTCTTGCATGCTTTTCAACGGCAACTGATGCATCAGCGGGCGCGCACTGTCGCCGAGTAAAATCGGGGCGACGTAAAGCAGAAGTTCGTCGGCAAGACCGGCGTCGAAGAGTGCGCCGCAAAGCGTGGGGCCCGCCTCGAGGTGCACTTCGTTGCAGCCGCGTTCGGCCAACAGATGCAAGACAGCGGCGAGATCGAGCCGATCCTCTTTCTCAGGCACAGCGATGCAATCGACATGCTGGAAGCGGTCGTCGACCGTCTGCGCAGAGTGCGCGTGCAACACGAGGGTCGGCACGCTGCCATCCAGCACATGGCTGCCTGCCGGCGTCCGCAGCTGTCGATCCACTATCACGCGCAATGGCGGTTGAAATGCGGTGTATGGATCGCCGCCTTCGGCAAAACGAACCGTAAGGCGCGGATTGTCGGCAAGCACCGTACCGCTACCCGTAAGAATGGCCGAGCTTTGCGCGCGCCATCGCTGCACATCGGCGCGTGCTGCGTCGCCGGTGATCCATTTCGATTCGCCATTCGCCAATGCCGTGCGGCCGTCCAGACTCATCGCCAGCTTGACGCGCACCCAGGGACGTTTGCGCTCGATGCGGCTGAAGAAGCCGATATTCAATTCGTGTGCGGCATCACGCATCAAACCCGCATCGACCGTGATGCCGGCCGCGCGCAATTTTTCGATGCCACGTCCGGCGACTTGGGGGAAGGAATCTTCCACCGCAATCACCACGCGCGCCACACCTGCAGCAACCAGCGCATCGGCGCACGGCGGTGTGCGCCCGTGATGCGCGCAGGGCTCGAGCGTCACATACGCCGTCGCACCTTTGGCGTTTTCACCGGCTTCACGCAATGCGAAAACTTCCGCATGCGGCCCACCCGCGCGCACGTGCCAGCCCTGCCCTACGACACGTTCGCCGTGCGCAATGACGCAGCCAACCCGCGGATTGGGTTGCGTGGTGTACAGACCGCACTCAGCCAGGCGCAATGCCTGCGCCATGTGCATGTGGTCAACCGCGTCGAAGGTGTCCAATCGTCGATTCATGGGCGGCAAGTGTGCGCGATCACGCCCCGTTTGTCGCGTGAGGAGCTGCGGAGTACGCTCTGCGTTTCGCGACCCTAGGCGAGGACCGACCATGATCCACAACAGCATCCTGGACACCATCGGCAGCACGCCCATCGTGCGCCTTCATCGCATCGCTCCCAAGCACGTCACGATGTATGCGAAGGTCGAATCGTTCAACCCCGGTGGGTCGGTAAAGGATCGCCTTGCCATCGCGATCATTCTCGATGCGGAAAAGAAGGGCTTGCTCAAGCCCGGCGATACGGTGATCGAAGCCACGTCCGGCAACACGGGTGTTGCGCTAGCCATGGTGTGTGCGGCGCGCGGCTATCATTTCGTCGCGGTGATGACCGAGACGTTTTCGGTGGAGCGGCGCAAGCTGATGCGCGCCTATGGCGCCAAGGTGATTCTCACGCCGGCCGCGGAACGCGGCAGCGGCATGGTACGGCGCGCGGAAGAGCTGGCGAAAAAGCACGGCTGGTTCCTGGCACGCCAATTTCAGAATCCCGCCAATCCGGCCTATCACCGCAGCACGACGGCTGCGGAGATCCTGCGCGATTTCGCCGGGCGCCGACTGGATGCATTCGTCACCGGCTGGGGGACTGGCGGCACGCTTACCGGTGTCGGCGAGATGCTGAAGCTCGCGCGGCCGGAAGTGAAGATCGTGGTATCCGAACCTGCCGGCGCGTCGCTGTTGCAGGACAAGCCTTGGCAGCCTCACAAGATCCAGGGCTGGACACCGGACTTTGTTCCCGACGTGCTCAATCGCGGCGTGTTTGACATCGACCTGCCCGTCGATGAAGTGCAGGCGCGCGACATGGCGCGGCGACTTGCTAAGGAAGAAGGCATTTTTGTCGGCATTTCCGCCGGCGCGACGGTGACTGCGGCGCTGAAGTTTGCCGAGACGGCCGAACCAGACAGCGTGATTCTCGCAATGCTGCCGGATACGGGCGAACGCTATATCTCGACCTTCCTGTTCGAAGGTGTTGAGGAAGGTTCGGATGATGCGTGGCTTGAAAGCCTTGGGTGAAGACCCTTCTGCTCGAATAAAGACGCTGGGAATAACCCTCAGCATCGCAATCTCGCTTTAGCTCGTCATTCCGGCGAAGGCCGGAATCCAGTGACCTCACCGCTTGATAGGCTTCAGCACGCTCGAAGTTTGTCGACACTGGATTCCGGCCTTCGCCGGAATGACGGTATAGATGTGGTCTTTGCGCGTGGTTGCTTCGACCGCTTCAAACGGAAGCGGCCGGGGGCAAATCAACTTTTACGCGAACGCTTGACCGCCGCCGCGGCAGCAGCCTCGCCGCCCAGCAACGAAAGCTGCAAACTTTCCAGCCCCGGCAGATCACGCTCAAGCTTCTCGATTTCCTCGCGGAACGCATGCACGTCTTCGAATTTGCGATAGACCGATGCGAAGCGAACGTAAGCCACCTGGTCAAGCTTCTTCAACTCACGCATGACCAGTTCGCCAACATGACGCGACGTCACTTCGCGCTCGCCGCTGCGGCGCAGATCGTCAATGACCGCGCGCACGGCGGCATCGACGTCATGGCTCGCTACAGGCCGTTTCTGCAGCGCACGTTCGAAGCTGACACGCAGCTTGCGCTCGTCGAAGTTCTCGCGCCGCTCGCCGCTCTTCACAATCGCCGGAAGTTTCAGCTCGGCCGTTTCGAACGTATTGAAGCGCTCGCTGCATTGCGGACATTCGCGCCGACGGCGCACGGTGGCGCCGTCTTCGGCAAGGCGTGAATCGATCACGCGCGTGTCTTCGTGCTGACAGAAGGGGCAATGCATGGGTTAAGCGGCCCTCCCAATTCGTAGGTCATCTGCGGCCTGCACGAATGCCTTGACCAGTGGCGGGCAGATGCCCCGCAAGGCGGCGCGTTCATGCTGGAACAGCGTGACTATGAAGTAAGGATGATTCTCCAGCTCCAATGCACGTACATCGTCCTGATCGTCGACAGCAACAACATGCAGCGGGTGATCGGCAATCGCTTCGCGGAAACCGCTGCCCAAACCGTAATTGCAGTGGTAACCCTCTTCGATACGCGTTTTACCGTAAATCTCCGCAATACGCGAACCGGGCTTGAGTTGCACGTTATCGCGCACTTCAACCAGGCCGCAACTCAGCGGAATGATGACGGGCCGCGCGGCGTCGGGCGCGGTCTCGGCGTGTTCGGCATCCGACCAACCCAAGGCATTCCGTGCATACTCCACGACTGCGTGCTGAAAACCGCCGCAGGTACCCAGAAAAGGCACGCCGGCTTCGCGCGCGTAGCGAATGGCGGTGAGTGCGCCTTCCATGTCGCGATACGGGCTGGCCGGCACGCACCACAAAGCGTCGAAAGCGTGCAGTGTTTTCCCGTCACCGATGGTGTCGGTGCCCACCCATTCCCACTCGACAGGAACGCCGGTGGCATCGGAAGCCAATGCAAGCGCCTGCGGAATCGCCCGGTGAGCGACGACATTATCGTCGCGATCACCGATCAAGCCGACTCGCAGCACTTGCATGGTCATCTCAGCCATAGACCGGGAATTTGCGGCACTGCGCGGCGACTTTTTCACGCACCGCCTTGATCACGTTCTCATCGCCGGGCGCATCCAGCACATCGCAAATCCAGTGCGTGAGTTCGACCACGTCGGCTTCCTTGTAACCACGCGTGGTCACGGCCGGCGTACCGACGCGCAAACCGGAGGTGACGAACGGCGAGCGCGGATCGTTCGGTACGGCATTCTTGTTGACGGTGATATGCGCCTTGCCGAGCGCGGCTTCTGCATCTTTGCCGGTGGCTTCGCGGCCGATCAGGTCGATCAGCATCAGATGGTTTTCCGTGCCGCCGGAAACGACCTTGTAGCCGCGCTCGATCAGCGTCTTGGCCATCGCCTTGGCGTTCTTCACCACTTGCTGCTGGTAATCCTTGAATGACGGCTCCAGCGCTTCCTTGAACGCGACCGCCTTGGCGGCAATCACGTGCATCAGCGGACCGCCCTGAATGCCCGGAAAAACGATGGATTGCAGCTTCTTCTCAATCTCTTCGCCAGCATCTTTCGCAATGACGAAACCACCGCGCGGACCGCGCAGCGTCTTGTGCGTGGTCGACGTCACCACATGCGCATGCGGCACCGGATTGGGATACACGCCCGCGGCGATAAGACCCGCAACGTGCGCCATATCGACGAACAGATACGCACCGACCTTGTCGGCGATAGCGCGGAAGCGCGCCCAGTCCATCACCTGCGAATAAGCGCTGAAACCGGCGACGATCATCTTCGGCTTGTGCTCGACGGCGAGGCGTTCGACTTCGTCATAATCCACCAGGCCCTGCTCGTTCACGCCGTACTGCACAGCGTTGAGCAGCTTGCCGGAGATGTTCACCTTCGCGCCATGCGTAAGGTGACCGCCGTGCGCCAGGCTCATACCGAGAATCGTGTCGCCCGGATTGAGCAGCGCGAAATACACCGCCTGATTGGCCTGCGAACCGGAGTGCGGCTGCACGTTGGCGTAAGTGGCGCCGAACAGTTGCTTCAGGCGCTCGATGGCGAGGCGTTCGGCCACGTCCACGTATTCGCAACCGCCGTAGTAGCGCTTGCCCGGATAGCCTTCGGCGTACTTGTTGGTCAGCACCGAACCCTGGGCTTCGAGCACGCGCGGACTGGCGTAATTCTCCGAAGCGATCAGTTCGACATGGTCCTCCTGGCGGCGGGCTTCGTCGGCAATGGCCTTGGCCAGTTCAGCGTCATAGCCGGCGATCGTGTCGGTCTTCGGGAACATTCGAGCCTCGTGGGGAATGAAGGTGGGAACGGCGGGGTTGAGTCTTGAAAGTGTAATGGTCGGGGGTGTTTGCGGCCACCGGCGGGACTTGTGGTGCCTATCGCGTACATTGTACCGTACAACGTACGCAATGGCACGCAAAGGGAGTATCCGCATGACGTTCGCCCGTTCCCGGCTCGCCCACGCCTGGCGTTGGCTTGCCCTGACGCTTTTATTCGCCCCGGCGATGCTGCTCGCGCAGACCGTCACCGGCGTGGGGTTTCATCACATCACCATCAACGATCCGGTCAACGGCGGCACGATGCCGGGCTTGGTGTTCTATCCGACCAGCCATGCGCCGGACGAGACCGCGATAGGGCCCTACCATGTCGCCGCCACGGTTGATGCACCGGCGATTCCCGGTGCAAAACCGCTCGTGGTGATCTCGCACGGCAATGGCGGCTCGGATCTCGGTCACCACGAACTGGCGACCTATTTGGCCAGCCACGGTTTCATCGTCGCCACGCTCGAACATCCCAAGGACAACTTTCACGACGTGAGCGGCGTGGGCTACGCGCCCGTTCTGGTTGGCCGGCCGATTCAGGTCAAAGCAACCATCACCATGTTGCTCAATGATCCACACTGGAAGATGTTGATCGATACAAATCGCATTGGCGTCGCCGGTTTTTCGGCGGGCGGATACACCAGCTTGATGATCGTCGGCGCGGTTCCGCAATTCCGGCGCTTCATCGACTTCTGCCATCGCTATCCCAACGACAAGGACGTTTGCGGCGAGGCCAACAAGCTCACTGCGGAAGCGCAAAGTCATGGGCAGACCCTCGAACAGATGATGGATGGCGTGCAAAGCCAACTCACGCACTGGGGTGATACCGCCGATCCGCGCGTGAAAGCGGCGTTCGTCATGGCACCGCTAAGTCTTGTTTTCGACGACGCGGGCATCGAGAAAATCGATCGCCCCGTTTTCCTCTACTACGGCCAGAACGATCATGTGCTCAGACCCAGCGCAAATGCCGAACATATCCGTCCGCTAATGAAAACGCTTGTGGCTGTGAAAATGGTGCCGCTCGCCGATCACTGGGTATTTCTCGATCCGTGCTCGCCCGAACTCGCCAAAGATGCGAAAGAAATCTGCAGCGATCCGCCGGGCGTCGACCGCGTGAAAGTGCATCAGCAGATTCAGGCCGATGCACTAGCCTTCTTCCGCAAGACGCTTGACGTTCAAACCCAATGATTCGAGATCCACGTGCCCAAAGCACTTAGCGACAGCGAGACTGAAGCCTTTCGCGCACGCATCTGCAGCGCCGCGGCAAAACTGTTCGTCGAAGAAGGCCCGGCGGCGATCACCATGCGCCGTCTGGCCAGCGAACTCGGATGCGGCACGATGACGCCGTATCGCTACTACGACAACAAGGAAGAAATCATCACCGCCGTGCGTACGCGCGGCTTGAATCACATGGCAGAAGCGTTGGAAAACGCACTGAATACGCCGGGTGATGGCCGAACGCGCAGCCGCAATGTGCGCGATGCCTACATCGATTTCGCGCGTCGCGACACGGCGACCTATCGATTGATGTTCGAATATCCCGAAGCCAATCGCGACGACCCAGCGTATCGCGAAGCGCACGCGCGTATGTGGCGATGCATCGCCGCCGACACGCAAGTGATGATCGACGAAGGCATCATCGAAGCGGATGCGCCGATTCTCGGTCATCAGGTGTGGGCCGCATTGCACGGTGCGGTAATGCTGGAAATCGCCGGGATGTTGCCGGAAGGTTTCGATGCGGCGGCGTTGCATGCGCGCACCTTTGTGGCGCTGATGGAGATGTCGCGTCCGGCGCGTCTCAAAAACAAGCCTGGACCCTAAGCCTCAGGTTTCTTTTCCCCTCCCCCTGCTTGCAGGGGGAGGTTGGGAGGGGGTCACTCACACTCGCCTCAACGCAAGAGTGTTTTAACCCCTCCCCAACCCTCCCCTGCGCGCAGGGGAGGGAGTCGTGCGATGCATGGCGATGGCGCTCACCATCACATAGCTGATGATCATCAGCAGCAACCACGCCCCCAGTTTCGATAACGGCACCATGCTCCATGCATGACGCTGCGCCGGATAACGCCACGCCGCGGTAAACGTGCCGATGTTCTCCGCAAACCAGATGAACGTCGCCACCAGCACAAAGCCAAGCAACAGCGGCATGCGCCGATGCACGCGCCGGATTCGAAAATAAACCCACGTGCGTCCGAACAGCACGGCAACCGCAACGAATAGCAACCATCGTGCATCAGGAAAAAAGTGATGCGTAAAGAAATTCACGTAAATGGCCATCGCCAGCCAAACAGTGGCCGCGAACGACGGATGATGCGTAAAGCGAAAATCGAACAAACGCCATGCCCGCGCGATGTAGCTGCCAATCGACGCATACATGAAACCGGAGAACAGCGGCACGCCGCCGAGACGCAAAAACGACGCTTCGGGATAAACCCATGAACCCACGGATGTCTTGAACACCTCCATTACCGTGCCGACGAGATGGAACATCAGGATGACTTTCGCTTCGTCGCGACTTTCCAGGCGCGTTGCGATCAACACGCACTGGATGGTCAACGCAGCCAGCGTGAGAAAGTCGTAGCGCGGCAACCACGCATCGCGCGGATAAAACGCCCAGGTCAGCCAGAGCAAACTGATCATGCACGCGCCGAACAAGCATGCCGATGCCTGCTTCACGCCGAAGCAAACCAGCTCGTGAAGGGCGATGGCCACGCGGCCGCGCGAGCGCGCCCATCGCCCGATTCGTGCGTCCCATCGCCGGATGACTCCCTGCGGGCCACGACGGCTTTTCGCGGTGACAGCTCCGTCCATCGACGACTCCCTCGGCATCAAAGGGAGCATCGCGGTCCGAAGTGTCCGTATCTGGCGCAAAAAGTGCCGCTGCCGTGGCCATCCGCTCGCATCCGGGCGGCAAAAAGCGCGTTCCGATGCAGGTCCCCGTCACCGGGAGTTGGGATGGAGCCGCTATAATGCCGGGTTTGATACCCACGCCCCGCGCGTTGCCTCTCTTCCCGGGCCAGCGACGCGCACGCCTTCGGAGCCAGCATGCAATACATCTACACCATGAACGGGGTCAGCAAGATCGTTCCCCCGAAGCGTCAGATCATCAAGGACATTTCGCTGAGCTTCTTCCCCGGCGCCAAGATCGGCCTGCTCGGCCTGAACGGCGCGGGTAAATCGACCGTGCTGCGCATCATGGCCGGCGTGGATACCGATTTTCAGGGCGAAGCCCGTCCCCAGCCCGGCATCAAGGTCGGCTATCTGGCGCAGGAACCGCAGCTGGATCCGGAAAAGACCGTGCGCGAAGTGGTCGAGGAAGGCGTCTCGGTAATCCTCGATGCGCAGAAGCGCCTCGAAGAGGTCTACGCCGCCTACGCTGAGGAAGGCGCCAATTTCGACAAGCTCGCCGCTGAGCAGCAGGAACTGGAAAGCCTGCTCGCCGTAAACGATGCACACGCCCTGGAGCGCCAGCTCGAAGTGGCCGCCGATGCGCTGCGCCTGCCGCCGTGGGACGTGCAGGTCGGGCCGCTCTCTGGTGGTGAAAAGCGCCGCGTCGCGCTCTGCCGCCTGCTGCTATCCAAGCCCGACATGCTGCTGCTCGACGAACCGACCAACCACTTGGACGCCGAGTCGGTGGAATGGCTGGAGCACTTCCTGCAGGACTATCCCGGCACCGTAGTGGCCGTCACCCATGATCGCTACTTCCTCGACAACGCCGCCGAGTGGATTCTCGAACTCGACCGCGGCCGCGGCATTCCGTGGAAGGGCAACTACACCGAATGGCTGGAACAGAAAGATGCGCGCCTGAAGCAGGAAGCGCAGCAGGAAAAATCGCGCCAGAAGGCGATCGAAAAAGAATTGGAGTGGGTGCGCTCCGCCGCCAAGGGCCGTCAGTCCAAGGGCAAGGCGCGTTTGAACCGCTTCGAGGAATTGAACGCGGTCGATTACCAGCGCCGCAACGAAACCAATGAAATCTTCATTCCGCCGGGCGAGCGCCTGGGCCAGGAAGTGATCGAGTTCAAGAACGTCAGCAAGTCGTTCGGCGATCGCATGTTGATCGACGATCTGTCGTTCAAGGTGCCGCCGGGTGCCATCGTCGGCGTGATCGGCCCGAACGGCGCGGGTAAGTCCACGCTGATGAAGCTGATCACCGGTGTCGAGACACCGGACAGCGGCGAAGTGAAGATCGGTCATACCGTGAAGCTCGCCTATGTCGATCAGTCGCGCGGCGCACTCGATCCGAAGAAGAACGTGTGGCAGGAAGTGTCGGGCGGTGCGGACATCCTCACCATCGGCAACTTCGAGATTCAGTCGCGCGCATACATTGGCCGCTTCAACTTCAAGGGTGTCGATCAGCAGAAGATCGTCGGCAATCTCTCTGGTGGTGAGCGCGGTCGTCTGCACTTGGCCAAGACGCTGCTGCAGGGCGGCAACGTGCTGCTGCTCGACGAACCGTCGAACGACCTTGACGTGGAAACGCTGCGCGCGCTCGAAGACGCGCTGCTGGAATTCCCCGGCTGCGCGATGGTGATCTCGCATGATCGCTGGTTCCTCGACCGTATCGCCACGCACATCCTGGCGTTCGAAGGCGACTCGCATGTCGAGTTCTTCCCCGGCAACTACAACGAATACGAAGCGGACAAGAAGCGTCGTCTGGGCGACGAAGCATCGAAGCCGCATCGTGTGAAGTACAAGAAACTGGCGTGACGCGCTTTACTCCCTCTCCCCTCCGGGGAGAGGGCTGGGGTGAGGGGCCAATCTACCGCCTTACTTCAATAAGACCGCGCTCCAATTGACCTTCACCGCAAGCGTGTCCCCTCACCCTAACCCTCTCCCCGAAGGGGAGAGGGAATGAGGAATCGGCAAGGAGAGACGACGATGCACTTCATGCAATCCCTGCAGGCCGCATGGACCCGCAACAACTCACTGGTTTGCGTCGGCCTCGACCCCGAACCGTCGAAATTTCCAGCGCATCTCAAAAACCATCCCGATGTCGTCTTCGAATTCTGCCGCGACATCGTTAACGCAACGGCCGATCTGGTCTGCGCATTCAAACCGCAGATTGCTCACTTCGCCGCGCTTCGCGCTGAAGAAACGCTGGAGCGCCTGATTGCGCATATCCACGCCGAACATCCCGGCGTGCCGGTCATCCTTGACGCCAAACGGGGTGACATCGGCAGTACCGCGCAGCATTACGTCACCGAAGCGTTCGATCGTTATGGCGCCGATGCCGTCACGCTCAACCCCTATCTAGGCCGCGATTCCGTCCAGCCCTTCCTGAATCGTGCCGACAAGGGCGTCATTCTGCTTTGCCATACGTCCAATCCCGGCGCGGCGGACCTGCAGGACCTCGACGTCGGCGGCAAGCCGCTGTACCAGCACGTGGCGAAGATCATCGCCAAGGACTGGAACACGCACGGCAACTGCGCACTCGTGACGGGAGCGACCTGGCCGGAACAGCTGGCCGAAGTGCGTGCCATCGTGGGTGACGTGCCTTTGCTGGTACCGGGCATTGGTGCCCAGGGCGGCGATGTGGAGGCGGTGGTGCGTAACGGTCGCACCGCAGCGGGCACCGGCCTGATGATCAGCTCCTCGCGCGCCATTCTTTACGCCGGCCACAACGTGGACTTCGCCACTGCGGCCCGCAAAGCCACCCAGGACTTGCGCGACACCATCAACCGGTATCGCTAAACCATTCGATTTACCCCGTAAGTTCCGGCGCCTATTTCGGGTGCGGCAAAGCCATCCGATGGCCCTCCCGCCCGCTGCACGGCTATGTCAGTATCGGTAGCGGGATCCGGCTTTTTTTGCCGGTCAGGCAATCATACGAAGGGAACGTATGCAGGCATTGAATGGGATGGCTCGACACGTGGTCACAAGAACAGCTGCCTTTCTTCACCAGCTTTCGCTGACGTTGTTGCTGATAACGGTTGTCATGGGCCTGTCGGGCCGCGCGCACGCGGCGAGCCCGGATCCGCAACTCGCGTCGAAGATCGACGCGGCGACATTCGAGGTGGTAATTCCCCGAGCTGTCGACGATCCGCTCACCTACGAAAAACCGTTGCCGCTCGATCTGATGCCTTATCAGGAACGCACGGACAAATATTTTTCGATCGGCACGGCGTTCTCCATCGGCAACAACCGCTACGTCACCGCCGGCCATGTGTTGATGGTCGCCGTGGGCGACCTGACCGGTGCGCCCGCGCTGCGCGATGCCAGCGGCCATGTGTATGCCATCGACAAGATCGAGAAGTTTTCGCTGCAGCAAGACTTTGTGATGTTCTCGCTGAAAGAACAACCGAACAACGCCGCGCTGGACGTCAACACGAAGCCGGCATTGAACAGCGTGGTATATGCCGTGGGCAATGCGCTGGGCACGGGCGTCGTGATCCGCGATGGTTTGTATACCTCCGACACCCCCGAGGATGAAAACGGCCGCTGGAAGTGGATGCGTTTCTCGGCAGCGGCATCGCCTGGAAACAGCGGCGGCCCGCTACTGGATGAACAAGGGCGCGTCATCGGCGTGGTGCTGATGAAGTCGGCCAACGAAAACCTCAACTATGCACTGCCGATCGGTGAAGTGCTGAACGCCTCAAATAGCGCAGCGGTTATCGACAAGCGCATGTCCTATCAGCTCGATGTGCTGAGCAATCATCAGAACAGCTCTTTCAAGGGGCAATTCTCCTTGCCCAAGAGCTACGCGGATTTCGAATCGGCGTATCTGAAACTTTCCGACAGCAATAGCGACGACATGCTAAAAGCGTTGTTGCAGTCGCAGGGCGACAACCTGTTTCCGCACGGCGCGGGTTCCAACGAGATTCTCTACAGCTCCCCGGATCTGAGTTACTTCCCGTCGCTGATCGTGCTCAGCAACAGCGGCCAATGGAATTACGAGGGGCGTGAATTCGGTCGCGTACCGCTAAGCGGCAGCGGTTACGTTGCGAGCGGCCTGGTCGGCCAAAATATGCTGATGCATCTGCGTCGGCCGGACGATTTGAAGGCGTCCACGTTCTACAACGATCCCAAGCAAGTGATGGACATGGTGTTGAAGACGGGATTCTTCATTCGCCCCGTGGGACCGGAACGCATCAAGATCACGTCGATGGGCAAACCCAAGTCGGATACGAAGTACACCGACGGCTGGCAGCGCGAATGGCGCGTTTACGTGTGGGACGAACCCTTTGCCAACATCCAGGTAGTGATGTTTGCCCTTCCCGTGCCGGACGGTTACGCGATCATGCTACGCATGAACCCTGCGGCGGTCACGCATGACAGCATGATCGACATGAAAGCGCTGACCGATTTCTTCAATGTCGATTTCGGCGGCACGCTGGCGCAGTGGAAAGATTTTCTTTCCGACAGCTCATTGTTGTCGGGCCCATTGAAAGACACGCACATCGACTTCGATTACGGCAAGCGCTTCAGCTACAGCTCCGGCCGCATCGCATTCAACTATCCCTCTTCGCTGCAGGAAGTCGCCACCGACAACGTGCTTGGCATGGGCTTCAGCTATTACACCCATAACGGCAAAATCGATCTGGAGACCAGCGATGTGCAGGTCCGTATCAATGTCACTGACCCGGATCGCATCAACGTAAGGCGTCACGTCGCGCCCAGCCCGGACCTCGATGACAGCTTCAAGGCGGCGTGGGGCAAGCTGCTGCACAAGCAGCATCCGTACGATGGCGTCGCTTACAACGACGGCGACGAAATGGATATCGCTGCCGTCGTCGATCCGGGCTCAAACGCGACGCCCACCGAGCTCTATACCGTTTTCTACGGCACGCAAGGCACGCATCAGCCCAGCGATATGAAAGCCAAACTGGATGAACTGATGAAACAGTTCAAGATCAAATCGCCTTGATAGATTGACTTGGTTCGTCATTTCGCATCGCGCGGAATGGCGAACCATCTGCTCAGGCACGTTGCACGGAAACGGCTTGCGACGACTTCAACGTCTTGCCCGACAAGCGCGCACGCAGCCACCGTTCGCACGGCACGGAAATCCAGCGAGCCACTGCCGCGCCCAGCAACCAGCACAGCGGCACGGCTGGCAGATACCAAAGAATACCCCACGTCATATCGGCACCTGTCAGGTGAAACAGGCGTACGACGGCCATCACCACAAACATGTGGCTTAGATAGATTTCGTAGCTCAGGCGACCGAACGAACGCAGCCCATTCAGCGCGCGCCAGGGATGCCATTCGCCTGCCGCTTGTCGCCACTGCAAGCCAATCAGTGCGCACATCACCGATGTCGTCAGCAGCAGCATGCAGCCGTCGTGCAATAGCGGCCACAATCTGTCTTCGATCACGTAAATCGCCACGAGGCCAAGACTGCCGAAGGCGATCAAAGCGCGAATGATTTCGATACGACGCGATGGCCATCGCGCCGCGATCAGCGCACCAAGCACACCCGTGGCGATAGCAGCCATGCCCGGCAAATAGGCTTTCTCTTGCCATATCTCGTTACCTGCCAGGGCGGCATGCGCCCACGGCAGAGACAGCGCAAACGCAATCAGCAACACCACCAGCGCCCACGTACGACGGATTAGCAGGCACGCCATAGGGAACCCGAGATAGAAGACTTCTTCTATCGACAACGACCAGAGCACATCCCAATTGCCAGGGAGATAACCGTAGTGCCCCTCATACCAATTCAGATGCAGTCCCAGTGCGGCGAGCAATGCGCGTGGCAGCGTCTGGCCTGCTCGGTGGATCACATAATCGTCGACACCGCATAGATGCAACACGCTGAGCACGATCAGCAACACCAACAGGCACGGCGCGATGCGCGCAAAACGCCTCACGTAAAAGGCACCTGCATCGATGCGATCAAGACCGCCCCAGCGTTGCAGCGTATTGCCTGTAATGAGAAACCCGGAAATGACGAAGAAAACGAAAACCGATTCGTAACCGTTGTAGTTGAGGGCATTGAGGATCGGAATCGGCACGTAAGCCGCCAGGACGCCGCGATGCAGCGGAATACGAAGACCGATGTGATGGAGCACCACCAGCAGGATGGACAGGCCGCGCAGCAGATCGATGCCAGGGTTGCGCTGAGGCGCTGCCGTCTGTTCCAAAACCTGCCCCATAAGTCTCCCTTGCCCCGAAATCGCCATATTTGACCGCACTTTCCCCGCCACGCAAGCGATGGGCGCTGACATAATTGGGCAAACCGATCCCAGAAGGAATCCCGCGTGAGTTTGTGGTTTCTCGTTTTTCTCAGCGTGCTGCAAGGCGTTACGGAACTCTTTCCGGTCTCGAGCCTGGGCCACACCTTGCTCGTTCCGGCGTTGTTCGGCATGCATATCGACAAGCATGCGCCGCAGCTCATCCCTTTCCTCGTTGCCCTGCATCTGGGTACGGCTTTCGCGCTGCTGGGATATTTCCGTCAACGCTGGGTGGCGCTTGTGCGCGGTTTTGTCGCGTCATTGAGCGGACGTCCGAACGATGACGGCCACATGATGTGGGCGTTGATCATCGGCACGATTCCAGCTGGTCTGGTCGGCATCGTGCTGGAAAAGCGGCTGGAGCTGGTGTTCAAGGACCTCCGCATTGTTGCCGCGGCGCTGATCGCCAACGGTGTGCTGTTGTGGTTGGGCGATCGCCTGCAGCGCACGCGTGCGCACAAGCCGCCGGAAAAACTCACGTATCGTCAGGCGCTCCTGATTGGTCTCGCGCAGATCGGTGCATTGATTCCGGGCTTCTCACGCAGCGGGCTGACCATGATTGCGGGTTCCGCGACGGGGCTCGACAAGGAAAAGGCTGCGGAATTTTCCTTTCTGCTGGGCACGCCCATCATTCTTGCGGCGGGATTGCTTGAAGTCCCCAAACTCTTCCACGCATCGCAGCAGCTGGCCGATGCGTTAATCGGCGGCGTGCTGACCGCGATTGCCGCATGGTTGAGCGTGCGCTTTTTGATGCGCTATTTCGAAGGTCGTGGACGCCTTGCGACCTTCGGTACCTACTGCGTGATCGCTGGTGCGTTTTGTCTCGGCTGGTTCCTGCTGCATCCGCAACCGGTTTGAAGTGACCATTCACGGCCGGTCTCTCTGGCCGTGAATGCATGACGCACTATTCGTCCGCTGACGGATCCATCCCCGGAAAAAGCACTTCGGTAAAACCGAACTTGGTGAAATCGGTAATGCGCGAGGGATACAGCCGTCCAATCAGGTGGTCGCATTCGTGCTGCACGACACGCGCATGGAAACCTTCCGCTGTCCGATCGATCGGCTGACCTTTTGGATCGACACCCTGATAGCGGATAAGCGAATAGCGATTGACCGCACCACGCAAACCGGGCACGGAGAGACAACCTTCCCAGCCCTCTTCCATATCCTGCGATAGCGGCGTAATCACCGGATTGAGCAGAATCGTTTGAGGCACAGGCGGCGCGTCGGGATAACGCTCGGAACTGTTGAAGCCGAAAATAACCAACTGCAGATCCACGCCGATCTGCGGCGCCGCCAAACCCACGCCGCCAGCGTCGTGCATGGTTTCGAACATATCGGCAATCAGCTCGTCGAGTTGCGCGCTGCCGATCATGTCCTTCGGTACAGGCGGTGCGACACGCAGCAAGCGCGGATCGCCCATCTTCAGAATTTCGCGAATCATGCCAACCTCACGAACGATGCTTAGCACTCTTACTGTGGACGACACGGCGTGAAAGCAAGCCTGCCACGTCGTCCTGTCAGTATACGAAGAATGGGCGTTTGCAGGCTGCCTGGCCTTAAAGACCTCGCCACTACGGCGCGATAGTGAGAGCCAATCCGGCGCATGCTGCCTTGCGCTATTGACCCTTGTCGCCGACAGGACGAACCTAGGGCCCTGCCCGCAGCCCGTCGGTAGCTTTCATCGCCCAGAGCGCGTTCAACGCGGCATCGAACAGGCTTATCTGACCCGGAGATCTGCCATGGAAACTGTTGCAACGAAGCCAATCGGCGTAGGCAGCAAAATCGTCTGGGCGCTCATCGCCATCATTGGCGCCTGTTGCCTCGCGGTAGTCGCACTGCGGCGCGGCGAGCCGGTGAACGCTATATGGATCGTCGCCGCATCCATTGCCGTGTTCCTGATCGGCTATCGCTTCTACGGGCGCTTCATCGAAAACTATGTTTTACGCATGGATCCCGGCCGCGCGCCACCTTCCGTGCTGCGTAATGATGGGCTGGATTACGTGCCTACTGACAAGTGGGTGGTGTTCGGGCATCACTTTGCAGCGATTGCAGGTGCGGGTCCCTTGGTCGGTCCGGTGCTCGCTGCGCAGATGGGTTACCTGCCGGGCACGCTATGGATATTGTTCGGCGTTGTGTTCGCCGGTGCCGTGCAAGATTTCATGGTGTTGGGTCTGTCCGTTCGCCGTGATGCACGCTCGCTGGGACACATGCTGCGCGAAGAACTCGGGCCGCTGGCAGGCGTCGTCGCGATGTTCGGCTTGCTTGCTCTGATGATGATTGTGCTGGCGGTGCTGGCGCTCGTGGTGGTGAAAGCGCTGACGCATAGCCCATGGGGCACGTTCTCCGTCGCCTGCACCATTCCGATTGCGCTGCTGATGGGCGTTTACCTGCGTTGGTTCCGTCCGGGGCGCATTCTTGAGGTGTCGATCATCGGACTGGTGCTGCTGATCAGCTCGATTGCTTACGGCGCGCACATTGCGGCGACGCCCGACTTGGCGGCGTTCTTCGACTTCGATGCGAAGTCGCTCGCGTGGCTGTTGATTGCTTATGGATTCTTCGCATCGGTGCTGCCAGTGTGGTTGTTGCTGGCACCGCGTGACTATCTGTCCACGTTCCTGAAGATCGGCACGATCCTGCTATTGGCAATCGCCATCTTCTTCGCTGCACCGCAGTTGCAGATGCCGGCGGTCTCGCGCTTTATCGACGGCACGGGCCCCGTGTTCCAGGGGCAGCTGTTCCCGTTCCTGTTCATCACCATTGCCTGTGGCTCGGTATCGGGCTGGCATTCGATCATCGCGTCGGGCACCACGCCGAAGTTGCTTTCCAACGAAGGCGAAGCGCGCATGGTCGGTTACGGCGGCATGCTGATGGAGGCGTTCGTCGCCATCATGGCGTTGATCGCTGCGACGTCGTTGCATCCGGGCGTGTATTTTTCGATGAATTCCCCCGCGGCATTGATCGGCACCACGCCCGAACACGCTGCAGCGGTGATCAGCCAGTGGGGCTTCGTCGTCACACCGGATGAGTTGACGCGCACCGCGCACGACATCGGCGAAACCAGCATTCTCAGCCGTGCCGGCGGCGCGCCAACGCTCGCAGTGGGCATGGCGCAACTGCTGCACAGCATTCTGCCGGGCGAGCGCATGATGGCGTTCTGGTATCACTACGCCATTCTGTTCGAAGCACTGTTCATTCTCACGACGGTGGATGCGGGCACGCGCGTGGGACGCTTCATGATCCAGGAAATCGCGGGCCTTGTTCACGAGCCGCTCAAGAGCACGGAATCGTGGCTCGGCAACGTGCTGGCGACGTCGATTTGCGTAGCATTGTGGGGTTACTTTCTTTATCAGGGTGCGGTCGATCCATTGGGTGGCATCAACACACTCTGGCCGCTGTTCGGCATCGCCAACCAGATGCTTGCGGCGATTGCCTTGATGCTGGCAACAGTGGTGACGGTCAAGCTGAAACGCCAACGCTACGTGCTTGTGCCGGGAATTCCTGCTATCTGGTTGATCGTATGCACGTTGACAGCGGGTTGGGAAAAGCTCAGTGGCTCAATCAGTTTCACGGCCGCTGCGCAGAACTACACCCAGGCCTTGCAAGCGGGGCAACTACTGGCGCCCGCGAAGAACGTCGCGCAAATGCAGCAGATCATCACCAACAACCGCGTGGATGCCACGCTGACCGGCCTGTTCATGCTGCTGGTGCTGACCATGTGCGCCTTCAGCGTCTACGCCATGATCAAAGCGTGGCGCAGCAGTGTGCCCACTGCGCATGAGGCACCCCGTATCGCACTGTCCAGTGTCGTGAGTCAGGCCTCATGAACATCGCCCTCTCTAAGCTGTGGCAGCGCCTAGTGCAGACCGCACGATTGAGCTGTGGCGTGCCGGACTACGATGTCTACGTGGCGCATCTGCGCACCCACCACCCCGAACGGAAAATCCCGACGTATGCCGAGTTCTTCCGCGAACGGCAAACCGCGCGCTACAAAGGTACGGGCGGCCGCTGCTGCTGAACGCTACGCCACGCCTGAATCTTGGAAAATCCGGGTCATGTCCTCATTAAGACATGGCCCGCCCACATCTCCCGCCATTAAACTGTCCCTTCACGCAAGCCCGTGACTGCCGCCCATGTCCCCCAGCGAACATCGCATTACCAAACCCAGCACCGAGATCGAAGCGCAACATAGCGTCGGTCTGCGGGTGATCGCGATTTACAAAGGGATCAAGACCATCGGACTGATCATCCTGGCCTTCATGGCGTTTGGGCTGCATCGCGAAAAAACATTCGATCATCTGATCGACATTCTCGAACATCTGTCGCTGACGGACACGAATGGCCTGCGCTGGCAGCTGGTCGAGATGCTCGAAAACCTCGGCCCCAGCAAATTCGTTGCCATCGGCATCGTTGCGCTGGTCTATGCGGCCATTTTTGCCACCGAAGGCACTGGGCTATGGTTACGCAAACACTGGGCAGAATGGTTCACCGTGATCGCCACCGGCTCGCTGATTCCGGTGGAAATCTATGAAGTGTTCCATCGCTTCACGTGGCTGAAGCTTGCAGCGCTGATCGCCAACGTCGCCATCGTGCTGTACCTGGTTCGCCTTGCTTTGCAACCGCATGCGCGAAGTTCGAATGGCAGCGCATCCAAAGCAACGCGCACGCAAGAAGGTTAACCGTCACACTTCGTGATGGACGGCCTCGGCAGGCAACTCACCTTCCGCTCTGCGACGCGGCATCAATTCGACGAGATACATCGCGGCAAGCACCAGTGCGCCGCCACCGACCATTCGCCACGTGAGCACATCGCTGCCCAGCAATACAGCGAAGAACGCGGCGAATACGGGCTCGGTCGTCATGACAATGGCCGCACGCGTGGCGGGCAAGTGAGCTTGCGCCCAGGTTTGCATCAACATGGCGCCCGCTCCCGCAATCAAGGCCATATACAGCACGGCGATCCACGCGCTGCGATCGGGTGGAAGCGCGGGACCGCCATGACTCACGGTGGCGAGCATGCAGACGACCGCGATGACGACCATCTGCACTGCCGACAGACCGAAAGCTTCTTCCGCATGCGACCAACGCCCGAGCAGCACGATGTGCAGGCCATAGAGCAACGCTGCGATAAGCGTAAGCCAAACACCTTCATCGACCGAAAAGCCATTCAGAGAGAGCAACGCCAATCCGAGCGTTGCCAATCCCACCGCCAACCAGATGATCGCCGGCATGCGCTGACGAAAAACGAGCGTGGCGAGTATCGGCGTGAACACCACATACATGCCGGTGACAAAACCGCTGACGCTGGGCGAAATAAGCGAGAGACCCCACGTCTGCAGCAATTGGCCGACACCGTAAAGCATGCCGAGCACCACGCCACGCCATAATTTCTGACGACCCAATCGCGCAACGTGACGATGGAATACCAGCAGCATCGCTATCGCGGCGATAATAAAACGCACCGCCAGAAAGTCGGCGACGGGCCAACGATCGACAACACCTTTGATCAGAACGAACGTCGAGCCCCATACCGCCGTCATCGCCAGCAAGCCGATGGTTGCCAGCGTGCGTATCCGCGATTCGGCAATCATCGTTTGGCCATCCGGAACAACTGACCGGGAATCTGCAGCAGGAAATGCGACCACAAGCCGAGCCATACCGTACCGGCAACCAGTGGCCGTTGTGCCGCGGGATCGAATTTCCGGAACCAGCGCCACATGCCGCGATGCTTGTGATAACTGACGAAGACAGGGCGATGGCGACTCGAACCGCCTTTGCCGTGCAGCACGCGCACATCGCCGGCAAGCAACACGCGCCAGCCCGCATCGCGTACGCGCCGGCATAGGTCAAGGTCTTCGCAATGCAGGAAGTACGCTTCGTCGAATCCGTTCAACCATTCGAAGACGCGACGAGGCATAAGCATCAACGCACCGGAGACGGCTTCTGCCTCGACGACATGATCGGGCATGGGACCACCGATATTCACGCCTTCGTCGTTGCGTTTGAATAGCGTCGTCAGCGCGCGTTGCAGCACCGGATCGCGACGATACGACGCGGAATCGGGCACACCTTTTTCATCGCATACCACGGCGCCAAGCAAACCTGCTTTCGGCTCTTTGGACAGAATCTCCAGCAATCGCTGCAGTTCCGATTCCGTGATCATGCAATCGGGGTTGAGAATCAGCAGCGTCTGTCCACGCGCCTGTGCGGCAGCGCGATTCACGGCCGGACCAAAACCCAGATTCTTGTGGTTGTAGATAATCTTGAGCCGGTGGTCGCTCTCGCGCCCACGCCCAATCGCCTGCGGAATGCCGTCGCTCGAGCCGTTGTCGATAAGCAGCACTTCCAGCGGGATGGAAAAACCCAGGACGCCGTAGATGCACTCGCGCAGCATCGGTCCGCTATCGGCGGAGACGACGATGACGCTGATGACGGGCGATGTTGCGTCGACGGCTGACATAGTGACCTTGCTTACCGAGACGAAGCGAACCTTATTCGATTGCGCTTCGTTTATTCGTCAATGTGATCCTGACCAAGCACATGCGATAGCGCCAGTGGCGGTTGATCGTCGCCGCGCGTCAGCCATGCTTCGTCGCCGCGCCAGCCAAACAGCTGCCAGCCACGAATTCGGAAGGCTTTATCGCGAACGAGATCGTACAGTACTACGCCACGCCCGGCTGTCATGGGCCATGCGACCCATCCCTGCCCCTTCGACAGTGACATTTGCGGCTCTACATGATGGATCTTCGTGTTCCTGCCGACGCGGTAACTCCGGTCAGTGAGGCATTCGATGTGAAAAGTTGCATCGGCCGGCCAATCACTGGGCGCCATCCACGTCGGCGATTCGAGTTCAATGATGACGGCCGAAGGCCCTACCGGCGCCATCGCCATGTCACGCCACTCTGGCGACTCGGCAGCCAGTGTTGAATCCCGCAAAGGTTTGCGGTTTTGCCACGACTCCAGCAACACCAGTAGCGAGAAACCCGCGAGCGCGACCAACAGCGTGAACGTAAGTCCCAGCGCGTGGCCTCCAAAGGCGCGAAAACTTGCAACCAGCACGCCCGCAAAGCCCCAGCGCAGCGCGCGACGGATAACACCGCTGTAGTACTGCAAGCGCGGCACATGCGTCAGCTGCGCGATCACCAGCGCCAGCAACAGCGGCGCACCGATCCACCACGGCAAGAGGGCAAGCAACAGTGCCCACGCGATGGCCACTATCAGACTTGGCCACCGGCGTCGTTGTGCGGCCGGATTCAGCCGCACCACACCCTTGCGTTGCGGAACATGCGCATCCACGGCGAATCCTCACCCCATGAATCCGGATGCCAGCTCATCTGGACGGTGCGATGCACGCGTTCCGGATGCGGCATCAGAATGGTGACGCGGCCGTCGGCAGCGGTGAAACCAGTCTGCCCGCCCGGCGAACCGTTGGGATTGAGCGGATAGTTTTCGGTCGGCTTGCCGCGGCTATCGACAAAGCGCAACGCAGCACCCGCCTTGGACGGACTGCACGCTTGCGGAAAACTCACGCGCCCTTCGCCATGCGCCACGACGACCGGAATACGCGAACCGGTCATGCCCTTGAAGAAGATGCTCGGCGAGTCGAGAACTTCCAGCGTGCACAGGCGCGCTTCGTATTGCTCGGACGCATTGCGCAGAAACTTCGGCCAGTGCTGCGCACCGGGGATGATGTCCTTGAGCTGGCTCATCATCTGGCAGCCGTTGCACACGCCGAGCGCGAACTTGGCCGGGTCGGCAAAGAACGCTTCGAATTGCGCGCGCAGCTTGTCGTTATAGAGAATCGATGCAGCCCAACCGCGTCCCGCGCCGAGCACGTCGCCGTAGGAGAACCCGCCGCATGCGGCGAGGCCACGGAAATCGTCGAGTTTCACGCGGCCGCTGGCGAGGTCGGACATGTGCACATCGACCGCATCGAAACCGGCACGCGTGAACGCAGCAGCCATTTCGACCTGACCGTTGACGCCCTGCTCGCGCAGGATCGCCACGCGCGGACGCGTGAATTGCTTGATATGCGATGCCGCGATGTCGTCGGACGGATCAAACGTGAGCTTCGGCGAAATGCCCGCATCGTCATCGGCAATGCGCCATTCGAGTTCGGCATCGGCACTGACAGGATTGTCACGCAGACGCTGCATGGCATGGCTGGTTTCATTCCACGCCTTGAACAGCTGCGTCCAGTTCCATTTGAACAGCTTATCGCCGTTGAGGAACATCTTGATGCCGAGCTTCTCGGTCGGACGGCCAATGCGCGCACTCATGCCTGCAAGGCCATGCTTGACCAGCAGTGCTTCGAACGCTTCACGATTGGCTGACGCAACTTGCAGCACGGCGCCGAGTTCTTCATTGAACAGTGCGCGCAGTGTCGCTTCCGCCCAACCATCGAGCGTGATTTCCAGGCCGCAGTGACCAGCGAAGGCCATCTCGAGCAGCGTCACAATGACGCCGCCGTCGGAACGATCGTGATAGGCCAGCGCCAGGCCGCTGCGATTGGCTTCCTGCACCAGCTCGAATATCGCCTTCAGATGCTTGGCGTTATCCAGATCCGGCGGTACGCCACCGCCACGATTGAACACTTGCGTCAGCGCGGAACCGCCAAGACGTGCACGACCGGCGCCAAGATCGATCAGCCACAGATCGGAATCGCCGCGATCGAGGCGTAGCTGCGGCGTCAACGTGCGACGAACGTCGCTAACGCGTGCGAAGCCGGTAATGACCAGCGAGACCGGCGCAATCGTGCGCTGCTGCGTATCGCCGTCCTTCCACACGGTTTGCATCGACAGCGAGTCTTTGCCGACCGGAATGGAAATGCTGAGATCGGGACACAGCTCCATGCCAACGGCTTTCACCGCATCGAACAGCGCTGCGTCTTCACCGGGATAATTGACCGCCGCCATCCAGTTGGCGGACAGGCGCACTTCACCCAGATTGTCGATCGGCGCAGCGGCAAGATTGGTAATCGCTTCGCCAACGGCAAGACGCGCGGCATCCGCGCTGCTCAACAAGGCGACCGGCGCGCGCTCGGCCATCGCCATCGCCTCGCCCTTGTAGCCGTCGAAGTCGAGCAAGGTCACCGCGCAATCCGCCACAGGTACCTGCCACGGGCCAACCATCGGATCGCGCGAGCACAAACCGCCCACGCTGCGATCGCCGATGGTGATGAGGAAGCTCTTGCTGCCGACGGTCGGCAAACGCAGCACGCGCATCAGCGCTTCTTCCATGCTGATGCCGTTCAAATCGGGAACGAGATCGATGCGCGGCTTGATGCGTTTCGCATCGCGATGCATGCGCGGCGGTTTGCCGAACAGCACATCCATCGGCAGATCGATCACGGTGAGGTTGCGGCGCGGATCGTTCACGCGCAGCACGCGCTCTTGCGTTGCCGTACCGACTACGGCATATGGGCAACGCTCACGTACGCAATACGCTTCGAATTCCGGCAGGTTTTCTTTCGCGATGGCGAGGACGTAGCGTTCCTGCGATTCGTTGCTCCACACCTGCATCGGCGAGAGCGAAGGATCGTCGCACGGCACTTTCGACAAATCGATCTCGCCGCCCACGCCGGCGTCATTCAGCAATTCGGGAATGGCGTTGGACAAACCGCCGGCGCCGACGTCGTGAATGCTCACGATGGAATTGCGTTCGCCACGCTGCCAGCAGGCATCGATGACTTGCTGGCAACGACGTTCCATTTCCGCGTTGTCGCGCTGCACGGAAGCGAAGTCGAGTTCCGCGCTGGATGCGCCGGATGCCACGGACGAAGCGGCACCGCCGCCGAGACCGATGAGCATGGCCGGACCACCAAGCACGATCACGGCATGACCCGGCTGCACGTCGTGCTTTTGCACGTGATCGTTGCGGATATTCGCAATACCGCCAGCGATCATGATCGGCTTATCGTAACCGCGACGCACACCGGCTTCGCCGGTTTCGTGCTCGTACGTGCGGAAATAGCCACCGAGGCATGGACGGCCGAATTCGTTGTTGAACGCGGCGGCGCCGAGCGGGCCGTCGCGCATGATTTCGAAAGCGCTCGCCATGCGCGGCGGCAGCGGACGATCCACTTCCCACGGTTGCGGCGAATCTGGAATACGCAGATCCGACACCGAAAAGCCGGTCAGCCCCGCTTTCGGTTTGGCACCACGGCCGGTCGCACCTTCGTCGCGAATTTCACCGCCAGCACCGGTTGCCGCGCCGGGCCACGGCGCAATGGCGGTTGGATGGTTATGCGTTTCGACCTTGATCGCGTAGTCGATGTGTTCTTCGTTGCTGCGCCACACATCGCCAGCGCCGACCGTGAAGCGCTTGCCGACGTTGCCTTCGATCACCGCCGCGTTGTCCTTGTAGGCGGACAGCGTGTGCGCCGGCGAGCGCTGGTGCGTGTTCTTGATCATCGCGAACAGGCTCTTGTCCTGCGCTTCGCCGTCCAACGTCCAACTGGCGTTGAACACCTTGTGACGGCAATGCTCGGAGTTGGCCTGCGCGAACATGAAGAGTTCGGCATCGGTCGGATCGCGGCCGAGTTCGGCGTAACGTTCGGCCAGATAATCGATCTCGTCATCGGCCAGCGCGAGACCCAGTTCGGTATTGGCCTTGGCCAGTGCCGCGCGTGCATCGCTGCCCAGCGCGATGTGTACGAGATCGCCCGGACTGCCGCCAAGAAAAAGACTCTGCGCCTTATCGAGGCTGGTGAGCACCGACTGCGTCATCGCGTCGTGCAGCACGGCGAGCACATCGTTGTAGCGTGCGTCGCCCTGCGCGGGCAAGCCGCTTACCTGCCAGGCCGTACCGCGCTCGACACGGCGGACATCGAAACCGGCGTCGCGCAAGATATCGGTAGCTTTGCTCGACCAGGGCGAAATGGTGCCAAGACGAGGCACGACCCACAGCGATGCCGCTTCCGGCTTGCCGTCCTTGGCCTCCAGGACTTCCAGCAACCGCTTGCGTTGCTCGCCCTGGGGCTCAGCCGAAGCATCGATGAAATTGACGAACCAGCACGCCTGCACCCGGGTACCACGATGCAGGGCATCAAGGTGGGCGTTGAGACGTTCCAGGCGAAAAGGCGAGAGGGCGCTCTGCCCGTCGAGTGCGATCATGCGGGGGAAAAGGCGCTAGGTAGCGAGGAAGCGCCTTATTCTACCTTATGCTGCCGCACTGCATCACGGCCATGGCGGCCGGGCGCTTAACTACCTGTATCGGAATGCTGTTTGACCGCATCCAGGAGCTGCTCGGGGGTCAGGAAACCGCCGATCACGGTGCCATCTTCGGCGTAAATCGTCGGGGTGCCCTTTTCGCCAACTCCCAGGCGCAGGCCCAGATCGAACTGGTCCTTCACCGGGTTCTTGCAGTTCGCCGGCTTGGGTTCGTGGCCCTCCTTGGCTGCCGTGAACGCGCTGTTGCGATCGGCAGCGCACCAGACCGAGACCATCTCGTTGTAGGTGTCGGTAGGCTTGCCGTCTTCGCCGGTCACACCGGTGCGCGGCCATGCCAGGTATTGGACGGCGATGCCTTCCTTGTTGATCGCCGCAATCTCTTCATGCAGCACGCGGCAATACGGACAGGTCACATCCGTAAACACCGTCACCGTGTATTTCGGATGCGGTGGGGCGTACACAATGCGATCGGCCATTGGCACCTTCGCAAGTTCGGCCTTGCTGTAGGTCGCCCAGGCGTCGTCCCGGAGGCTGTTGCCTTTCTCGGCGTCGATCAGATCGCCATTGATGACGTATTTGCCATCGGCGCTGACATACACCAGGTGCCCCGACGCGATGACTTGATAGAACCCAGGCATCGGCGCGGGCACTATCTGCTGAATCTCTGCAGAGGGAACAAGTCGCATGACGGCCATGCGCACGATGTTCTGAGGATTGTTCGGAGGTGCCGACATCCCCATCGTGGAATAGGCGTCAACGGCACCGCTCGACAGAGCGAGCAGACCCACGCAAAGCATCAAACGAAACTTCTTGGACATCACAACCTCACGACATACCGGCTTCGCTCAGGGTGACGTGCCGGTTGAGCACCGAAGTATCGCACAACGCCCGTAAGAGACTGTTCGCTCTGGCGGTTTTCAGCCACGAGGGTGATGCTGGGCATGCAGGCGTTTTAGGCCCTCTTTGGCGACGAGCGTGTAGATCTGCGTCGTGCTCAGGGCACTGTGGCCCAGCAGCATCTGCAGGGCACGCAGATCGGCGCCGTGATTGAGCAAATGTGTCGCGAAAGAATGCCGCAACACGTGCGGAGAGATACGTTTGGCATTGATACCCACCGCTGCCGCATGACGCTTCACCAGCGTCCAGAACATCTGCCGCGTCATCCCTTCGCCGCGATTGCTGAGAAACAGTGCGGGCGGTTGCCGACCTTTTGCCAGCGCAGGCCGCGCTTGCGCGAGATAGGTCTGAATGTGTTCCAGGGCAACTTCGCCCACGGGAACAAGACGATCCTTACCGCCTTTGCCGGTAATGCGTAAGACACCCTGGCGCGTATTCAACGCGGACAGCGGCATGTCGACCAATTCGGACACGCGTAGACCCGAGGCATACATCAACTCGAGCATGGCGCGGTCGCGCATGCCCAACATGGTCGATACATCCGGCGCGTTGAGCAGTCCTTCGATTTCGCGCTCCGCCAACGCCTTGGGCAAACTGCGCGGCATTTTCGGGCGTTCGATGAGTAGGGTCGGATCGTCGAACCCCGGTTCGTTGCGCGCCACGGACGCGTAGTAACGACGAAACGCCGACTGCCGCCGCGCCATGGAACGCACGGCGACCGGCTGCGAACCATGGAAGGCCGAGATATCTTCGCGCCGCGCCGTGTGCAGCCGGCGTCCGCGCGTGGCAAGCCAGCGTGCCAGGGTCTCGAGATCTTGCCGGTACGCCTCCAGCGTGCGTTCGGCCAGTCCGTCTTCCGACCACACCCGCTCGATGAAGGCAGCAATATCCTGCGCGTCCGCTTCGGCGATTGTCGTCTGCTCTTTACTCACATCACGTTTCATGCGCACGATGCTGGGCATTGCGCGCTCCCTATGCAAGCCATCCGATGACCAACACCACAACGACAGACCTTGCTTGCCCCCTTTGGCGACGATTGTTCGCTTTGCTCTACGACCTCGTTGCAGTGATCGCCATCGTGATGACGGTGGGACTGGTCTGTCAGCTGGCGACCGGCGGGCAGCTCATAACCGTCGACTCGCAGGTGCACATTGCATGGTGGTACCGGCCGCTTCAGGCCATCGTGGTGACGGCCTATTTCGTGTTCTCGTGGTTGCGCGGCGGTCAGACGCTGGGGATGCGGCCATGGCGTATTCGCGTGACGACGCGCGAAGGCGGAAGACTCTCGTTTTGGCAGGCCATTCTCAGAGCGGTTGTGGCTGCTGTGCCGCTAATGGCGCTGTTGCTGGCACCTGCCCTGGGCCTGCCCACAGCGCTGTGGTGCGTGCTGGGCATGTGGATCGTCTGGTTCGCCACGGGATTGGTGGATCCCCGCCGCCGCCCGGTTCACGACCTGGTAGCCGGCACCGAAATCCGCCGCATTGGCTGAGCCTCCCGGAATTTATTTCAATGAAACGACAGTCGCCTTGTAAGTCATTGATCCGTATTGGGTCAATTTCCTGTCGCATTGCAGCATTAAAATCCATTACCGGCTATCATCAAGCTTTAGATCGTGGGTAATTTCCTGATGCTCTACCAGCTACATGAATGGCAACGCGCCTTCCTCGGCCCCCTGAGCCACTACGCCGAGGCAAGTGCCCGCATGCTCAGCGAACCGAGCAGCCCGCTGTCGCAGCTGCCGGGTGCGCAGCGCATGGCGGCCGGCTACGAGCTGATTCATCGTCTGGGCAAGGATTACGAGAAGCCCGAGTTCGGCATCCATAGCATCAACGCGCACGGCAACGAGATCGCCATTGTTGAACGCATCGCGATGGAAACGCCGTTCTGCCAGCTTCGCCGCTTCAAGCGTTTCAGCGACGATCCGGACACCATCGAGAAGATGAAGAACGAGCCGGTGGTGCTGGTGGTAGCACCGCTGTCCGGTCATCACTCGACGTTGTTGCGCGACACCGTGCGCGCGTTGCTGCTCGATCACAAGGTATACGTCACCGACTGGATCGATGCACGCATGGTTCCGGCATCGGCCGGTCCGTTCCACCTGGATGATTACGTCGCGACGATCGAGCAGTTCATTCGCTTTATCGGTGCCGAATCGCTGCATGTGATTTCAGTGTGCCAGCCGACGGTGCCGGTGCTTGCCGCGATTTCGCTGATGGCCGCACGCGGCGAAGCCACACCGCGCAGCATGACGATGATGGGCGGCCCGATCGATCCGCGCCGCAGCCCGACCAGCGTCAACAACCTCGCGACCAAACAACCGTTGAGCTGGTTCAAAGGCAACGTGATTCACACGGTGCCGACGAACTATCCCGGTCATGGCCGCGAGGTCTATCCGGGCTTTCTGCAGCACGCGGGCTTCATCGCGATGAACCCAAATCGCCACCTCAACTCGCACTGGGATTTCTATCTCAACCTGTTGCGCGGCGACCTGGATGATGCGCAGTCGCATCGCAAGTTCTACGATGAATACAACGCCGTGCTCGACATGCCGGCGGAGTATTACCTCGACACCATCAGCACGGTGTTCCAGCAATTCCTGCTGCCGCGCGGTTTGTGGGACGTGAACGGCGAGCGCGTTGATCCGTCAGCCATCAAGCGCACTAGTTTGCTGACTATCGAAGGTGAACTGGACGACATTTCCGGCATCGGTCAAACCGAAGCGGCGCACGATCTGTGCACCGGCATTCCGTCGTCGCGCCGCGTGCATCGCGTGATTGAAGGCGCGGGACATTACGGTATTTTCAGCGGCCGCCGCTGGCGCGAAGTCGTTTATCCGCAGGTGCGTGACTTTATTCGTCGTTCGGAAGTGGCACTGGTTTCCAAGCGCGCCTGATTATCGCGCTGTTCCACATTAGCTCCTTCTCCCCTTTGGGGAGAAGGTTGGGATGAGGGGCGCACTAGCGATAAGTGACATTGCTAGATGCAGCGCGCTCATCCGCGGTCTCACAAGATTGCCCCCTCACCCTGCCCTCTCCCCGAAGGGGAGAGGGTTCAAGCGGCGAAGAATGTTTTGAACGCCTCGATGATGCGCGTAACGCCGTCGTCGTCGATATCCAGATGCGTGACCAGGCGCAGCGTCGGCAAGTAGCCAATGCTGATGCGCACCGATGCCGCACGCAGATGGTTGTCGAGTTCGCGCAGACGATCGGCAGGCACGTCGACGAACACCATGTTCGTGTGCAGCCCTAACACATTGACGTTTGGAATGTTCTTCAGACCGTCGGCCAGTCGTGCTGCCCGTGCGTGATCGTCAGCCAATCGTGTCACGTGATGATCGAGCGCATATGTGCATGCAGCAGCAAGCATGCCCGCCTGACGCCAGCCGCCACCGGTGACCTTACGCCAGCGTCGTGCCTTGTCGATCAGCGTGGCCGAACCCACCAGCACTGAGCCAACGGGTGCGCCCAAGCCTTTGGACAGGCACACCGAAACGCTATCGAAATGCCTTGCGATCTCGCGCGCTTGCACGCCACTCGCGACGGCGGCGTTGTAGAGCCGTGCGCCATCCAGATGAAGCGCCAGTCCACGTTCGCGCGCAAAGTCGTGCGCGGCACGCAGGTAATCGGCGGGAAGCACGCGTCCATGCCAGGTGTTTTCCAGGGCAAGCAGACGTGTGCGTGCGAAGTGCGGATCGATCGGCTTGATCGCCGCAGCGACTTTATCCAACGGCAATGTGCCGTTCGCGTCCTGCACGATGGGCTGCGGCTGAATCGAACCGAGCACCGCTGCCCCACCGCCTTCGAATTTGTAGGTGTGCGCATCATTGCCGACGATGTATTCATCGCCACGCTCGCAATGCGACATCAACGCAAGCAGATTCGATTGCGTGCCCGATGGCACGAACAGACCTGCCTCGAAGCCCAAATCGCTAGCCAACCGTTGCTGCAGCGTGTTGACGGTCGGATCCTCGCCGTAAACGTCGTCGCCCACTTCGGCGTCCAGCATCGCGGCACGCATGGCTTTTGTCGGGCGTGTGACCGTATCGCTGCGCAGATCGACCCAACTCATGGCGAACCTCGTGAATTCAGTGAATCTGTGACTTTGCCGCGCGCCGCGGGAATCGGCAAGTCAGCGCGGGCCGTTTATCGCCTCTTGCCATAAAGCAGGCGGCAGGATCAGAAACAAACTTTCGCGTTTGGTGCGGCGCGCGAGCCGCAGCAACGCCTCGTCACGCGTCAGCAGTGCCACGGCGTGGCTTTGATAGGCAAGCTCCAGAAATTTTTGATCGTCGCGATCGCGGCAGCGCGGGAGTGCGATGTCGGGTGCAGGCGCGTCCGGTGGTTGCCTGTGAACCCACCGATCAAAAGCCTCTACCGCAAGCGCGCGTTGTTCGTCGGTAAGCGCGAGTCGCCGATAGGTCAGCACGGCAAGCCATTCCGCGTAACAATCTTCGCGCGTGACAAGTTCGATCTCGCGCGCACGGACGGCTTGCAGCAGCGATGCACATTGCGGATCGCCAAACACGAACACATCCAGACAAACATTCGTGTCCAGAACGTAACGCGGTGTGGCTGGCGACGTCATGTCGCCACGCTCAAGCGTTTTTGCGGAAATAGAACCAGGCCACGGCGATCAGTATTAACGCCGGCAGCACGTTCGCCACGACAGGTGGAATGCCGTACACCGTGCCGAAACTGACGATGGCCTTCTGCACGAAGTACCAACTGATGGCGAGGATCATGCCCATGAAGATGCGCTTGCCCAAACCACCCGAACGCAACGCACCGAATGCAAAGGGCATCGCACACAGCACCAGCACCAGTACGTTCAGCGGATAAAGGATGCGACTCCACAGCGGTGTTTCGTACGGGCGTGTGTTTTCGCCATTCCTGTGCTTGTAGTCGATGATGTGTTCCAGATCGCGCATGGACAGGTATTGCGGCTGGATAAGCGACTGCTGCAACACTTCCGGATCGAGCTTGGAATCCCAACGCTCATTGGTCGCCGTTTGGCTGTGCACACCGGTGTCGTCGATCGTGCTGCTGCGCACGTTGTCGAGCACCCATTCCTTTCCGACCTGTTCGGCCGTGTTGGCCTGATCGAAGCGTGCCAGCTGCTGGCCGTCCGGCGTCAGCGTAAACACGCGCACGTCGATCAGCTGCACGTAAGGTCGGCCATTGATCGTACGCAACGTGCTGTTCTTCGCATTGATGATGCGGTCGCCGTCGCGCGCCCACAGACCACTGCTGGTCATGCCCAGGCTGCCGTTCGAGCGCAACCGCAATTCCAGCGCCTGTGCCTGCTGATCGCCCCATGGACCGATGGTTTCACCCATGACCACCACGCCGGCAACCAATAGGGCCACGACACCCACCGCCGACACCGCGATACGCAGACGCGACATACCAGCCGCACGCAACGCGGTCAGCTCACCGGTCGAAGCCAAACCGCCCAAGCCAAGCAAACCGCCAATCAACGCGGCGAAGCTAAACATCTCGTACATACGGCGAGGAATCGTCACCACGACGTAGAAGATCGCGTTGCTCAGCGTGTAACCGTTACGACCGATGAAACCCAGCTGACGCACGAACTGGATCATCGCGTCCAGACCGATCAGCACCAGCCACACCAGCAGCATCGAACCGAATACGGTCACGCCGATGAGATAATCCACGCGCTTGAGGCGAAAGCTAGCAGACATCAGGCGATCGCCTTTTTGCGCACCTTGCGCGCAGCGTATTGATTACGGAACGCCCAGGCTGCGAGCAGGAACAGCGCAAAGCTCAGCATCCACATCGGGAACGGATGATGCCAATGGCCTTTTGCCAGCTGACCGCGACACAACAACATGAGGTTGTTGTAAAGAAAGAAACCCAGCGCGGCGATCAGCATACGACCGTAGCGCGGTTCACGCGGCGTCTGTCGGGACAGCGGCAGGGCAAGCATCAATAGCGCGAGTGTCATCATCGGCACGATCGTGCGCCACGCGAACTCGGCACGCGCATCCGGGGTGTTGTTGTGCATCAGATCGATCATGTCCAGGTTGTGGATCGGATCTTCTGCATCGTCGGATTGGATCGACGACAACGCACTGTCGTTGCGCGTGTACTGCATGCGGCGCCAGTTGTCCCCGCCCAGCGGAATTTCATACTGCCAGCCGGTGAACAGCGCGATGTAACGGTTGCTGCCGTCGCTGTTGTAGAACAGATGGCCGTTCTTGCCGGTGGCCATTTTCATCGTGTACGTGCCGTCGCGGTTTTGACGCTCGGCAGCCAGGAAGGTGTTACCGAGCTTTTCGCCGTCGCGGCTCAGATAGTCCACCAGAATGATCCCGCCCTTGCCCGGGAGCTCCGTAAACCGGCCGGCGTCCAGACCCGCAGCGATCACCGAGCGGTTGGCTGCCGCGACGAGGTTGTCGGACGTGCGCGACGCCAGCGGGCCGCCCCACATCGAAATGGCCGCCACCATCGCGATCATCATCACCGCGACGATCGACATCGGCTTGAGCAAACCGCCCATGCCCATGCCGGACGATGCCAGCACGTGCATTTCGCTTTCGCGATACATACGGCCAAGGGATTGCAGTACGCCCAGGAATCCGGCCAGGGGAAGCATGGTCGACAAGCTGTCGATCATGCGCAGGCCAAGCACCTGGAACATGACGCTGGCGGGAAAGCTGCCTTTGGCCACCTGCTCCAGCACCTGCGCAAACGATGTGCCGGCCATGATGACCAGCAGCACGATGACGGTGGCGCCAACAGTCTGGCCCAGCTCGCGCAGGAAGTATCGGTCTAGGATGCTCAGCATGCGATAGAATCGTGGGTTCCATGCCCCGCCAGCCGGGCGAGGCAAACCCTAAGTCTAGCCGGTTCGACGCTCGTCGGCCTCCCGCAGGAAATTGATGATGACGCTCCAATTCAGCCTTGACTCCGCCGCTCCCGAAACCGCCGACGTCCCCTGTGTGGTCGTAGGCGTCTACGAAAACGGTCTGCTGACCAGCGCCGCGGCACGCGTGGACAGCGCAGCGGGCGGTGCGATCAAGCGTCAGGTGGAAAGCGGAGACATCACGGGTAAGGCAGCATCCACGACCGTGCTGTTCGCCCCGGAGGGCATCAAGGCCAAGCGCGTGCTGGTGGTCGGCCTGGGCTCGCAGAAAAGTTTCGAAGCGGCGCGCTTCCAGAAAGTGAACATGGAGGCCGCTCGCGCTCTCAGCCGTCTGCCTATCGATAGCGCCCTGTCATTCCTTACCGAAGTGGACGTTCCCAGCCGCGATACGGCGTGGCGCGTGCGCACGGCGGCACTCGCGGTCGACCATGCCACGTATCGCTACACCGCCACCCTCAAGCCGCGCGAGAAAAGCGGTCAGCCGGAGTTGTCCCATATCAGTTTCGCGGGAGCAGACAACGCGCAGACCGGCCTCGACCAGGCACGCGCCATCGCCGAAGGCGTGCTCTTTGCGCGCGAACTGGCCAACCTGCCGCCCAATATCTGCAACCCGGCCTACATTGCGCAGAAAGCCGTCGAATTCGCTGACGGCGAAGCGCACGTCAGCTGCAAGGTTCTCGATCACGAAGAGATGGCCACGCTCGGCTTCGGTTCGCTGCTTGCCGTGGGCCGCGGTTCGGCCAACAAGCCCAAGCTGATCGTCCTGGAATACAAAGGCGGCGGCGAAGACGAAAACCCTTACGCCTTTGTCGGCAAGGGCATCACGTTCGACACCGGCGGCATCAGCCTGAAGCCGGGTCCGGGCATGGAAGAAATGAAGTTCGACATGGGCGGCGCAGCCGGCGTGCTCGGCGCTTTCATTTCCGCGGTAAAGATGGGATTGAAGATCAATCTCGTGTGCGTCGTTCCGGCGGTCGAAAACATGCCCGATGGCGATGCCTATCGTCCGAGCGACGTGCTCACCAGTCTTTCCGGCATCACCATCGAAGTGCTCAACACCGATGCGGAAGGCCGCTTGATTCTGTGCGATGCACTCACCTACACCGCACAAACCTTCAAGCCACACACGATCATCGACGCCGCCACGCTCACCGGTGCATGCGTGATTGCACTGGGCAAATACGCCAGCGGCTTGATGAGCAAGCACGACGACCTCGCCGATGAACTGCTGCGCGCTGGTGAAACCACGCTCGACCGCGCATGGCGCCTGCCGTTGTGGGACGACTATCACGTGCAGCTCGAATCGGGCTTTGCCGATATCGCCAACATCGGCGGCAAGAATGCTGGTGCGATCACCGCGGGCTGCTTCCTGTCGCGCTTCACCGAAGGTCAGCGCTGGGCGCACTTGGACATCGCAGGCACTGCGTGGGACGAAGGCCGCAAGGGCCTCGCCACCGGCCGTCCGGTGCCGCTGCTGGCGCAGTGGTTGATCGATCGCGCCGGCTGATGGATTGGCCCATCGTTTCGATGCATTCGGAATGATGGGCATCCGCTACGTCACGACGTCATGCCGCGCGCCGACTTTTACCTGATCGCCAAGCCTCGCTTCAGCGAACAGCCGCTGCTGCTCGTGTGCGAACTCGCACGCAAGGCGTACGCAGCCCAACAGCCCACGTTGATTTTGACGCGCGACTTCGCGCAAGCCGAAGCGTTGGACGAACTGCTGTGGTCGTTCGACGACGACACGTTCATTCCGCACCAGCTCGCGGGTGACGACGATGACGAGCACACCGCCGTGCTGATCGTGCCGCCTGGTGTTGAACCGCCCGCGCGCGCCATGACGATCAATCTGCGCGAACAATGTCCGCAAAGCTATGGCGATCGCATCCTGGAAGTCGTCGCCGCCGATCCTGCCGAACGTGACGGTTCACGCACACGCTGGCGCGAATATCAGCGACTGGGCTTTGAGCTGAACAAATTCGACATGTGAGGGTGCGAACCCTCACCGTTACCGCTTCAAGCGGTTTTCGCTTCGGACGGCTTTGTTTCAGAACGCAACGCACGCGATGACAACGCGGCCATCAACGCTGTCGACAACTGCGCTCCGGTAAGCGGTTTGCGCAGAAACCCATCGATGCCGACCTGATGTCCGCGCGCCACTTCTTCGGCGCGCGTACGTGTGCTTATGGCGATAATCAGCACGTGCTCGCCAGCCCGCTCGCCCTGGCGTATGAGTTGCGCTACCTGGAATCCATCGATACCCGGCAAATCCAGATCGAGCAAAATCGCATCGCTGGATTCATGCGCCAACTCTGCCAACGCATTCAGGCCGTTGTTCGCGCAACGTACACGGTGCCCTTGATGTTCGAGGATGCCGCCGATGGCCGTCGCCGCGGTAGGATCGCCTTCGACCAGCAAAACATCCAGTGTTCGATCATTGCATTGCGAAGCGCGTTCCATCATGGGTGCACGCGTCGTCTGCTGCGCGACGAGCAACGGCAGACGAACATGAAACGTACTGCCCTGACCGAGCGCCGACTCCAACATGAGATGGCCGCCCATCAGGCTGACCAATTCATTGCAGATCGCGAGGCCAAGACCGCTGCCAACGCTGCGCTGCGGCCCCTCATCCTGTTCGAAGCGCCGGAAAAGTCGCTCGCGGCTGGTTTCCGGAATGCCCGGACCGGTGTCACTCACATCCATCTGCAGCTCGCCGTCCACCCATCCGAGATGAATGTCGATGCGACCTTGCTCGGTGAATTTCACGGCGTTGTTGAGCAGGTTGAACAACACTTGCCGGATGCGCAAACCGTCACCGATCAGTGACGCGGGCACATTCTCGTCAACGACCGCTTCAAGCATCAGCCCCTTGGCCTGCGCCGCGCCACGCTGCAAACGCACGACATCCTGCACCACCGGCCGCACATCAAATGCGGCCGATTCCAGAATCAGTTTTCCCGCTTCGATACGTGCCATATCCAGCGCATCGTTCAAGAGTTTGAGCAAGACGTTGCTGGCGCGCTGCATCGCTTCGGTATATTCGCGCTGCGTGTCGCTCAACGGCGTGGCGAGCAGCAATTCGGCCATGCCGATCACACCTGTCATGGGCGTGCGAATCTCGTGACTGAGCGTGGCCAGAAACTGACTCTTGGCCGCGCTGGCCTGTTCGGCGATCTGATGCCGCTGTTCGGCAAGTTGCATTTCATGCTTGTGCGACAGACGGCGTCGCCACGCGAGCAACACCAGATACCCCACAGCAATCACCAGCAACGCATAAATCAACCATGCCCACCAGCGCAACCATGGTGGTGACTGCACGTGAATCTTGAGCGGCGCGCTCAACTGCACCCACGCGCCTTCGGCACCGCGCGCCATCACGTCCAACGTGTAGTCGCCGCTGCCAAGACCAGAAAATTCGCGTTCGCCGTGGTAGTCGCGAGCAACCCATGACGTGTCCAGACCGTTCAGACGAAACCTGTACTGATTGCGCTCCGGATCGATATACGAAAAGAGCCGCGTCTGAATGTGCAGCTGGCTATCGCGCCAATCGATGCGCAACGGTTGCACACCTAACGGCAACGATTGCTCGACACCCTTGTTGTTCAGCACCGTGACTTGCGTCATCGACAACACCGACGAAGGCGGCTTGGCATCGACGATATCCGGATCAAAACCCGCAACGCCACCACCAGTGGCGGCGTAGAGATAACCGTTGGGCAGCAATGCGTAACCGCGCGAGAACTCGCTGTTGGCCAGACCGTTCTGCAGGCCCATTTTGTGGAAGGTGCCTTTGACGATGTTGAATCGCCACAAACCGTTGCGGCTGAAAATCCACACGCGCTGCATGCAATCCATATCCACATCGACCGCTTCCAGCGACGCCGGCCAACCATGCGCCGCATCGACGGAACGATCCAGCACCAGGCCCTGACCTTGCGCGTGGTAGTGATACAAACCGTCAGCGGTAGCGATCCAGATACCCGTGCGATCAAAATCGAATGCATCGATCGATTGACCCACAGGCACGCCCGGCACCATCTCGAAACGGTTCTTCGCGGGATTGAAGCGCATCAGGCCGCCATCGCTGCCGTACCAGAACATGCCTTTGTACAAAATCAGCTCGCTACCCCACATGACCTTGTCATTGGGTTTGTCCATCGCCACCGGTTGAACCACCAGCGTGTCCGGATCGATGCGGTACAGACCTTGCCCGAATGTGCGCGCATACATCTGGCCGTCGGGACCTGGCTCGACCTCGAGCGGATTCTTGAGGTACTGCGCATCCTGATCCACCTGATCGAGCTGACCATGCACATAGTCGTAGCGATACAGTGCACCCTGCACAGCGATCCATAGATGCTGCTTGGCGTCTTCGGTCATGCCGAGCACATCGCCGTCGCCGTTCAAGCCGCTGAGGATGTGCTCGATCTTGCCGGTGATCGGATCGAGTCGATCGATACGCCCCTTGCGCTCGCCGACCCACACATGACGTCCGTCGCGTCCGCGCGCCATGGTCGTCGCCATGGAGTCGCGAAGACTGTTGGGGTCTTCGGGAATGTGCGTAAAACGGCTGAAGCTGCTCCAGCCCGGCGCGAGATAACCCACACCGCCGTCGATGGTGGTCACCCACAATCCGCCTTCGCGATCGATCAACGTCTGCCAGATCCAGCTGCCGGGCAAGTCGCCAAAAAGCAGCGGTTGATCCATGACCGCCGTCACCGGCGCGCCCGGACGCATCTGCAGGTACATGCCGCGCTGCGTACCGATCCATAGATGTCCGGCCGCATCGCGCGTACTCGTCATCACATTGGTGTTGGGAATGACGGATGCGCCAAAGGGACGCGCGACGTCATCGGCCCCTACCACCAGCAGTCCACGCACCGATGCGATGCGTACTTCATCGCCCTCGCCATTGATGCGCCACGAATCCGTGGGCTGCGACGGTTCGAACATCTTGATGTGCGTAAAGCGGCCGTCCGCCTCGCGACGAAACACACCGCGATAGGCGCCTACCCACAATCGTCCTTTCGGATCGACGTAAAGCGCGCCCACCTGACCGAAATCCTCCGGTGTGGGGCCCAACAGTGGATTGACCACGTGCTCGAAGCCGTGGCCGTCCGCCAGCATGCGATCGAGCCCCTTGTCGGTGCCCGTCCAGACGGTTCCGTCCGGGGTCTGGGCGATCGCCCACACATGATCGCTGGTCAGGCTCTTCGGGTCGGCGGGATTGTGTCCCCAGTGGGTAAATCGGCTGGTCGTGGGATCGTAATGGTTGAGCGCCGCGTCCAGACTGGCCGCCCAGATGCTGCCGTCCCGATCGACGATCAGCGCCGAAATCTGATTGTTGTAGAGCGAGGTGGGATCGTTCTCGATGTGCCGGAAAATCTGGAAATGCACACCGTCAAATTCGGCAATACCGCTTTTGGTGCCGAACCACATGGAGCCATCGTGCCCTTGGGCAACGGCGTAGACACCGGAGCTGGGCAGTCCATCGTCCGCGCCGTAGCGGCGGAACTGCGGTGTCGGCAAGGGCGCGAATTCGGCGGTGTGCTCGGCCGCGTAGGTCGACGCTGCGGATGCCGGCTGCGGGGCAGACGCTGACGCGCCAGGTGCAGACGCGCCCAACATGAAGGCCAGCCCCAACATAAAAACCGACACGGTGGCCCCCTCAGGCACGTCAGGTGGGGCGTTCCCTACACGCACCCACACAAGGTTCGATCATGCCAAATCCCGGGCCTAACCGTATGTCCTTAACATGGCTACATTAGGGCAGATGTCGCGCAAACGGCAACAATCCGTTCTCCGTACTGCGGTGGAAGCGTTAACGCGTTTCGGCCAGACTCTCCGTATGACGCGCCGCGCCCTCTTCCCCGCCTTGCAGTGGCTTGCCCTAACGCTATCTGTCGGTAGCCTGACCGCGCCGTTGGCGGCCTGGGCCGCGCCAGAGAGCTATCACTACGATCCCGTGCATAGCCAGATCCTTTTCAGCATCGACCACGACGGCTTCTCCCGGCCGTTTGGACGGCTCCGCATGGCCCAAGGCTGGTTACGGTTCGATCAAGCCAACTGGTCGCAATCCAGCACCGAGCTGGATATCGACATGAACAGCCTGGACATGGGAGATGGCGCATGGAATGCCGCGGTGTGCAAATCATCGTTGCTCGACTGCAAGCAATACGGCACCGCCCACTTTGTCAGCACGTCCGTGGAGCAGAAAGATGCAACCCACGGCGTCTTGCACGGCACTCTCACCTTGCACGGCGTGAGCAAGCCGATGGACATACCCTTTCGCGTCAACCGCGTCGGCAACACTATTTACGGCATGCACACCATCGCCGGATTTTCGGCCACGGCGTCGTTAGATCGCACAGATTTCGGCATCGCTGCCTTTTCCAACTCGATCGGTCACAACGTCGTTGTCTGGCTGGAACTTGAAGCGATTCGCGATAGTCAGACCCCGGCAACCAACAAGGAAAGCCCATGAGCCTGCGCAATACGGAACATCATTGGGGGTCTGTCGCCAAGTTCTTCCATTGGCTCGTGGCGCTGGGAATTATCGTCAACGGCTTCTGGGGGCTGTTGATGACGGGCATGTCGCCGTCGATGAACAAGATCAACGTCTACGCATTGCACAAATCGATTGGCCTGACCGTGCTTGCGCTGTTTTTTCTGCGCGTGGCGTGGCGCATGTTCGATCGCCCGCCGCGTGACGAACCCGCGCCGCGCTGGCAGCAGATTGCCGCACACATCACGCACGTACTGCTTTATGCATTCGTACTGGCGATGCCGTTGACGGGCTGGTGGTATAACTCGCTGCACGGTTATCCCCTGCAGTGGTTCAAGTTGTTCAATCTTCCTGCGCTGGCCGCGAAGAACGACGATCTGGCGCGCACTGCCCATGCGGTGCACGAGTATCTGTTTTATCTCTTGTTGCTGGTGCTGGTGGGACACATCGGCGCGGCGCTGAAACATCACGTCTTTGATCAGGACAACGTATTGCGGCGCATGCTTCCCTTTGGTCGCGTGCGCCAAAGCAAGACAACCGACGGAGAACTCCCATGATATTGCGCACCCCTTATCGATCGATCGCGTTGTTGTTCGCACTGGCGTTGCCTTGCATGGCGAACGCAGCCGACTACGCCGTGCAGCCAGCCGGTAGCACGCTCGGCTTCACCAGCAGTTTTCAGGGCAGCAGCTTCGATGGCCAGTTCGGCAAATGGACGGCCGCCATCAGCTATGACCAGGCGAAACTCGCGGCGTCGAAATTCGACGTCACTGTTGATCTTTCGAGCGCCAAGACCGGCGACAGCGATCGCGACAGCGCGCTGCCCGGCCCTGATTTCTTCGACACCGCGAAAAATCCGCAGGCGCATTTCGTCACCACCAGCTTTCGCCAGCAAGGCAATCAGGTCATCGCCGTTGGCAATTTGACGCTACGTGGCGTCACCAAGCCGGTGAGCCTCAACGTAACGTTCAAGCCGCAAGGCAGCGGCGCGACGCTGGATGTCAGCGGGACAGTAAATCGTCTCGACTTCGGCGTCGGCGGCGGTCAGTACAAGGACACGAATGTCATCGCGGGTGACGTGAAGATCACCGCACACCTGGTACTTACCGCAAAATAATTCGCTGGCTTGCCGATTCACGCTTGTTCGATGAAGCCGCGCACGGCGGTTTCATCGAACGGCCAATCCAGTTCGCGGCCATCGCGAACATCTCGCAAAACCGGCACACGCGTGCCGTAACGATCTTCCAGCTCCTGGCTATCGTCCACCCACACACTGTCGAAATCAGGCAGACGCGCCTGCGCCAGCACGGCCAGCGCCTGATCGCACAGGTGGCAGTAATCCCGTTGATAGAGGACGAATGAGGCCATACGTAAGCGAATAGACTGCCGGAAACCGAACACACGCGTAGAATAGCCAGTTCATCCACGTCATCGCAGTACACTGGGGATGCTCTGATCAATTCTGCGTAGGTGGCATGATGTCCAGAAGGCTCTTAGAGTCCGTTGCGCGACGCAGGGAAGACTGGCTGTCTTGGCAAGTCGCGCAACGGACTCTAAGAGCCTTCTGGACATCACCCCATCATTTTAAAATTTAATACGCTGGGGCCGGCTCTATCCGTTCGCATCCCTTCGGTCCATCGTCTCGACAGACAGCCAGTCTGCCTTCGCCGATGGTCCTGTGGGCTGCGGACGGATAGAGCCGGTGACACCTACGCAGAATTGATCAGAGCATCCCCATGGCTGTCAGCGCTTTCGATATTTTCAAGATCGGTATCGGCCCTTCGTCCTCGCACACCGTCGGACCTATGCGCGCCGCTGCGCGTTTTGCCGAACGCTGGCTGGAAGAAAAAGGTGTGCTTGGGCGCGTCGCGCGGGTACACGCTGAACTGTTTGGCTCGCTGGCGATGACTGGACGCGGCCACGGTACCGACAAAGCCGTACTGCTGGGCTTCGAAGGCGAATGGCCGGACAAGGTCGATCCGGATCACATTCCGGAAATTCTCAAGCGCGTGCGCACGACACATCGCCTGCGCGTCCTGGGCAAGCACGAGATCGACTTCGACGAAAAGCGCGACCTGGTTTTCAACAAGCGCCAGAAGCTGCCCTTTCATACCAACGGCATGCGTTTTTCCGCCTACGATGCCGACGGCAACGAGCTGGCCACGCGCGACTACTACTCGGTGGGTGGCGGCTTCGTCGTCAATCACGATGAAGCCGCCGAAGACCGCATCGTCGCCGACACCACCGAGCAGCCCTACCCCTTCGCTAGCGGCGAACAGTTGCTGGCGTTGTGCGAAACGCATCATCTGACCATCGCCCAGCTGATGATGGAGAACGAGAAGGTCTGGCGTAGCGAGTCCGAAGTTCGCGACGGTTTGTTGAACATCTGGCGTGCGATGCAATCGTGCGTGGAACGCGGCCTTCGCTCGCCGGGCGTCTTGCCTGGCGGTTTAAAGGTAGCGCGCCGCGCGCCGGCCATGGCCGCCGAATTGCGCAATCAACCGGAAGCTGCCCTCAAGGATCCGCTGACGATTCTCGATTGGGTGAATCTGTACGCGCTGGCAGTCAATGAAGAAAATGCCGCAGGTGGCCGTGTGGTTACTGCGCCGACCAATGGCGCGGCAGGCATCGTTCCGGCCGTGTTGAATTACTACTATCGCTTCTGCCCGAAAGCCGACGAGAACGGCGTCATCGATTTCCTGCTGACGGCGGCCGCGATCGGCATTCTCTACAAAGAGAACGCGTCGATCTCCGGTGCGGAAGTGGGTTGCCAGGGTGAAGTCGGCGTGGCGTGTTCAATGGCGGCTGGCGGCCTTACGGCGGCGCTCGGCGGAAGTGTGCTGCAGATCGAGAACGCCGCCGAAATCGGTATGGAACACAACCTCGGTTTGACATGCGACCCCATCGGCGGACTCGTGCAGATTCCCTGCATCGAACGCAATGCGATGGGTTCGGTCAAAGCGATCAATGCCAGCCGTATGGCGTTGAAAAGCGACGGCAAACATCGCGTTTCGCTGGATAAGGTCATCAAGACAATGCGCGATACAGGGCGCGATATGAAGGACAAGTACAAAGAAACGTCGCGCGGCGGTCTTGCCGTGAACGTTATCGAGTGCTGAAACCTACCCCCTCCCAACCTCCCCCTGCTAGCAGGGGGAGGGGCATGTAGCGCCAAGAGTTAGGTTGATCGCGCCATCCTAAATCCTAAATCGACGCGACTGCTCCCTCCCCTGCTCACAGGGGAGGGTTGGGGTGGGGTCAGGCTTCACCCAACTTCCTCAAGATTTCCTCAAGCACCGATTCTGTTCGCAACAACACATCATCGTTCCAGAACCGAATCACCCGAAAACCGCATGCCTCTATGTCACGCGTGCGCGTTGCATCGTACTTACTCGCGTTGAGATGTTGGCCACCGTCAAGCTCGATAACGAGACGCAGCGGTATGCAAACAAAATCCGCGATATATCCCGCAATCGGATATTGCCGGCGGAACTTGAATCCCGCGAGATTCTCTCGGCGTAAATATCGCCACAAGTGATTCTCGGCATCCGTTGCAGCAGAACGTAATGCTCGTGCGCGCTTCCATTTTTCGTGCATAACCAGTCCGTGGTTTTGGAGAGAGCAAAAGATTTACCCCTCCCAACCTCCCCCAGCTAGCAAGGGGAGGAGCAAACGACCGTCGGCTTAGGCTGTTTGCGCGCTGCTTCGGTCGAAGATGATTGTGGCAACCGCACCGTTGGCATCACTGCGTGGCCGCATGGAAACATCCCATCCATAGAGCTCGCAAAGCCTGCGCACAATCGCCAGGCCAAGCCCGGCGCCGCTGCCACCCGCGCCTTCACCACGCACACCGCGCTGAAAGAGACGTTCGGCGTCTTCGGGCTTGATGCCCGGGCCGGTATCGATCACGTCAATGCGGCCTTTGTCGACCTCGACCGTCACGTTACCTTCCAGCGTGTATTTGATGGCGTTGCCGATAATGTTGGTAAGCGCGACCGACAAGACGGATGGTGGTGCATTGACGGTGACGGAACCTTTCTGAATCAACTCGATCTCGACAGGCTTGTCGCGCACTTGCGGACGCTGACTTTCGATGACATCGGAAGCGACTTTCGCAACGTCGGTGATTTCGCCGCGTGTGGGGCCGCGGCGCTCGGCTCGCGATAGCAACAACAAGGCCTCGATCAGCTCGGTCGCCTGACGCGACGCGCGCTCGATGCGCTTTAGACGTTCACGCAATTTGTCCGTAAGATCCGGCGAGCCTTGCAGCAACTCGGTCGTGCTGGCAATCACAGCGAGTGGCGTGCGCAATTCGTGACTGACGTCGGAGTTGAATTCGCGATCGCGCTCGACCATCGCGGTGAGACGCGCGGAATATTCATCGAGTGCCTGGGCCAATTCGCCCACTTCGTCATCCGCAAAATGCGGCGCCAGCAATTCAGCTCGGCCGGCTTTGCGGAAGTCACGCAGTCGCGAAGCCAGCTCGCTCACTGGCTTGAGCACCTTGCGGGAAAGCCAAAGGCCAATCGCCAATGACAGCAGACTGAAGAGAACGACAGCCGATACTAGCCCCGTAATGAGCTGGCGCTTGCCAAGGTCTTCGCGACTGATGTCGTAACTGAGAAAGCCGACCAGACCATATTTACGCGACACCGCCAGCTTGTAGTGCCGTACATGCCCATCAGGCTCCACGTCGTGCATGTCGTAGACGCCGGTGCCGAGGTTCTGCCAGGCAAGCGGTGCCTTGTAAATCGTGCGATCACTCCACAACCACGCATCGATCAGCTGAGATCGAAGTGGCTGATCGGGATTAGCGTTCTTGTTCTCGATCGCCTGATCGACATCGTTCTGCAGACTCGCGTTGATCAGCTGGTTCTCGACCTTCGCGCGCACGTACAACGACGCCACAGCAAACAACGCGCTGAGGCCAAATCCAAACAGCGCGAACGAGACAATGAGGCGGAAACGAAGCTTACGCCTGGACTGCATCCGGATCGACCATGCGGTAACCGATGCCGTGTCGGGTATGGATCAGCGCTTTGTCGAACGGCTTGTCGATCGCTGCACGTAAACCGTGGATGTGTACACGCAGGCTGTCGCTGTCGGGCAATTCTTCGCCCCACACTTTCTGCTCCAGATCCTGACGCGTGACGACCGACGGGCTTGCTTCCATCAATGCTTGCAGCAATTTCAAACCGATCGGATTGAGCTGGATCGATTTGCCTTCACGCGTGACGGTGAGCGTATCGAGGTTGTATGTGAGATCGGCAACCTTGAGCACGCGACTCTGCGGACCTTTGCCGCGACGTGCAAGCACTTCCAGTCGCGCCGCCAGTTCCTGCAGCGCGAAAGGCTTGGTCATGTAGTCGTCGGCACCGGATTCGAAGCCAGTGAGCTTCTGTTCCAGCGCGTCGCGTGCGGTAAGCATCAGCACGGGCGTTTGCTTGTGGGCTTCATGGCGCAGCTTGCGCGCCACGTCCAGACCATCCATACCCGGCAGGGTGAGATCGAGCACGATCACGTCGAAATCATGGACCACGGCCAAATGCAGGCCTGTGACACCATCTCCGGCGAAATCCACCACATGGCCACGATCTTCCAGATAGTCGCCGATATTGGTCGCAATATCGCTGTTGTCTTCAATCACCAGAACGCGCATGCGTCTCTCCGCTACGCATGCCGGCGCAGGGCCGGCGGAAGCTCAAGCTTAACGACTGCGGGCTGCAAATGTTAAGCGGGATGCTGAACGTCGAAAAACAGGCCGTTTTTCGACCGGGCAAAGAAAAAGCCCGGCTGCTGCGACGGTGCGTCGCTGCATCCGGGCTGAAGCTACTGCCCCGATACCGTCGTCTGCTGTCACCGGACCTTGCGGTTGAAGTGGCGAGCAAACAAACAGTGGTGCCTTTATAGGCTTGGGGGGGTTACGTGACAGTTAACCCCCGCTCACAGGCGGGTTAACGCGCCGCCTTGCCTGCCTTCTGCTCGAGGTGGCGGATGATCTTTTCGGAGACGTTCACGCCCGTAGCAGCCTCGATGCCCTCAAGGCCGGGCGAGGCGTTCACTTCCAGGATCAGCGGGCCGCGCTTGGAGCGCAGCAGATCGACGCCCGCGATGCCCAGACCAAGCGCCTCGGCGGCCCTCACGGCGATGCGTTTTTCATCGGCAGTGACTTTGGCGGCCTTGGCGCTGCCGCCTCGATGCAGGTTCGCGCGGAATTCTCCCGGCACCGCATCGCGCTGCATGGCGGCTACCACCTGACCGCCGACGACGAAGCAGCGTAAGTCGCTGCCTTTGGCTTCAGCGATGAATTCCTGCACCAGAAAATTGGCATACAAACCGCGGAATGCCTCGACCACGCTTTGCGACGCGGTGCGCTTTTCCGCCAGCACGACACCGGTGCCCTGACTGCCTTCATTGAGCTTGATGACATGCGGCGGCTCGCCGAGCATGTCCAGCACGTCGGTGGTGTCGTCCGGGTTGTCGCCGAAAACGGTGACCGGCATGTCCAACCCTTCGGCGGAAAGGATCTGCAGGCAACGTAGTTTGTCGCGCGCGCGCAGCACGGCATCGGATGAATTGGGTGTGTAGACGCCCATCATTTCCAACTGACGCAATACCGCCGTGCCGTAGAACGTACTGGATGTGCCGATACGCGGAATGGCCGCATCGAAATCGTGCAGCGCCTTGCCGCGATAGCGAATTTCCACGGAACCCGGCGCAATGCGCACGTAGCAGCGCAGCGGATCGAGCACACGCACGACGTGACCGCGTTCACGCGCCACTTCCACCAGTCGCTGGGTGGAATACAGCCGCGTGTTGCGCGAGAGAATGGCAATCTTCATGACTTGTCCGTCGTGATGTGCACGGGCCGAGGGAGGGTATAGGAAAGGGCGGGATTGACTGTGAAACGCCCGAACAAAGCGGTGCGCCCCAGCAGCATGGGGAAAAGCATGTGCCGGCGATCGGTCAAATTCATGTCAACCTCAAAACATTCACCTGCCATCGTGACTTCGGTTCGGATAAACCATCGTTCGCTGCGGCCGCCGCCGGTGTCGACGACAACCCGCCGATCCTGCGCCAGCGCTTCGCACTGCACCTGCCGCGGAAAGCGCCGGCCGATGCCGACGGTAAAGCGCAGCCAGGTCTTGCCATCACGTTCAAATGTTTCCAGCGCATCCACATGCAGCGAACTGCTGCGGGCGCCGGTATCCAGCTTGGCTTTGAGCGAAGGAATGCCTAACTGAGGCAATGCCAGTCGTTCCCGCCAGCCGAGGGTCATCACTTCCGCCATGTCAGCTCACGCTGTGGGTTTGGAGTTCTCGGTGGGGAACCGTAGGGAAATTTTTCGTTATCCATCCCCCTGTTTTCCAGCGGGATGGAGCGGGTGAAGGGAATCGAACCCTCGTCAGTAGCTTGGGAAGCTACAGCTCTACCATTGAGCTACACCCGCAACGTTCGGCGATGGTAACCGGCACTAGCGGCTTTGGGAATCCTGGTGAGGTGTTCATGTTTTTCACCGATGGCAACGCCATGTGAATCGTAGATAGCGGCCGGCTGAACCGCTTTTCCGAAAACACTTGCGGCATATGCATGGGGCCTTTTGCCGCGCCCATAATCTGCCTGCAACAATTCACAGGAAATGGACGACACACGGAAGCGCGACCGCCTCGCGCGTTACAGCACGGAGAGAACCATGCGCGTACTCAATGCTGAAGCTTCCTGCTTGCGCAGCCTGAAAATGGCGATGGCCATTTTGCTGCTGGTTTGCACGGGCTTCGTTCAAGCTCAGTCGGACGATACGCAAGGCAATGCTGCCAACGATCCGCCTGCACGCGTAGCGCGGCTTTCCTACGCTGCCGGCGACCTGGGCATGATGCCCGCAGGCAGCACGCAATGGACCGCTGCCGACGTCAATCGCCCGCTCACCAACGGCGACAAACTTTCCAGTGGGCCGGATGCCAAAGCGGAACTGGAGCTGGGCGGTGCAGCATTGCGCATCAATGGCCAAACCGATATCGGCGTGCTGAATCTCACTGATCAAACCGGCCAGTTCGAGCTTACGCAAGGCACGTTGAATATCACCGTGCGCAACATCTATCAGGGCGCAAGCTACGAGATCGATACCCCGACGCTGGCGCTGGTCATCAATCAGCCCGGCAGCTTCCGGGTGGATGTTCCCGCCGATGGCTCGTCGACCCGAGTGAATGTGCTCGACGGCATCGGCATGATCTACGGCGAAAACAGCGCACAGCGCGACGCATACAGCGGACGCAGCTACGTGTTCGCCGATTCGTCGTTGAGCAATGTCACCGTGAGCGAACTGGGTGGTGGCGATGCGTTCGACAACTGGTGCAGCGAACGCGATTCGGAGTATGCGAACGAAGAAACATCCAGCGCGCAATACGTGTCCGACGACACGGTGGGCGCGCAAGACTTGGCTGCTTACGGCACCTGGCAAGATGACGGCGATTACGGTCCGATCTGGTATCCAGGTGGCGTCGCCGTGGGCTGGGCGCCATATACCTTCGGTCACTGGGTGTGGATTGCGCCATGGGGTTGGACCTGGGTAGACGGCCTGCCGTGGGGCTTTGCGCCGTACCACTATGGCCGCTGGGCGTATGTGCATGGCCATTGGGGCTGGCTACCCGGACCACCACGCGTGCGCCCGATTTACGCGCCCGCATTGGTCGCGTTCGCTGGTCTGGGACGAGGCGGCCCGGTCGGCTGGTTCCCGCTGGGTCCGCACGATATTTACAACCCGTGGTATCGCGCGTCGCGCAACTACTACACGAACGTCAACGCGACCAACGTCGGCATCCATCCTGGCTTTACGCAGGACATGTTGTTCAACAACATCCACAATCAATACGGCTACTACCAGAACGGACGCACGCCGCCCGGTGTGACCTACGCCAACCGCAATGTGCCGCATGCCTTCACGGCCGTATCCGCACAAGCGTTTGCCAGCGCCGGTAATGTGCATACCAATCAGATACGCATGACGCCGCAGCAATTCGCCACGGCAACGGTGATGACACCCGCCGAAGTGCAGCGGCCGACGCCAGCCAGCTTCGGCCAGCCTCGTGCAGCGACTACGCGGCCATTGCCTGCGGCGGGATTCAATCGCCAGGTCGTCGCGGTCGGCGTGCCATCGGCGGCTGTGGCGGCGACGGCTTCATTGCACAGGGGCCTGCCCGCTTCGAACGTGCATGTAATGGGCGCGCATCCTGGTGTGGTCGCCAACTCGCCGCGGCTCATCACCGGCGGAAGTTACACGCGCCCGGCGGTAGCGCCTGCAGCAGCACCAAGCATCCCGCATCCGGGCAATCTCCCGCAGGTGCCGCGCTTCGAATCGGCGCAGCAGGTTCAGCAGCCCCCGGAATCTCCGCGGTATACACCACCTGCGCGCGTCGAACCCCAACAAGGCTACGCACAGCCACAAAATGAGGCACAGCAGCGTTATCAGGCAGCCGAACGAGCGCACGAATATGTGCCTGAGCAGCAGCGGGAACAAGAACAGCAACAGTCGCCATATCGTCCGCAAGACAGCTATCAGCAGCGCGACGCCTATCGCGCAGAGCCTCAGCCTGAGTATCGTCCGGCGCCCTCCTACACACCCGAACAGCGATCGGAGCCACGCCCCCAGCCGCAACAGCAGTCCCACCCGCAGAGCGCCCCGCACTCTGCGCCCGCGCCATCGCACGGAAATGACAATCAGCACTGATCTCGCCGCACAGGCCCGGCCAATTGCCGGGCCTGTGCCGTTACAATAGGCGGCATGCAGATCACTCTTAATGGCCAGCCGCGCGATTGCGGGCACGGCGCCACGGTTACCCAATTGCTTCTGGATTCCGGCTATGCCGGCCGCCGCGTCGCGGTGGAAATCAACCATGAAATCGTGCCGCGCAGCCGTCACGACGACCACCAACTGCGCGATGGCGATCGTGTCGAGATCGTTCACGCCATCGGTGGCGGTTGATTCGCTGCATTGTCTTCCATCCCCCCGCGCCCTGCGCTTTGCACGTCGACTATCCCCATGAATATCAAGACGATCGACAGCACCGACCCTCTCATCATCGCCGGCAAGAGCTACGGCTCGCGGCTGATCACCGGCACCGGCAAGTACAAGGATCTGGACGAAACGCGCCGCGCGACGCTCGCTGCCGGTACCGAAATGGTCACCCTGGCGATTCGCCGCGTGAACATCGGCCAGGATCCGAATGCGCCGAACCTGCTCGATGCACTGCCGCCGCACGAATTCACCCTGCTGCCCAACACCGCCGGTTGCTACAACGCGGCCGATGCAGTGCGCACCTGCAAGCTCGCGCGTGAGCTGCTGGATGGGCACAAGCTCGTGAAGCTCGAAGTGCTGGGCGATCAGCGCACGCTGTATCCCGATGTGATCGAAACACTCAAAGCCGCCGAGCAGCTGGTCGCTGAGGGTTTCGACGTGATGGTCTACACCTCCGACGATCCGATCCTCGCCCGCAAGCTGGAAGAGATCGGCTGCGTGGCCGTGATGCCGCTTGCCGCGCCGATTGGGTCCGGCCTTGGCGTTCAGAACCGATACAACCTGCTGGAAATCGTCGAGAACGCGAAGGTGCCGATCATCGTCGACGCTGGCGTTGGCACGGCTTCGGACGCTGCCATTGCGATGGAACTGGGTTGCGATGGCGTGCTGATGAACACGGCGATTGCGAGCGCGAAGGATCCGGTCCTGATGGCGCATGCGATGAAACTCGCCATTGAAGCCGGTCGCGCCGCCTTCCGTGCGGGACGCATTCCCCGCAAGCGCTTCGCATCTGCATCCAGCCCGATCGACGGCACCATCGGCTGATGAGCGATCGCGCCGGCCACGACGCGCCCGAATACATGCGCCGCATCCGCAGTTTCGTGCTGCGGGAAGGCCGCATGACACCTGCCCAGCAACGCGCGTTCGAAACACATTGGGCGCGTTTCGGCATCGACTACACCGGCACCGCGCAAGATTTCCACGCGCACTTCGGCCGCGCCGCACCGCTGGTCATGGAGATCGGCTTCGGCAACGGCGAGGCGCTTGCGTGGGCCAGCGAACACGACCTCCTTCGCGACTATCTGGGCGTGGAAGTGCATGGCCCTGGTGTGGGCCGTTTGATGAATGCGCTGGCAGCACGCGATGCTTCCAACGTGCGCATCTACAAGCACGACGCCGTAGAAGTGCTGGAGAAGGAAATCGCGCCGGAAACACTGGCGGAGGCGCGTATCTGGTTCCCCGATCCCTGGCACAAGAAGCGCCACAACAAGCGGCGCATCATCCAACCCGAGTTCGTGGCCTTGCTGGCGACACGTATGGTCTCTGACGGTTTGCTGCATCTGGCCACCGACTGGGAGCCTTATGCGCAGCACATGCTGGAAGTGATGGAAGCCGCTCCCGCCTGGCGCAATGCCGTGGGGCCGGGGCAATACGCCGAAAAGCCCGAATGGCGCATCGAAACCCACTTCGAGCGCCGTGGCCTGAAGCTTGGTCATGGCGTGTGGGATCTGCTTTACCGCAAACGATAGCGCCTCGCTCCTCCCCCTGCTTGCAGGGGGAGGCTGGGAGGGGGTCACCCATACTGGCCTCGACGCCAGACCGAGCAACCCCACCCCAACCCTCCCCTGCACGCAGGGGAGGGAGTTAGCGCATCGCTATGTGCATCCTTTGAGGAAGACAGCAGCGCTTCTTGCCCGCAATGCGGCAACGGTTCACCAGCTAGCCCGCTATGACGCTTATACTTTTGCGTCAAACAGGGACGAGTCACTGCGTGAATCATTCACTGCCCCGCCAAATCAAGCGTTGGCCGACGTTCCATAGGGACGTTCGATAGTGGCACTCGCCCTCACCCCCGAAATGATCCTGGTACTCGGGCTGGTGTGCTTCACCATGCTCATGCTGGTGCTGGAGTGGATCCGCGCCGACATGGTGGCGCTGCTGGTGGTGGTGGTCATCGGCCTGACGGGCCTGATTCCATCGGATCGCGTCTTCAACGGCTTTGCCGGTAACGCCGTGATCGCGATCATCGCGATCATGATCATGGGCGCAGGGCTGGACCGCGCCGGCGTGCTGGGCCTTACCGCCCAGTTCGTCATGCGTATGGCGCGCGGCAAGGAATCGCGCCTGGGCGTGGTGATCAACTCGGTTACCAGTCTCTTCAGCGCAGTGATCCCGAGTCAGGCCTTGGCGGCGCTGATGATTCCCGTGACCAGCCGCCTGTCGGCACGTACCGGTGTGCCGATCTCGCGACTGTTGTTGCCGATGGCGTTCTGCATCCTGACCGCAACGAACACGACGCTGATCGCCAACTCGCCGCTGATCGTGCTCAACGACCTCATCGCCAGCGCCAACGCCAACCTGCCGCCCGGCGCGCAGACGGTGCCGAAGTTCGGCCTCTTTAGCGTTACCCCGGTGGGCCTCGCGCTTGCTGTCACTGGCGTGCTGTTCTTCTACTTCTTCACCAACAAGCTGCTGCCGGAACGCGAAGACGAACGACAGAAAGTCACGCCCGGCCGTACGGAAAGTTACTTTGCGGAGACCTACGGCATCGTCGGTGAAACCGCCGAGCTGACGGTAACCGCGGAAAGCCCGCTGGTCGGCATGAGCATCGGCGAAGTAGAACAATTGCACGGTGCACCGCTGATTCTCGCCATCAAGAGCGCCAATGAAGCACGCATGGCGCCGCCTGCTGATCAAGTGATCTGGGTCGGCTCGATTCTGGGCGTATTGGGACCACGCGAGGAACTGAATCGCTTCGCCAATAACCAGCTGTGCAAAGTGTCGCCGCGCATGCGTCAGTTGGCCGAGTTGTTCAATCCCACGCGCGCGGGTATTTCCGAAGCGGTGATTCCGCCGAACTCGCGCTTTCTCAAGCAATCGGTGGGCGAGCTTCGTTTGCGCAAGCGCTACGGCATTTCCGTGCTGGCAGTGACGCGCGGCGATCAGATTTATCGCGATGATCTGCGCTCGGTGAGCCTGCGCACGGGCGACACGCTGGTGCTGCATTCCAGCTGGCGCGCGCTGCAGGAAGTATCGGAAGAGAAAGACCTCGTCGTCATTACCGACATTCCGCGCGAAGAGCAGCGCCCGAACAAGGTGTGGCAGGCAGTGGGCTTCTTCCTGCTCGCCAAATGCCTTGCGTTGTTTACCAATCTCGATCTTTCCGTAGCCATGATGACCGGCGCCATCGGCATGCTGCTCACCGGCGTGTTGAACATGGACGAGGCCTACCGCGCGGTGAACTGGAAAACGATCTTCGTCACCGCATGCCTGATTCCACTCGGCTGGTCGATGGATACAACAGGCACCGCAGCGTGGGTGGCGCAGGAAGTCTTGCTGCATCTCGGACATGCCTCGCCGTGGATTCTGCAGACATCGCTAGCCATCCTTACGCTGCTGTTCTCGCAGGTGATGTCGAACGTAGGCGCCACGGTGATGATGGTACCGGTGGCAATCAGCGTGGCGGTGGCAACGGGCGGGAATCCGTCCGCTTATGCGCTGATCGTCGCCGTCTCGTCCTCCAACACTTTTCTGTTGAGCTCCGGCCACCCTGCCCTGATGATGGTGACAGGCCCCGGCGACTATCGCGGCAAGGATTTTCTGCGTGCGGGTTTGCCACTCACGTGCATCGTGCTGGTCATCACCCTCGTCGCCATCAACCTGATGTTCCGCTGATCTTTCTTTCATTCCGGGCGACACCTACGTGACCACACACCCACGCGATCTTCGTCTTGCCATCGTCGGACTCGGTTACGTGGGATTGCCACTCGCGGTGGAATTCGGCCGCTTGTTCGACACGCTGGGTTACGACATCGATCCCTCACGCATTGATGCACTACAGCGCGGCACGGACAGCAATCAGGAAACATCTGCCGCCGAGCTATTGGCGGCAACACGACTACGTTTCACCACCGATGTCGAAGCGTTGCGCGATTGCAACGTTTACATCATCACCGTGCCCACACCGGTGGATGAGCACAAACGCCCTGATTTCACACCCTTGATTCGCGCCAGCCAGATGGTCGGCAGCGCGTTGCGCAAAGGCGACGTGGTGATTTACGAATCGACGGTGTATCCCGGCGCCACGGAAGAAATCTGCGTGCCCGAACTGGAGCATGTGTCTGGCTTGCAATTCAATACGGATTTTACGGTCGGCTACAGTCCCGAACGCATCAATCCCGGCGACAAGCAGCGCAGGCTTACCACCATCCCGAAGATCACATCCGGCTCCACGCCCGAGGCGGCGGATTTTGTCGATGCGCTATACGCACGCATCATCACCGCCGGCACGCACAAGGCACCGACTTTGAAGGTTGCGGAAGCCGCGAAAGTGATCGAGAACACGCAACGCGATGCGAACATCGCACTGATCAACGAATTCGCGCTGATCTTCCATCGCCTGGGCATCGACACGCAGGATGTGCTCGCCGCCGCCGGCACGAAGTGGAATTTCCTGCCCTTTCAACCCGGACTCGTCGGCGGCCATTGCATCGGCGTCGATCCGTACTACCTGATCCAGAAAGCACAATCGACCGGCTATTACCCGGACATCCTGCTCGCGTGCCGACGTATCAACGACGCGATGGGTCAGCATGTCGCCAGCGAAGTAATCAAGCTGATGGTCGGCCAAGGCCATGCGATACGCGGCAGCCGAGTGCTGGTGCTTGGTTTGACCTTCAAGGAAAACTGCCCCGACCTGCGCAACACGCGCGTCGTCGATCTTGTGCGCGAACTGGAAAGTTACGGCGCATCGGTCGATGTGCATGACCCATGGGCCGATGCTCATGAGGCGCAAAAGAGTTACGGATTGACGTTGTTGCCCAACGTTCAGTGCAACAGAAGCTACGCTGCTGTTGTACTGGCTGTTGCACACGATCAATTCAAATCCGGCGATGCGTACAACACACGCGCACTGACGATGTCCAACGGCGTGGTGTACGACATCAAGGGTGTGCTGCCGAAAGAGCAGGTCGACGGTCGCCTCTAAGCGAACTCAGTCGTTCAACAGAACGTCGCCGTTCTCGACGCGCACCGACACTGCGCGCAAGCTTTCGCCGCGGCACGGGCCGCCAATGCATTCACCGTTGTCGATGTTGAAGCTTGCACCGTGTGCGGCGCAGACCAGCATGCCGCGCGAGATAAGAAATTTACCGGGCGCCCAATCAAGGCGACGCCCTGCATGCGGGCAGATATTGAGCCAAGCACTTACGTGTTCGCCTTGTCGAAGCAGGATGACGCTTTCTTCGCCGTAGGTCGGCAGCATCACGTCCAGGGCCATGGCCTCGCCATTGGGCATATCTTCGAGCCGGCAGAGACGGCTTGGGGATGTAGCAGTATCCATCGGCACTTGCCTTGCTGGCTCTCAGGCGTCATCGTTACACGCGTAAGTCTTTGATTTTACCACACGGATTTTTAACATGCGCATCGTACTTCCACTGATGCATCGTCGCCGTCACCCTCTCGCACAGGCCTTTTCGCTGGTGTTGGGGCTGTTTGTTATCGGCGTGCTGATGGTATTTGGGCTGGTCGTTGCGGGCGTTTTGATGGTGGGCGGTGCACTGTGGCTGATTTGGCGCCAGTGGAAGCATGCCCGCACTGCGATGGCGCCCTCTGCGTCGCTCACGCCCCATGAGCCGGAAGTGCTGGAAGGCGAATATGTCGTCATTCGCCAGTCCCGCCCCGTGACGCACTAAGCGCAAGATTCGGATAGCTGCCGCCAGACGCCAGGCCTAACCTGTCGGCACCCTCACCCGGATGCCGTCATGTCCAACTCGTCCGCCACGCTTGAAGCTCCGCTGGAACACGTCCGCGCGCTGATCGAACGCGCGACGGAAGCGCCGTCGCTAAACGCACTTGCTGCTGCCGCCAAACTCAGTCCCACTCGTCTGCAACGCGCGTTTCGTCAGCGCTATGGGATGAGTCCTGCGGAATACCATCGCGCGCGTCGCTTTGGTCAATTCAAGACAGCGCTGCGTAAAGGTTCTCCCGTGGCCGATGCGGTGTATGACGCAGGCTTCGGTTCGGGTAGCCGCGTTTATGAGCACACCAATCGCCTGTTGGGCATGACGCCTGCGAGTTATCGGGCAGGTGGCGAAGGTGCGAGCATCCGGTACACAACGACCAGCACGCCGCTCGGACAATTACTCGTCGCCGCTACCGCAAAAGGTATTTGCGCCGTCACACTCGGCGCAAACGATGAAGAACTGGAGCAGCGGTTGGCATCGGAATTTCCACATGCCGAGCGCGAGCGTGTCGACAATGGACGCGAAGAATGGCTTGATGCCGTTATTGCACGCATCGCGAGCGAGTTAGGTTGGAGCGACAAAGCTGCGCCCGAACTTCCACCCTTAGACATTGCCGCGACGGCGTTTCAATGGCGCGTTTGGGAGGCGCTGACGCGTATTCCAGCCGGCACAACCAAAAGCTATGGCGAACTTGCCGCCGAACTGGGGCAACCGGGTGCTGCACGCGCCATCGGTCGCGCATGTGGGAGCAATCGCCTGGCGTTGATCGTGCCTTGCCATCGCATTATTCGCGAGGATGGTTCGCTGGGTGGTTGGCGTTGGGGTGTGGAGCGTAAACGGGTGTTGTTAGAGCGGGAGCTTCACAACGGCGATCGGTCTCAGAAGACCTGATGCTTAAGTAATAATCGTCAACGCCTCTTCTCCCACGGGGCTTCCTTTCCCTCACCGTCATTCCGGCGTAGGCCGGAATCCAGTGTCGACAAATCCCATTGGTGCCTCGAACTACCGACGTGATCGCTACTGGATTCCGGCCTACGCCGGAATGACGGTGAGGTGTAAATGACGGTGTGGAATACGTGCCCAATACCGATTCATGTCTTGCATTGATCGCCTTTCAATACTGCCTTGCATACCCATCTCTTCCCCAGAATGCATCCCGCAGCTATCGTGCACGCTATCCCCCGTGACACGCCCATGACCGACTCCGCCACTCCCGCCATCGCCACAACTGAAGCCCCGCGCGACAACCTATGGTTGCCGCTGTGCATGTTCGCGCTCTACATCATCTGGGGTTCGACTTATCTGGCCATTCGTGTCGCGTTGCAAAGCTACCCGCCCTTTCTTCTTGCGGGATGCCGCTTTGCATGTGCCGGCTTGTTACTGCTGAGCGTGCTGCGACTGCGCGGCGTAGCCATGCCTACCGCCCGACAATGGCGCAATGCCGCGTTCACGGGCATTTTGTTGCTTGGGTTCGGCAACGGCCTGGTGTGTTACGCGGAACAAAATGTGAGCTCCGGTATCTCTGCCGTCGTTGTAGCCAGCATGCCCTTGTTTGCTGCGCTCTTCGCGGGTCTTTACGGCGAATGGCCATCACGACGCGAAACGATAGGTCTGCTGATTGGTTTCGTCGGCGTAGCGGTGTTGAATCTCGGCAGCAGCCTGTCTGCCTCGCATCTAGGCGCTATCGCATTGCTGGTAGCGGCCGCTGCGTGGGCGTTTGGCTCGGTATGGAGCCGACGCCAAGACATGCCTGCGGGCCCTATGAATACTGCCGCACAAATGCTGTGCGGCAGCGCTGCACTGCTCATAGCGGGATTTGTTGGTGGAGAGAAGCTACCGCAACATCCAAGCCTTCATGCAACAATGGGTGCCGCCTACCTGGTGGTCTTCGGATCGCTCATTGCGTTTAGTGCCTATCTGTACGTGCTCAAGCACGCGCGCCCCGCTTTGGCGACAAGCTACGCCTACGTCAATCCGCCCGTCGCCGTGTTGTTCGGCGTGCTATTACTCGGTGAGAAAGTTGGACCATTTGATCTTATAGGCATGACGATCATTCTTGTCGGCGTCGTCACGATTACCGCTGCGAGGCAACGGCGGACGCGCTGATCGCATGAAAGCGTTAGCGCGCGGCATCGCCAGCTCGCGCTTCTTACCTCGTAAGCTAACGCCGAATTGCGCATCATCGATGGCGCCCTAAACGAGCCAGCCACGTTGATATACCACTGTCGCAAAACCAAGGCGACATGACACGCTATTACTTACTGATAAGTCACCGAAACCGTTGCGACGGATGAAACACTTCCCGCCGTGACTGCACCCACACGCCAATAACCCGCACGCAAAGCAATCACTGCTCCGTTATCGATAACGGGAACCGTGCGCGAGTTATTGGTGCCATTTGCACCAATGTTCAAATTATCCGCTGACTCCAGCTCTACCGCTGTGCCGTGCGCGCTGCCGGTATTGAGAAAACGTAGCGGATCGCTGGTATCTGACGTTCCACCAAACACAAACGTTGCACTGGTCATTCCCGGCGCGCAGTTCTGAAGGGTGAGGCTAAATGTCTGAAAGTTACCCGAGCCATTCGCATTAAGCACGCTAGCATCGATGGGGTCGAAGGTGATGGTGCGATCGTCGTCGCCCACGGCCCACTGACAAGTACCCGGATCGATCTCGCCAGTAATATCGAATTGCGTCTGCGCAGCAACAGCACTGGCGTGGATTGCCAGCACCGCTGTCCCCATTGCGACTAGGAATGTGCGCATCATGTGCCATCAACCTTAGAGGTAAGTAACGCCAAGAGTGACCGTCGCGCTGCCCGCGCCGGTTTTGGTCAGGCTACCCGTCTGATGGAACTGTGCCGTCAGAGGACGCGTACCACTGGTGCCAGGGTTGCTGATCACAATCGTGTTTGCGCCGCTCGGCAGCAGGACCGCGCCGGTGCTGCTTGTATCCCGCAGCTCAAACGGAGCACCAGGAAGACCGCTATCCCAGTAACTGACGTTGCCGCCGGTGGTCTTGTCAGCCGTACCCGTAAATTTAAAGGTAATGGACTGCATACCCTGCGAACAGCCCGAGTAGGCAATGTTGACCGGTGTGATAAATCCCGACTGGTAGGTGCCGGTGAACGAAGCGGCATTGAAGGTACCTACGTTGATGGGGTTGCCACTGTTAACCGAAATGGAGCAGGTACCCGGCGTGATGGTTCCAGTGATGTTGAATGTAGTTTGAGCTTGTGCAAACGAAGCGACGCACAACAAGCTCGTCGCGATCGCGAGTTTTAAAGTGAATGTACGCATGACAATGTCCTGTTGCTGGTCAAATCAGTTGTAAGTGAAGTTGATGGTGATGGGAACGTTGACAGTTCCCGCCGTAACGGCCCCTGTCGTCTTGTAAAAACGCACCATGGGGTTGTAGGTATTGGTCGGCAGACTTGGATTGACACCCGTCCAGTCAACGCTACTGCCTGGTGTTATTCGTGTTTGCGTGGATGCAGCAAGCAGCTCAATGGCAACCCCCGCAACACCCGAACCACTGTTCGCGGCGAATAACTGGTTATTTGATGAATCCGCCGCGCCCGAAAAACTAAGATGGATCGTACTGATACCTGTTGTGCATCCCGTTGCAGCGATCGGAATTCCCACAGCAGGTGTTGACGTATTCGTATTGAAATACGTATTTGCATAGGTACCTAGGTTGACGCTATTTCCGCCATTGACCGTAAACTTGCAGGTAGGCACAACGAACTGACCATTGAAGCTAATAGTCAAGTCCGTCGAAAAAACAGGTGCCGACGGCGCCGCAAGCGCCGCGAACAAGAACCAAGTCGCACATCTATATTTCATGGCCATCACCGTGATCACAGATAGGTCAACGTAACGGTAGCGGTGGCATTTGCCGCTCCCGCAGTGATAGACGTGCCCGTCTGGTAGTAACGCGCCTGAAGATTAATGGTGTAGTTCGCCGAACTCGTTTGGTTAAGAGTTAATCCGGAAGGCGTAGCCTTATTGAACTGAACTGGCGCGTTGCTGGTATTCGTCAACTGAATGCCCATGCCGGTAGCACCACCTGACGAGAGATTCATCACGCCGTTTGTGGCGTTGGCCACGCCATTGCTAGGGCTGATGCTGTACTGAATTGAATTCGCGCCAATCAACGCAGTCGACGTCGCCCCATCGGTGTTGGTCGACGACCAATAGCCAAAGAACGCCGGGCAATTATTCAATTGAATGTTTACAGGCACCCATTGAGACGTAGTGCTGCCCACACCTGTAAGTTCCGATGTGAGATGAGTGCCCATCGACACGTTGATATCGGGCGTCGCGCACGTTCCGGTGATGACGTTCAACGAACCTGAGGCGCTACCCAGTTCAACAAGCAAATTGTTTGACCCAATACGATACTGAACGGTGGGCAGGCTAGAAGCGGTGATGGCGCCAGAGCCGACGACACTGGCCGTTTTAACCAGACTGAAATAGAAGCGGTGGGTGCCCCATGAGTAATTCGAGCCAGCACCCACCGAATTAAAGTTGGCGGGAAACGCCTGGCTTTGCGAACCAGCCCAAGCCACCACACCGATGCCGGGAATGTTGGTCTGATAGATGGGTTGGTTACCGAAAGTAGAACTTACGTAGCCCGATACCGGCAACGGCGTTGAAGCGTAGGAATAGTTGAAGACGCTCAGCGCATCGCAATTTATGTTGGTGTTTGTATTCACTACGGCCTGAGAGCGATACAGCTCAGTGCCAACGGGCACATCGCGACCTGCCGTGATGGATCCAGTCAACGATGCAGTAAGCGTAACGGTGCTTCCGGCTAGAAATGAGCAAGAGGCCCAAACGTTCCCTGGGAGAAAACCGCTCACGCACAAAGCAATGATGGCGAAATAAAAACCCATCATCCCCCTCATGCAGCGCGCCTTGACGCCAGCGGGACGCATGTGAAGCTGCGACGAATTGGAACCATGCATAGTCATACTGCGTCCCTCGCGGTTAAACCGTGGGAAATGTGGTTACGTTGTAGAGGTGCATATTCCGTTGCGCCATCGAGCCGCACGCCATGACCACCGTGGTTGAGCACGGCGACCGGCTTGGTGACCGACGAATTGATTTGTTGCGTAGCAGCCGATGCCTTGGGTACGCACGACGCCTGGATCTTTTCCATATCCGTGCGCACACCTTTGGCTTGCGGTTTGAGTTGCACATTGATCTGGCACGAATCCGAGTCGCCTTCGCCCCACTGCACGGTGATGACGCCTGACGATTGCATGTCGCGCACATAGAGGCGGCTTGCCTGACCGGCGACACCGATGCTGTCGCCCTTCTCATCCAACACATTGGCGCCAAACGGGATAGGACGGCCGTCAGGCAAGCTGGTTTCAACGAGCAATGCGCGGCCACTAATGGTTTCGTAGTTGAGCAGCGTCACGGTGCCCGCGCGCGGAGCCACGCTTTCTTTCGTGGATTTCAGCTCCACACTGGTGCTGGAGTCCTTGGGATCGAGCTCGACGGTGTTGAGCTGATAAGGCTGCAAATACGGCACGACCGCATAACCGTTCCCGTCCACCACAGAACCCTGCCCGCTGAGGACTCGCGCACCTTTTGCGTTGGGTGCGTGCACCAGCGCGATAGTGTCGCCGGTGGGCGGCGAGAAGGTGAAGCCGCCGCCGTGCAGTATCAGCGAGCCCGAAGTACCAACGCTCGCCTGCGAATAGTTGGTGCCGTAGCTGTAGCTCGCGGCGTAATTGCCGTGACTACCGTTGTACTGGGCATTCACGCTTGCGTTGGTGGTGCTTGGGTCGTGGCTGAGCGTTGCGCCGTAGGCCAAACGTTGTTCGTCGCCAAGCATGCCGCTGACGCTGGCTTGCTCGTTGCTACCGCCTTGCTGCGAATGGCTCGTCAGCACATTGAAAGTCGGCGCACGCGCCGCCCGGCCCAGCGGCATGGAAAGCGTGAGGAAAATGCTCGTATCGACGCGACCCGGCGTGGTGGGCGCACCCACCGGCGCCGTGATATCGCCAGGAATGCTGTCGGTGATCGGGCTGCTGTACGGCGAATTTGCACTCGTCGTGTCGCGCGTACGCTGTGCGCTGATGCTGTAGTTCAGCAGTTTCCAGCGATTGCTGTAGCCCGCGCTGAAATTCACCTGGCGGCCACGCGCATTCCAATAATCGAGCACGGAACCGGTCAGGAAGAACTGACCGTAGCGATCGCCCAGCGTCTGGCTGATGTTCACGTCCATGCGGTTGCGCTGACGCTGGATGGCGCCAGGGTTTTGACCACGCGCGGCGGCGTCACGCATATACGTGGCGTCCTGTAGTCCGACGTAGCCGCTGGTGGAATACCGGTAAGCCGCCACCGCAAAGTTGGTGCCGGTGTCGACCAGATTCTTGTTGTAGCTCACCCGAACACTGGTGCCCGTCGTGGCGGACTGCCCGGGCACGCGATTGCGCGCCTCTGTGACGTCTGCCGCGAATGCGCCCACTTTGGTATTGAATGCCGCACCGCCCATCACCGATGCGTAATCGGTAGCCAAGGTAGCGCCACCATAAGCCGTGACAAGATTGGTAAGGCCACGTTGATACGTACCTTGCAAAATGGTCGGCTCATCGATCAGGTTGAGCTGATTGATCTTGCCGGCAGCCAGACTCCAGCGCGACATGCCCGGACGCAATGACATCGGTACCGCCGCGAAGGGCACCGTGAAGCGCTTCACACGCCCATCGGCTTCGATCTGTTCGACATCCAGATCGCCACCGTAACCGGTTGGCGACAAATCATCGATGACATAGGGACCGGGCGCTACGTTGGTGTCGTACACCACGTAGCCGTGCTGGCGAATAATCAGATGCGCATTGGTATCTGCCACACCGCGAACGATGGGTGCATAGCCGCGCAATGAATTGGGCAGCATGCGATCGTCACTGAAGAGGCGCACACCGCGCAGACGCACGCTATCGAACAGATCGCCCGGCGTGAACGTATCACCCACCAGCATTTGCGCACCCAGTGACGGGATATCGTGCTGCAAGAAGGTCGAGCTAGGCTGGTATTTGTTGCCATGGCCTTCGGTCCACATGAGCGAACCGGTGTGGTTGAGGCTCCACGAACCGATGTGCTGGGACAGGTTCAGGCCAAGATAGCCGCTAGCAAGCGAACGATTGCCATCGTCGCTGCGGTAGAAGTTGGCGTTGTAACCGATCACCGCCGCGTTGATACCGCTGTTCCATTCGGACGGGTCCACCCAGCCACGCGCGTTGTGCGACGAGTAGATCTGCGGCACCTCGATGGTGAGCGTCTGTTCGCCACCGTCGAAACTGGTGGTAGCACCAGGAATGTAGTCGCTCAGCGGGCTACAGAATCGACCGTCCGGAATGGGCTTTTTGTCAGGATGCGTGGTATCGGCAGCGACTTTCTTCAGATCGACGCCATAGCTCGCAAGCGATGTCTTGTCGAAACACGGCAAGACATCCTTGCCACCCGGCGCAACGTCCAAAACGATATCGGTGTTTGCGCGCCAAACGCGGTTTAGGATGATGTCGCCACGATAAGTACCTGGTGCAACTGCACCGCTCTTTTCAAAGCGCGAGAGATCCACTTTCGGCGCCATACCTGCGGGAAAGAAGTCCGCATCGAACGTTACCGCCGTCGTTGCGGCGGGATCGGCGGAGGAAGGATCGACAGCTGGATCGGCCGCCGCCGCATGCAACAAAGAGGGCGAAATCAGGATTCCGATGATCCAAGCCGAAAGCAGCCTCTGACGCATGGGCGCCACAGCACGGATACGTTCCGATTTGCTGGACTGCTTGATGGACACAACGATCTCCCGGTGAAGCGCAAGACTCCTAAGGCCGTGGCGAACACGGCCTCGGAGGAACGAAAGGAACAACCGACTTACTGATCGAGCGGCTTTACAACCTTGTCGAGCGCGCCAAAGTCATTGATGGTGGTGAAGACCACCTGCGTACCCGCACTCGGGGCACTGCTGAGATTTTCGATGGGGAAAACCGTGGACGAACCCGGCGCAACCATGCCGCCCTCACCGTCGATCTCGCGATCGCCCGCTTTCACGCCAACGTGTGCAAACGACACGTAGTAAGGCGTGGGGTTGGTGGCCTGCACGGCAAAACCTTTGCCCTTGGTATTGGGCACGACTTTCCATGTGAGCTTGTCGCGAGCCGTTGCTACGTCGCCCGACAAACCGGTCGGACGGAAAAACAATTTGATGCGCGTGCGAAAAGCGAACTGCAGATGGTTCTTGCCATCTTCAGCAGCCTTCGGCGGCACTTCGAGCACGTTCACCCAGAACAGGCTTTCCTTATCGGTCGGCAATGGTTCTTTGGTGTAAACCAGACGCACCGCTTGTCCTTTGGACGGATCGATGCGGAAAACAGGCGGCATGACAGTGAAAGGCACTTTCGCCGTGTCCGGCGTGGATTTGTCATCGCCGTCATCCAGCCACACCTGCACGAGCGCGGGTTGATTGCCCTCGTTGGTGAGCTTGACGGTAACTTCCTTGTCTTGGGCCGGATACACGACACGCGTGCCGCCGATCACCACACTGGCTTCGCTGCGGCCGGCAAAGACGCCCGCGAGTAAAAGACAGCCTGCCATGGCATAGCGCATTACGTTATTCATATATCACCTCAAGAATCTCTCGGTGACCGCGCCATGCGGCCACCGAGATAGGGAGCGATGGCTCTACAGCGGATTAGTTGTAGACAACCTGGTACAGCACGTCCGTGCTCACCAGACCAGCGGTCGCACCGCCGCCAACAGCCAGGTACTGCGCCTGGAAATCAGCAGTCGCCGTGTTGTTGACGATGGCCGGGAAAGTCACGCCGTTGGCCGGATCGTTCAGGACAATGGCCGTACCCGTGCTGTCGAGCACCTGCACTTCCGTGTTGGTGGCCTGGCCACTGAGCGCGTTCTTCAGCGCGCCGGTAGCCGCATCGACCTGCGGGCTGGACGGCACGAACGACATCGTGGCGACCTTGCCGTCTTCGCAGGTGGTCTGATTCGGACCGCCGATGATGACCTGGAACGTCTTGTTGCCAGCGACGTCGGTAGCAACAGCCAGGTCGGAAGCCGGAACCGGATCGAGAGCCACGGTGAAGTTGCCCGAGCCGCCGTTGGTGCCGGCGCCGCCGGTGACGGTGCAGGTCTGGTCGGTCACGGCGCCCGTGAACGTGATGGTGCCACCGGTGGAAGCCGCTGCGCTGGCAACGCCGGCTGCGGCGATACCCATAGCGACAACCAGGGCGGAGGCGAGTTTGATGTGCTTCATGAATCTAAGTCCTTGATGGAGGGTTTCAAATTAAAAATCCGCCGCCATGGCGGACTACTCTTGTCTCTCGCCAGATGACGAATGACGAAGATGCTTCGCTCAACTCACGTTTCGGAACCCGGCATATCCATGGGATGGATTTCTTCCGGGCAACATCCCTTCGACCCGGATAACTACTATCCAGTCAGGGATGCCTTTCCTTTGGCGCTTGCGAACTAGCGCAGAGTCGATGCCAACCGTAATGGCCGGGGGGATCAGTCGAAGTGCGCTAGGGCTCGGTGTTGTTTGAGCACGTGCTGCGCATGGTAATCAGACGAAAAAGACCAAAGAATGGGACTGATCTGAAAAATAAAAATTAGGACAAGTATGAAAAATGGAGAAGGGTGATTCGAGTCAAAGAATCGGGCTTCGTTTGCGGCTATGGACGTCGCCGCTCGCGCAAGTCGCCTGACGCCGATATCGCGCGAGGCCCACGAGAAAGTGTCAAATGCGCACACGCGCATAGCCTGAGCGATACATCAGGCGTCATGAGGATGTCTTTGGTGTCGGGATGGCGTGCAAGAACGAAGAGCACAGGCAAATGCCTGTGCTCTCGCCATCAGACTATAGCTCGCGCAATGCCGTGGTTACCGGCAACCGTGCGGCACGCAATGCGGGAAACAGGCCGCCCACGAAGCCAATCGCCAGCGCCCACTTCAAACCTTCCCACAACAGTTCTGGCGTCACTTTGAAGGTAAACGCAAGTTGCCCGGTGGAGCCGGCCGCCAAGGTGGAAGCTGTCCATCCATTGAAGATCAGCCACGCAAGCAAGCCGCCAATAAGACCGCCAAGCAAAGCCAGCAACATCGTTTCCAACATCACGGCCACGACAACGGGCACGCCGCGAAAACCGATGGCGCGCAATGTCGCGATCTCACGAGCGCGCGCGGCGACCGCCGCAAACATGGTGTTGAGCGCACCGAAGATGGCACCAATCGCCATGATCGAACCCACCGTAATGCCCATGATGCGCATGACCTTGCTCATGCCTTCGGATTGCTTGCTGAAGTAGTTGAGCGTGGTGTCGACATCCACTTGCAGACGCGGATCGGCTGCCAGTGCCGCCTTGAACGTGTCCATCGCTTTGGCGTCGGTGAGCTTGGCAAAAACGGACGTACGACTGCTGCCGCGGCGATAGGTATCCGCAACGACATCCGCATCGCCCCAGATTTCCGAGTCGTAAGCGTCGCCTGAAGCAAACACGCCCACGACATTCCACGTTTGCGTGCCGAGCTTGATTTCATGTCCCGGCTCCAATCCCACGAATTGCCGTTGCGCACCCTGCCCCACGACCAGCTCACGCATGCCAGGTTGGAACGCACGGCCAGCGATGATCTTGGCGTTGGGACGCAACGCCCATGCCTCATCACCGACGCCGCGTACTTGTACGCTGCCTTCGTCATCTGCCGCGCCGCCTTTTACCGGCAGATTGGCCGCTACGACGATTTCACCCGAAGCGATCGGCTTGTTCTGCTTATCACGCGCAATGCCGGGCGCTTGCTCGATGACCAAAATACTGTCACGTGTCAGCACCGAACTCACTTCGCTGGCCGAGCCGCCACGCAACACGATCGCCGTATCGTCGCTACCGGTGTTGCGCAACGTTTGGCTGTAGCCCTCGCCCATCGCCAGCAGCGCCACGAGCACACCCACCACGCCGGCAATGCCGATCACTACCACGGATGAGGAACCCATACGTTGCTTGAGCGTACTAATGCCCACACTGGTCACCGATGCGGCTTGTCGACCGCGCCGGCTAATCGCCATCCACAGCGCGAACACAACGGCTATCGCCAGCACTGCATACCATGGCAATTGCACCCATACGAACAATGCGACGACCAAGATCGCGAGCACGAGAAGATTGAAAAGAAATGTCATGATCTGGACTCCTGTCACCGGCCAGCCAGCGCGTCGACAATGTTCAAGCGCATGGCTCGCCATGCGGGAATGGCGCCTACCACCACACCGATCGCCAGCATCAGCGCGATACCCAACAACCAGCTGCTCTCGCCCACCGTCGGCAGATTCAGCATGCCGCCGCTGTTGGCGCTGACGCCGGGAATCAACACCGCCGCCAACGCTATCCCGATCACACCGCCCAGCACTACGAGCAACACGGATTCGGCCAATACCATCGCCAACACACCATGATCGGAAAAGCCCAGGGTTTTAAGAACGGCCAGTTCCGATGTGCGTTCACGCACTGCCTGCATCATCGTATTGCCCGTCAGCAGTAGCAGCGTGAAGAACACGGCACCCATGATCGAACCGACGATCAATCCGATGTCGGCCAACTGTTTCATCCAAGATGCTGTAGCGGCTGCTTCAGTCTGCGTGCGGGTTTCATGATCGGAATTGGCGGATATGGCGTCGATGCCTTTGGCCACCTGGTCGGCCTGGTTCACATCGTTGACACGCGTGACGTACCAGCCCACCTGCCCATTGTTGTAGCCCTTCATCACGGCGTCGTCGAAATACTTCCAGTGCATCAGAATGATTTGGCTATAAAACGACGCGCTCTGCTCCGTCGGGTGCAATACACCGACGATGTTGAACGTCCAGTTCTTGCTGCCATCCTGCTGCGGAAAAATATTCGACTGCAACGGAATCTGATCGCCCACTTTCCAGTGGTACTTCTCCATCAGCTTGTCGCCAACCAGAATGCCCGTTCGCGTCTCCAGGAACGACTTGCGTGCCGCGTCGGTGACCTGCACTTCCGGATATTGATCGATGTAGTTATCGCTGACGGCAAACGTGAACACCTGATTGTGCGGATCCTGATACGCGCCACCGAACCAGTTGGAATACGCCACCGATTTCACGCCGGGCACCGTAGCGATTTTCTGCCCCAAGCCCTGCGGCAACGTGTCGATAAACGAGAGCTTGGAACCGGTCTGCAGACGCTGCGCGCCGTTGGCGCTCTTGCCCGCCTGATCGAATGACGTGCGTACCGCATCGAGCATGCCGAACAGCAGGAACGCCGCCGCAATCGATACCAGTGTCAGCACTGTGCGGGCTTTGCGCCGGAACAGCGCTGCCCAGATGAGATGAAAGTATTTCATCGCAGCCTCCTCAGGCCGTGGCCGGCTCGACCAGCGTGCCCTTGTCCAGATGCAACGTGTGATCGGCGTGTTCGGCGGCTTTGGGATCGTGCGTCACCATCACGATGGTCTTGCCATGCTCGCGGTTGAGCTGACGCAGCAGACCCAGCACTTCTTCCGCCGATTGACGATCCAGGTCGCCGGTCGGTTCGTCGCATACCAGCAATGCAGGATCGGAGACGATCGCGCGTGCGATCGCCACGCGCTGCTGCTGACCGCCGGAAAGCTCGCTCGGCTTGTGCGACGCACGGTCGGCGAGACCCACCAGTTGCAGAGCAATCGATGCATTCTTGCGCCGTTGCGCGCCGGAGAGTTTGGTGAGCAGCAGCGGCAATTCCACATTCCTCTGCGCGCTGAGCATCGGCATCAGGTTGTAGAACTGGAACACGAAACCAACGTTGGATGCACGCCAGCGCGCCAGTGCACCCGCGCTCAACTGATCGATCCGTTGGCCACTTACTGTGATGCTGCCACCGGTCGGCGTATCCAGACCGCCCATGAGATTGAGCAAGGTCGTCTTGCCCGAACCCGACGGTCCCATCAACGCGAGGAAATCGCCCTCGGCGATATTGAGGTTGATGTGATGCAGCACTTCGACTTTTTGCTTGCCGCGTTCATACACTTTGGAGAGATCGCGGATTTCGATCAACGTACCCATAACTACATCCTCCTGAGTAGAACTGCCATCAGCACGCGTCAAAGACACATGCTGCTTGTCTTTTCCCCTCCCCCTGCTCGCAGGGGGAGGTTGGGAGGGGGTTGCTCGCACTTGCCTTGACGCAAGTGTGTTTGACCCCACCCCAGCCCTCCCCTGCAAACAGGGGAGGGCGTATTGGTCGCTAGTCGGTTTGAATCTTTACCTCGGAACCGTCGTGCAGATCATCGGGCGGTGACACCACTACTACGTCGCCCGCATTCACTGATGTGGGAATCAGACGCTTGTCGCCAAAGTCTTGTGTCGACGGTTGCACCGTTTGCTGGCGCACTTTCCCATCAGCAACGATAAAGACGCTCGCATTGCCATCACGCTGCACGATCGCTTTTTCCGGCACAAAGACACCCTTCGGCCCCGGCGTCGCCGCGGTCTGCTTAGCTTCAAGGAATGACACACGCACCCCCATGTCTGGCACGATGCGCGCATCTTTCTGTTCCATCGCCACACGCACTTTCACCGTGGCCTTGCCGCGATCGGCAGCGGGCACGATGGCAATCACGTGCGCGGGAATACGCCAATCGGGATACGCATCGAGCACCGCTTCGGCAGTCATCTTCGGCGTGACGCGTCCGATGTACGCTTCATTGACGTCCACATCGACTTCAAGCGAATCCATATCGACGATCGTGCCGACGCCGGTGCGCGTGAAACCACCGGTAGAGAATGGCGAGATGATTTCACCCACCTGCGCGTCCTTGGTGGTAATCACGCCGTCGAAGGGTGCACGTACTACGCAGTAGTCGTAATTGACTTGCGCTTCGACCACTTCGGCATCTGCAGCAACGGCCTGTTTTTCTTGAGAGCCGAGTTGCGCACGCGTGCTGTCGGCGAGCGTGCGCGCCTGCTCAGTGGCTTGTCTGGAAACTAAGCCTTGTTTGACGAGTTCGTCGTCGCGCGCAGCGTCGCGAAGATTTTGCGCCAGCTGCGCCTGAAATTGATTTACCAATGCATGCGCAGCCCTCGCTTGCGCGACAGCCGTGTCGAGCGCCGCTTTGTATTCGCTATCGTCCAGTCGTGCCAGCACCTGATCTTTCTTGACGCGGTCGCCCTCTTCGATCAGCACCTCGGTCAACGTGCCGGTGATCTGCGCAGACACGGTCGCCTGCCGGCGTGCGGTGACATAACCCGTGGCCTGCAACACGGCGCCTGCACCCGGATCATTGGCCGCGGCGACCGCGGTGGCGGTGTGTACGGCGACGGCCCGATGACCGAGCATCCACCAGCCACCGAATCCGACAACCAGCAAGACCAGCACGATTGCACCGACGATCCATGGCCAACGGCCCGAACCTCCACTGTGTTCTTCACGCTGATGACGCTCAATGCGTAGTTCCTTCAAGAGATCGCTGTTGCTCACCCTGCTGTCCCTTTGTTTCCCAATGAACGCACGATAGTGGTTCGAATCCGGGCGGACTACGTGCGCTCATCAGCCCTTATCAATGACAGCTGTCATGTTCTATGACGTATCAGAACGTCATGATTCGACACGAACCCGTATCTTTCTAAGATGCATAGCCACCATGGCACGGTGTGCGGTCGTAGCCGTCACGTATGATCGCCAACGCCATGTTGACGGTTCCCTGGAGCCAGTGATGCCGAAATTACCGCTCATCGCCTGCGTTCTGATGACGAGCTCCCTGCTGGTCATTGTGCCAAAGTCGACGCAAGCAACACCTGCCATGACAAGTAATTACTGCAAGGCACCCGAATTCAGGCAGTTCGATTTCTGGTTGGGCGACTGGGATACGTTTCGCATCAAGGACGAAAAGCCCGCGAGCACTTCGGTGGCGCGCAATCGCGTCACATCCATTCTCGGCGGCTGTGCATTGCGCGAGGTCTACACACGCACCGACGGTTACAGCGGCGAGAGCTTCACCATTTACGATGCCAGCCGCAACGTGTGGCATCAGAGTTGGGTAAGCAACCAGGGCGAGCTTGTGGTGGTGGAAGGTGCGCGGGAAGGCAACAACATTGTCCTGAGCGGCCGCATCACCGATACACAAGGTGTGCAACTGCAGCGTGTGACATGGGAGCCTGTAAAGGACGGCGTGCGCGAAACATGCCTTGGTTCACGCGACAACGGCAAAACGTGGACAGTGTTATTCGATATCCTTTTTCGCCCGCATGCTGCTTCGTGACGCCACTTGGGCGGCTGGGTCGCCCATTCGATAACTGCTACCCTTGCACCATGACATACATCATCGAAACGCCTGCTATCCCAAGCCTTCCCATTTACGGCCGCGAGGAACGTTTCCCTGTGCGCCGCGTGTTTTGCATCGGCCGCAACTACGCCGAACATGCACGCGAAATGGGCGCGACGGTGGACACATCCGCGCCGATGTTTTTCTGCAAGCCTGCCGATGCGGTGGTGACCGATGGCGCCGATGTGCCGTACCCGCAAGCCACCTCGGATCTGCATCATGAAGTGGAAATGGTAGTCGCACTAAAATCAGGCGGACACGATCTGGATGCCGTCCAGGCCGCCGACGCCATCTTCGGCTATGGCGTGGGTCTGGATTTAACGCGTCGCGATTTGCAGGCCATTGCAAAAGCCAAGAGTCATCCTTGGGATGTCGCCAAGGCGTTCGATCATTCCGCGCCCGTGTCCGCATTGCGGCTGGCAACGGAAGCGACACCCGCGGCCGATACCAACATCACATTACACATCAACGACACGCTGCGTCAGCAAGGTCATCTCAGCGAGATGGTGCATAGTGTTGTCGACATCATCGTCTCGCTGTCCAAGCTGTTCGAGCTCAAGCCCGGCGATCTGATTTTCACGGGAACACCCGCAGGTGTGGCGGCATTGCAACGCGGCGATCGTTTCCATGCGGAGCTCAAGGGCATCGCAACGCTGGATGGCCGCATTGTCTGAATAGCCGGCTCGGCGTCTGAAACCCTGTCTGCCTGCTCCCGCCTGCGTTAAAGTCGGCCTGCCGTCCGGCTCACTACCCTGGGAGAGATGACAATGAGCATGCTGCAGGAATTCAAAGAATTTGCCATGCGCGGAAATGTGGTCGACATGGCGGTCGGTATCGTCATCGGCGCTGCGTTCGGCAAGATTGTCACGTCACTGGTTAGCGACATCATCATGCCGCCCATCGGCTGGGCTACCGGCGGCATCGACTTCTCCGCCATGAAGTGGATTATCCGGCCAGCCGACAACAGCAACCCCGCGCACAAGATTCCGGAAGTCGCCATCGCGTACGGCAGCTTCATCAACACGATCATTGCGTTCCTGATCGTCGCCTTTGCCATCTTCATCCTGGTGAAGCTCGTCAACCGCTTCTACACCAAGGCCGCGGCCGCCACGCCAGCTGACGTAGTGCTGCTCACCGAGATTCGCGATCTCCTCAAAACCCGGCAATAAACCGCTCGCCCAGGGGGCGAGCATGACTTCCGGCCTAAGCACTGCCTCGTGCGAGCCCCATAATCGGGGTTCGCTACGAGGAGTCACCGATGCAACGCCCCACCCTTACCCTTCTTGCCGCCAGCCTGATGCTGGTTACTGGCCTTACCTGCGCAGCGGATGCGCCCACCACCATTCCCGCATCCGCCGTGCAGACTGCCGAACAGCTGCGCGACAAGGCCATGCACGACAGCACGGCGTACGACGTGGTCACGTCGCTGACCACGGAAGTGGGCGCACGCATGGCAGGCAGCGTCAACGATCCGCGCGCACGCGCATGGGCGATTGCCAAGTTCAAGGCATTGGGCTTCGACAAGGTTTACACCGAGGCGGTGACCTATCCGCTGTGGGTTCGCCGCAGCGAGCACGGTGCCATCGTGGCGCCGTTTCCGCAGCCGCTGGATCTGATTGCGCTGGGTTATTCGTCGGGTACGCCCAAGGGCGGCCTGACCGCTCAGGTGGTGCAATTCGCCAGCCTAGACGCGCTGAAAGCCGCCGATCCGGCCAGCATCAAGGGCAAGATCGTCTACATCGGCTATCGCATGCACCGCACGAAAGACGGCCATGATTACGGCATCGGCGGCGGCATTCGTGAAGAAGGCCCGCTGGTTGCCGCGTCGAAGGGAGCCGCGGCGTTTCTGCTGCGTTCCGCCGGCACCGACGCCAATAGCCGCACGCCGCATACCGGCGTGACCGATTTCAGCGACTTCGCGCACCCCGACAAGGCGATTCCTGCCGCAGCCCTGTCCAACCCGGACGCTGACCAGCTGGAGCGCGTGCTTGCTTACGGCAAGCCCGTCAGCATCAAGCTGGATCTGGATTGCGGCATCGTCGGCCAGTACACCGGCTACAACGTGATCGGCGAACTCACCGGCCGCAAATATCCGGACCAGGTGGTGGTGATCGGCGGCCATCTGGATTCCTGGGATCCGGGTACGGGCGCGATCGATGACGGCGCCGGTGTGGCGATCGCACTCGGCGCAGCCAAAGTCATCCACGATCTTCCGCAGCGCCCGGATCGCACCGTTCGCGTTGTCGCCTTTGCCAACGAGGAAATGGGTCTTTGGGGTGGTCGCGCGTATGCAGACAAGCACGCTGCCGAAGTCGGCAAGTTCCAGCTTGGAACCGAGTCGGATCTCGGTGCGGCGCCCGTTTACCAAATGCGGGCGAGCGTGAAGCCGCAGGCACGCGGCGCCATCGAGCAGATTGCCAAGGTACTCGCGCCGATTGGCGTGACCTACGACCCCACGCATCCGGGCGGCGGCGGTTCCGATCTATCGCAGATGCATCTGAGGGGCATGGCTGCACTCTCGCTCGATCAGGACGCCACCAATTATTTTGATTGGCACCATACGGCGAACGACACGCTGGACAAGATCAACCCGCAGGAGCTGGCGCAGAACGTGGCCGTCTATGCTGTGTTTACGTACATGGCGGCGCAGGCCGATGGTGATTTCGGTTCGGCACCGGGCGCTTTTGCGCACGATGGTGCGGGCGAATAATTGAGCGTTTTCGCGTCAACAAAAAAGGCGGCCAAGGCCGCCTTTTTTCATGCATGACGATCAGCGTTATTTGCTTTCCTCGCCTTCCGGCGAAGGCGGCGCTTCAGTGGTATCGAGCGCCTGCAGGTTCTCTTTCAAGCGTGTCATCACGTCCATCGCCTGCGACAGTTCTTCATAGGTGACGCCGACGGTACATTCGCGGCGCAGCTCATAAGCGATGCGTTCCATGTCATCGACCACGCCGCTGGCCTGTGCGGTCGTATACAAACGCCATGCACGGCGATCCTTGGGATCGGGGCGGCGTTCGACGAATCCGGCAGCCTGCAGGCGATCGATCACGCGGCCCACAGCAATCGGTTCCATCTCCAGGAACTCGGCCAGCTCAGTCTGTCTGAGACCCTCGCGGCGATAGAGCATCTTTGTCGCGCGCCATTGCGCACGCGTCAATCCGAACTTCACGGCGCGCCGATCAAAATGCTTGCGGAACAACAACGTGACGTCGTTGAGCAGGTAGCCGAAGGAAATATCTTCCGGTTTTGGCATGATGTGCAGCACTCTGGGTGTCACTTGACTGCCTAAGCATAAGCCGAAACCACCTGAACTTATGCCCATTACTCTCGTCACTGCCGACCTTACGCGACTGGCCCTGGACGCCATCGTGAATGCCGCCAATCCCGGCTTGCTGGGCGGTGGCGGGGTGGATGGCGCCATCCACCGGGCCGCCGGTCCGGCGCTATTGGCGGCCTGCCGGGCGATTCCCGAGGTCAACCCCGGCGTCCGTTGCCCTACCGGAGAGGCACGCATCACACCGGGTTTTTCGCTTCCCGCGCGTTTCGTCATCCACACCGTGGGGCCGGTATGGCATGGCGGCCATGACGGTGAAGCAGTCCATCTGGCGAGCTGCTATCGCTCGTGCATCGCCTTGGCTATTGAGCACGATCTAAATAGCGTCGGTTTTCCGGCCATCAGTTGTGGTGTGTATGGCTATCCGCCAGATCAGGCCGCGAAGGTCGCCATTGCCACGCTCCGCGACGTATTGACAACCCATCCGAAACTTGAGGTGCAATTGTGCGGTTTCGACGGCCGCATGACGGCGATCTGGCAACGCGCATTCAATCAAGTTTGAAGGGATATAACGGCGGCAGCGGCGAATCGTTCGCCGATGTGTTTTCAACACGCCACACGAAACCGTTGACGAAGACCGCGGCGAGATCGGTTGTACCGCTTGTTGCGTGATCCGCATACTGCGCACGCTGCAAACGTTCGATCGCTTCGCGTTGCGCATCGGAGTTCAACTCAGCAGATAGCTGACCGAGGTTCTGCAAGCCGGGGCGTTCCGCACGTGCCCACGCCAACAGGCTATGCGCTTGCAACGTGCTGTCTCGACCGCGTGCTGCATCCATGAATGCATGACGTAAATGCCGTGCAGAATCCATCGCGCGGGGCAATCCCGACGAAGCAGGCTTGCGCCTGGATCGACGCCACCACAAAAACGCCGCGATGCTGAGCAACCATAGTCCCACGCTGATGATAGCGACCCATTGCCAGAAGGAAGGTCCAGCGGACTGTGTTGTTGCGTTCGACGTTGCAGGCACACTGCTCGCAACCGCTGGCGTCGCGGTCACCGCGGCTTGAGTTGTAGAGGACGGCGTTGCTGGCGATCCATTTGCCGCTGCGACGACAGTCAACGTGCGCGCAGGAATCGTCGCCACCTGCTGCTGCCCGCTTTGTACGTCAAACCAGGTCAGCGTTGTAGCAGGAATAGTGAGAGTGCCTGCGCGCTGAGGAAAAATAGCGAAGCCGCGTTCACGGCGTCCCGTCAGCCACTGTCCATCATCCTGCGTCGTATTGGTGGGTTGATCGGGATACACCGTCGCGCCGTCGATCGTCGGCAAACTCGGTTCTGGCAGTGCATCGGCCGGGAGACCCATCGCCTCCACTGTCATGTGCAGATTAAGCGGCTGGCCCGCAGTGATCTTGCCATCGCTCGGCAACCCCTGAAGATCCAGCGTCAGCGTCCGTGCGGGCAGCCATGTCGTCTTGCCCCAATTGGAAGGCGTTGGCTGCACGTCAATCGTGACTGGCGACGAATCCGCCTCGACCGGCGTGCTGTTGCCAAACAGGCCGCCAAGCCCTGGATCATTGGCGTCGCCAGGTTCAACGGCCTCGCCTTGAAATTCGAACGACGGGATTGTCACGGTTCCCGCGCGCTGCGGGATCAATGCGTAGCGTCGTTCCACCACGTGATAGCGCTTTCCGTTTCGCACGGACTCATAATCCGTGTCCCCACCGAGCCGTCGCAAATCTGCGCCGTCGGCCTGTGGATCGGGCAACGTTCCGCCGTTGATATTCACGTCGAAGAACAGGCGCACGCGCAGAAGCAGTTGCTGACCTACGTAGGCATGACTCGGGTCAGCCGTGATGTCGATAAAGACATCCTTGTGATTGTCAGCACCCGTCGCCGAATTTTCGGGTGGATCGACATGCAGCGTCAGTGGCTGCGTTGGATTGCCTGCGATCGTCAACGACGGTATCTGCAAATCGCCCACATGCTTGGGTCGCAATGCGACGCCGATAATCACCTGCGCCGTCTGTTGACCGTTGACGACGTTCAATACGCTGTTAGTCGAAGCGCCGAGTATTTCGAAATCGTTATTCAGCGCACTGAGATCCGGCGTACTGGCATTCATGGTGCCATCGATGCGTACATTGAGTGTCACCGTCTCGCCAAGATGTACTTCATTCCGATCGAGCACGGCGTGCACACCATTCGCCATGGCGCTCAACGGCAGTAAAAGACAGAGAAGCCATAGCCAACGGTACATCATTGAACATCTCCATCGACTGGCTGGGCGCCGATGCGTTTGCGATACTCCAATTCAAACTTTCGACGCAGTAGCGCACCCGGATCGTCCGGCACGCGTTCCAGATTACGACGAACGTCATCAGGCAATTTCGAGAGCGGGTCATCGCTATCGATCGCGCCAAGTTCATGCGTCACGGGCTTCTTGTCGCCCTTCTTCTGCGCTTGAGCCAACGCATGATTCATCTGTTGACGCAAGGCCTGTTGCGCCTGCTCGGTTTGCACCTGTTCGCTGCTAGAGGCGGGCGCGGGGTTCTGACTGGCTGAATTCTGGGAGTCGTGGTCGCGCTGCTCCTGCTGTGATTTGGCATCTTGCTGTTCGCTGCGCGCCTGAGCATCTTGCGTTCCGTTGCTCTGTTGTTGGCCATTCTGTTGCTGGCCGCTTTGATCAGGTTTCGCCTGGTTTTTAGCATCCTGCTGCGCGCCATTTTGTTGTTGCGAAGACTGGCCGCCCTGCTGCGCCTGATTTTGATCGCTTTGGTTTTGTCCCGGCGACTGTCCAGACTGATCTTTCTGTTGACTCTGGTCGCTCTGACCATTTCCCGATTTCTGTTGCTGCTGCGACGGCGAATTCTGCTGTTGCTGCTTGCGCATCGCCTCTTCGACTGCATTGCGATTGACGCGCGCATCGTCATTGGCGGGATTCAATTGCAGCGCACGGTCGTAGGCTTTGATAGCGCCCGGATACTTACCCAATTTAGCGAGCGCGTTGCCGAGGTTATAGGCAGCATCGGGGCCTTTTGCCTGTTCCAGCGCCTGCACCGCACCGTTGTAATCCTTCGCGCGATACGCAGCAACGCCACGCCAGGCCGGATCTTGCGCAAGCTGCTGCGCTTTGGCGGCGTTGCCTTGCTGCAATGCGCTCGCTGCTTGTTGATCGGGACGTTGCCACCAATCCTGCCAACCGGACGCATAGGCGTGAGTTGGCCAACAGGGCAGCAACACCAGCGGCAGCAACATCACCCAGCCGCGCCGGAATGTCATGGCTGCGACAAGCAACAACGGCAATAGCAGCCACGGTCCGCGATCTTGCCAGACGTCACCGGCTTGCCCTTCGGCAAGCGTTGCGTGTTGTGAAGGCTGCAGTTCGGCGTGCAGTACCGTGATGTCGCTGCTGTCCTCGCTCATTACCGCGTAACGGCCGCCACCGGCTTGCGCGAGGTTGCTTAAGTCGTGGTCGTCGCGACGAGCAACGATCATATTGCCCTGTTCATCGTGGGCAAATCCGGTGTCACCTTGAGGCACGGGAGCGCCTTGTGGCGTACCGACACCCAACACCGAGACGTGCACTCCGGACAACGATGCTGCGCGCGCTGCAGCTTGAGCGGCGTTGTCGGCATCATCGGTGATCAGCACGATCGAGCCATTATTCAATTTGGCATGACGGATCAGCTCCACACCTTGCTGGATCGCCTGCGCCGCGTTGTCGCCATCGACCGGCATGGTATCCGGCCCCATGGCATTCAAGAGATCATCAAGGCTGTGCGCATCGCTTGTCAGTGGCGCCACGACAAAACTCTGGCCTGCATAACCGATGAGTGCATTCAATCCATCACGATTGGCCGCTAATAGATCGCGTGCCTTGTAGCGCGCACGCTGCATGCGGCTAGGTTGTATGTCCGTCGCCTGCATATGCTGCGACAACGAAATAGCCACAATCTGTGCGGCACGATTGGTATACATCGGCTCAGCGATTCGGCTCCAGGTCGGCCCCGCCAGTGCGAGGGTGCACAGCAACCAGCCCAGCGAAAAGAGCCACGCAGGCGTGTGCGTGCGCCGACCCTGGCCTGTGACCAGATAAGGCAGCAATGCCTCGTCTGCCAGCTTGCTGAGTTCGCGTCGCGAGGCATCGCGGCGCAGTCCCAGCCACAGACATACCGGCAAAGCCAGCAGAGCGAACAACCAGCCCGGCTGCAGGAAATGGAACTGATGAAAGGCTTCCATCATGACTGAGGCACCCGCAAGCGTGGCCACAGCATGCCAATCAGCAAACAAAGTGCCGCTGCACCGAGCGGAGCGCGGAACAGCTCGTGATGCAGACGCAGCGTCGGGCCTTGTTGTGGCATCGGCTCCAATGCATCGATGGCACGATAGGCATCCGCCAATTGATTGCCGTCCGTGGCCCGATAGAACTGGCCGCCGGTTTCATGCGCGATATAGGTGAGCATACCGGCATCGAGATCTTCGGACGGATTGACCTCGGTGTCGCCGAACAATCCTGGTACCGTCATGCGTGTCGCACCGATACCAATGGTATAGATGCGAACACCGGCGGCCTTCGCTGCGCGCGCTGCATCTTGAGGCGAAATGCTGCCGGAGTTGTTGACACCGTCCGTGAGCAGAACAAGCACGCGCGACGATTCAGGTAGCGCAGACAGACGTCGCACAGCGACGCCGATAGCGTCGCCAATCGCGGTTTCTGTGCCCGGCAGTCCAACTGCCGCACTTTGCAATTGCGCGCTTACCGCACTGAGATCGTAGGTAAGAGGCGTAACGAGATAGGCGTGCGTACCAAACACGATGAGTCCCATCTCATCACCGCTTCGGCGTGAGATAAAGTCGCCGGCGATCGCCTCGACGGCTCCGAAGCGCGTCACTTGCCGGCCCGCCAGCACCATATCAGGCGTTTGCATGCTGCCCGACAGATCGACGGCGAGCATGACGGCGCGCCCGCTGTGTTGTTGCGCCTGGGGTGGGCCCAGGGTTTGCGGCCTGGCTGCCGCGACCAACAGACATAGCCAGCCCAACCCCAGCAACCAGGATGTCGCGCTGCGCGCCGAGAGACTTCGCCCAATGTCCCAGGTGAGCGTCGCGTGCGGCAGCCGCAATGCCTGTCCCGGTGATGCGGGTCTTATGGCGAACCAGATCAGCCACGGTAACGGCAGAAACGCGAAGACCCATGGCCATGCAAACTCAGGCATGTTCCGCGCTCCCGGCGACAGCCTTTTCGCGTCGAAGCGCCGTTTCCAACCAGTGATACGCGGCGGCCTGCACACTCATCCGATCAAAATCTGCGCGTGGCTGATACATGCGCGCGTCGAGCGTCATCAGTTTGTCGAGCGTTGCGGTATCGACGGGTACGCGTGCCAACACTTCTCGCCATGCCGCGCCCTGTCGTTGGTGGGCATCCGTGGCATAGCGGCGCGCGGCGCGGCGCAGCAACTGGTGGAGTGATGATGCATAAGCAATATCGTCATCGCCGTGGCGGGTCGCTAATGCATGCAGCTCCGCGAGTATCTGCTGGCGTCGCATGCGTGCGCGGCGCCAGCGTCGATAGAGCAAAAAAGCAATGAAAAGAGCGACGCAGGCGATGGCGAGCAGCACCCACCAACCTGGCGCGGGTGGCCACCATGGCGGCGACGGCGGCATGTGCACATCACGCAGTACCACGTCGCTTTGCGGTTGCGGGAACGATGCGTTCATCGCCGAGTTCCCGCTTCAAGCAACAACGCCGCTGTCGATTCGAGCGGGTCTGCTGCCGTATCCATGACGCGATACGGCACGCCCAGCGATTGAGCCATCGCCATCAATTTGGCTTGTCCTGCACCTAGGCTTTTCTGAAATGCCTCACGCTGACTTGCCGTTTCCAGCACGAGGTTGTGCCGTTCACCGTGGTGCTCGATCGGGTAATAACCTGCCGGCACCTCATTCAGCTCGAGCGCGTCGGCTACGATCAGCACACGCAACGCGGTGTGGCGCATCAATTCAAGCATACGATCGCGCGCATCGTCCTCCGCGCTTTGTCCGTCGCTGATCAGCAATACACGATTGGCGTTCTGCTGAAGCCGAATGACGCGCTTGAACGCTTGTGAGAGCGATTCCTGATGATCCGTTGGGTTGGCATCGCATCGTGCCAGAGCGCCGCAGATGTCCAAAGCGCCGCGAGTTCCCCCACGCGGACGCTGCAAGTGAGCGTTGCCGCCGAACGTCATCAAGCCAACTCGCTCGCCTGCCCTCACTGCGTACCAGGCAGCCAATGCCGCCGCTCGGGCAGCTTGCACGGACTTGAAACGCACACGCGTTCCAAAGCGCATGCTCGCGTGCTGATCCATCAGGATAAGTAGTTGGCCTTCGCGTTCTTCCTGAAAAAGCTTGGTGTGCAAGCGGCCGCTGCGCGCGGTCAATCGCCAATCGAGACGACGTACATCATCGCCCGGTTGATACGCACGCGATTCGGCATAGTCCATGCCGCGACCATACAATCGGCTGGACTGCGCACCGACATGGGTGGCGCGACTGTCACGCGGCGGCAATCGCATTCGCGCCACACGACTGCGCAGCGCGATCAATTCGGACAGCGACACCTGGACACGGCCATTCCCGTCCACATGCTGGGAGACGACAGCGTTCACGGTAGAGGTACAAGATCCAGCAGCCGATGGATAACCTTCTCGCTACGAATGCCTTCGGCTTCGGCTTCGTAGCTGAGCAATACGCGGTGCCTCAGCACTTCATAAACGATGGCGTGAACATTTTCGGGGAGCACAAAATCGCGCCCGTTCAACCATGCGTGCGCGCGTGCGCAGCGATCCAATGCGATGGTGGCGCGAGGACTCGCTCCCCATGCAATCCACCGTTTCAATTCCGGCCCGTAGCGTCCGGCGTCGCGCGTGGCCAAGACCAGCTGCGCAATGTAGTGCTCGAGCGCGGGTGCCATATGGACGGCCAAGGCAGCTTCGCGTGCGGCGAATACGTCGTCTTGCGTGACGATGGGTGTAACGGATGGTGCCTGTTGTGCGGGCTTACTCGCCTGCTCTCGCGCCAATCGCAGGATGGCCAATTCCGATGCGGCATCGGGATAACCGATCGTAACGTGCATGACGAAGCGATCGAGCTGCGCTTCGGGCAACGCAAACGTACCCTCTTGCTCGATCGGATTCTGCGTGGCCATCACCATGAAAAGTTCGGGCAAATGCCAGGTGCTGCGTCCCACCGTGATTTGGCGCTCCGCCATCGCCTCGAGCAGGGCCGATTGCACTTTTGCTGGGGCTCGATTGATCTCATCGGCCAGCACGATGTTGTGAAACAGCGGCCCGCGTTCAAACTCGAAACTGCCTGACTGAGGACGGAAGATGTCGGTGCCCGTTAAATCGGCCGGCAATAGATCCGGCGTGAATTGCACGCGGTGAAAATCGGCTTCGATGCGACTGGCCAGGGCTTTCACAGCGGTGGTCTTGGCTAATCCGGGTGCGCCCTCGACCAGCAGATGACCATCGGCCAGCAGAGCGATCAGCAGGCAATCGATAAGGTGCGGCTGACCGATGATGTGGCGCTGCAGGTCATCGCGCAGGCGGGCAAAAGCGAGCTGTAAACGCCCGGGCATCGAGACTTGGGGCATATCCATCCAAAAATCCTGTACTGCGTGGTCCCATTTCAGACCACGGTGGTGGCTAAAAGTTTGGCAGGACTTACCTTTTCCAAACGTAAAAAGGGGCGGCACAGTGGCCGCCCCTTCTCATTGCGTCGTCGTTTTTCGCGCTTATTGCAGGCTGTCGCTCAGGATGCGCGGGGTGACGAAGATCAGCAGCTCATCCTTGTCGTTGATGTGCTGTGTGCTGCGGAAGAGGACGCCCAGGCCGGGGATGTCGCCCAAGCCCGGAACCTTGGAGATCGTGTCGCTCTTGTTAACTTCGTAGATACCGCCCAGCACGACCGTCTGGCCATTGTCGACAAGCACCGCGGTGTTGAGCGAGCGCGTATCGATGACAGGCACCTGACCGCTGCCCGGCACGGTGATGTAGTGGTCGAGCGAGTCCTTATTCACATTGATGCTCAGGAAGACTCGGCTGTCTGCAGTGATCGTCGGTGTAACTTTCAGTTCCAGCACAGCGTCCTTAAATGCCACGGTAGCTGTACCGCTTACGCCGCCAGAACCAGCCGTATTCTGATACGTCACGTAACCAATCTCTTGGCCCTGGCGAATATCTGCTTCCTGCTGATTGGCGGTAATCACACGCGGACTGGAAACCACCTCGCTGCGACCTTCAAGTTGTGCCGCGGACAGTTCCAGATCGAGCGCGTAGTTCTTGCCCAGAATGGCAGCAGCGAGGGAGGACGCGCTGCCCTGTGATGGTGTGGCGGGCAGATTCACGTTCAGACCACCCGAGCCCAATGTGTCCGAAGTGCCGTTATTACCTTGTGCACCACCGATAGCGCTACCGACCTGCAGCACCTGTCCACTCGGGTTGGTACGGTTGCCGCTCACACCCCACTGAACCCCGAGATCGCGCTCGAAGTCATCTGTCGCAATAACGATCCGCGACTCGATCAAGACCTGCTGCACAGGGCGATCGAGTTGCGAAATGATCGCTCGCAACTCCACCGTCTTTTCTGCCGTATCGTTGATTAGCAGCGTATTGGTGCGAATATCGAAAGTTACACTGCCGCGCGTTGACAGGAACCCGCGATGTTGGCTCGCAGGACCACTTGCGCCACCCGAAGTACTCTGCATGGTGCCGGTGGTCAACAGCTTGGCAATGTCCTGCGCCTTGCCGTAGCTGATCGGAACATAAGTGGTAATGAGTGGCGCAGTATCTTCTGCCTTGAAGCGCGCGTCTGAAAGACTTTGTTCGTAATCGGCGAGTTCTTTTTGCGGCGCAATCCAGGTCACATTACCGTTCTGGCGCTTGTCCAGGCCCTTTGCGCGCAGGATCACATCCAGCGCCTGGTCCCACGGAACATTGTTCAATCGCAGGGTGACACTTCCACCGACCGTATCGGAGGCAACGATGTTGCTCTGCGATTCGTCGGCGATGAGCTGCAGCGCTGAGCGAACCGGAATGTCTTGGAAATTGAACGTGACGCGCGTGCCGGTGTAGACGGGCTGTTGATTCAGCAGCGGATTGCCTGCTTTGGGATCGTGCTTCTTGGGCGTCACCTCGACCACGTACTGATCAGCAGTCTGGTAGGACGATGTATCCACGTCACCACTGAAAGCAATATCCACATGTGCACCGCCCGGCGTCGAATGCGACGAAACGGACTGCACAGGCGTCGCGAAATCCAGCACGTTCAAACGTTGAGCCTGGCTTGCCGGCAACTGCGCGTTGTCGATGTCGACAGCGACGTTACCGTTCTGGCTATGCATGTTGGCATTGGCACCGGCACCGTTGAAATTGATCAGCACCCGGCCAGCACCATTGGTTCCACGCTGGAAGTCGATATTGGTGATGGCCGGTCCGTTCATGGCAGACGGAAGCGCCTTCGACGGATCGACCGTGGAAGCCGTCGTCACTGGCTGAAGCGCACTGCCATTGTTGACGACCAGCACGAGACTATTGCCTTCGACGCGAGACTTGTAAGTCGAGGCTTGCATCAGCTCGATGACCACGCGAGTGCGTCCATCTGCCGATACGGCAGACACACCGGACGTCGTACCAACACCGATGTCCTGGTGCCGCGAAGCGTTGTTCACGGTATCGGGCAGGTCGATCGCGATACGCGGCGGGTTATCCGTCGTGAACACGCGAGGCTCGGGCACCTGGCTGCTGTCAAAGTTCAGGTGAACCTCCACCTTGCCACCCGGTAGGGTTTTGTAGGTGATGTCCTGAAGCGTGGTCGCCGCGGCGGCGCTAACCCACGTAGCGGCGCCCAGCATGATGACGGTCGTCAGGCAACGGCTGGCCAGGTGCATGGCTCGGCTCCGGACTGGTTTGATTGATTTGGTCATTGCATCAGCCCCTGTATTCCTATTTCGTCGCGTTCGCAGCGAGCGCGATGCTGGCTGGACGTTCCATCCAGCCGCCGTTGCCGTTGGAAACCAATTCGACCAGGTCGACCTTGTCACCACTGATGCCAGTGATACGGCCGTAGTTCTGGCCCATGTATTCGTTCGCATGGACGCGGTGAATCACGCCCATCGGGTCCTTGACCAATGCTTCCATGTTGGCGCCCGAACCGATGCTGCCAACCATTTTCAAGCTATCCAGAGAGAAAGCCTCCAAAGGCTGTCTCGGACGTCCTTCGTCCGGCCGTGGTCCGCTGTTTTCATTTAATTCGTCAGCGCTCGGACTGAACGGATCACGTTTATCCTGATCGTTGTAGATGAACGTCTCGAATGTCTTGATTACCGGCAGCGGCGGGATGGGCGCACCACGCTTGGCCTTCTCTTGCGCGACCCAATCGCGCAGATCGGACATGCCGCGTGTGCAACCAGCGAGCGTCAATACTGCGCCTGCGAGTAAGAGCACTTTGGCCAGATGCATGGGCTTCTTGGCAGTCATGATCTTCATTTCCGCCCCCCAGGCTTCTTGTTCTTCGCTTTGCCTGCCGTATCGCCTGTCTCAGAATCATCAAGGTACCGGTAAGTTTTTACCGTTCCCTGCAATACCAGAAGCTGATTTGGGCCAGGCTCCGCACCCGCCGTGGGCTTGCTTAGTGGTGTCAGGGAGACATCATGCATGGTCAAAATCACCACGCGCGGTAACGAAGCCACACCACTGATGAACGTACCAAACTGATGATAGGTGCCAATCATCTTCAGCTGAATGGGTTTTTCCGCGTAGAAGTCTTTCGGCACTTCGACGCCCGGCTGGAACAGTTCCTGCTGCAGCCCGGCAGAAAGCGCAGTCTGAGAGACATCCACCAGCAGCTCAGGCATTTCTGTCTTGCTGGGCAGCTGACGCAGCAGCTGGCGCAGCATGTCTTTCATCTCGTCGAGTTGCTGCTGCAGCGCCTCCAGATTGACCGACTTTGCCTGCTTCTCCGAGAACTCTCGCTTGAGTTGTTCCTCTTTGCCAGCGAGGTTCTGCAACGTGTCTTGCTGAGGGCTGATAATGAAATACCAACCTGCCAGCACGATGACTACAAAGAGCAATACTTTGAAGAAATTTTTTACTGATTTGGGCCAGCCGCCAATGTTGTTGCGGTCAAGATTCTTCAAATCATCGAGGAGTTTCATGACTTGGCTCCTCCCTTGACTGGCGCGCCCGATGGATTAGGTGCCTGCGAGTTCGTCGTCGGCATGGCCTGATTGGTCTGTGGAGCCGTCGTGTTGACTGGCGCATTCATCGACGAGCCGGTGCTGCTCGATGCAGCCGGCGATGCGCCAGGCCCGCTGCCATCGTCCTGTTTGGGACGCTGCAACGCGACAGTCAATCCAAAGCTATAGGGCATGCGCGTCGCATCGTGACTGTTTTCAGTTTTGCTGAGATCGGTCGGACCCATCCACGGCGATGCTTCGATGTTGCGCATGTATTGGGCGACACTGGCGTTCGATTGCGCGACGCCGCCGAGCGTCATCTGGTCACCCGCTTGCTTAATGGATGTCAGACGTGCGCTACCTGGAACGGTCTTAACCAATTCGTCAAACAGGTGAACCATCTGGGAGCGATTGGCCTGCAGCTGCTCGATGATCTGTTTGCGTGCAAGCAGCTGCGCGCGAACGTTTTCCAGATCGTTGATCTTGGTCAGGCGCGCGTCCACCTGCTTGATCTGATCCTGCAGGTAAGCGTTGCGCTCATTCTGATTGTCTACGCGCATGCCCATCCAGATGTTCCAGAGGACCATGAAGCCAATCGCAGCCGCAGCGGTGATGGCGAGCTGGACGAAGAAATCGCGTTCGCGTTGTTTCCGCGTCGCAGCGCGGTGCGGGAGTAGGTTTATGCGTGCCATCAGTCGAAACTCCTCATCGCGAGTCCGACTGCAATCATCAATGCCGGAGCGTCCTGGGTCAGCGACTGCGCCTGCACGCGATTGGAAAGCGACATCCGTGCCAGCGGGTTGGCGACGACGCAAGGCAAACCGAGCTGCTCCTCGAGCATCGTGTTGATGCCGTCGATGGAGGCACAGCCACCGGCCAATACGACCTGATCCACCTTGCTGTACTCGCTACCGGCATAGAAGAACTGCAGCAGGCGGCTGATCTGCTGGACCAGCGACTCCTTGAACGGCTGCAGCGCCTCGGCTTCGTACGATTCCGGCAAACCACCCTTGCGCTTCGCACGGCCGGCTTCCTCGTAAGAAAGACCGTAGCGGCGCATGATTTCGTCGGTGAGCTGCTTGCCGCCGAACACCTGCTCACGCGAATAAATGGTGCGCTGGTTCTTGAGTACGGAGAGCGTTGTCATCGTTGCGCCGATGTCGACGACGGCGACGAGCGCGTCGCGACCGACGTTCAACTGATCGGAGATCATCGTGAACGCGTTTTCCATCGCGAACGCTTCGACATCGATGATCTCGGCGGTGAGACCACCCAGATCGAGCGCCGCAACGCGCATATCGACGTTTTCCGTGCGCGATGCAGCGAGCAGCACGTTATTCATTTCGGGGTTGTCACGAACCGGACCCAGCACCTCGAAATCGAGGCTCACTTCCTCGATCGGATACGGGATGTACTGGTTCGCTTCCACCATGATCTGGCTTTCCAGATCGTCTTCGGAAAGTTCTGCAGCCATCGGAACGATGCGCGTGATCACTGCCGATCCGGCAACAGCAGCCGATGCGTGCTTCACCTTCGCGCCAGAGCGAGCGAGCGCGCGGCGAATGGCTTCGCCAACGGCTTCGACCTCGACGATGTTCTTCTCGACGACTGCGTTAGGGGGCAGCGGTTCGATCGCGTAATGTTCTACGCGATAGCGCCCGCCGGCTTGACTGAGCTGCAGCAGCTTAACGGCCGTCGAGCTAATGTCGACACCGACGAGCGGCGGCTTCTTGGGTGTTAAGAGCCCCACGATGATTCCCCCTTGACCCCTGGTGCGTCCGCCTATGGTTGGCGGGACTGCCGGGCCATTAGATCGAAAAATTAACGCAATAGCAACGGCCTACACGAACTTCTTCGAGACTTTTGACGTGATGGGCGCCACATTTGAGCCAACCCGCCAGAAGTCGCGATTAAGGTTTTGATAATCCGTCACTCATGTTGCACATACTGCTACATCTATACTCTGAACTGTTTTGACTCAGGTCTCGCTACACTCACATGACGCGAATTCTCAAGGCCCTCCTGCGCTGGGTCCTTATTCTGGGCTTTAGTGGACTTCTGCTCATCGCCTTGGCCGCCGGGGTCGCCTATTGGCTGGTCGCCCCCCGCCTCCCCTCGGTGGCGGTGCTCAAGGACTACCACATGCAGGTCCCCCTGCAGGTCCTGACCGCCGACGGCAAGCTGATCGCCACCTTTGGCGAGACCCGCCGTATTCCGGTCTCCATGGACCAGGTACCGGACATGCTCAAGCATGCGGTGCTCTCGGCCGAGGACGCGGACTTCTATACCCACCCTGGCGTGGACTGGCGCGGCGTCATGCGCGCGGGCTTCCATGTGGTGGCCTCGGGCGGCAACAAAACGCAGGGCGGCTCCACCATTACGCAGCAGGTGGCGCGTAACTTCTTCCTGAGCCCGCAGAAGCTTTATTCGCGCAAATTGATGGAAATGTTCATTGCGCTGCGGATGGAGAACGAGTTCAGCAAGGATCAGATCCTGGAGCTCTATCTCAATAAGATGTTCCTTGGACACCGTTCGTATGGCATTGCGGCTGCCGCGGAGTATTACTACGGCAAGAAGCTCGACCAGCTGACGATTGCCCAGTGCGCCGCAATTGCCTCGACCTTCCAGCTGCCCTCGGCGGTCAATCCGCTGACCAACGTCCCGCGCCTGACGGCTCGGCGCAACTGGGTGCTTGGCCAGATGCGCGAGCACAAGTACATCAATGATGCCCAATACACCGAAGCCATCAACACGCCGGAAAACGCCGCACCGCACGAGCAGCCCATCCAGGTCGATGCGCCTTACGTGGCTGAAATGGCTCGACTTCAGGCGCTGGACCGACTCGGCAACGACGCGCTAACCGAAGGCTATGTAGTCAAGACCACGCTGATCGGCACCCGCCAGCTCGCTGCCGTGGCGGCCGTGCGCGATGGCCTGGCCATCTACGATCATCGCCATGGCTGGCGCGGCCCGGAGGCCCATGAGGAGCTCTCCGCAGGTGCCGGCGAGTCCGATTACAGCAACATCCTTTCCAGTTATTCGGATGTAGCTGGATTGGTCCCGGGCCTGGTCGTTCACGCCACGGCCTCGGAAGCGGAGGTCTTCCTGCTCGATCATCAGACGATAAAACTCAGTCTGGACGCCATCAGCTGGGCGCGTCCGTATATCAGCGATAGCCGCGTGGGCGCCGAGCCAAAGGCCGTCGATACCGTGCTGAAGGCAGGCGACGTCATTCGTGTGATCCGCGATGACAAGGGCAATTGGCAGCTGACGCAGATTCCGAAGGCACAGGCCGCGCTCGTGTCGCTGAGCCCCGAAGACGGCGCGATCCAGTCGCTGGTCGGCGGTTTCAACTTCTCGCGCAGCAAGTTCAACCGCGTCGTGATGGCCGCTCGCCAGCCGGGTTCGAGCTTCAAGCCGTTCCTCTATTCGGCCGCGTTCGAGCGTGGTTTCACGACCGCTTCGATCATCAACGACGCGCCACTCGCGTTGCCCGATCCATCGCAACCGAACGGGCTTTGGACACCCAGCAACGATGACGACAAATTCGCAGGCCCCATGCGCCTGCGCGAAGCGCTGCTGGAATCGAAGAACCTTGTCTCCGTCCGCCTGCTTGACGCCATCGGCGTGCGTTACGCGCGCGAATACATCACGCGTTTCGGTTTCCCGCTCGATGCGCTGCCGAACAATCTGTCGATGGCGCTTGGCACCGCTTCGGTATCGCCACTCAGCATGGCGCGCGGTTATGCCGTGTTCGCCAATGGCGGTTATCTGATTACGCCGTACTTCATCAGCGAAATCGACGACCGCGATGGCAAACCCGTCTATGTGGCCAATCCAGCGCGCGCCTGCAACAACTGCCAGGCTCGCTTGCTGCAAAACACGCCGCCTGCCCCGCCGCCAGCCAGCATGCTGACCAACGGCGTATCGGCAAGCGCTTCCTCGAGTGCCCCGGCTGTCGCCGCCAGCGTGGCGACAGCCGGCGAAACTGTGCTGCCCGCAGATGCTCACAGCGGCGAAGCCGCGCCAGTGCTGGCGCCGCACGTCATCGATATCCGCAACGACTACCTCATCACGTCCATGATGAAGGATGTGATCACCAACCCGCTCGGCACCGGTTACGCGGCGAAAGTGCTCAATCGCCCGGATCTGGCCGGCAAAACCGGTTCGACGAACGATCACCGCGACGCCTGGTTCGTCGGCTTCAACGGCGATCTTTCAACGGCGGTCTGGGTCGGTTTCGACGACTTCGGCTCGCTGGGTAAAGGTGAATTTGGCGCCAAGGCGGCGTTGCCGATCTGGATCGATTACGTGGGCGAGGTCATGAAGGGCCTGCCGCAGAACAGCTTGGCGATGCCGCCGGGCATCACGACGCTGCAGATCAACAACCAAAGCGGCCTGCCGACCGAAACGGGCGATCCGGGCGCGATGTCGGAGATTTTCAAGGTCGAGGATATCGACCGCCTGCACAACATGGCCCAACAGCAACAGCAGCAAAACCAGGATCAGCAGCAGGCTAACGATATTTTCTAATTTTACGGTAGGCTTGCCCCGACGCTGCAGAAGAGGGCCGGGGCATGGCACGAGGTGAACACCACCGCATCCACGCACACGACCGTGTACAGCGCAATCGGTTACGCGTCGCACAAGAAGCGGCGCGCCTGATGAGTGAACACGGAATTCGCGACTTCCATCACGCCAAACGCAAAGCCGCCGAAAGACTGGGCGTACTCGACGAACAAGCCTTACCGCGCAATCACGAAATCGAAGAAGCATTGCGCGAACATCAACGGCTGTTTCAGGCTGACAGCCAACCGCAACTACTCAGGGCTCGACGCGAAGCAGCCGTCGATGCCATGCGATTCCTTCAACGTTTTGAACCGCGCCTGGTCGGTGCGGTGCTCGAAGGCACGGCCGATTCGCACTCTGCCGTGTGCCTGCACGTTTTTAGTGACGATCTTGAAGCTGTGGGTATCTACCTGCGTGAACATGGCGTGCCGGTTGAAACACAAACACGCCGTATTCGCATGAGCCGTGAAGAGCAAGCCGAGTTCCCGGTACTGCTCTTCGCCGCTGACAAGCTTCCGTTCGATCTGACCGTGATGCCGCTCAATGCATTGCGGCAGGCGCCCCTCAACCGCATGGACGAAAAACCGATGCGTCGTGCATCGCTGGCATCCGTGGAGATCATGCTCGCGGAGGAAGACAACGAGCAGGATGAATTCGAACGCAAATTGGCGGCAGCGATTCGCTGACTTCTATCACCCTGACAAAAAAAAGCCCGGCATGTGCCGGGCTTTTTTTATCTGGCGTGCGCGCTGGATTACTTGCGCTTGTCCATGCCGACGTAATTGCGCGTGTCGGAACCGACATACAGCTGACGCGGACGGCCAATACGCGAGCCTGGCGTTTCGTGCTGCTCGATCCAGTGAGCGATCCAACCAGCGGTGCGCGCAATGGCAAACATCACGGTGAACATCTCGGTCGGAATACCGAGCGCCTTGTAGATGATGCCCGAGTAGAAATCGACGTTCGGATACAGCTTGCGCTCGACGAAGTAGTCGTCCTTCAGTGCAGCTTCTTCCAGCTTCATAGCCACGTCGAGCAGCGGATCGTTGACGCCGAGCTCCTCCAGCACCTTGTGGCACATTTCGCGGATGATCTTCGCGCGCGGATCGAAGTTCTTGTACACGCGATGGCCAAAGCCCATCAGGCGGAAGTTGTCGTTCTTGTCCTTCGCACGCTTGACCGCGGTTTCCACCTTGTCCGGCGTGCCGATTTCTTCCAGCATCTTCAGCACGGCTTCGTTGGCGCCACCGTGTGCCGGGCCCCACAGCGCAGTGATACCGGCAGCGATGGAGGCGTACGGGTTTGCACCCGTCGAACCGACCAGGCGCACGGTCGACGTGGAAGCGTTCTGTTCGTGATCGGCGTGCAGGATGAAAAGCAGATCCAGCGCCTTGGCCACCACCGGCTTCATTTCCAGCGGCTCGCTCGGCACTTCGAACATCATGTGCAGGAAGCGATTGACGTATTCGAGGTTGTTGCGCGGATAACGGAACGGCCAGCCAATCGAATAGCGATAACAGGCTGCCGCAATCGTCGGCATCTTGGCAATCAGGCGGATCGCTGCAAGCTTGCGATCGTCGGCGTTATCGACGTCCAGATCCTCGTGATAGAACGCCGAAAGCGAGGCCACTGACGCAGCGAGCATCGCCATCGGATGCGCGTCGTGATGGAACCCCTGGAAAAAATTCCGCTGCGACTCATGCATCATCGTGTGGTGCGTGATGTCGTTTTCAAAGCCCGCGAACTGTTCCTTGTTCGGCAACTCGCCGTTGAGCAGCAGATAAGCCACTTCGAGGAAGCTCGACTTTTCGGCCAGCTGCTCGATCGGATAACCGCGGTACATCAGGATGCCCTGATCGCCGTCGATGTACGTGATGGCACTCTTGGTGCTGGCGGTACTGCCAAAACCCGGGTCGTACGTGAAGTGACCGGTGTCCTTGTACAGCGGGGCGATGTCGATGCAGGCCGGCCCAATCGTGCCGGTTAGCAGCGGCATTTCGCTACTACGGCCATTGGACTCATCTACCAGCTTGACGGACTTGGAATCGGACACGGAAACCTCCTACACATGGGTGCCACCGTGACCGCCGCAAAACGGCAACCGCCGGTGAGGGAAAGTCGCACCGTCGAGGGGGAACGTCGACGATGCATCCCATCCATTATCGCACATCGATCTGGAACATCCGAGGCCGCACGGTGCCATCGCGATGATTTACGAACGCGCAAAAACACAGAGCAGGCTGCGCGCCTGCTCTGTGTCGAATCGCTAACCTGCCGATGACAGCAGGTATGCAGAAAAATTACTTTTGCGCGTAACGGCGGCGGAACTTGTCCACGCGGCCGCCCACGTCGAGGGTCTTCTGCTTACCGGTGTAGAACGGATGCGAATGGCTCGAGATATCCACCTTGATCAGTGGGTACTCGTTGCCGTCTTCCCACTTGACGGTTTCCTTGGTCGCAATCGTGGAACGCGTCAGAAACGCGAAATCGGACGACAGGTCCTGGAACACCACCTGGCGGTAATTCGGATGGATATCGGGCTTCATGACGGGCTCAAAGCGGTGGGTGAAAAGAGCGGCATTATATCGGCCATCCAAAGGGTTGGTCAACCGATATGGACCCCGCGGAAACGGGTCTTCAGGCGCCCAAGGCCTTGCGAACCAGGGCCCCGAAGCGAGCCTGATCCAGCTCCAGCACCACATTCGCCCGGGCCGGCAGCTTCAGGCGGTTGTCCCAATCCACTACGGTGGCGCCACGGGTCAGGCGACCATCCAGTTCGATACCGACGTGCCTGCGCTCGCTGCGAACGATCACCGCAGGGTCGATCGCCACGGCCATCGCCAGCGCATCGGCGGCGATGATACCGCGACGCTCACGCTTGCGATTGGTTTCGCGCGCCACCCGGAACACGCGCTCGAAGAACGCGGCGCGATGGTCGCCGGTGGCCAGCCAGTGGTCGAATTCCGCTTCGTCGAAGGCATGTCGCAGGGTGAGCTCCCAATCGACCAGATCGAATTCGGGAAAACCTTCGAAAACGATATGCGCGGCTTCCGGATCGAAGCCCACGTTGAATTCGGCAGGTATATGCCCCGTATTGCCGTGACCGGTCACTGCGCCGCCCATCACGACAAGACGCTTGACCCGTTGTGGGAGCGTGGGATCGAGCCTGAGCGCCAGCGCAACATTGGTCAGCGGCGCGAGCGCCACCAGCGTGACCTCGCCGGGATGCTCGCGCGTCAAACGCAAAATCGCGTGCGCTGCATGCTCATCCGACACCCCCGTCACAGGCTCGGGAAAGCCGACATCGCCCAGACCATCACGCCCATGCACAAACGCCGCGTCTTCTTCGGGCAAACGAACCAGTGGTGTCGGGCAACCCGCGAAGACGGGCGTTTGGGCTTCCACCAAATCCACCAACGTGCGTGCGTTGCGCACAGTGTGCGACAAGCCGACGTTACCGGCCGCGATGCTCAATCCAAGAACATCGGCATGGGCGTGCGCCATCATGATCGCCAGGGCGTCATCCACACCGGGGTCGGTATCGATCAGAAGTAGTGGCTTGCTCATCGGGGGGGGAATTTGCGTCTGGGGAAGCGAGTTAGCTTAGACGCCATGTGGCGCTGGGGCTAGTCCACACGACATGGCGTCAGTTACGCGTTGGCGTATCGCGCCGCGCCACCGATCCAGCGTTCGATCAAACGACCTGCCTGCTCGGGATATTCGGCCAGCATCTGCTCGCCCACACGCTGCACCGCTGGCAAGAGATGTGCATCGCGCGTGAGATCGGCCATGCGGAAACTCAGCTGGCCAGTCTGGCGCGTGCCTAGCACTTCGCCAGGGCCGCGCAGTTCCAGATCTTTTTCGGCAATGCGAAAACCGTCGTTGGTTTCGCGCATGACCTGCAAGCGCTCTTGCGCGAGCTGTCCAAGCGGTGGTTGATAAAGCAGCACGCAGTTGGATGCAATCGCGCCGCGCCCTACTCGTCCGCGCAATTGATGAAGCTGCGAGAGACCCAGACGCTCGCTGTTTTCGATCACCATCAAGCTCGCGTTTGGAACGTCTACGCCTACTTCGATGACGGTAGTGGCAACCAATACGGCCAGCTCGCCTGACTTGAACGTATCCATCACGGCCTGTTTTTCTTTTGGCTTCATGCGCCCATGAATCAGGCCTACGCGACAATCGACAAGCGCGTGCGTCAGTTCCGCATGCGCCGCTTCGGCGGCCTGCGCGCGCAATTGCTCGGACTCCTCGATAAGCGTGCAAACCCAATACACCTGCCGTCCTTCCACGCAGGCGGCATGAATGCGTTCGATCACCTCTATGCGCCGCGCATTGGAAATGGCGATGGTTTGCACGGGTGTACGACCGGGTGGAAGTTCATCGATCGCGGAAATATCAAGATCCGCGTAGGCACTCATGGCCAGCGTTCGCGGGATCGGCGTCGCCGTCAACACAAGCTGGTGAGGCACCAGTTCGCCTTCCAATCCTTTATCGCGCAGGGCGAGTCGTTGCTGCACGCCGAAACGATGTTGCTCATCGACGATCACCAAACCGAGCCGCGCAAATTCGACACCCTCCTGCATCAGCGCATGCGTACCGATAACAATGGACGCACCTTCGGCTACGCGACGCATCGCTTGTTGCCGTGCCTTGCCTTGCTGCTTACCCGCTAGCCACTCCACCGAAATGTTCAACGGTTCGAGCCAATGACGGAAATTGCGCAGGTGCTGTTCGGCAAGCAATTCGGTGGGTGCCATCAACGCAACTTGATAACCCGATTCCACGGCCGCGAGCGCCGCCGCACATGCCACCGCGGTTTTGCCAGAGCCCACATCGCCCTGCACAAGACGCAACATAGGATGTGGCTGCGCGATATCAGCGCTCACTTCCTTGATGACGCGTTGCTGGGCAGCAGTGAGACGGAATGGCAATGCATCCAGCCAGCGCTTGCGCAACGCACCCTTGCCATTGAGCTTGGGCGCGCGACGTTCGCGCACCGCAGCGCGCAAGCGTTTCAGACTCATGTGTTGCGTAAGCAATTCTTCGAACGCAAGACGTTGCTGTGCAGGATGCCGGCCCAACATCAACTGATCCAACCGTGCATCAGCGGGTGGGCGATGCACATAAAGCAACGCTTCGCGCAATGAGGTCAGTCCGTGTTCGGCGCAAAGCGAAGGCGGAATCAACTCAAGCTGTGCATCTTGCGGCAACAGCTGCAAGGCCTTGTCGATCACACCGGCCAGGCGCTTTTGCCCCAGACCTTCAGTGGTTGGATAGACCGGACTCAGGCGTTCATCGAGCGCGATATCGGCGTTTTCCGCGAGGCGCTGGTATTGCGGATGCACCATCTCCAGGCTGCTGTTGCCCTGACGTACCTCGCCATAACACAGCAACCGTACGCCCACTCGCAATTGTTCGGCCTGTGCGCGGTTGAAATGAAAGAACCGCAGCAGCAGCGTTTCCATCGCACCATCGCCAATCGCCACCTTCAGTTGCGGCCGATAGCGAAAACCTTTTTCGACCGCCTCGACCGTGGCAACGACTTGCGCGCGCATTCCGGGCCGCAAATCTCTTAGCGGTGTGATGCGTGTGCGATCTTCATAACGCAGCGGCAAATGGAACCAGAGGTCCTGCACGCGGTGAAGACCGAGACGCGCGAATGTTTCGGCCAAGGCAGGCCCGACACCGCCCAGCGTTGCCACGGGCAGATGTCCGGGATCGGCAGTCGTGTCGATGATCGGGCGGGGTTTGGACGTGGCCATCGGCGTAAGACTAAACGAGTCGACGCGCCATGGGGACATGACTGCCGACAAGGGTTGTCAGCAGTCACCGCGTTGCAAAATCAGTCGAGCACCATGATCGCATCGACTTCGACATGCGCACCCTTCGGCAGGCCTGACACTTCGATCGTCGAGCGCGCCGGATACGGTTGCTGAAAGTATTCGCCCATCACCGCGTTGACCGCTGCGAAGTTGGCCAGATCCGTAACATAGATGCCCACGCGAACCACCTGCGCGAGCGAGCCACCTGCGGCCTGCGCTACGGCAACCAGATTGTCGAATACGCGACGCGTCTGCGTGGTGATGTCACCTTCAACCAGCGCGCCGGTTGCCGGATCGAGCGGAATCTGGCCGGAGAAATACACGGTATTGCCAGCACGGACGGCCTGCGAATACGGGCCGATGGCGGCGGGCGCCTTGTCGGTAGCAATGATAATGCGGGACATGGGAGACATTCCGTGGGGAGTAAAGCGCGGAGTGTAAAGCGACGCGCCGGGAATGCGTAGCCGACCTTTTACAGCGGATAGCGATAGACGCCGCTGACCACGCCCGTGCGGCGCACGCGCCGAATCACTTCCGCCAGATGCTTGCGATTCTTCACCTCGATGGTGAAGAGCAGCGTCGCCGCCGACATATCGCGCTCGACATATTCCACGTTTTCGATGTTCGAGTCGGCGGCCGCAATCGCCGCCGCAACGGTGGCAAGCACGCCAGGACGGTTGATGACTTCGATACGCAATTCGGCGCGGTAATCGCCCTGCACATCGCGATCCCACTCGATGGCTACGTAACGCTCGGGCGATTTGCGCAACTCCGCCACATTCGGGCATTCCGTGCGATGCACGACGATGCCCTTGCCAGGCGATAGATAACCAATGATGTCGTCACCCGGCAACGGGTGGCAGCAATTGGCAAAGCTCAACACGCCGCGCTCGGCGCCGGTGATGCGGATCTTTTCCGCAACGTGCGGAGCCCCCGCACCGCGCGCCGTCGTGCCGCGCGCAGCGACGAGCTGGCTGGCGACCTGATCGGCCATGCGATTGCCGAGTGCGATATCGGACAGCAGCTCTTCCAATCGCTTGAATTTGGATTTGTGCAGGAATTTTTCCAGCACGGCCGGCTGGATGGCGTCGAGATTCGTGCCAAGCGCGTCCAGCGCGCGATCGAGCATGCGATGGCCAAAGTCCACGGCATCTTCGTGCTGCAAATGCTTCAGGTACTGACGAATCGCCGTACGGGCCTTGCCGGTAACGACGAACTCCAGCCACGCAGGATTCGGCACCGCCGACGGCGCCGTGATGATTTCGACCAACTGGCCCGATTCAAGCCGCGCACGCAACGGCAGCAGCTTCTTGTCGACGCGTGCTGCCACAGCATGATCGCCGACGTCCGTGTGCACGGCGTACGCAAAATCGAGTGCCGTCGCATTACGTGGCAACGAAAGAATGTCACCACGTGGCGTAAACAGATACGTTTCATCCGGGAACAAGTCGATCTTGACGTTCTCGATGAATTCCGCCGCCGACGGCGTATTCGCCTGACTGTCGGCGAGCGCGGAAAGCCATTCGCGTGCGCGCGCCTGCGCGCTGTTCGCTGGACCACTCTCCGTCTTGTACGCCCAGTGCGCGGCCACACCACGTTCGGCCACCGAATCCATTTCGTCGGTACGGATCTGCACTTCGATCGGCGCACCAAATGGGCCCAGCAGCACTGTGTGCAGCGACTGATAGCCGTTCGCCTTGGGAATGGCGATGAAATCCTTGAAGCGGCGATCGACGGGCTTGTACAGCGCATGCACCACGCCGAGTGCCATGTAGCAGCTCATGGCGCTATCGGTGACAACGCGGAAGCCGTACACGTCCATCAACTGCGCGAAACTTTTGTGCTCGTTGCGCATCTTGGAATAGATGCTCCACGGCGATTTGATACGCCCGACCACGCGCACCGGAATGTGCTCGTCGATCAAGCGCGACGACAGCGCACCTTCGATGCGGCTCATCGCTTCGCGGCGATTGCCCAGCGCGGCGCGAATGCGTTCGCTGATCACACGATAGCGATCCGGATAGAGCGCGTGGAAACCCAGATCCTGCAGTTCCGCCTTGATCTTGTTCATGCCAAGGCGCTGCGCAATCGGCGCGTAAATTTCCAGCGTTTCGCGCGCGATGCGCCGGCGTGACGGCGCGTCCTTGGCCGAGAGCGTGCGCATGTTGTGCAGACGGTCCGCCAGCTTGATGAGAATCACACGCAGATCGCGCGCCATCGCCAGCAGCATCTTGCGGAAGCTCTCGGCATCCGCTTCCTGGCGGTTGCTGAAGCGCATCTTGTCCAGCTTGGTGACGCCGTCGACCAGTTCGGCGACGGTCTCACCGAACTCGCCCGCCAACTCGGCGCGACTCAGTTCGGTGTCTTCCAGCGTGTCGTGCAGGATGGCCGCGATAATGGTCTCGGCGTCCATGCCCATCTCGGCGAGGATGCCCGCCACTGCGATCGGGTGAGTGATGTAGGGCTCACCGCTCTTGCGCGTCTGGCCTTCGTGCGCAACAGCGCCTACCTCGTAGGCACGGATGACGCGCGCGACATGTTGCTCAGGGAGATACGAAATGCGCTCTTTCAGCGCCAACACATACGGCGGCAGTACAGACGTATCCTCTGAGGCGGGATGCGTGGCCGCGGACATGGTTTCACGACGCCCGTTCAGGCGTTCGCCTCGCTGCTTGGGATGGAACCAACTACGAAATGAAGGTGCGCAACGCGACCTTCAAGCCCGGTGTAACCGGATCGACGACTGCACTGTCGACAGCCGCCGCCATCCATCAGTCATCTCCACCCTTGGAGAGATCGTCATCAACTTCCTGTGCGGCCCATTCCAGCGCTTCGCGCTCGGCACGTTCGCGTTCGGCGCGATCGATTTCATCGATGGTGGCCTGGTCGATGCGACGGTCTGCGATTTCACGCAGCGCCAACACGGTAGGCTTATCGTTGTCGGGGTTGACGGCCGGTTCGGCACCGTTGGCGAGCTGGCGGGCGCGCTTGGTCGCCATGAGTACCAGTTCAAAACGGTTGTCGACTACCTCTAGGCAGTCTTCCACGGTAATACGAGCCATGGGGAATCCTTAAGCTTGAAAGCGACTTATGCGGCCTGACAGTTTATCGTTCAGACACTTGGCTGGCAATGTGATTGACTCTTATCATGTCGGGCTGTTGTGCGCCAGCTCGAAAGAAGGCCGCAAGTTGGGCACAATATAAAACTAGAAAGTACAATTTATCAAAATCCCCCTCCTTTGCGGATCCCCAGTCGATGCCCTCCCTGCCTCGCCTCGCTTTTCTGAACCGCCTTCTCCCCCTGGCCGCCGTGGCCATCCTGGCCGGCTGTGCCATCGCTCCGCCGCGTACGGACGACCCGCTGGAGAAGTTCAACCGCAAGAGCTACGCCTTCAACAACGCGCTGGACACCCATGTCCTGCGCCCGGTGGCGGTGGGCTATACGAAGATCACGCCCAAGCCTGTCCAGACAGGCATCAGCAACTTCTTCACCAACATCAAGCTGCCGATCAGCATTGCCAACAACGTGCTGCAGGGGCGTCCCAGCTATGCGATGGACGACACCGGGCGCTTGCTGATCAACCTGACGGTGGGTCTGGCCGGCTTCTTCGACCCTGCGACGAAGATGAATATCCCGCTCAAGGAAACCGACTTCGGTATCACCCTGGCCCGCTGGGGCGTGCCGGAAGGCGACTACCTGATGGTGCCGCTGCTGGGGCCGTCTACGTTCCGCGACATCTGGCAGTACCCGGTCGACGGTTACCTGTTCGATCCGCTGAGCTACTTCGAACGCAATCACAACTTCAAGGATGGCCAGTACTACATCCCCGAAGTGGTGTATTTCATCCAGATGCGCGCGCAGCTGCTTGATGCCGACAGCTTCCTGAAGTCCGCTTACGACCCCTACGCATTCATCCGCGATGCGTGGCGGCAGACGCGCTTGAACAAACTCTACGACGGCAATCCGCCGGCCGATGTGATGCTGAAGCTGCAGCAAGGTTCGGGCAACAACAACAATAACAACAACAATCAGAACTTCGACCCCGCGGAACTGCTGAAAGAGCAGCAGCAGTGGGAGCAAAAGCAGAAGCAGCAGAACAACTCAGGCAATCCGTCCGGCAATCAGTAAGGCTGTGTCGGGTAGCGCAAACAAAAACGGGGCATCTGCCCCGTTTTTTTTGTGCCCGCATGAAACGAAGAAGTGCGTCAGCTCAGAAAGGGCTCGACGCCGCAGACTTGCGCCAAGGCTTGCATCCCTTCGGGCACATGGAGCGCGGTCACGCGACGCGTAGCGTTATCTGCTTCGGAAAGCGCGGCCAATACACAGGCCAGACCCGCGCTGTCGCACGTGGTGACTGCGGAAAGATCCAGCTTATTCCGATCACCACTTCCGAACGCAACGCGCAATGCGGCAAGCGCTTTCGTTGCCGTTACAAAGCTCAACACGCCGGACACGGAAACCGTATCCGGTGTGTTGGTGGTCACACGAAAATCAGCTCGGGCAGAATTACTGACCGCCATTGGATTGGCCGCCATTGGGCTTGTTTTCCTGTTCCATGGATTTCAGTGCCTGATCACCCTGCGTTTCCAGATCGGCGATCAGCTTGTCGAGACCTTCCTTCTTGATCTCGGCATCGACCTGGTTGCGATAGTTGGTGATGTAGGAAATGCCTTCGATGATCACGTCGTACGCCTTCCACTGACCGTCAGCGGCCTTGTGGAACACGTAGTTGACCGAAATCGACTTGCCATCATCCGTGCTCACCTGCGTACGCACGACGGTGTACTTGTCGTTGAGGTCGCCCGTGAACGGAAGCACCTTCACCGTACCCTTGGTGTAGTTGAGCAAGCCGTCCGCATAACGGTTGGTCAGCGAGGTATAGAACGCCTTGGCGAAACGCGAACGCTGTTCCGGCGTTGCTTCGCGCGCATGCATGCCCAGCACCAGAATCGACGCCCAGTCGGTATCGAAATGCGGCAGGAAGATCTGGTTGATCATCGCCACCAGCTTGGGCTTGTTGTTCTGCAGTTCTGCCTTGTGATCGGCGATCTGGGTGTCGAGCGAATGGGTGATCTCGCTTACCACATCCTGCGGCGTGGCCGCGCTGGAAGCCTGCGCGCTCGATGCATCCTGCGCGAAAGCCGGTGCGGCGATCGCTGCGCTGCCCAGAGCGATAGCGGTGGCAAGTGCCAGGTGACGCAACATGGGAAACTCCTCGGAAAATGAACCGGCTTAGTGTTTACCGGCGTTGGGATTGGATGAACCATTGCCAGCGGGATTGTTGTTACCACCGTTGTTGGCATTGCTTCCGCTGGACGAACCACTGACCAGGAACTTGCCGATCAGGTCTTCCAGCTGCACCGCCGACTGGGTCAGCACCAGCTGGTCGCCATCCTTGAGCGAATTCGGCGAGCCACCGGGCTGGATCGCAACATACTGGCTGCCAATCAAACCACTGGTGAATATGGCGGCGGCCGAGTCATCGGGAATCTGGTTGTATTTCTTGTCGATGGACATGGTGACCGTGGCATCCAGCTTGACCGGGTCGGCCTTCACATCGGTCACGCTGCCGATGGCCACACCGGCCATTTTCACCGGGGCACCCACGGCCAGCGCGCCCACGTTGGTGAAGCTGGCCTTCACGTTGTAGGTGCCGCCAATGGCGTCAGCCGCACTGCCACCGCCGAGGAACTTGCCGAGCATTTCCTCCAGCGGCTGCGTGGATTTGGTCAAACCAATGTGACCACCATCGGCAAGATAGTTCTTCGCATTGCCAAACTGGACGCCGACGTACTGATCGCCAAGCAAACCGCTGGTGTAGATCGTCGCCACCGAGTCGGCGGGAATCTGCGCGTACTTCTTGTCGATCGACAGGCTGACGTCGGCGACATCCTTGCCCGGTTCGAGCGAGATGGATTGCACCTGCCCGATGCGCACACCGGCCACTTTCACTGGCGCGCGCTCTTTTAGCGCACCGATGTTGGCGAACTGCGCGTCGACCGTGTAGCTCGCGCCCTGATGACTGTTGGCGATCGACGACGTCTGGGTGGCGAGATAAACCAGCGCGGCGAAGCCAAGAACGATGAACATGCCGGTGCCGACGGCATAGGATTTTCTCTGGCTCACAGCAAAGTCCTCGAAAAGAAACGATTGATCATGGCAGTCACATCAGGAAAGCGGTGAGGATGAAGTCGAGTGCAAGAATCGCGATCGACGAAGCCACCACGGTGCGGGTGGTCGCGTAGGCAACGCCCTCGCTGGTCGGTGCCGTGGTGTAGCCCTGGAATACGGCGATCAACGAGCAGACCGCGCCGAACCCGACACTCTTCCAGATCACGCCATTGATGATGTCTTGATACACATCGACGGTAGAAGTCATGTTCGACCAGAACGTGCCGTTGTCGACGCCCAGCCAACTCACACCCACCAGATGGCCACCGAAAATGCCCATCGCACAGAACACGCAACATAGCAGCGGCATCGCGATCAGACCGGCAAGAAAGCGCGGCGCGACAACATAGGCAATCGGATCGACCGCCATCATCTCCATCGCCGCGATCTGATCGGTCGCACGCATCAGGCCGATTTCCGCCGTGATCGACGTACCGGCGCGGCCGGCGAACAGCAACGCCGTCACCACCGGACCCAGCTCACGATAAATCGACAACGCCACCACCGAACCGCTGGCCGATGTACCGCCGAAGATAGCCAGCACGTGATACAGCTGCAGGCCCAGCACCATGCCGACGAACAATCCGCAGGTCATGATGATGGTGAGGCTCATCGCGCCCACGAACCACAGCTGCCGCACCGTCTCTCGCACATGCCGAAGACTGCGTGGAACCGCCGCCAGGACGCGCAGCAGAAACAGGCCACACGAACCGATCTGCCCCAGCGACTGAAGAACGACGTTCTCGCGATGCACCTGCGCGCTCATGCAATTCCCTCTTTGAAACCAAGGGCCTGCGCGTAATCATCGGCCGGATACTGGAAAGGCACCGGACCGTCCGACTCGCCACCAAAGAACTGGCGCGTCCAAGGCGAACCGTCATCCGCGATGGTTTTCGGATTGCCCTGCGCAACAACCTTGCCGTTGGCGATCAGATACACATGATCGGCCACCTGCTTGATCGCTTCCAATTCGTGCGCGACCAGCACGCTGGTGATGCCGAGCGTTTCGTTGAGTGTGCGGATCAGCTTGAGCACCTGGTGAAGTGCGATCGGATCCAGCCCCACGAACGGCTCGTCGTAAAGAATCAGCATCGGATCGAAGACAATCGCACGCGCCAATGCGACGCGGCGCGCCATGCCGCCTGATAGTTCGGTCGGCAGCAGCGATGCGGCTCCGCGCAGCCCAACCGCCTGCAACTTGGTCAGCACGATGTTGCGAATCAGCACTTCCGGCAGACTCGTGTGCTGGCGCAACGGAAACGCAACGTTTTCAAAGACATCGAAATCCGTCAGCAAGGCGGAATTCTGAAACAGGTAGCCAATGCGTTCGCGCAGCGTAAACAGCTGCTCGCGCGAAAGCCGCGGCACATTGAACCCATCCACCCACACCTGACCCGCATCGCCACGCATCTGCCCGGTGATGTGCTTGAGCAGCGTGGTCTTGCCGGTGCCGCTGGGGCCCATGATGGCAGTGACCTTGCCACGCGGAATGTCCAGATCCAGCGCATCGAACACGGTCTTGCCGCTCAGCACCGTGGTGAGACCACGAATGCGCACCAGCGTGCGTTCGTCAGGCTTGGCAAGGACGGGATCGGTCATAGGGAGGGGACGCGGGGAAAGTGCTCAAGTTAGCTGAATTGAAGGTGTAATGCTATGCGGACCGGTACAGTAATCGGTCGAATTCGTCTGAATTCAAGGGTCCGCGAGCAATTCCCGGATCAAACCTTCGTGCCGCTGACACGGTAACTGGCTACGCTGACGAACGGCTTGCACGATCGCCTGAAGGCCGTCCAATGCGTCCTCGAGCCGATCGTTGACGATGATGTAGTCGAATTCGTGCGCGTGCGCGATTTCACCGCGCGAATTGCGCAGCCGGCGTTCGATGACTTCTGCGCTGTCCGAACCACGTCCACGCAAGCGGCGTTCCAACTCGGCACGCGATGGCGGAAGGATAAAAACGCTGACGCAATCGGGTTTGGATTTGCGAATCTGCCCTGCGCCCTGCCAGTCGATTTCCAGCAGCACATCACGGCCTTGATTCAGAAGACCCTCAACCGTCTTGCGCGACGTGCCGTAGAAATTTCCGTGCACTTCGGCGTGTTCGAGAAAGATGCCTTCCGCCACTTCGCGCTCGAACTCGGCCCGTTCCACGAAGTAATAGTGGCGTCCGTATTCTTCGCCCGTTCGCGGTGGTCGCGTCGTGTGCGAGATCGACAACGAGATGCCCGGCTCGCGCTCGAGCAGCGCGTTGACCAGCGTCGACTTGCCTGCACCGGAAGGCGCGGCAACGATGAAAAGCGTGCCGCTCTTATCGACAGGCATGACACGCAGTTCCTTCGCCCCCTCTCCCCATCGGGGAGAGGGTTGGGGTCAGGGGCCACGCCTTGCGCAACGTCGCTGCAATGCGCAGATTTCTTCGCATGGCGCCCGCACTCATTCGATGTTCTGCACTTGTTCGCGCATCTGCTCGATCAGCACCTTGAGCTCAACCGCCGCATTGGTGCTGCGTGCATCCACCGACTTGGAACCGAGCGTATTGGCTTCGCGATTGAATTCCTGCATCAGGAAATCCAGGCGGCGGCCGACCGGCTCTTTAAGACCCAGCACGCGACGCGTTTCGCCGATATGCGTGCTCAGACGGTCAAGCTCTTCATCGACATCGCTGCGGGTGACTTGCATTACCAGTTCCTGCTCAAGGCGTCCCGGATCGGCAGGTTGTTTCAGATCTGCCAGACGCGATTCGAGCCGCGCGCGCAAGGCGATACGAATCTCCGGCATCCAGCCACGTACATCTGCTACGACGCGTTCGATGCCATCGAGCCGTTCGCGCAACATATCGCCGGTCTTTGCGCCTTCGCGCTCGCGCGTCGCAGTCAGTGCATCCAACGCGCGATCAAGCACGTCGAGCAGCGCCATCTGCTGCACATCCTGGTCGACCTCCGCATGCTGCAGCACGCCGGGGAAGCGCAGCAGTTCGGTGAATTCGACACGCATGCGCGGGAAACGCGTTTCCATATCCAGCGCCAAGTCGGACAACCGCCCCAGCATCGCGCCATCCACCTTGAGCGATTCCCCACGCGACTCGCCCCGGCGCACGATCACATCGACCTTGCCGCGCGAAAGACGCGCCGCAATGCGCTCGCGCAATGCGGGCTCGAAGCTGCGCAACTCTTCAGGCAGGCGCGGGCTGATCTCCAGATAGCGATGATTCACCGTCCGCAGCTCACAGGTCAGCGTTCCGGCGGGAGAAAGGGCCTCGGCAGACGCATAAGCGGTCATGCTGCGAATCATGGAGTTAAGGCCCACGCTGTTAAGAAAGAGGGCAATGGTAAACTGTCCCGCCCTAACTTGCCCAATCAAGGGATGCTCTGATGTGTTCTGCGTAGGTGGCATGATGTCCAGAAGGCCTGCAGCGTGTGTTGCGCGGCGCTGGGAAGACTGGCCGTCTTGCCAAGCTGCGCGGCACAAGCTGCGGGCCTTCTGGACATCACCCCATCATTCAAATCCAATATGCCGGGGCCGGTACTGTCTGCCCGCATCTCTTCGGTGCGTTGGCTCGACAGACGGCCAGTCTGCCTTCGCCAACGCTCCTGCGATCTGCGAGCAGACAGTACCGGTGACACCTACGCAGAACACATCAGAGCATCCCTTATGACAACAGTGTCCCGCCCTAGCGGCCGTGCCAGCGACCAGTTGCGCAACATCGCCATCGAACGCCACTACACCCGGCATGCCGAAGGCTCCGTGCTGATCTCTTTCGGCGATACACGCGTGCTATGCACCGCCAGCGTGGAAGACCGCATGCCGGCCTGGTTGCGCGGCAAAGGTGAAGGTTGGGTCACGGCCGAATACGGCATGCTCCCTCGCGCCACCTCCAGCCGTACGCAGCGCGAAGCGACGCGTGGCAGCCAGGGTGGCCGCACCATGGAAATCCAGCGCTTGATCGGCCGCAGCCTGCGCGCCTGCGTGGATCGCCAGGCACTCGGTGAACGCGTCATCACACTCGACTGCGATGTCTTGCAGGCCGATGGCGGCACGCGCACCGCAGCCATCACTGGCGCCTATGTCGCATTGGTCGATGCAGTGACCGTGCTGATGCAGCGCGAGAACCTGCGCCGCAATCCGATCATCGGTGCGGTGGCGGCGGTCTCCGTCGGCGTCTATCAAGGCATGCCCGTGCTCGATCTGGATTACGCCGAAGACGCCAACTGCGACACCGACATGAACGTCGTGATGAACGACGGCGGCGGCTTTATCGAAGTGCAAGGCACCGCCGAAGGTCACGCATTCCGCCGCACGGAAATGGACGAGATGCTGGGACTGGCCGAGAAAGGCATCGCCGAACTCGTTCGACTGCAACGCGCGGCACTCGCAGGATGAGCAATACCTTCGCCACGCAGCGCATCGTGTTGGCCAGCAGCAATCGTGGCAAGTTGGCGGAGTTCAACGCGTTGCTGGCCGATAGTCACTTCGAAGTCGTGCCACAAGCCGAGCTGGGCGTCGATGATGCCGAGGAAACCGGCCTCACGTTCGTTGAAAACGCGCTGCTGAAGGCGCGTCATGCGTCACGCGTGACGGGACTGCCGGCGCTCGCCGATGACTCAGGATTGTGCGTTGCGCACCTCCGCGGCGCACCGGGTCTGTACTCGGCGCGCTACAGCGGATCGCATGGCGACAACGCTGCAAACAATGCCAAGTTGCTGCATGAGCTTGAGGGTGTGCCGCACGAACAGCGTGGCGCATTCTTCATCTGCGTGCTCGCCTTACTCGCGCATGCAGACGATCCCGCGCCACTGATCGCCGAAGGCCGCTGGCACGGACGCGTTCTCGACGCCCCACGCGGCACGCACGGTTTCGGTTACGACCCACTCTTTCTCCCGCACGACCAGCTGCTGAGTTCGGCCGAGCTGTCGCCCGAAGTGAAAAATCGCCTGAGCCACCGTGCGCAGGCCATGGCACAACTGCACGCACGCATTACCGAGCTGCGCACCTGATCTTCGCCCCCTCTCCCCTTTGGGGAGAGGGCTGGGGTGAGGGGCCACTCTTGCCACAGTGGCAAGATTTAGGAAACGCAAAATCGGCTTTTTTTCACCGGAGAAACATGCTTGGTCGCAAGATTGACCCCTCACCCTAACTCTCTCCCCAGAGGGGAGAGGGAATGGATTTGCGGCACATGTAAGTGTGAGGCTCACCAAGCATGTCATTGATCGCACCACCGCTAGCGCTCTACGTCCACATGCCGTGGTGCGTAAAAAAATGCCCGTACTGCGACTTCAACTCGCACGGCTTGCGCGGCGAACCGCCGTACGAACGCTACGTGGAAACGCTGTTCGCCGATCTTGATGCAGACCGCGCCGATTTCGGTGAGGCATTGAGCCATCGCCCCATCGTCAGTGTGTTCTTTGGCGGCGGCACGCCAAGCCTTTTTTCGCCGGAACTCGTCAAACGCTTTCTTGAAGGCGCACGCGAACGCCTGCCATTCGTCGACCACTGCGAAGTCACATTGGAAACCAATCCCGGCACGGTGGAACATGGCCGTTTCGACGGCTATCTCGCTGCCGGCGTCAATCGCATTTCCTTCGGCATCCAGAGTTTCGATGACGAAAAGCTCAAGCGCCTTGGACGCATCCATTCCGCGACGGAAGCGGAAGCCGCCGTGAAATCCGCGCAGGATGCCGGCTACGACAATATCAATCTGGACCTGATGTATGCGTTGCCGCAGCAATCCCTGCCCGGCGCGCTGGCCGACGTGGAACGCGCCGTCGCGCTCGATCCAACCCACATCTCGCACTATCAGCTCACCCTGGAGCCGAACACCGTCTTTGCTGCCAATCCGCCGCCGCTACCCGACGACGACGACGCCTGGGCCATGCAGGAAGCCTGCGAATCGCGGCTGGCCGAAGCCGGCTATGGGCAATACGAGATTTCAGCCTATGCACGCCCCGGCCGGCGCTGCGAACACAACCTCAACTACTGGCGCTTCGGCGACTATCTGGGTATCGGCGCCGGTGCGCACGGCAAGCTCACCGACGTGTCGGCCGGCCAAGTATTCCGCCGCTGGAAGATACGTCACCCCAACACCTACCTCGAGGCCGCTGGCTCCCCTGGCCGCGTAGGAGGCCATACCGCTGTCACATTGGATGAGCTGCCCTTCGAATACATGCTCAACGCCTTGCGGCTAGTTGAAGGCGTTCCGCTGGGCGATTTCGCTGCACGCACCGGCCTGCAGCCTCAAAGCATCGCCGCCAAAGTCGCCGCGGGGCGCCAGAAAGGCTGGCTGGAAAGCCACCCCGACCGCCTGAAAACCACCCCCTTGGGCCAGCGCTTCCTCAACGACGTCATCGCTAGCTTCCTGGACTGAAAATATTTTTCTGCCGCCAATGGCGGCGGCGGGCCGCTGGGCATACACTGAGCCCCGGGGAATTACTGAGAACCAGGTCATGGATGTCGAATTCAGGGGACGTCCGCCACTCACCGTCCGCGAGCACACCGACCGTGTCCAGCACGGCCAGATGCCGTCGCGCGCGCGCCGCTTGGTCGGCGACATTTGCGCCCTGTGCGATCAATGGCTGGATCCCACGCTCCGGCACTGTCTGGATCGTTTCGACAAACGGCTTTACGAGCAGGCCGAAAGCTCCCGCAATCATCTCGAACAACAACGCTGTTTCGATAGCCGCAATCTGATCCAGCAGCAGAGCGCCGGATTCATCCAGTCGTTTGCCTCGCGCCTGCGCGAAGCCTTCGAACAGATGGGCACAAACGACGACGAACAAGCGTCTCATCAGATGACGCTGCAATCGTTGAGCCTGCTCGATCGCAACGAACACGAATTGACGTCCGCGCTTGAGAAACACGCAGCGCGCATCGAAGCGCACAACGGACCCGTGCTGTCGGAGCTGTCGTATCGACTCGCCGTGCTCGTCGGCGCGCCGCCGCTGGAAGGCAAACACTTGCCGCCGGGGCCACTCAGCCTTGCGCATATCCTGCGCGATGCCAGCGAGGCCATGAGCCTGCCGCTCGAACATCGTCTCGTGCTGCTGCAGGTTTTTGAAACCAGCGTCGGCGACGCAATTGTGCGGCTCTACGACGGCATCAACGAAAAATTGATCGCTGACGGCATCCTGCCGCAGCTGCGTGCCTTCCCTGCGGCGCGCCCGGTTCATGGGCCCGCGCACGGTGCGGCACCCGCGGCGACGCAACCGGCCGCCACGCAAACACCGACGCCAGCACAACCCACCGAACAGCGCAGCGAACCGATCGCCGTGCTGGAAACGCTGCGCGATTTGCTGTCGCGCCAGCGCGTCACTGCTTCGGGTCCTGCACCGGTTTACAGCGGCCGCACAGCGACGTCGGATGAATTGCAAGGTGCGCTGTCGGCCTTGCAACAGCACATGATTCAGGTCACCGACCAGACCAGCCGCGAATTGCGCAGCGCCCAGCGTCTGCACGAGGAACTGTTGCTGCAACTCAACGCAGGCGTGCCGGCCGGTGCGCCGCGCATGCAGCTGAGCACCGAACAGGGCGATACCGTCGAATTGGTCGCCATGCTGTTCGAACAACTCGCACAACAACTCCATCACGGTCCGAATGCGCGCGCACTGCTGGGCAATCTGGAATTGCCGCTGCTGCGCATGGCCATCGCCGATCGCGATTTCTTCAATCAGCGCGAACATCCCGCGCGTCAGGTGCTCGGCAAACTTGCCGAGACCGTCAACGACTGGCTCGATGGCCCGGATGGCGACACCGATCCGCAACTGCTGGGCAAACTCAGCCAGCTCGTGGAACGCACGCAGCAGGAACCGCCTACCGCTGGCCTCTACACCAGTCTGCTTGCGGACATCGAACATCACCTCTCGCAACTGTCGCGCAAGGCGCAAGCGACCGAGCGTCGTCACGTCGAAGCCATGCAAGGCCGCGAGCGGCTGGAACAGGCACGTCGCCGCGCCGACGAGCTGATGCGCGAACGCTTCGCGGTGAGTTCGCCGCGCGGCCTGTTGCGCACGCTGCTTGAACGCGCATGGACGGATGTGCTCGCGCTCAATCTGTTGCGCCATGGCGAGCACAGCGACGGCTTCCGCCAGCAACTGCGCATCACCGATCAACTACTCGGCCAGTTCCCCGTCACCGACACCGCCTTGCTGCGGCACGAAGTGGAAACGGGCTTGCAGCAGATCGGCATGAATGCCGAAGAATCCGAGCAAGTGGCGCAGCGCCTGATCGGCACCGAGCCGTCAATACCTGAAACACCAACGATTGCGTCGCCGGACGATGTGCCAGCCGAAACGACCGCTCCCGAAGCGGCCTCGGACATCGCGCCGGAGTCGGAAAAGGCGACACCTTCCGAAGCCGCCGCTCCGATCATCGTGCCCGCAAAGCCGCGTCCGTCGACAGCGTCTGCGATGGCCGATCCACCCAGCGCCACCGATCTGGCGCTGCGTCTGAAGCAGCGTCAGCGCCTGGGCGAGCACCGTGGTCAGGAAGCACCGGTTGCAACCAACGCAGCTGTTGTGCCGCCGCTGGGTCTGCGCGAAGCACGCATTCACAACCGTCTGCGTCAGTTGCCGTTCGGTAGCTGGTTCGAATTCATCGATCCCACCACGGGCGAATCCACGCAACGCAAATTGGCGTGGTTCTCGCCGGTCTCGGGCAACAGCTTGTTTGTCACGCGCCGCGGTCAACGCAGCGATGTGATGAATCTGCAGGAACTGGCACGCGCCATTGCCACTGGTCGTGTGCGCGAACTGCCGCCGCAACAAGAAAACCTGCTTGATCGCGCGTGGCATTCGCTCACGGCGAGCCTGCTGCGTCCGTCGCCGTCGTCCCAGCCGGAAGTACGCTCATGAATGCGCCTGAACAACGCCGTTCACCGCGCAAGCGGCCGGATCACAACGTCACGATCACCGACGCGATCACCGGCCAACCGCTCGGCCATCTGGGCAACCTTTCCAGCAGCGGTATGCTGCTGATCGGTCACTGCGTTCCGCGCAGCGAAGCGGTGTATCAGGTCCATCTGCCGCTGCCACGCCACGACGGCAGCATGCCGAGCATCGAAATCGGCATCCAGGAACAATGGCACGAACCGGCGGCGAGCCCGGGGCAAACCTGGGTTGGCTACCGCATCATCGCCATCGGCAACATGGACGCCATGCATCTGGACGACTGGCTGCAGCAAGCCTGATTCGAGACAGCGGACCCATCGCGTTACACTGGCGTACTGATGCCTACGCCGGAACGTCGCATGAGTCACGACCTCGCCCCGCTTTACGCCCAACATATCGCCACGCTGCGCGCGCGCTCCGACAACGCCCTGGCCCTGGACGACTTCGATCATTTGCTGATCGCCGCAAGCACGCCGCTGCGCAAGTTTCTCGACGATCAGGATTACCCGTTCGTCGCCAACCCGCACTTTCGTCACTGGCTACCGTTGACCGATGCGCCGGGAAGCTGGGTTGTCTACACACCCGGCAGCAAACCGAAACTGATCTTCGTGCAGCCGCGCGATTACTGGCATGTCGTGCCCGATGCGCCGAGCGGTTACTGGGTAGACCAGTTCGACATCACTATCGTGCGCACGAGTGCCGAAGCCGTGGCTGCGTTGCCTCAAGGCAATCGTGCTGTCATCGCGCCGAATTGTCCGGAAGTAAATGGCGTCGAAGCGAACAATCCGGAAAAGGTCGTCAATTATCTGCATTGGCATCGCAGTTACAAAACACCTTACGAGCTGGCGTTGATGCGTCAGGCCAGCGTTGCGGGAACGCGTGCACATCGTGCTGCGGAAAAAGCGTTCCGCGCAGGCGAAAGTGAGTTTGGCATTCATATGGCCTATCTTGCAGCGGCCAATCAGATCGATGCGGAGCTGCCGTATGCGAGCATCGTCGGTTTGAATGAACACGGTGCCGTGCTGCACTACACGAACTTCGATCGCACGGCACCGAAACAAAGCCGATCCTTCCTGATCGATGCAGGCGCCAGCGCTTCAGGCTACGCAAGCGATATCACTCGCACCTACGCGGCGAAGGGTCATGCCGAATTCCAGGCGCTGATCGATAGCGTCGATAAAGCGCAGCAGGGCTTTGTGTCGAAAGTGAAAGCGGGACAGAGTTATCCCGAACTGCATATTCACGCACACCACGTACTGGCTGATGTGCTGCGCGAACACGGCGTCATTCGCATGAGCGCCGAAAGTGCGGTGCAGTCGGGCGTTACGGCCACGTTCTTCCCGCACGGCCTGGGTCACCCCATCGGCCTGCAGGTGCACGACGTCGCCGGTTTCCAGGCGAATGAAAGCGGCGGCAATATCCCGCGTCCGGACGGCCATCCGTATTTGCGCATGACGCGCGTGCTGGAACCGGGCATGGTCGTCACCATCGAGCCGGGCCTTTATTTCATCGACATGTTGCTGGAAGAGTTGCGAGGCAAGCCTGCTGCGAAGGATGTTGATTGGGCCAAGGTCGATGCGTTTCGTCCCTATGGCGGTATTCGCATTGAAGATGATGTCGTGTGCACGAATGGCGAGCCTGAGAATTTGACGCGGGATGCCTTTGCAGAGACTCACTAAAACTGCAACGAAACCTTGCGTGACACGCGAACCAATGCCGTCATTCCGGCGAAGGCCGGAATCCAGTGGCGACAAGCTCCGGGTGTGCTCATGCACATCAAACGATATCGTCACTGGATTCCAGCCTTCGCTGGAATGACGAACAAAAGCGACGCCGCCTTGCTTGGTAGCCACCTTTTTGTTGCGTTTTAAAACAGCAAAAGCGCAATCAAACATATACGCCTTATTACCAAAGCACCTATCGTGCCGCCGCTGCGGCACGATGGCGCACGACAATCACCGGAAAACAGAGGTATGCTCCGCGCATGTCATAGGAGGTAGGAAACCGTCTCTATGAACATGCCGGACCATGGGCCCACGTACCCTTCCCCGCCGCGCAACCCGCTGCGCCGGCTCAGTGCTGAACTCATCCTCATCGTTCTTGCCAAGATCGCGTTCTTTTCGCTGATCTGGTGGTTTGTCGCTGCGCATTATCCGCGGCCCGACACAAGGCCCGCGGCCATCGAACATTTGCTCGCACCGTCTCCGTCCACTACGCCGGAAGCCAAGCCATGATCATCGATAGCGATGTCGTCACCTTGTCGCGCTTGCAGTTCGCACTTACTGCGCTTTACCACTTTCTGTTCGTGCCGCTCACGCTGGGGCTCGTGTGGATGCTGGCGATCATGGAAAGCGTCTATGTGATGACCGGACACGAAGTCTGGAAACGCATGGTGCAATTCTGGGGCGTGCTGTTCGGCATCAACTTCGCGATGGGTGTCGCCACCGGCATCACGATGGAATTTCAGTTCGGCATGAACTGGGCCTATTACGCGCACTACGTGGGCGATGTCTTTGGCACGCCCTTGGCGATTGAAGGCCTGATGGCGTTCTTCCTTGAAAGCACGCTGGTTGGCGTGTTCTTCATGGGCTGGCATCGGCTTTCGCGCGTGAAGCATTTGCTGGTGACGTGGTTCCTTGCGCTCGGCACCAACTTTTCGGCTTTGTGGATATTGATTGCCAACGCATGGATGCAACACCCGGTCGGCGCAAAGTTCAACCCGCAGACCATGCGCATGGAGGTGACCAATTTCTCTGACGTGCTGTTCAATCCCGTAGCGCAGGCAAAGTTTGTGCACACGGTGAGTGCTGGGTATGTCGTGGGTTCCATGTTCGTGCTGTCGATCAGTGCGTGGTATCTGCTACGCGGACGCAACGTCGATTTTGCGAAGCGCTCGATGACGGTCGCGGCAAGCTTCGGTTTGGCTGCAGCACTTTCGGTCGTCGTACTCGGCGACGAATCGGGTTACGCCGTGTCGGAAAACCAGAAGATGAAGATGGCGGCGATCGAAGCCATGTGGGAAACCGAGCCGCCGCCGGCCTCCTTTACGCTGTTCGGCATTCCGGATGTGCAGAACCGCACGACGCACTTCGCCTTGCATGTCCCGTGGGTGATGGGTGTGATCGGCACGCGCTCGCTCGATACGCCCATACCCGGCATCAACAATCTGGTGGCGGACACCAAGGGCAAGATCACGGACGGCATCCAGGCATACGATGCGCTGTTGACGCTGCGCAAGAATCCCGGCGATGCGCAGGCTCAATCGACATTGACGAAGTACGACGATGACATGGGCTACGCGCTGCTGCTCAAACGCTACGTCGATGATCCGCGGCAAGCGACGCCGGACGACATTCAAAAAGCAGCCGACTCCACCATTCCCAACGTGCCCGTGTTGTTCTGGGCGTTCCGCATCATGGTCGCCTGTGGCCTTTACTTCATTGCACTGTTTGCCTATTCGTTTTGGCTGGCTAGCAAGCGCAAGCTCGATAGCTATCGCTGGTATCTGAGGCTCGCGTTGTACAGCTTACCGTTGCCGTGGCTCGCGGCGGAGCTGGGCTGGATCGTCGCCGAATACGGGCGACAACCCTGGGCCATCGAAGGCATTCTGCCCACCGCGCTGGGTGTGTCGTCGCTCACCGCGGGTCAGGTGTGGACATCACTCGGCGGCTTCGTTTTCTTCTACACCGCGCTCGCCGTGGTCGATGCGGTGTTGATGGCGAAATACGCGCGCAAGGGACCGGACGAACTGGGTCTATGGCCCGTACGCGATGCCAAGGCGCCATCGGGAGCGAACACGGCCGGAGCATTGTCATGACGATGCGGATCGCTGCTTCATCCCGTTGCCACGCGCGCACCCTTTGAGGAGAACGCCATGTTCGATACCACGACGTTGCGGCTGATCTGGTGGGCTTTGCTCGGCATTCTGTTCATCGCGTTCGCGCTGATGGATGGCTTCGATTTCGGGGTTGCGGCGCTGTTACGCATACTGGGTCGCGATGAACAGGAACGACACGTATTGCTGCAAACCATCGAACCGACATGGGAAGGCAATCAGGTGTGGTTTGTGCTCGCCGGTGGCGCAACCTTTGCGGCGTGGCCGACCCTCTACGCCACGGCGTTTTCAGGGTTGTACCTCGCGCTGGCGCTGGTGCTGCTTGCTTTCATCCTTCGCCCGGTGGGTTTCAACTTTCGGGACAAGGTGCATGACGCACGCTGGCGCGCGGTATGGGACAGCGTGCTGATCTTTTCCGGTGTCGTGGTGATGCTGATCAGCGGTGTTGCCTTCGGCAATCTTTTTCTCGGCGTGCCGTTTCGCTTTGACGACGATCTGCGCATGACGTGGCAAGGTAGCTTTTTCGACCTGCTGCATCCGTACGCGATACTCGCCGGGCTTGTCAGCGTTGCCATGCTGTTGACGCATGGTGCGTGCTGGGTGGCCTATCGTGCCGACATAACCATAGCGCAGCGTGCGGCACGCATTGCGCGATGGACGGCGCTGACGTATGCGATCACGTTTGTTGCCGCAGGTATCTGGCTGGGTTACGGCATTCCCGGCTTTGCCATTGCCGGCCCGGTGACCACCGATGGTGTTGCCAATCCGCTCTTCAAGCAAGTCACGGTGGGCAGCAGCTGGTTTGCCAGTTACATGCTGTATCCATGGTTCTGGGCCGCACCGGTGATGGGTTTGCTTGGTGCGATCGGCGTGCAGTGGACGGTCGGCAAGCACAGTTTGACGGGCTTTCTGTGCAGCAGCCTGATGATCGTGGGAACGATCCTCGCAGCGGGTTTTGCGCTGTTTCCGTTCCTGCTGCCATCAAGCCTTGATCCGCGTTCCAGCCTCACGGTGTGGGATGCGTCGTCGAGTCACGGCACGTTGCTCTTGATGCTGGGTGCGGTCATCGTCTTTCTGCCGCTCATCATTCTGTACACATCGTGGGTGTATCGCGTCATGCGTGGCCGCGTCACGCTGGAAGACGTCCAACACTCGCACAACACTTACTGAGGAGCACGATAGCCATGTGGTATTTCAGCTGGATATTGGGGCTTGGCCTGGCGTGCGCGTTCGCTGTACTCAACGCGATGTGGTACGAGGTGCATGCTTCCGATGAGGCGCATCAACAGAAAGAACCTCCGCCGCCGAACGAAGGCCGTTGATCGTTCGCAAACGGTGACGGTCGGCGCCTGCCGATCGTCACAATGGCTTATCGTGCATTCAAAAGTGCTTCGATCTCGCGTGGATCTTTTGGTACGCCCGCGGTGAGCACCTCATTACCGTCGCGCAGCACAGCCACATCGTCTTCGATGCGGATGCCTATACCGCGCCATGCTTCGGGGACGGTCAGGTCATCGGGAGCGATATAGACCCCCGGCTCGACGGTAAGCACCATGCCCGGCTCTAGCAATCGCGATTCGCCATCGACGCGATAATCGCCCACATCGTGTACATCCAGACCAAGCCAATGGCTGGTCTTGGCAGGGAAAAAGCGCTTGTAAGTGCCTTGCTCGACCGCTTCCGCCGGATCGCCCTTGATCAAGCCGAGTGCACACAAGCCCTCGGTGATCACATGCACGGCGACATCGTGTGCGGTGTTGTAACTACGCCCGGGTTGCACTTCGTCAATCGCGGCCAATTGCGCCGTCAGCACGATCTCATAGAGCGCGCGCTGCTCACGGCTGTAGCGGCCGTTGACAGGAAAGCTTCGGCTGATGTCGGAGGCGTAGCACTCCAACTCGGCACCTGCATCGATCAGCAGCAAATCGCCGCCTTTCAAAGCCGCGCGATTGGCTTGGTAGTGCATGGTGCATGCGTTGACGCCACCTGCGACGATGGGTGGAAACGCCGCGACCGCTCCGTGGCTGCGCATGACACGAAGCACTTCCGCTTCGACTTCGTATTCGTGACGGCCTGCATGCGCCAGCGACATCGCGGCAAGATGTGCCTCGACTGCAATGGCGGCGGAGGCACGCATCAGTTTCAATTCAGCGCGTGATTTGTACAGGCGCAAGTCGTGCAGCAAATGACCGAGCGCGACAAATTCCTTGGGCACGACGCCACCGCCCCGCAGCTGACGCAAGCGGCGCATCCAGCCAAGCAGTTGCGCGTCGAATTGCGGTTCGCGGCCGAAGTGACAATAGACGCGCCCACGTCCTTCGATCATGCCGGGCAGGATGTCGTCGATATCGTCGATGGGAAACGCATCGTCCATCCCGTAGTCGCTGACGGCACGTTCCGTACCGATGGACGGACCATGCCAGCGCTCATGCTCGGGATCGCGCTCGCGGCAGAACAAAACGGCCTCGCCATGCTGGCGTCCGGGTAGCAACGCAAGCACCGCGTCAGGCTCGGGAAAACCGCTGAGATAGTGGAAATCCGAGTCCTGCCGGTACGGCCATGCGGCGTCGGCATTGCGCATGCGTTCGGGTGCGGTGGCAATGATGACGACGGCATCCTGCCCCGCCATTTTCATCAGCTGGCGGCGACGGCGTGCGAATTCGTCGGGTGCGATAGTCAATGAAGGGTGTCGTTGGCGGGTTGATTCGGAATGTGGCATTCGGTGAACAACAACATGACACCCATGCGCACAAATTCGTGCACTTCGATCAGCGCATCCTCGTCTTCGTCTTCATCGCCGAAGTCCAGCGACGACGAGGCGATCGAGCTGATGTCGCGCAGGATTTCCTTGCCTTCATCGGACAACCGGTTATGGATTTCCGGACCGCCCAAACCGAAACCGCCGAGAAACCCGCGGCACCAATCGACAAGGGCGTCGGCACGTTCGGTCAAGGGGCGGTCATCGGACGGCAACAACGGTTCGAACCCAAGTTCGGGGTCGGCCAGTTCGGCTTCGCTTTGGCGAACCAGTTGTTCCAGTACTGCTTGATCGGCCGGTGCAACGGTGATGCCACCGGCATCCAGATGCAGTACTTCCAGCACCGAACGGCGCCCCGGGCGGCCGTTACCCGACAGGTAACCGCACAAGGACCCGTGCAACTCGCTGGCGCTGATAGCCAGCCGTAAATGCGTCGTGACGCTGTCCAGTTCGTCATGACCGATGAAGTCGGGGGCGGCCATAGCGGCACTCCGTTAACGGCTAAAGCACAAGTCTAATGCACACCCCCATCCCGACGTTCATTCCCCGCAGATTTCCACCGGCGTCCTGATATAGTGCGGCCCATGAAACCTTCCGACTCTGCCCAGTTCGAACTAGCCGCTTTAAGCCAGCAGCTTGATCGCCTGCTTGAGCATGTGCATCGGTTGAACGAAGAAAATCGCAGCCTGCGTCACAGCCAGGAACAACTGGCCAGTGAACGTGCTGGTTTGTTGGCACGCAACGAACAAGCACGCAGCCGGGTGGAAGCTATGATTCAACGACTCAAGGCACTGGAAAGCAATGGCTGACGTCATTAGCACAACGACCAACGAGCCCGTTGCGCTGCGATTGATCGATCGCGAATTTCTGATTGCGTGTCCACCCGACGAACGCGAAGGCTTGCTGGAAGCGGCAAGTTTTCTCGACCGGAAAATGCGCGACTTGCGCGCGCATGCCAAAACACCCGGCTTCGATCGTCTTGCGGTGCTCGCTGCCATCAGCATTACGCACGAATATCTGCAGCTGAAAAAACAAGCGGCGCCAAATGCTGACGCCAGCGTTGCTGAACCTGGCATCGCTGAAGGTCTGGCTACATTGCGCCGCAAGCTTGAAGCAGCACTCGACGCGCACGTAAAATAGATTCCGGCGTTCTCTGCGGTGTGCGCCAGCACACTCTTACATTTTGCCTTGTTCCTATTTACGACCCGGGACGGTTACTTAAGGTTGTTGTGCATGTCCGCCACGAGCGGAAAGCCTTTAGACCTTAATCTCCCTCCCACCTGATCCCATTTGGATCAAGGTCGTTTGGTGGGCAGCGGCATCGCGGTTGACGCCACCTCATTCCCAGTCCGGCCGCCGCTCTTGTGGCGGCCGGGAGCGGACCGCCAGCCGTGGCATCCGCGGGCGTACGAGCTTCAAGGAGACGCGCGACGTGGATACCGCCGCACGACGCCGTGAATTACGCCAGCGCCTCGCCGAGCGCCGGCGCGCGTTGACGCCGCCCCAGCGCATGATGGCCGCCCAGGGGCTGCGCCGCAGCCTTGAGCACCTGCCCGAATACCATACGGACCAGCGCGTGGCCGGTTATTGGGCCTGCGATGGCGAATTGCCGCTCAACCTCGTGATTCCGCCGCTCGCATCGCGCGGGCAACAGTTCCTGCTGCCGCTGATCGGCCAGGACAATCTGTTGCGCTTCGCGCCGTGGGCCGCCGGAGACGACGTGCAGCCGAACCAGTTCGGCATCCCTGAACCCGTGACGCCGCGCGAATGGCTCGCGCCATTCCAGCTGGATCTGGTGCTTGTACCACTGCTTGCGTTCGACCGCCAAGGCAACCGGTTAGGCTACGGCGGCGGTTACTACGATCGCAGCTTTTCATTTCTGAAGGATCAACTGCGCCCCACCGAACCGTTGCTGGTGGGCATCGCCTACGATTTTCAGGAATTACCGGGGATCGTCCCCGAAAGCTGGGATGTCACACTGGACTTCATTGCCACCGATCACGAACTGATCGATTGCCGCGCCGATTCCGCAGGAGACGCCAGCGCATGAACCACTGGCTGATGAAAACCGAGCCCGACACGTTTTCCATCGACGATCTCAAGCGCAAGAAGCATGAGGCATGGGACGGCGTACGTAACTATCAGGCCCGCAATTTCATGCGCGACGAGATGCGCGTGGGCGACGGCGTGTTTTTCTATCACTCCAACTGCGCGGAACCGGGCATAGCAGGCCTTGCGGAAGTGGCGAGCGACGCCTACCCCGATCCCAGCCAGTTCGATCCGAAAAGCAAATATTTCGATCCGGGCAGCTCACGCGACAATCCGCGCTGGATGCTGGTGGATGTGAAGTTCGTAAAAAAGCTAAAGCGTGTGATCACGCTCGACGAGTTGAAGAATCACAAGGCACTGGCCGATATGCGCCTGCTGCGCAAGGGAAATCGTCTTTCGGTGATGCCTGTGGAAGCCGCGGAGTGGAAATATATCCTGGGGCTTGAATAGAGCGTCGCGCCAACCCGACCTACTGAAACACGCGCTGCAAGACAAAATCTGCCGTGACTTTCTCGCCGGTGAGCAACATCGCCGTCAGCTCGCCACCCAGCACCTGCGGCGCAATGATCACATCCGGCTGAACAAGCCTGATCCGGCTTAAATGGCGTGCGTCGTTCACCGCCGCCACCGTGCGTGCGCTGCCGCCCAACTCTTTCACGGCAAGCACGGCAAAGGCGTTTTCAGCGTCATCATCCCGCATGGCCAGTACGGCCTTCGCCTCGTGTGCGCCGGCCTGACGCAACACATCGACATCGCTGGAGTCGCCGACGACGATGTCGACGTCCGACGGCTCGCCATCCGCTGGCGCGTCCCGCAGCAACCGCGTGACCGGTTGCCCGCGTTTCACGAGTTCGCGCCAGGTGTTGATCGCCAACGACGTATTGCCGATCACCACATAATGATCTTTGCGCTTCATGGTGCGCCCCTTGTGACTGACGATACGTTGCAGGCTGCGCTTCATCATCGGCGCAACCACGGCGGTGAGGGAGGTGGCAAACACCGCCACGCCTAGCACCACCACCGATACCGCAAAAAGCCGCGCGTCTTGCGTGCGCGGCACGATGTCGCCATAACCAACTGTGGTCATGGTGATCATCGCGTAATAAAGCGCCGTGACGAGATCCTTGATAGGCGGCGAAAATTCCGCGCCCAGGTAATAGCTGCCAAGCGTGGCATACATCACCAGCATGGCGACGGATGTAAAGGCAAAGAGCGTGCTGGCGGCGAGACTGGATCGATCGAATTGTTGCCACGCAAACACAAGGGCCAACAACAACAACGCAAAGTAGATCAGCAAGACGACGTTATGGTGTATGCCGAACGTAAGACTGGCGAGCGCGGCAATGACCAGAAGTACGGCCATCGTCCAGGCCAATCGCGAGCGCATAAGCAGGCCCACTGCCGTGATGAGCAGCCCAAGGCCAATCAATAGCGGCGGCAAGACACCGGGACGTAGGTCGAACTGGCGATCCATCAACAGCGCCACATAGTGCTGCCAGTCGTCACCCAGATCGGTGCGCAGCAGGCTGACGGTGCCTCCCGCCAACAGCAAGGCAAGCGGCAAATGCGGAAACCAGCCGTGGGCGCGCAACACTCCCGCCCATCGCCGCAGGCGAAGGTGCCAGTTGGGTTGCAGGGGCTGTAGAGGCATCCGGTCTCCGCATCGTCCGATCTACGATCCGCCCAACCGCCCAGGTGGATGGCGCAACCCTAGCAAGGTCCGGGCTAGCCTGCCAAACGCAGCGGAAAGGTGCGGTCATGCTTCAAATCGACGATCATTCGCGTTTTCAGGAATGGTGATGCCATGAGCAACAATCAGGAAAAGCGCGAGGCTGGCGAAGCCGCCATCCAGTACGTCGAAGACGGCGCCATTATCGGGGTAGGCACGGGTTCTACAGTGGCCTTCTTTATCGATGCGCTGGCCACGATGAAGGACCGCATCCAGGGCGCAGTATCGAGCTCGGAACAATCGACGGCGCAACTGAAAAAGCACGGCATTCCGGTATTCGATCTCAACGCAACAGGACCCCTGGCCCTGTATGTCGACGGCGCGGATGAGTGCGACACACATAAGCGCCTGATCAAAGGCGGTGGCGCGGCGCTGACACGCGAAAAGATCGTGGCACAGGCTGCGCAGAAATTCGTGTGCATTATCGATTCGAGCAAGCGCGTGGATTTGCTCGGCAAATTTCCGCTACCGATCGAAGTGATCCCGATGGCGCGCAGCCTGATCGGGCGCGAGATCGTCAAGCGCGGCGGCAACCCGGTGTGGCGCGATGGTGTGGTCACGGACAACGGCAACTGGATCATCGATGTGCATGGCTGGCAGATTGCCGATCCGGTGGCGATGGAAACGGAATTGAATCAATTGCCGGGGATTGTGAGCGTCGGCCTGTTCGCGCGTCGCCCCGCTGATGTGGTGCTGATAGGCAGCAAAGTAATGTGAGCGGCGCACGGCGATTACACGCCTCGCATCATCGCCATTGATCCGTCATGACAAAAAAAGCCGGGCCCTTTCAGGCCCGGCTTTTGTCTTGTTGCGATTGACGTCGATTACTTCGAACCGCCGAAACGATAGTCGATCTGACCCATGATTTCGCGACCGTACACGTTGTAGTTCTCGGTATTGAAGAACGGGAACGCGGTGTAGGAAGGATCCCTCGGCGGCATCTTGTTGGTCAGGTTGTTGACCAGCAGCGAGAGGTCCAGCCCCGGGATCGGCGTATAGGTGAAGCTGTAATTGAACGTGATCCACGGCGCTACGCTACCGGCACCCGGGAAGTTCGGGCCGTCGACCATGCCGGTGTAGTTCGGCGACGATCCATAACGGTGCCAATACAACGTGCTGGCGTACTTGTCATGCAACGACCAGTTCAGCGCACCGCTGACAATGCTCTTGAATTCCGAGCTGTACAGCGGGTTGGTAAGCTGGTTGATCGGCAAGCTGCCCGGATAGATCTGGTACGAGTGCTTCAGCATGTCGTTGTAATCGAACTGCAGGCCGAACGTTCCCACCGGCGTCGGGCTGAACTGGTACTTCAACTCCGACGTGATCGAGTCCGTCACTTCATTGGAGATGTTGATGTAGTACTGACTGATCGTGCTGACCTGACCGGTCACCGCATTGCGCTGCACCTGGCCGTCGTTACCGTTCGGCCCAACCACCGTCTGACAGATCTGCGAATTGGCGGGCAGCTGGCCCAGCAAGCACTGCGAATCCTGACGCATCAGCAAATCAGCCGGCTGCGGCGCGATTTCGTTGGTAATCGCAATGTGCAGGTAGTCGACACTGAAGCTCATGTTGTTGAGCGGCGCCCAAACGAAACCACCGGTCCAGCTCTTGGCGGTGGTCGGCTTCAGATCCTTGTTCGAGTACAAGGTGCCTTCCACTTCTTCGGAGAAGTCCGAAGCACAGTTCTTGCCGCCGTTTTGAACCTGGCAAAGGTAATAGTCGGTGACCGACTGGTAGTTACCGCTCGGGCCCAGATACAACGCCGACATATCGGGAGCCAGGAACGACGTCGCGTAGTTGCCACGCAGCAGCAACGTATCGAACGGGCGATATTCCACGCCGGCCTTGAACGTGAACTTGCCGTTCGTTTCGCCACCCTGCGGCAGCGAGTAGCGATCGTAGCGACCCGAGATGTCGAACGTCAGCGGCTTGAACACCGGCAGGTTCAACTGGAAGGCCGTCGCAGCGTGATTGCGGGTACCGCCACCGGACGTCGCAGTCTGGCCCCAGATGTCGCCGGCCTCTACAAGCGGATTGGCCGGTTCGTACCACGCTTCGCTGCCGCCTTCGATGAGCGCCGCAAAACCCGCATCGCCGCCTGGCAGATGGAACAGGCTGTCGTTGCTGATCGTGGCGCGGGCGTTGTTGACCCAGGTATTGGAGTTTTCTTCAACCGGTACCGTGAAGCTGGCGATTTGCGCGGGTGTCAGCGGCGTGAAGAACTTCGCGTAGTTCGGGTTGTACATGTTCAGACCCGTATTCGGGTCCATGCCCAGCGACGGGCCCAGGATCGAATTGAAATAACCGTCGACCGCCGAAGCAAGACGCTCTGGCGCGCTCACGCTGGTGCGATCGCCGGAACGCAAGAAGTAGGCGTCCCAGTTCCAGTTCGAATCGCCGAACGTACCGTTCGCACCGACGTCCGCCTGATACATAAGGTCGAACTGACGGGTCAACTCGTTGTAGTAGTTGTTACCCACTTCCTCCGGCGCAAAGATGCGCTCGGGGTCAAGGATGTCACCGGTCTTCGCATCCTCGATAAGTCCAGACGGATAGTTGTTCTGGTCGATCGGACCCCACCAGATGAAGTCAGATCCAGGCGTGAATTTCTGGGTCTGCACGTCCATCAAAACGTCGCTGTACAGACGAACGTGATCGTTGAGGTCGTAACGAAGCTTCAGCATGCCGTCATAGCTACGGCTCTGGTTGAGCATCGTGGTGTAGCCAAGCACATGCTGCGAACCGCAATACGTACCGTAACGACCCGCGACACTCGATGTAGTCTCGTTTGTCGTACCGTTGAACAGACCGCTCATCGGGCCGCAACCATTCGGCGGACTGATATAGCCCTGGATGGCGCCGGTGTACTCGTTGATGTTGCCGTAATCGGGAATCGTGGCTACCGGTTCATCGTGTGGCGTCGTCGCGGTGAAATCACGCTGATAGGCCCACATCGGCGACTGATTGTCGAATTCGAACGAACCCAGCACGTTGAGCTTGCCGTAATCGTGGCCGAACGAAATGGCGATGCGCTGGCTTGCGCCACCGCCGCCGTCGTAGCCGCCCGCACGCACAAGCACTTCAACGCCATCCATATGTTGCTTGGTGACGATATTCACCACGCCGGCGATCGCCTGCGAACCGTAAATCGACGAACCGCCGCCCGGGATGATGTCGATATGATCGACCATCGAGATCGGAATGTTCGAAATGTTGGTGAAGTTGCTCTGGCCGTTGTAGAGCTGGCCGAACTGCGTGATCGGTTTGCCATCGATCAGCGTTAGCGTGTACTCCGGGTTCAAACCGTACAAGCTGATGGTCTGCGCACCCTGAGTGAAGCCGCCACTTTCCTGCGGACCCTGCACCGAACCGGTTGCAAACACCGAACTCTGCAGCACGTCTGTCACCGAGTTGAAACCACGTGCCTGGATGTCGGCCGCAGTGATCGTGTAGGTCGGTGTTGCAGTCTGAATCTGTGCGTTGTTGATCAGCGATCCGCTGACCACCACCGTGTCGAGCCTCTTGGCCTTTTGGTCCTGCGTGCCGCTGGTGCTTTGATCAGTACTCGTCGACTGCTGCGTGGTGTCCTGAGGAGCCGCAGCGATGTTAACTGCTGTCGAAGTACTCGGGTTCGCGGTCGGAGTGGTGTCTGCGTAGACGTTCGCAACAACGCCAATCGACAACGCAGCCAGAATGGCTGCGGCAACGGGTTTTTTAAGCATGTGAGGCTCCCTCGGCCTGATCTGCGTTTGATTTATTTATTGCGGAGAACCCAAATTGGGCCCCTCCCCCGCAATCAGCACGTCGCAAACACTTTGACCCTCATGGGGCAAACCGAACGACGACTCCCAAAATGCACAACAGTCCGACTGCACTAACTTACGGCAGCCTTACCTAGTGCTACAGCTATGTTTACAAAATATGAAGATTTTGTGCAAATGGCTTACGGCACTGAGTGGCTAAGAAATATTCCTATTCGAGAAAATTCCTACATATTTTCGGTGCTTATGTTGTTAGGAAATTTTCTCGTGAGAAGCGCGACGCAGAGTAGTAAGCGGTTTCACTCAGGCGTCTTTCTCAAAATTTTGGTGAGGCGGAGATTCGCGCGATTTTTTTGCGTGTTAGGCCGTCCGTTTTTTGAGCGCGGTGATGCTTCGCCGCATGATTCTGCGGTCGGATACGGCTAACTTTTTGGTGCTTGGCTTGATAGTCGCTCAAGCTAACGTCGGCTCAACTGACGACCCACAGGGCGCGGCACGGGACGTGCCGAGTTAACGGGGTTCGCCTCCTTGACCCTCCGAGCCAGATACAGAGGGCCACCTTTTAGGCGAGCCTTTCGAATGGGTTCACGTAGGTGCGGCGAGGATTGTTCGCCCCATCCATGGGGCTCACCCCTCCGCGCTACGCGCTCCGGGGCCAGCGCTTTGCGCTGTCCAAATTTGCTCCTGGCAAATTTGTCGAACGTGGGTCGTCTCCTTGACCCTCCCAGCCAAATACAGAGGCCCGCCTTTTGGGCGGGCCCTTGGAATGCGCGAATGTGGGCGAGGATTGTTCGCCCCATCCATGGGGCTCACCCCTTCGCGCTACGCGCTCCGGGGCCAGCGCTTTGCACTGTCCAAATTTGCTCCTGGCAAATTTGTCGAACGTGGGTCGTCTCCTTGACCCTCCCAGCCAAATACAGAGGCCCGCCTTTTGGGCGGGCCTCTGTATTTGGCTGGGAGACTAGGATTCGAACCTAGATAAACGGAGTCAGAGTCCGTTGTCCTACCGTTAGACGATCTCCCAATGTCGTACCGAGCGGTGCGCTCTGACTTGGTGCACCGGACGGTCGAATCGCTGCCTCGAGTGAGGATTAGCGCTTCGAGAACTGGGTCGCGCGACGGGCTTTGTGCAGACCGACTTTCTTACGCTCGACTTCACGGGCGTCTCGGGTCACGAAGCCAGCCTTGCGGAGCTGCGTCTTCAGGCTTTCGTCGTACTCGATCAGGGCACGGGCGATACCGAGGCGGATGGCGCCGGCCTGGCCGGTGATGCCGCCGCCGGCGACCGTGACCTTGATATCGAACTTGTCGGTGCTCTGGGTCAGTTCGAGCGGCTGGCGCACGATCATGCGCGAGGTCTCGCGACCGAAGAACTGGTCCAGGGTCTTGCCGTTGACTTCGATCGCGCCGGTGCCCTTGCGCAGGAACACGCGAGCTGCGGAGGTCTTGCGGCGGCCGGTGCCGTAATTCTGCTGAATCGCCATATGCTTCCTTAGATTTCCAGCGCCTGCGGCTGCTGTGCGGTATGCGGATGTTCTGCGCCGCCATAGACCTTGAGCTTGCGGTACATGGCGCGGCCCAGCGGGTTCTTCGGCAGCATGCCCTTCACGGCGATCTCGATGACGCGCTCGGGATGGGTGGCCAGCAGGTCTTTCAGACTGGTGGTCTTGAGGTTGCCGACGTAGCCGGTGAAACGGTGGTACTTCTTGTCGTCCAGCTTGGCGCCGGTGACAGCCACCTTCTCCGCGTTGATCACGACGATGTAGTCGCCGGTGTCGACGTGAGGGGTGAACTCGGGCTTATGCTTGCCGCGTAGACGACTCGCGATCTCAGTCGAGAGACGACCGAGAGTCTTGTCCGTGGCATCAACCACGTACCAGTCGCGCTTGACGCTTTCCGGCTTGGCGCTGAACGTTTTCATTTCGGAATACCTGTCTGCCGCCACATGGGCGGTAAGCGGAATCGATGGAACAAAGGCGCGAGATGATAGCGAAGCTCTCATCTGTCGCGCAAGCCCACGAGGGGCTGCGAGTCAGCAATGATAGCATGATTGATATGCCTCTTGAGAAGCCCCAACACCGCATTGCCGTGCTGGCCGACCAGTGTGTGCAATGCGGCCTGTGCCTGCCCGTTTGCCCCACGTATGGCCTGGACGGCAACGAAGCTGAATCGCCGCGCGGGCGGATCGCGCTGGCCGCTGCATTGGCCCGGGGACAGGTTTCGGTTACCACGGCCCTGCGCGAGCCGATCGACCACTGCCTGGGCTGCCTGAATTGCCAGCGGGTCTGCCCCGCCGGCGTTCATTATGAGGAGCTATTGGTCGAGACGCGAGGCTTGCTCGGCCCCGCACCGGATCGCCCCGCCCTATTGCTGGGGGTGGTCAAACGGCCAAAACTGAATCGATGGCTGCAACGGCTGGTCCGATGGACCGGCGCTGCGCGATGGGTTCCCGCCATCCTGGGAGGAAAGACGGCGCCGTCCTGGCGCGCCGCATTGTCCTTACTGCCACGCGGATCCAAATTATCGGCAGTGAACTCGATTTCCCAACGCGAACCCGATTTGGGAGCGGTCGCCTTATTTCCAGGCTGCACCGCCAGCGTGCAGGATGCCGAGGCGGAACGTGCTGCGGAATCGCTGCTTCGCGCCGTGGGTTATCGCGTTACACGCCTTCCCGCCTTCTGCTGTGGTGCACTGGATTTGCACGATGGTGCCACCGCGGATGCCGATAAAGCGTCCGACAAGGTGCAACGCGCCTGGAGCGGCGCCCAGGCCGATCATCTGATAACGATCACGCCGGGTTGCCTCAGTACCTTGCGGCGCGCATTGCCCGGGGTTCGGGTCGGCGATCCCTATGCACTGCTCGCCGAACACTCCGATCGGCTGTCATTCCGGCCTTTGGCGTTGTGCGTTGCGCTGCACGTCCCATGCACGCAAGCGAATGTCGCGCGTAGCGATGCCGCGCTTGTGCAATTGCTGAAACGCATCCCGAATCTGGAACTCAAGCGCTTATCCACACCGCCGTATTGCTGTGGCGCCGCCGGTTCGCATGTGCTGCAGTTCCCGGATCGCGCGGAACGTTTGCGTGACGATGTCATCGCACACATCAACACGCTGGATGCGCAACTGATTCTGTCGTCCAATATAGGTTGTCGACTTCATCTGGCTGCAGGATTGGCCGAACATGCATCGACATTACCGACCCTGCATCCGCTAACGTTGCTGGCACAGCAACTGGACATCCGATGAACCCCACGCGCCATGTACGCACGCTTACACCGCTTGACCGCTTGCTCGCAGGTGTTGAGCGCGCCCTGGAAACCGTGGCCGGCTCGCCGGAGGCCAATCGTGTGTCACCGGCACATGGCATTGCAGAAGCCGAGATGGATGACAGCCAGCGCCGTCACGCTGCGGGCCTGATGCGCATTAATCACACGGGTGAGGTATGCGCGCAGGCGCTATACGACGGGCAGGCCGCGCTTGCGCACAAGGAAGAAAATCGCGTGCACCTGCTTCACGCCGCGGCCGAAGAAACCGATCATCTTGCGTGGTGCAACGAGCGTCTGTCCGAACTCGAAAGCCGTCCGAGCCTGCTCAACCCACTGTGGTATGCGGGCAGCTATGCGATTGGTGCGCTGGCAGCGCTTGCTGGTGATTCGATCAGTCTCGGTTTCGTCGTGGAAACGGAAAAGCAGGTGGAAGCGCATCTTGCGGAGCACATCGACAGGCTTCCTGCGCAAGACGAACGGTCACGAGCCGTACTTCAGCAGATGCAAACCGATGAAGTGCAGCACGCGCAGAATGCGCGTCAACGTGGGGGCATTGCGCTGCCGTTTCCCATTCCGCAGTTGATGCACACCACGTCGATGGTGATGAAGACGGTGGCGTATCGCGTTTGATGTGGCATGTGGTTTATCTATCGCTAGAGAAACATTGAGGCAATGTCGAAGCCCGACGTCATTCCGGCGAAGGCCGGAATCCAGTGGCGTTATCGCTGATTTGATACCTCATGGTTGGGACGCTCGCTTTGCAGCGTAGGTATCTGGCGATAAGGCTCGATTCAACACTGAAGACACTGGATTCCGGCCTTCGCCGGAATGACGGTGAGATGCTTGAAAGGGTTGAGGCCAGACGAATTGCCGCCTCAATAAATCGCGGCTCGCTCTCTGTCCAACAGACAACAAGAAAAAACCCGCCTTTCGGCGGGTTTTCGTTACATCAGGTTACGTCCGTGGAAGAGCTCTTCAATCTCACGGCGAAGCAGCGACTCGATGCGCTGACGTTCCTTGAACGACAGATCGTCCGCATGCGCCTCGAACAGATACGTATCGAGGTCGAAGTCCTTGATGTGCATCTTGGTGTGGAAGATATTTTCCTGATACACGTTCACATCGAACATCTCGTACTTCTGACGAATGTGGCGCGCCAGATAATCCTGCACCGAGTTGATCTTGTGATCGATGAAGTGCTTCTTGCCCCGCACGTCGCGCGTGAAACCGCGCACGCGGTAATCGCACACCACGATGTCGGACTCGAAACTGTCGATCAGGTAATTCAGGGCTTTCAGCGGGGAGATCACACCGCAGGTCGCCACGTCGATGTCCGCACGGAAGGTCGCGATGCCGTTGTGCGGATGCGTTTCCGGATACGTGTGGACGGTGATATGGCTCTTGTCCATATGCGCCACCACGGCATCGGAGATCGTGTCGCGGCCCAGCTTCTCCACCACCGGCTCCTCGGAAATGAGGATGGTGACCGACGCACCCTGCGGGTCGTAGTCCTGACGGGCCACGTTGAGGATGTTCGCGCCGATGATCTCGGCCACGTCGGTAAGGATCTGCGTGAGACGATCGGCGTCGTACTGCTCGTCGATGTACTCGATGTAACGCTGGCGCTGGTCTTCGGACACCGCATAGCAGATGTCGTAAATATTGAAGCTCAGGGCCTTGGTCAGGTTGTTGAAGCCCTGCAGACGCAGGCGCGGGAGGGGTTTCACCACGGCGACACTCCATGGCCGGGTCACGGCCGACAGGTGAGGCGGGTTAGCTACAAGGGTCCCCGCTGATTAGAAAAGCATGCTGGACCCTTATCCTGCACGCCTCTTGTGTACGAACGATGGCAGCTGCCACCATCCGGAAGACTGCGAAGTATGCGGCATATCGGAGCAAAACTGAACCTACGGGGTTCGCTTCGACTTTGCCATAATGCAAAGGTTGTTCAGGGACGTAAGCCTTTTTGCCGCTGGATGGGGCGGCTCTTGGAACTCTCAGCTTGGGGAAAATTCTGTGGTGCAGCTGAAATATCAACTACAACAAGCGTTCGAAAAGTCACAGGCTCCTCTCGGTTTTGCGCCAGACCCCGCCGCCATGGAGCGTTTTCTGGGGATGTGCCACCGCCGCCGGTATCCGGGCAAAACGGCCATCATCCGCCCGGGCGACCCCGCCAACACCCTGTATTACGTCATTGAAGGCTCTCTGGCCGTCTGTACGGAAGACGAACAGGGCCGCGAACTGATCCTGGCCTACATCAGCCGCGGACAGTTCATCGGTGAGATGGGGCTGTTCGTGGAGCAGGCCCAGCGCGAATCGATGGTGCGTACCCGCAGCCCTTGCGAAATGGCCGAAATCAGCTATGAGCGCCTGTTCCAGCTGATGGAAGGCCCGCTGCGCGATGAATGCCCGAAGATTCTGTTCGCCATTGGTGCCCAACTCACCCATCGTTTGCTGCGTACGTCCCGCCAGGTCAGCCGCATGGCCTTCATGGACGTCACCAATCGCATCTCGCGCACCCTGCTCGATCTCTGCCAGGAACCGGATGCGATGAGCCACCCGGCCGGTACGCAGATCCGCATCTCGCGTCAGGAAGTCAGCCGCATCGTCGGTTGCTCGCGCGAGATGGTCGGCCGCGTGCTCAAGCAGTTGGAAGAGCAAGGCATGATCGAAGTGTCCGGCAAGACCATTGTCGTGCGCGGCACGCGCTGAGCCCCTTGCCTCCTCTCCCCTTCGGGACGCGGGGAGGGGCCATGGATGGCCCCGCTCTGAGGAGCGAGGAAGAGGACTGAGGTGAGGGGACACGCTTGCCTCACCGGTTATAACAGCCGCGCTCCAGGTAGGCGCGAAGCAAGATTGGCCCCTCACCCCAACCCTCTCCCCACAGGGGAGAGGGAGTTATGACGCTGGCTTCTCGTAGATCATGTAAACGTCCGCGCGCTCGTAATGCGAGCCCGGACGGATGGCCGGCTGGAAGCGGAATCCTGCTTTTTCATACATGCCCAGCGCGGGCTTCAGCGCGCTGTTGGACTCGAGGAACAACGTGACGCCACCGCGACGGTGAAACTCGGCGATGGCTGCCTCAAGCAGACGCTTTCCCGCACCCAGGCCTCGGAACGTTTCGTCCACACCCATCTTGGTCAGCTCGAACACGCCGGGCGATTCCTGCAGCAGCGCACACGTGCCAATGATTTCGTTACCCAGCCGCGCGAAGAAAATCGCCCCGCCCGGTTCGAGGATGTAGTGCTCCGGATCGCTGAGCACCGCACGGTCGATATCCTCGATGTGGAAATAGCGTTCCAACCACGCCGCGTTCAGGCGATAGAAATGTTCGCGCCATTGGGGCGCGTAAGGCACGATTTCCAGCGGCGTGGCCAGCAGCGCGGCGTGCTCGGCCAGAATGGCTTCGGCGACGGGACGCTCCTGCAAGGCGCGCTCGCACGCCGCGATGGCCTCGAGCAACTGCGTGGCATGCTCGCCCAACGACGCTGTGACGCCCTGCCGCACGGCGCACCAGATCGGCCCGAGTTCGCCCAACGCGTGATTGGCCTTGTCGGTGAGGGCAAGCACGGAGCGACGCCCATCCTTCGCATCGCGTCCGCGTTTCACCATGCCGGCGCGAACCAGCTTGTCGGTGAGCTGGCTGACCGCCGAATGGGTTTGGCCGATCGCCTCGGCGACTTCCGTGACCGAGCGCGGCCCCACATCCCACAGGTAACGCAAAACCGGGAGCCAGCGCGATTCGATGCGGGCGCCGCGAGCCTGATAGACCTCATCCGCTGCGCCGTAGAACTGATCGCTCAACGCCTTCAGGCGGCTGCCCAAGGCCAGTTTTCCCAAGGATGCGATGTACATAGCCGGATCATGTGCGAGATACGTAAGTACTAACGTATCTCCGTCTGGCGTGGCTCGCAAGTGGCCAAATGAAGGGAATCAGTACCAGGCGACGCGCGCTACCGAGCGGCCGAGTGCCTTCTCCACGCGCTTGCACAGCTTGGGCGTGCCGTTCACCAGCACGGGCTCATGCGCCTGTTTGAGCATCGCCGCATCGAGCATGGAATCGCCGTAGGCGACACGCCACGTTTTCACGCCCTTCGCGGCAAGGCTTTGCACCTTGCGACGTCCGACGTTGTGCACTTTCACGCGCATGCCCGACCAGCCCGGCTTGATTTGCGATCCGATCACGCCGACCTCGGGCAAGCCCAGTTGCGAGAGCAAACGCGTGGCAAGCATCTGCTCACAACCCGTCACGACAAAGACTTCATCGCCATCGGCAACGTGTCGGCGCAATGCGTGCAAGCCATCGCGATAAAACTGCCGCGGGCGCCGCACGATGTGATCGGCGAACGCATCCACCGTTTCCTGATAACGCTTCTGACTCATTCCGAAAAGCGCAACATGGACCAGCACACGCGCCGCCCACCAGCGTGAGAACACACCGCAAAGCAACCACCACGGCATCGTCAGCAACGCCAGGATTTTGCTCAACAGCGATTGCTTGTAGCGATGACGCATGAACATCGCGAACGAATCGCCATGAAACAGCACGCCGTCGAAATCGAACAGCACCGTGCGTGACGCGCTCGCGTCGGCACCGGAAGACTCCGGCGCGTTTGTCATGTCCCCTGTCGCCATGATCAGTGCGTATCGAAAAGTCGCTTCAATTCCTGCCCGGGATCGGCTGCGCGCATAAATGCTTCGCCGATCAGGAAGGCGTTGATCCCGGCCTCGCGCAGCTGCGCGACATGTTCCGGCGTGTGAATACCCGATTCGGCAACCAGAATGCGGTCGTATTCGATCAGCTGCTGCATTTCCAGCGTGATTTCGAGCGAGGTTTCAAAGGTGCGCAGATTGCGATTGTTCACGCCGATCAACGGCACCGGCACGGCTTGTGCGCGTTCGAGTTCTTCCGCGTCGTGCACTTCGCACAGCACGTCCAGATCAAGATCGGCAGCGAGCAACGACAGTTCGAGCAAATCCGCGTCGCCCAGCGCTGCAACGATCAGCAGGATGCAATCGGCGCCAATCGCGCGGGCTTCATACACCTGATAGGGATCGATCACGAAGTCTTTGCGCAAGACAGGCAGCGAACAGGCTGCGCGAGCCTGCTGCAGAAAATCTTCACAGCCCTGAAAAAAATCCTTGTCCGTGAGCACGGAAAGGCACGCGGCACCGCCGATTTCGTAGCTGCGTGCAATCGCAGCAGGATCGAACTCCTGCCGAATTACGCCTTTGCTGGGACTGGCTTTCTTCACTTCGGCAATCACGGCCGGTTCGCCCGCGGCGATCTTCGCTTCGATGGCCGCAGCAAAACCACGCGTATCGGGCATATCAGCCGCGCGTGCGGATAGCTCTTTGAGTGGCAACTTCGTGCTGCGCTCGGCGAGCTCTTCGGCTTTGCGGGCAAGGATGCGTTGAAGAATATCGGTCATGAGGTTGCGTTCAACGGATGAAACAAAATAACAGTGGCGCGACCACCGGACTTACTCGGTAGTATCCGCGAGTCGCCGCGTAGTTGCCACGAATTCATCCATTTTGGCACGCGCCGCACCACTGGCGATGGTGGCCCGGGCCAGCTCGATACCACTGGCAATGGAACCCGCCAGACCCGAGGTATAGAGGGCAGCACCGGCATTCAGGCACACGATGTCGTGTGGCACGCCATGGCGATCTTCGAGTGCTTCCAGCAGCATGGTCTTCGAACCTTCCACGCTGTCGACACGCAAATTGCGGCTGGATGCCATGGCCAGCCCGAAATCTTCGGGCTCGATCTCGTACTCATGCACCTCGCCGTTGCGCAGCTCGCCCACCAGCGTGGCCGCACCCAGCGAGATTTCGTCCATGCCATCGCGGCCCCAGACGACCATGGCGTTCTGCGAACCGAGCGCCTGCAACACGCGCACCTGGATGCCGACCAGATCCGGGTGAAACACACCCATCAGGATGTTCGGAGCACCCGCCGGATTGGTCAGCGGCCCAAGAATGTTGAACAACGTGCGCACGCCCATTTCCTTGCGCACCGGCGAAACCACCTTCATCGCGGGGTGATGATTGGGTGCATACATGAAACCGATGTCGGTCTCCGTCATGCACTGCGCCACCTGCGTCGGTGAAAGATCGATGCGCGCACCGAGTGCTTCAAGCACATCGGCGCTGCCCGATTTGGACGACACGCTGCGACCGCCATGCTTGGCGATACGCGCGCCCGCTGCCGCGGCAACAAACATCGACGCGGTGGAGATATTGAAGGTCGACGCACCATCGCCGCCGGTGCCGACGATATCGACAAAATGCGGATGCGCCGGCGCGTCGACTTTGGCCGACAGCTCGCGCATCACACGCGCAGCGCCGGTGATTTCGCCCACCGTTTCTTTCTTGACGCGCAGGCCGGTGATGATCGCCGCCGTCATCAACGAGCTGACTTCGCCGTTCATGATCTGGCGCATCAGCGCGATCATTTCATCGTGGAAGATTTCACGATGTTCGATCGTGCGCTGAAGCGCTTCCTGTGGCGTGATGGAAATCGCGCGCCCGGTCATGCCGCGAGCTTTTTCTTCGGCAAGCCGAGGAAATTGCGCAGCAGATCGTGACCGTGCTGGGTCAGAATCGACTCCGGATGAAACTGCACGCCTTCGACGGCCAGCGTCTTGTGGCGCAGGCCCATGATCTCGTCGATCGAGCCATCCGCGTTCTCCGTCCACGCGGTGACTTCAAGGCAATCGGGTAATGAAGATTGCTCGACGACCAGCGAGTGATAACGCGTGGCTTCGAACGGATCAGGCAATCCAGCAAACACACCCTGCCCGCGATGGCGTACCGGCGAGGTCTTGCCATGCATTATCTGCTTGGCGCGAATCACTTTGCCGCCAAAGGCCTGACCGATGGCCTGATGCCCAAGGCACACGCCGAACACCGGAATATCGCCACCCAGCTGCGTGAGCACATCGAGCGAAATACCTGCATCGTCAGGCGTTCCCGGCCCGGGCGAAATCATGATGTGCGACGGCCGCAGCGCGCGGATACCGGCGATATCGAGCGCATCGTTGCGCACCACCTTCACCTCCTGTCCCAACTCGCCCAGGTACTGCACGAGGTTGAAGGTGAAGCTGTCGTAGTTGTCGATCATCAGGAGCACGGGCGGGATTCCGGCAGGGGATGCGATACGGGACAGCCATTATCCATCGAACACGGGCGGTGTGGACGATGACTCCCGGCACTCAGAGGGCGGGTGCCGGGGTCGGTTCGGCATGCCGCCACACCGACCAGCTCACGCCGGCCACCAGCAGCACGATGGCCGCAATTTCCAGCGGCCGCGGCCAGCGATGGTCATAGATGAACGCATAAAGCAGCGCGAACAGCGTTTCGAATACCAGCAACTGGCCGGCCAGGGTCAGCGGCAAGCGGCGGGAAGCGGCATTCCACAGGGCGTTGCCCAGCCAGGAAGCGCCGATCGCCAGCAGCAGATTGACCAGCCAGAACACTTGCCAGCGCGCGGGAGGAAGGGCCTCCTGCACCCAGCCCGCAGGCAGCAGCAGGACCAGTAGCCACAGCAACAGGCCAAGCAAACCCGTCACGGCGCCCCATAACATGGCCCATTCGTTGCCGGAGAAATGGGCGGTGCGGCGCAGGTAACGCGCGTTCTGCACCGCGTACCACGTCCAGCAAGCCAATGCGCCCGTCGCGCAGGCCATGCCGATGCAGCGGCTGAGAACGCTGGCGTGCGGTCCGCTGTTCGCGCTGAATACATCCGCATTGATGCAGGCGATACCAGCCAACACCATCAACAGCGGCCATGCCAGTCGCGACAATGGCACCGAACCATGATCGCCATGGCCGATCAATGTCACGGAAACGGGTAACACGCCGATGATGAGTGAAGTGGCTGCTACGCCGACCTCATGCACGGCAAAACCGAGCAGCACGTAATACAGCAGATTGCCCACCAGCGCGAAGCGCAGCAGTGCAAAGAAATCATCGCGAGTAAGTCGAGCGATCACGCTGCGCGCGGTCGGCAACAACGCAAGCGAGGAAACGATGCCGTACATCACGTAACGTCCCGCGCTCAACAGCACGGGCGAAAAATCGCCGAGCAGGCGCGGCACCAGAAACACCATGCCCCACATCGCGCCAGCCAGTAATCCGTACAACACGCCACGCTGCATGACGTTCCTTATGTGCTGAAAACTCTATAGCCGCGCACCCATGTTTTAAGGGCGCGCCAGAACTTGTCGCGTATAGCTTTCGATGACAAGACTGAAAGGCTGATTGTCGCCGGTGTACAGCACCGCGCGATGCTGCAACACGTGATCGGGAATCGTCAGCGATTGCTGACTAGCTGGCGGCAACGGGGTACCGCTGTCCCAACCCGCCGGCAACGGTGACCACAGCAAATCTGCTGCAAGCGTCTGGCGACGGAAGTGCAACGGTTGAACGACTTTGCCAAACGGCACATCGGACGTATCGAGTTGCCGATTCATCTCCGGCGTGAGGCGCGAAGGCACATACCAGTTATCTGCGTCCGACAACACCACGTCACCGCAACTCAACGCCACGCGGCGGTAGCGCACCTGTTCGTCCGGACCGATGCCGAGCAACGCTCGCGCACCATCAGGTAACGGTTTGTCGGCGCCATGCACGCGCTGCGCAACGATCTTCGCCTCCGGCGCGAGGTGATGCGCGCCGCACCATTGCTCCAGTGTCAGCGTTGCACTCGGGTGGCTTAGCAATTGCGCATTCAACGTCTGCAATTCGGCCAAAGCCTGTGTGCGGCTAAGCAGCGTATCGGGCCAGCCTTGCGACGATTGGCGCGCCGACAACGACCACGCGGCGATCAGCATCGTCAACACAACAAGATGACTAGCACGGCGCACGATGTCTGGCATGACTCACAATCCCTTGGCAGCCTGCGCGACCGCACGGAACAGCGCGCGGCCCTTGTTCATCGTTTCTTCCCACTCCGACGCAGGATCGGAGTCGTACACGATGCCCGCACCCGCCTGCACATGCAGACGGCCGCCTTGAATGACCGCCGTGCGAATGGCGATGGCGGTGTCCGCATCGCCCCACCAGCCGATCCAGCCGATCGCACCGGCGTAGATATTGCGCTTGTACGGTTCCAGCTCCTGGATGATTTCGATGGCGCGGATTTTTGGCGCACCGCTCAACGTACCAGCCGGGAATGTCGCCTTGAGTACGTCCATGTAGCTGAGGTTCGGCTTTGCGGTGCCCTGCACCTGCGACACGATATGCATGACGTGCGAGTAACGTTCGACGACGAACGACTCGCTGACTTCCACCGTACCGGTTTCACTGATGCGGCCGATGTCGTTGCGACCGAGATCGATCAGCATGACGTGCTCGGCCCGTTCCTTCGGATCGGCCAGTAACTCGGCTTCAAGTGCGCGGTCTTCTTCGTCTGTCGCGCCGCGCTTGCGCGTGCCGGCGAGCGGACGCACCAGGACTTTGCCGTCCTTCATGCGCGCCAGAATTTCCGGCGACGAACCGACGATCTGCGTATCGCCAAGATCCACGAAATACATGTACGGCGACGGATTCATCGCGCGCAATGCGCGATACACATCCACCGGCCGCGCGTTAAAGCCAACACTCAAACGTTGCGATGGCACGACCTGGAAAATGTCGCCCGCACGAATGTATTCCTTCGCCCGCTCGACCATCGCTTCGAATTCCTCGCGCGTGAACGAGGATTTGAAATCGCTCTCGTCGAGCGCGATCGATTGCGTGAGCTGCGGATACGACGCGCCACCTTGGCGCAGCCGATGCGTCAGCGCATCGAGGCGGCGCAGCGCTTGTGCGTACGCCTGCGGCTGCGACGGATCGGCGTGCACGATCAAGTACAGGCGACCCTTGAGGTTGTCGAACACCGCCACTTCTTCGGCGAGCATCAACAACACATCGGGTGTGCCGAGTTCGTCTTTGCGATCCCACTGCGCCAAGCGCGGCTCGATGTAGCCGATGGTTTCGAAACCGAAGTAACCCACCAGGCCGCCGCTGAAAGCTGGCAGTTGCGGCAAACGCGGCACGTTGTAGTGCTCGCGAAGTTTTTCGATTTCGGCCAGCGGATCGTCCAGATGCCGGCGTTCAACCACTTCGCCCGCATCTTCCACCTCAAGCTCGTGACCCCGCAGGCGATACACGCGCTTGGCCGGCAGACCGATGATCGAATAGCGGCCCCACGTCGCCCCGCCTTCCACCGATTCGAACAGGAACGTGTACGGACCATCGGCCAGTTTCAGATAGACCGATAGCGGCGTGTCCAAATCGGAGAACACTTCGCGCACCAGCGGGATGCGGGTGTGTCCTTGGGCTACAAGCGCCTCGAATTCGTCGCGGGAAATCACGTAGGGTTCCGGATGGCCAAACGGGGGAACGGCCATTGTACAGACTCTGCCTAACCGGCTAGACGCTGCCTTGGCATCGCATGCAGGCGCAGCGTAAAGGCCACGCCACTGCCATCTTCCAGATTTCTTGCGGAGGCGATGCCGCCGTGGCGCTCGGCCACCAGCCGTACGACGTACAAGCCAAGGCCCAAATGGGGTGCATCGCCCGGCGTAGCTTTCTCGCGCAGGCTGACCAGCGAATCGAACAGGCGGCCCTGCATGGCGGCTGGCAACAGCGGGCCCTGGTTGGCCAGTTCGATTTCCGCGCCGTTTTCGATCGGACGAAGACTGAGACGCAACCAGCCATCGGGCGGCGTGAACGACAGGGCGTTGTCGAAGAGTTTATCCAGTGCCTGGGCGATCAACTCCGGCGCGCCGTGCAAATGCACCGGTTGATCGGGCAGCACGCAATCCAGGTGACGCACGCCCGCAAGCGGCCGATACGCTTCCGCGCAACCGTCCACCACTTCGACCAGATCGACATCTTCTGGCTCGGCCGCCGCGATGGCGCGTTCCATTCGGCTCGCTTCGCTCATCGCGCGAACAAGCTGTCCAAGGCGCGCAACGCCATCGCGAGCACGCGCGAGATAAGGCTGCGCTTCGTCGGAGAGTTCAGCGTGTTCGAGGTTATCCAGCGACGACTTCACGATCGCCAAAGGCGTGTTGAGTTCATGCGACAACTTGGAAGCAAGCGTGCGCAAGTAATCGGTGTAACCACCCACAGCCTCGAACAAGCGTTGGAAGCTGCGTGCCAGGTCGCCGATTTCATCTTCCGATTCGGCCATCGGGAATTGGCCCTCAAAGAACTGGCCATCCAGACGGCCGTCGTTGATTTGGGCGCGTTCGACGGCATCGCGCAAACGGCCAAGACGAAGACTGAGGCGCGTGGCAAACAGCAACAGAATGGCGCCAGCAACAAGCATCACGCCAAAGCTGGTCAGCAGCAGACTCAGGAAGGCGCGGTTGGCGAGCAAGGGAACCGCTCGGCTGGCTTGTTCCAACAGCAGCACGCTGACCACTTCATGATCGCGCTCGATGGGAACCGCCGTCGCCAGCACCACGCTGTCGCGCTCTTCGCCCTGTCGCCACACCGTGGCCGGTTCACCACGGCTGGCACTTTGCACTTCAGGAAGGTCCAGACGCGGCGCATCTTCGGTCCACGACTCGGCATCTTCCAGCGGATTGGCTAGCAGCGAGCGATAGATCAGCGACGACAACCACGGCGGTTGCGGGCCGGATGTCGTCAGACGACCGCTTTGTGCAAGCAACCAACCGGACGGTGTCATAAGACGCGCACGCGTGTCATCAGGTGCCAGCCGAACAAGTTCCTGCGCCAGATCCGGCGAGTAGCGCCACAGCGATCTTTCTTCCGTTGCCAATGGATCGCCGCCATTGGCTGCCGAGTAAATGCCTACGCCAAGCGCGCTCAATCCAAGATCCGGCGGCAACCGCAGTTCTGCGCGATAGCCGCTGCCATCTTCCTGCCATTGACCGACGATTCTGTCCGGCAAATTGCCCGCAGCGGGATCGACCGGCAACGCGGTGAACGCACCGGGCGCTGCGCTGGCAATCAGATAGCGGCGATGAATGGAGCCTTGCACAAGATCGAGCACGAGATGATCGGCGGACATGGCATTGGCATCGCCGGCATCCGCACGCGTTCGGCGCGCCGTGCGCACATCGATGTACATGTAGAAGCCGTTGTCATCTTCGGCGAGCAGCAACTTGCCTTGCGTGCCGATGGACTGACTCCACGGCGTCATCGGCGCCCAATCGTCGCCGTAGCCATCGATGGTGATCGGATTCACCGCCTGCTGCACGTACCAGCCCTTGCCGGATTGCGGCAGCGGCGCATCGGTAACGGCGAGGCTTCGCGCGACAGCTGTCGCGGTTGCCGTAAGCGCCTGCTCCTGCCCCTGGCGCAGCAGCGTTTCCATCTGCCGCACATACAGCCAACCCGCCACCGGCAGTGCAAGCGTGCACAGCGCTACCAGCAGCAGTTTTTGGCGCAGACTCATGCGGGGGTGTCCCGGCTTGTTCCAAGCCGCAATTTAATGGGTTGCGGCTTTGCTGGTCGAGCCCGGCGCAGGAACGAACTTGGCGTAAGTGGAATGTTCGACGACTTGCTTGAATGCATCCAGCGCAGCCTGACTTTGCGGATCGCCCTGCCCGACCGTCATGGACCAGCTGTAACGGATGCCTGCGGCTTTTCCGGGATCGCAGAACACGACGACGTCATTGACGTGATCGCTGCCCGTATACATCACGCCCTGGCATGCCATGGAAGGATTTTTGACGGGGTATGCGGCAACCGTGCCTGCCGGATCGACTTGCAAGTAGTGCTTCCGGTCATCCTGAAGCTCGACATCCAATGACGGCAGTTTGGACGGCCAAACGTTAAGCACAATCACGCGATCCGGTTTGCCCGTCCAATCGCCCTGATAGAGCACGTAATTCACACCGATGGCGCTGGCATAGGTGCAGCAGTCTTTGGTCCAGCCGCCGGGCGAAACAGTGTGGATGGCCCAGCCCGGAACGTTGCCGTCTACAACGCCGTGAGCATCCACGACGTTGTTCGACGGCTGCGCGGCCATCGACACGTTCGCCACGAACATCAAAAGCGCAACAACCCAGCGCATACGCATCACGGGCGCCACCTGTAACCCACACCGTGCACCGTCTCGATGGCATCGAATTCCGGCGCCACCGCAATAAACTTTTTGCGGATGCGCTTGATGTGCGACGTGATCGTCGCATCGTCCACCACAAGCTCCGCTTCACGCATCAGCTGATCGCGATTCTTCACGTGACCGGGAAAGCGCACCAAGGTGTGCACCATCCAGAATTCGGTCACAGTGAGCGGCACTTCCGCATCATTCCACGTGATGCGCATACGTTCGGATTCGAGCTTGAGCGGACCGTGGCCGATCACCGTTTCGCTGGATATCGGCGCCTTCAGCGATTCGATACGGCGGAACAACGCAGCGATGCGTGCCGCCAGCTGATGCAGGCTCGTGTCTTTGCTGAGGTAATCGTCCGCACCAAGACGCAAACCGGAGATCACATCGAAATCCGAATCGCGCGCGGTGAGGAAGATGATGGGTAGCGTGGCGGACTTCGCCCGCAGCTCGCGGCACAGATCGAAACCGCCTTCCGGCTCGTCACCCAAACCGATATCGATGATCACCAGTTCCGGCAGGCGCGTCGCGAACGCATTGGAGGCCTCCAGCCGCGAGCCGTAACCGCGCGTGTCGTAGCCGAAACGGGTCAGCGCCTCGACGTAGTTGGCGCGAATCAGCGGTTCGTCTTCGACGATGGCGATGTGGCGTCCCATGAAAATTCCTCGTGATGTTGGCGCGCAGCGTGCAGTGTGGGTGATCGACACGCAAGCCGGTCGGGCACTTTGCCCGCGTTCTGCCAGATTCCATCGCCCGATCGCCCCGCAGCCGCCGGTAGGTGCGCCGCGGCGAGGTGTTTGATAACCCCAAGCCCAAACGAAACGAACCGCATGCGCGCTGACCCCTCGATCGACCCCAATGCCGAACTTCGCAGCTTCGAGCCACTGCGCGTGGTGCTGGCGCTGGGATCGCTGCTTCTTGCCCTGCTGATGAGTCTGCCCTGATGTCATCGAGTTACTTTCATGAAGCCGACGTGGACGGCTTCGGCGCGGCCGGCGCGCAAGGACGGGCACCGGTCGCGCCATGCGGCGAGCCCGATCCCGACTGGCAACCTCTGTAAACGGCGCAGTTGAGCCATTTTCTCCGGTCATTCCTGTCCCGGCGTTCCATCCCCTCGCACTCCCGAGGGGATTTTTTTTGGCGGCTCGAAATTATTTGCAGAAATCCGGGAACCATTTGGGGGGAGCCCGGTCACTTACTACGGCAGGCGTGTAGTCCATTTTGCCGTGGAACTCGCCGGTGCTGATAAGGCGGCCGAGCCTCCCGTCCTTACCAGCAACGTGCAGGCCACTCCTGCCATGGTGTCTCCTCTAGCGTCTTTCCGACGCCCCTCCGCCCGGTGCAGACTTCCCCCTGCGCCGGGTTTTTCTTTTCTGGCCTCAGCCCAGCGCCTGGCGCATCTTCGCGATGACGGCCTGGTAGTCCGGCGCATTGAAGATGGCCGAACCGGCCACGAAGGTATCGGCGCCCGCGGCGGCGATTTCGCCGATGTTGTCGGCGGTAACGCCGCCGTCCACTTCCAGGCGGATGTCGTAGCCGCTCTCGTCGATCAGGCGGCGCACGCGGCGCAGCTTCTCCAGCGCCTCGGGAATGAACTTCTGGCCGCCGAAGCCTGGGTTCACCGACATGATCAGTACGAGATCGAGCTTGTCGAGCACGTAATCGAGCCAGTTGAGCGGCGTCGCCGGGTTAAACACCAGGCCGACCTTGCAGCCGGAGTCCTTGATCAGGCCGATCGTGCGGTCCACATGCTCGGTAGCCTCGGGATGGAAGCTGATGCGGCTGGCCCCGGCCTTGGCAAAATCCGGAACGATTTGATCCACCGGCTTCACCATCAGGTGCACGTCGATCGGCGCAGTGATGCCGTAATTGCGCAAGGCCTTGAGCACCATCGGCCCCATCGTGAGATTGGGGACGTAGTGGTTGTCCATCACGTCGTAGTGCACCCAGTCGCCACCAGCGGCGAGCACCTTGGCGGTGTCTTCGCCCAGTCGCGCGAAATCGGCGGAAAGGATGGACGGGGCGATGATGGGCGACTGCTTGCTCATGGGAAGACCTTGCGAAAGAAAAAGGCGTGGCGGCGCAAAATGCGGCGCGGCAGGCGTGTCATTTTGCCACGTCGCCCGCGGCGACGCTTTGGCCCGGTCTATTTGAAGCCGCGCTCGGCCTTGATGCGCTCGTAGGCGGCGTTGATCTCGCTGGCGCGCGACTCGGCGCGCTTACGCATGTCTTCCGGCAGGTCGCCGAGGCGGTCCGGGTGATGTTCGGAAATCAGCTTGCGATAGGCGCGTTTGATCGCGCGATCATCCGCATCGCGCGCAATACCCAGCACGGTGTACGGGTCGGGGCCCTGCGCATTGCGCTGCGGCGGCACGTAACCGTTATTGCCGTGTCCGGTACCGTAGCCCTGGCCACGCGCGCCAGCGCCCTGCCACACGTAGCCCTTCATGGCCATCAACGCCATCAGCTCCATGTCGCTGATGCGCAGCGCGAACGCGAGTTGGCGAAGGATCGACATTTTCTCCGGCGACGGCGAGCCTTCCGCAAGCACGGTCTCGATCACCACGTCCAGCAATGGAAAGGCATGATCGCGACGCAAGCCCGCCCACTGGCGCAACGCGTTGATCGGCGTGGTGACATCGAACTCGGGCTGCTTGCCGGTATTGAACGCGCTGATCGCAGCCTGGCGTTGGCCGTTGGCCAGGCCCATGCGCGTCATGATGCGTTCGGCGGTGGCGATTTCCGCTTCGGAAACGCGGCCATCGGATTTCGCAACGGCGCCCAGCAACTGGAAAAGCGGTACGACGTAACCGCCCGATTCCGGAGCCGCCTCGCGGCGCTGAGTGAAATTCAGATTGTCGAGCGCGAAACCGATGATGGCGCCGATGACGACACCGGTCATCCCGCGTCCCAGGAAAAAACCTACTGCAGCAAACAGAATGGTGTAGGTGTATTTCATGGTTGCCCGGCGGCCTGCGGTGGCGGTGTTTGCGCGCTATACCAGCGCGCCAGCTGATCCAGATCCGCGTCGCTGACCGGACCGATGGCCGCGCGCATCAACGGCACATCGCGGCTGCCGTCGCGGTAATCCTTCAGTGCCTTGCGCAGGTAATCCAGTTTCTGGCCCGCCAGATTCGGCGCGCCCGGAATCTGCGCCATGCCCGTTTCGCCGTGGCATGCCGCGCACAAGCCCAGCCGCACCGGTTTGGGCGGCATATCGGCAGCAAGCGCTTGCAGGGCACAGGTCAGACCGAGTGCCACGACGAGGAAGGTTCGCATCGGCAACACAGAAATATAAAGTCGCCGATTCTATCAGTGTCCCCTATCAGCGTCGCTGGCCCAGACCGTTACAATAGTCCGCTTGTTTGACCCCTTGGAGCGCGCCGTGCCGACCACCCTCTCGCAATCGAACCTGCCCGGCCTTGAGCTTATCCACCGCGGCAAGGTGCGCGATGTGTATTCCCTGCCCGGCAAGCGCTTGCTGATCGTGGCGACCGACCGCCTGTCGGCTTTCGACGTAGTGCTCCCGGACCCGATTCCTGGCAAGGGCGAAATGCTGACGCAGATCTCGAATTTCTGGTTCGGCAAGACCGCGCATATCGTTCCGAACCACCTGCTGCACACGCCGTTGGAAGAGGTGCTGCCCAAGGGCACAGACCTGGCGCTTTACAGCAAGCGCGCGGTCGTCACCAAGCATCTGAAGCCGGTGCCGGTGGAAGCGATTGCGCGCGGTTATCTGATTGGCTCGGGCTGGAAGGACTACCAGGCAACCGGTTCGCTGTGCGGTATCAAACTTCCCGTCGGCTTGCGCCAGGCCGAGCAGTTGCCCGAACCGATTTTCACGCCATCGACGAAAGCCGCCGTGGGCGATCACGACGAAAACGTCAGTTTCGATGCCGTGGTTTCGGCGGTCGGCAAAGATCTGGCCGAACAGGTGCGCGATGCAACGCTCGCCATCTACAAATGGGCGGCTGAGTATGCTGCGAAGCGCGGCATCATCATCGCCGACACCAAGTTCGAATTCGGCACCGACGAAGACGGCAAGCTGTACGTGATGGATGAAATGCTGACGCCCGATTCGTCGCGCTTCTGGCCCGCCGATCAGTATCAGGTCGGCATCAGCCCACCCAGTTACGACAAGCAGTTCGTGCGCGACTATCTGGAAAAGCTGGGCTGGAACAAGCAGCCACCCGCGCCGAAAGTTCCCGCCGACGTGATCGCTGGCACCGCGGCGAAATATGCCGAAGCGCTGCAACGTCTCGCTGACATCAAGCTGGATTGACCCTATGAACGCGTGGCTTAGCCTGGGCCTCGCGATTGGTGCCGAGGTCATCGCAACCAGTGCGCTGAAGGCCGCGGATGGTTTTACGCATCTGTGGCCGAGCGTGATCGTTGTCGCGGGTTACGCCATGGCGTTTTATTGCCTCAGCCTAACGCTGCGGCAGATTCCGCTCGGCATTGCGTACGCCGTATGGTCGGGTGCGGGAACGGCGTTGATCGCGCTGATCGGCGTGGTGATTTATCGGCAGAAGCTCGATCTGGCCGCCGTCTTTGGTATCGCCCTGATCGTGGCGGGCGTGCTGGTACTCAACCTTTTCTCCAAGAGCGGCGCACACGGATGACATCGCAAGACACCATGCACGGCCCCCGCAGCATGCGCGACTGGCTCGACAGCTACAGCCGCGATCATCAGCATCCGACGAATCAAGTGCTGCACTGGATTTGCGTGCCGCTAATCCTGTGGAGCGCCATCGCGATGATGTGGACGATTCCCGTTCCCGAATCCTTGTTGCATCCGGGCGCGTGGTCGGTGCTGGCCATCGTTCTTGCATTCACGTGGTACTGGAAACATTCGCACCGTCTTGGCGCTGCATTGCTGATCGTATTGGTGCTGTTTGCGTTGAGTTGCTACTACCTGTTTCAGCAATTCGGGCCACGTGACTTGCTCAAGCTTGGCATCGTCGTCTTCGTCGTCGCCTGGATCGGCCAATTCATCGGACATCTGATTGAAGGCCAGCGCCCAAGCTTCTTTACCGATCTCGCTTACCTTTTGGTTGGCCCTGCGTGGCTGATGGATAAATCCCTCCGTCGCATGGGCTTCAAGGAAACCGCATGACGAGTGTGCTTACGCTGCTCAGCAGCCTGATCTGGTGGGTGTTGTTCAGCAGCGTTGGCGCCGTGGCGCCTGCGGTGATCGCGTGGATCGTGTTGCGTTGGAACGAGCGTACGTCGGTGGTTTTCAACCGCGTCTATCTGGCGTGCTTGATCTGGTGTCTGTCTACCATGCTGCTTAGTGCGGGTGTCGCGGCGCATCTGGGCATCATGCGTGCGCCGTTTGGCCCGCTGCTGGCTAGCGGAACGTTCCGTGCGTCGCTGGTGTTGTCGATGCTGGTGGGAGTTATCGCGATGTGGCGGTTGATTCCGCGTGTCGATGCGCATCGCATTCGTTTGACGAGTGCGTGTCTTGCGGTTGCCGTGGTGATGGCGATTGCGTTTGGGGTTGTGACGACGCTTGCTAGCGGTTGATTGGGTCGACGCGGAGCAATTCCAGCCTAGCCTCACCGTCATTCCGGCGCAGGCCGGAATCTAGTGTCCTCGCAACCAGTTCGTGAGGAAGCGTACAACCGTTATCGCCACTGGATTCCGGCCTGCGCCGGAATGACGGTGAGGTACCAGTTGCGGTTTTCGCGAAACTGGACTTATCGCTTTCTCCCTCTCCCCAATGAGGAGAGGGAATAAAGCGCATGATCAGCCAATAACTTTCTTCACCGTATCGACGACATGCGCAACGGTGAAACCAAACTTTTCGAACAATATCGGCGCCGGCGCCGATGCACCGAACGTAGTCATGCCAATGACTGCACCGTCAAGGCCCACATACTTGCCCCAAAAATCCGCATTGGCCGCTTCCACCGCCACGCGTGCACGGCACCAGCCCGGCAGAATGGCTTCACGATATTCCGCTGGCTGTGCATCGAATTCTTCCGTGCAGGGCATCGACACCACGCGCACGGGAATATTTTGCTGGGCAAGCGTGCGTGCCGCTTCCATCGCCAGCTCCACTTCCGAACCAGTCGCGATGATGATCGCCTTGAACTTGGTATCCGCCGGATCGGAAAGCACGTAAGCGCCGCGCTGAATGTCCGCCAGCTGCTGCGCGGTGCGTTGCTGATGCTTGAGCGTCTGACGCGAGAAGATCAGGCACGACGGCTTGCCTTTGCGTTCGACTGCCACCTTCCATGACACGGCCGACTCTGCCGCGTCACATGGACGCCACAAGCGATTGTTCGGAATCAGACGCAGCGAACTGATGTGCTCGATCGGTTGATGGGTCGGGCCGTCTTCGCCCAGACCAATCGAATCGTGCGTATAGACGTGAATGACATGCGCCGGAATCAGGCAGCTCATGCGCACGGCATTGCGCGCGTAATCGGAAAACACCAGGAACGTGCCGTCGTACGGAAGCAGTCCGCCATACAACGCCACGCCGTTCGCGATCGCGCTCATACCGAATTCGCGCACGCCGTAATGCACATAGTTGCCATCCGGGCCGGTGATGGTCTTGCTGCCCTTCCACATCGTGAGATTGGAAGGCGCCAGGTCAGCCGATCCGCCGATCAGTTCGGGCAGCAGCGGGCCGAACGCATCCAGCGTCATCTGCGAGGCCTTGCGCGAAGCGACATCCGGGCCATCTGCCTGCATCTTTTCGACAAACGCCTGCGACTTGCTGGCCCAATCTTTGGGCAGCTCGCTGGCGGTGCGGCGAACGAACTCTGCGGCAAGCTCGGGATACTCCGCCTGGTACTTGGCGAAGGCGTCGTTCCACTTCTTCTCGCGTTCGGCACCGATTTTCTTCTTGTCCCACGCGGCGTAAATTTCGTCCGGAATCACGAAGGGCGGATAGCGCCAGTCGAGCATGTCGCGCGCGGCGGCCACTTCGCTCTTGCCCAGCGCAGAACCGTGCGCTTCTTCCTTGCCTTCCTTGTTCGGAGCGCCAAAACCGATGATCGTCTTGCAGATGATGATCGTCGGTTTTTCGCTCTGCGCGTTCGCCTGCACGAAGGCTTGCTTTACCGCTTCGGCATCGTGGCCATCGATCGGGCCGATCACGTTCCAGCCATACGCGTCGAAGCGCTTGGCGGTGTCGTCGGTGAACCAGCCTTCCACTTCACCGTCGATGGAGATCTTGTTGTCGTCGTAAACCAGAACCAGCTTGCCTAGCTTCCACGTACCGGCAAGCGACGCGGCCTCATGCGACACACCTTCCATCAAGCAACCGTCGCCCGCGAAGACGTAGGTGCGGTGATCGACGATGTCATGACCCGGACGATTGAAGTGCTGTGCAAGCAATTTTTCGGCGAGCGCAAAACCCACCGAATTGGCGATGCCCTGACCGAGCGGACCGGTGGTGGTTTCCACGCCGACTGTATCGGCCGCTTCCGGATGTCCCGGGGTCTTGGAGTGCCACTGACGGAAACGCTCAAGCTCCGACATCGGCAGATCGAAGCCGCTCAGATGCAACGCCGCATACTGAAGCATCGAGCCGTGACCGTTGGAGAGCACAAACCGGTCGCGATTGGGCCACTTCGGATTGCCGGGGTTGAACTGGAGGAAGTCGTTCCAGAGGACTTCGGCGATATCGGCCATACCCATGGGCATGCCCGGATGGCCGGAGTTGGCTTTCTCGACAGCATCCATGGCCAGGGCGCGGATGGCGTTGGCGAGTACGCGGCGGGTGGTCATTCGGGGAATCTCCGGAAGTGGCGGCGTGAAAAGTCCGCATTGTCTCCGATCCCCACTGCTCCCGGCCATCCTTAACGAGTGAAAGAACCCTCCAACTGCCCGTTGACATTAACTTCGGCTTAATACTGTACCAATCGGTATTGAAACCCTTCAGCCGCCTCCCCATCTAATTGACCAGCACCGTCGACGAACGGAGCCCAGCCCGGCATGAAGCCTCTCCCCAAGGCGCCGTGGTCTGGATACCTAAGAGTTAAGAAGGAATCCCCCATGAAAAAGACGCTGTTTGCTATTGCCCTCGCTACTGTCGGTGTTGCTACCGTTCCCGCCGTGTTCGCGCAGAGCGCTCCCACTCAGACGGCCCAGCAGGGCTGGTATGTCGGCGCGCAAGCCGGCTACGGCGAGGTCAACAATGGCCGCTATGACAATCAGGGCAACTACATTGGCGGCATCAACGGCGGTTACCGTTTCGCCATCAACCCGGAAGCCTCGGTTGGCGTAGAAGCCGGTTACCAGTACCTGGGTGCGGTCGACGCCAAGGGTGCCAACGATTCGTCCTCCGACCGTGCGCGTCTCCACGGCCCGACCCTGGGTGCAAACCTGCGCTGGAACTTCAATCCAGACTGGTACGCCGAAGTCCGCGCTGGCGCTTTCTATGCGGAAGGCCAGGGCCTGACCAACGCGTATGATGGTTCTTACGCTCGTTTCGAGCGCGTTCGTCCCTACGCCGGCGTGGGTGTTGGCTACAACATCAACCAGCACTTCAGCGTTGGTGTGAACTACAACTATTACGACGGCTCCAGCCGCGGTGGCAACCAGGGTGTGCAGTTGGACACCAACGCCGTCACGGTCGCTGCCGAATACCGCTTCTAATAACAAGTTGTCGATCGACGTTGTCTGTTGAAATAAAAAAGGGCGCCATGTTGGCGCCCTTTCTTTTATCGACGAAATTATCGATGAAGGCGATCAGCCCTTCCACTGTCCCAGCGCGGCCAGACCGTTGTCCTTGGCGCGAGCGGAAACCGTCTTCTGCGCTTCGGCGTAGTTGCCCTTCATGTCTTCCGACCAGAGCTTCAACGCGGCCTGCTGCATGGCGCGACCGTAGGAGAACGACAGCGGCCAGGGATGCGGGCCCATGCGATTCATCGCATTGAGGTGCGCGGTGGATTGCTCGTCGCTCTGACCACCGGAAAGGAACACGATGCCCGGCAGTGTCGCCGGCACGGTGGTCTTGAGCACGCGCACCGTGGCTTCAGCCACTTCTTCCACGCTCACCTGCTCGTCCGATTCCTTGCCCGGAATCACCATGCTGGTCTTCAGGATGGTGCCTTCCAGCAGCACGTTCTGCTCATACAGCGCGTTGAACAGGCTGCGCAGCACGGCTTCATGCACTTCGTAGCTGACTTCGATGGTGTGGTCGCCATCCATGATCACTTCCGGCTCGACCATCGGCACCAGGCCGGCTTCCTGGCACAGCGCGGCATAGCGGGCCAGCGCGTGGCAGTTCGCTTCGATCGCGGTGGAGCTGGGGTTGTCTTCGCTGATGTTGATCACGGCGCGCCACTTGGCGAAGTGCGCGCCGAGCTTCACGTATTCGGCCAGGCGCTCGCGCAGGCCATCGAGGCCTTCGGTCACCACGTCGCCCGGGAAACCGGCCAGCGGCACGGGGCCTTTATCGACTTTGATGCCCGGGATGATGCCGTTCTTCTTCATCACCTGGGTGAAAGGCACGCCGTCCTTGGTGGACTGGCGAATGGTTTCGTCGTACAGGATCGCGCCGGAAATGTGTTCGGAGAGATTCGGCGAGGTGAGCAGCAGCTCGCGGTAGGCGCGGCGGTTTTCTTCTGTGTTTTCGATGCCGACGGCCTCGAAGCGCTTCTTGATAGTGTTGGTCGACTCATCGATCGCGATGATGCCTTTGCCAGGTGCGACCATCGCCAGGGCGATGCTCTCGAGATCTTCAATGCTCATGGGACGACTCCGTAACACTTGGGCGGCATAGGGCCGCAAGAAGGACGCCACCCGTACGGGCGGTTAGTTAGAAAGTCGGGAATTATAGCCCCAACCGGCCGGAGGGGTTCCGGCCGGGTCCTTTCAGCGCCTGGCGTCAGGTCGGCGCGTAGCCGGGAAGCTTGCAGGGCGCCATCACTGCGGCCTGCTCCTTGGGGTCATCCGGAGCGTTGAAGGGCACGACGTAATACGTCGACACCGGCTCGCCCTGCTTGTTGATCTTCGACGGCGCGTAGCGGAAGTGGGATACCGCGCTGACCGCGGCCTTGCCGAGATCGCTCGCCGGCACCACCTTGGCCACCATCACGTTGTACGGCACGCCATCGGAACCAACGTTGTACGTCACCGCCACGCACCCGGGCTTATAGATGTTCACGCCGCTATTGGGCACATCCACCGAGACATCGCTGTTGGTCAGAACCCACGTATAGGGAAGCTGCTCCGGCGCGACGCGACGGGGTTGTTGCGCCATGACAGGTGCGCTGCTAGCGACAGCCAGCGCCACGAGCAGTGCGGATCGGACACGACAAGAAGTGATGTTCATGGGGATATCTCCTGCCTACCGCGGAAAGTGGGGATGAGTATGCAGTTTAATCGTCGCGCGCCTCTGCAGCGCTATCGCCTGATGCAACTGTTTCGTTGACAGGATAACCGCGCAGCCTGTGCAGCAAACCGATCAGGCCACGAGATCCTACGGCGAGAGCACCACCTGCCAGGGCTTCGAGGGTGTAAGAGCACACGTACCGCCATTCGCCGGGCGGCAGCACCCCCGTCGCAGCATCGGCCACGCGCTCGCGAAGAAACAGCATGATCATCAGGTGGCTGATACAACCGCCAAAACCCGAAATAATCATCCACATGCCCAACACCGAAAAGGCGATATGCTGCACCTGATCAGCACTTATCGGACTCTCCAGAATTTCGCGCTGTCCTTTGCCGATGGCCCACCAGGCAAGTATGCCCGGGCGTACCCAAAGTACGGTTGCCAGGACGAGAACGAAGAGCCCTAACAACAGCTGATAGAGGGTATAGACGCTCCCGGGGTGCGATTGCGAAAGCCAGAACGGCAACTGTTCCAGAATGTTCACAGCGAGCAGAACAGCACCCAGACGGATAGCGATGCAAAGCACCGTAAACAACGTCGTCTTCATACCCCCTCCCTGACGGTTCGAACTAACTAAAGATCGCGAAGACTTTCCACCATGCCTTCCGCGCCTACGGAAAGAAGCTTCAGTGTATTCGTGCCACCGCCGCGGCCGATGTGGTCGCCATGCGTCAGCACGACGCGATCGCCATCGGAGAGCTTGCCCATCGCGAACATCTGACGCACGGCTTCGCGTGCCGATACGGCAGGGTTCAACGTGTCATGTGTGAACTTGACGGGCTGCACGTCGCGCAGCACCAGCATACGGCGACGCGCATCGTCGAACGGTGACAGTGCGTAGATCGGCACCGCGCTGCGATAGCGCGACAGCCATTGCGCCGTCGCACCGGATTCGGTCAAGGCAACAATGGCGCGTACGCCTACTTCGCTGGCCAGCAACATGGCCGCTTTCGCGATGGCCTGGTCGGTGCGATCAAGGCGATGTCCCGCCGTGCTCAGGTCTTCCTTTGGCTCGAATTGGCGTTCGGCGCCGAGACAGATGCGACGCAAAGCAGCTACGGCCTTGTCTGGGTGCGCACCGGCCGCGGATTCTTCCGACAGCATCACCGCATCGGTGCCGTCGATCACGGCGTTGGCGACGTCCAGCACTTCGGCACGCGTCGGAATGGGCGACTTCACCATCGACTGCAGCATCTGCGTGGCGGTAATCACCGCGCGGTTGCGTTGCACCGCTTCGCGAATGATCTTTTTCTGCAGGCCCGGCAACTCGGCGTCGCCGATTTCCACACCCAGGTCGCCGCGCGCCACCATGACAACATCCGACGCATCGATGATTTCGCCGAGCACAGGAATGGCATCGGCGCGTTCGATCTTCGCTACTAGCGATGCGTTGCCGCCGGCTTCGTGCAACAGCTTTCGCGCCAGATCCATGTCTGCGCCTGAGCGCACAAAGGACACCGCGAGAAAGTCCGCACCGATTTCCGCGGCCAACTTGATGTCGGCCTTGTCCTTGTCGGACAACGCGGCCACGGACAAACCACCGCCCTGACGGTTCAGTCCCTTGCGGTCTGAAAGACGGCCGCCGATCAAAACCTGGCAGCGCACTTCCGCGCCGACAACCTCAAGCACGGTTAGCGCTACCAAGCCATCGTCCAATAAAAGCACGTCGCCGGCATGCACGTCCTGCGGCAAACCGAGGTAGCTCACGCCAACGCGCGTCGTATCGCCAGGCGGCGCATCGGCACGGCAGTCCAGCACGAACGGTTCGCCATCGCGCAATTCGATCGGGCCATTGGCGAAGCGCTCAACGCGAATCTTCGGACCTTGCAGGTCGGCAAGAATGCCGACTTCGCGCCCTACCTTCTCTGCCGCCTTGCGCACTGCGACGGCGCGGGCGCGATGATCGTCGGATTGACCATGCGAGAGATTAAGACGAACGACATCGACGCCTTCGGCGATGATTCGCTCGAGCATGCCAGGCGCGTCGGTGGCAGGGCCCAGGGTGGCAACAATCTTGGTGCGGCGTAGATGAGTGTCGGTAGTCATTGCGTCATTTTCTGCAGTTGTCTTTGCAGACTAGCAGAACTGAACGGCGACTCGACAACTGCTTTTTGCCAACGCATGCGTACTGTCGCAGTGCGTCAAAATTGAGCGCTCGAAATGGACGGATAAACGTATACCCGTGCGAGTGCTTTTTTTGAGAACGGCGTCGTCAACACTTTCGAGTCATAGCCGCATATCAAGTGCAGCACGCACGCAATACCAGCTCTCGTAAGTCCATTCCATTCGAGAGATTTATGAGCCAACCAGATTTTCCAACGCGCCTCGCCTCAATCCGTGCATGGGAGACTTGCGTCACGATGTTCACGCAACGCTTACGACCTTGGCGCCCGTCTCGCCCCGCCCACTCGTCAAAATTCTGAATACGTATGCAGGGACGGAGGCGGCCAGCCTCATCACCCGTTTTGCAGCGCGATATTCAGTACTTCGGCCAGGCGGCGGCCTGCCTCGCGCAACCGGTTATCCGCGATGGGCAGGTTGGCATCGATATAGGCCTGATCGATCTTGTGGCCGTCCGGATAGATGGTGCGCGTGATCTGGCACGACTCCTCCGCCCATTGTGCGTAGGGGTTGTCCAGCGGAGCGATCGGCTGCGGCAACGGCTCGAAGCCTTCTGCATCGAGCATGTTCGCGTAGGCTTTCCAATCCATGTTGCGTGTGCCGAGCAGACCCGAATCCCACACGCGATGCAGATTGGTGCCCTGCCCCTGGAATTGCACCTGATAGTTGTTGGCACCCGCATCGTTTTGGAAATTGCCGTGCAGCGGCTGATGAATATCGCCCACGAAATGCACGACGAACTTGAGCGCCTGCAGTCGCGCCGCATCAGGCTGACTGCGATCGCTCAGGATGGCCACGTAGTGCGGAAGCGCCTCGACGACGCACTTGCCATCCTTGCAATCGCGCGGTGGTACATACACGCAGCTGGGATCGCGAAAGTCGATGTAATGCAGCGGACGTGTTTCCTTCCAGAGGGCCTGCTGGTTGGGATCGTTGCGAATTTCGTCCGGCCAGCTGGCAATGTCGGCCAATGATGTCGTGTGATCCAGCGCCAGCAGATGTTCCATTTCCGCCGTTGCCTCCGGACTCAAATGGCGCTGCGCCAATTCGGCAACGACACTGTGTCCAAGCGGGCCCCACGCCTCGGCGACCGGCGCGATGGCGAGTGTGACGAACAAAGCGGCAGCGATACGGCGTACACGGAACATACGGGCAACTCGACGGATGGAAACGGAGCATCTTGCCATAGTCGATATGACAGTCAGACGTTGCTGTTATGCACGACATCGCCAGCCGCATCGAACACGCGGACGTTCACCGTAATACCTTGCCGCACGCTCTCGGTGACGATGCAAAAATTTTCGAATTGCGCGAAGGCTTGATGGGCATGCTCCAGTGCGGATGCGTTGTCGCCGAGCTGCAGATCCACTTCCACGTGCGTGATACGTAGACGGCCGTGCTCATTTCGCGACACCGTGGCTCGCGACCTGGTCACCAGCTTCCCGGGATCGTTCTTGTATTTGCGCAAGGCGAACAACAGGCTGGCCGACAGGCAGTTCGCCACGGAAACCGCCAGCAGACGCGATGGATTGGGCCCAGCATCCTTGCCCAAGGGCGGGTTCTCATCCGTGATCAGATCGGGAATCTGCGTGCCGTCGAACCGGACGCGGAATTCATAAGGGCCCGTCTGCTCAAGGGTGATCTCGACCAACTGCTCGTCGCTCATGGGGTTTCTCCGCACCAAGAAGGGCCTTTATAGCCCGGCCCGGCGCATGCCTGCCTGTGCCCGGGGCCGGTTACCTGCGTGAAGTAGCCGGTTCGGGCTAAAATGCGCGTTCCGGCGGCCCATCAGGACCGCCGCTTTGCTGCTCGCCATCACTTTGGAGGACGCTGTCCCATGGCCATCAAGGTCGCCATCAACGGTTACGGTCGCATCGGCCGCAACATTCTGCGTGCGCTGTACGAATCCGGTCGTACGAACGAATTTCAGATCGTCGCGATCAACGACCTCGGCAATGCCGAGACCAACGCGCACCTTACTCAATACGACACCGCGCATGGCCGCTTCCCGGGTCAGGTGACGGTGGACGGTGGCGATCTGATCGTCAACGGCGACCGCATCAAGGTGTGCGCGGAACGCGATCCGTCGAAGTTGCCCTGGGGCGAACTCGGCGTGGACGTGGTGCTGGAATGCACGGGCCTGTTCACCTCCAAGGCCAAGGCCGGCGCGCACATCGCTGCGGGCGCTAAGAAGGTGATCATTTCCGCGCCGGGCGACAAAGACGTCGACGGCACCTTCGTGTTCGGCGTGAACGACGACAAGATCTCGGCCGGGCAGCATCAAGTCATCTCCAACGCCTCGTGCACCACCAACTGCCTTGCGCCGCTGGCGAAGGTTCTGAACGACAAGATCGGCATCGTGCATGGCCTGATGACGACCATTCACGCCTACACCAACGATCAGGTGCTGACGGACGTCTATCACTCCGACCTGCGCCGCGCGCGTTCGGCCACGCATTCGCAGATTCCGACCAAGACCGGCGCTGCTGCCGCGGTGGGCCTGGTGCTGCCGGAACTCAACGGCAAGCTCGACGGCTTCGCCATGCGCGTGCCGACGATCAACGTCTCGGTGGTCGACCTCACCTTCGTCGCGGCACGCCCGACCACGAAGGAAGAAATCGATGCGGCCATTCTTGAAGCTTCGCAGGGTGCGTTGAAGGGCATCCTCGATGTCAACAGCAAGCCGCTGGTGTCGATCGACTTCAACCACAACCCCGCCTCGTCCATCTATGACACCACGCAGACGCGCGTCATGGGCGGCACGCTGGTGAAAGTGCTGAGCTGGTACGACAACGAGTGGGGCTTCTCCAACCGTATGTTGGACATGACCAAGGCGTTGATCGCAGCGAAGTAAGTTTTCACTCATAGCGCATGCATCAGGGCGGCCACCTCGTGTGGCCGCTTTTTTTGTGCCATCGCCAGCGCGATACTGGCGCGAACATCCAGGTCCAGGAGGGAACCCCGAGATGAACGTCGCGATGAAACGTGCACTGTGGTTAGGGATAGGCCTCTGTCTGCCATGGGGACTCGCCACCTCCGTCGCCGCAGCGGATAACACCGGTTGGATAGCAGCACCTCCTTCTCAAGACATCATGCCGGACGCCGATTGGGTAACGCTCTTCGACCAAAGCAAACCATTGGCCGATCGCCAGCACATGCTCGCCAATCTCGAGCAATCGCCCGGACTGAAAGATGATCCTGAAGATCTTTACAGGCTCGGGTCGCTTTACCACATGGGCGAGCATGCTCCGGGTTCACCCGTACAAGAAGATCCCGTCAAGGCCACCCTGTATCTGGGCAACGCTGCCCTGCACGGAAGCACGCTAGCCATGGCGAAAATGGCGGAGCTGAAATTGGCAGCGGGACAGTATCGTGAAGCGATGAACTGGGCGCAGATTTACAGCCATTACGCATTGATGTCCCCCGCGAGCCAGGGCACCGCCACGGAAAGCTACGCCGCCGAGCTGGTCGATCGTATCAAGGACAAAATCGACCAATCGGTCATGCCGGCCGTCATGGCTGACGTGAACAGCTTCGTTGCTCAGCACGATGCCGATATCCGCCTCGGCATGGCCAGGGAACAGGCACGCGAACATCACACGCCGAAAACGCCTAAACATTACTACGTTGGCCCGCTTGGCAGCCGGGCATCGGATTCCGGCATTGCCGATTACATGCTTGTATTCAACGCAGACGGCACCGTGGCGACTATGCTGCTCATCGATGCCGTGCCACGCCCCAACATAGGAACAACGATGCGCTCGTATGCGGCGTCCATGACGTTGAAGCCTCAAGACAATCAACGCCCACGCTACGCATGGGTACCGGTGCTACTGGGGAACCATGAGTACCGCATGGATAGCGCGCACGGTGGCTGATAACAAAAAAAGCCGGGCATAGCCCGGCTTTTTTATCAACGATGTCGACCGTCAATGCAACGCCGCGAGCGCCGCATCGTAATTGGGTTCCTGCGCGATTTCGCTCACCATCTCGGTGTGCAGCACCTTGTCGTGCTCGTCGAGCACCACCACCGCGCGCGCGGCGAGACCGGCCAGCGGACTGGAGGCAATCGCCACACCGTAATGCCTGAGGAAATCATGACCACGCATGGTGGACAACGTCACCACGTTGCTAAGACCTTCCGCGCCACAAAAACGTGCTTGTGCAAAAGGTAGATCTGCGGAAATGCACAGCACCACCGTGTTGCTCAGTGCACTGGCAGCTTGGTTGAAGTGACGCACGGACATCGCGCAGGTTGGCGTATCCACACTCGGGAAGATGTTCAACACTTTGCGCTTGCCGCTGAAGTTCGCGAGCGTCGCATCGGACAGATCTTTGGCAACGAGGCTGAAAGCCGGTGCCTTATCGCCCACGGCCGGAAAATGACCGTCGATCTTGATCGGGTTGCCTTTCAGGGTGACTTGGGACATGAGGCGTAACTCCTGTGTCTGTGAGATGCATGCGCGCGTCGTGCGATCGGAAGAAGATAGCGCCGATGGCGCACCACGTCACCTGTGCATCACTTCTGCGGGGCGATAACCTGTTCGATAGCGCCGAAGATCGACGCACCACGCGCGTCGGTGATCTCGATACGCAACGTGTCGCCGTACTTGAGGAATGGCGTGCTGGGCTTCCCGCTCGCCAGCGTTTCGACGGTGCGCTGCTCGGCAAGGCATGACGCACCCTTGCTCGTATCTTCGTTGGCAATCGTGCCCGATCCCACGATGCTTCCTGCCGTGAGCGGCCGCGTCTTGGCCGCGTGCGCAACGAGCTGCGCAAAATTGAACTGCATGTCGACACCGCACTCCGCTTCGCCAAACCACTTGGCGTTGAGCCATGTGCGCATCGGCAGGTGAAGCTTCTCATCCTGCCACGCATCGCCCAGTTCGTCCGGCGTTACAAAAACCGGCGACAGCGCCGAGCGCGGCTTGGATTGCAGGAAGCCAAAACCCTTGGCGAGCTCATTGGGAATCAGATTGCGCAGACTGACGTCGTTGATCAAACCCACCAGCTGAATATGCGCAGCTGCCTGCTCTGGCGTCACCGCCATCGGCACGTCATCCGTAACGACCACGACTTCGGCCTCCAGATCGATACCGTAATCCTCGGTCGGCACAATCACCGGATCGCGCGGACCGAGGAAACCGGCGCTGGTCGCCTGATACATCAGCGGATCGACGTAAAACGATTCGGGCACTTCTGCGCCACGCGCACGACGCACACGCTCGACGTGGGGCAAATAAGCACTGCCATCGACAAATTCGTAAGCGCGCGGAAGCGGCGCTGCCAGCACTTTCATATCCAGTGCAAACGCACCCGGCGCTTTACCGGCATTGAGATCTTCCGACAACGCATTCAGGCGTGGCGCAATGTTCGACCAATCATCCAGCGCTGCTTGCATGGTCGCGGCGATGCCCGTGGCTTTCACCGCATGCGTCAGATCGCGACTGACGACGATCAGCGTGCCATCACGGCCGCCTTCCTTGAGACTACCCAGTTTCATGCCTTCACTCCGTCGGCCGCACTCACTAGCAGCCCTCTACGTATTCGATTTTCGGCGGCCAACGTGCGTATCACGCACGCTCCGGGTTGAAATGTTTTTTGATGCCTTGCCAGCACTTGTAGTAATCGTGCTGGAGCTGTGGTGCATCCAGCGCCTGTTTGGTCGGATGAATCACCTTGCGCGTTTCGAACATGAAAGCCATCGTGCCGGTGAGATGATCAGGCTTGCTGACATCCGCGACACTTGCTTTCTCGAAACTCGTGGCATCCGGACCATGACCGCTCATGCAGTTATGCAGGCTAGCGCCGCCCGGCGCAAATCCGCCCGCCTTCGCGTCGTAAACGCCTTCGATCAAGCCCATGAATTCGCTGGCGACATTGCGATGGAAATACGGCGGACGGAATGTGTGCTCGGCCACCAGCCAGCGCGGCGGGAAGATCACGAAATCGACGTTTGCCGTACCGGGCGTATCGCTTGGCGAGGTGAGCACCGTGAAGATCGACGGATCGGGATGATCCACGCTGATAGAGCCAACGGTGTTGAAGTGGGTGAGATCGTATTTGTAGGGCGCGTAGTTACCGTGCCAAGCCACCACATCCAGCGGCGAATGATCGATGCGAGCCGTCCACAGCGAACCCTGGAATTTATTGATCAACTCGAAGTTGCCTTCGACGTCTTCATAAGCGGCATGTGGCGCGAGGAAGTCGCGCGGCAATGCCATCGAGTTCGCGCCGATCGGACCGAGATCGGGTAAGCGCAGCAATGCACCAAAGTTTTCTGCGACGTAGCCGCGCGCTTCACCATCCAGCAATTCCACGCGGAAGCGAACGCCACGCGGAATCACCGCGACTTCGAGCGGCTTCACTTCCAGCACACCCAACTCCGTCGCGATATGCAAACGCCCCTGCTGCGGCACGATGAGCAACTCACCATCCGCGTCGTAAAAGAAGCGCCCTTGCATCGAGCTGTTCGCGGCATAGATATGAATGCCGCAACCGGCTTGCTCCGCCGGGCCACCGTTGCCTGCAAGCGTCACAAGGCCGTCGACGAAATCCGTCAGATCAGACGGCATCGGCCATGGATCCCAGCGCAATTGATTGGGCGTTGGTGGCGCTTCGTCGAAGCGATTGTGAAACGTGCCGTGCGGTTTCGGTTTGAACGGCAGATGCATGGCCGCTGGCCGAATGCGGTAGAGCCAGCTACGCTGATTGCAGTGACGCGGCGCGGTGAATGCGGTGCCCGACAACTGCTCCGCATACAACCCATGCGCCACGCGCTGCGGCGAATTCTGTCCCTTCGGCAAAATGCCGGGAATCGCCTCCGTAGCGAACTCGTTGCCAAAACCGGATTGGTAACCCTTCGATTCGATCACGCGCATCACCTGGTTTCAGTACTCCCCTCTCCCATCGGGAGAGGGGTTGGGGGTGAGGGTGCGGTGTTCGAGAGCGCTCAATATCGCCTCAAGCACCGCATCGGTCTGTTGCAACGCCTCGTTGTCCCAGAACCGCAAAACCGCCATGCCTTGCGATACCAGATACTGCGTGCGTATTTGATCCGACTGCTCGTTGTGTTGCGAACCATCCAATTCGACTACGAGACGTTTCGCTTCACAATAGAAATCTACGACATAAGGTGGTACTGCATGCTGGCGGCGGAATTTATAGCCATTCAAGCGACTATCCCGAAGGTGGTACCAGAGCTTTTGTTCTGCTTCGGTGCTCGTTCGCCTGAGACCGCGCAATAGCTTTCGCGTCGTGGTCGGCAACGGTGGTTTGATGCTTCCTTGCACTGCCGAACCCTCACCCCAACCCCTCTCCCGATGGGAGAGGGGCTTTTAAAGCGTTACAGCACGCCGCGCTTCATCTGGTCGCGTTCGATCGATTCGAACAACGCCTGGAAGTTGCCTTCGCCGAAACCTTCGTTGCCTTTGCGCTGAATGATCTCGAAGAAGATCGGCCCGATGTTGTTTTGCGTGAAGATCTGCAGCAGTTTGCGCTGCTTGGTCTCCGGATCGGCGTCGATCAGGATCTTGTTCTTGGCCAGGCGCGGCACATCTTCGCCATGATTGGGGATGCGGTGTTCGATCACGTCGAAGTACGTATCCGGCGTATCGAGGAATTCGACGCCCTTCGCGCGCATCGCTTCCACCGTGTCGTAAATGTTGTCGGTGAAGCAGGCGATGTGCTGGATGCCTTCGCCGTGATACGCATCGAGATATTCATTGATCTGCGATTTCGGATCGCTCGATTCGTTAAGCGGTATGCGCACGATGCCATCCGGCGCCGTCATCGCCTTCGACACCAGGCCGGTCTTGGCACCCTTGATATCGAAGTAGCGAATTTCGCGGAAATTGAACAGACGTTCGTAGTAGTCGGACCACTTCTGCATGTTGCCGAAGTAGAGGTTGTGCGTGAGGTGATCGATGAAGGTCAGACCGAAGCCTGCGGGATTCTGATCGGCACCCGGAATCGGCGCGTAATCGGCGTCATAGATGCTGCCCGCGCTGCCGTAACGATCGATCAGGTACAGCATGCAATCGCCAATGCCCTTCACCACCGGCGCATTCACCGCTTTCGTATCCGCTTTATCGGTCAGCGCTTCGCCGCCGTTCGAGAGCACGGTCTTGAGCACTTCGCTGGCGGGCTTCTTGAAGCGAATCGCGAAACCGCACGCGCAAGGGCCGTGCTTGGCGGCGAAGTCGGCTGCAAAGGAGTTCGGTTCTTCGTTGACCAGGAAGTTCACACCACCCTGGCGGTACACAGTGATCGCGCGGCTCTTGTGTTTGAGCACCGGCGCGAAGCCCATGTTCTTGAACAGTGCATGCAATTCGCCACCGCGAGCGCCGGGTGCGGCAAACTCAACGAACTCGAAGCCATCGATACCCATCGGGTTCTCGAAGGTGGTGACTTGCATACCGAGGTTGGGTTGGGCGTTCATGGCGCTCTCCTGGTCAATCGATGCGCGACGGCAGCCACGGCAGCGTGCCACCATCGGGATAAGGACCACGTTATAGTTACAAATGAAACTAATTGCAAGGAACAGTGCCGCAATGCCCAATCCGCGTAAGCCTGCCCCGGTCGGCGCCGAACACGCCCCTCTCGAGCTGGAGCATTTCCTGCCCTACCGGCTGTCGATCCTCTCCAACACCGTCAGCCAGGCCATCGCGGACGATTACCAGCGACGTTACGACCTTAGCGTTACCGAATGGCGTGTGATGGCGGTGCTGGCCCGATTCCACGGCCTGTCGGCGCGCGAAGTGGCCGAGCGGACGGCGATGGACAAAGTCGCAGTGAGCCGCGCACTGGCCCGGCTAGTGGAAGCCGGTCGCGTACACCGTGAAACGCACGACGGCGACAAGCGCCGCTCCGTGCTGAACCTGACCGAGGCCGGCTGGCTGATTCACGACGATGTCGCGCCAATGGCGCGCAACCGCGAACGCGAAGTGTTGGCCAAGCTCGATGCAGAAGAGCAGGAGTGGCTGACGCGCATTCTGGACAAGCTGCTGGCGCACTGAACTTTAGCCCGGCCGCAAATCCGCCTATGGCGAGTCGGGCCGATCAAGGATCGAACCCGACTTGCAGGAAATTACAACGCTGTCCGCATCAATTGGCCCAGATCGGAACCGTAGAGGGAAGACCCGAGTTGAAAATGACTTGACCGCTAGGCACGACAAACGACGGTGTGGAGAGCGTAAAGCTGCAACCACTATTCGGATTGCACGCCGTGCCCTGATTGGTCATCAGCATCGTATTCATTCCGTTTGTCCAAAGAATGTCGGCACGACCGTCGCCGTTAAAGTCGGCAACCGTAGCGATGTGATAGCCCTGTAACTGAGGTGGTATGGGTTCAACCACAATCTGTTGTACCGCCCCGCTATTGCTCATCATCCAGTAGCCCCACTCGGTGCCGGAAGCATTGACCCAAACAAGATCTGCAGTACCGTTACCGTCCAGATCGCCACGGCCCTCAAGCAACCATCCTGGAGGGAATGTCGTGATGTATTTGGATGTAAAGCCGTTCGCCCCTGCGAACCAGATGTAAATATCGTTTTTGGCGCTCGTCCAGACGATGTCTGCGTAGCCATCGCCATTGAAGTCGCCAATCGCGATGGGGTAATAACCCGGGGTGTAACTTACCGTCTTGTAAATAGGCCAAGCACTGGGGTCGCCCATCAACACGTACGAAAGAAGGTGCTGGGACACATTGTTGAACACGATGTCGTCAACACCATCATTGTTCATGTCGCCCGCACCAACGATCTGCGAGCCAGAAGGGACTGTCCCGTAGTATTTGGGGACATATCCGCTCGCGCTGCCGAACCAGATGTACATGTCATTCTTAGCGCTGGTCCAAAGAATGTCAGCGATGCCGTCGCCATTGAAATCGCCCACCGCCGCTGGGTAGTAACCTTGAGCAATCGCCTGCATCACGGCGCTGCCATTGTTAATGGAATTCAAGGTTGAAAGTTCACCCGGGCCATAAGACATGACCGACGAACGACCGCTACCAATGAGGTCATCGGCGACCGGCACCGTCAAGCGAAAAACTTCGCCGCCTCCATTCGCCCCGCCAAGCTGAGTGGTGCCGTAAAAGGCACGACCAGAACCTTGCAGCACGGCGTTGGGCCAGTAGCCACCGTTGGCCTGCTGCCCGGTAAAACTATAAAGAGACGTGAAGACCCCTTTCGGGGACACTCGAAAAACTGTTCCGCTATTGGCGGTACCACCGATTGTGGTGACACCATACAGGTTGCCGTCTGCACCAACGATGAGGCTCGGTACGACGGTAGGTTCTCCGTAGACAGAACCATCGTTGTTTGCGTACGAGAAAGAGTACAACACTGAGAATTGCCCGGCCGCGCTGTACTCAAAAATGGTACCGGCTCCACCCGCGCCGCCCCAAGACGTTGCACCAAACAAGTTTCCCTGTGCGTCCTTCGTCAAGCTTGTTATGGAATTACCATCGGCACTGTCGAGCGTATAAAGCAACGTCCTGTCACCGCCCGAATTCATTTCGAAGAGAATGTCGCCTGCCGACCCGGAAATGGCTCCTTGCGGTAACGATCCATAAAATTCTCCATTCTGGTCCATCTGAAGGGTATTGGGCGGCAGCGCATCCGTTGAAACATAAATCGGGGTTTCAACGCCGCCCGGTGTAACCCGAAATACCACCGATGGCGAACTGACGGTGCCCTGGGACGTGGTCATCATCGCGGAGCACATCGTGTAACCGTAAAAATTGCCATCCGCTCCCTGGAAAAGACCGGTTGGGCATGCTCCACTCGACGACGACCACAGGCCGCCGCCGTCTGACGGCGTCACGGAGAATGTAAAGAGATTTGTAAGCGACCCCGCTGAAGAGAGTGTAGACACTGTTCCTTCGGGCGCTTCATTTTCATTTACTAACGGAGGCCCCAGGAATGCACTTGAAAAGAGCAGTGTTCCGTTGCTCATCTGACTAAGCTTTGGGCCGTACTCGTTTCCTGAGAATGGATACGATCCGTTCAACGGTACGCCATCGTTCGCGGTCATCTCGTAGAGATCGGTATAGGACCCCGCGGGAGTGACTGAAAAAATACCGCCTCGCCCGGGAATCCCCCCAACGCCGGCAACGCCATATACGTTGCCGTCGTTCCCGACTATCAAAGAAATTGGTTGTGCCAGACCATTGATACCTTGTGAGGTACCAGGCATTGCCGTTTGCGATACATGGGGTGCCGCAGCGTGTGCTGCACTGCTCAAAGCCATCGCGAACGCAACTCCCATCAAACTACTGATGCGCGAATTCACAGTACCGGACAACGAGCGACGCGATGCGCCGCGCTGCATCGAACAACGACTCGACATGACTTCCCCCTAGAAGCGTGAATGTTTGTTACGGCAAATGCTTCAACGCAAGTTCAAACCACCCTAGTCCAAGTGCTTAAGTCATAAAGCACAAAAATTCGGTCAGCAGCTACCTTCTGGGCCACCGGACGATATTCTAACCATCACGCAGTGTGACCCGCTTTGGTATCCGATTGTGACAAAAGTACCTAATAAATGGTTGGAGTAGCGACATTTCCAGCCATTTAATGCACACCGCACAATCACGTGCTTACCTCACGCCGTGCATCAACCGGTTGATCAGCGGCGAAATCAGCAACAGCACGACGCCTGCACCGACGAGTGTCCAGAAGCTGAAATTGAAGCCGCTGAGAGCGGAAGCGGCGGTCATACCGTTTTCACCGCTGATATGGCCCGCAAGCAATCCCGAAAGATTGCCGCCCTCGGCTAGCGACAGAAACCAACCGCCCATCGCGACGCCAACCAGACGCGGCGGCGCCAGCTTTGTCACCATCGACAAACCAATGGGCGACAGACACAGCTCGCCCACCGTCTGCAGTACGTAGCAGGTGGTTAACGGCCAGAACGGGATCAATCCGCGCGGATCGATTAAACGCGACAAGGCATACACCAGCACCAGAAAGCCCAGGCCGTTGAAGATCAAGCCCAAGCCGAACTTGCGTGGAATCGACGGCTCCATGTGACGGCGCGACAAGAACGACCACACCTGCGTCACGATCGGCGCCAACACGATGATCGCCAGCGGCGTCACCGATTGATACCAACCCACCGGGAATTCCCAACCGCCAAACAGCTTCCGGTCGACCAGGTTTTCGGCAAGGAAATTGAACGACGTGCCGAACTGGAAGTAGAACATCCAGAACAACAGGTTGAAGGCGAAGATGATCAGCATGGCGATTACGCGATGCACCTGTACTTTGCCGGTACGCGCCGCTTCGGCAATCAACATCGCCGCAACACCAATGAACAGCAGACCGAGCAGCCACTGCAGACCCAGCGCGCTGATCTTCGACAGCACGAAGTAAATGACAGGCACCGCCACCAACACGCCGATGAAGACCCACAACACGCGCGTGCGACTCGCTGCTTCCGGCGCAGGACGGCCCACACCTCGCAGACCGCGGCGACCGAACCAGAACCAAAGCAGGCTCAACAGCATGCCGACGCCGGCCGCTGCAAACACTGCGCGATAGTTCTGCACCATCGGCGTATCGGTGAAGTAGCTCGCGAGCCAGCCGGTCAACAAGGGCGCCACAAAGGCACCGGCATTGATGCCCATATAGAACAACGTGAAACCGCGATCGCGGCGATCGTCATTGGGTCCATACAACTGACCGACCATCGACGAAATGTTCGGCTTGAACAGGCCGTCGCCGACGACCACCATCGCCAGACCCAGAAGCATCGCATCCTTGCTGGGCAGCATGATCGTAAAAAGTCCCGCCGCCATGACCAGCGCGCCGAGCAGGATCGATCGCTGATAGCCGATCAACTTGTCCGCCACGTAGCCGCCGAAAATACCGGTGGCGTAGATCAGTGCGGTGTACGCACCGTAGGTATTACTGGCCCAGGATTGTCCCGACGCATCGCCGTGGTAGAACTGCGCGACGATATACAACGCCAGCGCCCAGCTCACGCTGTAGAACGCAAAGCGTTCCCAGAATTCGGTCATGAACAGCATCCACAGCGGACGCGGATGGCCGAGCAGTTGTGGAAAGTCGGGCGTAGCGGCGGCGCCGGCTTCGGGATTCTGGCTCACGGATAGTCCCCTTGAATCGTGATGAGCGCGGAGTCGAAGGCCGCGCCGATTGGCTCTATGTATCGGGCGCGCGATGGGACGTCAAATGCGTCGCACCATGAAACTTCCCTCACCGTCATTCCAGACACGCAGATCGCCGTTGTTCCGCGCACTCGCCTCACCGTCATTCCAGCGAAAGCTGGAATCCAGTCAAATGTGGGTGCGCAGCACACATCATTTTCGTCGAAAAATGCCAAAGGCGCTGGATTCCAAATTTCGCTGGAATGACGATAAGGAAGGCATCAGCTTCCCAATATCGTGCGCACGTCGAGCAATTCCGGGAAAAACTCCAAATCCAGCGCCTTCTTCAAAAACGCCACACCGGAGGAACCACCCGTCCCCCGGCGATGTCCGATGATGCGCTCGACGGTTTTCATATGGCGGAAACGCCAGAGTTGGAAACTCTCTTCCACGTCCACCAGCTGTTCGCACATGTGGTACTCCGGCCAGAACGTTGCACGCTCCTCGTAAATGCGCTTGAACACCGGCAATAAATCGTCATGGCGCTGATAAGGTTCGCTCCAGTCGCGTTCGACGCGCGCCGCGGGCACCGCGTGGCCACGGCGCGCCAGATAACGCAGGAATTCGTCGTACAACCCCGGCGCTTCCAGCACTTCGCGAAGTTGCGCTTGCGCCTTGGGGTCGTAGTCGAATACGGGCAGCATCTGCGCGTTCTTGTTGCCGAGCATGAATTCGATCATGCGGTACTGCAGCGACTGAAAGCCCGAGGAAGGGCCCAGCACATCGCGAAACTCCAGATACTCCGAAGGCGTCAGCGTCTCCAGCACGGCCCACTGTTCAAACAGCTGGCGCTGCACCTGCTTCACCCGCGCAAGAATCTTCAGACACGCATCGATGTCATCCATCCGCAAATGCGCGATGGCGGCTTTCAGCTCGTGGATGACCAGCTTCATCCAGAGTTCCGCCACCTGGTGCTGCACGATGAAAAGCGTCTCATCATGGTGCGGCGGCTGGCTGAGGGGCTGTTGGGCGCTGAGCAACTGGTCCAGCCGCAGGTAGCCGCCGTAGGTCATCCGGCCGTTCAGGTCCAGCTCGATGCCCGCTTCAAGATCCCGCCGATTGTCCGTCATGGTCGCCCGCAAATCCCGGAAAACGCACATGTTAACCGGTCGCGGGGGCGGGGCCGTACGGACTCGCATGCTGCACCGTACCTTGCGGCGCAACATGGCGTCCTGCTAAAAATTGCCGTCTTACTCTGGGATTTTATGCGCGTCCGGCCCCACTGGATGGGCCGCGCCTCCCCCCGCAGATTTTTCCTACCCCACCCGGGAGCGAGTCGTGTCCATCGCCGCCAAGTTTGAAATCGAATATCTGCAATACCTCGATGCCGAAGGCAAGCAAGTCCGTGACGACCTGCCTGAGTTCGCCAAAGACCTCAACCACATGGTCGAGCTGTACAAGCTGATGATGTCGACACGCGTGTTCGACGCGAAGTCGGTAGCACTGCAACGTACCGGCAAGCTCGGCACCTATGCAAGCTGCCTCGGTCACGAAGCCTCGCACGTGGGCATCGGCAGCGCCATGCGGCCTGAAGACGTGTTCGCCCCCAGCTACCGCGAGTACGGTGCACAGCTCTACCGTGGCGTACAGCCGCGCGAGGTGTACATGTACTGGGGCGGTGACGAGCGCGGGAATGATTATCAGAAAGAACCTGCACGTCACGACTTCGCCTGGTCGGTGCCGATTGCCACGCAGTGCCTGCATGCCGCCGGTTCCGCGCTGGCCTTCAAGATCCGCAACGAACCGCGCGTAGCCGTATGCACGATCGGTGACGGCGGTTCGTCGAAGGGTGACTTCTACGGTGCCATCAACATCGCTGGCGCGCAGAACCTGCCGATGGTTGCTGTCATCGTGAACAACCAGTGGGCGATTTCGGTGCCGCGCAAGATTCAGTCCGGCGCCACGACGCTCGCGCAGAAAGGCATCGCCGCCGGCCTCTACAGCATCCAAGTGGACGGCAACGACATCATTGCCGTGCGCAAGGCGATGGAAGACGCGCTCGAACGCGCACGCACCGGCAAGGGTGCCAGCGTGTTGGAACTGGTTACCTACCGCCTGAGCGATCACACCACCGCCGACGACGCACGTCGTTATCGCGGCGAGCAGGAAGTGAAAGACGCCTGGGCGAAAGAGCCGATGAAGCGCCTGCGCAACTGGCTGGTCGCCAAGAAAGTGTGGGACGACAAGAAAGAAGAAGCCTGGAAGAACGAGTGCGACGAGTGGATGGATAACGAGGTCAACGCTTACCTCGAAACCAAGACCCAGCCCGTCACGGCGATGTTCGACTACACCTTCGCCGAAGTCCCTGCCGATCTCGCCAAACAGCGCGATCTGGCTATCTCGCTCGACAAGAAGGCGCACTGAGCCATGGCACAAATCACTCTTATCGAAGCCGTTACCCAGGCACTCGCTTATGAAATGGCGCACGACGAAAGCGTCGTGGTGCTGGGTGAAGACGTTGGCGTGAACGGCGGTGTGTTCCGCGCCACGCAGGGTCTGCAGGAAAAGTTCGGCGAACTGCGCGTGCTCGACACGCCGCTGGACGAAACCACCATCGCCGGCGTTACCGTCGGGCTGGCCGCACAGGGCATGAAGCCGGTAGCCGAAGCGCAGTTCGAAGGCTTCATCTATCCGATGATGGAACAGATCGCCTGCCACGCTGCACGTCTGCGCAACCGCACGCGCGGCCGCATCACTGTGCCGGCCGTGTGGCGTGCACCGTGGGGCGGTGGTATCCGTGCACCGGAACATCACTCCGAAGCGAACGAACATCTGTTCACCAATATCCCCGGCCTGCGCGTGGTGATGCCGTCGTCGCCGGCGCGTGCTTACGGTCTGCTGCTCGCCGCCATCCGCGATCCGGATCCGGTGATGTTCTTCGAACCCAAGCGCATCTACCGCCAGTACAAGGAAGAAGTGCCGGACGACGGTGAAGCACTGCCGCTCGACGTGTGCTTCGTGCTGCGTGACGGTACCGATGTCACCATCGTGACGTGGGGTGCGCAGGTGAAAGAAGCGCTGGAAGCGGCCGACGCACTGGCCGAAGAAGGCATCAGCGCCGAAGTGATCGACGTGGCCACGCTCACGCCGCTCGACTTCGACACCATCGCCGAATCGGTGCAGAAGACGGGCCGTTGCGTGATCGTGCACGAAGCGCCCAAGACCGCTGGCTTCGGCGCGGAAATCGCTGCACGCGTTGCGGAAGAGTGCCTGTATGAACTGCTCGCGCCAGTCGAGCGCGTTACCGGTTACGACACGCACATCCCGCTGTTCCGTCTGGAAATGAAGTATCTGCCCAGCACGGAGCGTGTGGTCGAAGCCGCCAAGCGCACGCTCGCAGCAAGCTAACGCTCTTAGCCCCTCCCCCTGCTTGCAGGGGGAGGTCGGGAGGGGGTAGTTCCCCACAAAACGCAGCATTCCGCTTTGTGACGGCTACACCCCCACCCCAACCCTCCCCCGCTACACGCAGGGGAGGGAGCCCACAACGAATCATCCACTTTTCGGAACTCCGAACATGGCCGACATCAAGACGTTCTACCTGCCGGACCTCGGCGAAGGCTTGCCCGACGCGACCGTCGTCGAATGGCACGTCAAGGAAGGCGACACCATCAAGCTCGACGCACCGCTGGTGTCGATGGAAACCGCCAAGGCGGTGGTCGACGTGCCTTCGCCCTACACCGGCAAAGTCACCAAGCTACACGGCGCTGCAGGCGACGTGATCGAAACCGGCGCAGCACTCGCCGAATTCGAACCCGATCCGAATGCCAAGCAACGTGCCGAAGCCGAATCCACCGGCCATCATCACGGACCGAAGAAGGCTGCCGCACCGGCTGCCGAGCCGAAAAAAGTCACCGCTTCCGATGAAGGCGGCGAGATCGAATCGGGCAACGGCAAGACGGCGGACCGCGAAGACGAAGGTACGGTGGTCGGCGCAATGATCAGCGGCAGCCACGTGCACGTTGAGCAAGCGTCCAGCGTGGGTGGCGTGAAGGCCGTTCCGGCCGTTCGCGCGCTGGCGAAGAAACTCAAGGTCGATATCGCACGCGTGAAGCCGTCAGGCGCCGATGGCGTCGTCACTCTGCAGGATGTGAAGAACGCTGCTGCAAATGGCTCCGCTGCACTCGGTGCGGCGCCTGCGCGTGCGGCGCCCTCTTCTGCTGGTCGTCACCTCGCTCCCGAGCTGCCGCAGCCGGAAGCGGCGCGTACGCCGACGTCGCTCGCGGGCAAGCCGGTGCGCACTGCGCCGCCAAGCGTGCAAGCAAGTGGCCAGCCGGAACAGTTGAAGGGCGTTCGCCGCAATATGGCGCGCGTGATGGCCGATGCACATGCCAACGTCGTTCCTACCACGCTGGTGGACGATGCGGATCTGCATGCATGGATCGGCAAGCAAGACATCACCGCTCGCCTCATTCGCTCCATCGTCGCTGCGTGCAAGGCTGTCCCTGCGCTCAATGCATGGTTCGACGGCAAGAACCTGACTCGCACGCTGCACCCGCATGTGGACATCGGCATCGCCGTGGACACGGAAGACGGCTTGTTCGTGCCAGCCCTGCGCAATGCCGACGTGCTGGATGGTGCCGGCATCCGCGCCGGTATCAAGCGTCTGCGTACACAGGTGGAAGATCGCACGATTCCGTCGTCGGAACTGAGCGGCTACACAATCAGCCTGTCGAACTTCGGTATGTTCGCTGGCCGTTACGCGACACCGGTGGTTGTGCCGCCATGCGTGGCCATCATCGGTGCGGGCAAACTGAGTCACGATGTGGTGGCAGTCATGGGCGGCATCGAAGTGCATCGCCGCATGCCGATCAGCATCACCTTCGACCATCGTGCTGCAACGGGTGGCGAGGCGGCTCGTTTCCTGAAGGCGATGCTTGACGATCTGTCGCTGCCTAACTAATCGCCGGTCGTTGCTTAAAGAAAAAGCGCCCCTCCCGGGGCGCTTTTTTTGTGGTCTAAATATTGTTTCGCAGACCAAAATGCGGTCGCCCTTCAGATCCTCGTGCAATCGTTCAGACGCAGATGCCGTGTTTCCGGCGCCCAGATGATCGACACCACCATGCCGATAACCAGTACCGCTGCCAGCGACAGCATCGCCATTTCCACGCCATAACGCGCCATGGCCATCGGCAGTACAAATACACTGAACGCTGAGCCAAGACGACTGAACGCGATGGCGAATCCCACACCGCATGCACGCACTTCGGTAGGAAAGCATTCGGGCGGATAAACACCAACGAGGTTTGATACCGCCGACAAGGCTGCCGTGAACACAGCGAACGACGCCACTAGTGCCATTCCCCATGAGTTTGGCAACAGGCTTAACGCCGCCAGCGATACAGCAGTGACTGCAAAGGAAGAAATCAGGAATACGCGTCGCGGCAGGATGACGGTGAGCCAGATACCGACGATCGCTCCTGCAATCAGCAAACCATTCAACAAGAGGTCGGCGTGTCCATCGTTCGGTAAATTGAATAGCCGGAGAATGGTGGGGAGGAACGTATAAATCGCGAAGTACGGAATCACGATGCACACGAAGAACACACAGTTGAACAGCGTGCGGCGAATCAGATCACGGTGAAAAAGACGACCGAATCCACCCGACGCATGATGATCGTCGCGCGTTCTCGTATCGAGCATCACCTTCTTGCCAAAGTACTTTTCCACCACCGCATTTGCTTCGGCCTGGCGTCCCTTGTTGAACAGCCAACGCGGTGATTCGGGCGTACCCATGCGCAATACTAGAACGATCAGTGCCGGAACACCGGCCGAAGCCAACACCCAACGCCACGCGTCAGGATTCGATGACTTTTGAATGTACTCCATGCCAATGATATTGGCCGCCACATAGCCGATGGTCCAAATTACGCTAAACGAACCCAACAGCAAACCGCGATGCTTGCGCGGCGAGAACTCGGCAAGAATCGCGTGCCCCACCGCGAAATCGCCGCCCATGCCTATACCGAGCAACACACGTAACAAACACAGTGCCAGCGGCGATTGCACATAGAACTGCGCAAAAGCCGTGGCAGTGATGATCACAAAGCTCAGCAGGAAAATCTTCTGACGGCCGACGCGATCGGATAGACGTCCAAAAATCAGACTTCCGAGGAAAATACCCATCAGAGTGGAGCTGCCAATCAGCCCATTCCATACAGCTGCAAGCCCAGCATCGACTCCGAGAAAATTCAGAATACTTTGCAGGACAACAGGCAACGGTTGAAGCTGCCCGTTGATGGCCTGCATCTGATTGAGAAATGGCGTCAACGCGTAAGCGATCGTGCCAATTGCATATCCTTCGGTCAGATGCGCGCCAAACGTCAGTCCGGCGATCTTGCAATGGAAGAAGTTCAACGGCACATCGTCGAGCAGAACCTTCTTCTCCGACGTCCCTTGTTGTTTGTCGATATGTCCGACCAATCCCTCCGCGGTTACAGCTCGTCCATCTCCGCTGCCCATGTCACTCCCTTCCCTAGCATGAGCGCCGAAGGCGCCCGGGTTATGCAAACCACAAGGTCGCCCGTGTCATTCGCTTCGTTATTGCAAGCCGCCCATCATCAGGTACTTCAGTTCGACGTATTCATCGAGGCCATACTTGGAGCCCTCGCGACCAAGACCTGATTCCTTTACGCCGCCGAACGGAGCGACTTCGGTGGAGATGATTCCTTCATTGATGCCGATCATTCCGCTCTCGATCGCGTCGGCAACGCGCCAGATGCGCTTCATGTCCTGCGTGTAGAAGTACGCGGAAAGACCATACGGCGTGTTGTTAGCGGCGGCGATCACCTCCTCTTCCGTATCGAATTGGAAACACGCTGCAACGGGGCCGAAGGTCTCGTCCTCGGCGATCAACATGTCGTGCCGGGCATTCGTCAAAACGGTCGGTTCGTAGAATGTTCCGCCCAACACATGGGGCTGGCCACCGATGAGCACGTTTGCCCCTTTGCTTACCGCATCCGCGACATGAGCTTGGACTTTTTCAAGCGCCGCCTGATTGATCAGCGGGCCTTGTTCGACCTCGCCCGTCAGGCCGTTACCGACCCTCAGCTTGCTGACTGCCGTCGACAGCGCCGTGGTGAAGGCATCGTAGATACCACTCTGAACATAGAAGCGATTGACACACACGCAGGTTTGTCCGGTGTTCCGGAATTTCGATGCCATCGCACCGCGCACAGCCGCATCGATATCGGCGTCGTCAAACACGATGAAGGGTGCGTTACCACCCAGTTCCAGCGACATTTTCTTCAAGGTATTCGCGCACTGGCTCGCCAGGAGCTTGCCGGTGCGCGTTGAGCCGGTAAACGAGAGTTTGCGAACGATTTCCGACTCAGTAAACACCTTGCCGATCGCACGCGCTTCGCCGGCAACAACGTTGAAGACGCCAGCGGGAATACCCGCCTCTTCGGCAAGCACCGCCAGCGCAAGGGCCGATAGTGGCGTGTCCTCTGCGGGCTTGAGCACCATCGTGCAGCCAGCCGCGAGTGCCGGTGCAGCCTTGCGTGTGATCATCGCGAGCGGAAAATTCCACGGCGTGATAGCCGCGACAACCCCCACGGGCTCGCGCGTTACGAGGATCTTCGAACCAGGAAACGGGCTGGGGATGACATCGCCATAGGCGCGCTTGGCCTCTTCCGCGAACCATTCCAGGAAACTCGCGGCGTAACCGACTTCTCCACGCGCCTCGGCGATCGGTTTGCCCTGCTCGCGCGTCAGAAGCTCCGCGAGCGCTTCTTTGTGCTCCAGCATCAACTCGCCCCAACGGCGAACCTTGATGCTGCGTTCCTTGGCGGTCAGCGCGCGCCAGGCAGGGAATGCTTTGGCTGCCGCGGACACCGCTTGCTGAGCTTCCACCTCACCGCCTCGCGCGATCTCGACGATGATGTCGCCTGTCGCCGGATTGCGAACGGGGAACAAAGTGGAACTTGTTACCCATTTGCCATCGATGTAGTGACTATTGCGAATCAATTCCTTCATGCCGCATTGCTCTTGTCTTGCGCATATTCGTTGTGCGCTGGGCGGGATTCGCGTGCGATGCGCTTACCGGACGTGTAATCGTTGATAAGGTCGCAAGGCGTGTAGTTGCGCTCCAGCTCGTACAACTCTTCGTCGTCGAGTTTTGTGTTCAGCGCTGCTACGGCGCTATCGAACTGCGCAGGCGAATCGGCACCGACCAGCATGCTGGCGATGCTGCTCTGACCGAGCACCCAAGCTTGCGCGATTTGCGCAGGGGACACGCCGCGTTTTGCGGCGACACGAGAAGCGGATGCAGCAATCGCCAGCGACGCTTTGTCGCCATACATCTGCGCGGTAAAGAAATCGGTCTGATTGCGCGTCGAGTTCGCATCGCCTGAGAGCAGGCCGCGCGCCAGCGGACTGAACACTGACACACCGATGCCCTGGTCGGCACAATACGGAATCATTTCACGCTCTTCCTCGCGGTACGCAAGGTTGTACTGCAGCTGCATGTTGATGGGTTTGGCCCAGCCATGCCGTTCGCACGCCTGGATGATCTTGGCGAGTTGCCACGTGTACATGGTGGACACGCCAACGTAGCGCGCCTTGCCCGAGCGTACGATGTCGTTCAATGCATCCATCGTTTCTTCGACGGGCGTATTCACATCGAAGTAGTGCAGCATGTAGATGTCGACGTAATCCATGCCCATGCGCGTGAGCGAGCCATCGATTCCATCCATGATGTGTTTGCGCGAATGGCCGCCGGCATTGGGATAGGCTCCCATGTCGTAACCCACCTTGGTGGTCACGACGATTTCTTCGCGACGAACCAGGCGGTTGAGGATGCGTCCCACGACTTCCTCACCGACACCGGTCGAATAGAAATCCGCGAGATCGATGAAGTTGACGCCCGCTTCCAGGGCGTGTCGAACGATCGGTTCGCTCTGCGCTTCGTCAAAAATCCAGGGCTTCCACTTCGGCGTACCCATATTCATGGTGCCGAGACACAAGCGCGACACTTTCAGGCCCGATTGGCCCAGTCGAACGTATTCCATGTTCGTCGTCCTCAAGCCTTCTTGGGCGTATAGAAGGGATTGGATACATCGCGCGCGGCTGCGAAGACGTCCTGGCGCAGTGGCAGGCCGAGCATGGCGGCCTTGATCGCGTTCTTGCAGGCGCGATAGTTGTTTTCGTACACCGCATCGAGGTCATCCGCTGCGGGATTGACCCAGTTTGCGGAAACGACCACCCAATCGTTCTCTGCTTCGGGCGGCAACACGCCCTGCTCCAGCGATTCGGCGACGGCCTTGGCGATACCCGCTTGCGATGCGCCCCACGTGGCGTTGCCGTGGAAGTCGTTCACGATCTGCGCTTTGTTGACGTAGAGTGTAAGCGGCTTGGTCGGCACACCGGGCGTGGCGATGATGACGAACGGTGCATGACCGGCTGACGGTGTCGCCAACGCCGTGGCAAATGCCTGGCCTGCGGGGCCGGTTCGTGGACCGACCAGCACATTGATGTGTGCGAGATTGACGCCCGGCCCTTCGAAGCCTTCGCCGATATAAAGCTGCTTGCCTGTATCCATGTTTGCTGTGTTGTTCCGCAGTGAGTCGATGACTCGATTGTGCGGTTCGTACAGCAAGCGAAAGAATCGTGCTTTCCCGATGGACACATGAGGAAAGCTCTTGGCACGCCGTGGAGTAATTCCTACACGGAACGAAAATCGTAAACGTACTAGGACTACCGAAATTTCTAGCGAAATCGATTTCGGAACATCACCTCTGATGCCAGAGGTTACGCTCCCTCAGCTCCCGGCAAGCGCATGGTTATCGCCAGTCCGCCACCGTCTGCGTTTTGCGCCGTCACGTCACCGCCATGCACATGCACAACACGATGCACGATAGCCAACCCCAGGCCATGCCCGTTGGCATGCATCGCGTTGGTGCCGCGGAAAAACGGGCGAAAAAGCAGACCAAGCTCTTCCGCTGGAACGCCAGGGCCATGGTCGCGGATGCGCACGATGGCGCTTTGCTGATCTTGCTCGACATCCACGTCGACCGTGCCACGGTCAGGGCTGAACTTGATCGCGTTGGCGATGATGTTGTCCAGCGCACGTTCGAGCAAAATGCCGCTGCCCCACACAAACACCGGGGCCGTGCTGCGTATCTTCAGATCGATACCGCGCGCTTCGGCCTCCACGCGCGCGGCATCCAGGCGTTCTTTCGCGAGATCGGCGATATCGACCGAATCGCGCTCCATGCCTGGCAGGCCGCCCTCGAGCCTTGAGAGTGCGAGCATCTCGGTAGTCATGCGATCCATGCGCACAATCTCGCGCTCTGCATGCTTGAAGTGCACAGCCGCCTCGTGAGCCGTCGCGCTGTGTTGCGCGAGATCGAGAATCAGATGCAGACGCGCCAGCGGTGAGCGCAGTTCATGCGATAGATCCTGCAAGACACCACGATCGTGCGCGACAAGCACTTCGATACGCTCGGCCATGCCATTGAAGTCGCTCGCGAGCTGACCAAGCTCGTCGTGCGCGTTACTCCATCGCTTGTCGACGCGCGTCGTGAATTCTCCGGCTGCCATCTTTCGCGTCGCCGCACGCATGGCTTCAACGGGTCGCGAGACGCTGCGCGCCACCCACCAGCCGATCGCGCCAACCAGCAACAAGGACAGCGCCAGCTGCGAACCAAGCAGAATCTTCTCGCGCATATGGCGCGGAATGCGTGCACGCGAACTACTGACGCCCACGAGTTGCCGCGTGTGGCCGTCCTTGCCGGTCACGTTTTGCACACCGATATAAAAACCTGGGAAGGGATTCAGCGCGAGGTTCTGACCCGCCGCCAGCCAATCCGGCAATGAATCGCGCACCGGCGGCGGCAAATGCATCTCGCGGAGCGGCTGGCCGTTTTCATATAACGTCGCATCGATGCCTTCCGCGCGTTGCTGCTGCGCCCACGTCGCCAGACCATCGGCGCCACCGGTGTCGTAGGCGTCTTCTGCCGACTGCGCAATCGTCGTCCAATCGATGTCCTGCTCGGCCGAAAACGCAATGAAGCTGCTGGTCACCCAGCTGCTGAGCGCGAACACAAGCAGATTGGCGATGCAGAAGTAGATCAGCAATCGCCAGAACAACGGACTTCTGAAGGGACTCTTGAAGGAGGTCATGCCTGCGCGGCGCCGTTGGCCAACAGCACATAGCCGGCACCGCGGATGGAATCGATGCGCGGCGCATTCGGCGAGGCCTCGGTGAGCTTGTGGCGCAAGCGGCTCACATGCACATCGATGCTGCGATCGAATCGCTCCAGCTCGCGGCCAAGCGCCACGCGCGTCAACGACGTCTTGTCGATCACTTCGCCGGCACGCTGCACCAGCATCAACAATAAGGAGAATTCGGCGCCGGTGAGATTGAGTTCCTGATCGCCGGCATACGCGCGCCGTTCGGCGGGCATCAAACGCAATACACCGGCCGTGAGCACACCAGCACCTTCGGCGGAGTGGCGCCTCAACTGCGCACGCACGCGGGCGAGCAATTCGCGCGGCAGGCACGGTTTGGACAGATAGTCGTCCGCGCCCAGCTCAAGGCCGACCACACGATCGACCGGCTCGCCGCGGCCGGAAAGCATGATGACGGGCAGACGATGTTGCGCGCGCAAATCGCGCAAGGTGTCCAGACCGCTACGGCCCGGGAGCATGACATCGAGGATCAACAGGTCCGGACGCAGTGCCGGATCGCGCAGTTGCGTCAGAACGGCCTCGCCATCGTGCACCACTTCCACTTGCAGACCTTCCCGACGCAGATATTCGGAAAGCAGCGCGCACAGCTCGCGGTCGTCATCGCCAATCAGTATTCGGGACATGGGTTCGTCGTGGGGAAGCCAATGGGGACCGGTGCCTACTATCGCATTACCTGTCGCGATTGGCTGCCGGTTAGGCCTTGTAAAACGCGGACTTGGACGACTCGCTTGCCTGACTGGCGATGACTTTACCCTTCTTTACCACGCCGCAAAGATCTTAAACGCGCCCATGCATTCAAATAATCACCAACAACAACCCCCCACGCAGGAGCTTCACTATGCGCAAGACAATGACTCTGTCGATCATCCTGGCTGCGGCTATCGGCTGTTCCGCGCTGGCCTTCGCTCAGGGTGGTCCTGGTTTCGGCGGCCCCGGCGGTCACGGCGGCCACCATGGTTTTCACGACGGCGGCCTCCCCCTCCGCGGCGTGACCCTCACCGACACGCAGAAGGCTTCGATCAAGTCTATCAAGCAGTCGGAATTCACCAGCCTGAAGTCGCAGTTCGAGGCCGTCCATCAGCAGCGCCAGGCGTTTGAAGCCTTGTCGCCGAGCTCGTCGGGCTACCAAGCTGCTGCGGCAAGCCTCGCTCAGGCTGAAGGCCAGCTCACCACCGCCCGCATCACCGCCGAAGCTGCTGCAGATGCCCAGATCTACAACAGCGTGTTGACCGGCGCACAGCAGACGCAGGTTGCCACCAACAAGGCGAACTTCCAGGCGCGTCAGGCCGAGTGGCAGCAGTTCAAGGCCGAGCATGCAACGCAGTCGACTACAAGCAGCTCGAGCTCTGCCCAGTAATACGTTTGACCCATAAAAACGAAGTGTCTCGGTTAGTCGAGTCTTAGCGGACGTTCTAACCCAACTTAAGCGATCGCCGCTGCATCGGCGATCGCTTTTTTTGTTTCCGCATTCGGTATTACGCAACCTTCGGAAAATCAACCACGGTGTCGTTGACGCGGTTGAGCATGTTGGTGAAGAGAATCGCGCTGATCGCATACAGCGCTTCGATGATCTGACGATCGCTATAACCCGCTTGCTTGACCGCATTCACAGCGTCCGCAGGAACGGTGCCGGACGTCTTCACCACATTCACGGCAAATTTCACCAGCGCATCGATCTTGGCGTCGGCACTGAATGCGCCGTTGCGCAATTCATGCATTTGCTCGTTGGTGAATCCGGCGAGCTTGCCCGTAAAGCTATGTGCAGCCACGCAGTAATCACAGCCTGATGCTTCGCTGATCGCAAGATTGATCGCATCCTGCTCGCGGGCATTCAATTGGGTCTGCTTGAGCGCAGCACCCGTTTGCAGCACCTGGCCCAACACGCCCGGTGCATTGCTACCCAGCACGGCATAGGCATTGGGCACCTTGCCGACGGCGCGCTTGATCGCGCTGAACATTTGCTCGGTTTCGCCGGTGGCTTCGTTGATGTCGATGGTATGAAGGCGGTTCATGAGATTTCTCCAGTGGGATTAAAGTTGGCGGGTTGCAACGATTCGCGTCGCTGCATCCGTGGAGCTATCTTAGGCACCGACTGTGCATCGATCTGCACAGAAAAATTCATTTTCTTACCCAATCGTCTCAAGCATTCCCATGGATAGCCTCAGCCATCTGGTCCGCACGCTGTCGGTTTCCGGCCGGGTCGACCTCCATTGCCTGCTCGCGGGCATCTGGATTGCCGATCAGCCCAAAGCGCCACCAGGTCATGTGCCCTATCACGTGGTCTTTGCCGGCGGGGTGCGCGTGCGCATGGGGCACAACGTCCACGAGTTCGAGGCGGGCGACATCCTGGTTTTTCCGCACGGTGCCGGCCACGTGCTGGAGAGCATCGCCCAGGATGCGAACCACACCCCCTCTGACGACAACTTGCAGCAGCATTTCAACGGCGTCGTCACCGAGTTGATTCACCCCGGCGAAGGACCGGCACTTGAGATGTTGTGCGGCGAATTCGTGCTCGGAGAAACCGGCATATGGCTGCTGCGCGCACTGCCGGATGTGCTGCGTATCAGCGCGAAAGACCGCCCATCCGTCCTGTCCTTGGTCGGCATGATGCGCGACGAAAGTGTGGAACCCAAACCTGGCAGCGCTGCGGTCGTCACCGAACTTTCGACCGCACTCTTCACGCTGTTGTTGCGCCGCGTTATGACCGAGCAAGTGGTCCATGGCAGCGTTCTTGCGCTGCTAGCGGATACGCGCATCAGTCGCGCTGTCGATGCCGTGCTGCAGAATCCTGCTCAACCGTGGACAGTCGATACGCTGGCCAAGCAAGCGCATCTCTCTCGCGCCACGTTCGCGCGGCACTTTACGCAACGCAGTGGCATGGCTCCGCTGGAATGGGTCACACAGGTCCGCATGGAACTGGCCGCGCGTTTGTTAACGCATGACGGATTAGCCGCCAATCACGTTGCCGAACGGTGCGGCTATGCATCCGAAGCCGCTTTCGGGCGAGTGTTTAAAAAACATTATCAAGTCGGCCCAGGCGCTTATCGCCGCCGCACACTGAATCGGAGTAGCCTCAACGATTCATCCGTGTGATTGTCACGTATTTGTCTTGTGCAGTGCTTAGCTTCCATGAGGCTGACCACTAAAGGGGCATGCCATGCAGACGGAAGTCGCTGTTGCTACAGCCGCGTCACCAACGAGCCAAGGTTCGGGGCGCATTTTCGGTATTGTTTTTGCCTTGGTGTTGTTGGTGGGCGCCGTCTATGCGGGCGTTCACCTGATCGAAGATCTCTCCATCGTTCGCACACACTCCTCCGGGCCTTTCATCCTGTTAGGCATCGCGCTGCTGATTGCGCTGGGTTTTGAATTCGTCAACGGTTTCCATGACACGGCCAATGCTGTGGCTACGGTGATCTACACCAATTCGTTGCCAGCCAATCTCGCCGTGATCTGGTCGGGCGTCTTCAACTTTCTCGGTGTGTTGACCTCAACGGGTGCGGTTGCGTTCACGGTGGTGTCGCTGCTTCCCGTTGAGTTGATCTTGCAGGTAGGCAGCGGCGCCGGCTTCGCGATGGTGTTCGCACTGCTTATCGCTGCGATTATCTGGAATCTCGGCACGTGGTATTTCGGTTTGCCCAATTCGTCCTCGCATACGTTGATCGGTTCGATCATCGGCGTCGGTCTGGCCAATCAACTGACGTCGTTGAAGACCGGCACCAGCGGCGTGGATTGGAATCAGGCGATGGGCGTATTCAGAGGCCTGATCTTCTCGCCGATTGCGGGTTTCATCCTGGCAGGCCTGCTGATGTTTCTGCTGAAGGGATTGGTGAAGATTCCCTCGCTCTATAAAGCACCCGAAGGCAAGAAGCCGCCGCCGTGGCCGATTCGTGCCCTGCTCGTTCTCACCTGCACTGGCGTGAGCTTCGCGCACGGTTCCAACGATGGTCAGAAGGGCATGGGTTTGATCATGCTGATTCTGATCGGCACGGTTCCCACCGCGTATGCGTTGAACAATGCGGTATCCGGCGGCGAAGTGAAGAGCTTCCATCAGGTCTCGATCGAAGCGCAGCAAGTCCTGGCAAGCCTCGACCACGGCGTACAGATCAATGGCGATCCGCGAACGATCGTCACCACGGCGATCCAGCAGCGCAAGCTGTTGCCCGATACGATCCCCGCGATGTCTGCATTGATTGCAGAGATCGACCATCAGATCGGCACTCGCCAGTCGTTGAGCAACGTTCCGCAAGAGCAGATGGGCAACGTACGTAACGACATCTATCTGGCCGACGCGGCGATTCCTTATGTCCTGTCCTCTCCCGGCGTGACCTCCGAGCAGCATGACGTGCTGACGACGTGGCATGCCCAAGGTGTGAAAGCGACGCAATTCATTCCGCTGTGGGTCAAAGTCGCTGTGGCGCTCGCGCTGGGCTTGGGCACGATGGTGGGCTGGAAGCGCATCGTCACGACGGTCGGCGAAAAGATCGGCAAGGAGCATCTGACGTACGCACAAGGTGCATCGGCAGAATTGGTGGCGATGGGATTGATCATGGCCGCCGACGCGTATCACTTGCCGGTCAGTACAACGCACGTGCTGACCTCGGGCGTCGCGGGCACCATGGCCGCGAATGGTTCAGGCCTGCAGTGGGCAACCGTACGCAATCTGCTGATGGCATGGGTGCTGACGTTGCCTGCTTCGATTCTTCTCGCCGGCATCCTGTTCGTCATTCTCAAGCACGTCTTCTAACTTCCCGATCCATGCAAAAACCAAAAGAGCGCGGCATTCACTGCTGCGCTCTTTTTGCATGAGGCTGATTGAACCAATCACCCGGAATCACAGTTGGTCGTCCCTGACCGTGCCACTTCCTGAGATGACCGTGGCAATGCTTAGTGCTTGTGATGCTTTGCCGCGTGTTTCTTGGCGGCGTGTTCGGCGTGCTCGATCGCATGCAATTTGTGGCCGTGCGCAAGGTGCGCATGGTGACTGGCCGTATCGTGGTCACCGGATTCGGCATGTTTTGCCGCTTCGCGATGATGCTTGGCTGCCTCGTCCAGATGCTTTGCAGCTTCGTGGTGATGATGATGAATCTCATGCTCGCTCATGCAACTCTCCTCGATAGCTAGGCACCCGGCACAGATAACCGGGCTTTGCTAGCTAATCAGAAGACGGTGTCATGCTTGTGACGTCAGACAATCTCGTTTTTCCCATCCGTTACAAAGTAATGCATGACGGCTCTAGGCGAGCAACGTTTGTCGAACAACCTGTTCGCACGATCAACACGTGCCTGAACAAACGCAACGCCTCATGACATTTTGCAACATTGTTTTCACATGCAAGCTGTTGCCATGGTTGCGCAACATGAAACGGACCGGCGTAATCGCTCGTCCGATCACTTTGCAAACAAGTGATTTATATGCCCAAGGAGATTGCCATGCGTAACCTGTCCATTCTGCGCAAAACACTAATCGCGAGCGGTGTCTTGATGGCCGTTGCTGCTCTACCGCTGACTCAGGCGATGGCGCAGGACACGTCCGGCTCATCCGCCATGCAATCCTCGCAACAAGCGCCAGCCTCCGCAGCGTCGTCAAGCAACGAAACCGTACCCGGCAAGGTAGATGACTCCTGGATCACCACCAAGGTGAAATCCAAGCTCGCGGCAGCGAAAGGTATTAAATCCTCGGATATCTCCGTCAACACGACGGAAGGTGTTGTGACGTTGACAGGCACAGTAGCCTCGTCCAAACAACGCACGCGCGTCGAGCACCTCGCGAAACAGGTCAAAGGTGTCAAGAGCGTCGATGGCAGCGGTTTGACTGTCAGCGCAACAAGCAGCAGTTCAACGCCTGCATCGTCAAGCAGCGCCAGCAATCACTAAAAGCGGGTTCGCTCGATGAGTGAACAGCTTTCGATTATGCCGGGCGAGATTCTGCATACCTCGCCCGGCATTGTTCCCGAGCTCGCGTTGTGAGCAGATTCGTCAGTCACGACTTGCGTTGTCGTTGTTTTGCACGGCCGCAGGCCTTTCCTTTAGAACGCCCTGCAAGTTTCCGACTGTTACAGTGCCTTTCCACATCGCATCGCGAACGCCGAAATATTCTTTAGGCACCCAGAACCATTTCGAGTAGAAGTCTGTGCAGACGCGAATGTCGCCAGACTCACAATTCGCGTTTCCCCGCGATATGTACATGTCCGAGTAACCGATAAATCCCGGTTCGGCCCCAAGACCGAATATGTCCATCCAGCTATCGTGCAAGGCTCTAACTTCGCGCGGCTTCGCACTGGCGTCGCCGAACTGTTTGTATAGCGTCTGTTCCAGAGCGAGCGCCTGCTTCTGCTGATCGGAAGTCAGTTGTTGCCAGATCCGGTCACGGGTTTTCTCAAATGGCGGATATTCGCGCTCCGCCGAAAGAGCCACCCATGCGTAAGCTTTCACAGGGTCCTTCGGGACGCCCTGGCCATTGAGATACATCAGGCCTACGCTGACTTGCGATACCTTGTCCGCGTACCAGGCGCTTGCCTGGAAATCGTACATGGCATTCTTGTAGTTTCCTATCGAGTAATCTTCCATGCCGCGATATTCGTAGCGAAGATCGGGATGGCCGACCGTCGTCGTGTTTTCCATAACGTGTAAAGCGTGGCGGGGAGTTGGCAATTTATCCGCGCTGTCTTGCGCGAACACAGGAACAACGATTGACGAGAGCGCGAGTGCTGCGAAACCGACGTGATGCAATTTCATGATGACCTCCTGCGCATTCAATCCTTGGAAACGCGACGTGACAGTCCGGCTGCCACGCGATCAACAGAAAGCGTATGTACCGTACAACCGTTCGATGACGCTGCGCGAGTGCCGTTGGGCGCAGTTCGCCTTGCGCTCATGTAAAAACTAAACCGCAAAGAAGCATGCGGCTAGTTATTGGCCATTGCCGTGAACATTTTGCAGCGGCCCCATGGTTACGGTGCCGCGCCAGGTCGCGTCGCGCCCGGCGAAGTAATTGTTGGGATCCCAATACCATTTGGCATAGGGATCGCTGCACTCGTTGAAGTTGTCCTGCGCACAAATCTTCACGCCGTTATAGGTATGCACATCGGCGCTGGCACCGTAATTGATGCCCGCTGTCATATCCACCTTGCTGTCACGTATCGCTTGCAGCATGCGCGGCTTGGCAACTGCATCGCCATACTGTGCAGCGATGGTCTGCTGCATCACCTTGGCCTCTTTGCGTTGCTGAGAGTCCAGATCTGCCCATACCTGATTTTGCGTCGCCGTAAATTGCGGATATTGACGCTCCGCCGCTACGGAAACCCATGCGTACGCTTTGACGGGATCTTTCTCTATGCCCTGACCGCGCAGATACATCAGACCGATGCTTAGCTGCGACGGTTTGTCCGCATAGTATGCGGCCTGCAAAAAGTCTTTCATGGCACCGGAATAGTCACCGGCTTCATAACGGCGCATACCGGCAAACTCATTGAAGAGATCGGGATGGCCCTGGGTATAGGTCTTGTCCATCGTCGCCAGCGTCGACGTCGTATCGTTCGGCGGCGATGCGGGGGCGTCTTGCGCGAGCGCTGAACCAGGAACCGCGCAAAGCAGCAACCCTAAAAGCTCCACATACGGCTGTTTCATGATGACCTCCGACGCGTTCGTCAAAACCACGCGGCGCGGCATCTTGAATGCCGCGTCATCGGCATAAGGCGAGCTACATCCTACGCCTGACGCGAACGTTGTGAAGGCCCTAGCGAGCGCCATCGCAAAGGGATTAATCCTTTGTGAGGACGATCTATGCGTACCGTTAAACGGATGCTTTTACGACGCTTGTTCTTTTTCTTGCGAGGCGAGCAAATCCAGCGCTTCACGCAAATAGTGGAGCGCTTCGTCGCGAGCAGGTTCGTCGACGTAATCGGGCGTGCTCGCTACCGGCTCACCATCGAGTTCCAGCACCAGCGAGCGTGGCAGAACATGCAGCGTTGCGGCATCGCCACCCAGCGTCTTCAGCTGCTTTTGCACGACACCCGCTGCCTTGGGATCCTTGAACGATTTGGACAGCAACAACTCGTCGCCTTCCGATGAGAACAACCGGAAACGGAAGCTGCCGTCCGTGTCGCGGAAGCTCGCGAAACGTGGCGACTTGATCGATTTGCTCGGCAACTTCGCTGAGCCCGCGCGCATTGTCACAGACGACATCGCACGCAGGCCAATGGCATCGCGAAGCTCGGCGAGTTTCGGTGCGGCAACGGCACGTGCCTTGCGCGCGCCTTCGCGCAAAATGTCTTCGATGGCGGCCGGACGCGAGATGAGGCTTTCATAGCGCTCTCGCATCGGCGCCACATCGGCTTCGATGCGCTCGTACAACACCTGCTTCGCTTCACCCCAACCGATGCCTTCTTCCAGCGCGCGACGGAACGCTGCGCTTTCCGCATCGCTGGCGAAAGCATGGAAGATGGTGAAAAGCGAGGAGCTATCGGGATCTTTCGGTTCGCCCGGTGTGCGCGAATCGGTGACGATGCGCATGACCGTCTCGCGCAAATGTTTTGCGCCGCCTGCAAACAACGGAATAGTGTTGTCGTAGCTCTTGGACATCTTGCGACCGTCCAGCCCCGGCAACGTGGCCACTTGCTCTTCGATCACCGCTTCAGGCAATACGAAGAATTCGCGGCCGTAAATGTGATTGAAGCGCTGGCCGATATCGCGCGCCATTTCAATGTGCTGAATCTGATCGCGGCCGACGGGCACCTGTTTCGCATCGAACGCCAAAATATCCGCGGCCATCAGCACCGGATACATGTACAAACCCGCTGTGATACCCGCATCGGCGTCTTCACCCGTTTCGGTGTTCTTGTCGACCGCAGCCTTGTACGCATGAGCGCGGTTCAGAAGGCCTTTCGAGGTGACGCAGGTAAGCAACCATGTGAGCTCCGGAATTTCCGGAATGTCCGATTGCTTGTAGAAGGTGACCTTGTTCGGATCGAGTCCCGCCGCCAGCCACGTTGCCGCGATTTCCAGGCGCGAGCGTTCAATGCGCGCCGGATCGTCGCTCTTGATCAGCGCGTGGTAATCGGCCATGAAGAAGAACGCATCGACATCGGCACGGCGGCTTGCGGCGATCGCCGGGCGAATCGCGCCAACGTAGTTGCCAAGATGCGGCGTGCCGGTGGTGGTGATGCCGGTAAGGACGCGTGTTTGCATGCGGCGACAGTCAATTCATCGAACGAGTGAACATTTCCGCACAGTTACGTGCGGGCTGATTTCAGGCAGTGTACGGGTAAAACCGGGAAACGCGACCCATGCGCAGTCCGATCAATCCGGGCCGCGCATCAAGGTGGACTTGCCGAACAGCGATTCGACCAGCTCCACAGCAAGTTTGGCCGTCTGATTGCGTTTGTCGTAAGCCGGATTCAGCTCGACGATATCCACCGAACCCAGACGCCCCGTGTCGGCAATCATCTCCATGCACAGCTGCGCTTCGCGATAGGTCGGCCCGCCACGCACCGTCGTGCCGACGCCGGGCGCGATGGACGGATCGAGGAAATCGACATCGAAGCTCACGTGCAGATGCGTATCGGCATCCAGACCATCCAGCGCCTCTTCCATCGTGCGCTTCATGCCCACTTCGTCGATGTGGCGCATATCGTAGATATCCATCTTCGCTTCGCGCACGAGGCGCTTCTCGCCTTCGTCCACCGAACGGATGCCGATCTGACGAAAAACATCTGGAGAGACCGCCGGTACGCGATCGCCGATTTCCACCAGCTCGCGCGGCCCGTTGCCGCACAAACAGGCGACCGGCATGCCGTGGATGTTGCCCGATGGCGTAACTTGCGAGGTGTTGAAATCTGCATGTGCATCCAGCCACAAAACACGCAGCTTGCGCCCCTGTTCGCGGCAATGGCGCGCGACGGCGCTGATCGAACCAATCGCCAGACAGTGATCGCCACCCAGCATGACCGGCAGGCGCCCGGCCTGCAGTTCGTGATGGATGGCGCCGTGTACGGCGGTATTCCAGGCGATGACTTCAGGCAGATGGCGGTAGCCCTGCTCCGGCGGCTGCCAGGGGTTCATCGGGCCATGCAGGTTGCCGCGATCGATGACCTCCAGCCCACGGCGGCGCAATTTCTCGGCCAGCTGGGCAACGCGTAAGGCTTCGGGCCCCATGGAGGCCCCCCGATGTCCCGCACCGATGTCGGTAGGCGCGCCAACCAGTGCAATCACCTGCTTACTCATACTGCTTTTCTCGTGATGTTTCGCGTAGATAGCCAAGTGTACCGGGTCGGGCGTTGACGGCCCATTAGGCCTCCCCAGGCCCGATGAATTGAGGCCTTCATGCATCTGCGATAAAAAGGCACCACAGGGAGAGGCGGCGCCCCTTCGCGCCGCACAGGGGGACAATATGACTTGCGCAGTATGTGGGGCGGCGACGTCAGGTACGTCGACGATTTGCGGTTCATGCGATCAGGTTGTCGGGCGCGGCCGGTTTGCCGGCAGCGGCGGCTCGTATTCATCGGGATCAGGACGCCTTGAGGATGTCTCATCGGGCATGGCGGCGGTCTGGTTTGTCGTTCTGCTGGCGATAACGCTGGGCAGCACCTTCGTCCTCCTGGGGCGACCCACCGATGCATTTACCAGCGGCGAACTGTTCGGCGGCGTAGCTGCCCATATCTTGCTGGCCGCGATCATTGCGGGGCTGCTTCGCTGGACGGCAAAAGCCCGTTTTGGGCGAACGTTCCTGATCACGTGGGCGATACTCATACCGCTGATGTTTATTTCGAACATCGCGCAGCGAAGTCAGCTGCAGAATCAAGGCGTGCATCAGGCACTGCTTGATCTGCGCAAGGCGATGAACACCAAGAGTCCGGCGACCAGTTCATCCGTCGCGCCCACGGCGAATCAGCCCACGGCAAATCAAACAGTGTCGTCCGATGGCAGCGGTGCATCGGCATTGCAAGTCGCCATCGAACACATTGCGCAAAATGCTGCGGCATTCAAGCAGCAGCAAGCGGCACGCACGCAGAAGGAAAAAGATCTTCATATTGAGCTTGTCTTGCAGCCGCAACGTCTTGTGTCGGCGCAGGGGATCGGGCTGAGCCGCTCATCGGTTGATCAATACCGAAACCTGATGACCGAACAACAGACCGCGCTGAAGACGTTCGAAGACCAGAACCAGGCGTATCTGATGCAGTTGCCCGAACCCATGCAAGACGCGGCACTGCGTGGCTTTCTGAAGTCGCGCGCATCGGCGGATCAGGCGTTCGACCAGTACTTTCTCGTAGAGAACACTACGGCCGATACGTTCGATCAAGTGTTGGACGTTGCGCAGCATGCACTCGGTCGCTCGCGCCTCGATAGCAACGGCAAACTGCTGCTTCCCGAACCGATGCATAGCCAGATGGTGAGCCTGTGGCAAACGCTCCAGCAGAACGTCGTGCAGGAGACGGAAGCCAAGCAGAACATGCAGGCACTGGCTGCACAGCATCAACAACAGATGGATCAGCTGCTGCAGCAAACTGCAACGCCAGGATCGTCCCAATAGATTTCGTGGAATCCACATAGCAACAGGCAAACAAAAAGCCCGCGACGAAGCGGGCTTTTTGTTGAAACTGGTGCCGGCACCCGGATTCGAACTGGGGACCTACCGCTTACAAGGCGGTTGCTCTACCAACTGAGCTATGCCGGCATGGAGCCGACTATTGTAGCAAACCATCGCTCAAAAACAGCCCGTGCTGTGGGATCCGATCGCGGTATCGTGGACGCGGCTGCGCCAGTCGAAGTGGGCGCTGTCTACCGGGATCAGGTCCAGCCAGTACTCCGGGACGGTTTCCGTGCGCTCGCTCATCTGGGCGGGGAAACCCGCTTCGGCGATCTGATCGCGGCGCTTGCGCGCATTGGCCGGGTCCTTGAACAGACCCAGGGAAACCGTGTTCTGGTCGTCCCCGGCGCCGCTGATCACAAAATAATCCTGGATGTTTTTCGCCGCGAGCTGACGCGCTTCCGCAAGCGCCGCGGCATGGCTGGACGTGGCCGGCAGATAAACCCACCACCCGCGCGACTGCGTGGTCTGCTCCTGCCGGGCACGCATGCGTTGAACTTGCGGCTCGAGCGCATTGCGTGCCACGCGCAGATCTTCCTGCGTCGCAAACGGGCCCAGCGCCATGCACGCGTAGCTGAGCGTATTGGTCGATGGCTGCGCCGACAACGGATTGGCCGCCGAGGAGGATTGCGCGGGCGTCGCTGCCGCCACGTTCGTCGCCGAGGCGCTTGACGTCACCGATGCCGCGGGTGGCGGCAATTCCGACAGCAGATGCAATTTATTAACGCCCGGATCGGTGGGCAGATGCGCGTGCGTGTCGTTCTGGCCAAGCAGCAGCCATGCGCCGACAGCGATATTGAGTGCAATAAGCAATACGAACAGCAGGCGCAGAAGCATTAGCCATTCACCAGCATGGGTCGTTGGGGATTCTAGGGGGATGCGGGCGCGGGATGGGAGTGGGCCCATATAAGTAAGCCACGCAGCACGCTATCGGGCGCGAGTTCGGCGGACAAGCCCAGCAGCGGCAGCAATGTCGCCGCGTCGCCGCCATCTAACAGCAAGCGTGGTGCTTTTCCGGGATGTTGGTTGGCGATGTGCCGGGTAAACCGTTCGATCAACGCCGCAACCGCTTGCCAGCAACCCGATGCCACGGCGTCAGGCGTGTTGTCGGCGATATCGCGAATCGCAGCGCGATAATCGGTTTGCACGCGCACCGTCGCGCCAAGCAGCGATTGCTGCATCAGCAGCGGACCGGGCGCGATCAAACCGCCCAGATGCTGGCCATCCGCTGCAAGCGCATCCAGCGTCAGCGCCGTGCCGATACCTGCGAGCACGCAAGGCGTATGCCCTTCCGCGTGCGCCGCCACCATCGCAAGAAAACGATCCACGCCCAGCCGATGCGGTTCGGGATACGCGTTGCGCACGCCGCATGCTTGCGCAGGTGTGCGCACCCACGTCACGTCGCGCGCAAAGATCTCAGCGATCAGGGTTTGAATCTGTGCCTCGCGTACTTCATCCACGACGGACGAACCCAACACATGGTCCGGATGTGTCAGCGCTCGCCACGATTGCGTCAAAACGTTTGCGACGTCTTCGTTCCACGCGACGGCACCGCGTGCCGACCAGCCATTCGCGGCCGCCATCGCCCATTTCAGCCGTGTGTTGCCAAGGTCAAGCAGGAGTTTCATGCGCGGCGCACCGTGACATCGGCGCTGTCGATACCGTGCAGGCCTGCAGCGGTTTGCAATTGCAGTGCGCCGCGTGCATCGATGCCCGCACCAATTCCGTCCAGATCGCCCATTGCGCTACTGACGCGCAATGGCACGCCACGTAGCGCATCGTGCTGCGCGTATTCGTCGACGAATGCCGCAAAACCATCGCGTTCGAATTGCGCCAGGCCCTGCACCAGACTGGTGACGAGCGCTGCCGCCACCTGATTGCGATCAGGCGGCGTACCGTTGCACAGACTCGCCAGATCGGCGATCGGCTGGCCGGCTTGCTCATGCAACGCCGGCGTCAATCGCAAATTCAGACCGATGCCAATCACCGCAGCACACGGCCCCTGATATTCCCCGCTCAATTCGACCAGAATACCAGCGAGTTTTCCGCGTTCGGTCAGCACATCGTTCGGCCATTTGAGGCGCGCACCATCGATGGCAAGTGCATGCAATGCGCGCAGCACGATGACACCCGTCGCAAGCGACAAACCCGAGAGCGATGCAAAGCCCGCATCGAAACGCTTCAGGCAGGACAGATAAAGATTGAGCCCTGGCGGCGACAGCCAGCTGCGCCCGCGCCGTCCGCGCCCTGCCGTCTGTGTTTCAGCGGTGACGATGCTGAAGTCGGGCGCGGCAGGGCCGCGCCGTTGCAATTCGCTGGAGGTCGAATCGAGCTCCCAGCGCACGTCCAACGCACCGAGCCGACCGGCAATGACCGGCGGCAGCTGCAAACGGATGCTCTCCTCGTCCAGCATCTGGATCGGCCAGGGCAAATGGTAACCGGCCGAACCGGCGGACTCGATCGGCACGCCGCGATGGCGCAGCGCCTCGATCTGCTTCCAGATGGCGGCGCGCGTCACGCCCGTCTCGGACGCCAGACTCGCCCCCGAAAGCGTGTCTCCGGAGGCCAACAAGGCCAGTAGTTGTTGCGGCTGCATGGTCTCAGTATCCGCGGAGACGACAGGCGCGAGGGGGCCGTTGAAGGGCTGGGAAAGAAGGATGTCGCATCGGGCGATTCTACCGGGAGCCGGCGCTTTCACCGCGTCCCGAGGGTGGCACTGGCATCTGTAGGTGGTTTCTGGGACGATCCGGCTGTTAGGGCATTCGCCTCGGGGACGGAATCGCCATGCGTGCCACACCATTGTTGCTTGGATGCTTGCTGGGACTGAGCGCCATCGCCACGGCGGCGGCTAACGGCTCGTCGATCGCGGGCACGCTCGGCAGCAGCGCGGGCTCCAGCTATAACTGCACCCACCAGTCGCCGGAACACAGCAGCAACCATGATGCCGCTCCGAGCGGCGGCGATGCGTTGAGTGTTTCTCACGCCAGCGCCGTACCGTCACCGCCTGCCAGCCATCACACCAGCACGCCGAACGGCTCGTCGGAAAGCGATGTCACGCACTTCGGCGATGACGCATCGCCGAATCATTCCTCGCACGATTCCGGCCTGAGCTGGCAATCGCTGCTGCCCGGCTCTATCCAGTAACAGCAACGCGCTGTCCATCTTCGACGGAACGCTTGCGGGAAATTCCGCGTCGTTCGTGCGTCAACCCGGCGGCAACAGCACGCTGAAGCGCGCGCCGCCAAATTCTTCGGAGCGGTCCACGGTCAACTCGCCGTGATAGGCGCGCACGATGTCCTGCACGATGGACAAGCCGATGCCGTGACCTTGCACGCGTTCGTCGCCACGCACACCACGCTGCAGCACCTTTTCGATCTTGTCGTCGTCGATGCCCGGACCGTCGTCTTCGACACTCAACAGCAAGCCGGGACGCTGACGCCCTCCCGCCGATTGCATCTTGACCACGAGCAACACGTGATGACGCGCCCACTTGAACGCGTTCTCCAGCAGATTGCCCATCAACTCGAGTAGGTCGCCCTGCTCGCCATAGAACGCGGCGTTGTCCTGAATATCGAATTCGCACAGCACGTTCTTGGCGGCGTACACCTTTTCCAGACTCTGCACGAGATCTTCGGCGTGACCGGCAATCGGCACGGCGCTCGCGAACGTCTGACTGCCCGTCGTCGCGGCACGTGCCAGCTGATAGGCGACCAGCTCGTCCATCTTGCGCACCTGATCGAGCACCGGCAGGCGCGCGGCCACCGGAACGTCACCGGCCGATTCCAGCTGCGAGCGAATCACTGCCAGCGGCGTCTTCAAACTGTGCGCGAGATCGGCGAGCGTGTTGCGGTAACGCGTACGCTGGACGCGTTCGCTGTCGATAAAGGCATTGATGCGTTCGGTGAGGCCCGTCAGCTCCAGCGGATACTGGCTGTCTAGGTGATCGGTCTTGCCGCGTTCGATGCGACTGAGATCGCTCGCCACTTTACGCAGCGGCGTCAGACTCCAGTACAACAGTATCAACTGCAGCACGATCAACATCACGCCGAGCAGCGCCAACCATCCAATCAGGCTGCGGCGATAGACGGCGACATTGCCCTCGAGCTCTTCTTCGGTCTGCGCAACGGTAAACGTGAGCAGCACCGGATTGCCATTGGGCACGTCCAGCGCAATGCCGAAACTGTAGTAGTAAAGACGGCCGAGCTCGGTATCGATGGGCCCGATGAATTGCTGCTGCCCCGGCGCCAGCTTGGGCAGGAAACCGAAGTCGCGTTCCAGCGCCGATGGCGATTCCCAATGGAATCCGTTTTCGCCGGTAACCACGGCATACAGCCCCGAGCCCGGACGCGAGAACATCGGATCGGGCGGTGTGTCGGGCAGCAGGGGCGTGCCGTCGCGGCGCGGATCGGTGCCGGCGATGTAGGTGATGACGTAATCGTGCAGACGATCCTGCAGCTTGTTGCGCTCGCTGGAATCGTAGCTTTGCGACAGCGTCAGGCCGATCGCGCCCAGGAATGCTGCGAGCACGAGTGCCGTGGTAAGCGCTGCGCGCGCCGCCAGTGAGAACGGGCGGCGCGCCGTCGCATTATTCGTCTTCGCTTCGAGGGATGGCAAAGCGATACCCGCGTCCACGCACCGTTTCGATCGGCTTCATCGTACCTTCTGGATCGAGCTTCCTGCGCAAGCGACCGATGAAAACCTCGAGCACGTTCGAATCGCGGTCGAAGTCCTGCTGGTAAATATGTTCGGTGAGGTCGGCTTTCGATACCAGCTCGCCGGCGTGCAGCATCAGGTACTCAAGCACCTTGTATTCGTAGCTGGTGAGGTCCACCACCTTGCCGTCGACCGTCACGGTTTGTGCCGTCGTATCCAGCTTGATCGGTCCGCATGCCAGCACGGGCTTGGACCAGCCGCTAGCACGGCGTACCAGCGCGTTGATGCGCGCCAGCAGTTCTTCGACATGGAAAGGTTTGACGAGGTAGTCGTCCGCACCGTGCTTCAACCCTTCGACCTTGTCCTGCCAGCTGCCGCGCGCGGTGAGGATCAGGATGGGGTAACGCTGACCCGCTTCACGCAGCGACTTGACCAGATCCATGCCCGACATCTTGGGCAGACCCAGATCGATGATGGCCAGATCGAACGGCACTTCGCGACCCAGGTACATACCTTCTTCGCCATCCTGGGCGGCGTCCACGGCAAACCCATCGCGTTTGAGTCGAGCCGCCAGCGTTTCGCGCAACGGCGCTTCGTCTTCGACCAGGAGGATGCGCATCAGTGTTTCTCCTTCTTGTTGCTTCCGCCATTAGGGGACTTCTTGGGGGATTGTGCCGCAGCCGGTGGACGCGCGCTGACTTCGGAAGGGACACGCAGGAAGCGCACATGTCCTTCTGGTGTGAGTACCTTGATGCGGTACTCCGTCCCACGCCCGTTTTGACGCGGCTCGGCCGACAGCACTTTACCGCCGACTTGCCGCTGCACCTGCTCTACGGCTTGATCCAGACTCAGATTTTTAGGAGGTGGTGCTGACGATTGGGCCGCAGCCATACCGGCCATCAGCAGCCCGGCTGCTGCAATCGCCCCTGCTAGATGGTGCTTGAAACCCATAATCCCTTGCGATTGATGCCGGATCCGGATCCGGCCGACGCGCCATACTGCAAAACGGGTGCTGAATGATCGCCGGACGGCCGATCAGCGTCACGCCGCGACCTGCGCTGGAGCCATCGCCTGCTCAATGAGTGACCAGTTCGCGCCGGAAAGATGCGCCCCCTCGCTCAATCGCCGGCGAAAGGCTCGCGCACCGGGCTCGCCCTGATAAAGACCCAGTAAATGGCGCGTGATGTGTTTCAGCGCGGTGCCGCGCGCCAGCTCGGCTTCGATGTATGGGCGCATGTGTTGCAGCACGCTGTCACGCGACGGCAACGGCATGTCATACAGGGCCGCCTCCACCTGCGCGAGAACGTAAGGTTCGTGATAGGCAGCGCGGCCGAGCATCACCCCATCGACGTGCGCCAGATGCTCCCGTATCGCGGGCACCGTGGTGATGCCGCCGTTGATGACCACCACCAGCTGCGGAAATTCGCGCTTGAGCCGATAGACGCGCTCGTAATCGAGCGGCGGTATCTCGCGATTCTCTTTCGGCGACAGCCCTTGCAGCCACGCTTTGCGTGCGTGCACGACGAGCACTTCCACGCCGGCATCGAGCATGGTTTCGGTGAAGTGCTGCAGATCGGCGTATTCGTCCTGATCGTCTACGCCGATGCGGCACTTCACCGTGACCGGCACGGGCACCGCATCGCGCATCGCTTTCACGCAATCGCCCACGAGCGCGGGCTCGCGCATCAGGCACGCGCCGAAGCGCCCGGACTGCACGCGATCGGAAGGGCAACCCACATTGAGATTGATTTCGTCGTAACCCGCCTGCGCACCGTAACGCGCCGCTTCGGCCAATTCATGCGGATCGCTGCCGCCCAGTTGCAACGCAACAGGGTGTTCCTGCTGGCTGTGTTCCAGCAAACGCAACTGCTTGCCGCGCACCAACGCAGCGCTGGTCACCATCTCGGTGTACAGCCGCGCGTGGGGCGACAACAGACGATGGAAATAACGGCAATGACGATCCGTCCAGTCCATCATCGGCGCCACCGATAACCGGTAGTCGTGGGGATTGATGCTGTGCATAGCTCAGTATTTTAGCCGCACAGCAAGCTATTGCGCTTTGGCGGTCGAAATTCGGCCCGCACCACGTCACCTGGAGCCGCTACAACGGATTCGTGCTTCCGTCCGGCTCATCCGTTGATGGCGTCGATGAGGCTGGCTGGGCCACTGACGTCGGTTTGGTGCTGACGTCCTGCAACGCCCCCACCCTGACCGTACCGCTCCAAAAGCTGTCCTGCGCCTTGAAATAGGTCTTGGAGTTCCACCGATTCTCGGCCCAGAAATCGCCGCAGCCGGTGATGACGCCACCTTCGACCGAGCCCAGGCCACAGTCAGGCAGCGGATCCCCAGCATCAAGTCCGGCCGCACCTAAGCCCGCCCCGCTCAAGTTGCCAAAAAACTGTGATTTGGTGGCCTGCGAATTAAAGATGGCAACACCAAGGGGCGAGCCAGTCATGTGCAGCTTCCCTTGCTGCAGTTCGGCGACCATGCGTGGTTTGGCCACTGCATCGCCGTATTCGGCCGTCAGCTGTTTCAGGATTTCATTGGCCTTATCGCGCTGATCGGGATCGAGCTGCGCCCACACGCTATCGCGCGTCTCGACAAACTTCGGGTAGTTGCGTTCCGCAGAAAGTGCGATCCACGCATAACCTGTAACAGGATCTTTGGGAACGCCCTGGCCATTGAGATACATCAGGCCGATGCTTAACTGCGACACCTTGTCGGCGTAGCGAGCGCCAAGCAGGAAATACTTCATCGCTCCGGCGTAGTCGCCTTTTTCGTAGCGAAGAATGCCGCCAAATTGACCATGCAGATCGGGATGACCTTCGGTCGAATTTTCCTTCATCGATTTCAGTGTGTGCTGGAGTTGCTGGTCCGATTGCGCCGCGGCTACATCACCATCGGCGGCAGCAGCGACAAAGGGAGTGAGTGCGAGCAGAACGCAGCAGATAAATGTGCGACGTAACGCCTTCATGACGCCTCCTTGGCCCATTACAAAAGGCAAGCCAGACAAGCAATGCGGACGGCGGGCAGTCTACACCTGGAAAATGCGTACTGTTTTGCGACATCGTCAGGCCCGTTCCGGGGCCAGATACCAGATCAACATGGCCGGCGCCAACCCGTCACGCCACGCGGCCCATTCATAGACCAGCGCTATGGATTCGTACAGACGATGATCCCGGCAATGGCGTAAAATATCACCGCGGTCACGACCCCCAAGCAGCTTGAGCCAGGCGCCCGGCAACCGCGAGCCCTCGCGATACGCACTCACGCAGTGACCCGCGTTCCCCTACCGCAATCTGAGAACACAACGCTATGGTGGCTTTGGCGACCGAACAAGTTATCGATGTGCATCACTGGAACGAAAGCCTTTTCAGCTTTCGCACCACACGCGATCCCGGCTTCCGTTTCGACAGCGGACAATTCGTGATGATTGGCCTGGAAGTGGACGGCCGTCCGCTGATGCGTGCGTATTCGATTGCCAGCGCGGCATGGGAAGAACACCTGGAGTTCTTCTCCATCAAGGTGGAGAACGGTCCGTTGACCTCGCGCCTGCAGCATCTGCAGCCGGGTGACAGCATCACCGTGAGCCGCAAGCCGACCGGCACGCTGGTGCTGACGGATCTCAAGCCGGGCAAGCATCTATATCTGCTGGGCACCGGCACGGGGCTCGCGCCTTTCATGAGCATCGTCCGCGATCCGGAAACCTACGATCGCTACGAAAAAATCGTGCTCGCCCATGGTGTGCGCAATATCAACGACCTGGCGTATTCGAACTATCTGCAGAACGAACTGCCGCAGCACGATTACCTCGGCGAACTGGTACGTGAGAAGCTGATCTACTACCCGACGGTCACGCGCGAACCGTTTCGCAATCGCGGCCGCATCACCGACAACATCGTCGATGGCGCGATGAGCGCTGCCATCGGATTACCCCCGCTCAATCCGGACACCGATCGCGTGATGTTGTGCGGCAGCCCAGTGATGCTCGACGATCTGTGTGCGCTGCTCGACGCGCGCGGCTTCCATGCGTCACCGCGTACACGCGAGCCGGGCGATTACGTCATCGAGCGCGCGTTCGTCGAAAAATAAGAACGAGGCCACGCAGGATCGCCTAGCTGTCGCGGTCCTGCGTCACGTGCCACGCAAAACATTTTGTCAGTCGAGCGGGAATGTCCGGCACGTTTTTCTGCACCCATTGGCCAATGGACGCTTCTTCATCTTTCATTGCCGCGCCCGCCCAGGTAGTGACGTACGTGCCGTGTAACGGATCGTTGCGATAGAACAGAAAGCCGTTGTCGGACACGTGCGTGTCGACATAGATCACGCGCCAGTCGCCGTCGCGGAAGACCTGCAGTACATCGACGTTCGCAACATGAAGCTGTGCTGCAATGACCGGTGCCCATGCGTGCTTTTGCGCATCGGTCAGCGTTCGATCAATGCCCGCGCACGGCGACGCGGTCGCGGCACCTGCGATCAGCGATGCATGGAGCAACAGCCATTTGCGCATAGAGCCTCCAGAGGTCGCAAACAACGCACGCGGCATCAATCGCGCACGCGGCCTTTTCCTTCGTTGTCCCAATAGCCGAACAAACGCCTTGCAATGAATTTGTACAGGCGCTTGCCTGTTGCGCGCCATAACCGCGAATGCGGCGCCGGTGTTTTCAGCATCGCATGTTGCCGCTCGCTGAGTGCATGATCGCAGTAGGTGCGTTTGTGCTTGAGTAAATGCCGCAGATCCTCGCGCGCAAGCAGGCGGAACAGACGCCCGCGCCGGCCACGCGTCCATGCAATCTGGAAGTCCACCAGCGCAGGACGCCCATCCGTCCGCACCAGCCAATTAGGCTCTTTGGCGAGATCGTTATGCACGATGCCGCGCCGATGCAATTGCGCCAGCAAACGCAGCGCATCGCGGTAATAGGCAACGTCGCGTGGCTTAGCCTGTTGCATGGGGAGGCCGCCGATATAACTGCGCAGCAATTCGCGTCCATCCCAACCCAGTAGCGCCGGCACGCCGTCGATGCCGTCCAGTTTCGCGAGCGCCCTCGCCTCGCGTGCTGCGGCACGTTTCGCAAACGCACGCGCCCACCAGCGCGCCGCGCGTACATCGCGGCGAATCATACGCACGCCATCGCGCTCGATGATCTCGATGCGGCCAAGTTCATCGGCCTTGAGCAAAGTGGGTTTGGCGTCTGACACTGATTTACCTGGCTGGGATGGCGAGCGGCTTGCCCATCGCGTCGCGGCGACGGACTATTGTGGCCGATCCGCGGCCCTGTCGCCGCCTCGAGGATGGCGCATGACTGCGATGGAAATCGCGCTCTACCTGTTGGCCGCGGTGCTGATCATTGCGGGATTGATCGGCACAGTGCTGCCCATCCTCCCCGGCATTCCGATGATCTTCGGCGGCATCTGGCTTGCCGCGGCGGTCGATGGCTATCACCACGTCGGCAAGGGCTGGTTGATCACGCTGGGTGCGCTGGCGGTCCTGGGCCTGCTGGTGGACTTCCTGGCCGCATCAATGGGCGCCAAGCGCGTCGGCGCCAGTCCACAGGCCATGTGGGGTGCCATGCTGGGCACCCTCGTCGGTCTGTTCTTCGGCCTGCCCGGTTTGCTGCTTGGGCCGTTTGCCGGCGCGCTGGTGGGCGAGTTCACCTCGGGCAAAAGCGTGCTGCGCTCGGCGCATGTCGGCATCGCGACATGGCTTGGGCTGCTTTTCGGGACGCTGGTCAAGCTGGTGATCTCCTTCATGATGATCGGCCTGTTCGGTTTTGCGATGCTGGTAGGGTAGCGACCAACTTTCGATACATGCCGCTCACACGCAGTCCCCGTAAGCTCGACCCACTTACATTGGGGAACTTCGTATGAGCAAACGTCTCGCCCTCGCCGTGGCGATCGCATTGGCTGCCGCCGGTTCGGTCCACGCGCAAACCTCGCAGACACCCGCATGGGTCGCGCGCAGTAACGACGACGCCAAAGTACTGCTCGATGTCATGGCGCGTTTCACGCCCGAAAACGCCACGCAGGTCGGCGTACCCGGCTATGACGACAAAGTCGTCGACCTGAAGCCCGATTCCGACGCACGCACACGCGCCGCCTATGTCGACGCACGCGCCAAGTTGCAAGCGATGCTCGCGACAGAGAAGGACACCAACGTACGCCAGGATCTGCAGATCATGATCAATGCAGCGAACCTGGCGATCGAAGGCATCGATCTCAACGACAAATACATGCTGCCGTACCAGGACGTCGGCCAACTGATCTTCAACGGCGAATTCGCGCTGCTGCGCGATGACGTCGATGCCAAGCGCTGGCCGGCCGCACGCAAGCGTCTGCAGTGTTACGTCGGCCAGGCCCCGGGCTGCACGCCACTGATCAAACTGGCCGAAGCACAAACCATGGCGCAGTTGTCCGACAAGCATCTGCTGGGCCCGTACAAGAACAACGTCGATCAACAGATCGACAACTCGGATCGTTACGCCCAAGGCATTCGCCAGCTCTTTACCAAGTACAAACTCGACGATGCTGCCGGCAAAGCCGCGCTCGATGCGATGGATGCCCAGCTGAAGGATTACAACGCATGGGTGCGCAGCACCATCGTGCCGCGTCAGCGCGATGATTTCCGCTTGCCCGAACCTCTGTATGCGTACAACCTCAAGCAGGTCGGCATCGATATTCCGCCGGAAGAACTGATCAAGCAGGCACAGCTAGAGTTCGTCGAAGTGCGCTCGGCCATGCAGACCATGGTGCCCGAAGTCGCGAAGGCCGGAGGTTTCCAGGCGACGGATTATCGCGACGTCATCAAGGAGCTGAAGAAGCAACAGCTCGGCAAGGACGATGTGGTGCCGTGGTATCACCAGGTGATTACGCAGATCCAGGACATCATCCGCCGCGAACACATCATCACGCTGCCGCAGCGTGACATGCAGATGCGTGTCGCGTCCGATGCGGAAACGGCTCAACAACCCGCGCCGCACATGGATCCCCCACCGCTCGTCAACAACCACGGCGAACGCGGCACGTTCGTGCTGACGATGGGCAACCCGGCCCAAAAGGGCGACAACTCGGCGACCTACGACGACTTCACCTTCAAGGCCGCTGCGTGGACGCTCACTGCACACGAAGGGCGGCCCGGGCACGAACTGCAATTCTCGGCGATGGTGGAACGCGGCGTATCGCTGGCACGCAGCTTGTTCGCCTTCAACAGCGTCAACGTGGAAGGCTGGGCGCTGTACTCCGAATCGGAAATGATGCCGTACGAACCGCCGGCAGGTCAGTTCACCACGCTGCAGTTTCGTCTGGTGCGCGCAGCACGCGCGTTCCTCGACCCGATGTTGAATCTGGGCATGATCAGCAAGGAACGCGCACACGACGTTCTGCGCTATGACGTGGGTCTCTCCGAAGCCATGACGCGCGAAGAACTGGACCGCTTCACGTTCAACAGTCCTGGCCAGGCCACGGCGTATTTCTACGGTTACATGCGTCTGCAACAGCTTCGTCTGCAAACCGAACTGGCGCTGGGCAAGAACTTCAATCGCCAGGCCTTCAACGATTTCATCATCGATCAGGGTTTGCTACCGCCCGATCAGCTTGCTGAAGCCGTGCGCACCCAGTTCATTCCATCGCAACAGAAGTAACGCAAGAACAGGCAGCCGGCCTAAACATCAGGCCGCCTGCTTTCGTTTGACGCTCAGAGATGCGCGTTCGGCACGACGTAAAGCAGCACGGCGAGAAACTGCAGCACGCTGCCGGCGAGCACGAAGAAATGCCACACGGAATGGTGATACGGCAAACGGCGCCACAGATAAAACGGCACACCCAGCGTGTAAGCCACACCGCCGCCGAGCAACAACACCATGCCGCCGGTTTGCAGATGCGCCAGCAACGGCCGGAACGCAACGATGCCGACCCAGCCCATGGCGACATACAGCAACACCGCAAAACGGCGATAGCGCTTGAGCAAGCCCAGTTCCAGCGCACTTCCCAAAAGCGCCAACGACCATACGATGCCAAACAGGCTCCAGCCCCACGTGCCGCGCAACGCAATCAGCGTGAACGGCGTATAGGTTCCCGCAATAAGCAAAAAGATCGCGATGTGATCGAGCGTGCGCAACACACGCCGCGCCGATTCGGCGCGTACGGTGTGATAAAGCGTCGAAGCGGTGTAAAGCAGAATCAGCGAGATGCCATACACCGCGCTCGCCAGTACATCGCTCGCGGTGCCGGCGATAGCCGTATGGATGACCAGCACGGCAAGTCCGATCACGCTCAGCACGATGCCGATGCCGTGAATCACGCTGCTGGCGAGCTCATCGCCAAAACCATAACGAGGAAGCACGGCCTCGTTTGCTGCAGTCATGCGAACAACTCCGTGGCATCCCGCCATGATGCGGGACAAGCTGGCACCTTAACCGGCCTGTCTCGATTTGCCTAATGCGGAAAACGCATCAGGCCTCGGCGCATCAGGGCTCGATGATGAAGGCGCCAAAGGCGATGCCGATATTCCATCCACGACCTTTGCCGCTCAGTGCAAGCGACACGTTTCCCTTGGTCAAGATCTGACTGTCCGCACTGACCTGCGCACCCGCATGGGCTTCAGCGCTCGCGTAGTGCCCCAGCACTTCGTGAATGTCGTAGACACCGGTAAAGCGGCCTTCCCCATCGTCGACTTCGGTTTTGCCGAACGTCAGTCCACCGCCTTCCGCACGAATGTGCACGTGCATGGTCTGGCCGTTATAGCAGCGGATCGTGCCGGTACCTTCGGCGCGCTTGTAGAAGGCCGACCATCCGGTCAACTGAAATTGCATGCGGCAGTCGACATCGGAGGCCGCATGCGCGGGTGCCGAGGTAGCCAAGCCCGCCAGACACAGCAATGCGGCACCCATCCACGTCATGGCAGCGGTCGTTTTCATCGGCGTTCCTGTGGCATGGGGAAGTACGAATTGTCGCAAAGGGTTCTACCGGATTTTCGTGAAGGCTGTCATCACGAAAGTTGCACATGCAAGCAAACCGCCGCCCGTCAGGATGCGCGCCAAGGGTGCCGCCTCCCCGGCACCCCTATCCTGCAACCCCGCGCCTCGCGGGGTCTTTTTTTGGCACGCCTTTTTTGGCCCACCCGTTCACGGCGTTTAGACGGCTATTGCACAAACCGTGACGAAAGGCATAGGCTGAAGTTGCGCCGGCCACGATCCCCCTGTGTCCCCACACAGCGCGGCTCAAGCGCATCACAACCACATCGTCGTCAGGAGGTCGCTTATGCCGTCCGCAAGCCTGGCTGTCGTTCGTCGTGCACAACCGGATATGGTTCGCGTTGCTGCACTGAGTGTGGCTATCACGCTCAATCTTGCTGCTTTGTTGTTAGTTATGCGGCCACTCGCGCCGCAGATTGCCGATGCGATTCAAACGGCGAAAGTCGAAACCGTACGCATCATCGAACCGCCACCACCCAACCCGCCACAACCGCCGGACATCATTGTCAAACCATTGCCCAGGCCATTGCCGGTCACACCGCCTGTGCATGTTGCGCACGTTGAGGTCGCTCCACCCGTCGTGACACCTACGACAGAACCATCGGATAACGCCAAACCGGTTACGGTGCCGACCAACAACAACGTTGCACCGCCGCCATCGATCGCCCCGGGCGTGGTATCGCTTGCGTATCGTTCATCGCCGTTGAAGTTTCCGGTGCAGGCGTTGCGTCAGCGCATGTCAGGCACGGTGTTATTGCGCGTTTTGGTGGATGAAAGCGGTAAACCGGTCGATGTGGTGGTCGAGCAGAGCAGCGGCTTCAAGTTGCTCGATAACAGTGCGCGCGAGCAGGTGTTGTCGTCATGGCTGTTTCAACCTGCCGTGATCGACGGCCACACAGTGCGCGCATGGGCGCGTGTGCCGGTCAGTTTTGCATTTCAGCAAATGTAAAAAGTGCGTTGCCGCAGATGCATTAGCGTGTAGGGATCGAAGCCCGGCCGGCCATCCAGTGTGCTGGACCGGGCCTCGCTCCACGGCTACCGCAGGGACATCTCAGCGCAACACGGTCGGCGCTGCCGCGGGGCGGCGTGCAGCGTGCGCGATGCCCCAGATCAATCCGAACAGCAATAGCGCAGGCAGGCACAACGGCAGCAGGGACAGCGCGACGATCGGCAACACCAGCAGCATCACAAGCCCGCCGATGAACAAGCCGATGCCGCCTGCAAGCAAGCCAATCAGGCCGCCCACCAATCCGAACGTCAGCTTGAATACCAGGCCAATCAACGACCCGATCATCCACAGGGCGCCTACCATCACTGCAATAACTATCAGCCCGATCATGTCCGTTTCTCCGTGTCAACCGTACGGTCAGATGCGCGTGGCCCGCTGAACGTTTAAAGGGCGTGGCATAAGGATAGGCCTGCGCAGACTGTGGTCCATGCTGCAAAAGTCATGGTTGATATCCAGGGTCTTACGTCCACTTAACGATGGGCATGCTCCACTTCGGATCGTCCAGGCCGCCCATAAAGCCTATGCGCTCTTACCGACACAGCCTCAAGGCGTTGCGCGACATTGCGCTTGCGAACACGCTTGAGAAAAATCCCGATCTGGCGTCGATATCGCGCGAGCTCGGCGCCATCATTCATCGCGATGCATCCGTATTGGCGGACGGCATGGCGGATCTGCGTCAACGCAATCGCGGTTTCGAGCGCTGGCTGCTGGGCCGGCGTGGTCGTCCGGGCGTCAGCGTGCTGGTGATGGCGTGGCCGCCGGGTTACACCACGCCGTCGCACGATCATGCGGGTTTGTGGGGCATTGAATTGAGTTTGTATGGCGCACTGGAAGTGGAATCGTGGTCGCGCGAATCCACGGCACAGGCGTGGCAACTGCGTGGACGCGACTGGCTCGGCCCCGGCGATTCGACATGGTTCGACGCCGATGTGCCGTATATGCATCGCTGCCGCAATCTTTCGCGGCACGAAACCGCGCTGACGTTGCATATCTATGGTGGCGATCTGGAAGACTACGCCACGTATGAAGAGTCCGAATCCGAACCGTACTGGCAGAGCCAGCCGCAGCGCGCAAGGATTGCCGGTCCGCTTCGCGTCTGATATCAACACACATTCAGCTGTATCCACGTTTCAAGGAATGACATGTTTCGACGGGTCGCCATCATTGGCGGCGGCGCCGCAGGGGCTACGCTGCTCAGCGAATTGCTGGAGCGCCCTGTGTCGCAGCCGCTGCATCTCGACTGGTACACCGGCGGCGGTGTGCCCGGTCGCGGTGTCGCGTATGGCACGCGCTCGTCGTTGCATCTGCTGAATGTTCGCGCCGCGTCGATGGGCATGTTCGCGAATCGTCCGGGCGGCTTTCTCGAGTACATGCAGAAAATCGATCCGGCCATTTCGGGCACCGATTTTCTGCCGCGTAGCTGGTACGGCGATTATCTGGAAGCACAGACCGCCACGGCACTCGCGCGTGCCAAGGACAAGGGCCACGACGTTCGCGTCGTACCGTATGAAGTGGAAGCGGCCGTACCGGAAAACGACGGCGTCACCCTGTTTCAGGGCGAATCGCAGACGCGCGTCGATGCCGCCGTGCTCGCACTGGGCGCACTGGAACCGCGTCCGCTATCTGGCGTAAGCGACGATGCACTGGCCAGCGGCCGTTATGTCATCAAACCCTGGCCGATGCTTGCCGAAGTGAAGCCCGATACCCAGGCACACAACGTGATCGTGATCGGCCTGGGTTTGACGGCCGTCGATGTGCTGCTAGAGCTTGCTTCCAAATGGCCGAACGCGCGCTTCACGGCCATTTCGCGCCATGGCTTGCTGCCGGAAGTGCATCAGGCCAATGCCGCGATGCCCTTCGAAGACAGCGACGAACTCGTCGAAGCGATGCGCGACGCGCCCGATATCCGCACCTGGATGCATCTGCTGCGCGACGCCATTCCGCGCGCGAACGACTGGCGTCGCGTGATCGATTGCCTGCGTCCACACACGGCCATGTTGTGGGGACAGTTGTCGCATGCAGAACGGCTACGTTTCCTTCGTCATACGCGCTGGGCGTGGGAACGCGCGCGTCATCGCATGGCGCCGCAGATCGCTCAATCCGTGCATGCGCTGGAACGTGAAGGACGCCTGCGCCGTTTGCCTGGTCATATGCACAATGTCGTTCTGACCGACAACGGTTTGCGGATGACTTTCCTGCCCAAGGGCGATAAGACGGAAGTCACGCTCGATGCGGACATGATCATCCAGAGTACCGGGCTGGAAACGGACGTGCGCCGCACCCAGCACACGCTTCTTCAGCAGCTGATGACCAACGGGCATATCCGCTCCGATCCGTTCGGCCTGGGCGTCGACGCCACCACCGACGGCCACCTGCTGCACGACGGCAAGCCATGGCCGCGGCTGTTCGCCATTGGCAGCTTGCTGCGCGGCACGCTGTGGGAGTCCACGGCCATGCCGGAGATCCGTCAGCAGGCACGGCAACTCACCGATCGGCTGCTGGCCGACTAAGGACTAGGAAGACCCACGCTCCGGCGTGCGAGAATCGCGCGCATCATGAGCATTCCGCAGCTTCTCACCGTCATCGCCATGTTGTTGCACATGGCGGGCATTCTGGCCGCGATGCACGCGGTGATGAACACACGCACGCCACAGGGTGCTTTCGCGTGGGCGCTTGGCCTGACCCTGCTGCCGTACGTTACGTTGATTCCCTACCTTTTCCTCGGGCGCAGGCGATTCTCCGGCTACGTCACGCTGCATCGCGCCCATCGCCAACGCCTTTCGGACGCCACGCTGCGCGACGGCCACACCGACATACCGCCTGCATGCTCGCAATACACCGCGTTGGTGCAAATGCTCAACGCAAACTTCCATCCGGGCCAGCAGCTGAAACTGCTGATCGACGGCGATGCCACGTTCGAAGCGATCCTCGGCGCCATCGCCAAAGCGGAGCGCTGCATACTCGTGCAGTTCTTCATCATTCACGACGATGCGCTGGGCCGGCGCGTGCAGAAAGCCTTGCTCGAACGCGCAGCAGCGGGTGTGCAGATATTCGTACTGTTTGACGGTATCGGCAGCCACGCGCTTCCGAAACACTATGTCGAGACATTGCAAAAGGGTGGCGTGGCGATCCATCCATTCGCCACGCAACGGCGCAGCAACCGCTTTCAGCTGAACTTTCGCAATCACCGCAAGATTGTAGTCGTCGATGGCTGGCTGGGCTTTGTCGGTGGCCTGAACGTCGGCGACGAATACCTTGGCTTGAAGCCGCCGCTGGCACCCTGGCGCGATACGCATCTGCAACTGAGCGGGCCGGCGGTGATCGATCTGCAACGCAGCTTCGCCGTCGATTGGCACTGGGTGACCGGCGAATTGCCGCCGATCCTGCCCACCCGTCCAGCGCAAGGCAGCGCTTACAGCTTGATTGCAGCGATGGGACCTGCCGATCCGCAGGAAACCTGTTCGCTATTTTTCACGGCGGCGATCAATGCAGCGCGTGAGCGTCTGTGGATATCGTCGCCCTACTTCGTGCCCGATCAATCGGTGGTATCAGCCTTGCGCCTGGCGGTCATGCGTGGCGTGGATGTGCGCGTGCTTCTTCCATCGCGACCCGATCACCATACGGTATTTCTCGCGTCATCGCTGCACGCATACGACGCCACGAATGCAGGCATTCGTCTGTTCCGCTATCAACCCGGCTTCGTGCATCAGAAGGTGCTGCTTGTCGACAACGATACGGCCAGCGTCGGCAGCGCCAATCTCGACAACCGTTCGTTCCGCCTGAATTTCGAAATCACGGCATTGAACGTGGATTCGTATTTTGCAAAAGACGTGGAGCAAATGCTGCTGGAAGATTTCAGCAAAGCCGTCGAAATCACCCGCGACGAATACCGCAAAGCGTCGTACTTGCGGCGCCTCGCCATGCATGTCGCGCGATTGTTCGATCCGATTCTGTAAAACGGCGAATCCAGGTGATTCGACATCTGCTCCCTCCCCTACGTGCAGTAGGGGAGGGTTGGGGTGGGGTGAAGCCGTCACGCTTGAGGCGAGATTGCTCAACCCCTCCCCGACCCTCCCCTGCTTACAGGGGAGGGAGCAAAATCATGCACTGTTGAGTTCTTCAGGAAAGACGTTGAACTAATTCGAAGACCCTGCTCTCTACGATCAGTCGCCGCGCAGCGCACCGCGCCAGTTGCCACCCAGAATGATCCAACCCAGACCTGCACCGACCATGGCGCCAATAAATTCACAGGTCACGCGCAAGCCGATGTTGTCCGGATCGTGTATCAACGCCAGCTTGGCTTTGAGCAACTGGATGGATTGCAGCTGGCCATAGTTGAAATAAAACAGGTCCCAGATATCGCCATTGGCCGTGAGCAGGATGGCCAGCAAAAACGCGATGCTGAATTGCCGCAGCGGACTCCAGCCCTGGCGGCGACCGAATGCATGGACGATCAGATACAGCACAAAGGCTGCTGCCGCGCTGATGGCACCTGCTTCCAGGCCGCCCACCATGCCGTAGCCCATCCATGACTGGTCGTATTGCATCGTCTTTCATTTCCGTCGATCGGTTCACTTGCATTATGCAGGCGATCCGCTGTGGAATCTTGCGGTTCGCTTCCTTTGCGGGTTAACCATGCAAGCTCATGCCGCCCTGATCCTTGTCGATGTGCAACCGGACTTCATGCCCGGCGGCGCACTGGCCTGCCACGAGGGCGATGCCATCGTTCCGGGCATCGACAAGCTGCTGAATCGCCAGCTTTTCAGGCACACCGTGGCAACCCAGGATTGGCACCCGCGCGGCCACATCTCCTTCGCCCGCATGCACGCAGGCAGCCAGCCCTTCCAGCAGATTCCGCTGTATGGACATCCGCAGACGCTATGGCCCGACCACTGCGTGCAGGGCACACCCGGCGCGGCCCTGCATCCGGATGTGGACTGGACCTCGATGGACCTGATCCTGCGCAAAGGCAGCCGCCCGGACGTCGACTCCTACAGCGGCTTCCAGGAAAACCACGGGCCGGATGGCACACGGCCAAGCACCGGTCTGGCCGGCTGGCTGCGCGAGCGCGGGGTGGACGAGGTGTATGTCGCGGGCCTGGCGCGCGATGTCTGCGTGCTATGGACGCTACAAGACGCGGCCGCTGCGGGCTTCCGCGCGCATCTGTTGTGGGATCTCAGTCGCCCGGTCACGCCGGACACGGATGCCGCAACACGCACCACGCTGGAAGCGGCCGGCATCGGTATCGTCGAATCAGCTTCCCAGCTGCATTAAACGCTCACGCTTCGTCTTCACCCGCGACGGAGACATGCGGGTTGTCATCTGCATCGATCCACACCTCGATGCTGATCGGGCGGCAACACACCTGACAATCTTCGATATAGCGCTGATCGCCGGCCGAGGCATCGACCAGGATCTCGATGCGTTCGCCGCAATAAGGGCACTGGATGTTCTGCGCGTTGAGCATGCACGTAGTCTAGCGCGCCGCCCGCAGGGCGAGCTGGGCGATTGCCGAGGGAATCGCTGCAGGGCCATCAATGGTCAGCATGCGCGGCGCATCCGCCTCGCCTAGACCGTTTTCCATCTCGTGCTCCCAGGTCACGTGATAGGGCATGTGCACGCCCCAGCCGCCCAGACGCACTACCGGCTCGATATCCGAACGCAGCGAATTGCCGACCATCGCGAACTGCGCGGGCTCCAATGCAAACTCGGCCAGCACGCGGCGATAGGTGCCTGCATCCTTCTCCGAAACAATCTCGATACGCCGGAAAAGATCGGCCATGCCCGACTGCGCGACTTTCTTCTCCTGATGAAACAGATCGCCCTTGGTAATCAGCACGACCGCATGCTGCTCGGCGACGGTGGCGACAGCCTCGCGCACGCCAGGCAGCAGTTCCACCGGATGTTGCAGCACACCCTTGCCGACCTCGATCAGCCGATGGATATCCGCCGCAGAAATCCGCCCGTCCGTAATGGCAATGGCCGTCTCCACCATGGAAAGCGTCATGCCCTTGGCGCCGTAACCGAACAGTTTTAGATTGCGGCGCTCGGTGGCCAGCATGCCGGCCTGCACGTGCGCATCGCCGACATCGACGTAATGGCCGACGATGGCGGTGAACTGGGTGCTGGCCTCGCGGTAGTAGCCTTCGCTATGCCATAGCGTATCGTCGCCGTCGAATCCAACCAGCTTGAGCATAAAGCGTACTTTGCGTCTGAAGAATGCAGAAGCTTACCGCTGATGGCCGGCGCGTGCAGGACGCCACTTTCCGGACAACCTTGAGCGCTACAATTCTTCCCGGCGCCAGCGCAACGGAGAACACTCATGGCCAGCAAACCTGCCTCACCCTCGCGACAACGCCCGCGTATCGTGCAGATCGGCGGCCGGCAATTCGTCTCCGAAGGCATGCATGTGCGCCTGTGGGACGACTTTTACCATCGCGCCCTCACCATGTCGTGGCCAACTTTTTTCGGCTTTGCGACCAGCGTGTTTCTGATACTCAATTCGATATTCGCGATGATCTATGAGATCGATCCGCACGGTATCGCCAATCAATATCCCAAAGGCCTGGCCGGCGCCTTTTTCTTCAGCGTGGAAACACTCGCCACGGTCGGTTACGGCGATATGCACCCGCAGTCGATCTACACGCATATCGTGGCGACCGGCGAAATCATCATCGGCATGGGCAACATCGCGGTGATCACGGGTTTGATCTTCGCGCGGTTTTCGCGCCCTCAATCACGTATCAAATTCGGCAAGCACCCCATCGTGCGCACCATTGAGGGTAAGCGGGTGCTGATGATGCGTGCTGCGAACATGCGTCTGAATCTTATCGCGCAGGCCTCAGCAAAACTGCATCTGATGCGCTTGCATTCGTCGCCGGAAGGGTTCCAGATTCGGCGCATCGAGGATTTGAAACTCGTGCGCGATCAGCATCCGCTCTTTGTGTTGAGCTGGAACGTGATGCACATCATCGACGAAGACAGCCCGTTCTACGACGCACCACTCGAAGAGATGGAAGCAAAAGAAGCGGCGTTACTGCTGACCATCGAAGGTATCGACGAAACCACGTCGCAATCGATGATGGCGCGCCACCAGTGGAGCATCAAGGAGATCCGCTGGAATTACCGCTACGCCGATCTGGTGCATCGCGGCGAGGACGGTATCAACGTCATCGACTACCGAATCTTCGACGACGTGTTGCCACTCGAAGAGGAAGAGCAGAAAGCGACGTAAACCTCAGGCACCCACGCGGCGGCGCTCGCCCTCGATATCGTGCACGGGGCGCACTTCGATGCATCCGGTCCTCGCCCACGGGAAAGACATGGCAATCTGCACGGCCTCGTCCATATCCTTGGCTTCGATCAGATTGAAACCACCCAGATATTCCCGAGCTTCGGAGAACGGACCATCAATCACGGTGGTCTTGTTGTCGCGCACGCGCACGGTTTTGGTTTTCTGGGGCGGCTGGAGTTGCATGTAATCCAGCAGGTGGCCTTCCGCACGCAATTCGTCGGCGTGCTTGAAACAGCCATTCATCATTGTGTCGTATTCGCCGGGCGCCAGCGCGTTGAGCAGCGCGTCGTCGTTATAGATCATGACCAGAAATTTCATGATGTACTCGCCTAAGTTGTTGAACGAAGCGACAACTGCTGAAGACTAGGGCAACCCATGGACAGAATCTACTGCCCCTGGTCATGCCTGAACTCGTGCGATGATGGTGTAACGCCGGCCTTACATGTGTGGAGAGTTCGATGCAGCGCCCGTTTCGCGCCCTTCTGCTGACCACCATCTGCTTCGGGATGGGCATTTCCAAAGCGCATGCCACGCCCGCACCTGCCTTCGATGTGCGCCCCGAGCAAGGCGTCATCAGCCGTTTGTTACCCAAGCAGGCGCCGCAGTTCGAGCTTGGCGCGATGGATTCGAAACACGGGCACGAACGTTTCCGCATTTCCCGGGATGGCAATCGCATCAAGGTCGAGGGCAGCAGCCCGAGCGCCCTGCTGTTCGGCGTGAATTGGTATCTCAAATACGTCGCACATGTGCAGATTTCACCGAACGGCGACCGGCTTGGTCCGACAGATACCTTGCCACTCCCCACAGCCACGATTGAACGGGAAACGCCGTACGCGTTCCGCTATGCGCTGAACGAAAATGTCGACGGCTACACCGCCGCCTATTGGGGCTGGCCGCGCTGGGAGCGCGAAATCGATGTGCTGGCACTGTCCGGCATCAACGCGATGATTGTCGAGCGCGGCATGGACACCGTGCTGTATCGCACTTTCCGCGACGTCGGTTATTCCGATGACGAGATCCGCCAGTGGATCACGCAGCCCGCGCATCAGAACTGGCAATTGATGGGCAACCTGTGTTGCTTCAACGGCCCCATCAGCAGTGCGCTGATGCAAAAGCGCGCGGAGTCCGCACAGAAAATCGTCGCGCGATTGCGCGAACTTGGTATCACGCCGGTATTGCCCGGTTTTTATGGCATCGTGCCGGCCGACTTCGATAAGAAATTTCCCGCCGCGCATGTCGTGCCACAGGGCGAATGGGCCGGATTTACGCGGCCGGGCTGGCTCGATCCGCGCGATCCGATGTTCGCCAAACTCGCTGCATTGTTTTATCGGCATCAGCGCGAGTTGTTTGGCGACAGCACGATTTACGACATGGAAGTGTTTCAGGAAGGCGGCGACTCCGGCAACGTACCCGTGCCCGAAGCCGCGCGCGATGTGCAGAGCGCCTTGTTGGCGGCGCATCCCGACGCGCGCTGGATGATGCTCGCATGGCAGGGCAACCCGCGGCAGGATCTGCTTTCGGGGGTCGATCGCCAACATCTGCTGATCATCGATATCGATCATGACCGCATGCCGCGCGACGATCGCCAGAAAGATTTTCAGGGTGCGCCTTTTCTGTTCGGCGGCATCTGGGAATTCGGCGGCCGCACGACATTGGGTGCCAATATCAACAACATCACTGCGCGCCTTCAGCATCTGGCACGCGCCAATAACAACATGGCCGGCACGGCAGTCTTTACGGAAGGCATGGATACCAACCCCTTCGCCTTCGACTTGTTCACCGAAATGGCGTGGCGAAACCAGCCGCTGGACACCGAGCGCTGGACGGCCGATTACGTGCGACGACGCTATGGCGCGCTCGATCCGCATGCACTGGCGGCGTGGCGCGTTCTTTTGAATACGGCGTACAACATCCGCATCGATAACGTGGTTTTCAACAGTGAGCGCGATGCTGCACAGGAGTCGCTGTTTAACGCGCAACCGAGCCTCACCGTCAATCGCGCGTCCAACTGGTCGCCGGAAGCGATGCGCTACAACGCCGAAGCATTCAAGAAAGCGTTGCCGGAGATGCTGCAAGTCGACCCGGCACTGCGTAGCAGCGAAACTTATCAGTACGATCTTGTCGACATTGCTCGCCAAACGCTTGCCAACGAAAGCCGACTACTGCTGCCGCAAATCAAGGCTGCTTACGACAGCAAAGATCGCGCGCGCTTTGACGCGTTGACGCAGCGCTGGCTTCAGCTCATGGATTTGCAGGACGCGCTGCTCAACACCAATCGCTTCTTCCTGGTCGGCACATGGCTTGCGCATGTGCAGCCGTGGGCATCGACACCGGATGAGCTGACGCAACTGGACTATGACGCCCGCTCCCTGCTCACCACCTGGGGCGACCGCAAGGCCAGCGAAGGCGCCAGCCTGCACGACTACGGCAACAAGGATTGGGCAGGCCTGACGCACGATTACTACCGCCTGCGCTGGCAGACCTATTTCCGGTCGCTGGATGAGGCGCTGAGCACCGGAAAGCCTCCCGCATCCATCGACTGGTTCGCACTCGGGGACGCGTGGAATCGAGGCCCACAGCGCTATGCCGACGTGCCCTCCGGCGATGCCTACGAGGTCGCCACCCGCATCGCCAGGACGCTTCAGCCAAGCCCCTGAAGTTTCCGCCAGCCGGGCCGATAACCCTGTCGAACCCCTTGGCATAGCGCCCTGGGGTGGTACTTACAGGGAAACCATCATGATCAGCACCCGGCCGAATCTCGCCTATCTGAAAGCTGCCTGGGCAGCGCACGCCAGCATCAGTGCCGAACATTGCCGGCAGAGCTATGACGAAGCGGGCATTTCCTTCGAACGCGTCAATCATTCGTGGATCGTGCGCAAAGACGGCACGCAGGTCTCCACGATGCCCTTGCGTTACACGCGACAGGAATTGCGCATGGGCTTTCTCGGCCGCATCGAAATGGAAGCCCGTAAGGCGGCCCATGAGATGGAAACGATCCTGCTGCACGAGCTGGAACTTCCCGAAGATCATTCCATCGTCGTCGAGATGGAAGAAGCCATGCGGCGCCTTCGCCGCAATGGCACGCGCTCGATGAAAATTTTCGTCGGCCCGCGCGTACTCTCGGAATGCTTTCCGCAGGTCTTCGCCGAAGTCCATGTATTTCTCGACGCGCCAAGAGCATGCCTGTTCCTGCACCAGCGCAATACCAAAGAAAGCCCGGCGACCGATCTTCTGGCCGACGCGCCCAAGCGCAAACGTCACCCTCGCGCTGAAAGCTACGCGGAACTCGCCAAGCTCATCGCAACGACGATTCAAGACACGACGGAAGAGTCGTCGCCAGCCATGGGCACCTGATGACATCTACCGATCCTTGCCCTACGCGGACGCGTCACGTGCACGATCAGCTGAACAAACCCTCGCAAAAAACTACGTCGAGCTGACGAAGGGCCGTCCCTGATCGGTCAAGAGACACCCATCTGGTGGCTGCCAAGAGACTGGGCTAGATTAGGCCCCGGGGGAATCCAGCTTGCACCATCCGAACCGTAACGACCCGTCTTTTCGGGGCGTTGCCGCGTTTGGTTTGCACCAATATGCATCGGCCACGGCATCCCCGCTGACGAACCAGCAACGGGAGAGTGCTGATGACTGTGCGTAACCTTATCGCGAAGAATGCCGTGGCGATGTCCACCGTCCGTGCGCGTTCTCCCGCCGCCAGTATCGTCGCCTCCCCTTTCCTCTTGCGTCGCCCGCATCCGCGAAGCCGATGGCTTTTTTGCGGCTACGTGGCGGCCATTGCGCCGAACTCCAACGATCAAACATGAAGGGATACATCATGGTCAGTACCCACACTTTTCGATGCTGGACGCTCGCAGTGATCGCCTTGTCAGGCACCTGCCTGCTCACCAGCTGCTCGGATGATTCACCCTCCGCGTCCGCACCGACCGCTACGCAGGCAGCTGCGCCCGCGACACCCGACTATGTGCAACCGAATGCATCGCCATCGCAGCTCGAAAAGATGGCAGTCAGCTGCCAAACGAACAACGCCAACCTGCCCTGTGCGGAAGCAAACTGGACGCAGTACATCAAGCTTCGCCCCACGGATACCAAAGCCATCGCGAATCTGGGCTTTGTGTTGAACGAAGAAGACAAGGATCAGCAAGCCATCGACCAGTTCGAAAAAGACATCAGCATGGGCGAAGGCACCTACGACATCTTTGCTTACTATGCCGATAGCCTTGCGAAAGTCGGCCGCACGGACGAGGCCATCGACTGGTCCTACAAGACGCTGAAAATCGTGCCTTCGCTCGTGGACGTACGCGGCAAACTTTCCAAACTGCTCATCACGAAGAAGCGCAATTACGAAGCGCTTGCCCTACTCGCCGAGTTCGACCAATACCTGGACACGAAAGGCCAGCAACCGTATTTCATCGGCGACCGCATGGCGATCGAATCGGCCCTGCACAACGGCATGGCCAAATCGGATGAAGCCAAAGGCATCCGGATGGAGAAGCTCGATGGCACGTTCTACGCACCCGTGAGCGTGGGCGAATCCGGCACGCGCGCGTTTGTGGTGGATACGGGCGCGACGGACGTGTTGCTCAACGACGACTTCCTCGTCGCCTCCAAAGCACCGTACAAAATCGTGCGCGCGCATGTACTGGCGAGGCTTGCCGATGGCCGCGAAGTCGACGCCAAGGAAGTCATGATCGATCACATGCTGGTCGGGCCGATCGAACTAGACAATGTGAAAGCCATGTCTTGCGGAAAATGCGAGCTATTGCTGGGCGAGAATGCTCTGTCCAAATTCAACATGAACATGACGCAGGTGCAGGGCGTGGATGTAGCAACACTGACGCCCAATACGTCGTTGCGATAACGTCAACGCTTTCGTCCCGCAAAAAAAGGGCGGCTGAAAAGCCGCCCTTTTTCGTGACCATCTCACAGCAAACTTAGCGTCTTGCCCCGAGCAAACCCACTTTGTAACCCGCCTCTTTCAATCGGCTGGTGGCTCTGATGCTCAGCGACACCAACACGATCAGATTCACGAGCGGCAAAAAAAGCGAGATGATCAGAAACACTTTGTTCAACGTGGAATAGCCCATGCCATTGCATAGGCGAATAATGCCGGTGATGCTCAGAGCCAAACTCGCCAGGACGCAAACCAAAGTGAGTCCGCCAGCGAACGATCGATTCATGGCCATTCCCACGAAGTACAAAAGAATCGAATAAATAATCAGCTTTTGCCCGCCTGCAACCTGCTCAAGCGCGGCGCTGTGCTCAACGACATCTTCAACACTGGACTTCGGTGCATCGTACGGATTGTTCACGCTCATGTTTTCCCCCTGGTTCCCGATTAGCCTGCTGCATACGTGTATCGGCTTGGCTGCCGGCATGTCAACAAGCCCCCCAATCGTCAGTCTGACGTAATCCGTCGGTAAAACAAGGGGCTAACCCGGGCGCGGGCCCTCATATGTAGACGTCTATCTGTGGGATCACGCAACCATTTCAAAAATCCGCGCCTCAAACGTCATGGACGGGTAGCCCCGAGTTTTCCCGCCGCCCCATGAATGGTGACGCCATGTACGCCACAACCGATCAGATCGAGCACATGCTCAGCAAACTGGCGATCTCTGTGCCGCGCTTGCTGACGGAAAACGACGGCATGGATTTCTGGATCGAATACCTGCAGCGCGCCGACCAGATCAAGGAACAGGCAGGCCTGGACAACTACGACTGGGTTGCCTCGCGGATCGATGAAATACCCATGAAATATGGCGTGCTACCGCCATCGCAGTGGATGTGCTGCTGATTCGAACCAGCCGATCTTAAACTTTGTAGCGGACGGGCCCAGCCGGCGACCCCTGATCGCCTGCTGGGCCCGTTTTTTATGTCACGGCCACGGCCCAAATAGCGCGCTCAGCTTTGGCGTAAGCTAGAAGTCCCTTCCGTGTAGAGCAAAGGGGCAACGTATGGAACCGCATTTCCACCCGTTCTTTGGGTTGATCGCTGGCATTCTGGCGGTGATTCCCGCCTGGAAGATTGTCTCCAAGGCTGGCTACAACGGCGCATGGTCGCTGTTGCTGTTTATCCCGCTGGTCAACATCATCATGATGTACGTTTTTGCTTTCAACGTGTGGCCGATAGAGCGCTCACGCGCACCGTAGTCTCTGCAAAAGATTGGCATGAAGGGGCCGACCTCGCGTCGGCTCCTTTTTATTTGTGTGGGTAAAAACTCCCTCCGGCGGCTACAAGCAAGAACTCCATCCGTTAGCCAAGGTCGGTGCTTCCTCATCAATCCCGGTCAGGTGCACCCAGAGGAAAAAACGGCCGATAGGGACGCGCCTCGTCCACTGCGCGCGCAAAGGATGGGCGGGCGAGTAATCGCTTTCGATATGCGATGACATTCGTGAAAGACGGATCGATACGATGCGTCCAGTCGGCATAAAAAAGAAAGGGTGCCGCACTGCAATCGGCAAGACTGAAATCACCCGCCGCCCACTCGCGGCCGCTCATCCTCTTATCCAGCCACGCATAGGCGGTATCGAGCAGCTTGCGCGCATCGGTGACGCCGAAAGGATCGCGCTGCGCTTCCGGACGCAAGGCGTTGAAGACGATTCTCTGTTGCGGTGTGGAAATGTAGTTCTCGAAGAAGCGATCCATCAGTCGCACGTTCAATGCAGCGCCGGGATCCTTGGGCAGCAGCGAAACCGGCCCCGGATATGTCAATCCGAGGTATTCGATGATGATCACCGCTTCCATCACGGTGCGATCGCCATCCACTAAAACAGGCATACGTTTAAGCGGCCACAACTCGGCAAATTCTGCGGTCATCGCTGGATTGTCGTGACTGAGCACACGCCATTCAAACGGCGTACCGTTTTCATAGAGCGCGACAAGCACCTTTTGACAATACGAAGAGAATGGATGCGCGTAGAGTTTCAATGTCATCGTTGTGCCTTCTTGTCGGAACGGACGAAACGACCTCAGCGGACCGTTTTGTTATACGACGAAGCAAACGAGGTCAAATCGACACAAAAAAATAACGGCAGCGCTTTCGCCGAACGGGCCAATTTTTACGGCGCATCCATACGTGCGCCTAAAACAGACTAAACGCGACCCCTGGAAATGATAAGGGGCGGGCTGTTATGCCCACCCCTTATCGTCATTTGCACTTACAAGAACAGCGATTAATGCAGCGTGGCGCGCTTGAGACTGCCAGCGTGGGATGAGCCAACCGAGGCCGTGACGCCCGGGGGGCACAACACGCCGCCGCATCCGCCACCGCCACCACCACCGCCGCCACCACCGGAGGAACCGCCGCCACCGTAGGAGCCCGAACCTTGTGACAGGGTGGCAACACCCTGCAGGCTGCTCTTCTGAACGACGTAACCAGCCGGAATCGTGTAGGGATTGCCTTGACCGTCGGCCACGCGTTCGGAAATGAAGCCGCCGCCCGGTGCACCGGTTCCCTGCCAGATATAGGCGCTGCCTTGCGCGTTCGTCCACAGGATGTCGGCCAAGCCGTCGCCGTCGAAGTCCTCGATCGACGCCACGGTGTAGCCAGCACCCGCACTAACGGCCTTGGTGCTAACAACGGTGTTGCCATTCATGATCCACCAGCCAAGTTGACTTGTGGATGCGTTGTACCAGATCAGATCCGTGCTACCGCTTCCGGCGATTTCACCGGCGCCTTCCAGAACCCAACCCGCCGGGTACGTACCACCATACGTCTTGGTGAAATTGCCCGTACCGTCATTGATCCAGTAGTAGATGTCGTTCTTGGTGCCGGTCCAAACGATATCGATGTATCCATCACCATTCAGATCGGCCAGGTGCGGCGTATATCCCGCAGCAACATTGATGACATTGCCCGGCGTTCTGCTGCAGTTGATGTTGTAGAGCTGACCATCCTGCTGCGTACCGCTACAACTGAAGCTCCAGAAGCCAAGCTGATTCGTCGTGCTGTTGTAGAAAATGGCCTCGGATTGGTTGGTGCCGTCGGCAACGCCCGTTCCGATCAGTGTCCAACCTGCCGGGTAGGGGAAGGTAAATTCATAATTACCCCAGCTGTAAACGTCGACCGTAAGCGTGTTGGTAATCGCGTTGTCGCTGAACTGCACCGCCTGGCCTTGCAGCAGACCGCTGAACAGATCGTTGGCGACCGACTTGATGGTGTCACCCACCTGGAAGGGCTGCCCGAACTGGAAGGTGACCGGATTGAATGCCCAAGGCGGAGACGCTACCTGCACGACTGTACCGCCACTCATCCACGCCATGATGGGTTCGGCATTGCCCTGTGTGCAGGTCTGGGCATTACTCAGGCAGCTGGCCGGCGGAAGCATCAAGATGGTGCTATGCCCGTCTGTTGCCTGTTGCGGCGTAATCGGATTGGCAACGTCAGCAGGATTGGATGCCGTACCGCTGGTGTTCTCACCTATCACGTTCCACGTACGCGTAATTGTCTGGCTGCGCGTATCCTGCGCCGAAATCGCATTCACCAAATTGGTGACGTTGAGCGAACCCAGACCTGTCGCATAGTCGTAACCGGCGCCCGTTACCCACGCTGGCACGAGCGACTGACTGCCGCCAGCACTCTCCACACCCATGGTTGTATAGCCATAGAGCGTGTCGCTTTGATTGGCAACGGCATAGCAATCGTCGGAGTTGATCGGGCACGGCTCATCGTTGTTACCGACGGTGACATCGTGGAAAACGCACGAAGGATCCGAGCCATTGCTGCCGCACGTATTCACCGGCGAACCGTTGATACCATACTGCTTGCGCGCCAACTGATACAGCATCGGTGCGATGTTGCCATGATTCGTGCTGTCCGACTGATTGATCAGCGCCTGCACGCCAGCCATGGCGGGTGCAGCGAACGACGTGCCACCTGCGCTATTGAAAATCACTGCGGTGGGGTCGAGATAGTTGCACGGTTGGGCATAAGGGTTCACCGTCGTGTCGGACATGCAGAAAAGCAATGCATGACCAAACATGCCGTTGGCAGCAAACAGCGAAACGTCAGGAAGTGCACGAGTCAGCGTTTGCGGCATGCCAGCGATACCTTCCTGCCACGCTGGCTGCTCCCACAGATAGCTCGGACCGCCGCTACCACCGATGACGGTAGTGAAACCTGCCGAATTACACGCGCTGAGCGGATCGGAATATCCAAGCGCCTTATCCAGTATCGGGCTGGCGCAGGAATCGTTCCAGGTCATCTCGGGGACATACGACAGTGCGCTTGCACCGAGTGCGCCGTTTCCAGCAAGCCAATACTTACTGGTGTCACTCGCGTCGTTGAAATCGGTACCGCCCACCGAGACATTGAAGGGCGTGCTGCCAAGGCCGTTAACTTCAAGACCGAAAACTGCGCCGCCCGATTGGTCCTGATCACATCCCGCCGAACCGGAGTCGCCCGACGAGACAAACACGCTGACGCCTTCAAAGGCTGCCTCATTCCAAAGATAGGAGACCTCTAGAGCGTCACCCACCGGCGCAGCCACCGACTCGCACTCGCCGTAGCTCAGGCTGAGGATGGGCGGCGGTGTAGCGCTGGAGAGCAGGTTCTCTGCGGCAAGAAATGCACCGAAGTCCGAACCGCTATTCGCGCAGGAAGCCAACACGACGTTGGCATCCGGCGCTGCAGCACCGGCCCATTCTGCATCGAGGGCAGCCTCGTCTTCGTCACCCGTGCGACCCGGATCCACGCACTCTGCAACGCCCTGGGGAGAGACGGGATTGACTTGACTGAACACACCCTGCGCATCGGGAGGCAGGAACGTCGAACGGAACGTCGCAACGTCCGGATTCTGCACGTCACTGTCTTCGAGCACTACCACGGTCTGGCCCGCACCGCGTACACCCTCGCTCCACTCGGGATTGACGTTGTAGATCGTGTTGAAGTCCGCAGGCGCTACGTCGTAATACGTGTTGCCGTTGTAGACGGAGTTGAAGTTCGACGACGGACCACTCGCCGACGTCCACTGCCCCTTTGCATTGCGCTTGACCGTGCCGACGTTGACAGCCTGCGACTTCGGGAAGAAATCCGAAAGCGACGCAACACCTGCTACAACGGGAGTCAGTGCAGCGGGCAGCTTCTGCTCGGTTGCATTGGCGAAATGGGTTTTGCCATTTTCGACATAGCGATGCATCGTCGTACCGAAGGCACGCTCAACGGCAGCCACCGGTCCCATGAAGTGAATCATCATCTTGTCGGCAGAAATCGACTTGACGCCCAATCCCTGCGATTGCAGCCAATTCTTTACCGTGGCGATGTCCTGGTCGCTCGGACCGAACTGCTCGCCCAACTGTTTGGCAGTAAGCCATTTGTGATAGTTCGGCGATCCGGGGGAGCTCAGCGACGCCGCATAGCGATTGAGCTGTTCCTGCTGTGCCGGAGTGCGCTTGAGCAGCAAGGTCATCGACGGGATCACTTCCGTCTGACCCATGCGACCACTGTCCACGCTGTGCGCGATCCGCACGGGGATCGTACCCTTCAGCGTGCTCGTCTGGTTATTGCTTATCTTCGAAGCGTCGATAAGCGGGGCGCTCTTTGATCCCGTTGCGGCTGTTGCGGATACGCCTGCGGTAGAAGCAACGGCGGCACACGCCTGCCCTGCTCCACCCGCCGCGAATATCAAAGCAGCTCCTGCAAGCCATGGCTTGTATTTGTTTGTTAGCACGCTGTCTCCCCCGGAGATTTGTGTTGACTGTTAGACGTCCCGGATATCCCCAACACCTGGAAGATGCTTTCAGTCGCAATCTTCGAGGCGCCTCTGATGATCATCCGTGCGACGAAATCGTCCTCATCAGTAGCGTGATCTTAATCATCGTGACTTGATTTCGTCACACACGGGGTGCCAGCTAAATCCTCACCGACTTCTCACGGAATTTCAGCAGGGCTTCAGACGCGGAACGATGGAAACGGCAAAAAGGATATGCGTCCGCGTCGACAAGGACCGGAGAAAAATGCGTTGAAAACAGGGGTGTAAACGTCAAATCGCGAGTACGTAACCCGTTCCGTGCACGGCATCCAGAGGAAGCGGCTCCCCCAGAGCGGCGAGCACTTTTCGGCGAAGACGATGAATAAGCGATTCGAGTCGATGCGGATCGAAGGCAGTAACGTCGTCCGTCAATGCTGCTATCAACGACTCACGCAAGATAACTTCATTCGGTTGCTTCATCAGAGCGTCAAGAAGACGTCGCTCTGCCTTGCTCAACTTCACCCTGCCGCCAGCCGGCGACAAAAGGAACCATTCGTCGGCACTCAAACGCCACGTTGCGCCATCGACCTGCGCCGAAGGCCCCAAACGTCGCGCAACACTGTAGAGCGTTGCGACAAGCACGTCGATTTCGACCGGCTTAGAGAGATACGCGTCCGCGCCTTCGCTCAGGCCACGCACTAAATTCGCGCTGCCGGAATGCCCGGTAAGCATGACAACACCAATGTGCGAGTGGTCAGCGCGCAGCTGCCGGGCCAGTTCGAAACCGTCGCCATCGGGCAACCCCACATCCAGCAGGACGATGTCCGGCAATCGCTTGCCCAAGGCCTCGCGCATTTCGGCTGCACGGCCCGTCGTCACCACCTCGAACCCAAATTGCCGCAGCTTGGGTACCAGAACCCTATCCCGAAGCACTGCATCGTCCTCCAGAACCAGGACGAACAACGGTCCAGGACGCTCGTTCAAGTCGGGCGAGTTGGACGGCAAATTCACGACACGTATTCCATGAAATCGGATACCCCACAAAGAAAACCAACGATGCGGCGAATGGACGCGTCAGTGCTCACTCAACGCGATGTCGCACGCAAACACTTAAAGTTACACGGCGCAAGCGTCCGTGCCTGGCGTTTTACCCGCAGCCCCCTGCGACGGCACGACCTCGATTACCTGACAAACCATACGCTATGGAAAACGAATGTTTGTCATCGCCGTGTGAGCAATTACTAGCAGCAAAAAAGACAAGCACGCAAGTCATCGATGAAAAGATGGATGCATTTAAAGGTAGGAACGCATCCCATCCTCGAAGGTCGCCGGTGTCGCCAATACCATCTCGGGCTCGGCGATCGGAAGTCGGATGCGAATGATGGAACCCTTACCAAGCTCACTTTCGACAGCAGTGCTTCCACCCGCGCCGCGGATGAGACCATCCACCACGCTCAAGCCAAGACCCGTACCATCGCCAACGGATTTCGTCGTGAAGAACGGTTCAAAGATTCTCGCCTTCACATCATCAGGCATGCCAATGCCGGTGTCATGGATAGATAAAGTGACGCGATGATCCGATCTCTCGATGGAAAATGTGCACGTACCGCCAGTCGGCATGGCATCGCGAGCGTTGGACGCCAAATTGATCGTCGCAAGTTCGAACTGGCTGCGATCGAAGTAGACCAGAATCTCATCGTCGGGCACATGCACCTGCAGCTGCACGGTTTGCGGTAAAACTTTCCGGATAAGCGGAAGAATGCCTTTCAACGCGGCAACGATGTCGAAGACCTCGAGATGCGCTACGTCGTGGCGACTGAACGCCAGCAGTTTCCGGCATACCGACGTACCCCGGCGCGCGGCACTTTCAATACCATCCATCGCCTCAGCCACAGCGAGAAGATCATCATCCGGCGAATCGTCTATCGGCAAGCGGTCTCGCTCGACAGAGAAACCAATAATGATTCCGAAAATATTGTTCATATCGTGCGCGATGCCGCTGGCAACCTTTCCCATGGCATCCATCTTCTGGGAATGCAGCAACTGCTCCTGAGCACGCTCGCGCGCTGCAATCTCCAGCGTCAGTTGTTTCTGCTTTTCATTGGCCTCGTTGTAACTCTGTCGCAGCGCGTAGATGCTTCGGTCGAAAATGACCGCGATGAGGAAGTAGCTCATCAATGCTCGCATCGGCAGCAAGGCGTAGGCATCGATGACGACGGGAGGCAAATGCAGCACATTGGCAACTTTGATCGGCGCAACACTCATGATTAGCGTGATGGCCTCGCCGGCATACGTTATCCAAAGCGCCGTTCTTCCCAGCATGATGCCGCTGAGCGCCAAAATCATGATGAATGTCAGATTGCCATCCGTGGCCTGATAACCGAAAGCGGTGTATGCAATCGCCCCTGAGCACAAGACGGACCCAAGGTAGATCGATACGGCGGGTTTGAATTTCCCCAGGCGGATGAGGTAAATCCCCAGCCATGCCGTAATGGTCATGGCCAGGTCCGTTCCAAAATCGATGGCGATGGCCGTCATCGATCCGGAGCGGGCGCGGTTGTAAAAGTGGTCCTGGAGATAGGCCCAGTGAAACGCCACCAGGTAGACCTTGTTCAGCGGGACGCGGAGGCCTTCGAACAAGAGCAGCAGTTGCATGAAGATGGCATTGCGACGATCCACCGGATCATCGATCGGCACTCGGCCAAGCCACGACTTTATTCGCTCATACATGCCAGACACCTTTGAATACACTTCTTAGGCATTCCCTGCGTGATTCTCCTGAAACAACCGCCAAGCTCAACCAGCGCGATGACCGGCGTCGCCATTGAAAAGCACTTCCCCGAAGACCGAGGCCCCATTTCGCTGCGAGCAGGGTCAAGCCAGTTCGAACGCGTCGGGCGCAGCATTCGGCATCGCTTATGTCGAGTACGTCGCACAGAGTACTTGTACTAGATTCCGGCCGCCGCTGACGTACTTTTCAACAGCAAAGCTGATCAAACACATCATGGACCGTTGCCACCCATCGGCAAGCGAGATTTCCTTTTCCCGCCCAAACTCGCGAGTATGGTGTAATTTCGATTCGTTAATCCCTTATCCCTGAAGCCGTAATGATCGTCCGTCCCCGCCCCAACTGGTTCCGTCTTTTGCTGGTCGTTCGGGGCTCGGTGCTGCCAATGATTTTGCCGCAGCTGCTGCTGACGCTTGCGTTTGCACTGGTGGTCACCCTTCTCCATGGCCGCGTTTATGTCTGGAAGGTCTCGCTGACCTTTGTGCCGTTCTCGCTGATCGGCTTGACGCTGGCGATTTTTTTGGGCTTTCGCAACAACACCAGCTACGCCCGGTATTGGGAGGCACGCGTGTTGTGGGGTGAGGTATTGAACGATACCCGGTCGCTGGCACGGCAATCGCTGACGCTGGTAGATAGGGACTCGAATAGCACCGTGTTCGTCCATCGACTCATCGCCTTTGTCCATGCGTTGCGCCACCAACTGCGCGGCACGGACCCGAATACCGACTTGGCACGCTGGCTCTCCAAGGACGACCTTTCCCGGCTGAAAGGCGCGCGTTACAAAGCCTCCGCCATTTTGCTGATGGCTGACGAATGGTTGCGCGATCGGCGGTTAGCAGGCCAGCTTGTCGCACCGCTAGCGCAGGCCATGCAGGTGCACATGGGACATTTGAGCGACGCGCTTGGCGGTTGCGAACGCATCGCCAGTACACCCATCCCGTTTACCTACGGCGTGATCATCCACCGCACGGTGTACCTCTATTGCCTGCTGCTTCCCTTCGGCCTGGTGGATTCCATCGGGGCGATGACGCCTGTCGTGATTACCTTTATCGCCTACACCTTCTTCGCGCTGGAAGCGCTGAGCTCGGAAATCGAAGAACCTTTCGGCACCGAACCCAACGATCTTCCATTGGATGCCATGTCCGAAGGCATCGAAACATCGTTGTTGGAACTATTGGGTGAGCGCAATCTGCCAACCGCGCCACAACCCAAAAACTACGTGCTGACCTGATAGAAAAATCGACTGCGTATTGAAGAAGGGGTATTCCTTTTTCAATTCGCTACAACGAACGCTTAGGCCAACATCGCTGCCAGGGTCGACACGCAAAGCACAACGCAGGCGGCGAAAAGGCTGTTGAGCATCAGGGTTTCGAATTTCATGGCGGTTCTCCGTTAAGTGGATGAGTGAGGCTTTCGAGATGGATATTGCAAGCCTGATGCCAACCGCATCAGTGCCTCGAAAACCGCATAACGGCGCCATTTACGCGTATTGTTAGCGACAAGCCATCCTGTCCGCGGACGGTTGTCCGCACTGTCCGGACAGGCTACGGACAAACCGATGTCTGCAAAGCACGACGGAGTGCGATGTCGATGCGCGCAAGCGCAAACAAACGTTTACGCAGCATGGTTTGAAGCGTTATTGCAACGCCAGCATGTAAGTCAGCAGCCAAAACGCCACTTGAGCGATCAACACTGGCGCGATGCGTTTGATCTCTTTTCGTCCCGACCATAGAAAGCTGATGACGACGGGTATCTGGCCGAACATTAAAAGTATGGCGATGTGATCAGCCGTGCCTTCGTCATGACGCGGCGCGTGGAATCCGTGGCGAATGAGATCCATGACTACCATCACCAACACGATGCCCGTCATCACCAAGGGTGTGGCACCGTTCCAGCGCTGAATAGGCGGCGTGTGTGCGTTATACGGTTCACTGGATTGCATGCCCGGCTCTCCTCCGCATGAGATCGCATCAAGCTTATCGCAGGTTGCGCGCGCGATATGACGCAGACATGTCCGCATGCAGCCGAACGCTGTCGTTTACGGGACGACATGTGGCAATGATGTTCCTAACCCCAACGAAGCTCTTTCGCATGCGTCGCGTAGGCATTGACCAACGCATCGAATCAATCAGCCCCGACAGATTGCATGCTGCACTTCATGGGAAGGTGCGGTAGTCGGGCGTGCCCATCCGCAGTGATGACCACGACACGCCCGACTTGATGTGAAGTAACGCGGATCGCCCGAGTTGACGCTCAGACGATCCGCTGGCCACCACCAACTAGTTAGGAGTTGATCATGGTTACGCTCGATCATACGGCACCCGCACGTCATCGTGACCCCGCCGCGGTGCATTTCCCTTACTTCACCGCCGCGCACGCTGCGCGATGTCGAGCCACAGTGGGCATTCGTCAAAACGGAAGCAGCTGATTCCGACAAAACGAGCAGGATTTTTCCTGCAGCCCTTCACGCCGCGCGCAATACGCGGCGTGACCTACGAACACATACGCACGTTGCCGCATCTTGCGGCAGGCTCAATCGTGCAAAGGAATCTTCAATGAACGAGAAAGCAAACGGCGCCTGGCTCACCCTCAACACCAGCTACTACGCCGCGCCCATCGGCAACCCGCTCACCCTGCTGGATGATTCATACCTGCTGCTGGAACGCGCGCATGGCATCGTCCAACTTATGCGCGAAGCACTGCAACTTTCACCCTGCATCGATGCGCACGCATTGACGCTCGCGCTAAAAGGCGTCGAAACACTGATGGAAATGAGCGCAGGCTCTGCCGAAGAAGCGCATGTTCGCCTGGCGCAGATTGGGGATGGCTGGGTTGCCAGTCAATGAATGGGTGCGTGAGTTGTGTCGCCCAGGAGTGACTCGCTGCGCCTTTTGAATCGCTCAGAAAGTGGGCCAAACCGCCGCCACATCTGGATTGGCCCCTTCTGCCGTGAGGTCGTTGACGCGCTCCCGCCCGCTATCTGACACTGCGCCTGGATTTATGTGCATATTTTCGCGGTCTTCCTAACCAGGGACATCAAACCTATGCGCTCTTCGATATCTCAGCGTGCCTTTCTGAAACGTGGATGGCGCGCATTTATACCTGCCGCATTGATCATCGCCGCAAGCACCATCGGCATCGGTTCGCAGGCCGTTGCCGCTGATGCATCCAGAGATGCACTCATCCGTGCCGCCGAAATGGCGTACCTGAAGAGCGCGGTGTTCACGCCCGACTCGCCGATGATGGACGCGTTGCTCGCACCCGCGAAAGCCGCAAATCCGGATGTATCGGACGACGTTTGGGCCGGTGTCAAAGCCGACACAGGTTCGGCGATTACATCCGTGATGTTCGGTCCGGGAAGCGCAGTCGAAACGACCATGCACCAATCGCTCGACAAACTCTCCAATCCGGAACTGCAGCACCTGACCGTGTTGCTGTCAGATCCGGTGATGATCAAGTTTCAGCAGCTGATGGCCGACCCGTCGACGCAACGCGAACTCATGCAGGGATTGATGGGCAGCACGGTAAAAATGCAGGCCGCGGTAAATGGTGTGCTGGTGCGGCATGGTTTAAAGGTGCCGGGCCCATAGTTTGACGCGTGCAGCAAGCGTAGCGAAGTCACTCTGTCCGACCCTTTCTATTGCCACTGACGAATAAAAAGAGCGGCCGAGGCCGCTCTTTTGTTATCTCACGTAATAGTGACGCCCGGCACCATCGAATTTACCGGACGGCATGCAACAGTTCTTGAAACAACCTCGCGGAGCCGCAGGGGCATGGATCGTTGCGGCCAAGTTTCTCGAAACAACTCCTTGTTGCCGTGGACGATACGCTCGCCCTTCTTGACCCGCTGCTCGGAGGGATAACCCTTCCGGCGTTTACTGCTGCGCTCGAAAGCTGAAATTGTTGGTTGACATGATACTTCTCCTCAACACGCTCCTGATGGAGCGGCGCTGATCATATTAGCGCGACATTTGACGACCCTCGAAAAAAATACTCAGAACTTTTCTATTTCTTTTACTCTATTGTGGCAAAGCAAATTGCTGAGCTCTTCCGTTATGAATGTCTTTTTCGTAAGCCTTCACAACCGCATTACGCAGAGCCTCTACAGCCTTCAGAGACTTAAATTCGGACTTATAATTGTAGCTGTCCCCACCGTGTTCTTTTACGTAGTAGTTCAACTCAACTATAGCGTGATCAATAATCGCCTTAAGAGACTCCAAGAGCCTGCGCTGCGGAGCTTTTGCATTCTGGCTCGACAAGAGAAAAGGAGAAGGATTCTTCAAAAACTCATTGCCAGCGGCTGATTCTTTAAGAATGCATCCTACCAAGTAGAGCAATATAAAGATCGTCAACCCATATTTCCCAATGCGCTCCTCTTTAATTTTCGAACGAAGGGAATAAATTTCTGTCGTCAGTAACTGTGCAAATCTCACGCGAGACGCATTCATATCTATAGAAAATATTCTCGCTTCCAAGTCACCGAATATACGGTACTTTTGATGCGCACTAGTTGGCTCACCCAGGTACAGAGCAAGAATCATCCTTCCGGCATCTTCGTTCTTAAGCTCGGCAGTGGCCACAACTTCACCACGCTTAATTGTGTACTCAGAGTAAGCGCCGTACAACGAGTCAAATTCATTCTTCAAGCGAAGCTGAGCAGAGTCGTTCGAATTTAGATCCCTAAGCGAAATAGCATTTTGATTGTTTGTACGATACGCGATCACTTCTGGAAGCTTTCTGTCCGAGCCAACCTTCACTATTCGAACCAAGACTTCCAATTTCGGAGTCAGGGCCTTTCGGTTTTCATAAAAGCTCAGCAACGATTGGCAGCCATTGCATACGGATAACCCCGACAGCGTGATCGTCGAACCTCGAACCTTGATATCTTTTGCAACCACTGTTAATCCATTATGGAAAGTCAAGAAATTCTCATGCTCTCCTTTATCTACAACTGACTGAATAATGTCCTTGTTAACCCTCGTTCTTCCCAATCCAAGACGAACGTTTTGCGCAAATATGCGTGAATCATCAATGCCTGGAAGACTAACTAACTCCTGGGCGCGGATCGCTGTGTATACGAGTTTAGGGGAAGTCTTTGCGCCAAAATAAAATAAATGGTCTGCGTCAACTTTGAGCTTGACCTCTTCATCAAGGAACCAATCCTTGGAAAGCTGTTTCAATAGTGGTCCAAGTCTTTTCAGATCCCACAATTCAATTAAATGACCTGCGGCTTCGGCTTGAGCAAGATAATCACTTGCATCCACATTTGCCGCCACATTGCAAACAAATATCGGTCGGATTTTGTAGCCATTCCCTATCTTGTCGGCGACATCTCCTTCTTCAAGGAGTTTCTTGAGCTCATCATTCTTGGTTGTCGCAATAAGCTTTAGAACCGAAGAACGCGACTTGAACTGCGCCAGCGCGCCAACAAAGCTTTTTAGATCGGTATCGCCAAGAGTTCCAGGAATCTTTTCCTTTCGCTTGGCTTGGAAAACCGTGATTTCCTTACTACTGTCCGACACCACGATTGCATCTACGCCGGCGTCATGTTTCTTATCGCAAACAGCGTCTTGCGCCTCAGTTTCATCGAGACGAAATAGCACTTCCAAAAACCAAATTAACAATGCTGCAGATGCAGTTCTTCCTTGAGCTTCGTAGGGAGTTACAAATTGGCTCAAAGCTGCAAAGTCTTTCGCGTCCGATTGAATATACTTAGCCATATACGTTCCTTGTCAGAATTCAACGTAACGAACAATCAAATACGACCATTTAGTGTCGATGGTCATTTGAATGTCGCGGAGCTGCTTAGAGCAGATACTCAGTCAACAAGAGCGGGCGACCTTTTCGTTACAATCAAGAAAGGGCGACATAACTGCCGCCCTTTCTTAAGGTTCTTGCCACTAAGCCATTGCGGCTAGCCGCACTTGCTATAGCCACAATTCAAACAAGTCTGACACCCATCCATCAGCACCAGCGCCTTCGTGTTGCACTTGGCGCACAGCGTTGCACCCGGCGGGAAGCCGGCGGAGTCGTTGGTGTCGGCGTCGGTGGGGCTTAACTCAGTTTTTTTTTGCGCGGATTTTTCGTAGGCGGCGCGCTTTTCTGCGATGAGGGCGCGTTGGCCGTCGCTCATTTCCGGGTCGTGGATGAGGCCGATGTTCTTCATGTGCTGCTCGATTACCGCGCCGATCTCGGCAACGATGCTGGGCATGTAGACGCCGCCGGCTTTGAAGTAACCGCCGCGGGGGTCGAAGACGGCCTTGAGTTCTTCCACGATGAAGGTGACGTCGCCGCCTTTACGGAAGACGGCGGAGAGAATGCGGGTGAGCGCCACGATCCACTGGAAGTGGTCCATGTTCTTCGAGTTGATGAAGATCTCGAAGGGGCGGCGCTGTTCGTACTTGGTGCCGGCGTTGAGCACGATGTCGTTGATGGTGACGTACAGGGCGTGTTCGAACAGCGGCGATTTGATCTTGAAGGTGGAGCCGATCAGCGCCTCGGGGCGCTCCAGGCTCTCGTGCATCTGGATGACTTCGGCGACCGGAGACTCTTTGGGCTCGATGGCAGGTGCGGCGGTGGGCGCGGCTTTGTCTTCGGGCTTGACGACCTCGTAGCCCTTGATCTTTTTTTCGATCTTGATCGTCATGTGCGGTGTCTCTTTTTGTGGCGGTGCGCGAGGTGCGGCTTATCTATATAGATGGGGGTTTGCGCGCCAGGGGCAAGTTTTTGGTCTGGCGTTTTTGCTTTGGGTGCGGACTGAAGTCACTGGATCCCAGCCTTCGCTGGGATGACGAGCATTTCACGGTGCGGCGTGATGGATGCGTCGAGGTGTTCTTAGCTACTGGGGCTTTTTTTGCCCCGGCCTCTCCCGGAGGGAGAGGGGGACTGCTGAAAAAAAACATCCGGCCCGCAGCTCTACGGGCCGGATGTTTTTAGTGCTTACTTCTTGCGGGCGGCCTTCTTGGCGGTTTTCTTGGTCGCCTTACGACCGGCCTTCTTGCTGGCAGTGGACCTCTTCACCGCTTTCTTGGCGGTTTTCTTACCGGCGGCCTTTTTGGCCACTTTCTTTACGGCCTTTTTAGCCGTCTTCTTGCTGCTGACCTTCTTTGCAGCTTTCTTGGCCGTCTTCTTCACGGCTTTCTTGCTGGCTTTCTTTGCAGCGCCCTTGCGGGTTGCCTTCTTGGCGGCTTTCTTGGCTGTTTTCTTCACAGCTTTCTTGGCACCAGCTTTCTTGGTTGCCTTCTTCGCGGCCTTCTTTGCAGGGGCAGCAGCTTTTGCTTTCTTGGCTTTCTTGCGACGCTTTTTCGGAGCAGCAGGAGCCGCTTCGTTCGACGCCGGAGCAGCCGGTGCAGTTTCGTCGTGATGGACTTCAAACTCGGTATCGATAGACATGCGGGTATTCCCCTCCGGTACGTTTGTTATGGAACTTGCGATAAGTCTGTTACGGATACGGATTGCTGTGAGCAGAAACGTAGCGCGATTTCGCGTTACATGCCACCACTAAAATTTTCCGTAATAGCCTTCCTTCAAAGCATCGAACAAATTGGCGGCGGTGTGCATCTCTCCGTCGTACTCCACTTCTTCGTTGCCTTTCAGTTCCACAACGCTACCGTCTTCCAATTCGAAGCGGTAGAGGGTGTTTTCAAGATCGGCTTCTTTCACCAGCACGCCCTGGAATGCAGCGGGGTTGAAGCGGAACGTGGTGCATCCCTTGAGGCCCTGTTTATAAGCGTAGAAGTAGATGTCTTTGAAGTCTTCGTAGGGGTAGTCGGTGGGCACGTTCGCGGTTTTGGAGATGGACGAATCCACCCACAACTGCGAGGCGGCCTGAATGTCGACGTGTTCTTTGGGCGAGATGTCGTCGGCAGCGACAAAATATTCCGGCAGCTTGGCCTTGGGGTCGTCGCCGAATGGCATGGCGTCGGCGTTGATCAAGGCGCGGTAGGCGAGCAGCTCGAAGCTGTAGACCTCGACCTTTTCTTTCGATTTGCGGCCTTCGCGGATGACGTTGCGCGAATAGTGATGGGCAAAGCTGGGCTCGATGCCGTTGCTGGCGTTGTTGGCGAGCGACAGCGAAATGGTGCCGGTGGGCGCGATCGAGGTGTGATGCGTGAAGCGCGCGCCAACGGTGGCCAGCTCTTCGACCAGGTTCGGCGCCACGCTGGCGACGCGCTGCATGTAGCGGCTGTATTTGGCGTGCAGCACGCTGCCGCGAATCTGATCGCCGACCTTGTAGCCGTCTTCGACCATTTCCGGGCGCTTGCGCAGCATGTCGCCGGTGACGGTGAAGGTCTGGGCGAGTACGGGCGCCGGGCCTTTTTCTTTGGCGAGGTCGAGTGCGACTTCCCAACCGGCCACGGCCATTTCGCGCGAGACGTCTTCGGTGAAGGCAACGGCTTCGGCGCTGCCGTAGCGCATCTTCAGCATGGTGAGCGTGCTGCCAAGGCCGAGAAAGCCCATGCCATGACGACGCTTGGAAAGAATCTCGTGGCGCTGCTGTTCGAGCGGCAGGCCGTTGATCTCCACCACGTTGTCGAGCATGCGGGTGAAGATTTTCACGACTTCGCGATATTCGTCCCAATCGAAACGCGCCTTGGGACCGAACGGATCGCGCACGAAGGTGGTGAGGTTCACCGAGCCGAGCAGGCACGAGCCGTACGGCGGCAGCGGTTGCTCGCCGCAGGGATTGGTGGCGCGGATGTGCTCGCACCACCAGTTGTTGTTCATCTCGTTCACCTTGTCGATGAGGATGAACCCGGGCTCGGCGTAGTCGTACGTCGAGACCATGATCATGTCCCACAGGTGACGCGCGCGGATGTGGCCGTAGATCTTGCAGGCGACCAGACCGTCTTCGCGCTCCACGTAGTTTTCATGCGTGGGCCATTCGCGCCACACGACGATGCTGGGATCGTTGAGGTCGACGTCGTCTTTTTCTTTGATGTGCACGGGGAAGACGAGCGGCCAATCCTGATCGAACTCCACCGCCTGCATGAAGCCGTCGGTGATCAGCAGCGAGAGATTGAACTGGCGCAGGCGGCCGTTCTCGCGCTTGGCGCGGATGAATTCCTTCACGTCGGGATGGCTGACATCGAAGGTGCCCATCTGCGCACCGCGACGTCCACCGGCCGATGAGACGGTGAAGCACATCTTGTCGTAGATATCCATGAACGACAGCGGGCCGCTGGTGTAGGCGCCCGCACCGGACACATACGCACCGCGCGGACGCAGCGTGCTGAACTCGTAACCGATGCCGCAACCGGCCTTCAGCGTGAGACCGGCTTCGTGCACCTTGTCGAGGATGTTGTCCATCGAGTCGCGGATGGTGCCGGACACGGTGCAGTTGATCGTCGACGTAGCAGGCTTGTGTTCCAGCGCGCCGGCGTTGGACGTAATGCGGCCGGCCGGAATCGCACCGCGGCGCAACGCCCACAGAAAATGTTCGAACCACTCTTCGCGAAGTTCCGGCGTGGCCTCCACATCGGACAGGGCGCGCGCAACGCGCTGCCAGCTGTCATCGATGGTGGCGTCGACGGGCTCGCCGGTTTTGCTGCGGAGACGATACTTCTTGTCCCAGATGTCCATCGAGGCGGGCTGCAGCGGAATGGCTGCATCGCGACCTACGTTTGTTGCACGCAAGGTGCTCATCGGCTTCCTGATCTCCCGATGTGGCCTCACGGCCACGCTGGTTTCTTATATAGATGGAGACTTCCGTCAGTTGACCGGGAAACCCGGTCTGCCAGTTCACGCCCCCGCGCGTGATCTCCGGCCTGACATTCACTTCGCGAACAGCGGCAGCCCCTCCTGACGATATTCACACAGGTACCAGTTCTTGGGTAGTCAACCGCTGCTGGTACACAAGATGTTGTGATTGCGGATGGGCGGAAACGTTACCCCCGCGACGGGGCGATGTAAAGTGCTAACTGCGTCGCACTTGCGGGCGCCCCGATTGACGCTGCGCAGGCGCGCTCCGGGAACCGCGCGGGAGGCTTGCGAGTCGAACAGGTCCAACCTTTTTGATCGTTGAGAAGGAGACTTCATGCAACACCGCTTTCTTCGCCGTTCCACGGCTTTTTTCAGCCTCGCGTTGATGGCTGCTTCACCAATGCACGCGTCGGCTGCACTGCCGCCGATCGTGGATGGACAGCCCCTGCCCTCGCTCGCACCGATGCTTCAGAAAGTGACGCCGGCGGTGGTGAACATCTCCACCAAGACGCGTGTACGGGTGAACAACCCGTTCTTCGATGATCCCGTGTTCCGTCAGTTTTTCGGATTGAACGGTTCGCCGCGCGAGCAGGTGGAACAGAGCCTGGGCTCGGGCGTGATCGTGGATGCGGACAAGGGTTACATCCTCACCAACAACCATGTGGTGGGAAATGCGGACGACATCACTGTCACATTGCAGGATGGGCGGAATTTCAAAGGCACGTTGATCGGCACCGATCCGGCAACCGATGTCGCGGTGGTGAAGATCACGCCCGATCATCTGCAGGCGTTGCCGATTGCCGATTCGTCCGCGCTGCGCGTGGGCGATTTTGTGGTGGCCGTGGGCGATCCGTTTGGATTGGGGCAGACGGTGACGTCGGGCATCGTGTCGGCGCTAGGTCGTTCGGGGCTGGGCGGTTCGAGTTTTCAGAATTTCATTCAGACGGATGCGTCGATCAATCCGGGCAATTCCGGCGGCGCGCTGGTGAATCTGCGTGGCGAGCTGATCGGCATCAATTCGATGATCCTGTCGCCGTCGGGCGGCAATGTGGGCATCGGTTTTGCGATACCGACCAAGGTCGCCAGCGATGTGATGCAGCAGTTGATCGCGCACGGCAAGGTCAGCCGCGGCAGCCTGGGCGCGCAGACGCAGGACATCACGCCGAATATCGCCAAGCTGCTTGGGTTGAAAGACAACAACGGTGCGGTGGTGACGCGCGTGACGCCGGGCTCCGCGGCCGATCGTGCGGGGCTTCAGGTGGGCGATGTCGTGACAGCTATCAACGGCACGCCGCTGGATAGCGCCGATCAGCTCAACAATGCCGAAGGTCTGCTTCCTGCGAACAGCACGGTGGCGTTGACGGTACTGCGCGATGGCAAGACGCGAACCGTCAATGCGCAGCTCACGCCGGAGAAAGTAGCGTCGATCGATGCCGGCAAACTCGATCCTCGTCTGGTTGGCGTCACCTTCAGTGATCTGAACGATGCGCAAACGAGTCAGGGCTTGGCAGGCATCGCGGTGACATCGGTGAGCCCCAACAGCCGCGCGGCGCAAGCAGGGCTTTCATCAGGCGATGTGATCGTGGGCATCGGCAATCGCCGCATCAGCAGTCTGCGTGATTTGCAGGGTTTGGCGGTAGCAAAGCCTCGCCAGCTAGTGTTGCTGGTCGCCGCGGGCGATGGGCTTAACTATGTGGTGATTCAGTGAGTTGAGGGACGGAGCGTATAGGCGATATCCGTCGATTCGTTCCGTCTCAATCAACTGTTTGACGCAAATATATGAACGCGCTTGATGTTTTCGCTTGATGTTTTGCCTCCAGGCCGTTGAAATACAGCATCCTGTCACTGTGTGCACGCGGTTTTGACGGCACACTGGCATCATTTCAGCCATTTCGTAGGTCGCGCATTCCTATGCCTGTACGTATTCCACGTCTGCTTTCTGTCGCCCTGATCGGTGCGAGTCTTTCCACCGTCGCACTCGTCGCACTGGCGCAATCACAGTCACTGACCTGGCGCGGCGACGTTGTCACCGGCAACGGCGTGATGAAGGGCATGGCGCAGGCGTGGCAGTCCTCCGGTCATGGCCGCGTCGAGCTGCAACCGTTCAACACGGCATCGGGTCTGGATGCGGTGGCGAGCGGTTCGGCGGATATCGCAGGCAGCGCACGCGGAAGTTCCGGCAACGCGGTCGATAGCGGCCTCACCTTCACGCCGGTGGCGTGGGATGCGCTGGTGTTGGTCACCAGTCCATCGAACCCGGTGAGCAGCCTGACCTTGCAGCAAGTGCACGACATCTACTACGGCAAGATCACCAACTGGAAAGACGTCGGCGGCAACGATTCGCCGATGGACGTGTTCGCCGTAGCCAGCCCCGGCGACGGTGTTGAGTTCAGCCTGCGCAAGCTGGTGTTCGGCCGCGGCAGTCAGCCGGTGGCGGCACCGCGCTTGTATGTGAACACCACGCAGCTGGAAGCATCGGTGGCGCTCGATCCGCGCGCGTTCGGTGTGACGACGCTGTCCAGCGTGGCGGGCAATTCGAAGATCAAGATGATCCGCATCAGCGGTGTTGCACCGAGCGTATCGACCGTGGCAAGCGGTTCGTATCCGTTGTTCACCGAGCTGTACCTGGTGACCAATGCCAGCAGCCCGAATGCAGCGAACGCGAAGGCTTTCGTCGATTTCACGCAGAGCGCAAAGGGTGAATCGGTGCTGCGCTCGCATAGTCTGGTGCCCTATGCCGACGGTGGCGCGTTGACGGCGATGGATTCGTCGCGCCGCAGCCGCATTCTGGCGGAAGTGGGTGCGCACGCCAGCGCCGAACCGACGCAGATCGCCGCAGCCGCCGCGCCGCGCGCAGTGGTTCCGTCCGCTGCCGCAGCAACCGCAGCCGCAGCCGCTGCACGCGCGAATACGCCTAGCCTCGCAGCCGTGGCAGGCGCCGTGGTCGCCGCACCGCAACCGAGCAGCCTGAAGGGTGTGCACGGCGATGCGTTTACCGTTGCCGATGCAACGAGCCATGGCAGCGATTTTGCGAAGGTCACCGCCGATGCCGTCGTGACGTTCGACAAAGTGCCGGTGAACAAGACCAAGGCCAGCAAGACGGCTGAAGCACCGGTCAAGAAATCGGATGTCCGCAAAGTCGCCAGCGCTCCTGCGCCGGCGGCTGCCCGCAGCTACCGCGTGGGTTCCGGCGAGACGCTGTATTCCATCGCGCGCAAGCATGGCGTCGATGTCGCACAGATTCGCAGCTGGAATCACCTGAAAGACAACACGGTCCGCACCGGTCAGGTGCTGCGCATCGAAGCGCGCTGAGCCGTCACGACGCGCCGATCCCTTCCAGGGATGCCCCCATGCGCATCCTCGCACTGACTATCGATCTGGATGACACCCTCTGGCCGGTGATGCCGGCGCTTGAGCGTGCCGATCGCGATCTGGACAACTACCTGCGCCGTCACTATCCGCAGGTCGCCAAGATCTGGCCGATTCCCGCCATGCGTGAACTGCGCGCACGCGTGGCCGCCGAACGCATCGACCTGGCGCACGACTTCACCGCACAGCGTTACCTCACCATGCAACGCGCCTTCGATGCCGCGGGTATCGCCGAGGCACCACTGGATGCGATGTGGGAGATCTACGCCACAGCACGCAACAGCGTGGAGCTGTATCCCGATGCCCTGCCCGCACTGGAAGCCCTGGCCGCCAAGTGGCCGGTGGCCAGTTTGACCAACGGCAATGCGGATCTGGAACGCATCGGTCTGCGCATGCACTTTGCACATCACATCAGTGCACGCGATGCAGGCGTTGCAAAACCGGATGCGCGCATTTTCCTCGCCGCTGCCGAGCAACTCGGTGTAGCGCCCGATCAGATCCTGCATATCGGCGATGATCCCGAGCTGGATGTCGTGGGCGCACGCGACGCAGGCCTGCGCACAGCATGGATCAACCGCCCCGGCCACCCCTGGCCCGGCACATTGGGCGCCAAACCCGATCTCGACCTGCGCGATCTGGCCACGCTAGTGCAGTGGCTCGACGCAAATCACTCCTCAACCTAGCCCCTCTCCCATTGGGAGAGGGGTTGGGGTGAGGGTGCGAACTTGTACAAACCTTCAAAGGTTCGTTCCAAGCCTTTCGTTTGAAAGCCACGCGTCTCGAAAAACGAAGTTTTCTCCAATTCCCACCCCAGAAGCTTTGAACAGTCTTGGAAACGCGCGATCATTCACGCCAAACAACCAAGACCAAAGCGCATGGCCGCACTGACCGAAATCCGCTCCAAACGCTCCGCTCCGACACCGATCGAAGCGACCGACACCGTCCATTTTTCCTCCACGCGCAGACGCCTTACACCCGCGCAGCGCAAATGGGCGGAAGAAACCGGGTTCGATGCGAAGCCCGGCAGCGTGTGTCTGCTAGCCGATACGAACGGCAAGCTGGCGCGCGTGTTAGTGGGCGTGGATCGACAGGATGCACTCGGCGCGCTGGCAGCGTTACCGACGATGCTGCCGGTCGGCGAATACACACTCGATGCCGACAGCGTGCCGCTCGATGCGCAACTCTCTGCGCTGGGTTGGGCCCTGGGTGCGTATCAGTTCACGCGCTATCGCAAAGCCAAACGCGCGCCCGCAACGCTGGCCGTCGACACCGCCACCTTCGAAACGCTCGCGCCACTCGTCAGCGCGACCGCCCTGGTGCGCGATCTGGTCAACACGCCGACCGAGGATATGGGCCCGAAGCAACTGGCCGATGCCGTGAAGCATCTAGGCAAGGTGCACAAGGGCAAGGTGCATGAATGGGTCGGCGAAGAACTGCTGGAAGCGAACTTTCCGACGATCTACACGGTGGGCCGCGCCAGTCATCGTCCGCCGCGATTGATCGAGCTGACGTGGGGCAAGGCATCGCATCCGAAACTCGTCGTGGTCGGTAAGGGCGTGTGCTTCGACACGGGCGGTCTGGATTTGAAACCGTCCGACGGCATGCGCTGGATGAAGAAGGACATGGGCGGTGCGGCACACGCCATCGCGCTGGCTGGATTGATCATGCACGCGAAGTTGCCGGTGCGCCTGACATTGCTGATTCCGGCGGTGGAAAATGCCGTTGCGGGCAACGCAATGCGCCCTGGTGAAGTGGTGGTTACACGCGGCGGTCATAGCGTGGAGATCGACAATACCGACGCCGAAGGCCGTCTGGTGCTATGCGATGCGCTGGCCTACGGTGCGGAGCAGAAGCCCGATCTGATCATCGACTTTGCCACGCTCACGGGTGCGGCACGCGTGGCGCTGGGCCCGGATCTTCCGGCGTTGTTTGCCAATGACGATGCGATTGCGGATACCGCGCTTGCACATGGTCGACAGGTCGCCGACCCGATGTGGCGGCTGCCGTTGTGGCGTCCTTATCGCAAGATGCTCGATTCCTATCTGGCGGATTTCGCTAATGCCGGTCCTTCGCGTCATGCCGGTGCGATTACTGCCGCGCTGTACATGGAACGATTTATTCCCGACGGCATGCCGTGGGTGCATCTGGACACGTATGCGTGGAACGACGGCGATCGTCCTGGCCGTCCGCGCGGTGGTGAGGCGATGGGTTTGCGCGCGATGTTTGCGTTTTTGCAGAGCCGCTATCGCGCGTGATGCACCGATTTTCTCCCTCCCCTGCGTGCAGGGGAGGGCCGGGGTGGGGTTGTCCGAGCTTGCCGCAAGCGTGAAGGCTTCACCCCGCCCCAACCCTCCCCTACTGCACGTAGGGGAGGGAGTTATCGGCTAACGCGTCGCGCCCGTCTCGCGAAATAGCCACGTCCCCATGCTGCGCACACGCTGCACGATCATGCGCAATCCGCGCGCGATCTTCGGCAGCAGCCAACACAGCAGCACCATAAACAGCACCAGCGCGATCAGCAGCACAAGCGGGTGCTGCCACATCAGGTAGAGGATGCCGAACAACGACACGTCCTCGCCCGCGCTTGCCGTCCAATTGCTGATCGGCTCGGGGGATGTGTTGATCAAGGCGCGGCCGCCGGATTTGGCCAGATGCGTACCCGTCACCACGGCACCACCGAGCAACGCAGCGGCAATTTGTTCGTCCATCGGCGAATGCTTGAAGACACCCCACGCCAGCAACGTGCCGACCGGAATGCGGATAAAGGTCTGGAAGGAATCCCACACGCTGTCGAACACGGGAATCTTGTCCGCGAGAAATTCGCCGAGCATCAACACACCCGACGCAATCAGCACCCAGTTGTGGCTGAGTACCACCAGTCCGGATGGCAGATCGACGTAACCGAGACGTCCAAGCAAGCCGGCGATGAACAACGTGGCGTAAAGACGGATACCGCTGGCCCATGCCAGACCGCCGGCCAGCGCCATGTTCGACAACAGGTTCATGCCATACCTCCCTCTTGCGAGCGGTAGCGACCTATTTCGGGTGACGACCTCTTGCCATGCACAGGGTGCTGCGCGCCGTTCGTTTCGACGGTGTGGCGAGGCCAACCATCGTCATCCTCCCCTTAAACCGGTGAGGAGGCAAATGCAAAAAAAAGCAGCGCCGAAGCGCTGCTTTTTCGGTTCATGCGATACCGCAATCTCAATGATTGCCGCTGGATGCCGACTTGGCCGGCGCAGAAGCGTGTGAAGCGTCTGGCGCGGGTGTACTCGAACCACCATCGCCGTTGCCGACGGAGGTTTCAGGTGCTGTCGTCGCATTCGGACCGGCAACCACGGCCAGCGCAGGCTCGCTCTCTTTGCCGCCGTACGGAAGCACCACGGCCGCCAGCTTCGGATTCGCGTTGATCAAGCCCACGGCGTCATACAGCACGTGCGCCGTTTCCTGCAGCTGCGGATCGGGAGCATTCTTGGCCTCTTCCTGTTCCTTCAGTTCGGTGGTGAGGCTGCGCTCGCTCGGGTTGAGACCGTCGTCGAGCTGATCGTTGTCGTCGGACACCGAGTTGTTGCCGTCAATCGTCTTGTGACGCGCACGGAAATCGGCCTGGATGGCGTCGAGCTGTTTGCGTTCGGTTTCACGCTGCGCAAAGTTGAGCGAGATCGTGGTGCGATCGGCCAGCTTCTTGTACTGCGTGAGTTCGTCGAGCATCAGCTGCCATGCGGGAGATTTGGCGGCGCGCGCATCGTGCAACTGCTGCAACTGCGCCAGGTATCCCTTCATGTCGGCGACGGGCTTGTAGTCGGCCGGTGCGATCTGCGTCCACGGCAGGGCGTTGTCGTACGTCGACTCGCCGAAATCCTTCTCGTCGCCGTTGGTCGGATACAGCAGGTCCGGAGTCACGCCACGCAGCTGCGTCGAACCGCCGTTGATGCGGAAGAATTCCTGCACCGTCATCTTCAACGCGCCGAAGTTAGCTTTGCTGTCCGGGTCGGAAGCGAAGCGATCGAGATCGATCAGCGTCTGCACGGTGCCCTTGCCGAAGGTCGGCGTGCCGATGATCAAACCGCGGCCGTAATCCTGGATCGCCGCCGAGAAAATCTCCGACGCCGATGCCGTGCCACGATTGACGAGAACGGCCATCGGACCGCTCCACACCATCGGGGAATCGTCATCCTTGCCCTGCGCCTGGACCGCACCGCCCGCATTGCGCACCTGCACGGTCGGACCCTTGTCGATGAACAGGCCGGTCAGCTCGTTGGCTTCATACAGTGAACCGCCGCCGTTGTTGCGCAGGTCGATGACCACGCCCTGCACGCCTTCGGCCTTGAGTTCGCCCAGCAGCTTGCTGACATCGCGGGTGGCGCTCTTGAAGTTCTTGTCGCCTTCGCTGCGCGCACCGAAGTCGGAATAGAACATCGGCAGTTCGATCACGCCGATCTTGCGGTCGACGCCGTTGTCGTCGATGTCGATAACTTTCTTCTTAGCCGCCTGATCTTCAATGGCGATCTTCTCGCGCACCAACGGAATGATGACGTGCTTGCCATCCGGACCCTGGTCTGCCGGCGCAATTTCCAGGCGCACGGTGGTGTCTTTCTTGCCGCGGATCAGGTTGACCACGTCGTCCAGGCGCCAGCCGACCACGTCGACGATCGGGCCGCTATCGCCCTGACCGACGCCGAGCACGGTGTCGCCCACATGCAACTTGCCGGACTTGATGGCGGGACTGGCGGGCACCAGCGAAGCGATCTGCGTGTAGTCGTCGCGGGCCTGCAACTGCGCACCGATGCCTTCGAGCGAGAGCTTCATCGTGATATCGAAGTTCTCGGCTTCGCGCGGACCCATGTAGTCGGTGTGCGGGTCGGTCGAATTGGCGTACGCCGTCATGAAGGTCTGGAACGCATCTTCACCGTCGAGCTGACGCACGCGGTTGACGTAGCTGCTGTAGCGCTTGTCGAGCGTCTTGCGGATGTCGTCGTCGGTCTTGCCGGCAAGCTTCAGGCGCAGCCAGTCGTTCATCACGCGCTTGCGCCATAGATCGTTGAGCTCGGCCTGGTCTTTCGGCCAGTCGGCGTTCTTGCGATCGATGGTGTAGGTGTCGTTGGTGTTGAAGTCGAAACCCTGCTTCAACAGGCTGCGCGCATAGTTCATGCGATCGACCGCGCGCAGGATGTACTGGTTGAAGATGTCGAACGGCCCAGAGAGGTCCCTGTTCCAGATCGCGTCGTCAAATTTGTCTTTGTATTGCGCGAACTTCGCCATGTCCTGCTGGGTGAAGTAGACCTTCTCGCCATCAAGCAACTTGAAGTACAGCGTGTAGATCTTCTGCGACATCGCATCGTCGAGCGGCTGCGCGTCGTAGTGGAAGCGGGTGAGCAAATGCGCGGAGATCAGCGCGGCATCGGCCTCGGTCGCGTTTGGCTGCAGCGGCAGCGTGGATTCTTTACGCGGCTTGGATGCCCCCATGTCAGCCGCGGATTGCGCGGAAGCTGTCACGGTGACAGTTAAGGCCAACATCAATGCGAGCAAGGGTCGAAAGGTCATGGAGTTCTCTTCAAGCGTGCTCGGTGACACCGGCCGCATGCGCCTGCTGGTCGGCGTGGTAGGAGGACCGCACTAGCGGGCCAGAGGCTACGTGGTGGAAACCCATCGCCTCGCCGGCCTCACGCAGCGATTCGAATTCGTCGGGCGTCCAGTAGCGCACCACGGGATGGTGGTGCGGCGTGGGTTGTAGGTACTGACCGATGGTGACCATTTCCACATCGTGCGCACGCAGGTCGCGCAGCGTTTCGATCACCTGCTCGTAGGTTTCGCCCAGGCCGAGCATGATGCCCGACTTGGTCGGCACATCCGGATGCTGCGCCTTGAAACGCTTGAGCAGGTCGAGCGACCACTGGTAGTCGGCGCCCGGACGCACTTCGCGATACAGATGCGGCACGGTTTCCAGATTGTGGTTGAACACATCCGGCGGAAATTCCTTGAGCACTTCCAGCGCACGTTCCATGCGGCCCTTGCCGCGGAAATCCGGCGTAAGGATTTCGATGCGGATGCTCGGGCTGGCATGACGTACGGCGCGAATGCACGCAGCGAAATGTTCGGCACCGCCATCGCGCAGATCATCGCGATCCACCGAGGTGATGACGACGTACTTCAGGCGCATGTCGGCAATGGTTTCGGCAAGACGCGCCGGTTCGAGCGGATCGGGTGCAGCCGGACGGCCATGTGCGACATCGCAGAACGAACAACGGCGCGTGCACACTTCACCAAGAATCATGAAAGTGGCCGTGCCCTTGCTGAAGCACTCGTGGATGTTCGGGCAGGATGCTTCTTCGCACACCGTCACCAACGCGTTTTCGCGCAGGCGCGCTTTCAGCTGTTGCACCGCGTTGCCTTGCGGCAGACGCACGCGGATCCAGCTCGGCTTGCGCAACGTCGGCACAGCCGTATCGAAGCCCGCGCGATTGAGCGCAATCTTGTCATTGCCAAGCTGCTTCTCAACGGTAGACGTCCCGCTGACGACGCTGATCGGAATGGCTTTGGCGGAAGTGGAGATATCGCTCATGAAATAAGTCAGACCGCCACGCGTGTGGGGAGTTCGGGAGTGACGGGGGCAGCCGGTTCAGCATCGAAGCCGAACTGCCGGCAAAGCTCACCGATCAGCACATCCTCGACGTCCACCAACCGCGACGGACCGCCCAAGTCTAGCACCTGAGTGACTGCCAGGTCCTTGTAACCGCAAGGATTAATGCGATGAAAAGGTTCCAGGTTCATGTTCACATTGAAGGCCAGGCCGTGAAAGCTGCAGCCTCGGCGAACGCGCAATCCGAGGGCCGCGACCTTGGCATCGGCCACGTAGACGCCCGGGGCGCCTTCACGCCGCACCGCTTCGATATTCCAATGCGCCAGCGTATCGATAATCGACTGCTCGATCTTGTTCACCAGCTCGCGCACGCCCACGCCGATGCGGCGCAGGTCGAACAGCGGATAAGCCACGATCTGGCCGGGCCCGTGATAGGTAACCTGGCCGCCGCGATCTACCGGAATCACGGGAATTTCACCTGGTGCGAGCACGTGCTCCATCTTGCCGGCCTGGCCGAGGGTAAAGACGGGGTCGTGTTCGAGAATCCAGAGCTCATCGACCGTGGTAGCGGTGCGGTTGTCGGTAAAGGCGCTCATCGACCGCCAGACCGGCTCATAAGGTTGGCGGCCCAGGCGGCGGATTTTCAGCGGGTGGGACATGGCGGAGCCTGCAAGGTATTGGGGCAATCTGAGGCCGCGATCGGGCGCTTACAAGTGAAGGAAGTCGTGCGGAAGGGGCTTTTCCGTGGGAAATGTCCGCCTACCGGAGGCGCCGTGCTCGCCCCGCTTTTGCTCGTCATTCCAGCGCAGGCTGGAATCCAGTGACTGTAGGGTTTAGCCAAAGCGAAAAAAGTAATGCGTGCTTCGCACGAGTATTTCACTGGAGCCCAGCCTTCGCTGGGATGACGTGGCGGGCTTCGTTAAAGGATACGTTTCAATTACAACGTGTACCGAATATCCGGATCAGCCCGCAGCGCCGCATGCGCCGCGTCGTACTGCTCACGCGATTCGCAGCGAAAACTCACCGTCACCGAGAGAAAGTTGCCTTCCCGCGATGGCCGGTGCCGCACGGTTTCGTGCAGCACGTGCAAACCGATACCTTCGAGGATCTCCGGCACGCGGGCTTTCAGATCCGCGCTGGCGTTACCCATCGCGGTGATTTCGAATTCGCCCGGAAACTGAAAACCCTGGCCTTCCTGCGCCGGCTTGATCTCGCCCAGGTCTTTCATCGGCTTTCTCCGCTCACTCGATTGCGTTGATCACTTCTTGCCGCTGCCGTGAAACCACAACAGGATGCTGTCCCACAGACGCTTGAAGAAGCCGCCCTGCGGCGCATCGTTCAAGGCGATCAGCGGCACGTCTTCGATCGGCTGACCATCTTCGGTGACATGCAGCGTGCCGACCTGCTGACCCTTCTTGTATGGCGCAATCAGCGTGGACGGAATGTCCATGGTCGCTTTCAGCTTGTCGTAGTCGCCGGTCTTCACCGTCACGAGCACGTCTTCGGCAACGCCGAGTGGCAGCTGGTTGTCTTCACCCTTCCACAGGCGCGGCGAGGTGAGCGCCTTGCTCGCTTCGTAAAGCTTGTGGGTTTCGAAGAAACGGAAGCCGTAGTTGAGCAGCGCGATCGCCGAATCGGCACGCGCTTTTTCGCTGCTGGAGCCCATCACGATGGCAATCATGCGCTGATCGCCGCGCTTGGCGGAGGCGTCGAGACAGAAGCCGGCTTCCGCGGTGTGGCCGGTTTTTACGCCATCCACCGTGGGATCGCGCCACAGCAGCGTGTTGCGATTGCCCTGCTTGATGCCGTTCCACTCGAATTCCTTGATCGCGGAAATCGCGTAGTCATCCGGATAGTCGTGAATCAGCGCGCGCGTGAGAATCGCGACATCGTGCGCGGTAGTGAAGTGATTGTCGGCCGGATAGCCCGACGCATTCACGAAGTGGCTATTCACCATGCCGAGCTGTTTGGCATAGGCGTTCATCAGGTTGGCGAAGGTGTCTTCGGAACCTGCCGTGTGCTCGGCGAGCGCGATGGCCGAATCGTTGCCCGACTGGATGATCATGCCGTACAGCAGATCCTTCAGATCGACCTGGCTGTTGAGCTTGAGGAAGCTCGTCGAGCCGTCCGTGCCGGCACCGCCTGCGCGCCACGCGTGTTCACTGATCATGACCTGATCGGTGAGGTGAATCTTGCCCGAGGCGATCTCCGCGGAGACAACGTAGTCCGTCATCACCTTGGTGATCGAAGCGGGCACCACTCGCACGTCTGGGTCTTTCGACGCCAGGATCTGGCCCGTGGCGTAATCCATCAGCACCCAGCTCTTGGCATCGACATCCGGCGGCGGCGGCACCGGCGTCGGCACGGCCACCGGAGCAGGCACATTCGGCGTGGGCTTGGGTGGGGTCTGCTGGGCGATGGCGCCGACGGCGAACGCGAGGGTTGCGACGGCGAGAATGGGCAGAGAACGGCGGAACAGATTCATCGTGGGCTTACATCCATTTGCTTGGATTATCGGCGCGCTCGGCGCCACTACATGGGGAAACGCTCAGTCTACCGCGACCTGCGGGTGAGGCAGGCCCATTTGTTCGATTTGGGTGGTCACCCGGTCGGCGCTGTCCACGTCGGCCAGGGGGCCAACGCGCACACGGTGGACGAGCCGTCCGGCAATGGTCGCATCCACGACCTGCACCGGAGCGAAATTCGCGGTGCGCAATTGCGCCGCGACGTGCTCGGCATTGGCCGGATCGGCGAATGCACCCACCTGCAGATAGATGCCCGGCGTGTGCTCCGACGGCGGCGGCACCACGGGCGGCGGCGGGGCTTCCTGATCGACTGGAGCCGAAGGATCGATGCCCTGCACTTCCACCAGGCCGGTGCCTTTGGGCCACACGCCGATTTTTACTGCTGCGGCGTAAGACAGATCGATTACGCGGTCCTCGTGGAACGGCCCGCGATCGTTGATACGCACGATCACACTCTTGCCGTTCTGCAGATTCGTCACGCGCGCATAGCTCGGCAGCGGCAGCACCTTGCTGGCGGCCGTGAACTTGTACATGTCGTAGTCCTCGAGATTCGAGGTCTTGTAGCCATGGAACTTGCTGCCGTAGAACGACGCGATGCCGCGTTCGTCATAGCCACGCGCACTCGGAAGCACCGAATACGTGCGGCCGAGCACCGTGTAAGGCGACTTGTTTCCGTACAACGAGTGCGACTCCACCTTTGGCACCGGCTCGGGCAGATTGCTCACGTCCGGTGGCGGACCATCCGGCACGCTGTCGCTGTTGCTGCGGTAGCGGCTGCTTTGCGGTTGACTGGTGTCGTCGTTAATACCGCCACCGCTGGATGCACTCGAACCACCGCTACCGCCGCCGGATGACGCCGGCGAATACGATGACGATGACGATGACGACGAACGCGTGCTGTGGTGACCACCGCATCCGACCAGCACCAGCGTAGTCGCAAGCAGCCACGACAGGTGCCATGGCGTCCTCATCGTGAGGCAGTCTCCGGACTGTTCACGCCTTGCGCGATCGCTTGCGCCAGCTGATTCACCGCCATCGCATACATGGGACTGCGGTTGTAGCGCGTGATCACGTAGAAATTCTGGAAGGTGAACCAGTATTCCGGACCATTCTCGCCCTGGAATTTCTGCACTGTGGTGCTGGCGCCGGGATCGAGATGCTGCACGGGCGCATAGCCCCAGGCTTCGAGTTGTTCCACCGGCCACAGCGGTGTCGAATCTTTTATCGTGAGCGGTTTTGCAGCGCCGTCGGGTTGCGCGCGTGCCGCCACGATGCCACCCGTCACCCAGCCGTGCTTGGCGAAGTAGTTCGCGACGCTGGCGAAGATGTCGGGCAGCGAGTTCTGCAGATCAATGCGCCCATCGCCGTCTTCATCGACCGCGTAGTCGCGAATGCTGTCGGGCATGAACTGGCCCCAGCCCTGCGCGCCTGCATACGAACCGGTAAGCGTATCGAGCGGGCCGGCCAGCTGATTGTCCGGCAGCTCAAGCAATGTCTTCAGTTCGCCACGGAAGAAGGATGCACGCGGCGGGTAATAGAAGCCGAGCGTGACCAGCGCATCGAGCACTTTGTAACTGCCCGTGTTGCGCCCGTAGAACGTTTCCACACCGAGAATCGCCACGATGTATTCGGGCGCTACGCCGTATTGCTTGCCGACTTTCTCAAGCAGATCGCGATGTTCGCGATAAAAATGGATACCCGCATCGATGCGTGCAGGCGTCATGAAGATTTGCCGGTACTCGCTCCACGGCTTCGCTTCGGCCGGACGGCTGATCGCGTTGAGGATGCTCTGCTGCTTATTCGCACCGTTGAGCAGCGCATTCAGAGCGGCCGGATCCTTACCCGTTTCCTTCGCCACTTCCTGGACGAACTGAGCCTGACCGGGATGATCCGCAAACGCCGGGGTGGCGATCAAACAGGAGAGCGCGAGGAGCATCCGCGAGGGACGAAAACGACGTGGCCATGAGGCCAGCTGCGGCAGTGGATTCGCTGTCTTGATCGGCATTGCGCACAGGTTAGCATGCAATGCGGCGCAATCTATGGCATGCCGCTGACGCGATAAGGATCGAGTTCAGTCGTGCACTTTGCGGTTGGCGTGGATCGACATCAACACACCGAACCCAACCAGCAATGTCACCGCCGACGTACCGCCGTAACTGACCATTGGCATCGGCACGCCGACCACCGGCAACAGCCCGGACACCATGCCGCCATTTACGAACACGTAGACGAAGAAACTCATGCCGATGGCGCCCGCGACGAGTCGCGAGTACGTATCGCGTGCCTCCATGGCGATCCACAAACAACGGCCGATGATGAAGGCGTACAGCACCAGAATTGCGCAGACGCCGATCAGCCCGAACTCTTCGGAAAACACGGCGAAAATGAAGTCGGTGGTGTGCTCGGGCAGGAAGTCCAATCGGGACTGTGTGCCCTGCTCGAAACCTTTACCGAACATACCGCCCGAGCCCACGGCGATCTGCGACTGAATGATGTGCCAGCCGTTGCCGAGCGGATCGGATTCCGGATTGAGCATCGTCAGGATGCGGTCGCGTTGGTACTGGTGCATGAAGTGCCACGCGATCGGAATCAAACCGCCGACACCGGCAAGCAGCAGACCGATACGCCACCACGCCATGCCGGCGAGGAACAAGGCGAACGCGCCTGCAGCAGTCACCAGCAATGCCGTACCCAGATCAGGTTGCTTGGCGATCAGCCCCGCCGGGATGGCAATCAACAGGCCCACCACCAGAATGTCTTTCCAGCGCGGCGGCAACTGACGCGGATGCAGGTACCACGCCACCATCATCGGCATGACCAGCTTCATCAGCTCGGAGGGTTGAAAGCGCATGATGCCGAGATTGAGCCAGCGATCGGCACCACGCCCCTCACCCAGCACGGCCACCACCACCAGAAGCATGAGGCTGCCGACGTACAGCCATGGCGTCCAATTGCGGAACATCGATGGCGGAATGCGCGACAACAGCATGATGAGCACACCGCCAAGTAAAAACCGCGCCGCCTGACCGGCAACGAGCGGAAGGTTGGCGTTGCCCGCGCTGTACAGCGTGACGAGCCCCACGCCGCACAGAATGACCAGCGCGCATGCGAGCGGCAGATCGACACGCGGGCGCGTGAGGATGCGACGCAGAAAACGATAGAACCGGGCGCGCAAGGTATCGATCATGGCGTGCCATCCCCCGCGCTCGAAGAATCCGGTGCGGGACTGGATGCATCGGGTGTGGGACTCGATGTATCCGGCGCAGGCATATCCGACTGCGGCGTGTCTTCCGGCGCGACACTGGTCGCGGGCATCGGCTCGGGCAACGGGCGATTCGGCGGTACAGCGCCGCCTTGTGCCGCCAGCCACGCATCGAGAATCTTGCGCGCGATCGGGCCGGCATCCTTCGCGCCCCATGCGCCGGCTTCCAGCACGACGGCCACGGCGATACGCGGATCTTCCGCAGGCGTGAATGCTTCAAACCATGCACGGTGACGAGCGGCGAGATACGCCGTGTTCTTGTTCTCGTTGTACGCGTCGCTGGTGCGCGAGAAGCGCTCCGCGGTACCGCTCTTGCCCGCAATGCGATATGGAAAACCGTCACCGAGTTTTACGCCGGCGCCGGTGGACAACGGGTCGTTGCTGTAGATCACCATCTGCATGCCTTCGTTGACCGCTTCCCAGTCCTTCGCGTTCTTGATCAACGACGGACCGCTAGGCGGATTGGCAAGCGGCAGCGGCGATTTGCCGACATCCGCCGTCGCCATCACCGCACGTGGCGCATAAGGCACACCGCGTCCGGCGAAGGTCGCCAGTGCATGGGCCAACTGCATCGTGGTGACTTCCCAGTAGCCCTGGCCAATACCTGCAATCACCGTTTCGCCGGGATACCAGCTCGGTTCCTTGGGCGAATGTTTTGCCTTCCATGCTCGTGAGGGCAAGATGCCAGGCACTTCGCCCGGAATGTCGACGCCGCTCGGATGTCCAAATCCGTAGGAACCCATGAAGTCGCTGACGCGATCGATGCCCAGATCGAGCGCGAGCTTGTAAAAGTACGTATTGACCGAGGCGTAGATCGCTTTGTAGAGATTCACCACGCCCGCGCCGTAACGCTGGTCGTCTCGATAACCGCGTGCTTGTCCCGGAATGTAGAAAACGCCGGTGGAAACCACGGAATCTTCCGGCCTGCGAACACCGTATTCCAGACCCGCCAACGCCATGAAAGGTTTGATCGTGGAACCCGGCGGATACGCGGCCCGCAACGCGCGGCTGATCAGCGGCTTGTCGGAATCGGTGTTCAACGACTTGTAATCGGCGGTACTGATGCCGTTTACAAACAGATTGGGATCGAACGTCGGCACGCTGACCATGGCCAAGACCTGACCATTGCGTGGATCGATCGCGACGGCTGCGCCGGGACGTCCTTCAAAAGCATCTTGTGCCGCTTTCTGAATACGCGAATCGATGCTGAGATAGATGTTCTTGCCGGGCGTCGGCGGATCGACGCTCAGAACGCGCTGGATACGTCCGTCGGCGTTGACTTCATCCAGCTCGTAGCCCGGCTTGCCGTGGAGCATGTCTTCATACGAACGCTCGACGCCAGTACGACCGATGTGCGTCGTGCCTTTGTAGACGTCCGGATCGAGGTCGTCGAGATCGTTTGCATCGATGCGGCTGACATAACCCACCACATGCGCAAACAACGGACCCATCGTGTATCTGCGCGTGAGGTACGGAACCACATCCACGCCGGGGAAACGCCAGCGATTCACCGCGAAGCGATCGATATCGTCTTCGCTCAGGCGCATCTTCAACGGCACGCTGTCGAAATGGCGCGTCTGCTTGAGCTGCTTGCGGAAGGCATCCAGATCGTCGGAATCGAGCGGCACCACCTGGCCGAGTTCCGCCAGCATGGTATTCATGTTCTGGATTTTGTCCGGCACCACTTCGAGACGGAATGCCGGGACGTTGTCGGCAAGCAACACACCGTTGCGGTCATAGATCAGACCGCGCGTGGGTGGAAGTGCGCGCGGCTTGACGCTGTTATTGACCGAGCGCAGCGCAAATTCGTCGTGATGCCGTACCTGCAAAAACCAGTAGCGGCCGACCAATGCCCCCAGGCCAAGCAGGATCAGCGCGAAGCCGACAAATGCCCGGCGACGGAAACTTTCGGCTTCACCGCGCGTGTCCTTGAAGGCGCGACGATTGAGCAACTTCGTCATGCCCGCCGCTCCATCTTGTCGCGCACGATGTTCATTGCAGTCGCAGCCGCATCCGCAGATCGTCGAGCAACAGGAACAGGAAGGGCCACAGCGCCGCACTGACAAACGGCGACGCCCACCACAGCGCAGGCGGTGTCGCTTCGCCCGCGAAAGCGCGCACGATCAGCAACAGAAAACGATCGTTGACCAACAGCGCCAGCACCGCCAGTGTCTGCTGCCACATCGGAAAAAAGCGCAGCCGCGAGCGGAAACGCAGCGCGATGAACGCCAGCACGCACAGGCGCAGTGCCTGTTCGCCCAGCAGCACGCCATTCAACATATCCGCGCATACGCCCAGCACAAAGGCCAAACCGAGGTTGATCCGCGCATCGCCCGATTCCAGCGCCCAATACAACAGCACGAGCGCCGGCCAGTAAGGCTTGAACGGATCCAGCACGTGCGGCAGCGGCACCAGCATCAGCAACAACGCGAAGACTAGCGTGCCGATGAACCACCACAAGGAGAGACGCGCGCGACTCACGTCTGCGGCACTCCTGTCGACGCCGGGGAAGCGGGCTTGAACGACGACGGCAGCGGCACTTTGGGCGCACTCGACGCCGGCGCAGGCGCTTCGTCCGACGGCGGCCCCGCGGACGGCGATGGTGGCGGCGGACCGGCAGGTTCTGCCAGATCGTGGAGGATCAATACTTCGTCGGTGCGATCCAGATCGGCACTGGGAATCGCATGCGCTTCCAGGAACATGCCAGTTGCGGATGGCGCCACGCTGCGAATTTCCCCGACCGGAAAACCTTCAGGGAACCGGCCGCCCAGGCCTGAGGTCAGCAACTTGTCGCCTACCTGCACATCCTGCGCAATGGGAATGTTCGGAAGCGTAAGCTGGTCGCCTGCACGCGACCCGTAGGCGACCGTGCGCAGACCGGTGCGCGCATCGACCACCGGAATGGCGTGATCGGGATCGGTGACAAGCATCACCGTGGATGAATTGGGCAGCACATCGATCACCTGCCCCATCACGCCATGCGAATCGATGACGGGCTGACCCGTCTTGACGCCGTCGCGTGCGCCGGCATTGATCATCATGCGGTGGCTATAGGCGCCAAAATCGATGCCGATGACGCGCGCCATCTGCACACGCAGGTTCAGGCTGCGCTGCGTGTCGAGTAATTCTTTCAGGCGCTGGTTCTGCTGCGCCACCGCCTGCATGCGATTGAGCTTTGCATTGGCCAGCAACAGGTCTTCGCGCAGTTGCTGGTTCTGATCGGTCAGCATGCGACGGTCGGCGAAGGCCACGCTCGCCGCGCGCAAGCCTTCAGACGGAAGGCTCGCCAGACGGTACACGGGTTCGATCACAATGGACGTGGCATAGCGCATGCGCCACAACCACCCGTTACGGTGGTCGAGCACCATCAACACCATCGCCATGGCGAGATAGAAGATCAGCCGCAGCGTACCTGCGGCGGTGCCGGCGAACAGGGGCGAGGATTCCTCGCGCGCTAGCGGCATGGGCGAACCTCACGCACGTACTCCCTCTCCCCTGCGGGGAGAGGGCTGGGGTGAGGGGTCATTCTCGCCAGATGCCTCTTATTCAGTGCTTTTTTTAATGCGCTCTGATTCGACATGGACGCAAACCTTGGCCCCTCACCCTACCCTCTCCCCGGCAGGGAGAGGGAATAATGTGTCCTCGCAGGCGAGGACCGTTACTCAGGTGCGAAGAAGTCGCTGCCGTGCTGATCGATCAGCTCCAGCGCCTTGCCGCCGCCACGCGCCACGCAGGTCAACGGATCGTCCGCCACCTGCACGTGCAGACCGGTTTCTTCGGACAGCAGACGATCCAGATCGCGCAGCAGCGCGCCACCACCGGTAAGCACGATGCCGCGTTCGGCGACGTCCGAGCACAGTTCCGGCGGGGTCTGTTCCAGCGCCGACTTCACCGCGGCCACGATACCGGCGAGCGGTTCGTGTAGCGCCTCGAGAATCTCGTTGGAGTTGACGGTGAACATGCGCGGCACGCCTTCGGCCAGATTACGGCCGGAGATTTCGATCTCCTTGACCTGGCTCTGCGGGAAGGCGCAACCGATTTCGAGCTTGATGCGCTCGGCGGTGGATTCACCGATCAGCGTGCCGTGGTTGCGGCGCACATAATTGATGATGGCTTCGTCGAAGCGATCGCCACCGACACGAACGGACTGCGAGTAAACGATACCGTTGAGCGAGATCACCGCCACCTCGGACGTACCGCCGCCGATATCCAGCACCATCGAGCCACGCGCCTCATGCACCGGAATGCCGGCGCCGATCGCAGCGGCCATGGGTTCTTCGATCAGGAACACGTCGCGCGCACCGGCGCCTTCGGCCGATTCCTTGATCGCGCGGCGCTCCACCTGGGTCGAACCGCAGGGCACGCACACCAGCACGCGCGGGCTGGGACGCAGCAAACGGGAGCGGTGAACCTGGCGGATGAAGTGCTGCAGCATCGCCTCGGTCATGGTGAAGTCGGCGATGACGCCATCCTTCATCGGGCGAACCGTGGCGATATTGCCCGGGGTACGGCCAAGCATGCGCTTAGCGTCGGTACCCACGGCGGCAACGGTACGGGGACCACCCGGGCCGCGATCCTGACGGATCGCCACGACAGAAGGTTCGTTCAGGACGATGCCCTGACCCCGTACGTATATAAGCGTGTTGGCTGTGCCGAGGTCGATGGAGACATCGTTGGAAAACATCCCGCGAAACTTCTTGAACATGGGTCCGCCGTCTATCGACTCTGGCTAAAAAGTAAGCGGGCCAGTCTAGTCAGCAAATCCTTTATCCGCAAGGACATGTTCGTTAAGAAAGCCTTGTACGACGCGGTGATACGGCCATTTTGTGACCTGTCAGCGCATCGCCCCGGCGCTGCCCGCAAGTCGCCATCTTCGCCGGTTGCCGCTACGATGACGGGCTTTGGTCAATACCATCGCTACCGAGGGTCGTACGCGACCGATCGGTGGCCCACATCGGGGCTTTCAACCACATGTCTGCCGTCATCTGCGGATCGCTCGCTTACGACACCATCATGGTGTTCCAGGATCAGTTCAAGAACCACATCATTCCCGATCAGGTGCACATCCTGAACGTGTCCTTCCTGGTGCCGGCGATGCGCCGTGAGTTTGGCGGTTGCGCCGGCAACATCGCGTACAACCTGAAGCTGCTTGGCGGCGATCCGTTGCCGGTCGCTGCCGTGGGTCAGGATTTCGCGCCGTACCGCGAACATCTGCACAAGTGCGGCATCCGCATGGATTGCATTCGCGTGTTCGAAGAACAGTTCACGCCGCAGTGCTTTATCACCACGGATCTGGACAACAACCAGATCACCGCGTTCCATCCGGGTGCGATGTCGAGCGCGCACGAAAACCATGTGCGCAACATTCCCGATATCAGTTTCGGCATTGTTGCGCCCGATGGCCGCGATGCGATGCTGCAGCATGTGGATGAGTTTGCGGCACGCAACGTTCCTTTCATTTTCGATCCCGGTCAGGCGATGCCGCTGTTCAATGGCGACGAGTTCCGCGCGATGATCGAAAAGTCGACGTACGTGATCGTCAACGATTACGAATCGCAGTTGCTGCAGCAACGCACGGGCTGGAGTGCGGCCGATATTGCATCGCGCGTGAAGGCTTACATCGTGACGCTCGGACCGCGTGGCTCGCTGATTCACGCCGATGGCAAAACATATGAAATTCCGCCGGCACGTGAGCGCAAAATTGTCGATCCGACCGGTTGCGGCGATGCTTATCGTGCAGGCCTTATTTTCGGCATCATGAAGGGCATGGAATGGCCGACCATCGGCCGCATGGCATCGCTGATGGGCGCGCTGAAAGTCGAGCATCCCGGTACGCAGAATCAGTCCTTCACTTACGACCAATTCGCGAAAGAATTCCAGGAACAGTTCGGTTACACCCTGGCGTAACCGACTCTTGCATCAGAGAGACATCAGCATGTCCATGCTAGCCAACATTGTGATTGCGATCATCGCTCTGATGCACGTCTGGTTCCTGGTCCTCGAAATGTTTCTGTGGGACAAACCCACCGGCCGGCGCGCTTTCGGACTCACGGCGGAATTTGCCACACAGTCGAAAGTGCTCGCTGCGAATCAGGGTCTGTACAACGGATTTCTCGCCGCAGGCTTGATCTGGGGATTGCTTCTCGGCAACACGCCGGAAGGTATGCACGTAAAGATTTTCTTCCTTGCGTGCGTGCTTATTGCAGGTCTGTACGGCGGCTCCACCGCCACGCGCAAAGTGCTCTGGATTCAGGGGCTGCCGGCCCTCATCGGTCTTGTACTTATCTTGCTGAGCTGACGCCTGTTACAGGCGACATTTGCCGTCATGACACATCACGATCGCGAAGCGGTAGGCAACGCTTTCAATCCAGCATTGATGCACCACGCGCGTGCGAAAAGCTGGGATGCGTTGAACGCCATCAGCGAGCGCATGCATCCGGGCATTCGTGAAGACGAGGCCCTGGCCATGGCCGGCGAGGTATTTCGCGAGCTGGGCATGGAACGCCTGTGGCACCCGCCATACATCCGGATCGGCCCCAATACCCTCAAAACGTATCGCGAGCGCTCCATCCCCGACGTTCAGCTGGGCGAAAACGACATCTACTTCGTCGACCTCGGCCTGGTTTTCGAGGGCCATGAGGGCGACGTCGGGGACACTTTCGTGGTCGGCGATGCCCCGAAATACGCCGCCTGCGCCCAGGCAGCCCGCGATTTGTATCGGGACGTCGCCGCAAAATGGCGAAATGAGGGCTTGAGCGGCCGTAACCTGTATAATTATGCGGATGAGCGCGCCGAGGCGATGGGCTGGCGATTCAACCACGCCATCAAGGGCCATCGCATAAGCGATTTTCCGCACTCGGTTCACAAAGGCGGCGATCTGGGCGATTTGGAACACAGCCCTTCCAGCGACCTATGGGTCCTGGAAATCCAGATTGCACACCCGAACGAACCCTTCGGCGCTTTCTACGAGGACCTGCTGACCGGTGCAGCCCTTTAGAGCCTGTTTACTGTTTCGGCGTGGCCCGCGCCGGATCTATTTGCCAGCCGGGCAAGGAGGAACGAAGGCGTGTATGTCAATACACAACTGAGTGAGGACGCAGCCCGGCGGGCAAACAGACCCGGCCCGAAGGGTTGCCACGGTGCGGCCGTCATGCGGCAGCGCGCGACTTGGCTTGACAGCCAGTCAAGCCTGCGCCGCGCACCACCACCTGCCGGCCGCACCGTGGCAACGCGGGCTACGCCGAAATAGTAAACAGGCTCTCAAGGCGCCCGCCAGCCCTCGGAAACGCCAGATACACATTGAAAACGTACGCTGCGGACAGAGCACGGAATGTCCGCCCCCTGTTCGCCCAACGACTTTTACTTACGGAACCAAGACTGTGGCTCGCCAAAAACCCTTAAGCCTCTACCGCAATATCGGCATCATCGCCCACATCGACGCCGGTAAGACCACCACCACCGAGCGCGTGCTGTATTACACCGGTAAGAAGCACCAGATCGTCGACGTGCACGACACGAAGGACGGCAAGGGCTCGACCACCACCGACTACCTCGAGCAGGAACGCAAGCGCGGCATCACCATTCAGTCCGCCGCTGTGTCCACCGAGTGGAAGGGTCACCAGATCAACGTGATCGACACCCCAGGCCACGTGGACTTCACCATCGAAGTGAACCGTTCGCTGCGCGTGCTCGACGGCGCCGTGGTGGTGTTCGACGGCGTGGCCGGCGTGGAACCGCAGACGGAAACCAACTGGCGCCTGGCCGACCAGTACAACGTGCCGCGCATGTGCTACGTCAACAAGATGGACCGCATCGGCGCGAACTTTAAGCACGCCGTGGACGGCATCAAGAACCGCCTAGGCGCCAACGCCGTGCTTTGCCAGGTGCCGCTGGGCAGCCACGACGATTTCATCGGCATGGCCGATCTGATCACCGGCCAGGGCTACATCTGGGAAGGTCACGACAAGGACAGCAAGTGGGAAACCATTCCGCTGGCCGAGATCGCCAACCACCCGAAAGTGCAGGCGTTCACCACCTCTGCGGACAAGGAATGGATCGGCAACCTCGCTGCATTGCGCGAGGAAACCATCGAAAAAGCGCTGGAAATGGACGATGAAGCCTTCGACAAGCTGCTTCACGCAGGCGACGTCGAAACCTTCGTCAAGAGCGGCGACTTCAGCCTGGAACTCTTGAAGAAGTGCATCCGTACCGGTTGCGTGCAGGGCAAGCTGGTGCCGATCTTCTGCGGCTCCTCCTACCGCAACAAGGGTGTGCAGCAGCTGCTCGACGGCGTGATCGACTACATGCCGTTCCCGGGTGAAAACGGCGGCATCGGCCTGGTGGACGAAGACGGCAACGTCGTCGGTGAACAGGGCGTGGTGGACGAAGCTCCGGCGCGTGCGCTGGCCTTCAAGGTGATCAACGACCAGTTCGGTACGCTCACCTTCTGCCGCATCTACTCCGGCGTGATCAAGAAGGGCGACACGCTGCAGAACGTGACGCGCGGTAAGAAAGAACGCATCGGCCGCATCGTGGAAGTGCAGGCGAACGCGACCAAAGACATCGACGAAGTTCGCGCCGGCGACATCTGCGCGTTCGTCTCGATGAAGGAAACCGAGACCGGCGACTCGCTCACCGATCCGTCGAGCCCCGTGTTGCTGGAGCGCATGCGCTTCCCCGACCCGGTGATCAGCGTGGCCGTGGAACCGAAGAGCCGCAACGACATCGACAAGCTTTCCACCGCGCTCTACAAGATGGTGAAGGCCGACCCGTCGCTGCGCATGGAAGTGGACAAGGAAACCGGACAGACCGTGCTCAAGGGCATGGGCGAACTGCATCTGGAAATCACCATCGACCGTATGCGCACCGAACTGGGCGTGGACGCGACGATGGGCAAGCCCAAGGTCAGCTTCCGCGAAGCCTTCGGCCAGATGGTCGAACACACCTACACGCACAAGAAGCAGTCCGGTGGTTCGGGTCAGTTCGCAGAAGTGAAGATGATCTTCGAACCGGGCGAACCGGGCAGCGGCGTGGTGTTCTCCGACGAAATCGTCGGCGGCCGCGTGCCGCGCGAATACATCCCCGCTGTCGAGCACGCCGTCACGGTGGAATCGCGCCAGGGTCAGGTTGCCGGTTACGAAGTGCTGGACTTCAAGGCACGCCTCATCGACGGCAAGTTCCATGACGTCGACTCCTCGGCACTCGCCTTCGAAATCGCCGGCCGCGCCTGCTTCCGCGAAGCGCAGCGCATGTCCAAGCCGAAGTTGCTCGAGCCGGTGATGAAGCTGGAAGTCGTGACCGAAGCCGATTACCTCGGCGACGTGATCGGCGACATCAACCGTCGTCGCGGCTCGATCAGCGAACAGGGCCAGAAAGGTACCAACGCATTCGTGCAGGGCTTTGTGCCGCTGGCGGAAATGTTCGGCTACATCAACTTCCTGCGCTCGGCCACCAGCGGCCGTGGCACCTTCTCGATGATCTTCGATCATTACGAAGAAGTGCCGGCGAGCATGGTTGCCAAGTTGATGGAGAAGGAAGCGAAGTAAGTTTCACTTCCGGATTCAACTAGAAAAGCAAAAACTCGGGAGGTCACTCCCGAGTTTTTTTGTAAGGGCGCGTAAGATCAGAAGACGCCGGAGAAATATTGAAGGGATTTTATGCAGACTTCTCGATCGCTCTGGCGAAATGCTTTTGCAGGTTTGATATGCGTTGCCGCGTGGCTATTCGCGCTGATTTACGCACACGCCATGCATCCGCAGGTGGCGGACGAAGCGGTACATATACCGCAGATCCAAGATTTTTTAAGCGGGCATCTTGCCATGTCCGCTGGATTGGCGATGCTTCCGGGCTATCACTTGCTGGTAGCTGGCATTATGAAAGCATTGACCCTCCACTCGATCATGAGCATGAGAGTCATCAGCGCCGTTTTTGGACTGGCGTCCGGCGTCACCTTTTATTGCATTCGCCGATCCTTGGGCGATGCATCTGCGTTTGTATATGCAAGCCAATTTTTTCTGTTCCCGCTTTTATTTCCTTACTATTTCCTGGTCTACACGGACATCCTGTCGCTTGCCTTGATATTGGCAGCGTTGCTTTCAGCGCTAAAACAACGACATGTCATCGCCGCGGTGATCCTCCTCGCCTCCATCGGCGTAAGGCAAAACAACGTCATCTGGGCTGCATTCCTGCCCCTTTTCGTCCTTTGGCCTGACATTAATAAGCAATCGTTTAAGCAAATAGCTCTCTCGAAAAGTACTTGGCGCATCCTTCTTCCTTATGCGTTGCCCGTAATCGCCTTCTTTGCTTATTGGGCATGGCATGGTTCGATTTCGGCCTCCAGCAAGGTCGCTTACGAAAACCCCGAACTGAGCCTTCACCCTGGAAACGTATATTTTTTCCTGTTTCTCTTTCTGGCGTTCTTTCCATTTCAAGCATGGACTGGCGTCAGGAAAATGTTTTTAGTCATCCGCTCAAAGCCATGGCTTGCGCTTCTTTTCATCGGCGCGGCCGCAAGCATCAAATTGAGAGGAAGCCCCGATAACTATGCGTTTGCTGACTATTTTCTGCGCAATGCGGTCATCGCGTTTGTTCATGGCGGCTGGCCACGCTATGTCTTTGGGTTGCTGGTGGTACTGGGTTTCTGCAGCATCGCTTTCACACGGTTCTTATTGCATCAGAGCTGGCTGCTATATCTCGTTTGCGCCTTCTACCTGTGCTCGTACTGGCTCATTGAAAATCGATACACCATGATCCCTTTTGCGCTCTGGATGGTGTTACGAAAGGTCGAGAATGACACCGCCGAACGATGGACCATGATTGGTTGGTTCATCATTTCCCAGTTTTTTGTTTGGGGCATCATGAGCCATCGATTCATGCTCTAAGTGCCTCAAAGACGCACTGCCTTGGCCGTTCCCTCCCCGCCATTCCGGGCTGCGCAGAAGCGCTTTAGTCCATGACGAATAAAAGCGCAGCCAGCCCAAATCCACGCTAAAATAAAGGGTTCGCGCCTCCATCGACGCTCCGATATGTCCAGCCATCTTCAAGAAACCCACCGCCGCCGCACCTTCGCGATCATCAGCCACCCCGACGCGGGCAAGACCACGCTGACGGAAAAGCTGCTGCTGTTTGGCGGTGCGATCCAGATGGCCGGCTCTGTGAAGGGCCGCAAGGCCGCACGTCACGCGACTTCCGACTGGATGGCGTTGGAAAAAGAGCGCGGTATTTCGGTCACTTCGTCGGTGATGCAGTTTCCGTACGAAGGCAAGATTGTCAACCTGCTTGATACCCCCGGCCACGCGGACTTCTCCGAAGACACCTATCGCGTGCTCACCGCCGTGGACTCGGCCTTGATGGTGATCGACTGCGCGAAGGGCGTCGAAGAACGCACGATCAAGCTGATGGAAGTGTGCCGCCTGCGCGATACGCCCATCATGACCTTCATCAACAAGCTCGACCGCGAGGGCCACTCGCCGATCGACCTGCTGGACGAAGTGGAATCCGTGCTCGGCATCGCCTGCGCGCCGCTGACATGGCCTATCGGCATGGGTAAGCGACTGAAGGGTGTCTATCACATGCTGCTCGATGAAGTGCATGTGTTCGAAGCCGGCAAGAATTTTACGCGGCAGGATTCGACGATTTTCAAAGGCCTCGATGCACCAGGCCTTGAAGAAGCCATCGGCTCCGAGGCGCTGAGCGAATTGCGCGAAGAACTGGAACTGGTGCAAGGCGCCTCGCACGCCTTCGATGTCGAGCAATACCTTGCCGGCAAACTCACGCCGGTGTTCTTCGGCTCGGCCGTGAACAACTTCGGCGTGCAGCTGCTGTTGGACTTCTTCGTCGAGCACGCGCCCTCGCCTCGCCCGCGCAGTACGCTCAGCCGTGAAGTAAAGCCGGAAGAAGAAAAACTCACCGGCTTCGTTTTCAAGATTCAGGCAAACATGGATCCGGCGCACCGCGACCGCGTGGCGTTCATGCGTGTGTGTTCAGGCACGTACACCGCCGGCATGAAGATGATGCAGACGCGCACGAGCAAGGAAGTGCGCATCGCCAATGCACTCACCTTCATGGCGAGCGATCGTGAAATTGTCGAGAGCGCGTATCCGGGCGATGTGATCGGCTTGCACAATCACGGCACGATCAGCATCGGCGACACCTTCACGGAAGGCGAAGCGATCAGCTTCACCGGCATCCCCAACTTCGCACCGGAACTCTTCCGCCGTGCCCGCCTGCGCGATCCGCTGAAGATGAAAGCGCTGCAGAAAGGTCTGGCGCAGCTTTCCGAAGAAGGCGCGACGCAGTTCTTCCGTCCGCTGATGAGCAACGACCTGATCTTGGGCGCCGTCGGCGTGCTGCAGTTCGACGTGGTGGCTTACCGCCTCAAAGATGAATATGGCGTCGACGCAAGCTTCGAGCCAGTCAGCGTCATCACGGCCCGCTGGGTGCATTGTGACGACGAGAAGAAGCTCGAGGAATTCCGCGAGAAAAACATCATGAACCTCGGCATCGATGCCGCCGGGGAATTGGTCTACCTCGCCCCGACCCGCGTGAATCTGCAGCTGGCGCAGGAACGTTCGCCCGCGGTGCGCTTCTCCGCAACCCGCGAGCACGCCGCGTCGCTCGACCTCTAAGCCTCGCCTGCGGCGACCCCGCGGGCAGCGGCTACCACCCTCGCCGTCATCTCGCTAATCTGGCCATCAGGCCGCCCCGACCGCCACCCGAATCTTCCGGGCGATGTGGGGCGCTCCACTGCCAACTCAGCGGGAATTCGCATGGCCGGTTCGAGCGTCATAACGACTCCAACTAAAAGGTATGGATGGCTGGCCAATCTGCCGATTCGCTACAAGATCATGCTGGCGATCGGGCTTTTGCTCGCGCTGTTCCTGATCGACAGCCTGGTCAACGTCGCTTCGCAGAACAAACAGTCCGAGACGCGGCACTGGGCGGATCACACCTATCAGGTACTCCTGCAGATCGAAAGCCTGCAACAAACGGCGCTGTCCGGGCAGCTCGGATTGCGTGGCTACCTGCTCACACGTAATCCCACCGAATTGGCGCGTGAGAATGACAGTGCCAAGGCGTTCCAGAATCGGCTTGAACAGTTGCGGCAACTGACCAGCGACAACGCCATTCAACAATTGCGCATCGACCACGTTCAAGCGCTCTCGCAGCAGTTCAGCCGCGAATTGCAGCGCATGGTGCTGACACCGGAAACACAGATCAAGGATACCGACCCACAAGTTGTCGCTCAGGACAAGGCAAAGATCCAGGCCGATTACCTCGCCCACCGCACCGTGCGCGTCGAAGATTACACGGCCGTACTGGATGAAATGCGCGATACCGAACGTCAATTGCTGACGGTGCGCAATGCAGACGTCGAACGCGTTTTAACGGAAACGCTTTACGCCAACATCGCGAGCGCAACGATCGGCTTGCTGCTTGGCCTGATGGTCATTTCTCTCACCTCGCGACTGGTGACGCAACCCATTCGCCGCCTTACCGATTTGATGACGCGCCTGGCTGCCCACGATCACGACATCACTATCCGTGGAGTTGGCCGCAAGGACGAAGTCGGCGAAATCGCGCGCGCGTTGCAAATCTTCAAGGACATGGTGATCGAGACAGAGCAACAGGCCGTACTGAAAAGTCAGGCATCGTCCATTTCCAGCAGCCTGCAAGTCGCCACCGATCATCGCGAATTCGCCGAGCGGCTGACGTCGCAACTGGCTCCGCTGCTGAGCGCAGGGGTCGCACTGTTCTACGGTTACGACGAATCGAGCCAGCGTCTGGATCTGCTGGGCAGCTACGGCCTTCGGTTGATCAGCAGTCCGGATGCTTATATGCCGGGTGAAGGATTGGTGGGACAGTGTGCGTTATCGCGCAAGCCCGTTTTCCTGAATCACATTCCCGACAACTATCTGCGCATTGATTCGGGCAGCGGCGCCGCGCTTCCTCGCCACGTCGCCATCTTCCCTCTGATGATGCGCGATCGACTGGTCGGTGTTCTCGAATTCGCAGGTTTCGACAACCCCACCCCCTTGCAACTGCAGTTGTTGGAATTGCTGCTGCCCATGGCGGCCTTGACGCTGGAAATCCTGACCCGCGCCATCAACACGCAAGACTTGCTTGATCAAACGCGTGAACAGGCCGACGAATTGCGCCTGTCGAGCGTCACCATGCGACAGCAGCAGGAAGCGCTTCGTGCTGCAAACGATACGTTGCAGACCAAAACCATTGAGCTGGAAGAGCAATCGCAGCGTTTACTGGCCTCGGAAGAAGAGTTGCGCGTGCAAGCCGATGAGCTGCAGGCCTCTAATGAAGAACTGCGACTGAAGACCGACACACTGCGGCACCAAAAGCAACAGTTGGAAGCGCTGCAAGAGGAAACCGAGCAAAAGGCCGAAGAACTCGCACGCGCCAGCCGCTACAAGAGCGAATTTCTCGCCAACATGTCGCACGAGTTGCGCACGCCGCTCAATAGCCTGCTGATCCTCTCGCGCAGTCTGGCCGACAATCGCGAGGGCAATCTGGATGCCGAACAGATCGAATCAGCACGCATCATTCACGACGCGGGCTCAAGTCTGCTGCGCTTGATCAACGACATTCTCGACCTGTCCAAGATCGAGGCCGGCAAGATGGAGTTGTCGCTGGTCGATCACCCGCTGCAAAGTCTGGCCCGCAGCCTGCGTCGCAACTTCGATCACGTGGCGCGCGAAAAGAAACTCGATTACGAAGTCGCTATTGAAGAAGGCTCACCTGCAGAAATTCACACGGACCCTAATCGGCTGGAGCAGATCATCAACAATCTGCTCGCCAACGCATTCAAGTTCACTGCGAAGGGATCGGTCCGCGTTCGCATCAGCGCGCCCTCGGGCGATTTGCCCATCCCCGAATCGCTCAATGGTCAGAACTTGGTGGCAATCAGCGTCAAGGACAGCGGCATCGGCATCGCGCCGGACAAACTCGAGCGCATTTTCAACGCTTTCGAACAAGCCGACAGCAGTACGAGCCGTCAGTTTGGCGGCACGGGACTGGGCCTGAGTATTTCGCGACGCATGGCCGAATTGCTTGGCGGCGATATCGTGCTACGCAGCGAAGTCGGCCACGGTAGCGAATTTGTATTGTTGATCCCCGAGCGGATCACCAGTAGCGCAGCAGAAACCTCGGCAAGCGCCACGCATGTGCTCCCACCACGCCCGGTGACACGCGCACTGATTCCGGCGGACGGCGTGAATGACGATCGCGATCGCATCGCACCCGGCGAAAGCGTCATTCTCATCGTCGAAGACGATCCGGCGTTTGCACGCATTCTCGCCGACATCGTGCGCCAGAAAGGCCATCGTATGTTGCATGCGGTGGACGGTGAAAGCGGCCTGGAATTGGCCCGCCGTTTTCATCCGGTCGGCATTCTGCTGGATGTGATGTTGCCTGGTATGGACGGCTGGACCGTTATCGAACGGCTCAAGGCCGATCCCGCCACGCGCCATATTCCCGTGCATTTCCTCTCGGCCACCGACGATGCAGGGCGCGGCCGCGAACTCGGTGCTGTGGGCTTCCTTACGAAGCCCGTCACGCGCGAAGCTATCAACGAAGCGTTCGAGCGTTTGCTGCATTTCGCCAAAGGGCGTACTCGTCACTTATTGGTCGTTGACGACGACCCCAGCGCGCGCAGCGCCGTGCGCACACTGCTCAACCAGGACGACGTGGCCATCGACGAAGCCGCTTCCGGTGAAGAGGCGCTCCAGAAGATTCAACAAACCGGCTACGACTGCATCGTGCTCGACCTCGGCCTGCCCGGCATCTCCGGCATGGAATTGCTCGAGACGCTTGCCGACAGCGGCAGCATTCCTCCCGTCGTGGTTTATTCGGGCCGTGAATTGAGCCGCGAAGAGAACCTGCGCATTCGCCAGTACACCGACAGCATTGTCATCAAGGGTGTCCGCTCGCCCGAACGCCTGATGGACGAAGTGAGCCTGTTCCTGCACAGCATCAAGCAGCACGGCGAAAGACTCGGTCCGACAGCCGTCCCCGCCAGCCACGATGGACTGGATGGTCACCACGTACTGCTCGTGGACGACGACATGCGCAACTTGTTTGCACTGTCCAAAGTGCTGCGCGGTTGGGGCATGCAGGTGACGATGGCGCAAGATGGCCATAAGGCGTTGCAAGTGCTGTCGGAAACGCCGCAAGTGGAACTCGTTCTGATGGACATCATGATGCCCGGCATGGACGGCTACGAAGCGACGCGTGCGATTCGCGGCCAGCCCACGCACGACAAACTGCCGATCATCGCGCTCACGGCAAAGGCCATGCGCGGCGATCGTGAACAATGCCTCGAAGCAGGCGCCAACGACTACCTGTCAAAACCCATCGATCTGGACAAGCTGGCGTCCATGATGCATGTGTGGCTGCGCAACTGATGCCGAGGATCAGACCGTGAGCGCGCCCGGACTGGATAACATCGAGGTCGACCTGCTCATACAGGCGCTTCAGCGACGCCACGGCTACGACTTCAGCCAGTACGCGCCGGCATCGCTCAAACGGCGCGTGCAGCAGCTCACCGAACAACTCGATTGCAAGACGATCAGCGGTCTTATCGAACGCGTGATGCATGAGCCGGAACTCCTTCCGAATATCCTGGAAGGACTTACCGTGCCGGCTTCGGACATGTTCCGCGACCCCACCATGTTTCGTGGTTTGCGCGAACAGGTTTTCCCGCTGCTTGCCTCTTATCCGCAAATCAACATTTGGCAAGCCGGCTGCGCCCACGGACAGGAAGTGTATTCGCTCGTCATCCTGCTTGAAGAAGCCGGCCTCTACGAACGCACGCAGATTTTTGCGACGGACTTGAGCGATCGTGCGTTACAGCAAGCGCAAGACGGCATCTATCCCGCACGCGAAGCGCAGCAATGGTCACGCAACTATCAGGCATCGGGTGGCACCCGCTCGCTCGCCGACTATTACAGCGCGCGCTACAACCTTTTGAAGGTCGACCAACACCTACGGCGCAACGTGACGTTCGCCAAACACAACCTCGTATCCGACAGCGTGTTCTGCGAAGCACACCTGATCCTGTGCCGCAATGTGATGATCTATTTTTCCAATCCTTTGCAGAATCGAGTGCTTTCGCTGTTCCGCGACAGCCTCGTCCGCGGTGGTTTTCTGTGCCTGGGTTTGCGCGAAAGCCTCGAATACGCATCCAGCGCCGGGGAGTTCACACCTTTTGCCGAACAGCTTCGCATCTATCGGCTGGCCATTCATCAGGAGCGCAAGCTTGCATGAACGTGCCAGCGGCCATCGCGATTGGTTGCTCGGCCGGCGGCGTCGATGCGCTCAAGGCCGTCATCGGCGGGTTGCAAGCAACATTGCGCCAGACGGTGGTAGTGTGCTGCCACAGCAGCTCCGATACGGTGGGGCTGCTGTGCGAAGTGCTCGGCCGCACATCGAAGCTGCCCGTCATCGAGGCGGCCGAACGCCATCAGGCGCAACCTGGTGTCGTGCAATTGGCGCCTACCGGTTATCACTTGCTAGTGGAAAACGATCACCACTTTTCGCTGTCGATCGACTCGCGCGTGAACCACTCGCGACCGTCCATTGACGTTCTCTTCATGTCTGCCGCCGACGTCTGGCGCAGCGCACTCATCGGCGTGGTTCTGACCGGTGGAAATAACGACGGAGCAGCCGGTTTGCGACGCATTCGCCAGTTGGGCGGCTTAGCTATAGTCCAATCTCCCCACGGTGCCGTTGCGGCCACCATGCCGCAAGCTGCGCTGGATCTTGCGGGCGCGGACCACTGCGTTCCGCTCGATGACATCGCCCCCCTGATCAATCGCTTGTGCATGGCATGACTACGCATATTCCAAAAATACTGGTTGTCGACGACACCCGCGCCAATCTCGTGGCGATGCGCCGTCTTCTTGCCGATTGCGGCGCCGAACTGGTAGAAGCCAGCAGCGGAAACGAGGCGCTTTCGCGCTGCCTCGACCAGCAATTCGCGTTGATTCTTCTGGATGTGAACATGCCGGACATGGACGGTTTCGAAGTCGCCGGCTTGCTAGCCGATGCCGAACAATTGCGCGACACGCCGGTCATCTTCGTCACCGCTGCGTATGCAGACGATTTGAATCGGCTGAAAGGCTATCGCTCGGGCGCCGTCGACTACATTGCAAAGCCGATCAACGATGTGATCCTGCAATCGAAGGTTCGCGTTTTCCTCGAACTGCATGCTGCACGCATGCAATTGCAGCAAACCCTGGAAGAACTTTCCTCACGCAACGAGCAGCTGCAGAAAGAAATTGCCGAACGTCAGCGTGTCGAAGCCAAGGTGCGTCATCAGGCGACTCACGACATGCTTACCGGCCTGCCCAATCGCGTGCTGTTTCATGACAGGTTGCGCGACGCCATGCAGCACAGCGCGCGCCGGGAAAGCAGCTTTGCCTTGGTACTGGTCGATATCGATGGTTTCAAAGCCGTGAATGACACGCACGGCCATCCTGCCGGCGATGCGCTACTGCAAGCCATCTCGGCGCGCCTCAACAACCACGTTCGCAGCGATGACACGGTGGCGCGCCTGGGCGGCGACGAATTTGCGCTGATCTTCGAAGACGTGAGCGGCACCGCGCCGCTGCTGCAGCGCTGCCAGGATATCTGCGACATGCTGGCCAAGCCTTACCCGCTACAGAGTTCGCGCGGCGATTTCACCGCGCATGTGAGCGCAAGCGTCGGCGTCGCCGTGTGGCATGAAGGTATCGACTCCGATGAGTCGCTGATTCAGGCCGCCGATCGTGCGATGTATCAAGCCAAAGAGAACGGCAAGAACGGCTGCGTGCTTTCCGCACTTTAGATAATCAACCGCAGGCATGACGTATGGCACTGCGCATAGTGTGGCGCGCAGCCCTAGCGTGCTGACAAAACAAGGGAGTTTTCATGAACGAGATGGTCGCCTTTACAACACCCGCTTCGGCGCCAGCCTGGAAACGGTGGCTGATCTTTTCGCCACTCGCGCGCATTGTGATCTACGCCGCATGTTTCTTCGCAGTCGGTTATCCGCTTTTTCATCTGGCGACCGCACTCCATCTGGGTGGCAAAGACGCCTCGCCTTTGGAACGCAACGTTGTCGGCCTGGTGCTTGAGTTCATCTCGATCTTGCTGGTCTATATTGTTGCTGTGCGCTTGGTCGAACGGCGGCGCGTGTCCGAACTCGCTTTGCGCCAGCTCCCCACCTATGGCATCGCCGGCCTTATCGCCGGGTTCCTGCTGCTGAGCACGATGACGTTGCTGCTGTGGCTGATGGGTAGCTACCACGTTCTGAGCGTCAATCCCGATGCCGCGTGGCTACCGGCGCTACTTGGCATGGGCATCGCCACCGGTATCGCGGAAGAAACCCTCTTTCGTGGCGTGCTTTATCGCATTTCGGAGGAAGGCCTGGGCACGTGGGCTGCATTGGCAATCTCCGCATTATTTTTTGGCGGCGCGCATCTTAATAATCCCAACGCTACGTTGTGGAGCGCACTGGCGATCGCGATCGAGGCCGGCATTCTTCTGGCCCTGGTGTTCCATCTCACTCGCTCATTGTGGATGGTCATTGGCCTGCATGCGGCGTGGAATTTCAGCGAAGGCACGATCTACGGCTTTGCGGTATCCGGCTTCGACGTGAAAGGCATCATCGTGCCGTCGATCATCGGTTCGGACTGGGTGACTGGCGGAAAATTCGGTGTCGAAGGCTCCGTGGTGGCCGTTGGGGTTTCAGCCGGCATATCGGCGGTGTTGTTGGCGATTGCGATCCGGCGCAAGACGATCGTGGCGCCGTCGTGGGTGCGCAAGCGCAAAGCGCTGTCTTAAGTAGCCTGCGGTTTGCGCGGCGACAGCCAGAGCAGGATGCGGGCGCGGAATACCTCGGTGCCCGCAGCATCTTTGACGTTCACCAACACCGGCCATTCATAGCCGCTGGTCGATTCGATCAGCGGCTTTTCGGGCGTGGCGATGGCGTGCATCGTTCCCTTGGCCTTGTTGAGGTAGTCCACCGTCATGCCCTTGGGTATCCAGCGCATGCTCGCCGGCAATGTGGCTTCGGCCATCACGCCCGCACTGAGTTCGGCGAGATTGCAAAGCGCAATGGCGTGCACCGTGCCGATGTGGTTGTGCACACGGCGGCGATCACGCATGTGCACTTCGCAACGACCAGGCTCCAACGATACGAAACGTGGCGTGATCGTTGAGAAATACGGCGCCCTCAAGCACACCGCACGCGAGAACATCCAGTGACCGCCCGGCCACGCTGTGATGCGGCGATAGAGTGTCAGCAGCGGTGCGCTCATCGTTTCCCCTAGATCGGCGGCGGATCACCCGCCACCGATCTCAGCACGTATCACGCGGCGCGTTGCGCGGCGTCACTGATCTTTTTCTCGTCCGCACGCGTCACCGCCGAACGCAGCTCGGCAGGGTCGAAATCGTCGACGGAGATGAATTCGAACACGCCTTCACGTACGCGCTTGAGCAACGCCGCTTCCGTCGGATCGATCACGCCCGCTTTGACGGCCTCGTCCAGCTGGCCGATATAGTCGTGCGAGGTGAATTGACCCGCCTTCTGCGCCTTGCCGAACTTGCGTTCGACCGGCTCGGCAGCGATCACATCGGGCAACAGCTCATTCATGCGGCCCACGGTGTTGTTGGCCGTCGGCGTGAGATAAGTCCATTCCAGCAGACGATCACGCGCCTCGCCCGGTGCCGTGATGATGGCGGCGACGCGACGCCCCAGGCGATCCGACGGCGGCACTTCGCGGCGGCCGAACGGGAACACCAGCACGTGCAGCAACCATGCAATGGGACGCACCGGGAAGTTGCGAATCGCTCCATCGAGCGCCATCTGTATGCGCCACATGCATTCATGGAATGCCCACGCGAGCAGCGGACGATCCGCTTCCGGCCGACCGGTATCTTCGTAGCGCTTGAGCATCGCACTGGCGATGTACAGATAACTCAACACGTCGCCAAGACGCGCCGACAATTTTTCCTTGAACTTCAGCTTGCCACCGAGCACGCCCATGAACGTGTCCGCGCACAAGGCCAGTGCTGCGGAGTAACGATTGAGTTTGCGGTAATAGCGACGCGTGTATGCATCGCCCGCTGATTCACCGATACGCGCGCCCGTCACACCCAGCACGAAGCTGCGCACCGCGTTGGAAATGCCGAAGCCGATATGACCGAACAGCGCGTCGTCGAAACTCTTCAGTCGCTCGCTGTAATCGGGAATCGACAGCGCTTTCATTTCCTTCAGCACGTAAGGATGGCAGCGAATGGCACCCTGACCGAAGATCATCAGGCTACGCGTCATGATGTTCGCGCCTTCCACCGTGATGGCGATGGGCACACCTTGCCACGCACGGCCTGCGTAATTCTTCGGGCCCAGCTGCACGGCTTTGCCGCCATGCACGTCCATCGAATCGCCGGCGATGGTGCGGCCCCACTCGGTTGCGTGATATTTGGCGATCGCCGACGGCACGGCAGGCTTCTCGCCGCGGTCTACCGCGGCAGCGGTGGCACGCGAGAGCGCGGCCGTCGCGTAGGTCAAACCACCGATGCGCGCGAGCGCCTCTTCCACGCCCTCGAAACGCGCCACAGCCAGACCGAACTGCTTGCGCATGCGTGCGTAAGCGCCGGTCGCGGCGACGGCCATGCGCACGCCACCCGTCGCGTTGGACGGCAACGAAATGGCACGACCGACCGAAAGGCATTCCACTAGCATGCGCCAGCCATGACCGGCCATGTGCGGGCCGCCGATAAGCGTCGACAACGGCGCAAAAATTTCCTTACCGTGCACCGGACCGTTCTGGAACGGCACGTTGAGCGGGAAGTGACGACGGCCGATTTCCAGGCCGGGGGTGCTACGCGGCAGCAGCGCCAGCGTGATGCCGAGATCTTCTTTGTCGCCCAGCAAATGCTCGGGATCGTACAAACGGAACGCGAGACCGACCACGGTCGCAACCGGCGCAAGCGTGATGTAACGCTTGTCGAAGGTGAGCTTCATGCCGACGGTTTCGACGCCATCCACAACCTGCTTGCAGACGATGCCAAAATCCGGAATCGAGGTCGCGTCGGAACCCGCATAAGGGCCCGTCAATGCGAAGCAAGGAATCTCTTCGCCAACGGCCAGACGCGGCAGATAGAAATTCTTCTGCTCGTCGCTGCCGTAATGCAGCAGTAACTCGGCAGGACCAAGCGAATTGGGCACGGCCACGGTCGAGGCAACCGTTGCCGACATCGTGGCGAGTTTCTGCAGCACCGCCGAATGCGCCAGCGCAGAGAAACCCAGGCCGCCGTACTGCTTCGGAATGATCATGCCGAAGAATTTGTTCTTCTTGATGAACTCCCACACGTCCGGCGGCAGATCCGCCAGTTCGTGCGTGATCTGCCAATCGTCGACCATGCCGCACAGCTGTTCGACCGGGCCGTCGAGGAAGGCTTTCTCTTCGACGCTGAGCTCCGGCTTGGGCTGCTTCAGCAGTTCATGCCATTGCGGCTTGCCGGAAAACAGTTCGCCTTCGAAACCGACGGTGCCCGCTTCAAGCGCGGTCTGCTCGGTGTCCGACAACTTCGGCGTCACCTTGGCGAACATTTTCAGCAGCGGTGCGCTGATGTTCTTGCGGCGGAAGTGGATCATCAGCAGCGGCACGGCAATCAGCAGCTCGATCACGAGTAGCACGACCGTCGTTCGCGGCGCGCCAGCCAGTAATCCGACGACGAGCGTCACGACGATCGTCGTCACGGCCCACGTACGCAGGCTGCTGCGGTGATAAGCGCAGGCACCACTGGCGATGATTGCCGCCAACAGAGTTAGTAGTACGGACATCTCAACACCTCGTTGCAGGTTGCTTGATCGCGTCGACGTCGGCGTCGACACGTTCCAGGCTTGCCATGAAGCCTGCGATCTGGGCTGTAAATGCGTCATTCGCATCGCCAGCCAACATATGGGTAGCGCCAGGTACTTCGGCATGCCGTGCATGCGGTACCAGTGCGAGAAATTCTTCGACCGTGCGATGGGAGACCACATCGCTGCGCTCGCCGGACAGCAACAGCACCGGCACGTCGACCTTCGCGGCGGCCTCGAGCAAACGCGGCTGATAGCGTTCGCTCTCCATGATCAGGCTGCCAGAAAGCAATGCCGGATCCCAATGCCAGCGCAAACGTCCATCGGCGCCTTCGCGAAGCAGCGGGCGCAGTTGCTGCTCGCTCTTGCGTTCGCGTCGCTGCGGCAGATATTCGGCAATCTGTTCGGCGGCTTCGTCGTAGCTCGCAAAGCCATCGGGATGCGCTTGCATGAACGCGAGAATGCGTTCGACGCCGGATGTTTCCCAGCGCGGCGTAATGTCGACCAGCACCATCGCGCGAAACGGCGATGGCCGTGTTTCACCCGCAACGGCCAGACCGAGCAAGCCACCCATCGACGCGCCGATCAGGATTGGCGGTTGCGGCTGAACGCGTGCGATACCTAGCAGATCGTCGACGAACTGTTCCATGTGGTAATCGCCACCCGGCACGTGGTCGCTTTCCCCGTGACCGCGGCTGTCGAAGGTCACGCAGCGGCAACCGCGAGCGGCCATCGTCGCGGCAGCGGCCTTCCATGCTCCGCGCGTCTGGCCGAAGCCGTGCGCAAACAGCAGTGTCGGCGCATCGGCGGGATGGCGTACATCGGCCGCCAGCGATAGGCCGTCGCTGGTCGTGAATGAAATGCGCGTGGCGGTTGTGGATTCCATACGCACGAGTATGGAGCGCTCGCGAAACGCCGTCAACCGGCGCCCGAGAATTGCGTGCTGGAACTGTGAAACCGCCCGCGGAGCACCGTTTTTGCGCGGTCTGGGCTACCATACGGAAATGAATGTACGCCAGAAACCTGAACGCACACGCCTTTCCGCTGAAGACTGGGAAGACGCAGCTCTTACTTTGATCAGCGAACAAGGCGTGGGCGCTTTGGCCGTCGAGGCGCTCGCCCGTCAGCTTGGCGTAACCAAGGGTAGCTTTTACTGGCATTTCCGCACCCGTGAAGCCTTGTTGCAGGCCGCGCTGGAACGCTGGGAACAATACGGCGAACGCGAAATCATCAGCCAGATCGAGGCGATCCCCGATCCGCGCGAACGCCTGCCGGAACTGTTCCGCCGCGTCGCCCACGAGCTGCAGCCGCACCGTGTATACGCCGCACTGCTGAAAGCACTGGACCACCCGCTGGTCGTTCCGGTGATGGCGCGCGTTTCCAAGCGCCGTACCGAGTTTCTGCATACGGCTTATAAGCAGGCGGGGATGGAAGGCGCCGATGCACTGAACCGTGCGCGCCTGACTTATGCCGCCTATGTCGGCTTCCTGCAGCTCAATTTCACGCTCGGCCTGCCAAGGTTGAGCCACGAAGAGTTCGACGCCTACGTCGAACACATGATCGCGACGCTGATTCCTGCCTAAGCGGCTTGTTGCAAGTGATGATTCCAAGTGCCTGACGCGTCAGGCGCGACACCCCGCCGCACGCCCGTTTGCTGCACATAACCTTGCAATGCCAGTTCCTGTAACTTAGCGTTCTACATCCTTTTTGTGGGTAGACCAAGGCGAGGGAAACATGACGAGCAAGCTGGATTCGCTCGAGCGATGGGTTAATGACGTGGCGGCAAAGACCCGCCCCGCGACCATCCACTGGTGTAACGGCTCCGATGCCGAATATCGGATGCTGACGCAGCAGATGCTGCAAAGCGGAGATCTGATCGAACTCAACCAGCAGACCCATCCGGGCTGCTATCTGCATCGCTCCAGTCCGTCGGACGTGGCGCGCGTCGAACATCTCACCTTCGTCTGCACGAAGGACGAGGCCGACGCCGGCCCGAACAATCACTGGATGGCGCCGGCCGACGCGCACGCCAAGATGGATGCGTTGTTCGACGGCTGCATGGAAGGCCGCACCATGTACGTGATTCCGTACTGCATGGGGCCGATCGATTCACCGCTATCGCGTTGCGGCGTCGAAATCACCGATAGCCCCTACGTGGTCGTGAATATGCGCACGATGACGCGCATGGGCGCGGCAGCGCTTGCGCGTATCGAGCGCGAAGGCAGCTTCGTGAAGGGCCTGCACTCGACTGGCGAGCTCGATCCTGAGCGTCGCTTCATCATGCATTTTCCCGAAGAGCTGTCGATTCAATCGTACGGCTCGGGCTACGGCGGCAATGCGCTGCTCGGCAAGAAATGCCATGCGCTTCGCATCGCCAGCTATCAGGCACGCACGGAAGGCTGGCTCGCCGAGCACATGCTGATCGTCGGTATCGAAAATCCGCAGGGCCAGACGCATTACATCGCGGCAGCGTTCCCGTCGGCATGCGGCAAAACCAATCTGGCAATGCTGATTCCGCCGGAGGGTTATCGCAAAGACGGCTGGCGCGTGTGGACCGTCGGCGACGATATCTGCTGGATGCGTCCTGGTGCAGATGGACGTCTATACGCCATCAACCCCGAAGCCGGCTTCTTCGGCGTGGCGCCGGGCACCAGCACATTGAGCAACCCCAATGCGCTAACGACGATTGCACGCGACACAATCTTCACCAACGTCGCCGTCACCGCCGATAACCAGCCCTGGTGGGAAGGCGTGCCCGGTACGCCGGTGACGGATTGGCAAGGTCGTCCGTTCGACGCCGCCAATGGCCCCGCCGCACATCCGAATTCGCGCTTCACCGTCAGCGCCAAACAGTGCCCGACGTGGTCGTCCAAAGCCGAAGATGCGCAAGGCGTGCCGATCAGCGCGATCGTTTTCGGTGGCCGTCGGCCGTCGCTGATTCCGCTGGTGATGGAAGCGCGCGACTGGACGCACGGCGTGCTGATGGGCGCCGCGATGGGTTCGGAAACCACAGCGGCCGCCACGGGTGCGGTGGGCGTGCTTCGCCGCGACTCGATGGCGATGAAGCCATTCTGCGGTTATCACTACGGCGACTACTTCACCCACTGGCTCTCGTTCGACAAGGCCGGGGCCAAGCTGCCGAAGATCTTCCACGTGAACTGGTTCCGCAAAGGCAAGGACGGCAAGTTCATGTGGCCGGGCTTCGGCGAAAACCTGCGCGTGCTGGAGTGGATGATCAACCGCGTCGAGGGCAAGGCCCGCGGCACGGAAACCCCGATCGGCATCCTGCCCGCCCAGAATGAGCTGAAGATGGACGGTCTGGATCTGCCGCGCGAAACGCTGACCGAACTACTCCAGGTCGACATTCCCGGCTGGCAGACCGAACTGCACGCCATCGGCGAGTACCTCGACAGCTTCAGCCCGCGTCTCCCTGCCCGCCTGCGGCAGGAGCAGCAACGCGTGGCTCAGGCCCTGGAAATACCGCGCAAGGCTGCAAACGCGTGAAGCACTGACTTCCTCTCCCTTCGGGGAGAGGACCGAGGTGAGGGGTCAATCTTGCGATAAGAGCCATGAAAGTCGGCTTTGAACCCGCCTTATCGCAAGATTGGCCCCTCATCCCGACCTTCTCCCCAAAGGGGAGAAGGAGTAATCCCCTCTAAACCTATTGGCTTGCAACGGCATCAAAGCTAGCAAGATGATTGCTGCTTGCATTGCCAACGGAAGTGCCATGCCACCTGCACTGGCTGCGGGACACCACAACGATATGGATGACGTACGCGCGGCCGCAGCGGGCGACCGTCAGGCATTCCAGCGCCTCTACCGCCAGCACGCGAGCCGGATCCATGGCGCGATGTTGCGGTTGTCCGGCTACGATCATGCGCGGGCGGAGGACCTGACCCAGGATGCCTTCGTGCGTGCCTGGCAGAAGCTCGACAGCTTTCGCGAACAGAGTGCTTTCGGTACGTGGCTTTATCGGTTGGCGGTGAATGTGGCACTGATGGACATACGGGCGCGGGGCGCCGACCCCGTCGGTTATATCGACGAGGACAGCCTTCCCGAGCATGGCGAGACGCCGTTCTGTGCGGCCGAACGCGATGAACTGGAACGTGCGATCGGCAAACTACCGCCGCGCGCGCGCGCCGTATTGGTACTGCATGACGTGGAAGGCTGGCACCACGACGAAATTGCCGGCGAACTGGGTATGGCAGTGGGCTCATCCAAGGCGCAACTGCATCGTGCACGCGGGTTGCTGCGCAAAGCACTTGGAGATGTGACATGAACGAATTTGAATGGCTGCGCCAAATGCGCGATCTGAACCAGCCGGTCGCACCGCGGGATGATCTGTGGGCGCGTATCGACGCTGCGATCGACAACGCAACGCCGGCGGTGGTGGAAACGCCGACGCCGATCAGGCGGCCGCGTCATCGGCAAGCCTGGGCGCTTGCGGCCAGTGCGGCAGCGGTCATGCTGCTGGCCGGTGGCATCGCCTGGCGCATGCATTCCGTTGCGCCGTCTGTCGTAGTCAGCAACAAACCGAACCTGGAAAACGCACCGTGGAAACCAAGCGATCCACGTTTCGCCGGTGCCGCCGTGGAATTTGGCGCCGCACGCATGGAACTGCAACAGGCGATGCAGCAAGCTCCCGATTCACCCGCCTTGCAGCGCCTGCTGCAACGTACCGAACAACAGCAAACACAGCTGCGCGAGCAGTTGGAGAAACAAGCCGGCTAAGGCTCTTCAGGACACAATAACTATGAAAAACGCCCGCTACCTGCCGCTGCTTATCTGCCTGTCCTGGGGAGGGCAGGCCATGGCCGATACCCCGCTCGACGTGAGCCATCCCGCCTCATCCACAGCGCATATCGACATCATCAACATCAAAGGCGAAGTCACCATCACCGCATGGGATCGCAACGAAGTTCACGTCGGCGGCGAGCTAGGCGAAGGCGCCGCACCGCTGAGCATCGATGGCAGCGAAAACAATCTGACCATCGGCGTGAAGGCCGAAGGACAAAGCGGATGGCTTAACTGGGGCAGCGACAAATCGATGTCGTCCACGCGCCTGGACATCAGCGTGCCGCGCGGTGCATCGCTGAAGGTGAAGATCGTCAGTGCACCGCTCAGCATCGACGGCATCAACGGCGGCGATATCGACGTCAGTTCGGTCAGCGGCCGCGTGCGCATCAATGCGCAGACGCCCATGCTCAACGTCATCTCCGTGAGCGGCAACATCGCGTTCTCGGGTCAGGCAGCACAGGCAAAATTGCAAACCGTGAGTGGCGACATTCTTGCGCCATCACTCGGCAACAGCGTCGACCTGCAAACCATTTCCGGCCGCATTCAAGCCGGTGGCGGCCCATGGCAACATCTCAATCTCAGCACCGTATCGGGTGACGTGCAGCTTGCGGGCTCGCTGGCGTCGGGCGGCAATATCACCATCGACAGCATGAGCGGCGATGTGCAACTGCTGGTTCCGTCGGCGCTATCGAGCAACGTGCACGCCACAACCTTCAGCGGCGATCTGCGCAGCGACTTCGGCACACCCAAGCAACCCGAACACGGCCCGGGCAGTTCGCTCGATGCGGTGGCAGGCACCGGCAACGGCAAGATCAATGTCGAATCGTTCAGCGGCGACGTGCGCATCCGTAAGCAGGATTGAACACGTGCACAAACAAAAAGCCCCTGCATGGCGGGGGCTTTTTTTATGCGTGATACCGGATCAAAGATCCTGGTGATATTGCACGTACGGCGTGCGCGACTGATCCGGCTGCGGCGGACCGGCCGGCGTATTGGTCGCATTGCCGGAAGACCACACGTTCTGCGCACCGAAACTCAACGAACCCTGCCACGGCAAACGCCAGGTAACGCCTAGATCGATACTGTTCCAACGGCGATCCGGATACAGGCCAGGGTTGGGCATGCCCGGATTGTTCACTTCCGGCTGCATGCTGCGGCCAATGATGCTACCGCTGACCGGGCCATGATCGATGCCGAAGCTCAGGGCTTTCTGATCCAGCGTGCTCAAGCCCAACAAATTGCCCGGCAGCAAGTGGATGCGTCCCATGCTCGCGCCCAACACCACGCCGCTATTGCCACTGAGTGCGAGTCGGCCCTTGGCATTGAGCTGCGTGCTGTTGTCGAAATCGGTGAGACCATTCACGCCAGTGACTGCGCCGGGGAGCACGCGCGGTAGCGGAGTGGGATTGGTCACCTGATCTTGCGCGACACTCAGACCGAGGCTGTAGCGCCCGGTGTTGTAGGTTGCGCCCACTTCCGTACCGACGATACGCGGCTGCGTCGCCCACGATTTCTGATTGATCGTGGCCTGCGTCGTGACATTCGGTGTCACGCCATATTGCAGCGTGCTCGAATTGACAGTGCCGCCGCCCAACGGATTCAACGACAACGACGAGTCGTTTTGTGCGCCGGCCGTCGTCGAATTCTGCGATTGGATCAGCAATGAACCCGGCGCCGGCTGGCCGGTCTTCAACGTCGTCTGCTGTTGTATCCACGGATTGGTGGACTGATCAGCGCTCACAGTTTGCCCTGCCGCGATCAGCGGCATGCAAAGCAATGGCAATGTCAGCAGCAATCGGCGCATGAACATTCGAAAGCGACGTATAGGACACCCGTCCAGGCCTCGAGGAGGCATGGACACCCGGAGTTCAGTATATCTGATTTTACTTTTTACTAACACCCGGGACCGCATAAAATTTCTGTGGGCCACTATGCCAAAAAAGCCTTTCGAACAAGGACTTGCTGGCACGCCGGATGCTTGTCACAGTAGCCTCCCGGGGAGGCCGTGAAGAAGCTGTGAGTCCAAACGACATGACGGCGCCATCACGATATATAGTCAGCCAAAACACTGGGCAGGGGTCCAACTAATTCCATGAATTCAGCGCCTGGCCGCAGTTTTCCGTCGCCAGCCTCCGGGGTTATTCCGGCGGAGCTGCGTGAGACCATGGAAAAGCTGTTTCGTGCGGTCGACTCGGTTAGCGTCCTGGAAACCTGCGAAGCCGCCCTCGTTCATCTGGGCCTGACCGGCACGCTCCATTGGGTGTCCTCCGAAGCGGAAGATCCCGCTGCGCCGCCGGGCCGGATGAGCCTGGCGAAGGACCCGCAAAGTCTGCAGACCCTCGTTCTGGATGGCGATCCGGCCCAGCTGAACGATGTGGCCACGGCCGAACTGGCCTGGCTCGGGCGCCTGGCCAGCACTCGCCTGCGCCAGCTCAGTGAAACCGGCCGTCTCTATGAAGCCATTTCGCGCCTCGCCATGGCCGAGCGTCTGCAACGCGCGCTCTACGCCATTGCCGATCTGGCCGGCACCGCTCACAACATGAGCGAGATGATGCAATCGCTGCATTCCATCGTCGGCATGCTGATGTACGCGGAGAACTTCTACATCTTCCTGTACGACCCGGGCACGGATAGCGTGCGCTTTCCGTATTACGTCGACACTGCCGATCAGAAGCCGCCGTCACCCGACGAAACCTATCCGCTGCAGGACATGCGACACAGCCTGTCGTGGAATCTGCTGCAGACGGGTCAGCCGATCATGGGTTCGGTGGAAGAGCTGGCGCGGCAACTGGAAGGACGCTTCCAACTCGTAGGACCGGCGTGCGAGCACTGGCTGGGCGTACCGCTGCTGCGTGGCAGCCAGGTCGTCGGTGGTATCGCCGTGCAGAGTTATCGCGCAGATACGCACTACACGCGGCACGATCGCGACCTGCTCAACTATGTGGCGCAGCACATGCAAACCGCGCTGGAGCGCCGCGAAGCACACGCCGAACTGGAGCGTCGCGTCGCCGATCGTACCGCCGCGTTGCGTGCGACCAACCGCGTACTTCGCCAACAGGTTTTGCAACGCCAACGTGGCGAGCGCCTGCAGTCTGCATTGTTTCGCATCGCTGAACTGGCAAGTGCACCGGAAAGTCAGCAAAACTTCTATGCAGCGGTTCACCGCGTCGTCGGCGGATTGCTCTACGCGCGCAACTTCTACATTGCGCTGCTCGATGAAAGTTCGCAGACCATCAGCTTTCCGTATTCGATCGACGAAAAAGAGACAACACGTCAACCGCGCCCCATCGGCAATGGCGCGACGGAATACGTACTCAAACACGGCAAACCGCTGCTGGCAGACCGCCAGACGTTCGATCGGCTCGCTGAGGTCGGCGAATGCGTGCAGTCAGGCACGCCATCCGTCTGCTGGCTCGGTGTGCCGCTGGTGTGGGACGACCGCGTGATGGGCGTCCTCGCTGTGCAAAGTTATTCGCCCAAGCACATCTACGACACCCGCGATCAGGAACTGCTCACCTTCGTGAGCTACCACATCGCCAACGCGTTGCAACGCAAGCAAACCGCCGAATCGCTGAAACAGGCGTATGTGAATCTGGAGCGCCGCGTCACCGAACGTACGCGCGCCCTCGCACTCGCCAACCGCGATTTGCGTGAGCAGATCGCCGAACGCGAGCGCGTCGAACGACGGTTGATGTACGAAACCCTGCATGATTCCCTGACTGGCCTGCCCAACCGCACATTGCTGCTGCAGCGACTCGGTCAGGCACTGCAGGGCTATCACGCCGATGCGGCCAAGCTGTTTGCGGTGCTGTTTATCGACCTGGATCGCTTCAAGGTCATCAACGATTCCGTGGGTCATCTGATCGGCGACGATTTGCTGTTCCAGGCCGGCAGCCGCATTCGCGCCTGCCTCAAAACACGCGATTTAGTGGCGCGTCTGGGCGGCGACGAATTCGCGGTATTGCTGGAAGGTATCAGCGATGCCGGCAAAGCGACGGTGGTGGCCGAACGCATCATCGCGGAATTGCACGTGCCGTTCCGTCTCGGCATCAAGGAAATCTTTACCTCAGCGTCCATCGGCATCGCGTTGCCCGCACAGCATTACCAGCAACCGGAAGAGTTGCTGCGCGATGCGGACGCGGCCATGTATCGCGCCAAGGACGAAGGGCGCCATCGCGCCGCCATGTTCGACGATCGTCTTCGCCGCGAAGTGCTTTCGCTGCTTGAGATGGAAGGCGACTTGCGCCGCGCATTGACGCGCAACGAGTTCGTGCCGTTCTACCAGCCGATCGTTTCGCTCGAGGACGGTCGCACAGTCGGTTATGAAGCGCTGCTGCGCTGGCGCCACCCCGATCGCGGCCTGCTGTGTCCCGGCGATTTTCTCGCCGTGGCCGAAGAAAACGGCAGCGCGGAAAGCATCGACTGGCAGATCTTCGAACAGGTTGCATCACAGGCAAGCATGCTGGCTGGCGCGGACGGTTTCGTCAGCCTCAATGTTTCCGGGCGCCATTTCCGCCTACCCGATCTGGATGATCGCTTGTTGAACCTGTTGCGCGCACATCGCGTCAACCCGCGTTCGCTGCGTATCGAGGTGACCGAACGCACGCTGCTGGAAAACCCCTCGCAGGTGAAACGCATGCTCGATAACCTGCGCGATCACGGCGTCGGCATCGCGTTGGACGACTTCGGCACCGGCTATTCGTCGCTAAGTTATCTGCATCAGTATCCGATCGAAACGCTGAAGATCGACCGCACCTTCATCACCGAACTTGCCAACGCCGGCAGCCCCAGCGTGCCGGTGGTGCGTGCGATTCAGGTGCTGGCCGACTCGCTGCAGATGCAGGTGATTGCCGAAGGCATTGAAGAAGAAGCGCAGCGCCAGGCGCTGCGCCACATCGGCTGCCGCTTTGGGCAAGGTTTCCTGTTTGCCAGGCCGCAATCGGCGGACTTCTGGTTGGGGACGACGATCAGCACGGTGAGCTGACCGTCCGCCTCACGGCGTCATTGCACCGTCGATGAGGTCGCAGCGCCGCCACTCAACAGATGCTCCGCGTCGACACGGTCGAACGTGTAGCTACGCGCGCAGAATTCGCACGTCACTTCGATCAGGCCCTGCTGCGTTTCCAGCGTGGCTTCGATCTCTTCGCGACCCAGCGAACGCAACATCGTTTCGACACGTTCGCGCGAACAGCTGCAGCCGAACGCGAGCGGGCGCGGTTGGAACAGGCGCACGGTTTCCTCGTGATACAGGCGATAAAGCAACTGCTCCGGTGGCGTTGTCAGCAGCTCGGCCTTGCCCAATGTCGCAGTGAGATGCTCGATGCGCGGCCATGCGTCTTCGTCGTGCACCGCATCGCGTCCGCCCTCACCCGGCAGCTTCTGCAACATCAGGCCCACCGCGTGTTCCTCGTTCGCGGCGAGAATGATGCGAGCAGGCAACTGCTCGGACTGCTGGAAGTAATTCTCCAGCGCGCCGGCAAGTTCCGGATGACGCAAATCGACCAGACCCTGGTAACGCTTGCCGCGCTCCGCGTGGCCGATGGTGATGGCCATGATCGCGTCGGGCAGGCTGCTCAGCGGCAACTCGTCCGGCACGGCGCCGTCCCAGCGAGCCAGGCCACGCAAACGGCCGGTGTCGGAGCATTCGGCGAACAGCAGGCGCAGCGCGCCGGCGCTCTTCAATTCAATCGACAATGCGCCATCGAGTTTGATGTTGCCGGTGAGCAATGCACTGGCGGCGAGCGACTGACCGAGCAGATCGCGCAATGCGGCCGGATAGTCGGCTCGGCCGGCCACCTCGCGCCACGCAGGTCCCAGCCGCACGACGACGCCACGTACACCCGCGCGCTCGAGCATGAACCGATGCAACACGTCTTCCACAAGTACGGTTTCCACTTCTCAACCTCACAAAGCCAGACAACCAAAGATGGGGGCTCGCTTGGATCTGACAATAGCCTACCCCTGTCGCCGCTTATACTGCGCCAGCCTTTGTCCACGGGTTGACCATGCCACAGCTGCCCTTGCTCCGCCGTCTACTGCGCTACGCCGGCATTCTGGTGCTGTCCTGGGTGGCGCTGAGCTGGCTGGTGGTCTTCGTGCTGCGCTTCGTGCCGCCGTGGACCTCCGCCGTGATGATGGAGCGCCGCCTGAGCGCGATGGTTCATGGCGAGAAGGATTTTCATCTGCAGCACCATTGGGTGCCCTGGTCGCGGATTTCGCCGTGGGTGCCCATTGCGATGGTGGCCGGTGAAGATCAGAAATTCCCGTTTCATCACGGCTTTGACTTCAACTCCATCCAGAACGCAATTGACGCGGCGGACGATGGCAGACGCCTGCGCGGGGCCAGCACGATCAGCCAGCAGACAGCGAAAAATCTTTTCCTATGGAACGGCCGAAGCTTCGTTCGCAAAGGGTTGGAGGCGTATTTCACGGTGTTGCTGGAAATCACCTGGCCCAAGCAGCGCATTCTTGAGGTGTACATGAACATCGCGCAGTTAGGAGATGGCATCTACGGCGTGGGGGCTGCGAGCGACACGTTCTTCCACACCTCTCCTGCGCAGCTTGGGCCCGCACAGGCGGCGAGACTGGCCGCCGTGCTACCCAGTCCTGATCGCTTCCGTGCCGACCGTCCAAGCGGCTATGTCATGGAACGAAGCCGTTGGATCGAGCAGCAGATGGAACAGCTCGGCGGTCCGGCCTACCTGCAAAGCAAACAACCGCCGCGTGACACAGGCAACGGCCGGCGGCGTTGATGGGCCACTACTTCTGCCAGCTCTCACGCTAGCATTGCTTACACCACGCATCGGATCTGCAGCATGCCGAAACTCACCGTTGTCGTTCCCGCCTTTAACGAAGCGGAAGTGCTACCGATCTTCCACGAACGTCTGTGGAAAGTGCTGGACGGACTTTCGCTGCAGTGCGACATGCTGTACGTGGATGACGGCAGCCGGGATAGCACCTGGGACATCATGCAATCGCTGGCCGCTGCAGATCCGCGCGTCGGCGCGCTGAAACTCTCGCGCAATTTCGGCAAGGAAATCGCGCTTACCGCGGGGCTGGATCATGTCGATGCCGATGCCGCGATCGTCATCGACGCCGATTTGCAGGACCCGCCCGAACTCATTCCCGAACTTGTCGCGCAATGGCAGGCGGGCCATGACGTGGTGTATGCGACACGCAGCGCACGTGCCGGCGAGACGGGTTTCAAGCGGTTCACCGCCGCCGCGTTTTATCGGACGATGGAGATGATGTCTGATGTCGCGGTACCACGCGACACCGGCGATTTTCGCCTGCTTTCGCGGCGCGCGCTGAACGCGCTTGCGCAGTTGCGCGAACGCCAGCGCTTCATGAAAGGTTTGTTTACCTGGATTGGCTACAAGCAGATTGCAGTCCGGTATATGCGCGATCCGCGCAAGGCGGGCAAAACGAAATGGAACTATTGGCGCCTGGCGCAATTCGCCATGGAAGGCATCACGTCCTTTTCCATCGCGCCGTTGAGACTCGCCACGTGGACGGGCCTGGCCGCCTCCGTCTTTGCGTTCCTTCTCGGCATCAAGGTGCTTGCCAAAGCACTTATGCATGGCGACCCGGTGCCTGGCTACCCGAGTCTGATGGTCGCTGTGCTGTTTCTTGGCGGCATTCAGCTGCTTGCCCTAGGTGTAATCGGCGAATACCTCGGCCGCAACTACAACGAAAGCAAGCAACGCCCGCTGTATTTCATCGAAGAAGAGCGTTTGCCACGCGCGTAAGCGTCGTTTCACACGAATGCTACATCCGGGCGCTACACTGTGGGACACGCGGCCATGCTGCGGCCGCCGGGGAGGTTTGGCATGCGTCAGGTCAAGCATCTGCTTGCCACGAAAGGCACCGATATCTTCGCCGTCGCGCCCGAAGCGCCCGTGCTGGAAGCCGTCAAACACATGGCCGAGCGACATGTTGGTGCGTTGCTGGTGATGCGTGGCGAGCAACTGGTCGGCATCGTTTCCGAACGCGACTACGCGCGCAAGGTCATCCTGCAGGGACGATCGTCCGCGCAAACGGCCGTGTCGGAGATCATGAGCAGTCCGGCGCTCACCGTCACTCCCGAAACGGATGTGTTCGATTGCATGCGTCTATGCACAGACAGCCGCATCCGCCATTTGCCGGTGGTTCACGGCAATCGCGTTCTGGGCGTCATCTCGATCGGCGATCTGGTCAAGGAAGTGATCAACGCGCAGGCTGAAGAAATCGATCAGCTGCAGCGTTACATCACTAGTTGATCACACCTGCTCGGCGGCAGGCTTCGTCGTCGTTGCGCTCGCGCTGCCCTCCGGCATGAGATCGGGGGAATATGCTGCCTTGCGCGCAACCCAGATTCCCAGGCTCGCAATACCGGCGCCGATCAGCGCGACGCTGCCGAGTGCAGCGCCCAGTTTGTCCAGCCCGCTTACACCGCTGGTGACAATCAGATCACCGAAGCGCCATACCGCGGTCTCGACGAAGTTCTTGCCCTTGTAGCGCGTCTCGCGAGGCACGCGCGTGTAGAGGGCATCGACCGCCGGCTTGGTCATACCGTAAGCGAACGCGCGCGTCGTCACGATCATGACGGCCAATAACGGCACGGCATAGCCGAGCAGCGATACTTCAGCATGACCGCCAATCGTGATCATAAGCAGCAACGCCACGTTGATGATCATCGGCAACATCAGCGCCCAGGCGGCACCGCGACGTACGAGCAGCCAACGTGTCAGTGTCAGCTGGAACAGTGCACCCAGCAGATTGGTGGCCAGATCGATGTGCCCGTAAAACGCCGTCCTCGCCACTGCATTCGTGAAATGCGACTTGGCGAAATCCGCAACCAATGCATAAGCAAGCGTGCCTACACCGTCGCCGAGCAGCATCAACACAGCCATATAGCGCAGGAACGGCCGCGACCAAAGTTCGCGCATTCCCGCCCATAGCGAACCACCAATGGGTTGTTCGGTGGCGCCGTCAGACGAGCATTTACTGGAAATACGCAATAAAAGCATCAACGACACGCCGAGCATCACCGCCGACACCAGCAGCAATGGTGCGACGCCGAGCAAACCGACCAGCATGGACGTCACAAACGGTCCAAAAATCGCGCCTGCCATGCCGCCTAACGCAATCAGCGGAAACACCTCGCGTGCGCGTTGGCTGCTGAATACATCGGCCATGAAGCTCCAGAACAGCGACACCACAAACAGGTTGAACACACTGACCCACATGAAGAAGATCACGCCAAGCGTGCGCGTACCAATGCGGTCCTGCGCCAAAAAGGCAGGAATAAACAGCAACAGGTCCACGATGAAGAAGCTGTAACTCCACACGAGCAATCGACGACGTGGAAAGCGTGCCACCAGCGCGCCGAATACCGGCGTGAGAATAAGCATCGCGATTAATGTTCCCGCGTAGAAAAGCGGCAGCTGCGAAGAGCCCACCGCACCACTCAACTGGTCACGCACGGGGCGCATGATGTAATAGGACGTCAGCACGAAAAAGAATGCGAATGCAGACACCATGGGCGTCGCATCTTTGCGTGCGATAACTGTCTGCGGGGAGTTCACTGGTGGTCTTCCAGCGTGAGGCCGCGCAAGACTAGCATGGCAAAGGAATCCGAACCTGGAGTGCATGTGGACTACGACTACGTGATCGTCGGCGCGGGTTCGGCAGGCTGCGTGTTGGCCAATCGGCTTAGCGCCCATCCAGGCAAGCGCGTGCTGTTGCTGGAAGCCGGTGGTTACGACTGGCATCCGTTGATTCACATGCCCGCCGGTATCGCACATCTGCCCAAGCAACGGCGCCTCAACTGGAACTACGACACGGAACCAGAGCCTGAGCTGCGTGGCCGCCGGCTGTGGTGGCCGCGCGGCAAGACATTGGGTGGCTCCAGTTCCATCAACGCGATGTGCTACATCCGCGGCGTGCCGGCCGACTATGACAGCTGGGCCGATGCAACCGGCGATGCCCGGTGGTCATGGCAACAAGTACTGCCGTGGTTTTTGCATAGCGAGGACAACACGCGCGGCGCAAGCACGTGGCACGCAACAGGCGGCCCGCTGAGCGTCTCGGACCTGCGATACCACAATCCCCTCTCGGCAGCGCTTGTCGACGCTGCCGCGAGCGCAGGATTCGTTCGCAACGATGATTTCAACGGTGCCGATCAGACAGGCTTCGGTTTCTATCAGGTCACACAGCGCAACGGCGCGCGTTGCTCGGCGTCGGTGGCGTTCCTGCGGCCGGCACGCACGCGACGGAACCTCCACGTGCGCACCCATGCGCTCGTGGAACGCGTACTGATCGAGCACGGGCGCGCCGTGGGTGTGCAACTGCGGCGCGGCTTCAGACACGAACGCATTCACGCCGGTGAAGTGATTCTCGCCGCGGGCGCGATCAATTCACCGCATCTGCTCATGCTCTCGGGTATCGGGCCGGCCGATCATTTGCGCGAACACGCGATCGAGCCGGCGATCGATCTGCCCGGTGTCGGTGCAAATCTGCAGGATCATCTGGACATCTGCACCTTGGTCGGCAGCACGCAGAACATCACCTACGATCGCATCAACGAACTCGCGGCCGGTTGGCGTTACCTGCGTCGTCACGATGGACCGGCCACGTCCAACGTGGCCGAGTCGGGCGGTTTCGTACGCAGCCGTCTGGCGACGGATGCACGCTGCGATCTTCAATTCCACTTTGTGCCCGCACTGCTCGACGATCATGGCCGCCATCGCTTGCCTGGCATCGGGTACACGCTGCATGCGTGCTATCTGCATCCTCGCAGTCGAGGCCGGTTGCATCTGCGTTCGGCCAATCCTGCCGAGCCCATCGCGATCCACGCCGGTTATCTGAGCGATCCGGAGGGGCACGATCTCGCGCGCATGATCGAAGGCGCAAAGATCTCGCGGGAGATCTTCGCGCAACCGGCTTTCGATGCGTATCGCGGCAATAGCGTCTTCCCTGAAAAGGCGCCGCAAACGGATCGTGACTGGGAAGATTTTGTGCGCCGCAAGGCGGAGACCATTTATCACCCCGTGGGAACGTGCCGCATGGGTGTAGACGAGCACGCTGTGGTGGACAGCGAACTGCGCGTGCATGGGGTCACGGGGCTACGCGTGGTGGATGCGTCAGTCATGCCCGCGCTCCCAAGCGGTAACACCAATGCGCCAACCATCATGATTGCTGAACGGGCTGCCGACCTAATACGTGGCTAACGGACTGACGCAACAGCGTTTAAGCGCCGCACAGGTGTGTAAACGCTTCGCCCACGCAAGTCGCACGCCAGTTAACTGGCCGATTTGCCGCCATTGTGGCTTGCTTCGAAGTGCCGCAAAATCCGGCGATCCCCATCATGGACGAATCCACGAAGACCCCTAACGGGGCGTCGCAAGACGTCCCTGGTACGCGGAGCAACATGCTTTTTTTCAAGCCGACTTTGCTGATTGCCAGTTTGCTCGGGGTCACCGCGGCACTGACAACGCAATCGACAGCCCGCGCCGTGGCGCCCACGGGTCAGCCCGTCGCGGTGGTGGCGCATCCGGTACGACAAGACACGCCGGTTGTCGACACGAGTGTCGCCAGCCTTCCGCCCGATCGCGTGAAGGCAAGTCTGGATGCTTATTCGCACTGGCTGGATGTCGTCGCACAACGCAACGAAGTCGCCGGCATGGCCACTGCGGTGATCGTCGATAACAAAGTCGCCTTCGAGCGCGAAATCGGTTACGCCGATACGTCCACGCAAGAACCGATCACCGCCGACACCGTGTTCCGGCTTGCATCGCTCTCCAAGGCATTCGCCACGGCGGTCACCGGCTTGCTGGTCGATGACGGTCACTTCAGTTGGGATACCAAACTCGCCGATGTGCTGCCCTTCTTCCAGTTGAAGGATGCGCAGGCGTCCAACCAAGCGACGGTGAAAGACATCGTGGGCCAGCGCCTGGGTTTGCCGCATAACACCTACGACTCGATGCTCGAAGACAACGTGCCGTACGAAGAACTGGTGCGCAAGCTCGATGAAGTACCGATGGCGTGCGACGTCGGCCAGTGCTACGGCTATCAGAACGTGGCCTTCAGTCTGATCGGCGATGTGATCTACGCCGAGACGGGCGACTTCTTCTATCACCAGGTCGACAAGCGCATCTTCTTTCCGCTCGGCATGGCCACGGCCAGTTACGGTCGCGACGCATTGGAAAGCAGCAAGAGCTGGGCGCGCCCGCACCGCCCGAGCGGCGCGCATAGCTGGACGCCGTTTGATCCGAAGGAAGCCTATTACCGTGTCGCCCCTGCCGCCGGCGTGAACGCCAGCCTGCACGACATGGAGCATTGGTTGATCGCGCAGATGGGTGGAAGGCCCGACGTGCTGCCGCAGCCGCTGCTGGAATATCTGCACGCACCCGGCGTGGATACGCCGACCGAGATGCACGGCGCGCCGTGGCGTCGTGCGCGCCTGAGCGCTGCCAGTTACGCGCTGGGCTGGCGCGTGTTCACGTACGGCGGCGAAACGATGGTCTTCCATGCCGGTGAAGTGGAAGGCTATCGCACCATGATCGCGTTCTTTCCGAAGTACCACGTTGGCATGGTGACGCTGTGGAACTCGCCAGGCGCGGTCGGCACCGACCTCATGCCGATGGTGTTCGACAGCATGCTCGGTCTGCCACACGTGGATTGGGCGGGCGTGGAAAGCGATCCACCGCCGGCTGGCACCCCGTCGGGCACACATCACAAACGGCATCGCCACAACTAGTCAGGTGATCGTTTGAGGAAGGCATTCCTGCAGTGCCCTCGATGCTCAGCCTCGATGTCAAAATAAAAAAGGCGGAGCCATGGCTCCGCCTTTTTCTCAGGCATGACTTGTCAGCGGGCGATTACTGCGCGCCACCCAGCGAGAACTGAATGCGCTGATGCTGCTGCGACTCTACCGCCACACCGTCGCGCAACGCCGGCGAGAACTTCGCACGGCGGATCGCCTCGATGGCGGCGCTGTCGAAGACATGTCGTGGCTGGGCACCGACAACCTGCACATTGCCGACAGTGCCATCCGCGTTGACGGTGAACGCAACGTCCACCCAGCCTTCGAGGTTGTTGCGCAACGCATTCGCCGGATATTGCACTCGAATGCTGCTGACCGGGATAGCGTCGCGTGTTTCGCCGCCACCCGACGAAGACGGCGTATTGGCCGCCACCTGTGTCGACGTAGCAGCCTTGGTCGCTGCCGCCTTGTCTGCTTCTTGCTGCTTGGCCTTTGCCGCTGCCAGCGCAGCCTGTTCCTGTGCCGCCTTATCTGCCGCCGCCTTGTCGGCTGCAGCCTTGTCGGTCGCCGCCTTGTCCGCTGCTGCCTTCTGCTGCGCGGCAAGATCGGCCTGATGCTGTGTATCGAGCTGCTTCTGCTGCTCTTCGTCCAGCGTTTTGCGCTGGGCATCGAGCTTGGAGCGCAGGATCGTCAACGTGTAGTTGGTCGGATCGACCTTCGCCAACAGATCGATCTCGCGCTGGGCTTCGTTGAAGTCGCGCTGATTGATCACCTGCTCGACGTTGTTTGCCGCGAACGGGAAGGTTTCGCGCAACGCGTCGGCCGCGGTCTGGTTACCCGGCTGCTTCTGCAACACGTCCAGATAGAACTCGAAGGCGTTGTTGCCAGCCGGTGCAATGACACGTTGCTCGTTCATCGCCTTGCGCGCGTTGGCCAATAGATCGTTAAGGCTCATCGCCTCGACATTGACCGGTGCCACCTGCTGCGCAGCGACAGGTGTGGATGGATGGCTACCAAGATCCACCGAGACCAGCTCTTCGTGTGGCTTGATGATTAAGAACCAGGACGCAACGGCCAACGCTCCAACAATACCGAGCACGGCGATGGTCAGGGGCTTGATAGCCCCACGCGCGCGCGAACGCGCAAGACGAATTTTTCGGGTATCCATGATCTCTCACTGACTACGTGGCATCAGATACCCGCGCTTCCCCCCTGTTATCCAGGAGCGGCTTTCCCCAGGGTTGCCGCAGCGCGGATGGAGAAAAGGTAACTCGATTATGGCGGCACGGCAAATCGCGTTGGACTTCACGTCCTGCGACGCAAATTGTTGGTAGGGGTACGAAAAATTCCTAGCTCGCTGTGCGGCTGGCGGAAAGGAAGGGGCATATAGAAGCGCGGCGGTGGAAAAGCGTCGACAGCGCAACACGACTTAACACTTCCGCGGGCGAGTCTGGTACCCGATGCTTCATTTTGGGTTCCCCAAAATGAAGCGTCCCGGCAGATGCCGGGACGAAACGCTTTTCGAAGCACCTCCCTGCGCTGGGCACCGCAGGGAGACAATTCCGATAAAACTTAGTTGTTGTGCTTACTTCTTAGCTTTCGAAGTCTTGGTGGCCTTCATGACCTTGGCAGCCGCTGCCTTCTTGGCAGTGCGCTTACGGGAAGCCTTGCGGGGTGCCTTTTTCGCAACGCGCTTGGCAGTGGCCTTCTTCGCGCCTACGCGCTTAGCGGCCTTCTTGGCAGTCTTGCGAACGGTGCGCTTCTTCGCAGTTGCCTTCTTGGCGACCGGCCGCTTCTTGGCGGCAGTCTTGCGAACAACGCGTTTCTTGGCGGCTTTCTTAGCCGATTTCCTAGCAGTTTTCTTGGCAGTGGCCATAGTTCGTCTCAGCTCCTCATCAGTTGGCAGTGGTTGCCCAGTAAAAGCGTGCAGGAACGCCTCAACCAGCAAATCGCTGTTCGTGGCGTGCCTTAAATTGTTCACCTGGCGGTAGGTGCGTAAATCCGAAAGCAGTCGCAGTACGTGCATCGGAATCGAAACGGTGATCTTTCTCACCGCGTCGGCTTTGGCGCCGTGTTCGACGTAAGGCTTTATGAATTTCGATGCCACCATTGGTACTGTTCCCTGTTATATGGTGCGAAAGCTATTCCTGAACATTTCAACTGTCAAATGATTTTCGCCATGAAATCAATCTGTTCGCTCCCGAGCGGGGACGACGGCGACTATCTCAACGGGTGTGCGCTACTCACAAAAATCATTGTCGGCAGCCGTCCAAACATCTAAAGGGCTTGTATGGCGCATTTACAAAATGTGCAAAAAACAAGCTGAAAAACGTGATTTTTCTCATTGACGCTGATACACACCAATCGTCCATTGCATTCATTGCACGATGGATGACACGGCGCGATTTTCATGCCTGAAGAGGGTCAAATCGGAGCATGAACGAAATTCAACCGAGATGCGTCCGGGAGACGCCAAAAGGGTCCGAATTCGTCTCCGAACACCCTCGATGCATTCCGGAACGACCTTGCGAGCGACCGATCGGAACGTCGTACACACCACCTCGCACGACATCATCGACGTCCGTTTTTGGATGATCGACACGGCGTGCGATCCCCCGTCGCGAGGATTTTTTCATACCGCAGAAACGACGACGGCCGCCTAAGCGGCCGTCGTTAATCGCGCCGATCGGCGATCAATGCTCTTCGTTTTCGATCAGTTCGGCGTAGGCGTCGGCGTCGAGCAGTTCGTCCAGCTCGCCGCGGTCGCTTGCCTTCACGGCGAAGATCCAGCCGTCGCCATAAGCATCTTCGTTGATGGTTTCGGGCTTGTCGTTGAGGTTTTCATTGACCTCGACAACCTCGCCGGAGACCGGGGAGTAAATGTCCGAAGCGGCCTTGACCGATTCGACCACGGCCGCGCCGGTACCGGCTTTCACCGAAGAACCGATCTCGGGAAGTTCAACGTAAACCAGGTCGCCGAGCTGGCCCTGCGCGTGGTCGGAGATGCCAACACGGATCAGGCCGTTGTCTTCGACACGGGCCCACTCGTGGGACTTGAGGAATTTCAGATCGCCGGGAATCTCGCTCATGGTCGGGTCCAGTCGTCGTAGGTTTAGATCAGGGGTGTAAGCGTGGATTCTAACCGCTTCCGCCGCGGCTCAATACCCACTTTGTGATGAGGTTTGTCTTTAGATGCCTTCGCAGGGTTTGCCGTCGCGGACGAAGGGAAACTTCACCATGCGAACCGGCACTTCCTTGCCGCGGATATCGACACGGACATTGTCCAATGCACCGACCGGCACGCGCGCGAACGCAACGGCTTTGTTCAAGGTCGGGGCAAAACTGCCGGAGAGAATTTCACCGTCGCCGCGATCGGTCAGCACTTTCTGGCCGTGACGCAATACACCTTTTTCGTCCAGCACCAGGCCAACCATCGTGCTCGGCACGCCAGCAGCCTTCTGTGCTTCGAGTGCCTTGCGGCCGATGAAGTCGCGGCCTTCATCCAGTGAAATGGTCCACGCCAGTGCCGCTTCCCATGGCGTGACGTTCTCGTCCATGTCCTGGCCGTAAAGATTCATGCCGGCTTCGAGACGCAAGGTGTCGCGTGCACCCAGACCGCAAGGTGCAACACCGGCGGCCTTCAGTTCGTTCCACAAGTTCACAGCCTGATCTTCCGGCACGATGATTTCGAATCCGTCCTCGCCGGTGTAGCCGGTGCGTGCGATGAACAGCGCCACGCCGTGCGGTCCCTGCGCTGCGGCAGCGGCAAAGCGGCCGAGCTTCTCGATGCGCGCACGATCAACCTCATGCAGCAAGCCCACGACCTTGGAGCGCGCATTCGGTCCCTGCACCGCGATCATCGCGAAGTCGGGGCGCTCCTGCACTTTCACGTCGAAGGCTTTTGCCTGCTTTTCGATCCAGGCCAGATCCTTGGCGCGCGTGGCCGCATTCACCACCAGGCGGAAGAATTCGTCGCCCAGGAAATAGACGATAAGGTCGTCGATCACGCCGCCCTGCTCGTTGAGCATGCAGGTGTACAGCGCCTTACCCTGCACTTTCAGCTTGTCGACGTTGTTGGCGACCAGATGACGCAGGAAGTCGCGCACCCGCTGGCCATGCAGATCGACCACCGTCATGTGGGAGACGTCGAACATGCCGGCGTCGCGGCGCACGGCGTGATGCTCTTCGATCTGCGAGCCGTAACTGATCGGCATGTCCCAGCCACCGAAATCGACCATGCGCGCGCCAAGCTCGCGATGGGTGGCGTTGAGTACGGTCTTGTCGGTCATTGCAGGTCTGCCAGGCTGGGGATCACACATTATCTCTGCCGCTCTGCATCAATCCAAGCTGCACGGCATCATGGTCGGCGCGACGCCAGCGTATGGATGTAGCGGAAGGTGAGGTTGATCCGGGGCGTATCGACCGCGGCGCTCTTGGGTAAATCATGCTGATAGAGGCGCTGCGTGGCGCCAGCCATGAGCAGCAGGCTGCCGTGTGCGAGCGGACATTCCATCGTATCGGCGGGCGCCAGGCGGGTCCCGCGCGGTACTCGCCGGCGCAAGCGAAATCGGCGCGTAGCCCCCAGGCTGAGCGATGCAATGACCGGCTGCTCACCTAGTTCAGGCTCGTCATCACTATGCCAGCCCATGGAATCGCGGCCGTCGCGATACAAATTGGCCAGCACGCTATTGAAATGTGCGCCACAAAACTGCTCGAGGCGAGCGCGCAGAGGCGTCAACGAAGGCGTCCAGGTGCGCGGCTCGAAGCGCGTGCGCGAATACATATAGGTGGTGCCCGGGCCGCCAATCCAGCAGCTCAATCGCGGTGCGCTCACCTCGCGGCCGAACATCAGGAACCGGTGCTGCTCCCAGGAAATTTCATCGAGCAACCGTTCGAGCAACCGATCGGCTTCATCCTTCACCAACCACGATGCGGCGTAACGCACATCCGCACCGGGCAATGGCAGCGCCTGCCAGGTGTCTTCACATGGTTCAACGATCATCGCGCGAATAGGCGTACACCTGCGCCGGCGGCGCATTGCGCCAGACCATGCCAACGCGCTCGCAACGCAATTGCAGGTCCTTGCGTACGCGCTCATCCAGCGGACTGCGCCATCCATAGGTGTATTGGACAAACACGCCGCCGGGACGAAGCACCGCGAAAGCCGCCGCCAGAATGTCGCGCTGCAATGACGGTGGCATCGTCAGCAAGCCCAAACTGCTGAGAATGGCATCGGCACCTGCGGGTGCCAGCACACCCGTGCGCTGCGCCAGCTCGTTGACGTGTCGTGCATCGGCGCACAGCACATGCGCATGCGGAAAGCGGTCCCGAAGGATGCCGTGCATCGTCTCGTTCATTTCCAGCACGAGCAGCTGCGCGGGCGAGACACCGTGATCGAGCAAGGCCTCTGTGATAACGCCGGTGCCACCACCGAGTTCGATCACGCACTCGGACTGATCGGGCATGGCGCTGATCATCATCCGCGCCAGCGGCTGTCCGGATGGAAGGACAGAGGCCATCTGCAGCGGATGCTTGATCCACTCGCGAAAAAACGTGAGTTGTTGCGTATAGGCGGGCATGGGGATGGGCGGCCGATTTTTCGCCCACTTTACCCGGCGTTCCGTAACAAAACGTTGTCAGACCGGAATCGGATATTCCGGCGCCGCATCCAGCGTGGCCGACCACACCGCGGCCAGCTCCAGCAGGCGCAGATCCGAGCCCCGCGCGCCCACCAGCTGCAACCCAACCGGCATCCCATCGGGCAATGTGCCCATGGGAATGCTGACGGCGGGGCATCCAGCGAGATTGGCGAAGCTGGTGAGATCGGCCTGCGAATCGGGCACGGGGCCATCCAAAGGAAAAGCGCCCTGCGGTGTGGTTGGCGTAACGAGCACGTCGATCTGCGCAAAGAGCCGCCGCATCTTCAAGGCGGCGGTGTCGAGTACACGATCGGCGTCGGCATAATCGACCGCCGATTTGCGCGCGGCGTAATCGATCATCTGGCGAAAACGCGGCGACACGGGATGTTCCGTATCGGCAAGTTGCATCTCAAACGTGCGTTGCATTTCCGCTTCCATCAGCAGCAGACCGGCGCGGCGCGCGCGTGGAAAATCCCAGTCTTCGAAATCCACGTTGCGCCGCTCGCCCAGTTCGCGATCGAGCTTGGCCAATGTCGCGTCGAATAGTGCGATGACGTCGGGCTGCACACCGCGATCCGGCAGATTCGACAAGACGCCGCAACGCAACTTGCCCGGTTCCCAATCCGGCGGCGAGAGTGCCACGCGACGGCGACGCGAGCGCGGATCGTCCGCGTCGTAACCGGCCAGCACCTGCAGCAACACGGTCAGATCGTCCACACTGCGCGCGATCAATCCGACGGTATCGAGCCAGCGCGCCGCGGGCGTCATGCCACGCGTGGAAATTTCGCCTTGCGTGGGCTTCAGTGCAAAGACGCCGCAATAACTCGCCGGAATGCGAATGGAGCCGAGACTGTCCGAACCGATCGCCGCAACGGCCAATCCCGCCGCCACGGCAGCCGCTGCACCGCCGGACGAACCGCCCGCGGTGTAGCCCTGCCGATGCGGATTGTGTGTGGGCCCGTAATGCGGATTGTCGGTGACGGCACCCAGCGCGCCCTCATCCATATTGGTCTTGCCCGTCAACACAGCGCCCGATGCGCGCAGGCGCGCCACCACATGCGCGTCGTATTCAGGAACACGACCCGTCGGCAACCCCGAACGCGTGGGCCAGCCGGCCACGTCGAAATTGTCCTTGATCGCAATCGGAATGCCGTCGAGCCGCCCGATGACGCCATCGCGGCGGCGATACTCGGCCATCTGCGCCTGTTCGCGCAGCAGCGCCACCGGACTCAAGGTCACATAGGCATTGAGCTGCGGATTGATGCGCTCGATGGCGCTCAGATAGACCTCGGACAACGCCTTCGCCTGCACGCGGCCAGCCGCCAGCCAGTGCAGCAACTGACACAGGCTTGCACGGCGCAGATCGATGTCAGCCATCGGCGGTACAGAATTCATGCGCACTCCGGCACAGGACCAACGCGATTAGGGTTCCCCGGATTAGGGTTACTTCGGGCAAACCGGCGACAATCGAGACCCCGTTTGCCGCGCAGTAGGCGAACCCGGAGAATAGCCGCCCGGACCGCCTCTAGGACACTACGCGGTCGCCCCTAGCCATCGCCAAGCCAAGAGAGCCCCCATGACCGAACGCGAAACAATGGAATACGACGTTGTCGTCGTCGGTGCGGGGCCGGCCGGGCTATCGTTCGCGATCCGCCTGAAGCAGCTCAAGCCGGACACAACGGTGTGCGTGATCGAAAAGGCATCGACGATCGGCGCGCAGATTCTCTCCGGCGCGGTGATCGAACCGCAGCCGCTGGATGCCCTGCTCCCGGGTTGGCGCGATAACCCGCCGCCGATCTGCGTACCCGCGGGCGAGGACGAATTCTGGCTGCTCAACAAAACCGGCGGCCGCAAGCTGCCCGTGCCACCAGGCATGCGCAACCACGGCAACTTCATCGTCTCGCTCGGCGCCCTGTGCGCATGGCTGGCACCGCAAGCCGAAGCGCTGGGTGTGGATGTGTTCCCAGGCTTCGCCGCGGCGGACACCATCTATAACGAAGACGGTTCCGTCGCCGGCGTGCGCATCGGCGACATGGGTGTGGCGAAAGACGGCTCGCACAAGCCCGGCTATACGCAAGGCATCGACATCAAGGCGAAAGTGACCGTGCTGGCGGAAGGCGCGCGCGGCAGTCTTACCAAGCAGCTGATCAAGCGCTTCGCGCTCGACAAGGACAGCGACCCGCAGGGCTACTCCATCGGCATCAAGGAACTGTGGCAAGTGCCCGCCGGACGCGTGACGCCCGGCAAGATCGTGCACAGCTTCGGCTGGCCGGCCGACAGCCACACCTACGGCGGCAGCTTCCTCTATCACCTCGATAAAGATCGCATCGCGCTTGGCTACGTCAGCGGCCTGGATTATTCCGATCCGAATTACCAACCGTGGGAAGCGTTCCAGCAATGGAAGAACCATCCCATGATCAAACCGCTGCTCGAAGGCGGCACCATTCTTTCGGCCGGTGCGCGTGCGATTGTCACCGGCGGCTATCAATCGCTGCCGAAAGTGGACATGCCCGGCGCATTGCTGATCGGCGACACCGCCGGTTTGCTCAATGTCCCGAAAATCAAAGGCACGCATCAAGCGATTCGCAGCGGCATGCTCGCCGCCGAACATCTGGCCAAGGGCGAGATGAGCTCAACCGGATTCGATGCAACCTTGCGCGGCTCGGAAGTAATGAGCGAACTGAAGAAAGTTCGCAACATCAAGCCCGGCTTCAAGAAAGGTTTGTGGTGGGGCATGTTGAACGCCGCGTGGGAAACCTTTACCGGCGGCGCCTCCCCGTGGACGCTCAAGAACAAGGCCGACTGGTCCTCGCTGCACAAACTCGGTCAGCAGGAAGAACCCAAGCGCGACTACGTGCAGCGCGAATTGCCGCCGCGCGATCGTCTCGCCGGCGTCTACTTCGCCGCCACTGAACACGACGAAGACCAGCCCATCCATCTGCACGTGTCGGACACCTCGGTGTGCGTCACGAAATGCGCCCAGGAATACGGCAACCCCTGCACACGCTTCTGCCCGGCCAACGTCTACGAAATCGTGCAGGACGACGCCGGCAAACGCCTGCAGATCAACGCCGCCAACTGCGTGCACTGCAAGACCTGCGACATCAAGGATCCGTACCAGATCATCAACTGGGTCACGCCGGAAGGTGGTTCGGGGCCCAATTATCAGAACCTGTGATACGCACTGCTTGAGTGTGCGCACCGTGCGAGCCTGTCATCTTTTCACTCTGGTCAGGCTCGCTTCTGGATAATGATCCTGGATGACACCGCGAGGCCAAGGCTCTGAGCATTTCCCTACGCTGGCGACTCAAGCGTCTTTACTACCTCGGCGGCCGTCTTGGCGGCAGCATCGCGCAACGCGGAATGCGCGGCACTTTTGCGCGTATCCGGCAGGAACTTAAGCAACGCCCAACACAGGATGCAACGTTGTCGCTGCTGCCATTGGAAGAGCGCACGGACGGCCTTGCATTCGCACACGTCGAATCGCCGCGGGTGTCCGTCATCATTCCTGTGCACGGCAAGCTCGCGTACACACTGGCGTGCCTTCGCTCCATGGCCATGCATTCGGCCGCAGCTTCTTTCGAAGTGATTGTGGTGGACGACGCTTCGCCAGACACCAGCGCCGCCATCCTTCAAACGATCGATGGTCTACGCGTGCACATCAACGCCGAAAATTCCGGCTTTGTCGGTAGCTGCAATGCAGGCGCTGCACTCGCACGTGGCGAATACCTGCTTTTTCTCAACAACGATACGCAAGTTACTGCCGGGTGGCTGGACGCGCTCATCCAGTGCTTCGTGGATGAACCAGAATGCGGCTTGGCCGGTAGCAAGCTGGTGTATCCGGATGGTCGCCTGCAGGAAGCCGGCGGCTGGGTATTCAGCGATGCAAGCGCGTGGAATGTCGGTCGTTTCGATGCACGCAATGAATCGTCCTATCGCTATCGCCGGCGCACGGATTACGTATCCGGTGCATCGATGATGATTCGTCGCGACTTATTCGAAACGTTGGGATGCTTTGACCTGCGCTACAAACCCGCGTATTACGAAGATACGGACCTCGCTTTCGCGGTGCGTGCATCCGGGCTGTCCGTTTTCTACGAACCCAACAGCGTAGTCGTGCATTGCGAAGGCATCAGCGCAGGCACGGACATCACGGCGGGTATGAAGCAATATCAGGCCATCAATCAAGCGACGTTCGCGGCGAAGTGGCGCGAAGCACTTTCCAGGCAACCCAAGCCTGGGACGCCACAACCACAGATGTGGCAACGGTACACGCGCGGACATGTGCTCGTCGTGGACGTCACTGCACCCGAACCGACCAGAGATTCGGGATCGCTACGCCTGGCAGCCATGCTGCGCATCCTTCATCAGGAAGGCTGGCGAGTGAGCTTTGCGCCGGACGACGGCCATGCCGACGATGATTCGATCGCCTTTCTCGGCGACCTTGGTGTCGAAGTGCTGCATCGCCCATCCGCACCTAACATTCCCACATGGCTCCGTGAGCACGGATCCGAACTGCACGCCGTGATTCTTTGCCGCCACACGGTGGCAGGACAGTACACCAAGGTGGTGCGTCAATATGCGCCGCAAGCCAGGCTGATTCTTGACACGGTCGACCTGCATTTCCTGCGCGAACAACGCGCCGCCGAGCTGGACGACAGCGCCGCGCTACGGCGCAAGGCCGAGGCCTCGCGCCGTAGCGAACTTGCGCTGATCAACGAATGCGATGTCACCTTCGTGGTCAGTTCGCACGAACGCACGATATTGCATCACATGGCGCCCGAGGCGCGCGTCGAACTGCTCAGTAATATTCACGACGTCTATGGCCGGGGGCGCGACTACGTGGGGCGGCGCGACCTGGTCTTCATCGGTGGCTACGGGCATCCGCCGAACGCCGACGCCGTGCATTGGATCGCCAGCGATATTCTTCCCGCCTTGCGTGAGCAGATACCTGATATCCGCGTGCACATTCTCGGCGACATGCCCGAATCGGCCCGCGCAGCTTTGCAAAGGCCTGGACTGGAGCTGCATGGCCGTGTCGATGACCTCGCGCCGTGGCTCGACAGCTGCCTCGCCTCGCTCGCACCGTTGCGTTTCGGCGCCGGTGTCAAAGGCAAGATCAATATGGCGATGAGCCATGGTGTGCCGGTCATTGCCACCAGCGTTGCCACGGAGGGCATGCATCTGCGCGATGGCGACGATGTGCTTCAGGCCGACCGCCCGGAGGAAGTCGTCGAAGCGGTGCAACGGCTGATGTCCGACGAAGCGCTTTGGATGCGGCTTTCCGATGCTGCGCTTCACAATGTGGAACGGCATTTCTCGGCGTCCGCTGCGCGCGCGACCCTGCACGCCGTACTCGGCTAAAAGCCCTGCTACGCATCACGCCTTCGATCCCGGTTACGATCTGCGCATGCCCTTGCCGAACTACGCCAAAAAAGCCGTCTTCCATGTGCTGCGTCTCGGCTTCCGGCTGACACCGATGTCCGCCGCAACACGCGACCGGCTGCGCCAACGCTTTCTCGATCGGCACATGGATCTGGTTCCGGAAGGTCCGCGCAGCAAGGTGCCTGCTGCGGATCGGGAACGTCGGCCTCGCGCGCTGGCGGCAGGTCGTGCCATCGGTTACCGCGAACAACGTACTCAGAAACTCCCAACGCATTTGCCGGCAACGCTGGTGGCGTTCTACCTACCCCAGTTCCACGCGATTCCGGAAAATGATGCTTGGTGGGGTGCAGGTTTTACGGAGTGGCACAACGTCACACGTGCGTTACCGCAGTTCGAGGGACACGCCCAGCCGCGACTGCCTTCCGATCTGGGCTTTTACGATCTTCGCTCGCCTACGGTCATGCATCGGCAGATGCGGCTTGCTCGCGCTTACGGCATCAGCGCCTTTTGTACGTATTTTTATTGGTTCGCTGGCAAGACGTTGCTGGAATCGCCACTGCAGCAATGGCTGGATGATTCGTCGCTCGATTTGCCGCTGTGTCTTTGCTGGGCCAATGAAAACTGGTCGCGGCGCTGGGATGGGCGGGCCGATCAGATCCTGATTGGTCAACAACACAGTGCGCACGATGATCTGGCATTCATCCAGCATGTGTCGCGTTATTTGCGTGATCCGCGCTATCTGCGCGTGGAAGGCAAGCCGTTGTTGTTGGTCTATCGTCCCGGGCTGCTGCCCGAACCGAAAGCGACCGCAGAACGGTGGCGCCAATGGTGTCGCGACAACGGCATCGGCGAAATTCGACTCGGCTATGTGCAAAGTTTCGATCGCGTCGATCCGCGCGATATCGGCTTTGATCTGGCGATCGCCTTTCCACCGAACAACACCACGCTCAAGCCGATAACCGCGACGCAGAAGCTTCTGAATCCTGCATACAAGGGCGATGTCTACGATTGGCGCGAGCTGGCAAGTCAAAGCATTGCGCAGCCGGAACCGAACTATCCGCTGGTTCCTTGCGTCAATCCCGGCTGGGACAACGAGCCGCGCCGCAGCGGCGCCGGCCGCGTATTCCTGCACGCTTCCCCGCGTGGTTATCGCGACTGGTTGCGCAAGGCGATCGACATTAGCCGCCAACGCACAGGGACCGCATCCATGGTTTTCATCAACGCGTGGAACGAGTGGGCCGAAGGCGCTGTACTCGAACCCGATACGCGGCTGGGCCATGCGTGGCTGGCGGCCACGCGTACCGCACTCATCGATACAGCGGATGAAAAACCAGCCACTGCCACTCGCCCCTGCGCGGTGATCCACGTGTGGTATGTCGATTTGCTGGATGAGATGGTTGCGAGCCTGCGTGCCAGCGGCATCGATTGGCGCGTTGTCATCACGACAGCTCAGGAACACGCGGATGCTGTGCGCGAGCGCGTCACACGGCTCGGTCTGGATGCCGAAATTGCCGTCTTCGAAAATCGCGGCCGCGATATCCTGCCGTTCCTGCATGTCGCGGATCGCTTGCTCGACGAAGGCGTCGATGTCGTTCTGAAGCTTCACACCAAACGCTCCACGCATCGCGACGACGGCGAGCGTTGGCGCAAGGAACTCATCGACAATCTGCTTGCGCCGCAACGAGCGCAAGGTACCTACAAAGCGTTCTGCGGCGACCGAACGATGGGCTTGGCGGCCGTCGAAGGTCACATTCTTCCACTCGACGCGTACATGGGCGCGAACAAGGACCAGGTGGACTACCTTGTCACGCGCCTCGGTTTGCCCGATGCATGTGTGCCCGACACACGCTTCATTGCCGGCAGCATGTTCTGGGCGCGCCTGGCCGCACTGCGCCCCTTGCTTGATGCGCACCTGGGCGTCTGGGAATTCGAAGATGAAACGGGCCAGATCGACGGCACGCTTGCTCATGCGGTGGAGCGCGTGATGACGCCGGTGGCGGACGCCGCCGGCTACACAACGAAAGACATCGCCTCCCTCTGCGGCTTGCCCAGCGCCAAGCCGGAACAGCCCTACCCTTACGCCCGCCGTAGCCTCTGACGGCTTTACGCGCCGCCGTGCCTTTGCGTGGCGGCTGCAGCAGGGCTAGACCATTCGCCCCCGCATGGTCGACCGAATCGGGTTAAAATGATCGTTTACATGGCAATCCCCAGTACCCGCATGGGTGCCCGTTAGAAGGAACCGCAGATGAAGATTCTCGTCGGCTACAAGCGCGTGGTGGACTACAACGTCCGCATTCAGGTCAAACCCGATGGCACCGGCGTGGTGACCGATGGTGTGAAGCTGTCCGCCAATCCGTTTGACGATATCGCGCTGGAAGAGGCGCTGCGTCTGCGCGAAAAAGGTGTGGCCGACGAAGTGGTCCTGGTCGGCATTGGCCCGGCCGACCTTACCGCGCATCTGCGCAACGGTCTGGCGATGGGCGCCAATCGCGCCATCCACGTCGTCACCACCGATGCCGTGCAACCGCTGACTGCCGCGCGCGTGTTCCAGAAGCTGATCGAGAAAGAACAGCCGGGCCTGGTAATCCTCGGCAAGCAGGCCATCGACGACGACGCGAACCAGACCGGCCAGATGCTCGCCGCACTGTGGGATCGTCCGCAGGCGACGTTTGCCGGCAAGGTCGAGATCGCCAACGGCAAGGCGACGGTCACGCGCGAAGTCGATGCCGGCCTGGAAACGATCGAAGCCGAACTACCGGCCGTGATCACCACCGACCTGCGCCTCAACGAGCCGCGCTTCATCAAGCTGCCGGACATCATGAAGGCCAAGTCCAAGCCGATCGACAGCATCGAATTCGCCTCCTTGGGCGTCGACACGCACGATCAGCTCAAGACCACCCACTACGCCGCGCCGCCCAAGCGCACCAAGGGCGTGATGGTGAAGGACGCGGCCGAGCTGGTCGCCGTGCTGAAGCAGAAGGGCCTGCTTTAAGCAGCCGCCGGACGAGAGAGGAAACACTCATGAGCAAGATTCTGGTCATCGCCGAACATCTGGGCGGCAAACTGAACCCCTCCACCGCACGCGCTGTGAGCGCTGCGGCGGCCGCGAAACCCGAAGCCATCGATGTGCTGGTGTTGAGCGACAACGTCGATGCGATTGCCGCCGATGCAGCGAAGATCGACGGCGTCACGCGTGTGCTCACCATCGCCCGCGCAGAGAACAGCCATCCACTCGCTGCCGTGCTCGCTCCGCAGATTGCCAAGGCGGCGGCCGGTTACAGCCACGTATTCTTCCCTTCCACCACCTTCGGCAAGGACGTCGCACCGCGGGTTGCAGCGCTGCTTGGCGTTGCGCAGGTGAGCGACGTGATGAGCGTGGAAGCCAGCCATACCTTCAAGCGCCCCATCTACGCCGGCAACGCGATCATCACCGTGGAAGCCGATGCGGCACACGCAGTGGTTGCGACCATCCGCACGGCGTCCTGGCCTGCCGCCGCAAACGGTGCCAATAACGCGCCGGTGGAAGCGTTGAACGTGGATGTCGCACTGCCTACGCATACTCGCTTTGTCGAGCTCAAACAGGGCAAGAGCGATCGCCCCGACCTGCAGAGCGCGAGCAAGGTCGTGTCCGGCGGCCGTGGCGTGGGATCGAAGGAAAACTTCGACATCATCTACAAGTTTGCCGACAAGATCGGCGCAGCGGTGGGCGCATCCCGCGCAGCGGTGGATGCTGGTTACGTACCCAACGAACTCCAGGTGGGCCAGACGGGCAAGATCATCGCGCCGGAACTGTATATGGCCATTGGCATTTCCGGCGCCATTCAACATCTCACCGGCATCAAGGATGCAGGCACCATCGTCGCCATTAACAAGGATGGCGAAGCGCCGATCTTCGAAATTGCCGATATCGGCCTGGTGGGCGATCTGTTCAAGCTGATTCCCGAGCTGGAACAGCAACTGGGCTAACCCAGCCTCAAACGTAGGTGCCGGCATCCAAACCGGCATCCTTCGTATGTTTTTGTGTGAGACGCCACACCTGTCGTCCGAAAACACCAGTTATTCCGATCCATCGCAGGCCAGGGACGACGGGGATTCACATTGAGAATTGAACAGGCATCATATTGACTGCCTCTTCATTCCGCTCCGAAGGAGTTCCGCGCATGGCGCCGTCTATGGGTCCACAAACTACGCCAATGGCCGCCGTAGCACCCGAGTTGAGTGTGGTGACCACCGTCTATCGGTCGGAAGCGTTTCTCCATCGATTCATCGAAGAAACGGTTGATGCCATCGCCCGTGCCGGCATCGAAAACTATGAACTCATCTTTGTAGATGATGGCTCTCCGGATCAGTCACGCGACCTGCTGCTGAAGGCACGTGCAAGCAACTCCCACATCAAAGTCATTGATCTGTCGCGTAATTTCGGCCATCACAAAGCCATGCTGGCCGGGCTTTCCTATGCGAAAGGCAAGCAGATTTTCGTTATCGACTGCGACCTCGAAGTCAGGCCAGGTGAACTGCAACGCTTTGTGGATGCGCTGCGGGATACGGGTGCGGATGTCGTTTACGGCGTGCAGGAAAAGCGCAAGGGCGCTGTGGTGGAACGCATCGGCGGCGCCATCTTCTGGCACGTCTTCAACAAACTCAGCGATACCACGGTCCCCGAGAATGTATTGAGCGAGCGCATCATGACGCGCCGTTACGTCGACGCACTGCTCTCGCTGGGCGATCGAAACGTATTTCTCGGCGGCATGATGTATTGGTCGGGTTTCAGGCAAATCGGGATTACCGTACAAAAAAGCGTGCGCGAAGGTGCATCCACCTACTCTTTCCGCAAGCGCTTTTCCTTGCTTATGGAAGCCGTCACGTCCTTCTCGACGGTGCCTTTGAAATTTGTCCTATTCGTCGGCCTCGCTGTGACGCTAATCGCCGTTGTGGCAAGCGCGATACTCCTAGTAAGAAAAATTGTGCATCCCGAGGCGGTGCTTGCGGGCTTTACCTCCCTCATGCTCGTCACCATCGGCATGGCAGGGGTAATCATCACCGTACTGGGTATCATTGGCCTGTACATTGCGCGCATTTACACGCAAACCCAGAATCGCCCCTTATTCATTGTTCGTGAATTTCACGATTAAGGTTATTGGTAATGAATGAAGATCTGAATGCATACAAGCAAGCCTATACGTCCGAGTTTCCCTATCACTGGGATGAGGAGTTGCTTCTCAAGGCGTATGCAAAAAAGATTGTAGAGAAACTAGGACATGCTCGCGATATCCGCATACTCAGCCTAGGTATTGGCGGCCAACGCGTCAGCCGTACAATCCGGGAACAACTGCACGTCGCCGAATATCACATCATTGAAGGCTCCGCGGACATCATCGCACGCTACCGCGATGAAACCTCTCCTCCATCCCATGTCACGATTCATCACACCTATTTTGAAGAGGCTCGCTTCGACCAGCCCTTCGACGCCATCGAGATGGGCTTCGTTCTTGAGCACGTCGATGATCCTGGCCTTGTGTTGCGAAAATTTCGAAGCCTGTTGAAACCCAACGGCATCCTTTTCGCCGCGGTACCTAATGCACGCTCGCTGCATCGACTGCTCGGCAAATCGGCCGGCTTCATGCAAAACCTTTATTCGTTGAGCCAATTCGACCTTGAGTTAGGACACAAGCGTTACTTCGACAGCAACACCATCGCCCAGTTGGTGGAAGATTCCGGCTACGTCATCTCGGACAAACTGGGTCTGGTTATCAAACCGCTGACCACGTCTCAGTTGCAAAAACTCGCCCTTGATGAGCGCGTGGAAAATGCCCTCATTGATGTTGGCTACGAAAACCCCGATATCACAAACGGCATTCTTCTGATCGCTCACCCTGCATGAAGCATGCATTAGTCCTTAGTGGCGGTGGTTTTCAGGGGTTGGCGCTCGTCCGGTCGCTGCAACAGTTACACGATGTCAAGGTTATTGTCTGCGACATCTTTCCGGACAATCTCACGCGCTATGTCTGCGCGGATTACCTGCTCGCACCACCGCTCTCTGATACGAATACCTTTTCCAGTTTCCTGATGGAAACCGTAAGCCGGAAGAATATCGATGTCATTTTTCCGGCGACAGCGCGCGAGCTTTCCATTCTCTCGCAGCTCAAAGATGAACTTCGAGAACGAGGCGTTCATGTCGCAGCCTGCGATCAGGGACTGCTGACTACCTTGCTGGACAAGCAACAAGCATACACATGGATGCACCAGCAGGAGCTTCCAGCACAGACTTTGCACGACGCGACGGATTTCAATTTTTCACAAGCGCTGTTCGGCCGGCCGCGTAATGGCTGGGGCGGCCAAGGAACACACGTTTTGCGCAACGCCGGGGACATCGTTGCGCACATCGATGATCCCAAAGCGTATATCTGGACTCTCTGGCTTCCATCGTTCGAAGAGTTCTCGGCGGATTTCGCAATCGATATCCATGGTCGGATTTCGCCCATCGTACTGCGCAAACGAATACGCGTATCCGGCGGCTTCGCCGTCATTTCCGACTCAGTATCCAATCATGCGCTGGAAGATCTCGCAGGACGTGTCGCGCAGACCCTCTCTACCCATGGCGGAGGCGGTCTGTTCAACATTCAGATATTGGTTCCGAAGGAAGGCGAACCTTTTATTTCCGATATCAATCCCCGCATGGGTACGTCTGCAACGCATGGCTTGGCAGAAGGAATAAACCTACCCGGTTTCTTCATGGCTTCTGTTCGCAATGACGTCGACGCGCATGTGACACCCCAACGAAAAATGGTCCGCACGGTGCGCTTGCTGGAGGACCTTGTCGTTCCTCATCTGGCCCGGAAACCAAGGGGAATCGTTTTTGACCTGGATGACACGCTTGTCGATCACAAGCTTTGGATGTTCGAAAAGATCAAGGCGCTCTACCTCGCCTTATTCCAGCACCGAACAAATCGTGAATCATTCTTCCGATGCGCAGCGGGCTTGATTGACGAAGGTGTACGCAGCGACCTGATCGATCGTCTGCTTGCCGAATTGGCTCTACCAACTACGTTTCGCGAGGAGACCATCGAAGCGTATAGAGCTGCGGTTGTTCCGAACACGCCACTATTCGATGACGTTGAATCGATACTCAAAGCTCTCAAGGCTGAAGGCTTTAAATTGGCCGTACTGACTGACAACCCTCCGGCTACGCAAAAATCGAAGATCCGACACGCTCTTCCGCTGAATGCGCTCGACACGGTTATTTATGCCCGCGAGCACGGCAAGGAAAAACCTGATCCCACGGGCTTTCTGAAGGTGGCTCAGGCGCTGGACATAGAGCCCGCAGACCTAGTGATGGTCGGAGACAATTATTTTCGCGATGGCGAGGGTGCAGTTGCGGCTGGCTACGCGCACTCATTTGTCATTCAACGAGCCGGCACGTTTTTGAACCACAGCCAGAGCCTGTCCGAACGGCTTGGCATACAAACCGAGCCTCGCATCAGCCTCGTTAATTCCCTGCTTACTGTTCATCACGCGTGCACTGCATCATGAGTGTCCATACCGTTGCCATCATTCAATCGTCTTACATTCCCTGGAAAGGTTATTTCGACATCATCCATGATGTCGATGAGTTTATCTTTCTGGAAGATGTTCAATACACCGTGCGTGACTGGCGCACGCGCAACCGCGTCAAATCCGTTAATGGCTCGCTCTGGCTGACCGTGCCAGCAGGCGCTGATCGCAACAGGCTGTTGTGCGACGTAACGCTTGAAAGCAGCGAATGGCAACGACAACATTGGAAGACAATCAACCACAGCTATTCGCGAGCGCCTTATTTCCGACAGTACGCCCCATTCTTCGAAGAGCTTTATCTCGATCGTAAGTGGACCAATCTTTCGGAAATGAATCGTTGCGTGACACAACGAATTGCCACGGAGTTGTTGGGTGTCAAGACCCGATTTACGGATTCGCGCAGCTATCAAGCACAAGGCATGCGACTGGAGCGCGTGCTTGACTTGCTCAAACGAAGCGGCGCTTCCACCTATATCTCTGGACCTTCTGCATCCAGCTATCTGGACGCAACCAAATTCGAAGATATCGGCGTCGCGCTGCGCTTGAAGGATTATTCCGACTACCCGGAATACCCGCAGCTCTATCCGCCCTTCGAACACGCCGTAAGCGTGATTGACCTAATCTTTAACCTGGGCCCGCAAGCCACCGATTACATCTGGGGACACCGCCGCACCTAAGCGCACACCCGGTCCGGTTAGACTCTCCACTATCCATATCGCTGATGTACGTCGATCCAGCCAGAATTTCGGAACCTGATGAACATACCTTTCAATCGTCCCTACCTCGTTGGTCGCGAACTGGATTACATCGCAAAGGCCCACGCCAACGGACACCTTTCCGGTGATGGCGCATTTACCCGTCAGTGTCACGCCTGGCTGGAACAACACACAGGTACGCAGAAGGCACTCCTAACGCATTCGTGCACGGCGGCGCTCGAGATGGCAGCTATCCTTCTCGATCTGGAGCCGGGCGACGAGGTCATCATGCCGTCCTTCACGTTCGTTTCGACGGCGAATGCTTTTGTATTGCGTGGAGCCGTACCCGTCTTCATCGATATACGTCCCGACACGCTCAACATGGACGAGTCCTTGGTCGAGGAGGCGATCACCTCGCGCACGCGAGCCATCTGTGTCGTACATTACGCGGGTGTTGCCTGCGACATGGATGCCATTGTGGCGATCGCCAGAAAGCATGGCCTCAAAGTTATCGAAGACGCTGCGCAGGGCATTCTCTCCACTTATCATGGCCGCGCCCTGGGTAGCATTGGAGACCTTGCCGCACTGAGTTTTCACGAAACGAAGAATGTCATTTCGGGTGAAGGCGGCGCGTTGTTGATCAACGACCCCGCCTTGGTGGAACGCGCGGAAATCATCCGCGAAAAAGGCACCAATCGAAGCAAATTCTTTCGCGGCCAGGTCGACAAATATACGTGGGTGGACGTTGGTTCGTCCTACCTGCCGAGCGAGCTGATTGCAGCATTTCTTGCGGCGCAACTTGAAAGAGCCGAAGAGATTACGGCCCAGCGACTGGCGATCTGGGACAATTATCACGAGTGGGCCGCACCACTTGAGCAAGCCGGCATGGTGCGACGTCCGGTCATACCTGACGATTGCGTGCACAACGCACACATGTATTACCTCTTGCTGCGCGATCTCGACTCGCGCACCCAATTCATCGAATCGATGAAAGCTGCCGGCATCGGCGTGGTGTTTCATTACATTCCACTGCACAGCGCGCCCGCTGGGCAGCGCTATGGTCGCGTCGCAGGAACTCCGTCACACACCGATGCTGCGAGCGAACGGCTGGTTCGCCTACCACTATGGATCGGGATCGAACCGCACTTGGATTACATCCAGGACACGGCACAGCAAGCACTTCGAGGCATAGCAACATGACGGGACGCCACGACAGGTTCTAATGAAACACTGGCTACGCACATCGGTCGTTGCCTCGATCACCATCGTCTGCGTGGTCATGACCGTCCATCTGTTCGACTGGCGCACAGTCATACAGGCACTCTCGCGAATGCGCCTCGCCTTTTTCCTGTGCGGTTGCATACCTGTGGTGATCGGTATGTTCGTCGTGCGTGGGATTCGCTGGTTGACCGTGCTGGGACTTCCGCTTGATCGGCATCGGTTGTGGCAATCCATTGGCGCTAACGGTGCAGCTAGCGGCCTCGCCTCAGTGACACCGTTCCAGCTGGGCGAAATCATAAAGATCGGCATGATTCCCGACCACGACCGCAGCGCATGGCGCATGGGGGTTTCTGCTTTTTTCCTTGAGCGCGTCCTCGATCTCGCTGGCGTCATTGGGATGGGACTATGCGGCTTGCTGATGCGCACCGATCACGCGTGGCTAGGTGTAGTAGCTTCTTTTGCACCAGTTTTTTGCGGTCAGCTGCTGTATTCGTTCGCACCTATGACAAAATATCTCCCACACCGCTTGCGGCATCATACAGACCTGTTGCACGACTACCGCTGCGTGACCGTCGCGAGTTTTCTAACGCTTCTACTATGGTTGCTGTATCTAACGATGTGGTGGATTGCGGTGAACGCCATCCATGTATCGTTGACGTTCGGCCAGGCCACTTTGCTGCTGGGTAGTGTGATGCTTGCTGTCGTCGCCAGCATGACCCCAGGCGGACTGGGTGTGGCGGAACTGGGGAGCCGTGGCGTGCTGCTCTGGTTGGGAAAGTCCGCGGCCGAAGCAGACGCGGGCGCCATCGCTTTACGATTGTTGACTCCGATACTCGCGTGCGCGGGCGCACTATGCCTTCTGTTGACTTGGCTTTATCGACGAAGAGCCTCGCTGAACAGTCATCCAACTAAACCACGCAAGACTTAACGTCGCACGTACACCTTCAACAGTGGGTCTGTGCTCAACGATGGAATTTGCCGGTAATGATCTTCGATGTACTGCGTCATGAGCAGATGCGTATGTTCATACCGCAGGTTATCGCGCCCATCAACCCCGATGTCTTCGAAAAAAACCAGCGATGGCGCCACATGCGACAAACGCTCGATTTCCTGCCGTTGAAAGGCGTCGCTACGCGGAAACAGCGAATAGATTTCGTATACGGGCGATTTGATGTCAAGCAACGCGTAAGCACCAGGCCAAACCGGCACGGATAACACCGTTCTATTTTTAGCGCCATAGACAGCAGCAAAATGTTGAATGTCTTCAACCGAATTGGCGACACCGTTGTCCATTAGGAGCCGGTCGCCATCGACGGTCACGGTGCGCCAGTCCGGAGCCGTCCTCGCCATATATGCCGGATGCAGCGGCAGTGTGACCCAAACGGAAACCAGCGCCACAACACCTACGCTTACCAAGCGCAACTGGTCCGCGCGACGCTCCTGCCACGGGAAGCATAGCAACGCCAGTAGAAACGGAAAGATCGACTGCGCAAGGTGCAGTGCATCGGCTCGCGAGTACGCAACATTCAAATAGGGAATCGCAGTAAACACGCACGCCGCAAATACCGGATAGGTAAGCAGCCCATTGCGCCGCAGCTCGCGAATCAGCAGGACAAGACCACCCGCGCATAGGACAGGCATCACGACATAAAGGCAACCGATAAACCAAGATCGCACGCCCATGAACGTCCAGATCGACGCAGCGGGCAGTGTCCAGGGCCAAGGGATGGGCAAAGGTAAATTCGTACCCTTGTATTCGAACAGCATGTAGTGAATGCTGTCCCAGAACATCAACGCGAAGTGCCGATCGCATAACAATGCCAACAGGATGGGGCTAAATCCCGTCAGTACTCCGGCCACCCACGCCGGGATGCAGCGATGCCACGCGGGCCGGTTACTCGCGACCGCCAGGAAGGGAAAGGCGATGATGCTGGCAAGCACCCCATAGACACCATGATTGCGACCGATCATGGCAGCAACACCCACGACGACACCATGCATGAAAAACCGCCGCGTATTCGGTTGCGCGAGCACATACGACAACGACGCTACGAGGATGATCGACATCGCTTCGTCGTATTGCTTCCACCATGGCACGCCCCACAGCAAACACAGCAGCACGATCAGTAGCGATACGAACCACCGAAGCGGCACACGTGTCGCGACGCACTCCCAAACCAGGCAAACTGCAACCACGATGCCTACTGCAAAAAAGGCAACAGTCGCAGCGCGAACCGCGACAATTCCAATGTTTCCAAAGATGCGAACAAACGCAGCCGCCCAGTAATAGCGCGCGGGATCGTAGGACAGAAAATCCCGCAACGGCACCTCGCCGAGCGCGGTTCGCTGCACGCCGTACCAAAGATAGCCCTCATCGGAAAGGCTGAAACCCACGTGACTTTCGAGCAGGGACGCAATGGCGCACCCCACCAACGCGATCACCACAATGACCGCGACCCTTGTGCCGTAAATTGCGTCGTGCGCGCGTATCATGCTGTACCTACCGGCCACCGATTATGTCCTTGTGCTGGAGGCGCAATCATGCTGCTCTTACGCGCTTCCGGGTGACGGATGCCCTATGAGGTCAAGCACCAATTGCTCAACCACGGACTCGAGCGATGTACGATCGGTGCGCACGTGCATGTCCGGCTGTTCCGGCGCCTGGTAGGGTGAATCGATACCAGTGAAGTTCTTGATTTCGCCCGCACGCGCCTTGCGATAAAGCCCCTTCGGATCGCGCCGTTCGCATTCCTCCAGTGACGTATCGACGAACACTTCCATGAATTCGCCACCGGTAAACAGGCTGCGCGCGAACTCGCGCTCGCTACGGAACGGAGAGATCACGCAGACCAGCACGATCAGGCCCGCATCGACCATCAGATGCGCTACCTCGGCAACGCGACGCACGTTTTCAACGCGGGCCTCTGGCGTAAAGCCGAGATCACGATTCAGACCGTGACGTAAATTGTCGCCATCAAGCAAATAGGTGTGATACCCCATCGCGACAAGACGGCGCTCCAGAAGATTGGCGATGGTGGACTTGCCCGCGCCAGATAAACCAGTAAACCACAAGCACCGCGGCTGCTGGCCCTTGCCGTGGGCACGTGTCTGCTTATCGACGTCCAGGTGCTGCCAATGCACATTCGCGGCTCGATGCAGCGCGAAATCGAGCATGCCGCACGCGACCGTCGCGTTAGTCTGCCGGTCGATCAGAATGAAACCGCCCAGCGTGTGGCTATCGGCGTACGCCTCGAACGCGATGGGATGATCAAGGTCGAGATTGCAATAACCGACCTCGTTGAGCTCAAGGCGGTGCGCCGCCAATTGCGCCTGCGTATTGACATCGATCTTGTGCTTGATCGACGTGATACGCGCATTGACGGTGCGTGTGCCGATCTTCAGCAAGTAACCGCGATTGGGTAGCAGTGCCTCGTCGCCCATCCACAGCACGTGCGCCGCGAATTGGTCTGCCTCGGGTGCTGGATGCATGGCCTCGGCGATCACATCGCCGCGACTGATGTCCACTTCGCGATCCAATGTCAGCGTGACCGCCTGCCCTGTTCGGGCTTGAGGTAAATCACCGTCGGCCGTGACGATACGTGCGACACGCGCCTGATGCGTGCCGGGTTGGACGACAATCGAGTCACCGACTTTGACCAGTCCACCGCATACCGTGCCGGCGTATCCGCGAAATGTCTGATCCGGGCGATTCACCCATTGCACAGGCATACGGAATTTGTCTGCCTGCGCCGGCGTGACGGAGATGGTTTCCAGCACATCCAATAACGTTGGGCCTTTGTACCAAGGCATGTTTGACGACGATGCACCAACGTTATCGCCCGTCAACGCGGCTACGGGAAGCGCACGTACAGCATGGATCCCCAACGTTTGTGCAAGCTCGGCATATGCCTCGCGAATAGCCTCATAAACATCTTGCTGAAAGTCGACAAGATCCATCTTGTTGACTGCAAGCACCACATGTCGAATGCCCAGCAGTGCACAGATGTAGGTATGCCGACGGGTTTGGGTAAGCAACCCCTTGCGCGCATCCACCAGCACGACAGCGACATCCGCATGCGATGCGCCGGTCGCCATGTTGCGCGTGTATTGCTCGTGCCCCGGGCAATCGGCCACGACGAAGTTGCGGTGCGTACTGTGGAAATAACGGTAAGCGACATCAATCGTTATGCCCTGCTGGCGCTCGGCGTCAAGACCGTCGGTCAGGAGCGAAAAATCCAGCACGTCGTCATCGGCATGTTGAAGGCGGCTCTCACGCTTCAATGCTTCGATCTGGTCATCAGGAAGCATACCGGCGTCGTAAAGCAAGCGGCCAAGCAACGTGCTCTTGCCGTCATCGACGCTTCCGCAGGTAATGAAACGCAGCAGACTGCGCTTGGAGTGATCACCCGACATCAGAAGTAACCTTCCTGTTTCTTGCGCTCCATGGATGCAGAAGGGTCTTGGTCAATGACACGCCCCTGCCGCTCGGAGCTACGCGATTGGATCATTTCGTCGATGATCTCGTCGAGCGAGGATGCTGCAGACTCGACTGCCCCCGTGAGGGGATAGCAACCGAGCGTGCGGAAACGCACCATACGTTTTTCGATCTTCTCACCTTCGCGCAAGGTAAAACGATCATCGTCGACCATGATCAACGCACCGTCGCGCTTTACTACCGGACGTTCTTTGGCGAAATACAAAGGCACAACGGGAATATTTTCACGTCGGATGTATTGCCATACATCGAGCTCCGTCCAGTTCGACAACGGAAAGACACGTACGCTCTCTCCCTTATGAATATTCGTGTTGTAGAGGTTCCACAATTCCGGACGCTGCCGCTTGGGATCCCAACGGTGCTGTGCATTGCGAAACGAGAAAACGCGCTCTTTCGCTCGCGATTTTTCTTCATCGCGGCGTGCGCCGCCAATGGCAGCGTCGAACGCATGTTTATCCAGCGCCTGCCGCAACGCGACTGTTTTCATGATATCGGTGTGTACCGTCGCACCATGGACGAGCGGCGAGATGCCCTGACGAACACCATCTTCGTTGATGTGAACAAGCACCTGGACATCGCCTGCCTTCGCCACGTCATCACGAAACGCGATCATCTCGCGAAACTTCCATGTGGTGTCGACATGAAGCAGCGGAATGGGCGGTCGCGCTGGAAAAAATGCCTTACGCAGCAGATGCAGCAAGACCGAAGAATCCTTACCAATCGAATACAGCATGACTGGCCGCTGAAAGTTGGCAGCGACCTCACGGAAGATATGGATGCTCTCGGCTTCCAGGGAGTCTAAGTAGTCGGACACGTCGACGGGCGGCCTATGGGCGAATCAAGCCATCATTTTGGCATGAAGTCCGCGTAGATTGCCTCAGGGAGGCTCCTCCGATCCCTGAATCAGGCCATTTTTTAGGGATATGGCTGTTTTGGCCCGCATGATAAAATCGCAGAGAAATGCGGCCATGGGTCATGGGGACTCGCAGCCTAGGCACACTACCGTTTAACGATAGTGAGAAGGGGAACCAATGACGTCGCTGGAAACGGCTCCAAGTCGAAACGCAGAGACCCATGCGTCTGTGCCTCTCTGCGTCGACCTTGACGGCACGCTCATTCGTAGCGACCTGCTTGTGGAGTCCGCTCTCGCGCTCCTGGCGAAGCAACCGCTGATGGCATTTGCGATGCCTGTGTGGCTACTGCGTGGCAAGGCCTATCTCAAGCAACAGATTGCGCAACGGGTCGAGCTCAATCCCGCAGCACTTCCTTATAACGAAGATGTCGTTGCATGGGTGCGCGATCAGCAGTCTTCACGCACCACCATTCTGTGCAGTGCTGCCGATGCCAAGCTGGCCACCCTCGTCGCTGATCATGTTGGCGGCTTTGATGCCGTGATAGCGAGCGATGGTGAACACAATCTTTCCGGCGCCAACAAAGCGAAAGTTCTTGTCGAACGCTTTGGCGAGCGTCGCTTCGATTATGTCGGCAACGCAAAAGTCGATCTGCACGTCTGGAAGTCCGCCAATGCGGCCATCGTCGTGGAGTCGGGCTCGCAGCTGTCCAGCGCCGCCGCCGGTGTTACGCTGCTTGAGCGTACCTTCACGCATGGCAGGGCATCGCCAAAGCACTGGCTCAAAGCCCTGCGCGTGCATCAGTGGATCAAGAATGTTTTAGTGTTTTTGCCATTGCTCGCAGCGCACCGCGTGTTCGAGCCGCACGCGCTGATATCTGCTGCGCTTGCTTTCATATGCTTTGGGCTTTGCGCTTCCAGTGTCTATGTCACGAACGATCTTCTCGATCTTGCCGCAGACAGACAACATCGCCGGAAAAAGCACCGCCCCTTTGCGGCAGGCATCATTCCGCTCTATCTGGGTCCTGTGGTGGCGTTGCTGTTGCTGGTCATCAGCTTTTCGCTTGCGTGGTTTCTCACACCTACGTTCGTCCTGGTACTGCTTGGCTACTACGTTCTGACTACAGCGTATTCACTGAAGTTCAAACGCATGGTCATGCTGGATGTAATCGTGCTTGCAGTGCTTTATACGACGCGCATTCTCGCGGGTGCCGCGGCAATTCAATCCAGACCCTCTTTCTGGCTGCTGGCCTTTTCCATGTTCATCTTCCTCAGCCTGGCCATGGTCAAGCGCTATACCGAGCTGCTGGCCGCGCAAAAATCATCGAGCATCAAGGCGGCTGGCCGTGGTTACGTCGTTGAGGATTTGTCGCTGATCCAATCGCTGGGCGGTTCCAGTGGATACCTCTCCGTGCTGGTGCTGGCGCTGTACATCGACAGCACCGCCAGCCAGTCGTTGTATCGGCATCCACATTATCTTTGGCTGCTGTGCCCGTTGTTGCTGTATTGGATCAGCCGCACATGGGCGATCGCACATCGCGGTGTCATGCATGATGACCCGGTGGTGTTTGCTGTGATGGATAACGTCAGCCGCGGTTTGCTAGTGCTGGCCGCGATCATCGTGATTGCGTCCATCTGATGAGTAGCGTGGGCCAATCATGGGGGCGGTATCCCGTCGCCGCACAGACGATCATTGATATCACTGATCGCCACCGCCCGCTGCCCACCGTCAATGGCGTCGTGCTGCCCTACGGTAATGGCCGCAGTTACGGCGACAGTTGTCTCAACGATGGCGGCACCTTGCTGCGCGCGCGCGGCATGGATCGCTATATCCGCTTTGACCCCTTTACCGGTCAACTGGAGTGCGAAGCCGGCCTGCTGCTTTCGGACATATTGGATCTCGTTGTCCCGCAAGGGTGGTTTCCGCCAGTAACGCCCGGCACTCGTTTCGTTACGGTGGGCGGCGCCATCGCCAACGACGTGCATGGCAAAAACCATCATGTGACCGGAACCTTCGGCCAACACGTACTCAATCTCGAACTGCTTCGCTCCGATGGCAGCCGCATGGTCTGCAGCCCCGAGCTTCATCCGGACTGGTTCGCTGCCACGGTGGGTGGCTTGGGATTGACCGGCCTTATCACACGCGCGACGTTGCAACTTCGCCGAATTGCCGGACCGTGGATGAGCTGCGAAACACGCCGATTCCGGAATCTCGATGGTTTCTTTCATCTTTCCGAAAGCGTGGCTGCCAGGCACGAATACACGGTGGCATGGGTCGATTGTGTAAGTACGGGCGATGGCCTGGGCCGAGGCCTTTTTACATGCGCCAATCACGCCCCCGCGTCTCCCGATGTAAAACCGGGCGCACCGAATCGGCACCTGTCGATGCCTTTCACGCCACCGGTTTCTCTCATCAATCCGCTCAGCCTGAGGGCGTTCAACAGCCTCTACTTCCACCGCCAGCGCGAAGACATAGCCCACGCCACGACCCATTACGTGCCGTATTTCTACCCGCTGGACGGTGTGGGCAACTGGAACCGCATCTACGGCCCGCACGGGTTCATGCAATACCAGTGTGTCGTTCCTCCCACGGCCGCGCAGGAAGGGATCAAGCAGTTGCTTGAAGTTGTCGCCCGGGGCGGTGATGGCTCCTTCTTGGCTGTCCTGAAACAGTTTGGCAACCAACCGTCGCCCGGAATGCTTTCGTTCCCCCGCCCGGGCACTACGCTCGCCCTGGATTTCCCCAATCAGGGCGAACGCACGTTACGCTTGCTGGATAAGCTGGACGATATCGTAGCGGCAGCCGGTGGCGCGGTTTATCCGGCCAAGGACGCCCGGATGAACGGGCAACGGTTCCGTCAGTATTTTCCGGCGTGGGAAGCCTTCAGCCATTTCATTGATCCCCGGTTTTCGTCCAGTTTCTGGCGCCGGGTCGCGGAGTAAGCATGCTCAGGATCTTAATCGTCGGCGCTTCATCGGCCATCGCCGAGGCCACCGCACGCTGTTATGCAGCGCGTGGTGCACGCCTTTTTCTCATCGCCCGTCAATCGCAGCGGCTTGAAGATATGGCGTCGGATTTGAAAGTGAGGGGCGCTGCTGATGTCGCTTTCGCAACACTGGATGTCAACCAGCTCGACGCGCATGGCGACGTGCTATCGCAAGCGTGGACGTGGCTGGGTGAAGTCGACGCGATGCTTGTTGCCCACGGCACGCTGCCCGACCAGAACGCCTGCGAAGCATCAGCCGAGCTTGCCGTGAAAGAATTCAACACCAACGGCACGTCAACCATCGCATTGATGACCCTCGCGGCCAATCGATTTGAAGCGCAGAGACACGGCACATTAGCGGTCATTTCGTCTGTAGCCGGGGATAGAGGGCGCCAAAGCAACTATCTCTACGGTTCCGCCAAAGCAGCGGTCACTGCGTTCGCCAGCGGATTGCGCCAACGCCTGACCAAGGTTGGTGTCAACGTATTGACCATCAAGCCTGGTTTTGTGGATACACCCATGACGCGCGATTTCAAGAAGAGTGCACTTTGGGCCAAGCCAGAAAGTATTGCGCGCAGCATTGTCCGCGCCGTCGATCGTGGCCGCAGCGTGGTCTATCTGCCCTGGTTCTGGCTGCCCATCATGCTCATCATTCGCCACGTTCCTGAATTCGTTTTCAAACGCATAAAGCTCTAAAGCCCATGGACAAGATTGCAAAGCACTCCAAGCTTGTGCTGACCGGAGCCGCAGGCTTGGTCGGGCAAAATCTCATCGTCGAACTTAAGGCACAGGGCTACACTCATCTGGTCGCCATCGACAAGCACGAATACAACCTCGGTATTCTTCGCCATCTACATCCAGACGTCCAAACGATCCTCGCCGACCTTGCCGAGGATGGCGAATGGACCGAGGCATTTGCCGGGGCCGCCTGTGTGGTGCAATTGCATGCGCAAATTACCGGCAAGTACACGGAGCTGTTCACGCGAAACAACATTAGCGCCACTCATCGAGTACTCGATGCCATGCGCATTCATAAGACCCCCTACCTGGTGCACATCAGCTCCTCCGTTGTCGTATCTGTAGCCAACGATGACTACACCAACACGAAGAAAGCGCAGGAAAAGCTAGTTGTCGAAAGCGGTATCCCTCATTGCGTGTTGCGCCCGACACTTATGTTTGGCTGGTTCGACCCCAAGCACTTGGGCTGGCTTTCACGCTTCATGGCGAAGACGCCAGTTTTTCCAATCCCTGGCGATGGCCGTTACATGCGTCAACCACTGTATGAGCGCGACTTTTGCCGCTGTATCGCACGCTGTATCGAAACACAGCCAGATGGTGACACCTACGACGTTGTCGGAGATGTCCGTATCGATTACGTCGATATTATTAAGACGATTAAGCAGGCAAAAAAACTGCGCACGCTGATCGTACACATTCCCTATGGCCTGTTCCAATTTTTGTTGCGCTTATACGCACTCTTCAGCAACAGACCCCCATTCACCGCTGATCAGTTGAAAGCATTGACCGCAGGCGATGATTTCAAAGGCATCGATACTGAAAAAGTATTTGGCTTTCGACAAACACCATTTGCCGATGCGGTGCGCGAAAGTTACTGCGACCCACGTTACTCCGCCATTGTCCTGAAGCGCTGATGCGCGACTAGCCGGATATCAATCCATGACACAAGCACAACGCATTGCCATTCTGGGTGCTGGACCGATGGGGCTCGCCGTAGCCTACCAGCTGGCGCGCGACGGATATCGTCCCGTTGTTTTCGAAGCGGATGATCGTGTGGGAGGCATGACAGCGAGCTTTGACTTCTCGGGACTCAGCATCGAGCGTTACTATCACTTTCATTGCATCTCCGACAGCGGTTTTCTGAAGATGCTTGAGGAACTTGGTCTGGCCGACCGCATGCGGTGGACCGAGACAAAGATGGGTTACTGGTACGGCAAACGTCTGCAGCCTTGGGGCAATCCCGTCGCCCTGTTGAAGTTCAAAGGACTCAGTTTATTTGCCAAGGTGCGATATGGCCTGCATGCATTCCTCTCGACAAAACGTAAAGATTGGCGCCCCCTAGATCATGTAGAAGCTACAGGATGGATCCGTCGCTGGGTGGGCGACGAGGCATGGCGTGTACTTTGGAAGCGCCTCTTCGATTACAAGTTCTACGACTACAGTGACAATCTCTCGGCAGCCTGGATATGGAGTCGAATTCGTCGCATTGGAAATTCGCGCTACGACCTGTTTCGAGAGAAGCTTGGCTACCTTGAAGGTGGCTCAGACACTCTTCTGACAGCGCTAAAGGCATCCATCGAACAGCACGGCGGCGAGATACGACTATCCACGCCCGTGCGCAAGATCGTGATTGAAGACGGCGCCGTCAAAGGTGTCGAGACGGCCCAAGGCATAGAAGATTTCGAAAAAGTCGTCAGTACAGTGCCGCTGCCATTCCTCCCGCGTCTGATGCCAGATTTGCCATCCGACATTCTTTCGAAGTTCTCTGCACTCAAGAACGTGGCGGTCGTCTGCGTGATCGCAAAGTTGAAACGACCGGTCACCGAAAACTTCTGGCTCAACACTAATGATGACGACATGGACATCCCCGGCCTGGTCGAGTATACGAATTTGCGCCCGTTGGACCAGCACGTCGTCTATGTACCCTTTTACATGCCGGGCGAGCATCCCAAATATGGCGATGCCGATGATGTCTTTACCAATAAGGTGCGCCGCTATCTGAAGATGATCAACCCGTCATTGACCGATGACGACTTCATCGATATCAGGGCAAATCGCTACCGGTTTGCTCAACCGATCTGCCCTCCTGGATATCTGGATTCGATTCCTCCGCGAAAACTTCCGGTTCACGGCTTGTGGGCTGCAGATACGTCCCATTATTACCCCGAGGATCGGGGAATTTCCGAAAGTATCGACTTCGGTCGTATGCTGGCTAAGGAAGTAGAATGATCCGGCAGCTTGTTTCGTCGCAGTTCATGCGTTTTTTATTCACTGGCGGTCTCGCTGCCTTAGTGAACTTCGGCAGTCGCATTCTCTACAACCGGTGGATGGGATTTTCCGCGGCAGTGTGCGTTGCCTACGTGACCGGCATGATCACAGCCTTCGTGCTTGCTCGCTGGCTCGTCTTCGGCAAAGGCGGGCAATCGACGCACCGGTCCGCCGCGATCTTCCTGCTCGTCAATATTTTCGCGATTGCCCAGACCTGGGCGGTCAGCATTTTATTGGCCGACTATCTTCTTCCTGCCATGGGCGTTCGACGATTCGTGCACGAGATCGCACATGCGGTAGGCGTTATGATCCCCGTATTTACCAGCTATATCGGGCACAAACGCTATTCATTTCGGTAATGCATTCCACCCCTATCATTTGAAAATACTTCGATCGACAAGCTGCTGACACTGGGTTCCCTTGAGAGCCACGTGCCAGGCTATCGTTTTAGGGCCCGCGAACTGTATAGGTAGCTGATAAATGTCGCTACCCGCGTTAATGCAGCGACCCAGTTCTGCACGCCATCTAAACGTGTCGTACTCCTGCCTGCCGTGCATCAAAAATTGAACAAAGGCGCATACAAATACGACGCCGATGAAAGCTCGCACTCTGGAACCGGCCTCGCCATAAATGTAGAGCAGAAGCCACGTCAGGAAAATGTACGGATAAAAGAAGTAGCGCGGGCCGCCAAGCACAGGATGCAGCTGATCGATCGCAACTCGACTGATCGATGCAATGATCGCAGCGCATAATGCGCCGAGCAGCATAACGAAGTACTTGTCGTGCCACTTTTGCCGACCGATTGCGAACCCAAAAATGACTCCGAGAATCGCGAGTCCTATGACACAAAGCAGTGCGATGGGGGGGCGTTCAGTCGAAATCACATAGTGACCAAAAAAGCGTACTACGATCTGTACCGCGTCAAAGTATCGCTTACCGAATCCCATTGGCACGGTTGCAGTTACCACCGAGATGCACTGGATCACTGCAACAAGTGCAGCCACAGCAAACACCTCCTTATCTCCGCGCTGTGGCTGCTTGAATGCTCGATAACCCAATAGGGCGGCGGCTGGTACTGCCATGGGGGAAGAAAGCCCACCAACCACTGTCAACACGCATCGCCAGATCGTCCTTGGCCGCTCGTCTACGCGCCAGAAAACCACAACGAAAGACCACAAAGCGCCCCACCAGAAAGCATATTCCGATACCGCAAATACCTCTGGTTGCGTAGGAATCAACGCTACAGCAACCGCCGCCAGCTTGGGAAAACGCAAATGAGTGGGACTGTACGCGATGAGCGCGATCGTCCCGATCTCGAAGATTAGCGTGAGCGCATACGCGATCGCAGGATAATGCGAGGCGGATAAGCTAATTGAAGTCAAGAAGATCAGCTTCGCGGGCAACACTAGATACCCTGCGACGGGAGCCCACAACGAGTGCCAACCTTGCTCAAGATAGGCAGGTAGAGTGATCGTGCCTTCTTCCACCCACACGTAGGGATGGTGCCACTCGACGGGCCGTCTCCATACGAAAACAATAAGCAGCAAAATGAGAATCCCGGGTACGGACGACATCCAGTCTCGGATCCGCGGAAAAATACTTTTCATCATGTTGGTGTCAGTCACTTCGATTAATGTACTCAACATTTGATTTTATCGAGATCTGCTGATCCGGACGTTTGATAGTCACAGCGCCGATCCTTTTAAACACTCACTCTATGTGGGACGAATACAAGCTGCTGACGGACAATTGATTGCCGTAACTACTGCGTCGTGCACACCAAGCTGAAGGCTGCGTAGATGCACCGGCACGATGATTAATATGCCGCACGCAAATGTGTAAACCATGCCAAGCTAGCCAAATGGCAAAAAAATGAGCTTTGACGCATAGCTGTCCCCGTTCGACACGTCACCGACTGACATGCCCCCTTTTTAGTACTCCGCGCCCTGCAATATACCGTCCCTGGTATATCTCCGTCGGAAAAACGCACACCCCACACGGACACCACAAGTCGACCGACTATTACAGTGCAACGATATAGCCTTAGACCGCCCGCGTCGGCACGGACTCAACATCCACCAGAGGAGCGCGCCCAGCGACAGAGTATTCTCGAAGCGGGTACTGGAGACCGGGCGCTCGTGGTGAATCCTTTTTCACTCGCAGAAACACACCCCATTCAAGCGCGACGTTGAACATGTGTGTCAGGGCGAAGTTGAGTGGGATGTGCATGCCGCGAAGCTCTTCGAGGATCCCCGGATAAAGATTGTAATGGGTCCGCTCCCACAGAAAATATCCGTGCGAGTCGCCCAGATAGAAACGGTCGTACTCATAGCAAATGTGCTTAAACGACGTTTCACTAAAGAACGTGTAGTGGCCAAAGAGCAGACCATCGTCGCTCTTGCCGTATGGCGTCCAAATCTCAATAGTTGCATCGTGTCTGCATACTCGAAGCAACTCCCGGAATACCTCGGGATGGCGCTTGATATGTTCGAACGAGTGGCTTGAGTAAACGTAGTCGATGGAATCGTCTTCGAATGGAAGCCGATTATTTTCGTAATCCATAACCAAATCGACGCAAGGAGTCGAAAGGATATCGATACCGAAGAATCCATCTCGCTTGTTGCTCCCACAACCAAGCTCAAGTTGTCGGATGGTGGTGCTCGATTGCTGGCTTGCATGCATCTTCATCGACTCCACATTCAGACCGGGCGTACAGACGACGATATCGAACCAGTCGTTAACAGTACATAGAGCGCGGTGCCGTCACACTCCTGTCACACATTGCCGCGAGACACCACTCCTAATTTGTGCGCGGCCGCCGCTGCCAAGGGTCCAAACGCCTGCTCCGCCAGGAATGCGTGGTTTTCGGGCATGATCCAGGCGGGCACCATCGCCCGCTCATCCCAAGCGTCACATGCCGCAGAAAGGGCCTGCGCTATAGCTTCAGGCGTCATATCGAAGGTGGAGCGAATCACCGGCGCAAAGGTGGATAGATCTTTGTTCGCGTAGCTATTCGTCACGACTTCCATTCCGAAGGCCGCCATCTCGAGCGGCGGATAACTCGGATGTGGTGACACCATGAGTGACAAACCGATCGCTGATGTGCGCAGAAGCTCCGCGTAGTTGTCGATATCCAACTTGCCTAATGCCTTCAATTGGACCGGCCCAAGGTCGAGATCAGAAATGAGTTCGCCCGGGGTCACAATCTCCCACTGATTGGATCGAGGGTCATTCCACCCCCAAATCCGTAACGCTTCACATATCAGCGAAAACGCATTGCGCGGCGTCGACGGGCGCCCATACACGACGATGCGCCGTGACCTCGGTGACGTGGAAACACGTGCATGCGTCAATGCCGATCGTAGGCCGTCGTTGATCGTCGGTTCGAAAACGACTCTTCGAACATAATCGAGGCCTTGAGAAGCGAAATAGTCGGCCAGCAACGACGTATTGAAGATGCCCAGATCCTGCTTCGGACGATAGGTTGCAAGCGCGAGCGCCGACTGGCTCGACCAGGGATAGAAACCCGGCTCGAAGTCCTGAATCATGTACGCCAGTTTGCCCGGAGCGCCATAAGAGCTCTCCTGCCAAGCAGCAACCCGTTGCGCGGCGTAGGCTGTCCACCACGCGGTAGCCAGCCAATGATCGCCGGGGGCCACTGGCAGCGTCTTGCCATACCTATCGCTAAAGGAGACAACCTGCGCGTCGGCTATCGAGTCCTGCGCCGAAGCCACCGGCGAATACCGCGCAAAGCGTGCCAGTGCCGCATCGTCAGGCGGTGAATCGGTGAGGATGATGCGACTGGCCTCGAAATGCGTAGCCATCGCCTCAAACACCTGCACGGCAGTATGGATGCCACCAAAATAGTGCTGCGAATTGATCGACGGAACGAGCAGGTTCAGTCGACGCTTCTTGAACACCGACGTCCGTGGAGTCAAGGGTGTCGTTTCGTGGACATGCGTAGACGGCGCCTGAGCGTCTACCTGCCGATCGGCAAACCGGGTCAGATGTCTCGCAGCATAGCGAGCCGTGCGTCTCAGCAAATCACTCACGCATTTCTCCCGAGCACTGGCACGAGTGACATGCTGTTAAGGCTGCAGCTGAATTAAAAATCGCCGTCGCGCCGTGCCCCCGAGCGTATATCGCCTCCGCCAATGTCATAGGAAAGACCCACGCAAAAACACAGAGCGTATTCAATGCTGTTTCCTCAATTGAGGAACACAACTCAGATAGTCGAGGTTTTCATTGTAATAAGGGTCGCCTTCTGTCCTAAAAGGCGCATAAGCACGCTCAGATTGTTCAAAATCTCCGGCGGGGATATCTCGAGGATCTCTCGTCTTCGACTCGTGATGTATGAGCCTCGCTTCCGGAACATAAACATTCAACAGTCCACGCCGATAAGCGCGCAGGCAAAGCTCAACATCGCTGCCGCACACTTGAAAGCTTTCATCAAAACCTCCAAGCGCGTCGAATTTCTTTGCCTCAATTGCCATGCATGCGCCAGTAACCGCCAGCACGTTGCGCCGCATGATCGGAGAGACGTAGTTACTCTGTATGTGCAAAGGCTGCATACCCTTGAAGACATGATCAGCCCATCCACCCAGCCCCAGCACGACACCTGCGTGCTGAATAGTCATGTCACCATAAAGTAAAAGTGGGCCGCAAACTCCGACATCTGTGCGCAGGGCGTGCTCCACCAATCGACTTAACCACTCTGGGTCAATAATTTCGATGTCATTATTCAAAAAAACGAGCACATCACCCCTCGCCTGTTCAGCCGCGAGGTTATTTAGATAAGACCAGTTGAAAGGAACGTCGGCACGAATGAGTTTAATGACCCCACTTCCAGCCATGTCCTCCAGCCATCTCAACGTGGCGATCTCCTTCGACCCGTTGTCCACAACGATCAACTCATAGCGCGCGGCATCTGTCACCTTTTTAAGGCTACTTATGCACGTACGCAGCAAATCCAAACCATCTCGCGTTGGAATGATTATGCTGGAGTCTATCCCGCGGCTGTCTTGCGGTACCGGGTAACGCACGTCGTAGCAAAAGCTGTTGACTCCATCGCGCGCGATCGCCCCCGGATACACTTTGTCGAGGTATCTTTGCAATGCCGCGCGACCCGCATGATGCGCGTAAGGCTTCGAGTCCGCATTACCTGCCGTCGAGCCAGCATGCTGTCGCCAGTGATAAAGCACTCTCGAAATATGGTGCACTTCGGCACCACCAGCGATACACCTAAGTATCAAATCGTAGTCCTGCGCACCATCCATCGATGAGTCAAAAAGACCGACTTCATGTATAAGGTCGCGCCGGATAGCCACCAAATGCCCTAAGTACATTTGCGACAAAAATAGGTCCGGACTCCAGTCGGGCTTAAAAAAAGGAAATTTCCGACGACTGCTCTCATCGATACAGTCATGATCCGAGTAGATAATGTCGGTTTTGTCGCCATCCATAGCGGCCATTACTGCCGCCAACGCATCCGGATGCAGCAAATCATCGTGATCCAGCAACACGACGAACTTCCCCCGCGCAATCTTGAGAGCCTCATTAGAGGCTGCAGAAATTCCTCCACGCGCCCCCCCTTTCATGACGATTATCCGAGGGTCGGCCGCGGCTTCCTCTTGCAAGATATCATGTACGTGCTGCGCGCTTGATGCATCATCATAAATGCACAGTTCCCAATTAGAGTAACTTTGAGCACGCACACTAGCAATCGCCTCACGCAGAAACTCCTGCGGAGTTTCGCATGTCGGCATTAATACACTGATTAACTCGCCGTGTTCGCGCAACGCGACCCTCGGCTCCTGCGTAACAGTCCAAGAGCGATAAGCCTCGAAGCCATCGAGCCCTTTCTGAATTGGCGTACCACTTGGATTTGCGGCCAGCTTTGCCTGGTCGAATGCCATGACACGGCGGGAAAAAAAACGCGGACCCCGCATCACGTTTCGCAAGACGCGAACCATGATTTGCCACCTGCTCAGACCATCGGCTCTGGCCTGGTAGTAGCTTCTTCGCCCGGCTGATTGCAGCGCGCGAAGTTTTTTTAATAAGCTAATTCTCTGATTCATTTTCTCAATCTTGGCCAGCGTGCTTCAAAACCGCGTAGCCCGCGTGTGTATTTGCGATCAATGCACAACTGATGCGTCACCCCCATGATGAAACGAGTCGTCGTTGAGCACGCATTAACCGAACCATTTTAATTGACTAACGCTTCCGAAAAACGCAGCTGCCTTCGCCATAAGTGCGTCATTTTCTTATACGAAGTCGCCGCAAAATTCTAAAACCGATACTTCGTTGCAGTTCTTCGATCTGCAACTTCTGCTGTTGCAGGGCCGTCGTCAGACTTTCGATCTCCTGCAGCGACTTTGCATGTTCCACCCGTGTCTTCTGTAAATCTGCAGACGAACGCTCTTCGCTTCGCTGAATATCGTTCTGAAAATGCGTAGTCAGCTCAAGCCGCTCCCTAGCACGCGTCAAATCCTTGACTACATTCTCGTATTCAACCCGCTTGAGCTCCATTGCCATCGTGGCCAGCTGCCCACTGGCATCATCATTGGCATCGACAAGTTTCTTGCATTGGCTATTAGATTCGGCCAATTGTTCGCTCAACGACGAGTTTTTAGCGATCAGCTCATCGACGATGTCCAATGTGGAAAGCAATTCGATATCCAGTCGCAGAACACGCCCTCGGCGAAGAATGTCTTCAGGCCAAGTGAAAAGCACCTGCGGGTCGCTGTCGGTACGGACGAACCTCTTCTCAATTAAATCGGCTTCATATTTAGTAAAACCAATGAGCGAGAAATGCTTCCCCTGAGAAAAATTCCAAATAACCTGACTGTCATCATCCAGAAGAACAAGCGAATGGATGACGCAGTGAGCCGCACTATCCACAGGATCCAGTCGATACCGTGTACTAAAAGTTTCCGAATGGCTGTAATTGAGAAGCGGAAAATCAAGCTGGCACCGCCCCCCTTCCGTTAGCTCCATACGAGACTGACGCGTCTCATCAAAAGGCTGCCCTTCTTGAGCATAATAGAGCCGCGCACTGCTTTTCGATTTAGGTGACCCTCCGGACTTCTCCACCTGCTCCAAGCTACCCAGCAGCTCACTGAAGTCGACAACTTCATCAGCCAAATTGGATAATTTTTTCCAGCTCTCCGATGAATTGCCTGACGAGATGATCTGATCCACAGTCTCAACCATCCGCCGAGGCAATGAAGGAAGACTTTCGTTTGCCGTGTCCTGCTTCTGAGTGCGAAGCCCGTCGTCAAGAAATGAGCTGAGTGCATCTTTCCGCTCAATGATCGGAACCGACCAGTGAATACCCAGCGCATCCCCTAAACGCGTCAACGTGGACACCGGATCTCGCAAAAGCTGGTCATAGGCAACCATGTAACGAGGTGTGTCGCGCGTCGCAACTTCTGCTTCTGCCAAATGCTGCATCCACGACACAACACCGAAGGAACGACTGAAATGATGAACGCGCTCAAGCGACGCGGCCACTTCTATGGGTGACCGAGTCACAAATACGGTTGCCACCGGTATATCCAGTTCATGTAGCACGTCCAGCCACAAAGGCGCCAGGCGACACAAACGCGGATCCTTGATTCCCCAGAGAGGCACATCGGAAAAATCGCGCTTAATGAGCGCCTTGATATTCGCTCTTGCTTCCTGTGCGGCACTGCTCTTTAGCCAATCTTGTGGTAAAGGTTCCAGGCTGTGCCAAAAAGTCTTCATGGAATGCAGAAGCTGATCGTTGATTCGAACCGCATCCGCGTGTTCCCAGAACCCCTTCGCATTCATGTTTTCAGGGCTGAGCAGATGCGAACCAAGATCCATGCCCAGCAAGTTCAAGCATCGCGTCATGGCCGAGGTGCCGCTGCGATGCATACCGAGCACCAGAACACAGAGACGACTGGATTTAGATGACGCATTCATGGTTATCAAGTTCCTTCAAGTGCCTCAAGCGTCACACCATCGACTAGATTTACCCAGCCGGTCGACAAACGATCGGATGAAGCCATCACCTTGAACATCAGCACGTCGATTCGGCGATCAAGGTAAGTTTCCTCCTCACCGATACGCCCCAGCACTCCAGCATTCATGAAGTAAGCGCCTCCGGCCAGATCACAATCAAAACCGTAGCGCAAAGAGTACGTTTTACCGGCATCAACTATTTCGATCGCATTTTGACTAGCCGCACTGACGGCGCCGGCAATTTCTATGCCCGTAATAGACTTGATCATCATGCCAAACCGCACGCCTACTATGGTCTGTTCAAACTTGACCTGATAAACGTAAAAGTAGCGCTCACCAGCATTTAGAACGTTGACTCGCCGTCCATCCATGGTCTCCAGATGAGGGTCATGGATCACAGCTCCCTGGCTCGAGTATATGACTTCACTCTGCGACTTCAGATTTTCGTCGTAATACGCCTCGATTACATCGTGTTTCTTTACCTGAGATGGTTCAGGCGCATTGCTCGTGGCGCTAGTTACCGTGAGCGCAGGAGCGCCGCCCTTATATTCTTGCCGCATAGCCAAGCGGAGCTCCATAGCCCGCTCCTCTGGCGCATAAAGCATTCGCTGATATCGGGAAATGACCGCCTTAGGTAACCCATCTGCAAGAACTTCACCTCGATCCAAAAGGATCGCACGATCGCAAAGCTCCACCACAATGCCTGCGGAATGTGAGACGAACAGAACGGTGCACCCGGCATCGCGCAATTTGTCTATTCGCGCAAAACACTTCCGCTGGAACGCTTCATCGCCCACAGATAAAGCCTCGTCCACTACCAGTAAGTCGGGCTCGACGTGAATGGCGACCGCAAATGCCAAACGCACATACATGCCGCTGGAGTACGTTTTTACTGGCCGGTCTATAAATTCCCCAATTTCAGCAAAGGCAAGAATTTTGTCCAGGCGCTCCGTAATCTGAGCGCGCGTCAATCCCAGCACGGTGCCATTGAGATAAACGTTTTCAAGGCCAGTGAACTCCGGATTAAAACCTGCTCCCAACTCCAGTAGCGCAGCAACCCTGCCTCGTACATGCACGTCGCCGAATGTTGGCGCAAGCGTGCCACAGAGAATTTGCAGCAATGTGGACTTTCCGGAACCATTGCGGCCGACGATTCCCACTGTTTCGCCGCGTCGGATGGAAAAGTTAACGTCGGAAAGCGCGCAGAACTCACGATGCCATTTGCTTCCGCCAAAGATCATCTGCATCAGACGATAGTGAGGCTTGTCATAAATGGGGAATACCTTTGCAACCCCTTTAGCCTCAACGATCAGTTCAGAGGACATCGGCGAAGCCCCTTTGCGTGGCCATAAACCATGCATGACCTAGCCAAGCGACAAAAAAACCAATCGCAGTCGCCAGGGCAAGCTCGGACCAATCGGGCATCGCTCCAACCAAAGCAACCGTACGCGCCTGATCGATGAAGAACGTCAGTGGATTCAAGTAAAACAACCTCTGCAAAGCGTTCGGCAGAATATTCACTGGAACGATGGCCGAGGACAGAAAGAGTAAGGCCGTAGCCAGAACCGGCATGACCTGACTTATATCCCTGAGATACACACCAAGGGATGCCAAAAACCACGAGACGCCAAGGGTCACAAGCATCAACGGTATGAAAATGATGGGCACTATCACAATGGTCGCGTGCAACCTTTGCTCAGTAGCAAGCATCAACAAGGCCAATACACATGTATTGATCAGCGCATGGAAAATTGCTGAAAAGATCATTGGCCAAGGAAGAATATCCAGCGGGAAAACTACTCGCTTGACGAAGTTGGGATTGGCCACAATCAGTGTGGCAGCACGAGTTATGCACTCCGAAAAAAATCCATGCACAATCAAGCCCACGAATAAAATGACTGCGTAAGAATGGTTGCCTCCAGCACTTTGCGGCCAACGACTCTTCAACACCTCGCCAAAAGCAAAAGCATAAACACCCAACATCAGAAACGGGCTAATTACCGACCATGCCAACCCGAAGCTGGCACCGCGATATCGCCCCAGAACTTCACGCTTACTGAGCTCCCACACCAACGATTTATGCCGGGTCAAAGACGCAAATGGCCACTCCCATCTCCTGCGCTCTTGCAGTTCCGTGACGTCACTCCGGCCACCCTGAGTGGATTTACTCAATTTACTTTCTCCCGAACGTGCAATTCACGGCACCGATTGAAAAGTTGGCGCATCTACTTGCCCTTGTACGTACCGTACGCGCGACCAGCATGGACCAACACAGACTTCATCGATGCTCTGCAGACACCAAACTAATTGGACAATGCAACTGACAGTTCACGCTGCAAATCCAGAATATCCTCTACTCCCACCGACAGCCTTACCAGGCCATCGCTAATGCCTAACCGCTTGCGATTGGCTGCGGGCACGGAAGCGTGCGTCATGATCGCGGGATGCTCTATCAAGCTCTCTACTCCACCAAGCGATTCAGCCAGCGCAAAGAGCTCGCAACGTTCCAACATGCGCCGAGCCTTTTTCAAACCGCCCTTGATTTCTACGCTAATGATCCCGCCGAAACCGTCCATCTGCCGCTTGGCCAATGCATGCTGGGGATGGCTCTTAAGGCCCGGGTAAATCACCTTTTCTACGGCGGGGTGCTTTTCCAGCCAGCGCGCCAGGTCCGACGCTCCTTCGCAATGCGCCTTCATGCGCAGATGCAGGGTCTTGAGTCCGCGCATGGCAAGGAATGCATCAAACGGACCGCCCACAGCGCCGACGGAGTTCTGCAGAAAGCCCATCTGCTCGGCCAGTTCGCGGGTGCCTGCGACCACAATGCCGCCCACCATGTCGGAGTGACCATTTAAATATTTGGTTGCCGAGTGCAGCACTAGATCAGCCCCGTGTTCCAGCGGGCGCTGCAGCATGGGAGAGCAGAACGTGTTGTCGACCACCAGGATCAAGCCGTGCTTTTTGGCGAAGCGGGCGACCTTGGACAGATCCACCAGCTTCAGCATCGGATTGGTCGGTGTCTCGGCCCAGATCATGCGCGTATTGGGCTTCAAGGCCGCTTTGAGCGCGTCGCCGTCGTTAAGGTCGATGAAGCTGAAATCCAGCCCAGCCGAACGTCGGCGCACTCGTTCGAATAGCCGGTAGCTGCCACCGTAGAGGTCGTCCATAGCGATGACGTGGCTACCGGAATCAAGCATATCCAGCACCGTCGCCGCCGCGGCCAGGCCCGATGCGAAGGCGAAACCGGCGGCGCCGCCCTCCAGGTCTGCTACGCAGCGCTCATACGCCATTCGCGTAGGATTTTGCGTTCGCGAGTACTCGTAGCCTTTGTGCTTGCCCGGGCTCTCCTGCACGTAGGTGGAGGTGGCGTAGATGGGCGTCATGATGGCGCCGGTGCTCGGATCAGGATGCTGGCCGGCGTGAATGGCGCGGGTTCCCAAACCTAGCGGATTGTTCTTCTTGGACTTTTTCATGGTATTGGCGGCCCCGTCTTGCCATGGAAATCGGTAACAAACGAGCCATATTACCGTTTCACGCTGAACAGCTGAAATAAACGGCGCAAACCGCCAAAGGCTTACTGCTCGGCGCAGCGTCTCCATGACTCGATCCCAGACCGCCGCCGATAGTCGCCTCTGCGCACCGAAAGCCTAGTTTTTTGACGGGTAAATCTAGCTCCCCCACTTACGGGAGATGGAGCTGCCAGGGCCAGATGAACAACCATACTCCGGCGTCCGACTACACAGATATGAATGCGCTCTAGCCCTGTGCTTCACAGGGCAGTCCGACGAAACCCGCTCTATGACAAAATGTGCGGCCACCTCGGAGGGTCAGATGAAAACTTTGCTCGTTACCGGCGGAGCCGGTTTTATTGGCGCCAACTTCGTGCTTCAAGCTGTGGCGGATGGCTTGCGCGTAGTGAATCTGGACATGCTCACCTACGCGGGCAACCTCGACACGCTGGAGCCCTTGGCAGATAACGACCGTCACGTTTTCGTGCAAGGCGATATCGGCGACCGCAACCTGATCACCCGTTTGCTGGCCGAACACAAGCCGAGCGCCGTAGTGAACTTTGCCGCCGAATCCCACGTCGATCGTTCGATCGACGGCCCCGCGGCGTTCATCCATACGAACGTGGTGGGCACCCTGGGTCTGCTGGAATCCACTCGCGACTACTGGCGCGAGCTGGAAGGCAAAGCGAAAGACGAATTCCGCTTTCTGCACGTTTCGACCGATGAGGTTTACGGCTCGCTCGGCGCAGAAGGCAAGTTCACCGAAACGACGCCTTATGCGCCCAACTCGCCGTACTCGGCCTCCAAGGCAGCCTCCGATCACCTGGTGCGCGCGTTCCATCACACGTATGGCTTGCCAACGCTCACCACCAACTGCTCGAACAACTACGGTCCGTATCAGTTCCCTGAAAAACTGATTCCGCTGGTCATCCAGAAAGCACTCGCTGGCGAGTCGCTGCCGGTATACGGCGATGGCATGAACATTCGCGACTGGTTGTTCGTGGGCGATCATTGCTCCGCCATTCGCCGCGTGCTCGACGCGGGCAAGGTGAGCGAAACCTATAACGTGGGCGGTAACGCCGAACGCACCAACATCACTGTGGTGAAGACCATTTGCGCACTGCTGGACGCGCACCATCCGCTTCCCGATGGCCGCGCACGGGAATCGTTGATTACCCACGTGAAAGATCGCCCCGGTCACGATCGCCGCTATGCGATCGACTCCAGCAAATTGCAGCGCGAGCTCGGCTGGCAGCCATCGCAGTCGTTCGAAAGCGGAATAAAGCAAACGGTAGAGTGGTATCTCACTCATCAACCCTGGGTACAACGTGTACTCGATGGCAGCTACCGGATGGAGCGGCTGGGCGTATGAGCAAGCGCAAGGGCATCATTCTCGCCGGCGGTTCCGGCACGCGTCTTTATCCCATCACCCAGGCCGTCAGCAAACAGCTGTTGCCGGTCTACGACAAGCCGATGATTTTTTATCCGCTGTCGATGCTGATGCTCGCGGGCATCAAAGATGTGCTGGTGATCAACACGCCGCATGAGCAAGCGCTCTTTCAGCGCCTGCTGGGTGACGGATCGCAGTGGGGCATCAATATCCAGTACGCCGTGCAGCCTTCTCCGGATGGGTTGGCGCAGGCGTTTGTCATCGGCCGCGATTTCATCGGCAGCGATCCAAGCTGTCTGGTGCTGGGTGACAACATTTTCTACGGCGTGGGTCTTACCGAGCGTCTGAAGCGGGCGGATTCGCGCGATCATGGTGCCACGGTGTTCGGTTATTGGGTCCGCGATCCGGAGCGTTACGGTGTCGCTGAATTCGACGCCAGCGGGCGTGTTGTAGGGCTGGAAGAAAAGCCGTCCAAACCCAAATCGCACTACGCGGTGACGGGTCTGTACTTCTACGATTCGCGCGTCTGCGATTTCGCAGCCGATCTGAAGCCGTCGCCACGCGGCGAATTGGAGATCACGGATCTCAACCGTCGTTATCTCGAAGACGGCTCGCTGCATCTGGAACAACTCGGCCGCGGTTACGCATGGCTCGATACCGGCACGCACGAATCGTTAATGGAAGCCGGCAATTACATCGAGACCATCGAAAACCGTCAGGGCCTGAAAGTGTGCTGCCCTGAAGAGATTGCGTACATCAATGGCTGGATCGATGCCGAGCAGGTGAAGCGACTTGCCGCGCCGCTGGCCAAAACCGGTTACGGCCAATACCTGCTCAATCTGATCGAACAAGGACACGTGGGATGAAAATCGTCCAGACCTCACTCCCTGGCGCGGTCGTCATCGAACCCCAAGTGTTTGGCGATGCACGCGGCTTCTTTTACGAAAGCTATAACAAGGCCAAGTATGTCGCGGCCGGCATCACGGCTGATTTCGTTCAGAGCAATGTCTCGCGTTCGAGCAAAGGCGTATTGCGCGGACTGCATTATCAGTGGCCCAACCCGCAAGGCAAACTGGTCAGTGTGCTTGAGGGTGAGGTCTACGACGTTGCCGTCGATATCCGTCGCGGCTCGCCCACGTTCGGTCAATGGGCCGGCGTGATGCTTACTGCGGAGAATCACCGTCATTTCTGGATACCGGAAGGTTTTGCACACGGCTTTTGTGTGCTTTCCGACAACGCCACGTTCTCGTATCAGTGCTCGGCGCTTTACGACGCCAAGGCCGACGCGAGCGTGCTCTGGAACGATGCGAGCCTCGGCATCGATTGGCCGATCAGTGCGCCACAGCTTTCCGAGAAAGATCTCAAGGCACCGCTGCTCGCCGACATTCCTGCGGACCGACTGCCTGTGTTTGCCGAATGAATATTCTCCTGCTTGGCGCGAACGGTCAGCTTGGCCGCAGTTTTCTCGAACAAGGTGGCTTGTCTGCACTGGGTGACGTCACCGCCGCGAGCCGCGACGGTAAGCGTGTCGATGGTGGCGCGGCTGAAGTGGCCGATCTCTCTGCACCGGAAACATTGACGACACTGTTGGACAAACTGCGTCCCGGCATCATCGTCAACGCCGCCGCTTATACGGCGGTGGATCGCGCCGAGCAGGAAGAAGATCTGGCCACGCGCGTCAACGGTGAAGCCGTCGGCGTGCTCGCCAACTGGGCTGCCACCAACCATGCGTTGGTGGTGCACTACTCCACCGATTACGTTTTCGACGGTAGCGCGACGTATCCTTATCCGGTCAATGCATCGACCGGCCCACTTGGTGCATACGGTCGTAGCAAGCTCGCGGGCGAGCGCGCACTGGAAGCGAGCGGCTGCGATTACTTCGTGCTGCGCACGGCATGGGTTTACGCCGCACACGGTCAGAATTTCTTGCGCACGATGTTGCGATTGGGCGCGGACCGCGACGAGCTGCGTGTGGTTGCCGATCAGCAAGGCGCGCCTACCAGCACCGATCTGATCGTTCGCGCCACGCTCGCCGCCATCACCGCCTGGCAACAAGCCGATGCCTCTCAGCGCACTACGATGCGTGGCGTCCATCATCTCGTCGCCAGCGGCCATACCAGCTGGCACGGCTTTGCCAGCGCCATTTTCCAGAAAGCCCATGCCCGCGGATTGATCGAACGCGTTCCGCGCGTCCTGCCCATCACGACGGCAGAATTCCCTACACCAGCCAAGCGTCCCCCCTGGTCGGTGCTGGACAATACGGGATTCCAGCAGCGATTTGGTTATGCTCTGCCGGACTGGCAGGATGGCCTTAACGAAGTGATCGAAACCCTTTCCAACCAGGCTCGCTGAATCATGTTGATTCCTTTGATCCTTAGCGGCGGCAGCGGCACGCGCCTATGGCCCGTGTCTCGCCGGAACCTGCCAAAGCAGTTCCTGTCGCTGAGCGGCGACGGCACCCTCTTCCAGCAAACCGTGGCGCGCACGCAGCGCCTGCCCGATGTGCGGGCACCCATTGTGGTGGCCAGTGAGGATCATCGCTTTCTGGCTGCCGACCAGTTGCTGGAAAGCGGCGTCACAGGCGCCAGCATCGTGCTTGAGCCGGTGGCTCGCAACACAGCTCCGGCGATTGCGCTCGGCGCGCTGAAGGCCATGGAGCAAGACGCCGATGCGCTGCTGCTCGTGCTGCCCGCCGATCATCTGATCGGCGACACGAAAAGCTTCACCGACGCGGTGAGGCAAGCGTTACCCGCGGCAAAACAAGGCTGGCTGGTGACGTTCGGCATTCACCCAGACCGTCCGGAAACAGGCTTTGGCTACATCCGGCGTGCCGAATCGATCGGCGACAATGCCTATCGCGTTGGAAAGTTTGTCGAGAAGCCGGATTTGTCCACGGCCGAGTCGTATCTGAAAGACGGCGGCTACGACTGGAACTCCGGCATGTTCCTGTTCAAGGCATCGCGTTATCTGGAAGAACTGGGAACGCACGCACCCGCCATGCTTGCCGCGGTACGCCAAGCCTACGCAACCGGTCACAAGGATCTGGATTTCGTGCGCGTGGATGGCGATGCCTTCGCCAAGGTTCCGGATAACTCGATCGATTACGCGGTAATGGAAAAAACGTCCCACGCTGCGGTGATTCCGGTCGATTGCGCGTGGAGCGATATCGGCTCGTGGTCGGCGCTGTGGATGTCCGGCGAGCACGACGCGCAGGGCAATCAGCGCGAAGGCGACACGATGGCGATCGACACGCGCAATTCGCTTTTGCGTTCGCACGACCGCCACATGATCGCCACCGTCGGCGTGGAAGATCTGGTCATCGTCAGCACGCCCGATGCCACGCTGGTCGCACATCGCAATGCGGCGCAGGACGTGAAGAAAGTGGTCGATCAGCTGAAAGCATCCGGCCGCACCGAACACTCCTTCCATCGTGTGGTTCATCGCCCGTGGGGCAGCTACGACTCGCTCGAAGCGGGCGGCCGGTTCCAGGTCAAGCGCATTGTCGTCAAGCCCGGCGCGAGCCTGAGCCTGCAAAAGCATCATCATCGTGCGGAGCACTGGATCGTGGTGTCCGGTACTGCGGAAGTCACCTGCGACGAGAATGTATTCCTGCTCGGTGAAAATCAGAGCACGTACATCCCGCTCGGCAGCGTTCACCGCCTGCGCAATCCGGGCAAGATGCCGCTCGAGCTGATCGAGGTGCAATCCGGCAGCTACCTCGGCGAAGACGACATCGTCCGCTTCGACGACGTCTACGGACGCGCTTGATAGAAGCGCTCTGACACCAGCGCGACTTGATACTGTCGCGTCTTGGCGCTGCAATAGCCTTGTTGCCTGCCTGCTTATGCAGACAGGCTGTCAGTAGCAGCGGTGCTTCGCTGCATCCATCAAGGAACTTGCAGATGTTTCGTTACGCATCGTCTGGCTTCGGCATGCACCGTGTGTTCATGCGAAAGCTTGCCAGCCTCGCCACACTGATCGCCGTGCTGGGCACCTCCACCGCCTGCCTCGCGGCAAAGAATGCGGCATCCCCCATGCCGCCAGTGCGCCATGTTTTCATCATCATGCTGGAGAACGAGTCCTACGCGGTGACGTTCGGCCAGAACTCGCTGGCACCGTATCTGGCTAACGACCTGCCCAAGCAAGGCGCGCTGCTCCCCAATTTCTACGGCATCGGCCACAACAGCCTGGACAATTACATCGCGATGATCAGCGGCCAGGCACCCAACCCGGCCACGCAGGACGACTGCACGACCTTCAGCGAATTTGTGCCGTCCGCGGCGAAGCCCGACGCGAATGGCCAACTACCGGGCATCGGCTGCATTTATCCGAAACATGTCGACACGCTTCCCAATCAGCTCAGCGCGGCGGGTTTAACCTGGAAAGCGTACATGGAAGACATGGGTGCGGATCCTTCACGTGAAGCCGCCACATGCGGACATGTTGCTATTGGTGCAGATGATCCAACGCGTCACGCGACACCGAACGACCAGTACGCCGCCAAGCACAATCCGTTCGTCTACTTTCACTCGATCATCGACGACAAGTCTTACTGCGACACGCACGTCGTCAACTTGAATGCGCTGACGAACGATCTGGCCCACGTTGCAACAACTCCCAATTTCGCTTACATCACGCCAAACCTTTGCAACGATGGGCACGATGCACCGTGCAAGAACGGCGATCCAGGCGGCCTGATTTCCGCCAACGCATTTCTGAAGACGTGGGTGCCGCGCATTCTCAACTCGCCCGCGTTCAAGAAAGACGGCCTGCTGATCGTCACCTTCGACGAAGGTACCGATGGTACGGCCTGCTGCAATGAGCAGCCGCTACCGGGCGGCCCGCAACCCGGACAGTTTGGTCCGGGCGGCGGACAAATCGGCGCAGTGTTGCTGTCGCCTTTCATCAAACCTGGCACAACGTCCACGACGCCGTATAACCACTACAGCTTGTTGCGCACGCTCGAAGACATCTTTGGCGTGAAGCATCTCGGTTATGCCGCCGCCGACTCGTTGCAGCCCTTTGGCAGCGACGTGTTCACCGCACATCCTGCATCACAAAAATAGATCGTCCAGACACTTTTCCAGGTTGAAAAAAGACGCCTCCTGATTGCTCAGGAGGCGCTGGAAGGAACTACAACATCGTTAACGACTAATACTTACCAAGCCGACGCATAGACCAGGTTGTAGGCGTTCACCGAGCCGATACCGGTGGCGAAATCCCAACCCGTGCCCGTGCCATAGGCCTTGTCATAGGCGGACGTGGACGTCGACAGCACACCGTACGTGCCCGAGGGCTTGTAGCAGCTGTGCGTGCCGGTGCAGTTCACATCCATATCGCCCTGGGTGATGTCGTAGAAGATGCACGACGTACCCACAGCGTTGCCGTTGCTGGAGTTGCAGGTGCTGCTGCCGGATGCGCCGTACTCCGTGTTAGCCAGGGAGTAGTACACAGAGTCCGGATTGCCTGCGCCGGTGGTGAAGCCGTTGTGCTGATCAACCAGTGCCTGGATACCGGCCATGATCGGCGAAGCGAACGACGTGCCACCTGCGCCGGACCAGCCGCTTGGAGCGCCCGTGCAAGGCTCGGATCCGTCGTTTTTGCCGGCGGTGCTGGAGTTGCTATAGCAGTAGACGTAGTAGTGACCCCACAGACCATTCGCCGCGAACAGCGAGACGTCCGGGATATCGCGCACGCCGTCAGACGGATTGCCGACCAGACCAGACTGCCACGACGGCTTGGGCCAGCCCGCACACGTGCCGCTGACGACACCGCTGGTGCTGGCTTTGCCGGTCGCACAACCGCTGGGGCCACCGCTGCCGGAACCCGTCGTCAGGAAGTCCGCTTTACCGGTGCTGCTATTGCAGAAGCCAGTCGAGCCGTAGGGCGTGCTGTAGCCTTCTTTCGAGGACAGCAGTACGCCCGCGCAGGAGTCGTTCCACGGAATTTCATTGATGTACGACAGTGCCGACTCGTAGGTCGAGCTGTTGGTCGAGCTCCAGTACGTGCTGTTGGTGCCGGCATAGGTATCGCCGAAGTCGGTACCACCCACCGCCACGTTGTACGGTGTGGAAGCAAAACCGCTTACCGCGATGCCGTGCGTTGCATTGGCCTGGTCCGCATCGCAGCTGGCCGCGCCTTCGTCACCCGAAGAGACGAACACCGAGATACCTTCCGCCGCCGCACTCTCGTACGTCGAGCTGTAGGCCGCATTCTGCGTGGCGCCGTTTTCCGCTTCGCACTCACCGTAGCTCACACTCCAGATCGTCGGCGCAGAACCTGCTTCAAGCAGATCTTCCATCGCGATCAGGCCACCAAACGTGGTCGACGTGTCTTTGCACGACACGAGTTCGAGTGTCGCACCCGGTGCAGCAGCGCCCGCGTACTCCACGTCCAGCTCGGCTTCGCCGTCGTTACCGACAACGTCACCCGGGTTGGTGCAGCTTTCCGGATGAACCTGGCTGAAGGTGGCGGTCGGCAGGCCGAAGGTCGAGCGGAAAGTGGTGATGTCACTGGTCGAATACACGTTGGTGTCTTCGATCAACGCAATCGTTTCGCCGGTGCCGGTGACACCCGCGTTGAACACGGAGGTCAGATTGTAGATCTTCGCCAAGTCCGCCGGCGTCACCGCTTGAAAGGTGGAACCGCTTTCGGTGAACGTGTAATCCACATGCTCCTTCTTGTTGGTGTGCGGACGGAAGTCGTTGAGCGACACCACGCCATCGACCACACCTGCGAATGCCGCCGGAATCTGCGGATCGCTCATGTTGCCGATGTGGCTTTCGCCCTTCACGTTCAGATGGTGGATTTCGGTGGCGAACGCCTGACGCACCTGCCCGGCCGTACCGGAGAAGTCGATCGTCATGCCGTTGCCGTACACGCGATTGACGGTGAAACCCTGTGCGGTCAGCCAACTGGTAATCGCATCGACGTCCATCTGCGACGGACCGTATTCCGCACCGAGCTGGGCATTGGTCAGCCATTGATGATAGTTCGGCGAACCCTTCGTGACCTGCTGCTGCATCAGTGCCTGCAGCGCCTGCTCACGATCTGCAGGGCGCTTCAGTTGCAGCAACATGTGATCCATCGTGGTCGTGTCGGCAACGCGACCCTGATCGTTGCTGGCCGTTGCAAAAGGCGATGTATTGCCCGCAAGCATGGTGCGATCATTATTGTTCGGCGATTGCGTAATTTGCGGCTTCGACAGCATGCCGAGCGTGCCGGCATGACTGCTGTTGGCATACATCGACGCCACACTCATGGCTAAAACGGTCAACACAAACTTGGCAGCACGATGGCCGCCATGACGTACGGATCCAAATCTCACGTGTGTTTCTCCCCAAGGAGTATTTGTAAGAAGTGGTGTTCGCAGATCTGTGATGCGTCCCAAAACAAGCGGCGACATGGCAGAGCCACGATGCACCAAACGCAAATCCAAAACGTGTCTTGCTGATTGCTTGTCTTACGTGCTGCCACGTTCCCCCGTTGCATGGCAGCGATGACACTTTCGCGACTCTTGTGTGCTCTGGGTCGCTCTTTTCTCCCCGTGTTCATTTCTATCATGCACTTCACATGATCGAAATATGACAGCAGCATGAAACAGATCACATTCTGATGTAGGCGCAAAATGTTTCGTTTTTTTCGCGCACTCACGTTGCACATGTCGGCAACGACACACGCAAACGATTACATCACCCAATGATTTTTTTGATGCGCGCGCAACATGGTATCGGCATGACACACCAACATTGCGGCATAAAATCCGTATGCCGATGTTTGATGCAATGCAATCGAATGCACAGAAAAGAACCAACGCATTAGTCGATTAGCAATGTGAGTTCGCATGGGAATATCGATCAAAACGATAGAGCGTTAGCACGCAAAGGCCATAACGCTTTCAGGTCTGAAAAATCGCAGCTAAGTGTTTGAGGTCATTGGCAGCTTTAGTGATATCTTGAGCATCAGCGAAACGATTCCTGGACTGGGGAGTCCATCAGACGCTTAGCGTCTAGGAATTTTTCGTAGTTCGCGCTCACCGCCTATAAGGAAAACGAACATGACTCTTCGCCCCATGGTCCGCCATGGTTCGCTTGCCGTGGCTTTGCTTACCGCGCTGACATTGCCTGTTATCGCCCATGCCGGTGCATTCCAATTACCGACTGACAATGCCGCAGGCTGGGCGCGTGCCGATGCAGGCGGCTCGCTTTTTCCGGACGATCCCACGGCTGCCTACAACAATCCCGCAGCGATGGCGTTTTTTACCGGCCCGATGTTTCAGCTCACCGGCATCCAGATCCGGCCCAGCGCCGTTTTTCACGGACAGACCGAAGACGTAGACGGCAATCCGACCACCGGCGGCAATCCCAACGGCTTTGGCAAGTTCGTTCCGTTTCCGAACTTCGCATGGGCGTTGCCAGTGAACGATCGTCTTACGCTAGGCGGCGCACTCACCGTGCCGTTCGGGCTGGAAAGCCAATACAACTCGTCGTGGCGCGGCCGCTACTTCGGCACCGAAACCTACCTTGAAACGGCTAACTTGAGTTTCTCGGCGAGCTTCAAGGTCAACGATCAATTTTCGCTCGGCCTGGGAGTACTCGGTCAGTACACCAAGGCCTCGCTCGATACCGTGGCCGATGCTTACGGTGCAGCACAAGCGTTGTTTGGTATTCCGCTCCCACCGCAGCAGGCGGACGTGCAACTCAACGTCAATGCACGACGGAAGTTTTCCTTCGGTTATCTCGGCGGCTTGGTCTACAAACCCACCGACCGCGATACGTTCGGCATGAGTTATCACTCGCGCATCGATCAGACGCTGAGCGGTTCCTACAATCTTTACGGAAGTGCTGCCGGCAAACAGTTACTGGCCGAAGCGCCGTTGCTCGATCCGGCGTTGCCATCGATCAATCCGAATGGCGGCCCAGTCAGCGCCGTATTCGATACACCGGCCTTTGCCAGCACAGACTGGTTGCACGTATTCACCGATCGACTGTCCATCGCCGGCACCATCAAATGGACGCAATGGTCCAGCTTCCAGGACCTCGTGCTGACATCGAAGGGCCAGACAATTTTCGCGCTGCCGGAACATTTCAAGAACAGCATGATGTATGCCGTCGGTGGCGACTACAAACTCAACGATGCATGGACCTTGCATGCAGGCGTTGGCTTTGACGAAACCCCGACCAACGCCACCGACCGTGATCCTCGTGTGCCAGATGCCGATCGCAAACTGCTTGGCTTCGGCGTGGGATACAAGGTCAGTGAAAAACTCAGCTTCGATGTCGGCTATCAGCACGAGTTCGTCAACAACGCACAGGTGCATATGACCAATCAGCCGATTCTTGGTGCAAGCTCGATCAACGGTTATTTCGTTGATACCGGCGATATCCTGAGCCTGACTGGCACGTATCGCTTCTGAGATTGCGTCAGAATGCCCACGCACCACTCAACAAATAGGTGCGTCGATTGTGTAGCGGCACAAACGTTTCATTGAAATACGTGCCGTAGAGATTACGATCAAAAAGATTCTTCACGCCCAATGTCACACTCCAGCGTTGCGTGCGATAAGACACATTCGCCGCAACGCTGGCTTGGCCAGGGATCTGAATGTAGTTGAGGTAATCCACGGTCTCTCCAAGGCTGCGACTGCGCGCCAATACACCGGCTGCCACTCCCCACCCTTGGAGTGGGGCATTCTGAAAGGAATAGCTACCCCACACGCTGAAAAGCTGTCGCGGAGCTGCACTCGCAGGCGTTCCGTCATGATTCTGGATCAATGCATTGGTGTAGCTCGAACTGATTTCCAAGCCGCGCGTCACCTGTCCGTTGAATTCAACCTCGACGCCTTTGTCAGTCTGACCGGGCCCAGGCATTACATAAAACGGTTCGAACGCTAGGATGTCGTAACTGTGATCAAGCATGATGCGATACGCAGCAACGGTGAGACGTGCACGGTTATCGAATAAATCGAACTTGCTTCCCACTTCTATTTGACGCGACAAAATGACAGGTAGCGGCCGCCCATCCTTGCCGAGATAGGTATTGGGCGCAAAACCATTGGATGTACTTGCGTAAAGCGAGATGTTCGGCTTGATTCTGTATACGAGACCGAAGCTTGGCACCCACTGTACCTTCTCCTGATTCCACGGCGCACCATCCGGGTACTCCGTTTGCAACTCATAGACCGACCGCCGCCACGCCAATAAAAGTTGCCACTGCGTTCCCAGCGAGACTTGATCTTGAATGAAGAAGCCACTCTGTGTCGTCCATGGATAGCCCGACTGATAACCCAGTGCATAGTCGCCGGGTGAAAGTACCGACGCAGGTGGCGGTAGCGCACCGCCAGTAAAAATGTTGTACGGGATGCTATTGCTCAACACATCCGTAATACCGCCTACCTGTACACGCGAATAGTCGTAGCCAAGCGTCACGGTATGCTGCATCCATCCGTGTCCAAAGGCTCCGACAACATCATTCTGCAGGGCGTAATAGGCGTCCTTGTACCAATAGTCCTCGGCTATTGCCGTTGTGTCGCCGTTCGGTTCGGTGCCATACAACTGCCAATCCTGCTCGTTGGACGATTCGCGGACATATTGTGCACGGCTGCGAAATGTCCAGACATCGTTGAAGCGATGCTCGTACAAGTAATACAGGCGCCGCGAATTGATCTCGTTGTGATCACCTGGATTGTCCAGAAGAATACCTGGCGGCGACGCCGAGGAGACGCTGCCGTTAAACAGCAGCACATGATCCGGGATCGGCAAGCGATCCATCATCAAGGAAAAACCAGCGACAAAGGTGGTGTTTGCCGTCGCCCATCCGATTGATGGCGCAACGTAACGCTCGCGCTGCCCACGCATCCCTTGCGGCGTGTGATCGGCAACATCGCCATTGAGGATCAGGCGATAGCTCCATGTCTTGCTGTTATTCAATGCTCCAGCCAGATCAAGACCAAGTTGCTTTTGGCCATCCTGGCCGATGGAAAATGTCAGCACATGGATCGGATCAGCCTGCGGCTTTTTAAGCACGACGTTGACCAAGCCACCGAAATCGTTGCTGTCATTGTCATCGCCAAGAATTTGCTGCGGCCCTTTGAGCACCTCGACTCGCTCCACGCCTATCAATGGCGGGAATTCACCGACACCAGAAACGCTATTCGGCAAACCGTCGGTCATACCGTTGCCTGTCACGAAACCGCGCACATCGAAAGTGGGCAGCCCATTTGAGGTGTCGTAATACAACACGCCTGAGACGTTCTGTACGGCATCGGCAACGGTTTGCAATTGCTGCGATTGAAGCAGCCCTTGCGTGACGATTCCCACGGATTGCGCTATGTCGAGCGGATCGGAAAGCGTGCGCGCGGGGCCGCTAATCACATCGCCCATGTAGCTCACATCTTTGTTGATGACACCGATAGCTTGAACGGGAGGAAGCAATGTCGCCGCTGTTGATCCGTTGGCCGACCTGGACGTTGCGTCTGTCGCTTTTGCAGACACGGTCATCGTCGGCTTGATGACCACCGTGCGTGCATCCACAAAATCAAACGTCAGGTCGGTACCTTTCAACAATTGCGTCAATGCCGCTCGCACATCCAACGTACCCGACACCGTTTGCGAACGCATGCCAGCCACGGTTTCACCGGCCGTGAGCACCTGCATATCGGCTTGTTTACCAAAGGCGATCAAGGCCGTGGAGAGCGATTGCGCAGGTATCAAAAAGCGCACACCAACAGGCTGCACAGCCGCGGCAGGCGGTGCAGCGAGGGCGCTCATCGAGGCAAGCAACATTGTCAGGCAGCCGTAAGCCGGCAGCCAGGCAAACCGGCTCATGACATACACAAATCTTTGACGATGTCTTGAGTCTGACATGCCGCGCGCAAGTTTTCACGCGCGGCGAGATGCCGCATATCGCTATGGCATATCAACGATGCGCAGCGGGATGCTCGTCGGACAGGATGACCTGATTTCCATGCGTATCGACGCGCAACGGATACAGCTTTGGCAGCGCATCGAGCCAGCTGTCGATGGCATCCGTACGAATCAGGCCGGTGTAGGTGAGCGTGTCCAGATCCGTATCGGCGATCTGCACGGGTTGCCGGCTGTAGCGATTCAAGTTCGCGATGACCACGCTCAACGGTTCGTCGACAAATTCCAGCCGATGGTCCTGCCAGCCCGTCGCCTGTTCGGCCGTCATGCTGCCCATGCTCATCGCCGACGTATTGGGGTCATAGGACACCAGCTGGCCTGCCGTCACTTCCAGCGTACCGCCCTGGCTCGCACCGGGTTTCTGGCTGATGTTGGAAACCTGCACGCGACCCTGCGTGACAGCAATCGTCACGCGATCACCCGTGCGGCGCACGTCGAAAGCCGTCCCGATATCGCGAACAGAGATGTCACCCGCGCCCACGACAAATGGACGGCTATTGTCGTGCACCACCGTGAAGAAGGCTTCACCGCTGGTCAAATCAATCTGACGCTGCCCGCGACTGAAGTGTGTCGTCATGGTCGATGCCGCACCCAAGGCGACTTGCGTGCCATCCGGCAAAGTAAAGTCGCGGTTTTGCGCGACCGCGCTGTTGTAGACCTCGATGTTGACGCGGTTGAGCGAGATCCATGTGATATACGCACCACCCAACACGACGGCGACAAACGAGGCCGCCGCTGCAAGCGGCATCCATCGACGCTGTGGCGCAACCGTACGGCCAAATGCTTTGATCAAGCCCTGCCGCGTCACGCTATCCAGCGAACCGAGCTGACTGGCCAACTGGTTCACGCGCTCGAACGCTTCCAGATGGCGTCGGTCTTCGCCGGTCCATGCAAGCCACTGTTCGATCGTTTCGCCTTCGGCATCGGGCGCACGTAATCGCACCCACCAATCGGCGGCGGCATGCAAGATAGGGTCTTGCTTGCTCTTGGCCATTACGGCATCTCCTGTTCGTCGACCATCGCGCGGCAATGCGCCAAGGCGTTGGTGACGTGATAGCGCACCATGCGCTCACTCAGATTCATAGTCTGCGCGACAGATCCAAAGTCGCGCCCCTCGATAACGTGCAATACGAATGCCTGACTCGTCTTGGGCGGCAACTCACTCAATGCTTTGCGAAGACCGGCAACCTGTTCCACCGCTATCGCATGATGAACCGGCGACTCCTCGGCCATCGGTTCGTCCTGCGATTGTCCAGCCACAAAATCACCGCGTACTTTTCGTTTGCGCAAACGATCGATGGCGAGGTTGCCTGCGATCCGGAACAGATAACTGCGCAGCGATTCCACGTCCTCGCGGTTGTCCAGCGTAAGCATGCGCAGATAGGCATCCTGCGCGACTTCCTGCGCGTCGGAATGCGAATTCAGCCGGCACTGAAGGAACGCGATCAGCGCACGGTTATGCTCGCGGAACAGTTTTTCGATCTCTTCCACGTGCTCCGACAGCGTCACGGTCGTCATACCTTCGAAGGCCAAGGCACTCAGCTTACCCAAGATGATTCCGGAAGGAAGTTATGTAACGGTTGGTTGGCCGCAGGCTGCTCCTTTACCAAGGCGATCGCCCGTGGCACGGGTTGCCCCAGGGCCTCCGTCACCAGGTTTTCGGCCTGCAGACGAAGCGCCTCGCGGCGGCGGAAAGCGGAACGATGATTGCTGGGTACCTCGGCCTCCGACTTGTGTGGCATGGACCGTGGCAGCGCATACCAGCCGCCATGCATCACGCGTCCGTGCTGCTCTTCCCAGAAGGCGTCGTAATCGGCATGGAGCGGGCGGCCGGCCCGGCGCAGCGGATGCGCATCGTTGCTGATCGCGTCGATCTCCTTGATGCCGTAGTGGCGCGCAAAGGCATACACCAGCGACAGCATCAGCTGCTTCGGGCGCATGCCGTGCAAATTGCGCGTCAGCGTGCGCACAACGTCTTTGGCGTTTTCACCATGTGGACCTTGCAGGCACCCAATGACGATGCGTGGCCGCTCGCCAACGATGGAGAACACGATCCGATAGAGCGGATGACCATGAACATCGTTGAGCTGCAGGCACAGTTCACCCTCGCAACCCTTGAAGATCGGCGGGCGCAGGCACACACCCAGCAAGGAGCCATCCTTGGCGACCAACATTCCCAAACTTGCGTGGCCTTTGGCGTAAATCGCGTCAAACAACTCGCGCGGGAATTGCGACAAGGTGAAGCGATAGTGCTGCGAGATGCTATCGATGCGCTCTCGGCGATGCCATTGCACGTTCACATAACGATGCATGTGACGTTCCAGCAAACGCGGATCGCGGCGACGGTAAGCGCGCATCTGCGGAGTCGCCTGGATAAAAGCGAGAAACTGCGCCTGACGAAACGGCATGCACGCCATGCGCACGACATACTTCAGGCCTGTCACCACACGCTTGTACCAGGCGCCGCTCCAATCCTTGCGATGACGCATCGAGTGCAGCAGGTTCACGAACGTGCCCGAATGCGCCCGATCCGTGGCACTCGCCATGGCGGCGCAATAATCCTCGACGAGAAGCTTCGTCTGGCCGCCGCGCTGCGATTCGGGCGCGGAAGCACCAGGGGGAAGAAAAGCTTCGATGCCGACACCCAGAACTCCGGCGGGTGGTTGGTTGTGCTTGTTCAAGGCCATCGTCTCGGGAAACCGTTGCAGTCCTCCTAAGACGTTTCAGGGCGCGGATTTTGAAATGCGGGGAAAGGACCGGAAATTACAGGGTTTGGGGGTGGCGAAGCCGGTATTCCCCGTAACCGACATAAACGCTCCCTGCCAGCACCATCAGCGCCAGCAGGTACCAGGTGATCAAATAGCTGAGATGATTATTCGGGAAGTTGATGACGGTCAGGCCGCCTTCGGGCCAGGACGGATGATCGGCATCGTGTGGTGTCGCATCGGCATCGACGAAATACGGTGCGACATCCTTCAATCCGCGCGCCGTAGCGATAGCGGGAACATCGCGGGTGTACCAACTGTTTTTCGCCGGATCGTTATGGCGCATGAATGCGGACGGCTCGCTCATGCGCAGTAAACCGGTGATCGTCACCTCGTCGCTTGGCCCCACTGCGCAATGCCCATCGCGGCCGCACCAATCAGCCGGAGCGAAACCGCGATTGATCAGGACGATGGAGCCATCGGCCATGCGCAACGGCGTGACGACCCAGAAACCGCTGCCTTCATCCGTGGCCGTCCACACCAGCGTCTGACGATCGTTCAGAAGCGTGCCGGAGAGGCTGACGTGCCTGTATTCGTCGTCTTCGGCATTCACGCTGGCCCATTGATTCGAACCTGGCGCGGCAACGGGTGGTGCGTGCACGCGCTGATTTACATGCGCGATCAGCTCACGCTTCCACGCAAGCCGTCGGACCTGCCAATTGCCCAGCAAAATAAAACCGGTAAAAAGTGCCAGACCGAACATGGCAAGCAACGTCAAAGCAAACGGACCACGCGGGCCACGCACGACATCTTCGGCGGGAACAGTTTGTTGAGGCATACAGCAATGATCGCATGAGCCGCATGCGATGTCCCTGCCGGCGGTTTTAGCGCGACATGTTGCCGCCTGTCACGGCTCGTTTCGTGCGTTCTGCATGGTCCAGGGCATCATGTTGTCGTTGAGGTGATACATGATCCAGATCGAACCGCTCAGCGTGATCACCACCAGCACCACCGTAAACACGAACGCCAGCATGTTCCAGCCGCCTTCGGACTTCGTGCTCATATGCAGGAAGTAGATCATGTGCACCACGATCTGAATGCCTGCAAGAAGAAGTATCAGCGCATCGGCCGGCCCCGATTTTGCAAACGCACCGCTCATCACCAGAAAAAACGGAATGAAGGTGAGAATCGCCGCCAGCCCAAAACCCGTCATGTAACCTTTCAGCGTGACGTGAATCGCTTCCACGCCATCGTGTTCGGTGTCGTGTTCGTCATGATGATCGTGCGGCGAGTCGGTGGGCGCACTCATGGCAACACTCCCATCAGATAGACGAAGCTGAAAACGCCCACCCAGATCAGATCCAGGAAGTGCCAGAACATAGACAGGCACATCAACCGGCGTTTGTTCGCGGGAATAAGGCCTTTCTTGCTCACCTGCACCATCAGGGTAACCAGCCAGATCAAGCCGCACGTCACGTGCAATCCGTGCGTGCCGACCAGGGTGAAGAACGAGGACAGGAAGGCACTGCGTTGCGGACCGGCACCGATCGAGATGAGGTGCGCGAACTCCGTCAGCTCCAGCCCGATAAAGCCCGCGCCGAGGAGCCCAGTGATGGCGAGCCACATCATCATCAGGCCCTGCCGGTTCGCCCTCATCTCAAGCACCGCAAAACCGTAGGTGATCGAGGAGAACAACAGCAACGTCGTGTTGAGCGCGACGATCGGCAACTCCAGCACCTGGGCTGCTGTTGGCCCTCCCGCATATTCGCGCCCCAGCACACCGAACGTGGCGAACAGGCACGCGAAGATGAGGCAGTCGCTCATCAGGTAGATCCAGAACCCGAGCAGCGTGCCGTTGGGCGCGTGATAGTCGCCGCTCGCGTGGAAATCCAGCGTCTGCGACGCGCCGTTATCCGCAGTCATGGTGGTCGACATATCAGACATGGCTGGCCAGGAGCTCCGTGCGTGATGCTTCGACGCGGGCGACTTCGTCGGCCGGGATGTAGTAATCGCGGTGATAGTTGAACGTGTGCCCGATGCCAGTCGCCAACAACGCGACAAACGAGATGATCGCGAGCGGCCACATGTACCAGATCATCGCGAAGCCGAAAACCGTCGCGAGCCCCGCAAGGATGATTCCCGCGCCGGTGTTCTTGGGCATGTGGATCGGCGTGAAGCCTTGCAGCGGCCGCTGATAATGATGCTGCTTCATCTGCCACCACGCATCCGCGTCATGAATCTGCGGCGTGAAGGCGAAATTGTATTTGGGTGGCGGCGACGACGTAGACCACTCCAGCGTGCGTCCACCCCAGGGATCGCCCGTGACATCGCGCAATTTTTCGCGACGCATGAAGCTCACCGCAAACTGGATCAACATGCTGACGATGCCGAGCAGAATCAGGAACGCGCCAAACGCTGCGATTTCAAACCAGATCTGCAACGACGGATCGTCAAAGTGATTGAGTCTGCGCGTGACGCCCATCAGGCCCAGCACATATAGCGGCATGAAGGCGAAGTAAAAACCAATCAGCCAGAACCAGAACGAACACTTGCCCCAGAACGGATCAAGACGAAAACCAAAGGCCTTCGGAAACCAGTAATTGATGCCCGCGAACAAGCCGAACAGCACACCGCCGATAATGACGTTATGGAAATGCGCCACGAGGAAAAGGCTGTTATGCAGCGAGAAGTCAGCGGGCGGCACGGCCAGCAAGACACCCGTCATGCCGCCGATGGCGAAGGTGACGATGAATCCGACCGTCCACAGCATTGGCACTTCGAATTCGATACGCCCGCGATACATGGTGAACAACCAGTTGAAGATCTTCGCACCCGTTGGAATCGAGATGATCATCGTGGTGATGCCGAAGAACGAATTGACGCTCGCGCCCGATCCCATCGTGAAGAAGTGGTGTAGCCAGACCAGGTACGCGAGCACGGTGATCACCACGGTCGCGTACACCATCGACGCATAGCCGAACAAACGCTTGCGACAGAAGGTCGCTGTGACTTCCGAGAAAATGCCGAATGCAGGAAGGATCAGGATGTACACCTCGGGGTGTCCCCAGATCCAGATCAGATTCACATACATCATGGCGTTGCCGCCAAGCACCGTATCGAAGAAATTGGTGCCCGCGTAGCGATCAAGCGCAAGCATCGCGAGAACAGCAGTGAGTACCGGGAAGGCCGCCACGATCAGGATATTCGTGCACAGCGCGGTCCACGTGAAGATCGGCATGCGCATCAGCGTCATGCCAGGCGCGCGCATCTTGATGATGGTCGTAAGCAGATTTACGCCCGATAACAGCGTTCCGACACCTGCTATCTGCAAGGACCAGATGAAGTAATCCACGCCCGCGTCAGGACTTGAAACGATGTCGGAAAGCGGCGGATAAGCCAGCCAACCGGTGCGCGCAAATTCGCCGACGAACAGCGAGATCATCACCAGCACCGCACCGGAGACCGTCATCCAGAAACTGAAGTTATTGAGGAACGGAAACGCGACGTCACGCGCGCCGATCTGCAAAGGCATCACGAAATTCATCACGCCGGTGACCAGCGGCATGGCGACGAAGAAAATCATGATCACGCCGTGCGCCGTAAAAATCTGGTCGTAATGATCCGGTGGCAGATAACCGGCGTTATGACCGAAGGCTATCGCTTGCTGTGCACGCATCATCACCGCGTCGGAGAAGCCGCGCAGTAGCATCACCAGACCGAGAATGATGTACATCACACCGATTTTCTTGTGATCGATACTGGTAAACCATTCGCGCCAGAGATAACCCCACAGGCGGTAGTACGTGATCACACCGAGCAGTGCGATCGCACCCAGTGCCACCACCGCAAACGTTCCCACCACAATCGGTTCTTTCAGCGGAAGCTGATCGATCGTCAAGCGACCGAAGATCAGTTTGGCGAGGTCGGGATGGTTAGACATCATGAGCACCGTTCCGTATTCGCATTAGGGGTGAGAAGCAGCCATTTCGGCCATGCCACTGGAATCTTTGCGAGCATTCATCGCACCGCTTTCCGCCGACGATTTCATGTTCCGCGTGCACGTCTCATCGTTGTGCACGCAGTGGGTGAGAATGTCCTGATACAGACCGGGCGCGACCGACGCGTAGTAACTCACTGGAACGTTTTCGCTGGGCGCCTCGAGCTTCACATAAGCTTCACGACTCAGCGCGCTGCCGTTCGATTTCGCCTGCTGGACCCATTGCGCGAAATCGCTGTCGCTCATGCCGTGAAAAGTGAAACGCATATGCGAGAAACCGTCGCCGCTGAAGTTGGCGGAGAAGCCCTCGTAATCGCCGGGCTTGTTGATCACAGCCTGCAGCTGGGTTTCCATGCCTGGCATGGCGTAGATCTGACCGGCTAGCGACGGGATAAAGAACGAGTTCATCACTGACGTAGCAGTTATCTTGAACTGAATCGGCCGGTCGACCGGCGCTGCCACCTCATTCACGGTGGCAATGCCTTGTTCGGGGTAGATAAACAGCCATTTCCAGTCGAGTGCGACCACATCGACGACAAGTGGCTTCACATCCGCAGGCATGGGCTTGCCCTCGGCGATGCGGTCCAGCGGCCGGAAAGGATCGAGCTTGTGCGCACTGACCCACGTCAGCGCACCGAGCGCAATGATGATGAGCAGCGGCGCCGACCAGATCAGCAGCTCCAGCATCGTGGAATGATCCCAATCGGGCTCGTATTCGGCCTTCTTGTTCGATGAACGGTAATGCCATGCGAACGCGAGCGCCATGATGATCACGGGCACCACGATCAGCAGCATAAGAATCAAGGCATCGATGATCAGATCGCGTTGCTGTACCGCCAGATCGCCCGACGGCGACATGAGTACGGTATGGCACCCCGATAGCAGGGCAACGCAAGGCAGTAGCAGTCTTCGGAGAGCCTTCATGGACGTAACCGGCGACTTCTAGAAAGGGGGAAAGGTGTGCTGCACCGAAAAGGTACGCCGATCCGCGGGTCACAAGCAAATCGTACGGACGTTTTGTTCAATTCTGTGCAGCTCCGTACAAACATTTGCGCTGTAAATGCCCCAGGCAACGCCCTGGAACAATGCGAACTATCCTAGTCAATCGAAACGTTGTGACAAGGTGATGCTGGAAAGACTACTTATTACTCCCGGATGTACCATCACCCAAACTGGGGTTGACGGCAGCGAGCCCTGACGGCTTCATACACGCTGCAAGAAATTGAACGCTCATCCCTAGCCTTGGCGCGAAGACGGTGCCATGCTGTAGGCGCCAATTCTCCCCATATCCGAGTAACGACGATGTCAAGTACGTTTCAGGAACATGGTGATCCCTCGAACAGTTCGGCCGCCCATATCGGTCGACTGCAAGTCCACGCGAAAGTCGCGCCAGGCGAAATCGCTATTGGCGTGGTGATTGGACGGACGTCCGAATACTTCGACTTCTTTGTATTCGGTATCGCTTGCGTACTGGTTTTTCCTTCGGTGTTTTTCCCGTTCGAAAGCCTGCTCGACGGCATTCTCTGGTCGTTCGTGATTTTCTCGCTCGCGTTTGTCGCGCGTCCGATCGGCACGACCATCTTCATGACGCTGCAGCGGCGTTGGAGCCGCGGCACCAAGCTCACGATTGCATTGTTCCTGCTTGGCAGCGCGACAGCGGGCATGGCGTTCTTGCCAAGCTACACGGTGATCGGCAACTGGGCCATCGCATTGCTGGCATTTTTCCGATTACTGCAAGGTGTTGCGTTAGGTGGATCATGGGATGGCCTGCCATCCTTGCTCGCACTCAACACGCCGCCGCAGCGACGTGGCTGGTACGCGATGCTTGGCCAGTTGAGCGCACCCATCGGTTTCTTGATTGCAAGCGCATTGTTCCTGTTCCTGCACGCCAGTCTTTCCCATGACGACTTCATCGACTGGGGTTGGCGGTATCCGTTCTTCGTCGCGTTTGCCATCAACGTCGTGGCGCTGTTCGCGCGCCTGCGTCTGGTCGTGACCGAGGAATACACACACGCGATGGAAGAGCGCGACCTGGAACCGATCGGCATCGTCAGCATGCTGCGTGCACAGGGTTACAACATCTTCATCGGCGCATTCGCGGCGCTGGCCAGTTATGCGTTATTCCATCTGGTCACGATTTTCCCGCTGTCGTGGATCGTACTCGGCACGACACAGACGGTGAATTCCGTGCTGATCGTTCAAATCATCGGCGCGTTCGTGGGCATTCTGGGCATCATCAGTTCGGGCATCATTGCCGACCGCATCGGTCGACGTACCACACTGGGAACGTGTGCCGCATTGATTGGCGTCTTCAGCCTTTTTGCACCGTGGCTGCTCGGTGGCAGCGAATTCGCGCAAGACACGTTCATTATCGTCGGATTCTTTCTACTTGGCCTTTCGTACGGCCAGGCAGCGGGCAGCGTGACGTCGAACTTTGAAACACGCTTGCGCTATACCGGCGCAGCGCTCACATCCGACTTCGCGTGGCTGATCGGCGCTGCTTTTGCACCGCTCGTTGCCCTTGGCCTGTCAACACGCTTCGGCCTGGCGGCCGTCACCGTCTACTTGCTCTCAGGCGTTGCATGCACACTGATCGCGTTGCGCGTGAATCGGGCATTGGCGGCGCGCGAGTAAGCTCGCGCGCTACTCAACCGTGACGGACTTCGCGAGGTTGCGCGGCTGATCCACGTCCGTGCCTCGCAAAACGGCGACGTGGTAGGCAAGCAACTGCAATGGCACGGTAAAGACGGCGGGCGCAATGAATTCGCCGCCCGCATCGATGCGCAGAATGCTGCCGCGCGTGGCGTTGCCGTCGATATGTGCGGCGGTATCGGCAAAGACGATCAGTTCACCGCCGCGCGCACGCACTTCCTGCAGGTTGGATTTGAGTTTGTCGAGTAGAGGACCGTTCGGCGCCACCGCGACGACCGGCATGTCTTCATCCACCAATGCCAGCGGACCGTGCTTGAGCTCGCCTGCTGGATAAGCCTCGGCGTGGATGTACGAAATTTCCTTGAGCTTGAGCGAGCCTTCCAACGCCACCGGATAATGCGCACCGCGACCAAGGAACAAGGCGTGATGGCGAAGAATGAAACGTCCTGCCAATTCCACGATTTCAGGCTCGAACTTCAACGCATCTTCGATCGCGCGTGGCAAATGTTGAAGTTGGCTGCAAAGGTCGTTGTAACGCTTGCTGTCCAGACCTTGCTGTTTGGCGAGATGCAGCGTGAGTAGCGCCAGCGCTGTCAGCTGCGTGGTGAAGGCTTTGGTCGACGCAACACCGATTTCCGGACCGGCGCGCGTCATCAGCTTTACATCGGCCTCGCGCACCACCGATGACTCGGGCACGTTACAGATAGCGAGCGTGCCGATATAACCACGGCGCCGCGATTCGCGCATCGCGGCGAGCGTATCCGCCGTTTCGCCCGATTGCGAAATAGCGGTGAAGAGTGTGCCTTCTGGCACGACGGCTTCGCGATAGCGGTATTCGCTGGCCACCTCAACGCTGACGGGCAAACGTGCGTACTCTTCGATCCAGTACTTGGCGACCATGCCGGCGTGATAGCTCGTGCCACACGCAATGATGTGGATGCCTTTCACCTTCGCCAGCAATTCTTCGCCGCCGGCACCAAAGATATTCGGCAGGATGCCATTCGGACCGATGCGCGCTTCGAGCGTATCCGCCACGGCGCGCGGCTGCTCGAAGATTTCCTTCTGCATGTAATGGCGATATTCGCCGCGTTCGACAGCGTCGGCAGAAAGCTCGCTCTCGTGCAGGGTGCGTTCGGCCGGTTTTCCGTCGAGCGTGTAGATCTGCAGGCTGTCTCGCGTGATCTCCACAACGTCGTCTTCGTCGAGGTAGATGATCTTGTTGGTGACCTGGATCAACGCCTGTGCGTCGGAGCCAAGGAAGTTTTCGCCGATGCCAACACCGACCAACAACGGTGCGCCGCGTCGTGCACCGACGACCCGGCCGGGTTCGTCGCGACTGATCACCGCAATAGCGTACGCGCCTTCCAGCCCGCGCACGGTCGCCAGCACCGCATCGCGCAGAGGCATGCCTTTGGAAATGTGATGGTCGACCAACGCGGCGATCACTTCGGTATCGGTTTCCGAGGTGAAGACGTGACCGTTCTTCTGCAACTGTGCACGCAGGGCTGCGTAGTTCTCGATGATGCCGTTGTGCACGAGTGCGACACGGCCCGCGACATGCGGATGCGCGTTGGCTTCGTTGGGCACGCCATGCGTTGCCCAACGCGTATGTGCAATGCCGGTGCCGCCCGGAAAGGGGTTGGCCTGGTACAGCGCTTCCATCTCGCGCACCTTGCCCTTGGCGCGTACGCGATGGACTTCACCGCCTTCCAGAACCGCCAAGCCGGCCGAATCGTAACCGCGGTATTCCAGCGCCTTCAGGCCGACGATGAGGAGAGGCGCGACATCTCGTTGGGCGGCAGCGGCGACGATTCCACACATGGACGTGTCAGTTCCTGGTCAAAATGAGCGGGCACATTAAGACGAATGCCGTTTCGGCTGGCTTTCCTATGACCCACCGTCATTCCGGCGAAGGCCGGAATCCAGTGACGAGAACCTACGGAAGTGTGGGCACGTATGCGGCTTTTCGCCACTGGATTCCGGCCTTCGCCGGAATGACGGTGAGGGGGCACGGTTCGTGATGAAGTTAAAGCTAACCGCCTCTTCTTTTCGCAAGTGGTTCGCGCTTAGTGCACCCTGCGACGCAAATAGTTCAGCAGATCGATACGCGTGATGAGGCCAAGGAACTGTTGCCCATCGACAACGATGGCCACGTGACCGCGCTCAAACACCGGCAACAACGACTGGATGGGCGAGCGCACATCGAGCATCTGCAAATCGCTGATCATCGCGGTGGCAACGGAATCGCGGAAGCGTGCTTCCTCGGCATGCACATGCATCAGCACATCCGACTCGTCGAGGATGCCGACGATGCGGCTACCGTCCATCACCGGCAGCTGCGAGACGTCGTAAAGCTTCATGCGCGTGTACGCGGTCATCAGCAATTCGTTCGGTCCCACGACAACGGTGTCACGGCGTGAAAACGGACGCAGCAACAAATCGCGCAGATCGCCGTGTTGTTCGCGGTCGATGAAACCGTTGTCGAGCATCCAGTAGTCGTTGTACATCTTCGACAGGTACTTGTTGCCGGTGTCGCAGACAAGCGTGACGACGCGTTTTGGCGTTGTCTGCTCACGGCAGTACTTCAGCGCAGCGGCGAGCAGCGTTCCGGTGGACGAACCGCCCAGCACACCTTCTTTCGCCAGCAATTCGCGCGCAGCAACAAAGCTTTCCTTGTCGGAGATCGCGTAAGCTTTTTTCACGCGCGAAAAATCGCTGATGCTCGGCAGAAAATCTTCGCCGATGCCTTCCACCATCCAGCTGCCCGATTTGGTGGAGAGCACACCTTCGTTGATGTATTGCGCAAGGATGGAACCGACCGGATCGGCCAGCACCATTTCCGTGTTCGGCGATGCTTCGGCGAAGAACTTCGACAAGCCGCTCAGGGTGCCGGACGAGCCACAACCGACAACGATGGCATCGACCTTGCCATCCATCTGCTTGAGGATTTCCGGTCCCGTCGTTTCGATGTGCGCTTTCGGGTTGTCCGGATTGCCGAACTGGTTGATGAAGTAGGCGCCGGGCGTTTCGCGCGCGATACGTTCGGCCATGTCCTGGTAATACTCCGGATGGCCTTTGGCGACATCCGAACGCGTGAGCACCACTTCGGCGCCCATCGCCTTGAGGTTGAAGATTTTCTCGCGGCTCATCTTGTCGGGCACGACCAGAATCAGGCGATAGCCTTTCTGCTGTGCGACCAGCGCAAGACCAAGGCCGGTATTGCCCGCGGTGCCTTCCACGAGAGTCGCGCCTGGCTTGATCTTGCCGGCCTTTTCGGCGCCTTCGATCATCGACAGGCCGATACGGTCCTTGACCGAACCGCCCGGATTGGCGCTTTCCAGCTTCAGGAACAGCTCGCAAGGCCCGGTATCCAGGCGCTGGGCACGCACCATAGGGGTGTTCCCGATGAGTTCGAGGACGCTTGCGTTGACCGTCATGAAAACTCCATTACCTGGCGATGGTGGAACGCACGATTCATCTCGTGCCGGCCTTGAATGATAACCGAGGCGCGCGCTGGCCCGGCGTCAGTCCATCCGGACGAAAACACAACTACTTGATGGTGACGGTCAGGTGATACGTTGCGCCGCCTCGGCTGGGCTGGATGGTCAGTGTGTATTTGCCGCTGACGGGCAACCGGCCCGTCCAATGAGTAGCGCGGCCGTGTCGCCCTGCGTTGGGCAAGGTGGGGCCGCTCACGTCGTAACCGCCATCGTCTTTCGAAACCGTCGCGCCGGGCATGTAGAAGATGAACGACGCGTTGTCTTCTTCGGTTGTCAGTTGGATGTCAGCGTGCTGACCTTCCCTGGCGACAAAGGTGTACGTCGCACTGGCGCCACGTTCGACGCTGTCGTTGATCGTGGCCGTGGTTTTGCCCGAGGAAAAACGAATTGGCGTGATCGGGTAGTCGCCGTATTGATAGATTTGACCCGACGCGCTGCTCACCCCGCCTGTCAACAGCACTGCAAGCAACGCAGAGAAAAAGCACACGCGTTTTGTCGAGATAACGCCACTGCCACTCCGTGTTGCGCCGATCGCCGACATGGCGTCCCCCTAGTCGCTGGTGACCTGTGTAATTGCGACACCGGTTATGACATTTTTCTTCGTCGTGTACACGAGTGTTTGCGTTACGGTGAAATCTTTCGATGAATGCGATGGATATGACGCTGCGTAATGGAAGTGTCCGTCAGCATCGGGTTTTGCGGTGCCGACATGCGATGACACATCGCCCAGTGTCGCGCCGACGCCAGGAATGCCGAATTCGATATGGGTCAATTCGTGCGGTGCAATCGCGCAACCATCCGGCAACTTGCCACCAGGATTGGGTTGTTGCGCAACACTGAGGATGCTTTCTTCCGCACCGCCCATTTCGCCCGATGAAAACCAGAACAGCGTTGGTTCTCCGCGCGCGTCGAGGCCGGCGTAACAGAGCCATTCCGTCGCTTCGCCCGCATCGCCTTCGTGCTGAAGCGTACCGCCAAAAGCACGCTGCACATCGAACAAACTGGTTTTCTCCAGCACGATGTCCAGCAAACCTGCATGGACATCGTTGAACAAGGCCGTGCTTCTCGTCTGCACGATGTCGCCCGCCGAAGGAACCGCCTGATTGGGGCTGAGATGTTGCGCAAAAACACTGGAAACGGGTGCGATGAAAAGGGTTGCAGCGAGGGCATAGCGCAACGTCGTCGATCGCATGTCCATTCCTTTTGAAAACGAGAATTCCGATACGAATCGGCCCCGGCAGCGCTTCCCAGCGGGAAGGCTCCGAGGCCGCATGTCATGTGAAAACGCTGGGTCAGTTGACGGGGTGCTGGCTGTCCCACATGCGTTGCAGTCGTTCCTTGGCATAGAGCTTTTCTTTCTTCATGCCGCTAAGGGTGACATCGTCTATGGGTAAAACGCCGATTTCGGCATCGTGCACCTTGCTGTCGAGTTCCCTGTGGTACTGGTATAGCCGACGAAACTCCGCGTCGGCTTTCATCAAGGCTTCGACATCGTCACGCTGCTGGTTTTCAAACATGATCCAACCTCCTCGCGATAAGACTGCGGGCAAACAATTGCTACAGCCGGGAACAAAATCGAAACACGCGCATGACCACGCCCCACATCCTTCAAAAAGGATACGGGTGAGGGAAAAGTGGCGGGTTTGCGCATAATTTCGGGTCGGTAAACCGCGGAGGCACAATGTCCGCGGTAACTTCGACCCTACTCCCCACCGGCGGGGGCACACAAGGCCCCCATGGGAAGGCGCATCAGAGCGCGGGCGGAAGTCAAAAACCCGTAAATCCGCCGATCAAAAACCAGAAGGGCCGGCTTTGAATGCCGGCCCTTCTTTGTGCTGCAGCCCCTCAAACCGCGAGGGGCGAATCAGTCGATCAGTTGCCGCCGTTACCGCTGGGCTGCGACTGGTTTTCCTGCAGCGCCCTGGCCGCCTGGGCGGCCTTGGTGGCAAGCGCTGCCTGGCGTTTGGCAGCCTGCGCCACCTTGGCCTGTGCGGCCGCCAGCTTGCGCGCCTGGTCGGCTTCCGCCTGAGCCTGGGCGGCCTGCGCGGCCGCTTGCTGGCCCTGGGCCTGCAGGCGTGCGGTTTCCTGTTGCGCGATCTGGAACTGCATCCGCTGGATATCCAGCTGCTGCTGTGCGGAGTTGGCATCGATGCGACTGCGATCAAGCTGCAGCTGCGCGTTTTCCTGATCGAGCTGGTTGAGCTGGCGCTGCGACATCTGCAACTGCGCCTCGGCCTTGGCCTGATCCACACGGCGTTCGGCGATGTACAGCGCATGCGGACGGTCGTGCGAACTGGCCTGCGAGAGCTGATTGACCGCTTCGCGCGCGAGCGACTGATCGGCCTGCGCATAGCTGCCTAGCGTGGGATCCGACGCGAGCTGGTTGAGGCTGTCGTTCAAGCGGGCGACATCCATATCGTCCTTTTTCGCCTGTACGGCGGTGCTGGCAAGAAGACCCAGCACCATCGCGGCGATGATCGAAGTCATGCGCTTATTCATGGCTGGCCTCCCTGATTTTGCTGGCCAGGAGCAGGTGTCGGCTGGAAGCCTTGCGCCGGTTGCTGCTGCGGTTGTGCCGGAGCACCGTTGAGCACCGACGAGGACGGTGCCGGCATGTCCTGCTGCATCGGCGCCTGCTGCGGAAGCGGGGCGCTGCTGGTCGGCGGTGCCGGCGTGGTCGAGGACGAAGCGGGATTGCCACCGTTGTCCTGACCATTGTCCTGGTCGTTACCCTGCCCATTGTCAGCCTGCTGCATGGCGGCCATCTGGGCTGCTAGCTGGGTCTTCTGCTGCTGGTAGTGCTGATCGTTCTCGGACTGCGCTTCATCGTTCTGCGCGCGCAACTGACGGTTTGCGTCCGTTTTTGACTGAATTTGACCACGCGCCTGCCCCAACAGCGCCTTCGTGCGGGCCAGTGTGGCATCCGCGCGCGACTCATCGGCTAGGTCCGAAGCCTGGGCATATTTGCCATTGGCCATCGCTACCTGAGCCTGCTGGAATTTATCCTGCGCAAACCCGAAATCCACCGGATCGTAGTCTTGCGCACCGGCATCGCGTGCGGACTGAATCTGCGATTGTGCCTGTGTCATAGCGCCATCTGGCGGTGGCACGCTTGCGCAACCGCCTAAAATTAGGGCTAAAGTCAGGGTTAGAACGGGTACCACCGCTGAGAAACGCTTGTCGCGCTTCTGTAACGGGGAAAATGTGTGGACCATCACTCATTCCTCTCCGAGGATCACAGCGTATTGTGAGCGGGCACAATCCTTGAATGCAATGTGTAAAAACTTGGGGTCTTTACGGTGGATATCGGTTACTTCCTCAAATTGATGGTGGATAAGGGCGCGTCGGACATGTTTCTGACGACCGGCGCCCCGGTGAACATCAAGGTCGAGGGCAAGTTGTACCCGCTCGGCAACACCGGGCTGCCCAGCGGCATGGTGAAAAAGATCGCTTATTCGCTCATGGACGAGGGCCAGGTTCCGCAATTCGAGCGCGATCTGGAATTGAACATGGCGCTGGCGGTGAAAGAAGCCGGCCGTTTCCGTATCAACGTTTTCAAACAGCGCGGCGAAGTGGGCATGGTAATCCGCGCGATCAAGAGCGAGATTCCCAGCGTCGAGCAACTGCAGCTGCCAACGATTTTCCGCGATCTGATCATGGAACCGCGCGGCCTGATCCTGGTGGTCGGCGCGACAGGTTCGGGTAAGTCGACCACGCTTGCGGCGATGCTCGATCATCGCAATACGAATACGCCCGGCCACATTCTGACGATTGAAGATCCGATCGAATACCTGCACCGCCACAAGAAATCGATCGTCAATCAGCGCGAAGTGGGCCTGGACACGCACACGTATCACGAAGCCTTGCGCAACGCGATGCGTGAAGCGCCGGACGTCATCATGATCGGTGAGATTCGCGACACCGACACGATGGAAGCGGCGATCGCGTTCTCCGAAACCGGTCACTTGTGTCTGGCAACGTTGCACTCGAACAACGCCGACCAGACGCTGGAACGCATTCTCAACTTCTTCCCCGAATCGGCGCACAAGAACGTGCTGATGAACCTCGCGCTGAACCTGCGCGCGGTGATCAGCCAGCGTCTTGTCACCGGCAAGGACGGGCGCCGTCTACCCGCGGTGGAAGTGCTGCTCAACACGCCATTCATTCGCGACATGATTCGCCGCGGTCAAATCCATGAAGTAAAAGAAGCCATGGACCGCAGCCTGCAGGAAGGTATGCAGACGTTCGATCAGTCGCTGTATCGGCTGTACAGATCTGGCCGTATCGAGCTGGAAGAAGCGCTGGCCAAAGCCGACTCGCGCGATGGGTTGGCGCTCAAGATTCGTCTTTCGGAAGGTGGCGGTAATAACACCGAAAACGCGGAGCTGGCGGGCAACGATCCGTACGGGTTGGGTTTTTAAAGGCGCAGCCAAAGGCTGCTCTGATTATCTTCTCCCCTTCGGGGAGAAGGTGGCCCGCAGGGTCGGATGAGGGGTCAGACTCGCGAGGAGCTCATTCGATGTGAGGATATGTGAGTACATCTCTTCAATTAAGAAGAGTTATCGCAAGATGCGCCCCTCACCCCAACCCTCTCCCCGAAGGGGAGAGGGAGAAAGCTGAGGGCTCACTGCTATGTGGCGCATCCGGCTGCCTTTCAGGCGTCGCCTCGTGGAATGCATCAAGCCCCGCACACACCGCATCGATGCGCAGAATCGTCGGGTAATCACCCAACGGCACTTTCCAGCGCCGCGCGTTGTACACCTGTGGCACCAGACACGCATCAGCCATGGTCGGCGTATTGCCATGACAGAAATGGCCGGTGTCCTTGCTATGGGCAAGCATGGTTTCCAGCGCCTGGAATCCGGCAACGACCCAGTGACGCATCCACTCCGCTTTCTGCGCATCGTCCGCACCAAACTGACTGCCGATTTGTTGCAACACACGCAGATTGCCAATGGGATGGATATCGCAAGCGATCAGCTGCGATAACGCACGTACGCGTGCCCGCCCCGCCGCATCGGCAGGAAGAAGTGGCGGCTGTGGGTGCTTCTCGTCGAGGTATTCGATGATCGCCATCGACTGCGGCAGCACCACATGCCCATCCACCAGTGTCGGCACCAGCTCCTGCGGGTTGACCGCCACGTACGCCGCACCATGCTGTTCGCCGCCATCGCGCACCAGATGCACTGCCCGCGTTTCGTAACGTAATCCCTTTAGATTCAGCGCAATGCGCACGCGGAACGCGGCGCTCGAGCGCCAATAGCTGTACAGGACGAGGCCGGATGCCATAGGACCACTCCATGGAAGGTCGATGGAGACAGTGTAAACCCCGCCGTTTGCATCGACGCGGTGAGGGCGGGAAAATAACGGGTTCCGGCCTTCCGGCCGACTTCCTCAGCTATGCCAGGAGTTCCACGTGACCGTCACCCGCATGAGCGACCTCGACCTGCGCGGCAAGCGCGTGCTGATCCGCGAAGACTTGAACGTGCCGATCGAGAATGGCCACATTACGTCCACGCAGCGCCTAGATGCCTCGCTGCCCACCATCAAGGCCGCACGCGATGCCGGCGCGAAGGTGATGGTGATGTCGCACCTCGGGCGCCCGAAGGAAGGCCAGTTCGATGCAGAGGACTCGCTCGCGCCGGTGGCAACCTGGCTCAGCGAACATCTTGGCCAGCCGGTGCGCTTGGTCGCCGACTATCTCAACGGCGTCGATGTCGCCGACGGCGAAGTTGTCGTACTCGAAAACTGCCGCATGAATGTCGGCGAAGGCAAAGACGACGAGGCGCTCTCGAAGAAATACGCTGCGCTGTGCGATGTGTTCGTGATGGATGCATTCGGCACCGCACACCGTGCACAAGCATCGACGCATGGTGTGATCAAGTTCGCACCGATTGCTGCAGCAGGCCCGCTGCTTTGCAATGAGCTGGATGCGCTCGGCAAAGCGCTTGAGCATCCCGCCCACCCACTGCTCGCCATCGTGGCGGGCTCGAAGGTTTCCACCAAGCTCATGCTGCTGGAAAACCTGATTGGCAAGGTTGATCAGCTGATCGTCGGTGGCGGTATCGCCAACACCTTTATCGCAGCCGCCGGTCACTCGGTCGGTAACTCGCTGTACGAACCGGATCTTCTGCAAGCTGCCAAGAAAGTGATTGCCGATGCGAAACGTCGCGGCGCCGAAGTGCCGATGCCGGTCGACGTGGTCGTTGCACCGGAGTTCTCCGCGCACGCACCGGCCTCGGTCAAACCGGTCGATCAGGTGAAGGATGGCGAGATGATCCTCGACATCGGCCCGGAAACGGCCAAGCGTTACGCCGAACTGATCGCAAAGGCCGGCACTGTCGTGTGGAATGGTCCGGTCGGCGTGTTCGAGTTCGATGCCTTCGGCAAGGGCACGGAAGTGCTCGCGCATGCCATCGCCGATTCGAAGGCGTTCTCTATTGCAGGCGGTGGCGACACGCTTGCTGCAGTCGACAAGTACGGTATTGCCGATCGCGTTTCCTACATTTCCACTGGCGGTGGTGCGTTCCTGGAATTCCTGGAAGGCCGGGAATTGCCCGCTGTGACGGCGCTGAGGGCGCGCGCTGCGAAGTAATTGATCATATGGATACGGGCGCCCGATTTACACGGCGCCCTCCATACCTCGTCATTCCGGCGAAGGCCGGAATCCAGTAACGAGAGCCTATGGAAGTGCGGGCACGTATGCAGCTTTTCGTCACTGGATTCCGGCCTTCGCCGGAATGACGGGATGAAACTCATCGCGTGCCCCAAGTCTCGCTTTGAATGTCAGACCGCACGCGAAACGCCACGCTGATTCTCGGTCCAACGGGATACCGAAGCTTCGGTATCCCATGATCGTAATGCAGCTGCGCATTCCACCCCATCAACAACAAACTCCCTGCCTCAAGCTCCAGCTCCGTCTTCAAATGCGGCGGCTCCTTGCGGCGTATCGTCATAGTGCGCGTAGCACCTAACGACAACAAGACGATGGGCTGATGCGCAACCAACTCATGCAGCGTGTCGCTATGCGGCGCCACGCTATCGTGCTCGTCGCGATAAAGATTCAACCCGATGCTGTTGAACGGCGCATCGACGTGTTGCTTCACGACGCTCAATGCCGCGAGTAGCACTGGCGGTATCGCAGGATCCTCTACCGCGTAATGACCATGCAGGCGCGGCACACCCACCATACGCTCATACATCATCCGCATGCCCGATCGCCAATCGGCTTGCGCACGAATCGCGTTGAACCATTTTTCCGCCAGCTCGCGCGAGATCACCTCAGGCTCATACGTAATCGGCCCGGTGACTTCATCGGCAATCCTTTGCACGCCTGGATCAAAAAGTAACGATTGCATGGCTGCCAGCACCCTCAATGAAAATCACGCGAGCGTGCATCCAGCTCACCGAGCATGCCGCTCATATCGTGCAAGCGCCGCGCAATGAGATGACTGACGCCATCCACGGCTTCCCATCGCCCCTCGATGGCGAGCAGCGTTGCCTCCAGATACGGACGACGCTGGCTTTGTGCAACGTGATTCCACACCACCACATTTACGTAACCGAATTCGTCTTCGATGGTGATGAAGGTGACGCCACTGGCCGTCTGCGGTTGCTGGCGTTGCGTCACGAGACCCACGGTGCGTACCTGCGTTTCGTGCGGCTGCGCACGCAAGCTGCGCGAATCGATAAAACGCGCAGCACGCAATCGATGCCGCAAAAGCTTGAGCGGATGCGGACCGAGACTCAGCCCGCTGTGGGCATAGTCGGCCACCATGTTTTCCGCCACGGTCGGCAACGGCAGCACGATATCGCTCTCGCGCGGGCTTTCGCGCCCGAACAACGGCAACTGCGATTCCACGCCAGCCGATAACCACAGCGCGCGATGACGATGCCCGGCCAGACCGCGCAACGCGCCCGCATCGGCCAGCAGGTCCTGATGACGCCGATCCAATTGTGCGCGCGTGCATAGGTCGACGATATCGCCAAAAGCCTGCTGCTCTCGTGCAGCCGAAATACGTAAAGCCACATCCTCGCGGCAGCCGCGTAACTGCCGCAGACCAAGCCGCAGTGCCAAACCGCCATGGCTGCGCGAATCGCTTTCCAGCGTGCAATCCCAATCGCTGTAGCGCGCATCCACCGGCAACACGCTGATGCCGCCACGCTGCATATCCTGCACGATCTGACTCGGCCCGTAGAAACCCATGGGCTGCGCATTGAGCAATGCACACCCGAAAGCGGCAGGCTCATGGCACTTCAGCCAACTGCTTACGTAAGCGAGATTGGCGAAGCTGGCCGCGTGACTTTCGGGAAATCCATAACTGCCGAAACCTTTGATCTGCTCGAAGATCTGCTCGGCAAACGCTTGGGTGTAGCCGTTCTTGAGCATGCCCTGAGTGATGCGTTCGTGATGCACTTCCATGTCGCCATGACGCCGCCACGCGGCCATCGAGCGACGCAATTGATCCGCCTGCCCTGCCGTATAGCCAGCCGCCACCATCGCCAGCTTCATCACCTGCTCTTGAAACAGCGGTACACCCATGGTGCGTTCAAGCACCGGTTTTAGCGCTTCTGACGGATAGTCGATCGGCTCCTCGCCTTTGCGTCGGCGCAGATAGGGATGAACCATGCCGCCCTGAATCGGACCAGGGCGCACGATGGCGATCTGCACAACCAGGTCGTAGTAACCGGCAGGTTTTAGCCGTGGCAGCATCGACATCTGCGCGCGGCTCTCGATCTGAAAGACGCCGATCGTGTCGGCACGCTGGATCATTTCATAGGTTTTCTTGTCGTCGTGCTCGATCGTCGCAATGCTCAATGCCTTGCCGCGATGTTGTTGAACGATATCGAAGCATTTGCGCAAGCACGTCAGCATACCCAGTGCCAGGCAATCGACTTTGAGCAAGCCCATGGTGTCCAGGTCATCCTTGTCCCACTGGATGATGGTTCGATTCGCCATCGTTGCGTTTTCCACCGGAACGAGTTCATGCAGCGGCGCATCGTGGATGACGAAGCCACCCACGTGCTGACTTAGGTGGCGTGGTTTACCGCGCAATTGGGCTGTCAACGCAAGAAGCTTGCGCATGACAGGCGCTTCGGGGTCGAAGCCTTGTTCACGCAGGCGCCCGTCCAGCGAAGCGTCGCCAAGGCGGAAAAAGCTTCGGCTGAGCTTTTCTATTTGATCCTCTGGCAAACCAAGCGCCTTGGCTACGTCACGCACCGCGCTTTTGGTGCGATAACTGATAACCGTCGCTGCAAGCGCAGCGCGTTCACGTCCGTATTTTTTATAGACGTATTGGATGACTTCCTCACGACGCTCATGCTCGAAGTCGACATCGATATCGGGTGGTTCGTCGCGCTCGATGGAAATGAATCGTTCTACCAGCAAATCGACTTTCCTGGGGTCGGCATCCGTGACGCCCAAGGCAAAGCACACGATGGAGTTGGCAGCCGATCCGCGCCCCTGGCAGAGAATCTTCTGGCTCCGCGCATAACGCACGATGTCGTGCACCGTAAGGAAAAATGCCTCATAACGTTTTTTCTCGATCAAGCACAGTTCGTGCTCGATCTTCGATTGAAACTCACTTGGCACACCATTCGGCCAACGCCATGCAGCACCTTCGGCCACCAGATGACGCAGCCACTGTATGGCCGAGTAACCGTCAGGAACCAACTCTTTCGGATATTGATAGTGCAAGTCTTTTTTCAACGAAAACGTGCATCGCTTTGCAATGCGCACGCTCTCATCCAACAATGCTTTCGGATAAATCTTTTCCAGTGTCGAACGCCTACGCAGGTGCCGCTCCCCATTTCGGAATAACACGGCGCCCGCTTTGGCGATGGTCAGGTGATGACGAATCGCGGTCATCGTATGCTGCAATGGCAGGCATCGACGGATATGCATGTGCACATCGCCGCTTGCGACGCGTGGTAACTGCAAGGATTCACCCAATGCTTCGAGTTCGGCCAGACGCGCATCGTCGTCGACATCGCGATGCAGCTCCACCGCCAGCCATGCACGGTCATCGAAAAGATGCTTCACCCATGCGGCATGCTCGCGATCCGGTTCACGCTCGGGAATCCATAGCGCCAACGTTCCCGGTGCACCTTCGGCCATGTCGGCCCGGGTCAAGTGATAGTCGCCTTTTTCGGAAGCCCTGCGCCCTTGCGTGATCAAACGGCACAACGAGACATAGCCTTGCTTGGTTTCTGCAAGCAGTACCAACTTAGGGCCATCGGCGAGCTGGATTTCCGTGCCGACGATAAGCGGCACTCCCGTATCGCGCGAAGCCTCCCAGGCGCGCACGATACCGGCCAGCGAACATTCGTCGGTGATCGCCAACGCGGTATAACCGCATTCCGATGCGCGCTCGAACAATTCACGTGCGCTGGAAGCACCGCGTTGAAACGAGAAATCGGAAAGGCAATGCAGTTCGGCGTAGTCCGTCATGCGAACCACCCGTGCAGCATCCAGCCCGATTGTTCGCCCGGCGCGCAGAACGCCCACGCGCGCTGGCCCATGTCGGTTTCGATGATGTAGTAGTCGCGGCGCGTATCGCCGCCGTCCCACCAGCCGGTTTCCAAGCGCTCGGGGCCGGAAACGATGTGCAATGCACCGCGCCATGGAATCGGCCGTTCCAGCAACCATGTGGGGCGCGGACGCGGCTCCAACGGGCCTTCGTCTTCGGTGGCGACATGTTGTGAGTGTTCCGGGCGTGGATCGATGGTGGTGCCCCACTGATGCACCGCGCTATCGCCCAGCCGCGCGCGCAAACGTTCGCGCAATTGCTCGAAAGGCAATGCGTTGGCAGGGCGTTCGTCAAACAGATCGCGGCCAGCAGGAACGAAACTGGGCAGATCCTCGGCGATCAATCGCAACGCAAGTACCGGTGCGGGCAATTGCACTTGCTCAAGGCGGCCGCGTGCGGCGTCGAACAACACATCGGCGCTGCGTTCGGGCGAAAGCATGCCCACGGGCACATCGGTGACGATGCGATCGCGATGTTCCAATCGTAAAAGGAATCGCTGCACACCGCCGTCGCGGCCGGACAGATACGCAGCAAGATCGCCGGTCATGCGCCGCAACGGAAAAACCAGGGCAGCGATATTTTCGACTTCGTGCGACAACTCGACATACCAGTCGATGCCATCAGGCGGGATGTAGAGATCGAGCCCTGCAGGTGCATCGCCCATCAAGCGATCCATGGCCTGCAATAACGCAACGCCGAAGCGCCGTTGCAGGCCATCGCGCGGCATGCGCAGCAGTTGTCCGAGCCGACGCACACCCATGCTTGGCAACGTATCCATCGCCTGCGTTGGCAAACGGCTTTTGCTCAAAGGCACATCGTCGAGAAGACGTTGCATGCCTTCATGGCTCAACGCCGTCTGTCCATCGCTGACGCCGGCCAATACATACGCGCCATGTGGCGTCGGCGCGGCGGTTACGCGATGGCGAAAACCGAGTGCGGTGATATCGCTACGCAACCGGCGCTCCATCACCGCCCACGATCCGAACAGGCTTTGGCTCTTGCTGACTTCGAGCACGATCGCGTGCGGCAACAACGCGACTTGCGAGCTGTAGCGATACGCCACGCCAGCGAGAAACTGCTGCCAGCGTTCGACCTCGTCAGCGTCGTAGGGAATCGCATCGAATCGCGCCAGCAATGCTTGCGCAGCCGTCAATCGTTGTCCGATATAAAGTCCCGCTGCGCGTGCGCGCGCATTGACAGCTACGATGGTGCGCGCGTTGATGGGTCCATCCACCAACACCAACGGTGTGTCATCGGTGCGGTGACGGAGGACTCCATCCAGCGCCAGCTGAGGCAGCAACAGGCAGGCCCACAACATAAGCCGGCCTCACGCGCTTTGCTTCTTTCGTTCGTGAATCCGGCAAAGGCTGGAAAGACGTTGAACGGAATCGAAGGGAATAGCCTGCGAGGGTGCATTGCCGCCACGGCATTTGCGTACCCAGATGGCAGTGCTCGGTGTGGTTGTAAGTTCGAGGCGCAACGAGGCCGGCGATGCATTGGTCAGATGCTTGCGGTCGCGAAATACGAACGCCAATGCACGGCCCGTATCCGCCGCCACCTGCAAACGGCGCAGACTGCGATCGTCCGCCTGATGCGGCCACGCCAGCACGGCTGCGCAGCTGCCCGAACGCAGACACTGCTCGGCGGCCCACAACACCTGTTTCTCTTCCGCATCGACAATGCTCAGACGATGCAGATTCACGCCTTGTTGGCGCCAGCCCATCGCACACGGCAGATACGGTGGCGCGATCAGCACGACCGGACGTTGGCCTTGCGTCAAACGGGCGAGTGTCGGCAATACCAGACGCAATTCGCCGACGCCGTCGGCCGGCATCAAAATCTCCGTCAGCGCGGCTTCCGGCCACCCGCGTGCAGGCAGCGCGGCGTCGAGCATCGGCCAACCGGTCGGCTGTTCGCCTTCCACAATCGGCACCGCGCGACCGCGCCAGACCTGCCGCGCGTCCAGCAGATTCGACAGCGCTACCACGGCGCTCATCAGGCGCCCCTCACGAGACCTGCAAACAAGCCTTCGATGGCGAAGTCTTCGGTGGGATCGGGATCGATCGGCTCATAACCCGCGCTGTTCGGCAGCAGGCGAATCACATCGCCCTTCCAGTACAGGCGCTTGATGGTGAAGCGCTCGCCTTCCACGCGCGCCGCGACGATCTGCCCGTGACGCGCCACCGGCGTGGCGTGCACGGCCACCAGATCGCCATCGAGAATGCCTTCGTCGCGCATGGAATCGCCGACGACGCGTACGAGGTAATCCGGACGCAAGCGGAACAAATCGCTCGACACACGCATGCTGCGTTCCACGCGCGATTCGGAAAAGATCGGCTCGCCGGCGGCGATGCGGCCGATCAGCGGCAGCTCCATGGTGTCGGCGGCAAACGGATCGTTTTCCTGCACCAGCCGGATGCCGCGGGTGCGATTGGGTTCGATCACCAGCCGCCCTTTCGCCTCCAGCGAGCGCACATGCTTGAGCACGGCACTAACGTTGGGCAGGCCCATGGCGTTGCCGATTTCTTCCAGGGTGGGCGCCTCGCCGGCTTGGTCCAGGCGGGCCCGGATGAAGGCGAGGATGTTGGACTGGCGGCTGGTAAGCTGGATGCTCATGGGGCCCATCTTTTCACCTTTTTTGGTGAAAATGAAGTGCGGCGACAAGCTGCCCGACAATCAATGACTTGCGGGCCACCTTTCCGCCGCAGCGGTGGATTTAGCCCCGAGCGTGCGCCTAAACCGTGTCAGGACCTGAGACCTCAGGCGGCCCGACGCCCCTGCCAATAGCGCCACAGCGCGTACACCGGCAAACCGCAGGCGATGATCACCAGACTCATACCCGCATCGCCGGGCGTATCGATCGCCGTTGCGACGATCACGCCAAGCACCGTGCATACGAAAACAAACGGCAATAGCGGATACAGCGGTACACGAAAAGGCGAAGGTTGATTCGCAAACTGGCGGCGATACCAGAACAGCGTGGCAATACCGAACGCATGACCGAGCCACTCGCCCACCGTGGTGTAGTTGAGCAATTGGCCGAAGGAACCGGAGAGCGTCAGCACGATCGCCCACACGCCCAGCACCGCCAGTGCCACCTGCGGCGCACGCCAACGCGAATCGATATGACCGACCGAACGGAAGAACATGCCATCCGCACCCATCGTCTGCAGCACGCGCGCACCACCGGCGATGGCAATGCTGCAATAACCGAAGGTGGAACACGCGATGCCGACTGCCATGATCGTCGCGCCGCTCGGGCCGAAAATGTGGCTCATCAGATCGGCCGCAGGCGCTTTGCTCGCTGCCAGACCTGCGTGCCCCAAACCCACCAGGTACGCGATATTGACTAGCACGTAGCAGACCACCACGCCGATCATGCCAAGCGCCAAAGCACGCGGCAGCGTGCGCTGCGGATCGCGCACTTCGCCTGCCATGTCATTGAGGTAATGAAAACCGCCGTAGGTAAACAGCACAGGCAGCAACGCACCAATCCATGCACCGCTGGGCACTTCGTGCGTCGTATCCACGGCAAACACATTGCCGAAGTGTCCATGCGCCAGCACCAGGCCCACGACCAGCAGCATCACAATCGCGGCGACTTTCAGCAGCGTAAACAGATTCTGCATCCACGCGCCCGCGCGAATGCCGAAAAAATTCACGCCGGCAATGAAAGCAATCGCACCGACCGCCACCGGTTTCACCCAAACATTCGGCAAGCTCACGGCACGGCATGCGTAATCGGCAAACGTCGTCGCCACCGCAGCAACGCTGCCGGGATAGTTGATCAACGCCATCGTCCAGCCGAACAAAAACGCAGGTAACGGACCAAAGGCTTCGCGCAGATAGATGTAGATACCACCCGCCTGCGGCCGGCGTGCGCCGAGTTCGGCGTAACACAGCACACCCGCCAGCGTCAGCAGACCGCCGATAGCCCACAGCGAAAGCAAGGGCAAACCCGAAGCCGTGCGCTCGGCGACCGTCGCGGGCGTTCGAAAAATACCGGCACCGATAACGCCGCCAATAACAATGGCCGCGCCATCCCAAACGCCGAGGCGTCGCAGGTACGAGCTTGAAGAATCGTTGGTCATAGATGCCGACAATAACCCGAGTCGGCACAAAATTTCTGGTGCCTTATGCCGCATGGGCTGTCATCGCTCGACGGCCAGATCAAAACGAATAGCCCGCAGACATGCCCTTGGTCACATTGACATCGCATTGGAGACGCCCAGATACTCGCCACGTCACGCGCCATGAGGTTTTGGCGCCTCGGCCCCGAGGGGTGCTGCGACGGACATGAGTCCGCCACGCTCGGTGTGCCGCCTCCCATGTTAAGGGCGCCCACCCCAGTGATTGGAGGTGTTCGCATGTCTGCGCCTGTTTCTGATTTTCGTATCGCCATTGCCACGTCCGAAGCGTTTCGCTCGGTGCATGTGGATGACGTGTATTTCGTGGCCGTGCTGGAATTGCTTGGTGTCCAGCCGACCGTGTGCGTGTGGAATGATCCCGATGTGGATTGGGCATCGTTCGATGCCGTACTGATTCGCACCGTGTGGGATTATTTCCGGCATTACTCGGCATTTCTTGCGTGGCTGGATCGGCTTGACCAGCTCGGCGTGCCGACGATCAACGATACTAATCTCGTTCGCTGGAACAGCGAAAAACGCTATCTGCTCGATCTTGAGCAACAAGGTGTGCCGATTATCCCGACGCACTTTGCGCGTGCAGGTTCATTGCTGGAAGTGCTGCGATCGGTTCCTTCGCGCGAGGTCGTCATCAAGCCGAGTGTCAGCGGCGGTGCATGGCATACAGCGCGCGGCACGCTTGGCACGCCGGCATTCAAAGAAGCGATTACATCATTGCCATCGCATCTGGATTACCTGGTGCAGCCGTTTGTGCCCGAGATAGCCACGAATGGCGAATGGTCGCTGCTGTATTTCGCTGGCACGTACAGTCACGCGGTGCTCAAACATCCTGCTGCGGGCGATTATCGTGTGCAGGAAGAACATGGCGGCACGGCCATTCCTACGAAGCCTGATGCGTTCATTGTGCAAGCGGCGGATAACGCACTGGCGGCCGTTACAGCACTGGGTTATCGCGAGCAGGTTTATGCGCGTGTCGACGGCGTGGTGGTCGATGGCCAGTTCCGCATCATGGAGCTGGAGTTGATCGAGCCACTGCTGCATCTAGGAATACGGCCGGACGCGGCGGAACGCTTCGCCAAGCATGTCGTCGAACGGCTCAAACAGCTCAAAGACGAAGGCCGTGACGTCACGGCTGCGAAGGCGGCCAGCACGCCCTAGAATCGGGGACACTGACCCATTCCCCGACAACCTTGTCCACACCACCGCCACGCAAGATTCTTCACGTCGACATGGACGCGTTCTACGCGTCGGTGGAGCAGCGTGACGATCCAACGCTACGCGGCAAACCCGTCGTCGTTGCGTGGCGTGGCGCGCGGTCGGTGGTGTGTGCGGCAAGTTACGAGGCACGCAAGTTTGGCGTGCGCTCGGCGATGCCGGCGGTACGTGCTGAGCGGCTATGTCCGCAAGCGATTTTCGTACCGCCGGACTTCGTGCGTTACAAGGCGGTATCTCGGCAGGTGCGCGAGATTTTTTCGCGGCACACGGATCTGATCGAACCGTTGTCGCTGGATGAAGCGTATCTGGACGTCACCGTCACCAAGACCGATCTGCCGTCCGCAACCGCCACCGCGGAGGCGATTCGTACGGCGATTCGCGAAGAAACCAGCCTCACGGCATCGGCAGGCGTTGCACCGAACAAGTTCCTCGCCAAGATCGCGTCGGACTGGAACAAGCCCGATGGCTTGTATGTCATTCGTCCGCATCAGATTGAAGCGTTTCTCGCGCCACTGGCGGTCAATCGGCTGCCTGGTGTCGGCAAGGTGATGGAAGCAAAGCTGGAAGCGCTCGGCATCAAGACTGTAAGTGATCTGCGCCGGATGACGCTTGCCGATCTGGAAATGCGTTTTGGCCGCTGGGGCCGGCGCCTGCACGAACTTTCGCTCGGCATCGACGAACATGCGGTGCAGCCGGACCGGCCGACGCTGCAAGTTTCTGCGGAGGACACGTTCGAACACGACATCACGCTCGACGAACTCGAGCCGCATATACGCCGCCTCGCTGAGAAAACGTGGGCGGCGCATCAGCGCGAGACGGGTCGCGTCGCACGCACCGTCGTGCTGAAACTCAAGACATCGGATTTTCATACGCTGACACGCAGTTTCTCACCTGCCGTGCTTCCGGGTTCTGCTACGGAACTCGCTGATCTGGCGTGTGCGCTACGCGAGCGCGTGGAACGGCCGGCGGATAGCCGTTATCGTCTGGTTGGCGTGGGCCTGTCCGGCTTCGTGGATCAGGATAGTTTCATCGCGCAACGCGATCTTTTCGACAACGCATCGGCACATCAGACATGAATGCATTCATCCGTACACTCGGTTCGCTTGTATTCCTGATTGCCACGCTTCTGTGCGCAGCGCCAACCCATGCCGAAGATGGATACGATCTATGGATGCGCTATCACCTGCTCGCACCCGAACAGGTGAAACGCTATGACAGCCATGCCTCGCAGTTGATCATCGGCTCCACCACACCGACACAGACGGCTACTCGCGACGAATTGCAGCGCGGGCTCAACGGATTGCTCGGCCACGCTCCGCTGCTTTCAAACGACATCAACCGCAATGGCGCCATCATCGTCGGCACACCATCATCTTCGCCGCTCATCGCGCGATTGAAACTCGATACGACAAGTTTGGGAAATGAGGGCTATCTGATCCGTAGCGTCGCGGTAGACGGCCACACCGCAACAGTCATCGTCGCCAACACGGATGTGGGCGCACTGTATGGCGCGTTCCATTTCCTACGCCTGCTGCAAACCGAGCAATCCGTCGATCACCTCGATATACATGAATCGCCACGCTTGAAGTTACGCGTGCTCGAACACTGGGACTATCTCAATGGCCAGGTGGAACGCGGTTACGCCGGCGCATCGATCTGGGATTGGTGGAAGCTCCCGGATTGGCGCGCCCCGCGCTACACCGACTACGCGCGCGCGAACGCGTCGATCGGTATCAATGGAACGGTGCTCAACGACGTCACCGATGGCGCCACCATTCTGACGCCCACGTACCTGCAAAAAGTCGCTGCGCTGGCCGACGTGTTTCGACCCTATGGTATTCGCGTCTATCTCAGTATTCGCTTCAGCGCGCCGATTGAAATCGGCGGATTGAAGACTGCCGATCCCCTTGATCCGCAGGTACAACGCTGGTGGCGCGAGAAAGCCGATGAGATCTACCGGATCATTCCAGACTTCGGCGGCTTTCTCGTGAAGGCCAATTCGGAAGGTCAACCCGGCCCGGAAGATTACGGCCGTACGCACGCCGATGGCGCGAACGTGCTCGCCGATGCAGTTGCGCCGCATGGCGGCATCGTTATGTGGCGCACATTCGTTTATTCGCAGAACAATCCGGATGATCGTGCGAAGCAGGCTTACGAAGAATTCAAACCACTCGACGGCCGCTTTCGCTCTAATGTGATCTTGCCGGTGAAGAACGGCCCTATCGATTTTCAGCCGCGCGAACCGTTCCATCCGCTCTTCGGTGCGATGCCGAAAACGCCGCTGATGATGGAATTTGAAATCACCAAGGAATACCTCGGCTTCGCGACGCACCTTGTTTATCTGGGACCGCTCTATGAGGAAGTGCTCTCTGCCGACACCATGGTGCACGGGAAAGGCTCAATCGTAGCGAAAGTGATCGACGGTTCGCTGGAGGGCCATACGTTAACGGGCATGACCGGCGACTCGAACATCGGCACCGATCGCAACTGGACCGGATCGGATTTCAATCAGGCCAACTGGTACGTGTTCGGCCGATTGGCGTGGAATCCTACGCTCTCATCGCGCGCGATTGCCGACGAATGGGTACGCATGACGTTCACGAACAACAACGCGTTCGTCAAACCCGTTGTCGACATGATGATGGGCTCGCGTGAAGCAGTGGTCGATTACATGACGCCGCTTGGTTTGGTTCACCTGATGGGGCCGGGCCACCATTACGGACCCGCGCCGTGGGATGCGAGCGAATCGCGCGCGGATTGGCGTCCCGTCTACTATCACCGCGCCGATCATGAGGGCATTGGCTTTGATCGAACCAGCACGGGCAGCGATGCCGTTGCGCAATATGCACCGCCGGTCGCGGAACAATTCAACGATCTGAAACAGACGCCCGAGCAATTTCTGCTCTTTTTCCATCACGTGCCATGGGATTACCGGATGCGTTCGGGCCAGACGCTGTGGTACGAACTGGTGGCACATTACTCGCAAGGCGTCGACGACGTAAAACAGATGCGCGAAACGTGGCGTCATATGGACGGCTATATCGACGATCAGCGTTATCAGCAAGTCGCCTCCTTCCTCGCTATCCAGCAAAAAGAGGCGCAATGGTGGCGCGATGCGTGCATCGCTTATTTCCAGAGCATCTCGGGGCTGCCATTGCCACCGGGCTATGCGCCGCCAGAAAAGTCGCTCAAATACTACGAATCGCTCACCTTCCCCTTCGTTCCGGGCTATTCGTCGTGGCAATAAAAACAAAAGGGCCCGGATAATCCGGGCCCTTTTGCATCTGCATAACGCTACAAGCGTTACTTCTTTTTCGGCATATACAAATCGGTGATGGTGCCCTCGTAGGCTTCCGCCGCCATGCCCACCGATTCGCTCAAGGTCGGATGCGGATGGATGGTGAGGCCGATATCCGCCGCTTCGCTGCCCATTTCGATGGCGAGCGCGACTTCGGAAATCAGATCGCCCGCGTGCGGACCGATGATGGCGCCGCCGACGATGCGATGCGTTTCTTCGTCGAAGATCAGCTTGGTGAAGCCTTCGGTGCGATCGATGCCGATCGCGCGGCCACTGGCGGCCCACGGGAATTTGCCCACGCCGACCTTCAAGCCTTTCTCTTTCGCCTCGCGCTCGGTGACGCCGACCCATGCCACTTCCGGATCGGTGTACGCGACGGACGGAATCACGCGCGCGTCGAAATAGCTCTTCTGACCGGCGACGACTTCGGCGGCGACTTTCGCTTCATGCGTGGCTTTATGCGCCAGCATCGGCTGGCCGACGATATCGCCGATAGCGAAGATGTGCTTCACGTTGGTGCGCATCTGCGTATCGACGTCGATGAAGCCACGATCCGTGACGGCAACACCCGCTTTCTCTACACCGATCTTCTTGCCATTCGGCGTACGGCCCACGGCGACCAAGACGCGATCGAACACGGTGGTCGCAGGAATGTTTTCGCCTTCGTAGCTGACTTCGATGCCTTTCTTTGTCGCCTTCGCCTCGACCACTTTGGTCTTGAGGTGAATACCCTTGAGCTTGCCGCCCAGACGTTTGGCGAGCGGCTTGATCAGATCGGCATCGGTGCCCGGAATGATCTGGTCCATGAATTCGACCACGGTCACTTCGCTGCCGAGCGCGGAGTACACGGTCGCCATTTCCAGACCGATGATGCCGCCACCGACGACCAGCAGTTTCGCCGGCACGTCCTTGATTTCCAGCGCGCCGGTGGAATCGACGATGCGATCGTCGTCCCACGGGAAGGCAGGCAGCTTCACCGACTGCGAGCCCGCCGCGATGATGGCGTATTCGAAGCGGATGAGTTTCTTGCCGTCGGCGGTTTCCACTTCCAGTTCGTTCGGCGACACGAAGGTACCGACACCCTGCACAACGCGCACTTTGCGCTGCTTCGCCATGCTGGCGAGACCGCCAGTGAGCTGGCCGACCACCTTGGTCTTGAAGCTGCGCAGCTTGTCGATGTCGATCTTGGGTTTGCCGAAGGTGATGCCGTGTGCGGCCATCGCATCGGCTTCGTCGATCACGGCTGCAGCGTGCAGCAATGCCTTGGACGGAATGCAGCCGACATTGAGGCACACACCGCCGAGCGTGGCGTGGCGTTCAACCAGCACGGTGTCGACGCCAAGATCGGCCGCACGGAAGGCAGCCGTATAGCCGCCCGGGCCGGAACCCAGCACGACGAGTTTGCATTCGATATCGGCGGCTCTTCCCGTTGAAGTCGCCGCTTGCGGCGCCTTTGCCTCCTCTCCCCTCTGGGGAGAGGATTGAGGTGAGAGGGCAGCGCTTGCGGGAGACGGGCTAGTGCCACTCGCTTTCGTGGAAGTACTTGGCGAGGGCAACCCCTCACCCCGGCCCTCTCCCCGTGGGGGAGAGGGAGTGTTGGCTTCGGCGGACGTTTCAAGCACCGCAATCACGGCACCTTCGGAAACCTCATCGCCCACCTTGAGCTTGAGTTCCTTGATGACACCCGATGCGCTGGCGGGAATTTCCATCGTCGCCTTGTCGGATTCGAGCGTGATCAGGCTTTGCTCTTTCTCGACCTTGTCGCCGACTTTCACCAGCACTTCGATCACCGGCACGTTGTCGTGACCGCCGATATCGGGGACTTTCAATTCAATGGTATTGGCCATGACGACGCTCCCTGTCAGAGCAACAGACGACGAATGTCGCCCAGCTGCGTGGCGAGGAAGGACGCAAAGCGCGCGGCAAGTGCACCGTCGATGACGCGGTGGTCATAGCTGAGCGAGAGCGGCAGGATCAGGCGCGGCGCGAATTCCTTGCCGTTCCACACGGGCTTGGTCTGCGCTTTGGACACACCGAGGATGGCCACTTCCGGCGCGTTGACGATCGGCGTGAACGCCGTGCCGCCGATGCCGCCGAGCGAGGAGATCGAGAAGCAGCCACCCGACATGTCGTTCGGACCAAGCTTCTTGTCGCGCGCCTTCTTGGAAATCTCGCCCAGTTCAGCGGCCAGATCCAGCAAACCTTTCTTGTCGCAATCGCGAATCACCGGTACGACCAGACCATCGGGCGTATCGACGGCAATACCGATGTGGAAGTACTTCTTGAGCACCAGCTTCTCGCCGCTCTCATCAAGCGACGCATTGAACGTCGGGAATTTCTTCAGCGCCGCGACGACTGCCTTGATCTGGAACACGAGCGGCGTGACTTTCAGATCCTTGTTCTCTTCGCCGAGCTTCTTGCGGAAGGCTTCCAGCTCGGTGATGTCGGCATCTTCGTGCTGGGTGACGTGCGGAATCATCGCCCAGTTGCGCGCAAGGTTCGCGCCGGAAATCTTCTGGATGCGCGACAACTGCTTTTCTTCGATCTCGCCGAACTTGGCGAAGTCGACTTTCGGCCACGGCAGCAGATTGAGACCGCCACCCGATACAGCGCCACCGGAAACCGGACGCGCACCGGAAGCGAGCGCATGCTTGACGTACGCGGTGACGTCTTCGCGCACGATGCGGCCGCCACGGCTGCTGCCCTTCACCTGATGGATATCCACGCCCAGTTCGCGAGCGAAGGCGCGGATGGCAGGACTGGCATACGGTGCGTCGCCCGGCATGACGAGTTTGGCGTCGATCGGCGGACGCGCCTGCGGCGATGCATCACCTTCGGGCACATTGCCAGGCAGGACGCTGCGGCCGCCTTGCGGTGCGGGTTCTTCCTTCACCTGCGGCGCGGGCGCCGGGACTGGTGCGGGTGCCGGCGCTTTTTTCTCGGCAGCCGGTTCGCTCTTGGCGGGACTGGGTGCCGGTGCGGCAGCGGCGTCTTCGGCTTCGATCATGGCGATGACGGCGCCTTCGGACACTTCGTCACCCACCTTCAATTTGATTTCCTTCACCACGCCGGCGAACGGCGCGGGGACTTCCATCGTCGCTTTGTCCGACTCCAGGGTGATCAGGCTTTGATCTTTCTCGACTTTGTCGCCGGGCTTGATCAACACCTCGATAACGGGAACGTCGGCGTTGCCACCGATATCGGGGACGCGGACTTCTTTCAGGTCAGCCATGATTTCTCCTGCAAATCCAAGGCGACCGCGATGGGGGAGGCGGGGGCGGCCGCAAGGCTTCCATCATAGCAACCGACGCCCAACTCGGACATGGCAAATCGGCCCAAATAGGCCATGCGCATACGTATGCGGGGGTTTGACCTACTCGTGCGCCACGGATTTGCCGACGATATGCACGTCGCGCTGCGGGTACGGAATGCTGATACCGGCCGCATCGAAGCCCTCTTTCAGCGCGCGCAGGAAGTCGGTCTGCGCGGGCCAGAAATCGGTGGTTCGCGTATAGGCGCGTAACAAAAGATAGACGGCGCTGTCGCCCAGGCTGTCGGTCCACACCGTGGGCGCGGGGTCTTTCAGGATGCGTGCGTCGGCTTCGAACAGCCTGTTTGCCACCGCGATGGCTTTGCCGATGTCATCGCCATAGCCGATACCCACGCGCAACTCGAAGCGCCGCGTGCCGCGCCGATTGAAATTGATGATGGCGTCACCGCCGATCTTCGCGTTCGGCACCACCGCTTCGCGGTTGTCCGACATCACGAGCTGTGTGTGCATCAGGTTGATGCTTTCTACGCTGCCTTCCACGCCGCCCGCGCGAATGAAATCGCCGACGCGGAACGGGCGGAAGATGATCAGCAGCACACCCCAGGCAAGATTGCTCAGCGAACCCTGCAAGGCCAGGCCGATGGCGATACCGCCAGCACCGAGTGCAGCGAGCAAGGGCGCGCCCGGAACGCCCGCCGTCTGCAGCACCATGACGGCCAGCACGATCAGCAGCACGCCATACATCAGATTGCGCAGGAATCCACTGAGCGTGGGATCGACTTGCGCACGCTGCATCGCTCGTTGCAGCAGATTCGCCAGCCGTGCCGACAGCCACATGCCGATCAGCAATACGATCAGCGCACCTAGCCACTTGGGACCGTGCTGCTTGAGAAGCGCCGATAGGTCGTCGAGGGAGAGCTGCAGAAGATGATCGAACATGACGCAATCCGTCGCGGAACTGCCTAAAGCCTAGCAGCCTGCGAGTAAACCGGTAGGCAAAAAAAAGCCCGGCTGGGAACCGGGCTCACATGACTGTCCATGCTGGGGGAAAGCATGGTCGCGGGGGGTCACTAGCGTTGGGCGTATTGCCTTGCCTTGTCGAGACGGTCCGTGTCCGAAGAGAGAAGCTGAAGCCGCTCGCCATGGGCGAGACGGAACTGGAATTGCTGTTGCAGGCGATCGAGATCGGTCAGGCGCGGGCACACTTCCTGTGCGCGCTGCGCGAGCTGTTCGGCGGGTTCGGTGAGTGCTTTTTGCAGGGAGTTTTCCAGTGAGCTCGTGCGTGCCTGCAAGCTGGCCATCCGGCTGGAGTCGCCGCTGAGCGCGTCGGCTACGACGTTGCGCATCACGTCACCCGTCATGTCGGCGACGGTTTGCTGCATGTCGGCGCCGAACGCACGATCGTCGTCATCGGCTTTCCACTCGCCCTTGTCGAGGCCGTTTTCGATCATTTGCAGCGCGACGACTTCTTTTTCGTGGAGCGATTGCTGATAGCGCAGGCGTTCATCGCTGTTTTCCGCAAACGTCGCCACCACGGTGGAAAGTGCCGAGTAACCGATGTTCACGCCATCGCGCGCAATCGCTGCGATGGTGGGTACGAGTTCGCGCACCTGTTGTTCGTAATCGCGCAGACGCGCTGCGTCGGCGCTGGACACTGCCACGTCCCGTCCGTCGACGCGCAATTGTCCGTTGTGCATGAAGACATCGCCCGGCGTGCCATGGTCGCGCGTAAAGGCAATGCCATCGGGTTTGATCTGCACGTCGTACTGAGTGTTGTAGGTGCACTGAAAGCTTGCGTGCGTATCCGCAGCCTGCGCGCCGCACGTCGCGGCGAGGCCTGCAACCGCGGCAACAAAAATGACATGACGATGCATGAGCGACTCCCTCCTCAAGGCACACGAATGGGTCCTAACGCGTGCTTGGATGCGTCCCGACTTGCATAGGGTTTAACACCGGAGTGCATCGCAGCATGGGCCGTACGTCATCCCCGTGCCATCGGTCATAGAGCAAGCGTTTTGCCCGATGGCGCAGCGCACATAGGAAAACGGCCGGGCGCGCGATAAGTTGGACTACTGGGACGCGGACAGGGGCGACACACACATGCAATCCACCGATGCCATTGTGGTCGGCGCTGGCCTGGCAGGCCTTGTGGCCGCGACAGAGCTCGCCGATGCCGGCAAACGCGTGCTCGTGGTCGATCAGGAGCCGGAACAAAGCCTGGGCGGCCAGGCGCATTGGTCGTTCGGCGGCCTGTTTTTTGTGGATTCGCCCGAACAGCGCCGGATGGGCGTGCGTGATTCGCATGCGCTCGCACTGGCGGACTGGATGGGCACGGCGGCGTTCGACCGCCCGGAAGATCATTGGCCACGCAAATGGGCCGAAGCCTATGTCGACTTCGCCGCTGGCGAAAAGCGTGCATGGCTGCATGGCATGGGCATGCGCTGGTTTCCGGTAGTCGGCTGGGCCGAACGCGGAGGATATGGCGCAATCGGGCACGGTAATTCCGTGCCGCGCTTCCATGTGACGTGGGGGACAGGCCCCGGCGTGCTGGAACCGTTTTTGCGGCGCGCACGTGATGCGCAATCGAAAGGTCTGTTGCAGTTTGCGTTTCGACATCGTGTCGACGAGCTGATTGTCGACAACGGTCATGTTGCTGGCGTGCGCGGCGTCAAACTCGCGAACGACAACATGGAACGCGGCAAACCCAGCTCGCGCGACGTCGTCGGTGATTTCGAACTTCGCGCACAAGCGGTGATCGTCGCGTCGGGCGGTATTGGCGGCAATCACGAGCTGGTGCGCAAGAACTGGCCGGAGCGTCTTGGTCCGCCGCCGAAGCACATGCTGTGCGGCGTGCCTGCGCATGTGGACGGTCGCATGCTTGGCATCAGCGAAACTGCGGGTGCGCGACTGATCAATCGCGATCGCATGTGGCATTACGTGGAGGGCATCGAGAACTGGAATCCGATCTGGCCGATGCATGCGATCCGCATTCTGCCAGGGCCCTCATCGCTGTGGTTCGATGCACGCGGACAGCGTTTGCCGGGGCCGTTGTGGCCGGGTTTCGACACCATGGGCACGCTGGAGCATTTGCGTCGTACCGGTTACGACTACAGCTGGTTTGTATTGGATCAGCAGATTATCCGACGCGAATTTGCGCTTTCCGGTTCCGAGCAAAATCCCGATCTCACCGGCAAGAGTTGGCGACAAGTTGCCAAGCGCGCGATCGGCAAAGGCGCACCCGCTCCGGTGGAAGCGTTCAAGAGTCACGGTCGCGATTTCATTGTGCGGGACAATCTGGACGATCTTGTTGCGGGCATGAATGCGCTGGCCGGCAATGCACTACTCGATGTGGCGAAGCTGCGCGAAGAGATCGAGGCACGCGATCGCGAGTTCGACAATCCGTTTACCAAAGACAGTCAGGTGATGGCCATCCACAATGCGCGCCGCTATCGCGGCGATCGACTGGTGCGTGTGGCAAAACCGCATCGCATGCTCGATCCGGCCAATGGTCCGCTCATTGCAGTGCGTTTGAACATTCTCACGCGTAAAACGCTCGGCGGTCTTGAAACGGATCTGCAGGGGCGTGTGTTGGGACACGATGGTCAGCCGCTGGAAGGTCTGTACGCTGCCGGTGAAGCGGCCGGTTTCGGTGGCGGCGGATTGCACGGTTATCGCGCATTGGAAGGCAGCTTTCTAGGCGGCTGCCTGTTTTCCGGGCGCGTCGCCGGACGCGCGGCAGCGGCGGCTGTCACATGAAAGCTCGTCCGCGCATCGCCATCTATGGTGCCGGGATGATCGGCAACTATCTGGGTGGCCGGTTGCACGACCATGCGCATGTACGTTTCATCGCACGTGCGAATGTCGCGGCGACGCTGAAAGAACACGGGCTGCGTATCAGCGATTTGCACGGACACGACAAGCACATTCTTCCGGACGCGCTGGATATTCACACTCGTCCTGACGCGGTACGCGACGTGGATCTTGTGCTGGTGACTGTGAAATCGGCCGCGACGATGGATGTGGCGCATGAACTGTCCAACGTGCTTGCATCCGGCGTTCCCGTGATCAGCTTTCAGAATGGCATCCGCAATGCGGCCGAACTGCGCGCTTCGTTGTCGGGACATAGCGTGTTGTCGGGCGTTGTACCTTTCAATGTTACTCAACCTGATGCCGGACATTTCCACCAGGGTTCGTCCGGCGAGTTGAAGGTGGAACGTTCGCCCGTATTGGAACCCTTTCTTCCGGCGTTTGCTGCTGCGGGCATTCCCCTGGAACAGCACGACGATATGCAAGCCGTGCTATGGGCGAAGCTGTTACTCAATCTAAACAACCCACTGAACGCTCTGAGCGGCCTGCCGTTGCGCGAAGAATTGTCGCGACGCACATGGCGGCGCTGTCTGGCGCTGCTGCAACGCGAAGGGTTGCGTGTGCTGGATGCAGCAGGCATTCGCCCGGCGCAACTCACCACCGTACCCGCGCGCTGGGTGCCGAATGTGTTGTCGCTGCCTGACATGCTGTTCAATCGTGCCGCTTCGCGCATGCTCGCCATTGATCCACTGGCCCGATCGTCCATGTGGCAAGACTTGCAGGCCGAGCGCCGGACCGAGATCGATTACATCAATGGCGAAATCGTCGCGTTGGCCGCGTCGAAGGGGCTTACCGCGCCGGTCAATGCGCGTATCGTCGCGCTGATTCGCGAAGCCGAGAAGTCGTACGAGCCCTGGAGCGGCCGCGCGTTGCTGGAAGAACTACGCGAGCTTCGCTGACCGCGATCAGCGTGCCACATCGTCGATGTGCGTGACTTTGCCATCGGCCATGACGAAGGTGGTGGTGTGGCCGTTGCGGCGATATACCCACTTTTCGCCCTTGGTCTTGTCATTGGATTGAACCTGCACGCCGCCCTTGCGGTGGCTCGATCCTTTCTTCGAGCTGGCACTCTTGCCGCTGCTTTTGGAGCGAGAGCTGGGATTGCCCAGCATCTCTTTCACCTTGGCCGAGCTATCGCCGACAACGATCAATTGACTGCCGATGCGGATGCTCTCCATCGCATGAACGTTGCACACGCAGAAAAGCAAAACGATCGCGAAATAACGGCGCATGACATACTCCTTGTCTTCATCAGGCCAACATCCTTGGCCATGCGTTGCGTATCAGGAAAAGCCGGAACCGGGCTCGGCGAGATACGCCTTTTCTTCCGGCGTCGTCGCCCGGCCAAGCACGGCGTTTCGATGCGGAAAGCGACCAAAACGCGCGATCACCGATTCGTGGCGGCGAGCATAGTCGAGAAAGTCGGTGTAGTGATCACGCTCATTTGCCGGCGCGCTGTTGCACAGGTCCCCGAACAATTGGACACAGCGATGCTGCAACCCAATGTCTTCAGCGTGTTGCAGCGGCATGTAAGCGAACACGCGCTGGATCGGCGGTAACTGCCGGTCGAAATCTTCATCAAGACCGGACACAACCATCTGCTGCGCGCGAAGATCCTGCCGCCATGCGCGTGGATCGTTGCGATAGATATTGCGGGGGAACTGATCGAGAACGATCAGCAACGCCAGCCAGCCGGAGGGCGTTGTCAGCCAGTGATTCAAACGGCCTGCTGCGGCTGCATCAACGTGATCGCCGAATTGCTCGCGAATCTGCGCATCGAACGCAGGATCGCTTTGGAACCATTTGGCCGTATGGGCAGGATCGAACCAGAACGCCAGCACCGAAAGCGCTTCGGGTGGCGTACTCGTCACCCGTCAGTGCCCTACGGCTTTGGCAAGGCTGTGCATGTCCAGATGGATGGACTGCAGGCGTGCAAGCTGACGATGCAAGGTCGTAGTCAACTCGTCGGGCGCGATGCGGTTCAACGCACGCTCGAATGCGAACAGCAGGCTTTCTTCATGACGTGCAAGCAGGCGGATCCATGCGTCGTCGCTGCGTGGCATGCCGCGCAAGAGCAACGCATCCAGCCGTTGACGCGCACGTTCGATAAGGCGGCTACGCGTGGCCGGCGCGATGGCGTGGTTGCGCAACTGCGTCTGCAAGGCGCTGATCACTTCCGTAAGCGACAACGCTTCCTCATGGAGCACTGTCCGCAGCCCCGGCTCACTCACTTGCGCAGCGGCGTGACGATACAGCGCACGCAGCTCAAGGCTACGGCGGATCAACGCATTGCACAGATGTTGGGATTTGAGCGACACGGGGTCGCCTCCTGCTGCAGCTCAGCTGACGGTGAGTGCATGTTGCCGGACAAGCACTTAGCCGCGGATTAACCTGCCTACGCTAGCAATCGGCCGCTCAGCTGGCGTTTCATTGACCGATCTGAACGAGGTTCAGCGGGCGCCCGTTGCTGGCCCGCAGGCCTTCCTGGAGCTGCGAAAGACGCTGGATATCCGGGCACAACGCCTGAATCTCGGGCCGGAGGGCCTGTAGACGCCCTTCCAGCCGAGGCTGGAAATTCGTGGCGACGTTGCTGGCCTGGTCGCGAAGCGTGCCCGCCTGCTGCAAATCGCCCGTCATGGCCGCATTCAATGCTTGCTGACCAAGCGAGGAAGCCACTAGCGGCGTGATGTCGCTCAGGATCTGATTGGCGTAGTTATCGGCGGCATCGCCGTGCCAGTCGTGGGTGCTGTGGCTGTCGGCGATGCGTTGACGCAAATCGGCGGCGTGCGCGGCAAGGCGGCGATCGAGCTCGGCGCGCGTGTCCTGATCGAGATCGAGGCTCGCCGATTCATCATGAATGGTTTGCATGGTGATCGCCACGCCGTGCTGCGCCACGCTTTTCACGCGCGGCATCAAGGCACGCAGATCGCGTTGGAACACGTCGATGCGATCCTGATCTTCATCGCTCAACGCTACCGGCTGACCATCGGTCTGCAAGCTGCCGGCGCCAAGCACGACACGGGTGGGTGCAGGCGCATCGCGATCGAATATCAGGCGATCCGGCTCTACCGTCACATCGTAGCTGCTGGTCGCGTGGCAGACCTTCGCCAGATCCTGGGCGTGCACGCTGCCGCAGACAGCCAGGAGCATGCAAACAGCAAGCAAGGGATGGGAACGCATGGGCAAGACCTGAGTGTCAGCCAGAGTAGGCACTGGCCGACATCGATAAAGCCCTGCGCGGGAACTGCCGCTGAATCGCCGGATCAGAACGACCGCGAACGAAATTGCAGACGCACCGCCGGCTGGCCGAGCTGCCAGGCGAGCCAAAGAAGCACTACCGTGGCGACTACGCCCACGCCTGCGCTGATCAGCAATAAATGCTGCATGTGCTGTGCTTCTGCGGCCTGCTCGGGTGTGGAATGCCCCGCTGCCACAAGCACTGGAGCGATGACCGTAAGCATGTGCCACTGATACCACGCTACGACGGCGCGATACGCCGCCCACACGGCCAAACCGAGCGACAGCACACGCAATACCGGCCGCGCCCACGCCTGTCGCAGGATGCAACCCGCGCTGACAACGATCACCGCAAACGCGACGGCAAAGTATCCCGCGTCCCACGCCAGCATGGCGTGCACCTGGTCGATGTCGCTATCGCCGGCCGGCAGCGTCTGCAACACGCCCCACAACTGCTGCACATGCCGGACGTATTGCACGCAACCAAAACCTGCCGCCAGCAACAATACCCAGGCGATCATCCGCCACCACGCGAATCCTGCCTTTCTCCTGTGGCCCAGATCAGAACGGGAAATCAGCATCAGTGGGTCGCCTTTTTCATGGCAGCAATATCGGTAAGCACGTCGGCGGAATTTTTCTCGGGATCCACGTCGCGGTAAATCTTGACGATCTTGCCGTTCGGATCGATCAGGAACGTGGTGCGTTTTGCGAAATGGATGCCGACCGCAGACGTCAGCACGCCGTAGCTGGTGGCGACCTGCCGATTGGCATCGGAAAGCAACGGGAACGGCACGTGGTATTTGGCCGCAAATTCCTCGTGCGATTTGACATCATCCAGACTCACGCCCACCACGACGGCACCCTGCTGACGCAGCTTGGCGACGTTGTCGCGAAACGTGCATACCTCGGTGGTGCAGCCGGGAGTGAAATCCTTCGGATAGAAGTACAGCACCAGCCACTGACCCTTGTAGTCAGCCGGCGAATGCCAATGACCGTTTTGATCCTGCAGATGAAAAGCAGGCGCAACCTGACCCACTTGCGGATCGCCCAACTTCACCGCCGCCGACACCGGCATGGCCAGAAAACCCAGCAGGCAAATCAGCGCAGGCACGATCGAAAAACGGCGCATGGACGCAACTCCGGAAAAGAAGCGGGACGAGTATACGCTGCCCCAGAAAAGCGAAAGGCGCCATGCGGCGCCTTTCGTCGATCACCCGTATGAGGATCTTATTGAACCGGCTTGATGGTGAAACCGTCGACAGCCACGCCGAGGTTCACGCCTTCGCCCGTACCCGTCAGCGCGATCGACACGGTGCCCTTGGTCAGCACCTGAGCCGTACCGCTCTGAACGACACCAGCCGAAGCGCCGGCCTGGGCGTAATCGCCGAACACGTCCTTGATGCCATACACATTGCTGATATCGCCATGTCCGGTGACGCGGAACTTGCCTGCCGTCAAACCACCGCCGTGCAGGCTGATGGTGACTGCCGCGCGCTGACCGTTGTCGCAGGTGACATGGCCACTGCCGGTTGCATGCTGATAAATCGCCGACCAGCCGGCCATGCTGTACGTCAGGTGGCACTTGATCGGTGCCGTCGCCGCGTGGGCCGCCGTCATGGGGAGGCTAAACAGTCCGCCAGCACAAAGCGCCAAGGCGGCGGTAATACCAAGAGTACGCTTGCTCATCGGTGGGTCTCCTTACGTTGCGTTTACGGACGTCAATGCCGTTGCGGAAGTGTCCGATTTGGAGTCTGAACAAAGCGGCAAGGGCGCCTCGGGCCGTTCAGCATCGGCAAGTTCTTGTGATGAGACCGTGAGTTCGTATCTGTCGCTTTCCCGCCAGTTGATGCTTAACTAACAGTACGCCGCGCACACTGATCCCGAGGCGGCCGCCTCCCTGCCATGGAGCCTACATGCTCAAGTATTCGCTGGTCGGCTATGACAGTTCGGATTCCTCGCAGCGTGCCTTTCGCTTCGCTATCGACCTGGCACGCGCAGGTGGCGGCCGTGTGCGGGTGGTCTCGGTACTGCAGGTCGCCCAGGGCGGCGCCGATGCCTGCTGCCTGATGATGACCGACTCGGCCACCCAGCGAACCAACGAACTGTTGCAGGAACTGCGTGGTATCGCCGAAGACGCCGACAAGCTCGTGGATCTGGAAATCACTCACGGCAGCCCGGGCGACGTGCTGCTGACCCAGGTCCGTAGCTACCCCATCGATCACATCGTGATCGGTCATACCGCACGCGGCACCCTGGGCCGATGGCTGCTGGGGTCGGTCTCCGACGACGTACTGGCCGGCTCGCATGTGCCGGTAACGGTCGTCCGCTAAGCCCTTGCGCTATCCCGGGTGGGCTGGCATTAATCCGCCGCAGCGTTCACCACTTATGCTGTTGTCCCCGATCTGTCATGGATCGAGTCGCCTTTTTGCACAGGAAACGCCGCGTGGACTACAGCTCCTCTGCCCTGCCATGGACTCTGGAAAGCCTGAACTTCGCCGACATCGACATCGCTCGCGTCAGGCATAACGAAGATCTCTTCCTGTTGCTGTGCAGCGCATCGTTCGTGGAAAGCGGCTCGGACCTCTACACGCACAACCTCATCGCACACTTCGATGGCGACCTCGAATTGCAATCCTGGTTGCGCGAGCACTGGGAGCACGAAGAGATGCAGCATGGCCGGGCATTGGCTGGCTATGTGCGCCATGTGTGGCCGGAGTTCGACTGGGATACCGGCTTCCAGGCTTTCTGGAACGACTATGGCGCCTTGTGCACGAGCGAGCAGCTCGAACCCTCCCGCGGCCTGGAGCTGGCTGCGCGCTGCGTAGTGGAAACGGGTACGGCCAGCCTTTATCGCGCGTTGAACGACATCGTCGACGAGCCCGTGCTCAAGCAACTCACCAACAACATCAAGAGCGATGAAGTGCGGCACTACAAGCACTTCTACCAAGCCTTCGTGCGCTATCGCGAACAGGAACGCCTCGGGCGTTACAAAATTTTCCGCGCCGTCTTGCGGCGCGTGAACGAAATTCGAAACGAAGATAGCGACATTGCCCTGCGCCACGTCTTCAACCAGTGCTACCCGCAACACAAGGACGACAAGGCGGAATTCCAGAAAGTCGCCGGTCCTGCGCAGGCACTTCTGCGCCGGCACATTCCTGCAGAAATGACGGTGAAGATGCTGCTCAAGCCACTGAGCTTGCCGCCACGCTTGCAGCAGTCGCTGGAAAAACCGCTGGCGCGAATCAGTGAAAGATTGTTCTTGAACTGATCCAGCGCCACACATGCTGCACGCATGTGTGGCATATGGTTACGTGCTGATCGCTATCAACCGCCCGCTGCGGGCGATGCACTCGCCGAATCACGCGGCTGTTCGTTCACGTCGCGATGCGCGGCTTGGTCGATCTTCAGCTGCACCAGATTGATCGGGCGAATTTTCATGATCGGGCATGGTGCATAAGGGCCGCCTGTCAGGACCTTATCGAGATTGGACGACACCTCATGAATGCTGGAGGTGAGACCAATCGCCTGGGTCCACTCCAGATTGGGGCATCCCCAGACATCCAGTAGGTAGGCGGTCCTCGCATTCGTGTACACCACCAATTGGGAATCGGAAAGCGGCTCCCACGACCACATCGGCCCCAGATAACGGAAGCTGGGTACGGGCGCACCCGCTGCAGCGTTAAAGGCCGCCTGCCGCGCCTGCATGCGTTGCGCGGAAGGTACGGTAGAACAGGCGGCGAGAAGCGCTCCAAGGACAACCGCGCCGGCGACTTTCATTTTCAACATGGCACAAACTCCGGATCATCTGTCATGCGATAACGCATGTGCACCGCGCCGGGTGCACATCGGGCTCGCAGGGTTCATACGGATTTTGACCGTCTAGCCCGAGGAAGGTTGCTCGGTTTCCCGCGTGCATTCGTCCTGATGGGTTTCCGATTCAGGCCAGTGATACCAGTCCTTGTGCAGCGAAAACCGCTTGCACGCCAGACAGGCGGTAATTTCCCAGCGGTAACCGCAACCGGGACATACACCGCCCGTCCAGAACGTATTCCAGCAGGTGCCGCAACCGCCCATCTGCTGCGTGCAAAGCCAACGGCTGGTGCCCAGGGGACGCCAGGTGCAATGCGGACAATAGATGTCCGGTTCGCTCACCGCTCAACCGCTGGTAGACGCCGGCGCCGGTGCATTGCCACCGTTGTCGCGCGGCATGCTGTCGACCTGCCGCTGGTTTTCCTTTTCCAGCTTGAATTGCGCAAGGTCGATCGGGCGAATCTGCTTGATCACGCACGGAATGTAAGGACGCCGCGTCAGCACCTTGTCGAAGCCGGTCTGCACCGTTCCGGCGAAACTGGTCAAACCAATCGAGGTGGTAATGGTGAGATTGCTGCAGGGCCAGACATCCAGCAGGTAGGCGCGATTGGATAGTGTGTAGACCACCAGCTGGGTGTCGCTGAGCGACTCCCAGGAATAAATTTGTGATCCGAATACCAGGCGAAAACTGCGAACAGGCGCGCCGGCAGCGGCGTTGTATGCCTGCTGGCGTTGCTGCAAACGTTGGTTATAAGGCTGGCTTGCACATGCCGCCAGCAACATCCCCATGAACACTGCAGATAAGACTTTCATCTTCGACATGGCACTTCCTCCGTGATCGGATAAGCAGCCAAACGCGCCAGCGCGCGGCCCGTGCACAACGCTACTTCTTACCTACTTCGCTCCACTTGCCCGGATCGTAACCGCCCACCTCGAACACCAATTTTTGCTTGCCACCGTCCTGCAATTCGACGTTCATGGTAATGCGCTTGGTCTTCTCCATCGCATCGATAAAGCCCTTATCGTCGCGAATAAAGATGGCCGGCTCACCGGTGGTCGGCAGGAACGCGCGCAGCGGATGCGGCTTACCGTCGAAATCGGCCTGGATCGTGCAATTGCCCTTGCACACAAAACCATGGCCGGGGCCGAACATGAAGACGCTCTGGCCCCACTTCGTATGACGACGCAAGACCAGACGCACCTGGTTGTCGCCCGACGGGAAGGTCGTGAACAGGCTTGCCGTGGATTGCGTGCCGCCTTCCATCGGTCCGACCTGGTACGTCCACAACGCAGCGAGGCGGCGCTTCTCGGTCACGTCTTTCCAGCGCTGCTCGACCGCCGGCAAGGTCTGCTGCACTTCCTTGGCGGCATCGGTATTCGGGAAGCGTTTGACGATGTCATCGCCCACCTGCGAAGCCATCTCGTCGTTCTTCAACTGCAGCATTTTGCGATAGCTCTGCAGCTCGTCGTTCACCTGCGAGTTTTGCGGCGACGCCTGTGCATCGGAAGCACTGGCACTGGAGGCCGGCTGCGAGCTGCCCTGATCCTGTTGCGAACACGCCGCGAGCGAAAGCAAACCGCATGCGGCGACGAGGGTGACGGAACGGCGGAAAGGCGAGCGAATCATCGACGACACACCGGCAAAGGAAAGGCCTCTAGCTTGAAACGAGCCAGGGCACGGCGCAAGCCGTCCGGGCGAGGTCATGCGGTAGCGGCTTGCCCGAAGCGTTCGCGCAACGCAGCACGGTACCGGCGACTGCACGGAATCTTGATGCCGTCGCGCATCAGCAGCCGCGCATCGCCTGTCTCCAGCGGCTCGATTTCCACCAGAAAATCCAGGTTGACGACGTAGCTGCGATGCACACGCACAAAGTGTTGCGCATCCAGCCGCGCCTCGATACCGGCCATGGTGGCGCGCAGCGGATAGTCGCGCTCGCGCACATGCAGGTTCACGTAATTACCCGATGCCTGCAGCCATTCGATTTCGCGAGCGGCCAGCAGAAATTCCTTGCCGAGCTTGCGCACCAGAAAACGTTCGGGCTGCTCCACCGGTTCCAGGGGCGGCCCGACATCCGGTTCGTCAAGCAAACGTGCCTCGCCCTGCAAACGCATCACCCAGAAACGATAAAAGCTGATGCCTGCAATGATGGAAAAGTAAGTGCGGACGTCCTTGAGATATTCGTAGCCGAAGCGAACCCACCAGTGCCCGAAATCGTAATGATCGCCTTCCACGATATAGGCAAGCTTGCGCAACAGCACCATGCCTTCGACGTGGATTAGGCTGAAAACAATGCTGCACAGCACATGACGTGGTACATTCTGCTGCCAGGTCTCCCAGCCAATCGGCCAGCGTCGCAACGCCGCTATCAGCGCCGGTAACAAAGCCAGGATCATGATCGTGCTGCTCACCTCCCAGACCCAGGGAGCCCAGGGCGGAATGCTGCGATTGTCCATCTGCGCGATGACGCCGTTGAACGCGGTGTTCACCACCGCAAAGACCGGCCAGAAGCCGAGCTCGAACGGACGTCGCCAGCGTTGAAAACTTTCGTATGTGAAACGGCGCTCTATACCCATGATCCGGATTCTACACAGCCCCATCCAGCCGACACGCTGCCCAAGCGGCATAATGCGGCGTCACGTCAAGGATTGAACATGTCCTCTTCCCCAACGCCAGGTTCGGCGGACTCGCTTTTTCAACACCGCGCGTATATCGCGTTCTGGTGCGCGCGCACTGCCTCCAGTTTCGGCTTCCAGATGCTTTCGGTGGCGGTGGGCTGGCAAATCTATGCGATGACAGGCCGGGCGTTCGATCTCGGCCTGATTGGTCTGGTGCAATTTTTTCCGTCCGTGTTGCTGGCATTGCTGGCGGGACATCTTGCCGATCAGTTCGATCGCCGGCGCATCGTGCTGATCGGGCAGATCGTCGAATGGATTGCGATCGTGCTGCTCGCGACGTTGACCTTGCTGCATGCGATCAATGAAGTAGGCATTCTGTTGCTGATCTTCACGATCAGCACCGCTAAAGCGTTCGAATCGCCGTCGATGCAATCGATGGTGCCTGCATTGGTTCCGCCATCGCTGTTGCCGCGCGCCATGGCGGTGAACGGTTCGGCGATGCAAGCGGCGATGATCATGGGGCCTGCACTCGGCGGCTTTCTCTACGTCGCGGGTCCCGGTGTCGTGTACTCGGTCTCTGCCGTGTTGTATCTGATCGCAGCCACGATGGTGGCTCAGTTGCACTACGAACAAGCGCCGCCGAAGCGCGAGCCGGCAACACTGAAAACCTTGTTCGCGGGCGTGCATTTCATCCGCGAACGCAAAGACGTACTCGGCGTGATTTCGCTGGATCTTTTTGCCGTATTGCTGGGTGGTGCGACGGCGCTTTTGCCGATCTTCGCCAAAGACGTGCTGCACACCGGTCCCTGGGGCTTGGGTCTGTTGCGTGCTGCGCCCGCTGTCGGCGCGCTGTTGATGTCCTTCTGGCTGGCGCGTCACAGCATGGAACGTCGCGTGGGCATGACTATGTTCGCCTGCGTTGCAGGTTTCGGTGTCGCGACGCTGGTGTTCGCACTGTCGAAAGTAATCTGGCTGTCGTTGGTGGCACTCTTCGCGCTGGGTGCTTTTGATATGGTCAGCATGGTGATCCGCGGCTCGCTGGTGCAATTGGATACACCTGATGCGATGCGCGGCCGTGTCAGCGCGGTGAACGCGATTTTCATCAATACATCCAACCAGCTCGGCGAATTCGAATCGGGCATGCTGGCTGCATGGTTGGGCGCCGTGGGATCGGCCGTGGTGGGCGGCATCGGCACGCTGGTCGTGGTCGGCTTGTGGATGATGATGTTTCCCACCTTGCGTCGGCGCCAACGATTGCACGTGGAGCCGGTGCCCGATGAAGCAAGTTCGCAAACGATCTAGATCGATGATGGCGTTGACGCGACGCCGATTCACAGCGCGTTACCTTGTCGCCTGATTTTTCGCTAAAAGGATTGCCGCCTTGATCATCGTTCACCATCTCAACAACTCACGATCGCAGCGCATTCTGTGGCTGCTTGAAGAGCTGAGCCTGCCGTACGAGATCAAGCGATATCAGCGCGATCCGAAAACCATGCTCGCACCACCGGAGCTGCGCGCCGTGCATCCGCTCGGCAAATCGCCGGTGATTACCGATGGCGATCTGACGCTGGCCGAATCGGGAGCGATCATCGAATATCTCGCTGACCGATACGGTGCCGGCTCGCTTATTCCCACAGCCGGCTCGCGGGAGAGATTGCGCTGCAATTACTGGCTGCACTACGCGGAAGGCTCGGCCATGCCACCGCTACTGCTGAAACTCGTGTTCCGCCGGGTTGAAACGGCACCCGTACCGTTCTTCGTGCGGCCGGTGGCGAAGGGGATCGCGGTGAAGGTGCAACACGGTTTTGTCGATCCGCAGATCGCTTTGCATTTGTCTTACCTGGAAGGCGAGCTGACAAAAGCGGAATGGTTCGGCGGCAACGATTTCGGCGTCGCGGATATCGTCATGAGTTTCCCACTGGAAGCGGCATCGGCACGCGGCGGCCTGGACCGCTATCCTCATCTACAGGGATTTTTGCAGCGGATTCACGTGCGACCTGCCTATCAGCGCGCCCTGGAACGGGGCGGCGAATACAGCCTGTTAGGTAGCTGAACGCACGGAGCGGCGGTTAACGCCCCGCTCACGCAGGCACTGGCAACGTCATACCTCTGGACAGCGGTGGAGCATTTTCATGAGCAGGCAAACCGATATCGAACGACGACTGGACGACCTCAGCGACCGCGTGCGGCACTACTCCAATGGTGTCTCCGACACGGCCGACGGTTTGCTGACACGCGGCAAGCGCGTCGTGAGCAAGTTCAACCGCCGCGATGCAACCAAGCGCGTTTCTCAGGCAGCCGAGGACTTCGCGGACGAAGCGAACTATCAATACCGTCGCCTGCGCCGCCATGTGAATCGTCACCCGGTCGCTACGGTAGCGATCGTGGCGGGCACCATCGGCGCGTTCCTGCTGCTGCGCAAGGCGTTTCGCAGCGACGATGACGATTGATCTTGTCGCAACCGTTCCGACGGCCATAAAAAAGAACCCGCCGATTGGCGGGTTCTTTTTTTGCGACATTACACCGACTGCGGATTCGGCTTATCCGGATCGAGCTTGTACTCGCGGATGGCGCGCGCGACGTCCTTGGCGTTGACCTTGCCGTCCTTCGCCAGTGCGGCAAGTGCGGCGTGCGCGATCCAGTAGCGATCCACTTCGAAGAAGTTGCGCAGGTGTTCGCGTGTATCCGAACGGCCAAAACCATCGGTGCCCAGTACGGTGAAACGCATCCCATCCGGCATGAAGGCGCGGATCTGATCGGCGTATTCGCGCACGTAATCCGTTGCGGCAATCGCCGGACCCTGATGACCTTGCAGCAAGCCGGTGACGTACGGCACGCGCTGTTCGGATTCCGGATGCAGGCGGTTCCAGCGTTCGGCGTCGAAACCGTCGCGACGCAATTCGCTGAAGCTGGGCACGGACCAGATGTCGGCGCTGACGCCGAAATCTTTCTCAAGCAATTCGGCTGCAGCGATCACTTCGCGCAGGATGGTGCCGGAGCCGAGCAACTGCACGCGCGTGTCGCCCTTCTTCGCCTTGCCGCCGTCCTTGAACAAATACATACCCTTGATGATGCCCTCTTCCACGCCTTGCGGCAGGTCGGGGTGGGCGTAGTTTTCGTTCATGACCGTGAGGTAGTAGTACACATCCTCCTGGTCTTCGAGCATGCGGCGCGTGCCGTCCTGCAGGATCACGGCCACTTCGTAGGAGAAGGTCGGATCGTAGGCGCGCACGTTCGGGATCGCACCGGCGAGCAGGTGCGAGTGACCGTCTTCGTGCTGCAGGCCTTCACCGTTCAACGTGGTGCGTCCGGCCGTACCGCCGATCAGGAAGCCGCGCGAGCGCATATCGCCTGCCGCCCACGCGAGATCGCCGATGCGCTGGAAGCCGAACATCGAGTAGTAGATGAAGAACGGCAACATGGGTGTGTTGCTGATGCTGTAGCTGGTCGCCGCTGCCATCCATGCGGCCATGCCGCCGGCTTCGGAAATACCTTCCTGCAGCACTTGGCCCTTCTGGTCTTCGCGGTAGTACAGCAACTGGTCGGCATCCTGCGGACGGTACTTCTGGCCGAATGGCGCATAGATACCGATCTGGCGGAACATGCCTTCCATACCGAACGTGCGTGCTTCGTCGGCGACGATCGGCACCACACGCGGACCGATGGCCTTGTCACGCAGCAACAGATTCATGCCGCGCACGAGCGCCATGGTGGTGGAAATTTCGCGGTCGCCGGTGCCCTTGGTGATCTGTTCGAATCCGGCCAGATCCGGCGCCTTGAGCTTGACGTCGGTATGACGGCGACGCTGCGGCAGGAAGCCACCGAGTTCCTTGCGGCGCTCGAGCATGTACTGCACTTCGGCCGAATCCTTGCCGGGGTGGTAGTACGGCACATCCTTGAGCTTGTCGTCGGTCACCGGAATATTGAAGCGGTCGCGGAAGTGACGCACGGCTTCGTCGTCCAGCTTCTTCTGCTGGTGCGTCGGGTTCTGCGATTCGCCTGCGGCACCCATGCCATAGCCCTTCACCGTCTTGGCGAGGATCACGGTGGGCATGCCCTTGGTGTTCACCGCCTGGTGGTAAGCCGCATAAACCTTGTGCGGATCGTGACCGCCGCGGTTCAAGCGCCAGATGTCGTCATCGCTCAGATTGGTGACCATCTCGCGCGTCTCCGGATATTTCCCGAAGAAATGCTCGCGTGTGTATGCGCCACCGAAGGCTTTGCAGGCCTGGTATTCGCCGTCGACGGTTTCCATCATCAGCTTGCGCAGGACGCCCCTGGTGTCGCGCGCGAGAAGCGGGTCCCAGTAGCTGCCCCACACCACCTTCAGTGCGTTCCAGCCGGCGCCACGGAACACACCTTCCAGTTCCTGGATGATCTTGCCGTTGCCGCGCACGGGACCGTCGAGACGCTGCAGGTTGGCGTTGATCACGAAGATCAGGTTGTCCAGCCCTTCGCGGCCGGCCAGCGCGATAGCGCCGAGCGATTCGGGTTCGTCCGTTTCGCCGTCGCCCATGAAGCACCAGATCTTTCGATCGGACTTCGGAATGAGGCCACGGTGTTCGAGGTATTTCCAGAACTGTGCCTGATAGATCGCCTGGATCGGACCCAGGCCCATCGATACCGTCGGCACCTGCCAGTAATCGGGCATCAGCCACGGATGCGGGTACGAGGACAGGCCGCGACCGTGACCGGCGACTTCCATGCGGAAGAGATCGAGCTGATCTTCGCCAATGCGGCCTTCGAGGAACGAACGCGCGTAGATGCCGGGGCTGGAATGGCCCTGATGGAACACGAGATCGCCCGGATGATCGGCACTCGGCGCACGCCAGAAATGATTGAAACCGACGTCATAAAGCGTCGCCGACGAGGCGAAGCTGGCGATATGACCGCCCAATTCGCCAGGCTTGCGGTTGGCGCGCACGACCATCGCCATCGCGTTCCAGCGGATCAGCGTGCGGATGCGCCATTCCATCGCGGCATCGCCGGGCATCTTCGCTTCCAGATGCGTAGGGATGGTGTTGACGTATTCGGTGGTCGGATCGAACGGCAAATAGCCGCCCGAACGACGTGTGGAATCGACCAGCTTTTCCAGCAGGAAATGCGCGCGTTCGGTGCCTTCGCGATTGATGACGGCACTGAGCGATTCAACCCATTCCTGGGTTTCGGTAGGGTCGAGGTCCTGGTGGAGGATATCGTCGATCTGATCCATGGAACGTCTCCGCGGCGCCCGGCGCCGCCTTGCGGTGGATGCGCGTCGCTGGGGAGGCGACGAAACCGTTGCATCGGTTCGGCGGCAACGTGCCGGCACGGACAAGACCGCGTGGCGAGGGCGCCGCTGGACGAGCTAAGACTTCTGATTCTAGCTGTCGCGCGGCGATCTAGCCAATTGAAAAGCACTACATACGTATGCGCACGGCTGAAGTCCTTCTCTCACGGAGAAGTAGGCAGCCGTGCGGTAGGTCTGCCGCAATGCACAACGATCAGCTGGCGCGCTCGCTTTGTGCCGCACGAATCTGTGCGTCCACGGCGGCAATGGCCGTCATGTTGATGACACGACGTACGGTCGATGAGGGGGTAAGGATATGAGCCGGCTTGTCGACGCCCATCAGGATCGGCCCGATCGCCACACCGTCGGTCATGACACGCACCATGTTGTACGTGATGTTGGCGGCATCGAGGTTGGGCATCACGAACAGATTGGCGCGACCGCTCAGCGTCGTATTGGGGAAGATGCGTTCGCGCAGCACTTCGTCCCATGCCGTATCGGCCTGCATTTCACCGTCCACTTCGAGCCGCGGCGCACGCGCCCTGAGAATCTTGTAGACCTCGCGCATCTTGGCTGCGCTGGCATTCTCATGACTGCCGTAGTTGGAGTGCGACAGCAACGCCACCTTGGGCTCGACACCAAACAGCTTGAGACGATACGTAGCCTGCAAGGTTGCCTCGGCAATCTGCTCGGCGGTGGGATCGCACTGCACATGGGTATCGAGGAAGAACCAGGTGCCCTTGTCGTTGATGACGCCACTCATCGCCGAGGTGCATGACACACCCGGATCGAGACCGAACACGCTGCGAATGTAGCCGAGCTTCTTGTGATAACGGCCGACCAGGCCGCAGATCATTGCGTCGGCTTCGCCACGCTCCACCATGATCGCGGCGATGAGCGTCGTGCGCGAACGCAACAGGTTTTTCGCGGCAGCGGGCGACACACCGCGTCGCTCGGTTAGTGCGTGATAGGTCTGCCAGTACTCGTTGAATCGCGGATCGTCGTTGATGTTGGTGAGTTCGAAATCGACACCCGGACGCATGCGCAGGCCCAGGCGCTCGATACGGTTTTCGATAACGTCCGGGCGGCCGACCAGAATCGGATAAGCGAGCTTTTCGTCGATCACCGTTTGCACGGCACGCAACACGGTTTCTTCTTCGCCTTCGCCATACACCACGCGCTTGCGGTCCGCGCGTGCGCGCTCGTACACCGGCTTCATGATGAGACCGGTGCGATAGATGAACTGCGCGAGTTTCTCGACGTACGCGTCCATATCGTTGATGGGACGCGTCGCGACACCCGAATCCATCGCGGCGATCGCCACGGCCGGCGCCAGCATCACCAGCAGGCGCGGATCGAAGGGACGCGGAATAAGGTATTCGGGGCCGAATGTCGGCGGCTCACCGCCGTAGGCACCGGCGAGATCGCCCGATTCCATCCGCGCCAACGCAGCAATCGCGCGCACGCAGGCGAGCTTCATCGCCTCGTTGATGCCGGTCGCGCCGACATCGAGCGCGCCGCGAAAGATGTAGGGAAAGCACAAGGCGTTGTTGACCTGGTTCGGGTAATCCGAACGGCCTGTCGCGATGATGCAATCCGGGCGCACCTTCTTCGCTTCTTCCGGCAGGATTTCCGGCGTCGGATTGGCAAGGGCCAGGATGATCGGCTTGTCCGCCATCGTCGCGACCATCTCCGGCTTCAGAATGCCGCCGGCGGACAGGCCGAGGAAAATATCGGCACCATCGACAATCTCGGCCAGCGTGCGTGCCTTGGTGTCGCGCGCGTAACGTTGTTTGTCGGGATCCATCTGGTCCCGTCCGGTATACATCACGCCTTCGCGGTCGTACGCGAGAATGTTTTCCGGTTTCAGTCCGAGCGCCACCAGCATGTCCAGGCACGCAATGCCCGCCGCGCCCGCACCGGCCGTGGCCAGCTTCACGTTCTGGATTTTCTTGCCGACGATTTCCAGCGCATTGAGAACCGCCGCACCCACGATAATCGCGGTGCCATGCTGATCGTCGTGGAATACCGGAATCTTCATCCGTTCGCGCAGCTTGCGCTCGACAATGAAACACTCCGGTGCCTTGATGTCTTCCAGGTTGATGCCGCCGAACGTCGGCTCCATCGAGGCGATGATGTCGACCAGCTTGTCCGGATCGCGCTCGGCCAGCTCGATGTCGAACACGTCGATGCCCGCGAATTTCTGGAACAGCACACCCTTGCCTTCCATCACCGGCTTGCCGGCGAGCGGGCCGATATCGCCCAGACCCAACACCGCGGTGCCATTGGTGATGACGGCGACCAGATTGGCGCGTGCCGTCATCTCGCTGGCGGCCTGGGGATCTTCAACGATAGCCTCGCACGCGTAGGCCACACCCGGCGAATACGCCAGCGACAGGTCGCGCTGGGTCAGCAGCGAGGTGGTCGGCGAGACCTTGATCTTGCCCGGGCGCGGGTAGCGGTGGTAATCGAGTGCGGCTTTGCGGAAGTCGTCGGAATGAGCCATCGGATGCGTCGATACGTATCGAAAGAGGGGAATTCGGTTCGCCGGAGCGAGATTGGCGCATGGTAGCACCCGCCCGCCTTCGCCACGGGCGCCTTCCGCTGTAGGCGAGGGACGTCGTAAAGCGCGGATTTACACCCCGGCGGACAGGGTCTCTGCTTCTACTTTCGACATGCGTATACGATTGATGAAAAGCGAGAACGCCAGCTTGCCTGCCAGACCGTGTACGTGCTGCATCCACGGCGGCAGCCATCGCGGTGCAACAAGCGCGCCGGAGAGAAAGTGCGGTTCCAGGTTCATCACGTCCTGCAAGGTGAGCTTGCCCGCGAACAGGTAACGCAGCAGATCCATGCGGCGCTCTTTCAGCGCCCAGCGAAAGAAGGTGTGGACGTCGAGCAAGCCGGACAGATACACGTTGTCCTTGGCGAACGCCGAGCCGCCGGTCAGCGGTACCCCGCGGAAGACACGTTGTGCGGAGTGAAAACTATCTCCCACGCTTTGACCACAGCGGTTGAAGAAGCGATAGACCTCGACGAAATCCGCACCGTTGAGCGCCATGTCGATGGCCAGAATGCGCAGGCTGATACGTTTGAGCCGCGCGATATCGATTGCGCCTGACATCAGTTCGGCGAATACGGCCAAACCTTCCTGCGTCGCCGTGACGCGTGGCGACGTGCGCGCAAGCGAAGCGAGCAGCGGCTGGGCGCGCCCATTCAACGCCGTGAGCGAATGCACGTAGGCTTCGTGATTGAGCAGCTGATAACGGTCGTACTGGCTGAAGCGCATGCCGCCACGCAGGCGAATGCGTGTCGCACCTGCCGCCGCTTTCGCCGTGAGATCGTTGTCGACTTCGACGGAAATCACACCGGCGCCGAAGAAGCTATCCAGCGCGGTCGAAAGGTCGGCACGCAACACGTCGGAGGGAATGTTGGCCGTGATGTCGTCGTCTTGCAGATCGGCACCCAGTTCGTCGGAGAGTTCGACGAAATACTTCGCGGCATCGAGATTGCTGCGATCGCTGCCCGGAATCGAATCGCCCGGGCGTCCGTACAGCTGGATGGACGGCGCGGTGACGCCTTCCGTACCCACGGCCTCAAGCATTTCCGCAGCGATACGCCACGATTCAGCGGTGCGGCGCAGATACTCGCCAAGCGGGTCGCCGTCGCTGGCTTCCGCTTCGATCGCTTGCAGTTCCTTGCGCACGTCGGAAAAATCGGGAACCTTGTAGCTCACTTCCGGCAACGCGTACTGCCCTCTGCCGTATTCCTCGATCATGCGGTCTTCGAGCGACGCCGGCCAGCTCACCGTCGACAGGATATTGATGCCGCGCACGGCCGCGAGTAGTCGTTTGTCGAGCGCGGCATAGCATTGCAGTTCGGGGGGAATGGCAGCAGGTGCGTCGGCGGAGGTATTCATGATGCGGATGTCCGTAAAGCATCGATGCGACTGGTGAGTTCCGTCGCGATCGGATCGGGTTTGAAGCTGTAGGTGAAGCTAACTGATTCGACCGCCGGCATGAAAGTAATGCGGCGCCCCCAGCGCGTATCGCTTCGCAGCGTTAGCGTGATGCGACGCGGATTCGTCATGGTGCTTGCGTTCACGTCCGTCACGTCGCGCAGCGGAATTTTCGCCAGCTCATCGCGATTCTTCACGATGATCGCGTCGCCTTCCAGCCAGACTTCGTCGACCATGTCTGCGACAAGATTGCGGTAAAGCGCATAGCCGATCACAGCCATCAGCAGCGGGAAAATAAGGAACATCGAGGCGCCTTGTTTGCCGGCATGGACAAGCACCCAGGCCACCACGGCAACGATCATGACAGCGCCGCACCAAATGACCGGAAAGGTCTGCTTGTAGAACGACGTCAATCGCGAAGAGATACGGCGCATCTCCATAGGTCTGGCACCTTGATCGACTACACCCTGATCGACTACACGTTGATCGACGACACCCTGATCGACTATCGGATCGTTATTCCCTCTCACGTGAACCGCGCGGACTGTGTGGCTTGGTGGCGGGTCGTCCGCCGCGCTGGCGACGGAGGCGGGATTCGAGCATGGCGGCCTGCTCTTCGCGTTCGTCGCGAAGCTTCAGGTAATTGCGCCAGCGTTCTTGCGAGAGTTCGCCTTCGTCCAGCGCGGCTTGCACGGCGCAGCCGGGTTCGCTGCCGTGACCGCAATCGGCGAAGCGGCATTTTTCGGCCAGCGCTTCGATGTCGGCGAAGAGATCGAGATTTTCTTCGCCGGTAAGTTTAAGTTCGCGCATGCCGGGCGTGTCGATCAGACAACCGCCGCTCGGCAGCTGCAGCAGCGCGCGATAGGTCGTGGTGTGACGGCCGCGGCTGTCATGTTCGCGCACGGCACTGGTGGCCATGTGCTGACTGCCCAGCAGTGTGTTGGTGAGCGTAGACTTGCCCGCGCCGGACGAACCCACCAGCACCGCGCTGTCGCCCAGCTTCAGATAAACCGACAACGTTGCGACGCTTGCGGCATCCTTGCCGTTGATCGCATGAATCGGCGTGCCGTTAGGCAACCGGCTACGCAGCTCTTCCAAACGCTCCGCGGCGCCGTCGTTGAGATCGAGCTTGCTCAGGATGATCACCGGCTGTGCACCGGAACCTTCCGTAAGCGAGAGATACCGCTCGATGCGCGCGGGATTGAAATCGCCATCCAGACCGGTCAGCACCAGCACGTAGTCGATATTGGTCGCGATGACCTGCCGCTCGTAACGTTCGCCCGCCGCCGCACGCGACAGCACGGTGCGTCGCGTTTGCACGATCGTTATATGCGGCGGCTTGCCCGGTTCGATCTCGACAAAATCGCCGACGGCCGGCCGCTCTGCCGGATCGAGGCCGCGCTTGAGAAAGTGACCGGCGGGCTGGGCGCCGAAGGTCTGGACACCGTCATGCAGCTCGTAACCCGCGCGGTGCTGTGCAACGACACGCGCCAGTCGCCGTCCTTCACCCGGCAACGACTGGCCGCGCCAACCGATATGCCGGAGTTGTTCGATGGTTTGGGCATCGCTCATAGTCCGATTATGCATGTGTAAGGGCCTGTCCGTCGTCTGCCATGTTTAGAGCCCACGGACGCCTCCCACGGGCCGGCTAACGCTGTTAGCATCCCGTTGAACCGGCGGATGCCGGGTTTTTGCGAATGAAGAAGGACGTACCCGTTGGCCCCGATCAAACCCAGTGCGCATCTGGCAGAAGTGCGCTACGAAATCCGTGGCGCGCTGACGCGCCGCGCTCGCGAGCTGGAGGCTGCCGGTCAGCCGATCATCAAGCTCAATATCGGCAACCCGGCCCGCTACGGTTTCACCGTGCCCGATCACTTGCGCGAAGCTATCGCCGCGCATCTGCATGAGAGCGAAGCGTACGGCCACGAGCAGGGTCTGGAAGAAGCGCGTGAAGCCATCGCCGCGCAACAGCGCGCGCGTGGCGCGCAACATGTGGAAGTCGAACGCATCTTTATCGGCAACGGCGTCAGCGAGCTGATCGATCTGAGCCTGCGCGCGTTGTTGCAGCAAGGCGACGAAGTGCTGCTGCCGAGCCCGGATTATCCTTTGTGGAGTGCGGCGACCATTCTCAACGGCGGCGTGCCGCGTTACTACCGCTGCCTCGCCGAACATCGTCACATGCCCGATCCGGAAGAGATCGAGGCGCTGATCACGCCACGCACGCGAGCGCTGGTGTTGATCAATCCGAACAATCCCACCGGCGCGGTGTATCCGCGTGCGTTGCTGGAACAGATTGTCGAGATTGCCGCACGGCATCGTCTGCTGTTGCTGTGCGATGAAATCTACGACGAGATTCTTTACGACAACACGCCGTTCCAGCCGCTCGCCGAGGTGGCCGGCAGCGTACCGTGCGTGAGTTTCGGCGGATTGAGCAAGGTGCATCGCGCTTGCGGTTATCGCGTGGGCTGGCTGAGCCTGTCCGGCGATCCGATGCGCACGCACGACTATCGCGATGCCCTGCAATTGCTCGCCGCGTTGCGCCTGTGCGCGAACGTCACCGCGCAATGGGCGGTGATTCCCGCCTTGAAAGATACGCCGACCATCACCGCACTCACTGCGCCGGGCGGCCGCCTGCACACCGCGCGCAAGGCGGTGGTCGAAGGCGTCGCGGCGAGTAAGTATCTCGATCTCGTCACGCCCGGCGGCGCGTTGTATGCGTTCCCGCGCATCCGCAGCGATCGCATGGCGAACTTCAACGACGATGCGTTCGCCTTGCGTTTGCTGGAAGAAGAATCCGTACTCGTCGTTCCAGGCTCGAGCTTCAACGTGCCGAACAGCCGCCACTTGCGCCTCACGCTGCTGCCGCAACCGGCGCAGCTGAGTGAAGTGTTCGTGCGCATGGAACGCGTGCTCGAGCGCATGGCCACGGAAGAAACACCACGCGCTGCTGCTGCGCTCGCCTGATATGCCCTTTCACTATCTGGCGCTCGGCGACTCCTACACCATCGGTGAAGATGTCGCCGAAAAAGCGCGCTGGCCGGTGCAGTTGGTGGAAAAGCTGCGTAGTCACGGTGTCGCGATCGACGATCCACGCATCATCGCCGTGACGGGCTGGACGACGGACGAGCTATCCGCCGCCATGGACAAAGCGCAGCTGGAGCCGGGTTACGACCTCGTCACGTTGCTGATCGGGGTCAACAACCAATATCGCGGACGTTCTGCGGGCGAATACCGCGTGCAGTTTCACGCACTGCTGATGCGTTCGATTGCGTTGGCGAACCATCACCCTGAACGGGTCATCGTGGTGTCCATTCCCGATTGGGGCGTGACGCCCTTTGGGCATGCCAGCGGCCGCGATGTGGCCAAAATCAGCCATGAACTGGATGTTTTCAATGCGATCGGCCGGGACGAAACCATCCGCGCCGGCGCTCATTTTGTGAATATCACTGGCATTTCCCGCACTCACCCCTGGTTCGTCGCCGCCGACGGCCTACACCCCTCGTCGGCTCAGTACGCCCTGTGGACGGACGCCATCGAACCAGTCGTGCGCGCCGCGCTGCACTGAAAACGGCCTTAAATCCTCGACGGCAATCATCCTGCAACCATTTCGCCATCGCACGGTGACGTTCGGGTACGAGACTGTGGTCCCGGCACATAACCGGGGAACAACGCCATGGCCATCCTTCGCTGCCGAAGCGTTTTCATATCCGACGTCCATCTGGGCACACCTGATTGCAAGGCTTCCTACCTGCTCGATTTCCTCCGAAATCTGCAGTGCGAAAAGCTATATCTGGTGGGCGACATCATCGATCTTGAATCCCTGAGCCGCCGCCGCTGGTGGCATCCGGACCACGGCACCGTGATCGCCGAAGTGCTGGATATGGCGCGTCGCGGAGTGCAGGTGACCTACATTCCGGGCAACCACGATGCGGCCCTTCGCGGCATGGTGGGACAAACCATCTGCGGCGTGCGCATCGAACTGGACGCCATCCACGAAGGCGCCGACGGACGCCGCTACCGCGTCAGCCACGGCGACGAATTCGATCCCGAGCAGATTGGCCGCAGCTGGATGCTGAACATCGGCGAGGCCATGCATCGCTTCATCTGCTGGAGCAACCGCCGCGTGAACGCGTGGCGACGCCGCATGGCGCTGCCGTATCTGCCGCTGTCGATCATCGTCAAATCGCATATTGGCCAGGCATTGGCCTATATCCGCGCCTACGAAGACCGCGTGGCCGCCGATGCGCGCGAACGCGGATTCGATGGCCACATCTGCGGCCATATTCATTACGGACAGGTCCGCACGATCGACGGCGTCGTGTATCTCAACGATGGCGACTGGGTGGAACACTGCACCGCACTGGTCGAAGACGATATGGGCTCGATGGAACTGATCCATTGGAGCGAACAGCCCACCGCGCTGGGACGCGCCAGCCGCGAGCTGGTGATGCCCTCGCCCACCGCCGCCCTGGCGCTAGCGCCACTGGCCCGCTACAAGCGCGACGACGAAGACTTGCGCCCGGCAGCCTAAGAGCACCTGCTCCCTCCCTTACGCGCAGGGGAGGGTTGGGGAGGGGCCAATCAACCTGGCGAAGAGCTACCCCCTCCCAACCTCCCCCTGCCTTGCAGGGGGAGGAGCCAGAAACAAAACCTTGAACCCGCCTCCGCCGCCTGCATATCGACGGGATACAATGTCCGTCTTCCCCGGAGCCCTTTGCATGTCCCTCGACACCCCCACCCGCGAACGAATCGAAACCCTGCTCAAAGACCACCGCGTGGTGTTGTTTATGAAGGGCACCCGTCATCAGCCGATGTGCGGTTTTTCCGCCGCAGCCACCAACACGCTCAACGAACTGCTGCCCGACTACCACACGGTCAACGTGCTGGAAGATCCGGAAATCCGCGAAGGCATCAAGCAGTTCGGCAATTGGCCGACCATCCCGCAGTTGTATGTCGACGGCGAACTGGTCGGCGGCGCCGACATCATTCACCAGATGTATGGCAGCGGCGAACTGCATCAGCTGTTCGGTGCCGCAGCGCCGGATCGCACACCGCCGGAAATCACGATTACCGATAAGGCTGCCGAAGCGATCCGTCAGGGCACGGCCAATGCACAGGGTCTGGCACTGCATCTGGAAATCGGCCCGGACCACAGCGCCGGCTTCCAGCTTGCACCGGGTCACGATCACGATATCGTCGTCAACGCCAACGGCATCGAAGTGCATTTCGATCCGGCCAGTGCGCAGCGCGCGAAAGGCATCGTGATCGATTGGGTTTCCACGATGCAGGGCGAAGGCCTGAGCCTGAAGTTTCCCAATGCCAACGAAATCCGTTCGATGAGCGTGCAGGAACTGCAGCAACGCCTCGCTGCGAAGAACATCACGTTGATCGATACACGTCCGGCACAAGGCCGCCAGATCGCCGCCCCGCTCGCGCAGGCACGCGTTCTCGAAGAAGAAGGCTACGACGCACTCGCCGCGCTGCCGAAAGACACGCCGATTGCCTTCATGTGCCATCACGGCATTTCCAGCCGCGGCGTGGCGGAGCGCTTCGCTGCACATGGTTTTACGCAGGTGTATAGCGTCGACGGTGGCATCGATGCTTGGGCTGCGGAAATCGACTCGAGCATTCCGCGCTACTGAAAACGCGCTGCTTTGAAAAAGACCCCGCATGGGGTCTTTTTTTTACGTGTCATCAATGCATGCAACGGCCGCAGCAAAAGCCACGCGCTTATCGCGCAGCCTACGTCAGGTGTCCGCCCACATGCGAACCAGGTTCGCTCGCGACTTGCTGATCAGGTCGAACGCCGGGCTCTTGCCTTCGCGACTGAAAGTCAAACGCTTGGCGTTTTCCATATCCCACAATATTTCCCGCTGCGCAGGATCACGAATCTGGCTTTGCACCCAGATGATCGCCGCATCGCGCACACCGCGGGTAACCGGTGTGACGTGGTGCAACGTGTTGGCGGGATAGGCAATGGCGGAACCCGCCTCAAGCTTGAACTGACTGCTGATGCCGTTCATGAGTACGGTCAACTCACCGCCATCGTAACTTTGCGGGTCGGAGAGAAAAATGGTGATGGCAATGTCGCTACGTATCGCATTGCTCATAATCCCCATGATCGGCGAATCGACATGAGGGCCGTATTCCATGCCCTGTTGATAGCGATTGAACAATACCGACGTCGCCGCCGCCGGCAGCAGTGCCGTCTGCAATTCACCGCTGCGCATAAAGGCTTCGCGCACGGTGCGTGCAATCTGCTCGTATTCGGGTGTACCCGACGTCACTTGCAGATTCCGCTTCACCTCACGCGCAGACCAACCCGCCGTGTCGGCTCCATCGATAAAAGACGCACCCTGCAGTCTGGGCCGGATGGCAGCCAGCTCACCGGAGTTGAGAATAGCGGGGAAGCAGTAAATCAAGGCCGTAACCCTTTATGAGGTCGCATGACGTCTTCCATGGTAATCGCACACCCCATCAAGCGGAACGTCTGCCGTCATGCGGCCACTCTTTATCGTGAAGAACATGCAAGACTTGGCATCGATTCTGAAACCATCCGCATCAGGTAACCCATGCCGCCCACCTCCCTCTCCCCCGCAGCGCGCCAGTGGCTGAGCGAAGCCGGCAGAGCGTTATCCGAAGGGCGCGCTGATTTGGCCGAACAACCGCTGAGACGCGTGCTGGCCGAGGCGCCCGGCTTTGCCAACGCGCTGTTCCTGTATGGCATAGCTTGTCAGATGCGTGGCGACAGCATCACCGCCGCCGAGTACTTGCGCAAAGCCGCAAAGCAACGCCCGGATGACCCGAGCACCCTCACGACTCTGGGGGGTGCCCTTTACGACTCTGGCGCAACCGATGAAGCATTTGTCTACCTGCGCCGAGCCACAGAACTGGCCCCCAAGCAGGCCTCAACTTGGTACAACCTCGGTAAAGCGCTGAAATTGCACTGGCAACTGGACGAGGCCGCAGATGCTTTGCAACGCGCCCTCAATCTGGACGAACGGCATATCGCTGCGCGCAACACGCTCGCAGACATTTTCACGATACGCGGCAACATCCCCGACGCGGTTGCCCAATACCGCAAATCGCTGGCCTTGCAACCCGATCAAGCGCAGGCCTGGCAGGGATTGGCCAATCTGAAAACCGAGCCACTAACGCTGGCGGATGCAGGACAGATCCACCACATCCTGCAAAACCAGCAGCTTTCAAACGACGATCGCATATCGCTGGGTTTTAGTTTGTACAAAGCCCTCGAAGATCAGCGTGACTACGCCGGCGCCTTTCAGGCACTGCTAGAAGCCAATGCACTCAAACGCCAGCTGGTCCAATGGGATGCGGTGGCCGGGCATGGCCATGTCGATGCGATTGCTAACGTCTTTCGTGATCCGTCGCCAGTTCCGCTCGATCCGGTCCTGGGACATGAAGTGATTTTCATCGCCAGTCTTCCGCGTTCCGGATCGACACTGGTTGAACACATTCTTGCTTCGCACCCGCTAGTGGAAGGTGCAAACGAGATCAGCGACCTCTCGCAGGTTCTCGATGAAGAATCGAAACGACGCGGCAAAGAGTTTCCCCATTGGGTGCCCGACGCCTCGGCGGAAGATTGGGCGCGACTGGGCAAAGACTATCTTGCCCGCACTGCCCGCTGGCGCACCAAGCGCCCTTATTTCACCGACAAGGGATTGCTGAACTGGCAGTGGGTCGGCGCGATTCGTGCGATGTTGCCGGGCGCCAAAATCATCAACTGTCATCGCGATCCGGTCGAAACCTGTTTTGCCTGCTACCGCCAGTTATTCAGCGAAGGCATCCACTTCAGCTACGACCTGGAGGACCTGGCCAGCTATTACAACGACTACCAATGCCTCAGCGACTACTGGCAGGAACGTTACCCGGATCAAATGCTCGATCTTGCCTACGAGACCCTGGTGCAAGAACCCGAAGCGCAGATTCGCCGCTTGCTTGCCTTCTGCCAACTGCCTTTTGATGTCGCGTGCCTCTCTCCGCATCAGACGCAGCGCGAGGTGCATAGCACAGCCAGTGCGGCGCAAGTGCGCCAGCCGATACGAGGCGATACGGCGCGCAGTCCGCGATATCAGGATTTTCTGAAGCCGCTCATTCAACGCCTCAATCGCTGAAATGAAGAAGGCCGCCAGATAACCGGCGGCCTTCTTTGTTGCTCCCGTTACCGGCGCCCTTTCGGGCACCGGTGAATGACGATCGGGAATTACCAGTCGAACTTCACGCTGAAGTCCACGTAGCGCGGAGCTTCCAGCGAGAGCGGGGTCTTGTAGACCGGGTTGTAAGCGCCCTGGCCATTGGTGACGGTCTGCATATAGCCCGAGACATACAGCAGGGCATTCTGCTCGTTGAGCAGGTTATGAACCATCGCCTGGAACGTAAGGTGCTTGTTGCCCCATACCGGTATGTACGTCAGCGCCAGGTTGATCTGATGGATCCACGGCGTGTGACCACTCGCTCCCGGAGGCGATGGCAAGCCACCATAACCGACGCCGGTTGTCGAATTGCCCGCGGGTACGCCACCACAGAAGTGCTGGTAAGAACCACCATATTCATCCGGATCAATGATATCGCCGTAACCGCTCAAGCATTCGTTCGGCGCGCCAGACTGGATGATATAGGTGCCGCTTACGAGCCACTCGGGCGTGATGGAATACGCACCGAAGGCCTTCAGCGTGTGACGACGGCTGTTTGGCAGCTCGCCGTTGCTGTACTGCATCAGGTCGGGGAAGTCCCACTGCGCCGTGGTTGAACCGGAAAGACCACCCTGCTGTTTTGCAATCTGCGTCTGGTTCGAGATCTGGCCGATCGCGGTGTCGGTCGGGCCCTCAGTCGTACCCCACGACTTCGAGAACAGGTAGTCGACCTTGCCGTACCACTTGCCGTCCCAGGTGTGTTCCAGATACGTCTCCAGACCGTAGTACTTACGCTCTGGCGTCGGGAATGTGCAGATATGATTGCAGAGAACGCCCTGCCCGGTGTTCGGATTCCACTCGACCAGCTGGTTGCCTTGCGGGATGTAGTTGGCCTTGCCTGGATTGACCAGGGCTCCAACGACAGCGTCCGGCAGTACGAGGTCGGTGTCATCGACGAAGTTGCTCACCTTTTGATAGGTGGCCGTCGTGCCGAACACCAGACCGGTATCGCCGAGGGTCTTCTGGAAACCAAGAACGAATTCATCCTGGTATTCGGCTTTCAGGTTGTTCGACGCGTAATCCTTGCCGTTGCCGATCACGCCATTCTCGCCATCCGGCGAGTAGAAACCTGGGTTGGTCACACCCGGGGCCAGAACCACCGGCACCGGGGTCAGGCCTTGCGGAACACCGTTTGCACCGATGGACGTGTAGGTATAGGTCACTTCGCCATTCACGGTGCCAAAGGTCGAGTTGCGTGCAGCCAGACCCGTCGGCAACGCCAGATAGTAGCGACCCGCATTACCGAACAGCTTCGCCGTGCTGTCGCCGAAGATATCCCAGCTGAAGCCCAGACGCGGCGCCCACTGCGGCTTGGTCTCGCGCACGTATTCCACGCCACCTGGCGCGCTATTGATGAACGAGTCGTTGCGTATGCCAAGGTCAAGCAGCAGGTTCGGCATGACCTGCCAACGATCTTCGATGTACTGCGCTTTTTGACGGACTGCCAGGTTGATATCCGAGCTATCGAGATTCTCCTGCACATACCGTCCGGCGACGGGCGTCGTGACGTAGGGCGCAGTGGTCGCGTAAATCGGAAGCGAGTTGCCGTCGTTGTAGACCCAGGCACCGCCACCGAGGGTGGTGAACCCGTCGTGATCGTCGTGGGTCTGCATGTTGTCGATACCGAACTTCAACTCGTGCGTATCCGTGATTTTCCAATCAAGGTCGATGCGCAGATTGTTGACCTTCGAGGTGTGATCCGGATTGCCCTGCTGCGTCGGATACAAATTCGGGATCGAAGCCAGATTGGAGTAGCCCGGCGTGCTAGACGACAAACCCGGCGCATAAATCACCGGCTGAACATTTCCGCCGGGTATCGTCACGTAATACTTGCCCTGCATCTGCCCGGCAAGAACTTCGAGTGTGAGGTCGTCGGTGATGTAGGACGTGTACTTGAGGACGCCGAGATTGAAATCGTTCTTGGTCAACAAGCCCGGGCCGTAGTAATTGGCGACGCTCTGGTTCGAGTAGTTGTAGTTGTAGTAGTTGTTGCTGTTGAGGTTGGAGTCGCTCTTGACACCCGTCAACTCAAGAATGTTGCTGTCGTTGATGTTCCAGTCCAGCTTGCCGTAAAGCTTGGGAGAGGACGTGGAGGTCGATTCCCAACCCGTCGGCGTCGTCAGACCGTTCTGCGCCACGCCGGCCTGATTGCTGTCGTGCTGCCATTCGGCGGTCAGGAAGAAAAACAGCTTGTCCTTGATCAGCGGGCCGCTGAGATAGGCGTCGTACACCGTTTCCCAGTCACTGTTCTGCCGCTGACCGTTTTCGATTTGGCCGTATCCGGCCGGGTAATTGGTCGTGCCCTGATGGCCGTTGAGGTAAGCGGTACCGGGTACTCCGCCGATTGTCGGCGTGGTGATACCCACTGGCGTGTTCGGATTCGAGTACGTGATGTTGTCGTAGCTGCTTTCCGCCCAGCTCGGACGGTAGTCGACGTACACACCCGCATGCCATTGGTTGCTACCGCGCTGACCAACCTGGCTGATCACGCCACCGGTCGAACGGCCGTACTCGGGGCCATAACCGGAGGTAATGGTCTGCTGCTCGGCAATCGCGAAATACGGCAGCGTGATGCCACCCGCGCCGCCGATCGGATCGGTGGTGTTGAAGCCGTTGAGGTAATAGGCATTTTCGACGACGGCGTTGCCGCCGATCGAGACCAGCGGCGCACCGTTCGGTCCCGTACCAAGGCTGGAACCACCGAAGGTCACGCCCGGCGCCAGAATGGCGATGGATTCCGCATTGTGCGCAATCGGCAGATCTTTCAACTGCTGCGAGGTCATCACCGCGCTTTGGCGCGTCGAGGTCACATCGATCTGCGGCACCGAATCGGCGGTCACCGTCACGGTGCCCAGATTCTTGGTTTCCTTGGACGAGGCAAACGGCACGGTAACGGCGCCGGCCACGGTCACATGGACGTTTTCCTGCGAGGCGACCACCTGGCCATTGCTGACCAGCGACACCGTGTAGGTACCCGTCGGCAAACTGGCGGCGTAGTAACGGCCACTGGAATCTACCGGCACATCGCGCGAAAGGCCCGTTCCAACGTTTTGCAACCGGACGACTTCGCCTGCCTCGACTGGCGCGCTACCGGTGATCGAGCCTGTGGTGGCCTGCGCGTGTGCGTGTCCCGCGTAGCCGAAGCCCAGCGCAATCGCTAGGGCCAATGCGGTATGGCGCGTCTGCGTCGCCTTGGATGCAGGCACGTGTTTTTTAACATTCATGAATTGTGAGCCCCCAGCAGAAATAAGTTTTAGTCGGGGCAGAACTAGGCACGCAGATCCCATCTCGGCTGGGAAATCCCCGCACCGAGTCTGCGTATCGCCTTATCTCCCCGTCCCTTCCCCAACAGGTTGCCAATAGTCTTTCCCAGAATTTAGCGACTACCTAACAACCTGTAGGTCGACGTTACGGGGCTTCGTAACAAAAAGTCAATGGCTGACAGCCAAGCGACAGGTAGGTGTACGATGGGCGGCCGCCCTTAAATTAAGGCGTGGCCACGGTATTCGTTGTTATATCGGCAGGCCGAGGTGCGGTCTTTGTGGGCACGGCGCCCCGGCATTGAAACGCACCGCAACCGTTCCAGTCCCGCGTGCCATGCCGGACATTCAAGGCACGCTTTTCTATTCGTTGGGCTCGTCTTCGAAACGCAGATGCTTCACGCTGCGGCCATTGCGGCGCACCAGCTTCAACGCTTCGATACCGATGCGGATATGTGCATCCACATATTGCGAGGTGACAGACCGATCACTCAGTTCGGTCTTCACTCCTTCCGGAATCATCGGCTGATCGGACACCAACAGCAGCGCACCGCAGGGAATTCGATTGGCAAAACCGGCGGCGAAAATTGTTGCGGTTTCCATATCGACGGCCATGCATCGCGTACGGCGCAGGTATTCCTTGAACGTTTCGTCGTGTTCCCACACGCGACGATTGGTCGTGTAGACCGTGCCGGTCCAATAGTCGCGACCCATGTCGCGAATCATGGTGGAGATACCGCGTTGCAATTGGAAAGCCGGCAGCGCAGGAACTTCCGGTGGCAGGTAGTCGTTGCTTGTGCCTTCGCCACGGATAGCGGCAATCGGCAGGATCAGGTCGCCAAGCTGATTCTTCTTTTTTACGCCACCGCATTTGCCGAGGAACAACGCCGCACTCGGTTCGATCGCGCTAAGCAAATCCATCACCGTCGCCGCATTGGGACTGCCCATACCGAAGTTGATCAGTGTGATGCCGTCGGCAGTAGCACTGGGCATCGGGCGATCGCGGCCCTGCACTTCCACCCCGTGCCATTCGGCAAACAGATCCACGTAGTGGCCGAAGTTGGTAAGCAGGATGTGTGGACCGAAGTGGTCGAGCGACACACCGGTATAACGCGGCAGCCAGTTGGTGACGATCTCGTGTTTGGTCTTCATGCCATCTCTTTCGTCAGGCACAGCGCAGTCTTCGCTGTGCGAAGCCGGCGACGCCACGCCGGCAAGATGCCAAATCGCATAGTCCTATATTAGAGCCTAGTGCCGCCATATTCGCATTCCCTTGAAGTGGCACACTTCACCATCGGCACCCCGATGAAGGAGAGTGGCATGCTTGCCTGCGGCTGGATCGTTGCACTGATCGTGCTGTTCGGTTTTGCCTATATCGGCCGCGGCTGGCTGGCATGGGTTGGCGCACTCGCCGTGCTGTTCCTGACCTGGTACTTGTGCGGCATCGATACGCCGATGCTGTTCACGCCGCTTTTGCTGGCATCGATACTGCTGGCCGTGGTGACCGGTTTTGCGCCATTGCGCCGCACGTTATTTGCGCGTGCGCTGCTTCCCGCGCTGAGCCGCGTGATGCCCAAACTCGGCGCCACCGAGCGCATCGCCCTGGAAGCAGGCACCGTTTGGTGGGACGCGCAAATTTTCACGGGTGCACCCGACTGGAAATATCTCGCCGATTTCCAATGCAAGCCGCTGAGCGACAAAGAGCAGGCTTTTATGGACGGCCCGGTGCATCAGCTATGCGCGATGCTCGATGACTGGCAGGTCCAGCAAGATCGCGATCTCTCGCCGGAAGTGTGGGATTTCCTCAAGCGCGAACGCTTCTTCGGCATGGTGATTCCGGAAGAGTTCGGCGGACTTGGTTTTTCCGAGATCGGCCATTCGCGTGTGGTGACGCGCATCGCGAGCCGCTCCATTGCAGCAGCAGTCACGGTAATGGTGCCCAACTCGCTGGGTCCGGGTGAACTGCTCGTGCATTACGGCACGGACGAACAGAAAAAACGTTATCTCGAACGCCTCGCTACCGGCCAGGAAATTCCGTGCTTCGCCCTGACCGGCCCCGAAGCCGGTTCCGACGCAGCGGCCACGCAATCGGAAGGCATTGTCGAACGTGGCACATGGAACGGCGAGCAAGTGCTCGGACTGCGGCTCAACTGGAACAAGCGTTACATCACCCTGGCGCCGGTCGCGACGCTGATCGGTTTGGCCTTCCAGTTGAAAGACCCCAATCATTTGCTCGGCGAGACGGTTGATCGCGGCATTACATGCGCGCTGATTCCGCATGATTTGCCTGGTATCGACATTGGCCGCCATCACGATCCGATGGGTGTGCCGTTCAACAATGGCCCCATCGTCGGCAAGGATGTCTTTGTGCCGCTCGACGCGATCATCGGCGGCACCGATCAAATCGGAAACGGCTGGCGCATGCTGATGGAATCGTTGGCGGCAGGCCGCTCGATTTCGCTACCCGCTCTCGCAGTAGGTGCTGCGCAAATGTCCACGCGTATTTGCGGCGCCTATGCGACCGTGCGCGAACAGTTCGACACACCGATTGGCCGTTTCGAAGGCATCGAAGAGCCGCTCGCGCGCATCGCCGGTCTTACGTATTTGATGACGGCGACGCGCACGCTCACCTGCGGGGCATTGGATGCGGGCGAGAAACCCGCAGTGATTGGCTCCGTCGCCAAGGCCTATCTCACCGACGCGATGCGCGAGGTCGTGAGCGACGCCATGGATATCCGTGCCGGCGCGGCCATACAACGCGGTCCGCGCAATGCGTTGTCGCGCATGTGGATGTCGGTGCCGATCGGCATTACGGTCGAAGGTGCAAATATCCTGACGCGCTCGATGATCATTTACGGCCAGGGCGCGATACGTTGTCATCCGTGGGTGCCCAAACTCATCGATGCGATTGCCGACAAGAACCTGGTCAAGTTCGACGTCGCAACCTTCGGCTACATCAATTTCGTTTTCACGCGCGGCGTGCGTGCGCTGCTGCTTGCGCTTACAGGAAGCCGCCTTGCACGCGTTCCCATCGATACGGAATTGAAGCGCTACTATCAGCACCTCACGCGCTATGCGTCCGCTTTCGCTTTCGTCTCCGACATGTGCATGGCCACACTCGGCGGTTCGCTGAAGCGGCGCGAAAAGATTTCCGGCCGCCTGGCCGATGCACTGGCGTGGCAATACCTCGCGGCCGCCGCGCTCAAGCGCTATCACGACGAAACCAAGTTCGCCTCCAACTACGACCTGGCGCGCTGGAGCGTGACGACAGCCCTCTTTCGTACACAGGAAGCGTTGCGCGGGGTGCTGGACAATCTCCCCGGTCCGCTGGCAATCCTCGCCCGATGCCTCGTATTCCCGCTAGGTGCGCACCGCCGTCCGCCGTCGGACCTGCTGGGTCAACGTGCGGCGCGCGCGATCCTCGAGGACCGCGAAGCCCGCATCAATCTGACGCCGGACATCTACGTCCCCGGCCCGGACGAACCTGGCCTGGGCCAGCTGGAAGCCGCACTGGAAAAAGCCGTGCGCGCCATTCCCGTCGAAACCAAATTACGTGACGCCGTACGCGAAGGCCGGCTGGAACGGGCGCATAAGGACCAGCTCGACGAACTTGGCCTCGCTGCGGGTGTCATCACTAGGGAAGAGTACGAGGCCCTGGCCGAGGCGCAGGCAGCGCGTGATGAAGTAGTGCAGGTCGATGCGTTCGACACGAACACATACCGCACGCTGCGCTGAACGTTGGCGCAGTGCCGCAATCACATGTCGTAGACGCATGCTATGTTGGCCGCGCGAACGAAAGTGGAAGGATTAGCTACATGCGAATGGGTCTGGCCATCGATGCCTCCTGCGACCTCCCGCAGGACTTTCTGCTCGAACACGACATCTCCGTCATGCCCATCGCGGTGCGGGTGAACGACTCCGTCTTCAAGGACGATCGCAATCCCGCCGAAATCGACCGCTTCCTCCGGCTCAAACTGGGCAGCCGCAGCCACTCTGCCGAGACCGAGCCATGCTCGGTGGAAGACGTACAGAAGCTGTTCCTGGAAAAGCTGGTGCTGGAAAAGGACTGCGTGTTCTGCCTGACCATCACCGCCACGCGCAGCCCGATCTACGATCATGTCGTGAAAGCCAGCTTCGGCGTGTTGAAAAACTATCGGCAGGTGCGCGAGCGCGCCGGCCTGACCGGTCCCTTTCTGATGCGCGTGATGGATACGCGCAGCCTGTTCGCCGGCACGGCGCCCTGCGTGGTCGAGGCGGCGCGGTTGATGAAGGCGAACGAGACGCCTGCCGCCATCCGCGAACGCCTGGCCTACATCGCGGAAAATTCCTACGGCTACATGCTCCCGCGCGACCTTTATTACTTGCGCGCGCGCGCCAAGAAAAAAGGCGATCGCAGCGTGGGCCTGTTCAGTGCGGTGCTGGGCTCCACGCTCGACATCAAACCCTTGCTGCGCGGCTACCGTGGCGAAACCAGCCCGGTCGGCAAAGTGCGTGGCTGGGAACACGGTTGCGAAACACTGTTTAGCTATGCCGCCGATCGCGTACGCGCCGGCTTGCTGGTACCTGTCATGTGCGCGGCCTACGGCGGCGATCTGGCCGAGTTACCCAAATTGCCCGGTTACGACAAGCTGCAACAGGCCTGCCAGGAACATAACGTCACGCTGATGCAAGCACCCATGAGCATCACCGGCATGGTCAACGTCGGCGAAGGCGCGGTTTGCATCGGCTTTGCCGCCGAGGAACACGACGTCGAGTTCTGATCGACCGGCGTGGGTCACGTTTCACCACTAGAATCGATGCATGAACCGTTTTGGCGTCGGCATGCTGTTTCTCTGTGGGCTGCTTCTGGGCAGCCTGACGATGCTCGCGCATGCACAGGACAACACCGTCACCGCCTACAAATGCATCTCGGCGCAGGGACAGGTGACGTATCAGGGCGCGCCGTGCAAGCACGACCAGAAACAACAGACCCTGCAGCTCGACGACAACGAGCCCGGAACCCCACCCGCTCAAGCGGATGAAAACGACACACAGCAGACCGCCGCAACACCCGCGCCACGGCCGCCTGTGCCAACTACGCCGCCGTCGTTGATGTATCGCTGCACGCGCGCCACCGATGGCAAGACGTACCTGAGCAACAACGGCAATCCGGCGCCGTATTACGCACCACTGGCGATGACTGGCATCATCCCGACGCCGCTCGGTCAGACATCACCCCGCGTCACGGCGAACGCCGCCATGGTCGCCAGCCACTACACGCAGGTGCAGGACCAGTGTCAGCCGATGTCGCCGCAGGACACGTGCTCCGAACTGCGTAGTCAATACGACGACACCGAAAAGAAGTTGTCGCGCGCCTTCAAGAGCGATCAACTGGCGTTGCAACAACGCGAGAGCGAACTGCTCGCCGAACTCAGCCACTGCTGAGTAAATTCTGCGCAATCTCATGCAAGCCGTTGTTACATGGGCGCCGCACGAAGTTGTCCACAGGTTTGCTACCAACCTTTCCCCAAAAGCTGTGGAAAAGTATTCGCGTGGCGCGAATTAGAATCCGTAATGGAGAAAGCCGCCATCGACGGCCAACACGTGGCCTGTGATGTAACTCGCGGCAGGCAAGCAGAGAAACGCAATCGCTGCGGCCACTTCTTCCGGCTCGCCAATGCGGCGTAGCGGCGTGTGGTCGAGCACTTCGTCCAGATAATCGGCATCCGCCAGTGCAGGCTCGGAGCGTTGCGTGCGGATGTACCAGGGCGCCACCGCGTTGACGCGAATGCCGTCGATCGCCCATTCCGCCGCCAGATTGCGCGTGAGCTGGTGCAGCGCTGCCTTGGTCATGCCGTACGGCGAGCCGGTGCGCACATGCGTGATGCCGGACACCGATCCCACGTTGACGATGGCCGCATTGGCATGTTCGGTCAGATGCGGATGGGCAAGACGGCACATTTCAAATGCCGAAAACAGGTTCTGCTCGAAGATGAGGCGGTATTCGTCCTCTTCATAATCAAGCGTTGCCTTGGGCAGGTTGCCGCCCGCGTTGTTGATCAGGAGCGACACCGGCGCGTCCATGTCCGCGATCCAGTCGAACACCGCCAGACGATCCTCGGCTTCGCTGACGTCGGCAGCAAAAGCCAGTACGTCGATCTCGGGAAAATCGTCCGTCAGTTCGATACGAACCTGCTCGAGATAATCGTCGTCGCGCGCCACCAGCAGCAGGCTGGCCCCCATGCCGGCCAGCTCGCGCGCGACCGCATAACCGATGCCCTTGCTGGCACCGGTGATCAAAGCGGTGTGGCCCTGCAACTGCCAGGCGTCGATGCGGCTGTTCATGCGCAAAGCTTACACGATCGACTTGTCCTGGGCGCCACGGCGCGGGACACTCTATCTCTCGCCGATCGAGGCCGATGCCATGAAGATGACGATTGCTCCCGCACTGCTGTGCGCCCTGACCCTCGCCGCATGCAGCGACAAACCGCCGCCGGCGCAATCGACTCCGGCCCCGGCCGCCACGAGCGCACAGACCAGCAATGCGCCGTGGAGCGCCATAAAGCAGGACGAGCAGCGCGCCAAAGATGTCGCGAAGCAGGCGAATCAGGCACAAGACAACGAACAGCAGCAAATTCAGCAACAAACACAATAAGCGTTCGACTTACAAAAGTCGTTTGGACGTCTGTACGTCCATCGCTTGTAAGCATGGGCATTTGCAGGCATCGTTCATGGCATGAATTCCGATAGCATGCCGCACCTCTCCGACGACGCCACCCCGTTGCTCGATATCACCGAAGCAAGCGTGATGCGCGGCGAGCAACTGATTCTGGACCGGCTGAGCCTGCACCTCGCCATGGGGCAGCACACCGCAATACTGGGACCCAATGGCTCCGGCAAATCGACGTTGATACGACTCATCGCGCGCCAGATCTATCCGCTGGCGCGCCGCGACGGCACGCCGGTCATCCGCATTTTCGGCCGTGATCGCTGGAACGTGAGCGAACTGCGCAGCCTGATCGGCATTGTCTCGCCGGCCGTTCAACTGGATTACACCAGCGACACCCCGCTTGAAGTGTTCGATGCCGTGGTCTCCGGCTTTTTCTCCGCGCGCGGGCTGTGGGTCGATCATCAGGTCACCGCTTCGATGCGTGAACGTGCACACGATGCGCTGGCGCAGATGGACGCCTCACATCTGGTTGGCCGCGAGATGGCAAGCCTTTCCACCGGTGAAGCGCGTCGCGTACTTATTGCACGCGCGCTAGTGCATCGTCCGCGCGCACTTCTGCTGGATGAACCCTGCGCCGGACTGGACCCTGCCAGCCGCCGGCGCTTTCTCGAAAGCCTGCGCCATCTCGCCCAGCACGGCACAACGCTGGTGCTGGTGACGCATCACGTCGAAGAGATCTTGCCGGAGATCCAGCACGTCGTGCTGTTGCGCGAAGGCCGCGTGTTGCACGAAGGCAGCAAGATGGATGTCTTGACCGATGCGGCGCTCACCGCAGCATTCGGCATGCCCATTCGCACAACGCAACACGGCGGCTATTACAACGCCGCCGTGGATTAATCTTTTGCGGCACGCGGCGCCAACCGCCGCGCCACATCGTCAATGCGCCGAGCAGAAGCAGTACGAATACACGTTCGGCTGACCCACGTGTGCCGTGCTCAACATCTGCAATTCCGGCGCCATCGCCGGCAGCTGCGCCACCCAACTGGGTAACCGCAGGCCGTACGACTGCAGACCATCCACCATCGCATTCTGGCTGAAGCTTACGAAGAAGCGCTCCAGCGTGCCGGTCGGCGGCTCCTGGTAGCGCACGGAGTAATCCTTGCCGAGCTTGGCCAGACCCGCTGCCTCGTTAACCGCTGCATCCAAGCCACCGAGCTGATCGACCAGGCCACGCTGTACCGCCTGATCGCCGGTCCACACGCGGCCCTGGGCGATGGTATCGATCGCGTCGTAATTCTTGCCGCGCGCCTGCGCGACGCCACCGACGAAATCGCGATAACCCTTGTTGATGATCGACTGCATGACCTGCTGGATCTTCGGGTCGAGCGGACGGCTGATATCGAACGCACCCGCCAACGGTCCGGTGCCGACACCATCGCTGGTGATACCGATTTTGCTCAGTGTGTTGGGGATGGTGTAGTACATGCCGAAGATGCCGATCGAACCGGTGATCGTATCCGGCTCGGCATAAATCTTATCGGCATTCATTGAAATCCAGTAACCGCCGCTGGCCGCCACGTCGCCCATCGATACGACGACAGGGATGCCTGCCTTGCGCGTCTGTTCCACTTCGCGGCGAATCTCTTCGGCTGCATAAACTTCGCCACCCGGCGAGTTCACACGCAACACGAGCGCCTTGGTGCGATCGTCTTCGCGTGCAGCGCGGATCAGCGCCGCGGTGGATTCACCACCAATCGAACCGGCCGGTTGATCGCCCGACGTGATTTCGCCTTCCGCGACAACGACGGTGACACCCGAGCCCAGCAGATTGTTGCGGTTCGACATGCTCGCCGTATAACGATCCATGCTGACCTGACGGAAACTGTGACCGTCCTTGCCTGCCGGCACACCCTGCGAACGCAGCATGCTGATCAGCTCTTCGCGCGTGGCGAGTCCATCGACCAGATGTTCATCGACGGCAAGTTTGGCCAGATTGCCCTGCGCCGTCATGATGCGATTGGGAAGATCGTCGATATCCGCGCGCACCACGGCTGGATCGAGCTTGCGCAGTTTCGCAACCTGATTGATGTAGCCATCCCACAAACCGCCCATCCAGTAGCTATCCGCTTCCTTGGATTCGGGCGATGCGTGATCGAGGATGAAAGGCTCCGCAGCGCTCTTGTACTGACCAACGCGGAACAGATAGACATTCACGCCGAGCTTGTCGAGCAAGTCCTTGTAGAACAGTCGATAGTTCGACAGGCCTGTAATCATCAAACCGCCCTGCGGATCGAGCAGGATGCGGTCCGCATGCGCCGCGAGGAAATACTGGTACTGATCGAGCTCCGCGCCCCACACCAGCACCGGCTTGCCGGCGGCGCGGAAGCGATCGAGCGCTGCGCCCACTTCACTGAGCGCAGCGAAACCGCCACTCTGCAACTCATCGGGAATAAGCACGATGCGCGTAATGCGCGGATCCTTCGCGGCCGCATCGATGGCGCTGGTCAAGTCGCGCAGTTGCACTTCGGTCGGCTGATTTCTGGAAAGTTTGGACAGCGCGCGTTGCAACGGATTAACGCTGAACTGTTCCACCAGTCTGCCCTGCGGCCGCAGCACCAGCACACTGTCTTCGCGGATTTCATTGACGTGGCTGCCCGCGCTGATACCCACGCAGAGCAGCAGCAGGAGAAAAAGGAATCCGAAAAATATCAGATTGATGATCACCAGCCGCACCACATTCAGGCCGCGCCCGAACACACGCAGGAAAGCCCAGAATCCATTGGACGGGTGTTGGTGCAAGGGCGGGGGTGTGCTCATAAATCGAAGAGTTCCTGGTGGTTTCCGCCAGCGTACCGGTTCACACGACGCAGGTCATGAGGGGATCGTGGCATCCGCCCTGTCTGACGCAACAGGGCCAAACGTCCCGGGTTGCTGCCGGTGCGAGCTGCGCCAGAAGCGGACGAACAGCAGCAACGCGGCCATGCTCAGTCCGGCGATCAGGCCCATCCAGATACCGCGCGGCCCCAGCCCGGCGTGGAAGGCCAGCCACCAGCCCACCGGCATGCCGACCAGCCAATACGCGAACAGCGTGATGGCCATCGGCACCCGGGTGTCCTTCAAACCGCGCAACGCGCCATTGGAGGCGACCTGGATCCCATCGGAGAACTGGAACAGGCCGGCGAGCAGCAGCAACTGCGCCGCCAGCGCGATCACCGTTTGGTCATGGGTGTAAAGCGAGGCGATGGCGCGCGGGAATCCCAGCATCACTGCCGCCGAAACAACCTGCGTCACCAGGGTCAGGCCAATACCGCAGAACCCAGCATAGCGAACACCCGACGCGTCGCCTCGACCCACGGCATTGCCAACACGCACCGTGATCGCCATCGCCAATCCCAGTGGGATCATGAAGAACAGCGATGCCACATTGATGGCCACCTGATGACTGGCCACGGCATCCTCGCCCATGCTGCCAATCAGTAACGCCGCGGCAACAAACAACCCTGCTTCGGCCAGTAGCGTGATGGCCATCGGCAACCCGATATGCACCAACGCGCCGATGCGCTGCAGATTAGGCCCTTCGAAACAGTCGAAGATCCCCAGCCCGCGATAGTTGCGATGGCAAAGCACGTAGATGCCGAACGCCAGCATCTCCAGCCACAGAACCGTCGCCGTCGCTATACCGCATCCGCGTGCGCCTTGCGGTGGCAAACCCAGCTTGCCGAACATGAAGACGTATCCGAGCGGCACCAGCAACAGCAATCCGCCGAAGCTGAAATACATCGACGGCCGGGTCATGGACAGCCCTTCGGATAAACCACGCAGCGCGAAATAGCAGGTCAACGCAGGCGCGCCCCAACTGATGGCGCGAAGAAATTCGCCCACATCGATATAAAGCCCCGGCGACACGCCGATGAGCCGGATCAGAGGCTCGGCATGCCGCACCGCAAACCACAGCAATACGCCCATAGCCAAGGCCAGCCAGATGGCCTGGCGAAACACCGAACCCGCTTCGTGACGACGCCCCGCGCCATCCAGCTGCGATATGGACGGGGGCACCGACATCATCATGCCGATGCCGCTGACAATCGCCAGCGACCACACACTGGCACCCACCGCGACAGCGCCCAGCACATGCGCACTGACATGCCCTGCTAGAACAGCATCAATCACATTGCTGCCGATCGCAGCGAGCTGCGCCAGCATAAGCGGCAGGGCGAGGTGCACGGTGGCGCGAATCTCCCGCGATGCCCTGGCACGGTCGATGTGGATAAATGTCATGGAATAAACGTCTCTGCGAACATCGATTGTACCCGAGCCTTTCCAGCCCAGCTGTGCCAAGATCGCACGCTGAAATGCAGGGGATTGAGCAATGAAGGAACTGACCTCATTCGAAGGCCTCCAGTGTGCCAACTGCACGACGCCGCTGGAGGGCGAGTACTGCCATCACTGCGGTCAATCCGTGCACAGCGTGCTGCGGCCGGTGCACGGTTTGATGGAGGAATTCCTCGAGACGTTCCTGCATATCGACGGACGCATTTTTCACACGTTGCCGCCGCTGATGTTCAAGCCCGGTTTCCTCACGCTGGAATATTTCTCCGGCCGGCGCGTGCGCTACATCGCACCGTTCCGATTGATGTTCGTGATGTGTCTGCTTTCCCTGTTCGTGATTCACATCGACACGGACCTGATCACGAGTCGTTCTGCGGAGCAACGGCAACAGAAGTTGCTGATCGGTCAGAGCGGTTCTTTCGCGGACGATACGGACACCAGCGATGTCCAGCGGGATCTGAATAAAAAGCTGGCGATCCTGGAGGCCGCGCGCGCCGACAACACCGGCCCGACCGGCAACGCGACAATCGTGTCGCAAATCGACGCCACCGAGCAGAAATATCGCGACGAGGCGAAGCAACGCCTGATCGACCTGGGCAAGTCGCCAGCGGCCGCTGCGTCCACGGCGTCAGCCCCGGTCCAGGCATCGGAACATGAAGACGGTTATTCCAAGGCGACGGGACCCGTACACATCGGCTGGTTGCCGGACTTCGCCAATGAACGGCTGACCTTGCTGCGCATTCACATGGTCGAAAACATCAAGGCGCTATCCAGCGGCAGTCTTTCCTCCAGACGGGAAGCGCAGGAGCGTCTGATCACCAATCTCTTCGGCGCCCTGCCCGGCATCATGCTGGTGCTGATCCCCGTCTTCGCGCTGGTATTGGCGGTGTTTTATCTGTTCAGACGCCGGCTCTACATGGAGCACCTGATCGTCGCCCTGCACAGTCACGCCTTCATCTTCGCCAGCCTCTTGCTGTTTGCGCTGGCCGGGATGCTCCAAACCTGGCTTACCCCACATGCCCACTGGGTGATCTATGTGCTGGGCACGATCCAGGTCGCCCTGACCGTCTGGATCCCGATCTACCTGCTGATCATGCAAAAACGGGTTTACCGGCAGGGCTGGCCCATGACGATCGTAAAATATGGCTTCGTCGGCTGGATTTACACGTGGTTGTTTGGCTTTGCCCTGGCCGCCGCCGGCATCCTGGGCCTGGCGCATTGACTGTCATTTTTCGGGCCAACAAAGCACGGTTTTGCACAGCGTCAAGGGATTGAAATACTCGTGTACCCAGAATGTGACGGGCGTCGCAATACTTTTGAAGCAATCTTTCAACTTATTGATGCATATAATCTTTTTTGGTTGGTCAAAAGTTGAACAGCGCGTGCTCAAAGGCGATTTAAAGGGCATTTAGGCACCCTCTCCCAAGCACATCCACAGACTTATCCACAGCTCTTGTGGATAAGGGAAAAACCACGTTCCGTAGAGCCACTTAGCCGTTGTTCCTAGATGACAGGGCAGCAATCGCGGGCAAGCACTGATCGCAACATCTCTCGTCGTTTTTTCGTAGGGGCCGCGATCAGCTCGCGATACACTCGAACCGGTATCGGGGCCTACTTCCTATCCATGCCATCCGTCCTTCGCGTCGCCTTACCGGTACCGCTGCCCACGCTCTTCGACTACTTGCCGCCCGCCAGTGGCGAAGCGGTGGTTGGCGGTCGCGTACTTGTGCCGTTTGGGCGCGGCAAGGCCGTGGGCGTGGTGATCGAGGTCGATGTTCCGACGACGGTTGGCAGCGCGCGACTCAAGCGCGTGCTCAAGGTGCTGGATGAAACACCGTTACTCGATGCCGAACTGATGCAGACGCTGGCCTGGGCCAGCGACTATTGGCTTGGCGCGCCGGGCGAAGCCTACGCCAATGCGCTACCTCTGCTGCTGCGCGAAGACAAACCGTTGCCGGAAACCGGCGAACCGATCTGGCGGTTGACGATGGCCGGCGAGAGCGCACGCGATGCAGGCAGCCGCCGCGGCAGCAGTCGCGCCCTGTTGCAGGCATTGAGCGAGGGTCCGATGTCCGCCGCCGAGCTGGACATCTCCATTGCCGATTGGCGTGCCGCGGCGCGACGGCTTGTCGACGCGGGTTTGGTCGAGCGCGACGAGCGAGCGCAAACGTCGCATCTCGACTTGGTGACGAGCGCTCCAGCATTGCATCCAGAACAGGAAGCCGCTGTAGCCGCTGTCGCCAAGGCACTCGGCAGCTTTCAGGCTTTTCTGCTCGACGGTGTCACCGGCAGCGGCAAGACCGAGGTCTACCTTGCGCTGATCGCGCAGACGCTTGCACAAGGCAAACAGGCGCTCCTACTCGTGCCCGAAATCGGCCTCGCACCGCAAACCGTACGGCGGCTTCGCGAACGCCTCGGCGTGCCGGTTGAAGTACTGCATTCCAATCTCGCCGAAGGTGAGCGCGCACGCGCGTGGCTGCGCATGCGCTCCGGCGAAGCGCGCGTCGTGTTGGGTACGCGCTCGGCCGTGTTTACGCCGCTACCGCACGCGGGCCTGATCATCGTCGATGAAGAGCACGACAACGCGTACAAACAACAGGAAGGCTTTCGTTATCACGCACGCGATCTAGCGCTGGTGCGCGCTCGGGCACTGAACGTGCCGGTGCTGCTTGGATCGGCGACGCCGTCACTGGAAAGTCTGGCCAACGTCGAAGCGGGCCGCTATCACGGTCTACATCTGCGCTCGCGACCCAGCGCAGCCCATCCGCCGCAAGTGCAGATCATCGACATGCGTGCGCAGCGGTTGGATCACGGTCTTTCACCGGCACTGATGCATACGATCGGCGAAACAGTGGCGCGCGGCGAGCAGGTGCTGGTATTCCGCAACCGCCGCGGCTACGCGCCGGTGCTGCTGTGTTACAGCTGCGGCTGGCACGCCGATTGCCCGCGCTGCGAACACCCGCTCACGCTGCATGCCGCCCGGCGGCGATTGATCTGCCATCACTGCGATTACCAGACCGGCGTACCGGCAGCGTGCCCGGCGTGCGGCAGCACTGAGCTGAAACCGCAGGGTCAAGGTACTGAACGCCTGGAAGAAGCGCTTGTTGCGCAGTTTCCGCAAATGCCTGTATTGCGCATCGACCGCGAAACCACGCGTCACCGCGATGCATTCGAAACGTTGCTCGACAATCTGCAATCCGATGCTCCCGCGATTCTGGTCGGCACGCAGATGCTGGCAAAGGGGCACGATCTACCCAACCTCACACTGGTCGCCATTGTCGGCGTGGACGAAGGTTTGCTCAGCATCGACTTCCGCGCGGGCGAACGCCTCGCGCAACTGGTCGTGCAAGTTGCAGGGCGCGCGGGGCGCGCACGCAAACCCGGGCGCGTGCTGTTGCAAACCCATCATCCCGATCATCTGCTTTTGCGCAGCTTGCTCGCAAACGGATATGGTTTTGCAGCAAAACAGTTGCTCGCAGAACGCAAGCAAGCCGGATTGCCGCCATACGGCCATCAAGTATTGTTGCGTGCCGAAGCGCATCAACGCCCTGTCGTCGATGCCTTTCTGTCGGAAGCGCGAGACGCATTGCCCGATGTGACCGAATGGCAGATCTCCGGGCCGATGCAAGCACCGATGCCGCTGCGCGCGGGGCGGCATCGCGGTCAATTGCTGATCGAGTCGGCGACGCGCCGAAATCTGCATACGGCACTGCGGCCGTGGTGGATGCAGCTGTCGCAATTGCCCAGCGCACGCAAGGTGCGCTGGTCGATTGATGTCGATCCGGTCGATCTTTACTGAGCTTTCTGCACTGTGTTCGCTTGCGCCGTCGCGGTGGCATCCATACCCGCCTGCTCGCGAGTCCAGCCGCCGCCCAGCGCACGAATCAAATCCACGCTTGCCTGCAGGCGGCGGGTACGAATGGTTTCCGCACTGCGCTCGGCCGACAACGCCGCTGTTTGCGCCGTGACCACTTCGAGATAGTTCACGATGCCTTCGCGATAACGGTTGTTGGCGATGGACTGCGTTTTCTGCGCGGCTTGAACGGCTTCGTCTTCCTGCCCCGCTTCGACGCCCAGATCGCGCAGCAACACCAGATCGTCCTCGACTTCGCGAAAGGCACCCAGCACCGTCTGACGATAGTCCGCCGATGCTTCGGCGAATTCCGCATGTGCTTCGCGTACTTTCGCGCGACGCAAACCGCCGTCGAAAAGGTCGAGTGTCGCCAACGGCCCGAGTGCCCAGAAGCGGTTGCCGATGGCCAGCAGATTTCCAAGCCCCGTGTTCTGGAAACCGTAACTGCCCGACAAGCTGAGATCGGGGAAAAACGCCGCGCGCGCCACACCAATGCCTGCATTGGCTGAGTAGACACGCCGTTCTGCGGCAGCGATGTCCGGGCGGCGCTCAAGCAAAGTCGATGGAACGCCGACCGGCGTTATCGGAACTTCAAGCTGTTCGCGCTGAGGTGCCAGCGAGAAGCTGGATGCAGGCACACCCACGAGCGCCGCGATCGCATGTTCGACCAACGCGCGTTGCGCCTGCACATCGGTGACTTGCGCTTGCGCGTCGTGCAACTGCGCCTGGGCTCGCGACACGTCAAGGCCCGAAGCGATGCCGCCAGCGTGACGATTCTCCGTCAACGTCAACGCGCGCTGATAAGCGTTCAACGTATCGTCGAGAATGCCCGCTTGAATGTCGTAACCGCGCAGCCGTACGTAGTCGTCCGCCAGTTGCGCTTCAAGACTGAGTTTCGCGTTGGCAAGATCCGCCTTCGCTGCCTCGGATAAGGCACGCCCCTGCCCGACTTCATTGCGAATACGCCCCCACAGATCCAGATCGTAGCTCGCGCTCGCACCGACGGTATCGCTGTCGTACTCGTTGGGCTCGTTGCTGCCGCGCAGTGGACGATTGTCCGACTGGCGCGCGTGAATCGGATTGGCCATCACACCGAAATGCGGAAACAAGCCGGATTGGAGCTGGCTTTCATATGCACGCGCGGTGTCGTAACGCGCCAGCGCCGCTGCCAGCGATGGATTGTCCGCGTCGAGTTGGGATTCCAGCTTTGCAAGCGTGCCGTCGCTGTAAACCGACCACCAGTCGCCACGCGGCGCTTGATCAGCCGGCGATGCGACACGCCAAGCGGTGCCTGCTTCCTTGAACGTCGCGGGCATCGGCGGCAACGATGGCGTGTGATACGTGGGCGCCAGCGAACAACCGCCCAACAGCAGCGCTGCAGCGACACCGGCAAACAAGCGATCAGCGCGTATCATGGCTTGGATCCTCCGCAGCCGCCTGATGCAAGGCGGCACTGTCGTCGGGTGTTTCGTCAACGCGTACTTTGTCGCCATCCATCAGCGAATCCGGTGGATTCTCGATGACGCGATCGGTGACCGTCAGCCCCTTGTCGATCTGCAAGGACGTGCCGAGATCCAGCGCGATGTGTACTTTGCGCAAACTGACGCGACCATCGGAATCCAGCACGGCGATCTGCGGACCTTGCGAGCGGAAGATCAACGCACTCGCTGGAACGCTGACGAGGTTCGGATTGACGGAAAGATCGAGCCTTACATCCGCGTAATCGCCCGGCTTCAAGGCGCCGTCGCTGTTGTTCGCCTCGAACTGTGCGAGCAGGCTGCCGGAACTTTGGCTGATCGCTTCCGACGTACCGATCAATGTCGCCTCGAATGTGCGTCCCGGCATCTCGGGTACGCTCAGTTCCGCCTTCATACCCGGTTTGATCGCACTCGCATCCACTTCGGGAATCGGCACGTATAAACGCATGCGGCTAACGTCGGCTACTTCGAACAACTCCGGGCTGCTGGGGCTGTTTGCGGTAATCAAATCACCCACGTCGGTTCGGCGTGCGGTGACAGTGCCGGTGAAGGGCGCCGTAATGTTCTTGAACCCTTCCAGCGCACTCAGACGATCGACATCGGCCTTCGCTGCCAACACGGTGGCTTCGGCTGCCGCTGCTTCGCCGCTTTTTTCATCGGCTTCCTGTTTCGACACCGAATCGGAAGCGAGCAAATGCTGCCAGCGCTGCGAGGTAATGTTGGCGAGCTTGGCATCGGCTTGCGCTTTTACCAGCACCGCCTTGGCTTGCTCCAGTTGCTGATCGAGTTCCGGTGTATCGATGCTGGCGAGCACATCGCCCGTCTTCACCTTGGCGCCGATGTCCTTGTACCAGCTCTTCAGATAACCATCGACACGCGCATGGATCGGCGCGGTGTACCACGCATCCAGATGACCGGGCAGCGTGATCGCGTGCAACTTTGCCGGATCGGAAGACGGCGCGAGCCGTACGCTGGGAATCAACTGTGCGTCCGTCCATTGCACCAACTCATGATGCTGGCGATAGCGGATAGCCAGACCTAGCACGACAGCAAGCACAGCCACTGTGACACCCACAATGGCGACGCCTTTCAGGCGCGGCGGCTTTTGCGACGACTGTATGGGCATGGAGTTATGCGACATGGGGAAGTCCATTGACTGGATCGGTAGACGATGCATGGTGTTCGCGCCCATGCACGATGCTGAAAACGACCGGCACAAACAGCAGCGTGGCAGCTGTAGCGAATAACAGGCCGCCGATCACCGCGCGGCCGAGTGGCGAGTTCTGTTCCTGGGACAACGCCATCGGCAACATACCGATGATCATCGCCAGCGCCGTCATGCAAACGGGGCGGAAGCGAGTGAAGCCCGCTTCGAGCGCCGCTTTTACGGCATCGCCGTGTTCGGCAAGGCGCTCGCGGCAGAAGCTCACCACAAGAATGGAGTTGGCCGTTGCCACACCCATGCACATGATGGCGCCGGTCAGTGCAGGCACGGAGAGCGTCGTGTGCGTGATGAAGAGCATCCACACGATACCGGCCAATGCAGCTGGGAGTGCCGTGATGATCACGAACGGGTCCATCCAGGACTGGAAGTTCACTACGATCAGCATGTAGATCAGCACGATCGCGCCAAGCAATCCGAACAGCAGGCCGGAGAATGCGACGTGCATCGCCGTCACCTGACCGAACAGTCCCACCGTGGAACCTTTCGGGCGATCTTTTGCTGCACCGTCCAGCACTTTCTGCACATCACCCGCGACGGCTCCAAGATCGCGGCCTTGCACCGCGGCGAAAATATCGTACGAGGGAGCGATGTTGTAATGCGTCACTACGGCAGCCGTTGAAGTGCGCTCGATGCTTGCCAGCGCACCGAGTGTCTGTTGCGCACCGGTACCCGATGCAGTCACGGGGAGACTCTGCAGCGCCGGCAACGTATCCATGCGATATTGCGGGGTTTGCGCAACGACCGGATACGACACGCCGTTGCGCGGATTCAGCCAGAACGTCGGTGCAACCTGCTGCGTGCCGGCGAGCGACGCCACCATGCTGTCAGTGACATCGCGTTCGGTGATACCGAGCTGATCGGCGCGCACGCGATCGACATTGACGTTCAACTGCGGTGCCGAGTTCGATTGCTGGATGCGCACATCGGCAATGCCGGGAATGGCCTGCATCTTGCGCAGCAGTTCAATCGCGTAGGCCTCGTTGGCTTCACCGTTGCGCCCCGACACTTTCACATCCAGCGGCGCAGGCGCACCGAAGTTCAGAATCTGCGTGGCCATGTCCGCCGGCAGAAACGAGAACGTCGTACCGGGGAATTGGCGCGGCAGTACTTCGCGCAGTTTCCGCACGAATTCGGCACTCGGATCATGACCGGGATTGAGCAACACCTGGATATCGCCGTCCTGCGAACCGATGGTGCCGCTATTGCTGTACACCATGTTGGTACCGCTCGAAGGCAAGCCGATGTTGTCGATGATGTTGTCCAGCTGCGACGGCGGAATCACGCGGCGGATGGCATTTTCAACATGATCGAACTCGGCCGCCGTATCTTCAATACGCGTACCCACCGGTGCGCGAACGTGAATCGCAATGGCACCTGCGTCGGTCGTCGGGAAGAAATCCATGCCGAGGAACGGCACCAATGCGAATGACACGAGCACAACGGCGAGAAAGCCTATGACGAAGCGCCTGCGCGCTCCCAGTGCGAGCGACAGCGTGCCGTAGTAGGCATCGCGAATTTTCGCAAAACGATGCTCGAAATTCTGTTGAAACTTCACCAGCGCCAGGCGGATGCGGCCACGACGGATGACGGGATGCTGATCCCCCACGTGGTGATTGATGAAAGGATCTTCCGGATGATCGCCCGGATCGGCCTCCACCACATGCGGTTTCAGCAGGTACATTGCCAGTGTCGGCACCAGCGTGCGCGACAGCACAAAGGACGACACCATCGCAAAGATCACCGACAGCGCCATTGGCCGGAACAAGAAGCCCGCGATACCTTCGAGCATGAACATCGGCACGAACACGATGCAGATGCAGAGTAGCGAAACAAAGGCGGGCGTTACGATCTGCTTGGCGCCATCCATGATCGCCGTATGCACATCCTTGCCCTGCTCCAGATGCCAGTTGATGTTCTCGATCGTCACCGTCGCGTCGTCCACGAGAATGCCGACAGCAAGCGCAAGACCGCCAAGCGTCATCACATTCAAGGTTTGGCCGGTCGCGGCAAGCAGCGCAATGGCAGAAAGAATCGCAAGCGGAATCGACACGGCAATGATGACGGTGGAACGCCAGCTGCCCAGGAAGATCAAAATCATCAGCGACGTGAGGCACGCGGCGATGATGCCTTCACGCGCAACCGATGAAATGGCTTCTTTCACGAATACCGATTGATCGCCCAGTAATTTGATGTGCAGCGACGGCGGCATCGTTTCGTGGATCAGCGGCAGCAGCTTCTTGATGCCTGCCACCACCGCGAGCGTGGAAACACTGCCGCCCTTGAGCGCAGTCATCAGCACGGCACGATGACCGTCTACGCGCACGACGTTTTCCTGTGGCGGCGAACCATCACGCACATGCGCCACCTGGCCGATGGTGATCGTTGCACCGTTGACGGTCTTGATCGGCAGATTGTTCAAGTCCTGGATCGCCGTCGGACTATCGTTGAGCTGCACCGTGTATTCGTTATGCCCGATCTTGATCGTGCCCACCGGCACGATCTGGTTCTGCGCAGCGAGCGCATTACCCACGTCCTGCGCAGAAAGCCCCTCGGCGGCGAGCGCCTGCGGATCGAGATCGAGCATGACTTCGCGAATCTTGCCGCCGTAAGGCGTGGGAACCACGATGCCCGGCACGGTGACGAGCGTGGGACGCAGGAAGTTCTGCGCCGTATCGAGAATCTGTTGCTCGTTGAGCTTGGGGCTCGACAACGCCATCTGCAGGATCGGCACCGTCGATGCGTTGTAGTTGATGATCTGCGGCGGCGTGATGCCTGCCGGCATCTGCTTGAGCACCGTCTGCGAAATCGAGGTGACCTGCGCGGTCGCCGTACGAATGTCCACACCGGGCTGGAAGAAAATCTTCACCACGCCGATGCCCGGCAGCGATTGCGATTCGATGTGCTCGATATCGTTCACGCTGTTGGTGAGCTGACGCTCGTAGTAGTAGATGACACGGCCCGACATGTCGCTCGGCGACAAACCGTTGTACGTCCACACCACGCTGATCACCGGAATGCCGATGTTCGGGAAGATGTCGGTAGGCGTGCGCAACGCGGCCAGCGGCCCGGCAATCAAAATGAAAAGCGCGAGGACGATGAAGGTATAGGGGCGCGCGAGGGCGATTCTGACTAATCCCAACATACGGCAGCTTCCGGCGACACCACGTGGATGGCCGGGCGATTATCTGCCTGTGGGAATCGGGGGCCCTTTCATGGGCATGAAGATTGTTTCATTTAGGCCCAAATGCACGGCCTCATTGGTTTTTTTGTTCAAGCGACGGGCTGCAGACGGATATCCATGCCGATGCGGGCGCCCGTCTCAGCGCTGTCGATATAAAGCTCGAAATCGTGCAGCTTGGCGATGGCCGCCACGATGCTCAGGCCCAGCCCATGGCCAGTGGTTTCCCGGCTGCCATCGCCGCGATAAAAGCGTTGCCAGACGGCCTGGCGCTGCTCTTGCGGGATACCGGGGCCGCTGTCGGCGACTTCCACGCGCGCTACGCCTAGCTCGATGCGCTTGGCGCTCAACGTGACCTGCCCTCCCGCGGGCGTGAACTTGATGGCGTTACCGACCAGGTTTCCAAGTGCCTCGAATAACAGATCGGGATCGGCCTGCGCGATCAAGCCCGGATCGGCGTGCAGCGCGAACTGCAATTGCTGATCCTCGGCCAACGGCGCGTACAACTCGTACACGTGTTGCAAGGTCTCGCCCAGATCGACGGCGACAAACCCTTCGCGCCGGCGACGGTCTTCCAGTTCGGAAATACGCAACAAGGCGCGGAAGCGTGCCAGCACGTCGTCCACATCGCCCACACAGCGCTCGATGAGTTCGGCGTGCGGATCGCTTTCTTCCATTTCCTGTTCGATGCGATACAGCTGCGAGCGCAAACGCGTCAGCGGCGTGCGCAGGTCGTGCGCAATGTTGTCGCAAACGCCTTTTACTTCACCCATCAAGCGTTCGATCTGATCGAGCACGTCATTGACGATGGCGGCAAGCCGGTCCAGTTCGTCACCGCGTCCGCTGATTGGTAAGCGCTGGCGAAGATCGCCGTGCATGATCGGTTGCGTCGCGCTTTCGATCTGACGAATGCGCCGGCGCGGCGCGCGATTGAGAATCAAACCGCCGAGCAGGCCCGGTACCAGCGTAAACGAAAGTCCCCACCACAAGGCGTGCCTGATGATGCCGCTGACGTGCGCCGTCACGCCGGTGGTGTGTGCCAATGCAAGCACGCGGTTGTCGTCCAGACGCGCTGCAATCACCGTCAGGTCCTGCACCGCAGGCAATGCATCGCGCGCAATGATGGTGTCGGCCTCTACGCGCATGGGATCGCCATCGACCTTGAGCGCCGGCGGAAGCTGGACGACATCGCCGGAGACCCAGTTGCCATGCGCATCAAACAGGCCCCATGCGTTGTAGTTGGCATCCTCCAGCAACACATAGTCGTCGAGCATCGTCGGCAAACGCGCAGGATCGATGTGTTTCAGATAGCTGATTTGCTGAATGAGGTCGCGATCCGTGCGCACCTCAAGATAATGAATGGTTTCCCAATAAATCGAACCGAGCAGCACGGTGCCCCAGATCACGAAGAACAGACCGTAGCTCAGAAGCAGGCGCGACGTGGTTGCACGCCAATGCATGGACCAATCTTTGTTTCGATTAGCCAAGGCGGTATCCCGATCCGCGCATGGTGCGAATCAACGAAGGTTCGCCATCGATATCCACCTTGCGGCGCAGGCGTGCGATATGCACATCGATCAGATTGGTGCCAGGATCAAAACGCAGGCCCCATACGCTTTCGAAAATCATCGCGCGTGTGAGTACCTGTCCCGGATAACGCATCAGGAATTCCAGCAGCCGGTATTCCGTGGGTAGTAGCGTCAATTCGCGATTACCGCGACGCGCGATACGCGTGATCATGTCCAGTTCCAGATCGGCGACACGCAAGCGCGTTTGCGCCGAGGGTTCCTGCCGATGTCGGCGAAGCAGCACTTCGATGCGCGCAGCCATTTCGTCGGGAGCGAAAGGCTTGGTGAGGTAATCGTCGCCGCCTGCACGCAAACCACGCACGCGTTCATTCACATCGCCCAGCGCGCTGATCATCAGCACCGGCGTTCGGATACCGCGCTCGCGCAATTGCGTGACGAGGGTGAGTCCGTCCATGCCGGGAAGCATGAGATCGAGCGTGATGGCGTCGTAGATGGGTTCCTGCGCGCGCTGCAATCCTTGCAGACCGTCGTTGACGCGATCCGCGCTGATGCCATGCGCAGCTAGCTCCAGCGCGATTTCGCGCGCGGTGATCTCGTCGTCTTCAATGACCAGAACGTGTGACATGCATCAGCCGGCTCGGAAATCCACACGGACTTAAACACAGCGGACTCAAACAAAAAAGGCCTCCGCAAGGGAGGCCTCTTTCCATCGCACGTCGGCGATGCTCAGGCTGCGAACAGACCACGCATTTTCTTCATGGCGTTGGCCTCGACCTGACGGATACGTTCGGCAGAGACACCGTATTCGTCGGCCAGATCCTGCAGCGTGGCCTTGTCGTCGTTGAGCCAGCGGCGCTGGATGATGTCGCGCGAACGTTCGTCGAGCTTCTGCAGCGCAGCCGACAGCGTTTCGAGCTGGTTGTCGGACTGATCGGCATCGGAGACGTTGTCGTACGGATCGGCACCCTCGTCGATGAGGAACGCGGCCGGTGCGGGCTTGGCGTCTTCGTCGGCGTCGGCCGGCGCTTCAAAACCGATGTCGCGACCGGACAGGCGCGATTCCATCTCACGAACCGTCGCTTCCGGCACGCCGAGGTCTTGGGCGATCACGCGCACTTCTTCGGCATTCATCCAGCCCAGGCGCTTCTTGCTCTTGCGCAGGTTGAAGAACAGCTTGCGCTGCGCCTTGGTCGTGGCGACCTTCACGATGCGCCAGTTGCGCAGGATGAACTCGTGCATTTCCGCGCGAATCCAATGTACGGCAAAACTCACCAGGCGCACGCCCTGATCGGGGTCGAAACGCTTGACCGCCTTCATCAGGCCGATGTTGCCTTCCTGAATAAGGTCGGACAGCTGCAAACCGTAGCCGCTGTAACCGCGGGCCACGTGCACCACAAAACGCAGATGCGACATCACCAGCTTGCGGGCGGAATCGAGATCCTCGTCCGCTTGATAGCGGCGCGACAGGTCTTGCTCCTCATCCTGGGTGAGCACCGGAATCCGGTGAACCGCCGAGATGTAGGCATCCAGACTGCCGACGACGCTGGGGACCGACAAAGTGGCCGTCGCCAAGGCTTGGGACATGTTGGAACCTCCTGAATGGGGTCAGCTTAGCACTCTGATACTTGGAGTGCTAAAGGCACCGAGAGTTCCGGCGCCTTTTATGTACCGAATAGTACACGAATGGCCCGGCCTTGTCCATGTTCAATGGTCCCTTGGAGCAGGCTTTCAAGCATGACTTTAGGGAGATGAACAGGATGTGGGCTGTCGGTCACAAAGCCGTTTCCAGCTGGGCCCGGGGCGGCAGCGACCAGTCGACGGGGGCCTGGCCCTGGGTCTCCAGATACCGGTTGGCCGCCGAGAAATGACCGCAGCCGATAAAGCCCCGATGGGCCGAAAGCGGGGACGGATGGACAGCCTTGAGCACCGCATGGCGGCGCGTGTCGATCAGCTGGCCTTTCCGCTGGGCATAAGAGCCCCAGAGCATGAAGACGATCCCTTCCCGCTCGCGGTTCAGGGCATCGATGGCCGCATCGGTAAAACCTTCCCAGCCTTTGCCCTGATGCGAGGCCGCCAGACCTCGCTCCACGGTCAGCACCGCGTTGAGCAGCAGCACGCCCCGATCGGCCCATGGCGTAAGGCACCCATGATCGGGCGCCGCGATGCCGAGGTCGCGCTGGATCTCTTTAAAGATATTCACCAGCGACGGCGGCGAAGGCACGCCCGGGCGTACCGAAAAACACAAACCATGCGCCTGCCCCGGACCGTGATACGGATCCTGCCCGAGGATCACCACGCGCACCGCGTCGAACGGCGTGTGCGTAAACGCATTGAAGATTTCCGGCCCCGGCGGATAGATCACTTTGCCGGCGTGTTTTTCCGCGCGCAGGAATTCGGAAAGCGCGCGCATCTCGGGGCGCTGCAGATAATCGCCGATGCGACTTTTCCACGACGCTTCGAGTTTGATGCGATCGTCGTCCGTCATGCACTTTCGCGCGTGCGCAGATGTTGCGACACGCGCAATTGAAAAAGCAGTTTCGTGACGAGCAAGCGCTCTTCGACCGGTTTCTCGACCAGATCGTTGGCGCCGGCGCGAATCAGTGCCGCCTGATTCACCGGATTCTCATCGCCCGTCATCACCAGCACCGGCAACTTGCCTTTGCCGTAGCCGAAATCGATGCGGATGAATTTCAACAGATCGCCGCCGGTGAGTTCGCCTTTGAGGCTGACGTCGGTGAGCACTACATCCGCGCCGATCGCGCCTTGTGCACGTTCGGCCTCGAGCATCGCAATCGCGTCTTCCACGCTCACGACGTGACGGACGGTAAGGCCGATCTTTTCCAGCATGCGGCGCGTCGCCAGCGCGACGACGCGGCTGTCTTCGACGTAAAGCACGGTGCCGTCGGCAATGCTTTCGGGGCGAACGTATCCGCGGATGAATTCCGCCAGCGCCTGAAAGCCGAGCGATTTATCGAAATAATCGGTGACGTGCTCGCCCAGCGAACGGCGATGCAGGCGATCGTCCACATCGCCGGATACGACGACGATGGGTACGTAAATCTGCGGCGCGGATTCGCGCACGTAGCGCGCGAGTTCCAATCCATCCATATCGGGAAGGCGCAGCGCGATGGTGATGAAATCGAACACGCCGTTCTGCAGCAGCTGATGCGCCTCGGCACCCGTGCCGCAACCAACGACTTCAGCCTGCGGCAGCTCCGCAGTCAGTACACGCGTGATCAGCTGGCGGACGACCTTGGAGCCATCCACCACCAGCACACGTGGTGCGGTGCTGATGTCGCGGCTGCTGATACTTCCACTCATCAAAAAATCCCATCAGATCAAGCGTAGCTTCCCAGCTCGTGCGTCGGCGGGCACCCCCTGCGCCCGTTGGCTTCATCATCATGCACTAGCGCAGGCGAATTGGGTGCGAACGGATTCACCGCCCGCCAGACCCGTCACGCTGCCCGGCGCAACTGCCAGGCGCTGACCAGACGTGCCCCCAGCCACCCCAGGACCGCCGCAGCGACCGGCACCGCGAGCAGCAGCCACGGTGGCAAGCCGCCCACGTGGAGCTTCCCTTCATAAACCTGACTGAGCCGCGCCACCGGATCGGCCAGCGCGAATTCGATCGCAATCGCCAGTGCCACCGCCAGGACGCCGCTGAACAGGCCGTACCAGATGCCCGCGTAAAGATAGGGACGACGCACGAAGGCGCGGCTCGCACCGATCAGTTTCAGCACCCCGATTTCATCGGCGCGGCTGGTGATGTCGACGCGCACCGTGTTGCCGACCACCAGCAACACCGCCAACGCAAACAACCCGGCGAGAATCAGCACCGCGCGATTGCCGACACCAAGCAACGCATCCAGACGCTGCCGCCAGGTGCCGCTGTCTTGCACCACGTCCACGCCTTGCTCGTTGCGCAGATCGTCCACGAGCTGATTGGCGGTATCGGCGGAAACGCCGTCCTGCGGCTGCACCAGCAACACGTAAGGTAGCGGGTTGTTGTCGAGCGCATGCAGCGAATCGGAGAACCCCTGCATCTTGCTCAGTTCGTCCAGGCCTTCCTGCGGCGATTTCACCGTGACGTTGGCGACACCATCGTGCTGCTCGATCTTTTTCGCCAACAACTGGGCGTTGCTCGCCACCTGATCGGTTTTCAGGAATACGTTGATGACCTGGTTGCGGCCCAAGGCATCGCCCAGCGATTGCACATTGGAGAGCAGCAGATAGAACGCGAGCGGCAACGCCAGCGCCAATCCCATCACGGCGATGGTGAGCAGGCTGCCGACCGGCTTGGAGGCGAGACGGCGCAAGCTGTTGGCTGCACTCCAGCCGTGATGTTCGCGCCAGCTTGAAACCGGGCGGCGCTGACTGCGTTCGGTGCGTGCAGCGGTTTGCGCTTCGTTGGGTGTGCTCATAGCACTTCCTCCGCCGAAACGTCCGCGACCAGACGGCCGTGATCGAGCACGATCACCCGTTTCTTGATGCGTTTGATCAAGGGCAGATCGTGACTGGCAATCAGCACCGTGGTGCCGATCTGCTGAAATTCCGCAAACAGGCCCATGATCTCCACCGCAAGTTGCGGATCGAGATTGCCGGTGGGTTCGTCCGCAATCAGCACCGTCGGTTTGACGACGATGGCACGTGCGATACCTACGCGCTGCTGTTCGCCCGTCGATAGCGATGCGGGCAACTGGCGTTCGTAATCGAGCAAGCCGACTTTTTCCAGGGCGGCACGCACACGACGACCACGCTCCAGCGGCGCGATGCCGCCGATGACGAGCGGCAACTCGACGTTCGCGAAAACCGTGCGATCCATCAGCAGGCGATGATCCTGAAACACCATGCCGAGATTGCGCCGCAATTTCGGAATGCCGCTCTGGCCGATCTTGGCCAGACTCTGGCCGTCGAGGCTGATGTGCCCGTGCGACGGACGCTCGATCAGCGCCAGCAATTTGAGCAGCGTGCTTTTACCGGCACCGGAATGCCCGGTGACAAATGCCATCTCGCCTTTGGCGACTTCGAACGTAAGCTGCGAAAGGGCCTCGTGGCCGCCTTCATAGCGCTTGCTGACTTGATCGAAGCGGATCACCGCGTTCCCCATCCTTAAGTCTTGCCACTGGCGGCAAGGATAAGGGAAGGATGGTGAGAGAGATACGTCTGTGAATGCGCTTGTTTATGTCGCGATGCGGTCGGTGCAGTCGATACGGATCGCAGACTCGGCGTCTACGTGTATCGCACCGCACCAGCGCACGGAAGCATCAACGCGATCTGCGTAGGCCGGGACGAACCCGGCACATGCCTCAACGACCGGTAAACAGACGCGTCAGGCGACGGAAAAAACCCTGCTTTTTCGGCGCGACGTGTTCGCTACCGGCAGGCGATTGCGCAACGACCTGTCGCGACGGACGGCTGTTGCCGTTGTTTCCGTTCACGGCGTGGTTGGCGGCCACCTCGGTACCCGGCGCACCTTCACGGCGACGACCGCGACCGCCACGACGACGACGGCGCTTGGCCTCGCCCGTGGTTGCATCGGCTTGCGCAGGCGGCTGCGTTGAAGGCGTATCGCTTTTGGCGACGGCCACATCGTGCGGCTTGCGCGGGCGATCCTCGCGGCGACGCTCAGGCGCACCGCCCGAACGTTCGCCACGGCGTGCATCAGGACGACGCGGGCCACGCGAGGGCTTTTTCGCATCCTCACGCGGCTTCACCTTATCGCCGAAGGCGGCGCTGTCGGCAGCAGACTCCGCGGCAAACTGCGCATCGATCTGTTTGGGTTCCGGCATCACCAGCATGCCCGGATCGATCGCGGCGACCGGAATCTTCTGACCGATGTATTCCTCAATATCGGGCAGCGACATCGCATACAGGTCGCAGGCGAAGCTGATTGCATCGCCTTCGGCACCCAGACGCGCGGTACGGCCGATGCGGTGTACGTAATCTTCGGCGTCCTGCGGCAGGTCGTAATTGAAGACGTGACTGACGGCCGGAATGTGCAGGCCGCGCGCCGCGACGTCGGTACAGACGAGAATATCGAGCTGACCGTCCTGGAAACGTTGCAGCAGTTTCTGGCGTTTCAGCTGCGGCACATCGCCCGACAGCGCGCCCACGCGATAACCCTGGCGCTTCACCCGATCGGTAATGCGTTCGGCCGCCGCTTTCGTGTTGACGAAGATGATGCTGCGCGATGCCGACGCCTGATTCAGCAGGTTCAGCAACAACGGCATCTTTTCTTCTTTCGCCGGGAAGAACACCTGCTGACGCACGCGATCGGCGGTGACGTTGTCGGTTTCGACCACCATCTTCTCGGCGTTGTGCATGTGCTCGTACGCCAGCTCCAGCACGCGATGCGACAGCGTGGCGGAGAACAGCAGCACCTGCCGCTGCTCGCGCGCCGGCAGACGGCGGAAGATAAAGCGCACATCCTTGATGAAGCCCAGATCGAACATGCGATCGGCTTCGTCGATGACCATCACTTCCACACCGTTGAAGCCGAACACATTCTGCTTGTGGTAATCGAGCAGACGGCCGGGCGTGGCGATGATGATGTCGCAGCCGTCTTTCAGCTGCTGGCGCTGCTTGTCATAATCCACACCGCCGTAAATCAGCGCGGTGCGCAGGCCGGTGTAGCGGCCGATGTTCTTGGCGTCTTTTTCGATCTGGATCGCCAGTTCGCGCGTCGGCGCAATCACCAGTGCGCGCGGATCGGAATCCTTGCGCTCGGCAACGGCTGGTTGCGTTAGCAGGCGATTCATCAGCGCGACCAGGAAGGCGCAGGTCTTGCCCGTGCCGGTCTGCGCCTGGCCGGCGACATCGCGGCCCGTCAGTGCCACCGGCAGCGTGAGCGCCTGGATCGGGGTGCAACGTGCAAAGCCGGCTTCGTCCAGACCTTGCTGGAGGAGCGGATGCAGGTCGAATTGTGTGAAAAAGGTTTCGGTTAGGACAGTTTGGGACATGAAGGGTATCTGGGTGCGAGCAGACGCCGAGACGCCGGCCCGGTCCCGCGGATGCTCTGTCAACCTTGGGACGGGTGGATGAATGCGGCGCGCTGCGTGGCGGCGCCGAAAGACGGATGCACCCACCCGGCATAGGTGAAAAGGCTGCTGAAGCCCCCTCACCTATGCCAGCCAGGTACGTCGTTGTTGCCCTTGAATCGCTTGAATCGCGTCCCGACTTAGGCTGGAATGGAACGTAAGCCGCAACGGCACCGTTGCCATTCCCGGATCGACCCGCGCCTCATGGGCACCTCGTAGTGTAGCTGATGATCGCCATCCGGTCCTTAACCCGTTATCCCGCCTACCTAGGAGACCCACGGTGAGCGAACTAATCAGCCATGTGAGCGACGACGCCTTCGACCAGGAAGTGCTCAAGTCCGATACCCCTGTCCTGTTGGACTTCTGGGCCGAATGGTGCGGCCCGTGCAAGGCCATCGCGCCAGCGCTGGAAGACCTCGCCAAGCAATACGAGGGCAAGCTGCGCATCGTGAAGCTGAACATCGACCACAATCAGAAGACGCCCCGCACCTACGGCGTGCGCGGTATTCCGACCCTGATGGTCTTCAAGAATGGCAAGGTGGAAGCCACCCAGATCGGCGCCGTCAGCAAGGGCCAGCTGGCCCAGATGATCGATAAAGCGATCTAAATCTCGTTGTTGTAGCGTTGACTCGCTGCGCAGGCCCTTTACGGCGCTGCGCGGCGAGTGCTAGATTCCTCTTCAGTAGGGGCTGTGTGCCGCCCCCTCGCGCGTTCCGCGCAACGCTCGTCCTCCCTCCTGTCATCAACGGCGCCCCGTGAGGTTTGCCCGTGTCTGATATCGAAAGCAAAGATTCTTCCGACGCTAATAGCGCCGACAACAAACCTGCGAGCGATACGCCGCGCACTCGTGCGCCGCGCCGTTCCGCTGCCGCGATGGCGGAGGCTCGCGCCGAAAAGGCCGCGCCGCCGGCACCGCCGCCAACACCTCCGCCCGCCGCCGAGACGCATCACTACGACGCGCCGACGCCAACGGTGTCCAACGATGCTCCGCGTTACAACAACGGCGAAAGCCAGGAAGCGCGCGGCAACGAAGGTGGCCAGAACCAGAACGGTCAAGGCAACCCGAACAGTGGCCAGCCGCAGCAACAGGGCGGTCAGAGTCAGGGGCAAGGCCAGGGCCAGGCCTACAACAATGATCGCCGCAATGATCGCAACAACGATCGCAATCGCCGCCGTCGCCACGAGCGCGGCAATCGTCCGCAGCAAGGTAACGGCCCGGGCGCCCCGCCGCGCAACAATCCGCACGGTCTGCCGGTGGATGACGAGAACGCCGACATCGGCAGCAACGATCGGGTCATCAATCTCACCGAGCTGAAGCGCAAGAACGCGATTCAGCTGCTGGAGTTCGCCGAATCGCTCGGCCTTCAGGAAGGCGTTGCACGTCAGCGTCGCCAAGATGTGATCTTCAACGTCCTCAAGGCCCACGCCCGCTCCGGCGGCGGCATCTGGGCCGAAGGCGTGCTGGAAATCCTGCAGGACGGCTTCGGCTTCCTGCGTTCGGCCGATGAGTCCTACCTCGCCGGCCCGGATGACATCTACGTCTCGCCCAGCCAGATCCGCCGCTTCAACCTGCGCACCGGCGACTACATCACCGGACGCGTGCGTCACCCGAAGGAAGGCGAGCGCTACTTCGCGCTGCTGAAGGTCGACGACATCAACGGCGATCCGCCGGAAGCATCGAAGAACAAGATGCTGTTCGAGAACCTGACGCCGCTGTTCCCGCGTAAGGCGTTCAAGCTGGAACGCGGCAATGGCTCGAGCGAAGACATCACCGGACGCATCCTGGATCTCGTCGCGCCGATCGGCCGCGGCCAGCGCGGCCTGATCGTCTCGCAGCCGAAATCCGGTAAGACGATGATGCTGCAGAACATCGCGCAGGCCATCACGTACAACCATCCCGATGCGCACCTGATCATGCTGTTGATCGACGAGCGCCCGGAAGAAGTGACGGAAATCGCCCGCACCGTTCGCGCCGAAGTGATCAGCTCCACCTTCGACGAACCCGCCGTGCGTCACGTGCAGGTTGCCGAAATGGTGATCGAGCGTGCGAAGCGCCTGGTCGAACACAAGAAAGACGTGGTGATTCTGCTCGACTCCATCACGCGTCTGGCTCGCGCCTACAACACCGTGGTACCGAGCTCCGGCAAGGTGCTCACCGGTGGCGTGGATGCGAACGCGCTGCAACGCCCGAAGCGCTTCTTCGGCGCAGCACGTAACGTGGAAGAAGGCGGTTCGCTCACCATCATCGCCACCGCGCTGATCGAAACCGGCAGCAAGATGGACGAGGTGATCTACGAAGAGTTCAAGGGCACCGGCAACATGGAAGTGCACCTGTCTCGCCGCATCTCCGAAAAGCGCGTGTACCCGGCGATCGACATCAACCGCTCCGGCACACGCCGCGAAGATCTGCTGATCGATCCGGACCTGCTCGCCAAGATCTGGATTCTGCGCAAGCTGCTGCACCCGATGGACGAGCTTGCCGCGATGGAATTCATGCTCGACAAGATGAAGAACACCAAGTCCAACGACGAGTTCTTCAATTCGATGAAACGCTGATCGAACACTGCAAAGCACGATCGAAAAGGCCACCTCACGGTGGCCTTTTTGTTGTGCTCTTGCTGCGACGGCAGAAAAAAATACGCAAAAATTACTCGAAACTTACGGCAAAGTTTCATAACTTCGTCAACTGTCAAAACCCAGCGTACAAAGCGTTATTAGCTGTTACGATCTTGCGACTTCCCAGCCTTCGTGTCGTATGCGCATTCTGCTAGTTGAAGACGATCCCCTGGTTTCCGACGCCATCGTGCGCGGCCTTGCCACTGCCGGTTATGTAGTCGATGCGGTTGGCGATGCCGAATCCGTGCAAGGGCGCCTGGACACGACTCACTACGATCTGGCCATCGTCGATCTGGGCCTTCCCGGCGAAGACGGCTTTACGCTTGTGCGCCGTTTGCGCCGCGACGGCAGTTCGCTGCCGCTGCTGATCGTGACCGCGCGCGACGGGCTGGACGACCGCGTCAACGCGCTGGATCTGGGCGCCGACGACTATCTGGTCAAACCCTTCGCCCTGCCCGAGCTGGCCGCGCGCTGCCGCGCCCTGATCCGGCGCGCCACCGCCGCCACGGCCAACGAGATGGTGGTCGGCCGCCTGCGCATCGATCTGGCCGGTCGCCGCGCGATCGACGATACCGGCCGCGTACTCGAGCTCACCCGCCGCGAATGGTCGATCCTGGAGTGCCTGGCGCACCACAGCGGCCGCGTGGTCAGCAAAGAGCGCCTGATCCAGGCCATCGTCAGTTGGGACGAGGAAATTTCCGGTAACGCCATCGAGGTGCACGTTTCGCGTTTACGCGCGAAACTGGGCGACGCAGCCACGGTCCGCGGCATTCGCGGACTGGGTTATCGCCTCGATGACGCCTAAGTAATGACAGAAAGCCCGAAGCTCAAACGCGCCCCCAGTATTCGCGGCCGATTGTTCGGCTATCTGCTGCTACCGTTGGCGGCGTTGATGTCGCTCGCCTTTTGGGCCGATCACCGCACCTTCGTCACGCCGATGTACGACACCTTCGACCGCGCGCTTTCGCGTGCGGCGATCGCCATTGCTGCACAAGTGCATCAAGGCAACGACGGCACGCTGTATGTGGAGGGACCGGACCCGGGCACCCTTCACATGCATCCGCCTTCCGGAGCGCACCTCGGGCCACCGCCGCCGCCCGACGGAGACATCACCGATCGGCACGATTCATCGCTGCGCTTCGAACCTGACAACCGGCCGCTGGCCTGGATGCGACTGTATCCAGGCGCACGAGAAACCCTTCTCTATCGCGTCAGCCTTCCAGACGGCCATACGATTGCCGGTGACGATGGCTTGCCGATCGCGGACGGTCATGAGTCCGACAACGTCGGCTATGAAAACGCAACCTATAAAGACGTGTACTTGCGTGTCGCCACGTACCACACTTCGGTAGGCGATACGCCAGTGCTGGTGACGGTTGGCGAAAACGTGCACCACCGCGACATCGTCGTGCGCCGCCTGGACAGCATCATCGGCGTCAGCGATGGCATCCAGTTGTTGCTCGTGCTGGTGTTGACGCTGTTCGGCATTACCGTTGCCTTGCGCCCCATCAACAAGTTGCGCGAGCAGATCGCCAAACAGGAACCGCAATCGCTGCAACCGCTCATGTTGGAACCGGTGCCCGGTGAAGTGCGTCCGCTGGTGGAATCGCTCAATACCATGCTGATGACCGTGCGTGACGCAACGCTCGCACAACAGCATTTTTTGACCAACGCAGCGCATCAGTTGCGTACGCCATTGACCGGATTGAAAGCGCAGCTGGAAGTGCTTGCCGATGAAACGCAAGATACCGCGCAACAAGAGCGCATCACGCGACTGCAAGGCAGCGTGGATCGTCTCGCGCACACCGCCAATCAGCTGCTCGCGCTCGCACGCGCCGAACCGTCCTCGCATGGTCCGAGCGATTTCGTTTCGATCCAGATCGACGCACTGGTCGGCGCCGTTATCGGTTCCATGCTCGATCGCGCACTGGCGCGCGGCATCGACCTGGGCGCCGAATGCGAACCGCTGCAGGTACATGGCGTTTACTGGCTGTTGCATGAGCTTTTGATCAACCTGCTTGACAACGCCATCCGTCATACGCCCGATGGCGGCAACATCACCATTCGCTGCGGTCGCCAGAACGGCATGCCGTATCTTGAAGTCGAAGACAGCGGCCCGGGTATTGCCCACGCCGAACGCGAACGCGTACGCGAACGTTTTTATCGCGCCGCCGGCAGCGACGGCCAAAGCAGCGGCCTGGGCTTGGCCATCGTCGAGGAAATCGCGCGTAGCCATCGCGCGCACTTCAAAATCCTGGATGCACTGGAAGGGACAGGTGCGCGCATGCGTATCGAATTCCCCAGCCATGGCTAAGGTCATCTTCAAATCCGCCTGACGCCGTATCAATCTTACGGAGTCCCGTCACAAGAGGGTCAGGGCCTGACACGTCCGCCAGTACGGTGGATATCCTTGTAGCTGTACTGTCAGGTACAATTTTTTTCGCTCTCCCCCTTTTTGCGACGGCGTAGCGCCTCCATAGTCGGTGGCTACTCCCTCGAAGGCTCGCCCCGTGTCCATACCCAGTGCCGTCAAAAGCACCCCCATCCACGGCCGTCAGCAGTTGATCGATTACCTCGCCGCCGGTGAAAAGCCGCGCGAAGCGTGGCGAATCGGCACCGAGCACGAGAAATTCGGCTTCCGCAACGACGACCTCCGCCCGCCGACGTTCGAAGGCGATCGCGGCATCAGGGCGCTGCTCGAAGGCATTGCCTCGCGCTACGGCTGGGAGATCGCGCGCGAGGGCGAAACGCCGGTTGCGCTGATCCGCGACAAAGCCAACATCACGCTAGAGCCGGCCGGCCAGCTGGAGCTTTCCGGCGCACCGCTGGAAACCATCCACCAGACCTGTTGCGAAGTGAACAGCCATCTGGAAGAAGTGCGTTCCGTGGCAGATGAACTGGGCCTTGGCTTCCTCGGCATGGGTTTCCAGCCGAAGTGGGCGCGCAGTGATATGCCGTGGATGCCCAAGGGCCGCTACAAGATCATGCGCGAATACATGCCCAAGGTCGGCTCGCTCGGCCTGGACATGATGACGCGCACCTGCACCGTGCAGGTGAATCTCGATTTCTCCAGCGAAGCGGACATGGTGCGCAAATTCCGCACCAGCCTCGCGCTGCAACCGATTGCCACGGCGTTGTTCGCCGATTCGCCGTTCACCGAAGGCAAGCCCAACGGTTATCAGTCGTATCGCTCGCACGTGTGGACGGATACCGATCCGAACCGCACCGGCATGCTCGATTTCGTCTTCGACGACGGCTTCAGCTACGAACGCTACGTCGATTACATGCTCGATGTGCCGATGTATTTCAGCTATCAGAACGGCCACTACATCGATCTGGCCGGGCAGGATTTCAAACGCTTCATGGGCGGCACGCTCGATGCGGTGCCCGGCACGCGCGCGACGATGAAAGACTGGGCGGACCATCTCACCACCGCTTTCCCGGAAGTTCGCCTCAAGCAATATCTGGAAATGCGCGGCGCCGATGGCGGCCCGTGGAATCGCCTGTGTGCATTGCCGGCGCTGTGGGTGGGTCTGCTTTACGACGACGATGCGCTATATGCCGCGTGGGAATTGGCGAACACACTTACCCGCGAAGAACGTCACGCTCTGCGCGATGGCGTGCCCAAGCATGCGATGAAACTTCCGTTCCGCAACGGCACCGTGCGTGATCTTGCGCGCGAAGTGCTGGAAATTGCCGGACATGGACTCAAGCGCCGCAATCGCCTCAATCGCAACGGCGCGGATGAAAGCATCTTCCTTGAGCCGCTGATCGAGATTGTCGAGGCCAACCAGACGCCCGCGGAACGCAAGCTTGAGTTGTTCCATGGCGAATGGAACGGCAGCGTCGATCCGGTGTTCAAGGAATTCGCGTATTGATCGCGGCTAGTTCAGCCCATGCGCCGTTTCTGGCAGGGCTGCTGCTTGGTGCGTCGCTGATCGTTGCCATTGGTGCGCAGAACGCATTCGTTCTGCGCCAGGGCTTGTTGCAAATCCATCGTTTTCCAGTCGCGCTGTTCTGCGCGCTATCGGATGCGGTGCTGATTGCCGCAGGTGTCGGCGGCCTCGGCATCGCAGTGGGTCAGCATCCGCGTTTGCTCGCGCTGATTGCGTGCATCGGCGCGCTCGTACTGATGTGGTACGGCGCGCAGGCATTTCGACGCGCCATGCATCCCAAGGTACTCACCGCCGATACGCACAGCGCATCCGCCAGCGTGTGGAAAGTGCTTGCTGCCTGCGCGGGATTCACCTGGCTCAATCCGCACGTCTATCTCGACACGGTCCTGCTGATTGGCAGTCTTGCCTCGGCGTGGCCATCGCCATGGCCACGCACGTTGTTTGCCGTCGGCGCCGCAACATCTTCGTTTATCTGGTTCTTCTCGCTCGCTTACGGTGCGCGATTGCTCGCGCCACTGTTTCGCAAACCGATGGCGTGGCGCGTGCTTGATGTGCTGATTGCACTGGTGATGTGGACCATCGCCATCAAGCTGCTGCTTTCGTTCATCGTGCACTGATCAATCGAACGTACGGATGCGCAGCCAGCGCGCCAGCAACGTATCGAGACTTGCCTTGCCCGGTCCTGCCATCAGGAACCAGAAGAAGATCAACGAGTACACCACTTCGTCGGCTTCGACGTAATCGTCCAGCCCCATCAGATTGCTCGACACGACAAGTGTCACCGCGACAATCATGTTGATGATCATGGGAACGGTCACCAGCCGTGTGAACAAGCCCAGCATCAGCAAGAGTCCGCCTACCAATTCCGTCCACGCCGAAAGCGCTGCACTGAATGCCGGGTGCGGAATGCCCCAACCGACAAAGCGCTGCGTGAAACCTTCCAGGTTATGGACCTTGGCGATGCCGGTTTCCAGCCAGAAGTAACCGAACACCAGTCGCACCACCAGCGGCCCCAGCCAGCGCCATCGATGAAGCAAAGCCAGTGCCCATGAAGCTTTCGTCGCGATAAACGTCTGCATCGTCATGTTTCCTTAAATGAAGTAAGCGCATGATGCGTCCGCCCGCAGGTGCGTGCCATGTTCCGGCGTCCAGGCTTTCTAGCCCTGGGTCCAGCGATGGTGGCACTCGATGCAGACTGGACGATCGGGCATAAAAGAGGGATGGACGGAGGCAGTCGTAGGCTGCCCGCTTCAAGACAATTGACACTGTCGAGACCACTTCGCAGCCTTTACGCGCAGCGGCCGAGACAACTCCCCATTTTTGCCGCACTGCGGCGAACAAAACTTCTCAACGGAGCCAACTATGAAGATCAAGACAGTCAACGCCAGCGCTATGGCCGTGATGGTGGCCGGTCTGTTCGCCGCCGCAGCGGTCAACGCCGCACCGGTCGGTGCGCCCGCGGGCGATCAGGCCATGGTCAAGTGCGTCAACTCGTCGTCGTGTAAGGGCCAGGGCGCATGCAAGCAGGCGTCGAACTCCTGCAAGGGTCAGAACTCGTGCAAGGGCCAGGGCTTCACGATGCAGAAGTCGCAGGCTGATTGCACCGCAGCACAGGCTGCTGTGAAGAAGTGATCGACCCGGCGGGGCTCGTCAGCCACGCGAGCCCCGCCTACCTCTCCGACAAAACGATTGCCATGACACCCGCCACATCGTCTCAGCCACTGCCCTACCTTGGTTACGGACTGGGCCTGCGCGTGGATCATTACGAAGCGCTGCTGGCCAATCCGGGGAACGTCGAGTGGCTGGAAGTCGTTTCGGAAAATTACATGGTGGATGGCGGTCTGCCGCTCGTATGGCTTGACCGCTTTCGCGAACGTTTTCCGTTGGTCATGCACGGCGTGTCGCTATCCATTGGCAGCACCGATCCCCTGGATGAAGATTACCTAGCGCGGCTCGCTGCATTGGCAAAGCGCGTCGAGCCCGCATGGGTGTCCGACCATCTTTGCTGGACCGGCGTGCAAGGCATCAATCTGCATGACCTCATGCCGCTGCCATACACCGAAGAAGCACTCGATCACGTCGTCAGCCGCGTGTTGCGCGTGCAAGACACGCTCAAGCGCCGCATCCTGCTGGAAAACGTATCCAGTTACGTCAGCTTCGCCGATTCGCAGCTGACTGAGTGGGAATTTCTCGCCGCAGTTGCAGAACGCGCCGATTGCCTGATTTTGCTGGACGTCAACAACGTGCACGTCAGTGCGCAGAACCACGGTTTCTCATCGCTGGATTACCTGCGTGGCATTCCCGCCTCGCGCGTCCAGCAATTTCATCTCGCCGGTTTTGAGCAAGGCGAGCATCTCATCATCGATACACACGATGCGCCGGTATCGAATGCGGTGTGGGATCTCTACATCGAAGCCGTACGCCGCTTCGGCCGCGTGTCGACCATGATCGAGCGCGATGACAATTTCCCGCCGCTTTTCGAATTGATGGCCGAACTCGACCACGCGCGCACGCTGGCCGAACCGCTGTTGCAGGATGCCGCATGAGCTCGCTGCAAACCATTCAAGAGCAGATGCTGCAAGCGGTGCTCGCGGAACGCGCGGCGAAACTCCGCAGCATTCGCAGCGACGACATCGCCGGCGCCGAGGATCGGCTTTCGATTTATCATCACGGCTATCGTGTGCGCCTCCGCGACGCACTGAAGAATGAATTCACCGGCCTGCAATGCATGGCTGGCCGGCGGTTCCATGCGTTGCTCGACACCTACGTCAAGGCGCACCCGTCGGAGCACTACAACATCCGCTGGTACGGTGCCGACCTGCCATCGTTTCTCGATGAAACCCAACCCTGGTGCGACGAACCTCAACTCGCCGAGATGGCCTATGTCGACTGGGCGGTTTCTACCGCGTTCGATGCCGAGGACGAACGCAGCATGGGCATGGCCGATCTATCGGCCGTACCAGCGCATGCGTGGGCCAACCTGCGGCTGAGCATGCAGAAACATCTGCGCGTACTCACCGTCACACACAACGTCGATGCGTTTCGGCGCGCTGCAGACAGTGGCGCCAAACGCCCTCACCTGCGCCGTTTTGTGCACGCACGCCGGATTCTCGTGTGGCGCAAAGAGACAACCATTCACTACCGCACACTGGATCGCGATGAGTGGCCTGTGCTGAACGCGGCACTCGGGGGCGAAACGTTCGCGGCGATGTGCGAACGGCTGGCCGACCATCACGACGAGTCAACCGCCATGTCACGCATGGTCCAACTGCTGCAAAGGTGGCTGGAGACGGGGCTGATCCAAGGCTGGACAACGGACTGACCCATTCCGGGGCACCCCGTGTAACCGGCCCGCACTTCCGGCGAAGTAAGTCTTAGAGACCCCGCCACGGAAGCGTTGCCCATGTACATCGAGCACACCCCCGCGCTTGGCAATAGCCCACGCCCATTGCCCGTCGAACCGGCACTGGAATCGCTGCTTAGTCAATCGATGCTACGCGTGGACATCGTGGCGGAGCTGCACTATTGCGGCTCCTGGTTCATGGACGAACCGCGTTACGACTGCGGACTCTTCCATCTTGTCGGCACCGGCGAGTGCCAGGTAGAAAGCCCAGCCCTGACGGAAGCGCTACAACTTCAGGCGGGCGATCTGGTGGTGTTCCCACATGGCGATCCGCACCGCTTGAGCTCCGTATCGGATGACTCGGCATCAGCCACCAGCCTGATCTGTGGCGAATTGCATTTCTCCAGCAACACCATGCATCCACTGAGCCACGCATTGCCCGCTTGTTTCGTAGTGCGTGCCGCACATGCCGACAACGTGTTTCGGAGTCTGTCGACCATGATGGTCGACGTCGCCAACTCGGGATTGGCGGGCCGCCAGATGCTTTTGAACAAACTTGCCGACACACTCTTTACGTTGGCCATCTGCGATTTTGCCCAGCGTCAGACCGATCATCGCGGACTGTTCGCCGCGCTCGCCGACACACGCATCTGCAAAGTGCTGCGCGCTGTGCATGAAAATCCCGGCCACGCGTGGACGATGCAATGCATGGCATCGCTTGCCTGCATGTCGCGTTCCGCATTCGCCGAGCGCTTTGCGCAATTGATGAAAATTCCGCCGATGCAGTACGTCACGCAATGGCGCGTCAGCATGGCTGAGCGCTTACTGCGCGACCGGCAGCTGTCCGTAGCCTCGATCGCCGAACAACTCGGCTACAGCAGCGAAGCCGCCTTCCGGCGCCTGTTCAAACGCGTCAGCGGTGTTTGCCCCGGACGTATTCGCAGCCAGGATCAGGACTACCTGCTCAACTGATCCGTTTATCGGGTGGATGCATCCAAGGTCTGTCTTCCGTCGTATGGGTTCTTATGTGCCCATCACGGCAGACGGACTTCATGGCAAAAGACCAACACGGATCCATCGTCACCCGCGGATTTCTTTTGCTTGTCACGGCAGGTATAACGCCGCAAACCGTTGCGTCAGACAGGCATTACGTGGGCACCGCCCATGCGAATGACAGCCATGACGTTCTGTACAAGGAAGAACATTTCGTTTTTGACGACCACGGCGAACGCACTCGTCTGGTCCTCTATCGCTGCCCTTCCGGTGAACCGTTCGCGCGTAAATGGGTGCACGACGTTGCCGGTGCCGAAGCACCGAATTTCGATCTGATCGATGCACGCAGCGGCTACCGCGAAGGTGTTTTGGGCAAACCAGGCGCTCGCATGGTCTATACCCAGGCAGACGCCCACGCGTCCGTTCACGTCGAACCTTTGCCGGATCGTCCGAACGAAGTCATCGATGCGGGTTTTGACACGTATGTGCGTCAGCATTGGGATGTATTGCGGGCCAATCAGCAGGCACCTGTCGCTTTTGTCGTGCCGAGCCGGCTCGGCTATGTCGATCTGCGACTCACCGACGCGGACGCCGGCACAGCCAATGGTGAACCCGTCCGCCATTTTCGGCTGAGCATGAATGCCTGGTACGGCTTTGCCGCGCCCTCGATCGATCTGACCTACGGCACAACCGACCAGCGACTGCTGCGCTTCGACGGAATCAGCAACATTCGCAATGCAGCGGGCAAAAACCAGCGCGTAATCATCGACTTCCCACGCGCAGCCGAGATGGCGGCCCCGAGTGCGACAGACATCCAGAAGGCCGCGAGCCTCCCGCTCGTCACGCACTGCGCTGCGTAAAGCGCCCCCGCTGCATCCGTAGGCCGGGTTCCTCCGTATATCTCAATAACCCCTTTGCAGGCACGCTCATGCCCACGCGCGAGACCGACGTCAGGAACGACAAAAGCTTGGCAATCGAACAACGGACACTCGGCGCCGTGGCAGCGTTGCGCGGATGGTTTGATACGCAAATTCAAATCGACGCTGCCGACGAGCGCGCCAACCGGCTCGACTGGTTACGCGCCGTGCCATTCATTGCACTGCATGTGGCCTGCGTCGCCGTGTTCTGGGTCGGGGTGTCTCCGGTTGCATTGATCATTGCCACGGCCTTGTATGCGATCCGCATGTTTGCGTTGACGGGCTTTTATCACCGTTATTTTTCTCACCGGACCTTTCGTACGTCGCGTCCCGTGCAGTTTTTCTTCGCGCTGATTGGTGCCGCGTGCGTACAACGCGGCCCGCTGTGGTGGGCGGCGCATCACCGCCATCACCATCGCCATGCCGATACCGAACTTGATCCGCACTCGCCGTCTGTCACCGGCTTTTTGTGGAGCCACATGGGTTGGTTTCTCACGCCGAATGCCTTTCGCACGGACATGTCGCGCATTCCCGATCTTCGTGATTACCCGGAACTGCGCTGGCTGGACCGATACGACACCGCCATACCCGTCGCACTCGCCGTAGTGCTTTACGCGCTTGGCGCCCTACTGCATCACGTTGCCCCGTCACTGGGAACGACCGGCGGACAGATGCTCGTTTGGGGATTCTTCGTTTCGACCGTGGTGCTATTCCATGCAACGGTCACGATCAACTCCCTCGCCCATCGCTTTGGCCACCGTCGTTACCCGACCGGCGACGATAGCCGCAACAACGTTTGGCTCGCATTGATCACGTTCGGCGAAGGCTGGCACAACAACCATCATTTCTATCCCGGTTCCGCGCGCCAGGGGTTTCGCTGGTGGGAAATCGATATCACCTGGTATGGGCTGAAACTGCTCCAGGCATGCGGTCTCGTGTGGGATTTGAAACCGGTCCCCGCCTGGGTCGTCGACAAGGCGAGGCATTCGTGATGCGTATCGCTATCGTCGGCTCAGGTATTTCAGGTCTCGCCTCGGCTTACCTGCTGTCGCGCAATCACGATGTCACGCTCTATGAAGCCAATGACTATCTGGGCGGCCACACGCACACGCATGCCGTGCAGCAGAACGGCCAGTCGTATGACATCGACACCGGCTTCATCGTCTACAACCCAGCTCACTATCCGCTGTTGACGAAGCTTTTCGAAGAGCTTCACGTCACCGGCAAGCCGACGACGATGAGCTTCTCGGTGCAAAACGCAGCAAGCGGACTGGAATACAACGCCAGCGATCTCGATGCGCTGTTCTGTCAACGGCGCAATCTGTTGTCTCCGCGGTTTATCGGCATGGTGCGTGACTTGATGCGCTTCTACCGCGAAGCACCCGCCCTGCTCTCAGAAAGCCATTCAAACCCGACACTCGGCGAGTATCTCGACGAGCATCGCTATGGCGACGCATTCAAGCACGATCATCTTGTTCCGATGGCTTCGGCATTGTGGTCGTCACCCGCGCACCAGATTCTTTCGTTTCCTGCGCGCTATCTCGTGCAGTTCATGGCCAATCACCAGATGCTGCAGGTGTCGGGCCGCCCGGAATGGCGCGTGGTGCAAGGCGGTTCATCGACCTATATCGGCGCGATGATGAAGCAGTGGTGCGTCAGGGTCCGATTGAAGCAGCCGGTGCTTTCCGTGAAACGCCTTCGCCACGGCGTGGAGGTGACGACGCTGCATGGAACCGAGGACTTCGATCATGTCGTGATGGCATGCCACAGCGATCAGGCACTGGCACTTCTGCACGACGCCAGCGAGTCCGAGCACGAAGTACTCAGCGCTATCCGCTATCAGGCAAACGACACGGTATTGCACACCGACGCGTCCTTGCTCCCGCGAAATCGCAAAGCGTGGGCAGCGTGGAATGCCTATATCCCTAAAGATCCAGGGGACGATTGCACGGTCAGCTATTGCATGAACAAGCTGCAAGGTGTCGTGTCGCCCGAGCCGTTTATCGTGACACTCAATCGCACCGATGCCATTGATCCCGCCCGCGTTCTGCGGCGCATGTCTTACCACCACCCGGTTTACGACAGTGCGTCAGTGGCTGCGCAAAAGCGCAAGAGTGAAATCCAGGGTCATCGACGCACCTGGTACGCCGGCGCTTATTGGGGGTGGGGCTTTCATGAAGACGGCATGCGTAGTGCCGTCGAGGTCGCCGATGCGTTGGAACAAATCGGCACGGAATTTACATCCTTCTCGACGAGGATGATTGCGTGATGGGCGACTCATCCTGGTCCAGCGCCATCTACGAAGGAACCGTGACGCATCGCCGCTACGCGCCGCGTGCACATGCGTTTTCCTATCGCATGGCGCAGCTGTATCTGGATCTGGATGAAGTGGACCGCGTGTTCGATCGACGGTTGTTCTGGTCGGTAAACCGCAGGAACTTCGTCGAATGGCGCCGCGCGGACTATCTCGGCCCATCCGACATACCGCTGGCGGAAGCAGTGCGTCAACGAGTTCGCGAACAGACCGGGCGAACCATCGCTGGCCCGATCCGCATGCTTACGCACCTTCGCTATGCGGGACATATCTTTAATCCCGTTACGTTTTATTACTGCTTTGAACCCGACGGAAGCACGCTTGATTGCGTCGTTGCCGAGATCACCAATACACCGTGGCGCGAACGTCATGCGTATGCGCTCTCGGTCAATGACGCCCAAACGCATGGCCGCGCATTTCACTGGGACATCGCGAAGTCGTTCCACGTCTCGCCCTTCATGCCGATGGATCGAAGGTACCACTGGCGGTTCACGGCGCCCGCCCACGATCTGCTCGTCCACATGAAGGTATTGGAAGCCGAACGACTGGATTTCGATGCCACGCTGTCACTGGCACGCCAGCCCATCAATGGGCGGTCACTTGCGCGCGTGCTGTGGCGCTACCCGCTGATGACGGTGCAAGTGGTTACCGCCATCCATTGGCAGGCCCTGCGTCTGTGGCTCAAGCGCAATCCGGTTCACGATCATCCTGCTCGATCCGCTCATGCCACTGCCGCCCCTCGGCTACGGGATACCTTATGAACGAGCTCGTCTCTCAGGCGACCCCTCGCACGACAAGGCGTGATGCATCGGCCTTCGATCGCTTTCTTCGCAACCGTTTGATCGAACGCTTGCGTGGCCTACGTCACGGACAGCTTATCGTCCACGATAGATGGGGGAGCGTTGAGCTTGGCGATGCGTCATCAGATGACGCGTCGTTGATCGTCAACGTTACCGTGCGCGACCCTGCGTTTTATCGCGCGGTCGCCATGCAAGGAAGCGTCGGCGCAGGTGACGCCTATGGCGACGGCGACTGGCATTGCGACAATCTCGTCGGACTTGTGCAATTGCTCGTTCGCAACCGGGACTTGCTCGATGGCATGGAGAGTGGTGCCGCACGCATCGGCGGAGCCATATTGAAGTTGTGGCATGCATTGCGTCGAAATACGCGCGAAGGAAGCCGTCGTAACATTGCCGAACACTACGATCTCGGCAACGATTTTTTCAGCACCTTCTTGTCGTCCGACATGATGTATTCGTCGGCATTGTGGTCCGACGACAGTGACACGCTTGAACGAGCGTCAACACGAAAACTGGATGTCATCTGCCAGAAGCTCGACCTGCGTCCCGGCCTTCGCGTCGTGGAGATTGGCACGGGCTGGGGTGGATTTGCGATCCATGCCGCCAAGTACTACGGCTGCCACGTTACAACGACAACGATATCGCGCGAACAATATACGCTCGCCAAGCGGCGTGTGGACGAACAGGGCTTGGGCGATTCGATAACCTTGCTCGTGCAGGACTATCGCGATCTGGAAGGTCAATACGATCGTCTTGTGTCCATCGAGATGGTCGAAGCCATTGGCGCCGAATATCTTCCTGCGTATTTTTCAAAACTGACGCAGTTATTGAAGCCCGATGGCACCGCGCTCGTTCAAGCCATCACCATCGAAGATCACCGCTATACGCAAGCACTTCGTTCGGTCGACTTCATCAAGCGACATGTTTTTCCCGGCAGCTTTATTCCTTCCATCAACGCCATGCTTTCCGCCAAGTCCGAAGTCAGCGACATGGCACTCGTGCATCTTGAGGATTTTGGCCAGTCCTACGCTCGCACCTTGCATGCGTGGCGTCAGCGCTTCATGGGCGCGTTGCCGCAAGTCAGAGCGCAGCATTTCGACGAGCGCTTTATCCGTCTCTGGGAATTTTATCTGGCCTATTGCGAGGGCGGATTTCTGGAGCGATCGATTGGCGTATCGCATTTGTTATTCGCGCGCCCCAAGGCTCAACCCCGTGCCACACGCTGGACGGATGCGACGGAGGCCACGCATCTATGAATTTCTGGGGCAATCTCATCGGCTATCAAGTCGTCTGGTTCACGGCAGTGATCGGCGCAGCGCATGGGAAGACGTGGCCCGGCGTCACCGTCGGAGCGCTTTTCGTTCTATGGCAAATTCTTAGGGCCGATTATCCCTACGCAGAATGGCGGTTGCTTATTTGCGCCGTCACGCTCGGTATCGTCATTGAAGGCGTTCTCGCTCGAACGAGTTGGGCAACCTATGCAGCATCCGCCCCAGCTATTCCACCGGGTGGTGCACCGCTCTGGATCCTGGCTATTTGGGCGTCTTTCTCCACGACGCTTAATCGCAGTCTCGCGTATTTGCGCGAACGTCTCTGGCTTGCATGGCTGCTCGGCGCCATCGGTGCACCGCTTGCTTACCTGGGCGCGCAGCGAGGTTGGGGGTCGGTGGTCTTTCAGCAGCCCTCCTGGCGCGGGCTGACGTGGATCGCGTGCAGCTGGGCCGTGGCGATGCCTTTGCTGGCGTTTCTCGCCCGTCGCTGGACATCGCTCTATCGATTGAAACCTGCACTGATACGGACCACGAAATCATGAGCATAGGGATGCAATGCCTACTGCTCCTGATCGTCATGGTCATCATCATGACGCTTGGTTGGCGTTGGCAGAAAAGACGTTCGAACGCAGGCATCGTCGACGTACTTTGGTCGATTGGCGTTGGGCTCGGTGCCGTGCTGATGGCACTGATGAGCGATGGTGCAGCGTTGCCGCGATCACTGGGCGCCGTGTTCGGCGCGGCATGGGCGGCGCGTCTGGCGTTGCACTTGTGGCGACGTGTCAGCCACGAGCATGAAGACGGACGTTACCGGCAACTGCGCAGGCACTGGCGCGGCAATCAGACAAAGTTCTTTCTGTTCTTCCAGTTTCAAGCCGCGCTTGTTGTGCTCTTTTCGTTGCCGTTCGCAGCGGTCGCGCGCAACCCGACTTCTCAAATTACCCCCGCTCTATTCGTAGGAGCAGTTATCTGGGCAATCGCCATCCTGGGCGAAACGGTGGCTGATCGGCAGCTCACACGCTTCCGACAAAACCCGGCTCACAGCGGCAAAACGTGCCGTGAGGGGTTGTGGCGTTACTCACGCCATCCCAATTACTTCTTTGAGTGGCTGCACTGGTTTGCCTATGTCGCACTAGCGTGGGGATCGTCACTGGCGTGGCTGGCCTGGTCGGGCCCGATCGTGATGTACATCTTCTTGCGCTGGATTAGCGGCATCACGTTTACCGAAGCGCAAGCCGTCCGCCATCGCGGCGACGACTATCGCGAGTATCAGCGCACAACGTCCATGCTGATCCCGTGGTTTCCGAAGTCCACAACATCAGACAAGGGGCTCACATGAGTACCGCCGCCGTGGCAACGAATGCATTGGCTTCCGATCGAGCAGCAGCTGGCCTGCTCGGACTGGCCGAACGCCGGCTGGTTCCGGATGTATTGATACGCATGGGCATTCGGCAACTCTGCGCACAGCGGCTTCGCGAGGAGCGTCAAGGCGGCGCGAACAAGGAGGCGGCGCTTTATCAGCAGCGAATCGAAGCGTTGCGCTGCAGCCCAGTCGCGATTCACACCGATGCCGCCAATGCGCAGCATTACGAACTTCCCGCAGCGTTCTTCCAGCAATGCCTCGGACCGCGAATGAAGTATTCGTCGTGTTACTACCCTACCGGCGAGGAAACATTGGCGCAGGCAGAAGAAGCCATGCTTGCGCTGTACGGTGAACGCGCGCAGCTTGCAGATGGGCAGGATATTCTTGAGCTCGGCTGCGGATGGGGTTCATTGACGTTATGGATGGCCGAACGTTTTCCGAATTCGCGCATTACTGCCGTATCCAACTCGAACTCGCAACGCATCCACATCCAGAAGGCGTGCGGCGAGCGTGGCATTTACAACGTTCGCATCATCACCAGCGATGTCAATGCACTGGCACTGGATGCGGAGGCTTTCGATCGCTGTGTCTCGATCGAGATGTTCGAACACATGCGCAATTACGAGACACTGCTCGCTCGCATCGCAGGCTGGCTTCGTCCGTCAGGGAAGTTGTTCCTGCACATATTTGCGCATCAAACGCTGATGTACCCGTTTGAGACCGAAGGCGGCGACAACTGGATGGGACGTCACTTCTTCACGGGTGGTCTTATGCCATCCGTCGACACGCTGCTTTGGTTTCAGCGCGATCTCTTTCTCGAGGAACGCTGGAAGGTCGATGGCACACACTATCAACGAACTGCGAACGACTGGCTCGCGAATCAGGACAGGCATGAGGCGGAAGTGATGCGCGCGCTGACGCGTGCTTACGGCACCCAGCAGGCGTCGCTTTGGTTCCAGCGTTGGCGCATGTTCTGGATGGCATGTGCGGAGTTGTTTGGCTATGACCATGGCCAACAATGGCTCGTCGCCCATTACCGTTTTGCGCGCCCGGACTGACATCATGCGCACCTCACGAATCACGCTGATCACTCTAGCGCTTGTGACAATGCCACTACTGGGCTGCAGTACGAATGCGCCGATGCCGCACGTCGCCCAGGTCGATCTGCCGCGCTATATGGGCGCTTGGTATGTGATCGCGACGATCCCAAGCTTTCCGGAACGTCATGCTTATAACGCCGTGGAATCGTATGCCATGCGTCCGGACGGAAAGATCCAGACGACCTTTCGTTATCGCAACGGCAGTTTCGGGGCTCCGGTAAAAACCATGCATCCCGTCGGCACGGTGCAGCCCGGCACCGGTCAGGCTGTCTGGGGCGAGCAATTCGTCTGGCCGATCCAGGCGGAATATGTCATCGCCTACCTGGACAGCAGCTATCGGACGGTGATTGTCGGGCGCAGCAAGCGCGATTACGTGTGGATCATGGCGCGCTCGCCCACACTTGCGCCGCAAGAGTACGCGCAACTGGTCCAGAAAGTAGCCTCGCTTGGCTACGACACGAGCAAACTGCGGGAGGTGCCACAGCAATGGCCCGAGCCGACGCCTTAGCTTTGACATTCCGTCAACGATCTCAGCACGTACAGTGGCTCCGCCTGGGTGTCACTTCGTGTTATAGATCGCTCGCCTCCGCTGCACGCCCTGCTTTCGCAAGCCTTCCCACTCTTCAGGACCGCCTGCCTATGAGCGTTACCCGTGCCGATCAGGAAAATCTCGAGCGCCTGCTGCAACGCACAGGCCAGAGTGATCGTGATGCGTTCGCCGAACTTTATCGTCGGACTTCCCCGCGCCTCTTCGGTGTCTGTGCACGCATGCTTTCCGACCGGCGGGAGGCTGAAGAGGTTTTGCAGGAAGCGTATGTGACCGTCTGGCAGCGCGGCAGCAGTTTCGATCCCGCACGCGCGGGCGCCATGACGTGGCTGATTGCACTGGTGCGTAACAAGGCCATCGACCGTCTTCGTCAGCATCAGAACGCGACGCTCGATCATGACTTTGCGATCGACAGTGTCGCCGATGACGATCCGACGCCTGCATCGAAAGCGGAAAGCACGCAGGAGTATCGCCGGCTGGAGGAGTGCCTGAAGCAGCTGGACGCGCAGCAGCGCCGCTCCATACGCGAGGCCTTTTTCAGCGGCAACACGTATAACGAATTGGCGGAACGCGCCAAGGTTCCACTCGGCACCATGAAGAGCTGGATTCGTCGTGGATTGCTGCAACTTCGCGCGTGTCTTGAAACATGAATACGCCCTTTGAAGACGATCGCAACAATCTCCGGTACGCCGAATATGTGCTCGGCGTTCTCGATGCAGATACTCGCGCCGCGGTTGCGCGCGAGGTCATCGAAAACGACGAGGCCGCGACTGCGGTGGCTCGCTGGCAACGACATTTGATGCCGCTGGCTCAGACACTTCCCGAAGTGACACCACCGGCATATGTGTGGGCTCGTATCCTTCAAGCTTTGCATTTGGACAACCCACGCGAAGCGACACCTGCACCACGCCGCTCCTTGCTCGAAAACCTTCGCTTGTGGCAGTGGATCGGCATGGGTGCGTCCGTCGTTGCCGTCGCATGCATCGTCGTCATGCTGAGAACCGTGACGCCCACCGTGCATGAAGCACCCGCCGTGACGTTGATGGTGTCGAGCATCAAGCAAACCAATGGCGTCGCGGGATGGACCGCCACGATGGATCTATCGCGCAAGGAAATGATCGTTGTGCCGGCGACACCCGTCGCCTATGCGAAAGATCGCAGCACGCAATTGTGGCTGATTCCCGCCGGTGGAAAGCCTATTTCCGTGGGCGTTTTCACTCCGGATGCGACGAATGTCTTGCCATTGAATTCAACGCTGCTGGCACAACTGGGGCCCACCGCATCGTTGGCCGTGTCGGTTGAACCGTTGGGTGGTTCGCCAACCGGACAACCGACAGGTCCTGTCGTCGCACAGGGTTCTATTGGTGCAGCGCCGACTCCTCAATCAGGCGGGAAAATAGCAATGATTGAGTGGAGATCGGCCAGACAACGCGCTGAAGCGAGCCATATCTCCTCACATGCGGAAGGGACGCTCCTGAGCTGAACTCGGTAAGTTAAGCGCGAGTGATCGTTATCGCAGAGTCTCGATTGTTGCGTAGCGCCATTCGCGATGTTTACTTGATTGAAGCGCACACATTTCGACTTGCACGGCGCGTGGTGTAGAGTGCGAACTGCCCCGTTCAGCAGGTCCGCTCCCGGTCATTCCGGTGTCTTCGTTCCAGTGCTAATTCAATGGAGGGCAGCATGCGTCGCTTCGCAACCGTTATCCTCACTGCGTTTTGTATCAGTGCATTACCCATGCCATCGATCGCCCAGACTGGCGTCACGCAAATAGCCAGGAACGTACGGGAGATCGACAAGAATTTTGACGTTGCTGACAAGAATCACGACGGCAAGCTCACTCGGGAAGAAGCGCAATCGGGATCTACCCCGATGATCGCCAACCATTTCGATGCCATCGACGCGGACCATAAGGGTTATGTGACCAAGTCCGACGTTCACGCATTCATTCAACGCAACCTGACGCGTGGTCACGCAGCTGCCGCCAGCTCATCACCTTGAGCTTTCGTCAACGGCGGAGATTTCCAATGCGTGCTCGTTGAGCATAAAAAAGGACCGGCAAAATGCCGGCCCTTTTTTCGTTACTTAGCGCTGGAAAAACTTACTTCGTCTGATCCTGCTTCAAACCGCGATCGATCAACATCGGCTCGATGCTTGGATCCTGGCCGCGCCAGTCCTTGTAGAGCTTGGACAGTTCGACGGTGTTGCCGCGTGAAAGAATCTGGGCGCGGAAGCGATCGCCGTTGTCGCGCGTCAGGCCGCCGTGTTGCTTGAAGCCTTCGAAGGCATCGTCAGCCAGCATCTGCGTCCACAGGTAGGCGTAGTAACCGGCCGAGTAGCCATTGCTCCAGATGTGCAGAAAGTAACTGGAGCGGTAGCGCGGCGGCACGTAGGAAAGATCGACGCCGTCTTTCTTCAGTGCAGCGGTTTCGAACGCGTCGGCATCCTGCTTGGGCTGATCGGCGGTGATCATGTGCCAGTTCATGTCGAGCAACGCAGCAGCGACAAGCTCGGTCATGTCGTAGCCCTTGTTGAACAGGCCGGCCTTCTTCATCTTATCGACGAGCGGCTGCGGCATCGGCGAGTTGTCTTTGTAGTTCTTCGCGTAGTTGGCGAACACCTTCGGGTCGGTCGCCCAGTGTTCGTTGAACTGCGACGGGAACTCGACGAAGTCGCGTGCGGTTTGCGTGCCGGAGAGCGTCGGGTACTGCTCATCGGCAAACAGGCCGTGCAGGCCGTGGCCGAATTCGTGGAACATGGTGATCACGTCATCCATCGACAACAGCGCGGGCTGACCGTCGGCGGGCTTGGTGAAATTGGCCACGTTGTAGATGACCGGCTTGGTGCCGAGCAGCTTGGACTGGCCAACGAAGTTGTCCATCCACGCGCCACCGTTCTTGGTGTCGCGCTTGAAGTAGTCGCAGTAGAACAGGGCCAGCGACTTGCCGTCCTTGTCGAACACTTCGAACACGCGCACATCGGGGTTGTAGACCGGGATGTCCTTGCGTTCCTTGAAGGTCAGGCCGTAGAGCTGGTTGGCGGCGTAGAACACGCCGTTCTGCAGCACGTTGTTGAGTTCGAAGTACGGCTTGATCTGCGAATCGTCGAGATCGTATTTCGCCTTGCGAACTTCTTCGGCGTAGTGCTCCCAATCCCACGGTTCAAGCTTGAAGGTGGGCTGGTGCAGCGCAGCCTGATCCTTGTCGATCTGCTTCTGGATATCGGCAGCTTCGACCTTGGCCCGTGCGACCGCTGCGGGTGCCAGCTTGGCCATGAAGTTCATGACGTTGTCGGGCGTTTCCGCCATCTGATCTTCCAGCGTCCACGCGGCGTAATTCGGGAAGCCGAGGAGCTGGGCTTTCTGCGCGCGCAGCTGGGCGAGACGCTCGATGATGTCGCGCGTGTCGTTGGCATTGCCTTTTTCGGCGCGATTCCACGACGCTTCAAACAGCGCCTGACGCGTCGGGCGGTCGGTCAGATCCTGCAGCAGCGGCTGCTGCGTGGTGTTCTGCAGCGTCAGCACCCACTTGCCATCGAGCTTGCGATCTTTCGCGGCTTGCGCGGCTGCATTGATGTCTTCGTCGGAAAGACCGGCGAGTTTGCTCTTGTCGTCGACAACCAGCGCACCATCTTTTGCAGCGGCGAGCAGCTTGTTGTTGTACTGCGCTTGAAGCGTGGACTCTTCCTTGTTCAAGTCTTTCAGCTTGGCCTTGTCGGCGTCGGAAAGCTTGGCACCGCCCATGACGAAGTTGCGATGCACGACTTCGATCAGGCGCATCGATTCCGGATCGAGCTTGAGCGAATCGCGCTGGTCGTACACAGCCTGGATGCGCTGGAACAGTTTGTCGTTCAGCGTGATGGCGTCTTGATGCGCGGCGAGTTTCGGCGCTTCGTCTTCCTGCACTTTCTGCAGGGCGTCGTCGGTGTTGGCAGCGGTGACGCCGTTGAACACCATCATCACGCGGTTGAGCAGTTCGCCGGACTTCTCGAGTGCGACATAGGTGTTGTCGAATGTCGGCGCATCGGGGTTGTTGGCGATCTTGTCCACTTCCGCCATCTGCTGCTTCATGCCTTCTTCGATGGCAGGCTGATAGTCGGTGTCTTTGATCTTGTCGAACGGCGGCGCCTGATACGGCAGCGTGCTGGCCGTGAAGAACGGATTGCTCGCCTGGGCCTGGGCCGAAGCTGTCGTGGAGCTGGCGGCCGGTGTGCTGGCGGACGATGCGGGCGCGGCGCCGTTGTTGGGGGCCTGTGAGCAGGCGGCAAGACTGATCGACATGGCGATTACGATAGAACGAAGACGAGGCATGAAGGCTCCCCAGGGTGTCGGGCCCGCCAGGCGGGGCGTTAACAGTTAAGTCCCCGACTGTAACCAGAGCGCCCCGATCTTCCAAGCCTGCCTGTAGGCAGGGGCAGATTCGCCCCCGTTAGGTGCTGTAGGTGCGGTCCTTCCAGCGGGAGCGGACGCCCCGCCAGTAGCGGATGGCCGAGCTCCAGGTCATTCCGATGTACAGGAGCGCACTCAGCGGCAGCAGGAGTGCCCAGGTCAGCCGCATCTGGTAATAGCGGAGCATGGGCAGATAGCTGAGCATCATCGCGATGAGGGCCACGAGGCCTAGACGCCAGCTTTGTGCCGATCCAAGCAGGATGAAGGGCACGCCGTAGGCGAAGATGAAAAGGATAGTCACGATCAGCAGCATGGCCGTGGAATAGCCAAGCTGCGTGAAGGCCGAACGCGCCACCATGTCGTGGATGGAGCGCAGGTCGCCATAGGGGCGCAGACTCACCACGCTACGGCTCAAACCCAGCCATGTGCGATAGCCAGCGTTTTTGACTTGCCGTGCCAGTGTGCAATCGTCGATCAATGCATTGCGCAAACTCGCAAAGGCACCAGCACGTTGAAGTGCTTCGGTGTCGACAAGAATGCAACCGCCCGCCGCGGCTGCCACGTGGCGAAAGCTGGAGTTGGAAAGCGCGAACGGATAGATCAGCTTGAAGTAGTAGACGAACGCGGGCAGCAACAAGCGATCCCAGAAGCTGGTGCGGCGAAGATCTGCCATCAGCGATACGAACTGGCGATTGTCCTTGCGCTTGTGCGCGAGGAGTGCCGCAAGCAAACCCGGCTGCAGTTGGATATCGGCATCCAGCAGCAAGGTCATCGGCGTGCGCACGTGCGACTTGCCCTGCTCGAGCGCCCACAACTTGCCTGCCCAACCTTCCGGCAACGGTTGGCCGCTGACAACACGCGTATTCGGAAAGGATGCAGCGATCTGGGCTGTGGCATCGCTGGATTGATCGTCCACGACGATCACCTGCAAGCCATGACCTTGCGATTGCAAACCCGTAAGCGTGAGGCCGATGACATCGGCCTCATTCCGTGCAGGGATTAGTACGGTGATCTCGCTGAGATCCACCGACCCGGCTTGCGGGTCGGCTTCAATATGCTCGCGGGTGCTCCAGGGTCGCCACGGTGTCAGCAGCAACCCCACCCACATCACTGCCGGTATCGACGCGGCAACCCATTCCAGTGTGCCCATCGGTAGCGGCGTTTAACGTCAGTGATTGGCTTCGGTCTGCGACGTGCGGCGCTGGATCGAGCTGAGCGGAATCTTGATCGCGGTGGCGTCGGCACGATCGCCGTACATTACCGGCAGATCAGGCGCCATCGGGCCATCGGTACGCGGACCCAGCATCGACACCTTCAGTGCCTTCAGCGGGTGAGCGAACATGTCATCCACGGCCGTGCCTTCGAAGCCGCAATGCGCCATGCAGTTATCGCACTTCGGATTGATGCCCACACCGTATTTTTCCCACTCGGTGTCTTCCATCAATTCTTTGTACGTCTTGGCGTAGCCCTCATCGACCAGCAAGTAGCACGGCTTCTGCCAACCGAAGATGTTGTACGTCGGGTTGGACCACGGCGTGCACTGGTACGCCTGGTTGCCTGCGATGAAGTCCATGAACATCGCCGACTGGTTGAACGCCCACTTGCGCTTGCGCTCTTTGCCAATCTTGAAGATGTTGCGGAACAGCTGCTTGCTTTCGCTGCGGCCGAGGAACACGTCCTGACGCGGTGCATGCTGGTAGCTGTAGCCCGGCGACACAGTGATGCCTTCGACGCCCAGTTCCATCGCGTAGTCGAAGAAGTCGGCGACTTCTTCCGGCGGCTCGCTGTTGAACAGCGTGCAGTTCACGGTGACACGGAAGCCCTTGGACAGCGCCAGCTTGATCGCGGTGACAGCTTTTTCGAAAACGCCGTCCATGCACACGGACTTGTCGTGCTGCTTTTCCAGGCCATCGAGATGCACGGACCAGGTGAAGTACGGCGACGGCTTGTATTCGTCGATGTGCTTGGGCAGCAGGATCGCGTTCGTGCACAGATAGATGAATTTCTTGCGCTCGATGAGGCCTTCGACGATTTTCGGCAGTTCCTTGTGGATAAGCGGCTCACCACCCGGAATGGAAACGACAGGTGCGTCGCATTCGTCCACCGCTGCCAGCGCCTGCTCCACGCTCATGCGTTTCTGCAGAATTTCCTTGGGCTGATCGATCTTGCCGCAACCGGCGCACGCCAGATTGCATTGGAACAATGGCTCCAACATCATCGCCAGCGGATAACGCTTTTGACCGCTCAGCTTCTTGCTGATGATGTAGCGAGCGATCGTCGTTTGTTGAATAAGCGGAATACCCAAAGGATTCTCCAGTACGTCAGTGCCATCGATGCCAGCAAACCTAGGGTTTGGGGACGCTTGCGCATCAAACGGCGGTAAGTCTTACATAACCACAGTATAAAGCAGCTTCGAAAGGGCCGTTATTCCCCGCCAGCCTAACCTGCGGACCTGGGGGCAAACACGTGCGCATGGTCACGGCGGATGCGCTCCCATTCCATCTTGAACCAGGGCGTGAACGTGCCAGGATTGGCCGCCATCTCCGCGTCGAGCGCATCGGGGGCGATATACCGCAGGCCTGAGATTTCGTTCACGTTCACGGTCGGCGCATCGTCGCTGCGACCGGCGTAGACCCAGCACAATTCGTGTTCGGCACCATCGGCGTCGAACTGCGCCTGGTATTCGAACTTGAACAGATAGTCGAGTCCGCACTGCAGCCCAAGTTCTTCGCTCAGACGGCGATGAATGGCGTTGTCGATCGTCTCGCCGCGACGCGGATGACTGCAGCAGGTGTTGGACCAGAAGCCCGGCCACAGACGCTTGCCGGGCGCACGCTGCTGCATCAGCAGCTCGCCTTTCGCATTGAATACGAAGATCGAGAAGGCGCGATGCAACGTGCCCTTCCCGACATGCGCGGACGCCTTGTCGAGAAAGCCGACTTCACGGTCTTCGTGGTCGACCAGGACTAGCGGTTCGTCGTCGAAGGAAACCACTTCGCGCGAATCGCGCCATTCCTGGTGCTCGCGTTCTTGATTATCCAATCTCGACCTCCATCGCCTGATAGCCGGCATCGCGCATCGCCGCGGCGACTTTTTCCTTGTTCTGCGGGCACAGCGCGACGATCGAACCGCCACCACCGCCACCCGTCAACTTGGCACCGAGTGCACCGTGTTCGCGTGCGATCTGTACCAGTTCTTCCACTTCCCAGCTCGACACGCGCAACGCGTTGAGCAGGCCGTGACAGATGTTCATCAGATCGCCAAGGCGTTCCAGATCGTATTGCTGCATGGCTTCGACGCCTTGCAACGTGAGTCCATCGATCTGCTGGAAGATGCCGTCGTACAGCGCCGGATTGCGCTGCCACGCGTTGCGCACCTTGCCGACCGTCACGGCGGTAAGGCTTTCCTTGCCGCTGATGCCGATCACCAGCGGAATGCGCTTGGCGAGTTTCAGCTCGCGCATCATCGGGGCATCGCCCTTCTGTGCGGCGCGCTTGTACAGCAACAGCTTGCCGTAGGTAGCAACGGTGTTGTCGATACCCGAAGCCGAACCGTGCGCGACTTCTTCGCAGCGGAAGGCGAGCGCGTTGATTTCGTCATCGCGCAGGCCCAGCTGATAGTGCTGATCGAGCGCGCGAATCACGGCGACGGCCATGGCAGCGGAGCCGCCCAGGCCCATCGCACGCGGCACGTTCGGGAACACTTCGATGCGCACCGATCGTTCGGTCAGCTCCAGCTGATCGAAGATGATGCCGAGCGAGCGCTGGAACGAATCGCGGTGCGCCGGATCACGATGCAGGCGATATTCCACGCCCCAGCGCGGGATCAGCATGTCCACGCCGCCAGAGTTCGTATCCTGTGCCGTCGCGCGCACCGCGAGCGGCACCGGCGCAGCAATCGCATGACTGCCGTACACCACGGCGTGCTCGCCGAGCAGAATGATCTTGCCGTGACCGCAGGCGCGATGATCGACCGCCGGTTGTTCCGTGATTTCCGGAACGCCGCGCGATTCTTTGCGCACCTGGTCGACAATCTCCTGCGCCTTCCAGATCTTGATCTCGCCGCTTTCCACAAGTCGCTCGACCACGGTGTCAAAGATCTCCGCTGTTGCACCGGCTGCCACCGCCACGCTGCGTGCGTGCAGTGTCATGTGGCCCTGCTGGATACCTTCGGTAACCAGCGCACGCAGCGCCGAGAAGTTTTGTGCAAGACCCACCGCACCCATCACTTCGGCCAGCTCGCGCGCGGTCTTCACGCCGAGCAAGCGCAGGTCGAGTGCGACGGTGGCGTTGGACTGCAGCGGACCGCCGACGATGCCGACCTTCATCGGAATGTCGAGCTCGCCCACCAGCTCACCCTTCTCGCCTTTATACCAGCGCGTGAGCGAGGTGTAGCGGCCGCCGCGTGCAGCGTAGGCATGTGCAGCTGCTTCAATAGCGCGCCAATCGTTGCCGGTCGCCAGCGCCACCGCATCCACGCCGTTCATCACGCCCTTGTTATGCGTGGCGGCACGATACGGATCGATGCTGGCGAATTCGTTGGCGAGGATGATGCCGTCGCGTACTTCTTCGCCGGCGTAGCCCTTGCCGGTGAGGTTTTCAGCCGGAATCACGCAACGCGCGCGAACCATCGCACGGTCGGTGAGGTTGGAAAGAATGCGCAGGAAGACGCGGCCGCCGGTCATCGTTTCCACCAGCGAGGCAATGCCTTCGCACATGGTGTTGACGAGGTTCGCACCCATCGCATCGCGCGTGTCGACGAGCAGATGCACGACGAGCATGTCGCCGCCTTCTGCGCGTGCATGCGTGTGCACTTCCAGATCTTGTGCGCCGCCGCCGCGCGCCACCATCTGCGGATGCAGACTGTTGGCGAGATTCAGGATCTCGGCCTTGCGTTGCATCAGCGCCGACTTTGCGTGCGCGAGATGCGGCACGTCGACCACCTGTACCTGACCGATCAAGATCGGCTCGGTGCTCTCGACTTTGAAGCCGCCGACACCACGCACCACTTTCGCAGCAGACGAAAGCGCAGCAACGATGGACGGCTCCTCTACCACCAACGGCACGATGTAGTCGCGGCCATTGACGAGAAAGTTAAGTCCCAGGCCGACCGGCAGACCCATCACGCCGACGACGTTCTCGATCATCTTGTCGGCTTTGTGGATTTTCAGCGTGTGCTCGCCGGAGACGAGCGACTGATAATCCTCTGCCGACACCCAGCCGCGCTCATGAATGATGCGGACGCGATCGGAGACGGAAAGTTTGTAAAACGCAGGGAATCGGGAACGTTCGCTGCTCGATGTTTCGGCGCTCATGCTTGAGGCACTCCGCGTAGGTCGATAATGTCGTAGCCCATCGCCTGGACGTTGCATGCAGCACGCCGACAATGTCCTTCAAAAACGTTGGCCATCACGCTAGAAATCCTTGAAGGGCGATTCACGTCTGGCGCATATGGCAGCTGACCCCATGCAATTCAAGTGGCAAGGGGATGACCTGCATACCGGCCGCAACAATGGCGCGCTCAAATGTCGCCAACCTTTCCGGATCATCGGCAAAAACCACGCCGAAGTCCCCACCAGCACCGCACGGCTTGAAACTGACGTTCGCCCGAACCGCCATTTCTAGCAAGCTTTTTTGCGCCGGTGAATAAATCTCCAAGCCACATGCCTCGCCAAAACTCTGCAACGCTGCGGCGTAGTCATTTGTCAGCCCAATGAAAGATTGCGCCTTTTTTGCACGCAATGCATCCACGGCAGCCGCAGAAATCGTGCCGAGTTGCTGCATATGGAATGCGTACTTTGTTTCATTTGCGGTACGCCACTGCGACAAATGCCGCAGCGAATGGGATGTCGAAACCGCTTGTCCTGACCAGACAAACAGCGAATGCACACCCGGCAGCGGCCATGTTTCATGTTTGAAACTCGGCACATGGTCATGACCGGCGAGCTGATAGCTGATCAATCCGCCAGCGACACCCGCAGCGACATCGACGCCGCTACCGCGACCGCTCTGCCAACCACCATGCATGCGATACAGACGGCGTGTCCATTGCACAGGATCGCCCATCGCTTCGCTATGGCCCGCATACGTCGCAAGCGCCGATGCAAGCGCAACCGTCAGCGCCGCGCTGGAGCCAAGGCCCAGCTTCACGCGTGACGCGCCATCGCCATAGAAAAAGCCGGATGTATCGAGATGGATGCTGAAGCCACCCGCCAATGGCGGTGCAAGCCCCTCGCTTCGCAGATCGTTCCACACATGCTCGATCAACGTGAGTTTGGCGGCGGTGGCTTTATCGCACTGCCATTGCAACGTGCCATCGCCATCGATTGAGATGCGTGCAGCAGCGACATCGAGATCCGGTGCATACACATCACATACACCGTCGTCCCGCGACACGATGCGCGCCTCGGCACGGCGATTGACCGCCAGCACCAGTGCAGGCGCGCCTTCGAGTACAGCGTAATCACCCAGCAATACCTGCTTGCCGGGTGCGCTCGCGGTGATTTCCATCATGCTTCCACGGCATCCTTTGCGATGGCGCGCACACCCGCACCAAGGCCCGTGTCGTGGACATCCAGCACGCCCGGCACATCGCGCAATGCCGCTTTGACTTGTTCGATCGCCGACGGCGCGCAAACCGCTTTCACCTGTGGACCGGCATCGACGGTGAAGAACACCGGCACGCCTTGCTGACGCAGGGCACGCACGCGATGCATGCATTCCATCGTCGCACCGTTCCAATAAAGCAAACCAGGTTGCGATGCCATGGCCAACGCATGCATCTTCAGGCAGCTGTGTTCGGAAATCAGCGCCAGCGCATCGAAATCACGCGCATGGATCGCATCGCGCGCGGTGGCGAGATCGGCTTCCTGCGTATCGATCCATGCCGATTGATAGGGCGATGTCCGCGCCGTGCGGTTCATGCCTTCGCTGGAACCAATCTGCTTGGCCGCCGTGGAAGTAATGGCTACGGCAACGCGCAACGGCCATGCATCGGCATCGAGCAGCGGTGTGGCAACCGAATCGGTGCCATCGGCACGCTGACCATGCGCCCACTCGACGTATCCGCCAAAAATCGAACGTGCAGCCGAACCGGAACAACGGCGCGCAAGCACCGACAGCTCTGCATCGCTGAGTTGAAGATTCAGCGCATTCGCGCCTGCATGCACCAATGCGGCAAAGCCCGATGCGGAAGAGGCCAAGCCCGCCGCGGTCGGAAAATTATTCTGACTGGCGACGTCTGCGCCCCATGCCACACCTGCGCGCTCGCGCAGCAGGTTGAGGCACGCGGTTACACGCTTGGCTTCGGCTTCATCGCTGCGGCCATTGAGGCTGACGCGATCGTACGTTTGTTCCGGTGTGAAGCGCACCTGGGTGCGGGTCCACAAACTGTCCAGCGTGATCGATATGGAACCGACCACCGGCAAGTTGAGCGCAGCATCGCGCTTACCCCAGTACTTGATCAGCGCGATATTTGGCTGAGCTTGCGAGGCAGCATGGAATGGGCCGTGTGCATCGGCGCGGGGTTCACGTGTCATACGTTTTGCTGGATGTGTCGCTGGGGGATGGAGTAGCAAAAAACCAAACAATCGTTATTTGTCAGACGCTTGCATCACATAAGGCAAACCGTTCCGGCCCGGGGTCGTCATCGTGACCCGGCTCCATACGGTATTTCCGCCAAACAAGCTGATGCCGATATAGCCGCGCAACTGCAGCCGATCAGGGCTCAGAAGCCTTACCAGGCAATTGTAGGTCTTGCCATTATCGGAATTATAAACCCTGCCGCCGGTCCACTTGTTGTTACGGGCGTCATATCGCAGGCCGGTCAGCAGTCTGAGCCCGGTCAGAGGCTGCCCGCGCAGCGCCGGATTGGGATTATTCCGGTCGGTGACGATCTTTCCGTCGAGCGCCGGGCCGTCCTCCGGACCGTACCTGTCGTGCAATTGCCAGCGGATATAGCCCTGATATTCGTCGCCGACGCGCTCGATGTGGATCACGGCATCGCGGCTGTCGACCAGCCAATCTCCGACGATGCCCGCCGCTGCCGGCGAATCGGCCACGCCATCATCGGCAACGACGGGGATCCACGGCGCTGACAAAAGCACGAAGGCGAGCGCAGACAACCACAGAAGACGCGGAAGGCGTCCGAGACGTGCACCAGTCATCGTGCCCTCCTTGCATGGTGGATAAATGGACCCAATGTCCGGCGCTTCGGCAAAGCGTGCCTGTAGCATAAACGTCCATGTCATCAAGCTGGATCGTCACCACCATTATCCATGGACTAGGCATCGCGCTGGCCTTTGCGGCGACAGGCTATACCTTCGTAGCGCTGTGGGCTGTGCTCAAAGCACGGCGCGTGTCCGATTTGAACGACATCGGCAAACAGCATCAGCGACCGGTAACCGTGCTCAAACCGCTGCATGGCGCGGAACCCCGGCTCTACGAGAATCTGCGCAGCTTCTGCCTGCAGCAGCACCCGGACTTTCAGCTCATCTTCGGCGTGCGCGATCCGGACGACGACGCGATCGCCGTCGTGCGACGACTCCAGTCGGAGTTTCCGCAGCTGGGCATCACGATGGTGATCGACCCGCGCGTGCATGGCGCGAACTTCAAGGTGAGCAATCTCTTGAACATGATGGCGCACGCCAACTACGACTGGCTCGTGCTGGCCGATGCCGACATCCACGTGCCCACCGATTACTTGACGCGCGTCACAGCTCCGCTTGCCGATCCGGGCGTGGGCATCGTGACGTGTCTCTACTACGGCATTCCCGGCCCCTCGTTCTGGTCGCGGCTTGGACGTCTGTTCATCGACGACTGGTTTGCGCCATCCGTCCGGCTCTCGCACGCGTTCGGATCGACGCGTTTTGCATTCGGCTCCACCATTTGCCTGCGCCGCGATGCGCTGCAAACCATCGGCGGCTTCGAAGCGCTGAACGACACCCTGGCCGATGATTTCTGGCTCGGCGAACTGACGCGCCGCGCGGGACTGCGCACGGTGCTTTCGGATGTCGTGGTGGGCACGGATGTAAACGAAAGCCAATTGAAAGATTTGTGGACCCACGAGCTGCGCTGGCTGCGAACCATTCGCTCGCTCGCCCCCTGGGGCTTTGCCATGACGTTCGTGTGCTTCACCACGCCCCTGCTGTTGCTGGGCCTGTGTCTCGCGCCCGGTGCGATAACCGTGACGCTTGCCCTACTCGGTGCTGCGGCGCGGGTTTTGATACACTTTTTGCAGCGGCACACCGATGATCAAGCCTTCCCCTGGCATGAAGTCCTGTTGGTTCCTCTCCGCGACGTCTTGATGCTGATGGAATGGGCAGCCGCCCTCGCCGGATGGCAAGTAAGATGGCGCGGTCAGGTTCTGCATGCACGAGGCGGCGGTTCAGCGCCGTAGACCTAACATTTTTGCTGGATTTCTGAACTATCTGCTGTCCCTGGGCACGGTTACTGCCCCCGCAGGAGTCACATCGTAATGAAAACGCTTTTTCTGCAAGCTCCTTCCTTTGACGGCTTCGATGGTGGCGCCGGTTCGCGTTATCAGGCCAAGCGCGAGATCAAGAGCTTCTGGTATCCGACCTGGTTGGCGCAGCCGGCCGCGATGGTTCCCGATTCGCGCGTGCTCGATGCACCGGCCGACGAAGTGTCGGTGGAAGAAAGCCTGCGCATCGCCGAAGGCTACGACCTGGTGATCATCCACACCAGCACGCCCTCGTTCCCGACCGACGCGAAATTCGCGGAGCTGCTGAAAGAGCGCAAGCCGAACGTAATGGTCGGTCTCGTCGGTGCGAAGGTTGCGGTGGATCCGTCCGGCTCGCTTACCGCATCGTCCGCGATCGATTTCGTCGCACGCGAAGAATTCGACTACACCTGCAAGGAAGTGGCCGAAGGTCGTCCGTTCGAAAGCATCACCGGCATCAGCTATCGCCTCGCCGACGGTACCGTGCAGCACAACCCGCCGCGCGCGATGATCGAGAACATGGATGACCTGCCGTTCGTCGCGCCGATCTACAAGCGCGACCTGAAGATCAGCAACTACTTCATCGGCTATCTCAACTATCCATACGTGTCGATCTACACGGGCCGCGGCTGCCGCTCCAAGTGCACCTTCTGCCTGTGGCCGCAGACCGTTGGCGGTCACCGCTACCGCACGCGCTCGGCCGCGAACGTGCTGGCCGAAGCGAAGTGGATCAAAGAGAACATGCCCGAAGTGAAGGAGCTGATGTTCGACGACGACACCTTCACCGACAGCTCCAACATGGAGCGCGTGCATGAGATCGCACGCGGTCTTGGTGCGATGGGCTGGACGTGGTCGTGCAACGCGAAGGCGAACGTGCCGTACGAATCGCTGAAGATCATGAAGGAAAACGGTCTGCGTCTGCTGCTCGTGGGTTATGAGTCGGGCGACGATCAGATCCTGCACAACATCAAGAAAGGCCTGCGCACCGATATCGCGCGCCGCTTCACCGAAGACTGCCGCAAGCTGGGCATCACCATCCACGGCACCTTCATCCTCGGCCTGCCGGGCGAAACCAAGGAAACGATCGATAAAACGATCGCGTTCGCCAAGGAGATCAACCCGCACACCATCCAGGTGTCGCTGGCTGCGCCGTATCCGGGCACCTCGCTGTACAAGCAGGCGGTGGAGAACGGTTGGCTGAAGGAAAATGAAGCGGTCAACCTGGTCAACGACAAGGGCGTGCAGCTCGCGCTGATCGAGTACCCGCATCTGTCCAAGCAAGACATCTTCCACGGCGTCGAGAAGTTCTACCGGGCGTTCTATTTCCGCCCGTCGAAGATCTGGGAAATCGTCAAGGAAATGCTCACCAGCTGGGACATGATGAAGCGCCGTCTGCGTGAAGGCGTGGAGTTCTTCCGCTTCCTGCGCGCGCACGAAGCCTGATCTTTTGAAGCGGAACTTTTGATGATTACCTCGCGAGCGCAGCGAGCCGCTTTTGCCTCCTCTCCCCTCCGGGGAGAGGATTGAGGTGAGGGGCCACGGCTCGCCTCATCCTGCAATGAAATCGCGCTCCGAATCATCTCATCGGCAAGATCAGCCCCTCACCCCAACCCTCTCCCCGGAGGGGAGAGGGAGTAAGAGCAATCGCCCTCGACTGATCATCACTGCGGACGACTTCGGTTTGCACCAGGCCGTCAACGAAGCCGTCGAACACGGTTACCGCGATGGCGTATTGCGCGCAGCGAGCTTGATGGTTGCCGCGCCCGCTGTCGCCGATGCCGTGGCACGCGCCAAGCAGAATCCCGGGCTGGCAGTCGGATTGCATCTTGTGCTCGCCGACGGCCGCGCGATATTGCCGCCGCAGCGCATTCCCGACCTGGTCGATGCGCATGGTATGTTCAACTCCGACATGGTGCGCAACGGCTTTCGTTTCTTCTTCCTGCCGCACGTACGCAAGCAACTCGCCGACGAAATTCGCGCGCAATTCGAAGCCTTCGCGGCGACGGGATTGCAGCTGGATCACGTCAACGCGCACAAGCATTTCCATCTGCATCCCACGATCCTGTCGATGATGCTGTCGATTGGCCGCGATTACGGCATGCACGCTATTCGCCTGCCCTCGGAACCCGGCATGGGTCCGTGGCTGCGGCCGTGGCTCGCACTCATGCGCTGGCGCATGAAAGAAGCCGGCATCCGGTACAACGACCATGTGTTCGGCTTGCGCCATAGCGGCAGCATGGATGAAGCCGTGATGCTGGATATTCTCAAGCAACTGCCGCCGGGACTTTCCGAGGTGTATCTGCACCCCGCTTCGCATGGTCATATCACTGAGAGCATGGCGGACTATCGCCACGCCGACGAACTCGCTGCGTTGTTGTCGCCGCGCGTGCGCGAAACCATCGCCGAACGCTATGTGCTGTGCGACGGCTTCTCCGATCCCGCGGTGTCGGCGGCATGAACATGCAGCGCCTGACTTATCTCGCCGGATTTCTCGGCCTGGCCGGCGCGATTGCGCTGATCGTGCATCAGGGCTGGGGCGAAGTGGTCGCTGCGATCGATCGCGCCGGCTGGCCGCTGTTGTGGTTGCTGCCGTTCCACATTGTGCCGCTCACGCTCGACGTGATCGCATGGCGCATCTTGCTGGCACCCCGCGACCAGCACAAACGCGCGACGCTCCCCTTTCTGTTTTGGGTCGCATCCATTCGCGAAGCGAGCAACCGCCTGCTGCCCGTCGCCAACATCGGCGGCGAAATCATCGGCATTCGCCTGGTGAAATGGCGCGGCATCGGTGGTGCCGCGGCGGCGGCAAGCATCATCATGGAAGTGCTGTTGACGCTGGTGAACCAGTACCTGTTCACCGCGCTGGGCATCATCCTGCTGGTCGAGCTGACGCGAAATATCAGCGCTTTCAGCACCGTGATTTCCGCGCTCGCGGCAAGCCTCCCGCTGCCGATTTTCCTGATCATCGTGCTTCGCCACGGCAAGGTATTTTCGCGCCTGGAAGGGTTCGCCGAAAAAATGCTGGGCGGCCGCACCAAGCTCACCGAGCTGATCGACGGCGCGGGTCTCGATCTGGAAATCCGTTCGCAGTATTCGCGTCCGCTGCGCCTGGTCGTCGCCTGCTTCTGGCAGTTCATGGGTTATGTGGTCGGCAGCTTTGAAACGTGGCTGGCGCTGCGTTTGCTCGGTTATCCGATCAGCGTGTGGGATGCGATTGCCATCGAAGCGGTCACGCAAGCGTTGCGCCACATCATTTTCGTGGTGCCTGCCGGCCTTGGCGTGCAGGAAGGCGGTCTGGTGCTGTTCGGCGATATCATCGGTTTGCCGCCTGAGGCGAGCGTGGCGCTGTCGCTGGTCAAACGCATGCGCGAGATTGGTTTTGGCGTACCCGCCCTGATTTCCTGGCAGTGGGCCGAAGCGCGCCGGATGTATGCCGGTGCATCTACCAAAGAAACTTCGGTCAACCGCCCCTCTGATGAGAATGCAAGTTCATGACGCTCCAACACGAGGCCTTCGACACACAAACGCTGGTGCCCGGTTTTCACGAACCGGTGCTGCCGACGGGTGAGCCGGACGAAGCCACCATTGCCGCCTCCGAGGAACGCTCACGCCATTGGTTGAGTGCTGGCGGCGAACGCATCAAATACGGTTCGGACGCGCACAAAGAAATGATGTGTCGGATGTTCGCCGAGACGTTCAATCCCTATCGCCCGTCCGTACTCAAGTGGCCGACGCTGGACGACGCGGCGCTTCATCGCATTACGTCGCTGCCGATCTGGGACATCGCCGTGCAGACCGAAGGCAAGGCGCGTCTGCGCATGGCCGCCTATGCACGCACGATCACCGATACGCCGATGCGCAATGCGCTCGCGCAAAACGCGTGGGAGGAAAACCGCCACAAGGAAGTGCTGTCCAAGATGGTGCTGCACTATGGCATTCCGCTCGTACCGGAGCCGCCGTACGAGTACCCGCAGGATCCGGAATGGGCGTATCTGGTCACCGGTTATAGCGAATGCATCGATAGCTTCTTCGCGTTCGGCCTGTTCAAGGTCGCACACGAATCGGGACTGTTCCCGCCCGAGCTGATCGACACCTTTGAACCCGTGATGCAGGAGGAATGCCGGCACATCCTGCTCTTCGCCAACTGGGTCGCCTGGCATCGCGCCAACCTCAACCTGTTCCAGCGCATTGCCTTCGAATGGAAAGTGTTCCGCGTCTGGTGGTTCCTAGGGATGGAACGCATGGACCTGGCCAAGAGCCTGGACGGCGACGGCAACGAACACGCGCAGGACAACAACTTCACCGTAAACGGCGCGCAGTCGGTGACGGAGAAAGAGCTAAGCGTGGCCGAACTGATGGCCTGCTGCCTGAGCGAAAACGATCGCCGCTTCGCCGGTTACGATAAACGCCTGCTGCGACCGACCACCATGCCGTTCATGGTGAAATGCGCGTTGCCGATACTGCGGTTTTTCGAGCGCCGCAAGAAAGCCAAGTGATCCGTCGATGATTGCAAAGCTGACGCGTGCGCGTCAGCTTTGTTGACGAAACCACCGCACGGCATCTTCCAAAGCAAGCCGCGCAGGACGCGCTGTGTAGCCAAGTTCCCGTTCGGCCTTGGCGCTGGTGAAGAACATGCGCTTCTTCGACATACGAACTTCTTCCACCGTCGCAATCGGATTCATGCCAGTCAGACGGGCCCACGCTTCGGAAATGTGCGCGATCGGCATCACCACACCATGCGGCAGGCGAACTTTCGGCGGCTTGCGTCCGGCGATATCGGCAATCTCGGTGAGCACGTCGCGCAGGCTCATGTTGTAGCCGCCGAGGATGTAGCGCTCGCCGACAACACCGCGTTCGAATGCAAGCCAGTGACCCTCAGCGACATCCTCGACATGCACGATGTTCAATCCCGTATCCACGTACGCAGGGAGGCGCCCCAACATCGCGTCGCGCACCACGCGACCGGTCGGCGTGGGCTTGATGTCGTTCGGACCAATCGGCGTCGATGGATTGACGATCACTACCGGCGTGCCTTCGGCGGCGAACTGCCTCGCCACTTCTTCGGCGAGAAACTTGGAGCGTTTGTAGTGGCCGATCATGTCGTCCACCGTCACGGGCGTGGTTTCGCTGCCGGGTGTTCCGTCTTTCGGAATACCCAGCGTGGCCACGCTGCTGGTGTAAACAATGCGCGGCACCCCAACCTGTCGCGCAGCTTCCAGAATCGAACGCGTGCCCTCGACGTTGGCTCGATACAACTCGTTGGGATCGGGCGCCCACAGACGGTAATCGGCTGCGACATGGAACAGCGCATCGCAACCATCGCAGGCCGGCAGCAGGGAAGCGGCTTGCGTGAGGTCCCCTTCGGCCACCTCGACGTCCAAACCCTGCAGATTACGCCGGTCCGAGTTGGGGCGCGCCAGCACACGCACGCTGTGCCCATCGCGCAACAAGCGCCGTGCAACGGCCGAACCCACGAAACCGGTGGCACCGGTGACCAGCGCCCTCACTGCGTTATCGCCGCGGATAGGTCGGAAGGCACAGCAAAACGAGCGGCTTGCTCACTCGAAAGAGTTAGACATGTCATGCGACAATTATGGACGAAAAGCGCTTGCTGCTTCAGCATATTGGGCATGCTAGCCCCTCCCCGCCAGCCCGCTGTCCGTCCCCTTATGACCCTACGTGCCCCACTGCACCGTTTGTCAATGGAAACGGGTACCGCCGAACGCCGTGGCGTTCCGGATTCGTACGGCCATGGGTGTGGCATAATCCCGGCGGCCGAGGCATGCCCATGATCGAACTGAATAGTGCCACCGCCATTGCTGGACGCGACGAGGCCAACACCTACCAGGATGAGATCCTGCCCAAGGTGTCCCGGACCTTCGCGCTGACCATCCCGCAGCTTCCTCCGGAACTGCGTCGTGCGGTTGCCAATGCATATTTGCTGTGTCGCATCGCCGACACGATTGAAGACGAGCCGGCATTGTCGGCCGAGCAAAAGCGCGTCTTCGAAAATGCGTTCGTCAATGCCGTCACCGGCAATGCCGATGCACAGCGTGTCGCACATACCGTTGCACCGCTATTGTCGAATGCGACGCTGGAAGCCGAGCGCGACCTGATGCGCCAACTGCCGTTGGTGCTGCAGGTCACGCGCAGTCTGAATCCGGAGCAGCAGGCATCGATCGTGAAGTGCCTGAAGATCATGTCGCACGGCATGCACGAGTTTCAGCGCAAGGCCGGCATACAAGGTCTGGCTACGCTGCACGACATGGATCGCTATTGCTACTGCGTGGCGGGTGTCGTCGGCGAAATGCTGACAGAGATGTTCGTCGATTTCGAACCGGCGCTGGCACCTCATCGCAACACGATGCTGCGTCTGGCCGTGTCCTTCGGACAGGGCCTGCAGATGACCAACATCCTCAAGGATCAGTGGGAAGATCGCGCACGCGGCGCCTGCTGGTTGCCGCAGGATATGTTCGCGCATCACGGTGTGAATCTTTCCACGTTGAAGTCGGGCACGCAGAACGCCGGTTATGCCGCCACGATGTCCGAACTCGTCGGCATTGCGCACGCGCATCTTCGCTATGCGTTGGACTACACCTTGCTGCTTCCTGCAAAACACGCAGGTGTTCGCCGCTTCTGTTTGTGGGCGATCGGCATGGCGCTGCTGACGCTGCGCAATCTGCACAACAACCTCGATTTCTCGGCGGGTACGCAGATCAAGATCTCGCGTAATGCCGTCGCTCGCACGATTCTGTTTACACGCATCTTCGGCAAATCCAACACTGCGCTGCGCTGGTTGTTCTCGACCACCGCGCGGGGCTTGCCGCTGACGCCGCTGGCTACTGAATGGAACGAACCGTCGGCGCCCGGACGTACGTGGCCCAAGCGTTCCATTCCGCACATCGCTGAAGTTGCGTTGTTCGAACCGGCGGACGTCCACGAAGCGCAGCATCGATGAATTCGACGACACCACTTACCGCTCCCACCACTGACGACCTTTTCCAGCCTTCACAGACGAGCGGTCTGGATCAGGCCATCGAGCGTGGCCGTGTGACGCTGCTGGAGCATCAGCACAAGGACGGCCACTGGTGCTTTGAGCTGGAGTCCGACTGCACGATCACCGCCGAATACATCCTGATGATGCATTTCATGGATGAAATCGACGATGTCTTGCAGGAGAAGATGGCGCGCTATCTGCGCGCCACGCAGGCAACGCAGACGCACGGCGGCTGGTCGCAGTATTACGGCGGCGCCATCGATCTTTCGTGCACGATCAAGGCGTATTTCGCGCTGAAGGCGGCCGGTGAAGATCCGGATGCCGAACACATGCGCATTGCGCGCGAGGCCGTGCTTTCGCATGGTGGTGCGGCAAAAGCGAATGTGTTTACGCGCATTCTGCTCGCCCTGTTCCAGCAGGTGCCGTGGCGCGCGACGCCATACGTGCCGGTCGAGATCATGCTGTTCCCGCGCTGGGCGCCGTTCCACATCGAGAAGATCTCGTATTGGGCGCGCACCACGCTGGTGCCGCTGACGATTCTCTGCTCGTTGAAGGCCAAGGCGGCCAATCCACGCAACATCAACATTCGCGAATTGTTTGTCACGCCGCCGGAAGAGGAACGTCATTACTTTGTCCGCGGCGGTTTGCTCAATCGCTCGTTCCTTGCGCTGGATAAAGTCGGCCGCTTCATCGATCGCTTCATGCCGAAGTCGATCCGCAAGCGCGCCGTCAGCAAAGCGGAATCGTGGTTCCGCGAGCGTTTGAATGGCGAAGACGGCATCGGTGCGATTTTCCCGCCGATGGTCAACAGCTATGAAGCGATGGCGCTGCTGGGTTATCCCAAAGATCACCCCGCTCGCCAGACCTGCCTGCGTTCGATCCAGAACCTGGTGGTGCATCGCGACGATGGTTCGGCGTACTGCCAGCCATGCGTATCGCCGGTGTGGGACACCGTGTGGAGCGCGCTGACGCTGATGCACACCAGCGACGACGCGACGACGCAATCGGCCATCGCCAAGTCCGTCGACTGGTTGCGCTCCAAGCAGGAAATGGAACTGAAAGGCGACTGGGCAGCGCGCGCACCCGACGCGCCACCAGGCGGTTGGGCGTTCCAGTACAACAACGCGTATTACCCGGATATCGACGACACGGCGGTAGCCGCCGCGTTGCTGCACATCCAGGATCGCCGTAACGGCGAATCCGGCCGTCATCGCTTCAACACCGATCGCGCGGCGGACTGGATGATTGCGCTGCAATCGAAGAACGGCGGTTTCGCCGCCTTCGATGCGGACAACACGCACTACTACCTCAACGCGATTCCGTTTGCCGATCACGGCGCGCTGCTCGATCCACCGACCGAAGATGTGTCCGGCCGCGTCGCCGCGTGCCTGGGCGTGCTTGCACGCCCGCAGGATCGCGAAAGCCTGCGCCGTTGCGTCGACTATCTACGCAGCACGCAGTTGGAAGATGGCAGCTGGTGGGGCCGCTGGGGCAGCAATTACATCTACGGCACCTGGAGCGTGCTCGGCGGTCTTGCCCTGGCGGGCGAAGATCCGCAGCAGCCATATATCCGTAAGTCCATCGAATGGCTGTGTTCGCGCCAGCACGCTGATGGCGGCTGGGGCGAGACCAACGACAGCTACATCGAGCCGGCACTGCGTGGCACCAACCACAACGTCAGCACGCCGCAATCCACGGCATGGGCGCTGCTTGCGCAGATGGCGATGGGTGAAGTGCATTCCGATTCCGTCAAGCGCGGCATCGCCTTTCTGCTCGCCGATCAGCAGGCAACGGGGCTGTGGTATCACCCATCGCACAATGCGCCCGGTTTCCCGCGCGTGTATTACCTGAAGTATCACGGCTACACCGCGTACTTCCCGCTGTGGGCACTATCGCGTTACCGGCAACTGAAGAAGTCCTCTGCTTGAGCGACGCGCATGCCATCCGCACGACGGGCATTGTCGTCGCGCTGGCATCCGAAGCCAGAACGCTGATTCCTCACGTCGCACTTGATCGCGTCACGCCGCTGGCAGATGGCGCAGTGCTGCGGCTCAGTGGCATGGGATTGCCGGCTGCCCAGCGTGCCGCGCAGGAGTTGGTCGACGCGGGCGCAAAAGCGCTAGCCGTTTTCGGTGTGGCGGGTGCGCTGGATTCGTCGCTATCGAGCGGCACGCTCATTTGTCCGGAATATGTTCTCGATGAGAATGGCGGACGTTACGCAACGGATGCATCCTGGCGCTCCAGTTTGCAGCAATCATTGCCGACGACATTGCGAGCATCGGGATCGTTACTCAGCGTCCGCGATCCGTTGCTTACGGTGACCGAAAAAGCCGACGCCCGTCGGCGCTTCGGCGCGCTCGCCGTCGATATGGAAAGCGCCGCCGTCGCCGCTATCGCGCAACGACACTCACTACCTTTCATAAGCTTACGAGCGATTGTCGACGAAGCTAGCGATACGGTTCCGACGGCGCTCAATAATGCCGTCGATGCATGGGGCCGCCCCCGTACATTCGGCCTGATAACCGCGTTATGCCGACATCCTTCGGTTCTCGGGGACTTGCCCCGACTATACTCACGCATGCAACGCGCCACCCATGCGCTCCGCGCCGCCGCCCAGGCAACCGGACCGACGCTGGGCTGGCACCCGTAAGCTGCATCTTTTGTTTCGCCGTCGCTACGGCCATGTCATAACGGAGAAAATCCTGATGTCCCTGCGCCATCGTCTCGGTACTTTCCTGGTTGCTGCAAGCTGCGCGCTCGTCAGCGTCGGCGCTTCCGCACACGCCATCCTTGTCGACAGCTCGCCCAAGGCCAATGGCACGGTCGCAGCCGGTCACGTCGATATCGTCTTCAAATACAACAGCAAGATCGATCAGCACCGCTCGCGTATGACGCTGGTGAAGTCCGATCAGAGTGAAACGACGTTGACGATTGCAGCGAATGGCAAACAACCCAACGAGCTGGATTCAGGCGTCGATCTGACACCCGGCACATACACCATTCGCTGGCAGGCGCTGGCGCTCGATGGTCATATCACGCGTGGTGATGTGCCTTTCACTGTCGCTGCCAAACCGTAACCTCCACGTCGTCATTCCGGCGCAGGCCGGAATCCAGTGGCGATAACGCATGAATGTTCGATCACGAATGAAGCGTGCTTACACTGGATTCCGGCCTGCGCCGAAAAGCTTCATAACAGCGAAGCTGGTCAATGACGAGCAAAAAAACGACCCCGTAGTTCGACATTCACCTCAAGCCTGAGCGATTCCCCGTGGAACTTCTCGTCGACATCTTCGGCTACCTCAGCATCATCCTGCACGGTCTGGTCATCGTCGCGCAGTCGATGACGCTCGGCGGTGTGCTGTTCCTGGTTTTCCTGTTGCGCCCCTTCATGCATCTGCTGCCGCAAGGCGCCGATCTCGAACGACGCATCGCACGACTCACCATCTACAGCGCGATCGGGCTCGCCCTTTCGGAAATCGCCGGCACCGCCTTGCAGGTTGCCGTGCTGATGTCGACAGTCGGACTGTCGTTCTCCGACGTGATGCAGGCACCGTTCGCCGTATGCGGCACGGTGAAAGTCATTTGCGCGCTGCTGCTGATTCCCTGCCTGGGCAATCGCATCTCCCGCAGCCCGCTTGGCGCCGTTTTGCCGCTGCTGCTTGGCGCCGCGGAGTTGACCGCCGCAACATTCACCACTCACGCATTCGCACGCCTGAGCGACAACACGCTGCTGCTTTTCGTCGAAGGTTTGCATCAGTTCGGCGCGGCGATCTGGATCGGCGCCATTCCCTGCTTCGTGCTGGCGTTGGCCAAGCTCAAGGATGCCGACGGCTGGCGCATCGTCGGTGCGCGCTTCTCGCGGATGTCGATGATCGGCGTGGCCAGCATCATCATTTCCGGCTCGATCATGAGCGTGTACTACATCGGCAGCATTCAGGGGTTTTACGGCACCGCATACGGTGTGATGGTGGGCGCCAAGATCGCGATGTTCATCGCGCTGTTGCTGCTTGGTCTTGGCAACCTGATGGTGACCGAGCGGCTGCGCAAGAACCAGGAAACATCGGTAATTCGCCTGCGCCGCTTCGCCGAAGTGGAAATTGGCATTGGCTTCACGATTTTCTTTGCGGCCGCATCGCTGACATCCGTGCCGCCGGCGGTGGACCTGACGAACGATCGCGTCACGCTGCACGAAATCGCCGTGCGTAATGCACCGGCGTGGCCGCGATTCACGTCGCCGGATCACGACACGCTCGCGATCTCGCAAATGCAGTCGCAGCTGGACAAAGATGCCGAACAGCGTCATGCCGCCGCCGCGCAAGCGAATGTGCCGGGCTCGGGCATTCTGCCGCCGCGTAACGCCGAAGACATCGCCTGGTCGGAATACAACCATCATTGGGCCGGCATCTTCGTGCTCGTGATTGGTTTGCTTGCGCTGATCAATCGAGCAGGGGTGGGGTGGTTGAAGCACTGGCCACTGCTATTTCTGCTGATGGCCGGCTTCCTACTCATACGTTCGGACCCGGAAGTGTGGCCGCTCGGCCATGAAGGATGGTGGGTCGCGTGGCGCGATGTGGAAGTGGCGCAACATCGCTTCTTTGTGGCGCTGATCCTCCTGTTCGGTCTGTTCGAGTGGGCCGTGCGCACCGGACGCCTGCATAACCCGAAGGCGGCCCTCGTGTTTCCGCTGCTGGTATCGGTGGGCGGCGCGATGCTGTTGACGCACAACCACCAAATCTCGAACGTGAAGGATCAGCTGCTGATCGAGCTGACCCATACGCCGCTCGCGCTGGCAGGTGTGTCGGCAGGCTGGGCGCGCTGGCTGGAGCTGCGCCTGCCCGGCCGTGGCGGCCGCATTGCCGGCTGGGTGTGGCCGATCTGCTTCATGCTGGTCGGCGTGATTCTGCTTTGGTACCGCGAGGCCTGATCCTCGCCCTGTAAAATGGTTCGGCTGTCCCCGGCGCGTCTGCGCCGGGGGCAGTCATAATACGCATCGTCCCGATTTGTCATTCCGGAACCGCATGAGCCTGACGTCCCCCGAGGTTTCCTTCGACACCCGCGTGCCCGCGTATCTGCGCCGGCTCGACCATGCCATGGATGCGTTGCTGCCACCGGGCAACACCGATCCGGACCGGCTGCACGAAGCCATGCGCTACGCCTGCGAAGGCGGCAAGCATCTGCGTGCGCTGATGGTGTACGCCGCAGGCGAAACGCTCGGCGTCGCACCGGAGAAACTCGATGCCGCCGCATGCGCCGTCGAACTGATTCACGCCTACTCGCTGGTGCACGATGACTTGCCGGGCATGGACAACGACGATCTGCGTCGCGGTCGCCCCACGGTGCACAAGGCGTACGACGTAGCAACGGGAATTCTCGTTGGCGATGCACTGCAAACGCTCGCCTTCGAAGCACTGGCAAATGCGAATGGCCTGGATGCAGAACAACGAATTCGCATGATAAAGGCGCTGACGCATGCGTCCGGTTCGCTCGGCATGGTCGGTGGCCAGGCGGTCGACATGGCCTCGGAAAATCTCACACTAAGCCTGGAACGGCTTGAGTCGCTGCATGCGCGCAAGACAGGCGCGTTGATTCTTGTAACGTGTCAGCTCGCTGGCATTGCCGCAAACGTGCCGGATCGCGTTCGCGATGTGCTTGAACACTTTGGCAAATGCATCGGTCTTGCATTCCAGATTCAGGACGACGTATTGGATCTGGTTGCCGATACGGCAACGCTCGGCAAAACAGCCGGAAAAGATCTGGCTCAGAACAAGTCTACGTTTCCGTCTTTGCTCGGTCTGGAGCCAGCGCGTCAACGCGCCGACGCCTTGTTTGACGAAGCACGCGACGCCGCTCGCAGCATATCGAGCGATGCCGGCCCGCTGCTATGGCTGGCCGATCACATCCAGCAGCGCAATCACTGAAAGCCGTTCGGCCTGAGCTGCAACTCAGGCCGGTCGCACGTCGTGCAATTGCCAGCTCATGCCAATCAGCCAATTCAGGCGCTGGCGCACGATGCTCATCGGAAGATCGGTAATGACATTCACCTCGGTATGCAGATCGACCAGCTTCGCGCTGACCTTGGCCGATGGATCAGTGACACCAAGGCGCTCATCGACCTGATCCGGATCGGGCTGCATCGCGCGCCAGCGTTGAAACAACGACGGAGTGCTCAGCGCGTCCTGCAACGCCGCGGCGAAATCGCCGGGACCTGCACCGTCATAGCTCAGCTCGGGCTGCGAACCTCGCGCATGCGCGAGATCCTGGATCTGCAAAAAATAGTGGCTGCGCTGGGTCATGGACTCTCCTTTTATCCCATTGCTTGTGAAGCACCGGCATTCAGTCCCGTCTTCCCTTTATATCCCTAGCGCCGCGCTATCCAGCAGACCGAACGCCTGCTCGGGTGACAACCCATGCGGCAGGATGCCCAGGCAAGGCGCGGGCAACAGCGCGCGCAAGGTGTCGATATTTTCCTCGATCGCGAGCATTTGCGGATCGATCCGGTTGCCGATCCAACCCACCAGCTTGCAACCGTCTGCCTTGATCGCCTCCGCCGTCAGCAATGCGTGACTAAGACAGCCCAAACGCAATCCCACCACCAACACGACCGGCAGTGCCAGCGTTTTGGCGATATCGGCCGCAAATAAGTCCGGCGCGAGCGGGACACGCCAACCGCCCACACCTTCGACGACGACCACGTCGTAACGCTTCCGCAAGTCATCGAATGCCGCGTGCACGGGCGACAAGGTAATCGTCACACCTTCGTGCGATGCGGCTAGATGCGGTGAAAGCGGTTCGCGCAAGGCGACGGGATTGATGTCGTCGTATGACGCGTGTGGCGTGCTGCTCGCCGCCTGCAACGCGAGCGCATCTTCGTTGCGCAAGCCTTCCGGTGTTTCGTCGCAACCGCTGGCGATCGGCTTCATGCCGCAAGCGCTTCGTCCGGTCGATCTGATCGCATGCAGCAACGCGCAGGCCGAATGGGTCTTGCCGATACCGGTATCGGTCCCGGCGATGAATACAGCACGTGTCATGCGGGTTTTGCCTTGGCTTTGCGCGACCAGCGACCGGTGATCCAGTACACCGCGGTCAACAGAACATAGATATAACCCGGCAAACCGGCGCCCGTACCGGATTCGGGGATCAGCAATGCCGTGACGAGGGAAAGCGCTGCGACCAACAAAGAGCCAACCAACGCGTACATCGTTTCGTGCGCCTCGATATTGTCGACGCGATCAAGCTGCGTGCGACGCAAACTGTGGTGATAGAGCAGCGCAAGACATGCAGCCATGCAGATATAGGCCGACGCGTAACAGATATACAGCGCTTTCAATTCGTGCACGCTGTCGATCGCCGGCTCGTTCGGCAACAACGTGTGCCCGAATGAGTAATAGATCGACGTGAACAACGACTGGAACAGCATGTTGAGCGGATAGACAAAGATCAGCGCGAAGAACACCAGCATCAGGCTGAGCGTGATGCTGACGCCATCGTGCGTGCGGAAGCGATCGCGCCAGCGCACGTGGCGATGCCAGAAAATAAGCAGCGTTGCGAAGCTGCACGCAAAACCGGGAATGCGATACAGGTCCAGCAACAAATCGTGCAGACTGTGCGGCGTCTCGGCCCCGGCAATCGCCAGCACGCTCACCGCAAAGGCAAATGCGGCGTCGAAAAAGCCGTCCAGCCGGTGCGCCTCGACGCGACCCGCGTGTCCTGCATCGTGCCGATCATTCATGATATGCGTGCTCCCCTTGTACCCGGACCCAAGACGTCCCATCTTGTTGTATCAGTCTGCAGCAATCGAGTCATTCCGTCATGTTTGAGATCAAGCACAACACCGCGGCGAACAAGTCCGAGCAGTATGCCGATCTGGCTGAACAGGCCCGGGGCATGCTGGCTGGCGAGCCCAGTCTGGTGGCGAACGCGGCCAATTTCTCGGCGCTGGTTTTCAACAGCCTGTCCGATCTTAATTGGGCGGGGTTTTATCTCTATGACGGCACCGAATTGGTGGTGGGACCGTTCCAGGGCAAACCTGCCTGCATTCGCATCGCGATCGGGCGAGGCGTGTGCGGTACTGCTGCGGAAACGCGCCAGACGCAGGTGATACGCGACGTGCACAGCTTCGACGGTCACATCGCGTGTGATGCGGCGTCGCAATCGGAAATCGTTGTGCCTTTGATCAAGGCCGACGGTACGTTGCTGGGTGTATGGGATGTCGACAGCCCTTCTGTTGCACGCTTCGACGAAGAGGATCGCGTTGGCATGGAAGCGCTTTGCAAGGTGTTCATGGAAGCCGTGGCCAACGTGGCTTAAAACCGCGAACAGAACCTCACGCGACAGGCCAATTTATACCGTCATTCCGGCGAAGGCCGGAATCCAGTGGCGACAACGTTTGGTGTGTATGAGCACGTCTGCGGCTTATGGACACTGGATTCCGGCCTTCGCCGGAATGACGAGCCAAGGCAACGTCATGGCATTCGGCTGCTTTTTGGCGGACCTTAATCACTGGGCCGCCCTTCGCCATGCAACATACGCATCACCGCCTCCCGCGCCGCTTCCACCCCGGTGCCCTCCGATGACGAAAAAATCTGCGCCGTGACAGGCGTGCTCGCATCCAGCTGCTTGCGCAGCGCCGCCAGCGCTTGCGCCGCCTGATTGCGCGAAAGCTTGTCGGCCTTGGTCAGCAATACGTGACAGGGCAATAGCGTCCCAAAGCAGAACTCCAGCATCGTCCGGTCGAATTCCTTGAGCGGATGACGGATGTCCACGATCAGCACCACGCCGCGCAGACTCTTTCGATCGTGCAGATAACGATCGATCTCCTGGCGCCAGTGCTCGCGCAGCTCTTCGGGCACCTTCGCGTAGCCATAGCCGGGAAGATCGATCAGACGTGTCGGCGCGGCCTGCGACATTTCGTCCTGCACGACACCTGGCAGCGAAAACGCGACCATCTGCTGGGTGCGACCGGGCGTTTTCGAGGTGCGCGCCAACGACTTGTGGCCCGTCAACGCATTCAATGCACTGGACTTTCCTGCATTGGAGCGGCCGGCGAACGCAACCTCGGCCCCCACATCGGCAGGCAACTGGTTGACGCGATGGGCGGCGAGCACGAATTGTGCGCCCTGCAGCGGATTGATCGACATAAGGTGTGGTTTGACCGGCTAAGATGACGTGGGGATAATTTCGAGGTTCTGCCAGTCACGGCACGCAGAGGGTGCGCGCTGTACATCCGTAGCAGTATTTCCTGGAGGCAAGTGTATGAGTTTTCGGCCCGCCGGTTTTCGGCCCGCTGTTGTGAATGCAGTAGCCCTGGTCTTCGCGCTCTCTGCCGGCGTGGTATTTGCGCAGAATGCCAAGGGTCAGGCGGCCCAGAAAACACCGGCTCCGGCCACCGCCTCCACCGCCGCCAAGCCAGCCGCTGCCAGCAGCGCCCCGGCCGCGGCCGCCCCTGCCGCTTCAGATCAAGACGTCATGGCGGCCAAACCCGGCGACGCCACGGCGGGTCAGGCCAAGGCTGCCGCCTGCGGCGCCTGCCACGGTCCGGACGGCAACTCGACCGACGGGCAGTATCCGAAGCTGGCGGGCCAGCACGAGATGTACATCGCCCATCAGTTGAACAACTTCAAATCCGGTGCGCGCCAGAACGCCATCATGCAGGGTATGGCCACACCGCTCTCGGTGCAGGACATGCATGACATCGGCGCTTACTTCGCCAGCAAGCAGTCGCTTCCCGGCGTGGCCGACGAATCGCTGGTCGCGCAGGGCCAGAAGCTCTACCGCGAAGGCGATACCGCACGCGGCATTCCCGCCTGCATGGCCTGTCATAGCATCGACGGCCGCGGCAACCCGGGTGCGATGTATCCGCAGCTCACCAGCCAGCACGCGCAGTACATCGAAGCCAAGCTGAAAGATTTCCACGACGGCGTGACGTGGGGCACCGAAGCGCATGCGCAGATCATGCCGCTGATCGCCAAGAAGCTCGATCCGCAGGACATCTCCGCCGTGGCCACGTACATCGAAGGCTTGCACGTGGCGGACAAGTCCGCGCCGGTATCCGCCTCGCCGTAACTTTTCGTTTGCGTTGTTGTCCCAGATTTTCTTGCATCACCCCCTTTGAGGCCCGCCATGTTGAAGCGTTTGTCTTTCCTTTGTGTCGCGCTGCTTGCGCTGACTGCCTGCGGTCATAACGGCAGCTCCGATAACAGCGCAGCTCCGACACCCGCGCCCGCTCAGACAGCGCCAGCCGCTCCGGCCTCGGCAGCGAAGCCTGTCGCGTCCGCCAGCACACCGGCACCTGCTTCCACCGCTGCAGCCGCCAGTACCGCTGCGGCGCCGGCAACCGCCAGCACGGCCGCGCAAAAACCGGCTGCGCCGTCGGCACCGGCCGAACCGTTCGTCGATAACGGCAAGTGGGTGGAAGGCAAGAACTACTTCACCATCGAACCGGCACAGCCCACCGGCATTCCCGACAAGATCGTCGTGACCGAAGCGTTCTCCTACGCCTGCCCGGCCTGCAACGCGTTCCACACCACGGCCGATCAGCTGGCGCAGAACCTGCCGTCGAATGCGGTGATGACCTATCTGCCGGTGTCGTTCCGTCCGGACGAAAACTTCCCGCTATTCCAGCGCGCCTACTTCGCTGCCAAGGCACTGGGCGTGGCGGACAAAACCTACGATGCGATGTTTGATGCCGTGTGGAAAACCGGCGAGCTCGCCTCCGACGACCTGACCACCGGCCGTCCGAAGCCGCAATCGGCATGGCCCACCATTGACGACATCGGCAAGTTCTACGCCAAGTACGGCGTGGACCCGAAGCAATTCGTCGCGGTCGCCAACTCCTTCAGCATCAACACGCAAATGAAGCGTGCAGACGACATGGTCAAGGCGTATGGCGTGGATGGCACGCCGACGATCATCGTCAACGGCAAATATCGCTTCACACCGGGTGACGCAGGTGGTTATCCGCAATCGATCGAGCTGACCAAATGGCTCATCGCCAAAGAAGCCGCCGGCAAGTAAGTTGAAAGATCCAGGCGCCCGGTTTACCGGGCGCTTTTTGTTTGACGTCGCCCGTGTTTGGCGACATGACATTCGCGGCAACCCATTTGTCGCTATTGCGCAGGAAGAACCATGTACACGACCGCCCGATTCCGTTGGACCACTTTGTTTTTCGGCTTGCTGCTGACCAGCGCCTGCAACGCTGCGAGCCCTGATGCATCAACCTCTGCGCCGACCTACACGGATGGCAACGAATATGTGACCTTGGCGCCACCTTACCAACGTATGAGCAACGCCGGCAAAGTCGAGGTGGTAGAGGTGTTCTCCTACGCGTGCATCCATTGCGCCGAGTTCTCGCCCTACGCCGACGCGTTGCGCAAGTCGCTGCCCCCGGGCGTGGTTTTCAAGCTTGTACCCGCTCCGTTTAATGACACATGGGTACCGTTCGCACGCGCGTACTACGCCGCGAAAAAACTCGGCGTTGTGGAAAAGACGCACGACGCACTCTTCAAGGCCAAGTTCACCGATCAATATCCGATCAATTCTCCCGGTGAGATCGCCAACTTCTACGCCAGCCAGGGCGTAGACAAAGCAAAGTTCGTGAGCATTGAAAACTCACCGGAAGTGGACGCGCAGATCAAGAGCGATCTCGCACTGATCCAGGCATGGGGCGTCGACGGAACACCGACCATCGTTGTGGATGGCAAGTACCGTACCGCCAACGTCGGGACCTTCCCCAACCTCGTCGCTCTGACGAAGTGGCTGGTGCAGAAAGAATTGAACGAAAAGGGCAAATAAATTAGAGAGTGCGACCATTCACACCCGCCGCACCCTAAGCATGTAACGTTGTACCAATGACCCGCGCTGCATCCCCCGCCAAGCAAAGGCTGCGCCTGCTGAGCTGTAACATTCTCGCAGGCGCCAGCGTGCAACGTTATCGGCAGTACGTCACGCGCAGCATCAACGCGGTGCTGCCCGGCCGCAGCAAGCTCGACAACCTTGATCGCCTGGCCGAGCTGTTACCGCAATTCGATGTCATTGGTCTGCAGGAAGCCGACGCAGGCAGTCTGCGTTCGGGCTTTCTCAACCAGACGCGCTATCTCGCCGAAACGTCGGGCATGCCGTTCTGGAGTCATCAACCGAACCGTCCGGTGGCGCAGCTTTCGCACACGGCAAACGGACTGATCTGCCGGCTCGAACCGCATGCTGTGATCGATTACCCGCTACCGAGCCGCATTCCAGGACGCGGCGCGCTGCTCGCACGATTCGGTGATGACACGCATGGGCTCGCGGTAATGATTGCGCACCTCTCACTCAGCGCCCAAGCGCGTGCGAAGCAACTCGGATTTATCGCCGAAGTGCTGCAGGATCATCCGCACGCCGTGCTGATGGGCGATCTCAACACCGATGCGCATAGCCCCGAAATGCGGCACTTGTTTGCACACTCGACACTGCAACCACCAGAGAATCCTGTGCCCACGTTTCCCAGCTGGAAACCGCGGCGGGCGCTGGATCACATCCTGGTCTCTCCGGACATCCAGGTCGAAAAAGTCTGGACGCTGCCGCAAGCTTTCTCCGATCATCTGGCGCTTGCTGCAGAAATCCAGCTACCCGCCTCCTTTGCCCAGCGACAACTTCGATGACAGCCAAACGAACCATCCACGCACTTCTGCCATGGCTCATGCTGGTGGTGATCGGACTTGCTTCGGCATGGCTGCGCTATCGGTTTATCGAGCCGGCTGCACTGGCGCATATGTGTGACGAGGGCAATGCGCACATCCCTGCCTCATGCGGTTTTCGTCATGCCGTAGTGATTGGATTCAATACGTACAGCTTTGGCATCGCCGCGCTTGTCGTGATGGCAGTTGCGCTGGTGTCGAAGAATCGCTTTGTCGCGTGGCTTGCTGCAGCGCTCGGCCTGTTCGCCATAATCATCTACTGCTATTACGCTGGCGCCATCGCGTTGCTCGTGGGTTGTCTACGCTTCCTGCGGCTGCAGGCGAATCGCATGGCGACATCCGTTGACCCATACCGGCACGGCGATCGCAACGTTCAAACCCAGCCATAACCAAGACACGTAGTTCATTCCCACTTCCACGACGACGGGCACGATCGCCAACGCGGGACCGGCGCAGGCAAGAAAGCGTTGCTCGATAGATGGCATTTTTTCTTCGAGCGTCAGCAATCCGAACAGGGCGTAGCCGATGCACGGCAACGCGAACAAACCGATCGGAAAATCCATGTAGCGGCCGTCGAACGCCATCAGGATGTCGTAGAGCACCAGGCCGAACAGCGCGACGAAGCGCCACCACGACGCGGGTTCGGAATGATCGTAGCGATCCGCCAGATGCGCCGCGATACGACGCCCCAGCGCAAGCGCCACCATCAACGCCAACGCCAGGCTCACCGAAGACAGCACCCATTCCCATAGCGGACCGCAGGCGTACATCATCTTTCGCACTTGCCACGCAATGGCTGCGCCTGCTGCCACGCCCGACAGGAACGATGCAAACCAGCCACGCCAGCTGTGCCACGTGCGGCCGACGCCACCGACGACCATAAACAGTACCGCGCCAATGCCGGACGCCACCCAGCCCCACCACCAATGCGGCTCTTCCGTCACCGGTCCGAGCATCGCAAATTTCGGATTTGCATCGGAATCGAAAATGCCCCAATAACCGCCGACGGTGCCTTCCAGCGCACGCTTCCACGGTTGATCGAATGTCTCGATCACGTTGTAGGGCATGTGCACGGTCGCCGCGTAGTTGACGAACTCACGCAGATAGCGCGCCTCGTTGACGAGGCTTGGTTCGGCGGTGCGGCGCAGGCGGCCGGCACTCGGCCAACCCGTCTCGCCGATCATCAGCTGCTTGCCGGGAAACGCGTGCTGCAAGCGTGTGTAGATGCTCTCGACGTACGGCACGGCATCCTTCGCAGCAACCGGTTTGTCTTCCCAATACGGCAGGATGTGGATGGTGATGAAGTCCACCGAGTTCGCCATTTGCGGATACTGCAGCCAGCGTTCCCACACATCGGCGTAGGTAATCGGAATGTCGGACGGCGTCGCCGCACGAACGGTCTGGATGTAGGTCGCCAGATTCTTCGGCGACACCTCGCCACGCAGCAGCACTTCATTGCCGACGACGATGCCGCGTATCGTCTTCGGATTCGCATTGGCCGTCGCGATACCCGTCGCTATTTCCCGCTCGTTCTGCTTGCTGACGCTGCTGATCCAGATGCCCATCAACACTTGCATGTGATAGCGCGCAGCAATCGCCGGCACCGCACTCAATCCATTGCTTTGCGAATAGGTCCGCACGCAATCGAAGCGTTGCGAGAGCGCACGCAGATCTTCATCGATGCGTTCCGGCGTGATGACGAACCTGGTATTCAGCGGCGACTCGCCCACCTTGCGGAACGGCGCGTACGACACGCAGGCAATGCGCGCCGACGGCGCATCCTGCAGGCTCACCGGCTGCCCGACGCTCCACCACCAGATCACGCCGGTCAACGCGGCAGCCACCAGCAGCAACCAGGCGAAGCCGAAAGCAACAGCGTTATTGGAAGGTTGCGGCATGGGTTATCCGTCGGTGCGTTGTGCTCCAAACGCGGAAGCTTAGCAGCCTGATCGCCATCGGCACGCTCACTGGTTCTCGACGAAATGCATGGAAAGCTTACGACTCGTTCAGGGCGCCGCCAAACCATCCATTACACTTTGCCGGGATTGCCCGCAGGAGTTTCCATGGCCCCGCAAGCCGTAACGCGTCTTGGCCGCCGTCTGTTGATCGTGATCGCCAGCTGCATGCTGGCCGCTCCGATCGCCGCGCAGACGGACACCGCAACCCTCGAATCGCAACGTGCGGCGTTCAAACAAGCTTATGCCGCGGCAAGTCAGGGCGGTGACAGCTGGCGCTCGCTGGCGAGCGGATTGCAGGATTATCCGCTGTATCCCTACCTCGAAGCCGCGTCGCTGGAGCACGACATCCAGCAAGCCGACCGGCCCACGGTCGAGGCGTACCTCAAGCAGAATCCGGATCTGATCCCAGCCGATGACCTGCGTCGTAACTTTTTGGCGGAACTGGCGCGGCGTCAGGACTGGACCGACTTTCAGGCGATGTATCAACCCGGCCTTGGCGATGCGCTGACCTGCGACGCGTTGCAGGCGAAGCTGGCCGGGAGTGTCGCGCTCGATTTCAACAAAGATCTTGCAGGACTTTGGTCGGAGGCGTCGCTGCCGTCCGCCTGCGATCCCGTCTTGCAAGCCGCCCATGACCAAGGGCTGCTGACACCGGCGCGGCTATGGGCGCGTATCGATCTGGCTGCCGATGCGGGTAAAGGCAACACCATTTCGGCCCTGGCGCCATGGCTGCCCGATGGCGATGCCAATGAAGCGCAGCGTCTGGCGCAGGCACTGAACGATCCCGCCAGCGCTGTTCGTGCCGCGGGAACATGGCCCGATACACCGCGCTCACGACAGGCCGCCACGCTTGCACTGGTACGTCTGGCACGCCGCCAATCGGATACGGCCGACGACGCATGGCAGAGCCTGCAAGGTCATTTCCAGTTCACCCCCACGCAACGCAACAACATTCTCAATGCACTGGCCGTGTTTCACGCCACCGATTACGACGCCAATGCATTACAGCGCCTGATCGACCTGCCCGCTTCGGCGCAAACCGATACCAGCCGCGAATGGCGCGTGCGCGTTGCGCTGGCAGCACAGAACTGGAGCGCGGTGCTGGCAGCCATCGAGGCGATGCCTCCGTCACAGCGACAGGATGACGAGTGGCAGTATTTCCGCGCGCGTGCACTGAGCCAGCTCGGCCGATCGGACGAAGCGCAACGCGCTTACAACAGCGTGGCTATGCAATCGAGCTACTTCGGCTATCTCGCCGCAGATCATCAGAACACGTCTTATTCCATCTGCTCCGTGCAACCGGCGGGCAGTCAACAAGGCGAGCAGGACGTGCTGGCGATCCCTGGTATCCGCCGCGCGTTCGAACTGTTTGCCGTGGACATGCTCAATCCCGCGCGGCGCGAGTGGAACAGAGCGCTTGCCAACGCCGATGCGCAGACCATTCGACAGGCCGTCGTCCTCGCCGACCAGCGCGGCTGGTACGACCGCGCCGTGTTCGCGTTCAACAACGGACAAGGCCTGCACTACTACACGCTGCGCTTTCCGTTGGGACGCCAGTACAACCTCGTGCAGCGGGCCGATCAGGCCGGCATCGATCCCTATTGGGCCTACGGCATTCTTCGCGTGGAAAGCGCCTGGATGTTCGACGCCCACAGCGGTGCCGATGCGCGCGGTCTGATGCAGCTCGTCCCCGGCAGCGCTGCAGAGGTGGCCCGCCGCAACGGGCTGCCGTGGAGCGGCGGCAACAGCCTTTTTGATCCGTCGGTGAACATCCAGCTTGGCACGCGTTATCTCGCGCAGATGGCAGACCGTTTCAACGGTTCGTTGTGGCTAGCCAGCGCCGCCTACAACGCGGGCGCAGCGCGTGCCAATCAATGGCTGGATCAGCGCAGCCAGCTGCCGCCCGACGTTTTCGTCGCCACGATTCCGTTCAAGGAAACCCGCGAATACGTGGCACGTGTGATGTACTACAGCGTGATCTATGATTGGCGATTGAATGGCAACGCGGCACCGATTTCCACACGCATGGCGCCGTTGAGTCAGGTGTATAGCCGTCCAACTGGTGAGCCGCAGCGCAAGATGATCACCTGCGCCACGCCACCAGAACCGGCATCGACCACAACGATTCCTGCACCACCCAGCTCTGCCCATTTGAGCCCGGCACCATCGAGAAGCAGCGCACCCGCCACGGAACCGGCGCATTGATTTAAGGCGCATTGATTTAAGGATTGCCGCCATGACAACGCAGCGTATCGTCCTCCTCGGCGGAACCGGGTTCGTCGGCAGCTATCTTGTGCCCAGGCTTGCAGCCGATGGGCATCACATCATCCTGCTTTCGCGCAATCGGGAATCGCGACGCTCGCTTGCGGTGCTGCCCGGCGTTTTCGTTCGAAGTGCCGATGTGTACGACGACAACGTGCTGCGCCAGCATTTCGATGGTGCCGATGCCGTCATCAATCTGATCGGCATTCTCAATCCCGGCGGCCGCCATACTTTCCAGCGCGCGCATACCGACATGGCACGTCGTGTCGTCAACGCCTGCAAAGTGGCCGGTGTAACGCGTCTGCATCAAATGAGTTCGCTTAAAGCCGGTCAAGGTCTGTCGAACTACCTGAAATCGCGCGGCGAAGCGGAAACGCTGGTCAGGGCATCGCCGTTGAACTGGACGATTTATCAGCCCAGCGTGATCTTCGGTGAAGGCGATGGTCTGGTCACGCGTTTCGCTGCATTGCTGCGCAAGATGCCTGCGTTGCCATTGGCACGCGCCAACTCACGGCTGGCGCCGACCTACGTCGGCGATGTCGCCGAAGCCATCGCGCGCTGCGTGGCGGACGACAAACTAGCCACGCGCCGCAGCCTCGAACTGTATGGACCGGAAGTGTTGACACTTGGCGAGATCGTGCGCGCCATTCGCGATGCGGCAGGGCTTCGTACGCCAATCATTCCTCTGCACGACAGCCTGGGGCGTCTGCAGGCACAAGTTGCTGGCATGCTGCCGGGCAAGCCGTTTTCGACGGATAACTTCCTTTCGCTGCGCACAGACTCGGTCGGCAAGGTCGATGGGTACGCAGCGCTAGGTATCGTGCCCCAGCCCTTCACGCCATGGTTGCCGTACCTCGTGCGTGGGTCGCACCGTCAAAACCGGCTCGACATCGCACGACAGACTTTCCGCCACCGTTGAATCCCCTTCCAAAGGACTCATACGCGTAGCGTGTCAGAATAGGTGCATGCGTACCTACCTCGTTGGCGGCGCCGTCCGCGACAGATTGCTTGGACGACCGGTGATCGATCACGATCACGTGGTGGTCGGCGCACGCCCCGAGGACATGCTGGCGTTGGGCTACAAACCCGTTGGCAAGGATTTTCCGGTCTTTCTGCATCCTCAATCCAACGAGGAATACGCGCTCGCCCGCACCGAGCGCAAAACAGGACACGGCTATCACGGCTTCGCGTTTCAGGCCGATCCCAGCGTGACGCTGGAAGAAGATCTGGCACGGCGTGACCTCACCATTAATGCGATTGCGCAAGACGAAGACGGGACGCTCGTCGATCCTTATGGTGGCGTGCGCGATCTCGAGCAACGCGTACTGCGACATGTCTCGCCAGCCTTCGTGGAAGATCCCGTGCGTCTTCTGCGCGTGGCGCGTTTCGCTGCGCGTTTTGCGCCGCTCGGCTTCACGGTCGCCGACGAAACAATGGCATTGCTGCAGCAGATGGTGCTCGCGGGCGAAGTCGATCATCTGGTACCCGAACGCGTATGGGCCGAAACGCAAAAGGCGTTGACGGAAGCACAGCCTTCCGCGTTTTTGCGCGTGCTACGCGAATCGGGCGCACTGGCCGTGTTGTTTCCGGAAATCGATGCGCTGTACGGCGTGCCGCAGCGCGCAGAGTTTCATCCGGAAATCGACACCGGCGTACATCTGGAAATGGTTCTTGATGCTGCCGCGAAACTGGCACCGGGCGACGACCTGGTCGGCTTTTGCGCACTCACCCACGATCTGGGCAAAGCGCTCACACCGGCCGAAGAGCTGCCTCGTCACGTCGGTCACGAACATCGCGGAGTGGCCCCTTTGCGCGCGCTGGCCCAGCGCCTGAAGGTGCCGACCGACTATGCCGAACTCGCCGAGCTGGTCTGCCGCGAGCATCTCAACGCGCACCGTGCGCTGGAGCTGAAACCCGCCACTGTGCTGAAGCTGCTGTTGTCGCTTGACGCCCTGCGCCGCCCGGAACGCCTGCAGACGTTCCTGGCCGCCTGCATGGCGGACAAGCGCGGCCGCCTTGGTCACGAGCAGGATGATTACCCGCAGGCCGCATGGCTGCGCTATGCGCGCGAGGCTGCGGCATCTGTCACGTCCGCCCCCTTTATCGCCGAGGGGCTACAGGGCCCGGCTGTGGGTGCCGCGATGGAGAAAGCCCGGATCCAGGTCATCGCAGAAGTGCGCCATAACAGCGAAGCTGGTAAATGAAACTATGTAACACTTGAGCGAGTCGGCGTATAAAGAGCGACTCGAAAAAGCAGCCACGTCATCATCAAGCTTGCATTTGACTGACGACATGGTGCAAACCCGTCTACGCTGTCCGCCCTGACCGGAGCACGTCTGTGCCACTGACCTTTTCCTCCCCGTCGCCCATGCGCGAACGTTTCCGCCCATTGTGGTGGTTCGCCATCGTTTACGTGTTGCTCGGGGCCGTCACACGTGTGGCGTTATTAGTGATGACCGGCAAAGGCGTACCGCCGAATCCGCTTTACTGGCTGGTCGCGTTCGGCGTGGGCCTGTGCTCGGACCTGATGACGTTTCTGTATGTGGCGTGGCCGCTGCTGCTGTTCTTGTGGATCGTGCCCTCACGGCGCCCGTTGATTTCCACGGCACGCCAGTGGGTCACCTATGTCGTCGCGATGGCGGCGCTTTATGCGCTCACTCTGTTGGTATTGCACCTCACCATCCACGCACAGGTGCACGATGTCTGGCCGGTGATCGCCGTATTCCTGTTCTTCCTGCCGTTGCCGGCGCTCTGTTACAACGCGCGCAGCGGCCAGCGCGGTTTGCGCACGCTTTGCCTGTTGTTGATTTTTGGCCTGCTTTTCGTCGCCGCCTCCGAACTGGTGTTCTGGGAAGAATTCGGCGTGCGATTCAACTTCATCGCGGTGGACTATCTGGTCTACACGACGGAAGTGGTCGACAACATTCGCGAGTCGTATCCGCTCGCCCGCTGGATCACGATCATGGCGATCGTCGCCATTGCCATCCTGCTGCTGTCTCGCGGCTACCTGCGCACGCGCGATAGCAATACGCGCTTCTGGCAGCGCACCAGGGTTGTGGCAGTCTGGTTTGTGCTGACGGTCGCGTCGTTGTTTCTCTTCAACAGCGCCAGTAAGGATGTCACCAGCAACACCTACGTCAACGAGGTGGCCGGCAATGGCATCTATCAGTTCTTCGGCGCCTTCCGCAGCAGCCATCTGGACTACGATCGCTTCTATCGCACGATTCCCATCGACGATGCATTCACCCGCGTGCATGCAATGCTGAAAACGCCCGATGCAACCTTTGTCAGCAACGATCCGCACGACATCACGCGCGAGATTCGCAACCCGGCGCCGGAAAAACACCTCAACGTCGTGCTGATCAGCGTGGAAAGCCTTTCGGCTGATTTCATCAAAGCGTTCGGGTCGAGCCACGGCGACATCACGCCCAATCTCGATGCATTGGCTGGACAAAGCGTTTTCTTCGATCACCTTTACGCCAACGGCACGCGCACGGTGCGTGGTCTTGAAGCGTTATCGATGTCGATTCCGCCGACGCCGGGCGACTCGATCCTCAAGCAGGCACACAACGAAGACATGCTGTCGCTCGGTCAGATTTTCGACCAGCACGGTTATATCTCGCAGTTTGTCTACGGTGGCTACGGCTACTTCGACAACATGAATTATTTCTTCAGCCATAACGGCTATCAGATCGTCGATCGCAGCTCGATCCCCAAGAGCATGCCGATTCATGGCCAGAATGTGTGGGGCGTGGCGGACGAAGATCTATACACCTTGGCGCTGAGCCAGATGGACGCGATCCATGCGCAGGGCAAGCCGTTCTTCCTGCACATCATGACCACATCGAACCACCGCCCCTTCACCTTCCCCGACGGGCGCGTGAAGCAGCGTAACGGCACGCGCGAAGGTGCCATCGCGTACACGGACTGGTCGATTGCCGATTTCATCAATCGCGCGCGTTCAAAACCGTATTTCGATGACACGGTGTTTGTGATTACCGCCGACCATTGCGCATCCAGCGCCGGCCGCAGCAGCGTGCCGATCGATCGCTATCACATCCCGTTGTGGATCTACGCACCGAAGCACTTTGCGCCCAAGCACGTCGAACAACAGATGGGCCAGCTGGACATTCCGACGACGCTGCTCGGCATGCTCGACTTCAGCTATCGCAGCCGCTTCTTCGGCCACGATGTGTTCCAGATTGCGCCCGAGCAGGAACGCGCTTTCCCGGCCACGTACGAGAAGCTGGGTTATCTGCACGGCAAGCGCCTGACCATTCTCGATCCGCAGCGCAAAACCGAACAGGTGTTCCCCAACTTTGACACGGGCGATGCCACACCGGTGCCCAGCGTCGATCAAAACGATGTGGACGATGCAACGGCGTCCTACCAAGTCGCCAGCTACCTGTTCAAACACGGGATGCTTGCACGCACCGCGGCCGATGCGACGCCTGTTGCACCAGCCACGTCCATCGCGCCCGCACCTCAACCGGCACCAGCCGCCAGCGCGGCGATTCAGCCACCCAGTCACTAAATCCTGCGCTTGTCAGGCGGCGGCAGGGTCGTCTGACTATCTTTTCGATTTCAAGGGCAGCAACGTTTCATAAAATGTCAGCGGTATGGCAACGCATCGCGCGCACGTGTTTCAAGGGACTTGAATGAGTTCGGAAAACATTCCATTTCGCCGTCTCTTCAGCGTGCTTTGTCTAATCTGGCTGCTGTTGAATATGCCCGTACTGCTTGGCCTGAAAGCCATGCCCTGGGATGCACTCGACGAGTTTTATCCCACCGTTTATTTCAACGTGCACCATCTTCGCCTTGGCGAAGCACCGTGGTGGAACCCCTATATCTATTCGGGTTATCCGCAAATTGCCGACCCGCAGGGGATGCTGTTTTCACCCCTGCTGATGTCATGGATGCTGCTACGTCAAGACCCCGGTACGACATGGTTCGCATGGGGCGTTCTGCTGCATGTCCTGATGGGTGGCACAGCCATACTCGGCATACTGCGACGCGATGGCATCAATGCATTGGGCGCACTAGTTGGCGCAACCGTGTTTATGGCCGGCGGCGTTGCGGCATCGCGCATGGAGCATACGCCCGATCTGATTGCCTACGCGTACGCGCCGGTCGTTCTGCTCGCGCTACGTTATTTCCTCGCTTCCCCCACATTTCTGCGTGGCATAGTGTTCGGCCTTGCAGCCGGCGCGATGGCCACGCAGCTCGTACAAATTTCCTATCTGGTAGCCCTGATGATCGCCACCTACGCGGTCATCGGTACGTTGCGGCATTGGCGCAGCTATACCACGACAGATCGTTGGCGCTGGTGTGCGGGGATGACGGCAGCGATTGTCTTCGCGCTCGCCCTGGCACTGCCGCAACTTGTATTCAGTTGGGCATATATGAGTATGTCCAACCGCGCTGTCATGGCGTTGAGGGATACATCGAACGCATCGCTGGATTGGCGTGCATTCCTCACCTTAGTGGACCCCAACGCGTTACATGCATTGCGTGGCAACTACAATGGCCCGGCGAGCGTCGTCGAGGCTTATCTCTTCATTGGCGTTCTGCCATTGTTGCTGATGGTCGGCATCAAAGATGCGTGGCGTGATTCTCGCCACAGGCGCCAACTGCTGTTCTTCGCTGCGGTGTTGTCGGTAGCCGGCTTGTACATGTGCGGAATCAATACGCCGTTCTATCCCTGGCTCTACAACTGGCTTCCGGGCGTTCAGCATTTTCGCCGCCCGACCGACGCAGCTTATCTGTTCAATTTCGCCTTAGCCGTATTGGCAGGATGCGCGGCAGCCCACATCAACCTGAAATCGCGTCGCCACGTAATAGTCTTGGTTGCGATCGCATCGTGCTGGTTAGCGCTGGCCAGTCTGCACATGCGCGATCAAGGGTTCCGCTGGCAATACGCTACCGTTGCCGCAGCGGGGTTTGGATTGCTTGCCCTTTGGCGGCTGAGCAAGCCAGGCACTCCGTGGCGCAGCACGCTATGGCTATTGGCGTTACTGGTCGTGGACTATCGATGCTTCAATTTGAATGGCCGCTTCAATGAACAGCATGATTCTGTTCGCGAGTTCGCTGCCAATCCGGCGGTACCTTTTCTTGAGCGCGCCTTACAGAACGACCATCCTGTGCTCCCTGCGCGCATTGAAACATTGAATACAAGCACCGAGTGGGACGATCAGGTGGCACTGCATGACATACCATCCACTCAGGGCTATAGCCCCGTGCGCTACGAGCTTTACGAGCAGTGGTATGGCGCGCGTGAAAGCAGCAACAGCCCCAGAGTCGACACACCTTTCAACCCTTCGCCCAATAGTGTGATGGGCAGACTCCTCGATGTGGAATATCTGGTTATAGGCCATCGAAAGGATCAACCACCCATCTCCGCGCCTACCAGCTTCGAACGCGTATTCGCTGGCAAGGATGACGATATCTGGCGTAACGATCTGGCGCTTCCACGCTTGCTGACACCCTCGTCCGTACGCTTGTTGGCGGCTGGTGAATCCCCGGATGTCACAGAATTCGGGGACAGCGATTTTCGTCAGGTTCTTTGGCTGACACCCCGCGATGAAGAGGATGCACGCGAAGACCATACCGCTGCATCGACATGCAACTCTGGCGTAGAACAAGCGATAGCCGTCAAGGCTAGTCTCACACAACTAACCATACGAACGCATAGCGCCTCCCCAGCATGGGTTGTCGTTAGCGATCTAGACTTTCCTGGATGGGAAGCCGACGTCGACGGTCAGGCTTTACCCATTCATCGTGCGAACGGCATGTTTCGGGCAGTGTGTGTCCCCGGTGGCGACCACGATGTGCACTTCACGTTCCATCCGTTCTCGATGGTGACTTACGCGTGGCGACATCAACATGCGTGAACTACAAGCGATCACCCTGATCGGCAGCCAGCAGCTCTTCCGGCACAGGTAACACGCTGAGCCCTCGCGCAAATAGCATGGCCTGGAAGCGTTCGCCCATCTGATCGGGCATGGTCAGCTTCTTCACTTGCTGCGCAAGGCGATAACGCTCGGCCTCGTTATCGGCACGCTCGTAAGTCTGTTCGAAGACCTGCTGCAATCCAGTGGCAATAAGGAACTGTGCCTGCGGTAAATAGGCCGCTACACCAAAGCCTGCGCTATTGCCCGCCTCCGCGAGCGCCGTGAAATCAACCGAAGCAGTGAGATCGTTAAGACCAGGCAAATACAACGGATCGTTGTGTGCGCGATGACGATAGTGCGCCATCAGCGTGCCGTCGTGACGCTCGGGCAGGTAGAACTCGCGGCGCACGTAGCCGTAGTCGATAAACAACATCACACCCGCTTCGAGTGTGCCGGCAATCGCCTGGATCCAGTACGGTAGTTGCGGCAGGATTTCCGAGCGATAGCCGTCTTCGAACTGGCGATCAAGGTCTCGCTCGACATGCCGCACCGCGCCTGTAACCAGTGCATCGGCGGGACGATCGACACGCACTAGACGACCGTAGCCATCCAGCGCGACATGTTCTTCGTAGACCTCCCCGTGACCGATGACGAAACGCGTCGTCGGCAATGCATCGATCACTTCGTTGGCGAACAGCACACCTTTCCAGTTTTCTTCGGGCGGGCGGTCGATCCACGCGACGCGCGCAACAACATCGGCGGACAGCGAGGCATGCAGCCGCTCGCACTGGCGATCGCGCAAGTCGGCGCTCGGTTCCAGAATCAAATACTGGCGCGGCAACGTGCCGTTCTCGGCGAAGGCGCGCAATGCCACCTCGGCGAAAATGCCGCTGCCGCCACCCAGTTCGAGAAAATCCGCGTCGTCACCGAGCACCGCGAGTGCCGGCTGCACAGCATTGACGACGCATCGTGCGAACAGTTCACCAAGCTCCGGCGCGGTGACGAAATCGCCCGCTTCGCCAAACTTGGTCTTGCCTGCGCTGTAGTAGCCCAGGCCCGGCGCGTACAGGCAACGCTCCATGTACTGCGCAAAGGACATGGGACCATGCGCGGCAATTTGTTCGCGCAGATGCTGCAACAGGCGGTCCGAATGCGCGCGTTCGTCTGCGGCGGGTTCCGGCAGGCGTGAGGTTTTCGAGGGATTCATGGATCAGACTGAAGCGTCAGCAGGTCGTGGCTTGAGCAGCCAGCGCACGGCAAGCACACCCAATTCGTAGAGCAGGCACATCGGAATGGCCAGCATGATCATGGAGGTAATGTCCGGCGGTGTGACCACGGCCGCCACGGCGAAAGCACCGACCATCGCGTAACGCCGGCCTTTGCGCAGTTTGTCCAGATCGACAATGCCTACTGCAGCGAGAATCACCACCGCAACAGGCACCTCGAAACACAGGCCGAAGGCGAAGAACATCAGCATCACGAAATCGAGGTAGTGCGTGATGTCCGTCATCATCTCCACGCCCTGCGGCGTCACTGCCGTCAGAAACCGGAACGCGGCGGGCAACACCAGAAAATACGCAAAGGCGCAGCCGATGTAGAAAAGGATCATGGCAGCGACCAACAACGGGCGCGCAAGACGCTTTTCGTGCTTGTACAAGCCGGGACTGACGAACGCCCACAGCTGATACAGAATCACCGGCATGCTGATGAACAGCGCGGTGTAGAACGCCAGCTTCAGCGGCGTGATAAAGGGACTTGCCACTTCCGTCGCGATGAGATGCGCGCCTTCGGGCAAACGCGACACGAGCGGAGCAGCCAGCCACGAATACAGGCGATTCGCAAACGGCACCAGCGCAGCAAGCACGACCACGACCGCGATGATCGCCTTGATCAGACGCGAACGCAGTTCAAGCAGATGCGAGAACAGGCCCTGCTGCAAATCCATCTCGGGCTCAGACGCTGCCATGCTCGGATTCCTTTGGCGCGTCGATCTGCGTGACTTCTTTCTTCGTTTCAGCAGCGGCCGTCTCGACCTGCTCGCGCGTCTGGCGCATGGTGCTGTTTACTTGGTTCTGCATGGCTTCCGCTTTGGCGGCAGCCTCGCGTGCAGTGCGCTTGAGATCTTCGATTTCCAGCTCGCGCTCGACCTCGGCGCGCACGCTGTCCCAGCCGGAACGCAGGCGGCGCACTAACGCACCCGCCGTGCGCGCCGCGTGCGGCAGCTTTTCCGGGCCGAGCACGATCAACGCGACCAGCGCCAGCAACATCAGCTTGCCGAGGCTGATCTCGATCATGACCGTGTCTCGTTTCGGCTGCCGTTATTTCGATTCGTTGGAATCGCGCTGGTTTTGCGTCGACTGAGTATTGCTCGGTGGCGGATCGGCCTGCAGTTTTTCCTGCGCCTTGCGCTTTTCTTCGTCCTCATCGCCCTGCATGGCTTTCTTGAAGCCACGCACAGCGTTGCCGAGGTCGGAACCGACGCGCGTGAGCTTGCCGGTGCCGAATATCAGCAGGATGACAACCAGAAGAATCAGCCAATGCCAAATGCTATCCAAACCCATGAGAACCTCGTTGCGGAGCTCTTTGCCGTCTGCGACCGCGGTTGCTGCCGCTGGCCTTCCGTATCAGTGAGCAGTGTACTCCTCCAGGGCGTCACGAAAGTTGACAACCGAGGCAGGAACGTTCGTCACGCCACCTTCGAAAATGCGCCGCGGGGTGATGCCCTGGCCGTAAACTGCCGCATTGGCGTCATAATCGATCTTCAGCACCGAGCCATCCAGCGCCACGCCGGCAAACAGGCCCCTGGCACGCGAGTACGAATAAATTTCGGCTTTCAACTGCTCATCGGTAGCGGCGGACGCAGTGCGGCCTACCGGGCCGGCAGCAGCCGAGGCATCCGCGCCGAGCGTGAATTTGCCGTTGACGACCGAATCCACGCCGCGCTGTGTGCGGAAGACCAGGATTACGTCGGTCTTGGATACGCCGATCTGGAACCCGACACTGCCGCCGCCGAACGAGATAAAGCTGGGATTGGACCATGTTCCATCCGGGTTCTTCACCGAGATAAGGCCTTCGCCACGACGTCCGCCAAAGACGAAGCCGACCTTCAGCACGTCGGGAATCACGGCGATGGCCTTGGCATCCTTGAGCAGATCGCCCGGGATGGATTTGTCCGGCGCCTGCTCGATTTCGTTGAGCACGCGGACCGCATTCTGCGCACGGGCCTGCGGGGTGTCGTCGTCGGCGTGCACCGCCAGCGGCAGCAAAAGTGCCAAAGCCAGGAACGAAATACGACGCAGCGATGTTTTGAACATGGGCAGCTCCGGTTTAGTCAAAAGAGTCTGGATCGTGATGCGGCGGCATGGAACCCGCGCGATGCGGAGCGCTTGTGGCAGACTTCGTCTGCTAACCAGCTACCATCGCCACGATGCCACGCAACCACTATACCTACCTGGGCGGTCATTCCAACGACCAGTCTTCCAAGGCTGGCGTACTGCTGGTGAACCTTGGCACACCGGAAGCGCCGACGGCACGTGCTGTAAGGCCTTATCTGGCCGAGTTCCTGGGCGATCCACGCGTCATCGAATATCCGCGCTGGCTGTGGTGGCTGATCCTGCACGGCGTCATCCTGCGCATTCGCCCGGCGCGTTCCGCGCATGCCTACGCACGCATCTGGACGTCCGAAGGCTCGCCCCTGCGCGTGGGCTCGGAAAAACTTGCCACCGGCTTGCAGGAGAAACTCGGCCAGCTTTGCACTGAGCCGGTACGTGTCGCATTGGCGATGCGCTACGGCACCCCGTCCGTTCGCACGCAAATCGAACAACTGCAGCGTCAGGGCGTGCAAAGGCTTTTGGTGCTGCCGCTATATCCGCAATATTCGGCCACCTCCACCGGCTCAGTCATCGACGCGGTGGCCGATACGCTCAAGCAACTGCGCTGGCCCCCGGAGTTGCGCATCGTCAACGATTATCACAACGATGAAGGCCACATCCAGGCGCTCGCGCATTCCATCGAGCGCTGGTGGTCCAAGCATGGACGGGGAGAAAAACTGCTGCTTTCTTTCCATGGCATTCCGCAGCGATACGTCACCGCGGGCGATCCGTATTTCGATCAGTGTCAGAATACGGCGCAGTTGCTGCGCACACACCTGGGACTCAGCGAGACGGAACTCATCGTGAGTTTTCAGTCGCGTGTTGGCCGCGAGCCGTGGCTAGAACCGTATACCGACGCCACCGTGCAACGCCTGGCTAAAGAAGGCGTGAAACGACTGGATGTCGCCTGTCCTGGCTTTTCCGTGGATTGCCTGGAAACGCTGGAAGAAATAGCGATGCAGAATCGCGATTTCTTTATCGGCGCCGGCGGTGAAGACTTGCGTTACATACCCGCGCTCAATGACAGCCCCGAACAACTGAGCAGTCTCGCCGCGCTCATTTTGAAACACACACACGGTTGGCTGCAGCCTGCCAGTGCGGCCCAAGCCACATAACCTTTCGAGAACACCGCGTGACCGCACCCATTGAAGAGCGCATTCCCCTGCGCAGCCATTTGACGCTGACTGCGCAGATGTGGGGCAAGCCCGATGCGCCGCCGTTGCTCGCATTGCATGGCTGGCTCGACAACGCGGGTAGTTTTGCGTTTCTTGCGCCGATGCTAGCCAAGCGCTGGCGTGTGATCGTGCTCGAACTGCCCGGTCACGGCCACTCCGGTCACTTGCCCGCCGGTAGCACTTACCACTATCTCGACTACGTCAGCTCCGTCCTTGCAGCAGTCGATGCACTGCATCTGCAACGATATTCCCTGCTCGGCCACTCACTCGGCGCGGGCATTGGATCGCTTGTAGCAGCAGCACGGCCACAATGCATCGAGCGGCTCTATCTGATCGAAGGACTTGGTCCGCTCGGCGATGACGGCACCAACACGCTGCAACGTTTCCGCGACGCGTATGTGTCTACCACTACGAAGACCAAGGCCAAACGCGTCTTCGCCAACATCGACCAGGCCATCAGCGCACGCACGCTTGCAAGCGGTCTTCGCGCGGATCTGGCGCGACCGATCGTCGAACGCGGCCTGATCGAAGTGGAGGATGGCTGGCGCTGGCGAAGCGATTCACGTCTGACACGACCGAGCCCTGTGCGCCTCGCGGAAAGTCAGATCGGCGCGTTGCTGTCGGGCATCGAAGCGCCGACATCGCTGTTGCTGGCCAGTCCCTTCACGCCTTATCTGCCGACGGCGTTGATGCAAGCGCGCGCCGCACACGTCAATCGCATCACGTTGACGCACATGGAAGGCGGTCATCACCTTCACCTGGAACATCCCGACGCCGTTGCGGCGTGGTTGATAGCCTAAGCCAGCATGTAAATCAGGCGGGGCCGGTGTCGCCAGCCCCGCCTGCTTACGTACTTACGCAGAAATCGCCAGTCGCTCCGAGCGATAGACCTGTGCGGTCACCAGCGTCACCAGGAAAGCAACCAGCAGACCGACCGCAATAACGGTCGCCAGTTGCGAACCGCTGATGCTGTCGCCATGAAGCAGTTGCGTGATGCCGACCTGCTGCCCGAGCAACGGCACGGCATACATCCAGTCGGCAACCTTCACCGGCAACACACTCAACATGACGGACGGTACCGCGGGTATCAACATCAGCATGGAGAGATACGTCTGCGCTTCGCGATAACTCTTGGCAAAGGCAGCCACGAGTGTTTGCAGCGATGCGAACAGGATGACCAGCGGAATCATCATCACCAGCACCTGCAAGACGAAGGAAGGCCCGAAATTCATCGTCATGCCTAGTTTCTCGGCGGGAATCAGTCGGCCGAATACATTGAAGCCGAGCAGGCAGATCAACAGACTCGTCGACGAGAACACACAAATCGCCCCCAGCTTGCCGAGCAACACTTGCCAGCGCGGCACCGGATTGGCGAAGAGAGGCTCAAGCGACTGCCGCTCGCGCTCGCCTGCGGTGAGATCGATGGAGAGATACATGCCACCGATAAAGATGGCGAGCACAATGAAGTACGGAAGGATGGCGAACAATTGCCCAGAGCGCGACTGCGGCGTGGATTGATCGCGCTCGTCGATCGATACCGGCGCCATCATGGTTGGCGAGAGACCACGCGCCACCAATCGCATCGCGCCCTGTTCGCGCGTGTAGAGTTGAAGCATACCTTTTAGCCGTTCAACGGAACTGCCGGTGTCGCGCTGGGAGGAGTCGTAGATCATTTCCACCTGAGAGGCCTGCCCTTTGCGCCAGGAATCGCCGAAGTCCTTCGGGATGCGCAGTACTACGTCGGCATCCATGTCACGCACGGCTTTTTCGGGATTGGCGATACCGGGCTGAGGTACGAACCCTTGCTGCTTGAGCGCGCTGATCAGATTTGGCGCATATTCGGCGCCGATTACCGGCACCTTCAACGGTTGATCCGCCTTGTTGAGCTCACGTGTGATGACGACGTTCATGATCATCACGAGAAACAGCGGACCAATCAGCGGACTGAACAACAGAGCACTCATCATGGTGCGCCTGTCGCGCAGGTTTTCTTTCACTTCCTTGAGGAAGACGATCAGCATCGTGTTCATGCGGCCAGGCCCTCCTCGCTGCCGATAATCTTCACGAACGCGTCCTCCAGATTGGCCTCGCCCGTTTGCGCACGCAGTGCGTCAGGCGTTTCGTCGGCGACGACACGACCGTGCGCGATCACGACGATGCGATCGCACAGCGCCGCCACCTCTTGCATGATGTGACTGGAAAAAAGTACGCAGCGGCCTTCTTCCTTCAACTTGTGCATGAACTGACGCAGGCTTCGCGTTGCCATGACATCAAGGCCGTTGGTAGGTTCGTCGAGAATCACATTCTTCGGATCGTGGATCAGCGCACGAGCAATGGCCGTCTTGACGCGCTGGCCCTGCGAGAAACCCTCCGCGCGGCGATCGGCGATGTCGGCCATATCCAGCGTCTCGATGAGTTTGTCGCGGCGTGTACGAATCAGCGCCTTGTCCATGCCTTGCAGACGCGCGAAATATTCGATGTTTTCGCGCGCGGTGAGGCGTTTGTACAAACCGCGCGCATCCGGCAATACGCCGAGCTGGCGACGAACGGCTTTTGCATCGCGCGCGACGTCGATGCCATCGACCAATACCTGCCCTTGGTCCGGCGTCATGAGTGTGTACAACATGCGTAACGTCGTCGTCTTGCCGGCACCATTGGGGCCGAGCAGCCCGGTGATTTCACCATCGCGTGCCTTGAAGCTGACGCCATCGACGGCTTTCACGGCGCCGAAGTGTTTGCGTAGATCCTTCACTTCGATCATGGCAATGCTCCATTGAAATCGATGAATGCAGGTGTTCCGTCCAACCTATCCAGACAACTCGCGTCGAGCTGCTTCGGGTCGGGTTTGTCGATGAATTTGCCGAGCAGCTGCGGCATGCAGCCGCGTGGCAGCAGTGAGTGCCCCTGTCCCTTGAAGACGAGCTGTCGTCCATTAGTAAGGCCCGGCAAAATCTGCTCGCCATAACGCGGCGGCGTCACGGGATCGAATTCACCGGACAGAATCAGAATGGGTTTGTCGCTCTTCAGCGGATCGTGGAAGTTCGCCGGACGCGTGCCGTGCGGCCATGCATCGCACTGCGCTTTCAATGCGTCGATCAGATGATTGCCGAGTATGGTGTTCTGGTCCTGCGGGCGCGGTTGCAACAGGTCGGCATCTTCGCTGCATATCACGCTCATCGACATGCCGTTGTTCATGTCGCCACTGAGGTCGCCGTTGAGCAGTTTGGCCTGACCAAGCAAAGGCCCGACGTCGCCGTGCGCGGCAGCATTGATGGAAAGCGGCAACAGGGCGGCAGTTTCCGGCTGATAGGCGAACATGCGCACGACACTGGCGAGCGAGAACTCCGTCAACGGACGTTCGACCGTTTCGTAGGTCTCAGGATCGCGGAAGCTCACCGTATGCGGATTGGCGCGCAATGCGTCACGCAACTGATACAGCGTTTGCATCGAATCGCCAAAGCGCTGCTTGCAGGCGGCGATGGCCGCGCAGTTGGCGAAATTTTTCTTCAGCGCATCGTCCAGATTGGCGGCGAAGTCTTCGCCTAGCACGAGCTGATTGGGCACCACCGAATCGAGCACGACACTGCGCACGCCATCGGGATAGTGCACCAGGTATTGCTGCGCCATGCGTGTGCCGTACGAAACGCCGACCAGATCAAACAACGGCGAACCGAGTGCCTTGCGCACATCTTCCAGATCCTGTGCCGCAATCGTCGTGGTGTAGTAGCGCGGATCGGCCTTCTTCTCCACCTCCGCCAGACACGAAGCGACTTCCGTGCGTACTTTGGTCAGATCCAGCGTCGTGCTGGAATCGTTCGCAGCATCTTCGGTTTTCTTGCAGCTCAACGGATTGGAGCTGCCAGTGCCGCGCTGATCCAGCAGTACGACATCGTGGTGCTTGCGAACATCCGCAAAGGCCTGTGATTCGACGACCCACGATTCGGTGGCCGCCTCACCCGGGCCGCCTGCCAGCAACACGGCCATGTCCGGTTCGGGCACTTGCGCATCGCTGCGCGCAATCGCCAGCTTCAAACCGATGTGCCGGCTGTGCGGATCGTCGCGATTTTCCGGTACGTCGAAGGTCGTGCACCACGCTTGCGCGGTGGCGCCGCTGCCCTCACGCCCCAGCTCGCACGGCTTGAACGTGAGCGAGCCGCGTTGCCAGGTGCGCGGGACCTGCGAAGGTTCCTTGGTGTCCACGGCCGTGGCAATCGGCGCGGCATCGTTGTTCGTCGCACTGGCAGGCATGTTCTCGCGCCAGTGCTGATAAGCCACGATGCCGACCACTACAACGGCAACCCCGATGCGAAACATGGTTCGTGCCTGCATGGCCATATATCCGTCACTCCCCTCCGGGTACGAAGATCATTTCAATCGGCATCCCGAATAGACGCGCGATCTTGAAAGCCAACGGCAGACTCGGATCATATTTGCCGGTCTCGATGGCATTGATGGTTTGTCGCGAGACATCCAGTTTTTGCGCGAGATCGGCCTGCGACCAGCCACGCTCGCCGCGCAAATCGCGTACAACATTGTTCATGGCACGGCTCGCCCGTGCATGCCACTGTTGTGAGCGGCACACTCAATCATGGGATTGCCTGCGCCGCTGCCAACGCGCGATGCCGATGGCCAACCCTATCCCGAGAAATCCGGCGCCCGCACCACACAGGAAGCCCTCGCTCATATCGTCGAGCGAATGGCGGGAAAACCACGCCGCGGCAAGCCCGATACATCCGCCGAGCAGAAACCAGATGTAACGAGGAATGGCCGCATCATCGTCGCAAGCGGCATCCGCGCCATAGCGGCGCGAGACCCACCAGCGTGTAAAGCCATAGCAAATGACGGTGACGGGAAACACCCAGATCAACACCGTGCCATCCAGCTTGAGCACGCCAGCCGCGCTGAGGAAACCGCCGATCAGACTCAGCGTGCCCAGCACCGCAGTCGCGGCCCCCAGCCCGACCAGATGCATGCGCTGCTCGAGTTCGTCGCTATCGCGGATGCGCCGGAACATCAGGCTGATGACATACAGCATCGGCACCACCGGGACGAGCGCGAGACAGACCTTCATGGGCAGGCTCGTCATGGTTCGTACCAATGGCCATGCCAGCAGCATGAAGGCGGTATAGAGCGCCATCGCCACCATGACCCGCCGTGTGTATTGCCTCTCGGAGAAACGTGACATGGCTCGCCTCAGGCCTTAGCGGGGCGATGGTCTGCGGATGCGTGGCCAACAGCCCCGCCAATTGCCCAGATAGGGCAACCCCCTTGTCGTATCGCGGCGCCGCTGCTCATAACCCTTCCCCGTCATGTCAAGTTTGCTTGACATAAGCCTAGGCGCGCCTATCGGGCATGTCAAGTGTGCTTGACAAAAAGGAGATCAAAACCACCGCCTTGGACCCATCGCGTCACTTTTGGACAGGGCCATCTTCGGTTTTGTACACCCGGTTCACACTTTTCCTTGACGTGACGGCAACTTTTTTAGCTAAAACGTGTAGGCCTTGTGAGGATTTTGGTAGAGAATCCTTGAAAGTGTGACTCTCATCACCCTTTGGCCCGATTGTTGCTCGATGGTCAGTGCAAGGCGGTGAGCCGGCCCGTGAGGGGGCCGGCGCGCCACGCTTAAAGCAAGCGATTTACCGAACCGCTGCACCCTTACTACACACGCTAAACAAGGAATATCGCAATGAAGAAGACCTTACTCACCGCGGCACTGCTGACCGCTTTTGGCGTTGCAGCCGTTGCTCCGCAGGCCCGCGCCGCCAATACCAGCTCCGGCACCATCACTTTCACGGGCTCGCTCACCGCTTCCACCTGCACGGTGGCAGTCAACGGCGGCGCTTCGACTCAGACGGTCACGCTGCCCACCACCCCGCTCGTTAACGGTGTGCTGTCGGCTGCCGGCCAGTCGGCTGGTTGGACGGCGGTCACGCTCACCCTGAGCGGCTGCACGGGCCTGACCGGTTACACCAAGGTGTACCCCTATTTCACGGGCACGGGCATTGATACGACCACCGGTTACCTGAACAACACCGGCACTGCCACCAATGTGGAAGTTGCGTTGTCCAACGGCCAGAGCACGGCCAATGCGCTGACGCTGCAGGGCGCATCTGGCGCTCAGAACGCTGGCACGCAATTGCTCTCGGCCACCACCCCGACGTTCTCGTACTTCGCCGGTTATGTGGCTACCGGCGCTGCGACGGCCGGTGGCGTGTCTGCCTCCGTGCAGTACACCCTCAACTACCAGTAATAACCAGCAAACCTCGCTGCTGCGGCCGGATTTCCGGCCGCAGCGTACTCGCCAACTGGTTCTGAGATTCCCATGAACAAACTGATCCGCGCCCTGGCCGCGGCGCTGCTGGCTTCCGGCTGCTTGCTTTCCAGTGCCCATGCCAACGTCATCATCAGCGGCACGCGAGTGATCTTTCCGGCGCAGGACGGTGAGGTCGACGTGCGACTGACCAACCAGAACGCCACACCGGCATTGGTCGAGGCATGGATCGACAGCGGGGATCCGAAATCCACGCCGGACAAAGTGAACACCCCGTTCCTGATCACGCCGCCGCTGTTCCGTATGGAAGCGAACCGCGATCAGAGCCTGCGTATCCTGTTTACGCATAGCGAACAGCCGATGCCGGCTGATCGCGAATCGCTGTTCTACCTCAACGTGCTGGAAGTCCCGCCCAAGCCCAGCGGTCCGCAGTTTCAGGGCAAAAATTACATGCAGCTGGCGATTCGTTCGCGGCTGAAACTTTTCTATCGTCCTGCCGGTTTGGCGGGCGATCCGCAGAAAGCACCGAACGCACTCACCTTCAAGGCGGCCAACGACGCCGGGGTGGGCACGGTGGTGGTGCATAACCCCACGCCCTACTACGTCACGATCGGTCAGATCACGGTGACGGTTGGCGGCGTGTCGCACAAAGTGGACACCGGCATGGTGGCACCGCTTTCGGATTTGCGTCTGGCCGTGTCGGATCTGAAGCAGGCGCCGAGCGCTGGCAGCGCGATCCAGTATGACTGCATCAACGACTACGGCGCTGACGTGGTCCTCAAAGGCAACGTAACGCCGTGACGAATCGGCGCGCCACATGCCGACCTGGCCATTCATGGCCTGTGGCGTGTCGTCGCGCGCTTCTTTGCGTGGGTATCGCGGCTGCGTTGACGAGCTGGGCTGATGCGTCGCTGGCTGCCGCCGCCAATGGTGCGGATGCATCGGCCAGTCCCGCAGCAGCAAGCGGTGCAGATGCCAACGCCAGCAGCGGTTACGCCGATTTCGATCGCAATCTGCTCTCGGGCGCCGGTCAGAACACCACGGATCTCTCCCGCTTCGAACACGGCAATCCGGTACTGCCGGGTAGCTACAACACCGATATCTATCTCAACGATACGTGGGTCGGCCGCGGCGATGTGCGCTTTGCCATGACGGCTCCGAAAACCAGCGCGGTACCGTGCGTGGATAGCAAGCTGCTCGACGTATTGGGCTTGCATCCGACCAAGCTGTCCGACGCGACCGTCGCACAACTGAAAGACCCGAACGCGTGCGTGACCATCGGCAACGTGATCCCGGGCGCGACCATGGCGTTCGACATGACGGAGCTGCGACTGAATGTCGTCGTACCGCAGGCCTACATGAATCAGATGCCGCGCGGCTATGTCAGTCCGGAATATTGGGACGCGGGCGTGCCGGCGGCGATCTTGAACTACGACTTCAACAGCTACCGCAGCGACAGCAATGGCCAGTCGCAGACCACTTCGTACCTTGGATTGAACAGCGGCCTGAATATCGGCCCGTGGCATCTGCGCGAAGACGCCACCGTCAACTGGCAATCGGCCACGGCCAATAGTCCGGCGCGGATGGAATGGCAAAACATCCAGGCGTATGTGCAGCGCGATCTTCCCTCGATGCGAGCGCTGCTGACCATCGGCGATAGCTACACCGACGGCGCAGTGTTCGACAGCTACGGCATCCGCGGTGTGCAGCTGGGCACCGATGATCGCATGTTGCCGCAATCGCTGCAGGGTTACGCCCCGCTCATTCGTGGCGTCGCCAACACCAATGCCAAAGTCACCGTGCGCCAGAACGGCGTGCAGATCTATCAGACGACCGTCGCACCGGGTCCGTTTCAGATCAGCGATCTGTATCCGACCGGTTACGGCGGCACGCTGGATGTCACGGTGACCGAAGCGGATGGTCATGTAACGACTTTCTCCGTGCCCTATGCCTCGGTCGCGCAATTGCTGCGTCCCGGCATCACGCGTTTCGACATCGCCGTAGGTGAGCTGCGCGATGCGACGATCAATAACAAACCCGCCGTGGTGCAGGGCACGTTGCAGCATGGCTTCAGCAATCTGTTGACCGGTTACGCCGGTATCGTCGGTTCGACCGGCTATGCCGCTGCGCTGATCGGCGCCGCGATCGACACACGCTACGGCGCTCTCGCGGTAGATCTCACGCAGGCAAACGCGCACATCCCCGGCTATTCGACGCAGTCCGGGCAGAGCATGCGGATCACGTACAGCAAAATCATTCCGTCGACACAGACGACCTTCTCGGTCGCTGCCTATCGCTACTCCACGGGTGGCTTTCTCAGCCTCACGCAGGCCGCGCAGGCGCGCCAATATGCGCGCGAAGGCATCAATGCCTTCGACTACGTACCCCCGTCGAATGTACCGACGATCGATGGCGTGCCGGAACAAAGCGTACTGACACCTGCGCAACAGGCAGCGCTCAACGGCACGGCATTCACGACGAATCCGATTCTCTCCGCCACCGGCGTAGAGCGCCAGCGCAACAATTTCACGCTCTCGCTCAGCCAGCGTCTGGGACAAAGCGGCGGTTCGATCTATGCCAACGTCACCGCTAGCGACTATTGGAACACCACTGGCAACTCCACGCAGTTCCAGGTGGGTTACAACAATCATTTCCATCGGCTGAACTTCGGCATTTCGGCGACGCGGTCGGTGACGCCGCTTGGCCGCTACGACAACGAATACTTCGTGAACTTCAGCCTGCCGCTGGGCTCAAGTCCACATGCGCCGACCTTCATGCTCAATGTCACGCATGACCAGCTCACCGGCTCGCAGGATCAGGCGATCCTGAATGGCACGCTCGGTTCGGACAACCAGTTCGACTACAGCGCAACCGGCACACACAGCGGCGATGGTGGCGGCAACTCGGGCAGCGTGAACGTGGGTTACCGCAGTCCGTACGCCGTGTTTAACGCCAGCTACGGCGACGGCAGCGGTTACTCGCAGGCCTCTGCGGGCGTGACCGGTGTCATCGTCGCGCACCCGGGCGGCGTCACCTTCGGCCAACCGACCGGCGACACGATCGGCATCGTCTACGTGCCGGGCGCCGCTGGCGCACAAGTGCAGAGCGCGCCTGGCGCACGCATCGACCACTTCGGCTATGCCGTGGTGCCTTATCTGACGCCTTACAACCTCAACACCGTGCAGATCGATCCGAAGGGATTGCCGCTGGATGTACAGCTCGATGCGACAAGTGCGCAGGTGGCTCCGTATGAAGGCGCCGTGGTGATGCTGAAGTTCAAGACCGAGAATGGCCGTGCGATCATCGTGCACGCTACCTTGGAAAACGGTGAACCGCTGCCGTTCGGCGCGGAAGTTTTCAATGAGAAGGGAACGTCGCTCGGTGTGGTTGGCCAGGGCGGACAGATCCTGGTGCGCGGCGTCAATCAGTCCGGCCGATTGAGCGTACGCTGGGACGATAACGGCGCGGCCCAATCGTGCTCGTTCGACTATCAGCTTGCTCCGCGGGCCAAGGGCAAGAAGGCGAAAGCCTATAACGAGATCCAGGCAACCTGTACGCGTGTCGACGCCGTCGCACAGGTCACGAGGAGTGGTACATGATGCATCGTTTCTTCAACCATGCTTCTCGATGCATCCAACTTTTTGGCCTGCTGTTGCTGGCGATCTTTGCGATCGGCTGGGCGCCGCGCGCTGCTGCCACCAATTGCACGGCCTCATCGGCGACACTCAGCTTCCCCGCCACCGTGTCCGTCCCAACGACTGCGGCGGTAGGAAGCACGCTGGCTTCGGGCAGCGCCACCATGACCTTTTCATGTACCGCCGTGTCGAAGAACAATACGCCGGCGACCATCCAGGCGGGCCAGTATCTGGCCACGCTGGATCCCACCAACAATACGAACGGCCCTGGCATCACCTTCTCGACCGGCGTGTCCGGTCTCGCGGTGCTGGTCAATGGCAGCCCGGTTGCGACATCGAGCAACAGCGGCAATGCGAGTCTGGATGGCCCCACGAGTACCGCTGGTTACGTTCCAGGGTCCGTTTCGTGCACCACTAACAATTGCAGCGGCACGGTAACGGCAACCTACACGGCTACGCTGATCAAAACCGGACCGATTGCACCCGGCACCATACCCCAGATCAATCTGATTCCTTTCTGGTGGTATATCCCCGGAAACGGAAACGGGTATTCCACCAGCATGAGTTTGAATGCAAACCTCATCCTGCCGTCCATCGCTTTGACGGTGCCCAGCTGCACTCTCACTGCCGGCTCCCAAAATATCGCGGTGACGCTGCCGGGTGTCGCAGCGTCATCGTTAGCGACCACTGGGCAAGTGAACGGTAGAACCGGTTTCAGCATCGCGGTAACAGGTTGCCCAACGAGCGTGACCCAGATCACCACGTATTTTTATGGCGGTAACATCGATACCGCCACTGGCAATCTGACCAACAATGGCTCGGCGACGAATGTCGAAGTGCAGTTGTTGAATGGTTCCGGCGGCAGCGCAGCGGCACTCTCGGCGATCACGCTGACTGGCGCACAGGCGACGGCGCAGAATTCTTCGGTGTTCAACGTCAGCGGTGGCAATGCGACATTGAATTACTACGCGCAATACATCGCTTCAGGTGGCGCGGCGACTGCCGGCAGCGTCTCCACCAGCGTGACGTTCACGATTGCCTATCCGTAATCCTGATAACGCGCGAGTCGTTATTCGCGCCACTCACGCTCAAGTTATTCAGCAGATTTGCCGATAACTTTCAGGCATCACTCGTACGTTTGAGTCACCAGTACCGGATCGGCCGTACTGGATTGAGCGGCACGAACATAGCCAGCGAAATACCTGAGCACTTGATCGGACTCGATGCTGGATAGATGCACCACGCTGGTGCTGTAAGTCCGCGATGCATCGACCGTCGTTCGGGTCGTGCCGCCAGAACAGCTTCGCCGATACGACTGGCGTGCTCCTTCGACGCTGGCGGCCTGACTCAGCAAATCCGGTGCGGTAGAAAGGTTGCATGTCGGTTCGACCAACGAACCCATGAACGAAATGGTTCCGCCTTCCATCGTTCCGCCTCCGCCAGCTTTCACTGCGGACGCGCCAACGACCGACACGACGAAACATCCAACAAGAAGTACCCACCGCCGACCACGCATATCGCCGCCCTCCATCGACACCCACTACTGCGTGGGTGCTTGAAGGCCACATCGGCCGCGTCGCTCATCACCTTGATAGCGCCGGCCGGGGTCATCGCTGGAAGTGTGAAGTGCATCACATAAGTTGACGTGATCGGCGCGTCAAAAAGTCTGCACATAGCTAAAAAAATGACTCGCGTTTTCCGAAATTCCTTATTTTGGACAATAAGTTACCGTGACCGCGCTGTTCTTTGGCAGAACAGATGCGATCTCCAGTCCTTCATCGGAGAACCAAACCCAGGCGACCAGGGGGCGAAGGTCGCGAGGGCGATGTCTATGAAGCAGGCGATGCCGTGACGGCATCACGTGATCCAGAACTCCTGCATGTCGGCTACGTCCGACTTATCGGCAAGAATTTGGCGCGCTTGAGTGCGCCTTCGCTATCAACGCGAGGAAATGTATTTCTCGCGACGGATTTGCGGCACGGGCAAACCGAAGTCCTTGAGCGTGTTGAACGCCGCGTCAACCATGTTGGGATTACCGCACAGGTAAGCGATATCCCTATCCGACGCAGGCACCAGTTCGGCCAGCACGCTTTGCACGTGGCCGTTGCGATCGCCAGGACGCGGCACGGCGCGCGGTTGGCGACTGAGGCAGCCGTGGAACATGAAACCTGGATGCGTCTGCGCGAAAACCTCGAATTCCTCGCCGTAGAGCAGCTCGGTTTCGTTACGCGCGCCGTAAAGCAAAACGACTTCGCGATTGCCTTGCGCCAGCAGTTTCTCGAACAGCGGCAGCATGGCGCGATACGGCGTCACGCCTGTGCCGGTGGCCAGCAGCAAGTAACGCGGGTGGGTGTCGGTGTCCTGCAAGCAGAAGCGGCCGTACGGACCGCTTGCCTCGATCGTGCCGCCGATTTCCAGCTCGCTCAGCAACTTCGTTGCCGCGCCGCCATCGACGTAGCTCACGGCAATTTCGATCTGCTGCACCGGCGAGGTGCCATCGCCCACGCTGCCCACGGAGTAGCTGCGCTTGGTCGCGGTGCCATCTTCATAGTGGAAGTGAATCTGCAGGAATTGGCCCGGGATGAACGCCAGCGGCTGTCCGTCTACGCGCTCGAAAACCAGATGCCGGACAGAAGGCGCCAGCATGCGGCTGTCGGCGAGGCGGAGGGTGAAATGTTCGGCCATTCAGGGGTTGCTCTGATCAAAACTGCGCGGGAAACAGTGCGTGCGCCCGGATGGACCGGTCCGCAGGACAAGGCCCGCTATAATAAGGGTCCCGGACACTCCGATCTATTCTGCGCAGGCGGTGTGATCTCCAGAAGGCCCACGGGACGGCCGAGGACCCTCTGGAGATCACCCCTCACCGACGCGCTTGGGGTTGGCCCTGTCTGCCCGCATCTGTTCGGGTGCGACAGAGTGGCGCAGACCGCCGGTCTGCCCTAGCCAACACCCCAGCCGACGGCACTGCTCCTGCCGTGTGCGCAGAACGGATCCCGAGCGTCCTTCCACTGATGGTGCAGTCCATGTCCTCTACTCCCGCGCTTGTCGTCGACAATTTGCGCAAAACGTATGGAAACGGCGTCGAAGCGCTCAAAGGCGTCAGCCTGACGGTGCAACCCGGCGACTTCTTCGCCCTGCTGGGGCCCAATGGCGCCGGCAAGTCCACGCTGATCGGCATTCTCTCCTCGCTGGTGAATTCCACCTCGGGCGATGCGGAGGTCTTCGGCGTATCGGTCAACAAACGCCGCAACGAGGCGATGAAGCTGATCGGCCTGGTGCCGCAGGAACTGAACTTCAATCAGTTCGAGAAGCCGTTCGATATCTGCGTGAACGAAGCCGGTTTCTACGGCATCCCGCGCAAGATCGCTGCCGAACGCGCCGAGAAGTACCTCAACGAGCTGCGCCTGTGGGACAAGGCACAGCATCAGGCACGCATGTTGTCCGGCGGCATGAAGCGCCGGTTGATGATCGCCCGCGCGATGATGAACGAGCCGCGCCTGCTGATTCTGGACGAACCCACCGCCGGCGTGGACATCGAGATCCGCCGTTCGATGTGGCAATTCATCAGCGGCATCAACGCAGCCGGCACCACGGTGATTCTCACCACGCATTACCTGGAAGAAGCCGAACAGCTGTGCCGCAACATCGCGATCATCGATCACGGCAACATCGTCGAAAACACCACGATGAAGCGCCTGCTTTCCAAGCTCGACGTGGAAACCTTCGTACTCGATGTCGACAACGCCCCGTCACATCTGCCCACCGTGCCAGGCATGACGTTGCGCCGCATGGACGAACACACCATCGAAGCCGAAATGCCACGTACGCAGGCACTCAACACGCTGTTCGAGGTATTCAGTACCAGCGGCATCAGCGTGACCTCGATGCGCAATAAAACCAACCGTCTGGAAGAACTGTTCGTGCGACTCGTCGAACATGGCCGCCAAGAGCCGAGCAAGGAGAAAGTGGCGTGAGCAACCTGTCCGGCAATCTCATCGCGCTGCACACCATCGTGCGCCGCGAAATCGTACGCATCATGCGCATCTGGACGCAGACGCTGATTCCGCCCGCGATCACCATGACGCTGTACTTCGTCATCTTCGGCAAGCTGATAGGTAGCCGCATCGGCACGATCCAGGGTGGCTTTACTTACATGCAATACATCGTGCCGGGGCTGGCGATGATGAGCATCATCACTAACAGCTACGGCAACATTTCCAGCTCGTTCTTCGGCGCCAAGTTCCAGCGCTCGGTGGAAGAGATGCTGGTGTCGCCAATGTCCAACTGGGTGATTCTGCTTGGCTATGTAACGGGTGCGGTGGCGCGTGGATTGGTGGTTGGTGTGCTGGTGCTGGTGATTGCCCTGGGATTTACATCGCTGCATATCCAGCATCCGCTCATCACCTTGTTGTCGGTGTTGTTGGGGGCGACGATTTTTTCGCTAGCCGGTTTCGTCAACGCGATCTATGCGAAAAAATTCGACGACATCGCGCTCGTTCCCACCTTCGTACTGACGCCGCTGACGTACCTGGGTGGTGTGTTCTATTCGGTGAGCATGCTTGGCGAGCCATGGCAGGCGATATCGCGTGTCAACCCGATTCTCTACATGGTCAACGCGTTTCGTTACGGTGTACTGGGCATCAGCGACGTGCAGGTCGGCGTTGCGTTCGCCGTGATGCTGGCGTTCGTGGTTGTGCTGTCGTGGCTGGCGCTGAATCTGCTACGCCGCGGTGTGGGCCTGCGTTCGTAACGGCACGGCCCATCGCTTATGCGCGTCAACAAATACATCAGCGAAGCCGGCCTTTGCTCCCGCCGCGAAGCGGACGAGTGGCTGCTGGCCGGACGCGTCACCATCAACGGTGAAGTCGTCACCACCGGTGCCAAGGCGCTGGATGGTGACGAAGTACGGGTGGATGGCGAGATCGTCAAAGCACGCATTCTCGCCAGCACGCCCGGCGCCAAGCGCGCTGTGTACATTGCGCTCAACAAACCCGTCGGCATCACGTGCACGACGGATCAGGACGTCGACGGCAACATCATCGACTTCGTGGATCATCAGGAACGCATCTTCCCCATTGGTCGGCTCGACAAGGATTCCGAAGGGCTGATCCTGCTGACCAGCAATGGCGATATCGTCAACGAAATCCTGCGAGCGGAAAACCATCACGAGAAGGAATATCTCGTGGCCGTGAACAAGGCCGTGACGGATGAGTTTCTCAAGGGCATGGCGCGCGGTGTACGCATTCACGGCCAGATGACGCAACCCTGCCGCACACGCAGAATCGCCAAGTTCGGCTTCGGTATCGTGCTGACGCAAGGCCTCAACCGGCAAATCCGCTTGATGGCCGCGGAATTCGGCTATCGCGTCACGCAACTTCGCCGCGTGCGCATCATCAATGTGAAACTCGGTCACCTGAAGCCCGGGCAGTGGCGCAATCTCACCGACGCCGAATTGAAAAGCCTGCTGCCCAACCGCACGCAGTGGTGATGTGAACCACTGCGCCTTGATAGCGGCGCTTAGTGCCGCTTGCGCAGCGGCACGTCTCGCAACATCCACGCGGCGGCAAAGGCGAGCACGATCACGCACGCAGCCACCATGTAGACATAGTGCAGCGCGCCGCCGAATGCGTTGAGATAAATGCCACGCAACGCATCGGGCAACTGGTGTACACCTTGCGGACCCATCGAATGCGGCAGGACGGCATCGTGCGGAAGCGTATCGGCCAGCTTCGTGTGCAGCTGATTGGTGAACAACGCACCGAACGCCGCCACGCCGATCGAACCGCCGATGGAACGAAATAAGGTGGCGCCAGACGTCGCCACACCGATGTATTTGAAGTCCACCGCGTTCTGCACAGCAAGAATCAACACCTGCATTACCATGCCCAGGCCCATGCCGAGCAGGCAGATGTACATGTAAAGCAGCCACACCGACGTGTCGTTGTTGAGCGTCGCAAGCAAGCCCATCGCCACGCACGCGAGCAGCGTGCCGACAATCGGGAAGACGCGATAGCGGCCTATCTTGCTGATCAGTCGCCCGCTCACGATCGAGGTGAGCATCAAACCGCACATCATCGGCAGCAGCTGCATGCCGGCTTCCGATGGGGTCGAGTTTTTCACGACCTGCAGATAGAGCGGCAGGAACGTCATGCCACCGAACAACGATGTACCGATAATGAAACCGATCAGGCAGCACAACAGGAACGTGCGCTCCTTGAACAGGTGCAGTGGAATGATTGGTTCGGAAGCGTGGCGCTCCTCATAGATGAAACCGCCAAGCGCAATAAGACCGAACACCAGCGTGAACCACAATTGTCCCGAGTCCCACGGCAAAATCACGCCACCTTGCGTCGTAAACAAAATAATGCACGTCAGCCCTGTCGCAAGAAAGCCGGCGCCCATGTAGTCAATCTCATGCTTTACCTGTGCGCTGTGTGGCTTGAACACAGCGCCGATCACCGCCAGCGCCACGATGCCGAGCGGCAAATTGATGTAGAAAATCCAGCGCCATGACAGATGTTCGACCAGGAAGCCGCCGATCAGCGGACCGATCACGGTCGCCAATCCAAACACGCCACCGAACATGCCTTGATAGCGTCCGCGTTCGGCTGGCGGAATGACGTCGCCGATCGCCGCCATCGTCACCACGAGCAAACCACCGCCGCCGAGGCCCTGCAGCGCGCGCATCAGAATGAGTTCCGTCATGTTCTGCGCGAGGCCGCAAAGAATCGAGCCGCCGAGGAACAAGACGATTGCCGCCTGCAAAACAATCTTTCGGCCGAACAGATCGCCAAACTTCCCGTAGAGCGGCACGACGATCGTCGATGTCAGCAAGTACGCGGTGACCACCCACGACAGATTCTCCAAGCCACCCAATTCCCCCACGATGGTGGGGAGCGCGGTGGAGACGATGGTTTGATCGAGGGCCGCCAACAACATCACCAGCAGCAGCGCCGAAAACAGCAGCCGGATAGGCGGATGCTCGCGCACTGGTTCAGATGCTGGTGAGGACGCGCCCCCGCCTGCGACGGTGGGGCGTTCTTCTTCGATAACGGGCAAATCTACGCTCATGAGCAGTCGATTGAAATTAATTAATGACTTGGTTAATATATATTGCACTACTCAGTACAGTCAATGGCCGTGGACATGGTGGCTCGAAACGCCGACAAATCAGCCCTTCGTACGCCCAGAAGCCGCGTCAAGCGTCAAATCGAGCCGCGCCGCCCCGGTCGTCCAACAGGTGCCGTGAGCGGACCGGAACAACGCAATCGACTACTCGACACCGCGCTCGCGCTGTTTGCCAAACAAGGCATCGTCGACACCCCACTTTCAGCGATTGCACGCGAAGCGGGCGTCACGCCCGCCATGCTGCATTACTACTTCAAGACGCGCGATCAGCTGCTCGATGTACTCATAGATGAACGCATTCAACCGCGCCGCATCGCCGTCAGCGAGATGTTCAAGATGGACGAAGGCGAACCCGTCACCGTCATCACACGACTGGCGGAAAAGATGATGCAAACCGCGACGGAACATCCCTGGTTCCCTTCGCTATGGATGCGCGAAGTGTTCAGCGATAACGGTGTGCTCAGGCAACGCATCATCAAGCGCTACGGAAAACTGCATCACCAAGGTGCCATTGATTGCATTGCGCACTGGCAGGCCGAAGGCCGTCTCAATCCGGACATCGAACCGGCGTTGGTGTTCATCTCGATTCTGGGCCTGACGATCATGCCCTTGATTGCCGTATCGTCCTGGCACACAGATCCTTCGCGGCCCACGCTGGGGGCGTCGGACGTTGCTCGACACGCCGTCGCCCTGCTCTCGAACGGTGTCGGTCCGAAACGTTGACCGAATCGTCAATCATTTTTCGCCGAATAAACTGCAAAAAAAGCCCGACCGCAAAGGCCGGGCTCTTTTTTTGTTCTGATAAAAAACGATGCGCGTCCCTGCGCATCACATGCACTCAGAATGTCACGCTCCAGTTGTTCAAGGTGCCGTAGTCGCCGTAATACTCCGGATCGTTGTCGATCACTTTCAGCTTCCACGTACCGTTTGCCTTTTCGCCCGAGGCGTTCACGGTAAACGTCTTGTTGATGTTGCCGTTGTCCTCATAGTTCGGCTTCTGCAGGACCGCGTAGTCGCCGCTCGGTGCGTACAGCACGATCTCCAGATCGCCCGACCAGTTGTGCGTAATGTTCACGTGCACCTGCAGGTTGGACGGCGCATTGCCCGATTCACCCGTTACCGCAATGTTGCTGGTGATGGTGGCGTTGTCGTTGATCGTCACCGGCGTGTTGTTGGAGAACACACCCGTACCGCCGCCACTGCTGCTTACCGTCACCGAGTTGCTGGTGCTGTTGGTAGCACCGGTGTTGTCGGTCACCTGCAACGTCACCGTGTACGTACCGGCTGCCGTGTAGGTGTGACTTGGGCTGGCGGACGTGGACGTGCTGCCGTCGCCGAAATTCCACGAATAGCCGCTGATGGTGCCGCCGGTATCGGTGGAGGTGTTGGTGAACGCAACGGCGAGACCGCTCACGCTATCGGTGAAGCTCGCCACCGGCTTGCCGGTAGCACCCGACGACACCGTGACCGAACCGGTCTTGGTGTTGGTGGCACCGGTGTTGTCAGTCACCTGCAGCGTTACCGTGTACGTACCGGCGGCGGTGTAGGTGTGGCTCGGGCTGGCCGAGGTGGAGGTGCTGCCGTCACCGAAGTTCCACGAATACGCGTCGATCGTGCCGCCGGTATCGGTAGACGTGTTGGTGAAGGACACCGCCAGGCCGCTCACCGAATCGGTGAAGTTTGCAACCGGACTGCCACCCGACGAAGTGCCGCCGTTGGCGAGCGTGGCGAACTGACTGGTGATCACGCTGCCCCAGCCGGTGGTGTAGTCCCAACCGGTCGCTGCGGATTCACCGGAGTTGTTGCCCGACGTGACGTCGTGGAACGCCGCGGCATAGTTCGCCGACGACGACTGTGCCACCTTGTAGAACACCGGCGCGGCGAAACCGAGGCTGGTGCCATCGGCCTGCAGAACGCGTGCCCACACGCTCAACGCAAGCGGCGCAGCAAGGCTGGTACCGCCGATCTGCTGATTGGCTGCACCGTCGACGGTGACCAACGCACCGCTATCCGGGCTCGCGTTGAAAGCAACATCCGGCACACCGCGATAGGTCTGATTGGTGATGCCCGACACACCCTTCTGCCAGCTCGGAATCGGCTCGAACGTGCTCGGGCTGCCACCGGTGGCACCCTCGTTCTCGCTGAGGTTGTTCCACACGGTTTCGCTCGACCACGTCGTGGTGCCGGTGGTGTACAGCTCCGTGCCACCCACCGCGGTGACGTATTGCGAACTTGCCGGCCAGCTTGGCGTTACGCCGCCATTGCCGCACTCATCCGCGCCCGAGTCGCCAGCGGAGACGAAGAACGTCTGACCTTGTGCCACGGCCTGCTTGAACGTGGTGTCGTTCGATGCTGCCGAACCGTCGGACTGCGAATCGGTTTCGCACTCGCCCAGCGATACGTCGACGGCCTTGATGATGTTGTCCGACACCACTTGCGCGTAGTCAGTTTGCAGATCCGCATCGTCCAGTGATGCCGCGACGTAGAAGTAATACTGCGTCACACCGGTGAATGCGATGATGTCCTGGCTATCCAAGTCCCATTCGCCATCGCCGCTGGTGTCGCTACCAGAGGTGTTGCCCTTTAGCGTGAGCGTAACGCTCGGCAAACCGGCCGAGGAGAGGTAAGACTTCACGTCGCTCTCGACGTTGGTCATCGAACCTTCCGACACCGAACCGATCGGCACCGACGTCACTTTCGCCAGACTGCTGGCGCCGTAGATCACCGGAAAATCGGTGGGATTGTGACCGACAGCGGTGCCGGTTGCATTCGGCTTCGTGGCATTCATGTGCGCCACGATCGGATCGGCATAACGCGCAAACACATGCGAGGTATGCACGTTCTGCACACCCAACACGGCATGCACAATGCCCTGCAAGTTGGCAGGGATCTTCACGTCGCTGTTGTTGGCGTAAGCATCGCGGCCGTCATGCGTCTTCACGTGCACGAACGACGTGTTGAACGCGGCCTGTGCCGTATCGGCATGGCCATCCGCTTGCACGTAGGCATTGTTCGCACCGATCTGCACATTCGAGAAACCCGCCTTGGTCAGATACGCAGCGACCTGCTGTGCCTGATCTGCCGTCGGCGCGTATTGCGCGTTGAACTGGGCGGAGGTCAGCGGCTTGAAACCGGGTTTTGCAAGGTAATTGTCCAGCTGCTGTTCGTTACGCAGCTTCAATGTGAGAACCACATGCAGCGGTTGTGCAAACGCCAGCGGACCGACCACCTGATCGCCCTGACGCAACGACACAGCCGGGTGGATGGACACCAAGGCTGCATTGGTTGCGCTCGGGACAGCGACGCTGTCTGCAACCGGTTGCGCCATGGCGCCCACGGAACCGAGCATGGATATGCCCAGCGCAGCAATCAGCGTTTTGATACGAAGTTGACTACTCGGCATTTCTAACTCCCCAGGAATTTGGAGACAAAACGACCCTTCTGAGGTCGCATGTACCCCATAACAGTTAAGTCGCGTTAGGACGCGACGCCTTGTGTTTCGCTAGATGCCTAACGATTCCTCGAGTCTCGGCATGCCGCTGCTCCCCCTGCACTCCCAATGCAGCCAGTGCCGACCCATCACTCGAACGACGCGTACCCCTAACTTGCAAAGCGTCATCGCGGAATCATTCGCCGCGTGCTCCATGCAGCGAATACTTGCGAAAGTATCTTTCGAAGAATCCTGCGTCAAGCCGACGCGATAGAACCGATGCGACGAAACTAATCACTATTTCTTCTTCGCATCGCGCACGCGAATGTCGTCGTTGCATTCACAAAAATTAATGCACGACGTCAGCACGGAGACAGCGTTGATGTTATCGATAGCATGCGCTTCTCGTAGTCAACAAGCATTGTGTTTTCCTCGTGAAAACAGCTTGTTTTGAGCGCTCTTTGGCGTCTACGCCGTGTGAACGACCACGAGATGAAAAATCGCGAAAGGTGATGAATAAAACATCATTCACCGTTCACAATGAGACCTAGTCGACAGTGCACCGCAAGGCTCATGCAAGCGAGCGTTTTGAAAGTGTCATCGCTTCTGCACATCTCAATGCACATTCGCACGATCCAAAGTTTCATACGTTTGTGCATGCAACATCATCGCGCGACATTGCGCTGCGCGAAAAATGATGAACCGTTGCTAACGCACGTGTTGCGATCAGGTATCGAGACGCACGCCGAGCTTGGCAAGCCGGCGTAAACCATCCGGCGTCGGCAGCAATGCGCGATTGCGATGTGCGCGACGAAGCCATCCAGCATCAAGCATGGCACCTGTAATCGCCACACCCAGCGGACCACCGAGATGCAGGCGGCGTTCGGTCCAATCCAGACAGCCGCGTCCGCGTAAACGCAGCAGCTGAAGCGCAGGCGTGGCCTCGAAGCCCGCACTTACCAGCGCGTCGGTGGCGGCGGGTTGCAGCGACATGCCGTCGCTTCCCGCATGCAGCCAGCCGCGCTCCAGCCACGCTTCGCACAGTGCAACGCCCAATTGACCGGCAAGATGCCGATAACAGGTCCGCGCACGACACAGTGCGGGATCGCGCGCTGCGGCCGACGACGCCGTGCGATTTGCATGCGGAAGTGCCATCGCTTCCAGCCATGCCGCAACATCGTCGTTCGCCAGCCGAAAATAGCGGTGGCGTCCCTGCTCATGCAAACCGAGCAGACCGCCATCAAGCAAGCGCTTAAGATGCGCACTCGCCGTCGCGGCACTGACGCCTGCGACACGCGCCAATTCGCCAGCGGGACGCATCGTGCCATCCATTAGCGCGAGCAACATCGCCGCCCTGGCCGGTTCCGCCAGCATGGAACCCAGCTCGGCAAGCTGATAGCGATTGAGTGGGCTGACTTCGGTCATGGGGCACAGTCTAGCCATCGTGCGTCGTCAACGCTTCGTTAGCAGCCGAAGCTTTTTGGCAACGATTATCGTCGTATTTCAGCGCTTTGCTTTGCTGACGGGCGTGACGACAACTTCGCATAGCCGATCAATGCCTCGGCAAGATGACTGAAGAGCGCTCGCGCGGGCGCGCTACGGCGCAGGTCCTCATGCATCACGACCCATGTATCCATGTTTATCGCCAGCTCGGGAAACAAACGCACAAGTGCCGGATCCCGCCGCGCGAGGCCCGCCTGGCAAACGCCAATGCCAAAGCCGGCGCGTATCGCCGATAGCGCAGCCATATCGTTATCGGTGCGCAACGAAAAGTTCTCGCGTGTATAGGGCATGCCGGGGGGACGCATGCTTCGTATGTACGCTGTCTCACGATCGAAACCGATCAGCGCGTGCTTGCTCAGATCGGCCATGCTCTTGGGACGCCCATTTGCCTGGATATAGCGCTTGTGTGCATGGAAGCCCAGGGCGATGTTGCCGACCTGTCGCGCCACCAAGGCCTCCTGCGTGGGGCGAACCATGCGAATGGCGATATCGGCATCGCGACGAAGCAGGTCTTCAGCCTGATTGGACAACGACAACTCGATCACGATGCCGGGATGCTGTTGCCTGAAATCGGCCAGCATGGGCGGAAGCACTTCGGCACCGATCACTTCGCTTGCCGTAACACGCACGACGCCAGCGACGGTGTCTTGCTGTGTCGTGGCCGCACGACGCAAGGCAGCGGAAGCCGATGCCATGGTCTGCGCGTGTGGTAGCAACGCATGCGCCATGTCCGTGGGCGTTAGTCCTTGTGGCGATCGCGCGAAAAGCGGCACGCCCAACGCATCTTCCAATTCGCGCATGTGCCGGCCGAGACTGGGTTGCGTCATGCCGAGCTCGCGCGCAGCGCCAGAAAGACTCCCTTCGCGCATAACCGCGAGGAAGGATCGATAGAGCTCCCAGCCGGGCTCGTGATTGGCCATGCATATTTGTATAGCAGATCTACGCTATTAGGCAATTTTCAATTAGCCATGACACGCCCAGACTGGCTCCATCTCAACGGAGGGCCTAGTCATGAACTCATCGAAGATAGCGCTGGTAGTGGGTGCCAATGGCGGCATTGGCGGCGAAGTGTGCATGGCTCTGAAGCGGCACGGATGGCAGGTGCGGGCACTCGTGCGCACACCACCAGCCGATGCCAACACCCATGGCATCACCTGGATGAAAGGCGACGCGATGCAATCCGACGATGTGCTGGCCGGCGCCGAAGGCGTCGATGTGATCGTTCACGCGGTCAATCCGCCCGGCTATCGCGGCTGGGACAAGCTGGTGTTGCCGATGCTGGACAACACGATTGCAGCAGCGCGTGCGGCAGGCGCCCGTATCGTCTTGCCCGGCACGATCTACAACTTTGGCACCGATGTCTTTCCATTTCTGCGCGAAGACTCCCCGCAACATCCCTGCTCGCGCAAGGGAGAAATTCGCGCGGAGATGGAACGTCGTCTCGCTGAAGCGAGCCACGAAGGCATACGCACATTGATTTTGCGCTGCGGCGATTTCATCGGTCCGCGCGCCGGCAATTCCTGGTTCTCGCAAGGTTTGACGAAACCTGGAAAACCGGTGACAACGGTCGCCTATCCCGGCGATTACGCCACCGGCCATGCATGGGCCTATCTACCCGACGCAGGCGAAACGATGGCTCGCTTGCTTGATCGCGAAGATGAGCTTGCGGATTTCGACGTCTTTCATTTCGGCGGTTACTGGCTGGATGGACATGGCATGCAGGACGCTGTTCGTCGCGCGACGGGCAATCCACGCATCGCCTTGAGCCACTTTCCCTGGTGGCTGGTTACCGTCGCTGCACCGTTCAACGAGACGATGCGCGAATTGCGCAAGATGCGTTATTTGTGGAAGAAACCCGCCAAGCTCGTCGACGACAAGCTTGTGGCCTTTCTTGGCGGTGAACCTTACACCCCGATCGACGAAGCATTGCGCACGACGCTGACCAGCATGCGTTGCCTGCCTGTGCAAACCAAATCGGTCGGTGCGCAGCTACTGGTGTAATCATAGGATCATGTACCGCGTGGCTTGGCACGATGCGTGGGCGTTGCCGTCCACGGATCGTCCGGCCACGGATGTTTGGGATAGCGGCCCTTCAATTCCTTCTTCACTTCCGGATACGTGCGTTCCCAGAACCCTTTCAGATCCTGTGTGACCTGTATTGGCCGCCCCGCAGGCGACAGCAAATGCAGCGTGACGGGAACGCGGTTTCCCGCCACGCACGGCGTATCGGCCAGACCGAATAATTCCTGCAGCTTCACCGCGAGTACGGGCGGCTCGCCAGGACTGTATTCCAGCCGCCGTGTTTGACCGCTGGGCACCGTCAAACTGTCGGGAACCTGCACGTCGAGTTGTTTGCGTTGTTCGTAGTCGAACAATGACCCCAGTGCTTGCGAAAGATCATCGGCGGCCAATGCATCGAGCTTTCGTATGCCTTGAAGATACGGCGCGAGCCATGTTTCGAGCGTATTGAGCAGCTGCGCGTCGGAAACGTCGGGCAATCCCAGTTCCGGCATCCACTCGCGCAGCGATTGCATGCGCAGGCGAAGGCGTCGCGCCGATTCGCTCCATGGCAATGCATCCAGGCCTCGCTGGCGAATCGCGGCAAGCAGCGCCGGAACGGCATCTTCCGCTTGCACGGGAACGCTACGGCGCTCGAGCACGATGCCCGCGAAACGGCGCTCGTCGAATGCCTCTACGGCTGCACGTTCGTCATTCCAGCGCACCGCGCGAACGCGCTTGAACTGGTCTGGATAGTCCTCTTCCAACACGCGCGGATCGAACGGTGCCGCGGAAAGTATCAGGCTGTCGCGTGATTCATGCCGCAAATCCAGCGCCACCAGCCAAGGTTCGCCGAGCAATGCGGTTTGTTCGTGCAGACGCGCGCCGCGTCCGTTGGCGAGCGTGTATCGCAACGTATTATTTTCGTCCTGACGGGCGATGCGATCCGGGAAGGCATGCAGCATGAGATCGCCGACAGCGTGACTGTGTGGCACACCGCTGGCCGCACTGCGGACATCCAGACGGCGGCGCCAGCCTTTGCAGGCCTGCTCGATGGCGGCAAGCGCTCCGCTATCCGCACCACCGCCTTGTCCCGTAGCGCTGCGACGATCGCGCCATGTATGCAGCGCGTTCACGCGCACACGAAAGTCATCGCTGCGCGCTTGCTCGCCACGCATCGGCGAACGTGCCTCCATCAATGCAAGCAAATCAGCAACGAGTGGACGCCACGTTTCGGGAGCGCGTAGCGCCGCCGCACCGAGACGCGGCGTCGCACCAAGTTCCAGCATATTTCGCCCCAGCGGCGTGATGCGCTGTTGCGTATCGAGCGCACCCAGACGCGTCAACAGCTCGCGCGCTTGCGCCAGCGCACCGTTCGGCGGCGAATCAAGCCAGGGCAATTCCGCACTGCCCCATGCGGCAAGTTCCAGGGCGAGTCCGGACAATTCTGCCTGCATGATCTCCGCGGTTCGCGCGGGATCGAGCCGCCGGCTTTGCGGCCAGAGCCGATAGGCCGTGCCTTCCGCCACGCGGCCCGCACGACCGGCGCGCTGATCGGCTGATGCTTGCGAGATGTTCACCGTTTCCAATCGCGTAAAGCCCGAATTGGGATCGAAGCGCGGCTCACGTGCCAGGCCCGCATCGATGACGGTGCGAATGCCTGGCAAGGTGACGCTGGATTCCGCGACGTTGGTGGCGAGAACGATGCGTCGCGTACCCTCTTCTGCCGGCGCCAGCGCGAGTTGCTGTTCGGCCAGTGAAAGTTCGCCATGCAATGCAACGACTTCCACGTCGTCGCGCTGCAGAGTTTGCGACAAGACGTTTTCGGCACGTGCGATCTCACGACGACCCGGCAGAAATGCCAGCAGATCGCCCGCACTCTCTTCGAGCGCCTGCTTGGCAATGCGCGCCATGTGATGCTCGATGCTTTCCTGCGCGCGCGCAGGCGGATATTCGATGCGAACGGGAAAGCTGCGACCCGGACTGCTGATGCGCGGCGCATCCATCCACTGCGCAATGCGCTCGCCATCCAGCGTGGCCGACATCACGACGATACGCAGATCCCGACGCAACGTTGCTTGAATGTCCAGCGCCAATGCCGCACCGAGATCACCTGCCAAATGACGCTCGTGAAATTCGTCGAACAGAATCGCACCGATATCCGTGAGCTCGGGATCGTCCTGGATCAGGCGTGTGAGAATGCCCTCGGTCACCACTTCGATACGCGTGGCGTTGCCGACTTTCGATTCGAAGCGAATGCGATAACCGACCGTCTGCCCAACCTGCTCACCACGCTGCTGTGCCATGAACTGCGCAGCAGCACGCGCCGCGATACGACGCGGCTCGAGCATCACGATCTTTTTGGCCGCCAGCCACGATGCGTCGAGCAATGCGAGCGGAACCTGCGTCGTTTTACCCGCACCAGGAGGTGCTTCGAGCACCAGCCGCGGCCGCGCCTCCAGCGAGGCGCGGATGTCGGGCAACAACGCGGTGATCGGGAACACGAGCGGTTTCATGCGCCCGATGATAGTGGCGTTGACCTTGAACGCGAACCTACGCCGTGCATGCCCCACGAAGGGGCATGCACTAACAGTCAGTTACTGTTTGAGCGGATATGTCACAGGATTGGGCGCCGGCGCGTTCGCCGCGGGAGGACGCGCACGCAACGGTGCCAGCGACTCGAAGCCATTCTGGTAATCATTGGTAATTTGCTTGGCATCGTCACTGTCCGTAATCACGCGCGGCGTAATCAACACGATCAGTTCAGTGCGGGTCTTGGACTTGCCCGTTGAGCCGAACAGCTTGCCCAGTACGGGAATGTCGCTCAGCAACGGAACACCCTGGCCATTGTCGGAGTTTATCTGCTGAATCAAGCCGCCTAGCAGCACGGTCTGTCCATTCTGCACGCCAAGCTGAGTCGCGATCTGGCGCTGTTCAATGGTGTAGTTACCCTGGCTATTAGCCGCACCCGTGGTGGCGCTGACTTGCTGATCGATGTTGAGATAGATCAGTCCACCCGGATTAACACGCGGCTGCACGTCGAGAATGATGCCGGTGGGAATGTATTCCACCTGGCCGACCGTCGTGGCGGTCGTGCCGGTGGTCAGTCCGTTGTAATACGTCTGATTGACTGGAATCTGATTGCCCACCTGGATGTGCGCCACCTGATTGTTGAGCACCACCAGCGAAGGCGCCGACAGGGTCTTGGTGTTCTGGCTGCTTTCCAGCGCGTTGAGCGCTACCTGAAATTTTCCATTCGAACTCAGGAACGAATAGAAGAACGGCTGCCCGCCATAAGTATTGGTCGAGTTTGAATTGGCGCCAATGCCACCGCCAAGACCAATCATGCGGTGCGCTTCCGGATTGCCTGGCGTGTAGCCGCCGCTGGAATTCTGCGAGCCGCCAGCCAGACCTTGCAGATACCACTGCACACCGTATTCGAGATCTCCCTGCAGATCGACTTCGAACACGCGCGTTTCGATCTGCACCTGCAACGGCGGTACGTCGAGCTGCTTGATTGCACCAAGAATTTCCAGCCACTGCGCCGGACGGCAACGCACCAGCAGCTGATTGTTGGCATCCACGGAACTGATTCGGATGCTGCCATCTTTCGAGCTGTAACCCTGATCCTGGTTGTTGTTGTTGGCCAAGCCGCCATTCATACCCACGCCACTGACACCAGTGCTGCCGCCGGTACCGCCGGACGTGCTGCCAAACGCGCCACTCGTACCCGAACTGGATGTCGACGGGAACGAACTTGACCCGCTGCTGCTGCCCAGACCACTCGAAAGACCACCGCTGGTGGAACTACCGAAGCTGCCGGCCGTGCTGCCCATGCCGCTGGACGAACCGCTCGCATTGTTGCCAATACCGAGTGTCGTCGCGCCACCGGCGCCCGGTGCAACAGCTCCGCCGTGATCGCTACTGCTGCCGCCGGCATTGTCGGTGTAGATCTGTGCGAGATAGTGCGCAAGGTCGGACGCATTGTCGTTGCGCACATCGTAGACATAGAGCTGCGGTTCGTTGCCGCCACCGAGATCGATCTTCGCAATCCAATCGCCGACTTCGCTGAGGTAATTCGGTTGCGTGCTGATCACCACCAGTGCGTTGGTGCGCTTGATGGGAATGAAGCGCAGCATGCCGGCCAACGGTGTATCGCCCTTGGGCCCGAACATGCTGTCGAGCTGCGGCATCAGATCGTCGACCGTCGCGTGCTGAAGATTGAACACACCGACCGACATGCCGCGCAACCAATCGACATCGAAGGTGCGCACCGTGCGGTTGTAGTTGTCCAGTTCATCGGGCGTACCCGACACGACGATGACATTGCGCGCGTTGTCGACCAAGAGGATCGAATCAGGCCGCGCGAACGGCTTCAGCAGCTTCTGCATCTGATCGGCAGCGATGTAATGCAGCGGGAACAGCCGCGCTTGCAATCCTCCGGCCGGTGCCGCAGCGCCAAGACTGGGCGCGACATTACCTTGCACGGCATCCTTCTCCGGCATGACAACGTAGCGGCCATCCGTCTTGATTACCGTGTTGTGCGTCCACGACAGCAACGTTTCCAGGATGGGCATCGCCTGGCTGCTGTCCACCGGTTCAGAAGTAGAGAAGGAAATATTGCCTTCCACGCCCGGCACGATGGTGTAGTTCTGTTGCAGCAGATCGCCAAGGATCGCCTTCACCACCGCCTGCACAGGCTGATTTTCGAAGTTGAACGTCACCGCACCGCTACCGGTAGCCGCCGGTCGCGGTGTCGACAACGCAGTCGGGCGTACGAATTGGCCGGTACCGGTGCTGACGCTGGCCACACTTGGCGCGGCGGGAGCGTTGTTCAAGCTGTTATTGAGCGATTGCGGCTGCGGTGCGGGCTTGTCGGTCCCCGCGACCGCTTCGCGCTCCAGCGACAGGTCCGGCTGGATCAGCGGCTTGTTCGCCGCGCAACCACTCAAGAAGACGGCCAGCGCGAAGGCGCCGATGTGCAGGCCGTGGCGTCGGTAACGTTGCATGCGCGTGTGTGACATGGATCAGTGTTCTCCTTGAGCGTTCCCGGATGGCTGCTGGGAGCGCTGCTTAAGAATGGCGGCCCGGAGCTTGAGTAAACGTTGAGATTGAGCGTCGTTGGGTTGAGGCGCTAAAGGCACACCCTGCTGTACTGGCGTGCCCATTCCCGGACCAGGCACCATGGGCCCGACACTGGGTGGGCCGCCCATGGGAATGGCCTGGTTGGTGGCGCTCGCATTCTTTTGATCGATGGGTGCACCAGCGGGCAATTTCAGTTCTGTGCGCCCACTGGACGAGGCAAAGATGGCCGAACGCGGAAGCACCTTGATCAGCTTCCAGCTGCTGTCCGGCAACATGGCACCTTCGCGTACGCGAACATCTTGGCTGGTATCGCTCTTGTTGTTGTCGTGGTCGTGCGCGCTACCGAGCAATGCCATACGCAGAGTGGGCGTGATAATGACGCCGGTCAGTTGCAGATCGCCGATGCTGACGCCTTCGTTATTACCGCTGGAAACGATAGGTTTGCGATCGCTGCTGAACAGCGGATGCTCCCAGACCTGCGAGTAAGTCTGCAGCAATGGTGGCGATGGTAGCGCGACGTTGTGCATGACAGGCAGTGGTGGTGTAACACGCGGCGGATCCCATTCCACACTGCGACCCACCCCAAAAAGCAGCGACAGAAAGACGACGCCAAGCACAGCGACTGCTGCGGCACACGCGGGTGTCAGGCGACGTTGCGCGGCGGCGTTCATGGCGCGTCATCCCCCGTTGTGGCGGCAGCGTCCGCCGAACCGGCAGCAGGCGCCTTCGCATGCACGTAACCGGCTAGCGTGAATTGAACTTCCAAGGGTGCAACGCCGGTCTTCTGCATGGCGATCAGCGGATTGCGATAAACGCTGAAGTCCTGCACAAACAGATAAGGCTTGCCTTTCTCAAGCGCATACAACAACCCGATCAACGGCTGCACGTCACAGTGCAGGCTGATGCTCACGACCACTTTGCGATACGGATCGCCCGGTGTTGCAGGCGGATTGGGCACCGGCATCTTCTGACTGACTTCGCAGCTGCCTTGCTGCGATTGCGCGGCGGCGTCGTCCACCACGCGCTGCATCAAGCCGGCGGCAGCAGCGTTCGGATCGTTTTCAGGCAGGAAGGTGCTGCTATCGATGGAGTCGCGGCCAAGCTCCGCAAGGCGCTTCTGCAATTGTGGTTTTTCTGCGATCGCTGCGGCGAAGCGGCTCTGCGTGTCGCGCAGATCGTCCATCTGACTGCTGATATCGCGCAATGGCGCGACGAACCACCAGTGCAGCAACAGGAAATAGGCAAGCACGATAACCAGCACGAGCAAGCCAATCGCAGCAAGGCGGCTTTCCAGCGGCTTCATCGGCCTTAAGTTCATGGCGTTGCTCCCGCCGTGCTGCTGGCCGCGGGTTTGGCGCTCTTGGGCTTGACCAACTGCGCGTCCATGTAGAAACGCTCCTTGTTGGTCTGCGGATCGCGCTGAATGACACCCTGGAAATTCGCACCCGTAATCAGCTTGCTGCTTTGGAGCACGTCGATCAGCGGCGCCGCCTTGGCGCTTTGTCCCTGAATACCGATGCGGCCGCCGCTATCGATGGTGAAACGTTCCAGCCATGTGTCATCGGGGATGCGCGTGGTGAGATCCTGCAACACATCGACAATGGCAACGGCATCGGTCTTGCGATGGGCGAGGAATCCGGAAGCGCCAGCGCTATCTTCAAGCTGCTTGCGAAGATCGGCGATCTTCTGCGCATCTGCGCGCATATCGTCGACCTGCGATTGCATGGCGGTGAGTGTGTCTTCGCGATTGTGCAGCCACTGCCCTAAGCACAACAGCAACAGTACGAGCGCTGCAATGGCCAGACCAATGTTGAGCCTGCGGCGCGGATCGGGATGCGCGCGCGCCATCTCCGGCGGCAACAGGTTCACACCCAGACGCTTGTCGCCCTCGCACAGATCGACCGCATCAATAGCGATACCCGCCTTGCGCAACTGCTCCAGTTGCGCATCGACTGCGGCACGCGGCACCGCAACGAGTTCGGCGGCGATGCGGCCCGCGGTCACGGAAACGGAAAGTTCGCGCAGGTCGTAGTACACCTGCTCAATGCGGAACGGTGTTTGCCGATCCATTTCGAACGCGCCGATCTGACGCAAGTTGTCGCGCGCCGCTTCGGGCAACACGATTCGGCGCCGCAACACCGCGTCTTGTGGCAGGCACAGCGCCAGGCGCAGGTCCTGCGGATCGATACCCGTTACAGCCGATTTCAACAGCGCCTGTTGTTCGGGTGCATCGAGCTCATCGCTCCAGGGCGCCGACACCGCCGGTTGGCCGCTGCGATGCACGGACCATTGGCCACCGTGGTGCCGCAACAGGCACCAGACGTTGCCGGCGCGGAAATACGCCTGCCAGCGAACCGGCAGCAACTCGCGCAATTCGCCGCCCCACCACGCAAAGAATGCGGGCATGGGCGAACTTCGCCATGCGCGGCGTGCGCGATCGAGCTGCGATCGCCATGTCTGTGTTGCGGAATTCACTCCCCATCTCCCTCTTGCCAGCGCAGCACCGCAAAAGATTGCGACCCGGGCCGATATCCCTGCAAGCGTACCGTGGCACGCAGCACTGCGCGCGTTCCATCGGCCAAAACTGCTTCGGAACGAATACTATCTGTGATGCCGTTATTGGATAGCCCCGCGAGGGGGTTGGCAGCAGCGGCCGCAGCCGCAGCCGTGCGATTGGCAATCATCGCCTGCGCCTGTTGCATGTTCATGCCAGGCAACGCGGCCAGATCGAGCAGCGGTGCGGTGGCCGGGTCGGGGCTGGTACGGCCGGACCAGATCGTGACGTAGGGGGAAAGGGCTTCGTACAGCGCTGGGTTCATCCCCAGCACCATCTGCAATTCGTCCAGGCTGGCGAAGGGTCCGTTGCGGGGGCCGTAGTCGCGCCCGGCCGCGATATAGGCTGCCTTGCGCTGACTCGCTTGCTGCGGGGACACGGCGAAGCTGCGCCAGTCGACGACGGACTGCGCAAGTTGTGCAGCATGATTCTGATCGACGCCCGCCGCGACGAAGAGATTGGTGATGACATCGGGCGTAGCGGCATTGATATCCACTTTGCCGCTTTCGGAAATGATGGAAACGGCGACTTTCGAATCTTCGAACGCGAACGGATACATGCGTCCGTCCGCCATCCACCGATCGGCCATGTTTGGCGCTTGCAATGCATAGATTGCGCGCATCAACCCGGCTTCGGCGGCATAGTGCGCGCGCGTCTGCTGGAACTGATATGTCGCTTGCAAACCTTCGGTGTGCGCCAGTGCTGCATAGCCGCCCAACAGAATGGCGAGCAGCGTGCATGCCCACATGACCAGTAACAAAGCAACACCGCGTTGGGTCTTTTTCATCACATCACCGGCTGCGGCTGTTGCAGGCCTCGCAGCAAACCCGGACCCTGTGCGGCTGCTGCATTGACGCGCAACGGTGCGCTCAGCAGTGGCCACTCTCTTCCGTGTGCGAGCGTCAGCTTGATTTCGACGATGTTCGGCATGTTGCCGGTAAATTTCCAATCGTCCTGCCAATCCATCGGCTGGCCTTGTGCATTGAGGCCGCGATAACTGAAAGCGCCATCGACAACGCCATCGACCAATACCTGGGGATCGCCCAACGGATGCAGCGGGCTGCCATCGGGCGGCAGTTCGGCAAGGCTTGCGACAAGTTGCTTGCCGTCCCTGTCCGTCGACACCAGTTTCACGTCGATCAGCTGCGGCCCCATCCTGCCCAAATAACCCGGCAACGGCGCGACGAAGCGCATTTCGTCGCTGCTGCCGACGAAGAAGATGTTGTTGCCGCTGTCGTCATGCGCGATGGCCTGCGCCAAGGCCTGCATCAGTTCGCGCCGCAGGAATTGCTGCGAGGAACGCACTTGGTCCAGTTGCTCGATCTTCAACTCACCCGATTCCACTGTATGCGTCGACGAACGAATGCCGGCATAAACACCCAGTAGCAATAACGACAATAGCGCTAGCGCTGCCAGGACTTCGAATAAGGTAAACCCGGCCGTATGCTTCATAACGGCGCCGTGGGACTGTTGACGGAGCCGATGCGCAATGTACTGAAGTGCGCCTTGTGCTCGAAGGGTTCGGCACCCCACATGACGTCGAGATCAAGCCGGTACATTTGCATCGCATTGGCGTTCGTAGCCGACGCAACACCCGGTGCGGTCCACGGCGTAACGGCGAGTTTCCAGCGATAGTGATCGTCGAAGTGCCCCTCGGTGACGCCAGGCTTCACCGGATCGATCGCAAAGCGCGTATCCAGCAGCGTGCGTGCCCATAAGGCGGCCTGACTATGATCGGCTGCGTCTTTGGACAGACGAATCGAACCACCGGCAACTTCCATCAAGGCACCAAATGCAATCGCCAACAGCATGATCGCGGCGATCACCTCGAGCAGGCTGAAGCCTCGCGCATGGCGCCTCGATGCGTTCATGTGTTCTTGGCCGTGTCGTAGATGCTGATGGCGCCGGTCAGCCATGACACGTTGACGTGCCATTCGCGCCGCCCGCTACGCAACGTAATGCGGCCGCCGGTGGAACTGCCATCGGGGAAGAAACGGATACGTGCAACGTCACCGCTGCTCTGATCGCTAGCCGCGCTGGTCACAGACAGATCCAGTCCTTTGGGCAGACGCACGTCTCGTTTGTCGGTACCGCTGTAGGTCGCGTTGCTGGTGTCGATCTGAAAGATGCGCTGCTGGCCGTGCACGATCGCTTGCGTGCGTGTCGCGCGCAGCGATGCGGCAAGTTCACCGGCGGCGGCGTTGATACGCGCACTTGCCAATCCATGCGTGACCGACACCGCAACTGCTGCTGCCGCGATACCGATGAGCAGAATCACGGCAAGCATTTCGAACAACGTAAAGGCGCGCAGCGCACGCCTGGATCGATAACGGCGGGACCGTGAAAAAGCGGCGGAATGAGGCGTCTTTGCACAGCCCCATCCAGCAACGCTTGCTACCGGTCCCTGGATGTTCACTGCCAGTTACCCACGTCGGCGCTATAGCCATCGCCACCCGGCTTGCCGTCCTGACCGTAGAAAATCAGGTCGTACGCACCGTGCTCACCGGGATACTTGTAGCCAAAGTCATGCCCCCAGGGATCCTTCAACTGCGAGGGCTTCAAATACGGGCCCTGCCAATTGGTAGCGGCAGCCGGTTTGCTCACGAGATCGCCCAGCTGCGCGGGCGGCGAACCGTTGTCCAGCGCATACGCATCCACCGCCTGACTGATCGTGGTGAGCTGCGCTTTGCCTGCGCCGTACTTGCCCTTGTCCACGCTGTTGCCAACCTGACGAACGACGATGGCGCCGACGATACCAATCAGCACGATCACTGCCAGCATTTCCAGCAGGGTGAAGCCAGCGCTGCGGCGTGGATGACGCAGTTGCCGGGTTCGCGGATATCTGTACTGCATGGGCTGGTTTCTCCGTTTTAGGCGTGTAGCGTGTGGGATGCGTTTATCGGACAACGCAAATCATTGGATGTTGCTGGTAAGACTGAGCAGCGGCAACAGGATGGCCGACATGATGATGGCCACAAAAACCGTCATGACGATGGTAAGCGCAGGAACTAACGCAGCCAGCAGACGATCGATCGCACGGCGGCTTTCAATCTCGAACGTGTCGGCGACTTTCAGCAGCATGGTATCGAGCTGGCCCGCTTCTTCGCCCACTTGCACCATCTGAATCGCCAGACGCGGAAAGCGCTGCGATTGCGACAGCGCGAGGCTCAAACCGTTACCGCCCTTGACCATTTCCGTGGCTTGTATGAGCGACTCATCCAACGCGCGGTTAGATGTGACCTGCCGCGCAATACCGAGCGCCGAAAGCAACGGCACGCCGTTCTTGACCAGCGTGCCGAGCGTGCGTGCAAGACGCGCCGTTTCCACTTTCAATACCAGCGGACCGATCATGCGTATCTTCAACAGCTTCTCGTGCCACGCGAGCCGCAATGCCGGATCGCGCATGCGTGAGCGCCATACGAAGATGCCACCGACAACAAGCAAAATGATCAGCCACCACCAATCCTGCAGTGTGGTGCCAAGCGCGAGCACGGCGCGCGTGATCCACGGAATCGGCACCTGCATGTCCTGAAAGATCGGCACGAATTGCGGCACGACATACGTGAGCAGCAACAACAGCGAGCCCAGCACGCCCACCATCAGGAACGCCGGATAGATCAGTGCGTTGATGATGCTGCCGCGCAGTTGCTGCGAGCGTTCCAGGTAATCGGCGAGACGACGCAACGTGTCTTCCAGCGATCCGCCCACTTCGCCCGCGCGCACCAGCGCGATGTAAAGCTTGGGAAAGACCCCGTGCTCTTCATCCAGCGATTGCGAAAGCGTGGTGCCGCCGCGCACGCGGTCGCGCACACGTTCGATCAATTTTTTTGCGTGCTCGCCTTCGGGCAGATCCATCAGTATGCCGAGCGCGCGATCGAGCGGCTGTCCTGCACCAAGCAGCGTCGCCAGCTGATGCGTGAACTGCGCCAGTTGATCGCCATTGAACGGACCGCGCTTGAAAAAGCCCGCAAATCCGGTGCCCTCGCCGCCCGCGTCAGCCGGCTTGGCTTCCAGCGGCGTGTGGCCCTGATCCTGCAGGCGCATGACGACTTCGTCGAGGCTCGATGCCTCCATCTGCCCTTGCAGGATTTCGCCAGCGGCACTGACGGCGCGGTAACGGAACTGGCTCATATCAAGAATGGCTCTTTACGTTTGCCTCCTCTCCCCTCCGGGGAGAGGATCGAGGTGAGGGGCCAATCTTGCGTCGTGGCAGCATCGAAATCCGCTGCCATGTGAGCGAGGGGCGAGAACCGCCCCTCACCCCAGCCCTCTCCCCGGAGGGGAGAGGGAGCAACGCTGAGACGATTAGCCCTCTTGCGTGACACGCAACACCTCCTCGATGGTGGTGATGCCCGCCACAGCTTTGGCAATGCCATCTTCATACATGGTGCGCATGCCTTCCGCACGCGCCTGACGTTCGATCTCGCCAGCATCGGCACGCTGCATCACCAGGCGACGCAGCGCATCGCTCATTACGAGAAATTCCAGAATGGCGCGACGGCCGCGATAACCCGTGGGATTAGACGTGCTGGTACCCGGCTTCCACAAGCGAATCGGCCGCTCGTCGGTGTACTTCTCCAACTCGAACTCTTTGACGACTTCCGGTGGCGCCTCATAAGGAATTGCCGTTTCCGGATCGAGTCGGCGCACAAGACGCTGCGCGAGAATGCCGTTGACGGTGGAGCCGAGCAGATAATCTTCCACGCCCATGTCGAGCATGCGCGTGACGCCGCCTGATGCGCTGTTCGTATGCAGGGTTGACAGCACAAGGTGACCGGTCAACGCGGACTGGATGGCGATGCGGCACGTTTCCAGATCGCGCATTTCGCCGATCATGATGACGTCCGGATCCTGTCGCATGATCGAACGCAATGCATTGGCGAAATCCAGACCGATCTGCGGCTTCACCTGAATCTGGTTGATGCCCTCAAGCTGGTATTCGACCGGATCTTCCACCGTGATGATCTTGACGCCGGGCGTGTTGATCTTCGACAGCGCGGTGTAAAGCGTGGTGGTTTTGCCCGAACCGGTCGGACCGGTGACGAGCAGAATGCCGTGCGGCCGCTGCAGCACCTCCACGAAACGTTCACGGAAGTTCTCGGTGAATCCGAGCGATGCAAAATCGAACACCACCGTTTCGCGGTCGAGAATACGCATCACCACCGACTCGCCGAAGCTGGTCGGCACGGTGGAAACGCGCAAGTCGAGTTCCTTGCCTTGCACGCGCAATTGAATGCGGCCGTCTTGCGGCAGGCGGCGCTCGGCGATGTTGAGCTTCGCCATGATCTTTACGCGGCTGATCACGGCAGCGGTCGAGCTGGACGGCGGCGCTTCCACTTCGTGCAGCACGCCGTCGATGCGGTAGCGCACTTTCAACCGGTTTTCGAACGGCTCGATATGCACGTCCGATGCACGCTGTTCGACCGCGCGTTGAAGAATCAGGTTGACCAGGCGAATCACCGGCGCTTCGGATGCCAGATCGCGCAGGTGTTCGACATCGTCTTCTTCCGCCGCACTGCCATCGAGATTTTCCACGATGGTGCCCATCGCCGATCGGCCCTGACCGTAATAACGCTCGATCAGATCGTCGATCTCCGAACGCACGCCGATACAAAGCGCCACCGGTTTGCCCGCGGCAAGACGCACGGCGTGCAGCGGATAGGTATCGGCCGGATCGGACACCATCAGTGCAAGACCGTCATCACCTACACGCACCGGCACGACGTGCTGCTGCTTGAGGAAGCGAACGGAAATATCGAAGTCAACGGGCGGCATGTCGGGGGCATCACGTGCGGCGAGCAACGGCGCATCCAGACGTTCCGCCCAGGCTTCGGCCAGCTCGCGCTCGGAGACCAGGCCCAGCCGGGCCAGCAAAGCGGTCAAGGTGCCCTCGGGCGCTTCTTCATGAAGACGGCGTGCGCGGGCCAAATCGTTGTCTTTCAGGCGCCCACGCGCCACCAGCAGTGTGCACACTGCCAATTCATGGTCATCCGTGGCCTTCATCGCCCCAACGGACGCCGGCTTTACGACTGCCGACATGTTCCACCCCGCTCGTGACCTACGTCTCAATATGTCTTCAACTGCCCGACGTTCCCACGTGTCGAGCAGACGAATCCCATTCGTAACACAACCTTCAAGCGACTGGCGAGCCTTGTTAGGCGGATATCTATGCGATAGCTGACCGGCTGTTCATGCTGCGATTGGGCGGCACCTGAGCGACCGGACCCTTTGTGCAGGCGGCATGGATAGGGTCGCTCGGTAAATGGGACAATAAAACCTTTAAAAGGGTTCGCCATGCAGCTCATCGATATCGGGGCCAACCTGACCCACGAATCTTTCCGGCACGATTTCGACGCCGTTCTGGACCGTGCGCGGACGCATGGGATTACGCGGATGATTGTCACCGGCGCGTCACACGCCGGTAGCGAGCACGCCCTGGACCTGGCCCGTGCCCATCCTGGCTTTTTATATGCCACGGCGGGCGTCCATCCCCATCACGCCATCGACTACAACGACGCTACGGACACGCTTCTTCGTACCTTGGCGCACGCACCGGAAGTGCGCGCGGTGGGCGAAACCGGGCTGGACTACAACCGCAACTATTCCCCGCGCGATGTGCAGCTGCAGGTCTTCGAGCGGCAATTGCAGATTGCTGTGGATGTCGGCAAGCCGCTCTTTTTGCATCAGCGCGATGCGCATCATGATTTCGTTGCGTTGCTGAAGAAGTATCGCGACAAAGTACCCGCCGCCGTCGTGCATTGTTTCACCGATACACGCGAAGCGTTGCACGACTATCTCGCGCTCGATTGCCATATCGGCATCACGGGTTGGATTTGCGACGAGCGTCGCGGCACGCATCTGCGCGAATTCGTGCGCGAGATTCCTGTCAACCGATTGATGATCGAAACCGATGCGCCGTATTTGCTACCGCGCACCGTGCGCCCACAACCAAGTCATCGACGCAATGAGCCGATGTTTCTCAAGCACATCTGCGAAGAAATTGCGCGCGATCGTGGTGAAGCTGTTGATGTTACTGCGGCGAACAGTACTGCGGCGGCGACTACATTTTTTTCGTTGTGAGGTGGCGCTGTTTGCGAAATGCGTTCAGCGCCGTGGTTTCGCTATGCCCTGATTGTCAGTCGTAGCGAAACTAGAGAATCGCACTCATTTCCGATACATAAAAAGCTTGCATCGTCATTCCGGCGAAGGCCGGAATCCAGTACAATTATGCTGTACGAAGTACTCAACATAATTGGTTATGTGTGCTTCGCACGACGTATTCAGACTGGATTCCGGCCTTCGCCGGAATGACGCCGCTACCTTTTATCCTCTTCGGATAATGCGCGGCCGCCTAATTTTGTCGTGGTCGACAATGAAAACCGCAAAGCACCGCATCAAGTTTTCAGCACGCGCGTTTCACCCGGTGGCAAATCATCCAGCGTGTAACTGCCAACACGCACACGTATCAACCGCAACGTCGGAAACCCGACCGCAGCCGTCATGCGACGAACTTGCCGATTGCGCCCTTCGCGCAAGGTGATCGTCAACCAGCTGGTCGGAATGCTCTTGCGAAAGCGCACGGGCGGATCGCGCGGCCAAAGCCACGACGGCTCGCCAGCATGCTCGGCAACCACCGGTAGCGTCAGTCCGTCGTTCAAGACGACACCACGACGCAACGCCTGCAGCGCTTCATCGTTCAATGCACCATCGACCTGCACAAGATAGGTTTTAGGTTCTTTGTGCTTCGGATCGGTAAGACGATGCGCCAGTGCACCGTCATCAGTGAGCAGCAGCAAACCTTCGCTGTCGTGATCCAGTCGCCCGGCCGGATAGACGTCCTTTTGGCGAACATAGTTCGCCAGGGTCGGACGTCCATCGTTGGCCGTAAACTGACACAGTACGCCGAACGGCTTATTCAGCGCGATCAGCATTGCTCGTGCGAAACGATCACTTCGCTGTGCTGCCCGAAGCCGTGGGCATAGCGGCCGGCTTTTTATCGGCGCCGTTTTTGACGAAGCGCAACGTCATGCGATCCGACTCGCCAATGGCCAGATACTTGGCACGATCCTGATCGCCCAAGGTCAACGTTGGCGGCAACGTCCAGACACCTTTCGGGTAATCCTTGGTGTCTTTCGGATTGGCGTTGATTTCGCTCTGGCCATCCAGCTTGAAGCCCGCATCGGTGGCCAGCTTGATCACGTAGGCAGTCGGCAGATAGCCGCTGCCTTTCACCAAATCCATCGTCGCGCCATCGGCTGCACGATGATCCACCACGCCGAGCGTACCGCCCGTTTTCAGGACGGCATAGAACGCCTTGAACATCGCCTGCGCGGTGCCGGCCTGCGTCCAGTTGTGCACATTGCGGAAGGTGAGCACCATGTCGGCCGAACCGGCCGGTCCGAGCACCGGTGCTTGCGGATTGAATGTCGCGATCGTGGCTTTGCTGTATTCCGCCGGATCGGCCGCGAACTTGGCACGCAATGCCGCGGTGTCCTGCTTCGCTTCGGCGTTGTTGTCGGCGACCGCAGCGATGTAATGACCGTTGTCGCGCAGCAGCGGTGCCAGAATCTCGCTGTACCAGCCGCCGCCAGGGGTGATTTCGATCACCGTCTTGTCGGGCTGCAGGCCGAAAAACTGCAACGTTTCCTTCGGATGGCGATACACGTCGCGCGCTTTATTCGGCGCAGAGCGCCATGAGCCGGCGAGCACGGTATCCAACTGGCCAGCGGTGAAATCACTGGCACTGGTGGGAGGTACCAAGTCGCCCGCCGGTTGATCCTGCCCCGCCTGTTGCGCATGGGCCACGCCTGCGAACAGCAACGCAGCTGACAACCCGAAGGCCAGCTTGATTTTCATGACGACTCCTTCCCAAGTGATCTGCGGCAGCCTGCCGCCGGACGTGTGCAGCGAATGTGGATATTTTACGATTAATTTACAAGAGGCGTGTGGCCATTTAGCTATCAGACTCTTTCCTAGCCCTGATCCCTGACTTATACGCTTCAAGCGTGCGCCCGGTTACCTCCCTTTGCACGGGGAGGTAAAGATATTTGTCAGGCTGTCGTTGGGCAAAGCTAAAACGGTCTTGGACAGACCGATTGCAACCCGTCGATATGCTCGTGCAAATCCGGAGCGATGCCCTGCCACATGGGGTCGAGAATGAAGTCGATACCTTCGTAGCGCGCTAGTTTGGCCGCCGGAATGAAGTCCGCATCGCCAGCCACCAAAACGATCTGATCGACCTGCTTTTTGTAGGCCAGCGCGGCGATATCGATGCCGATTTTCATGTCCACCTGCGTCTGGCGCATGTCCGGCTCGAAATGCTCGTCGCCCAGCTCTTCCCAATACAGCGATTCGTCGCGCAGCTGCTGATAGGCATGTTGCTTGAGCTTCCATTCGCCACGATCGGCCAGGCGGCCAAGACGCAAGGCCATCTTGCGCTGACGACGAAGCTGATCGTGCAGATCGCGCCGAAACCCTGCTGCGTTGGTGCGCGCGAAATCCATGCTCTCACCACTGATCGGCTTCACCAGCGATTTCTCGAGCGGCGGACAGTCGTAAAAGAAAATGCGATACAACGCCTCACGAGGACGATCCAGCGCTTTCAAATGTTCCAGCGCCATACCGAACACTGTCTTGGCTACCGTGCGTGCATCGTTGGCGTCTCGATCACCCCAGACTTTGCGATAACGTGCAAGAAAAAAAGCGCCGTCGATAAGAATGGCGGTGCTTGGCATAGGAATCCTTATAAGTGCCGCGATGAAATGTGATGTCGATTCGACTGACTTGCATATTTTACGTGATGTCAGCGCAATCGTCGCCCTATCGACAGTGATCGACTTGTCCTTGCTGATGTCGTCATACGCTCGTCACGCCTCACGTTATACTCGGCGAGACACAACAGGGGACTGTGCCATGACACGCATGATAGCTGGCTTGATGCTGATGGGATTGACGTTTGCGGTATTGGCCGCGTCACCTGCCGAAGTGCGCAGACGCGCCGAGGCAAGCATGGTTGTCACCGGCTGGATCGAGGTCATGCCTGATGGCAGCGTGCACAGCTATACGATCGACCATCCTGAAAAGCTGCCGCCCGCTGTCGTCTCGCTGATTCAGAACAACGTGCCCGCATGGAAGTTCAAAGTCGACGGCAATCCGCAAGTTATTGAACGCGCGCAGATGAACTTGCGCATTGTCGCCAGGCGCGTGGATGACACGCATGACACCGTCGCGATCGCTAGCACCAATTTCGATAGACCTTTTGTTCCTGGCCAAAGCCCTGCGTCCAAAGACCGAGTGGCGCCTAAATACCCGCAGGAGGCCATCAATGCCCGGGTGACTGGCACCGTTTTCCTACTCGTGCGTGTTGGCCGCGATGGCACGGTCATGAATGCAGGAGTGGAGCAGGTCAATCTGGGCGAATACGGTAACGACAGAGACATGGAGCACTACAGCGCCGTGCTCGCCAATTCTGCGATCGCCGCTGCCAAGCAATGGACGTTCACCATTCCAACTTCTGGGCCAACGGCCAACGATCCCTTCTGGTACGTGCGCGTACCTGTGAATTACAACCTGCAACAGTACGGATCGCCGCCTGCAAAAGATCTGTACGGCAAATGGGATGTCTATATTCCCGGCCCACGTGAAGTCATTCCGTGGTTGCAACCGGACATTCGTCAGCCCGCGCAAAGCAGCGACGCCATTCCAGCTGGCAGCATTTCGCAAGCGGATGAAAACTTGCATCTGCAGACGCAGCCAAGCGGCTGAGAAGGCCAAACCAATCTCGGTATGACTGGATCACAGGATGGCGGATGACTTATTCACCGCCATCCGGCCCCCAAAAGATCACCCACGTCGAAAAATCGTCGGTGAAATTTTCGAAGCGGTGAGAAATTCCCGCTTCGACGAATAGAACGTCGTTTGCCTGAAAGCGGCGGCACTCATCGTTCTTGATGAAATCACCACTACCGCTAATGACGACGTAAAGCTCATCCTGCTTGTGCGGACCTTGCGTATCGATCTGCTGCGGCGCGTAGAGGCCGGCTTTCATCGTGCCATGGCGAAGACCGTAGAAAAACCTGAAACCTTCGGCGTTACCGGGGAGATTTGCCTTTGCGTGGGCAAGTGTCAGCAGCCAATCCGCGTCTGGTTGCATGGATGTCTCCCGTTCGATCAATGGCTGTGCACAAACGTCACACGGACGCCGTTTCGTAGTTCAACTCCGGCAGTTGCCCGCAATAAGCATCTGCCTCTTCGACGAGCCAATCGCGGAATGTGCTCACACCGCGATGATCATCCGAGCGCGGCGGATAGACCAGGTAATACGCTTCTTTGGCAATCATGTAACGATCGCCCAGCATGATCAGACGCCCGGCATCGATCAGCGACTTGCACGTCACCATGCGCCCCAGCGCAACACCCAGTCCTTCCAGCGCAGCCTGCTTCAGCGCATCGACCGTATCGACTTGCGCGACATAGCGTTGCGGCGGCTTGCCGCCATATTTGTCAAACCAGTCGTTCCATCGGTTGTTACTGTTGGGATCGCCGATCAAAGGCCAGTTTGCGAGATCCGTCGGATCGGCGCCTGCCATGCGTTCGATCAGCGCTGGTGCAGCGACCGGTGCGATCCATTCGCCGAACAGGCGCACACTGCGCAGCCCTTCCCATGTGCCTTTTCCGTAGCGAATGGCTGCATCGACGGCTTCGCGGTCGAAATTCACCAGCGCCGAACCCGTCTGCAAATTGAGCTCCAGCTCCGGGTGCCCTGCTAGCAGTCGCGGCAAACGTGGGACGAGCCAGCTGGAAATAATGCCGGCACTCGCACTCAGCGTGAGCGCCTCGTGCCGCCTGCAGCGATAGCGCGACATCGCGTGCTCAATGCCGTCGAAGTGTTCGCCCACGGCTTCGAGCAGGCTGCAGCCCTCGACCGTCAACGTCACGCCACGTGGCCCGCGCTCGAACAGGCGTCGTTCGAGGCGTTCCTCCAGCTGGCGCATTTGATGGCTCAACGCGCTGACGGTGAGGTTGGCTTGTGCAGCCGCGCGGGACAGATTGCCCAACCGCGCGACCTGCACGAATTGCTGCAAAAGACTGAGAGGCACCCTGCTCATCTTGAATATCCCTCAAACCTGGCTTGCGAATATATCGCTTTTTCGGGATATGGCATGCCATTACCTTGAGCACACCCCAACCCACAACGGAACCTCCCATGCGCTCGCCATGGATCGATCTGCTGTTTCTGCACGGACACGCCACCCCGAGCCAGCTGGCCTGGCGCCCCGACAAGCCTGCCCACGACGCGTCACCGCGGCAGATAGAGGTGGACGTCGCTCAATTGCCGCTGCAGAGCGGCGTCGCACGGGATCACGCCTGCCCCGCTTGATTACATCGCGTGCACACCCACCTCGGAAGGATCATGTTTCGCTTCATGCGACGCATCCGTCCCCGATCCTTCCGAGGTCTCTTCCATGCAACAACGTCAATTGGGCCGATCCTCCCTATCTGTCGCCCCGCTCGCCTTCGGCGGCAACGTGTTTGGCTGGAGTGCCGACGAGAAGCGCTCGTTCGAACTGCTGGATGCCTTCGTCGAAGCCGGTTTGAATCTGATCGACACCGCCGACGTCTACTCGGCGTGGGTACCGGGCAATCGCGGCGGCGAATCGGAGACCATCATCGGCAAGTGGCTCAAGCAAAGCGGCAAGCGTCATAGCGTGGCGATCGCCACCAAGGTGGCCAAGTGGACCGAACATCGCGGTCTCTCGCCCATGAATATCAACGAAGCCGTGGAAGGCTCGCTCAAGCGATTGCAGACCGACTACATCGATCTGTATCAAGCGCATGAGGACGATGCCACCGTGCCCCTGCACGAAACGCTCGGTGCGTTCTCGCGATTAATCGAGCAGGGAAAGGTGCGCGTAATCGGCGCTTCGAACTATGGCGCAGACCGATTTGCCGAGGCGTTGAACGTATCGAAAGAACACAACCTCGCGCGCTATGAAAGCCTGCAGCCGGAATACAATCTGGTAAGCCGCCACGGCTATGAGAAGGAACTTGAGCCGTTGGTGCTGAAAGAAGGCATCGGCGTCATCAACTACTACGCGCTCGCCAGCGGCTTTCTAAGCGGCAAGTACCGTACCGAGGCCGATCTCACCAAGAGCAGTGCGCGCAGCGGTTCGGTGAAGAAATTCCTCAATCCACAAGACTTGAAGGTATTGGCGGCGCTCGATGACATCGCCGCCGCACACAAGGCAACCACTGCTCAAGTGGCGCTTGCATGGCTGATGGCACGCCCTGGTATTACTGCACCTATTGCCAGCGCGACCAGCGTGGAGCAACTTCAGGAATTGATCGGCGCCGTAAATCTCACGCTTTCTGCCAATGAAATCGCCGCATTGAATGCTGTCAGTGCGTGATATCGACGGCGCCTGTGCGAAAGCACGGGCGCCATTCAAGCGCTATAAGCGACGCATGCTGAGACGACCTAACGCCGGCGCAATCGCACCGCCGTTTCATAAGCCGCGTTGATCTCTTTGGATTTCGCCTCGGCCAGCTGTCTTATGTCCTCGCCCATCTGCGCTACTTTGTCCGGGTGGTACTGACTGATCTTCACCCGGTAGGCGTATTCGATCTGCGCGAGATCGGCGGTTTCCGCAACGCCAAGCACGTCGAACCATGCCGGAGTACTGGGTGCAGCAGGCTCCCAATTCCGTTCCCACTGTTGTCGGGGCGGATCGTTCCGAGGGCGATCCGCATCCTGGCGCGTTGGTTCACGACTTGTATTAGGCGTCAGATAGTTGCTGACGAGGCGGTAGCCAAAGAACAGGCCTGCGACGATTACCACGATGTCTACGGCAGTCATTCCCGCAAGCCCTCAAAGTGATGCAAATAGGTTGTCAGCGCTTCGAACGCGGCGGTGTCGGGCTCCACGAACTGAAGGCTGGCATGGATGCGTTCACGAAGAATGCCAGCGAGATCGTTCACTGCCTGCGGCGATAATCGCGTTGCGGCAACAACGCGTAAGTCGCCGTCGAAACGTTGCCGCAGGCTGATCTTCCGAACGATGTTTAGCGCGAATGGCGCGCACAGCAGTGCGTCGAGCGCAATCGCCGCAACGGCGCGGCGAGACAGATTCAACGCCTTTCTGTACCGGTATACGTGGAGCAAGGCGAGAATAATCGCCGCATAGACGCTAGCAATCCACACAAGCAATGCCTGAGCGCTCTGTAGTACAAGCAACGCATACGGCAGCGCGACAGCAAAAAGCAGCAGCAATAACAGCGTCCATGGCGCAATCGCCGACAATGCGACCACTATCCGGCGCGATGGCACGGACTGCGCACTACCGCTGAATTCGCCATGCTCCGGCCAATTCAGGCGAAACAACGGACGATTCGGAAAGAAGGGATTCGGCAGGAAAACATGCCTTCCGCGCAGCTCGAACGTCGAACCGCCCGAAACACGGCAACCGTTGCGTGTGCTCTCGAGAACGATCTCGTTGTGATAAAGCAGCAGCGCGGAGTCGTAGAGATAGAGCGCTACGACTCCGCCCAGCAACCACAGCACGTCGTGCAAGGTCATTGCGTCGACTGTTTTTTCTTGAACAGATTCTTGACCCAGGCGCTCAGCGCGACAAAACCCGCCAGTACAAACTTCCACGCGGCAATCAGGAAGCTGCCGATAACGGTAAATAGACCTTTCTTCGCCGCAACCGCCAGTGCGCCGCCGGTAATCAATGCCGCCAGGCCATATTCCGCCACGCGATCGCCCGGGCGATATTCGGCGTAGCTCTCGCCAGGCGCGAACTGAAATCCGGACAGCGTGCTCTTGAAGCTGGTAATGGCCGCAGCGAGGTTGTCCGGTGCGCTGACCACCGTCACGCCCATGACACCGTGCCGCCCCAACAGTCGCGTGTCGTAGTTCACGGCACGCTGATGATTTCCCGTGTTTTCAACGAGCAAGGACCACGTCAGCGATTTGATTTGCGAGTCGTATAGAGGCTGTGCGTACCAGCCGATGACATTGAGCTCATCCCATCCACGCTCTCGGCGCTGCTTGTTTGCTTCGGTAGTTCCATCCCGATAGGACTGAAGGATGGCGTCCGGATCGAGCTTTTCATCATCCTTGACGTAGCCGGTGTCCTGATAGGAGAACAGCGCAATCCACTTTATAGGTTTCGGAGCGAGCGTGTACTGATCGCCGTTGGACGGCGGATCATGCATGATTTCCCTTAGCGAACGCGTCCCCGCCGCATCGAGAAACGCATAGCCATCCGGAACATTCAACGTTGCGTGCGTACCGAGCTTTACGGTGACGGGCCCTACCTGCCAAGGCAATCCCGCGACAGGATTCTGCTGCGCAACAGCCGTCTCACCGAGACACGACAAAAGCAGCGCGAAAAGCACCAGAACTAACCGTTTCATCCCTTGTCCCCTGTATCCCTGAAACACGTTACACCCCGCGCCACTTTATCAGGACCGGCGGTTAGCGTGGCTAAGCCTCTCGCTATTTGTCCAATTCTTCTGGCGACTGGACGGTATAGCCCTTGGCCTTAAGCTGCGCGAGGAAGCCATCGGGTGACATAATTTGTTCCATCGGCAATACCGCAAACGTTTGCGTGTTGCGCGACATCGCCGATTGGGCGGCGGCCACCCAGGTGGCGGCCATGCGTTCGGGTAAATCGTGCAGGCCCAGCTGCTGGGCGAAATCCGCATTGACGACCGCGATCACGCACGACTCGTAACGGTTGTTCAGCGCGAAGCCTCGCAAGGTTTGAATATCCCCGGTCGACCATGCGTTGGCGCGCTGGGTGAGTGCGTCCATGTCGTTTTCGACCGTGTCCAAGGTCTGATTGAAACAGCTGATGTCGTGCAGACTAGTCTGCTTGATCGTTTCCACGGCATCGCGTGGATGTTCGACCACTACCTGATATTTGATGGGCGTGCTGGTGACATTGTGTTTGTGCGCCAGTTTCTCCACGGTGCCTACCACGCTGCCGCCGTTGGTGAGGTCGGCTTTGTCGAGGGCTTTCTGATAAAGCTTCATCGCCACCAAGATCGGGCGCCAGTATTCGATGCTTTTGTCATCACCGAAGTACTGCTGTTTGGCGACCTCCCAGCGGATATAGATTTCCGGAGGAAGAACCTGCTGCAGGCTTTCGCCGCCTGGATTTTTGCGTGCGCTGTAGACCGATGGCAGCAACGCCAGCTTTGTGAAAAAGCCCGCATGCAGTTTCAATTCTGCGCTGGGTGGCTCGAGCAATTCCTGCGAGTGCGCAAGAGTGTCTTCAACTTCCGTCGAGCGCCACTGCATATGTCGTGGAAGCGGCGACAATGTGCCTAGCACCCACATCACGTGATCACCTTTGCTCACTTTCCAGAGACCTGGGCCCGGTTGCACGCCGGTGACGATCACTGTTTGCAACAGGGGCGCGTGAAGGTGGGACGATGACGGCGCACTGCTTGAAGAGGCGGGTGCAGCGGTCTGCGTCCATGCCGGCATGGCGATGAAAAAAACCAGCAACCCTAAAGCCAAGCTCATACGCATGCGTGATGCTCCTGAATTGCTGGGAAGCGACTCATCGACGTCCTCACGATACTAACGACATCGTTGACGGCGCAGCGTTCCCGTACAAACGAGCGGCGTTTCGACATCGGTCAAACAACCGTAAAAAACAAAGGGCGCCGAGCGCCCTTTGTTCACGCTACAACGATGTAATGGCAGCGATCAGGCTTTCGCAAGTGCCGCAAGTGCGTCGTTGAACGTTTTGCTGGGGCGCATGGCGGCGCTGACCAGTTTGATATCCGGATGGTAGTAACCGTGGATATCCACCGGCTTGCCCTGTGCGCCGTTGAGTTCGCCGACGATCTTCGCTTCGTTCTCCGTCAGCGCTTTCGCGAGCGGTGCGAATTTCGCCTTCAGTGCTGCGTCGTCGTTCTGCTCCGCCAGCGCCTGCGCCCAGTACATGGCGAGGTAGAAATGGCTGCCGCGATTGTCGATTTCGCCGACTTTGCGCGCGGGCGACTTGTTGCTATCCAGGAATTTGCCGTTGGCCTGATCGAGCGTCTTCGCCAGCACACCGGCCGCGGCATTGCTGTAGCGGTTGCTCAGATGTTCGAGCGATGCCGCCATCGCGAGAAATTCACCGAGCGAATCCCAGCGCAGATAATCCTCTTCGAGGAATTGCTGCACGTGCTTGGGTGCCGAACCGCCCGCACCGGTTTCGAACAAACCGCCGCCGGCCATCAGCGGCACGATGGAAAGCATCTTCGCGCTGGTGCCCAGTTCCATGATCGGGAACAGGTCGGTGAGGTAATCGCGCAGCACGTTGCCGGTGACGGAGATCGTGTCCTGGCCTTTGCGAATGCGCTCCAGCGAGAACTTGGTGGCATCTACCGGCGCCAGCGTGCGGATGTCCAGGCCGCTAGTGTCGTGATCCTTCAGATAGCGCTCGACCTTCTTGATGATCTGCGCATCGTGCGCGCGATTTTTGTCGAGCCAGAACACCGCGGGGGTATTGCTGAGACGCGCGCGGTTGACGGCGAGCTTCACCCAATCCTGAATCGGTGCATCCTTGGTCTGGCACATGCGCCAGATGTCGCCGGTTTCCACGTTCTGCTCGAGCAGCACCGTGCCCTTCTCATCGATCACGCGGACGACGCCGTCACCCGCGATCTGGAAGGTCTTGTCGTGCGAACCGTATTCTTCGGCCGCCTGCGCCATCAGGCCCACGTTCGGTACGCTGCCCATGGTTGCCGGATCGTGCGCGCCATGTGCCTTGCAGTCTTCGATCACCGCTTGATACACGCCCGCGTAGCTGCGGTCCGGAATCACCGCCTTGGTGTCCTGCAGCTTGCCTTCGGCGTTCCACATCTTGCCGGAGTCGCGAATCATCGCCGGCATCGACGCATCGATGATGACGTCGCTGGGCACGTGCAGGTTGGTGATGCCCTTGTCGGAATTGACCATCGCCAGTTGCGGACGCTTGGCGTATTCGGCGTCGATGTCCGCCTTGATCTCGGCCTGCTTGTCTGCCGGTAGCGAACCGAGGCGGGCATACAGATCGCCAATGCCGTTGTTCGCATTGAAGCCGATGCTCTTGAGTGTCGCCGCATGCTTGGCGAGCACATCTTTATAAAACTCGATAACGACGTCGCCGAACATGATGGGGTCGGAGACCTTCATCATCGTGGCCTTCAGATGCAGCGAGAACAACACGCCCTGCTTCTTTGCATCGGCAATCTGTGCATCCACGAAACTCGCCAACGCTTTCTTGCTCATCACGGCCGTATCGATCACTTCACCGGCGGTGAGCTTGGTCTTTTCCTTGAGAACGTTGCTGCTGCCGTCTTTGCCAAACCATTCGATCTTGACCGTGGTGGGCGCATCCACGGCAACCGATTTTTCGCTGCCGTAGAAATCGCCCGCACTCATGCTGGCAACGTGGGTTTTCGAATCCGCCGACCACGCACCCATCTTGTGCGGATGCTTGCGCGCGTAATTCTTCACCGACGGCGGTGCGCGGCGATCGGAATTGCCTTCGCGCAGCACGGGATTGACGGCGCTGCCCTTCACCTTGTCGTAGCGCGCGCGGATGTTCCAGTCGCTGACGTCCTTGGGATCTTCCGGATAGTCGGGCAGCGGGTAGCCCTGGCCCTGCAATTCCTTGATCGCGGCCTTCAGCTGCGGCATCGAGGCGCTGATATTGGGGAGCTTGATGATGTTGGCGTCCGGCGTGGTCGCCAGTTCGCCCAGCTCGGTCAGATCGTCCGCGATTTTCTGATCGGCTTTCAGGATGTCCGGGAACTGCGCGAGGATGCGGCCGGCAAGCGAAATGTCTCGCGTTTCGACTGTGATGCCTGCCGTGCTCGTATAGGCCGCGATGATGGGCAGCAAGGACTGCGTGGCGAGGTAGGGGGCTTCATCCGTCAGCGTGTAGATGATCTTCGGCGTTTGGGACATGGTCTGCAGGGGCCTTTGGTTGCTACGGCATATCAATGAGGAGGGCGGCCACCGCTACAGGCGGAGCCGCCAGGCACACCGGGTGTGCCGCCTCGCCGGCCATCGGCGCGGAACGCGGTGGCCGTCCGCGAGAGCTTCCCATTGTCGCGTTTTCATCCAGTCGGTGAAAGCACGGCCCAGGTAGGGCAAGGGCGACTTCGGGTACGGGCGGCGTTGTCGAGCGATGGGTCGACGTGGCGTTTCGATCTTGGGACGCGAGGCTGAAATCCAAGACCCGCAAGCCCGCGATTTCCGTACGTATGCGTATGGAAGCATGCGTCATGACTCACATGGTATGAGGCCGCAGGCGGCCACTACTATGTAGCGCACCGCTGACAAATATTTGTGCAGTGCTGACGAACTGATCAATCTTTTCATGGGGACAGTCATGACCACGCGTATCGCCTCGCTTCTGATCACGATTACTGTGTTTGCCCTGGCCGGCTGTGCGGACGCACCGGCAGTCACGGTGCACCACTACACATCCGGCGAGATCAGCGCGAATGGCGGCCAGAGCGATGTGTCGGAGCGACCGCTCACAGAGACGCAAGTCAATGCGCTGACCACCTGGATCAATACGCGTGGCGGCTGTTCCGGAATGAGCGCGAACATTCCCGATAAGCCAAGCCTGGACGTGCAGATGCACGAGGCGAACGGGCAGAGTTCCCATCTGTCGGTGTACACACGCGACGATGGTTCGTCCACGGCCTATCTATACCAGGGCAATCGTCTCGTACCGATGCGCTGCCCGCTGACGAGCGCCGAGTTCGCCACGCTGAAGTCTGCACTCAACGCGCAGTAATCGTTTTCGACGATCGCGCAGCGGCTTGGCCGCTACATAGGCATACATCGGCAGATCCGGTTAGTATCCGGATGCTGTGCATGCCATGGGGAGCCGCATGAACGGATTGAGCCAACGCATCGTCGATTTCATCGCCGAGCTGATGCCGCTGTATACGTTCCAGTTTGCCGACGGTCACGATTGCGCATTGTCGCTCGTGGACGGAACGCTGCTCATGCCCGTCGATGAGTCGAGCAGCGATCGCGACGAAGGTTGGGTTGTCGTGTTGTGGCAAGGCGATGCGCAACGCCGCTCGGAAGTGCCTGGTCCGTTGATGGCTTATCAGGCAGCACTGCGTTGCGCCGAGTTTCATGGTGTCGGCCGACTGCCTGCTGAAGTTGCCGCGCATCGACATATTCTAATTACACGACTGCGCGAGATCTGCGGCGATCTGTTGCATATCGAAATGGCGACGCGTTTTTGAGCTGCGACTGATCGCGCTTATCACTCATCGATAATACAAAGGTTGTTCTTTGTATCGATCGCGCAATGCGACTCGGTACGCGATTGTATTCGCGTCATAGCGAATGGACCAGGCAGACCTTGTTTCGTGACGTGCAACGACAACACGTCGCGCGATGAAAACATCCATCGCCATCAAGCAGTGTTGCAACGCGACAAACGTTCAGCATTGCTGTGAGCATGTGCGCTCATATCCGTTAAACGAAGCCCGGGAGCGCACATTATTTTCGTGAAAGGTTTCTTCACGTTGCATAAGCGCGACGTTATTGGTTGCGCGCAACCGTGCAATGACTCGTAAGCGTTATGTAGCCGCTTAATGTTCACGACAGCGAGCCCATTTCGATAGCACGTCATAACTTATTGATTCGTCGGCATCGCTTAATTAAAGCCAATTCAGAATCCAAATAAAGCCAATTCAGAATTTATTTCACCACGACTTTTGGCACATAAAACTGACGCATGCCTGACACGCGCATTCAAAAAAGCAAACTAAGCAAATAATTTTTTATGTGTATGTGTTGATAAAAAAGTGTTGATGACAGAAACGTTTGGACTATGCTCAATTTTCCAAACGGGAATTTGTTTGGATAGCGATGAATTCTCTTTACCCCACCCACAGAGAATCATCGCCTAGGCAAGGGGAATTGCTAAACGTCTAACCCCAACCAGACGAAAATCTAGGGAGCACAACATTGAACACACAACATCAAAAGATCGCGATAGCGATCCGCACAGCATTGGCACTGGGGAGTCTTGCACTAACAACGGTCGCGGTTGCACAAACCGCAGCACCTGCTCAGCAGCAACCGGCATCGACAACACCCCAGACGTCGACGTCCGACACTGCTACTCCAACGAATGGACAGGCACCGCCTGCCAGCACAGCACCTCAAAATTCAAAAACGTTGCAGACAGTGACCGTGACCGGCTCGCTGATTCGCAACGTTGATGTGGAAACGGCGCAACCTGTTACCGAACTCTCGCACGAGCAAATCCAGCAACAGGGTTTCGTCAGCGTAGGTCAGATTCTGCAGAACGTTTCTTCGGTTGGTTCTTCCGGCACCAGCCAACAAAGTTCGCTCGGCGGCATCGTCGGCCAATATGCAAGCCTGCGCGGCTTGGGTGCGCCACGCACGTTGATCCTCGTCGATGGCGAACGCTATACCACCGACATCTTCGGGCAGACCGACCTGAGCACCATTCCGAGTTCGCTTATCGATAGCGTTGAAATTCTGCAGGACGGTGCGTCGTCCACATACGGTTCCGACGCCATCTCAGGCGTGATCAATATCCACACCAAGAATGTGGACGGCCTTTATCTCGATACGTACAACAGCACTTACTCGCCGGGTAACTTCGGCAAGCAAAGCCAGTTCAGTCTGACCGGTGGCAAGAAATTCTCGCGCGGTTCGTTCACGTTCAACATGACCGTGCAGAACACTAACCAGATACTGTCCAGCCAAGCCTGGTTCAGTAAGAACGGTTATTTCAGCTTCCCGAACATGCCAGGCTCGGTGGGACCATCGGACTACGGCACCATTCTTGGGGTCAATGGCACACCGCTCGCCAATCCGTTGACTGTCAACATGGGCCAGAACGGGCTTGATCTCGCCAACTACCATGTCAACACGTTCGGCGTTCAATACCCTTCGCCGTATTACGCCAACGACTATTACAACTCGGCAGGCCTGGAAACGTTGGAGCCGGACAGCCGTTTGCGGTCGTACACGTTGAAGGGCGATTTCAAAGTCACCGACCACATCACCGCGAAGTTCACCGGCACGTATAACACCAACAACTCCACCGACTATATCGGCGGCTATCCGCTGAGCTCGTTGACGCCCGCCAACGGTGTAAATCTCGCCAACGCGCTGGGTTTGCCAGCCGGCAGCCTCGGATCGGCCTGGTTCCCATCGCTGTCGGCAAACAGCTATTACAACCCCATGCCCGGCAATGCCCTGCAATTCAGCCTGCCGTTGCAAGAACCCAATCGCGTCGACACCAACAACATCAAGCAGGAAGGGTTCCGCACTGGCCTGGAAGGCGACTTCTCGCTCGGTGAGAACGAATTCAACTGGGATGTTAACTACGGCGACTACCGCTATATCCAGGATAGCGGCGGTCCTGGCAATCTGAATCTGGTGCATTTGTATAACGCCCTTGGTCCCTCGTTCATGAGTGCCGGCGGTCAAGTGCTGTGCGGCACGCCAAGCAACGTGATTGCCGGGTGCGTTCCGCTCAATCCATTCTCCGGTGCAGGCGGTCTTACGCCGGCCGAATTGAATTACCTCAACTACACCTACTTCACTCACTCGTGGAGTGAGCAGCGTGAAACCAAGGCCGACTTGAGCGGTGACATGTTTACCTTGCCGAAGGCGTTGGGCGAGGGTGACGCGACGTTCGCTATCGGCGCCGATCACCGCGATGTTTCCGGTGGCGTGACGCCCGACAGCTATACGCAGCAAGGCTTGAACACCAACCTGCAGCAGAACCCGGGTGAAGGTTCGTACGGTATCAACGAAGCGTACGCCGAAATCAACCTGCCGTTGTTGAAGGATATGGCCGGCGCGCAGTTGCTGGACTTCGACGTCTCGCATCGCTACTCGCACTACACCAACTTCGGCACCACCAACAACAATTCGTACAAGCTGTCGTACAAGCCGATCGATGATCTATTGCTTCGTGCCAGCTACGGTACCGGCTTCCGTGCAGGATCGATCTCCAACCTGTACGGCGGCACGATGCAGAGCTTCACCAACTACACCGATCCGTGCGACGTCAACTTCGGTCTGACGGGTGTGCCGGTGGTGGAACAACGCTGCTTGAACGGTTTCGCAAATCTGCCTGCGGTCGGCCCTGGGTTCACGCAGCTCAACACGAATGGTGTGCCGGTGACCGGCCCCAATACGACCAGCACCACGCCGTTCTATACCGGTGCCAATCCCAACCTGAAGCCGGAAACGTCCAAGAACTTTACGGCAGGTATCGTGTATAGCCCAAGCTGGTTCACGGGCTTCAACATCACCGCGGATTTTTACCGTATCCGTGTCGACAACGTGATTACGTTGCCGTCCGCCGACAGCATCCTGAGCAACTGCTACCTGTTGGGTGAAGCCCAGCAGTGCGATCAGTTCTCGCGCTCTGCGACGAACGGTCAGATCGTCAACCTGTTACAGGCAGTGGTTAACGAAGGTTTTGTCGACGAACACGGTGCCGATCTCTCGGCAAGCTATCTGTTCCCGGACACCCCGATCGGCAAGTTCAAGATCGATACGAACGGCACCTACATCACGGAACTGCGTGAGCAGGATGTCACGGGTGGCCCCGTGGTCGACTACAACATCGGCACCTACGATCCGATCCTCGGTCCGGTGTGGCGCTTCCGCGACACCACGAATCTCAACTGGTCGTGGGGCGCATGGAGTGCAACGTGGACGATTCGTTACTTCTCCTCGCTGTCTGAATCCTGCCGACCGGATGAACCGGCACTCGACGAATACTTCCCGTGCACCAACCCCAATGGCAATGTGCAGGGGCAGCAATCGGGGATTTATCGTCAGGGCAGCCTGGCCTTCAACGATCTGCAGGTCAGCTGGAAGGCTCCGTGGAAGGGCCAAATCTCGCTCGGCGCCACAGACGTCTTCAACCGCCGCGGACCATTCACCTACATCGGCGCGGAAAGCGTGATCGGTCCATTGGGCCCGACCGGTACGGACGGCTATACGCAATTCCCGTATAACCCGCAGTACGACATCGGTCGTCAGATCTACCTGAAGTACACGCAGCAGTTGTTCTGATGCAGCCCATGCGTTGGCATGGATGGGCGACCATCCTGCCAATGCAACATCGACGCAGAAGCAACAAAACAAAACGCCTCCCCTGCTTGCAAGGGGAGGCGTTTTGTTTATGACGGTGACATGTTTTTGTAACCCGACGCGGAAGCTCAGCCAAATCCTTTTGCCGAATACGGGCGTGCGCCAGTGCGCCGCTCGCGTCTACGTGCACGCCGCGCCGCCCAGCGTTCGCCCAGACAGGAGAAGACAACGTAAAGCGCCGGCGTGCTGAGCAGCGTCAGGCTCTGCGAAATCAACAAACCGCCGATCAAGGCGATACCCAACGGACGGCGCAGATCCGAACCTTCGCCCATGCCTACGGCGATGGGAATGGCCGCAAGAATCGCCACCATCGTCGTCATCATGATCGGACGGAAGCGCACGAGACTTGCTTCACGCGCCGCTTCCAGCGGTGATTTGCCATGCTCGCGCTGCGCGACCAAGGCGAAGTCGATCATCATGATGGCGTTCTTCTTCACAATACCGATCAACAGCACCAGCGCGATCTGCGCGATAACGGATAGCTCCGTATTAGTGAACCACAGCGCCAGCAACGCACCCACGCCAGCTGCAGGCAACGTAGAAAGAATGGTGACCGGATGAATCAGACTTTCATACAGAATGCCGAGCACGATGTAGACGGTGACGATGGCACCGAGCACCAGCCACAACATGCCGCTCTGCGATTGCTGGAAGCGACGGAAATCGCCACCCACATCGAGCTTGATATCGCCCGGCATACGCATGTTGTTAGCCGTCGCCTGCACGATCTGCAATGCCTCGCCCATGCTCGAACCGGGCGCGAGATTGAAGCTCAGGTCCATCGTCGTGTACTGATTCATGTGCGACACCTGCGTCGGCGCAAGGCCCGGCTTCTGTTCCGCAAAGGCGGAGAGCCTCACCATCTTGCCGTTGGTCGCTGGCACAAGAATGTCGTCGATGGAACGTGGCGTGGAGGTTTGCGAAGGTACGGCATTCACCACGACACGGTATTGGTTGAGATCCGAATAAATCGTGCTGACCTGACGCTGGCCGAACGCGTCATAGATGACTGAGTCGATGGTGCCGATGTTCACACCCAGACGCGACGCTTTGTCGCGATCGACGACGATGTTCTGTTGCAAGCCTGCATCATCCAGATCGCTGCCGACGTCGCGCAGCTTGGGATTCTTTCTCAGCTCATCGACCAGCTTGGGCAACCACGCCTGTAACTCGGCGGTGTCGTTACCCTGCAGCGAAATCTGATATTGCGCACCTTGATTGGTGCCTCCGCCGCCAAAGCTCGGCAAGTCCTGGATGGCACGCAGGCGAACATTGAGGTCCGGATACTTGGCCGCTTTCGCGCTCAGGCGCGCGAGCGCCGTCAAGGTGTCGTCCTTGCGGCCCTGGGCATGCGTCTTCAACTGAATATCGAACGAGCCCGATGCACCTTGTCGACTGCTGCCTAGACGAGAGCCCACGACAGCCACGTCGCGGTCACGCAACAGCATGTCGATCAATCGCTGCTGACGCGTTACGGAATCCTGGAAGGACACCGTTGCGCCAGACGTCGCGCGGCCACGCAGCAACCCGGTGTCCTGCGCCGGGAAAAGGCTGGTCTTGATCTGGCCCGACATTGCGATCAGCACGGTCAAGCCGATCAGCATCAATGGCGTGAGCGAAAACAGCAACGCGTGTCGCAGGGAGAAATCCAGCGACACCTGATAAAAGTTAAGCATGCCTTCGTGGAAGCGGTCCAGCATATGGCCGAGTTTCGACGGCTTTTCCGGCTCGCTGTGGCCACTCAGAAAATGACCGCACAACGATGACGTCAGCGTCAGCGAAACAAGCGCCGACACCACGATCGCCGCCACCAGCGTCAAGGTAAATTCCTTGAAGAACATGCCGGTGATGCCGCCCATGAACAACAACGGGATAAACACCGCAACCAACGAGGCAGTAATCGACACGATGGTGAAGCCGATCTCGCGCGCGCCCGTCAGTGCTGCATCGAGCCGGCTCATGCCCTGATCGATATGACGAATGATGTTCTCGATCACCACGATCGCATCGTCCACCACGAAGCCGATCGCAATCACCAGCGCAAGCAGCGTCAGGTTGTTCAGCGTAAAGCCCCACGCATACATGATCACCGCCGCGCCAGCGAGCGAGAGCGGCACCGCCGCCGCGGCAATCAGCGTCGGCGCCCAGCGTCGCAGGAACAGCGCCATCACCATGACGACCATCGCCAGACTGATCAGCAGCGTAGCCTGCACTTCATGCAGCGATGCACGGATCGTCGGCGTGTCGTCGAAATACGGTGTGAGCGTCGTGCCGGGATGCAGGAAGCTCCGCAGCAGCGGCACTTCGGCATTCACACGATCGACGGTGCCGATGATGTTGGCGTTCGACTGCTTATAGACATACATCAGGATCGCAGGCTTACCCTGGAACCAGGCTGCCTGGTACGCATCCTGCTGTCCGTCGTAAACCCTCGCGATATCCGACAGACGCACCGGCACGCCTTTGCCATTGGTCGAGATGACCAAGTTGGCGAAGTCGGCCGCCGAATGCAGATTGTCATTGGCCATCACGGCCATCGTGGTCTTGCCGTTGGACAGAAAGCCCTGCGGCTCGAACACGTTCGCGGCGGTCAGCGCGTTACGCAACTGATCGGGCGAGATGCCCATGGAATTGAGCGCGCGAACGTTCACATCCACGCGAACGGCCGGTGTCGCGGCACCGAGAATATCGACTTCGGACACACCGCTTAGCTGACGCAAACGTTGCGCAAGCAGCGAATCAGCGACGTCGTAAAGATCGCGTGCCGATTGCGTATCCGAGGTCAGCGCAAACGCGATGATCGGGTCGTCGTTCGGGTTGGCTTTTTCGTAGCTCGGCGGGCTGTTGAGACCGGACGGCAGATCGGGCGCTGCGGCGTTGATCGCCGCCTGCACGTCGCGTGCGGCGTCGTCGATGTTGCGGCCCGCATCGAACATCAACAGCACCTGCGTACTGCCGAGCGAGCTGGACGAACGCATGGTATCGATGCCCGGCACCTGACCCAGATGGCGCTCCAGCGGCGCGGCCACCGTGGCGGCCATGTTGTCTGCGCTGGCGCCGGCCTGGCTGGCGGTGACGAAGATGACGGGGAACTGCATGTCCGGCAGCGCGGAGACACCCAGCAGCGCGTAGCAGATGACACCGACCGCGAACACGCCCATCGCCAGGAGTGAAGTGCCGATCGGGCGACGGATGAAGGGGCCGGAGATATTCATGCTTGAATCAACGTACGAGGAGCGGATTGGTTGAAGCTTTCCCCCTCTCCCCTTTGGGGATAGGGCCGGGGTGAGGGGCCCATCTCGCGTTGAAGCCCCATCCGAAGCATGCTCCGATTTCAGCCATCGCGAGTGTGTACCCGATCACCGCAATCGTCTACCCGGAGAGGAGCGGACGCAAACGCGAAAAGCGCATAACTGTCTGGTTCTGCCGCGTTTGCTGATTTGAAGTTTCGCGAGTGTGGCCCCTCACCTCAATCCTCTCCCCAGAGGGGAGAGGAGGCGAATGCGAAAAGCACATCACTTCAAATTGCGCCACGCTGCGCGTGCCGCAGCGCGCGTCGCTCCCTGCGCTCGCGCAGCCAGTCGGAGAAACGCTCCATGTAGAGGTAAATCACGGGCGTCGTATACAGCGTCACCAGCTGCGACAACAGCAGACCGCCCACAATCGACACGCCCAACGGACGGCGCAGTTCCGCGCCGATACCGTTACCCAAGGCCAGCGGCAAGGCACCGAGCATGGCGGCCGCGGTAGTCATCATGATCGGGCGGAAACGCAACAGACATGCACGGCGGATCGCCTCGCGCGGCTTCATGCCGGTGCGCTGCGCTTCGATCGCGAAGTCGATCATCATGATTGCGTTCTTTTTCACGATACCGATCAGCAGCACGATACCCACGATGCCATCCACCGAGAGGCTCATGTTGCACAGGATCAGCGCCAGCAATGCACCCACACCCGCAGGCGGCAAGGTGGAAATGATCGTAATCGGATGAATGTAGCTTTCATACAGCACGCCAAGCACGATGTAGATCACGATCACCGAGGCCAGCAACAGCAACGCTTCGTTGGTCAGCGAGGAGGAGAATTCCGCCGCTTTACCGATGAACTGTCCACGCACTTGCGGCGGGAAGTTGAGCTGCTTCTCGACCTCGTGAATGGCATCGACCGCTTGCGAGAGCGAATAACCCTGCGCCAGATTGAACGACACCGTCACCGCAGGAAGCTGCTGCTGATGGCTGATCACCAGTGGCGCATTGGTTACTTGTGCATCCACCAGCGAGGCCAGCGGAATCGTACCGCCGGTACCGAGAATGATGCCGGTGTTGGCAACCGCGATGCCGGTGGTGGTCGAGGAGTTACTCGACGCAGCCTGACCAAACGTGGTGGCGTTGCTGCCCGTCAATGCGCCGCTGCCGTTGCTCTTCACCGTCAGCTGATTGAGCAACGACGTGCTGCTGCGGAACTGCGGTTCCACTTCCAGCACCACGCGGTACTGATTCAACTGCGTGAAGATGGTGGAAATCTGACGCTGGCCGAACGAATCGTAGAGCGTGTCGTCGATCGTCTGCACCGGCACGCCGAGCGTACTGGCTTTGTCGCGATCGATCGTCAGCTTGAGCGCCGTGCCCTGATCGGCCAGGTTGTTGTCGACGTCCGCCAGCTCCGGACGATTGCGTAGCGCCTGCGTCATCTGTGTGGCGTACTTGGACAGCTCATCCGAATTCACGTCCGACATCGAGTACTGATACTCGGTGGCGGCGACGCGCGTATCCAGTGTCACGTCCTGCACGGGTTTCAGATACAGCGCGACACCCGGAATATTGGCCGCGTCGTTCTGCAGGCTTTGCACCACATCATCCAGGCTGCCGCGCTTGCTGCGATCTTTCAGCACGATGCTGAGCTGGCCTTGATTGAGCGTCGGGTTGATCGAACCAGCACCGATAAATGCGGCGATACCGGCCACGTTGGGATCTTTCTGCAACGCATCTGCAACGGCTTTGGTACGCGCTTCCATCTGCGGGAACGCGACGTTCTGATCGGCCTGCACCACACCTGTCACCAGGCCGGTGTCCTGTTCGGGCAACAAGCCTTTCGGAATGACGATGTACAGGAAAATGGTGACACCGATGGCGACGAAGGCCACCAGGATCATCAACTGCTGATGATCGAGCACCCAATCCAGCGTGGTTTCGTACACATTGACGGTACGCGCCCACACGGTGCGCTTGCCTGCGGCGGCGTGGCGCTCATGTGCATCGTCGCCTTCCGGCAACGCATCGGGCTTGAGCAGGTACGCGCACATCATCGGCGTGAGCGTCAGCGACACCAGCATCGAGATGACAACGGCAGTCGCGAGCACCCAGGCGAATTCATGGAACAGACGGCCGGTCACGCCGGGCATCAACAGCAGCGGCAGGAAGACGGCGATCAGCGAGACGGTCAACGACAGCACCGTGAAACCGATTTCCTTCGCGCCGACTTCGGCCGCCTCAATGCCTTCCTTGCCCTGCTCGATGTAACGCACGATGTTTTCGATCATCACGATCGCATCGTCCACCACGAAACCGGTAGCGACGGTGAGCGCCATCAGCGAGAGGTTGTCCAGCGACATACCCGCGAACGACATCACGCCGAACGTGCCGAGCAGCGAAAGCGGCACGGCTACCGACGGAATGATCGTGGCCCACAAGCGCCGCAGGAACACGAAGATCACCGCCACCACGAGGGCGATGGTGAGCAGCAACGTGAACTGCACATCTTCCACCGATGCACGAATGGTGATCGTGCGGTCGGCGAAGATATCCAGATGCACGTCGGCCGGCAGCACGCTGCGCAGTTGCGGCAGGATCTGCCGGATCTGCGCCACCGTCTGCACGATATTGGCGCCCGGCTGACGGCGAATATCCAGCAGCACGGCCGGCTTGCCGTTCGCCCACGCGGCGAGCTGATCGTTTTCGACACCATCGACGACTTTCGCCACGTCGGACAGACGCACCGGCGCGTTGTTGGTGCTGTTGTACGAAATGATGGTGTTTTTGTACTCAGCCGCCGTCGCCAGCTGATCGTTGGTGGAAATCGTGTACGACTGCGTCGCGCCGTTGAGCGTGCCCTTCGGCGCGTTGACGTTGGCTTCGGTCAGCGCGTTGCGCACGTCTTCCATCGTCAGGCCGAGATTGGCCAGCTGCGCAGGATTCACCTGGATACGCACTGCCGGACGCACGTTGCCGGCAATCGATACCAGGCCCACGCCCTGCACCTGCGAGAGTTTCTGCGCGAGGATCGAGTCGGCCAGATCGTTCACATCGCGCAGCTGACGACTGTCGGACGTGAGCATCAAGGTCATGATCGGCGCGTCGGCCGGATTCACGCGGTTGTAGACCGGCGGATAAGGCAGCGTGCTCGGCAAGGTGCCGCGTGCCTGATTGATCGCCGCCTGCACGTCCTGCGCCGCGATATCGATGTCGCGGTCCATGTTGAACTGCAACACGATGGTCGACAGACCCGCGGAAGAGTCCGACGTCATCATGTCCAGGCCGGAAATCTGGCCGAGATTGCGTTCCAGTGGCGTAGTCACCAGCGAGGCCATGGTGGACGCGCTTGCACCCGGATATTGCGTGGTCACCACCAGGCTGGGTGCTTCGATTTCCGGTAGCGCCGATACCGGCAGCTCGCGATAACCGAGCACGCCGAGTAGCAGCACCGCCACCATCAACAGGGCGGTGGCGATAGGCCGGCGAATAAAGAGCGAGGAGAATCCCATGGGTCGTCGGAACCGTCAGTTGGGTGCGGTCGCGTGTGACCGTCCGTGAAAAGATTGGTGGCAAATCCGTGTGCCTTGATACAACGCGCTCGTTTTGCTCGAGCGCGTTGCATGCATGGCGATGGTCTTAAGAATTGCTCGACCCACGGCGACCACCACCCTGCTTCCATTTCTTCTTGTCAGCGTCCGACGCTGCCGGCGCCTGCGGCACTTCGCCCGGCTTCAAGGCCTGAACCTTGCTGCCCGGCTTCAGGCGGAACTGACCTTCGGTCACCACCTGATCGCCCACATTCAGACCGTTGCTGACCATCACGTGGCTGTCGCCCACTTCGCCCGCGACCGTCACCGGCGCCATCGCGACGGTTTGATCCGGCTGCAGCTTGTAGACGAAGTCGCCATCCGGACCGCGCTGTACCGCCTGCGCCGGAATCACCAGACCGCCGGACACCGTGCGCACGCGCAGCTGCACGTTCACGAACTGACCCGGCCACAGCGAACTCTGCGGATTGTTGAACTGTGCGCGGAGCTTGAACGTGCCCGTGGTGGTATCGATCTGATTGTCGATCGTCTGCAGGAAGCCGGTCGTGTCCAGCGGATGCGCATCGCTGCGATCAAGCGCGATCACTTGCAGCTTGTCGGCGCCGTTCTGGAATGCATTGCGCACCGCTTCGAGGTTCTGTTCCGGCAGATTGAAGATCACGTAGATCGGCTGGATCTGCGTGAGCGTGACAATCGATGTGGTCGTCGTCACCACATTGCCCGGGTCGACATTGCGGATGCCGGCCACGCCGTCGATCGGCGAGATGATCTTGGTGAAATCGAGCTGCACTTTCGCCGAGCGGGCGGCGGCTTCATCGGCGATCACCGTCGCCTTCAGCTGCGCCACGTTATTGCGGAAGGTATCCATGTCCAACGCGGCGACGTAACCGTTGGCAACCAGCTTCTGGTTGCGGTCCAAGGTGGAGACGGCGGTGGAAAGCGACGCTTCGTCCTGCTTTTGCTTGGCGACCGCCTGATCGTAGGCAGCCTGGAAGGTACGCGGATCGATCTGGGCAATCACATCGCCCTTCTTCACCGCTTTGCCTTCCTGGAAATTGATCGTCCACATCTGGCCGGCGACCTGCGGATTGACCGTCACCGTGTTGAGCGCCGTCACCGTACCCAGCGCGGTGAGATACACCGGCACGCTCTGGCTGACCGTGGGTTCAACGGTCACCGGTACCGGCGTGTTGTCCTGACCGGGGCCGCCGGGCTGGTTCTGTCCCTTTGCGTCGTTATCGCCACTGCCCTGACCGCCACCATGGCGATGACTACCCGCAGCAGTTTGTGCTTCAGGTTTATGCAGCAAGCGGAATGCGACCCCACCCACCACAAGCACGGCGATCACGATCAACGCGATCTTCCAAAAACGCGACATTTGAAACTCCTGGAATGAACGGGGGGACCACCCGACCCCACCGAAACGAATAACACACTCGTTGTCCTAAGCCTTGGAAATAAGCATAGGGGCAGCTCAACGAGGTTGGACAATGCCGGTAGACAGGGGTGCCGCATGACCGATGGCAGGGTCCATAGCCCCAAAGCGTATCAGGCGAACGTGACCATGTGTCTGCACTACACACTTCTTAATAGACCCATTTGAACAACCGGTGAGCCCATGCTGGCCCTCGCCGATCGCAAGAACTGGAGCGGCCTCTCAAACTTGCCGCAGGCTTCGTCTATACTCCGAAGCTTATTGCCAAAGGGGGCTTCGGAATTCCGGACGAACCGCGGCAACGTCGCCGGGGGGCGGCAAAGCGCGCCACAGGGGATGTGGTGGCGTTCCAGATTAATCATGAGTTGACTGGAGTACTTGCGTGAGCGGTTCCATGAGCAAATCCGACCAGAGTTTCCTGCGTCAGTTCTCGTTGCTTATCGCCGGCCTCGGCGTGCTGACCCTGGTCCTGATCTTCACAGCCTGGACGATCTACGAACACGAGCCGAAGGAAGTCGATCCGAACGCTCCGCAACAACTTTCCGCCAGCCTCGCCCCGAACGGGGCCGTGTACGCCGGCAATACCGGCCGCGCCGCGATGGAGGCCGCACAAGCTGCCGCCGCCAAAGCCGCCGCGGCACAAGTCGCCTTCGGTGGTTCCACCGACGGCAAAACCATTTTCGATGGCGTGTGCACCGCCTGTCATACCGCCGGCGTGCTTGGTGCGCCGAAAGTCGGCAGCAAGGAAGCGTGGGCGCCGCGCATTGCCGAAGGTATCGACACGCTGGTCCAGCACGCGCTCGATGGCTATCACGGCCCGGACGGCAATACGATGCCGCCGAAGGGTGGCAACCCGTCCTTGAACGAAGCGCAGGTCAAGGCCGCCGTCACCTGGATGGTCAGCCAGTCCAAGTAATACCCGATGAAACTACCCAACGCCGCCGCAAGGTGGCGTTGTTGCTTGCGCGGACGCCTTGATCAAGGACTTCTCGCGCGCAAATGTTTCCGCCGCCTACACGCGCCCTCGAAAAACGCGCAACAAGCGAGCCGGTTATCATTCCCGTTATGACCTCCCCCACCCTCACCCCCGAACCGTCCAGTTTCCCGGACGAAACCACCGAGTTCACGCTGCAAGGTCCTGTTGGTCCACTCGAGGCCATCAGCGATGTCGCGGAACCGGCCGACGCGCGGCGTGGCGTCGTCGTCATCTGTCATCCGAATTCGAAAGATGGCGGCACGATGCGCAACAAGGTCGTGACGATGCTCGAGCGCAGTCTGCGCGAATCGGGCCTGGATACGCTGCGTTTCAATTTCCGCAGCGCGGGCGATTCGGCCGGCACCTACGACAACGGCATCGGTGAGAGCGACGATCTGGCGGCCGTGGTTGCATGGGTGCGCAAGATGCGTCCCGATGACGCACTCTGGCTCGCCGGTTTTTCGTTCGGCAGCTACGTCACCTTGCGCAACGCCGTCAAACTGAAAGCCAATGCACTGATCAGCGTCGCGCCGCCGATCGGCCGCTGGGAACACGAAACGCTCGCACTGCCGACATGCCCCTGGCTGGTCGTCATGGGTGAGGAGGACGAAATCGTCGAGCCGCAAGCGGTGTTCGACTGGATCGACAACCTCGAACAGCCGCCCGAACTTATCCGCATGCCGGAGACCGGCCATTTCTTCCACCGCCGCCTGATGGATCTACGCGGTTCGGTCAAACATGCGGTCCAGGACTGGCTGCCGCCGCGCCGCCATTCATAAGTAGCTACGTTTATGTCCGACACGACACCCGGCGCGCCCAGCGCGCGTTACCAGGAAGGCGTCGCCGCGCATCGCTGGACGTCCGATCCGGCGCAACTCGCCGTGCTGCCGGAATTCGATCGCATGCACGCGGCGTTCGCCGCCAAAGACGACAACAACGGCGGCTTGTTTGGCCGCCTCAAATCGCTGCTCGGCGCCGAGGAACGCGTCGCCGTGCCGGGTTTGTATCTGTGGGGCAGCGTCGGCCGCGGCAAAACCTTCCTGATGGATCTGTTCGCATCCAGCTTGCCGCAAGGTGTCGCCTTGCGCCGGCACTTTCATCGCTTCATGGGTGAAGTGCACGAAAGCTTGCGTGAACTGGGCGAGCGACAGGATCCACTCGTCGAAGTGGCTGCAGGCATTGCGGCGCGTTGCCGCGTGTTGTGCCTCGACGAATTTCTGGTCAACGACATTGGCGATGCGATGATTCTCGCCAACTTGTTCGAGTCGCTGTTTGCGCGTGGCGTGACACTGGTAACCACCTCGAACACGGCACCCAGCAATCTCTACAAGGACGGTTTGCAGCGCGCACGTTTCCTGCCGGCGATTGCGTCGATCGAAGCGCAGTGCCATGTCGTCGAGATGATTTCTGCACACGACTGGCGCCTGCGCGCACTCACACATGCGCCGGTGTATCACACGCCTCCGGGTGCGGAAGCCGAACGTGCGCTGGCACGTATCTTCTCAAGTCAGGCACAGGGTGAGATCGTCGATGGCGGTGAGATCACCATCAACGATCGCGTTATTCCCGTTCGTAAGCGTGCCGACAACATCTTCTGGTTCGACTTCGCCGCACTGTGCGACGGTCCGCGCGCCGTGGCCGATTACATCGAGCTGGCCAAGACCGGGCCGGCGATCATCATCTCGAACGTCCCGCAGTTCACGGTCTACAGCGAAGACCAGGCCAAGCGCTTCGTGCAGCTGGTGGATGAGTTCTACGACCGCCACGTCAAACTTATTCTTTCCGCCGCCGCGCCAATCACCGAGCTTTACGACGGCGAGCGTCTGCGTGCCGAATTCGGCCGCACCGAATCGCGTTTGATCGAGATGCAGAGCGAGGAATATCTCGCCCTGCCGCACCGGCCGGAGTAACGACCCGGCAATCTTCTCCGTCCGCGGCACAAGCTGCTACCGTGATGGCCTCGTTGACCGGCCCGGGAGTCGCCATGTTCAGTGTTATCGCCATCGCTTTGCTCATGGGCGCGCCGCAAGCCGCAGCAACATCGGACGATGCCTTCAGCGAACGCGTGCAACACGGCCACATGGCGGAAGGAGCCGCCAGCGGACCGGGCTATCAAAAGCAGTTCTGGAACAAAACCGCCATCGCCCTGGGCAATACGTATCGCGGCTGCATCGCCAGCAATGCTGGCGACAAAACGCCGTTCACCCTGGTCGCCGACATTTCACCCGACGGCCATCCGCTCAATGTGGAAGTGCGCGCGCCCATACCTGTTGCGCAATGCGTCGCTGCGCAGTTTTCGACCTGGACGTTTCCCGCGCCGCCGAAATTTCCAGGCTCCGTGAACTACCCCATCATCATCGACGTTAGCGTCAAATAAGTCGCACATGGCGACGGTACTGATTCCACTTCCCCATCTTGACTACGACCCCAGCGAAGTCGCCGTGCCATGGCGCGTGTTGACGCAAGCGGGACATACCGTCGTATTCGCCACGCCGGATGGCCAGATCGCATCGGCCGATCCGATCATGCTTAGCGGCGAAGGCCTCGATCTTTGGGGCTTGATACCAGGCCTGCGCAAGTACCCGCTATTCGGTTTATTGCTGCGTGCCAATCGCGATGCGCGCAACAATCACGCATCGCTGGTGCAGGACAAGGCATTCCGTTCTCCAATCACCTGGAACGACATCGCCACAACGCCCTTCGATGCGTTGCTGTTGCCCGGCGGACATTGCGCGCGGGGCATGCGCACCTACCTTGAAAGCGAACTACTGAAGAAAACGGTTAGCGCGTACTTTGCGGCGGACAAACCGGTCGCTGCGATCTGCCATGGTGTATTGCTGGTCGCGCGCAGCAAGGGCGCCGATGGCCGTTCCATTTTGTACGGACGCCGCACCACCGGGCTGACCTGGGCGCTTGAAAAATCCGCATGGTCGCTCACGCGCATCACGCGTTTCTGGGATCCGAATTACTACCGTACCTATCGGGAAAAATCGGACCAGCCGGTGGGTTTCATGTCGGTGCAACAAGAAGTATCGCGAGTGTTGGCCGACCCCTCGGATTTCTTGGATGTACCGCGCGATGCGCCGCATTACCGGCGCAAAACATCCGGCCTCGTGCGCGACACCGATAACGATGACCGCCCCGCCTTCGTGGTCCGCGATGGCAACTATCTTTCTGCGCGCTGGCCTGGCGATGTGCATCGCTTCGCGCGTGAATTCCTCGCCATGTTGAAACCCGTCGACGAAGGATCGCCAGGTTGAATCAGCCTGCATCACATCGCTCGCGGCGCGAAAGCGTCAAGGCGATCGTCCGGGTCGTCAGCGGCAATTTTCTCGAGATGTACGACTTCATGGTGTATGGCTATTACGCGCCAGCCATCGCGAAGGCGTATTTCCCGGCGCATAGTGCGTACGCATCGCTGCTGCTTACGTTGCTCGCGTTTGCAGCGGGCTTCGTGATGCGGCCGATCGGCGCCATTGTGTTGGGCGCCTATATCGATCATCACGGACGCCGCCGCGGCCTTATCCTCACGCTCGCGTTGATGGCCATCGGCACGCTACTTGTGGCCGCCGTGCCCACGTACGCAACCATCGGTATGCTGGCGCCGTTACTTGTCGTGGCCGGACGCTTGCTGCAAGGCTTTTCGGCGGGTGTCGAGCTGGGCGGTGTATCGGTTTACCTCGCGGAAATCGCCACACCCGGACATCGCGGCTTCTATTGCTCGTGGCAATCGGCGAGTCAACAAGTCGCAGTCGTATTCGCCGCGTCACTGGGCTTGTTGTTGCAGTACTGGTTACCGCCGGATGCCATCACCGGCTGGGGATGGCGCATACCGTTCGTCATCGGCTGCTTGATCGTTCCGTTCCTTTTCCTGATTCGACGCTCGCTGGAAGAAACGCAGGCGTTCCTTGCGCGACGCCGCCCGGATGTCGGCGAGATTTATCGCTCGATGCTCACCAACGGCCGCGTCGTGCTGCTGGGCGTAGCGCTGGTGATGATGACGACGGTCTCGTTCTATCTGATCACCGCCTACACACCGACATTTGGCAGCGAAGTGCTGCATCTATCGCAGTTCGATGTCTTCGTCGTCACGCTCTGCATCGGCCTGTCGAACTTCGTGTGGCTGCCCGTGATGGGCGCGCTGTCCGATCGCATCGGCCGTCGCCCGCTGCTGCTCGCTTGCACGTTGTTGGCGCTGATCAGCGCCTACCCGGTATTGCACTGGCTGGTAGCCTCGCCGAATTTCGAAAGACTGCTAGCTGCGGAGCTATGGCTGTCTTTCATTTACGCCAGCTACAACGGCGCAATGGTCGTCACGCTGACGGAAATCATGCCCGCCGACGTGCGCACCACGGGTTTCTCACTGGCCTACAGCCTCGCAACAACCGTAGGCGGCTCCAGCCTCGCCATTTCGCAATGGCTGATTCACATCACCGGTAACAAAGCCGCACCGGGAATTTGGATGTCGTTTGCTGCCTTGTGCGGATTAGTCGCGACACTTGTTGTTTTTCGTGATCCAAACAGTCGCGCGCAACATAAGCATTAGTAACTAATGTTGAAGCGCAAAGAACTTCAATGTGGCACCGTGCCAGAAGTGTCTTGAGAGCGCCCTTCCCTGTATCGCAATCGCATCGACCAACGTGCCCCGCAAAAAGTGTCGACATCGAGCCGCGCACATATCAAGCGAAACAACACCGCCTGTGACAGGCTGCGGTACGCTAAGTCACCAGTACAGCATCGGGATTGATCGTATGCGTGCACCCGTAGGTTCGGTCGTTGGACTGTGTGCGGCCTCCGCCACCATGTCGGCGATGGGCATGGCGTTCCTCGGTTACTGGGGTGTGCACGAGCCGTCGCCCTGGAAGGGGGGCGACATCTTGGTGGTGTGCCTGGCATTCCTCAGCTTCCTGGCTTTCGGCTCGACCATCTGGATTATCACTACGCCGATCCCCGACGACGGTATCGAAAAGATCGTGCCGGCCCGGCGCATGTTCGCCACCGGGCTGTTGCTGATGTGGGTGGCGGTGATCGTTGCGGTGATCCCTTGAGGGCCCAGCCGGATCGCAAAAGCTTCCGATCAGTCACGAGTGTTATGCGCCTGAGGCCATAACGGCCGGCAAGCCGCGTCGCGCCTGACTTCGACCTAGTTATCCACTGCGTTATACACGGCCTTATCCACAAGTTGTTGGGTTGACCGATGACCCCGACCCCGATATGTTGTGCCTGTCGGTGCCATTCTCAGACCTAGTGTCGGACTGGCTTAATAGGGAATCCGGTGCGAATCCGGGACTGCCCCGCAGCGGTAAGCGGAAACGAACGCCCAACCATGCACTGGTCCTGGGGACCGGGAAGCTGGGCAAGTAGGAGGACCGCAAGGTCCACGTCCGTGAGTCCGAAGACCTGCCGACACGGCACAACCGGAACGTTGTGCCGAGCGTGACGGCCCCCGCGCGGAGGGCGTCGTGTGACGTGGAGCTGTTCGCGTCGCATGGCCAACCGCGGTAACCGCCACATCAGCCCTGCGCGCGGGAGCAGGTAGTTGAACCTGGAGCTTGTCCCGCTTACCCGGACGTGGGATCCGGTCAAGGGAAAGCTCCGTTGCCGGAGCGTCCGACATGCAGCCTATTGATACCGAATCGCGCGAGCGCAACGACGTTCGCGCGGACACGTCCGCCTTTTCTACCGACGCCTCGTCGGCCACTGCCACTCACACCACGATGTCCGTCACTGCCGAAGCACCGTTTGCCCTCACGCCGCCGCACAACCCTGGCCAGATGCGCGTTACCAAGCGCAATGGCGGACAGGAGATCGTCGACGTCAACAAGATCGTTCGCGCCGTCACGCGCAGTGCAGAAGGCTTGCACGGCGTGGACCCGCTGCGCGTGTCGCTGAAAACCATCGGCGGTTTGTACGACGGTGCCACCACGCAGGAACTCGATCAGCTGTCCATCCGCACGGCGGCAGCGCTGACGGCGGAAGAGCCGGAATACGGCCAGCTTGCCGCGCGCCTGCTCGGCAGCTTTATCGATAAGGAAGTGAGCGGTCAGGAAATCCAGAGCTTTTCGCAATCCATCGCGCGTGGTGCGGAACTTGGTCTGCTGAATGCGCGCCTGCGCGATTTTGTTGCGACGAATGCACGCAAACTCAACGACGCAATCGATCCACTGGCGACACGCCGCTTCGAATACTTCGGCCTGCGCACGGTATACGACCGTTACCTGTTGCGCCATCCGCAGCTGCGCAAGGTGATCGAAACGCCGCAGCATTTCTTCATGCGCATTGCCTGCTCGCTAGGCGGCAATGAAATCGGCGAGACGCTTGAGCTGTATCGCCTGCTTTCCTCGCTGGAATACATCGCCAGCTCGCCGACGCTGTTCAATGCGGGCACGTCGCACGAGCAGCTCAGCTCCTGCTTCCTGCTCGATTCGCCAACGGATTCGCTGGAGTCGATCTACGAGAAATACGGCGACGTCGCCAAGCTGAGCAAATTCGCGGGCGGCATTGGCCTGGCGTATTCGCGCGTGCGTTCGCGCGGCTCGCTGATCAAGGGCACCAACGGTCACTCCAACGGTCTGGTGCCGTGGCTGAAGACGCTGGACGCATCCGTTGCCGCCGTGAATCAGGGCGGCAAACGCAAAGGCGCCGCGTGCGTGTATCTGGAACCGTGGCACGCAGATATCGAGGAATTCCTCGAACTGCGCGACAACACGGGCGATGAAGCGCGCCGCACGCACAACCTCAATCTGGCCAATTGGATTCCCGACGAATTCATGCGCCGCGTCGAGCACGACGGCCATTGGTCGTTGTTCGATCCCAAGGTCGTGCCGCATTTCGTCGACACCTGGGGCGAGACGTTCGAGCAGGCGTATCACAAGGCCGAAGCCGAAGGTTTGGCCGTCAAGACGGTGAAGGCGCGCGAGCTATATGCGCGCATGCTGCGCACGCTGGCGCAGACCGGCAACGGCTGGATGACATTCAAGGATCGTAGCAATGCGACCAGCAATCAGACGGCCAAAGCTGAAAACGTTATCCACCTCTCGAACCTCTGCACCGAGATTCTGGAAGTCACCAACGCCAGCGAAACGGCGGTGTGCAATCTCGGCTCAGTCAATCTGGCGCGCCATGTCGTAGATGGTGCGTTCGATTTCGCCAAGCTCGCTTCGACGGTACGTACGGCCGTGCGTCAGCTCGATCGCGTGATCGATCTGAACTTCTACCCGATCGATACGGCAGCCGTTGCCAATCGCAAGTGGCGTCCGGTAGGTCTGGGCGTGATGGGCATGCAAGACGTGTTCTTCAAACTGCGCCTGCCGTTCGATTCGGCCGAAGCGCTGGAATTGTCGACGCGTATCGCGGAAGAAATTTATTTCAACGCCCTGTCGCAATCCAACGCGCTTGCCGAACAGCACGGCGCACATCCTGGCTTTGCGGAAACCCGCGCAGCGAACGGCGAATTGCAATTCGACTATTGGACGAATGCCAAGCCGCACGATACGACGCGCTGGGACGCACTGCGCGAATCGATCAAGGCCAAAGGTCTGCGCAACTCGCTGCTGATCGCGATTGCACCGACGGCAACGATTGCGTCGATCGCCGGGTGCTACGAATGCATCGAGCCGCAGGTCAGCAACCTGTTCAAACGCGAAACGCTGTCGGGCGACTTCCTGGTGGTGAATCGCTATCTGTCCGATGAGCTGAAAGCGCTGGGCCTGTGGACCAGCGAAGTTCGCGACGCCATCAAGCTGGCCGAAGGTTCCATCCAGGGCATCACGGCGATTCCGGAACGTCTGCGTTCCATCTATCGCACCGTGTGGGAATTGCCGCAGAAGGCATTGATCGATCTCGCTGCTGCGCGCGGTGCATACATCGACCAGAGCCAGTCGCTGAACCTGTTCATGGAGAATCCGAACATCGGTCAGCTCAGCTCAATGTACATGTACGCGTGGAAATCCGGCGTCAAGACGACGTATTACCTGCGCTCGCGTCCGGCGACGAAGATCACCAAGACCACGGTGACCGCCGCTGCTGTGCAAGCGCCGGCGCCTGACGCGCAGGATGCTGCGACCGCCGCCGTGTTCTGTTCGCTGGAAAACCCCGAGTACTGCGAAGCCTGTCAGTGATGGCAGTCGCTTGAGAAAGCTGGAATCCGGTTCATCGGATTCCAGCCGTTCTGGAAAAGGCTCTTATTCAAAAATCTCCGAATAGAGATCTCGCCAATAAGGATTGGTCTTTTCAATGAGCTGGATCTTCCACAAACGATTCCAGGCTTTCAGTGCCTTCTCGCGGGCAATCGCCGACTCTATCGAATCATGTATTTCGAACCAGACCAAATCATGCACGCTGTAACGTTTGGTGAAACCTTCCGCGAGATCATGCTTGTGTTGCCAGATGCGGCCACACAGGTCCGAAGTGACACCGATGTACAACGTAGCGTTGCGTCGATTCGCAAGGATGTAGACGCACGGGATTCGTTCTCGCATAAATTGAACTTGCTAACGTTTCGCCAGAGCTTGCCTCATCGCCTCCACACATACGACCGTCATCCCAGCGAAAGCTGGGATCCAGCGTCTTTCGCCGACACAGATTGTCGAAAAAACAGAAGGCACTGGATTCCAGCTTTCGCTGGAATGACGAGCAAAATCCATCGTACACATCAAACAACCCGATAAGCCTGGTCAAGGAACACTCTATGTCCGCCCAACCCACTCGCGATTCGCACATCCTCGACCCGGGTTTCGAACTCACGCTGCGCCCGATGCGCTACCCCGAGTTCTACGAGATGTATCGCAACGCGATCAAGAACACCTGGACGGTGGAGGAAGTCGATTTTTCGCTTGACGTCACAGACCTGAAATCGAAGATGTCTGATGCGGATCGCCATTTGATCCACCGTCTCGTGGCATTCTTCGCCACCGGCGATACGATCGTGGCGAACAATCTTGTGTTGAATCTTTACCAGCACATCAACGCGCCGGAAGCGCGCATGTATCTGTCGCGCCAGTTGTATGAGGAAGCGCTGCATGTGCAGTTCTATCTCACGCTGCTGGACACCTACATTCCAGATCCGAACGAACGCAACAAAGCATTCGCTGCGATTCAGAACATCCCTTCGATTCGCCAGAAAGGCGCGTTCTGCTTCAAGTGGATGGACTCCATCCAAAGCGTGCAGCGGCTGGAAACACGTGAACAGCGCCGTCAGTTCCTGCTCAATCTGATCTGCTTCGCTGCATGCATCGAAGGTTTGTTCTTCTTCGCCGCCTTCGCTTACGTGTACTTCCTGCGCTCGCGCGGTTTGCTGCATGGCTTGGCTTCCGGCACGAACTGGGTGTTCCGCGACGAATCCGGGCACATGGGCTTCGCCTTTGAAGTGGTGCGCACCGTGCGCGCACAGGAGCCCGATTTGTTCGATGCAGAGATGCGCACGCAGGTGGAAGCGATGCTGGAAGAAGCCATCGCCTGCGAAACGCAGTTTGCCGAAGACGTGCTCTCCGGCGGCGTGGCTGGCTTGTCGGTGAAGGATATGCGCCAGTATCTGGAATACTGCGCCGATCAGCGCCTCACACAATTGGATATGCCGAAGAAATATGGCGCGAAGAATCCATTCGACTTCATGGATCTCCAGGACGTGCAGGAAGTGACGAACTTCTTCGAGCGTCGCGTCTCCGCGTATCAGGTAGGCGTGGAAGGCGACGTCGCCTTCGACATGACGTTCTGATCGCGATGACGCGCGAGCCCATCATTGCCGTGAGCGATGCGCCAGAGCCTGAAGAGCTGGCGCCGATCCGGCAAGGTTTGGACCGCTACAACAAGGAAACCAGCGGCATCGGCGATCGCCATCCGCTCACGGTGTTCGCGCGCGACCCGGACAGCGGCAAGGTGGTCGGCGGCATCATCGGCCGCACGTCGCGCGGCTTGCTGTTTATCGACGTGTTTTATCTGCCGGCGCCGCTGCGCGGCAAAGGGCTGGGCAGCGCGCTGCTGCGCCGGATGGAAGCGGAAGGCCGCCAGCGCGGCTGTTACAACGGCATTCTCGATACCAACAGTTTTCAGGCGCCCGAGTTCTACAAGCGCCACGGCTGGCAGATGTTCGGCGCGATCGATTGCGAACCGCCGGGCACGCAGCGGATGTTTTTCACCAAGCGCCTGTTACCGGAAAGCTGATCCGCGCACGCGTTCACGCATGCGCGGATCGTGACTTACGTCCAGCTGTTGTCGTCGAAGTTGTTGTCGAAGTTATCGTCGGCAAAATCGTTGGACGAAAAATCCTGACCGCCGCCGTTCATGCCATTGTTGCCGCCCAGGAAATTATTTTCCGTGACGTTCTCGATCACTTCCGGCTGGCCGCCGAAGAAGCCGCCGTTGTGATGACCGCCCAGCAGATTTTCCAATCCATCGAACAGGAACATACCGCCAGCGACGCCTGCCGCGGTCGTGGCCGCGCTTTGCAGAAAACTCGGCGCGGTGCTTTGTGGTGCGGCGTAACCGGGGCTGCCAAACAAACGCTCGCGCCACGTCGGCGGGGGTTGCTGTTGCTGCGGAGCCTGTTGCATAACGGGTGGAACGCTGCTCCATCCCGAGGATTGGCCGCCCAGGAAGCTACCGCCGCCCTGCTGATTGGCGACCTGCGCCTGCAGCTGCGCGATCTGCGCTTTCGCGGCATCCAGCGCGTGCTGCTGTAGCAGGCTGCGCTGCACCAGCAGATAAAGCGCATCGGGCTGACCGGCGATCCGCTGGTTGATCAACGCATCGGCTTGCGGATCTTTCACGGTGCCATTCACCGCCGCGAGGCGCTGAAGGAAGTCGTCGAGGATAAGTTGTTCCTGGGGAGTCATGGTTTCTCCATTGAGCTGCGTACGGATACGGGCGTAGTGCGGGTGAAGTGAGAGATAGGCGCCGGGCCCACGAGGTTAAAGGGTTACATCCGACAGGGTTGACGCCGGCACGTTTCGCCGTTCAGTTCCGACACCAGCAGCCGGCCCATTTCGGCCGATCAGCATGCCCCGGTTTCATGGCAGATAGCCTATTGACTACAGATGTAGTCATGGCGTAGGGTGACTACATCTGTAGTCACGGCAGTGTCAGGTCATGTCCAAACCAACCGTTGGCGATCAGGAGCTGGCGCTCCTGCACTATCTCGCCGAACACGAAAATGCATCCGTGGGTGAAGTCGCTGCCGATTTCGGCGAATCGCGCGGCCTTGCGCGCTCGACCGTGCTGACCATGATGGAACGACTGCGCGCCAAGGCCTATCTAAAGCGGCGTCACGTCAGCGGCATGTATCGCTACAGCACCGCGACGGGCCCGGGTGAAGTGATGAGCCAGGCGGTCGGACAGTTTGTCGAGAAGACGCTGTCCGGCTCGCTTTCACCCTTCGTGGCCTGGATGTCGGAGAAGGCCGAAGTCACCGATGGCGAACTGGCCCAACTCGAAGCGCTGGTCGCGCAACTGCAATCGCGACGCAAGGAGCCCTGAAGATGGATACGCTCGCCGCACTTGTAGACACCTTGTTCGTGCGCCTTGCGTGGGCGACCGCGCAAGCGACCTTGCTGATTGGCGCGTTGTGGCTGCTTGGGCGTTGCGTACCGCGCCTGGCTCCTGCGATGCGCTGCATGCTGTGGTGGCTTGTCGCCGCGCAGTTGTTGCTCGGCCTTACGGTTAGCCATCCTGTCCCACTGCGCTGGTTGAAACCCGCAACGGCGAGCACGCCAGACACGCATCTGGTTGTAACGCACATCTCCAGCGGCGCGGATAACAGCGCGCTGCCGATGCAAGCGTTGCCGGACAATCATGCAAGCAACGCGTTCGATCTCATGGCAGCGTCATGGTCGTGGCGCGAAACCGTTCTCGCTTTATGGCTGCTGGTGATGGCGCTGCAGCTGTATATAGTTATCCGGCAATGGCGCGAAAGCAGAAAGCTGCTGCGCGAAGCAACGCCGATGCAGGATGAATCCCTTCATCTGCTATGCACACAGCAGGCACGCGTATTGGGATTGCGTCACTGTCCGCCGTTGTTGCTTTCCGACGCGATCACCTCGCCGCAGGTGACGGGCATGTGGCGCCCAGTCGTTCTATTTCCGGGCACGCACGCGCTGAACGATGACGAATCCGCGATGGCGCTCGCACACGAACTGGCACATATACGCCGCGGCGATCTGTGGCTTGGATGGGTGCCGGCGATCGCACAACGCCTGTTCTTTTTCCATCCGCTGGTGCATTGGGCAATGCGCGAATACGCCTTGAATCGCGAAGCGGCCTGCGATGCACATGTGCTTAAACAACCGACACTGGAGCCACGCGATTACGGCCGTCTGCTGCTTCGTCTTGGCGTGTCCGCACCCATGCACTCCAGCCTCGCAGGCGCATCGCCGACGTTCAACAATTTGAAGAGGCGCATGATCATGCTGCAGCAAACAAGCATCGCCCCATCGCGTGCGCGCGGATGGGTATGGGTGGTTGCGGTTGCGCTTATTGGCATACTGCCGTACCGGTTGACGACTGCTGATCCTGTCCATACGAGCGCGACGAGCGCCGATCAAACGGCCGACAGTGCGGTATTCACACCGGCCCCACCGCCGCCACCGCCCGCCACACCTGCCATACAGCCCCCGCCACCTCCGCCGCCCACACCCGCAATACCGCCACCGCCACCCGTGTCAGCGCAACTGGCAGAGCAGGCAGCGCCTGCATTGCCCGCTGCGCCGGCTGTCCCTGCTGCTCCACCTGCTCCGGCTTCGCCGCCTGCTCCTGCTGCTCCACCTATACCGGCTGCACCACCAGCTCCCGCCGCGCCAGCCATGCCTCCTGCACCACCTTCATTCACAGCAAGGCACATGGATATCGACATCAATTCCAATGCCAAACACGGCTTCGTACTTTTCGATGGCGATTCCCTCATCGTGAACGGCAGCGACGCCGATTCACGCACCGCCTATCGCTACTACAAACCACCCGTACCGATGCTCTGGTATCGCAACGGCGGCACGAGTTACGTCATCCATGATCCAGACATCATCCAGGAAGCACGCAACACATATTCGACGGTGACGGAAGTGGCGCGCGAGCAGGGTGAACTCGCGGGACGACAAGGATCGCTGGCGGGAGAACAAGCTGGATTGGCAGCAAGGGAAGCGGCCTTGGCCGGACGTCAGGCTGAGCTGGAAGGCCGCCGCGCCGCGCTGGAAGCAAAAAGAGAAGCGTTGCGCGTCAAAGCGGAAGCATCCGAAGAGAAGGTGGCCGACGAGGCAAGCCTGACCGGCCAACTGGCAGGTGTAGGTGACGAGGCCAGGGAGATAAGTCTTCAGTACGCGAATATCCGCAGCGAACAAAAGGATTTGTCGGACCGTCAGAAACAGTTGGAGCACGAAATGGAAAACCTGAGTGCCCGGCAGAGAGAAGCGTCCGAGCAAGTGGACGCGCAAATGGGCAAGTTGCTGGACAAAGCCAAGACTAGAGGTTTGGCGGAACCCGTCAGCCGATAAGACGCTCCTAAAAATCGGGCGTTGCCGTAGCGCACGCCCGTCGCTCGCCTGACATACCCACGTCGACACAAACGCCTGCTCAGCAGGCGTCAGGGACTTTTGCGCTCTTTTGGAGGCCATCGATGTTCGGTTACTACCTACTGCTCGCCACGTACAGCCTTAAGCGCAGTCGTGTCATCACCGTACTAATGATTCTGGCGATTGGTCTCGGCATCGGCGCAAGCATGACGATGATCACCGTGCTGCATGTGATGTCGGGCGACCCCTTACCCGATCGCAGCGCACAGCTCTATGTGCCGCTCATCGATCCGATGCCCGTCAGCAACGACACCAAATCCAAGAACACCACGCCCGAAGCGGACGTGACCTGGGTCGATGCCATGAATCTATTGCACGACGCGCGCGCCGAACGGCAAACCGCGATGGCTGCCGCGTCGCTGCCGGTTCGTCCGCAACAAAGCAACCTGCGGCCGTTCTTCGAAAACGGTCATTACGTCACGGCCGATTTCTTTCCGATGTTCGGCACTGCATTTCGCGCCGGTAGCGGATGGACGGCACAGGATGATGCAGAGCATGCGCGCGTGGTCGTGCTCAACACCGAACTCAATCGCAAGCTATTCGGCGATGCATCGGGCATCGGCCGAACCGTGCGCCTGAAGAACACCGACTTTCGCGTCGTCGGTGTCCTGGATAACTGGAATCCGCAGCCGGTCTTTTATACGCGGATCGACGACCGCGCGTTCGGCAGCACCGATCAGTTCTTTTTGCCATTGCAAACTGCGCAAGAGCTGGGCTTCGATTTCCACGGCCGTTTCGCATGCTGGGGCGACGGTGGCGACAACCGCACCAGCGACCATTGCACCTGGCTGCAATTCTGGGTGCAGTTGAGCGACGCGAAGAAAGCCCGTGCCTATGGCGATTATCTCGCCGACTACTGGCACGACCAGCAAACGCATGGCCGGTTTCCACGACCGGTGAATCCGCAACTTTACGGATTGATGGATTGGCTGGTCAGCCAACACGTCGTTCCGGACGACCTGCGATTGCAGATGTGGTTGGCGATTGGATTTCTCGGCGTCTGCATGATCAACATCGTCGGCCTGCTGCTCGCGAAATTTCTAAGGCGCAGCGGCGAAATCAGCGTGCGGCGCGCGCTGGGTGCACGCAAGCGCGACATCTTCCTGCAGCTCGGCATCGAGTCGGCAGTGATCGGTCTCGCAGGCGGCACGCTGGGCTTGATGCTGGCGGAGTTCGGATTGTGGACGGTCCGCCAGCGCCCGGACGGTTACGCAAAACTCGCGCAAATGGATCCCACCATGCTGCTTGCAACCTTCGCGCTCGCCATCGTCGCAAGCGTGCTCGCCGGTTTGCTGCCTGCCTGGCGCGCCTGCCATGTCACGCCAGCCCTGCAACTCAAAACTCAATGACGAGGCCAATCATGTCGCTGTCACCCGTTATCGCCAGCCTCACCCGGCACAAACTCACGGCGTTGCTGCTGGTTGTGCAGGTCAGCCTGACGTGCGCGATCGTGTGCAATGTCGCCTTCATGATCGCCCATCGCACATCGCAACTGCGGCAACCCAGTGGCGTTGTCGAAGATGAGTTGGTGATGGTCGATAGCGACAATCTGGACGACAACGCGCAATCGCTCGTGCGACACAAGGCCGATATCGCTGCATTGAGTGCCATCACTGGCGTGAAATCAGTGGCCGCTGTCGATGCGTTGCCGTTCAACGGCAACGATTGGAGCAACGGCATCTCACTGGCACCCAATGTCACGTCGAAGATCACCGCTACCGCCTACAACGGCACCTCAGGCGAAATCGCCGCACTGGGTCTGCATCTGGTCGAAGGCCGCGATTTTCAGTCGAACGAATACATACCCATCGATACCGCGCACGACTGGGCCGGTATCGATCATGTGGCGGTCACTATCGTGACGCGTGCACTGGCCGATCAACTTTTCCCTGGTCAGGACCCGTTGGGAAAAATCATCTATCCCGGTAACGGCCCGGTTCGCATCATCGGCGTGGTGGATCATCTGGCGCGGCCGCACACCCACGACGGTGCGCAGAATGAATACGCCACGCTGTTTCCGTTATTGCCCGATGGGAACGATGTCACCTACGTGCTGCGCACATCCGCGCAAGATCGCGATCGGGTCTTGAAAGAAGCCAGCCAGGTACTGAACCGTCTCGACGACAACCGCATACTTCGGCATCCGCAAACATTCAGTCAATTGCGCGCCGACTATTTCCATCGCAGCCGCACGATGATTTCCCTGCTGCTTGCTGCGGCAGGAGGTTTGTTGCTTGTCACGGCGCTGGGTATTGCGGGCCTTGCCAGCTTTTGGGTGCAGCAGCGCAAGCGGTCTATCGGCATTCGTCGTGCGGTGGGCGCCACGCGGCGCGACATCCTGCGCTATTTCCAGAACGAGAACTTCCTGATCGTCAGCGCTGGCATCGTGTTTGGCTCATTGTTGGCCTATGCGCTGAATCTCGCGCTGATGGAGCATTACGAACAACCGCGTTTGCCGCTGTCTTACCTCGGCATTGGCGCGCTTTCGCTATGGCTGCTTGGTCAGCTTGCCGTGCTCGGCCCAGCCTTGCGTGCCGCGGCAGTGCCGCCTGTCGTCGCAACGCGTGCAACGTGATGAAAGCACCGCGAGCAGCAGGATCGGCTGCTGCTCGCGGACAGGATTATTTCCAGGGCCAGGGCTTGAGTGCGTATTCCTTGGGCGGTGTGTCACCGGCCAGGTTGGTCACGAAGTAGTCCCAGCGACGACGCGTGATGTATGGCGTTGCCGCCGCATAGCCGTGATGTTGGTTGGGCACCATCAGCATGTCGAAGTCCTTGTTCGCCTTCATCAACGCATCGACAACCAGCAAGGTGTTGTAGAACGGTACGTTGTCGTCAATCGTGCCGTGCACCAGCATCAGGCGACCCTTGAGGTTCTTCGCCTGATCTTCGTTGGCCTGATTGTCGTAATTGGTGCTGCCATCCTTGTTAGTGGTCAGCAGACCCTGCCACTTTTCGCCCCAATCGTCTTCGTATTCGCGGTTGTCGTGGTTGCCGCTCTCGGACCAGCCGACCTTGAAGAAATCGGGATAGCGGAACATGGCATCGGCGGTTGCGTCGCCACCACCGGAGTGACCCCAGATGCCTACGCGTTCCAGGTCGATCCAGTTATAACGCTGGGCAAGTTCCTTGATCGCAACGACCTGGTCGGGCAACGTGTTGTCACCCATGTTGCCGTACCACGTATCGTGGAATGACTTGGAACGCCACGGCGTGCCCATGCCATCGATGGCGACGACGATGAAGCCGAGTTCCGCCAGCGACTGATCGTCATACTGCGAAGGCATGAAGCCGTAGGTGTACACCGAACCGGTCTGCGGACCCGGATAGATGTAGTCGACGATCGGATATTTCTTCTTCGGATCGAAGTGCGTGGGTTTGAACATCAATCCATACACATCCGTTTTGCCATCGCGCGCTTTCAGCGTGATCAGCTCGGGCGGCTGCCAACCCGTGGCAACAAGGCGCGAAATGTCGGCCTTGGCGACGCTTGCCGCCGTGTGGCCATCGTTCGCATCGCGCAACACGGCGACCGGCGGTGCGGAGGTCGTGGAATAACTGTCGACGAAATACTTGCCATCTTCGGACATCGTGATGGTGTGGTCGGCATTTTCCGGCGACAGCAGCGTCGGTTCGCCGCCATCCAGACTCACTTTCCAGAACTGCTGGTAGTACGGATTCACGCCCGGCGTGCGACCCACGCCACGGAACCACACCGTGCGCGTTTTCGTATCGACCTTCAGCACTTCGGTGACGTTGCCATCGCCGGTGGTGATCGCGTGCTTGAGCTTGCCGTCGGTGAGATCGTAGAGGTATAGGTTGCCCCAGTTGCTGCGCTCACTGAACCAGATCGCTTCGTGCGTATCGGGCAGGTATCGCCAGTTCACGGTGCCGTTGCCGCTTTCGTAATCCGTGGCGACGTCTTCGTGGAAGACGGTGCGTACTTCGCCCGTTTTGGTATCGGCAATGCGGAAGGTTTCGTGCTTGTGATCGCGCGATGTGGAAACAAACGCCAGCGTGTTGCCGTCCTGCGACCACTTCACATCATCCCAGCCGCCGTCTTCGCCGCAGCTGACGTCGTCGCACAAGGTAGAGCGGTGCTGATCGGCCGGCATCTTCAAGCGCACGACCTTATGCCCGGGCACATTGATGATGACGCGTTCGATCATCGTGATGTTCTTGTCGCCCGGCAGCGGATATTTCCATGCCGAAAGTTCCGGATGGCCGACGCGCGTGGTGACCGTATACATATCGCCGTCGAGACGCTGGTCTTGCTGGAACGTCGCGATCTGTTTCGAATCGGGCGACCATTCGAGAATGGCGTTATCGGTGTGTTTCCAGCCCGCGTTGTCGGTCGCGTAGCCGAAGTTCTCCACGCCATCGGTAGTGAGCTGCGTTTCCTTGCCGGTGACAACGTCGCGCACCCACAGATTCCAGTTGCGGATGAAGGCTTCCTGCTTGCGATCGGGCGACAGCACGCCCGGCTCCTTGCCGGTTTTTACGAGCGTGCTCTTATCCACGCACTCGCCGGCGGCCTTGAGGTTGCACAGATACGTGGTGCCACCGACTTCGACCTGGTCGCGGCCATCGGCGGCCACGCGGTAGTCGGTGATGCCAAGCTTGTCGGTCTTGACCGATTTCGCGCCGGCCTTCGTCAGCGCGCTGGCGAGTTTGACGTGATCGAACAACGGCGATGCCTTGCCACTCGTCACATCCATCTGCACGTAGTGATCGCCGTGCACATCGTGATCGACATACCAGAAGTGCGTGCCATCGATCCAATGCACGGTACGCACCGCGTGATCGACCAGCGGCATCGTGTTGTAGGGCATAAAACGCTCGGCCTGCGCATAATCCTGCGCGGTCAGCGTATGGCCCTCGGCCATGACATGGCCCGCGTACGACGTCGCCGCCAGCAACCCGCACACCATTGCGCCGTACAGACGCGACGTTCCGATTCTCGAACGCATGCTCACTCCCCGGTAAGAAAACGAACTGCCGCCGCAGCGGCTGCCCCCAAACTGTAACAACCCTACATCCTAATAGCCCGCGGCATCGCACACCCCTGCCAAAGGTACGCGGCGTGGCATTGGACGGCGAGCGGTCTTATTGTGTGCGCTCCCCAACCCACTTGCGTTGCCCCATGACCGACACCTTGCCCGAAGCCCGTCTGCTGGAAATGGTTTTCCCCGACCACACCAACCATCTCGGGACCCTGTTCGGCGGACAGGCGCTGGCCTGGATGGACAAGGCGGCATTTATTGTTGCCTCACGCCACGCACGACGCATCGTCGTTACGGCGCGCTCGGAAGAAGTGAGTTTCCGCGTGCCCGTTCGGAAGGGCCAATTGGTGGAACTGGTCGCGCGCATCGTCGGCACCGGCCGCAGTTCCATGCAGGTTGAAGTGGAGATGACGGCCGAAGATCCGTTGACGGGCGACCGCCGCGTCTGCACCACCGGCCGTTTCGTCATGATCGCGCTCGATTCGAACGGCTCGCCTACGCCGGTGCCGTCTCTTACTGCCAACTGATCCTTCCACAGGGGATTTGCATGTCGCACACATTGACTGTCATCGGCAATTACATCTCGCCGTACGTTCGCAAGGTGCTTGTGTGCCTGGAGCTGAAGGGTATCGAGTACGTTATCGATCCGATTACACCCTTTGTCGGCAACGATGCGTTTACCCGAATAAGCCCGCTGCGACGTGTGCCGATACTGATCGACGGCGATCTGGTTCTCAACGATTCCTCGGTGATTTGCCAGTATCTGGAAGACAAATATCCGTCGCCTTCGCTCTTTCCTGCGGACATCGTCGCGCGCGCGAAAGCGCGTTGGCTAGAGGAATACGCGGATACGCGTCTGGCCGATGTGCTGATATGGCGCGTGTTTTATCAGCTGGCGATTCGTCGGCACATCTTTGGCGAGACGCCCGACGACAGTATCGTGCAGCAGGCGCGCGATGTGGATATTCCGGCGACGCTCGATTATCTGGAGACGCAATTGCCTGCTGAAGGTTTCATCTTTGGCGATTTGTCAATCGCCGATATCAGCATTGCCTGTTATTTCCGTACGGCGTCGTTTGTGCGTTATGTGGTGGATGCACAGCGGTGGCCGCGCATCGCGGCGTTGATTCAGAACGTGTTGGCGTTGCCTTCGTTTCAGAAGTTGGCGAAGTTGGAGGATCATGTTCTTCGATTACCGCCTGCGCAGCAGCGTGAGGCGCTTATTGCGGTGGGGGCGCCGATTACGCGTGAGACGATGGCGACGGATACGCCGCGGCATGGGTTTCCTCGTAACTGAAGATTCTCTGCGTTTAATCCATCATCGATCATCCCGCGATCACGTTTATCCCGTCATTCCCGCGAAGGCCGGAGGCGTTTTACAACAGCGAAGCTGGTCATCCAGTGGCGTTATCGTTTGGTTGTGCGCTATCGCCAGGTTGCTCGCCTGCGCGGCGGGCGTTTCGTGCCTCTGCCGAGGCCCGAGTCACTTTTCTTTGCGGGCCCAAAGAAAAGTAACCCAAAGAAATGGCCTGAAGGGCTCTCAGCAATGGCTGGATAAAAACACGGAAGGGCTGTGCCCACATGAGGCGTTACGTTCCAAATACGCCGCATCGCTACACCGCAACGCGTTGGGCCCCAGAGGGCTTAGAGCATGCGGCCGCCCGTCTTGCGGAGCGACTCGCTTTCAGCCCTCACCGCTCAATACTCGCGGTTTAGCAGCTCCGCGGAAGCGGGCACGCGAAATATTTCGCTGGAGATGAGCTGCAATGCTTATTTACCTCAACAACAAAAGCTTTTGAGGCCATTTCTTTGGGTTACTTTTCTTTGGGCCCGCAAAGAAAAGTGACTCGGCTGCCGGCAGGCAGTCGAAACGCCCGCTGCGCAAGCGGCAAACTCGCGATAGCTCAGCAACAGCAAGAGCCTTTGAGGCCATTTCTTTGGATCACTTTTCTTTGGGCACGCAGAGAAAAGTGACTCGGCCGCTCGCAAGCGGACGAAACGGCCGCCACGCAGGCGAGCAGCCTGGCGATAAGGCATCAACGGGACGATACAGTCACTGGATGACCAGCTTCGCTGTTGTAAAGCGCTTCCGGCCTGCGCCGGAATGACGGTGAGGTGATGCGTGACGGTGAGGAATGGGATGGACGGTGAAGCGGGATGACGAGATAAACGTTGTCGCTAGTTGGTCATTGACGACAGCACGATGCGAAAGCACAACCCATCAAAGTTGCTTCGCCATCAACTCAACCAACCAATCCACAAACACCCGCAATCGCGCCGGCATATGCTTATGCGGCGTATAAAGCACCGTCACCGGCAGCGACGGCGGCGGCGTCCCCGGCAAAACTTCACGCAACTGCCCATTCGCCAACGCCTCGCTCACGCGATAAAGCGGAAGCTGCGCCAAACCCAGCCCCGCCTGGCATGCGTTTAGATACGCCTCCACACCACTCACTGTCACAGACCCCGGCAAAGTAACTTCACGACGCTTGCGCCCCACCATGAAATCCAGCGGCTCACTGCGATGCGTCGTAGGCGATGCCCAATTCACCGCGCGATGTCCGTTATGCAAATCCGCCAGCGATTGCGGCATGCCATGTTTGCGTACATACGCAGCACTCGCGGCGGTGATTTGCTGAAGCGTGCCGACTCTTCGGCTGACCAATCCGGAATCAGGCAACTTGCCGATACGCAATACGCAGTCAACGCCCTCGCTCAACATATCGACAAAGCGATCGCCGGTACCGATATCCAGTTCCACATTCGGATAGCGTGCGAAGAATGCGGGAAGCGATGGAATCAACCACAGGCATGCCATCTGCGTCGGCACATCCACACGCAAACGTCCGCGTGGTTGCACGCTCGCCTCGCGAAAATCTGCTTCAACGGCATCCACGTCCGCCAACAATCGCACGCAGTGGTTGTAGTACGCCTCGCCGTCGTGGCTGGCGCGCACGCGTCGCGTGGTTCGCTGCAGTAATTGCGCGCCCAGACGTTTTTCCAGCCGTTTGATGGCGTGGGTGACCGTGGCGCGCGGGAGGCTCAGATCATCGGCTGCAGCGGTAAAACTCCCCAGTTCGACGATCCGCGTAAACAGGCGCATGGCTTCGAGGCGGTCCATGAGATTGTTTCACTGAATGAAATAGTGATGCTCATTATTGAGTATTTATCGCACCCGCGCCTGTGCCGACAATGTGCCACTCCCCACCATGAGGCAACCCATGCAAACTCGCACACTCGGCAAGAACGGCCCCAAGGTTTCCGCCCTCGGTCTTGGCTGCATGGGCATGAGCGATTTCTACGGACCGCGCGACGACGCCGAATCCATCGCCACCATCCACCACGCATTGGATCGCGGCATCACCTTGCTGGATACGGCCGATATGTACGGCCCTTTCACCAACGAACAGCTGGTCGGCAAAGCCATCAAAGATCGACGCGACCAGGTCTTTCTTGCGACAAAGTTCGGGGTCGTGCGCGATGCTGCCGATCCGACCAAGCGCGCGATCAGCGGTCGTCCGGAATATGTGCGCAGCGCATGCGATGCGAGCCTGAAACGCCTGGGCGTGGATCACATCGATCTTTACTACCAGCACCGTGTTGATCTGGACACGCCGATCGAGGACACCGTTGGTGCGATGGCGGATCTGGTGAAGGCCGGCAAGGTGCGCTACCTGGGCTTGTCGGAGGCCTCCGCGCAGACCATCGAGCGTGCCGACAAGGTGCATAAGATCACCGCATTGCAAAGCGAACTGTCGTTGTGGACGCGCGATCCGGAAGAGAACGATACGCTCGACATGTGCCGCAAACTCGATATCGCATTCGTGGCGTACTCCCCGTTGGGGCGCGGCTTTCTTACCGGCGCGATCACCAAGCCCGAGGATTTCGACGCCGACGATTTCCGCCGCAATAACCCGCGTTTCCAGGGCGAAAATTTCGCGCGCAATCTGCAGTTGGTGCACCAGGTGCAAGCGCTGGCGAAGGAGAAAGGCTGCACACCGGCGCAACTCGCCCTTGCCTGGTTACTCGCACAAGGCGAAGACATCGTGCCGATTCCGGGTACGCGTCGCCGTTCGCGCCTGGACGAAAATCTCGGCGCCGTGGCCGTGACGCTCGATCAGAACGAACTGGCCTCGATCGATCGTATTTTCCCGCCCGAAGCGGTGGCTGGTGCTCGCTACGCGGCGGCCGGCATGACGCATATCAACAAGTGATCATCGAGAAAATCATGGACACGATCGAACGTATACAGCCGTCTTCGTTGTTTACGATTCCAGGTATCAAAGCCGCGGCGCGTGTCGGGAATCTGCTCTTCGTTTCCGGGCAGGTACCGCTGGGGCCGACCGGAGAACTGGTCGGCATCGGCGATTTTCGGATGCAGGCCGAGCAGGTATTTTCCAACCTCGGTGCGGCACTCAAGGCCGGGGACAGCGGATTTGACCGGATCATCAAGCTGACGTCGTTTTTCACCGATATCGGGCGCGATCTGCCAGCCTTTCGCGAAGTTCGCGATCGCCACATCGCCAGCGAACATGCCACGGCCAGCTCGGCCATCCAGGTCGCCCAGCTGTTCCACCCCGCTGCATGGCTGGAAGTGGAAGCGGTCGCGCTCTGCGGAAACTGACGGCTGCACCCGGGAAGCGCCAAGGAAGGCACTTCTCATTAAAATAACCGGATGAGCACCCCCGATCACTCCCCGCTCGGCAAGCACACCGTCTACGCCGACCGTTACGACCCCAGTCTGCTGTTTCCGATTCCTCGCCAAACCAAGCGCGATGAGATCGGCGTCACCCAGCCGTTGCCTTTCCAGGGCGTGGATATCTGGAACGCTTACGAATTGTCCTGGCTGGACATGCACGGGAAACCCATCGCAGCGGTGGCGGAATTCCATGTGCCGGCGAGTTCGCCGAACATCATCGAGTCCAAGTCGTTCAAGCTTTATCTCAACGGATTTGCGCAGGAACCGGTGGCCAACGCCGCCGCGCTGAGTGCGCTATTGCAGCAGGATCTGTCCCGCGCGGCAGGTGCGCCAGTGATGGTGCATATCCAGGCGCCACGTGCAGCAGCGCATACGTTCGCCGACCTCGATGGGGAATTGATCGACACGCTGCCGGTGAAAATCGACGATTACGGTCCGCCCAAGGCCGATTACCTGCGCGCCGATCAGCATGCCGATATGGTTGAAGAAACGCTGATTTCGGACCTGCTGCGCTCCAACTGCCCCGTCACCGGACAGCCCGATTGGGGCAGTGTGCAGATCCGCTATCAGGGCGCGCCGATCGACCGCGAGGGCTTATTGCGATACCTCGTCTCCTTCCGTACCCACAACGAATTCCATGAACAATGCGTGGAACGCATCTTCATGGATGTGATGAAGCGCTGCACACCGCAGCGACTTAGCGTTTACGCTCGCTACACCCGCCGGGGAGGGCTGGATATCAACCCTTTCCGCAGCACCGACAAGGACCTCCCGGCCAATGTTCGCGGGGCGAGGCAATAGCGCCGCAACCGGTTACACTCTGCGCCCCCGGTCATCGGCACTTCAGATCAGCGGCGCTAGCCTTAACAACTGGTTTGATTTTGCAGGCCGACGGTTTACCCGTCTCATGTCCCACCTTTCGGAATCCCGCACATGAAACTCACCGCCCGTTCCGCCGCTCTTTACAGCGTTACGTTCGCCGGCCTGCTGGTGCTCAGCGCCTGTGGCAAGAACGATCAGTCGGCGAATCAACCGGCTCCTTCCAGCACGGCTCCGGCCGCGCCGAGCACTGCGCCGGCCAAACCGGCCCCGGCCAGCACGGCCGCTGCTCCGGCCGCTGCACATACCGCTGCCGCTCCGGCTGCCGCCAGCACCGCTGCTGCCGCGCCGACGCCGCCCACCGCTGCACCGGCTGCTGCCGACAACGGTTTCCAGGTGGCCACGGTGACGTTGGGCGATACGGTCACGCCGGATCATAAAGTGCGCAAGGAAGTGCTTTCGTTCTCGCCGAGCCAGAAGACCATCTATGTGAGCGTCGACACCAGCGGTACCACTGCCGGTGCAACGCTCAACGCGAAGTGGAGCTATCTGGAAGGCAGTGGCCAGCTGGTCACCAGCACCAGCCAGTCGATCACTGCCGACGGTCCGGCCACCACCACGTTCCGCGTGGTCAATCCGAACCTGTGGCCGGAAGGCAAGTACAAGGTGGACATCTCGCTCGACGGCAAGCAGGTCGCGAGCAAGCAGTTCGAAGTGAAGAAGAGCTAAGCCGCTTCGACAAGCAGTGACCCGGGGCGCCCCGCGAGGGCGCCCTTTTGTTGTGCGATTCGTCGCGGCACCTGTGCTTATGACGAATGCGCCATCGAAGCCCCAGAACGCTTCGTGAGTTTTTCTCTGCAATGCCCGGTATGGCACCATCGCCGTCTCGGGGAAATCGAGAGGCCGTTTCAACGTGGAGCAACAAGGCGGGGCCGAAGTCCTTAGCCAGGAAGATGCCTTGAGCCGGCCGGGCCCGGTCTGGTTGCGTCGATTCGGCGGTCCTGCGTTATCGGTGTTGATGCTGTGTCTGGCGCTCTGGGCGCTGTACCGGCTGGCTGGCGAGGTGAGTTACCACCAGGTTGGCGAGTACATGCATCGCCTGCGTCGCGGACGTATCGGTCAGGCCATCGTGCTCACCGCGCTTGGTTATGCGGTGATGCCGCTGTACGACTTGTTCGCCTTGAACGCGATCGGCCGCAAATTGCCGCGTCCGCGTGTCGCACTGATCTCCTTCATCAGTTACGCCTTCAGCAACACGCTGGGCATGGCGATGCTGGTGTCCGGTTCCATTCGCTACCGCTTCTATATCCAGGCCGGCTTGTCGACGATAGAAGTCGCCAAGGTCGTGCTGTTCTGCACGATCAGTTTCTGGCTGGGCCTGTTTGCCATTACCGGCGTGACGTTGTTGTTCGTGCCGATTCCGCGCAGTCTGCCGCTGGGATCTGTGCACTTACTGCTTGGGATTGTGCTGTGTGCGATTCCACTGCTGTGGCTGGCCGGCGGCGCGATATTCCGGCGTCCGGTAAAGCTGTGGCGCTGGGACGTGCGGCTTCCACCCGTCTCGATCGGACTTCGGCAGGTTGTTGTCGGCGCCATCGACTGGGGTCTGGCGGCGGCAGTGCTCTACGCGTTGATGCCTGACGAGCTGGTGCTGCATTTCGGTTCGTTCCTCGCGATTTTCGCTCTGGCGCAAATTGCTGGCTTGATCAGTCACGTACCGGGCGGCCTGGGTGTGTTCGAAGCGGTGATGCTTGCGGGCTTCGGCGCCACCGGCAATCAGGCGCTGTCCGCACCCATTCTCGGCGCGCTGGCCGCCTATCGCGGTGTCTACTATCTGCTGCCGCTTTGTGCGGCGGCTGTCGTGGTGGTGGTACGCGAAGCACGCGGATTACGGCAGGCTGCGTTGCTGACGCCATGGTTCAACGGATTGCTGCCGCCGTTCTTCTCCGGACTCACCTTGGTATCCGGTGCAGTATTGCTGTTCTCCGGCGCCACTGCTGTGTTGCCCGGCCGATTGGAATTGCTCAGCGATATCTTGCCGCTGCCAGTGATGGAAGCGTCGCATTTTCTCAGCAGCGTCATCGGCATGTCGTTGCTGATTCTCGCGCGCGGCTTGCAACGGCGACTCGACGCTGCCTATTGGCTCACGCTGATTTTGTTGATCGCCGGTGCCGTGGCGCAGTTGCTGAAAGGCATCGATTACGAAGAAGCGGGTCTGCTGATCTTGCTCGCCGTCGCCCTGGCGCCCGCACACCGTCTGTTCTACCGGCGCGCGTCGCTGTTCGACATGACGTTCTCGTTCGGCTGGTTTCTTGCCTGTGCGACGGTGCTCGGCTGCACGGTATGGCTGGTGTTCTTCAGCTATCAACATGTTGAATACAGCCGCGACCTGTGGTGGCAATTCAGTTTCTATCACGGCAACGCGCCGCGTGCGTTGCGCGCGCTGGTGGGCGCAACGGGCGTAGCGCTGCTGTTTGCGCTGACGACGTTGATTCGTTCCGCACGTCCGCGCCCTACGCTTCCCGACGAATCGGAATTGGCGCGCGCAACGCCGCTGATCAAGCATTACTCCTCCGCACAAGCACACCTGGCGTTGATGGGCGACAAGAGTTTGCTGTTCGATCCCGACGGCAAAGCGTTTCTCATGTACGGCATCGAAGGCCGCAGCTGGGTGGCGATGGGTGATCCGGTCGGCCACGACGAGCGCGCACGCCAGGAGCTGGTCTGGACCTTCCGCGAACGCTGCGAGCGCGGCGGTGGCTGGCCGGTGTTCTATCAAGTCACGCCGGCGGATCTGGATCTGTATCTCGAAGTCGGTATGAGTCTTCTGAAGATCGGCGAAGAAGCGCGCGTGCTGTTGGAACACTTCAATCTCGACGGCAAGTCCAAGAAAACATTGCGCGGCACCGTCAACAAATTGCATCGCGAAGGCTTGCGGCTTGAGGTCGTAGCGGCTCAACACGTTCCTGCACTGCTGCCGAAACTCAAATCCGTATCCGATGCGTGGTTGCGCGATAAGCGCACGCGCGAGAAAGGCTTCTCGCTTGGCGCATTCGACGAGCGTTACCTGTCGCGCACACCGATGGCGGTAGTGTGGCAAGACGACAAACCGGTCGCCTTCGCCAATCTGTTCCTCTGCGAAGACAGCAAGGAAGAGGCCTCCGTCGATCTGATGCGCCAGTTGCCAGATGGCCCCACCGGACTAATGGATTACCTCTTCGTCGAGCTGATGCTTTGGGCCAAGGCCGAAGGCTATCGTTGGTTCAACCTCGGCATGGCGCCGCTCTCGGGCTTGCAGAGCCGCCGCCAGGCACCGCTGTGGAACCGTTTCGGCGCACTGATCTTCGGCCGTGGCGAACGCTTCTATAATTTCCAGGGTTTGCACCGCTACAAAGACAAATTCGATCCCGAATGGGAGCCGCGCTATATGGCGGTCCCGGGCGGCATCGCGTTACCGGTGGTGCTTACTAATGTTGCCAGCCTCATTTCAGGCGGCCTGACCGGAGTGGTGCGCCGATGAAATTTCGTCTTGTCGCGGTCGTAGTGATTGCCGCTATCGTCGCCGCGCTCTTTATCTTCAAACCACTTCCGCGCCCGAGCCTGGAAGAGGCCACCGTAAAACTCCCAGCTACGGCGCAGGCACCTGCCGGCCACGACGACGTGCTCGCGGTTTTCTATTCCGGCGATGGCGGCTGGCGCGATCTCGATAAGGAAGTCGGCAACCGTCTCGTTGCGCGCGGCATACCGGTGCTCGGCATCAGCTGCCTTTCTTACTACTGGCGCAATCGCTCGCCGGAAGAATCGGCGAAGGACCTCGACGCACTGATCAACAAGTACACCACGCAGTGGCACAAACAGAAAGTATGGGTGATCGGCTTTTCGTTCGGCGCAGACGTGGTACCCACGATTGTCGAAAAGCTGAGCCCGCAGAACCGCGCACGCGTTTCGCAGATCGTGCTGCTTTCGCCCAGCCGCGATACGAATTTCGAGGTCGAGCTGGAAGGCTATATGACCGAGAACTGGCTCAAGACGCATACCAAGGCGTTTATGGAATGGCTCAATCCGGTGCCGCACTTCCCAGCTCTCCCGCGCATTGCTGCCTTGCAGAACAAGCCGCCCGTGATTTGCTACTACGGTCACGATGACAGCGACGACAGCGCCTGCAGCGACCCGACCTTGCCCAAATGGGTGAAGGTTTACGAAATGCCGGGTGATCATCATTTTGACTACAACTATGATGGCCTTGCCACGCGCATGATCGGCGACCTGCCAAGCGACGCACCGGCATCGCCACAAACAACATCGCCTTAAGACGCATTAAGCGATGCACTAACGCGTGCATCGCTCCGTCGCGATTTCAGCGGACCGCGCGTCCAATCATTCATCTTGATCAACGTGAATGACATGCAGGCTGTCTGCACATACCTCCAACACCGGATTTACGCCGAAGGTGATCAAATTGGTTACTGCATCGGGAGCATGTGCCTGATGCACACCACGAGTGTCTACTCATGCGTCCGAATCCCAAGAGGTACTGTCATGAATCAAGACATCATCAAGGGTCAATGGAAACAGCTCTCCGGCAATATCAAACAGCACTGGGGAAAACTGACCGACAATGATCTGAAGGTTGCCGAAGGAAGCATGGAATATCTCACCGGCAAAGTCGAAGAACGCTATGGCATCGCCCACGAAGAAGCTGAAAAGCAGGTACGTGCGTTCGAGCGCGAATTGAACAAACGCGGCGGCACGACGACTCACCACTAATCAACACACGCGGACCCCGCACCAGCACGTTCCGTTGTTCAAATTATTCTGGCTGGTGCGGGGACGATGGAATAAGGCACGTTAGCCACCCCCATCATCGCCTCGACACTGACTCTGGACTTCGCAGTCGGCGGCGCAGCCAAGCGCTGCTGCACGGCATCCAAGCATTGCAAATGCTGCGTGACGATCGACTTCACTTGACTGAACCGCTCCGACTCGCACGTACATCACACGGACATCTCGTTCACGGCGCGATTGATCGAATCGATGCTGTCGACAGGAGTTGTCGGCACGTCGAAATCGTCAGCACGAGGTAAATGTATGAATCACGACACCATTGCTGGTCAGTGGAAACAGGTCAGCGGCAAGATCAAGGAACAATGGGGCAAATTGACCGACGACGACATGAAAGTTGTCGAAGGCAATGCCGACATGCTCGCGGGCCGGTTGCAGGAACGTTATGGCATCGCACGCGACGAAGCAGAACGGCAGGTGCGCGAGTTCGAAGAGGACTTGAGCATGAGCCGACAGAAGACACCTCGTCGCCATTGATGATTGCGCTCGCGCGCCGACCGAGCCGTCTTCTTTACTGACAAAGCCGGTACGCCATTCAGATCATTCCACGTTTAACCTTCACCGTAGGAGATCGCCATGCTTTACTGGGCTGCCGTATTTTTCGTTATCGCCATCATCGCCGCCGTGTTCGGCTTTGGCGGCATCGCCGCCGGTGCGGCGAGCATCGCAAAAATTCTCTTCATCGTGTTTGTTGTCCTGTTCGTGCTGTCGCTGATCTTTGGCGGCATACGACGCGGACCACGTTTATAACGATCGATATCAATACCGAAGATCGCGGCACCTTAGGGTGCCGCTTTTTTTTGTAACTTTGAGCGACGAAACCGGGTCGCTACAAACCAACGATGTGCGGGTTGCTTGCGCCGGGCGGCCCTATCTGGGCCGCGTATCTAACCGTTGCGAAATATCACGATCTCATGCGGCGTCATCGTATCGTCCGTTTGCAGCCAGCTTTCCTGCGCGACAACTTCCGTGCACGGGCCAAGCGTACCGATGCGAATCTCGCGCTGCGCCGCTTCATGTCGGAGCATGCTCATCACCTCGTGCAACAGTGTCCCAGTGAACGGTGTGTACAGATAGAACAACGTGCCCTGTGAAAAATCAGCATCGCGCACGTCTTGCGCGAGAAACGTCGCGTTGTTCAGCCTCAAATCGCTAGCACTCTTTCTCGCGCTGGCGACGTATGCGGGCTCGCATTCGATGCCGATGCAACGCGCCGAAGAGCAAATCGCCGCAAGCAAAGGTACGTGACCAAGACCGGCACCGAGGTCGACAAGAACGTCTTGCTCATTCAACCCGGTGCGGCTGATGAATTGAAAAATCTGCGTCGCTGGCGTCGGCTGGTAGAACACCATGTCCGGTGCAAGTTCGGCGCTGACGTCGTGCGGTTCATCCAGTTGCAGAACGCCGCTGACCAGCACGTCCAGGTCGTCGTACCTTTCGCTGCCTGCCCGGCCGGCGTTCTTTTCATCATGATCCGCCTCATGCGTGCACTGCATGAGGCGATGTGCACCGCTCCCTGCCCGTATGTCGCGACGCAGGGATTCGTAGAAGTCACGATTGGATGCCTCAAGTTCGGCCCCTATTTTCGATACCTGATCGAGCATTGCCCTGTCGGCTTCGGCATCCTCGTGAATAAGACACGATTCAAGCCGGTCGAGTGCATCCAGCCGCCTTCGCCAATTGTCGGTCACGTATAGAGTGCGATCGGACTGCAGCTCCACGAGGAGACGCGATAACCTGCCTTGCGCGTTCATGGCGGCGCTTCTCGCGGCAGATATCCGGCCTCGAACGCATCAGGCTCGCGCATGAATGCCTCTCGAAAGGATGGGGGTACATGTTCTGCTTCCAGAGTGCGAAAGCGAAAACCCAAGAGGCATCGAATGCAATCGATCAAGGTTCGTTCCGTGGGAAAAGAGGATTTCCAGGCATGGAAGCCATTGTGGGATGGTTATAACGCTTTCTATGGCAGAAAGGGATCCACGGCGTTGCCGGAAGAGATTACGAAAACGACCTGGGCGCGATTTTTCGACACCGATGAACCCATGCACGCTCTCGTCGCAGAACGCGAAGGCGCGCTGATAGGTCTTGCGCACTATCTTTTCCACCGAAGTACGATTCAGCGCGAACCGACTTGCTATATGCAGGACCTGTTCACCGATGAAGCGGCACGTGGCGCGGGTGTCGGGCGCGCGTTGATCGAGGAAGTCTATCGGCGCGCTGCGATGGTGGATTGCCCACGCATCTACTGGCATACGCACGAAACGAACGCAACGGCGATGGCGCTTTACGACCGTGTCGCCGACAAGTCGGGTTTCATCGTGTATCGGAAAGTTCGCCTGTAACGACAGCGCCGTCAGGACAGTGATTGGCGCCGGATCCATTCGGCGAGCTGCGCCAGCACCTGGTGCCGGCCCGTTTCGGTTTCATTGAACAGCTCATGGTAGAGCGTATCGAAAAAGCGGCTGGTGAGATGCTTCGTGGCCCATGCCCCCGACGAAAAATCGCGGCTGCCGGATGGGTCCACAAGCCGGTCGCTGCCGGCAACGAGCAGAAGAGTCGGTACACGCAACTGCCACGCATCCGTCACGCTGGATGCGCCGGCACGAAAAATGAAATCGGCCAGACGCGGCGTGACCTTGTTGCTGCAGAGCGGATCGTTTCGATACGCCTCGATCACATTGGCGTCGTGCGACAACCCATCCAGCTTCAGGCCGTTGCGCAAAGGAAGATTCGGCGATACCCGCGTCAACACGCTGGCCAAACGACGTAGCCACGGCCCCTCATAGCTGCGCAAGGCGGGTGACGACAACACCAGGGCCGGCGGTTCGATGCGACGATCGAGCACCGTTCGTACCGCGACGAGACCGCCCATGCTATGCCCGAGCAGCAGGGGTGCCCGACCGGTGGCGCGCGCGTAATCGTTGTAAACCGTCGCAAGGTCTTGCAGCAGATCGTCGCTATGCCGGAGCGCGCTGCGCTGACCGGGCGTGTGACCATGGCCGCGCTGATCGTAACTTCGCACGGCAAAACCTCGCGCGAAGAACCACTGCGCCAGCTGTTCGTAGCGTCCACTGTGTTCGCCCAGGCCATGCACGATCAGCACCGCGCTTTGAGCCGAAGGATTGGGCCAATCGCGCAAAAAAAGCTTCTGACCATCTGGCATGGTCAGCCATGCAGGGTCAGCCGAATGTGTGGCACGTTGATTGACCGCCATTGAATGCGCCCGTGGTTCCATAGCCCGCCCTGCCCGACCCACCTACATTACCTCCACCGTGGCCTGCGCGGAAGCCGGTACGTCACCGGTCGCAACCCTTTGCGAAAACCGTTTCGTCGCTTCGAAGACTTTTCATTTGGACGTCCAAACGAATTGTTCTCAGTGCGAAAAATCGAATCGCGGCAAGCAGATTACTTTTCGTTGCGCGGAACATTTCGTGCAGACACCCCACTTGCTCGTACGAAATGCATGCTAGACATGCAAAACAGCGCAATCCCGACGCTCGCCGCTCACGTGAAATACGCGTGAATTCGGCTGTTTTTTTGACCTTACGCGCCAATCCGTGACGCACTTCACTAAAGCGTATCGCGCGATAGCCGATCTACATCAGCACGCCGCGCGTGTCGTATCCGAACTTATCGAGTAGTCGCGCTTATGAAATTCATGCGTACCGCAGCATCCCTATCCCTCATCGTCATGATGTCGACGGGCGTCGCGCACGCCGACGGATCTGCCGAAAACATGACGCCTCAAACTGTGACGCGGGTCGCAAAGGTGGCCGGGTCGGTCATCCAGGCCACAGTACGTTCGGTCGACAGGGCAACGCCGGCCGGACCGGCCGGCCAGGACGATATCGCCGCCGTCTGCATCACTTCCGGTTCCGATGTCGGCCAGTGTGGCGTGTCCGCGACCCTGGCGCAGGCGGGTTGCGGTGCCGCTGGCAAGCCTTTGTCGTCATGTCACGACGATAAAGTTGCACGCGCGCAACATGTCGCCCTCTGCAATGCAGAGGACGTGGGTCTATCGGGTTGCCTGTCGAAATACGCCACCGCCCTCGTGCGTCATCCGGATATGGCCGAGAAGGCCTATCAGTTCAGCGTTCGCCGCGATGACAAGAATCTTCCCGACGTTACTGTGCTCGTCTCAGCCAAGCAGACCGAACAGGATGCGGCACAGATGGCGCTGGACAGCATGACATCGGCGAGGACGGCATCAAGCAACTGATCACGCCGGGTGTGCAGTTGCATTGCAACGGCTACTGCGCAGCAGAATCCTTGCCGTCCAATGCATTCTGCATCTGTTGCGCCAGGTCGCTGAGATCGCTTTTTGCTTGCTCCTGCATGTCGTCCATCTGGGCAACCACACGCAGTAACTCATGCGGGTCCAAACTCCCGGAGCGAAGGTCGGTCATCGTGTCGATCATTCTTGGGCCATTGATGATCAATCTGAGATTGCTTTCGAGCGTCGTGGCCGTTTCCCGCTGGGCAGCATAGACAGCCGAATAGCGATACATGCGTTTGCTGTCGATCCAACTTGCCGACTGGTTGGCCACGGCTACGTCCCAGGCTTCCTGGCGCAATGTTGGCCACCTAAGGTTGAGATTGAAATTAAAGCTATGGATTTGTGTCAGGGCGAGTTGCTCGAGGTCTTTATCGGGCGCCTTGGTTTTCAGATCCTGTTCCAGCGTGTCGCGAAGACGACCCAGAACATCCGCTTGACGCGTGTCTTTCGCTAAAGCCTCGCGAACCTCCACCAAATTAGTGCGGATTTCCGCGTCGATCTGTTCACTGGCCGCCTCGGCTGCGTGTTGATGATGAACACGCTCGATCCATGCCTCAAGGCCAAGCGCAGTGAGGATACTGAGCACAATCATCAGGTAGTGCTTGAGAAAATCCTTGAACGACTTCAGAGCGGTGCTGGGCAACTCCAGATGCATGGCGGACAACTCCTGGCCTGATATGCCGGCAAGGGTAACGACTCTCGAAGCCAACCGGAAAGTACAAGGCGCGAATTTGAGTGCAAAACCGGTTCGCCTGACTCCATATGTCTGGAATGCAAGGTCTCGATCAATGGCCCACGGCCGGGCGTGCCGACCGGAAGCCTTCAAAAATCACTGAAATTTACTGCCCGATATCGCGCAACTTCCGGCCGCTCATCAGGTTGCGCTCGATATGCTCAAGCGTGACACCCTTCGTCTCAGGCACCAGCCAGAAGGTGAGACCGATAAAGACCAGGTTGAGCGCCGCATACAACCAGAATGTCTCGGTGTGACCGACACTGTTGAGCAAGGTGAGGAAGGTGGCACCGACGATCATATTGGCGATCCAGTTGGTAAACGTGGAGCAGCCAATGCCGAAGTCGCGGCCTTTCAGCGGTTGCACTTCCGAACATAGGGTCCAGATCAGCGGACCGGCCGACATCGCAAAACCCACGATAAAAACCAGCAACATGCCAACGGTGAACAGCTGCATCGCATGCGACACCGCACCCATGCCCATCATTGCACCGACCACGCCGAGGCCGATCGCCATTACGGCGAAGCCGGTATACAGGATCGGCTTGCGGCCCCACTTGTCGATCAGGCCGATCGCGATGAACGTGGCCAGCACGTTGGTGAGGCCGACGATGGCGGTAAACCACATCTGTGAGGTGGTGTCGTAGCCCATGTCCTTGAAGATGCGCGGCGCGTAGTACATCACGACGTTCATGCCGGTGAACTGTTGCATCAGCTGCAGCAACACGCCAAGACCGACCGAGCGGCGAAAATTGCTGTTCTCCAGAAACAAATGCCAGCCGCGCTGGGGTGTACGCAATTGCTCTTTGATCTCGTTGGCTTCGCGCGTCACCGCGTCAGGATTGCCGCGCAGCTGCTGCAGTACATCGAGGGCTTCGGCCTCGCGGTTGCGCATCATCAGCCAGCGCGGGCTGTCGGGAAGAAAGAAAACGCCAAACAAGAACAACACGCCAGGGATCGCGATCACACCCAGCATCAAGCGCCAGTTTCCGCTATAGCTGAAGGCCGTGTCGGAGAGAAACGCGACCAGGATGCCGATGGTGATCATCAACTGATACAACGAAACCATCGCGCCACGAATGAATTCGGGTGCAACTTCGGCGAGATAGAGCGGCGCCGTAAACGTCGATATGCCGATCGCCAGGCCCAACACTACGCGTGCCGCGATCAGTGTGTAGGGCGACCACGCGAATCCGCAAAGCAGCGAGCCCACCACGAAGAGCACGGCGCCAAGAATCAGCGAGCGCTTGCGGCCCAATGCAGCCGACATCCAGCCAGCCAGCAGCGCGCCCATCGCAGCACCGAACATCATGCCGCTGACGATCCACTCCACCATATGATCGGAGATCGCGAAATCGCGCTGGATGAACTGCGTGGCGCCCGATATCACACCGATGTCGAGACCGAACATGAGTCCGGCGAGCGCAGCGAGCACGCAGGTAAATACCGCGGTCGCTTTCGCGTGCGTCGCAGCGGGCGTAGCAATGGCATTCATGGATGACTCCCCGGTCGGATAAGCGAATTGGATGCCTTGATCGGCATCTTCATGTCGGTGTCGTGAATTGCATGGCGTGGCGCGGTCACGCAGGATGGCCAGCAAAACGCGGTTCGGCGATGCCGGTGAACGGCACATCGACGGCAAACAGGCCGCCGGCATGCGGGTCATGGGCAAGCGCTTCCGCGCTGAGACCATCGCGTGCGCTGGTGATGTAAAGCGTATTCAGATGCGCACCGCCAAAGGCGATGCGGGTGGGTTGACGGGTCGGCACGGTGATGACGAAATCTTCGTTGCCGTTGCGGTCGTAGCGCACCACGCGGCCCAGTCCCCACTGCGCATTCCACAAACCACCTTCGGCATCCACGGCGGAACCGTCGGGATCACCATTCAGATGCGAGAGATCGATATGAACGCCTGCATCCGCGACATGATCGCCGTACGCACAGCGGCGTATCAAGCCGGTCACCGAATCGCAGAAGTACATCGTCGCCCCATCCGGACTGAACGCGATGCTGTTGCTAATGGCCACAGGGCCTAGTGGAAGCTTTTCGAGCACGCGATCCGCACCAAGTCGATAAAAGCTGCCAGCGGCGTAGCGCGCCTCGCCTGCCGCGGGCTCGTGCAGCGTTCCAAATACAAATCGTCCCTGGCGATCGCAGGCACCGTCGTTGAGGCGTGTCGGCAAGCCTTTCTCCACCTCGGCAATCCGGATCAACTCACCCGATTCCAGATGAAAGAACGCGAGGCCTCTGGCCAAGCCAAGCAAGAGCCACTTATCGTCCTCGCATAACGCGAATGAGGCGAGACGCTCGGGCATGCGCCACTGGCGCGTGCTGTTGTCGGCAGGACAAAAGCGCCACAGCACGGATTGGTGGATGTCGGTCCAATAAAGCACGTTTTCTCGCGGACACCACGTCACGCCTTCGCCCAGCGTGTTGCGTGCATCGAGCACCAACGCTGCGCTCAACGTCATGCCCAGCCGCCGTCGACGATAAAGTCGTGACCCGTGCACATGCGGCTGTCGTCCGCGCCAAGAAACAGCGCGGCGCGCGCAAGGTCATCCGCGGCGAGATAGCCGGGCATGCACTGCTTCTGCTGTATTTCGCGCTCACCGGCTTCGTCCAACCAGAGTTCGCGCTGCTTGTCGGTGATAACCCAGCCGGGCACGAGCACGTTGATGCGAATGCGATCCTTGCCCAGCTCGCGCGCGAGGCCATTGACCAGGCCATGCACCGCCGACTTGGCCATCGCATACATCGGATAGCCCGCGTTCTTGATCATCCATCCGGTGGACCCAAGGCAAATCACCGAACCACCGCCCAGCTCACGCATGCCAGGCACTACTGCCTGCGTTGCGAAATACTGATGACGAAGATTGACGGCAATACTCTGCTCGAATTCCTCGACGGTGGTGTCTTCCAGTCGATGGCGCCGATCATTCGCGGCGTTGTTGACGAGTACGCTGATTTTTCCGACGCGCGAAGCCGCCTCGGCGATCGATGCGCGCAATGCCTCTACATCGGTGACGTCGCAGCGCAGGAATATCGGCGCATGACGCGTATCGGGCAACGCAGCGCGCAAAGCTGCCGCGCCCTTCTCGTCGATATCGAGAAACGCCACACGCGCGCCCTGTTGCGCGAATTGCGTGACGAATGCTGCGCCGATGCCGGTGGCGCCACCCGTAATCAAAACCGCACGATCGACCAGACTGGGATACGTGGCGAACGAAGACATGTCGAATCTCGCAGGGAAAGAGGTGCTTACCACTCGGCCACGCTGCCGTCGGAATGACGCCAGATCGGATTGCGCCAGCGATGCCCGATCGCCGCGCGTTCGGCGACATAGGCTTCATTGACCTGCACGCCCAAGCCCGGGCCGCCGGGAATCGACACGAAGCCATCCTCATAGGCGAACACGCTGCGATCGACGACATAGTCCAGCAGATCGTTGGCCGCGTTGTAGTGGATGCCCAGGCTCTGCTCCTGGATGAACGCGTTGTGGCAGATCGCGTCGAGCTGCAGATTGGCCGCCAGTGCGATCGGCCCGAGCGGACAATGCAGCGCCAGCGCCACATCGTAAGCTTCCGCCATCGTGGCGATCTTGTGCGTTTCGGTGATGCCGCCAGCGTGCGACGGATCGGGCTGAATGATGTCCACGCCACCGGTCGCGAAGACGCGCTTGAAGTCGTAGCGTGAATACAGTCGCTCGCCCAAGGCGATCGGTGCAGGCGAAATTGCTGCGAGTTCGGGAATCGCTTCAAGATGATCGGAAAGCACAGGCTCTTCGATAAACATCAGTTTGAAGGGCAGCAGTTCGCGCATCAGCACTTTCGCCATCGGCTTGTGCACACGCCCGTGGAAATCCAGACCGAGACCGATATCCGGACCGACGGCATCACGCACCGCCTGTACGTTTTCCAATACGCGTTGCACCTTGGCGTGCGTATCGACGAAGTGCATCTCCTCCGTGGCGTTCATCTTGACGGCGGTGAAGCCGCGAGCGACGGCGTCCTTTGCTGCCTTGGCCGTATCGGCCGGACGATCGCCGCCGATCCACGAATACACGCGGATGCGCTCGCGCACCGGACCGCCCAGCAAGGTATGTACAGGCACACCGAGATGCTTGCCCTTGATATCCCACAGCGCCTGATCGATGCCCGCGATGGCGCTCATCAGCACCGGACCGCCGCGATAAAAGCCACCGCGGTATAGCACGCTCCAGTGATCTTCGACGTGGCGCGGGTCCTTGCCGACCAGATAATCGGCCAGCTCTTCCACAGCGGCGGCGACGGTATGCGCGCGGCCTTCTACAACCGGTTCGCCCCAGCCGCTGATGCCTTCATCGGTATCGATGCGCACGAACAACCAGCGCGGCGGGACGAGAAAGGTCGTGAGACGAGTGATCTTCATACGTTGATTCCTTGAGATGCTATGCCCGTCTTCCAGGCCTGTGCAAAAGCGTGCGCGCGCTGGCGTACGTCGTCCGTTTCGCGTCCGGGAGCGTAAAGCGCCGAGCCGAGTCCGAAGCCATCCGCACCCGCGGCGATATAAGGCGTCATGGTTTCCGGCGTAATGCCGCCCACCGGCAACATGGCGAGATCACGCGGTATCACTGCGCGCCATGCCTTGAGTACGGCGGGGGTAATTTGCTCGGCGGGGAATAATTTGATCGCGTCGGCACCGGCTTGGATCGCGGCGAATGCTTCGGTCGGTGTCGCTACACCAGGGATGCAATACAGGCCTGCGCGCTTGGCCGCTGCGATAAGGGCGACGTCTGCATGCGGCATGACAATCACGCGACCGCCGGCGGCAGCGATCTGCGCCACCTGTTCGCTGCGTAGCACCGTGCCCGCGCCAATCAGGCAGTCATCGCCGAACGCCGCCGATAAGTGCCGGATGCTTTCCAGCGGCTCCGGCGAATTCATCGGCACTTCGATGATGCGGAATGCGGCGTCGTGCAGCGCGTGGCCGACAGCGAGCGCTTCGTCCGGGCGAATGCCACGAAGAATCGCTACGAGAGGCAAGGTATTCAACCAGTCGCGGATCATGCGTCTATTCCAAAAAAATCATACGTTTTAGCGTGACTATGCAGCCCTGCCGCCGAAGCCAGTTGCCATAACCCTTGCGCGGCCGCATCGCCGATGATGGCCGGGGACGCATAGCCAAAGTACGTGGCGGCCACAGCGTAGCGATTGCAAAGCGACAGGTCGCCAATCAGACACAACGGCACGCTGCTGTCGCCGCCATCGCGTACCAGTGCAATGCGAAATTCCTCACCGATCAATAGTCCGGAAAGAAACTCCGGCACATCATCGGCATCGAGCTGATTGTTCAACATCAGGGCGCGCGACGAGAACAGGCGGCTGAACGCGCCCGCCGCGCCGCTTTCCCTGGCGCTATGCAGACCGCGCAGGAAAGCATCGTTGGGAACGGGTTGCGGATCTTCGACCGACATACCGGCGCCGAGTATGGAATGCTTCATCAGCAGTGCGTAAATTTCACCGGTCATGATCGTATCGAACGCAGCAATCCGACCGTCGCTGACGGTGACCCATTTGCTATGCGTGCCGGGGAGTACGAAACGGACATTCGCCCGATGTTCCGACTGTTGGGACAGTGCACCGATAATTTGGGTTTCCTCGCCGCGCATGACGTTGGCCGGCGAGTCCTGCAGCAATCCTGGTGCGATCCACATGTCATGACGGGCGCACGCGTTGTTGCGCATGACACCCTTGGCGATGACATTGATATCCGCCGGCACTTCAACGTAAGGCACCTCCTGCCAGCCTTGCCGGCTACCCACCATGCCGGCCGCGAGAATGATGCAGGGCGGCCAGCCAGTAGTAATGGCACGTAATGCGGCGGAAAAACTGCCCTCCGGCAACTGACGTATACCCCACGCATGCTGACGCGTCGACACGACGTTTCCATCGACGTCATAGAGATAGGCACGCAGGCTGGAGGTACCCCAGTCGAGGCCAATGAGTTGCACCGCTACGTTCATACCGGCCTTCGTCCTCGACGCTTGTCAGTCTTGTTGGCGTGCGCGTCCAGGATCATCCGTTGCATCGCATGCCATGCCAACTCGGGCTGTCGACGCCCCTGCGCCCCTTATTCGTATAATACTACAATATGTTTAGGGGCGACAGGTGGCGGTTTAGCCGAATCCCATAGTCCGATGCGCCTGATGAAGCGTAGGTTTTTGCTTGGCCTGCTTGCGCAATCAGGCGAGCACCGGACCTTTGCGCTTCCGCGCCAGTACTCGTAGGCTGGATGGAAATCCAAGAAACAGGCGGTGACCCAACTCACCAGATGCAGCTTCCGGCGATGTTTTCAGCGCTTAACTTCGCGGCGCGGGCTGGAGAAATCTTTCGAGGAACGACTGGCATCTTCAAACACGCCCTACATGCCATCGCGATAGCCGGCTGACGTCACGCGGGCAACCTGCTATAGAGCCTATTATATTATAATTTATCCAGTTCACTGGATCAGTTGAACTCGCCGCAAATCGTGTTTTAAATGCATCCAGTCCCAGGAGTTCAATGCCATGATGAAACCCATCGCCGTGCGCAACCTGCACAACCAGGTAGTGCATGAGTTGGGACGGCTTATCGTCAGTGGCGAACTAAAGGCCGGCGATAGCTTTCCACGCGAGGAACTGCTTGCGGAGCAGATGAACGTAAGTCGCACCGCGTTGCGTGAAGCGATGAAGGTGCTTTCTGCCAAGGGCCTGATCGAATCCCGGCAAAAGACCGGTACTCGCGTACGCGATCCCATGCACTGGAACCAGCTCGATGCCGAAGTGTTGGGCTGGCGTTGCGCCTCAATGCCAACGGATAGCTTCGTCGAAAAGCTGGTGGAGATGCGTGAGATCATCGAACCGGCGGCGGCTGCTGCCGCTGCGCGTCGCCGCACCACACAACAGTTGGCCGTGCTGAAGGATGCATACCAGGCCATGGAGGCAGCGACCCATCTCGATGCCTGGGCCAAGGCGGATCTCGCCTTTCACGAGTGCCTGCTGCAAGCCGCAAACAACGAGCTGATGTCATCGTTATTTTCGGTGATCGAAACGGCCCTGGACACTTACTTCCGTCTGTCTGCAGGCAATGCTTCCAACTTCAATGTCGCCCTGCCGCAGCATCTGAAAGTCTACGAAGCGGTGCGAGCCAAGCAGCCCGATGTGGCCCGGCAAGCGATGATGAAATTGGTTCGTGATTCGCAGGACAACATACGGCGTGGCGCCAGCAAGTCGCCTGGCAAGCGAAAGTAAGCCTTCGATATTCGCTGCATCGCGAGCAGTAAAGCAGCGACATCAACTCTGCATCATATCGAGCACGCTAAAGACGAATCGATGCTCTAACGTCGCGCGCGGCAGCAACATCGTCATACCGTTGGCGAGCGCTCCTCCGGGTAAATGCACCGCGTTGATGGGGTGATCGACCGGTTCGAAACAGAAAAAGTCGCCATCAGTTGGCGTATACAGCACGAACGCATCGACGTCGGCACTGATCCGCAAACCGAGCCGTAATGCTCGCCAATGGATATCAGCTTCGCCCGTCCAAGCGTGAAAAGCGTGATCCAGACCTTCGCCTGGCAACATGCGCTTGTTCCTGAAGTCCCAATACGGTGGAACTGCTACGCGCTCAATCGGCAGCGGTGATTGACCGTCGTTAATCCATACCTGCGGCGCGGGTGCGCGCAGGTGGACCTCGCCGTGACGAGGAAAGAAGGGATGCAACCCGAGACCGAACGGCATCGTCGCCGATCCGGTATTGGTGACCGCCAAGTCGACCTGCAAAGCATCGTCGTGCAGGGCATAGTTCAACGTCGCCGCATAGCTGTACGCCGTTGCGGACGACTCGCGCAGCGACAGTTGCGCCTCACACGCCGTATGCGATTGCACCTGCCACGCACGCTGCCAACCGCTGCCGTGAATAGGCCACGGTTCTCCTTCGCGATTGGGCGTCAGTGCAATCCAGCGTCCATCCACGAGGAAGCCGCCTTCGGCAATGCGGTTGCTCCATGGCACCAACGGGTAACAAGCCAAACGATTGGGGTCGATCGGATGCGTCTGCGAATTCGAAATCGGCTCGTGGCGACGCATCAGAGCAATCGACTCACCGCGTCCGTGCCAGTCGAAGCCGGCGAGTCCGCCGCCGGCTTCGGGTACGATGCTCGCGCTCAGTGCAGCGCTCCTGATTTCCAGCACTGATAGCTGCTCTTTCTGCTCGATCAAGGCTGGCTGTTCTGCACTGTACATAGACGAGCAGGAAAGATTGCGAGCATCTTAAAGCGCCGTGATGCGATACATCACAATGCCATGTGCCGGCAGGTTGGCCTTGATGGAGCCGTTGCCTTTCGTCTGCGAGTGCTTCCAAAGATCCCGCATGCGATAGCTCGCAGCGTTCTTCAAACCTATCTCGCTGGCATCGACGCTGACGTCGCGTGCAGCATCGGTTTCGTTGAACACTGCTACGGCTTCACTGCCATCCTTGAGCGGTTTGACAATCACGTGTATGCCGTCGGTATCGCGCACTTGTTTGCCTTGCACACCCAGCGGATCCTGATCCACCGCAATAACTTCCTTGTTGAGCAAAATCTGTAGCGCATCGGGCTTGATCGTGCGCAAGTCGGTGCCGATCAGCAGCGGCGCGGCCATGATCGACCACAGGCTGAAGTGACTGCGGTATTCGCTGATGCTCATGCCGCCATTGCCCACTTCGAGCATGTCCGGATCGTTCCAGTGGCCCGGGCTGGCATAGCCGTCAAGCACCACGTTCTGCTTGAAGATCTTCAGCATGGAAGCATATTCGTCGCGAATGTCGTCGGTGGTACGCCAGGAGTTGGCATCGACCGGCGGCTTGCCTGCCCATAGCCACGGCTTGTTCTGACCCCATTCGCAAACGCTGTAGAAGATATGCCGGCCGCTTCCACGCAACGCCTCGGCCATGGCCGTATAGCGCTGCTGTGCATCGATCTTCTGGTTATTGCAGTTGTCGTACTTCAGATAGTCCACACCCCACGATGCAAACGTCGCGGCATCCTGCTTCTCGTGGCCGAGGCCGCCGGGAAAGCCGCGGTTTTCCTGTAACGGCTCGCAGGTGGATGTCCCCGCACTGGAGTACAGGCCGAACATGAGACCGTGTTGGTGGATGTAATCGGCCAACGCCTTCATGCCACTGGGAAAGCGTTTGGGATTGGCTTGCAACTGGCCGTTCTTGTCGCGCTGCCAATTGGCCCAGCAGTCATCGACGTTGACGTAGCGATAGCCGGCGTCGCGCAACCCTAAACTGATGAACTTGTCGGCGATGCCACGGATCATTGCCTCGTTGAATTCGTCACGGCAGTGTGTGGAATTCCAGTTGTTGAAACCCATCTGCGGCAATGTCGGCGTTGCCTGGTCCGCGCGAACGGGCGAGGCAGTGGCCGAGATGGCAAGAACGATTGCGAAAGGCGCCGCGGCGCGCAGCACATGTGCAAGAGAACGGTTCATCGATTTTTCTCCACTAGCGTAAAACGAGATCGGGTAGGTATCGGAGTGGGCTGCGCCAATCGTCAGCGATGCTTCAAGGCGCCGGCACGGTGGTCGTGCCCAGCACGGGATGCTTCAACGTATTCAGCACGGGTCGGCCTTCGACCAGCAAGTCCAGCACAACCAGCTGATTGCCGTGCGGCTTCAGCCACGCTCCTGGTACGTACAAGGTTCGCTGTGGACCGATGCGCCAAGTGCGGCCCAGCGGATGCCCGTTGAGCCAGACAAAACCTTTGCCCAGGCCAGCTGTGTCAAGGAATGTGTCCGCCGCTGCACTGCCCGAGACCGGTGCGTCGAACGTACCGCGATAGAAACAAGGTGCGTGCTGGCAAGTCACCCGAGCGTAATGCAGGGAATCGCTGTCGTTGAATGGCAACGAATAGATTTGCCAATCCATCAACGGCTGGCCTTGCAGCGTGACACCGCCCAAGATGCCTTTGCGCTCGGTAATCATCTGCTGACCGAAGTTGATGCGGCCGTCGTTTTGCACCAGCAGATCCAGCGTATCGCCCTTCGCCAGCTTCAGCGTCAGCCGGTCCTGCTTCAACCGGCGGTCGAGTATGCCGACACGCTTACCGTCAACGTAAACCTGCGCATAGTCGTGCAATCCGTCGATGCGCAGTTCGCCCGCAAAATCGGCGGTGACTTGTTTGCGATAAAGGATGTCGCCGTACGCCTGCCCCAGCGCTTCCATGGTCTGCAGTTCGTGCGAGGCCGTCGGCGTCGGTAGTTCATCCCACAGCGACACCGACTCATCCAACTTGATGCCGCGGATAGCCTGCGTCGCTGGCGTCGCCGGCACCGGCGGTGGCGTTACGCCGGTCGCCTTCATGATCACGTTGCGCAGCGCGTTGTACTTCGGCGTGGGTCTTCCGCTTTCGTCGAGCGGGCTGTCGTAGTCGTAGCTGTTCACGTCCGGCTGATAGCTGTCGTCATCCCAATTGGCGCCGTTCATCCAGCCAAACGACGTGCCGCCATGGAACATGTAGAAATTTACCGAATAGCCTTGCTGCAGTATCCACGCCAGTTCGGTAGCGACCTTCTCGGCGCCGATCACATGATGAGGCGCGCCCCAGTGATCGAACCAGCCCACCCAATATTCGCCCGCCATATAGGGACCGCCCGGCTGCCACGTGTGCAGCTGCGCGAATTTTTCGTGCGCGTGGCCAACGCCGAAGTTGATCACCTTGAGCAGGTCCGGCAAAGAACCCGGCTGCTCGGCACTGTCGGAGGTATAGAACAAAGAAGTGTTGAAACCGCTGTCGATCAGATCCTGACGAATCTGTTCCAGATACGCGTCATCATGACCAAAACTGCCGTACTCGTTTTCGACCTGCACGGCGATGATGTTGCCGCCGCGGCTGTACTGCAACGGTGCAAGTTCCTGACCGAGGCGCTGCAACCAACGTTGGGCCGGCTGCATGAACTTTGGATCTGTGCTGCGCACCTGCGTGTCCTTGTCTTTCAACAGCCACGCCGGCAGGCCACCGAATTCCCATTCCGAGCAGACGTAAGGGCCGGGACGAAGAATCACATAGAGACCTTCTTGCTGCGCCTCGCGGATGAACTCGGCGACATCATTCTGTCCGCTGAAATCGTAATGACCGGGCTCCGCCTCATGCGCATTCCAGAACACGTAGGTGGTGATGGTGTTCAAACCCATCGCCTTGGCCATTTTCAAGCGCGCGCGCCAATACTCGCGGGGGATGCGCGGGTAGTGCATTTCGCCAGAGATGATGCGGAAAGGCTTGCCATCGAACGTGAAATGACCCTGCTCGATGGTAAGGCCGCGCGCCGTGGCGGTCGTCGCGGCAGAAACGTTGCTGGCCAATAAAACACCAAGTCCAACGCCCATCGAAATACTTTTCAATACATTCATCGAAACCCCTCGCCTTGAACTACCGACGTGTCTTCTTTTGGCCAACACGTCACTCAACCTGCCAGAAACCTACCGGAGTCGTTACATGGACGTCCATTCCAAAGTCATGCGTGGAACCGATCGCCATGCCACGACATGCTTCAGAAGGTGCCGCGAACACCGACGGTATACACAGTGCCATCCGCCTCGGCATAGAGGAACCGATTCGGATAAACGGAGTAGTCGTAAAGATGCGACTGGGTCAAATTGGTGCCGGTAACGAACAGCGAAAGATGGTTGTTGACTTTGTAGCTTGCGCTCAAGTCCAGCTCGCCGTACGAGGTGCGGTTCTCAGGCTGAGCCCCCGACCCGTAAGCAATGCTCTCCAGATATTTTCCGCGCCAGTTGTAGGCGAGACGTACCTGCCAGGGTCCTTTTTCATAATAACCGCTGAGGTTGGCCGAATCGCCGATGCCCGGCACGGCAAATTTACCGGAGGTGCTGATCGTGCCTGGACTTAGCGTCGCGCTGCTATTGACGTGGGTATAGTTGAAAGCCATGCCCAGACCGTCAAAAGGCGCAGGCAGTAGGTGCGCAAACTGATAGTTGAAAGTCAGTTCCTCACCGTAAATATTCGCCGAGTTCAAATTGATCGGCTCGCTCAAAGACCACGTTTGACCGAGGAACTCCACCGGCGTACTTACAATCGTGCTGAAGTTGCTGACCTTCTTGTAAAAACCTTCAAAGGCAAGATAGCTGACGTCGTTGATGTACCACTCCATGCCTGTGTCATAGTTTCTCGACGTGTAAGGCTGAAGTTCGGGGTTACCCTGGCTGATCGTCAGCGATTCGGGTCGTGTGCCGAAGCTCTGGTTGTAGTACAGATTACTCAGCTCAGGCGGCGTCAGCGTTTTGGAGAGTGCAAAACGGTAAATCAGGTTGTCGGTCAGATTGAGCTTGAAATTAAGTGCCGGTAACCATTTATGGTATCCACCCGTTGCTTCCTGCGGCTGCAGCGGTCCGTACGTAACCTGACCTGCACTGCTATCGGTTGGACTGATGTAGTAACTGGTGGGCTCCTGAAAGATAGCCTGAGACTCCGAGTCTACGTGCAAATAGCGCACACCGACGTCGAGAGTCCACGACTTGTCCCACAACGTGCCGTCAAAAACCGCCTTGGCGAAGGCTGCCTTGTTGTTTTCCTCCACCTCGTTGAAGCTCCCGGGATCGGGTTGCGGCCCAAAGCTGTGGTACTGAGCCAATGCGGCGAGCAGCGCGGTGCGTTTGGCGGGCGTCAATTGATTGTAGGCTGCCGGTGTGGTCAACCAATTGATATACGCAAGCGCGTTGTATTGAATCCATTGCCTTGGCAATCCGGGTTGCGAAACGCCGTTGATCGGAGCTGGAGGGGTGTAGATGTAAGCGCCGACAACGCTGGCCGGCACGGACACGGCGTAGCCGCAGTACGCATTGCAGAGAATGCCATCCGGTGTGGTCAGGTCCACCGACTTGTTGTATTCGCGATTTTCCTGGATGCCGAATTCGAGGTTGGACAAGAGGCCGCTATCAAAACTCTTGTTGAGATTCAGCTGATACTCGGTGATGCCTTCCGTAACGTTGTTCGACTGACCGCCCGCGTTGCAGCAGTGCGCATACAGGTCGTTGAGGTTGGTGGTGGAGATGATATTGGTATAGCTCGGCGGTTCGTTGTCGCCATTGTTGGTCCAGGTCGGATTGACGCCGACGTTGCGTGCACCGATCACGGTGAAGAAACCGTCCGCGCTTTCCTTGTTCCAGGCTTTGGAGTTGGATACGTCCAATGTGAGTACGGTCGACGGATCGAAATCAAAAGCCACGTTCAATCCGTTCTGATTCATTATTTCGTTGCTTGGGTTGTAGGCAACGACATAGTCGTTCGACATGACACCGGTGTTCTTTCGCACATAGCTCAGCACGGTATTGTTGGCATCGGTGGTGAGCGACTGGAAATCACCGCTGTTTCCGTATTCGCCAAATTCATGTTCCAACGGGTCGATGCGATAGCCCGCGTACAGGGTGTCGAACTTGAACGTCAGGCGGTCGATCGGGTGCCAGTCGATCGCGCCGGTGAAGCTCTTGCGCGTGCGCTCTTCGACCACGACATTGTTGGCCAGCGTTTCAGGTATGGCGACGTTCGTGTACTTGGGGTTGTTCAAACCGGAAAGCTGCGAAATATTCTGGTTGACGTACCAGGAGTTTGCCTGCGTATTGATCTGGGTATCGTCGCGCTTGTAGTACTGCACGGACGCCAGCCAGCCGAAGGTGTGATCCGAATTGGTCCAACCGGTCAGGCCTGATACCTTTGGCGTGGTCTTGCCGGACCAGCTGCCGGTCAGGTTGCTATTGACCCCTGCGGCAGTGCCCGTTGCGTGGAACCCGCTAAAGTCCAGCGGTCGCGCCGTTTGAATATCCACGACGCCACCGATGTCGACCTCGGGAATATCGGCCGACGACGTTTTGTTCACCTGGGCGACGCTGATGATGTCTGAGGGAAGCACATCGAAATCGAAAGCGCGCGAACCGGACGCGGTGGCCATCTGGCGGCCGTTGATAGTCACCGCCACGAAATCGGGGCCAAAGCCGCGGATCGCGATCTGATCGGATTCACCGCCGCTTCGATCCACTGACACGCCGGGCACGCGCTGCAACGCATCGGCGACATTGGGGTCGGGAAATTTCCCGGCCTCTTCCGCGGAAATCGAATCGACGGTATTGACCGAATTTTGTTTGATCGATTGAGCACGGCGGATCGCGTCGAGCTGGCCGCTGACGGTCACCACGCTCAAGTCAGTCACTTTCTTGTCGCTGGCTTTTTTCTTGTCATCCGCTGTGCCAGTGCCTCCAGCAGCACTGCTCTGGGCCGACGGCGCAGATGCAGGTGTGCCGGTAGCCGATGCGGGCGTATTTGTTTGTGCGTGCGCTTGTGTGCCGTAACCGATCACACACGCACCCGTCATTATCGCCAGCGCCTGACACACCGAAAACGTCAATTTGGTTCGTTGCATGGATTGCCCCTTAAATTACGTAAACATGTACGCAACGGCGGACATGACCTCACGTCCCCGCCAAGCCGGTCTGCTCTGCTTGATGCCGCACTACCCCGTTGGCCACGTCACCCGAGCGCCGCCCCCGCTCGTTGGCGATTCGTGAGCCATGTCGTAAAGCAACCCATTGGATCGGCCGGATTGCCGGGACAATCGCTTCGGATTGTCTGTCGCCGCTGCCTGCGCGTCTCCAATAGTATTATTTTAGGATAATAATATTCCCGTAACGGGCGACAAGCTGCAGCGCAACATTCCGGTGACGGCGACATGGCCTATCGGGCTGCGCAGAAAGAATGCTGGCGTTGGATCAACACGCGGATGGCACGCAGGAGCGGGCATGCTCAGCGATACCAAAAGGTCGCCCTGATTTTTCACATGCGACTCGCCACCGTACCGGTTTCGAAGGTACCTATTAAGACTCTCGATCTTTTTGAAGATGCTTTCGCGCGCGCAAGAAAAATGAAGGGGTGCACGGATGTGCACCCCTTCATTCGTTCCTTTTGCGCGGATAGATTCGCTACGCGATCGTCTCCGCGAGAAACCACGCCCTGCCCTCGGCTTCGTCGATCCAGTTCTCGATAAGGCTGGCCGATGCTACGTCTCCGTGGGTATCGCATAGCGCGTGTGCGTCTCTCAATTGGACAGCGAGCTGCTGATTGTCTTCCAGCAGCTCGACCAGCATGTCACGCGGCGCCACATATTCGCTGTCGTTGTCGGCGGTACGTTGCAGCCTGACGGCATGCGCCATCGAACGCAACGTCGTCCCACCGAGCTTGCGTACCCGTTCCGCGATGAGATCCGTTGCCGCGAAAATCTGCGCACTTTGTTCATCCAGCAGCAGGTGATAGTCGCGAAAATGCGGCCCGGTCATGTGCCAATGAAAGTTCTTCGCTTTGAAAAACAGCGCGAACATATCGGCCAATAAGAGGTTCAGGCTGATCGATATTTCGGAAACCGCCATCGCGCTTATGCCGCTCGGCACCGTAGTCGCCGCGACAGTCTGGCTGTGCGCCTTGGTCAAGGACATGTCCATCATGCACCTCCATGGGTTTTATTGACGGCGAGGCGGATTACCGTCGCTGCGACGCCGGGTCTGTATGCGGAGTCGGTCTTCGTGCAGCTGTCGAGATGGGGAGATTTGGATTTGTCGTTCATGCCAGCGCTCTCAATGAATGCGTGGCGCCGTCTTATGTCCGGCGCACACTTGCCCGTCCAAGCAAGATCGCGTGCACCTACGGCAGCGTCTCGCTCGGCATTTGGATGTCTATCGCAGTGAACTCACTCTAATCCGGGCTACAGATCACTGGAATTTCATTGTTTCAATGCCGTTGATAGCCCGCGTCTATGTAGACGACGCACACTTACCCAATCAGGTGAGATCGTTTGCCAAAACGTATGACGTCAAGCCGCCCAGGCCGAACCGCGAATTACGCTGCAAAAGTTCCCGCGATGAAAATGCGGGTCTTTATCCGCAAGCACGTCGGCCTTGACGTTGCCGAACGTGGTTTCGGGTTTGTGCTTGATGCCGTTGTAAAACGTCTGGATGATGTCTTCTTTGAACTGGTTGCCACGCGGATGTGCTTGCACAACGGCATCTCGCTCGGCATCGCTGTATTGGTCATACGCCATGCCAAGCACGTCCATTTCTACGCCCGCCGTAACCAGTGCAATCAACGGATGCATATGCTTGGGAATACCTGGCGTAGTGTGCAGCGCAATGGCTGTCCACACGGTGTCGATGTCCTGCTGATGGATGCCATGTTTCTTGAGGAAGTCTCGCGCGACATTGGCGCCGTCCACCTCGAAACGCTCATCGGCGCTGCTGTATTTCTGCGTCAGCCCCATGTCGTGGAACATGGCGCCGCAGTAAAGCAATTCCGGATCGAACTTCAATCCGCGATGCTTGCCGGCCAACGCACCGAAGTAATACACGCGACTGGAATGATGGAACAGCAATGGAGAAACAGTATCGCGAACCACATCGGTGATTTCACGAGCGAGCTGGCTGTCGGGAACAGCAATGCCATTGATAGTGAGGGACATGGGGGATCTCCATAGGCTGGGGACATCAATTCTCCCGGTCTTGATTTCTGTCCTCAATAGACGTAATACGTCATATACTGCCATTTCGCGCGTCATGCGGACGCACGGGAAACTCATCTCTCATGGCCAAAACCGTGGCTGTCGTTGCCTTGCCGGGTGCCCAGTTACTCGATGTTTCCGGCCCACTGGATGTGTTTGCGCAAGCGAATATCGAAGCGGGCAAGACGTTCTACGCGCTCAAGGTGATCGCCTGTCAGCGCGGCCCTGTCCACAGCTCGTCCGGAGTGCGCCTGCTACCCGACGAAATCGCCGGCGAAGGGAATGAGCGCATCGACACGTTGCTGGTTGCTGGCGCCCCAAATGCCGGAAAGATCGCGCTATCGCCTCACATCCTTAAATGGTTACGAACAACGGCCAAGCGCAGCCGGCGTTATGGATCGATTTGCACGGGTGCCTTCGTGCTTGCTTCAACGGGTTTGCTGGACGGGCATCACGTCACGACGCATTGGGCAGCGGCTGAAGATCTCGCTCGCGCATATCCCAAGATACAGATTGACGAGGACGCACTTTATGTCCGCGACAGAAAGCTACGTACTGCCGCGGGTGTAACGGCGGGTTTGGATCTGGCACTCGTTCTGGTGGAGGAAGATTTAGGCCGCGATATCGCCAAGCGTGTCGCTGGCCAGTTGGTCATGTATTTCAAGCGGCCGGGCGGCCAATTGCAGTTCAGCCGAAAAGGCGAAACCCGGCCTATCGGGCACTCCGTGTTGCAGGAAGTTCAGCGCTGGGTTGCTGCCACGCCGGATCTGGATCACAGCATCGCCAGCCTGGCAAAGCGCGCGGGATTAAGTCCGCGGCACTTCGCACGTCTATTCCATGCGGAAGTCGGCATAACACCCGCAGCATGGGTGGAGGCCAGTCGTGTCACTACGGCGCGGACGCTATTGGAAAATGGGCACGACACACCAAAGCTGGTTGCATCCAAATGCGGCTTTGCCAATGCAGACACACTACGCCGCGCATTCAAGAAACACGTTGGCGTTACGCCCGCGGAGTACCGCAAACAGCATACGTTGCAGCTTCAATAGCCGATCCGCCGTGCGCGTTTTTGAATTCACATAAAACATGAGGCCGGGCATGACTGCCCGGCCTCATGTCGCAGCTTGAGTTTATGCCTGCGCCTTAGTGGCTAACACCAACCGCTGTATCGACGCCCGAGGTAACGGTACCTCCCTGCAGACGATTCGGCTGGATCTGCGAGCCGGCCGGAATCACTAGGGGATTGCCAGATGCGTCAGCCACTCGCTGGGAAATAAATCCACCGTTGCCGTCGCTCAGCCACTCGTACACATCGCCCGCAGTACCGACCCACAGGATGTCCGCCAGACCATCACCATCGTAATCAGCGATGCTAGCCATGGTGTAACCCGGCGTGACGCTCATGGTCTTCACGCTTGTCACTTCAAAGCCATTCATGTTCCACACTTGCATTTGGTTCGTGGCCGGGTTCGTCCAGAACAGAGACGTCACACCATTACCCGCCACATCGCCCGCGCCAAATAGCGTGAAGCCTTCCGCGTGATTCTGAATCGCATGAGGGACGAAGCCCCCCTGCTGGTCGTTGATCCACACATAGACGCTGTTGTCGGTCTTGCTCGTCCAGACGATGTCTGCGTAACCATCACCGTTGACATCAGCCAGATGCGGCACATAGCCCGTAGCGGCGCTAATGAGAGGCGAAGTAGTAGCACCCATGTGGATAGAAGCATGGCCAAGCACCCGCAGTTCCGTCACCGAAAGCTGCCACCAGCCGATCTGCCCCGTCGCACTGTTCCACCAGAACAACTCGTCAGAACCGGCGCCGTCGAAATTCGCAGCGCCCATCAACTGCCAGCCCGCCGGATACGGCACGCCGACTGCCCCAGCGTAGTAATTGCTACTGCCGTTGGAAGCCACGCCACCCAGGCCATCAGACAACCACACGTACAATTGGTTATCGGGACCCGTCCACGCGACCGAACCGATGGCAGTGCCTTCTGGAGCGAACACACTGTGCGCCTCAGCGGAGTAGAACTCGCCTATCGCGCCAATCGTGTAGCCCGGCGAAACGGATTGCGACACGTTGTTCAGCACCACGCTGCCCTTCATACCCAGCTGCAGGAAGGTACCCTTCACCGGATCGACCACCGCGATGTCGCTATATCCGTCGCCATAAGCTTCATAGGCCGACGAAAGATAATCGGACGGTGCGCTGTAGCCATTCTTGAACGGTGTGTAGAACTTCTTTAACGCGTTGACCAGGTTGGCCGCGTTAATGCTGCCAAGGCCCGTCGCCACGTTGTAACCGGAGCTGGTATTCCATGCCGGATCCAACGAGTCAAAACCACCTGCACTGAGTACGCCATAGCTGTTGAGGCCGTTGCCCGTGTAGCAGTCGACGGTCCCGCCGTAGCATGGCACAGCGCTGTTACCCACAGTGACGTTGTTAAACACGCATGTGCTTTCAACGCTTGCACCGTTACTGGAATTACATGCATTCAACATCGCCGTATTGGGCGATCCAACCGTGCCGTATTCCTTGTTCGCGATGCTGTACAGCGCTGGCAGAATGTTACCGTTTGCCTGGCCCGTCGCCTGGTTGATCAGTGCCTGCACACCGGCCATCGCGGGCGCCGCGAAGGAGGTGCCGCCAGCGCTGTTGTACAGCACGTTATCGGGGTCGGTGTAACTACACGCCGTACCTCCCTCCGTTTGGTCGGACATGCAGAACACCAGCGCATGGCCATACAGACCATTGGCGGCAAACAGCGATACGTCCGGCAACATGCGCGTGCCGTATTCGATGGCGCCATAAATGCCGACCTGCGGCAGCGACAAGCTCCAGTTCGTGCTGTAACCACCACCGCCACCGGCAGTATTCAGATACAGCGTCGCAGGATCGTTGCAGGCTTGCACGCCATTACTATAGCCAAGCACACCATCCAGCACGCTACTGGCGCAGGAGTCGTTCCAGGTCATTTCCGGGATATAGCTGATTGCCGACTGATTGAGGGCAAGATTGCCTGAAGTCCAGTACGGCCCGTAGTTCGTGAAGTCGTTGAAGTCGGTACCGCCCACTGCAACGTTGAAGGGTGTCGAGGCCAAGCCGTTAACCGCAAGACCCTGATACGCAGCCTTCTGGTCCTGATTACAACCTGCCGAACCAGCATCGTCGGATGCTACGAAAACCGTCACGCCCTGGGCAGCAGCTTGCTCCCAAAGATCACCAGCCTCATTGGCCATGCCATCCACAAAGCCATCGGCCTCACATTCACCGTAGCTCAGGCTGAACACTGCCGGGATCGGCGTGGTGTAACCGGTCAGCAGATTTTCCGCGGCCGTGAACGGGCCAAAGGTCGGACTGTTTGCGTCATCGCAAGAAGCGAACACGACATTGGCATCGGGGGCGGCTGCGCCGATCCACTCGGTATCCAATGCCGCCTCACCCTCATCACCGTTGGTGCCCGGATCTGGGCAACTGGTATCGCCGGCTGCTTGTAACGGGTTGATATACGCGATCGTACCCAGCGCATTGGCTGGCAAGAACGCGCTACGGAAGGTTTGCACGTCGGCAGGCAATACATCCGTGCGCTCCAGCACGGCCACGGTCTGGCCTGCGCCACGGATCGGCGTGCTTTGGTTCCACAAGGGGGTGACGTTGTAGATCGTGTTGAAGTCGGCCGGGGCGACGTCATAGGTCGTCTCCGTCTCGATCGTGCCGGGTGGGACCGTAAACTGTGGCGCACCCGCCGCCTTTGTCACTGTCTTCCATTTACCCGTGTGCTTGTCCTTGGTCACGGTGGCAACGTCGGTATGCAGCGCCTTCGGGAAGAAGTTGGTGAGCGAGGCCGCTCCCACCACCACCGGCGCCAACGCGGCCGGAATCTGCTGCGCGCTCGTGTTGGCGAAATGCGTTTCGCCATTGACGCGATAGCTATGCAGCGACGTATGAAAAGCGCTTCCTACCGCCGCCGCGGTGCCTGAGAAGTGAATCATCATGCCCGTGGGCGAAACCGAGGTCACTTTCAGCCCCTGTCCCTGCAACCACTGCTTGACCTTGTCGATATCCGTCTGGGCCGGCCCGAACATCGTACCGATCTGCGTCGGGCTCAGCCAATGATGGAAGTATGGCGAGCTCGCATTGGTCAAAGCCTGGACATAGGCGTCGAACTGCTTCTGCTTGGCATCACTGCGCTTGAGCAGCAAGGTTACGTTGCGGAGTGTCTGCGTAGACGGCAATGTGCCAGCGTCGTTCGCCGAGACTGCCAGCGCGGGCTTGGTGCCCACCGCGACGGTCTTCGAATTATCGATCGCATCCGTGATCCGGGCGGTATCCGGCGCAAAACTCGGCAAGAGGCCTGCCTGCGCAGCAGCTGCGTGGGCACCTAGCGGCGCCCCCGCGGTGAGCGCCAGGCATACCGCCCAAGACAGCATTTTTTCTTTCTTACAACGGGTATACATGCACGCTCCCCTCTTTTTTGCGTAAACAGCTCTAGCTAGATCGCGGATGGCGACCCAGTGCTGACAATCCGTTCCCTTGCTCCCCCCGCCATGCCGGAATGACACTGTTATGACATAGCCAGGCCTAGCGAGGCTAAAAGAACAAACTGTTTACCGTCACGCACGGTAATTTCACTCGACTCACCAAATCTCACCAAGCAATATGAGCCAGGGGCGGGGGATGCCCAGGGCCATTGGCACCACCATCCTTCGATTTTCAAATGCAGCATTCGGCGGCGCGCAAAACCCTGCGCGACTTTCCGATCGAGACACTCCATGTGGCAACGCTTGACAGCCTGGCTCAGTGCCGTACCGATAAGCGATCCGGTTGACCGCCGAAACGCCGTGTTCATGCAGTGGCTGCTGGCCTTCCAGGGCCTCCGGACACCGCTGATCAAGATTTATCTGCTGGCATCGGAGTGGCCGTATATGACGGCACACTTTTTCGAAAAAACAGCTTCGGGCGAAGGCATGTCCGTGGCGATAGATCTAGGCACCGATCTGGCGATGACCGTATCGGCCTGGGTCGGCTTCTATCTGATTCGTGTTGGAAAATTTCGCCAGGCTGTCAAACAGTTTCTCGCCACACTGCTCATTTCGGGCGTGCTCGCCTATGGCACCTTTGGCTATAGGGTCAATCCAGGGGACTCGTTGCTTATCATTTCCCTTGCCCTGGGTGGATTGATGCTCGGTCGCCGTGCGCTATGGACAATCTATGTGTCGATCCTGCTCATCTTCGCCGCAGGTATGACTGCCGATTATGTGCATACCGCGGACGCGTCGAAAACGATCTTCGCCGCCTACAGCAATCTACTGTTCCGTACGTTTAGCTACGCGCTCATCACCATCATTCTCGACCGAAGCAGCGGCGCGTTACGAGAGGCATTGGCTGAATCGGATATGCATCGACGTCAGCTGCAGCACGAAATGGTGGAGCGCGAACGCACGCAAGAGCAGCTGCTTCATGCACAGAAAATGGATGCGGTTGGCAGATTGGCTCAGGGTGTCGCGCACGATTTCAACAATGTGCTGGCGGTCATCCTCGGCTTCTCGAAGGAGCGGTATCGACTGGATGAGCCCGAAGCAGAGCGTAGCGCCGACTCCATGGCACTGGCGCAGGCGCTGCTTGGCGTTGAAATGGCCGCCCGTCGCGCCGATTCGATCAGCCGCAAGCTGCTCAATTTCAGCCGACGCGATATGACACATGTCGAAATTTTCGACATAGCCGAAGGCATTCGGGATGTGGAACTCATGCTTCGCCAATTATTTCCACAAACGGTGCATTTGGTCTTCAAACTCCCGAATGAAGCACTGCTCATTGAATTCGACCTCAGCCAATTCGAGTTGGCCATATTGAACATTGCTTCCAACGCTCGGGATGCCATGCCTGAGGGCGGCACCTTTGAAGTAGCAGTTGTTCGATTTGATTCGACTACCGTGACTCTTGTATTGGCGGATACCGGCACGGGTATGCCGGAGGAAACGAAAGCTCGGATATTCGAGCCTTTCTTCACAACCAAGCCTGTTGGAAGCGGCACGGGAGTGGGTCTGACCGTTGTCTACAATCTGATTCGCAATGCCGACGGAAGTATCGAAGTAGAAAGCGAGATCGGAAAAGGGACAGTATTTCGAATTCGTTTTCCGCTCGCCAAGGCGCTGGACCCGGACATATCCATGTATGCGCGAGGCCTTGAAGATCCTCTGAAAATCGCGCGCCTGAGCAGACAATGACTGCGGCATCCATCGCAGCTTGACGACTGATGGAGTCGGCTTCAGCTGTCTATTTGAATGGCTTGGAGCAAACCTGTCGACAGCAATACGGCGCTGCTCATCGATCAAATCAGTAGAAAGACATACCCCTCGCCGTGAACCGCGGTCAGCGGCAACGGCACGCCAAGCACTCGCTGCGCTTTCTTGCGTAACCGGTGAATCAAGGAATCGAGGCGGTGCGGATCGAAGTCATAAACGTTAGCTGTCAGCGCCTTGATCAATTCATCGCGCGATACCGCTTGGTTGGGCTTTTCCAGCAACTTCGAGAGTAAGCGTCCCTCGGTCTTGGTGAGCGCCACCATGCCACCCGACGGGGAAAGCAGACACCAGTCGTCCGCATCCAGGCGCCAATGGCGCTGAGTCTGTGCCTGCGAAGCACGTAGCCGTCGCGCAACACTGTACAACGTTGCAGCAAGCAGATCGGTATCCACTGGTTTGGTGAGGTAAGCGTCCGCACCCTCCGAAAGACCTCGCACCCGATCGGCTGTGGTGTTACGCCCAGTCAACATGACAATACCCACATCGCTCATTTGCGCGCGGAGCTTACACGTAAGCTCGAAGCCGTCAGCATCCGGCAAACCTACATCGAGGATCAGAATGTCGGGCCAATGGGCCTGCGTATAGCGATCCAATTCTGCCGCAGAACCGACGGCGGTAATGTCAAAACCAAAACGCTGCAACTGAGGTACCAGCACACGGTCTCTCAGCAGCTCGTCGTCTTCGAGCATGAGCACGCGCAAAGGGGCTTTGACAGCATGAATCGAATTCATCTTTTATTTTCCACGCACAAGGCAGGCTACTAAGCATGCGAATCAAACCCTACCTTCCCTGTATGAAGCGCATAAAACCAAGCGCCAATTTAAATGAGCAAACTCCCAAGCAATTCGACGATAAACACGAACACGATCTTTAGTGTGTTGCGGGCTCTGACCAACTTGGTAGCCGAAAGCGGGCATTCACGACTTTACAAGAACAAACTCCAGACTTAACAACCTGAGATGCGGCAGTTCGTGTGACCTCGTGCATCAGGGATTCAAAAAGGCAAAGATTACTGCCCCTTTTGCACTGGCAGCAGCACTGCACTCCCTGCGTTGGTACCACGCATGACGCTCACCGTCTCTGCACGATAATCCTCCGGCTTGGCGAAGAAAATGTTCGGCACATAGGTTTGCGGATTGCGGTCGTACACCGGGAACCAGGTGGATTGAATCTGCACCATGATGCGGTGTCCGGGCTGGAAGACGTAATTGACGGGTGGCAGGCCGAATTTGTATTCCTGTACTACACCTGCCGGAATTGCCGAGGGTGATGCAAGATCCTGGCGATAGCGGCCGCGGAAAATATCCATGCTGATCGGCAGTTCGTAACCGCCCATTTCCGGCTGTTCGGCAAACGCTGGCGGATAGACGTCGATGATCTTCACCACGAAGTCGACGTCCGTGCCGGTTATTTTCGCGAAGATGTCCGCAATGGGATTGCCTTGCAAACGCACGGCGTGATCCAGTGGCGCCGTCTGGAAGGTGATCACATCGGGGCGACTGGCAGCGAAACGCTGATCGTGCAGTAACCAGGTGCTCCACTGCGCGTGATCGCTGAAGCGAACAGGCTGCGGCACGAAGGGCACCGGCTTGTCTGGATCGGACACATAGCTATCCTCGCCGTCCGCAGGACGATCGAAGCTCAACTGATGATTCGCGCCGAGATACATCGGCGTGAGGCGTTGCACACCCGGCCAATCCGATAGTGCTTCCCAGTGTTTTTCCGACGGCTCGAAAACCATCACGCGCGGCAACGGCTTCGCAGGCTTCTCGTCTTTCAGATACTGATCGAAGAACGGAATCAGGACATTCTTGCGGAAATCAGCCGATGTATCGCCGTTCCATTTCAGCGGGCCGAGCGATTCGCCCGCGCGATTGATCTGACTGTGGTACCACGGGCCGAGCACGAGATGATTGTTGGCGACGGCACCCGCCTTCTTGAGCGCTTCCCATGTGTGCACGGCGCCGTAGATGTCTTCCTGATCCCACAGTCCCTGTAGCCACATGGTCGGAACACGCGACGGGTGCGCAGCTTCCAGCTTGTCCAGCGCCTGCAATTGCCAGAACGCGTCGTACGCGGGATGCGCGGAGAGGCGGTTCCACCATGGCAGTTGTTGAAAGCCATGCGCCTCGGCGTAGACACCTGCGGCGCCGCCATTCAAGTAAGTCTGATAGTCGTCGTAACCGACGCGCGGCACCGGATCGGCCGCACCGGCAACGGTGCTTTGCTCGGTGAAGTAATCGAGATTGCCTTGGCGGAACGCGCCGTTATGGAACCAGTCGTCGCCGCGCCAGCCATCGACCATCGGACTTTGTGGTGCGGCAACTTTCAATGCAGGGTTCGGGCCGAGCAATGCCATCGCCACCGTCCAACCGTCGTAGGACGATCCGATCATGCCCACTTTGCCGTTGGATTCAGGCACATTTTTGACGAGCCACGCGAGCGTGTCATACGCGTCAGTGGTGTCATCGGTCGTGCTGGGATTGAGCGGGCCACGCGGCGGCCGCGTCATCACAAAATCGCCTTCCGAACCGTTTTTGCCGCGAATATCCTGCGATACGAAGATGTAGCCGTCGTCCACCCATTCGCGCAACGCCGACCACACGGCATCGCGCAGAACCGGAACGTTCTTGTCCACATCGTTCGATGCGCCATACGGCCCGCGATCGAGCAGCATCGGAAGATTTTTGGCGCCGTTGGGTATGACGATGATCGTGTGCAGCTTCACGCCATCGCGCATCGGGATCATCACTTCCCGGCGGACGTAGTTGTAAGCCGTCCTGGGTGGATTCCATGTCTTGGGGAGATCGCTGCCTTGCTGGATCATGTCCGGCGTCACGGCCGCGGACTGGCCGGCGAGAAGCATGGCGAGCGTTATGCCAAGTAACATCGTGAAACTCCCCAGTCGTTGTGCGGTGATGTGCGGGTCGCGTGATCATCGATAAGTAATGCGCAAGCCATTGGTATGGCAAGTGCCACACGTCGCGATGCGGCGGTAAAGCGATCTTTTCCGCTCGTCTTCTACTCAATTCGCCAATTGATCGACGACCATATCCAGCAGTGCGCGCAATCGGGCGAGGCGCCGCATATCGCGGTGATAACCAACCCAGACGTCGCGCGTGGGCGGCTCTTCGCCCAGATCGATGCGCTGCAGGTTGTCGATGGTATCGCCGAGCGGGCGCGGCAATACGGCGACCCCTGCACCCATGACACACATACGCGCCTGCACAGAGCGGGCGTTGCTGCGAAAGCCGACATGCGCATGCGGAAGCATGCGTTGCAACCACGCCACTTCGGGCATGCCGCCAAAAGCGACATTCATTACCAGCAACGATGCGCCGGTACCATCGCCGGTTTCCGGGCGCGGGTAATCTGACGCGATATACACACCGTAGGGCATACGCAAAAGCTTGCGCGAGACGACATCGGGTTCGTCGAACGGTTGAATGCGAAACGCCAGGTCCGCCTCGCGCCGCGACAGGCTGAAAAAGCGCGAATCGGTAAGCAGTTCGATGATCACGCGCGGATACTGTTTTGAGAACTCGGCAATGACCGGCGTCAGGATGTATTCGGCAAACCAATCCGACGAAGTGATGCGCAACATGCCATCGAGTTGCTGTTCCTGTCCGGTGAGTTGACGTTGAAAAGCGAGCGCCTCTTCCTCCATACGCTCGGCGTGACTGAGTACGGCAGCACCTTCGTCCGTCAACACGAACCCATCCTTGGTGCGCTGAAACAGCTGATGTCCCAGTGCCCGTTCGAGCGCCTGCAATCGCCGGCCCATCGTGGGCTGCGTTTGCCCCAGTTTGCGGGCGGCGGCGCCAAGCGTTCCTTCGCGCGCGATGGCCAGGAAAACGCGGAGATCGCTCCATTCCATCGGCACACCTCATCGCTAATAGTCCATGCAATTATGCATGGACGGAATGCATTTATTTTGATTTTCATACAAAAATAGTGAGCGTAGCTTAGCCATCAGTCCCCTGATTGCCGAGTGAGCCGTGACCAAGTCCACCTCCATGAAAGCCGCCGTGCTGGAAAACTACGGCGCCCCGTTTCGCCTGACCGACATCGCCCGGCCCGTGCCGCGTTCCGGCCAGGTGCTGGTGCGTGTCATGGCCAGTGGCGTCAATCCACTCGATCTGAAGATCCGCAGCGGCGCTGCCGAACACGCTCGGCATCCGCTACCGGCGATCCTCGGTATCGATTTGGCCGGCGTCGTCGACGCCGTCGGGCCGAATGTCACTGAATTCCGGGTCGGCGATGAGGTGTATGGCATGACCGGCGGTGTCGGTGGCGTTCAAGGATCGCTCGCCCAATACGCAGCGGTCGATGCGAGCCTGCTTGCACTGAAACCTTCTCATTTCAGTATGCGCGAGGCCGCGTCATTGCCGCTCATCTTCATTACGGCGTGGGAAGGTTTGATCGATCGCGCGCAATTGCGTGCCGGACAAACCGTGCTGGTGCAAGGCGGTGCCGGCGGTGTCGGAAGCATCGCCATTCAAATCGCGCGCGCGTTCGGTGCGACCGTCTTCGCTACGGGCGCGGCATCGCGCGCTGGCGTGATAGAACAACTGGGTGCCACGCCGATCGATCACCAGCAACAACAGGTCGAAGACTATGTCGCTGCGTATACATCCGGACGCGGTTTCGATGTCGTGTATGACACCGCTGGCGGCGCAAGTCTCGATGCTTCCTTCAAAGCGGTGTCGCGTTTCGGCCACGTCGTCAGTTCGTTGGGATGGGGCACGCATGCATTGGCGCCGCTGTCCTTCCGCGCTGCCACCTACTCCGGTGTGTTCACGTTACTGCCGCTGTTGACCGGCGAAGGCAAGGCGCATCACGGAGACATCCTGCGCGAAGCCACGCGTTTGGCCGAAGCGGGAATGATCAAGCCGCAGGTGGATCCGCACCCCTTCGCCTTGAACGACGTCGGCGCGGCGCACGCACTTATCGAGAAGCAGCAAGCGCAAGGAAAAGTCGTAGTCAGCATTCAACATTGACGCAAACGCGACACCTGTCGACACCGACGCGTTTATCGCGATCGGTTATCACCCTGCAAATCCACGAGGAGAAATCTCATGATGAACTGGCTTGAATACCGCAAGGAACTGATGGGCCGTATCGGCGAAATCGGCAAGCTGAGCCCCGATACGGTCGCGGGCTATCAAACACTGTCCAAGGCAGGTGAGAAGACCGGAAAGCTGGATGCAAAAACCCGCGAGTTGATCGCGTTGGCTGTATCGGTGACCACGCGTTGCGATGGCTGTATCACCGTGCACACGGGCGAAGCGCTGAAGCACGGCGCGACACGCGAAGAAATTGCCGAAGCGCTTGGCGTTGCCGTCGCACTGAACGCCGGCGCCACCCTGGTCTACTCTGCCCGTGTGATGGATGCTGTCAGCGAACATAGCGCGGCGACCTAAGCATTGACGTTACGCATATTGAAAGACCAGCACAACGAGATAGCGGCTCAGTAACCGCACGGTTGATGAGCCGCAGACACCAGCCACCGTTCGACAATGAAGTCGGATGCGAGTTTGACTTGAGGAAAATTGAGCATGCCCACGGCAAATTGGTTCGTAACCGGTATTTCGCGCGGGTTTGGCAAGACGCTTTGTGAGGAGTTGCTGGTGCGCGGCTACCGTGTTGTTGGCACAACACGAAATGGCTCGTCCGATATCACCCACGAAAACCTGATGGTGATGCAGCTTGACGTCACGGATGAACAGCAAACCGAACAGGTCATCAAGCAAGCAATCGAGAAAATGGGGCGCATCGATGTCGTCGTCAACAATGCAGGATTTGGCATGGTGGGCGCCGTGGAAGAAGTCTCGACGGAAGAAGCACAAGCGACGTTCGATACCAATTTCTTTGGCACATTCAACGTTATCCGTGCAGTAGCGCCGCACTTCCGCGCGAATCGCTCCGGCCACATCGTCAATTTCTCGTCGGTCGGCGGGATTACCGGATCGGCTGGATTCGGTATCTACAACGCCGCGAAGTTCGCCATCGAAGGCCTGTCCGAAGCGCTCGATCTCGAACTTAAACCCTTTGGCATCACAGTCACCATTGTCGAACCCGGCTACTTCCGTACTGAATTTCTTTCATCCGGCTCCATCAAAAAAGCCGCCAAGCTTGTCGATGCTTACGCCGACACCGTGGGAAAGGCGCGCAACAATGTTTCTTCCGCAAGCGGCAACCAACCGGGCGACCCGGCAAAAGCCGTTCGCGTGATCGTCAACGCGGTCGAATCGCCGTCGCCCCCGTTACGCTTGCCGCTTGGGTCAGATTGCTATGCCCGCATCGACGAAAAACTGGCGCGCCTAAAGCGCGATATGGACGGCTGGCGCGCGATGGCAACGGCCACGCAATTCGATCCATAACCATCACCCGAGAAACGCCCCCATGAACGCAAATGCGAGCGATATACCTGGCTATACCTATGGAACGTCCACCGTCGCCGCCTCGTCTGCAACGCTCGATGATCTACAGCGGCTAAAGATATCGGCCGGTTTCACTGAGGAAGACGCACGCTATCTGCGCACGGCCGGAGTCGTGCTGGAAGATCAAGTCGAGCGCATCGTCAATCACTGGCGTGCCGGCATCATCGCCGGCATTCCGCATCTCGCCCGGCACTCGCGAAACCTCGACGGATCGGCCAATCCCGATTATCTGGCGCGAAGTAATCGCCGTTTCCAACAATGGATTCTCGACACATGCTTGCGTCCTTACGACCAGGACTGGCTCAACTATCAACGGGAAATCGCCTTGAGGCATACCAGCGTCAAGAAGAATCAAACGGACCATGCCGATTCCACGCCCTTTGTGCCATATAGCGACATCGCCGCCTTCCTGGCCGTTCTCAACGACACGATAAAACCGTATCTGGAAGCCAAGGGCGACAACGAATCCGATGTTGCGCACATGCACAACGCCTGGTGCAAATCGATGCAGATCCAGATTGCGCTTTGGGCGAAGCCATACATGGAAATCGAAAGCGCCGGCACGGAATGGTGACAACGCCGCGTCTCGACGACTGCTTCCCGTTCCAGAACGGAAACATCCCAAGAAGAGATTGGCGCGCCCGGAGGGATTCGAACCCCCGACCAATGGCTTCGGAAGCCACTACTCTATCCGGCTGAGCTACGGGCGCGTGGTGTACGCACTGGCATAGGCGATCGGTGGATGCGCGCCAGGGCGGGCGGCAAGTATAGCGAAGTTGACGGGGGCCGCCCACGACTGCGTGTGCCGGCCGCCGCCGAGCCCTCTCCCGTTGCGGCGAGAGGGCTCTTGAGACCGTTGCTTAGCGGGCTTTGATCAGCTCGCTGAGCGTGTCGGGCTTGCTGGTATCGCGTTCGATATGCGGATATTTCAGACCGCCGTGATAGTCGATGCGCAGCGTCTTGTACTCGTTGAAGTTCTGCACGAGCAACTCGATCGGCTGATTGGTATCGGTGGCGGATGCCTTGACGGCATCGGTCATCACTTCCGGCGAATAAGCCTGACCGTTGACCGCGACAACTTTCATGCCCGGCGATAGACCGGCATTGAACGCAGGACCATCCCACAGCACATCGCCAACATTGCCATCCATACCCACCATCACGCCGAGCGAGTACGTGAAGTCGGCGGAGTGGCGGAACGCTTCCGCAGCCTTGATCGCGTCGGACGGCTTGTCGTTGTAGACAAGTTTCCAGCCGTGCGCTTCCAGGCCGCCAATCAGCGGACCGTGGCCGTCCAGACGCGTGCGCAGATACGGTTTCCAGTCAAACGGAGCGATGTCGTTGAGCGTTTTCACCACGTCATCGAAGGTATACGTATCGACGTCCCACGCACCCGGATTGACACCGAAGAACGCCTTGCCGAAATCGTCGATGGTTTTCTTGTTGTGCGTGAGTTCGCGCAGCTTGCTGTCGACATCGAGCCAGATCATTTCGCCGGCCGAGTAATAATCTTCACTCGCCTGATAGTTGCGATAAGGCAACGGGCGACGCAGTGCGATGGTGGGATCGTTCGTCGTGTCCTGCACGTTACGCCACGTCGCGAGGCCCGGACGACCCTTGTCGTAGGTGGCGGCGACGGCCGCGATCATTTCCTGATACTGCTTGTCGCTCCACAAACCCGAGCGCGCGGCCATCACCTGGCCCCAGAACTGCGTCTGGCCTTCATAGACCCACAGCAGGCTGTCGCCCATCGGTACGTTGAAGTTCGGTGTGGCGAGATCCGCGCCACGGCGATACTTGCCATCCCACGAGTGATTGAATTCGTGCGAGAGCAGATCGCGCATCACCCAGCTCTTGTCCCACTCGGTGAAGTAACCCGTCGGCGTACCGTCTTCGCTGGAACGATGATGCTCCAGACCGTTGCCGCTCATCTTCTCGCTGAGCGAGAACAGGAAGTCGTAGTGGTTGTAGTGATGCGCGCCGTAAAGCTTGTACATCTGCTGCACGAGCGCACGATGGATCTTCACCTGTTCGGGCGTGATTTCCAGATATTTCGGATCGTCGGCAATGACATCCATGTGCACGGGCGTGCTTGCACCCGGATCAAGATCGACGCTCTTGAAGTATTTGCCGGCGTAGATCGGCGAGTCGACGAGATCGTCGTAGTTGATCGACTTGAAGTGCACGGTGTCGCCGTCTTTCGAAGCGACCTCAAGCGCCGAACCGAACTGCCAGCCAGTTGGCAACTTCACGCTGGGATCGGTCTGGATCTGGCGCGCGTAGTAACCGGCCGGATACAGCGACACGGTGTTCCACTGCAGGTTGAGCATTTCCGGCGTCATCACCACACGGCCCTGGCGCATGTCCTGCGGCGACAGATATTGGAAGTCGACTTCCACCGACGTAGCGCCTTGCGGCACATCGACCTGGAAGGCATAGACGTTGTACTGATCGCGCACCCATGGCAGCGTCTGGCCATTGGCCTTCACCGTCAGGCCGGCGAACTTGTCGATCGGGCCCGTCGGCGAATGATTGCCAGGAATCCATTGCGGATAGAGCAAGGTCAGCGGACCCGGCGCGGCCGGCACCACTTCATGCACGCGAAACACGCGATGTGCGAGGTCGGTGGCATCGACATCGATCTTCAGCGTCCCTGCGCTGTACGGCACGTTCTGCGGTGCGGGAGTGTCATCCGCAGAAACTGAAAAAGCGACGCATCCCAGCAAGGAAGCTAGGACGGCGGCGGCGAGTGGCGTGGGTTTCAAGGTGGTCTCCTGGGGTGCGGCTTACGCCGCCAACATGAATGTGAAGGCGGCTTGAGACCACGATGCTAGCCATCTGAACAGCCTGCGCCCCCCTGCCAGAGGTCACACGCAATGCGCTGATACGCCTTGTCGCATCTATCGCGCAGCCTCTCTGGGCCTTTCCTCACAAAACTGAACGGCGACTTCCACGCGAAGCTGGCCGAAAGTTTGGTGCAAGAGGACTGTTACAATGTCGTTACACCGCGTATCCCCGCGCGGTCCCTCGTAGCGACTTCCCCATCGCTGCGACGGCCTAATAAAAAAATGGAGTCCTCCATGAATAAGCTCGCCCTCTCGGCCGCTATGGCCGCCCTTGCCCTGTCCCCCGTGCTCAGCCAGGCCGCCCATGCGGACGGCACCGCCAGCACTGCCACTTACGGCTCGAACATCAATCCGAACTGGCAAGACAACTTCTTCGTCGCCGGCCAGCTTGGCCAGTCCCAGTACCGCGTGGACAGCGACACGCTGAACCACGATCACGGCGTGTTCCAGAACGTCCGTTTCGGCTGGCGCTGGAATGGCCTGATCGGTCCGGAAATCGGCTACGTGTACCTGGGTCAGCCCAAGTGGTCTGACGGTTACAGCCAGCTCTCGGTCAAGCCGCGCGCCGCCACCGTTGGCGTGAACGGCAAGTACAACTTCTACCAGAGCTGGTTCGTTACCGCGCACGCCGGTTACATGCGCTCGCAGACCAAGTTCGACGCCATCGGCGCGTTCGGCAGCGACCGTTACAAGACCTGGAACAGCGGTCTGTACGCCGGTGTGGGCGTTGGTTACGACGTGACCAACAACTTCAGCCTGGCGCTGAACTACGACAACTACCGCCTGCAGTCCGGCAACGGCACCAGCTTCGACACCATCGGTGTGCCGCATGAGCGCGCCAATGTGGCTGCGTACTCCGCCTCGGTGGAATACCGCTTCTAAGCCAGCTCAAAGCCGTTATAACTGCCGGTTATAACGACGGCCTGACAAGGTCCCCCGAGGCAACTCGGGGGACTTTTTATTTGTGCTCATCGGGCGGCATATCGAGCCTAAAGTTCGCCCCGGTCCCGCCGATACACCAATCAACACGCTTTCGCGTGGCACCTCGGCCTAAGGACTGACATATGAAAAAGCTACTCGTCGCGACCTTGCTGATGGTCGCACCAATCGCCGCCCAAGCATGCGCCCCTACCGATTTCACCATTCAGGACGTGAAGGTAAGCGCCGTTGGTTCGGGCGTCGGCACCCGCCTGAGCGTCAAGGGCAAGTTGGTCAACAACTGCTCCGCCGCTGCCGCTGCCCAGGTTCGCGTCGACGCGAAGGACGGCACCGGCAACGTGCTCGCCTCCAAGGCAGGCTGGCCCGCCGGTACGACCAACCTCAGCCCTGGCCAATCGGTCGATTTCGACCTTGGCCGCATGCTTCATTACCAGACCGACATGCAGAGCTACTCGCTCACCGTGGTCGACGTTCGCGCCTGGTAACCGATTTTCCCAAATGCGTGTGTGAACCTGCCGGCGAGCCTCACCTCGCCGGCTTTTTTTATGCGCGATGCCCTAGCGCCGGGCCTACATATGGCCCATGATCAGCGCGTTGCGCCTACACAGATAAGTGCAGTAGGTCCCTTGATGCGTCTGCTGCGGGGGTAGAGGGGTATGGGTCGAGAGTTGTGGGACAAGTATTGGGTTAGACAACTCGCTCTGGTGATCGGTTATGTGATCACCTATCTGTCGATCCGTGACTTCTCAACATCAAGTTGGCCAATTACGACGCCGCTGCGTTTCGCCTGTCTGTTATTCCTACCCTATCGCTACTGGCCGCTTTTTGCGGGAGTGGACTGTGTTGCCCAATCCTACGTTGCTTATGAGTGTGTTGACCGGTTCGGCATTCTTTGGTCGCTTACGCAGTTAGTCCCGTACAGCGCCATTTCCATGCCCCTTGTATGGTGGTGCCGCGAAAAGCTAAACCTATTTCCCAGTACGCAGCTAGTTAACTTCAAGGCGTTGCTGATATGCACGGTAGCCGTCTCACTGGCATGGGATGCTCAAGCTGTTTTGAGCGGAGCCTGCGGCCAGGTGAACGGACATTGGTTTGTTATCCCATTCATAGACGTGCCAGAGGGATTTTTAGGTAGATACATCACGATTGTTGCCTTAATGCCCTGGGTATTGATGGTTCGTGCCGAATACCTTTCCGAAGAACCCTGGCAACGAAGATTGCGCAAAGCAGCGAAGGAGTTATTAGCGGTCGATACCTTGGCTCTTTTGTTATCCACCGCATTATTTGTTTACTGGCTTTATCTGCATAGCGAAGAAGAAGCCAGAAAACTTTCCTACCTAGCCGCCTTTTTGCCCATCGCGTGGTTAACTCTAAAACCAGGCTGGAGGGCAGCTGCGCTTGGCGGAACACCGGCCATTCTATGCGTTGCCTCCCTTCTGCAATACGACACTGCCGAACTGAACATAGAAACAGAAGCGTTTATCGCCTTCGTTGTGACGTGTCTATTCACACTAGGGGCGCGCATTACCGCGCAAAGCTTGAAAGAAGAACAGGATCGCCTGGAAGTTGAACAGGCTCTGCAGCTGGCGCGCCAAAGCTTTCAACTAAGTGAAACGCGGATTAAGAAAACAGCTCAAGCCTTGCAAGTCGCGGGTACTTCGTTGCAATTGACGCAACATCAATTGCTGGATCGTGTTCACGATGTACTTCCTGAAAGCGAAGTGCAGCGCTATTACCGCCAAGCCGCATCCATGCAGGACCACGTCAATCGACTGGTTGATAGCATGTATCCCTCCGCATGGCGTCAGCGCGGTTTGTCGGCTGCCCTGCACGAAACGATTGCCGATGCTCTGCGTGAAGCCGCCATCAACTATCGTTGCCGCATAAGAGGCCCGCTGGACGACCTGACGCCCGCCATACATGCGGCTATTTACCGGCTTGCCTGCGAATCGGTAATGCACATCAATGGACAACTTGTTTGCTCAAGCATTCGGCTTGGCGTTCGCAGTGGCGCGACGGCAAACGGCTATTGGGTTGCCCTGCAGGTGGAAGGCAAGCTTGATAACAGTCACATCAACGATGCGATGTTCGATACAACCGAGCGTGACATGCTCGGATCGCGGCTTGGCGCTTACGGGCTTGGGCTGCTCGCCCTGCGCAACCATGCGCGCCTATTTGGTGGCGAGCTGCGCAGCAAAGTCACTGAAAACGGATTACGTCTCTCGTACATGCTGGTCGACGTTATCAATCGGCCCATGGAGCAACTCACGGCGCCGCAACCATGGACTGCCTGAGCTCGGATACCTGAATCCAGGTGCGTTAAGCTCAATGCAAGGTAAAGAGCTTATCGAACCCGGCAACACGGAGCGTTCCACGCAATGCCGTATTCGCATTGACGATGCGAATCTCCGAACGATCGCCACCGGCATGCTCACGCAGTAAGAGCAGCATGCCCAATGCCGAACTATCCATGCTGTCGACGTCGCCAAGATCGATCACGTAGCTGCGCGACGGTTTACGGCCGCCCAGGCACGCTTCGTGAAATTGACGATGCACGCTGAAATCGAAATTCGTGCCGAATTGCAGGGTGACGCAATCTTGTTCGGTATCGTGTTGAACGTTGAGGCTCATGGCAGTCTCCCTTAGAACAATTCGATTTCGCCGGCGTCCATCGTGTTCTGCAGCGCAGGACCACGGGAGCGGATGCGGGCCTTTTCGCGTTGCAGCGCCAGACGCTCGCGCACACGCTCGGAATGCTGGCGAAGTACCTGTGCATCGACCGGGCCGCAGGCCAACTCTTCGATGTCGCGCGTGGTTTCCGCTGCAACGCCCTGCAGCTCGACCAGGCGCGTGCGCGTCTGATTGAGCAACTGGCTGAGAATGTCTTCGAACTGCAGCGAGCGAATCGTGGTGGAAACGTCGTTGCCCAAGCCGCGGTTGATTTCGACCACCTGATCGGCCACGGCGCTGGTGCGCGCATCGCTTTCCGTCACGTGAGCCATCATCGCGTCAATGCCGCCCTTTGCGGACAAGGCCACGTTCAAATCCTGCGAGGCCAATTCGCCGATCAGGCCACGCACCTGCTCCATCGCAATACGTGCGCGCTCCACGTGACTGCCGATCTGCTCGTTGAACTGATTGGAATGGCTGGCGAGGTTGCGGATTTCGCCCGCCACCACCGCGAAGCCGCGCCCGGCTTCACCGGCACGCGCCGCTTCGATCGCGGCGTTGAGCGCCAACAAGTTGGTTTCTTCAGCGATGGTGTTGACGTTCTTCAGCAACGCGAACACCGCATCCATTTCCTTCGACATGCCATCTATGCGGTAAACGATGCGCAGGCTCTCGCGCGACAGCTGCACGATCAACCCCACGAAATGTTCCAGCAGATCGCCGGTACGCGCCGCGAAATCCTGCACGGACACGCCGCCGTTCTGCACATCGATGATCTGCTTGAGCAAGGACTGCTGCATGCCGGTCTTGTGTGACAAGCCATCGAAGCCGCCACCCAATTCCTTCACGGCGTCGCCCAGAAGATCCAGTGCCTGATGCAGCTCACGCGAAGCATGACCCAGCTCATCCACCAGAGCACCACGCACATCTTCCAGCGCCTCGCGCACGGGTGTGTTGTCGGGACCGGCCGATGTTTCCACGACGACCGAAGGCACTGCCATGCGGCGGCATTCGTAGATCCACACCGCACAGAGCAACGTGACGAGCACGGGCGCCATCCATGCCGGGTTCCAGACCAGGCACAGGACGAGTGCCACCAGACTGGCGCCGATGCCAATCAGCGGGCGGGATGCGGAATTGTTGAACATGTTTGTGGACATAAAAATGTTCCGATGCATCAAGACGCGGCGCGACGTGCGCCGACGATAGGTTGTTGTGCAAGAAGCAACAGACGTGCAGCCACGCTTTCCAGCGGCAGCTTCTCGTCGGCGGCACCGAGTTTCCACGCCGCGCCAGGCATGCCCCACACCACGGAGGTCGCTTCATCCTGCACGACCGTCGGCGCGCCACATTCACGCAATTCGAGCAAGCCGCGCGCGCCGTCATCGCCCATGCCCGTCAACAATGCGCCGATGGCGGCGGCACCGACGCTCGCGGCGACCGAACGGAACAGTACATCCACGCTCGGTTTGTGCCGGTTGACCTGTGGACCGTCATGCAGGCGGCATACGTGCTTGGCGCCATCCCACATCACAAGAAGATGCTGACCACCCGGCGCGATATACGCGTGGCCCGGCTGAATCGGTTGATTGTCCCGCGCTTCGCAGACACGCATCGCCGAACACTTGTTCATGCGCTCGGCGAACGCGCCACTGAAAGCGGCAGGAATGTGCTGTGTAATGACCATCGCGGGTGCATCTGGCGGCATCGCCTCGAGCAACACGCGAATGGCCTCGGTACCACCGGTCGATGCGCCCACCGCGATGATACGGTTGCTACCGCGCGTGCCCGGACCTTGCGAGCGCGGCAGTACCGCATCAGCGGTATGCCGCGGCGGCACGTCCAGTTTTTGCACGGTCGTATAAGCGCGCGGACGCGTAAGCGCAGCGAGCTTCACCTTCGCGCAGATCTCGCCCGCGGCGTCGGCAAAGCTGTTCGCCAGATCGTTGGCCGGCTTGGTGAAGAAATCCACCGCACCGATTTCAAGCGCGCGCAGCGTGACTTCTGCACCACGCTCGGTCAGCGACGACACCATCACCACCGGCATCGGACGCAGGCGCATCAGGTTTTCAAGAAACGTCAAACCATCCATGCGCGGCATTTCGACATCGAGCGTCAGCACGTCAGGATTGAGCTGCTTGATCTTTTCGCGCGCGATCAACGGATCGGCAGCCACACCGACAACCTCGATGCCGGGGTCGGAATCGAGCATAGCCGACAACAGCTTCCGCACCAGGGCGGAATCGTCGATCACCAGTACGCGCACTTTACTCATTGCTACTTTCCTGCCTTTGCCTGTTGGAGAGGGACGAGAGATGAGCAGCGAGGGCACGCCACTCGCTCTGGCAAGCCCCCTGTAGCTGACATGCGCGCTGCACCCTCGCTACTCATGTCTCGCCCCTGGTACATCAAAACAACTCCACTTCACCCTTTATCGGATCGTTCGCCAAACGCTTGAGATACTGCTGCTCGTTGGCGGCCAGCTCGTTGTCGCGCGTGGTGCGCAACTGACGCACGCGCACGCGGCCACTCACCGGGAAAAACTGCAGTTGACGCGGGTAGATGTCGCCGACATCCGCTGCCCTCAACTTCAACCCTTCCGCCTCCAGATACCGTCTGACGAAGGAGACATTGCGCTGACCTACATCGGTCATATGCGTCAGCACACGGCCACCGCCGAAAATCTTCACCGAGAAATTTTCGCGTCGGCCGCCGGCTTTGAGGATGGCGTTGATCAATTGCTCCATCGCATCGCTGCCGTAACGCGCCGCACGTCCTACTGCCGATGACCAGCTGTCACGCTCGCCCACCGGTTCGGGCAACATGAAGTGATTCATGCCGCCGATACCGCGCTCCGTGTCGTGAATGCATGCCGATACGCATGAACCCAGCACGGTGGAAATCATTTCTTCCTGCGTGCTTACATAAAACTCGCCGGGCAAAACCTTGACGGTCATGCAGCGCTGCGTGGCATCCCAAAAACGGCGTAAGTGTTCAAAGCCCGGCAAAACAACTGAATTCTTATCTGGCGCAATCGCAACGCCAGCCATAGGTGCTGTCATTATTTGCACTTCCGATAAACCGTACGGCCAACTAAATCGAACGAATCGCTAAGGCCGTACATCGATTCGGAGTGCCCCAGAAATAAATAGCCTCCTTGCTCCAACAAACCGGCGTAACGCTCGAACAGGCGCTGTTTGGTCGGCTTGTCGAAATAAATCACTACATTGCGGCAGAAGATCGCGTCGAACGGACCACGCATCGGCCACTCATGCAAAAGATTCAACGGTTGAATGGTGACGAGCTCACGCAACCGCGGATGGACACACGCGAGGCCTTCATACGTACCCTCGCCTTTCAGAAACCAGCGGTTGCGACGTTCCTCGCTGATACCGCCCATACGCTCAAGCGAATACGTGCCTGCGCGCGCCGCACCCAATGCCTGCGGCGAAAGATCCGTCGCCAGGATGCGTGCATCGACCTTGCTGCCCGTTCGCTCCAGCGCTTCGGCCAGCACCATCGCCAACGCATACGGCTCTTCGCCAGTGGAACATCCGGCCGACCAGATGCGCAGGCGGTCGCTGCTGCGCTTCTTTTTCTCGATCCAGTTCGGCAACAGTTCGTTGGCCAGCAAATCGTAGTGATGCATCTCGCGGAAGAACGAGGTGACGTTGGTGCTGATCGCACTCGCCAGTTCGCCCAACTCGGCATCGGGATCGCTGCGCAACAGATTGACGTACTCATCGAATCCGTCCAGTCGCAGCGCCCGCAAGCGACGCACCAAACGACCCTGCACCAATTGACGCTTATGTTCGCCAAGCACGATGCCGCAGTGCTTGTAGACGAAGTCGCTCAGAAACGCGAAGTCTTTGTCACCCAGCGACCATCCGCTTGCGACCGCCGCAGCGCCGCACGAATCGTCATCATGCATGCGTGCGGCCATCGGATCAGAACTCCTTCCAGGCGCCAGCGTCGGCCGTTTCTACGGGACGCGCTGCGACTTTGGGCGTGCTCTTGCGTACTGCGGCGAACACGGCTTCGGCTTCTTGTGCGACGGCCGTGGCCACCGCTTTTGCCGGTGCTTTGTTCGTCGTACCGCTAATCTGGAAGAACGCGACTTGCTGCGACAGTTCGTCGGCCTGTTCGTGCATGGCGCGCGCCGCGGCGGAGGCTTCTTCGACCAGTGCCGCGTTCTGCTGCGTCATTTCGTCCATCTGCGACACAGCGTTGTTGACCTGATCGATACCTGCCGACTGCTCCTGGCTGGCCGCAGCGATCTCGGCGACGATGTCCGTCACTTTCTTCACGCTATCGACAATGTCGGTCAACGCCTTGCCGGTCTGATCTACGAGGTCGGTACCCGTGCGAACCTTGTTCGCGCTTTCATTGATGAGCTGCTTGATTTCCTTTGCCGCACCGGCGCTGCGCTGTGCGAGGTTGCGCACTTCGGTGGCGACCACTGCGAAACCGCGGCCCTGTTCGCCCGCACGTGCCGCTTCCACCGCCGCATTGAGTGCGAGCAGGTTGGTCTGGAATGCAATCTCGTCGATCAAGCTGACGATGTCGGAAATCTTGCGGCTGGAGTCGTTGATCTCGCGCATGGCCGTAACGGCCTGTGCAACGACGTCGCCGCCACGCTCGGCCTGCTCGCGAGCACCACGTGCAAGCTGATCCGCATGGCTAGCGTTTTCGGCGTTTTGCTTCACCGTCGAGGTCATTTCTTCCATCGACGATGCGGTTTCTTCCAGGCTGGAGGCCTGTTCCTGCGTACGCTGGCTGAGATCGTCGTTGCCGCGCGCAATCTGCTGCGCAGCGGTGCTCACTGCATCGGAACCATGACGCACGTCGGCGACGATTTCGACCAGACGCTCGTCCATGGTGCGCAGCGCGGAGAGCAGCTTCGCCAGCTCATCATTGCCTTTGACGACAACCTCATGACCCAGCTTGCCCTGCGAAATCTCGTTGGCGAGGCTCATGGCATAGCTCAACGCGCGGCTGATCGAACGAACCAGCATCGTCGAACGCAACAGGGCAAACAGCAAACCGATGAACAGCGCAGCGAAGGTGATCATGCGGATGCGCTGATAGCTCTTCACCTGATCCTGGAAGATCTGGTTGGCTTCCGTCCGCTGCGCGTCGACAACCTTCGAAAGCGCATCCTGACGTTGCATCAGCAGCGGACGCATTTCCATTTCGATCGTATCGGAAGCGGAACCGTCGCCGGCTTTGATTGCATCCATCACATCGCCGCGTGCCTGGTCGTAATCTTTGTCCGTCGAGTGATAGTCCTTCATGGCAGCGGCCAATGCCGGACTCATTTGAACGGCGTCCAGGCGCTTCTTGTAGTCGTTCAATTCCGCCATATAACGATCGGCTTCGCCGACTTTCTGCTTGATCTGGTCGGCTTTGCCGGTCAGCGCAGCGGCTTCGCTCATCGCGAGGAAGTACTTCAGCGAGTTCGTGCGGATGTTGTCGACGTATTGCGACGGCACCAGTTCGTTCTCGTAAATGGCTTGCGTGCCGGCGTTCTGGCGCGACATCGCAAACAGGCCGATCACCGCACCGGCGACGAGCATCACGCAGAGCAAGCCAACCAGCATGATCAGGCGTGCGCGGATGGTCAGTGACGTAAACTTGAATTTGGGGAAGCGCAGTTTCATTGTTTTATTCCTTAGGCCACGGCTTTCACGTCATTAGCCGCGAGCGCGGCCTCCAGCATCTGCGCATCCTGCGGTTGCAGCAGTTTGTCCGCATCGAGCAGCAAGACCATGCGCTCGCCCACGGCGGTCAGTCCTTTCAGGTATTCGGTGTCGACGGTGGTGCCCATGTCCGGCACTGGGCGCATCGCATCGCTCGCAACGTCGATCACGTCGGAGACAGCATCCACAACGACGCCGAACTGGCGGCCCGCGACCGTGACGATCACCGTGACAGTCGTGGCGTCGTATTCCTCGCGTGCGAGTCCAAAGCGCAGTCGCATGTCGATCACTGGCACGATCGCACCGCGCAGGTTCAAGACGCCCAGCACGTAGTGCGGCGATTGCGGAATGCGCGTCACCGGTGTCCAGCCACGAATTTCGCGCACCGACAGAATGTCGATGCCGTATTCCTCGTGAGCGAGGTTGACGGTGAGGTACTGCGCCTGGGGTCCCGTGCCCCGCGTTTGGTCTGACATGTTCGCCTCGTCGTTGGAGCATCCCCGGATGCTCCCGTTCGAAAGAATGGATCGGCGGTTTTGCTTGAAACTTGAGCGAATAACCCAGTGAAAATCAGAATTCCGACCACTCGCCGGCCACCGCCAGGGGTCGCGCCGCAGGCTGTTGCGGGCGCTGGGAAGGCGCGGGTTTCCGGGCGGCGGAACGGGCCGGTTGCGGCTTGTTTTCAGGGGCGGCCTCAAGCCGGAAATAGCCCATCTGGGCATGCAGCAGACTGGCCTGCTCCTGCATGGCGTGGGCCGCCGCGGCGGCCTCCTCGACCAGGGCGGCGTTCTGCTGCGTCACCTCGTCCATCTGCGTGACCGCGCGATTGACCTGATCGATACCGGCGGACTGTTCCTGACCGGCCGCCGCCAGCTCGTTCATGATGTCGGAGACTTTCTTGACGCTGCCGATGATGCCGACCAGCGCCTGCCCGGATTCATCCACCAACACGGAGCCGGCCTGGACTTTCTCGACGCTGTCGTTGATCAGCGCCTTGATGTCTTTCGCCGCGCGCGCACTGCGTTGCGCCAGATGGCGTACCTCGCCAGCGACGACGGCGAAACCGTGTCCCTGTTCGCCTGCGTGAGCAGCCTCGACCGCGGCATTGAGCGCCAGCAAATTCGTCTGGAAGGCGATTTCATCGATCAGGCTGACGATGTCGGAAATCTGCGCGCTCGCTTGTTGGATCGCTTTCATCGCGGTGCTGGCACGCGCGGCCACATCGCCGCCGCGCTCGGCTTGCGCGCGCATGGCGACGGCCAGCTGGCTGGCCTGGCTCGCGTGATCGGCGCTCTGCTTCACGGTCGCCGTCATTTCTTCCATCGACGACGCCGTTTCTTCAAGGCTCGACGCCTGTTCCTGCGTGCGCTGGCTCAGGTCATCGTTACCGTGGGAAATCTCTTGTGCAGCAGACGTCACCGCCTGCGCACCTTCCTGCACCTTGCTGACGATGTCGGTCAGCTTTCCGCGCATGCGCAGCAACGCATCCATCAGGCTGCCTGATGGTGGTACATACTGCGCATCGTCACCGCGCAAATCGCCGCTGGCGATGCGGCCGGCCATCGCCAGCGCGTGGGCGGGCTCACCGCCGATACTCAACCGGATACTTCGCATCGATTCCCACACCACGCCGATCACCAGCAGGGCAACCAGCAACGCGCGCAGCAGGCTGCCGATCAGCATGTGCTGAAATTCGGCGTCGATATCGACAAAGTACGCACCCGCTGCCACGTGCAGATCCCACGGCTTGAACCAGCTCGTGTAGGTGATTTTCAGCGTGTCGCCCTTGCTGCCCGGCATGGGCCACATATATTCGGTCAGGCCATGGCCGTCGCGCTGATCGGCGGCGAGCATGTCGCGATACATGAATTTCCCGGTCGAATCGGCTTCGTCGTGAATGCTCTTGCCCACACGCTTCGGCATGACTGCGTGCATGCGCATGACGAGACTGGAGTCGAATGCATAGACATACCCCGCACCGTCGTTCCAGCGCATCGCCGACACGACAGCGAGTGCGCGTTTTTTCGCTTCGTCCTGACTGAATTCACCCGCGTTGGCGCGATCGGCGAAGCTCTGCATCACCGCCGTGGCCGATGCCACCTGATCGCCAAGCGAACGTTCGCGCGCCTCCATCTGCAAACGGCGGCTAGCCACGGCGGACATCACCGTCAACGTCAGCAAACCTGCAACAACGATGACGATAACCAGCCACACGCGTGCCGCGAGACTCATTCGACCTAACATTTTCAGCGGGGAATTCATAAACGGGCCTTCACATCACTTCAGGGGTACACGGCGCTTGCTTGTTCTTTCAGGCGCAGCCGCACGTCACCGTCTGGCGCGGTTGCGGCCTGATATCGGTAAGAGGCGGCGCTTTCCTGCGCCGCCTGGAGAGAGTGCTTAGGCTGCCTTTCGGCGGCTTTGCATGCGAATAAGACCGGCAACGTCGGTAATCAGCGCAACCGAACCATCCGCAAGAATGGTGGCGCCCGAAATGCCGTCGACGCGGCGATAGTTCGCTTCGAGCGACTTCACGACAGCTTGTTGCTGACCGACCAGTTCGTCGATAAACAAACCTACCTGAGCACCGTCCGATTCGACGACAATCACCAAACCTTCTTCGATTTTCTGTCGCGCATTCGCGCAACCGAATTGCTCGTGCAAGCGAATGATCGGCAGATATTCGCCGCGGAAACGGAAGAGTTCGCCGCCGCCGGTAACCGTACGTACGGCGTCAGCGGGCAACTGGATGGATTCGACGATCGATACCAGCGGCACGATGTAGCACTCATCGCCCACCGACGTGGTCAAGCCATCGATGATGGCGAGCGTGAGCGGCAAGGTGATTGTGAAAGTGGTGCCAGCGCCAGGACGGCTCTTGATCGCCACACTGCCGCCAAGATCCACGACATTGCGGCGAACCACGTCCATACCCACGCCACGGCCGGACAAATCGGTGGTCACGGCGGCGGTCGAGAAGCCCGGCTGGAAGATCAGTTCGCCCACTTCTTCGTCAGTGATGTTGTCGCCGTTTGTGATCAAGCCTTTTTGCACCGCCTTGGCAATGATGGCCTCGCGGTTCAAACCGGCGCCGTCGTCGACGATTTCCACCACGATGGAACCGCCGCGATGGAACGCTTCCAGGCGCAAGGTGCCGACATCGCCCTTGCCCGCAGCACGGCGTTTTTCCGGTATTTCCAGACCATGATCGATCGCGTTGCGCACCAGATGCACGAGCGGATCGCCGATTTTTTCGAGCACCGTCTTGTCGAGCTCGGTATGTTCACCGACCAGATCCAGCTTCACCTGCTTGCCGAGTTTCTGGCTCAGATCGCGCACCAGACGCGGGAAACGGTTGAACACCGAACCGATCGGCAACATACGTATGCCCATCACGCTTTCCTGCAAGGAACGCGTGTGGCGTGCGAGCTGCGCGAGACCTTGCTGAAGCAGCGCGAGTCGCGACGGATCGAATTCTTCGCGGAACTGATCAAGCATGGCTTGCGTGATGACCAGCTCGCCCACCAGGTCGATCAATCCATCGATCTTGTCGATGGCAACGCGCACGGAGCCGGCGTCATTGCTGCTTGCCGCAGCGGCACGCGCGTTACCCGATGGCGCATTCGCCGCAGCCGGAGCGGCAACCGCCTCAGCCACCGGCGCAGCGGCTGCAGTAGCGAGAGGCTCAACGCTCAGATCGCACTCGTCTTCCACCCACTCGAACACGCCCGCAATCGCTTCACGCGTGGCCGAACCGGTCAGTTCGATGCGCCAGCCGAGATGGCATTCGGTTGGATCCAGCGCTTCCCATACGGGCAGTCGATCGTAGAGCGCTTCGACGTTGAGCTGACCCAGCGCGGCGAGTTCGCGCAACAGGCGCAGCGGCTCGTTGCCGCCTGCGAGCATGCTTTTGTGCGGGCGGAACTGAATCACCCAACCACTGGAAGCCGTCGATTTTGCCGCCGCTTTCGATGCCGCAGCCGGCGCGGAATGCCCCGCCGCTGCCGCCAATTCCTGCTTTAGCGCTTCGCTTTGCGCATCGGCAAGCGGTTGACCGTTCTGCGCGCGATCGAACATGCCACGCAGGCAATCCACCGTACGCAGCATCAATTCGACAATCACTTTGTCGACAGCGCGACGGCCTTCGCGGACCTGATCGAGCAGCGATTCGGCTTCGTGCGTGAATGCCGCCATTTCGGGAAAACCGAACGTAGCGGCACCGCCCTTGATCGAGTGCGCCGCACGGAAAATGCTATGCACCAACTCCGCATTGCCGCCCTCATCCAGCGCAAGCAGCGCCGTTTCCATCGCGTCCAGCCCTTCCAGGCTTTCTTCGAAGAACACTTTGTGAAACTGCGCGATGCTGATCGTGCTCATGAGGGCTTTCGACTCTTTTGATGGTGACGCTTAACCAAGTACGCGACGAACGGTTGCCAGCAACTGTTCCGGATCGAAGGGCTTCACCAGCCAACCGGTTGCACCGGCAGCCTTGCCTTCCATCTTCTTGTCCGTGTTGGACTCGGTGGTGAGCATGAGGATCGGCACACCTTTGTAATCGGCGCGCTGACGCAGCTCACGCACCATGCTGATGCCGTCCATCACCGGCATGTTCACGTCGGCCAGCACGAGGTCGAAACGCGAGGCTGCCGCCGTATCCAGCGCAAGCTGGCCATTTTCCGCTTCGCTCACGTCATAACCGGCACTACGCAGCGTGAAAGCCACCATGCCGCGCATCGACGCCGAATCATCTACCGCAAGAATCTTTGCCATTTTCCACCTCAGTTCAAGCCGGCTTCTTCGCCGGCAACGCTAATGTTTGTGCCAGACCCAACTGGCTCGCTGCGTCGTACAACGGTGCACTGACACCCGCCCACTGCATGGCATGCCCGCGTTTCTCAAGCTCGCGCTGATACACGACAAGCAATTGCAGCGCGGCCGTATCCACACGGTCCACCTTGGAACCATCCAGCGTGATCTGCGGCGCATCCAGCGAGGAGGAAAGTTGCCGATACAGATCCCCCACGTCGGCGATGCGGCTATCGGGCGGCAAGCCTATTGCCGCACCCATGGCCGATGCCGCATCGCCTTTGCTCTTCGTACCCATAAAAGTGCCCTCGCCGGATGAGCCCGTTGCAGGTTTTATCGGCACGTTGAGGGGTAGCTTTAGTGAGTTTTGTGTGTATTGGGTTGGGATTTTTGGGGTGTGATGTGGCCGTCCGGGTGCGCGCCTGCACGCTTGGCGTTTTCTCCGAGCTGGCCAGCCTTAGCTCGTCATCCCAGCTCCTCATCGTCATCCCAGCGAAGGCTGGGATCCAGTGACTGTATCGTCCCGTTGATGCCTTATCGCCAGTGTGCTCGCCTGCGCGGCGGGCGTTTCGTGCCTCTGCCGAGGCCCGAGTCACTTTTCTTTGTTGGCCCAAAGAAAAGTAACCCAAAG